>NZ_CP187547.1:0-612500 GCF_049860815.1 Tepidimonas sp. HKU78
CCGTAGTTCAATGGATAGAACGGCCGCCTCCTAAGCGGCAAATCCAGGTTCGATTCCTGGCGGGGGGACCAACCCGGCATCCGTCGGCGAGCGCATTCGCGTGCCGGGTCATCAGCACGCCGACGCCTCGCCACGGCGCATGGCACGGCTGAGCCATATCACCGGCACCAAACCCACGGCCACCAGCGTCAACGCGGGCAACGCCGCCTCGCCCAGGCGCTCGTCGCGCGCCAACTGGTGCGCCACCACCGCCAGCGTGTCCATGTCAAACGGACGCAGCACCAACGTTGCTGGCAGCTCTTTCATCACATCGACGAACACCAGCAACGCTGCGGCCAGCACGGATCGGCGCAGCAGCGGCCAATGCACGCGCCACCATAGCGCCGCACCGGCGACACCGAGCGTCGTCGCCGCATCATCCCAACTGCGGGGAATGCGGCTGTAGCCGCTTTGCACCGATTGCAGCGCCACCGAGGTAAAGCGCACCAAATAGGCCCACACAATACCCAAAACGGTGGTCGTGACCCAGTACGCCACATGGCTGTCCGGCCAGCGCGCCTGTGCCCAACCCACCGGCAGCAGCAGGCCCACCACCACCACGGCCCCGGGTACGGCATAGCCCAGGCCCACGATGCGCACCTGCACCCGCGTGAGCGCCCCGGGCATGCGGCGCGCCGCATGCGCCAGCGCCAAAGCGGCTGCCGTGGCCAGCGCGGCACTGCTTGCCGCGAGCACCAGACTGTTGCGCGCCCAGCCCCCAAAGGCGTGCCACGGCAGCTCGTCCCAGCCATGCCACAACGGCCGCAGCATGAACAGCACCGGCAGCACGAATCCAAACATCACGGGCAGCGCACAGACCAACCACGCGGCCACCACCTGCCCCCCGCGCAAGCGCACTGGCTGCGCCTCCGCGCTGCCGCGCGCGACACGCTGGGTGGCAAAGCGCATCCGTCGCTGCGCGCGCTGCTCCACCCACAACAGCAACGCCACCCACGCCAGCAACATGATGGCCAACTGTGCCGCGGCGGTGCGGTCGTCCATCACCAGCCACGCATTGTAGATGCCCGCGGTGAACGTCTGCACCCCAAAGTAGCTGACGACGCCAAAGTCCGCCAAGGTTTCCATGAGCGCAAGGGCCACACCGGCCGCGATCGCGGGGCGGGCCATCGGCAGCGCCACCTCGCGCAGCCGCCGGCCCAGCGGCGCGCCCAGCAGCCGCGCGGCTTCCAGCAACTGGGGGGGGCGCTCGCTCAGCGCGGTGCGCGCCAACAAATACACATACGGATAGAGCGTGAAGGTAAAGACCCAAGCCGCGCCCCAGGGGCTGCGGATCTCGGGCAACAACCGGCCTTGCCAGCCGGTCCACTCACGCAGCGCGGTTTGCAGCGGCCCCGAGTACTGCAAAAAGTCGGTGTAAGCGTAGGCGACCACGTAAGCGGGTACCGCCAGCGGCAGCAGCAGCAGCCACTCGGCCGTGCGCCGGCCCGGAAAGTCAAAGACCGTGACGGCCACGGCCGTTGCCGACCCCACGACGCCGACGGCGACGGCTACCACCGCGCACACCCACAGCGTGGTGCGCACATAGTCGGGCAGCACGGTGACCGCCATCTCGCGCAACACGGCGGTCGAGCCCGCATCCCAGGTGAGCGCTGCCAGCAGCAGCGCCAACACGGGCAGAGCGAGCCACAGCGAAAACAACGTCAAACCGATCCGCGCCAGGGCACGCGAGGGTGCCACCCCATGGGAGCGCCGCCGGGGGGGTACGGAAGGCACCGACGCAGCAAGATGGCTGACAGCAGTGGAGTGGACAGGTTTCATGGCGCAAGAAATGAGAATACGCATTATCTACAATGCGCGTATGGAACTGTCGATCACTCAGGCGACGGTGCGCTACCCTGGATCGGGTCAGCCTGCCGTCGATGGCGTCACGCTCGCGCTGCGTGCCGGGGATATCGGCGTGCTCATCGGACCGTCGGGCTGCGGCAAAACCACGCTACTGCGCGCGGTGGCAGGATTGGAGCACTTGAGCGGCGGCGCCATCGTGCTCGGCGGTCAGGAGGTGAGCGCCCCGGGCGTGCATGTGCCGCCCGAACACCGCCGCATCGGCATGGTGTTTCAGGACTATGCGCTCTTTCCCCATCTGAACGTCGAGCGCAACGTCGCCTTCGGGCTGGCTCACCTGCCTGCACCGCAACGCCGCGCGCGTGTGGCGGAGGTGCTTGAACTCGTCGGGCTGGCCGGCATGCAGGGGCGTTACCCGCACGAGCTCTCGGGTGGGCAACAACAGCGAGTGGCGTTGGCGCGGGCATTGGCGCCACAGCCGCGACTGCTGCTGCTGGACGAGCCTTTTTCCAATCTGGACGTGGATTTGCGTGAGCGTCTGGCGCACGAAATCCGTGCCATCCTCAAAGCGGCCGGCCTGACCGCCCTATTCGTCACGCACGACCAGTTGGAAGCGTTTGCCATTGGTGACGTGATCGGCGTCATGCACCAGGGCCGACTGCACCAGTGGGACGACGCCTACACCCTCTACCATCGCCCCGCGACACGGTTCGTTGCCGAGTTCATCGGCCACGGGGTATTCGCGCCGGCCCGCATCCGCGCGCTGGGCGACGACGTCGTGGTCGAGACACCGCTGGGCGACCTGCGCGACGTGCAGGAATGTCCCTTGCCCACCGCCTATCCCGACGGGCTGTGCGATGTGCTGCTGCGCGCCGACGACATCGTGCACGACGACGCCGCCCCGGTCAAAGCGCAAATTGTGCGCAAGGCGTTTCGCGGCTCGGAGTTTCTGTACACCCTGCGGCTGGCCAGCGGCGAGACGGTGATGACGCACGTGCCGTCCCACCACGACCATGCAGTGGGCGAGTGGATCGGCATCCGCGTCGAGATGGATCATGTGGTCACGTTCGAGCGCGGCGCGGGGGCCGCATCGCCACCCGCCACCGCCCTCCGCCGTCCCGAGCGCGCCGCCGCCGAAGCAACGCTGCCCGGGTGAGCCGCGACATCGCAACGCACACCGATCCAATCGGGACCGAACCCGGTTCTCTCTCAGTGTTTGTGGCCGTGATCGTGAGACGGCTCCTGCCGGGCGCCCAGCGCCCGCACCGGCGCTTGCACCTGCTGCTCGATACGGCGCTTGTCCGCGGTCTCGAACACCAGGGTCAGCGGTACGGTTTGACCCGCAGACACGGGCTGCTTGAGGTCCATCAGCATCACGTGATAACCGCCCGGTTTGAGTTCGACCGTCTTGCCGGCGGGCAAGTCCAGCCCGGGAATCTGGCGCATCTTCATGACATTGTTGTCCATGGCCATTTCGTGGATTTCCACGACACCGGCCACCGGCGAGGCGGCTGCCACCAGGCGCACCGGCTGGTCGGCTTTCAGGCGCATGAAAGCGCCCGTGGCTTTTTGCTGTGCGACCGTCCCGCGCACCCACGGCTCCTCGACGGTAACGGTCTGTGACCATACGGCGCTGGCAACCAAGGCGGTGGCAGCGGCGGCAGTCACGCGGGTCCAGGTTTTCATGGTTGGGCTCCTTGAGAAAAAACAAAAAAGGCATCTACCCGCCGCTGGCGCTTTCGCGCAGCAGAGCAGCCACGTCATGGGCGTAATCCTCGGCCGACTGCTCGTGCTTGAGCACGATGCGCAGCCGCCCTTGCGGGTCGATGAGATAGGTTTGCGCGGAGTGATCCATGGTGTAGCTGCTGCCGGTGGGGACCTTGGCGTAATACACCTTGAATTCGCGTGCCGCTGCGGCGATCTCGTCCGGCGTTCCGGTCAGCCCCAGAAAGCGAGGGTGAAACGCGGCCAGGTACTCGCGCAGCAGCTCGGGCGTGTCGCGCTCGGGATCGACGGTGACGAATAGCAACTGCACCCGGTCGGCGTCGGGCCCCAGCCGCTGCATGACCTCCGCCGCGCGCGCCAGCGATGTCGGGCAAACGTCTGGGCACTGCACGAAGCCGAAATACAGCATCACGACCTGGCCACGAAAATCAGCCAAGGTGCGTCGCTGCCCGAACTGGTCGGTCAGCTGTAACTCACGCCCATAGGGCGCGCCGGTGACGTCGATCCCCCGAAACGCGGGGGTGGGCGAGCGGTCGCAGGCGGCAAGTCCCGCAGCGACGATCATGCACGCGGCCGCAAGCCCAAGCACCCGGCGACGGCCCGGCGCGTGCGCATCGTTTGTCGATGCCATGGATCACTCCTGTCCAACGGCCCGCCATCTGGCGGACCTCTGCGTCAGGCCACTCCGACCCGCCACCTAGCGGGCCGAGGGTTGGCCGCCCAATCAGCGCAGAGACGGCGACAGGAGCGGTGGCGCGTGCGGCTGGGGACGCCACCAATGATCTTCGTCGAAAGCAGAAGCGATGGGCGCGTCGGCAAGGGTAATGGCTACCGCGAAGGCGACCGGCGCGACGTGCTCACCCGGTGGAACGTTCCACGCTCCCGCATGCAACAGGCACCAGTCGCACGCCATGGCAGCCATCGCCGGCGCTGTAGGGGTACTGCCGACGTCCGCCGCACCGTCCGTCGGCGCACCGGCAGACACCCAGACGACACCGGTACTGGTGCAAATCTCGATGCGCTCGACCCTCTCGTCCACCCACACCCGTGCGAGTGCTGGGGACAGCGACGTCCACAGCACGGCAATGAGGGCCAGCCAATAGGGCCAGCGGTAGGCGGGTCGATGCATGGCTGATTTATTATAGGTCGGCATATTTTTGACCGCCATCCATCATGACCCCTGCCGAACAAGCCCTGCGCGACGCCGCACTCGAGTACCACCGCACCCCCACCCGTGGCAAGATTTCGGTCACGCCGACCAAGGCGCTGTCCAACCAGCGCGACCTGAGCCTCGCCTACTCGCCCGGAGTGGCGTACCCTTGCCTGGAAATCGCCGCCGACCCCCACAAGGCCGCCGACTACACCAGCCGCGCGAACCTGGTGGGTGTGATCACCAACGGCACCGCGGTGCTGGGTTTGGGCGACATTGGCCCGCTGGCAGGCAAGCCGGTGATGGAGGGCAAGGGCTGCCTGTTCAAGAAATTCGCTGGCATCGATGTGTTCGACATCGAGCTGGCCGAGAAAGACCCCGACAAGCTCGTCGACATCATCGCCGCGCTGGAGCCGACGCTGGGCGGCATCAATCTGGAAGACATCAAGGCACCCGAGTGTTTTTATATCGAGCGGCGACTGCGTGAGCGCCTGCAAATCCCCGTCTTTCACGACGACCAACACGGCACGGCCATCATCTCCGCAGCGGCGCTGATCAACGCGCTGGAGCTGGTGGGCAAGCCCATCGACGCAGTGCGTATCGCGGTCTCGGGCGCGGGCGCGGCTGCGATCGCGGTGCTAGACCTCTTCGTCGCGCTCGGTGCCCAGGCGGACAACATCCTGGTGTGCGACTCCAAGGGCGTGATCCACGATCAGCGCGAGGACGCGCTCGCCGGGCGGCTCGACGAATCCAAGCGCCGCTACTGCCGCCGCACCGACGCGCGCACGCTGGCTGACGCCGTGCGCGGCGCGGACGTCTTTTTGGGTTGCTCCGCCCCTGGCGTGCTGAGCGCCGCGATGGTGCAAACCATGGCCGAGCGCCCCATCATCTTGGCGCTGGCCAACCCCGAGCCCGAAATCCGCCCCGAGGTGGCCAAGGCCGCGCGGCCCGATTGCATCATCGCCACCGGGCGCTCGGACTATCCCAACCAGGTCAACAACGTCCTGTGCTTTCCGTACATCTTCCGCGGTGCGCTCGACTGCGGGGCCACGCGCATCACCGACGCGATGAAGCTGGCTTGCGTGCGCGAGATCGCTGCGCTGGCCAAGGCCGAAATCAGCGACGAGGTGGCTGCCGCCTACGCCGGGCAAGAACTGCAGTTCGGGCCGGACTACCTCATCCCCAAACCCTTCGACACGCGGCTCATTCTGCGCATCGCGCCGGCGGTGGCGCAAGCGGCAGCGGATTCGGGCGCGGCCACCCGCCCGATCGCTGACATCGAGGCCTACCGCGACAGCCTGCAGCGCTTCGTGTACCAAACCGGTATTTTGATGCGCCCGGTTTTCAGCGTGGCCAAAGCCGCCCAACCCAAGGCGCGCGTCGCCTACGCCGACGGCGAGGACGAGCGCGCGCTGCGCGCGGCCCAGTTGGCGCTGGAAGAAGGTATCGCCCAGCCGATCCTGATCGGGCGCCCCGCCGTGATCGAAGCCCGCATCCGCAAGGCCGGCCTGCACCTACGCCTGGGCGTGGACGTGGAGAACGTCAACCCCGAAGACGACCCGCGCTTTCGCCAGTACTGGGAAACCTACCACCATCTGCTCAAGCGAGACGGCGCCACGCCCGAGGTGGCCAAGGCCGCGGTTCGGCGCTCCAACACCATCATCGGCTCGCTCATGCTACGCCTGGGCGACGCCGATGCGCTCATCTGTGGACTGGTGGGTACCTACACCACCCATCTGGAGCGCATCGATGCCATCCTGGGGCGTCAGCCCGGTGCGTCGCTCTATGCCGCGCTCAACGCGGTCAACACCGACCGCGGCCCTATCTTTATCACCGACACCTACGTCAACGAAGACCCGAGCGCCGAGCAACTGGCCGAGATCGCCGCCATGGCGGTGCTAGAGGTGCAGCGCTTCGGCATCGTGCCCAAAGTGGCGTTTCTGTCGCACTCCACCTTTGGTTCGTCCAAACGCGCCAGCGCCCGCAAGATGCGCGCGGCGCGCGACCTGTTCGTGGCCGCCCACCCCGACATCGAATGCGACGGCGAGCTGCACGGCGACGCAGCGCTCGACCCCGGGATTCGGCAACGCTTCCTGACCGACTCCACGCTGTCGGGCAGCGCCAACCTGCTGGTGTGCCCCAATCTGGATGCGGCCAACATCCTCTACAACGTGATGAAAACCACGACCAGCGGCGGCGTCACGGTTGGCCCCATCCTGATGGGGGTGGCAGGCGCGGCCACCATCCTGACGCCTGCGGCGACGGTGCGGCGCGTGCTCAATATGACGGCGGTGGCCGCCGCGCGCGTGCGCTCGGCGCCCGCGCCGACCTGAGCGACGGGACGCCGGGTCGGTGCAAGGCCGCACCAGCGTGGTGCAGCGGTGCGGGTTTCCACGGGTTCCGGCAGCGCCCGTCTCGCGAACAATGCGGGGCATAGCGTCCGCCTGGCATCGGTTTTGCATGGGTGGGCTGTCTCAGCGCTGCCCTTAGCGGGCCGCCGTTCACCCTTGACCCGTTGGAGAGTCCCCATGCACAAGCGCCAGTTCCTCCGCACCGCAGCCGCCCTCGTGGCGGGCACGCTCGCCGTCGGTGTCGTCCACGCGCAAAACAAGCCCATCAAGTTCCAGCTCGACTGGCGCTTCGAAGGGCCCGCCGCGCTCTTTCTGCACCCGGTCAGCAAGGGTTATTTCCGGGATGCCGGCCTGGACGTGACGATCGATGCCGGCAGCGGGTCGGCGGGCACGGTCACACGCGTGGCCTCCGGCACCTACGACATGGGTCTGGCCGACATGGCGGCGCTGATGGAGTTCCATGCCAACAACCCCGACGCGCCCAATAAGCCAGTGGCCATCATGATGGTCTACAACAACACCCCCGCGGCGGTGTTGGCCTTGAAATCGTCGGGCATTCGAAGCCCGAAGGACCTGACCGGCAAAAAACTGGGGGCTCCCGTCTTTGACGCGGGACGCAAAGCCTGGCCGATTTTCGAAAAAGCCAACGGCGTGGGGCCGGTTTCCTGGACGTCGATGGACCCACCGCTGCGCGAAACCATGCTGGTGCGTGGTGACGTCGATGCGATCACGGGTTTTTCGTTCACGTCACTGCTCAACCTGGAGGCGCGCGGCGTCAAGACCGAGGACATCGTCGTGCTGCCGTATGCACAGTATGGGGTCAAGCTCTACGGCAACGCCATCATCGCCAGCCCCAAGCTGTTGCGCGAACATCCGGCCGCGGTGCGCGCCTTCTTGGCAGCCTTCGCCAAGGGGGCGGGCGAGGTCATGGCCAACCCCGCAACCGGCATCCAGGCGGTCAAGGCCCGCGACGGCATCATCAACACCGACCTGGAGCTGCGCCGGCTGCGGCTGGCCATCGACTCGGTCGTGGCCAGCCCCGACGCGCGCGCCGAAGGCTTCGGGCGCGTCAACCCTGGCCGCCTGTCGCTGATGGCCAGTCAGGTTTCGGACGCCTACCAAACCAAAACCCGGGTCGACGTCAGCAAAGTGTGGGATGGTTCATTCCTCCCCGATGCGCGCGTGCTCGACGTCCTGCCCAAGCGCTGAACCCCATGACGACAACCACTGCGCACGAAACCGACCCCTTCGTCGTCTTCGATGGCGTGTGGCTGGCGTACACCCCGGCGCTGCAGGCGCAGGGGGTGTACGCCGTAGAGGACATCCACCTGACGGTGCGCCGCGGCGAATTCATCGCCATCGTCGGCCCCTCGGGATGCGGCAAATCCACGTTCATGAAGCTGACCACGGGGCTCAAACGCCCGTCGCGCGGCACCATCTGCGTCGACGGTCGCCCTGTGGACGGGCCGCTCAAAATCTCCGGTATGGCGTTCCAGGCGCCGTCGCTGCTGCCCTGGCGCACCACGCTAGACAACGTGCTGCTGCCGCTGGAGATCGTCGAGCCCTACCGCAGTCAGTTCAAGGACCGCCGACGCGAGTTCGAAGAGCGCGCGCGGCGCCTGCTGGCCTCGGTGGGGCTGGAGGGCTACGAGCACAAATACCCGTGGGAACTCTCCGGTGGCATGCAGCAGCGCGCCAGCATCTGCCGCGCGCTCATTCACGAGCCCAAGATGCTGTTGCTCGACGAGCCCTTCGGGGCGCTGGACGCCTTCACGCGCGAGGAGCTGTGGTGCACGCTGCGCGATTTGTGGGAGGCGCAGCGCTTCAACGTCATTCTGGTCACGCACGACTTGCGCGAATCGGTCTTTTTGGCCGACACCGTCTATTGCATGAGCAAGAGCCCCGGTCGGTTCGTGGTGCGGCGCGACATCCCGATTCCGCGCACGCGCGATCTGGAGGTCACCTACTCGGCCGAATTTACCGACATCGTGCACGAGCTGCGCGGCCACATCGGCGCCATGCGCCGGCCCGGCGTGCCCCTGCAGCAGTGATGGCTTTTCCTTTCTTCCCACCCGCCACATGAACCGTCGCATCGTCGAGCGCCTGTCGCCCCTGCTGCTGCTGATTGCCCTCATCGTCGTCTGGGAGGGCATCACACGCGAGCTGCAAGTCTCGGAGTTCATCTTCCCCAGCCCCTCGCGCATCTGGGCGCAAACCCTGGAGCATCACACGGCCATCTTGGGGCATGCCTGGCGCACGTTTTGGGTCACGATGGCGGGCTTTGGCATCGCCATCGTGGTGGGCGTATTGCTGGGTTTTCTGTTGGGCTCGTCGCGCCTGGCCTATGCGGCGCTGTACCCCCTGATGACGGCGTTCAATGCGCTGCCCAAGGCGGCGTTCGTCCCCATCCTGGTGGTCTGGTTTGGCATCGGGGCGGGCCCGGCCATCCTGACCGCCTTCTTGATCAGCTTCTTTCCCATCATGGTCAACATCGCCACCGGCTTGGCGACGCTGGAGCCGGAGTTGGAAGACGTGCTGCGCGTGCTGGGGGCACGGCGCTGGGACGTGTTGACCAAAGTCGGCCTGCCGCGCTCGATGCCGTATTTCTTCGGCTCGCTCAAGGTGGCCATCACGCTGGCCTTCGTCGGCACCACCGTCTCCGAGATGACCGCTTCCAACGAAGGCATCGGCTACCTGCTCATTTCCGCCGGCTCGTCGATGCAGATGGGGCTGGCGTTTTCGGGGTTGATCGTCGTTGGCCTGATGGCGATGATCATGTACGAGCTGTTCAGCTGGCTGGAAAAGCGCATCACGGGCTGGGCACACCGCGGCAGTCAGGCGGCATGAACAAGGTCCGATGCGAGGCTGCCTCGGCGCGTGACGAGACGTTACACTGCCAGCTTTCGTGCTTTTGCGCGAACGATCCGCTGTCACCATGTCTGCTGACCCCTCCTTCCTTCTGCCCAGCCCATGGGGGCTGGTTGTCGCCGTTTTATTCGGCTTGGTCATCGGCAGCTTCCTCAACGTGGTCATCCACCGCCTGCCGCTGATGCTGCAGCGGCGCTGGGCGGACGAATGCGCGGCGCTGCAGGCCAGCGCCACGGAAGCACCCGCAGCACCACAAGGCGCGCCGTTCAACCTGTGGGTACCACGCTCGCACTGTCCGGCGTGTCAAACCCCCATCCGGTGGGTGCATAACATCCCATTGCTGGGCTGGCTGGTGCTGCGGGGGCGGTGTGCCGCGTGCGGCGCCGCCATTTCATGGCGCTATCCGCTGGTGGAACTGGTCACGGGGGTGGCTTTCGCGTTGGTCTTTGCCCGCTACGGCGCCACCGGAGCCACACTGGCCTGGTGGGGGTTCGTGGCTGCCGTGCTGGCGCTGGCCCTCATCGACTGGGACACGACGCTGTTGCCCGACGACATCACCTTGCCGCTGACCTGGGCCGGTCTGATCGCCGCCAGCCTGGGCTTCAGTGGCGTGACGCTCACCGACGCGCTGTGGGGCGCGGTTGCGGGCTATCTGTCACTATGGGCGGTGTATTGGGCATTCAAGCTGGTCACCGGCAAGGAAGGCATGGGCTACGGCGACTTCAAATTGCTGGCCGCCCTCGGCGCCTGGTTGGGCTGGCAAGCCCTCATCCCGCTGGTGCTGGTGGCCTCGGCCTTGGGGGCCGTGGTCGGACTGGCCATGAGGGCGCGCGACGCCCTGCGCGAGGGCCGCTACGTGCCGTTCGGGCCGTTTCTGGCGTTTGGCGGGCTGCTCGTGTGGGCGATGGGGCCGGGGGCGATTCTGGCAGTGTTGGGGTTGTGATGGGCGCTCCTTTGCGCATCGGTCTGACCGGCGGTATCGGCAGCGGCAAAAGCACCGTCGCCGCCATGCTGGCAGCGCTGGGTGCGACCGTGGTCGATGCGGATGCCATTTCACGTGCCTGCACCGCGCCCGGCGGGGCCGCCATCGAGCCCATTCGCGATGCATTTGGCAGCGCCTTCATCACGCCCGACGGCGCGCTCGACCGCGACCACATGCGTGCGCTCGTCTTTCGCGACCCCGAGGCGAAAGCGCGGCTGGAGGCCATCATCCACCCGCTGGTGCGAGCGGAAATCGACCGCCGCATCGCGGCCTGCACGACCGACACGGTCGTGCTCGACCTGCCGCTGCTGGTCGAATCGCCCCGCTGGCGCGAGCGCTGTGACCGCGTCTGGGTGGTGGACTGCACGCCCGAGACGCAAATCGAGCGCGTCATGGCGCGCAGCGGCTGGCCACGCGAGCAGGTGCTGGCGGTGCTGGCGCAGCAAGCCAGCCGTGCACAACGGTTGGCGGCAGCGGATGTCGTGATCGACAACGACGGCGTCGATCTGGAGACCCTGCGCGCGCGCGTGCGCGCCGCGTGGGAGCGACGCCGATTGCCAGTATGATGCCCGCGTGATTCTGTACGAATACCCTTTCAACGAGCGCATCCGTACCTACCTGCGCCTGGAGCATCTGTTGCTGCGGCTCGGTGAGCTGCTGGCGCGTGCGCACCCACTGGATCACCACTTCGCGATCCAGACGCTGTTCGAGATCATGGAGGTGGGCGCGCGCGCCGACCTCAAATCCGAGATCCTGAAAGATCTGGACCGGCACAAGCAGGTCTTCGTGGGCTATCGCGGCAATCCCGCCATCTCGGAGGTGGCGCTGGAGCAACTGATCGCGCGCATCGACACCTGTTACGCCACGCTGCGCGACGACGAAGGCAAGGCAGGACATGCGCTGGCGGGTATCGAGTGGCTCAGCGCCGTGCGCAACCGCATCACCATTCCCGGCGGCACGTGCGCGTTCGACCTGCCGGCCTATCATGACTGGCAGCACCGGCCCGCGCCACAGCGCCAGGCCGATTTGGCGCGCTGGGCGGGCGAGATTGCCTGTCTGGCCGAGCCGATCCACCTGCTGCTGCAGCTGCTGCGCGAGTCGGCCGTCGCCCAAAAGGTCTTTGCGACGCAGGGGCACTATCAGCAAAGCCTGCCGCAAAGCCGCACCTTTCAGCTGCTGCGGGTGTGGCTCGACCCCGCACTCGGGCTGATCCCCGAAATCAGCGGCAATCGGCTGCTGTTTTCGGTGCGGCTGCTGCGGCGCACCGACGAAGGACGACTCGAACACGCCGCGGACGCCGAGGCCGAGTTCGAAGTGCATTTGTGCGTGTAACCGATGCGCTTGCGGCATCCCGATACCGTTCATGACGCAGCCGTTCACTCCCCGCACCGTCACCTGCCCCACCTGTAGCGGGCCGTCGCGCTACGCGCCGGACAACCCGTGGCGCCCGTTTTGCAGCGAGCGCTGCAAACGCATCGACCTGGGGGCTTGGGCCAGCGAGCAGTTTCGCGTGCCCGACCCCGCGCCACCGGTCCAAGACCCCAACGCCGACGATACCCGCCTGCACTAAAGCCGGCTCAGGCCCGGGCGGGCGGACGCGGCGGATCGGTCTCGAACCAGGCCAGCACCGGCACCGTGCCCGGCAAGAGCGGCCCCACACTCACGGGCAAGCGCTGCCAGGCGTGGGTCTGCCCTTCGCGCATGTGCAGCGTGCCGTGCCAGTCATAGACACGGCAAAAATGCAGCCGCACCAGCGCGTGGGGGTAGTCCACCACCTGTTCGCGCCACGGGTGGACGTCGCCCACGGTCACGCCGATTTCCTCCTGCAGCTCGCGGCGCAGGGCCTGCGCCACGGTCTCTCCGGGCTCGACCTTGCCGCCAGGAAACTCCCAGTAGCCGGCATACGCCTTGCCAGGCGGCCGCGTGGTCAACAAGAAGCGCCCTTCGGCATCGATCAACACGCCCACGGCCACCTCGGTCACGGACCGCGCGCTGGCGTGGCGCGGCTGCTGCGGGTCGGCCACCAGCACTTCGGTCATCGCACGACTCCCCGCCCCGTCAAGCCGACGCATCGGCCTGACGGCCCACATAGTCGCGCGCAAACTGGTAGGCCACGCGCCCACTGCGCGAGCCACGCTCCAGCGCCCACACCAGGGCCTGCGGGCGTGCCGCCTCGATCGCCGCTTCGTCCACACCGTAGTGCCGCAACCACTGGCGCACCACGGCCAGGTATTCGTCCTGGCTGAAGGGGTAGAAGCTCACCCACAGTCCGAAGCGCTCGGACAGCGAGATTTTTTCTTCCACCGCCTCGCCTGGGTGGACCTCACCGTCGTCGGTGTGGGTGACGGCGAGGTTCTCGCGCAGGTACTCCGGCAACAGGTGGCGCCGGTTGCTGGTGGCATAGATCAGCACGTTGGGGCTGGCCGCGGCCACCGACCCATCGAGCATCGATTTGAGCGCCTTGTAGCCCGACTCACCCTCCTCGAAACTGAGGTCGTCGCAAAAGACGATGAACCGCTCGGGCCGTGGCGCGACCACGTCGACGATGTCGGGCAAGTCGGTCAGGTCGGCCTTGTCCACCTCGATCAAGCGCAGCCCCTGGTCGGCGTAGGCGTTGAGGCAGGCCTTGATGAGCGAGCTCTTGCCCGTACCGCGCGCACCGGTCAGCAGTACGTTGTTGGCGGGCAGCCCGCGCACGAAGCGCTCGGTGTTGCGTTGGATCTTGGCTTTTTGCTCGTCGATCTGCTGCAGGTCCTCGAGCCGAATCGTTGCCACGTGCCGCACCGGCTCCAGCACCCCGTGCGCGCCGCGCTTGCGGTAGCGAAAGGCGATCGAGGCGCCCCAGTCGGGCGCGCCCAACGGCTGCGGCAGGATGGATTCGAGGCGGGCGATCAACGCCTCAGCCCGCATCAGCAGGCGCTCGATGGGCTCGTTCATGGCCTTTAGCTGCGGTAGTCGGCGTTGATGCTGACGTAGTCGTGGCTCAGGTCACAGGTCCAAACCGTCTCGGCCGCGGGGCCACGCCCCAGGTCCACGCGCACGGTGATTTCGCTCTGCTGCATCACGCGCGCGCCGTCTTCCTCGCGGTAGCCTGGGTGACGCCCCCCGCGCGTGACCACGTGCACGTCGTCCAAGAACAGCTCGATGCGGCTCTGGTCCAGGTCATCGATGCCGGCGTAGCCAACCGCGGCCAGGATCCGGCCCAGGTTGGGGTCGCTGGCAAAGAATGCCGTCTTGACCAGTGGCGAGTGCGCGATCGCATACGCCACCTTCAGGCACTCGTCGGCATCGCGCCCGCCTTCGACGCGCACCGTGATGAATTTGGTCGCGCCTTCGCCATCGCGCACGATGGCGTGCGCCAGTGTACGCGCCACGTCGGTCAGCGCCGCCAGCAGCGCCTGTCCGTTCGGGCTGTCCAGGGACACAACGGGCGGGTTGCCCGCACGCCCCGTGGCCATCACGATGAACGAGTCGTTGGTCGAGGTATCGCCATCGACCGTGATGCGATTGAACGATGCGTCGGCCACGCGCCGCGTCAGCTCCGGCACCAAGTCAGGGGCCACAGCCGCATCGGTGGCCACGAACCCCAGCATGGTGGCCATATTCGGCCGAATCATGCCCGCCCCTTTGGCGATACCCGTCACCGCCACCGGCACACCCGCGACGGTGGCCCGCGCGCTGGCCGCCTTGGGCACGGTGTCGGTGGTCATGATGCCCTCGGCCGCGCGCAGCCAGTGGGCGCCGTCGGCGGCCGCGTCGGCGATGGCCGCGCCCAGCCCATCGACGATGCGCTGCACCGGCAGCGGCTCCATGATCACGCCGGTGGAAAAGGGCAGGATCTCCTCGGGCGCCAGGTCGAGCTTTTGCGCCAGCGCGATGCACACGGTGCGCGCGTCGATCAGCCCTTGCTCCCCTGTGCCCGCGTTGGCGCAGCCGGTGTTGATGACCAGCGCACGGATGCCCACCCCTGCGGCCAGATGGTCACGGCACACCTGGACGGGCGCGGCGCAGTAACGGTTGCGGGTGAATACGCCGCCCACCGCGGTGCCGGGGTCGAGCAGCACGACCGTGAGGTCCTTGCGGTGGGCTTTGCGCACACCGGCTTCGGTCACCCCCAGGCGCACGCCCGCCACGGGCAGCAAGGTCTGGGGATCAGGGGCGGTCCAATTGACGGCCATGGGTCGACTCCTGCCACTCAGCTGAGCTTACCGTGGCAATGCTTGTACTTCTTGCCACTGCCACACGGGCAGGGGTCGTTGCGCCCGACACGCGGCACGGCGGGGGCCGCCGGCTGGCTCAGCAGGCCCTGGTCGGCGGTGGTCTCGGCTTCGCCGGTCTCGGTGGGCGCGGTGTAGGTCACGTTGCTCAGCCGCTCGGCGTGCTGCTCGAGCTGCTGCGCCGCGTCGCTGACCTGCTCGGGCGACTGCACTTTAACGTTCATCAGGATGCGCGTGACCTCGTCGCGCACCGCGTCGAGCATCTGGGCAAAGAGCTGGAACGCCTCGCGCTTGTACTCCTGCTTGGGCTGCTTTTGCGCGTAGCCGCGCAGGTGGATGCCCTGGCGCAGGTAGTCCAGCGCCGCCAGATGGTCGCGCCAGTGGCTGTCGAGGGTTTGCAGCAGCACGACACGCTCGAACGGTGTGAACGCCGCGCGCCCCGCCTGCGCCACCTTGGCCTCGTAGGCCGCGTGCGCAGCCTCGACCACGCGCCGCACGATGTCCTCGTCGTCCATCGCCTCGGCGCGCTGCAGCTCGCCCACCAAGTCCAGCGTCAGGCCGTAATCCTCGGCCAATGCGCGCTGCAGGCCGGGCAGGTCCCACTGCTCTTCCACGCTGCCGGCCGGCACGTACTGCCGCACCAGGTCGGTGAGACACCCTTCGCGCAGCGCGGCCACTTGGGCTGACAGGTCCACGGCGTCGATGATGTCGTTGCGCTGCTGGTAGATGACCTTGCGCTGGTCGTTGGCGACGTCGTCGTATTCCAGTAACTGCTTGCGGATGTCGAAGTTGCGCGCCTCGACCTTGCGCTGCGCACTTTCGATGCTGCGCGTGACGATGCCGGCCTCGATCGCCTCGCCCTCGGGCATCTTGAGGCGGTCCATGATCGCGCGCACCCGGTCGCCCGCGAAGATACGCATGAGCGGATCATCCAACGACAGGTAAAAGCGTGACGATCCGGGGTCGCCCTGGCGCCCGGCACGCCCGCGCAACTGGTTGTCGATGCGACGGCTCTCGTGGCGCTCGGTACCGATGATGCGCAACCCCCCCAGCGCCTTGACCTTCTCATGGTCGGCTTGCCACTGGGCGGTCAATTGCTCGATGCGCTGGCGCTTGGCCGCCTCGTCCAGCGCCGGGTCGGCCTCGACGGCGGCGATCATCTTCTCCAGGTTACCCCCGAGCACGATGTCGGTGCCGCGCCCAGCCATGTTGGTGGCGATGGTGATCGCACCCGGGCGGCCCGCCTGCGCGATGATTTCGGCCTCGCGCGCGTGCTGCTTGGCATTGAGCACCTCGTGTGGCAGGCCCTCGCGGCGCAGCATTTGCGACAGCAGCTCGGAGTTTTCGATCGAGGACGTGCCCACCAGCACCGGCTGGCCGCGTTGGTGGCACTCCCGGATGTCGGCGATGACGGCTTGGTACTTCTCCGCCACCGTCTTGTAGACCCGGTCTTGCTCGTCGCGCCGCTGGCTGGGCTTGTTGGGCGGGATGACCACCGTCTCTAGCCCATAAATCTCCTGAAACTCGTAGGCTTCGGTGTCGGCGGTGCCGGTCATGCCGGCCAGTTTCTCGTACAGGCGGAAATAGTTTTGGAACGTGATCGACGCCAGCGTCTGGTTTTCGGGCTGGATGGCCACGCCCTCCTTGGCCTCCACTGCCTGGTGCAGGCCATCGCTCCAGCGCCGACCCACCATCAGCCGGCCCGTGAACTCGTCGACGATCACCACCTCGCCGTTTTGCACCACGTAGTGCTGGTCGCGGTGGTACAGATGCTGCGCCTTGAGCGCCGTCACCAAATGGTGCAGCAGCGTGATATGGGACGGGTCGTACAGCGATGCCCCCGCGGGCAGCAGGCCAGCTTGTGTGAGCAATTCCTCGGCCCGCTCGTGGCCTTGCTCGGTCAGGTGGATTTGGTGCGACTTCTCATCGACCGTGAAGTCGCCCGGCTCGATCACGCCTTCGCCTGTGCGCGGGTCGGCCTCGCCGATCTGGCGCTTCAGGTGCGGCACCAGGGTTTTGATCTTTTGGTACAGCTCGGTGTGGTCCTCGGCCTGGCCGCTGATGATGAGCGGCGTGCGCGCCTCGTCGATCAGGATCGAATCCACCTCGTCCACGATGGCGTAGTGCAGCCCGCGCTGAACGCGGTCGCGCGCCTCATAGACCATGTTGTCGCGCAAGTAGTCGAAGCCGTATTCGTTGTTGGTGCCGTAGGTGATGTCGGCAGCGTAGGCGGCTTGCTTTTGCTCGCGCGACATCAACGGCAAATTGACCCCGACGCTCAGCCCCAACCACTGGTAGAGCTTGCCCATCCACTGCGCGTCGCGGTTGGCCAAGTAGTCGTTGACGGTGACCACATGCACGCCCTTGCCGGTCAGCGCGTTCAGGTACACCGGCAGTGTCGCCGTCAGCGTCTTGCCCTCACCGGTGCGCATCTCGGCGATCTTGCCCTGGTGCAACGCGATGCCGCCGATGAGCTGCACGTCGAAGTGGCGCATCTTCATGACGCGCTTGCTCGCCTCGCGCACGGTGGCGAATGCCTCTGGCAGCAGCGCATCGAGTGACTCGCCATTGGCCAGCCGCTGGCGGAACTCGGCCGTCTTGGCCTGCAGTTGCTCGTCCGTCAGCATGGCGTACGAGGCTTCCAGCGCATTGATGCGCTCGACCGTCTTGCGGTAGCTCTTGAGCAGCCGATCGTTGCGGCTGCCGAAAATCTTGGTCAGAAAAGGGATGGCCATACAAACCCCACCGCACGGCCCGCCAGGCGTGCGGCTCAAAGAAAACGATGACGAGGTCGCCACCCCGCCCACGGCGGCGCGCAACCGATACCGAGCCCGCGGCACAGCGGCGCCCCGGGTCAGTCATATGGCCATTGTAGCCCTGTAGCAAGTCGCACCGTGGAACCTGCCGGCGCCCTGCCGGCGCGGCTATGTCGATCGGCCCGCCACGCGCACCTGCAGCACCTGCACCTCGGCATTGGCCGCACGCGCCGCCGCCAGCAGCACAGGGGTGAGCTGGCGCACCTTGGCCGCCACCGATGGATTGGCCGCCAGCAGGCACCACACACCTTCCTCCAGCGGACCCGCCGTCACCAAGGGCCGCAGCGCCGGGGGCAAATGCACGGCCACGCGCTGTAACAGGCGGCGCGAGGCCCAGGCGCGCTCGGCCACATCGGCCAGCACCGGGTGCGCGCGCACCGCCTGTTGCAAGGTCAGGACATTTCGGGACATATCCACCAAGTGTACGCGCAGCGCCGCGTGTGGTCTCTAAGCCGGTCAGGGCGCTGGCAACAACCGCAGCAGCCGTCCGGCGCCTCCACGATGCGGTAGCCAAAGTGCAATCGGCCCTCGTGCCGTGGCCGCTGCCGAAAGATGACCTGCACCTCCTGCAAGCGGGTCGCATCGGGTGCCAGCACCGCGCGCGCCAGCGCGGTCGCGTTGCCCTCTCCGTCCGCGCCGGGCTCGGCAAAACAGAAATAGAGCCAGCCAAGCCAGCGCTCAGCGGCCCACGCCACGCCACGCACGGGCGTCTGCTGCCCAACCCAAAAAACGCCAGATCACTGCCATGGGCGCAGCGTCGCCGAATGGCGGTGGGGCGTCAAGCCCGGGCAGCGGCATTTCCCTGGCGGGATGTTGGGCATCGCGCCCATCGCTTGGGGAACTTGGACGACTGGCACTCGATCAAAGAGAGTGCTAATATGGAAACCCACAGGAGAGGAGATCCCATGTCCACGACGCTTGCCCTCGCCCCGGCCACCCAGACGCTGCCGGCCGCCTCGTGGTCGAGCCGCGCGCTCGTGTTGCCACCGCTGGGCAACCTGGATGCCTACATCCGCGCCGTCAACCAGATCCCCATGCTCAGCGCGGAGGAGGAGCGCGAATGCGCCCGGCGCTGGCGCGAGCAACAGGATTTGGAGGCCGCCGGCAAGCTGGTCATGTCGCACCTGCGGCTGGTGGTGGCGATTTCGCGCCAGTACCTGGGATACGGCCTGCCGCAGGCAGACCTGATCCAGGAGGGCAACATCGGCCTGATGAAGGCTGTCAAGCGCTTCGACCCCGCGCAGGGGGTGCGACTCGTCAGCTACGCGGTGCACTGGATCAAAGCGGAGATCCACGAGTTCATCCTGCGCAACTGGCGCATGGTCAAGGTGGCCACCACCAAAGCGCAGCGCAAGCTGTTTTTCAACCTGCGCTCGCTCAAGCGCGGCTTCAAGGCCGACGCCGATGACGATGCCGTGGGGCGCGAACGCCTGACGGAGGCCGAGATCGACACCGTCGCCCGCGAATTGAACGTGCGTCGCGAAGACGTGATCGAGATGGAAGCCCGCCTGTCGGGCACGGACGTCGCGCTCGACCCGCTGCCGCAGGATGACCAAGAAGACCACCACGCCCCCATCGCGTATCTGGCCGATCAGCGCCACGAGCCGACGGCGGTGCTGGAGGCGCGCGAACGCGAGCGCCTGAGCTCGGAAGGCATCGAGCACGCGCTGGCCCAGTTGGATGAGCGTTCGCGGCGCATCGTCACGGCGCGCTGGTTGCAGGTCAAAGACGATGGCAGCGGCGGCGCCACGCTGCACGAGCTGGCAGAGGAATTCGGCGTCAGCGCCGAACGTATCCGCCAGATCGAGGCCGCGGCGCTCAAGAAGCTGCGCAAGGCGTTGGAGGCGTACGCCTAAGCCCTGGCCGGCCCCTCACTCCTCGCGCCGCAGCGCGGGGAACAAAATCACGTCGCGGATGCTGGGGCTGTCGGTCAGCAGCATGACCAGGCGGTCGATGCCGATGCCACAGCCGCCTGCCGGCGGCATGCCGTACTCCAGCGCGCGGATGTAGTCGGCGTCGAAGTACATCGCCTCGTCGTCGCCCGCGTCCTTGTTGGCCACCTGGGCGTGAAAACGGGCGGCTTGGTCTTCGGGGTCGTTGAGCTCGGAAAAGCCGTTGCCCACCTCGCGCCCGGTGATGTAGAGCTCGAAGCGCTCGGTGATGCTAGGGTCGGTGTCGCTCGCCCGCGCCAGCGGCGAAATTTCGGTCGGATGGTTGCAGATAAACGTGGGCTGCCAGAGCTTGTCCTCGACCGTCTCCTCGAAGTACAACACCTGCAGCCCGGGCAGGCTGCGGCGATCGAGCCGCTCCTTGACGGGGTCGACCCCCAGGCGGCGCAACTGCTCGCGCAACCAATCCGGGTCGTCCACGCGCTCGCCCGCGTCGGTGTGGCGCAGGATGGCTTCGCGAATGGTCAGGCGCTCGAACGGGGCGTCGAGGTCCACGTCGCGCCCCTGGTAGACCAGCCGGCCGCTGCCGCACACGGTGTGCGCTACGTGCCGGATGAGCCGCTCGGTGAAGGCCATCATGTCCACGTGGTTCCAGTACGCCGCGTAGAACTCCATCATGGTGAACTCGGGGTTGTGGCGCACACTGATCCCCTCGTTGCGGAAGTTGCGGTTGATCTCGAACACGCGATCGAACCCGCCCACCAACAGCCGCTTCAAGTACAGCTCCGGCGCGATGCGCAGGTACATGTCCTGATCGAGCGCATTGTGGTGGGTGACGAACGGCTTGGCGTTGGCCCCGCCAGGAATGGGATGCAGCATGGGGGTCTCGACTTCCAGGAAGCCGTGCTGCACCATGAAGTCGCGCACCGCGGTGACGGCCTGGCTGCGCGCCACGAAGCGCTGGCGAGCCGCGACGTCGGTCATCAGGTCGACGTAGCGCTGGCGGACCTTGAGCTCCGGGTCATGGACCCCATGAAACTTGTCCGGCAGCGGGCGCAGGCTTTTGACGATCAAGCGCAGGCGGTCGGCCTTGATGGAGAGCTCGCCCGTGCGCGTCTTGAACACCGTGCCTTCGGCGTACAGGATATCGCCGAGATCCCAGTGTTTGAAGCTTTCATAGGTGGCCTCGCCCAGTGTATCCTTGGTCAGGTAGAGCTGGATGCGCCCCCCGGTCGGGCCGAACGAGGCGTCCTGGATGGTGGCAAAACTGGCCTTTCCCATGACGCGCTTGAGCATCATGCGCCCAGCGACGCTCACGCGCGCCTGCAGGGGTTCGAGCAGCTCGTTGCTCATGTGGCCGTATTCGGCCTGCAACCCTTCGGCCGTGTGTTGCGGACGCACGTCGTTGGGGAACGCGGGCCCCGCCCCCTGCGCGGCGGCGGCGCGCAGCGCCTGCAGCTTTTCGCGGCGCTCGGCCATCAGCTGGTTTTCGCTGGCGCCGTCGGCGGGGGGTCGATGCTCGTGATCGGTCATGGCTGTGCACGAAAAGAAAGGGTCCTGCGGTGGGTACCGCAAAACCCTCGATTGTAGGCTCCGCCCGGGATCGACCCGCCGTCGGTGGGTGCCCAGCTGCGTAGCCCCGAGTGTCAGGCGATCGCGGCTTCGCCCAGGTACGCCGCGCGCACCTTGGGGTCGTCCAGCATGGCTTTGGCCTCACCGACCATGATGATCTCGCCCGAGTCCATGACGTAGCCCCGGTCAGCCACCTGCAGCGCGCGGCGAGCGTTTTGCTCCACCAACAGCACGGTCACGCCCTGCGCGTGCACGTCGCGCACCACCTCGAAGATTTTGTCCACCATGATGGGCGACAGGCCCATCGACGGCTCGTCGAGCAGCAGCAGCTTCGGCCGGCTCATGAGGGCGCGTGCCATGGCCAGCATCTGTTGCTCCCCGCCCGACATGGTGCCCGCGAGCTGGTCACGGCGCTCCTTCAGGCGCGGAAACAGCTCGAACATGCGGTCGATGTCACGCTGGATCTCGGCCTTGTCGTCGCGCACGTACGCGCCCATGAGCAGGTTTTCGGTGATGGTCATGCGCGTGAACACACCTCGCCCCTCGGGCACCATGGCCAGGCCGCGCTTGACCAAGTCCCACGAACCCATACCGCGAATGGGCTGGCCCTGGTAGGTGATATCACCGGCCTCGGCCAACAACATGCCGGTGATGGCCTTCATGGTCGTGGTCTTGCCCGCGCCGTTGGAGCCGATCAGGGTCACCAGCTCGCCCTCGCGCACCTCCAGATCGATACCCTTGACGGCCTTGATGCCGCCATACGAAACCTTCAGACCCGTGACTTTGAGCAGGGTATTGGCCATTTCAGTGTCCTCCGGTGCCCAGGTAGGCCTCGATGACCTTGGGATTGCGCTGCACCTCCGCCGGTGTGCCCTCGGCGAGCTGCTTGCCGTAGTCGAGCACGGTGACGCGGTCGCACAGCCCCATGACGAGCTTGACGTCGTGCTCGATGAGCAGGATCGTGCGGTTGTCGTGGCGGATGCGGTCGATCAGCTCGCGCAGCTGCACCTTTTCGGTGGCGTTCATGCCCGCGGCCGGTTCATCCAGCGCGATCAGCTTGGGGTCCGTCGCCAGCGCACGCGCGATCTCGAGGCGCCGCTGGTCGCCGTACGACAGCGTGCGCGCCTTGTAGTCGGCGTACTTGGCGATGCCCACGTACTCCAGCAGCTCCATGGCTCGCTCGGCGATGGCTTTTTCTTCGCCCTTGAAGCGCGGCGTGCGCAGGATGGCGTCGATGATGTTGGAGCGCGTGCGCACATGCCGGCCGACCATGACGTTTTCGAGCACGGTCATTTCGGCAAACAGGCGGATGTTTTGAAAGGTGCGCGCGATGCCCGCCTTGGCCACTTCATGCACCGCCGTCGGGGTGTACGGTTTGCCGTCGAGCTCGAAGGTGCCGCTGTCAGGCGTGTACAGCCCGGTCAGCACGTTGAAGAACGTCGTCTTGCCCGCGCCGTTGGGGCCGATCAGGCCATAGACCTGGCCGCGCTTGATTTCGATGCCGACGTCCGAGAGCGCCTGCAGACCGCCGAAGCGCTTGGAGACGCCGCTGACTTTGAGAATAGTGTCGGTCATGTCGGGCTCCTCACTTGCTCAGCGACTTGCCATGCTCGGGCGCGGGCCACAGGCCGCGCGGGCGCAGCAGCATGACGATGATCATGGCCAGCGCGATGAGCAGCTGACGCAGGATCTCCGGCGCGAGCCGCCCGTCGGTCAGATGGTGCAGCGGCCCCGCCATATGGCGCAGCAGCTCGGGCAAGCCCGCCAGCAACAGCGCACCCAAGATCACGCCCGGGATGTGGCCCAGTCCCCCCAGCACCACCATCGCGACGATCATCACCGACTCCATCAGGATGAACGACTCGGGATAGACCCCACGCATGAGCGAGGCAAACAGCACACCGGCCACGCCGCCGAAGGTGGCGCTAGTACCAAACGCCGCCAATTTCAGGTTGCGCGTGTTGATGCCCATCGCCTTAGCGGCGATTTCATCCTCGCGAATCGCCATCCAGGCGCGGCCGATGCGCGAATCCTGCAAGCGATACGCCACCACCACCGTCAGCACCACGAAGAACAGAATCAAGTAGTAATACATCGTGACCGACTGGAAAGTGAAGGTCCAATCGCCGAGCGACATCTGCAGCGGCTGCGCCATGTTGTGGCCGAACACCGTCACCGCATCGACGCCCGCGATACCCTTGGGCCCATTGGTGATGTTGATTGGGCGGTCCAGATTGAGCATGAAGATACGCACGATCTCGCCGAACCCCAGCGTCACGATCGCCAGATAGTCACCGCGCAGCTTGAGCACCGGGTAGCCCAACAGCAGGCCCGTCAAGCCCGCCAGTAGCGCTGCCAGGAAGATCACGATCCAGAAGCTGATGTGCAGCCCGTTGGGGAACATCGCGGCGATGGCGGGAAAGTTGTCCGCCAAGTGACTCGACGCGAGCAGGGCGTACAGGTAGGCGCCGACGGCGAAGAACGCGATGAAGCCCAGATCAAGCAGGCCGGCGAAGCCCACCACGATATTGAGGCCCAACGCCAGCATCACGTACAGCAGCGCCACGTCGACGATGCGCACCCACGAATTGCTGCCGGTGGCTTGCAACAGCAGCGGCAGCACCAGCAGGCCAACGGCCGCCAGCGCGAACACCATCAGCTTGGTAGAGGTTTTCGATTGACTCATGTTCATCTCCTTGCGTGCGGCCACGTCAGGCACGATCCGCCACGCGCTCGCCCAGCAGGCCGGAGGGGCGGAAGATCAGCACGATGGCCAGCACGATGAAGGCGAAAATGTCGGAGTACTGGCTGCCCAGAAAGCCGCCGGTCAGCGGCCCCAGATAGCCCGCCCCGAGCGACTCGATGAGGCCCAGCGAGATGCCGCCGACGACTGCCCCCGCCAAGTTGCCAATACCGCCAAAGACGGCCGCAACGAACGCCTTGAGGCCCGGCATGAAGCCCATGGAATGCTGCACCGTGCCATAGTTGGACGCCCACATGATGCCCGCAATGGCCGCGAGCATCGCACCGATGATGAAGGTGGCGGAGATCACCACGTCGGGCTTGATGCCCATGAGGCCAGCCACTCGCGGGTTTTCCGCCGTGGCACGCATCGCACGCCCCAGGTTGGTCCTGTTGACCACGAACATCAGCAGCGACAACACAATGGCCGTCGTGGCCAGAATCATCACCTGCGTCGGCGAGATCACCGCGCCGCCCAGATGGAAAGGTTCGCTCGGCAGCAGCGTCGGGTACGACTTGGGGTTGGGCTTCCAGATGATCATCGCCAGCGTCTGCAGCAAGATGCTCATACCGATGGCGGTGATCAGGGGCGCCAGCCGGGGGGAGTTGCGCAGCGGCTTGTACGCGAGCTTTTCGATCGAGAAGTTGAGCACCGCGCACACCACCATCGAAATGAGTGCGGCCAAGATCAGCAACGCCCAACCGGGCATGCCGGGCATGGCCTCGCGCGCCTGAACGATGATGGTCCAGCTGGTCAGCGCGCCAATCATGAGCACGTCACCATGGGCGAAATTGATCAGCCCGATGATGCCGTACACCATGGTGTAGCCCAGCGCCACCAGCGCGTACATGCTGCCCAGGACCAGACCATTGATGATCTGCTGTAGCAATACATCCATGAGAGCTCTCCGTGATGAGGAACCACCAACCCCAGCGGCGGCTGGCCACCCGGGCTAGCAAAAAACCCGCCAGTTCCGGCCGGGATCGGGCCTTGGGGCGGGTTCGGTGGGCGCGATTGTAGCCAAGGGCCCGTGGCGTACCGCTGCGTGTTTGCCCTAGGCTGCCCGTCAAAACCTAGGGTTTACCCTGCAAACTTCGGGCCGCCGACACCTGTTGTACGACTTTCATCAATACAAGTGACGGAACATTAGTCCGGCTTATTTAGCATCCTCCACCGGCGCCTGACCCGCCACGGCCTGCGCTTGACGCGCCCGCAGCTCGGCCAGTCGCTCGCCGATGCGGATCTCCAAACCACGAGGCACCGGTTGATAAAACGTGGCCGACACGCCGTCGGGGAAGTAGCGCTCGCCCGCGGCGAAGGCATCGGGTTCGTCGTGCGCATAGCGATAGCCTTCACCGTGACCCAGTGCCTTCATGAGCCGCGTGGGTGCATTGCGCAGGTGCAGCGGCACCGGCCGGGTGCCCTCGCGCGCCACGAAGGTGCGCGCCGTCTGATACGCCCGGTAGACGGCATTGCTCTTGGGCGCCACCGCCAGGTAAACCGTGGCCTCGGCGAGCGCCAACTCGCCTTCGGGACTGCCCAGGCGCTCATATACCTCCGCTGCGTCGAGCGCCAGGCGCAGCGCGCGCGGGTCGGCCAGCCCGATGTCCTCGGCGGCCATGCGGATCAGGCGCCGTGCCAGGTAGCGCGGATCGGCCCCACCGTCGAGCATGCGCACCAGCCAGTACAGCGCCGCATCCGGATCCGAGCCGCGCACGCTTTTGTGCAGCGCGCTGATGGTGTCGTAGAACTGGTCACCGCCCTTGTCGTAGCGGCGCAGGCGCTCGCCCAGCGTGCGCAGCAACCAGGCCTCATCCACCCCCGACAGGCCTTGGGCTCGCGCGGTCATGGCGACCGTCTCCAGCGTGTTCAGCAGTCGCCTGGCGTCGCCGTCGGCGTAAGCCACCAGCCGCTGGCGGGCCGCCGCGTCCAGCGCGGGCACTTCTGCCGTGGCCAGTGCGCGGTCGATCAAGGCTTGCAAGTCGGCATCGGCCAGCGGCTGCAGTACATACACGGTCGCGCGCGACAGCAGCGCCGCGTTGACTTCGAAACTGGGGTTTTCCGTCGTGGCACCGACGAAGGTGAACAGGCCGCTTTCCACGTGCGGCAAAAACGCGTCCTGCTGTGCTTTGTTGAAGCGGTGCACCTCGTCGACGAAAACGATGGTGGGCTGGGGATGCAGCCCGGCACGCGCGGCTTCGGCCCGCTCGACCGCATCCCGGATATCTTTCACGCCGCCCAGCACCGCACTGATGGCGATGAACTGCGCATCGAACGCGTCGGCCATCAAGCGCGCCAGCGTTGTCTTGCCCACGCCAGGCGGCCCCCACAGGATGCAGCTGTGCGGTCGGCCACTCTCGAAGGCCAGCCGCAGCGGCATGCCGTCGCCGAGCAGGTGGGCCTGACCGACGACCTCGCCCAGGCTGCGCGGGCGCAGCCGCTCGGCCAGCGGGACGTGCGTGACCGCGGTCACGGACGCAGTACCTCAGCCCCTGCGGGTGGTTGGAAGCGAAAGCTCGCTGCGGTCAAACCCGCTGCCCGCTCCAGCGGACCGAAGCGCATGACCGACCGCTGGCCAAAGCTGTCCAGAATATCGAGCACTTCGAGTTCGCCTTGCCGAAAGCCGATGCGGATGCGCTGCACCTGGCCATCGCGCGCCTTGGGCACCGCCTCCACCCAGCGCAGACCGTCTTGCGGCGGGGCTTCGGACAGCGTAAACGCCTGGCGCACCGAGCGCAGGTCGGCTGCCGCGGCCAACAGCGCCGCCGGCGTGTTGCCCAGCACCTCGGCCTGACGGCGCGCCGTGACCTGGTTGAGGTCCGGGTCGTACAGCCACAGCGTCTGCCCATCGGCCACGATGAGCTGCTCGAATGGCTGCGTGTAATGAAAACGGAAGCGGTCCGGGCGCAAAAAGGTGAACTCCCCCCGGCTGGTGCGGGTGCGGGCCACGGTTTCCCCATCGCGCAGCGGGGCCGTCACCGTTTGCGTAAACGTTGCCCGCCCCTGCTGTACACCAGCCAGGAATGCCTCCAACTCACGCAAGCCGTCAGCGGCGTGCGCGGGCCACGCGAGCCATCCCGCAGCGGCCAGTGAGGCGGTCAGGGTCGACAAAACACGGCGTCGGTTCATGGGTGTTGGAAGCTTTGAAGGGGGTGCGGGTTCCGATGAGCGTTGTCACGCGCTCACTCGGGCCGCGAACCCACCAGAATGTCGCGCTGGCCGCTGGCGGTCAACGCACTGACCAAGCCGGCTTTTTCCATATCCTCCAGCAGCCGCGCAGCCCGGTTGTAGCCGATCTTGAGCTTGCGCTGCACGTAGCTGATGCTGGCCTTGCGGTCCTGCAGCACGATGGCCACCGCCTGGTCGTACAGCGGGTCCTTTTCGCCTGCGGCATCGCCCTCGCCCGCCGCGTCCGGCCCGCCCAGGCCATCGCCGCCGGCGTGTTCCAGCACGTCGTCGATGTAGTCGGGCTCGCCGTAGCGTTCCTTCAAAAACGCCACCACGCGGTGCACCTCGTCGTCGCTGACGAAAGCGCCGTGCACCCGGGTCGGGAACCCCGTGCCGGCAGGCAGGTAGAGCATGTCGCCCATGCCGAGCAGAGCTTCGGCACCCATCTGGTCCAGGATGGTGCGGCTGTCGATGCGGCTGCTGACTTGGAAGCTGATGCGCGTCGGGATATTGGCCTTGATGAGGCCGGTGATGACGTCCACGCTGGGCCGCTGGGTGGCCAGAATGAGGTGGATGCCTGCGGCGCGCGCCTTTTGCGCCAGGCGGGCAATGAGCTCCTCGATCTTTTTGCCCACCACCATCATCAGGTCTGCCAGCTCGTCGATGACGACGACGAGGTAGGGCAAGCGCTGCAGCGGCTCGGGCGCTTCGGGCGTGAGGCTAAACGGGTTGGGAATGGATTCGCCGCGGGCCGCGGCGTCGTCGATCTTGGCGTTGTAGCCGGCCAGGTTGCGCACGCCCAGCTTGCTCATGAGGCGGTAGCGCTTTTCCATCTCGGCCACGCACCAGTTCAGGCCGTTGGCGGCCTGCTTCATGTCGGTCACCACGGGCGCGATCAGGTGCGGGATGCCTTCGTAGACGCTGAGCTCGAGCATCTTGGGGTCGATCAGCAACAGCCGCACATCTTTCGGCTCGGCCTTGTACAGCAGGCTCAGGATCATGGCATTGATGCCCACCGATTTGCCCGAGCCCGTGGTGCCCGCCACCAAGCAGTGCGGCATCTTGGCCAGATCGGCCACCACGGGGTGGCCCGCGATGTCCTTGCCCAGGCCCAGCGTGAGCAGGCTCTTGGCCTCGTGGTAGACCTGGGAGCCCAGAATCTCGCTCAAATGGATGGTCTGGCGGCGCGCGTTGGGCAACTCGAGCGCCATCAGGCTCTTGCCCGGAATCGTCTCGATCACGCGGATCGACACCAGCGACAGCGAACGCGCCAAATCCTTGGCCAGGTTGACGATCTGTGAGCCTTTGACGCCAGTGGCAGGCTCGATCTCGTAGCGCGTGATCACCGGGCCGGGCTGGGCCGCCACCACCCTCACCTCGACCCCGAAGTCGGCGAGCTTTTTCTCGATCAGGCGGCTGGTCATCTCCAGCGTCTCGGGCGCCACGGTCGTGGGCTGGCGCGCCGGCGGGTCGAGCAGATCCAACCGTGGCAGCGGCGATTCGCCCTCGGCGAATAGGGCTTGCTGGCGTTCCTTGACGACGCGCGCGCTGGGCTCGACGGCGGCAGCCGCGGGCTCGATCTGCAGCCGCGCGCTCTTGGGCGGTGTCGGGGGCGGTGCCTCGTCGCTCGTCGCCGACGCGGTGTCGGCATCGGACGTCGGCACAGCCGCGGCGTCCGGCGGCAGATGCGGTTCGTGCGCGGGGTGGGCCGCGCGCGCCGCGGCTTCTTCGCGGCCGCGCTCGCGCGCCGCCCGCTGGCCGATGCGCACATCCTCGTCACGCTCGCGGCGCTCGCGCCAGGCTTCGATCCCATGGTCGATCGCCGCGCCCACGCGCTCGGCCACCTGCGCCCACGAAAAGCGCAACACCACCGCCACCGACACCGCCCACACGCCAATCGCCACCAGGGCGGACCCCGTCTCGCCCAGCCAGCGCACCGCCACCGGCCCGGCCAGCGCACCGACCACGCCACCGGCGACATGGCCGGGCAACCACGCGTCCCAGTGATACAGCCGGCTCCACTCGATGACGCAGCTCGACAACATCAGCAACACCAGCGCCAGCGCGTAGCCCAGACCCCGCCACAGCGGCGTGCGCCACCACGGCACGGGTGCTTGGGGTGGCTGTGTCGGCGCCGCGCGCAGCCAGCGCGCCAGCCCGGCCAGCCATGCGCGCGCGGCGGCCAGCAACAGCCACCAAACCGACGCGCCGAAGACGTAGTACCCGATATCGGCCACCCAGGCCCCGAGCCGCCCTCCCCAGTTGCGCCACCCCACCCCCGTGCCCGAGGTGGACCATGCGGGATCGGCGGGATGGTGGCTGATCATCGCCAACCACCAAAACCCCAGCACCACGGCACCCAACAGCAAGGCGATCTCTTGCGCAAAACGCATCCAGCCCCGGCCGGGCGCGGCCAGATCGGCGTTGAGGGCATTGACGGATCGACTCATGGGGACAGACGAAGGTTGATGCGCACCCCGAAGCTTAACCCGGCTTGGCACCCGCCGACGACCACCCGTGCACCCATGGTCATGACCAGACCCATGCCCGGCGCGGCCGACGTCTCCGTACAATCGGGCGTATGACGACCCATGCCCACGTGCTCATTCTCGGCTCCGGCCCGGCCGGTTATACCGCCGCCATCTATGCGGCGCGCGCCAACCTGAAACCGGTGCTCATCACCGGGCTGGCGCAAGGCGGCCAACTCATGACCACCACCGAGGTGGACAACTGGCCTGCCGACGTGCACGGGGTGCAGGGGCCGGAGCTGATGCAGCGCTTCCAACAGCACGCCGAGCGCTTCGCCACCCAGATCGTTTTCGACCACATCCACACCGTGGACTTGTCGCGCCGCCCCTTCACCCTCACGGGCGACAGCGGCACCTACACGTGTGACGCCCTCATCGTCGCCACCGGCGCCTCGGCCAAATACCTGGGCCTGCCCTCCGAGCAGGCGTTCATGGGGAAAGGCGTCAGCGCCTGCGCCACCTGCGACGGCTTTTTCTACCGCGGCCAGGACGTGTGCGTGGTCGGCGGCGGCAACACCGCGGTCGAAGAAGCGCTGTACCTGTCCAACATCGCGCGCAAAGTCACGCTCATTCACCGCCGCGACACATTTCGCGCCGAGGCCATCATGGTCGACAAGCTGATGGAAAAGGTGCGCGAGGGAAAAATCGAACTCAAGCTGTGGCACGTGCTCGACGAGGTACTCGGGGACGCCAGCGGCGTGACCGGCGTGCGCATCCGCCACGTGCAGACCGACGCCACCGAAGAGCTGGCGCTGCAAGGCGTCTTCATCGCCATCGGGCACAGCCCCAACACGCAGATCTTCCAAGGCCAGCTCGAGATGAAAGACGGCTACATCGTCACCCGCGGCGGGCAAGAGGGCTTTGCCACCATGACCAGCGTACCAGGCGTGTTTGCCGCTGGCGACGTGGCCGACCACGTCTACCGCCAGGCCATCACCAGTGCCGGCACGGGCTGTATGGCGGCGCTGGACGCGCAGCGCTTTCTGGAACAGCAATCCGCCTGAGGCCGCCGCGCAGGACACCCACTGCGCGAGCCGTTATAATCTTGGGTTTGCTGCTGACTGGTGGCAGCAGACTGGTAGCAGCAATTGGGCCGCTTGCGAGCCGGAGCCGTCCACACGGCGTGAATCCTTTTCCAACAGGCACTCCACGTGTGGCAGGCGGCGCAACACAGGACGCAAGCGAGGTGCAGCCCTGGCCCACCAGGCCGGGGCGGCTTACATTTTTTCTGGAGTGGCCAACATGGCACGCGTGTGCGAAGTCACGGGCAAAAAGCCCATGGTGGGGAACAACGTCTCCCACGCCAACAACAAAACCAAGCGCCGGTTCCTGCCGAACCTGCAAACCCGCCGTTTCTGGGTCGAGAGCGAAAACCGCTGGGTGCGGCTGCGCGTCTCGGGCGCGGCGCTGCGCCTGATCGACAAAGTCGGCATCGATGCCGTGCTCGCCGACCTGCGTGCCCGCGGTCAGGCCTGATCACCACATAGGAGTCCATCATGGCTGCCAAAGGCGGACGCGAAAAAATCAAGCTGGAATCCACCGCGGGGACCGGCCACTTCTACACCACCACCAAGAACAAAAAGACGACGCCGGACAAGCTGTCGTTCATGAAGTTCGATCCGGTGGCGCGCAAGCACGTCGAGTACAAGGAAACCAAGCTCAAGTGAGCATCGGCCGGTCCCGGCCGGTGACGATCGTTTCCCACCCATAAAAAACCGCCAGCGCTGCTGGCGGTTTTTGTTTTTAGACGGCCACCGTGTTCATGCGGGCGAAGCCGTGTTCATGCGGGCGGCGCGCAGCCGTTGGGCAAAGTCACGCAGCGCCTGGATGCCACTGGCTTCGGCGCGCTGGATCCACGCCTGCAACTCGCGCGCCATTTGTTCGCGCGTGAGCGTGCTGTCACTCCAGAGTCGGCGCAGCTCCTCGCGCATGGCATGCATGGTGGCCAGCGTCGGCGCGGCGTGCAGCACCTGCTGCAGCCGCTCGCGCACCGGCGTGGGCACGTGATCGGTGTCGCGGTGCAGCCAACGCCGCGCCAACTTCAGCAGCGACTCGTCACCCACCTGAGCACGCAGCGACGCCCACTCCGCGCGCATGGCGGCACGCATCTCGCGCGCGTATCGGGCCATGACTTCGTAGCGGTTGGCCACGATGGCTTCCAGCGTCTGTTCATCCGGCACCGGCTTGACATCGCCAAACGCCAACTTGGGCGGCACCTTCTTCGGCGTGGCCAGCCCCAGTTTGGCCAGCGCCTGGATGTAGAGCCAGCCGATGTCGAACTCGTAGGGCTTGACGGAAAACTTGGCCGACGTCGGGAAGGTGTGGTGGTTGTTGTGCAGCTCCTCACCGCCGATGATCACCCCCCAGGGCGACACGTTGGTGCTGGCGTCGGGCGCCTCGAAGTTGCGATACCCCCAGTAGTGGCCGATGCCGTTGATGACGCCCGCCGCCCAGAACGGGATCCACACCATCTGCACCGCCCACACGGCCAGACCCGCAGCACCGAACAGCACCACATCCAGGATCAGCATCAGGCTCACGCCCAGGCGCGAATGGCGGGTGTACAGATGGCGCTCGATCCAGTCGTCGGGCGTGCCGTGCCCGTAGCGGCGCAGGGTGTCCGGGTTTTTCGCCTCGGCCCGGTACAGCTCGGCGCCTTCCCAGAACACCTTGCGGATGCCAAACACCTGCGGACTGTGTGGGTCGCCCTCTTGCTCGCACTTGGCGTGGTGCTTGCGGTGAATGGCCGCCCACTCCTTGGTAACCATGCCGGTGGTCAGCCACAGCCAGAAGCGGAAGAAGTGCGACACCACCGGGTGCAGATCCAGCGCGCGGTGCGCCTGGTGGCGGTGCAAAAACAGCGTGACGCTGACGATGGTGATGTGCGTCATCACCAGGGTGAACAGAACGATCTGCCACCACGAGGCTGCGGTCAGCCCCTGGGCCAGGAAGTCGATGAACGCGCTCCAGGCCGATTCCATTGCAAACATGCGATACCTTTGACAAACTCGACACGCCACTTGCCGCGCGGAGCTCAGCCCATGGTGAGCTGCCACCGCACCCAGTGACCAATCCATTGTAGGGGCAGACGGGCCGTTCACCAAGAGGGCGGGCCACCGTTGGGCGGATGGGGAAGCCCGTTGGGGCGCCTGCGCGGGTATCGACGGACAGCAGCCGCCCACGAGATACTGTTTTTATGTACAGTATCGGTATGCCGCTGCCGTTGCCTCGCCCCGACGTCTGGTGGGCCGACCAGCTCGCCCCCAGCGAACAGCCGACCACCCCGACCGGATGGTCGGCGCTCGATGCCGCCCTGCCGGGGCGCGGTTGGCCATTGGGCGCGTTGATCGAATGTGCCGTGGCCCCAGAGGCGCTGCCGTGGCGGCTGCTGCAGCCCGCGTTGCGAGCGGCCGCAGCACACGGCCCGATCGTCCTGATCGGCCTGCCGCTGGAGCCCCACGCCGCCGCCTGGGCGGCCCAGGGGGTGGAACCCTCACGGCTGCTGCGCGTGCACACGCACACCGATGCCGATGCCCTGTGGGCGGCCGAGCAGGTGCTGCGCTGCCCCGATGGCGCTGTGTGCTGGGTGCACGCCCGTCAGCCCACGGTGGCATGGATGCGGCGGCTGCAGCTAGCGGCTGCCGCGGCGCGGCGCGACACCACACGCCCCGGCGCCTGGCCCGCGCCACTGGTGTTGGCCAGCGTGGAGGACACGCGCGCCCTGCCTGCTTCGGCCGCCGCGCTGCGGCTGGTCGTCGAACCCGGCGATGCCGATGGCCTGCGGGTGCACGTCCGCAAGCGCCGCGGACCGCCCCTGTCCCATCCTATCTGGCTGGATGCGCCGCTGCCGCTGCGCCGCCTGTTGCCCGCGCCCGACGCCCTCTGTGCCAGCCCAAATACCCGCCATGTCGACCCCTGCCCTGTGGATCGCCTGCCTGCCCACCGGCCACTCGCCTGCGCCTGAACCCGCCGGTCCGTGGCTGGCGCACTATGGCCCCCAGCCCGCCGCACACGATGACGGTTGGGTGCTCGACGTGTCGGCCAGCATTCGCCTCTTCGGTGGCCGCGTGGCGCTGCTGCAACGCTTGCGGCGCGAGGGCCTGACGCATGGCTGGGGCCGCCTGGGTGCCGCCCCCACCGCGCTGGCCGCTCTGGCCTGCGCCCACCGCACTCCCGCCAACGGTGGGCTGCACGCTGCACTGGGGCCAGACTGGACGGCCCGCATCGACGCCCTGCCCATCGCGCACCTGAGCGCCACCCGCCCCCACGGCGCGGTGCTCGATGCCCTGGGCCTGCGCACCCTGGGGGCCCTGCGCGGCTGCCCGCGTCATGAATTGGCGCAGCGCACCTCGCCCGCGCTGCTGCAAGCGCTGGACGCGCTCTATGGCACGGCGGCGCTGGCCGTGCGCCCCTGGCAGCCGCCGCCCCGCTTTCGCCAGACCCTGGCGCTGCCCGCACCCAGCAGCGACGGCAGTGCACTCGCTTTTGCGGCCCAGCGCCTGTTGGTCCAGATGGCGCGCTGGCTGCACCGGCGGCAGGCGGGCGTGCTGCAATGGCGCCTGGGCTGGGTGGGCCAGCCGACCGACGCCGCGCTGCACTTTCGCCACCGTCGACCGTTGCGCGACCCGGCACAACTGCGACCGCTGCTGCACGAAGCGCTGGCGCGCACCGCGCTCAGCGCCCCGGTCGACGCCCTGTGGCTCGAGACGATCGACATCGCACCGTACCACGCCGAGGCAGCCAGCCTGCTGCCGGGGCGTCCCGCCGACGAGGCGCTCACCTGGAGCGCCGTGCTGGAGCGGCTGGCGGCCCGCCTAGGGCCCGAGCGGGTGCAAGCAGCGCAATTGGCCGCACACTGGGACCCGCTGCAGCGCCAAACCTGGCACCCGGCGCTGGCGCACGAACCACGCACCGCAGCGACGGGCTGTGTGCGCGCCCGTAGCGAGACTCGGTCGGCTGCGGTGCCAACGGCGCCAGCCGACACCCTCTGGGAACCCGCCTGGCGGCTGCCGCACCCTCGGCGCTTGGCCCTCGATGCGCGGGGGCGTCCACTGCTGCAGGGCCAACCCCTGCGCCGTCTGCTCGGCCCGCAGCGCATTGTCACCGGCTGGTGGAACATGCCCATCGCGCGGGATATTTACGTGGCCGCCACGCCCGACGGACGCTGTTGGTGGCTGTACCGGGTGCATGACGGCGCGGCCGAAGGCCCGCATTGGTTCTTGGCCGGGGTGTATGCATGACCCCATCGCCCCCATCCGCCGATGCGCCCGCCGCGCTGTATGCGCTGAGCCACTACAGCTTTTTGCGCGCAGCAGCCAGCCCGGACGCCCTGGTGCAACGGGCCCACGCGCTGGGCTATGCGGCGCTGGCGCTGACCGACGAGAACACGTTGGGCGGTGTGGTGCAGGCGCACCTCGCCGCCCGCGCCTGTAGGCTGCGGCTGCTGATTGGCGCCCACTGGCGGCTGCGCTGGCCGACACTCCCCGGGGGTGGATTCACCCTCGTCGCGTGGGCGGCCGACCGCAGCGGCTACGGACACCTGAGTGCCTGGATCAGCCAGCGGCGCCTGGGCCGCCACGACGCTGGCACCGCCCCCCACGACCCGCAGCGGCTGCCGCTGCACGCCCACGCCGATGAGGTGCCCGCGCTACCCGGCTGCCTGCTGATGGCCGTGCCCTGGGCCTGGGCGCTGCCGCTGGCCGACGATGCGATGTGGGACGCTGGGCTGCGCGCGCTCACCGGCTGGCTGCGCGAGCGTGGCCCCGAGCGCGGCTGGCTCGGCATCACGGCCGAGGGCCAGCTGCACGACGCGGCTTGGCAGCAACGGCTGCGGCAGGCCGCGCGCCAAGCCGGGCTGCCCGCGCTGGCCGCACCCGAGGTGCGCATGGCGCACCCCGATCAGCAGGCGCTGCTCGACACCCTGACCGCTATCCGGCTGCGGCGGCCCGTGGCCGACTGCGGGTTGGCGCTCAGCCCCCATGCCGAGGCGCACCTGTGGCCCGCGCCGCGCTGGGCGCGGCGCTTTGCCCCCGAGCTGATTGCCGAGACGCGCGCGGTGGTCGAGCGCTGCACCTTCGGCCTGGACGAGTTGCGCTACGAATACCCGGACGAAATCGTGCCCCAGGGGCTGACGGCCACGCAACACCTGCGCGCACTGGTGGAGGCAGGCGCGCGCCAGCGCTACCCGCATGGCATACCAGCCCCCGTGCAGGCGCAGCTCGAACACGAACTCGCCCTCATCGCCGAGCTGCGCTACGAGCCCTACTTTCTGACGGTCTACGACATCGTGCGCTTCGCACGCTCGCGCGACATCCTGTGCCAGGGCCGGGGATCGGCGGCCAACTCGGCCGTGTGCTACTGCCTGGGCATTACCGAGGTCGATCCGGCAAACCATTCCCTGCTGTTCGAGCGCTTCATCAGCCGCGCGCGGGCCGAGCCGCCCGACATCGACGTCGACTTCGAGCACCAGCGGCGCGAGGAAGTGATCCAATACCTCTACGCCAAGTATGGCCGCGAGCGCGCCGCCCTGGCCGCCAGCCTGATCCGCTGGCACGGCCGCAGCGCCATCCGCGACGTGGGCAAGGCCCTGGGGCAGGATGCGGCCACCATCGACGCGCTGGCGCGCCAGTGCGGCCACCGCGAACCGCAGGAGCTGGAGCCGGCCGCGCTGGCCGCCGCGGGCTTGTCCCCCGACGACCCCACCGTGCAGCGCTGGCTGGCGCTGGCGCAGGCGCTGGTCGGCGCGCCGCGCCACCGCTCGCAGCACACGGGCGGCTTCGTGCTCACGCGCGGCCCGCTCACCCACACCGTGCCGGTGGTGCCCGCCGCCATGCCGGGACGCACAGTGATCGAATGGGACAAGGACGACATCGACGCGCTGGGCTTGCTCAAGGTGGACGTGCTCGCGCTGGGTATGCTCAGTGCGCTGCACGGCGCGCTGCGCTTGGTGGGCCAGTGGCGCGGGCGACCCTTCACGCTGGCCGACCTGCCGCGCGAGGACACCGCCACCTACGCCATGATCCAACGCGCCGACACGGTGGGCGTGTTTCAGATCGAAAGCCGCGCCCAGATGAGCATGCTGCCGCGCCTGCAGCCCGCGTGTTTCTACGACCTGGTGGTACAGGTGGCCATCGTGCGCCCCGGGCCCATCCAGGGGGGTATGGTCCACCCCTACCTGGCCGCACGCGAGCGCCAGCGCCGGGGCGAGCCCGTATCATTGCCGCGACCCGAGCTGGCCCCCGCCTTGGCGCGCACGCTGGGTGTGCCCATTTTTCAGGAGCAGGTGATGCAAATCGCCATGCTGGCTGCGGGCTTTAGCGCCGAAGAAGCCGACGCCCTGCGCCGCGCCATGGGCGCGTGGCGCCGCCGTGGCGAGCTGGAGCGCTTCGAGCAGCGGCTGCTGGCCGGCATGGCCGAGCGTGGCTACGACGCGGACTTTGCCCAGGCCATCGTGCGCCAGATCCGCGGTTTTGGCAGCTATGGCTTCCCGGAGAGCCATGCCGCCAGCTTCGCGCTACTGGCTTATGCGAGTGCCTGGCTCAAGTGCCACGAGCCCGCCGCTTTTTTGGCCGCGCTGCTCAATGCCCAACCGATGGGCTTTTATGCCCCGGCCCAGCTGGTGCAAGACGCCCAGCGCCACGGGGTGGTCGTGCGCCCGGTGGACGTCTGCCACAGCGACTGGGACTGCACGCTGGAGGCGACGGCCGCCCCCGCTCAGTCGGATGCCGACCGGGGCGATCGAGCCCCCGCGGACCCCAGGGGCGCACCGGCCGTGCGGCTGGGTCTGCGGCTGGTCGACGGATTGGGCGAGGCCAGCGGCCAACGCATCGTGGCGGCGCGCCGCGCGCAACCTTTTGCCAGTGTCGAGGATCTGGCGCGCCGCGCCCGGCTGGACCGCGCGGCCCTGCACGCCCTGGCGCGCGCCGATGCGCTGTCCGGGCTGGCCGGGCACCGCCGCCAGCAGTGGTGGGCCGTCACGGGTTGGCACCCACCGCTGGCGCTGGAGCGTGCCGCGCCCCCCGAGCGCACGCCCGAACCCGACGCCGCTGGCGCCGCGCACGTGGCCGACGCCCGCGGCGCCCCCCCATGGCAGCCTCCCGCTGCCGAACTGGGCGAAGAAGTCTGGCAAGACTACGCCAGCCTGGGCCTGAGCCTGCGGGCGCACCCGCTGCGGCTGCTGCGACAGCGGCTACCCGCGCCGCGCTGGCTGACCGCGCAACAGCTGCGCGACCAGCCGGATCGGCGGCTGGTGGGCGTGTGCGGACTGGTCATCGCACGCCAAAAACCCGCCACCGCCCAGGGCGTGCTGTTTCTGACGCTGGAAGACGAAACCGGCACGGTCCAAGTCATCGCCTGGCGCAGCGTGCAGGCGCGCTTTGGGCCGGCGCTGCGGCACGGACGGTTGCTGGCCATCCGGGGCCAGTGGCAACGGCACGGCGATGGCGCGCACGCGGTGTGCCACCTGATCGCCGGTCATGTGCACGACTGCAGCGACTGGCTCGACGGCCTGACCGTGGCCAGCCGGGATTTTCACTGAGCCGCTGCGAGCAGCAGCCTACAGGGCGTCAATCCCAGCCGCGGTCGCGCAACAGACCGACCACGACCCCCTCGATGACGAACGCCTCGCCGGGCCGCACGATGCGATCCGGCACCTCCGGGTTGGCCGCCTGCAGCCGCCAGCCCGCGCCATCGCGCTGCAGGCGCTTGACCGTCACTTCGTCGCCCAGGCGGGCGACCACCGTTTGACCGGGGCGCGCCTCGCGCACCGCCTGCACGGCCAGCAGGTCGCCGTCGTGAATGCCAGCGTCGCGCATCGACCAGCCACGCACCCGCAGCAAGTAGTCGGGCCGGCGTGCAAACCAACGCGGATCGGCCGGATACACCGCCTCCACGTGCTCCTGCGCCAAAATCGGCGATCCGGCCGCGACCCGACCGACCAGCGGCAACTGCAACAACGGCGGCTCGTTGGCCGCAGCCGTCGCGCCATCCCTCGCCAACACGCGTATCCCGCGCGCGCTGCCGTCGAGCAGCGCGATGGCACCTTTGCGCACCAGCGCACGCAAATGCGCCTCGGCCGCGTTAGGCGAGCGAAACCCGAATGCTTGCGCGATCTCGGCCCGGGTCGGCGGCACCCCGCGCGTGCGCAGCGACGCGAGGATGAAGTCGAGCACCTCGCGTTGGCGCGGGGTCAAATCCCCATGGGCAGAATCGGCCATCGGCGGGCGCGTCGGCTGGGGGCGAGACGAAAGCGAGGCGGGCTGCATGAACCCGGACTGTAGCAGCGCCTTCAGCGGGGCGTATCCCCCGCCCGATCGTCGTCCCCGGCAGCCGGTGCGGCCGCCTGCGGGCGCGGTCGGCGCTGGGCACGTTGGGCCTGCCGCTCGGCCTCGGCCGCCTCGGCGGCAGCGCGCCACGTGGCAAACGCCTGCGGTGTCTCGAGTGTGATGCGCCCGATGGCACCGGCGCGAAAGTCGGCCAGTAGCGCCTCACCCGCCTTGTGCGGGTCAATGCGCCCACCAGGCAGCAGGGCCCCGCGTTTGCGGCCGATCGCCGCCAGCAGCTCATGGGCGGGCTCGGTGGCAATCTGCTCCACCGTCCCCCCCAAGCGATACCGGGCTGCCAGCAGCCCGGGGTAATCTGCCTGCAGCACACGCAGCAGGGCCAGCGCCACTTCCTCCTCATCGTAAGCGTTGCGGCCCACGGCCCCACTGGCGGCCAACCAGTCGCCACTCTCCGGCACCACGATCTTGGGCCACAGCATGCCCGGCGTGTCGACCAGGTACACGTCGTCGGCCAGCACCACACGCTGCTCTTGCTTGGTCACCCCCGGCTCGTCGGCGGCCTTGGCCGCGCGCTTGCCCACCAAGGTATTGATGAGGGTGGACTTGCCCACGTTGGGGATGCCCGCGATGAGCACCCGCAGCGGCTTGACCATGCCCCCGCGGTGCGGCGCGAGCCGCCGACATTCGGCCACCAGCGTGCGGGCCGGCCCCGGGACGTGCGCGTGCAGCGCGATCGCACGCGTGCGCGGCTGTGCGTTGTAGTGCGCCAACCACTGCTCGGTGCGCACGGGGTCGGCCAAATCGGCTTTGTTGAGCACTTTCAGCGTGGGGCGCGCCCCAATCAGCTCTGCCAGCAGCGGATTGGCGCTGGAGCCGGGCAAGCGGGCATCGAGCAACTCGATGACGACGTCGATGGCTTTGAGCCGCTCGCGCAGCGCCTTGAGCGTCGCGTGCATGTGACCGGGAAACCACTGGACACTCACCGCCAACTCCCCCTCGGTGGAAAAAGGCGTCGGCTGCGCTCACGCATGGTCACGCAGCCAACCATGCAACTCGGCCACCGTGTGCGCCACGAAGCGCGGTTGCAGCGCGCGCAGATCGTCGTGCGGATGGGCGCCATAGGTCACCGCCACCGCGTCGCAACCGGCTTGCTGCGCCATCAGCAAGTCATGAGTCGTGTCACCGATCATCAGGGTGCGCTCGGGCGGCACGTCCAGCTCGTCCATCAGCTCCAGCAACATCTGCGGATGCGGCTTGCTCGCGGTCTCATCCGCCGTGCGCGAGGCGTGAAAGACCCCGTGCAGCGCCACCGTTTGCAACGCGACGTCGAGCCCGCGCCGGCTTTTGCCCGTGGCCACCGCCAGCCAGTGGCCACGCGCGCGCAGATCGTGCAACAGCGGCAGCACGCCCTCGAACAGCGTCACCGCGTGTTGCTGCGCAAACCAATGGTGGCGGTAACGCTCGACCAGGAGTGGCTGGCGCTCGGGCGGCACATCGGGCGCCACGTGGGCCAACGCCTGCGCCAACCCCATGCCGATAACCCACGCCGCGCGCTCGCGCGACGGCGGCTCGCCGCCAACATCACGCACCGCCGCTTGGATGCAGCCGACGATGAGCGCGGTGGAGTCGAACAGCGTGCCATCCCAGTCGAAGGCGATCAGGTCATAGCGACGCGGCCGCGTAGCAGCTGCGAAACGGTTTGGTTCGGTCACGACCCATCCAGAAAGGCAAAGCGCCCCACAGGGGCGACCCTCAAAAAGACGAAAGGCGCTTGACCGGCGCCTTTCGTCGGCCATGGGTGGAAGATCCCTCAGGCGACGCGATAGTTCTCGATGTTGCCGCCCGCCGCCAGGATCTCCCGCACCCACGCGGGCTTGCGACCCGGTCCACCCGACCAGGTTTCGCCATTGGGGCCGCGATACTTGACTTCGCCTTTGCCCCGGCCTGCCTTGCCCTTGCGGCCAGCGGAACCCCCCAAATCTTGCACGGTGATGCCATATTCCGCCATGCGGGCGCGGATCTCGGCGATCACGGCGGCACGCTCTTGCTTGCGCAATTGTTCGGCCTGCGCCAGCAGGGCTTCTGCCTGCGCCTTGAGCTCTGCATAGGTTGCCATAACGACGTTGCTCCTGAATGTCAAAGAAATGTGGCGAACCACATGACTATTGTAATCACAAAAACCGTTGCACGTCACCCCATTGCGCCAATTCGGGCGGCAGTGGGGCCTGCAAGCTCAATTCTTCACCCCGCACGGGATGGCGAATCGACAGCCGCCAGGCATGCAAAAACATACGCCGCAGCCCGGAGCGTGACAGCCAACGGTTCCATTCGAAATCACCGTACTTGTCGTCGCCCGCGATGGGATGCCCGCAATGCGCCAGATGCACCCGAATCTGATGCGTGCGTCCGGTTTTGATCGTCACGGCCAGCAGGCTCATTGGCGGCGCATCGGGCGGCGCGTCCGGTGGCGGTTGCACGGTGCCGAGCACACGCACGAGCGAAATGGAGCGCTGTCCCTGTGGGTCGCGCGCATCGGTGACGCGCACCCGCCGCTCGCCATCGGGCAACAGGTATTTGTGCAGCGGCACATCGATCACCTTGCGCCCGGCGGGCCACACCCCGCGCACCAACGCCAAATAGGTTTTGCCCGTGCTGCGCTGCCGAAATTGATCCTGCAGGGCCTTGAGCGCACTGCGCTTCTTGGCCACCAGCAGCACCCCACTGGTGTCGCGGTCCAAGCGATGCACCAACTCCAGCAGCGGCGCCTGCGGATGCGCCCGGCGCAACTGCTCGATCACACCGAACGCCACCCCGCTGCCCCCATGCACCGCCACCCCGGCGGGTTTGTCCACCGCCAGCAGCACCTCGTCTTCGTACAGCACGGGGAAGGTGCGCGCCGGCACGGCGGGTGCGGCCTCGGGCGAACGCTGGGGCACGCGAACCGGGGGCAGCCGCACATCGTCACCCGGGTGCAAGCGCGTATCGGCACGCGCACGCGCCTTGTTCACGCGCACCTCACCACTGCGGATGATGCGGTAGATCAGTGGCTTGGGCACGCCCTTGAGCTCGCGCAGCAAAAAATTGTCGAGCCGCTGATCGGCGGACTCGGCATCGACGGTGAGGTGACGGACGGCAGGGACGGACATGAAAACGAGCCAAAGGGCCGGGCGGCACGCGGGCACGGTGGGCGGTCTATAATGCCCTTGCTTGTTCGTGCGCCGAAAGATGTTCGGGGTGCCACGAAGTGTACGGCACGCCCAGAGAGGGCGCAGGCAGGCAACCGTTGCCGAACCCCAGGCGGGGTGCCGCATTCGACCCCCGTTGGCCCGGGGCCCAAAGGCCCGCCAGCGGAAAGACGCGCACCGCCGGGATGAACCGACGTCCAGTCAGCGAACCCGAACCGGAATACCCCAAACGTGCAGCCCGCCACCTGTCTGATCTCGCGGCGTCGGTCTGCACGAGGACCCAGTGACCACCGAGACGCCCGCCCACCCGTGTCGTACGACGGCCCGTCATCCCTGTTCACCGTGATCCACGCGCCCATGCCCGGGAGCGTGTCCACACCCTGCCTGGCGCTGCGCCACGCAGGGTGACACGCCTTCCCGCAGCTCTCCGGCCATTCCTCCCTCGTTCGCTCGATCGGTCTGCGGTTTGCGGCATCCGCGCCCCACCGGGGGCGCTCGTACGAGACTGTGTTCGAGGAACGCACGATGAAACGCATGTTGATCAACGCCACGCAGGCCGAAGAGCGCCGCCTGGCGATCGTGGATGGGCAGAAACTGCTCGATTACGAAATCGAAATCGAAGGGCGTGAGCAGCGCAAGGGCAATATCTACAAGGCCGTCGTCACGCGCGTCGAGCCGTCGCTGGAAGCCTGCTTCGTCGACTACGGTGAGGAACGCCACGGCTTTTTGCCGTTCAAGGAAATCTCGCGCCAGTATTTCCAGGGTAACGTGCCACCGTCGCAGGCCCGCATCCAGGACGTCATCAAAGAAGGCCAGGACCTGCTGGTGCAGGTGGAAAAAGAGGAGCGAGGCAACAAGGGGGCAGCGCTGACCACTTTTATCAGCCTAGCCGGCCGCTATGTGGTGCTGATGCCCAACAATCCCCGCGGTGGCGGCGTGAGCCGGCGCATCGAGGGTGACGATCGCGCCGAATTGAAGGCCACGCTCGACAAGCTGGAATACCCCAGCGGCATGAGCATCATCGCGCGCACCGCCGGCATCGGGCGCGAAGCCGCGGAGCTGCAGTGGGACCTCAATTACCTGCTCAAGCTCTGGAGCGCGATCGAAGGCGCCGCCAAGTCGCTGACCAAGCCCGAGTTGATCTACCAGGAATCGACCCTGGTCATTCGCGCCATCCGCGACTATTTCAACAGCGACATCGGCGAGATCCTGATCGACACCGACGATATCTTCGAGCAGGCCAAGGGTTTCATGTCCCACGTCATGCCCGAGTATGTCAACCGGGTCAAGCGCTACCGCGACAACGCGCCGCTGTTTTCGCGCTTCCAAATCGAGCACCAGATCGAGACCGCCTACAGCCGCACCGTCACCCTGCCCTCGGGCGGTGCCATCGTGATCGACCAGACCGAGGCGTTGGTGGCCATCGACGTCAACTCGGCGCGCGCGATCAAGGGGGGTGACATCGAGGAGACCGCGCTGCGCACCAACCTCGAAGCGGCCGATGAAGTCGCGCGCCAGGCCCGCTTGCGCGACTTGGGCGGCCTGATCGTGATCGACTTCATCGACATGGAGGACAGCAAGAACCGGCGCGAGGTCGAAAACCGCCTGCGCGAAGCGCTGCGGCAAGACCGCGCGCGCGTGCAGTTCGCGCCCATCAGCAAGTTTGGGCTGCTCGAGATGAGCCGTCAGCGCCTGCGCCCGACGCTGTCCGAGGGTGCCTCCATCCCCTGCCCGCGCTGCGGCGGCTCGGGCCACATCCGCGACACCGAATCGTCGGCGCTGCAAATCCTGCGCGTCATCCAGGAAGAGTCACTCAAAGACAACACCGCCGCCGTGCTGGTGCAAGTGCCGGTCGAGGTCGCCAGTTTCTTGCTCAACGAAAAGCGCGTCGAGATCACCAAAATCGAGCTCAAGCAGCGCATCAGCGTGCTGCTGGTGCCCAACAAGTCGCTCGACACGCCCAACTACAAGCTCGAACGCCTCAAGCACGACGACCCGCGGCTGGACAACCTGGACGCCAGCTACAAGCTCGCCGACATCGCCGAAGACGTCGCGCTGGTCACCCGCCGCAGTCAGGAACGCACCAACCGGCAAGAGCCGCTGATCAAGGGTGTGCTGCCCGACGGCCCGGCGCCGGTGGCCGCGCCCCGGCCCGAGGCAGCCGCGCCCTCGCCCCACCCCGGCGTGGTGGCGGCGCAGCCCTCTGCCCCCACTCCCGCCCCCGCCGCGCGTGCGGCGACCGCGGCGCCGGTGGCCGCCGAAACGGGCTTCATCGCCTGGCTCAAGCGGCTCTTTGGCTGGCAGGCCGTGCCAGCAGCGGCCACACCGGCACCGGCCGCGCCGGCTGCTACGCCGGCGACCGCGTCGCCCGCACGGCCTGGCGGCGACGAGCCACGCCAGCGCCAGGGCCGCGGCGGCCGTGACCGCCCCCGCAACGACGCCCGCTCGCGCGCCGAGCGATCGGCCGAAGGCCCCTCCGCTGGTACCGGTGATGCCCGGGTATCGCGTGCCGAGGAAGGCGCCACCGAAGGACGCCGCGAGCGCGGAGAGCGGGCGGGCGAGCGCCGTCCACGCAGCGAGCGCCCGGCTCGGCCACCGCAAGCGGACGGTACGCAGCAGACACGGTCGGCATCCAACGCCGCACCCGTCGAGTCCGACGACGTGGCGGCCACCGCCCCGGCAGTGGCGGCGGCTGAGGCTGGCGAGGCCACGACCGACGCGCGCGAACGGGGTGGGCGCGGCGATCGGCGTCGGCGTGGCCGCCGCTCGCGCGGCGATACCGCAGCCGCCGAGACAGCCACCACGCCCGACGCAGCCGTCGTGCCCGACAGCATGACCACGGCTGCCCCCCAGCCGGAAACCGAGGGCGCAAACCCCGATGCAGCACCTGAGGCCGGCACACCCGCGCTGGGAGATGCAGCGGTCGCTACCGACGGCAACGAATCGGCCCCACGCGAGCGCCGCAGCCGCGACCGCTACGGGCGCGACCGTGCCCGCCGGGCGTCCACGCCAGCCACGTCGGATTCGGAAGCGGTGCTCGACACCAGCGCGAGCACGCCGCAGCCCACCGCCGGGGACGGGGACGTGACAGTGGACACCCCGCGGCGCTCGTACTTTGCCCGGCCGCAGACGGCGCCGGCGGGCGAGGCCGAGGCCCCCGCCCAGCCGGCTCCGGCCCCGGTTCCCACAGCCGAAACCCCGCTGGCAGCGGACGTTCCCGCCGAGGCCACGGCACCCGCACCCGCACCCGCCGCGGCGCCGATCGCCGCCAGCGGTGCCGACACTGCCCAACCATTCACCCTCCCCGTAGACGAGCTGGCAGCGCTGGCCCGTGCAGCGGGTCTGGAGTGGGTGCAGTCGGACGCGAACAAGGTCGCTGCCGCGCAAGCCGCCATCGCGGCCGAGCCTGCGCCCGTGCACGTCCCGCGCGAGCCGCGGCCGGCACCCGCGGTCAGCGAAGGGCCGCTGGTGCTCATCGAGACCCGGCGTGATCTGCGCGACATGCGCTGGCCGTTCGACGCGTGAGCCTCCGCGCGCTTCGGGCCGGTGCGCCTTGACCTGCGTCAAGCCGCACGGCCCGCGCCCCCACTACCCTTGCGCGTCATGAGCACCGAGCCCTTTCCCGACATCCCGCCCCTGTACTGGAGCGACGCGCTCGCCACGGGTGACGCGCGCATGGACGAGACCCACGAGGAATTCGTGACCCAGCTCGCCGCGCTGCGCGCGCTGCCACACGACCAGCAGCTCGCGCCCTACCGGGCGTTGGTCGCCCACACGCGGGAACACTTCGCGCGCGAGGAGCGCTGGATGGTCGCGGTTGGCTTTGCGCCCGACAACTGCCACGCCAGCCACCACCGGCAAATCCTCGACACCATGCGCGCGGTGGAGGAGCATTACCTGCAGGGCGACCACGAGATCATCGAGCGCATGGCCGCGGCGCTGGCCGAGTGGTTTCCCATGCACGCGCAGACCATGGACGCGGGGCTCGCGCAGCATATGCGCGCGGTCGGCTTCGACTCGCGCAGCGAAACCCTGGCCGACCCCAGCCGCGTGCGCCCCGCCACCATGACGGGCTGCGGCAGCGTGCACTGCAGCTAAAACCCCTGCGCGCGTTTTTCTTCAAAGCGCGCCAGCCGCATTTCACGTGACGGGCTGGGGGCATCGGCGCTACGATGCGCGAAAAACGAGGAGACCCCATGCCCGTCATCACCTGCATCGAAGACCTGCGCCGCCTGGCGCAGCGGCGCGTGCCGCGCATGTTCTACGACTACGCCGACAGCGGCTCGTGGACCGAGAGCACCTATCGCGCCAACGAATCGGACTTCCAGCCCATCCGCCTGCGCCAGCGCGTGGCCGTGCCGATGGAGCCGCGCAGCACGCGCACCACCATGGTCGGCCAGCCCGTGGCCATGCCCGTGGCGCTGGCGCCCACAGGGCTGACCGGCATGCAACACGCCGACGGCGAAATCCTCGCCGCACGGGCGGCCAAGGCGTTTGGCGTGCCGTTCACGCTCTCCACCATGAGCATCTGCTCGATCGAAGACGTCGCCCAGCACGCCGGCGAAGGTTTTTGGTTTCAGCTCTACGTGATGCGTGACCGCGACTTCATCGCGCGCCTGATCGACCGCGCCAAGGCCGCCCGCTGCGGCGCGCTGGTGCTGACGCTGGACCTGCAGATTTTGGGCCAGCGCCACAAAGACCTGAAAAACGGTCTGTCGGCACCGCCCAAACTGACCCTGCCCAACATCCTGAACATGATGACCAAGCCGCGTTGGTGCTGGGGCATGTTGCGCACGCCACGGCGGCAGTTCGGCAACATCGTGGGGCACGTCAAAGGCGTGGCCGACATGGGCAGCTTGTCGGCGTGGACGGCGCAGCAGTTCGACCCCACGCTCAACTGGGCCGACGTCGAGTGGATCAAAAAGCGCTGGGGCGGCAAGCTCATCCTCAAGGGCATCATGGACGTCGAGGATGCCAAGCTTGCCGCCAACTCGGGGGCGGACGCGATCATCGTCAGCAACCACGGGGGCCGCCAGCTCGACGGCGCCGAGTCCAGCATCCGCGCGCTGCCGCGCATCGTCGAGGCCGTCGGTTCGCAGATCGAGATCCACCTCGACAGCGGTATCCGCAGCGGGCAAGATGTGCTCAAAGCGCGCGCCCTCGGCGCACGGGGCACTTACATCGGCCGTGCCTTTCTGTACGGCCTGGGTGCGATGGGCGAGGCGGGCGTGACCAAGGCATTGGAGATCATCCACAAAGAACTCGACCTGACCATGGCCTTCACGGGCCACACGAACATCGAGACGGTGGACCGCTCGATCCTCATCCCCGGCACCTACCCCACGCCCTGACCGATTCGGGCGACCATCCCGGCCCGCACACCGTCTGCACACACCCGGCCCGCAAAAAAGCCCGCCGAGGCGGGCTTGGGGCGACGGCAGAAATCGCGAACGGCTTACGCTGCGATGCCGGGATTGCCGCCCACGTTGATGATCTTCGGTTGGTTGACCTTGACCGGCTTGATCACCTTCTTGTCGCGCAGATACGCTGAAACCACGTCCCAGATGGGGGTGCCGGTCACGCCTTCCTGCACCGACGCCCAACCCGCGACCTTGTACTTCTTGTCGGCCTCCAGCGGCTTGCCGCGCAGCGTCAAGTTCTGGATGCGCTGGCCCATGCGCGCCGTGGGGTCGATCGTGTACTGGATGCCGCCCACGCGCACCATGTCGCCGCCCTGCTGGTAGTACGGATCGGGGTTGAACAGGTTGTCGGCCACGTCCTCCATGATCTCCTTGATCTGGGCGCCAGTAAATTCGTTGAGCGTGGTGGCCGGATAGGTCATCGCCATCTGATCCATCATGCGCTCATAGGTGATGGCATCGCCCGGCAGCAAGCTGGTACCCCAGCGCACGCCTGGCGAGAAGGCGGCATCGGCGCCCTTGACCTCCATGAGCGCATCCAGGATCAACTGGTCCCAGGTGCCGTTGAAGTTACCGCGGCGGTACAGCAAGCCCTCGGTGACCGCGAGTTTTTCCTCCAGCTTGGCCTTGTACGGTGCGCGCACCTGTTCGATGAAGCGGGCCATCTCCGCGTCCGCCGGCAGCAGGTTGGAAAACACGGGCAGCAATCGATACTGGTAGCCGCGCACCTGGCCGTCGCGCACATCGAAGTCGAGCACGCCCAGAAACTTCCCGTTCGAGCCGGCATTGGTCACCAGCGTCTGACCGCCGGCATTTTTGACGATCACGGGCGCGGGCATCCCGTCGTGGGTGTGCCCGCCCAGGATGGCGTCCACCCCGCGCACCCGCGAGGCCATCTTGATGTCGACGTCCATGCCATTGTGCGACAGCACGACCACCACCTTCGCCCCTTTGGCGCGCACCTCGTCGACCATCTTTTGCAGGTGATCGTCGCGGATGCCGAACGTCCAGTCCGGCACCATCCAGCGCGGGTTGGCGATCGGCGTGTACGGGAACGCCTGCCCGATCACCGCCACGGGGATGCCGTTTTGCTCCTTGATAACGTAGGGCTCGAAGACCAGCTCCTCGAAGTCCGCCGTCTTGACGTTGTGGGCGACGAAGTCGATGTGACCCTTGAAGTCCTTCTCGACGATTTCCTTGACGCGCTGGGCACCGAACGTGAACTCCCAGTGCGGCGTCATGATGTTGACGCCGAGCAACTTGCAGGCGTCGACCATGTCTTGCGCATTGGTCCACAGCGACGTCGCCGAACCCTGCCAGGTATCGCCCCCGTCGCACAGCAGCGCGTGCGGTCGGCTCGCCTTGAGCATTTTGACCAGCGTGGCCAGGTGTGCAAACCCCCCTACCTTGCCATACGTCTTGGCCGCGCGCGTGAAATCCAGGTACGTGAAGGCATGCGCCTCGCGCGTGCCCGGACGGATGCCGAAATGCTTGAGCAGGTGCTCGCCCACCAGGTGGGGCGGGCGACCCTGGGCCTCGCCGAGACCCAGATTGACGCTGGGCTCACGAAAATAGATGGGGGTCAACTGCGCGTGGCAGTCGGTGAAGTGCAAAAAACTCACATTGCCGAACTTGGGCACATCGTAGAGCCGATTGGCAGCGCCCGGTTTGGCGGCCAACACGTCCTCGTGGGCGATGGTCATGCCAGACGCACTGGCGACGGCCAGCACCTGCAAAAACTCGCGGCGGCTAAAACTCATGGTGACGGTTCCTGTGGAAGCGGAGGTATCGGGGATGACAAAAAAGGCCAGCGGGCCGTGGGGTCCGCTGGCCCTCGGTGGACTGCGTCAGCGCAGCCCTGGGCGCTGGGGCGCTGCACGCTCAGGCGATGGCCGCCTCGTCGGTGCGCGACTCGCCCTTGTTGTCGGTCCACTTGACGACGACCTTGTCGCCCTTGGCCGCACCCTTGAACTTGAAGCTCAGAAACGGGTTTTGCGACACCGCCCCGCTCCACATCGCCTTGAGCACTTCTTTGCCATTGTGCGTGGCCACCACGTCCGTGATGTAGTGCGCCGGCACCAAGTTGCCCGACGCATCACGCCGCGTCCCTGGCTCCATCGGGTGGCTCATGAGCACCCGCACCGTCGTCACCCCACCGGCCTCGTTGGCCCGGATGCGCATCGGATCTGCCATGTCTGTTCTCCTTGTCTTTCCTTGCGTGGTGTCAGTTCAGCCGCCGCAGCCGCCGAGCGTCACCTTGGTTTCCTTGACCGCCGAGTACAGCTTGCCGTCGGCCTTGACCACCGCCAGCACGTTGGTGCTCTGCCCCATCTTCAGACGGGTCTGCACGTCGGCTTCCGTGCCCGCCGGGATCATGAACGCCGCCGCCAGCGGCGTCGGGTTCTTCTCCACCAGCAGGTAGATCTCGCTCGTGTTGGGGATCTTGCTGACCGCGCCCACCGGCACCACGGCACCGTTTTCGGCGATGTCGGGCGAAATGATTTGCACCTGGTCGCTCGTGGCCGGCTGCCCACCCACGGCCTTGAGCGCATCGGCCAGGCTCTTGGCCGCAAACGCGTCGCGGTTGGCCGCCAGCGCCTGCTCGGCCGTCACGATCCCCAGCGACACCAGCGTCGCCAGCGCAGTGCCGGTCTTGAGCACGGCACGTCGGTTTTGTTTCATGTTCAACTCCTTGTCAAACGAAGGTCCACGACGCGAATGCAACCGCATCGCGTCACTTGTCGGGGGCACCCGCCAAAATCCACTCGGCAAGCAATTTCGCGTCATTGTCGCTCAAACCGGCTTGGGCCGGCATCGGCACCGGGCCCCACTTGCCCGCGCCGCCCTTCTTGATCGACGCCGCCAGTTCTTCGGGCTTCATGCCCTTGTACTTCTCGGCAATGGCCTTGTACGCCGGGCCGACCATTTTCTTGTCCACGGCATGGCAGCCCATGCACGCGCTCTTTTGGGCCAGCGCCTTGGCAGCGGCGGCGTCCATCGCGTGCGCGGGGACGGCCAACACCGCAACGGCGCCTGCGGCGATCGTCAGCAACGTCTGGATCTTCATCTCTCAGTCTCCTGGGTGGTGAATAGCCCGCTGCACGGGCCAGTGGGTTTGGATCGAAGGTTACAGGGTAGGTTCACTGTCTTTGCGTGAGGGGCTACTTGCGCGGTGGCTTGGTGGTGTCCCAGCCGCGCGTCGGACCAATCACTCGCTGTTGCTCGAACAGGTTACCGTGGGCATCGCGCATGTTCTCCGGCAACATCGACTTGATGTTGCCGTCGATCGGACAATCTTTCATGCATCGAGTATTGCGCACGTCGGGTTTGCCAGTGAAGGCATAGTTCGGCAACCACATCCCGTGCTCCAGCGTCATGCCGTTGCGGTTGGGCATGATCTTCTGGACTTCGGCGATATTCTGGTCGCTCAGCACGAAGTCCTCGGGCACAATGTCACCCAGGTGCAGGATGTAGGCCACGACGCCGTAGACGTCTTCGACCGACAGCGATTTGGGCGCGTTCCACGGCATGGCGCGGTTGATATAGTCCCACAGCGTCGAGATCGTGGGTACTTTCATCAGCGTGGTGCGCTGCGGGTAATGGGCCTCGGCGCGCAGATTGGCCACGCGGCCGGTTTCCATGTCTTTCTTGGTCGTGCCACCCACGATCGGCGTGAACACCTCGTTGGATTCGCCAAACTCGCCATGGCACGAGGCGCACTTGGTGTCCCACACTTCCTGCCCGTGGCGGACCGAACCCGACCCTTTGGGCAGACCCTTGAAGTCGGGGCGCACGTCGATGTCCCAGGCTTTGATCTCCGCCGGTGTCGGGGCGCGCCCCAAGTTCGCCCAAGGTTGGTTGGCTTGCGCGGCACCGGCCATGCCCGCGCTCAGAAAGGCGGCCGCGATGGCCGCACGAAGGGGGGATGTCATGCGCTTCATCTTCAGTACACCTGCACGTTGGAGACTTCGCCGTTTTCCGCGACCAGCCAGCTCTGGATAGCGTTGTTGTGGTAGATCGACCGGGTACCGCGCACGGCACGCAACTGGTTGATCTTGGGCTGCACATAACCCGTGGAGTCGATCGCGCGGCTTTGCAAAATAGCCGGCTTGCCATCCCAGACCCAATCGAAGTTGAAGCGCGTGAACGCTTTGGGCAGGATGGGTTTTTCGAGCCGTGCAGGACGCCAGGTACGGCCACCATCGACCGATACGTCCACCGCTTTGATGGTGCCGCGCCCCGACCAGGCCAGCCCCGAGATGTTGTAGTAACCGCGATCCAGCAGCGTCTGACCGCCCGACGGGGTGGTGATGACGCTCTTGCATTCTTGGATACCGCTTTACTGGCGGTGCAGGCCGTTGGGCAGCAGGTCGATGTAGTGCACCGACTCGTCCTTGGTGCCCCAGGGCTTGTCGCCCACTTCGATGCGACGCAGGTATTTGACCGAGCTGACCGCCTGCACGCCCGGCACGATCAAGCGCAGCGGGTAGCCGTTCTCGGGGCGCAGCATCTCGCCGTTTTGCCCCCAAGCGACGATCACGTCGTCCATGGCGAGTTCGATGGGGATGGTGCGCGTCATCGACGAGCCGTCCGCCCCCTCGGCGAGCACATACTTGGCGCGCTTGCGGTCGATGCCGCACATGTCCAGCAGCGTCGACAGCAGCACCCCCGTCCATTCGGAGCAGCTGCACATGCCGTGCGTGTACTGCACCGTCGGCACGGCGACGTTGGCCCACTCCATCGCGGTGTTGGCGCCGCACTCCAGGAAGTGGATACGCGACACGCTGGGCAGGCGCATCAGCTCGTCCATCGTAAAGACACGCGGGCGCTTGATCAGGCCATCGTCGCCATGAATCATCAAGCGGTGACCTGAGGGGTCGATGTCCCACCAGCCTTGGTGGTGGCGCTCGAAGTGCAAGCCGCTGGGTGTGATGATGCCAAACAGCCCTTGCAACGGTGTGAAGCTAACCGACGCTTGCGACACGCGGGTCAGGCCCGGGCTCTCGCGGCGCTGCAGGTTGCTCTCCCACTTGCTGGGCATACCATAGCCTCGTGCCGCGACGGGCTGACCCAGACCCGTGGTGTGTTCGGGCAGCTTGAGGATGGCGTCCTCGCCCTCGGGAGCGGCAAGCGCTTTGCCCCCCACCACGGCCGAGGCTGCACCCGCCCCCATCGCCAACGCCTTGCCCATGAAGCTGCGTCGGGCCTTGCGGGCCTTCTCGAGCAGCTCCGGACTCAGATGATTCTCCGGCGCGGGCTGTACCCGGCCGATGACTTCACGGAGGTTGTCAGACACTGGTTTCTTCCTTTGATTCGACGGGGAATACCGACTCCAGCCCACCAGCGGTGCACCCCTGCCCCGAACCGGGGCGCACCTGCGCACGGCACACTTGCTGCGCGATCAGCCGACACAAGTCCCACTGCGGCGAGCGGGCAGCCCGGTAAAACACCCGACTGCCATCCCGACGACGCTCCAACAGACCCGCCTGGTGCAGTCGCGCCAGATGGCGCGATACATTGGGCTGCTCCAGACCCGTGATCTGCATGATGTCGTTGACGCAGCGCTCCTCGTCGCAGACCGCGTGCAGGATTCGCAACCGCGTCGGCTCCCCCAACAGACTGAAATAACGTGCGACCGACTCGTACATCGGCAGCAGCGCATCTGACGGAGAGGGCGACACCGAGGAATCCACGGCTGAAGTATATGATTGATTGCGAATATGGCGATTAGTGTAAACCCGAATGTTCGATGCCGATGAGCCGGTCTGCATCGGGACGCCAACGGTTCGACACCGTGTGCGCCCCGCGGCGCCCATCAGACGCCGTCGGTCAACCGCCCGGCGGTGAGCCGCAAGCGACGATCACAGCGCGCCGCCAGCTCCGCGTCGTGCGTCACCAGCACGAACGCTGTGCCCTGCGATCGCGCCAGTGACAACATTTGATCGAACACCGCGCTTGCCGTCTCGCGGTCCAGATTGCCCGTGGGTTCGTCGGCCAGCACGCACGCCGGCTGCGTGACCAGCGCACGCGCGATTGCCACGCGCTGGCGCTCGCCACCCGAGAGCTCGGCCGGCCGGTGCGCCAGCCGCTCGGCCAGGCCCACGCGCTCGAGCCACTGCGCCGCCTGGACGGCCGCGGCGCTGCGCGCCATGCGGCGTATCCACAGCGGCATGGCCACGTTGTCCTGGGCGCTGAACTCGGGCAACAGGTGGTGAAATTGATAAACGAACCCGAGGTGACGATTACGCACCTGCCCCTGCCGTGCTGGCGACAGGCGGTGCAACGCCTCGCCCAGCAGGTGCACCTCGCCACTGGTGGGCGCATCCAACCCTCCCAGCAAATGCAGCAACGTGCTTTTGCCGGAACCCGAGGCCCCGACGATGGCCACCGTCTCGCCGGCGTTCACCGTCAAATCGACCCCGCGCAACACGGTCACGTCGAGCCGCCCCTCGCGAAAACGCTTGCACACGCCGCGGGCCTGCAACACGATGGAGCGGGCCTCACTCATAGCGCAGTGCCTCCGCGGGGTTGATGCGGCTGGCACGCCAGCTCGGGTAGAGCGTGGCAACGAACGCCAGCAGCAACGATACGATCGCCACCGGCACGATGTCGGCCGCCTGTGGGTCGCTCGGCATGCGGCTGATGAGGTAGATATCCTGTGGCAGGAAGTTCACCCCCAGCAGCCGCTCCAGTGCCGGGACTAGCGTGTCGATATGGAAGGCCACGCCCAGGCCGAGTGCCAGGCCGATCGCCGTGCCCACGATGCCAACCGCTGCGCCCTGCACGACGAAGATCGCCATCACGCTCGTCGGACTCGCCCCCAGCGTGCGCAAAATGGCGATATCGGCGCGCTTGTCGGTCACGGTCATGACCAACGTCGAGACCAGATTGAACGCTGCCACGGCGATGATGAGCGTCAGGATGATGGCCATCATGCGTTTTTCGACCTGCACCGCGGCAAACCAGGTGCGGTTGGCACGCGTCCAGTCGCGCACGACGATGCCAGTGCCGAGCTCCGCCGCCAAACGCGCTTCCAGATCGATGGCCACCTCGCGCGCCGCCTGCATATCGTCCAGCCGCACGCGCACGCCCGTGGGGCCCGCGACGCGAAACAGCCGCTGCGCGTCGGCCAGGTGCACCAGCGCCAGCGTGGCGTCGTATTCGTAGTGGCCAGAATCGAACAACCCCACCACCGTCATCTGCCGCAAGCGCGGCACGACGCCAGCAGGCGTCAATTCGCCCGAGGGCACCACTAGCGTTACCGCGTCGCCGGGCACCACGCCCAGCGAACGCGCCAGCGCCGCCCCCAGCACGATGCCGAAGCGCCCCGGCTGCAGCGCCCCGAATGCGTGGGTGGCCAGATCCGCCCCCAGCGCCGTCACCGATGGCTCGAGCGCAGGATCGATGCCGCGGATCACGACGCCCCTCATGTCCTGGCCGCGCGCGAGCAGCCCCTGCGCGGCGACGAACGGTGCGGCCGCCTGCACGCGCGGGTGCGCACGCACCTGCGCCAGTACCGCGTCGGGGTCCGCCAGCGCGTCGCCCGAGGCGGACAGCACCTCCACATGGGACAGCACCCCCAACATACGGTCGCGCACCTCTTTTTGAAAGCCATTCATCACCGACAACACGATGATGAGTGCAGCCACCCCCAGCGCGATGCCCAGCATGGAGACGGCGCTGATGAAAGAGATGAAACCATTGCGGCGGGCTCCGCGGCCGGCGCGCGTGTAGCGCCAGCCGATCACCCATTCGTACGGTAGCGGCATGGGATGTTCCAAGATCAGCCCCGATTGTGCCGCAGCGCTTGCGCCACAATCGGGCCATGCCCGAGGTTCGTCACTGGATCATCGCCTACGCCGCCCCCCCCGACGGTACCGACATGCCCATCCCGCCGCTGCCAGCACTGCAGCGCTGGCTGGCGCGCGCCGTCCCGCACGCCTCTTACGACGGCGACCCCTGGAGCCTGACGCCCCCGCACGAACACGCGCTGGCGCGCGCGCTCGGCTGGTCCATCGAGGATGGACGCCTGCCTTGGGCCGCCTGGCACGCCGGGCGCGCGGGCGTCGCCTGCGCCTGGCTGTGGCCGTGTGCGTGGCAGGCAGGGCTCGACCATATCACCCTCATCCCGCCGCAGGCGCTCGATCTGCGTCCAGACGAAGCCGTGGCCCTGAAAGCGGCGTTTTCCCCCTACGCGGCGGAGGACGGCATCGCGCTCGACGATGACGGCAGCCCCGGGCGCTGGCTTGCCGAAGGCGACCTGTTCGACGGCTGGACGGGTGCCAGCCTGGACCGCGTGGCGCACCGCCGCGCCGATGTCTGGTGGCGCGACGCGGGCTCGCAACCCAGCGCACGGACGCTGCTGCGTCTGCTCAACGAGGCGCAAATGCTCTTTCACGACCACCCGGTGAATGCGGCGCGGGTGGCGCGCGGTGCGCTGCCGATCAACGGCCTGTGGATCAGCGGCGCTGGGCGCTGGCGTGGCGACGGACCGCGCCCCGCCGAGGCGAGCGTGCAACTGATCGACGCGCTGGTCGAACCCGCCACGCGCAGCGATGCGCCGGGCTGGGCCGCCGGCTGGCAGGCGTTGGAGCCCGAGCTGGCGAATTGGATGGCCGCGGCCGACGCCGATGGGCAGCCGCGCTGGCTGACGCTGTGCGGCGAGCGCGGCTGGCGCACCTGGCGGCTGGACCCCGGCGCCGACCCCGCGCCGTGCCCGCGGCGAGGCTGGCGCGACTGGTGGCAGCGGCTGTACGGTCGGCCAGCGACGCCGGCTGCGGCCGTGCTCGACTGGTGGAGCGGACTGTGAATATCACAGCGCGCGACATCCCACCGCGAGCCGCCTGGGCACTGGAGCAAGCGGGTACCCATCCGTTGCTCGCGCGGCTGTTTGCGGCGCGCGGCGTGCAACAGCCCGAGGAGGTGGACGACGACCTGGCACTGCTGCCCGCGCCCGATCAACTGCTGGGTGCCCGCGCGGCCGGCGAGCTGCTCGCCGATGCGCTGCAGCAGGGGCTGACCATCGGCATCGTGGCTGACTACGACTGCGACGGCGCCACCGCCTGCGCGACCGCATGGCGCGGCCTGCGCCTGCTGGGCGCGCCGCTGGGCTGGGACCGGGTACGCTATTTGGTGCCGGACCGCGTGCGCGATGGCTACGGACTGACCCCCACGCTGGCCGAGCGCGTGCGCGCGATGGGCGCCGACATCTTGCTGACGGTGGACAACGGTATCGCCAGCCTGGATGGCGTGGCGCACGCCCGGGCGCTGGGGATGCAAGTGCTCATCACCGACCATCACCTGCCGCTGGTGGTGGACGGTGAGGTGCGCTTGCCGACGGATGCCGTCATCGTCAACCCCAACCAGCCGGGCTGCCCCTTCCCCAGCAAGGCGCTGGCGGGCGTGGGTGTGATGTTTTATGTGCTGTTGGCGCTGCGCGCCGAACTGCGCCGGCGCGGGGTTTTCGGTCCGCGTGACCAGCCGCGCCTCGACGGTCTGCTACCCCTGGTGGCGCTGGGCACGGTGGCCGACGTGGTACGGCTGGACGCGCACAACCGGCGCCTGGTGGCACAAGGGTTGCGCCGCATTCGCGCGGGCGCCCTACCACCCGGCATGGGCGCATTACTGGCCGCGGCCGGGCGCAGCGCCGCACGCGCCACCACCTTCGACCTGGGTTTTGCGCTGGCGCCGCGCCTCAACGCCGCCGGGCGTCTGAGCGACATGGGGCTGGGCATCGAATGCCTGATCACCGACGACCCGCAGCGCGCGCACGAGCTGGCGCAAACGCTCGATGGCATCAACCGCGAGCGACGCCAGGTCGAATTCGCCATGCGCGAGCAGGCGCTGCTGAGCATGGCCGAGCGCCACGGCGCCGACCTCGACCCCGACACCGCGCCGCCCGCGCTCACCGTCTTCGACCCCTCGTTTCACGAGGGGGTGGTTGGCATCGTCGCCGCGCGTCTGAAAGACCGGCTGCACCGACCGGTATTCGTTTTCGCTGCGGCGCAGAGCGACGACGGCCTGCCCTGTCTGAAAGGGTCCGGTCGCTCGATCCCGGGCTTTCACCTGCGCGACGCACTGGACTGGATCGCCAAGCGCCAACCCGGACTCCTGCTGCGCTTTGGGGGCCACGCGATGGCGGCTGGCTGCACCCTGCCGGCGGACGGCCTGCCCGCATTCGAAGCCGCACTCCAGGCCGTGGCCCGCGACTGGCTCGACGCCGCGACACTGCAGCGCCAGCTCGACACCGACGGCCCCTTGCCCGCGGAGTGGCGACAGGTGGACACCGCCGACCTGCTCGACGCCCAAGTGTGGGGCCAGGGATTTGCCCCGCCGCTCTTCAGCGAAGAGGTCGAGGTGCTCGGTCAGCGCATCGTGGGCGAGCGGCACTTGTCGCTGCGACTGCGCATCGGTAGTGACATGATCGACGGCATCTGGTTCGGCCGCACCGACCCCCTGCCGCGCCAGGCGCTGTTGGCGTACCGGATCGTCGCCGACGAGTGGCAGGGTCAGCGCCGCCTGCGCTGCGTCGTCGAGGGAGCGGCCGCTTGATCCTCGACGGCGTCCCGCTCGTGCACATCGACGACGACCTCGTGGTCGTGGACAAACCCGCCGGATTGCTGGCGGTGCCCGGCCGCGGCCCGGAGAAGGCCGATTGCGTGCTGCACCGGCTGCAGCGCCAACTGGGGCCGCTGGGCGTCGTGCATCGGCTCGACATGGACACTTCGGGCCTGATGGTGCTGGCGCGCACGGCAGCCGCGCAACGCACGCTGTCGATGGCCTTTGGCGCGCGCCGCGTGCACAAACGCTACGTGGCCGTCGTGGCCGGCATCCCCCTGCCACCGACCGCTCCCGACGGTTGGGGCGACATCCGCCTGCCCCTGATCGTGGACTGGCCGCGGCGCCCGCGCAGCAAGGTTTGTTTCCGCACCGGCAAACCCAGCCACACCCGCTGGTGCCTCTGCGGCACGGAACGCCACGGCCCCGCCTGGGCCGCGCGCGTTACGCTCGAGCCGATCACCGGCCGCTCGCACCAGCTGCGCCTACACCTGGCGGCGCTCGGCCACCCCATTCTGGGCGACCCCCTGTACGCCCCACCTGCGCTCGCGCGCGCCACGCCGCGCCTGCTGCTGCATGCCAGCGAACTCGCCCTGCCCCACCCGGCCCACGGCCAGTGGATGGCGTGGTGCAGTGCGTGTCCGTTTTGATCCCCTCCGCCCACGGGCAACGCCGTCACCACGCTGGCACCAGCCCGCCACACCGCTAGAGCGACGGATCGGCGACACCGCCCCCCACGAGACCAAGGCCGATCGCCTCGCGGAGGGCGCCCAGCGCTTGCTCGGCCGCCTTGCGGCCGGCGGCGATGGCCGGCGCTGCGCGGTGAAAATCCATCGCCGCGATGTCGGCCAGCATGGGGCGGATGACGACGTCGGCCGGCTCGCCCGCCAGGCGACTTTGGGTGATGCGCCACTGCACGATATTCATGCTGGTGACCATCACGTCCAACAACGAAGGCGCCTCGGGGCCTGTTTCGTCATCGCGGGCATCATCCGCCGAACGTCCGCGCAGTCGCCCCCACACCCCATCGAGCAGCCCGCGCGCGCGGCTGCGGCCGCGCCCCACCACCCGCTGGCGGCGGCGCATCAGGTCCCAGTTCAGGTCCACGGCGATGATGATCTCGGCCCCCATGGCGCGCGCCAGCGAGACCGGCACTGGGTTGACCAGACCACCGTCCACCAACAGCCGCCCCTGGGCGCGCGCTGGCGTGAATACCCCTGGGATGGCAATCGAGGCGCGCACCGCGTCGATCACCGGCCCTTGCTGCAACCACACCTCGCGCCCCGTGGCCAGGTCGGTTGCCACGCAGCCAAACGGTTTGGGCAAGGCTTCGATGCCGCCATCGACGAAGCGCTCGCGAAAAAACGCGACCAGCTTGCCGCCCTCGATCAGTCCGCCGCCCAGCTTGAGGTCGATCAGGCCCACCACCTGCTGCCAGCCCAGCGAGCGCACCCAGGGCTCGAGGCGGTCCAACTCGCCCGCCGCGTACGCCGCCCCCACCAGCGCGCCAATGGAGGTGCCGCAGACGATGTCGGGCTCGATGCCCACCTCTTGCAGCACGCGCAGCACGCCGATGTGCGCCCAGCCGCGGGCGGCGCCGCTACCCAGCGCCAGCCCGACGCGGGGACGGGCGCTGGCGGCCCCGGGGGCACGCACACGCGGGGCTTGCGAGCCGTCGGCCGGCACGGCGGTCACAGCAGCGGCACGCCCGTTTTGCTCTGGATGAACTCGCGCGTCACCCCCGGCGCCAGTTCCACCAGCTTCAGCCCCTCGGGCGTGACGTCCATCACACCCAGATCGGTGATGATCCGATCGACCACGCCCTTTCCGGTCAGCGGCAGCGTGCACTCGGGCAGGATCTTCAAATCCTCGGTGCCGTCCTTCTTACGCGCCACGTGCTCCATGAGCACGATCACGCGCTTGACGCCGGCCACCAGGTCCATGGCGCCGCCCATGCCCTTGACCATCTTGCCGGGGATCATCCAGTTGGCCAGGTCGCCCTTGTGCGTGACCTGCATCGCACCCAGGATCGACAGGTTGATCTTGCCCCCGCGAATCATGGCAAAGCTCTGGTCCGAGCTGAAGATGGACGAGCCGGGGATGCACGTCACCGTCTGCTTGCCGGCGTTGATCAGGTCGGGGTCCACCTCATCCTCGTAAGGGAAGGGGCCGATGCCCAGCATGCCGTTTTCGCTTTGCAGCCAGACCTCGATGTGGTCGGGCACGTGGTTGGCCACCAGCGTCGGGATGCCGATGCCGAGGTTGACATAGAAGCCGTCTTGCAATTCTTGCGCCGCGCGGGCGGCCATCTGGTCTTGGGTCCAAGGCATGGTCGGGCTCCTCACACTTTGCGGTCGCGGGTGGTGCGCTTCTCGATGCGCTTCTCGGGCGTGGGGTTGTGCACGATGCGGTGCACATAAATGCCGGGCAGGTGCACGTCGTCCGGGTCGATGGCGCCAGTGGGCACGATGCGCTCGACCTCGACGATGCAGATTTTGCCCGCCGTCGCCACCGCCGGGTTGAAGTTGCGCGCCGTGCGGCGAAAGCGCAGATTGCCCGCCAAATCGGCCACGTCCGCCTTGACGAGCGATACGTCCGGAAACAGCGCCTGCTCCATGATGTACGTCTCGCCGTTGAAGGTGCGGTGCTCCTTGCCCTCGGCGACGATGGTGCCCACCCCGGTCTTGGTGAAAAACGCCGGAATGCCCGCGCCACCGGCGCGCAGCTTCTCGGCCAGCGTGCCCTGTGGCGTGAACTCGAGTTCCAGCTCGCCCGCCAGATACTGCCGCTCGAACTCCTTGTTCTCGCCCACGTAGCTGGAGATCATCTTCTTGATCTGGCGCGTCTCCAGCAGCTTGCCCAGGCCGAAGCCATCGACGCCCGCGTTGTTGGAGATGACCGTCAGGTTCTTCACGCCGCTGTCGCGCAGCGCGTCGATGAGCGCCTCGGGGATGCCGCACAGGCCAAAGCCGCCGACCGCGATGAGCTGCCCATCGGCCACCACGCCCTCGAGGGCGGCAGCGGCGCTGGGGTAAACCTTGTTCATGCTCGCACGCTCCTGTCCATAAAGTGGATAAGAACCGTACGATACTACGTCATCGTGTACGTAGGATTGCCTACGGTCCAACCCCAAGCCGTGACCCCGCCCCTGCCCACCCTAGACGACTACCGACTCGCCTTCGAGCTGGCACCGGTTGGGCTGGCCCTGTCGCGCCACCGCATCATGGTCGACTGCAACCAGGCCATGTGCGACATCTTTGGCGCCAGCCGCGAACAGCTCGTGGGCCAGAGCTTTCGCCTCCTGTATCCCAGCGCCGACGAGTTCGAGCGCATCGGCGAGCGCATCGCCCCCATCCTCAACGCCCACGGGCAGTACAGCGACGAGCGCATCATGCGCCGCGTCGGCGGGCGCTTTGCCGGGCAGACGTTCTGGTGCCACGTCAGCGGCCGTGCGCTGGATCGTGCCGATCCACACGCCGCCGGCATCTGGAGTTTCGAAGACCTCTCGGCGCGCCGACCGGTCACGGTCGCGCTCACCCCTCGCGAGCGCGAGATCGCCGCACTCGTCATGAAAGGACTGACGGCCAAACAGGCGGCCAAGGTGCTGGGCATCAGCCCGCGCACGGTCGAAGTGCACCGCGCGCGCCTGATGCGCAAGGTGCAGGCGCGCAGCACGGTGGAGCTGGTGCAACGGCTGCTGACCGGATGAGCCGACCGCTTGTCCCCGCCGCCTGTGGGCGAGGCTGTGGACAAACCGCCGAACAAACCGGGAAAGCCCGCCGCGTCAAGGCCTGCATCAGACTGCCCGTTTTTTCAGCAACCCGCGCTCGCTGCGGATCACTGCCGCGCCGTGCGCGCGTGCGTCGGCAGCGGCTGCGGGTGGCTCGTGCGCCAGGGGTTGATGTCGAGCCCACCGCGGCGCGTGTAGCGCGCGAGCACACTCAGGCGAATGGGGCGGCAGCGCGTCCATATGTCCATGTAGATGCGCTCGACGCACTGCTCGTGGAACTCCTGGTGCTGACGAAAACTGACCAGGTAGCGCAGTAACCCCTCCTGGTCGATGGGCGCGCCGCTGTAGGCAATCTGGATGCTGCCCCAATCGGGCTGGCCGGTCACCAGGCAGTTGCTCTTGAGCAGGTCGCTCGTCAACACCTCTTGCACCGGGGGCTGGTCAGGGTCGGCACGCAACCACTCGGGCGCGGGCTGGTAGTCGGTGCAATCGACGTCGAGCCGATCCAGGCTCAAGCCGGGCAGGGTTTGCACCGTTTGCGCGCCCCACTCGTGCGGCAAGAGCAAGCGCACACCCACGCTGCCGGGCGCCTGGTCACTGCCGCGCCACAGCGCCTCGGCCAGATCGACGCGCAGGCGCTCGCGCACCGCCTCGGCACTCGCAAACGGCGTTTGGTGGTAGCTGTTGAGGTAGAGCTTGAAGGACTTGCTCTCGATCAGGTTGGGCGACTCGGCGGGGATGGTGAAGTGTGCGATGGCGACCTGCGGCTTGCCACGCGGGTTGAGCCAACTCAGCTCGAACGCCGTCCACAGATCCGCGCCGGTGAACGGCAGGGTGCCGGTGATGCCGATCTCGGCGCGCTTGGGCGCGCGCGGCAGTGGGCACAGCAAGGTAGGGTCGTAGTTGTCGATATACGTGCTGGCGCGGCCCAACGGGGCCTGCGCCAAGCCAGGCAAATCAGCCGCCGCGGCAGGGGGCGTCGCAGACAGGGACATCATCGGTTCAGGGAGTGAATTCGGACTCGCGCAGCCACTTGGTGGCCACCCATTTCTCGCCCTCCAGCACGGGCGCGCCGCCATGCAGCGTCAGCGTGGCGGGGTCGGGCTGGTCGTAGGCAAAAAAAACCGCATGCCCGCGCTGTGGCATCACCTCCAGCCCAACGTCTGGAAACGTGGTGCCACCGCCGCGCACCGGCTCGTTCAGGTAAATCACCAGCGTGGCCACGCGCTGCCCGCCACGCTCGGTGATGCGCGCGGTGCCAGGCGCATTGGGGTCGAAGTAGTCGTAGTGGGGTTTGTATTCCGCGCCTGGCCGGTAGCGCAGCACTTGCAACCCCTCGCCGTTTTCCACCGGCCAGTGCACCAGGCGGCTCAGGCGCGCCTCGATGCGCTGGATCAGCGGCGACTCGCCGCGACGAAAAAACATGCCATCGCTGGTGCGGTCGGCGTTGAGCTCCTCGCCACCGGTCTTGGTCTGCACGGTGCGCGAGCGCTTCAGGCGTGGCTCGGCGGCACGTATCAGCGCCGCGCATTCTTCATCCGACAAGACGTTGCCCAAAACCGCCAGCCGCGGCCGGCGCAGGCTCACGTGGACGGTGACGATACGGTCGCCCACGTCCATGGCGCGCGGCGATCCATCCAAGACCAGATGGGGCCGCACGGGTGCCGCGGGCGGCACCGGCTGCGGCAGCGTGCGCACGAACCCCTCCAGCGCGTCCTCCATGGCGTCGAGCGCCACGGCCTCCTCCCAACCGGCGGCGCGCATGGCCTGCAACACCGACTCCGGCGTGCAGCCGGCGCGTGCCTGTTGCACGATCCATGCCTTCAGCTCTGGGGTCACGTGCTGCGCCATGGCTGAATCTCCCGCGCCGCTCAGGCGGGACGCGCCTCGCGCCGGAACACCAACCGCTCGGGGGTGGAGACCTCGGGCGCGTAGCGGTAGCCCTCGCTGTCGAAGCCCTGCAAGTCCTCGACACGGCTCGCGCGGTGCAATGCGGCCCAACGTGTCATGAGCCCACGCGCACGCTTGGCGGCAAAGCTGATGATTTTGTAGCCCGTACCGCGGCGCTCCTCGAAAACACAGGTCACCACGCGCGCCTGCAGTACGGCCAGGTCGACCGCCTTGAAGTACTCCTCGCTGGCCAGGTTGACGACGATACCATCGTCCTGTGCCACGCGCTCGTTGAGGTACTGCGCGATGCGGCCACCCCAAAATTGATAAAGATTGCGTCCGCGCGGTGTGGCCAGCCGGGTGCCCATCTCCAGCCGATAGGGCTGCATCCGATCCAGCGGCCGCAACACGCCGTACAGGCCGCTCAAGATGCACACATGCGCTTGCAGCCAGTCCAGGTCGTCTTCGCTCAACGAGCGCGCGTCGAGCCCCTCGTACACATCGCCGTTGAAGGCCAGCACCGCTGGGCGGCTGTTCTCGGGTGTGAAAACTGGCTGCCACGCCTGGTAGCGCGCCACGTTGAGCGCCGCGAGCGTATCGCTCAAATCCATCAGCTCCGCCACCTGCTGCGGCGAGAGGGTGCGCAGCACCTCGATGAGCTGCGCCGCCTCGGGGATGAACAACGGCTCGGTCGCGCGCTGCGTGGTCAGGGGCGATTCGACATCCAGCGCCTTGGCGGGAGAGAGCAAAAAAATCATGCCCGTATCCTACCGCCAACGCGGCACCCCGCGCCAACGGCGTGCCCCCTCAATCGTTCAGGTCGCCAGCCAGGCTCGCCAGCGTCTCGGGCGGGATTTGCACGTGCGCCGGGTAGTGAGTGTGGTCGCACCCCAGCTTGACCGCCGCCCCCGCCTTGACCGCGGCGCGCATCGCGGGCGTGAGCTCGAAGCGCAAAAAGTGCACCGCCGAGGTCTTGTCCTCGGTTTCGCGGTCCAGGTCCTCGTCGGCGATGGCATAGACGCGACCGTGCCCCTCGATCTCGACGAACATGCGGTCCTCGATGCCGATCAGGCGCGCCAGCTCCCGACGCCGCTCGTGGACGTCGGGGTACTCGATCATGAGGGTCGCCTTCCAATTGGTGCCGTCGGGCACCAGTGGGGCATAAGCGTCGATCTCGTCCTGAATGCCCTCTTCCTCGAAGATTTTTTCGATGCGCAGCATCTCCTGGATCTGGTAGCGCATCGACAGCTCGCTCTCGAACTGCACACTCAAGTGCTCGCCCAGACGCACCGTGCGCAGCTTGCGGTGCGCGATCACCTCGGGCTTGTGCACCTTGCGCCACTTGGCATACGCTTCCAGTGGCATGAGCGTCTCGCGCGTGATCTTGCCGGTCAGTTGCATGGTGGTGATCATGGTCTCGCTCCAGTCGGATCGTCTCGGGCCTCGGACTCACTTCAACCCATACGCGGTGGCCAGCAGCGTCAGCGGATGCGCCAGCTGGGGGGTGCCCAACTGGTTGACCTCGAATCCCTGCGCGATGTGGTGCCCGCCCAGCGGGCAATCGGAGCTGATGTAATCCGGCGCACTGCCGTCCTTCCATTGCGCCATGGCCTTGAAAACGGGCTTGCCGATTTTCATCGCGACCGGGTGCGTCGCTTTCTTGACGCCATAGGTGCCGGCATGGCCCGAGCAGCGCTCGATCGTCTGCACCTGCGTGCCCGGAATGGACTTGAGCAGCTCCTCGGTGCGTCGGCCGATGTTTTGCACCCGGCCGTGACAGGGGATCTGATAGCTGACCTTACCCAGTGGCCGCGGGAAGTCGGTTTTGAGCAGCCCGTCGCGCCGGCGCGCGGTCAGGTACTCGAAGGGATCCCACATGGCTTCCTTGACCGCCTGCACGTCGGGATCGTCCGGAAACATGAGCGGGATCTCTTGTTTGAACATCAGCGTGCAGCTCGGCACCGCGCTCAGGATCGCGTAGCCCTCACGCGCATAGCGCGCCAGCACCGGAATGTTGGCCTCCTTGGCCGCCGCCACGGACTGCAGATCGCCCAGCTCCAGCTTGGGCATGCCACAGCAGCGCTCTTTCTCGACCAGCGTGTACGCAATGCCGTTGTGCGCCAGCACCCGTAGCAGGTCCAGGCCGATGCCGGGTTCGTTGTAGTTGACGTAGCAGGTCGAAAAAATCGCCACCTTGCCCGGCGTGCGCTCGCCGTCGATCGCCTGGGAGGTCGGTGACTCGGGCGCGGCGCGGCGGAAGGTCTTGGCGGCCAGCTCGGGCATCCACGCGTCGCGGTGCACGCCCAGGGCGCTCTCCATCAACGCCCGCGCGGGCTTGGTACGGTTGACGGCGTTGACCGTCTGCACCACGATCGGGATGCCAGCCAGGCTGCCGTGCACGTCGGTGGAGGCCAGAAACTTCTCGGCCGCTTTGACCTTGCCCTGGCGAAACTTGATCGCCTTGGCACGCAGCATGGTGTGCGGAAAGTCCAGGTTCCACTCGTGCGGCGGCGTATACGGACACTTGGTCATGTAGCACAGGTCGCACATGTAACACTGGTCGACCACTTTCCAGTAGTCGGCCTTATCCACGCCGTCGAGTTCACCGGTCTTGCCCTCGTCGATCAGATCGAACAGGGTCGGAAAGGCCGCGCACAGGCTCACGCAGCGACGACAGCCGTGGCAAATGTCGAAGATGCGCTCCAGTTCGGCGAAGCACTTGTCCTCGTCGTAGAACTCGGGATTCTTCCAGTCCAGCGGGTGTCGGGTCGGGGGCTCGAGGTTGCCTTCGCGCGCCATGGCGGGTGTCTCCTGAAGGGGGCCGCCGTGGGTCCGGCGGCTCGTTGTGCAAAAACCGGCCCGCGGGGGATTGGCGCCCGCCACCCGCGGCGGATGGCGCACAGCGACGGCCCCGCGGGTTACCGGGGTGGCGGATCAGTCGACCAGTTCGGCCAGCGCCTTGGCATAGCGGTTGGCATGCGAGCGCTCGGCCTTCGCCAGCGTCTCGAACCAGTCCGCGATCTCGTCGAAGCCTTCCTCGCGCGCGATCTTGGCCATGCCGGGGTACATGTCGGTGTACTCGTGCGTCTCGCCGGCCACGGCGGACTCGAGGTTCTGGCGCGTGGTGCCGATCGGCATACCGGTGGCCGGGTCGCCCGATTGCTCCAAAAACTCCAGATGGCCATGGGCATGGCCCGTCTCGCCTTCGGCGGTGGAGCGGAACAGTGCGGCGATGTCGTTTTGACCCTCGACGTCGGCCTTGTTGGCGAAGTACAGGTAACGGCGGTTGGCCATCGATTCGCCCGCGAAGGCGTCTTTCAAGCACTGCTCGGTTTTGGAACCTTTGAGTTGCGGCATGGTTGTCTCTCCTGGTAGGGTGGTATCTCGAATGCGCCACCGACCACCATAGTCAGCGGCACGGAGCAACCATACCCTCAGGGCTCGCTGACGTCCAGCGGCTCGCGTCTATGCCGTTCATTGAGGGGATCAATCACGTCGTCATTCGTGCGTCACATCCACCCCGCCTTCTACAATCAGGGTTTTTGCCCCGCCGTGGGGCGCGCCCTCCCATCTGCTTTGTCGATCGCCATGTCCGATTCCGTTGCCCAACCCGGCCTGCAGAGCCTGTCCAAATCGTTCGACCCCGCCGCCGTGGAACGCCGCTGGGGCCCCGAGTGGGAAGCGCGCGGCTACGGCTGTGCCGGCTGGCGCGGCACTGGGCAACCGCAGCCCGATGCGCCAGCGTTTGCCATCCAGCTGCCGCCACCCAACGTCACCGGCACGCTGCACATGGGGCATGCGTTCAACCAGACCATCATGGACAGCCTGACGCGCTACCACCGCATGCGCGGCGCGAACACGGTGTGGATTCCCGGCACCGACCACGCCGGCATCGCCACCCAGATCGTGGTCGAGCGGCAGCTGCAGGCGCAAGGGCTCACCCGGCACGACCTCGGGGCCACGCCGGAGGAGGCGCGCAAAAATTTCGTCGCGCGCGTGTGGGAGTGGAAAGAAAAGAGCGGCAACACCATCACTCAGCAGATGCGCCGGCTGGGCGACAGCGTGGACTGGAGCCGTGAATACTTCACGATGGACGAGCGGCTGTCGCGCGTGGTCACCGAGACCTTCGTGCGCCTGTACGAACAGGGGCTGATTTACCGCGGCAAGCGCCTGGTCAACTGGGACCCGGTGCTCATGAGCGCGGTGTCGGACCTGGAGGTCGAAAGCGAGGAGGAAGACGGCCACCTGTGGCACATCGCCTACCCGCTGGCCAGCGGCGAAGGCCAGCTCGTCGTGGCCACCACACGCCCCGAAACCCTGCTGGGCGACGTCGCCGTCATGGTGCATCCCGACGACGAGCGCTACGCCCACCTGGTGGGGCAGTACGTGAAGCTGCCGCTGTGCGGGCGCGAGATTCCCATCATCGCCGACGCCTATGTCGATCCCAGCTTCGGCACTGGCGTGGTCAAAGTCACGCCCGCGCACGACCCCAACGACTACGCGGTGGGCCAGCGCCACGCGTTGCCGCTCATCCCCATCTTCCACCTGGACGCCACGGTCAACGACAACGCCCCGGCCGCGTACCGGGGGCTGGATCGCTTCGAGGCGCGGCGGCGCGTGCTCGCCGACCTGCAAGCCGCCGGGCTGCTGGTGGCCACCCGCCCCCACCGCCTGATGGTGCCGCGCTGCGCGCGTACTGGCCAGATCGTCGAGCCGATGCTGACCGACCAGTGGTTCGTCGCCATGACGCGGATCAGCCCGCAGGATCCCAGCGGCAAGAGCATCGCGCAAAAGGCCATCGACGCCGTCGCCAGCGGGCAGGTGCGCTTCGTGCCTGAGAACTGGGTCAACACCTTCAACCAGTGGATGGCCAACATCCAGGATTGGTGTATCAGCCGCCAACTTTGGTGGGGCCACCAGATTCCGGCCTGGTACGACGCCGAAGGCAACGTCTATGTGGCGCGCAGCGAGGCCAACGCCCAGGCTCAGTTCGACGCCTACCTGGCACACCTGAGCCCCGCGCAGCGCGAGCCACTGCGCCAGGCGGGCCTGCGCCGCGACCCCGACGTGCTCGACACCTGGTACTCCAGCGCGCTGGTGCCGTTTTCCACGCTGGGCTGGCCCGACAGCCTCGACGATCCCCAACCGCTCAAGGACTACGACCTCTACCTGCCCAGCACGGTGCTGGTCACGGGCTACGACATCATCTTCTTTTGGGTGGCGCGCATGATCATGATGACCACCCACTTCACGGGGCGCGTGCCGTTTCGCCACGTCTACATCCATGGTCTGGTGCGCGACGCCCAGGGCCGCAAAATGAGCAAGAGCGAAGGCAACGTGCTCGACCCCGTGGACCTGATCGATGGCATCGACCTGCCGACGCTGCTCGAGAAGCGCACCACCGGCCTGCGCAAGCCAGAGACGGCACCGGCCATTCGCCGCGCCACCGAGAAAGAGTTCCCGCAGGGCATTCCCGCGTACGGCGCCGATGCACTGCGCTTTACCTTCGCCGCGTTGGCGTCGCTTGGGCGCAGCATCAACTTCGACAGCAAGCGCTGCGAGGGCTACCGCAACTTCTGCAACAAGCTCTGGAACGCGACGCGCTTCGTGCTCATGCACTGCGAGGGCCACGACTGCGGCCTGGCCGAGCACACGCCCGACCAGTGCGCGCCGGGCGGGCCGTTCCACGGCTATTTGAGCTTCTCCGCGGCCGATCGCTGGATCGTCTCGCGCCTGCAACGAGTGGAGGCCGCCGTCGCGCAGGGATTTGCCGACTACCGGCTCGACCTGGTGGCCAATGCCATCTACAGCTATGTCTGGGACGAGTTTTGCGACTGGTACCTGGAAATCGCCAAGGTGCAGCTGCAAACGGGCGACGCGGCGCAACAGCGTGCCACCCGTCGCACGCTCATCCGCACACTGGAGACCGTGCTGCGGCTCGCGCACCCCATCATCCCCTTCATCACCGAGGAGCTGTGGCAAAAGGTGGCGCCCGTCGCCGGACGCGCTGGCCCCTCGGTGAGCATCGCCCCCTACCCCGAGGCGCAGCCGCAGCGCATCGACGAGCACGCCGAGGCCGAGGTCGCCCGCCTGCAAGCGATGGTGGAGGCGTGCCGCCGCCTGCGCGGCGAGATGGGCGTCTCACCCGCGCAGCGGCTGCCGCTGTATGTCGTGGGCGAGAGCGCCTTCGTGCAGCGCTGGCAAGCCGTGCTGCAGGCGCTGGCCAAACTGAGCGAAGTGCGCCTCTTTGCCGATGAAGCAGCGTGGGCCGAGGCGGCACAGGCCGCCCCCGTGGCAGTCGTGGGCGAGGCCCGCCTGTGCCTGTTCATGGCCATCGACGTGGCGGCCGAGCGCGCCCGGCTGGACAAAGAAATCGCTCGCCTGCAAGGCGAAATCGCCAAGGCGCAGGGCAAATTGGCCAACGAATCGTTCGTCGCGCTCGCACCGGCTGCCGTCATCGAGCAGGAGCGCCAGCGCCTGGCCGACTTCAGCGCGACGCTGACCAAAGTGCAGGCGCAGCGCGCGCGTCTGGGCGACTAAAAGAACGCCTCAGCCGGTGGCGCGTTGCGCGCAGTGGAAAAAAGCAACGGCCCGTCCATGGGCCGTTTGACCGGAGGTACCAGCGGCTTCGGGGTGGAATACCCCGGCACAGCCATCAGGCACCGAACACTCAGCGACGCTTGAGGATCGACACGTAATCGGACCCGATCGTTTCCTGGTGCAGCAGCTCGTTGCCCGTTTGCTTGGCAAAGGCCTGAAAGTCGCGCACCGACCCGGCATCGGTGGCAATTACCTTGAGCACTTGACCGCTGGCCATCTCCGCCAGCGCTTTCTTGGCCTTGAGAATCGGCAGCGGACAGTTCAGCCCGCGCGCGTCCACTTCACGGTCGATATTCATCAATCGCAACTCCGTTTAGAGCCAGCCATTTTACGGTGGCACCCCGCGCCTTGCCGCCTCGACAGGAAAAACCCCATCAGGGATAACCCGTTCATGCCGGGAATACCCCGGTCGAGAGGTAGCGATCGCCGCGGTCGCACACCACGAAGACGATGGTGGCGTTGGCCTCGCGCTGGGCGATTTGTTGCGCCACCCAACACGCCCCAGCGGCCGAGACGCCGGCGAAGATCCCTTCCTCGCGCGCCAGGCGTCGGCACATCTCCTCCGCATCGGCCTGGCTGACGTACACCAGCTCATCGACGCCGGACGGGTCATAGATCTTGGGCAGATATTCCGGCGGCCACTTGCGAATGCCCGGGATGCGCGAGCCCTCAGCCGGTTGCGCCCCGATGATGCGAATGGCGGGGTTTTGCTCCTTCAGATAGCGCGACACGCCCGTAATCGTGCCTGTGGTGCCCATGGCGCTGACGAAATGCGTGATGCGCCCGCCCGTCTGCCTCCAGATCTCGGGGCCCGTCGTTTCGTAGTGGATGCGCGGGTTGTCGGGGTTGGCGAACTGGTCGAGGACTTTGCCCTTGCCCTCCTTCTCCAGCTTGTCGGCTAGATCGCGCGCATATTCCATGCCCCCGCTCTTGGGCGTGAGGATGAGCTCGGCGCCAAACGCCTTCATCGTCTGCGCGCGCTCGATCGACAAGTCTTCCGGCATGATGAGCACCATGCGGTAGCCGCGGATGGCCGCCGCCATGGCCAACGCGATGCCCGTGTTGCCGCTGGTCGCTTCGATCAGGGTGTCACCAGGGCGGATCTCGCCGCGCTCCTCGGCGCGCCGGATCATCGACAGCGCGGGGCGATCCTTGACCGAGCCGGCCGGGTTGTTGCCCTCGAGCTTACCCAGCACGACGTTGCCACGGGCGCGGTTGTCGGGCTCACCGATGCGCTGCAACGCCACCAGCGGGGTGTTGCCCACTGCATCCTCGATGGTGGGGTAGCGCCGCAGCGCACGGCGACGGGGCGCCGGTGAAGGGGTAGAACGATCGGTCGTCAACGGTGGGGCCATGGAACGCTTCGTATCGGATGGAGCTGACGCCCAGGCGGCGTCAACTGAGGGTTTGAACTGTGCCATAATTTTGGCCTTGTGCGCCGGAGTGGCGAAATAGGTAGACGCAGCAGATTCAAAATCTGCCGGTGGCGACACCGTGCCGGTTCGAGTCCGGCTTCCGGCACCAAACACCTCAGGCCGATCGTGAACCGATCGGCCTTTTCTATGGCGTGTCAGGCACCGACGAAACCCCAACCCTCCTGCACCGTGGGGTAGCGCAGCCGCAGCCCCAGCTCGCGCCCCATACGCTCGTTGCGCAACCGGCGGGATTCGCTCATGAACGACAACAGCATCAGCGGCAGCCGCTGCTCGGCGCCGTCGCGTGCCACACGCGGTGGGCGCGGCAGCCCAAACCCATCGGCCAACAAGTCGAAATAGTCGCCCATTTTGAGCTGCGTGTTGTCGCAGACGTTGATCACACGCTGGGGCCCACCCCGCCACAGCGCGCGCACGCAAGCACGCGCCAAGTCGTCGGCATGGATGTGGTTGGTGTAGACGTCGTCCTCGGGCCGCAGCACCGGGGTGCCTCGCTGCAGGCGCGGCAGCGGACCGTCGGGCCGGTTCGGCGCGTAAATGCCCGGGATGCGCAACAGCGTCACGCGTGCGCCCGTCATGCGCCCCCAAAACCGCCACTGGCGCTCTGCGTCCAACCGCCGCCACGCCCGCGGGGTGGCGGGTGCGGGCATGCGGGTTTCGCTCACCCACTGCCCACCACAGTCGCCATAGACACCGCTGGTCGATCCGTACACGAGCACGGCCGGCGGTTGGCGCAACGCCAGCGCCTGCGCGAGCGCACGCGAGCGGGGGTCGCGCCGCCAGTCAGCCAGTCCCTCGCTCGGCGGGGGCGCCAAATGCAGCACCCGGTGCGCCAAGCCCGCCAGCCGCTGCAGCGTTAGCGGATCGTCGAGATCCCCGCGCAGCGGTGTGATACCGGCAGCGCGCAACAGCGGCACGCGCTCGGGCGACGACGTCAATGCCAGCAACCGCACCCGCCCGGACAGCAGGCGCGCGCTGCGCAGCCCCACGTCGCCGCAGCCCACGATCAATACGCGCTGGCGCCGAAACCGCGCCGGCAGCGCTCCCCCGAATCCATGGAACATGCGCATCCTTTCCCCATGCGCCCCTGGGGCGCCATGGCATTTGCGACAATCGATGTTATCTCTCAGTCTCGTTGGGCCGCTACGGCCACCTTTCCAGTATGACCTTTACCATCACCGTCGAACCCAGTGGCCGCACCTTTGCGGCGACGGAAAGCGAAACCCTGCTGGCTGCCGCCATTCGCCAGGGTATCGGCCTGCCCTACGGCTGCAAGGACGGCGCCTGCGGCTCATGCAAATGCCGCAAGCTCGCCGGCACCGTCACGCACGGCCCGCACCAGTCCAAGGCGCTCAGCGCCGAAGAAGAAGCCGCCGGCCTGATCCTGACCTGCTGCGCCATCGCGCACAGCGACGTGGTGATCGAGTCGCGCCAAGTCACCGAAGCCGGCGCCTTCCCCGTCAAAAAGTTGCCAGTGCGCGTGCAACAACTCGAGCGCGCCGCCCCCGACGTGATGATCGTGCGCCTGCAGCTGCCCGCCAACGACACCTTTCAGTACCACGCCGGGCAGTACGTCGAATTTTTGCTGCGCGACGGCGCGCGCCGCGCCTACTCGATGGCCAACGCCCCGCACACCAGCCAAGCGGGCACGCCCTTCCTCGAGCTGCACATCCGGCACATGCCGGGCGGCAAGTTTACCGACCATGTATTCGGCGCACTCAAAGAAAAGGACATTCTGCGCATCGAGGGGCCGTTTGGCAGCTTTTATCTGCGCGAGGCATCGGACAAACCGATCATCCTGCTCGCGTCGGGCACGGGCTTCGCGCCCATCAAGGCCATCGTGCAGCACATGCAGCACAAAGGCATCGTGCGGCCCACGTGGCTGTACTGGGGGGGACGTCGCCCGCACGACTTGTACCAAGACGCCTGGATCCGCGAGGCAGCAGCCGCGCTGCCGAACCTGACCTACGTCCCCGTGGTATCCGACGCCCTGCCCGAGGACGGCTGGTCGGGTCGCACCGGCTTCGTGCACCAGGCGGTGTTGGCCGATCACCCAGACCTCTCGGGCTTCGAGGTCTATGCGTGCGGCGCGCCCATCGTGGTGGAATCGGCTCGGCGCGACTATGCGGCGGCCGGCCTGCCCGAGGACGCGTTCTACGCCGACGCCTTCACTTCCGAAGCCGACAAGGCGTCTGCCTGAGGGGCTGGCCGTGGCAGCGCCTCGCGGTGCGGTCAGCCCTCGGCCAGCAACCGTTTGACGTCATCGGCCAGCGCCTGCGCACCGCTGCCATAGCGGTGGTACAGGCGCAGGCGGCCCTGGGTATCGTAGACGTAGCTGCCGGCCGAGTGGTCCATGGTGTAGCTGGTCGGCGTCGAGCCCTCGACTTTTTTGTAGTACACCTTGAACGCCTTGGCCAGCGCGGACAGCTCCTGCGGCTCGGCCCGCAGCGCCAAAAACGTGGGGTCAAAACTGGCCATGTACGCGCGCATCAACTCGGGCGTGTCGCGTTCGGGGTCGACGCTGATGAAAATGCCCTGCAGGCGCGCCCCATCGGCACCGAGCAGCCGTTTGGCCTCGGCCAGCTCCGCCAGCGACGTCGGGCACACATCCGGGCACTGGGTGTAGCCAAAAAATACCACCACGACCTTGCCGCGAAAATCGGCCAGCGTGCGGCGCTGGCCATTTTGATCGGGCAAATCGAAGCCCTGGGCGTAGTCAGCCCCGGTGAGGTCGATACCGTGAAAGGCTGGGGGACGCTCGCCGCAGCCCCCGAGCCACGCCACCCCCAGTGCCAGCAACGCCCCCCCAGCGCCGCCAAGCAGGCGCGCAAGCGCACCACGCCGGGGCACGATGTGCGATTCTGATGGGGGGCGGGGATCCGCGCGTGTCGGTCGTGTCATGGGATCATGATCAGGTAATGGTCCACCAGCATGGCCGCAAACAGCAGCGACAGGTGGATAAGGGAAAAGCGGAACGTCTGGCGCGCCAGCGCGTCCGAGTAGTCGCGCCACAGGCGCCAGGCATGGAAAACGAACCCGGCATTGAGCACGACGGCGGCCACCAAATACAGCCACCCATTCATGCGCAGCAGATACGGCAGCAAGCAGGCGGCAAACAGGATCAGGGTGTAGAGCAGGATGTGCAGGCGCGTGAATTCGGACCCGTGCGTGACGGGCAGCATGGGCAGGCCAGAGCGGCGGTAGTCATCGACCCGGTACAGCGCCAGCGCCCAAAAGTGCGGCGGCGTCCACAGAAAAATGATGAGGAACAGCACCAGCGCCTCGGCCGTGACGGTGTTGGTCATCGCCGCCCACCCCAACACGGGGGGCATGGCGCCCGATGCACCACCGATGACGATATTTTGCGGCGTCAACGGCTTGAGGATGACGGTGTAGACGACGGCATAGCCGACGAAGGTGGCGAGCGTGAGCCACATCGTCAGCGGATTGACCGCGACGTACAGCAGCACCGAGCCCGCCGCGCACAACAGCGCCGAAAACACCAGCGCTTGGCGCTGGCTCAGCTCGCCCCGGGCCGTGGGCCGCCACGCGGTGCGGCGCATGCGCGCGTCGATGTGTTGCTCGATCAGGCAATTGAACGCCGCCGCCGCGCCCGAGACCATCCAGATCCCCACACAGGCCACGGCCATCGTGCCCCACTGCTGCGCGCTGGGCCAACCCGGCACCGCCAGCACCATACCGATCAGCGCGCAAAAGACGATCAGTTGGATGACGCGCGGCTTCATCAACACGTAGTACTGTCGCCAGGTCGACGGCAGTGGCGCCCCGGTGGCGGTGTGCGGCGTGCTCATGCCCGCCCCTCCTGCCACACCGAGGCTGTCATCGGCGCCGTGGCTGGTTTGGCACGAGCCGGATACGCCGCGGCCAGCCACCCCGCCAGCAGCGTGACCAACAGCGCCGCACCGCCCGTGTGGGCCACGGCCGCCACTAGCGGCCACTCCAGCACCACGTTGCTCAAGCCCGTCAACAGCTGCCATGCGCCCAACCCCCACAACCACGCGGCATGCCGGGTCAGGCCCGCGCGATGCAGCGCCCAGCCTACCCCCAATAGCACTGCCAACACCCCATAAGCGAACAACCGGTGTACGTAGTGGATGGCGGTCAGCGCGGCAAACGGCAGCGCGTCGCCGCTGCGCAATTCACCCAGTGGGCGCCAGAGCTCGAAGCCGCGCGCAAAATCCATTTCGGGCCACCAACTGCCCTGGCAGGTCGGAAAATCGCGGCACGCCAGCACCGCGTAATTGGTGCTGACCCACCCCCCCAGCGCCACCTGTAGCGCCACCAGCGCGAGCAGCCCCCACAACGCCAGCCGCAGGCCGGGGCCGAGCGCGCCTGCCTGCTGGGTCAGCGCGTCGGCCTGGCCGAAGCGCACCGTTTGCAGCCGCAGCAGGGCCAGCAGCGCCAACCCGCCCATCAGGTGCAACGTCACGATGGCCGGGAACAGCTTCATCGTCACCGTCAGCGCCCCGAATGCGCCCTGTATACACACCCACACCAGCGACACCCACGGCCACAGCGCGGGCACGGTCGGGTCGCGCCGACGCTCGATCAGGCTGGCCACGGCCATGACCAGAATGAGTACCCCTACCGAGGTGGCAAGATAGCGGTGGATCATCTCGATCCACGCCTTGGAAAACGTCACCGGCCCCGTCGGCATCGCGGCCTGCGCGGCGGCAATATCCGCGTGCGCGCCGATCGGCGACGCTGCCCCGTAGCAGCCCGGCCAGTCTGGACACCCCAGGCCGGAGTCGGTGAGCCGGGTGAATGCCCCAAACAGCACCAAGTCGAACGTCAAAAACAGCGTCAGGGCGCTCAGCAGCCGCAGTCGTTGCCGCGTGCTGGCCCCGCGCGCGCGCAGCCACACCCACGCCAGTGGCCCGGCGGCGATCAACAGCCCCAGAATCATGAGCCGAAATACCGGCGTCCAGTCGGTCCACGTTTCCATACTCACCTCAGGGCCGCCCCGGCCGGTCCCACGAGCTCGACGCCCGCATCAGGCGCTCCAGGTCGCGCCGCATCTTCGACGGATCCGCGTTGGGCGGAAAGCGCATCATCCAGTTGCCCAGCGGATCGACCACGTACAAGTGATCGGCCAGCCGCGCCCCCGGCGCGGGCTGCAGCCACGTGGCCAGCTGCGCCTCGTCGACCCATAGCACGGTCGCCGTCTGCAGGGCGGCCCGCAGCCGCTCGGGGTACGCGCGGTCGCCGGTGCGCAGCCACACCCAATCCATGCGCTCCTTGTCCTTGCCCAAACCTTCGCGCAACTGCCGCTGCAGGTACAGGTGCCGCTCGCACTGCGCGTCACACGCGCTGTCGGCCACGCTGATGAACAGCCACTGGTGCATCAACGCCGTCAGTGGCACCTCGCGCCCCTGCGCGTCCACCGCCACGATAGGGGGCAGTGGCCGCTGCGGCTCGATCAGTTCGCCATAGTTACGCCGTCCTTCGGGGCGAATCACATAGTACGTGAAGTACGACGCGATGACGGGCGACGCGCTGACCAGAAACAGCAAAAACATCTTCCAGCGCCCACGGCGCGTCGCTGCCACGTCGCGGGCCAGACCGGCCCCGGGTGACGGCAAGCTGTGCACGGTCAGCGTCAGGGGCTGGTCGAGCGCACCAGCGGGTGCTGCGTCAACGCGCGCGGCGCCGGGGGGAGACGAATTGGAACCAGACATACAAAACGCCAATCAGGGCGGCAAGCCCAAACCACTGAACCGCGTACCCGACGTGCTTGGCGGGATCGACCGCCACCACCGTCCACTCACGCAGCAACGGCGTGCCATCCGCTGCCGACTCGGGCGGCGCGCTCTGCTGCACCGATGCGGGCACCAGCACCAAGCGCCACTGCTCGCCCCACGCGTCGATGTCGATATTCTGCCGGATCGGGCCAGCCGCATCGGGGCCCAGTTGAAATAGCCGCGAGGGAGGCGGGGCGAGCCGCCCCTCGACCGTCACCACGCCATCGGGTGTGCGCAACGGTGGCACGGCGGTGCGATCGTCCGCACGGCGAGGCACCCAGCCACGCTGCACCAGCAGCCCCGGCCCCCCGCCCTCGGGCATCAACGGCGTCACGACGATGAAGCCCGCGCGGCCTTGCATCGGCCGATTGTCCAGATACACCGTCGCCTCGGGCACCCAACGCCCGCGCAGCTGCACCGCTCGCCCGTGCCAGGCAGGCAGCTCCCCCGCCTCGAACGCCCGGTGCACGTCGCCCCAATCGGCGGCGGGCTGGCCGACTTGCGCCAACTGCTGCGCCAGCAGGGTGCGCTTTTGGTCGGCACGGCCGAGCTGCCAAACGCCCAGCGACACCGTCAGCGCAAAGCCCACCACCGCTGCCAGGGTCACCCCCAGCGAACGCCCTGTCCGTACGCGTTTCATTCGATAATTCCAGCCATGAAATATTTGGTCGCCGTCGCTTTCGTGGGCATCGTGGGTGCGCTGGGTGCCGCGTTGGCGGCCATGATGAAGGGCGACTCCAGCAGCGGGGATGCGCAACGCTCGCGCCGCATGGCACGGGCGTTGACGGTGCGCATCGGCTTGTCCATCGTGCTGTTTCTGTTGATTTTGTTTAGCCATTGGATGGGCTGGATCCAACCCACCGGCTTGCCCACCACCCCGTGACGGTTCACCCGGATTCCCGGGCCATCCGCGCCACCGCACCCCCACACAAACGAAGAAAGCGCCCGCAGGCGCTTTCTTCATGGCTGCTGCGCCCGTGGGTCACATCCAGTACACCAAAACGTACAGGAACAGCCACACCACGTCGACGAAGTGCCAATACCACGCCGCGCCTTCGAAACCGAAATGGCGATCCTTGGTGAAATGGCCCTTTTGCAGCCGCAGCGTGATCACCAGCAGCATCAGCATGCCCACGAACACGTGAAAACCGTGGAAACCCGTGAGCATGAAGAACGTCGAACCGAAAATGCCCGAGCTGAGCTTGAGGTTCAGATCGGTGTAGGCGTGATAGTACTCGTAGCCCTGCACCAGCAAAAAGATCGCACCCAGCAGCACGGTAATCCACATGAAGGCGATGGTCTTGGTGCGGTTGCCGTCTTGCAGCGCGTGGTGCGCGATCGTCAGCGTCAAGCCCGAGGTGAGCAGCAGCGCCGTGTTGATAGTGGGTAGCCAAAACGGCCCCACGGTCTGGAACGGCTCGACGATACCCGCGGGCGACGCGGTGGCACCCGCCTGCACCGACGGCCAAATCGCCTGGAAGTCGGGCCAGATCAGGCTGTTTTCCAGATTGCCCAGCGCCGGCACCGAGTGCGCACGCGCCCACCACAGCGCGGTGAAAAAGGCGCCGAAAAACATCACCTCGCTGAAGATGAACCAGCTCATGCTCCAGCGGTACGAAATGTCGATCTTACGGCTGTACAAGCCGCCTTCGCTCTCGGCCACGGCGTCGCGGAACCACTGGTACAGCACCACCAGCCACCACGCCAGCCCGAAAGCCAACGACCATTTGCCCCACTCGACGCCGTTGATCCACTGACCGGCGCCAAGGATGACGAAAAACAGCCCGAAGGCCGCCATGGCGGGGTGCCGCGACAAACCCGGCACGTAGTAGTACGGCGTGTTGCCGTGTGTGGTTGCGGACATGCTCACTCCTCTTGGTATCGAATCGTTGGTCGTTGACAATCGACGTCTGGCGTCACGGCGAAACCACCCAGCGCACGATCGACATCAGCGCGATGATGAAGACCAGCGTCAGCACCACCGCCGTCACCATGACCGCGATGGGGTTGAGCCGCTGGACGTCCTGCTCGAAGTCGGACCGACGGCGCAAACCGATGAAGCTCCACAGCACCGCCTTGACGGTGCCCCACCAATCGATCGGTCGCCGATGCGCAGGGGTGCCCTTCACGACGCACCTCCCGTTGCCGTCGGCAGTGCCGCCGTGGGCGCCGCCGGGGTGGGTGTGCCGACTTCGAAGAAGGTGTACGAAAGCGTGATCGTCTTGACGTCTTTGGGCAGTTTGGGGTCGATGACGAACGCCACCGGCCACTCTCGCCGCTCACCCGGGGCCAGCGTGTACTGGTTGAAGCAAAAACACTCCAACTTGTTGAAGTGGTTGGCCGCCTGCCGTGGGGCGTAGCTGGGGATCGCTTGCGCCGCCATGGTGCGGTTTTGCACGTTTTGAAACTCGTACATCACCGTGGCCAGCTGCCCGGGATGAACCTCCATCGACCGGACCGCCGGCTTGAAGTGCCAAGGCCCACGCACGTTGGTGTCAAACTCGACCGTGATGGTGCGCGAGGTATCGACCTGGGTATTGACCGGATCGACGCGCGACTTGCCAGGCACCTGCTTCTCCCCGAGCGCCAGGATATTGATGCCGGTCACCTCGCAAATGGCGCGGTAGATCGGCACCAGCGCATAGCCGAAGGCAAACATGCCCACGGCAATGACGACCAGCTTGCCGGTCATGCGGAGGTTTTCCAGGTGACGGTTCATGGTGGTTGACGACGAGTCACGTCAGGCCAGCGGCATTCAGCCCCCGAGCAGCACGATCTTGGCCACGAAGCCCAGCGCGAACGCCAAGGCCACCGACGCCAGAATCCAGCCCAGTCGGACGTTTTGACGGCGCTGCTCAGGGGTGCTCATACCTCACTCCAGGGTTGGGTACTCACCCGACGATGCGGGTCGCGGTCGCGTCCAGCTTGGGCGGGGTTTCGAACGTGTGGTGCGGCGCCGGAGACGGCACTTCCCACTCCAGCCCTTCCGCGCCTTCCCACGGCTTTTGCGGAGCCTTCTGGCCCTGGCCACGCATCATGGGCAACACGACGAACAGGAAGAAATACACCTGTGCCAGACCGAAAGCGAACGCCCCGACCGACGCGATCGCGTTGAAGTCGGCGAACTGCATCGGATAGTCGGCATACCGACGGGGCATGCCGGCCAGACCCAGGAAGTGCATCGGGAAGAAGGTCACGTTGAACGAGATCATCGACCACCAGAAGTGGATCTTGCCGCGCGTCTCGTCATACATGACCCCGGTCCACTTCGGCGCCCAGTAGTAGTAGCCCGCAAACATCGCAAACAGCGAACCTGCCACCAGCACGTAGTGGAAGTGCGCCACCACGTAGTAGGTGTCCTGGAAGTTGATGTCCAGCGGCGCCATGGACAGCATCAGACCGGTAAAGCCGCCCATAGTGAAGACGAAGATGAAGCCCACGGCCCACAGCATCGGGGTCTCGAAGGTCATCGAACCCTTCCACATGGTCGCGATCCAGTTGAAGATCTTCACGCCGGTGGGCACCGCGATCAGCATGGTCGCGTACATGAAGAACAACTGACCCGTGACCGGCATGCCGGTGGTGAACATGTGGTGCGCCCACACGATGAACGACAGGATGGCGATCGACGCCGTGGCGTACACCATCGAGGTATAGCCGAACAGCTTCTTGCGTGCAAAAGCGGGCACGACCTGGCTGATGATGCCAAACGCCGGCAGGATCATGATGTAGACCTCGGGGTGGCCGAAGAACCAGAAGATGTGCTGGTACATCACCGGATCACCACCGCCCGCCGGGTTGAAAAAGCTCGTGCCCAAATGCCGGTCAGTCAGCGTCATCGTGATGGCGCCCGCAAGCACCGGCATCACGGCGATCAGCAGATAGGCCGTGATCAACCAGGTCCAGGCGAACATCGGCATCTTCATCAGCGTCATGCCGGGCGCGCGCATGTTCAGGATGGTCACGATGATGTTGATCGAGCCCATGATGGACGACGCGCCCAGGATGTGCATCGCGAAGATGGCCGCATCCATCGACGGGCCCATCTGCAGTGTCAGCGGGGCGTACAGCGTCCAGCCGGCGGCGGGCGCGCCACCAGGCATGAAGAACGAGCCGACCAGAATGATTGCCGCCGGCACCATCAGCCAAAAGCTGAAGTTGTTCATGCGCGCAAACGCCATGTCGGAGGCGCCGATCTGCAGCGGGATCATCCAGTTCGCGAAGCCGACGAAGGCCGGCATGATGGCCCCGAACACCATGATGATGCCGTGCATGGTCGTGAGCTGGTTGAACAGCTCGGGGTTGACCACCTGCAGCCCCGGCTGAAACAGCTCAGCGCGAATACCCAGCGCGAGTAGCCCACCGATCATCAACATCGCGAAGCTGAACAGCAGGTACATCGTCCCGATGTCTTTGTGGTTGGTCGCGAATACCCAGCGCCGCCACCCCGAGGGTGCGTGATGGGCATGGTCATGGTCGTGCGCGTGCGCGCCGTGATGATCCAGAACTGCACTCATGGCTCTTTCCTCGTCGCTTTAAAAGTAATCACTGACGCGCCGCCACCACTTCCTTGGGCTGCACGACTTGACCGGTGTTGTTCGACCAGCTGTTTTTGGCATAGGTCATGACCGCTGCCAGCTCGACGTCCGACAACTGCTTCCAGGCCGGCATGGCGCCGTTGCCCGCGCCGTTGAGCATGACCCGGATCATCTTGCCGTGGTCCGCGTCGGTGACGATGGTCGAGCCGTCGAGCGGTTTGATGGGTCCGGCACCCTTGCCATTGGCCTGGTGACAGGCCGCACAGTTGGCGGCGTAGACCGACTCGCCGCGCTTGACCAACTCGGCGAGCGTCCATTCCTTGTTGGGGTCGTCGGCGAGAGCCGCCATAGCCTGCTTTTTCTCGGCCACCCACTTGGCATACTCTTCTTGCGTCACGACCTTGACGTGAATGGGCATGAAGGCGTGCTCTTTGCCACACAGCTCGGCGCACTGGCCGTAGAAGTCGCCGGTCTTTTCGGCGCGGAACCAGGTGTCGCGCACGAAGCCCGGGATCGCGTCTTGCTTGACGCCAAACGCCGGCACCATCCACGCGTGGATCACATCGTTGGCGGTAGTGATGATGCGCACCTTCTTGCCCACCGGCACGACCAGCGGGTTGTCTACCTTGAGCAGGTAGTCGTCGGTCGGCGGCGGGTTACCCGAGTCGGCCCACAGGCGGTGCTGAGGGTCCAGTGTGGACAGGAATTGAATGCCCTCGCCCTCGCCCTTGAGGTACTCGTAGCCCCACTTCCATTGCATGCCCACGGCTTTGATCGTCAAGTCACTGTTGGTGGTGTCTTTCTGCGCGACCAGCACCTTCGTGGCCGGTAAGGCCATGCCGATGACGATGAGCAGGGGCACGATGGTCCAGCCCAGCTCGACCCACAACGGTTCGGGCAGCTCTTGCGCCTGGTGGCCCGCCGCCTTGCGGTGCTTGGCGATCGAGTAGAACATGATGCCGAACACCACCACAAAGATGGTGGCACAGATCGCCAGCATGAACCAGTGCAGCCAGTGCTGTTCTTCGGCGATGCGGGTGACGGGGGGATGGAAGTTGAGCTGGTTGACCGCTGGGCCACCGGGCAGGTCATTGACCGCAGCGTGGGCGGCATTCGAGACCCATACGGACAAACCCAGCAGGGCCGCGCCCGCCGCGTCTTTGGCGCCCGTCCAGACGCGGGCCCCATGGCCGCGCCGCACTTGACTGGATTGCTTCATCATGCTCACGTCGTTTGCCTCGAATATAAGCGTTGATTTATGTCAACACGAATTACACCAAACTTGTTCCTCATGCGGACTCCGGACAATCCCGAACCCGAGTGCGGCTCATGGTTTCGGTGACGCCCCCGGTGCCCCCATGGCCGTCACGGCTCGCAGCGCCCAGCGCAGCTCGCGCGCCAACTGCCGCCGCTGCTCCGGGCGCGCATGGCGCCCCACCCAGACCTGTCGCCCACCCGAGCGCAGGCCGATCAGCCCGCTACCGTGCGCTTCCTCCACCTTCAGCCACTGCCGCGCCAACTCACGTCGCTGCACGGCACCGGCCTCCTCGATCTCGACCAACAGCCGCTCGGCGTCGAGCACCAGGGTTTCGCGGTCCGTCGCATGGCGCGCGTACCACAGGAATCCCGCTCCCAGCGCCAGCGTCTCGAGCAGCGCAAATGGCAGCACGAGCCGGGCCCCCAGCAACCAAAAGAAACCCGACACCCCCATCGCCGCTGCAGCGGCCAGTGCGAACGCCCAGCCACACTGCGCCGGCGTGAGCGCGCAATTGCGCGCCAGCTGCCAGCGGATGCCATCGGCATCCACCCGGGCCAGCCGCAGCACGCCTGTGCGCGACGCATCCGCCATCTCAGGTGCCACCATCGCCCTCGAGGCCCGCAGGCCAATTACCAGAGTCATCGGCCGGCGCGTTGCGCCGATCGATTTGATCTATGTCAATTGTAGTGGGGTTTCAGCCCCTGCCACCGGCGGGGTCACGCCCAGCCCCAGCACTGCGCTGCAGCATCGCCCGCAGCTGCTCGAGGGGGACTGCCGTCGTCCCCCGGACCAAGGCACGCGGCGCCGGTCGCCACGCGTGGCCATAGACCACCTCGATCGTCAGGCTCAGTTGACCGTCGGGGGTGCGCGGCAAACCTTGCTCCACCGCCTGCAGCCAGCGCGCATACCAGCCGCGGCCGCGCAGGCCGGGAAAGCGATCGACACGCCAGTTGCGCCCCGACGCGCGCAAATCGACCAGCAGCCGCTCGGCGCTCGGGTAGGTCAGCGTCAGTCGCTCCATGTCCATCACCGGCTCGGCAAAGCCGGTCTCGACGAGCAGGTCGCCCCAATCGTGCATGTCCACGAAGGCGGGCGCCGGGTCGGGCCAGCCGTGGGTGGCGTGCAGGGCGCGCAATTCCCGCAAGGTATCGGGCCCCAACCCCGAGACCATCAAAAACCCATCCACCGCCAGCCAGTCGCGCCACTGGCGCAGCCGCGCCCGCGGCGCGACCTGGGTGTGCAGGGCCATATTCGCCCACACCATGTCCACTGGCATGCTCGGTAGCTCGCCCGGTGCCAGCACGCCGGCCAGCGCGCCCCAGGGGGACGCCGCTGCGTCGCGGTCGGCACGCCGACCCCAGCGTTGCCACCAACGCGGGGGCGCAGGCTGCCAGCGCTGCCAGGCCGCCGCAGCCCCCTCACCGGCCAGCCACACCGGGGCCTGCGGGTAGTGCTGCACCACCGCTTGGTGCGCCCGTTCGCCACCCAGCAGGGGCGACCAGTGGATCCACGCGCGCGGCTGCGCCTTGATCCACGCCAGCCGCTGCGCCATGCGCGCGCCCACCGTCTCGTGCAGCCACGGACTGTTCGTGGGCGTGCGCGCGTGCCAGCGCGCCAGCGCCACCGGATCGAGTCCCGGCACGCGCTCGGCGTCGTCAGAGGGGGATGGAACAGCAGCCATGGGCGCCGCAGTATAGTGGCGGGCGCACGACGACGCGAAGTCCGCACGGGGAGGCTGGTCATGCCGCACTCGATCCACCACCGCTGGAGGCGCGCCTGGGACGCGCTGTGCCCGGCCGTGTGTGAAGTCTGTGGCCGCTGGCCCGACGGGCCGTTGTGCCCCGACTGCCAGCACGATCTGGCCCCCGTGCTGCCCCGCTGCCCGGGCTGCGCGTTGCCACTGGCGCCAGGGCTGACGCGCTGCGCGGACTGCGAGCGCTCGCCCCCGCCGTGGACGCGGGTGCTCGCGCGCGTGGACTACGGCTACCCGTGGGATGCGTGGATCCTGACACTCAAGTCCGGCACGCGCCCGGGTTTGGCGCGCCCTTTGGCCCAGTTGTGGCTCGACGACCCGGCGCTGCCCACGCTGCTGGCCGACGCCGACCTCTGGCTGCCCGTGGCACTGACGCCACAGCGGCTGGCCGAGCGGGGCTATAACCAGGCCTGGGCGTTGATGCGCGCGCTGGCCCGGCTGACCGCCACCCCGCGCGCGCTGCCGACGGCGCTGGAGCGCGCGGCCGATGCCCCGATCCTGCACCACCTGGGCCGACAGGAGCGGCTCGCGCAGGTCTCCCGGCTGTTCACGGTCGCGCCGCACGCGCGCGCCGCCCTCGCCGGGGGGCGTGTGTTGGTGGTCGATGACGTCATGACCACCGGCGCCACGCTGCGCGCGGCCACGCTCGCGCTGCTCGACGCGGGCGCCACCCGCGTCAGCGCCCTCGTCGTCGCCCGCACCCCACCCCGCGTGGAATAATGCGCGCCCCATGTTTCGCATCGTTTTGGTCGCGCCCGAGATCCCGCCCAACACCGGCAACGTGATCCGCCTGTGCGCAAATACCGGCTGCGCGCTGCACCTCATCGAGCCACTCGGCTTTTCGATGGACGACCGGCTGCTGCGGCGCGCGGGGCTGGACTATCACGAGTATGCCAACGTGCGCCGTCACGCCTCGTGGGGCGCGTTCGTCGCCGCCGAACGTCCCGACCCGCAGCGCTGCTTCGCCCTCACCACACGCGGCACGCGCACGCCCCACGAGGTGGCATTCGCGGCGGGTGACTGGTTGGTGTTCGGGGCCGAGTCGTGCGGGCTGCCACCGGCGGTGCTGGAGACTTTTGCGCCCGAACGGCGCCTGCGCCTGCCCATGCGGCCGGGGCAGCGCAGCCTGAATCTGTCCAACGCGGTGGCCGTGGTCGCGTACGAGGCCTGGCGGCAGCTGGGGTTTGCCGGCACGGCCCCGCCTGCACCCACGGGCGGTGCCGCCAGCGCTCAAACGACGTAGCGCAACAGCAGCTCGGCCACGCAGGCGGGCTTGGGCTGCCCCTCGATCTCGACCGTGGCCAACCAGCACAGGTGCGCCCCGCCAGACGTCAACGGCTCGAACGACTGCAACTGCAGGCGCGCGCGCACACGCGCCCCCACCCGCACCGGGGCCGGAAAGCGCACGCGGTTGACGCCGTAGTTGATCACCAGGCGCACCCCACGCACGTCCACCGCCTCCGCCATCCATCGGGGCAGCAACGACAGCGTCAAAAAGCCGTGCGCGATGGTGCCGCCGAATGGCCCGTTTGCGGCTCGCTCGGCATCGACGTGGATCCACTGGTGATCGTCCGTTGCGTCGGCAAATCGGTTGACGCGTTCCTGGGTCATGGGCAGCCAGTCGGTGACCGCCACTTCGGTGCCGACGGCCGCTTGCAGCGCGTCGAGGGATTCGAAGACTTTCATGCCCGCCACTGTAGCCGCTTCGCGCGACGCCCCCGTGACGAACGCGCGACACGCGCGTGCACCGACACCACCTAACGCGCGTCCACCCAGTCCAGCAGCGGCTGCCACTGCGCCAGCTCGCGCTCGACCTGCGGCGGGCGCACGTCGAACAGCGTCAGGCCCTGCGCCGACAAGTGGCGATACACCTGCGCCTCGCGCACGAAACCCGCCACCGGCACCCCCAACCCGTCCAGATAGGCCCGCAGCTGCTGCGCCGAGCGCGTGCGCTCGTCCACGCGCATGCCCACCACCGCCACCCGCAAACCATCGCGGGCACGCTCGCGCACCACTTGCAAAAAATCGTGCGTGGCAAACATGTCGAACACCCCGGGCTGCAGCGGCACCAACAGGGTGTCGGCGCGGCGCAGCACCTCGCGCAGGCGTTGACCGTGCAGGCCCGCAGGCGTGTCGAGCACCACGTGCGTCGTGCCGCGCGGGGGCTTGAGCGTCCCCCCCGCACTCGCATCCCACCCGGCAATGTGGCGCGCCGCCGCCGGCCGCAGCGCGAGCCAGCGCGCACAGCTCTGCTGGCGGTCCACGTCGCCCAGCATCACCCGGCGGCCACAACGGGCCCAATACCCGGCAATGTGGGTGGCCAGCGTCGTCTTTCCGACGCCGCCTTTGGGGTTGGCAATGGCAAGCACGGGCATGCGGGTCCTCTCCATGCCGTCCATGGAATGACGCCACATGGTAGCCGATGACGAGCGACAATCGCGGGATGTTCACGCCATCGCAAGCCGACGTGCGCCGTTTTTTTTGCGGTGCCTTTGCCAAAGGCCGCGCAGGCCAGCCGCTCGAGCCGATCGAGACGCTCGCCTACGAGTGGATGCTGCGCCACCCCGAGTACCACGCCGAGTTGGATGACCTGGAAGGCGCCCTGCGCTCGATGGCCGAGGCCGACCCCGCGCGCGACAACCCGTTTTTGCACCTGTCGATGCACCTGAGTATCAGCGAGCAATGCTCGATCGACCAGCCCCCGGGCATTCGGCAGGCGGTCGAGCTGCTGGCCGCGCGTCGCGGCTCGCTGCATGCCGCCCACCACGAGGTGATGGAGTGCCTGGGCCGCATGCTGTGGGAGAGCCAACAGAAAGGGCGAGCGCCCGACGGACACGCGTATCTGGCAGAGGTGCGCCGCCGCGCCACGGCCGACTGACGACACGCCGCCACCCTCGAGCGCGAGCACCCCAACGAAAAGGCCCCGTCGGGCTGCACCCGTCGGGGCCTTGGCACGACCCAGTCGTGCCGGGCGAGGCAGCGCGGAGGGTCATGTCGCACGCTGCCGGAAGCAAGGGATTGCTCCCATCATGCTGGCCAGGCCTGGGCGTGACCACCCGGGCGGGCCCGTCGCTCCGGACGGGGCGGGATGCCCTGAGTAACCGGAGACGACGTCTGTACTGTACGGCAGTCGCGAGGCCCGCGCACGCCAATTTTTTTCATGGCTCACCGGCTGTTCATTGCCCCAGGAAAACCCCGATTCCCATCGCCGCCCTCCGCTTACTGCGCCGCAGAAAAACAATATTGGTTATAAAAAGCTGCTCTCTAAGTATTGACTTGGTATGTCGAGGGCCCTACCATCGCGCCCAACGACTAGGGTCAACCCTAGGTTGGGTGCGGCCATCGACCCCGCACCGCTGCCCCGACCGCCATGGCGAGTGGGGCCAATCGACCGCCGATGCCACGCATCGGCGCCATGGACGGCGTGTCCGCCCGCCACCCAACCGGGAGCGGCTGGCGCGGACCGCCGCGGACAACGAACAAGGAGTGTGTGCATGACGACGTGCATCGACACCCCGGGCGCTTTCGCCGCCGGCCCGCGGGCCGGGGCCAACCGCCCGACCCCCCCACATCGCGTGGGGCACCGATGGATGCGGCTCTGGCGCGCGGCGAGTCACGGCTTGGCGGCGCTGGGCGTGGGCGTCCTGGCCATCGTAGCGCTGCTGCTGGCGCAGCCCCAGCTGCGCGCCCAACTCGAACGCGGTATGGCCGACTGGCTGCTGGAACGGCACGCCGCGCTGACCCTCGGCGCCGAAATACCCGCCTCGGCGGCAGCCGACCGCCCCGCGGCGATGGACCCCCAGGCACTGCCCCCCGAGCAGCAGCGTGTGGCGCAGTGGTTGGCGCGCAAATACCGTGTCGCCAGCGAACCGCTGGCTGCGCTGGTAGCCGAGGCGCACCAGGTGGGCCGTCAGTTGCGGCTCGATCCGGCGCTGATCCTGGCCGTCATGGCCATCGAGTCGCGTTTCAATCCCTTTGCCGCCAGTCCTTTCGGCGCCCATGGGCTGATGCAGGTCCACACCCGCGTACACGCCGACAAGTTCGATGACTTGGGCGGCACGCTGGCCGCCTTCGACCCGCTCAGCAACCTGCGGGTGGGTGCGCAAATCCTGCACGATGCCATCCGAACGGCAGGCTCCGTACCTGGCGGCCTGCGGCTGTACGTGGGCGCGGTCAGCGTCGATGCGCGCGACTATATCGTCAAGGTGATGGCGGAGCAGGAGCGGCTCAAACGCGTCGCCGCCGGCCAACAGGTGGGCTTCACCGCCTCGATGCCGCTGCCCCCGGGTCTGGTGGTGGACGCTGCGGCACAGGAAGAGACCAATGGCGCCCTGCCGTTGCGAATCGGAGGTGAGCCCACCCCAGACGACGCGCCACCGGCGAGGGGGACGCGACCGTCCTGATAGAATTTGCCGCGCGCGCGACTGGCGATAGGTCCGGCAGCGGCCTTTCCGGGAAGGCCGCCACGCCGCCAACCGACGTGGGGCTCACCACGGGGAAGCGCGCAGCCGCACGAACGCGTCTTCACGACGTGGCCAGCGCGGCGGTCTGCCGTTCGCCTGGGCAACCCGTGTGACAAACCGCCGCACCCGGGTGCAACGCCGCCGACAGGACTGCCCATGTTTGACCGCAATATCCTCATCGAACAGACCGACCCCGAGCTCTGGGCTGCCATCCAGGCCGAAAACGCCCGCCAAGAGCAGCACATCGAGCTGATTGCCAGCGAAAACTACGCCTCGCCCGCCGTCATGGCAGCGCAGGGCACCCAGCTCACCAACAAATATGCCGAAGGCTATCCCGGCCGGCGTTACTACGGTGGTTGTGAGCACGTGGACGTGGCCGAGCAGCTCGCCATCGACCGCGTCAAGCAACTCTTCGGCGCCGAGGCCGCCAACGTGCAGCCCCATTGCGGCGCCAGCGCCAACGAGGCGGTGTTCCTCGCCTTCCTCAAGCCCGGCGACACCATCATGGGCATGAGCCTGGCCGAGGGCGGCCACCTCACGCACGGCATGGCGCTCAACATGAGCGGCAAGTGGTTCAACGTCGTGAGTTACGGCCTCAACGAGCGTGAGGAAATCGACTACGACGCGATGGAGCGAAAGGCGCACGAAACCCGGCCCAAGCTCATCATCGCCGGGGCCAGCGCCTACAGCCTGCGCATCGACTTCGAACGCTTCGCCCGTGTGGCCAAAGAAATCGGCGCCATCTTCATGGTGGACATGGCGCACTACGCCGGCCTGATCGCGGCCGGCGTCTACCCCAATCCCGTGCCGCACGCCGACGTGGTCACCTCCACCACGCACAAGAGCCTGCGTGGCCCGCGCGGCGGCATCATCCTGATGAAGGCCGAGCACGAAAAGGCCATCAACAGCGCCGTCTTCCCCGGCCTGCAAGGGGGGCCGCTGATGCACGTGATCGCTGCCAAGGCGGTGGCCTTCAAAGAAGCGCTGAGCCCCGCGTTCCGCGATTATCAACAGCAGGTGGTGCGCAACGCCCAAGCCATGGCCGAGGCACTGCAGGCGCGCGGCCTGCGCATCGTCAGCGGCCGCACCGAAAGCCACGTGATGCTGGTCGATTTGCGCGCCAAGGGCATCACCGGCAAAGAGGCCGAGGCCGTGCTGGGACAAGCGCACATCACGGTCAACAAAAACGCCATCCCCAACGACCCGCAAAAGCCCATGGTCACGAGCGGCATCCGTCTGGGCACACCCGCCATGACGACGCGCGGCTTCCGAGAGGCCGAGGCGCGGCTGACCGCCAACCTGATCGCCGACGTGCTCGACGATCCGCACAATCCGGCCACCGTCGAGCGCGTGCGCGCGCAGGTCGCCGAGCTGACGGCGCGCTTCCCCGTCTACGGCTGACGCGCCATGAAGTGCCCCTTCTGCGGACACGCCGACACCCAGGTGGTGGAGACGCGCGAGTCCGACGATGGGGTATTCGTGCGCCGCCGCCGCCGCTGCGCCGGCTGCGAGCGGCGCTTTACCACCTACGAACGCGCCGAGGTCACCTTTCCGCAAGTGGTCAAGAAAGACGGGCGGCGCGTCGACTACGACCCCGCCAAACTGCGCGCCAGCATGGCGCTGGCGCTGCGCAAGCGACCGGTGAGCACCGAACGGCTCGATGCCGCCGTCGCCCGCATCGAAGAAAAACTGCTGGCCGAGCCCACGCGCGAGGTGCCCGCGCAGCGCATTGGCGAATGGGTGATGGAGGAGCTGCGCCAGCTCGACCAAGTGGCGTACGTGCGCTTTGCCAGCGTCTACCGCAGCTTCGAGGACGTGGACGCCTTCAGGACACTGATCGACGAGGTGCGCGGCTGACAGGGTCGCGGGCGCGGATCGGCAGTCGCACCTGGGCCACGAACTCACCCTCGGACTCGTACACGCGCAGCCGCGCTTCGGCGTCGTACAGCAAGTCCAGCCGCTCGCGCAGATTGGCCAGCGCCAGCCCATTCCCCCGCGCGCCTGGTGGTGCCTGCGGCGGCGGGAGCGGGTTGCGCACGAACAGCACCAAATGGTCGTCGTCGCGAAACGCCTCGACAGTGACGCAGCCCCCCTCCTCGCGGGGTTCAATACCGTGGCGCACGGCATTCTCGACCAGCGGCTGCAGTGTCAGCGGCGGCAACAAGGCATCGTCGGGGGCGGTGTCGACCTGCCACGCCAGCCGCAGCCGATCACCCAGGCGCACCTGCTCCACCGCCAGGTAGGCACGCGCCAATGCCAGCTCCTCACGCAAGGGCACGAGAGCCCGGGGCTCGGTGAGAAGGGCACGGTAGAGGTCGGCCAGGTCCTCCAGCATCGCTTCGGCGCGCCCGGGATCGCGGCGGATCAGCGTCAACACGCCATTGAGGCTGTTGAACAGAAAGTGTGGCCGCATGCGCGACTGCAGCGCCAGCAACCGGGCCTCAGCCAGCGCGGGCGACAGGCGCTGGTGCCGCCAGTCGAAATAGCCCACCACGGCCAGCCACACGGCCAGCGTCGCCACTACCACCGTGGCCAGTGGCGGCACCGTCAGGCCCAGGCGCTGCAGCCCGAAACGCCACAGCAACGCCACCACCACCGCCAGCAACGCGGTCATCCAAAGAGCCCGCAGGGGCGGCAGACGGCGCAGCCACGGCGCCAACCATGCCAGTACACCCGTGACCGTCAGCAGCACGGGTTCGTACAGCGCGCCCTCCCTCCACCAGCCCGTCCACGCGTGCCCACGCATCGGGGCCTCGATCGCCCACCACAGCAGCCGCAACCCCTCGGCCAGCAGCAGCAGCCGCAGCAACACCCCCAGATTGCGAAAATCCGGTACCGTCAAACGCGCGGTGGGTCGCTGGCGCATGGTGTGGGGTCGACGCGATGTTGGCAGCATAGAAACTGGCCGCGTGCCACCGGGCACGCCGATCGCTGCCGCGCCGATGGTAACGCCGTCGCCCCGTTGCAGGTGCGTGTACGCCAACGAGGCGCTGTCGTACGTGCGGAAGCTGCGACAATCGGGGCCATGTTTACCGGCATCATCACGCACGTCGGGCGCATCGAGGCATTGCACCCGTTGGGCTGCGGCCCGGATCATGGCCTGCGGCTGCAGGTGGCGGCCACCCCGGACTACCTCGACGACGTCGGACTGGGCGACAGCATCGCGATCAACGGCGCGTGCATGACTGTCACCACGCTCGATCGGGCGGGGGGTGCCTTCACCGTGGACGTCTCGGCCGAGTCGCTGGCCCGCACCACGGGGCTGGACCAACCCGGGCCCGTCAACCTGGAAAAAGCGCTGCGCGCCACCGACCGGCTGGGTGGCCACATCGTCAGCGGCCACGTGGACGGGGTGGGTACCGTCACGCGGCTGGAGCCGGTGGGCGAGTCGTGGACACTGGGCGTGCTCGCACCGCCCGTGCTGGCCAAGTACTTGGCCTATAAGGGCTCGATCACGGTCAACGGCGTCAGCCTAACCATCAACCAGGTCACCGACCGCCCCGACGGGTGCGAAGTCACCATCAACCTCATCCCGCACACCGTGCAGCACACCACGCTGGGTACATTGGCGGCTGGATCGCGGGTCAATCTCGAGATCGATATGATGGCGCGTTACGTCGAACGCATGCTCTCGCTCGGCGCCACGCCGGCGTCGGCGTGACGGCGACGGCGCGATCTACCCTATGCACACCCCTGCTTGCGCCCCCTCTGCTGGCCCGGCCGAGGCCGTGGCCCCCATTTCACCGGTCGACGACATCGTCGCCGAGTTGCGCGCCGGGCGCATGGTCATCCTGGTCGATGAGGAAGACCGCGAAAACGAAGGCGACTTGGTGCTCGCCGCCGATCATGTCACGCCCGAAGCGATCAATTTCATGGCCAAGTACGGCCGCGGGCTGATCTGCCTGACGCTGACGCGCCAGCGCTGCGAGCAGCTGCAGCTGCCGCCCATGGTGCCGCGCAACGGCACCAAGATGGGCACGGCGTTTACCGTCTCCATCGAAGCGGCCGAAGGCGTGACCACCGGCATCTCGGCCGCGGACCGGGCGCACACCATTCGCGTCGCCGTCGCCCCCAACGCACGCCCCGACGATCTGGTGCAACCCGGGCACGTGTTCCCGCTGCAGGCGGTCGATGGCGGCGTGCTGATGCGCGCTGGCCACACCGAAGCCGGCTGCGACCTCGCCGCCATGGCGGGCTGCACGCCAGCCGCGGTGATCTGCGAGATCATGAACGACGACGGCACCATGGCGCGGCTGCCCGATCTGCAGCGCTTTGCGGCGCGGCATGGGCTCAAGATCGGCACCATCGCCGATCTGATCGAATACCGCAGCCGCACCGAAAGCCTGGTGCGCCGGGTCGGCAGCCGGCCGCTGCAGACGGCCTATGGCCCCTTCACCGCACACGCGTACCGCGACCAGACGGGCGGCGGTGTGCACCTGGCGCTGGTGGTGGGTCAGTGGGGGCCCGACGACGCGGTGCCGGTGCGCGTGCACGAGCCCCTGTCGCTGCTGGACGCGTTGGAAGTCGGCCGCCGCATGCACTCTTGGAGCCTGGAGGCCAGCCTGCGCCACCTGCAACAGGCGGGTCGTGGCGTGGCGGTGTTGCTCAATGCGGGCGAGAGCGCCGAGCAGCTGCTGGCGCAGTTCGACGGCACCGCCCGATCGTCACAAGCGCCCGAGCGCGGCCGCATGGATTTGCGCACGTACGGCATCGGCGCGCAGATATTGCGCGACTGCGGCATCCACCGCATGGCGCTGCTCGGCCCCCCCCGGCGTATGCCCAGCATGACCGGTTACGGGCTTGAAGTGGTCGGCTTTGTTCACCCCCAACCCCCGGAAGGAAACTCGACATGATGGGAGCGCACAAAGGGCAAGCTGCGGCGCTGGATGGCCGTGGCCTGCGCATCGGCATCGTGCAGGCGCGCTTCAACCAGGGCATCACCGACGCCCTGGCCAACGCCTGCCGCGACGAGCTGCGCGCGCTGGGCGTGGCTGATGCCGACGTCGTGCTGGAGCAAGTGCCCGGCGCGCTCGAGGTGCCGCTCGCCCTGCAGGCGATGGCGCAAAGCGGCCGCTTCGACGCCCTGATCGCGCTCGGCTGCGTGATTCGCGGCGAGACCTACCACTTCGAGCTGGTGTGCAACGAGTCGGCAGCGGGCATCACGCGCGTGGGGCTGGATCACCACATCCCGATCGCCAACGCCATCCTCACCACCGAAAATCTGTCGCAGGCCGTCGCTCGGCAGGACGAAAAACCCCGTGACGCGGCACGCGTGGCGGTGGAGATGGCCGCGCTGCTGCGGCGCTACCCGCTCGACTGACCCCCGTGGTCTGGGACAATAGCGCCCATGACCAAAGCATCCGAAAAATCTGCCCGCACCCGTGCGCGCGAATTCGCCCTGCAAGGGCTCTACCAGCACCTGGTCGGCCGCAACGAGGCAGCCGACATCGATGTCTTTACGCGCGACCTCAGCGGCTTTCACAAAGCGGATAGCGCGCACTACGACGCGCTGCTGCACGGCTGCATTGCGCAGGCCAGCGAATTGGACGCGCACCTGAGCCCGCTGCTCGACCGCCCGCTGGCGGAGCTGTCGCCCATCGAGCATGCCGTGCTGTGGATCGGCGCCTACGAGCTGCAGCACTGTCCCGACGTGCCCTGGCGCGTCGTTCTCAACGAATGCATCGAACTGGCCAAGACCTTTGGCGGCACCGACGGACACAAATTCGTCAACGGCGTGCTCAACCGCCTGGCCCCCCAGCTACGACCCGAGGAGGTGGCGCGTGATCCCGCCCGCCGCAGCTGAACCGTCGGCCGCCAGCGCCGCGCCGGGGCACACCTGGCCCGTGCGCATCTACTGGGAAGACACCGACGCGGGTGGCATCGTCTACTATGCCAACTACCTGAAGTTTTTCGAGCGTGCGCGCACCGAGTGGTTGCGCAGCCTGGGGCTGGGGCAGCAAGCGCTGCGCGAGCGCACCGGTGGCATGTTCGTCGTCGGTGCGATCGAGGTACGCTATCTGCGCCCGGCGCGGCTGGACGACGAACTGACGATCCACACACGTGTACGGGAACTCGGGCGCGCCACCGTGACACTGCAACAGCAGGCGTGGCGGACCGGCGACGGCAGCGGGCCGCTGTGCGAGGGCACGGTGCGCATCGGTTGGGTGCAAGCCGATGCGTTGCGCCCCGCCCGGCTGCCTGCCGAAGTGGCCGCTGCGCTGGCCGGCACCCTGCCCACCGACAGCCAAGGAACACGATCCGCATGACACATGAGTTTTCCGTCGTCGAGCTAATGCTCAACGCCTCCTGGGTGGTGCAGGCGGTGGTGTTGTTGCTCGTGGGGGTCTCCATCACCAGCTGGGCGGCCATCTTGCGCAAGGTCTTTGCGCTCAAGCGCGTGCGGCGCCTGACAGACGAGTTCGAGCGCGACTTCTGGTCCGGCGGCAACCTGCAGACGCTGTACGAGTCGTCGCTGCGCCGCGCGCCGGAAGGCAGCCCCATGGAGCGCATCTTCGCCAGCGGTATGCGCGAATTTCTCAAGCTGCGCGAGCGGCGCATCACCCAGCCCGACGCGCTGCTCGACGGCGCCCGGCGCGCCATGCGTGCGGCCTACCAGCGCGAGCTCGACGCGCTGGAGGTCAACCTGTCGTTCCTGGGCTCGGTCGGCTCGGTGTCGCCCTACGTGGGCTTGTTCGGCACCGTCTGGGGCATCATGCACGCCTTCACTGGCTTGGCTGCGCTGACGCAAGTGACGCTGGCCACCGTGGCGCCGGCCATCGCCGAAGCGCTGGTGGCCACCGCCATCGGGCTGTTCGCCGCCATTCCGGCCGTGGTGGCCTACAACCGCTTTGCGCACGACATCGACCGCCTGGCCAACCGGCTGGAGACCTTCATCGAAGAGTTTTCCAACATCCTGCACCGCCACGCGGGTGCCGCAGGACACTGAGCCACGGAGGCGCTCGCCATGCCCGCCATCGCCCCTCGTCGAAGCGGCCGCCGCGCGATCACCGAGATCAATATGGTGCCCTTCATCGACGTGATGCTGGTGCTGTTGATCATCTTCATGGTCACGGCGCCGCTCATCGTGCCGGGCCAGGTCGAGCTGCCCCGCGTCGGCCAAGCGGCCCGCCAGCCGGAGCGCTATGTGCAGATCATCGTCGAACAGGACGGCCGACTGCAGCTGCGCGACAGCGCCCGCACCAGCGGCGAGGGCGACGTGCTCACGCTGCGCGAGTTGCCCGCGCGCGTGCGGGCGCTGCAGGAGTCCGCCTCGACCCCGGTGCCCGTCATCATCAGCGCCGACAAGCGCGTCGCCTACGAACAGGTGGTGCAGGTGATGGACGCGCTGCAGCGTGCGGGCGTGGCCCGCATCGGCCTGGCCGTACAACCCGAAACCACGCGCCGCTAAGTTCCCCATGCACGCCATCGCCGACGAGCTGGACCTGAGCCCCCCGCCTGCGCGCGGTGGTTGGCTGCCGTGGACGCTCGCGGTGCTGGCACACGGCGTGCTGGCGCTGGCCCTGGCCTGGGGGCTGGCGTGGCAGCGCGAGGCACCGACCGTCGTCGCCAGCGCCGAGCTCTGGTCGGCCCTGCCGCAAGTCGCCGCGCCGCGCGCCCAAGAGCCGCCCCCCGCCCCGCCCGTGCCGGCGCCCCCCACCCCCACCCCCACCCCGCCCGCCACCGCCGACGCCCCGCGCGACGCCGACATCGCACTGCAACGCCAACGTGAGCAGCAGCGCCGCGCCGACGAGGCCCGCCGTCAAGCGGAGGAACGCCGTCTGGCCGAGGAACGCGCCGCACGCGAACGACGCGAGCGGGAGCAAGCAGAGAAAGTCCGCGCCGAGCGCGAGAAGGCCGAGCGTGAGAGGGCGGCACGCGAGCGGGCACAACGGGCGGAGCGCGAAAAGGCCGAGCAGGCGCTGCTCGAAGCCGAGCGCCAGCGCAACCTAGAGCGCATCCTGGGCCAGGCGGGCGCCAGCGGCGGCCCCAGCGCCCGCGGCAGCGCCGAGCGCGATGCCGGCCCATCGGCCAGCTACGCGGGCAAACTGGTCGCGCACATCCGTCCCCACATTGTCTTTACCGATACGGTGCCGGGCAACCCTCGCGCCGAGGTCGAAGTGCGCACCTTGCCCGATGGCACCATCCTGAGCGCGCGCCTGCTCAAATCCAGCGGCCATCGCGCCTGGGACGACGCCGTGCTGCGCGCCATCGAGCGCACCGCGCGCCTGCCGCGGGACGAAAACGGCCGCGTGCCATCCACGCTGATCCTGGGCTTTCGGCCCAACGAGTGAGCGCACTGGGGCTGACGCGTTCACTCGTACACCACTTCCGCGCGCTGCTCGTGCGCCTGCGCCATCCAGCGCGCCAGCGCCGCATCGGTGGGATAAAAGCTGGCCCGGTCATCGAGTTGCAACTCGCAGCGCGCGCTCGGGCGCCACACCTGCAGCCGCACCGGCAGCGCGCGCAGTAGCTCGCCATGCTCGGTCATCTCGCGCTGCGGCGGAAAATCCCGCACCAACGCCGCGATGTCCGGCACGCGGTCGCACACCACGGCGCGCAAATAGCGCCCGAAGCGGCAGCGCGCCGTCGGCAAATCCCACAGCTGCTGCACCTTCAAGCGCAACCCACCCGAAAACCGGTCCGGCTGCGCCAGCACTTGTGCCACCACCAGCTCGTCGTCGCGCAGCAGCGCGCGGTGCGCCTGGATCAGCGCTTCATCGGCGCTGGCTTCCAGCACGGCGGACTTGTCGTCGAGCTTGAAGATGGCCACCTTGCCCCGTTGGCCGTTGATGACGCGCAGCTCGCTGACGATGCCCGCCACCAGCCACGGCTCGCGGCTGTCGGCCACCTGCGCCAGTGGGGTCTTGGCAAACCGGCGCACCTCGGCCTCCACTTCGTCGAACAAATGGCCGGAAAAGTAAAACCCAAGCGCCGCCTTCTCGTGCGTGAGCCGCTCTTTCACGCCCCAGGGCATGGTCTCGACCAGCGGCGGCTCCTGCGCCGCTGAACCATGGCCGCTGTCGCCCAGCGCATCGAACAGCCCTCCTTGCTGGGCATTGGCCTCCTGCGCCGACGCCCACTCGAACGCCCGGTCCAGCGACGCCAGCAGTGCCGCGCGGTCCAGGTGCAGTCGGTCGAACGCCCCCGCCTTGATGAGCGCCTCCACCGTGCGTTTGTTGACACGGCTGCGATCGACCCGGCTGCAAAAGTCGAACAAGCTGGCAAACGGGCCTTCGACCGCGCCGCGCGGCCCGACGCCGTGGCCCTGGCGCGCCGCCACGATGGCCTCGATCGCCTGCTGCCCCGTGCCCTTGACCGCGCCCAAGCCGTAGCGGATGGTGTGGTCGTCGATGGGCTCGAAGCGGTATGTGCCCTCGTTGATGTCGGGCGGCGCGAACCGGATCCCGAACGTGCGCGCATCGTCGACGAGCACCTTCAATTTGTCGGTGTCGTCGATTTCGATCGTCATGTTGGCGCAAAAAAACTCCGCGGTGTAATGCACCTTGAGCCACGCCGTGTGGTACGCCAACAGGGAATACGCCGCCGCGTGCGATTTGTTGAACCCGTAGCCGGCGAACTTCTCCATCAAATCGAAGATTTCGTCCGCCTTGGTCTGATCGATGCCTTTTTTGGCCGCGCCCTCGCGAAAGATTTCGCGGTGTTTGGCCATTTCCTCGGGTTTCTTTTTGCCCATGGCCCGGCGCAGAAGGTCGGCACCGCCCAGTGTGTAGCCTCCCAACACCTGCGCCACCTGCATCACCTGCTCTTGGTAGACCATGATGCCGTAGGTCTCGGCCAGCACCGGCTCCACCAACGGGTGCGGATATTCCACCGGCTCGCGCCCGTGCTTGCGCGCCACGAAGCTCGGAATCAGGTCCATTGGCCCGGGACGGTACAGTGCGTTGAGCGCGATCAAGTCCTCCAGCCGCGTCGGCTTGGCCTCGCGCAGCATCGCCTGCATGCCGCGGGATTCGAACTGGAACACCGCCTCCGTGCGCCCTTCCTGGAATAGCCGGTATGTCTCAGCATCATCGAGCGGAATGCGCTCGAACGCAAAATCCCGCTGGCTAGGGTGTCGCGCCACGATGAATGCCTTGGCCAACTCCAAAATGGTCAGCGTCGCCAGACCCAGAAAGTCGAACTTGACCAGACCGACGGCCTCCACGTCGTCCTTGTCGAATTGGCTGACCGCCGCGTCGCTGCCGGGCTGTTGGTATAGCGGACAAAAATCGGTCAATTTGCCCGGGGCAATCAACACGCCCCCGGCGTGCATGCCCACGTTGCGCGTAAGGCCCTCCAGCTTTTGCGCCAGTTCGATCAACTGGCGCACCTCCTCTTCTTTTTGCACGCGCTCGGCCAGCAGCGGCTCCATTTCCAGCGCGTAGTGGTTTTTGTCGCCCTCCGGCTTGGGGTTGGGCGGGTATTGCAGCGTGACACTCATGCCCGGTTTGTTGGGCACCAGCTTCGAAATGCCGTCACAAAACCCGTAGGCAAAATCCAGCACCCGCCCCACGTCACGGATCGCCGCGCGCGCCGCCATGGTGCCAAAGGTGGCGATCTGGCTCACCGCCTCGCGCCCGTAGCGGGTTTTGACGTATTCGATGACGCGATCGCGGTTTTCTTGGCAGAAGTCGATGTCGAAGTCCGGCATCGACACCCGCTCGGGATTCAGGAAGCGCTCGAACAGCAGGTTGTAGCGCAGCGGATCCAGGTCCGTGATCTGCAGCGCATACGCCACCAGCGACCCCGCCCCCGACCCCCGCCCCGGCCCCACGGGGCAGCCATGGGTCTTGGCCCACTGAATGAAGTCGGACACGATCAAGAAATAGCCCGGAAACCCCATTTTTACGATGGTGTCGAGCTCGAATTCGAGCCGCTGCACATAGCGCGGGCGCTGCGCAGCACGCTCGGCTTCGTCGGGGTATAACTGCGCCAGGCGCTGCTCCAGCCCGTGCAGTGACACGTGGCGAAAGTAGGCTTCCGTGTCCATTTGCCGCCCATCCACCGCCGGAATCGGAAAGTCCGGCAGGCGCGGCTTGCCCAGCGTCAGCGTCAGGTTGCAGCGGCGCGCGATTTCCACCGTATTGGCCAGCGCCGCGGGCAGATCGGCAAAGCGCTGTGCCATCTCGGCCGCCGACAAAAAATACTGCTCGCGCGTGAAGCGCCGCACCCGGCGCGGGTTGGCCAAGATCTCGCCCTCGGCAATGCACACGCGCGCCTCGTGCGCCTCGTAATCGTCTGGCGCCAGAAACTGGATCGGGTGCGTGGCCACCACGGGCAGCCCCAGACGCGCGGCCAGCGGCACCGCCGCCTGCACATGGCGCTCGTCGTCGGCGCGGCCGGCGCGCTGCACCTCCAGATAAAACCGGTGCGCAAACACCTGCGCCAGCCGCAGCGCGACGTCGGCCGCCCGCGCCTCGTCACCCGCCAGCAGCGCCTGCCCCACCGGGCCCGCAGCCGCACCATCGAGCACGATCAGCCCCTCGTGCCGCTCCTGCAACCAGGCCCACTGCACATGCGCCTGCTCGCGCACCACGCCGCGCGTCCACGCGCGCGACAGCAGCTCGCACAGGTTCAGGTAGCCGCGCGCGTTTTGCACCAGCAGCAGCACGCGCGGCACCACCGGCTGCGGCCCCGCGCCGCCCGCCACGCGCGCGTCCACCCCCAGCCCATCCAGCCAGACCTCCGCGCCCAGAATCGGCTTGACGCCCGCTGAGCGCGCCGCCTTGTAGAACTTGATCGCGCCAAACAGGTTGCTCAGGTCCGTGATCGCCAACGCGGGCTGCCCATCGGCGGCCGCCCGCGCCACCGCATCGTCCACCCGGGTGGTGCCATCGACAATGGAAAACTCGGTGTGCAGGCGCAGGTGAACGAACATGGGCGAGGATTGTAGGCGGCAGGGTCGCGATAATGTCGCCATGTCTTCTTCCGCCCCGGCCACCCCCTCGGCCACGCATTGGTACCTGGTCCACACCAAGCCCCGGCAAGAGGCGCGCGCTGGACTACCTGCAGCGCGAAGTCCGGGTGGCCGTGCCGGTGGGTGCGCTGCGCAAGGGTTAGGCGCGGTTACAATCCTGCCCAAAAAAGGGGGGGTCGCCGTGCACAGGAAATGCACCGCGATCTGCGGTAGCCTGGGCGAAAGACGCCAGCCCCTTCCGTCGAACGACCAAGACGAGACATGAATCTTCTCCTCACCGGCGGCCTGGGCTACATTGGCAGTCACACCGCCGCCGTGTTGCAGCAGGCCGGCCATCACGTCGTGCTGCTCGACAACCTCTCCAACAGCAAGCTCGAGGTCGCCGACCGCATCGCCCGCACCACCAGCACGCGCCCGGTGACCGAGGTGGGTGACGTGCTCGACACCATCCGCGTACGCATGGCGCTGCGCCACTACCGCATCGACGCCGTGGTGCATTTCGCTGGGCTCAAGGCGGTGGGCGAATCGGTGGCGCAGCCCCTGGCCTACTACCACAACAACGTCGCCGGCACCGTCAGCCTGCTGCAGGCGATGGCGGCCGAGGGCGTGCGATCGTTGGTCTTTTCCAGCAGCGCCACCGTTTACGGGCAGCCGCAGTACCTCCCGCTGGACGAATCCCACCCCACCAGCGCCACGAATCCCTACGGCCGCACCAAGCTGCACATCGAGCAAATGCTGCACGATCTGGCCGCCAGCGACGCCACGTGGCGCATCGCCATCCTGCGCTACTTCAACCCAGTGGGGGCGCACGCGTCGGGCCTGCTCGGTGAGGACCCCAACGGCATCCCCAACAACCTCATGCCCTACATCGCGCGCGTGGCAGCAGGCCAACTGCCCCACCTCAACGTGTGGGGCAACGACTACCCCACGCCCGACGGCACCGGCATCCGCGACTACCTGCACGTCATGGACCTGGCCGAGGGCCACCGCGCCGCGCTCGAACACCTGCAGCGCACCACCACCCCGTGCGACGTGTTCAACCTCGGCACCGGGCACGGCACCAGCGTGCTGGAGATGGTGCGCACCTTCGAGCAAGCCACGGGCCAGTCGGTGCCCTACCGCATCGCTCCGCGCCGCCCAGGCGACGTGGCCGAGTGCTGGGCCGACCCCACCAAAGCCCAGCGCGTGCTGGGCTGGCGCGCCGAGCGCGGCTTGCACGACATGTGCGCCAGCACCTGGGCCTTCACGGCCGGCCAGCGCAGCGCCTCTGCCCCGCATACCCTCGCCGTATGAACCCGTCCCTACCCTCCCACCACATCGCCGTCGTCGGCGCGGGCTATGTCGGCATGGCCAACGCGCTGCTGCTGGCGCAGCACCACACCGTCACCGTGGTGGACATCAACCCGCAGCGCGTGGCCCAACTGCAGGCACGCCAAAGCCCCGTGGCCGACGCGTTGGCCGACGAGTTTTTGCAGCGGCCCGATTTGCGCCTGCATGCGAGCACCGACGCGGCCGCAGCGCTGGCCGACGCCGACGTGGTCTTCATTGCCACCCCCACCGACTACGACCCTGCCACCAACGCTTTCGACACCCGCAGTGTCGAAGCGGTGGTGGCCCAAGCGCTGGCCGCGCACCCCAGCAGCACCCTGGTCATCAAATCCACTGTGCCGGTGGGCTTTACGCAGCGGCTGCGGCAACAGCACGGCACCGACCGCATCGTCTTTTCGCCGGAATTTTTGCGCGAGGGCCAGGCGCTGGCCGACAACCTGCGCCCCAGCCGCATCGTGGTGGGCGACCGCGGTGCGCGCGGCCAGCTCGTGGCCGACCTGCTGCACCAAGGCGCGCACAAGGCCGACGTACCGGTGCTGCTCACCGATCCCACCGAGGCCGAGGCGATCAAGCTCTTTGCCAATACCTACCTGGCCATGCGGGTGGCGTTTTTCAACGAGCTCGACAGCTACGCCGCCGCTCACGGGCTGGACACGCGCCAGATCATCGACGGCGTGTGCCTGGACCCGCGCGTGGGCCGCGGCTACAACAACCCGAGCTTTGGCTACGGCGGCTACTGCCTGCCCAAAGACACCAAGCAGCTGCTGGCCAACTACCGCGACGTGCCGCAGAACCTGATCGCCGCCATCGTACAGGCCAACGCCACGCGCAAAGACTTCATCGCCGACGACGTACTGCGCCGCCTGCAGGTGCTCTGCGCCGATGGCGAGCCCGCACGCCACGGACGCGCCCCTACGGTGGGCGTGTACCGCCTGGTCATGAAGCAAGGCTCGGACAATTTCCGCGCCTCGGCCATCCAGGGCGTCATGAAGCGCATCAAGGCCAAAGGCGTGCCCATGATCGTCTACGAGCCCATGCTCGAGGGCGAGCACTTCTTTCACTCGCCACTCGTGCGCGACCTGTCGGCCTTCAAAGCGCAAGCCGACGTCATCCTGGCCAACCGCCTCCACCCGGATCTGGCCGACGTGGCGCACAAGGTTTACACGCGCGATTTGTTCGGGGCCGACGCATGAAAGTTTTCATCACCGGCACCGCCGGCTTTATCGGTTTTCACCTGGCGCGGCTGTTGTTGGCCGAGGGCCATACCGTCCACGGCTACGACGGCATGACCCCCTACTACGACGTGCGGTTGAAACAACGCCGCCACGCCATGCTGCGCGAATTTCCGGCCTTCGTCGCCACCGAGGCCATGCTGGAAGACCTGCCCGCGCTGCAGGCTGCCGTGCAAGCCGCGCAGCCCGACGTCATCGTGCACTTGGCCGCGCAGGCTGGCGTGCGCTACAGCCTGGAAAACCCCGCCGCCTACATCGACGCCAACCTGGTCGGCACCTTCCACCTGCTGCAGGCCGCCGTGCAGGCCCGCCCGCGCCATTTGCTGCTGGCCTCCACCAGCAGCGTCTACGGCGCCAACACCCACATGCCGTTTGCCGAAGGCGACAAGGCCGACACCCCGCTCACGCTCTACGCCGCCACCAAAAAGGCCAATGAGGCGATGAGCCACGCCTACAGCCACATCCACGGTGTGCCCACCACGGTGTTTCGCTTCTTCACCGTCTACGGGCCCTGGGGCCGGCCCGACATGGCGCTGTTCAAATTCACCAAGGGCATCTTGGACGGCACCCCGATCGAGATTTACAACCACGGCGACATGCAGCGCGACTTCACCTACGTCGACGACTTGGTGCGCGCCATCCGCTTGCTCATCGACGCCATCCCACCCGCGCCCGACGCCCGCACGCCCGCGCACGGCTGGCAGCCCACCGAGGGCGACACGCTCAGCCCCGCGGCGCCATGGCGCGTCGTCAACATCGGCAACAGCCAGCCCGTGCGGCTGCTCGACTTCGTCGATGCGATCGAGGCCGAAATCGGCCGCCCCGCCATCCGCCACTACCTGCCCATGCAGCTGGGCGACGTGCCCGCTACTTGGGCCGACGCCAGCCTACTGCAGCGCCTGACCGGCTACCGCCCCCAAACCCCCGTTCGCGAAGGCGTGCGTGCATTCGTGCAGTGGTACCGTACCTTTTACTCAGGATGACAACGGTCGGCACCGATGCTAGCATTGGCCAAGCCAGACCAAGACACTCAGCCCCATGCCTGCGATCAACATGCTCCAAGCAAAGTCGTCACTGTCTCGACTGGTCGAGGCCATCGAGACCGGGCGCGAGCGCGAAATCATCATCGCCCGCAACGGGCGCCCTGCCGCCAAGCTGGTCCCCATCGATGGCACGTCGCCGAGCCGACGCATCGGCGTGGCTAAGGGTTGTTTCCAGGTGCCTGACTCCATCGATACCCATAACGACGAAATTTCACGTCTGATGACCGGTGACGCAGCCGCCGCATGAACCTGCTACTGGATACGCACGTGGCACTGTGGGCCCTCATCGACAGCCCCAGACTGTCTGAGAAAGCGCGGGAGCTCATCTTGTCGCCACGCGCCACCGTATGGGTTAGCGCTGCCTCCGTTTGGGAGATTGCCATCAAGCACTCCCTGGGTCGCGGCGATATGCCAATTTCTGGCGCGGACGCGTTGAGCTATTTTCTCGAAGCTGGCTACCGCATACTACCCATCGAGGCCGAGCACGCAGCCGCCGTGGAAACCCTGCCGCCACACCATCAAGACCCCTTCGATCGCTTGCTGGTCGCGCAAGCTCTCGTCGAGCCGATGCGGTTACTGACACACGATGCCCAGGTGTTACGCTACAGCGACACGATCATCCGCGTCTGAAGCGAAGTACGCACCCATGACCCGTCGCCCACTGCCCATCGGCATCCAGACCTTCGCCAAGATCCGCGAAGGGGGCTACTACTACGTCGACAAAACCGCCTATGCGCTTCGGCTGATCGAATCGGGCTCGCACTACTTCCTCTCCCGCCCGCGGCGCTTTGGCAAGTCGCTCTTTCTGGACACACTCGCGGAACTCTTCGCCGGCAACGAGCCGCTCTTTCGTGGCCTGACCTGCCACGACCAGTGGGATTGGTCCAAGAAGCACCCCGTCATTCGGATCAGCTTCGGTGGGGGACGGCTAGACAACCGTGCTGGGCTGGAAGCCCACATCGCCGACGAGCTCGACGCCAACGCCCAACGCTTGGGGTTAGACGTACCCGCGGCCGGAGACAGCCACCTGCGCTTTCGCCATCTGATCCAGCAGGCGGTCCAACGCCACGGCCAGCGCGCCGTGGTGCTTGTCGATGAGTACGACAAACCCATCCTGGACAACCTGACCGACCCCGAGGTGGCGCGCGCCATGCGCGAGGGCTTGCGCAACCTGTACTCCGTCATCAAGGATCAGGACGCGCACATCCAGTTCGCGTTCCTGACCGGGGTTTCCAAGTTCAGCAAGGTCTCGATCTTCTCGGGCCTGAACAACCTGCGCGACATCACCGTCTCGGCGGAGTATTCGGCCATCTGCGGCTACACCGAAGCCGACCTCGACGCCGTTTTTGCCCCGGAGTTGGAAGGGCTCGACCGTGACGAGATCCGCCGCTGGTACAACGGCTACCGCTGGTTGGGCGAGTCGGTCTACAACCCGTTCGATGTGCTGCTGCTGCTGCAAGAGCGCACCTTTCGCGCTTACTGGTTCGAAACCGGCACGCCCACGTTCCTGGTCGATCTGCTGCGCAGCCGCCAGACGTTTACCCCGCAGCTCGATGCACTCTATGCCAGCGACCAGCTGCTCAACGCCTTCGACGTCGAGCACATCGGCACCGAAGCGCTGCTGTGGCAGACGGGCTATTTGACGATACAGGACGTGCGGCGGCGGGGCGCACGGGCCGACTACCGGCTGGGCTACCCCAACCAAGAGGTCGAGAGCGCCTTCAACGAGGCGCTGCTCCTGGCGCTCACCCCCAACCCCAGCACCACCAGCGCGCACATCAGCCGCTTGTACGACCTGCTGCAAACGCTGGACTGGCCCGCGCTGCGCGCGCACTTCGAGTCGCTCTTTGCCAGCATCCCCGCCGACTGGTACCGCGCCAACCCCGTGCTGCACTACGAGGGCTACTGGGCCAGTGTCTTTTACTCGCACTTGGCCAGCCTCGGGCTCGATCTCACCCCGGAAGACGTCACGAACCAAGGCCGCATCGACTTGACGCTGAGACTCCCGCAGGCCATCGTCATCATGGAGTTCAAGCGCATCGACGGCGACGCCCCCACGGGCGAGGCGATCGCCCAGCTGCGACAGAGGGGCTACGCCGACAAATACCGCGCCGACGGCCGCCCCATCTGGTTGCTGGGCGTGGAGTTCAGCAGCGCCACGCGCAATGTGGTGGGGTGGGAAGTGGAGGGTTTTACACCAAAGCCATCGGCGACGTAGAAACATAGCCACATCAGCATGGCAAAGGAGATCCCCATGGCCATTACAACCCTCTCCAGCCGAGAACTCAACCAAGACGTTACACGCGCCAAAACGGCGGCCAGCCGCGGTCCAGTCATCATCACCGTCCGTGGTAAACCCGCGCATGTGCTGCTAAGTTTCGAGGAATACCAGCGCCTCACCCACCAGCACCGCAGCATCGCCGACGCGCTGGCCATGCCGGACGTGACTGACATCGACTTTCAGCCGCCACGCATCGCCGGCTCTCTTCGTACGGCCGATTTGGCGTGATGTACCTGCTCGACACCAATGTCGCCCTGCGCTGTGCCCGGTTGCATGTACCCAACCCGCGGGGAGAACGTGACGCCCTGATCGCGGCTACTGCATTGGTGCATGGTATGGCGGTCGTCACGCGCAACGTCACCGACTTCACACCCACTGGCGTCCCGATCGTCAACCCCTGGCAACCCGCGACATGAACCTCATCGGACAACCCATCGCCGTCATCGGCCTCGGCTACGTCGGCCTGCCCTTGGCGGTCGAGTTTGGCAAACGCTACCCTGTCACCGGCTTTGACATCAAACCCGAGCGCATTGCCGAGCTGCAAGCGGGGCACGGCGGGCACCCGTGCCCTCCTCAAGCCCGGCGGCTTGCTCTAGGATGTCAAATCCCTGCTGCCGCGTGAGAGCGTGGAGGGCAGGTTGACCATGCCAAAGGGGTTACATCACCTCGAGCAAACCGTTTTGGGCTGGTTGCCAAACAGTTGGCAGGTACGCTTGCGGCGTGCCCATGCAGGCCATAAGAACGTGGTGCGGGGCATGGTGTGGCTGACGCTGTTCGTGATGGCCGCAAAAGGCGTGGCTGCGATCAAGGAAGTCGCGGTGGCCTACCGCTTCGGCACGGGCGAGACGTTGGAAGGGTACCTATTGGCGTTCAACCTGGCCACTTGGCCCGTCAGCCTACTGTTTTCCGTCATGCACTTTGTGCTAGTGCCTGCGCTCGTGCGTCAGCAAGCCGCGCCAGACGGCGGTCACGCGTGGCAGCGCCAGGTCACGACCTGGGTGTGGATGGCTGCGCTGGCGGTGGCGGGCCTAGTGGCAACGCTGTTGCCGCTGCTTATCCGGAGCGGCTGGTTGGGGCTCGCCCCGCTGGCGCGGGAAGCTGCACTTGCCGCTGTGCCTTGGCTGGCGCCGGTTGCGGTGCTGGGGGTGCTGGCCAGCTGGCACGCCTGCCAGTTGATGAGCCGCCAAAGGCATGCGAACACCTTTCTCGAGGCCATGCCTGCACTGGGGATCTTGGCCGCCGTTTTGCTGATGCCGTTCGCAACGGTGAATGTTCTGCTATGGGGGACGGCCGCGGGCTTTCTGTTTCAATGGTTGCTATTGATCGCCATCGTGCGGGCTAGCAGCTTGCCCGTTATGCCCGCCCTGGGCTTTGCTCGCCCACTCGATCCTACTCTCGGTCGCAGCGCGGCTTGGTTACTGGCAGCTCAACTATTGATGAGCATGGGTGCCGTCATCGACCAAATCATCCTGGCGCACCTGCCTGCCGGGGCGCTGGCTACTTTTGGCTACGCTAATCGGGTCATGGCGTTGGTACTGACGTTGACTGCTACCGTGACAGGGCGTGCCCTGCTGCCCGTGTTGGCCGGGCTGCGTCCGGAAGAGTCCTACGCCATAGCCCGGCGATGGGCGACATGGCTATTTGGGCTGGGATTGCTGGGTGCAGTACTCATCGTCGTCAGCGCTCCATTCGTCATCGAGATACTGTTCGAGCGCGGGGCGTTCACCGCCGACGATACGGCCCAGACTGCAAACCTGCTGATGGGCATGGCGTTGCAGTTGCCGTTTTACTTGGCAGGTACGGTGTGGGTGCAATGGGCGCTTACATCCCCCGGCCAGGCCCGCACACTGTGGTGGGCCGCAGTGTGCAGTGTCGTGGCGAAGCTAACGGTCACATTAAGCTTGATAACCTTCGCTGGCTGGCAGGCGCAAGCGGTGGTGGCCGGTTTGGTGGCCGCGACCCTTGCCTACCTCATTCCGCTCCTCGCCCGCCACCGTTTTCGATGAGGACCACATGCCCGCTATGTGTCAGGTCCCGGACGATTACGTGGTTTGAAGATGAAAAGATCGGGGCGTTGAGGGTACCACTTTTTCAAGGCCTCCAGAGGTGTTATGTGTCCGATTGCCTTCTGGGGTAAATGATGGTTGTACAGCCAAACATAACGGGTCAAGGTAGTCTCGAGGTCCTCGGCGCTGTTGAAGTGATGGGTGGCAAGGACCTCGGCAATACGGCCGTTGAAGCGTTCGACCATGCCATTGGTCTGAGGGTGTCTGGGCTTGGTGAGGCGATGCTCGATGCCAAGGGCCTGGCAGAGCTGATCGAACTCGTGCTTCCCGGACGGTGCGCGCGCGCCTGAGGCGAAGAGGCGATCCGTGAACTCCTTGCCGTTGTCGGTGAGGATGTGCGTGATTCTGACCGGGCAGGTCTTGTGCAAGGCCTTCAGGAAGCTTCTGGCCGCGGCTGCGGTCTTGTTTGGCTTAATCTGGATGAAGACCCAACGGGTGGCGCGGTCAATGGCGACGAAGAGATAACGCCTCTGATGTTCGTCGGGCATCTGCGGCAGGTACTTGACGTCGATGTGCAGGTAGCCCGGCATGTAGGTCTTGAATGGCTTGGAAGCAGGCGCATCCTTGGCTTCACTGGGCAGTTGGGATAGGCCATGGCGCTTGAGCAGACGATACAGCCCAGAACGTGAGGCCCGGGGGTTGATGAACTCCCGTGTGACCACCAGCAGATCGTCAAGGGGTAGCTGGAGGGTCTTGCGCAGCTCCACCACCAAAAGCTCCTGCGCCGGGGTGAGCGTCGTCTGCAAACGATGCGCGGTATGCGGGCGATCTTCCACAAAGTCCCGACGCTTCCAGCGGCGGATGGTGTCTTCGGATACGCCCAACTCGGCTGCCAAGGCCGCAACCGACAAGGACGAGGACTGGATGTAGGCGCGGGTGGCGGGGGTTGTGGTGGCGTTTTTGTGTAGGCGAATAATTGTCGGGTCCCGGATGATTCCTAACCTGTTTTGAGAACAGATGCGGATGGGAGCTGCGCCATCGTTTCATGGCCTGGAGGGGCGTGAGGTGCTGCAGAGCCTTCTGGGGCAGGTGCTCGTTGTACAGCCACACGTAGCGGTGCAGCGTGGTGGCCAGGTCCTGGGCGCTGTTGAAGTGGTGCGAGCGCAGCACCTGCTCAAGGCGCCCGTTGAATCGCTCGACCATGCCGTTGGTCTGCGGCGACTTCGGCCGGGTCAAGCGATGCTCGATGCCCAGGGCTTCGCACAGGGCGTCGAACGCATGCTGCCCCGAGGCGTCCTTGGCTTTGGAGCCGAACTGGCGGTCGGTGAACTCACGGCCGTTGTCGGTGAGCAGGGTGTGGATCTTGAACGGCGCGGCCTTGTGCAGCGCGTTGAGGAAGGATTTGGCCGCTGCGGCCGTCTTGTGGCTCTTGATGGCGATGAACACCCAACGCGTGGCCCGGTCGATGGCCACGAAGACGTAGCGCCGGGCCGTCTCATCGGCCATCTGCGGCAGGTACTTCACGTCCAGGTGCACATAGCCCGGCTCATAGGCCTTGAAGGGCTTGGACGCGCGCGCAGGGACCTCCGGGGCCGGCAGGCGCGAATGGCCTCGTCGGCGCAGCAGCCGGTCCAGCGCCGAGCGGCTCATGCCAGGTTCGATGAATTCACGCACCACCGCCAGCAGATCGTCCAGCGACAGCCTCAGCTGCGTGCGCAGATAGATCACCAACTCTTCCTGCGCGGCATTGAGCGTGGTCTGCAGCCGGTGCGGGGTGTGGCTGGCGTCAAACACGCTGTCGCGCTTGCGCCAGCGCCGGATCGTCTGGCGGCTCACGCCGTATTGCCGGGCCAGCTCGTAGTCGCTGGCCGAGGACTGCTGGATGGCCGCGCGCACGGCCGGCGTGGTGGTGGCATTCTTGTGCAAGGTGATCAGCATGCTACGCCTCCCGGACGGATGATCTTGCCAGCACGGCCCGCAGCACCTCGCGGCCCATCAGCAGGCCTCGTCGATTATGCAGCAACCAATCATCCGGGACCCGACAGGTGTAGGGTTCCGGACGATTGCATAGATCCTTCGCGTCGTGCACTCTTCGTTAGTCGCGCAGTGATGCGAGAGCTGATCGACAACCTCCGGAGCGCTCAACCATGATTATTCGCCTACACAAAAACGCCACCACAACCCCCGCCACCCGCGCCTACATCCAGTCCTCGTCCTTGTCGGTTGCGGCCTTGGCAGCCGAGTTGGGCGTATCCGAAGACACCATCCGCCGCTGGAAGCGTCGGGACTTTGTGGAAGATCGCCCGCATACCGCGCATCGTTTGCAGACGACGCTCACCCCGGCGCAGGAGCTTTTGGTGGTGGAGCTGCGCAAGACCCTCCAGCTACCCCTTGACGATCTGCTGGTGGTCACACGGGAGTTCATCAACCCCCGGGCCTCACGTTCTGGGCTGTATCGTCTGCTCAAGCGCCATGGCCTATCCCAACTGCCCAGTGAAGCCAAGGATGCGCCTGCTTCCAAGCCATTCAAGACCTACATGCCGGGCTACCTGCACATCGACGTCAAGTACCTGCCGCAGATGCCCGACGAACATCAGAGGCGTTATCTCTTCGTCGCCATTGACCGCGCCACCCGTTGGGTCTTCATCCAGATTAAGCCAAACAAGACCGCAGCCGCGGCCAGAAGCTTCCTGAAGGCCTTGCACAAGACCTGCCCGGTCAGAATCACGCACATCCTCACCGACAACGGCAAGGAGTTCACGGATCGCCTCTTCGCCTCAGGCGCGCGCGCACCGTCCGGGAAGCACGAGTTCGATCAGCTCTGCCAGGCCCTTGGCATCGAGCATCGCCTCACCAAGCCCAGACACCCTCAGACCAATGGCATGGTCGAACGCTTCAACGGCCGTATTGCCGAGGTCCTTGCCACCCATCACTTCAACAGCGCCGAGGACCTCGAGACTACCTTGACCCGTTATGTTTGGCTGTACAACCATCATTTACCCCAGAAGGCAATCGGACACATAACACCTCTGGAGGCCTTGAAAAAGTGGTACCCTCAACGCCCCGATCTTTTCATCTTCAAACCACGTAATCGTCCGGGACCTGACACCTAGGTGCCACCATGGTGGCTGCAGGGCTGGCTGGCTGGCTGCTGGGCGCGTGGCTGCCGCGGCTGGGACTGGGGCCAGTGGATGCGTGGCTGGCGGCTTGGCCGGTACTGAGCATAGGGTTGACGCTGGTGGCCGTCGCGGGCGTCGCGAACGCGGTCAACATCATCGATGGCTTCAATGGGCTGGCAGCGGCCACGTCGCTGCTGATGTTTGCCGCCCTGGGCTATGTCGCATGGGCCGTGGGCGATACGCTGCTCGTGCAGGTATGCTTGGCAATGGCAGGAGCGCTGTTGGGCTTCTTGGTGTGGAATTACCCCTGTGGACTGATTTTTCTGGGGGACGGCGGGGCGTATCTGGTGGGCTTCGTGCTGGCGGAGGTGGCGGTGCTGCTGGTAGTGCGCCAGCCGCAGGTATCACCCTGGTTTGGCCTGCTGGTGTGCCTGTATCCGGTAACCGAGACGGTGTTCTCCATCTACCGCAAGCGGTTTTTGCGGGGCATCTCTCCAGGGGTGCCCGATGGCTTGCATTTGCACATGTTGGTTTATCGCCGCCTGGTGCGCTGGGCCGCGGGCCACGAGGCGGCGCGCGACATCACCCTGCGCAACTCGGCCACCTCGCCCTATCTGTGGGGCTTGTCGACGCTGTCGATCGTGCCAGCGGTGCTGTTTTGGCGCCACGAGGCGCTGCTGATCGCCAGCGCCGTGGTGTTCGTGGCGGCCTATGTCTGGCTATACGCCAAGCTGGTGCGCTTTCGCACGCCGCGCTGGCTGCGGCGGCGCGTCTGAACGAGCAAACAGACTCGGCCAATGAACTATACTTCAGCGGTGAAGTTCGAATGGGACGAAGCCAAGAGCGACCAGTGTTACGCCGAGCCGGGTTTCGATTTCGCGTATGCGGCCAGGGCATTCTTCGATCCCAACCGGCTGATTCAGGCTGATACCCGCCACTGCTATGGCGAGGAAAGGTACCAGTTGATGGGGAAGATCGAGTAACGCCTGTTCGTCGTGGTTTACACCCCGCGAGGCGATGCCATTCGTATCATCTCGGCGCGCAAGGCCAACCGACGAGAGGTTCAGCACTATGAAGACCGTACGCGTGACGATTGACCCCGCCGTCCCGGCCACGTTGAGTGGCGGGCGCATCGACCCGGCCCGTGTGGACGGCACCACGGAAGCAGATCTTGCCCGACAAGCGGCGGCTGACGAGGCAGCGGCCTTGCAGGACGCAGCCAAATTCGCGCGCCGTGTGCGCAAGCGCCTGGGGTTGAGCCAAGCAGAGTTCTCAGAGCGTATCGACGTGCCCGTGGAGACGATCCGCAACTGGGAGCAGGGCAAACGTAGCCCCACGGGCGCAGCCAAGGCGCTGCTCAAGGTGCTCGACAAGGCACCAGAGGCGGCCTTGGCCGCCCTGCATTGAGCCTGTCGCGCTTTTCTCGAGACCCCCTCACCCCACCCACCGCGCCGCCACCTGCGCGATGCGCTGGCCGAACTGGCGGGCGGTCTCCAGGTCGCCAGGCAGCATTTCTTGCGCGCCGGCATCCGCCGGCGTGGTGGCCATGGCGCCGGCCGACGAGCCAACGTAGTTGACGTCGTTGCGTTGCGCGGCCTTGGTGTTGGCAGGCATCATGCCTGTGCCCACCCACACGCCGCCGTGCTGCATCGCCAGCGTAAACAGGTAGTGCAGTGTGGAGAGTTTGTCGCCGTTCATGGTGGCGCTGTTGGTAAAGCCCGCGAACAGCTTGTCTTTCCACGCCTGCGTAAACCAGCGCTTGCTGGAGGCGTCGGCAAATTTTTTGAATTGCCAGCTGACGCTGCCCATGTAGGTGGGGCTGCCCATGACGATGGCGTCGGCCGCGTCGAGCTGCTCCCAGCCGCCTTCGGGCAGGTTGCCGTCGGCGTCGATGGCCAGCAGCGCGGCACCCGCGCCGTCGGCGACGGCTTGCGCCATGCGCTGGGTATGGCCGTAGCCCGAGTGATAAACGACGATGATGTTGGGCATGTGGGACTCTCCTTTTGGTAGCGTGGTTTGGGCCCGGCTGGGCCATGGGAAGAACTCGGTTCCAACGGATGGGTATCAGGCAGGCACGGGCGTAGCCCCGTTGGGCGCCAGGTCGAACAACAGGACCTCGGCGTGCTCCGCGTCGCTGAGGGTGATCGCGGGCTCGTCGGCCACCATGGCCGCGTCACCCGCGCCTAGCCGCTGCCCGGCCAGGTGCACACTGCCGCGCACCACGTGCACGTAGGCGCAGCGCCCGGGCGCGATCGGATGCCGCACCGCTTGCGGCCCGTGCAACGTGGCCAAGTCCAACGCCGCGTCGGCGTGAATGGTCAAGGGGGCGTCCGGCGCGGCTGCGGCGTCCGATGACACCGACGACGCTGGCCGGGCGATCGGCCGCACGCCCGTGCCCACACTGGACGGCCGCAGCGCCCGTTGCTCGTAGCCAGGGTCGATGCCGCGCACAGCCGGTTCGATCCAGATTTGCAGCAGATGCACGGGGTCGGGGCCTTCGTTGACTTCGCTGTGCCGGATGCCGCGCCCGGCGCTCATGCGCTGCACATCGCCCGCGCGGATGACGGCCTGGTGGCCCAAGCTGTCGCGGTGGGTGAGCACGCCCGCCAGCACGATGGTGATGATTTCCATGTCGCGGTGGCCGTGCATGCCAAAGCCGGTGCCCGGGGCGATGCGGTCTTCGTTGAGCACGCGCAGGTTGCCCCAGCCTGTGTAGCGCGGGTCCCAATAGTCCGCAAACGAAAACGAATGGCGCGCCTGCAACCAGCCGTGATCGGCGTGGCCGCGGGCGTCGCTGGGGCGCAGGGTGATCATCGAGGAAGCCTCCTTGGGCAACGCAGTGCGATGGTCAGACTGTACGCGGTGCGCACGCCAGTCGGGATGCAGGCATTTGATGACCGCATTCAACGTTTTTGAATACCAGCTGCAGCTGCACACCGGTCAACGCCGCCCGGCCCTCCGCGGCGCGCGACGTGCCCACCAGTCGGGTGCAACGGTATATAATCTGCCCTGTCGGGCCGATAGCTCAGCTGGGAGAGCGCTGCGTTCGCAATGCAGAGGTCGGGAGTTCGATCCTCCTTCGGTCCACCAAATACCCGGGTTCTTAGCTCAGTTGGTAGAGCAGCGGACTCTTAATCCGTAGGTCGTAGGTTCGAATCCTACAGGACCCACCAATTTGACCCGCACCCATCGACAGATCAGGCTCAATGGCTGTCATGAGCGAAAACTGTCGACGCTGACCGGCGCACATAGCCCGGGACAACCCGCTCGCTGCCATCCGCGTGGATGAACTTCTCGAGGCAGCGGTCGGCCGACTCGCCGAGCATTCGTTGCTGGGTAGGTCTGGACAAATCCATGGCACAACAGGTCGCAGGGTAAGCGTCTCCTGGCTTATCTCGTCATCAACAGCTGCGCCGCCACGGCCGCGGCGATGACGGCGGGTTCTTTGCCCTGAATCCCCGGGATCCCGACAGGGCACGTCACGCGCGCCAGCGCCGATGCGTCGTGCCCGCGCGCGAGCAAGCGGTGCTGAAACGCGGCCCATTTGGTGCGGCTGCCGATGAGGCCGACGAACGGCAGGTCGTCCTGCTGGCGCAACCGCTGCAGACAGGCGTCCACCACGGCCAGGTCTTCAGCGTGGCTAAAGCTCATGACCAGCACGCGGCTGCCGGGTACCAAGTCGGCGACGGCGCGCTCGACGGGGTCGGAGTGCTCGGCGACCACGGTTGGTGGCAGGTCGGTGGGAAACATGCCGTCGCGGCTGTCGATCCAGGTGAGGGCGAACGGCAGCGGCCGCAGCGCGCGCTCGATGGCCTGCCCGACGTGCCCACCGCCGAACAGCGCCACCGGCACCCGCTCATCGACCCAGGCCGCGCGCAGCGCCGCCGCGTCGGCCGCCGTGACGCGCTGCAGCCGCAGGTGCACGACGCCACCGCAGCACTGCCCCAGGCTGGGGCCGAGTGCGCAGCGCAACGCCTGCCCTGCCCAGCCCGGTTGCCGCAGGCCCGCGCGCGCCTGCTGGATGGCGTGCCACTCGAGTTGCCCGCCACCGATGGTGCCCAGCATGCGCTGCGCGCCCACCAACATCCACGCGCCCGGCTCGCGCGGCGCCGACCCCTCGGTACGCTCGACCCACACCAACACGCCTGGCTCGGCGCGCAACCAGGCCAGCGCCGCATGCAGATCGCCCCCGCGCAAACAAACGGATTCCATGCCCCGCAGTATCGCCGGGGTTGAAAGGCCGGGCGCGTTGGCGCACAATCCGAGCCACATCGACTCCTCGGGCCCAACCGCCCCACCATCCGACGATGCCATCGACGACCGAAACTGGCGCACGTATGTCACCCGCCCCCACAGCCACCCCCCGTACACGGTTGGTCTGGAGCGTGGTGGTGACGACGCTGGCACTGCTGGCTGGCTGCGCCAGCCCGCCGCCCGCCGCGCCCCCGCGCGCCGTGGAAGCGCCGCCCGCCCCCGCCGAAACGGCCCCACCCGTGGTGGTGCAGCCCGCGCCCGCGCCCGAGCCACCCTTCAGTGGCAAGGTGTCTCTGGCAGCGTCGGAGCGGGACTACCGGCGCGACGGCGCGCAGCACCTGTATGAGCGCTACGGCGATCGCATCTTCCGTGGCAAGTTGCCGCCGCTGCTGCAGGCGGTGGGGGTGATGCGACTGGACATCGGCCCGCGGGGCGAGGTGCGGCGCTTCGAGTGGATGCGCGCGCCGGATCACGTGCCGCACGTCAAGGCCGAGATCGAGCGGCTGGTGATGGCGGCGGCGCCTTTCCCGGCCCCCCAAAAGTTGGGCACGGTCAGCTATACCGACACTTGGTTGTGGGACCGCAGCGGCACCTTCCAGCTCGACACCCTGACCGAAGGACAATTGGACCGCTACCCCGCCCCAGCGCCCAAGCGCGCCGCTGCGGCGCCCGAGCCTGCGGTCAGCCAGCCGAAAGCCACCACGGCCCGCGGCACCAATACCCGAACCGCCACGCGCAGCACGCGCAAGCCGCAGGCCAACGCTGACACGCAGGTGGCGCAAGGTCAAGACGGTGCGCCTCAGCTGCCGCGGTAAGTGGCGTAGCTCCACGGGCTGACCAACAGCGGCACGTGGTAGTGCGCCTGCGCGTCGGCCACGCCAAAGTCGATGGTGACGCAATCCAGAAACGGCGGCTGCGGCAGCGCCACACCGCGTGCGCGGAAGTAGTCGGCCACCTCGAACACCAGCCGGTAGGTACAGGCGGCCAGCTCGCCCGTGGCCAGCAGCGGCCCTTCGGGATTACGGCCATCGGCATTGAGCACGACCTGTTTGATGAGGCGTGGCCCCTCACCGGTGGCATACAACCGCACAGCCATACCCGCGGCCGGGCAGCCGTGCATGGTATCGAGAACGTGTGTGCTCAGGCCCATTTGTGTCTATGATGCCGCAAAACCGACTGCCTTGTCACCATGGCCCACGTTTACGACAGCACTGCACCTTATCCGCGTGATTTGATCGGCTACGGCCGCCAGCCGCCGCACCCACGCTGGCCGGGCGGGGCGCGCATCGCAGTGCAGTTCGTGCTCAACTATGAAGAAGGCGGCGAAAACTGCGTGCTGCATGGCGACGCGGCGAGCGAGACGTTCTTGTCGGAGCTGTTTGCGCCCACGGCGTACCCGGACCGCCACCTGAGCATGGAGGGCATTTACGAGTACGGCTCGCGCGTGGGCGTGTGGCGCATTTTGCGCGAATTCGAATCGCGCGGCCTGCCGTTGACGGTATTTGGCGTGGCCAGCGCGCTGCAGCGCCACCCGGAGGTGGCGCAGGCCTGTTTGGCCGCCGGGCACGAGATTGCCTGCCATGGCCTGAAGTGGATCCACTACCAACAGGTGGACGAAGCCACCGAGTGCGCCCACCTGCACGAGGCGGTGCGCATCCTGACCGAGTTGACCGGTGCCGCCCCGCTGGGCTGGTACACCGGGCGCGACAGCCCCCATACGCGCCGCTTGGTGGTGGACCACGGTGGCTTCGTCTATGACAGCGACTACTACGGCGACGACCTGCCCTTTTGGATGCGCGTGCGCCGCAGCGACGGGCAGGTGGTGCCGCACCTGGTGGTGCCGTACACGCTGGACGCCAACGACATGCGCTTTGCGCTGCCGCAAGGGTTCTCGCACGGGGATCCGTTTTTTGCCTACCTGCGCGACACCTTCGACGCCCTGTACGCCGAGGGTGACCCCAACGGCCTGAATCAGCCACGCATGATGAGCGTGGGCATGCACTGCCGCTTGCTGGGGCGGCCCGGGCGCATTGGGGCGCTGCAGCGGTTTTTGGACCACATCCAGCGCCACGACGGCGTGTGGGTGGCACGGCGCATCGACATCGCCCGCCATTGGCAGGCGGTGCATCCGTATCCGGGCGGCGACAAGGAGTGCGCGGGCACGGGAGGGGCGGCATGAGCACGGGCATCACGGCGCTGGACGCCCTCAACACCGCGCCGCTGGCGCAAGCGGCCGCGCTGCTGGATGGGCTGTACGAGCATTCGCCTTGGATCGTGGCGCAGGCGCTGCAGCGGCGCCCGTTTGCCAGCCCGGCGGCGCTGATCGCGGCGTGTGCCGACGTGGTGGCACAGGCGGGCGAGGAAGCGCAGTTGGCGCTCATCCGCGCCCACCCGGAGCTGGCGGGCAAGGCGGCGCTAGCAGGGACGCTGACGGCCGAATCCAGCGGCGAGCAAGGCCGCGCGGGACTGACCCACTGCACGCCCGAGGAATACGACACGCTGCAACGCCTCAACGCGGCGTACCGGGCACGCTTTGGCTGGCCGTTCATTCTGGCGGTGCGTGGCCCGCGCGGCACGGGGCTGACGCGCGCGCAGATCATCGCGCACTTCGAGCGACGCTTGCACGCCCACCCGGACGACGAGCGGCGCGAGTGCCTGCGCCAGATCCACCGCATCGCCGAGATCCGTCTACACGACAAGCTGGGCTGGGAGCCTGCCACCGGCCACGCGGTGTGGGACCGACTGGCGGCCTTGGCGCGCCACAGCGAAAGCGCCGATGGCCTGACGGCGACGTACCTGAGCCCGGCGCACCGCGCGTGCGCGGCCGAGCTGGCCGCGTGGATGCGCGAGGCGGGCTGCGACGAGGTGACACACGACGCCGTGGGCAACGTGGTGGGCCGCTACCACGCGCAACGACCGGTGGCACGCTGGCTGCTGACCGGCAGCCATTACGACACGGTGCGCGACGCCGGGCCGCACGATGGGCGCTTGGGCATCGGTGTGGCGCTGGCGGCGGTGCAGCGGCTGCACGCGCGCGGACAGCGGCTGCCGTTTGGGATCGAGATCGTCGCTTTTGCCGAGGAGGAAGGCCAGCGTTACGCGGCGACCTTTCTGGGCTCGGCGGCGTTGGTGGGCGCGTTCGACCCCGCCTGGCTGGCGTTGACCGACGCCGCGGGCATCCCGATGGCGCAAGCGATGCAGCAAGCGGGCCTGCCGGGCACATGGGAGGCGATCGCTGCCTGCCAGCGTGACCCGCGGCACTACTTGGGCTATGTGGAGGTGCACATCGAGCAAGGCCCGGTGCTGGCGCGCGCCCACCGGCCGCTGGGGGTGGTTACCAGCATCAACGGCAGCCTACGGTGGCTGGGCGAGTACGGCGGCGTGGCCTGCCACGCCGGCACCACGCCCATGGGGCAGCGGCGCGACGCGGCAGCGGGCGCAGCGGAGCTGACGCTGGCCGTGGAGCGGCTGGCACAGCAGCGCCCGGGCACGGTGGCGACGGTGGGCATCCTGGAAGTGCCGCAGGGATCCATCAACGTGGTGCCGGGGCGCTGCCGCTTCAGCCTGGATGTGCGCGCCCCCACCGACGCCGCGCGCGACGAGCTCGCGCAAGCGGTGCTGGCTGCGGCGCACGAGATTGCCGAGCGACGCGGGCTGACGCTGGCCCCGCGCGAGACGGTGCGTGCCAGCGCCGCCCCCAGCGATGCGGCATGGCAGGCGCGCTGGGAGCGCGCCGTGGTGGCGCTGGGCCTGCCGGTGCTGCACCTGCCCAGCGGCGCCGGGCACGACGCCATGATGATGCACCGCCTGCTCCCCCAAGCGATGCTGTTTGTACGCGGCGAGCACGACGGCATCAGCCACAACCCGCTGGAGTCGACCACCAGCGACGACATCGAATGCGCGGTGCAGGCGTTCGAGCGCCTGCTGCACGACCTGGCCGCCGAGACGGTGGCCTGACCCCCCTGCCCCGGCACTGCCCATGACCACCCCCGCCACCACTGACCCCACCCCCGACTACGCCGCCTTGGACGCCTGGATCGACGCGCACTTCGACGAGCAGGTACGCTTTTTGCAGACCCTGGTGCGCGTGCCCACCGACACCCCGCCCGGCGACAACGCCCGCCACGCCGAGATCACCGCTGCCGCGCTGGAAGCGATGGGTTGGGCAGTGGAGCGCCACCCGGTGCCCGCCGAGCAGGTGCAGGCCGCGGGGCTGGCGTCGATCACCAACCTGATCGTGCGCCGACCCTACGGCGCAGGCGAGCGGGCACGGCCGGTCATCGCGCTCAACGCCCATGGCGACGTGGTGCCCCCGGGGGAAGGCTGGACGCACGACCCGTATGGCGCCGAAATCGTGGACGGCAAACTGTACGGGCGCGCGGCCGCGGTGAGCAAAAGCGACTTTGCCACCTACACCTTTGCCGTGCGCGCGCTGGAGGCTGCGGCCCGCCCGCGGCGCGGCGCGGTGGAGCTGCACTTCACCTACGACGAAGAAATGGGCGGCGAACTGGGCCCGGGCTGGCTGCTGGCGCAGGGCCTGACGCAGCCCGACTTGCTGCTGGCGGCGGGCTTTACCTACCAGGTGGTGACGGCGCACAACGGCTGCCTGCAGTTGGAAGTGACGGTGGAAGGCGAGATGGCGCACGCGGCCATCCCCGACACGGGCACGGACGCGCTGCAGGGGGCCGTCCACATCCTGCAGGCGCTCTACCGCCTCAACGCCGATTATTTGCAAGTGCGATCGGGGGTGGAGGGCATTACGCATCCGTACCTGAACGTGGGTCGTATCGACGGCGGCACACACACCAATGTCGTGCCAGGCAAAGTGGTGTTTCGGCTCGACCGGCGCATGATCCCCGAGGAAGACCCCGCCGAGGTGGAGGCACAGCTGCGCCGCGTGATCGCCGAGGCGGCAGCCGACTTTGCCCCCCCGCGCGGTGGGCGCGCGCTGCGCGTGCAGGTGCGTCGCACATTGCTGGCACACGCCATGCGCCCGCTGCCCGGGGCGCAGCCGTTGGTGCAGGCGCTGCAGCGCCACGCGCAGGCCGTGCTGGGCGAGGCCATCCCGGCTGTGGGCACGCCGCTGTACACCGACGTACGGCTGTACGTGGCGCGCGGCATTCCGGGCGTCATCTATGGCGCGGGGCCGCGCACCGTGCGCGAATCCAACGCCAAGCGCGCCGACGAACACCTGGTGCTGGAAGACCTGCGCCGCGCCACAAGGGTAGTGGCGCGCGCGCTGGCCGATCTGCTGGCCGGATGAGGCAGGTGGTGGCGACCACCGGCACTCACGTCGACGCTCGCCGGCGCTCGCGCACCGACGACACGACCGACGCGGCAATGAAGACGATGCCGATCAGCCCCGTGATGACCTCGGGCACGTGCACCACGGTGCCCACGATCATGATGGCCGCCAGCGCCCCGATGGCATAGTGTGCGCCGTGCTCCAGGTAGACATAGGCCTGCAGCGTGCCGCGTTTGACCAGATAGACCGTCATCGAGCGCACGAAAATGGCACCGATGGCCAGCCCCAGCATGATGATGACCACATCCTTGGTGATGGCGAAAGCGCCGATGACGCCGTCGAATGAAAACGACGCGTCGAGCACCTCGAGATAGAGAAAACTGGCAAAACCGCTGCGCTGCACGGTCGCCACGGCCGCTTCGCCAGCCTCTTCGGTTGAGAACAGCGCGCCCACCGCGTCCACTGCCAGGTACAGCACGATGCCCGCAATGCCCGCGACAAAGACGCGCATCTGCTCTGCCTCGGGCACCCACCAGCGCGTGGAAAACACCACCAGCAGCGCGATAAAGACGCTGATCTCGTCGAACTTGGCTGCACGCACGAGCGGCCGCTCCAGAGGGCCGAGCCAGTGCGTCTCTTTGTTACGGTCGAACAAAAAGTTGAGAAACACCAGCAACAGGAAGACACCGCCGAACGCCGAGATGACCGGATACGCCTGCGTGAGCACGCGCGAGTATTCGTCGGGCTGTTGCAGGGCCAGGCGCACCGTCTCGGCCCAGCCGATGTCCGCCGAGACGGCCACGATGACGATGGGAAACACCAGCCGCATGCCAAAGACGGCAATCAGGATGCCCACGGTCAGAAAGAGCTGACGCCACAGCGCACTCATGCCGCGCAGCACACTGGCGTTGACGACCGCGTTGTCGAACGACAAGCTGACTTCGAGCACCGCCAGCACCGCGGTCAGCCACAGCGCGGTCCACAGGCCCAGGGGCGACTGCACACCCCACCACGCCGCCAGCCCCAGGCAGACGGCAGAAAACAACAGCGAAAACCGAAAATCCTTGAGCACGAGAACGACTCCTGCGCCGCGGGCGGGGTGCAGCGGCATGGCTATGGGGAAAACCCGCGATTGTCGCGAAATTTCGGCGCTGGGTTTAGACGTTGGGCGGCGGCAGCCCGGCCAAGGTGGCCACGGCGCCACGCAAATCGCCAGCCCAGGTGCGCCGGTCGCGCCCGTCGGCGCGCTGTGGCTCGCCCCAGTGCAGGTGGGCGCACAGGTCGGTCGCGGTCAGCACGCGCCACAGGGACGCGACCAGCGTGTCGTCCCCCACGTAGACGGGCGCGTCGTGGCGCTGCAACGCGTCGGGGCTAGCCCCCGCGTGGCGGTAGGCGATGCCCAGCGGCAGCGCGGGGCTGTCGGTCGCGAGCGCCGCCTGCAGCAGGTTGGCGTGAAACGGCAACACACCGCGCCCGTCACTGGTCGTGCCTTCGGGAAAGATCGCCAGCACGTCACCGGCATGCAGGCGCTCCGCCATCTGGTGCACCACGCGCAAGGCGTCGCGGCGGCTGGCGCGCTCGATGAACAGCGTGCCCGCCCCCGCGACCAGCCGGCCCAGCACGGGCCAGTGACGTACGTCGGCCTTGGAGACGAAACGACACGGGCGCACCGCGTTGACCACCAAAATGTCCAGCCACGAGATGTGATTGGCCACCACCAGCAGCGGCCCGCGGGCGGGTGGCGGGCCATGCACGAACCAGCGCACACCCAAAATGTCCAGTGCCTGCCGGGACCAGCGCTGCACGTGAGCGACGCGGGCCGCGTCGTCGGCGCGCGGAAATGCCCGCCACAGCGTCCACAGCCCCTGCAGGACGTGCGCCAGCAGCCGCGCCGCGCGGCCCACGGCACGCACGCGGCACCCCCACGGCACGGCGGCGGTCGCCATGGCGCGGTCAGTCGGCGGCATCGAACGCGATGTGGCCACCCACGACCGTGGTGCGCACGCGCGCAGGCAGCGCGTGGCCCTCGAACGGCGTATGCCGGCCCTGGCTGCGCAGGCGTGATGGCTCCACGCGCCAGGTGGCTTGCGGGTCGAGCACGCACACGTCGGCCACCCCGCCCACGGCCAGCCGGCCGACGCTGGCCTGCAGCGTGCCCAGGCGCGCGCCCAGCACACGCGCCGGCCCGCTGGTGAGCACCTCTACTGCGCGCGCCACGGGCACGCCGTCTTGCTGCGCCCATTTGACGGCGAGGCCCGCGAGCAGCTCGATGGCGGTGGCGCCCGGCTCGGCCTGCGCGAATGGCACCGCCTTCGCGTCGGCCGATACCGGCGTGTGGTCCGACACCAGCGCGTCGATCGTGCCGTCAGCCAGCCCGGCGCGCAGCGCGTCGCGGTCGCGCTGCTGGCGCACGGGCGGCTGCAGGCGCAGCCGGGTGTCGTAGTAGCCGATGTCGGTATCGGTGAGCAGCAGTTGGTGCACGCTGACGTCGGCCGTGACCGGCAAGCCTTCGGCCTTGGCTTGGCGCACCAAGTCGACGCCGGCGGCGGTGCTCAAGCGGCACAGGTGCAGGTGCACGGGCGGCGGCGCCCCCGGCGGCGTGCCCGCCACGACGCTGCGCAGCAGCGCCAGCAGCGTGTGCAGCGCGATCACCTCGGACGCGGCGGGCACGCCCGACAGCCCGAGCCGCGTAGCCAGCGGCCCGCTGGCCATGACGCCTTTGGACAGCCACGGCTCTTCGGGCCGCAGCCACAGCGTGTAGCCAAAAGTGGCGGCGTACTGGAAGGCACGCTGCAGCACCTGGGTGTTGACGATGGGCTCATCCGCCTGGCCAAAGCCCACGCAGCCGCGCTCGGCCAGTTGCACCATCTCGGCCAGCACCTCGCCCTGCAGCCCGCGCGTCAGCGCCCCCAGCGGAAACAGGCGCGTGCGGTGCAGCCGCTCGGCGCGCGCGCGCAGCATGTCGACCAGGCCCGGTTCGTCCAGCACGGGATCGGTATCGGGCGGGCACACCAGGCTGGTCACGCCACCGGCGACGGCGGCGGCGGTTTCGCTCTCGAGCATGCCCGCATGCTCGTGGCCGGGCTCGCCCAAGCGGGCGCACAAGTCCACCAGTCCGGGTAATACCCAGCAGCCGCGGGCGTCGAGCACGCGGTTGGGGTGGAAGTCCGCAGGCACCTGACCGATGCCGATGATGCGCCCGGCAGCGATGGCCACGTCGGCCACCCGGTCGGTGCCGCTGGCGGGATCGATGACGCGGCCGTCTCGGATGAGGAGTTTCATGCTTCGTTCCCCGCGATGATGCCCATGACCGCCATGCGCACCGCCACGCCAAAGGTCACCTGCGGCAGCACCACGCTTTGCGCGCCATCGACGACGCTGGAGTCGATCTCGACCCCACGGTTGACCGGCCCCGGGTGCATGACGATGGCATCGGGCTTGGCCCAGCGCAGCCGCTCGGGCGTGAGGCCAAAGCGCTGGTGAAACTCCTGGCTAGAGGGTAGCAGCGCACCGCTCATGCGCTCGTTTTGCAGCCGCAGCGCGATGACGACGTCGCAGTCACGGATGCCCTCTTCCAGCGAATGGCACACGCGCACGCCCAGGTGCGCCAAGTCGCTGGGTACCAACGTGCGCGGGCCCACCACACGCACGTCCGGGCAGCCCAGGGTGGTGAGCGCGTGGATGTCGGAGCGCGCCACGCGCGAGTGCAGCACGTCGCCCACGATGGCCACCGACAGACGGGTGAAGTCACCCTTGTAGTGGCGGATGGTGTACATGTCCAGCAGGCCCTGTGTGGGGTGGGCGTGGCGGCCATCACCGGCATTGATGACGTGCACGTGCGGTGCCACGTGCTGCGCGATCAGGTACGGCGCGCCCGACTCGCTGTGGCGCACGACGAAGATGTCGGCCGCCATCGCCGAGAGGTTGGCGATCGTGTCGAGCAGCGTCTCGCCCTTGGCGGTAGAGGAGCGCGCGATGTCGAGGTTGAACACGTCGGCCGACAGGCGGGTGGCCGCGATCTCGAACGTGGTGCGGGTGCGCGTGCTGTTTTCGAAAAAGAGGTTGAACACGCTCTTGCCGCGCAGCAGGGGGACTTTTTTGACCTCGCGGTCGTTGACGCTGACGAACTGCGCGGCCGTGTCCAGGATGTGCAGCAGGATGTCGCGCGGCAGCCCTTCGGTGGAGAGCAGATGGATGAGCTCGCCGTGGCGGTTGAGTTGGGGATTGCGCGTCATGGCGTGGGGGCTCCGGCAGATTTAGCCCAGGCGCGGCGGGGTGCGTTCGAGCAGGGCGAAGGAGAAGCGCCCGCCGCCGTCGCGCACCAGCTCGAACGACTGGTGCGCGGGCAGCGGCAGGCGCACGGCTGCGGCGTCGGCTGCCACCGGTAGCTCGCGCCCACCGCGGTCGACCAGCACCGCCAGCCGCACGCTGGCCGGGCGGCCATAGTCGAACAGCTCGTTGAGCACGGCGCGCAGCGTGCGGCCGGTGTAGAGCACGTCGTCGATGAGCAGCACGTGCGCACCTTCGACCTCGAACGGCAGGCGCGTCTGCGCGGTGCTGGCCGCCAGCCCGCGCTGCGCGTAGTCGTCGCGGTGCAGGGTGGCGACGATGACACCTGGCTCGCCGGGCAAGCCCAGCTCGCGGTGCAGCCGCTCGGCCAGCCATGCGCCGCCCGAGGCCACGCCCACCAGGTGGGTGGGTTGTGGCCCGGCGGCCAGCAAGGCCTGCACCGCGCGGCGCAACTCGGCATACAGGGCCTCGGCATCCAGCGGCAGCCGCCCGTCGGTCGGCGCGGCGTCCCGCCCCCCGTCGTGGGTCATGGCAGACTCCTCAAATACTGCTCCAAAATGATGCACGCGGCAGCGGCATCGGCGTCTTTGGCACCCAGCGCGTGGGCTTCGGTGCTGCTGTAGCGTTCGTCCACTTCCACCACGGGCAGACCGGTGCGGCCGTGCAACTGGCGCGCAAAGCGCTGCGCGCGCTGCGTGTGCGCGTGCGCCGCGCCGTCGGGATGGTACGGCACGCCCACCACCAGGGCGTCCGGCTGCCATTGGGCGATCGCCGCCAGCAGGCGCTGCCAGCGCGCGTCGCCCTGGGCGTCCACCGTGGGCAAGGGCGTGGCGGTGCGCGTGATGGCGTTGCCGCTGGCCATGCCGACGCGACGCTCGCCCCAGTCGAACGCCAAAAAACTCTGTGCGCCCGCGCGCACCACGCCCCAGGTCGTCATGCCCGCCCAGCGCCCGGTGCCAGCATCCACGGCTGCAGGCCCAGCAGGCCCATCGCCCGCTCGTAGCGCTGCTCGATGGGCACCTCGAACAGCAGCGCCGGGTCGGCCGGCACCGTCAGCCAGGCGTTGTCGCCCAATTCGGATTCGAGCTGCCCCTCGCCCCAGGACGAATATCCCAGCGCCACCAGCATCTGCCGCGGCCCGGCGCCGGCGGCGACGGCTTCGAGCACGTCGCGCGAGGTGGTCAGCTCCAGCCCTGCCCCGTCGATGCGCAGCGACGAGGCATAGGCACTAGCGCGTGGCGGCGGGGCCGCCGGGTCGCGGGCGGAAGATCCCGACACCTCGTCGGGCGCCTCGTCGGCTGCCCCCGCTGCCTGCAACAACGACGGCAAAGCCGACGTCGGCGCGGGCACGGCCTGCGTCGCAGGGGGGTTGACCGAGCCCACGGGCTCGGGCTCGCCCATGTGCTCGTGCAGCACGAAGCCACGCTCGGTCTGCAGCGGCCCGCCTCGCAGCACGGGCATGCCCGACCATTCGGGGCGGCCCAGGGGCAGTTCCAGCCGCTCGAACAGGTCGTCGAGCGTGATGCCCGTGGGTTTGTTGATGATGAGGCCCAGCGCGCCGCGCGGCGTATGCTCGCAGACATAGACGACACTGCGGCCGAACAGCTCATCGTTCAGCCCGGGCATGGCGATCAAGAAATGATGCGTCAGGTTGACGGGGGCAGAATCCGAGCTCATGGCATCGATTCTACGCGCGCACCCCCATGAACCCTGACCGCAAACCGTACGACCGTGGCCTGATGTGGTTTCGCCGTGACCTGCGCACGGCCGACAACGCGGCGCTGTGCCACGCCCTGCAACAATGCCGGCGCGTGTGGGCGGTGTTCGTCTTCGACACCGACATCCTGCAGCCGCTGCTGGAGCGAGGGCTGCACGCCGACCGGCGGGTGGAGTTTATCCATGAGAGCCTGATCGACCTGGACGAGCAGCTGCGCGCGCTCGGCCGCGCCAATGGCGTGGAGGGGGTCGGGCTGATCGTGCGGCATGGCCCGGCGCGGCAGGACATCCCGCGCCTGGCCGCCGAGCTGGGCGTGCAGGCGGTCTTTGCCAACCACGACGACGAGCCCTACGCCCGCACCCGCGACGCGCAGGTGCTGGGGGCGCTGGCGCACCAGGGGGTGGTGCTGCGCACGGTCAAAGATCACGTGATCTTCGAGCGGCGCGAGGTGTTGACCGCCAACGGGCAGCCTTTCACGGTCTTTACCCCGTACAAAAACGCGTGGTTCAAAGCGTTGACCGACGCGCACCTGCAGCCCCACCCGGTGGAACGCCACGCCGACGCGCTGGCCCCCTGCCCGCCCACACACCCGCCGGGCGTGCCCAGCCTGGCGTCGATTGGGTTTGTGCCCACCAACCTGCGCGCACTCAAGGTGCGCACCGGCAGCCGCGGTGCGCGCGCGCTGTGGGAGGATTTCCTGGAGCGCATCGACCACTACCACCAGGCGCGCGACTACCCCGCCATCAAGGGGCCCAGCTATCTGAGCGTGCATTTGCGCTTTGGCACGATCAGCATCCGCGAGGTGGCCGGCACCGCCTACCGCCTGCACCGGCAGGGCCGCGCCGGCGCCACCGCCTGGCTCAACGAGTTGATCTGGCGCGACTTCTATCACCAGATCCTGGCCAATTTTCCGCACGTCGGCGAGGGCAAGGCCTTCAAGCCCGCCTACGACGCCATCCACTGGGAGCGGGGCCGCCACGCCGAGGCACTGTTTGCCGCCTGGTGTGAGGGCCGCACCGGCTATCCGCTGGTGGACGCAGCCATGCACCAAATCAACCAGACCGGCTATATGCACAACCGGCTGCGCATGGTGGTGGCGAGCTTTCTGACCAAAGACCTGGGGCTGGACTGGCGCTGGGGCGAACGCTACTTCGCCGATCGTTTGATCGACTTCGACCTGGCCGCCAACAACGGCGGATGGCAGTGGGCCGCGTCCAGCGGGTGCGACGCGCAGCCGTACTTTCGCATCTTCAATCCCGTCGCCCAGAGCGAAAAGTTCGACCCGGACGGCAAATTCATCCGCCGCTACTTGCCGGTGTTGGCGGCGCTACCCACCCCAGCACTGCACGCACCCTGGCGCGCGAGTGCCGCCGATCTGGCGGCCGCCGGCGTGGTGATCGGGCGCGACTACCCGGCGCCGATCGTCGACCATGCGCAGGCGCGGCTGCGCACGCTGGAGCGCTACGCGGTGGTCAAATCGGAACCATCTCGAAATCTTCCTTACGCGCGCCGCACTCGGGACAGGTCCAGTTGACGGGCACGTCCTCCCAGCGGGTGCCGGGGGGGATGCCGTGCTCGGGGTCGCCTGCGGCCTCGTCGTAGATCCAGCCGCAGATCAAGCACATCCAGGTTCGGGTCGGGGTCGTCATGGCAGCGTCGGCACGAGGGGTCCAAGTAGAATGGAACCATTGTAGCCATGACCCCGGCGCGCTTTGCGACCTCGGTCGACCGACGTCCGATGCCCATGTCCCCAGAAACCCCCGCTGCTCGCGACACCCCGGCGCGGCCGCCGTGCGTGCTGTGCTTCAATGCCAGCGACCCCAGCGGCGCCGGCGGCCTGGGCGCCGATATCGGGGCGCTAGCCAGCGCCTCGTGTCACGTGCTGCCGGTGACCACCAGCGTCTGGCTGCGCGACACGCGCCACCTGCACGGCCACCACGCGCTAGACGCCGAATGGATCGACGACCAGGCGCGCGCCGTGCTGGAGGATATGCCGGTGGCAGCGATCAAGGTCGGCTTTGGTGGCAGCCCCGAAGGTCTGTCGGCCATCGGCAGCATCCTGAGCGACTACGACGACGTGCCCGTGGTGACCTACCTGCCCGAGCTGGCATGGCTGTCGGACGGCGAGCGCGAGGCCTATCTGGAAGCGTGCGAGGAGCTGGTGCTGCCCCAGACCGACGTGCTGGTGGGCAACCATCACACGCTGGCGCGCTGGCTGTTGCCTGACTGGGAGGACGAGCGAGCGCCGGGCGCGCGCGACATCGCCCGCGCCGCCGCCGCCCATGGCGTCAGCGTCACCCTGGTCACGGGCATGGTGCACGACGACGGCATCGACAACCACCTGGCGTCGCCCGAGGTCGTGCTGGCGCAGGCGCGCTTCGAGCGCATCGAGGCCACCTTCATTGGCGCGGGCGACACGCTGTCCGCCGCGCTGACCGCGCTGCTGGCGCACGGCAGCGACCTGTCGCAGGCCGGCGCGGAGGCGCTCACCTACCTGGACCAGACGTTGGCCAACGGCTTTCAGCCGGGCATGGGGCACGCCGTGCCCGACCGTCTGTTCTGGGCCGACGACGATACTGACAACCCCAACGACACCCCCGGAGAGCCATGACCGACCGCAACGCCACGCTGTTCGAGCGCGCCAAGACCGTCATCCCGGGCGGGGTCAATTCGCCCGTGCGCGCCTTCAAGGCCGTGGGCGGCACACCCCGCTTCATCACCCGCGCCCAGGGCGCCTACCTGTGGGACGCCAACGGCCAGCGCTACATCGACTACATCGGCTCGTGGGGCCCGATGATCCTGGGTCACGGCCACCCGGAGGTGGTGCAGGCGGTGGAGGCGGCGATCGCCGAAGGGTTTTCGTTCGGGGCCCCGACCGAGCGCGAGATCGAACTGGCCGAGGCCATCCGGCGCCTGCTGCCCAGCCTGGAAATGGTGCGGCTGGTCAGCTCCGGCACCGAAGCCGGCATGAGCGCCATTCGACTGGCGCGCGGTGCCACCGGCCGGCCCAAGATCATCAAATTCGAAGGCTGCTACCACGGCCACGCCGACGCGCTGCTGGTCAAGGCCGGCTCGGGGCTGGCCACCTTCGGTCACCCCACGAGCGCCGGCGTGCCGCCCGAGGTGGTGCAGCACACGCTGGTGCTGGAGTACAACAACATCGCGCAGCTGGAAGCGGCCTTTGCCGAGCACGGCGAGCAGATCGCGGCGCTGATGATCGAGCCGATCGCGGGCAACATGAACTTCGTGCGCGCCAGCGTCCCGTTCATGCGCCGCTGCCGCGAGCTGTGCACCGAGCACGGCGCACTGCTGGTGTTCGACGAAGTGATGACGGGCTTTCGCGTCGCGCTCGGCGGGGCGCAAAGCGTCTATGCACGCCACATCCCCGGCTTCGAGCCGGACATGACCGTCATGGGCAAGGTCATCGGCGGCGGTATGCCGCTGGCGGCCTTCGGCGGCAAGCGCGCGGTTATGGAACAGCTCGCCCCGCTGGGGCCGGTGTACCAGGCTGGCACGCTGTCGGGCAACCCGGTGGCCACCGCCTGCGGGCTGGCGACGCTGCGGCTGATCGAACAGCCGGGCTTTTTCGATCGGCTGGCCGCGCAAACACGGGCGCTGGTCGGCGGGCTGCGCGCCGAGGCCCAGCGCGCGGGCGTCCCGTTCAGCGCCGACAGCGAAGGCGGGATGTTTGGCTTTTTCTTCTTGCCCGAGCTGCCGCAGAACTACGCGCAGGTCATGGCCAGCGACGCCGCGCGCTTCAACCGCTTCTTCCACGGCATGCTCGAGCGCGGCGTCTATTTCGCCCCCGCGCTGTACGAGGCGGGCTTCGTCAGCGCTGCGCACAGCGACGCCGACATCGACGCCACGCTGCAGGCGGCGCGGGCGGTGTTGGCCCAGCTCTGACACCGGGGCTGCTGCCCCGCTGTCCGGCCATCACACCAGCCGCGCCAGCAACGCCCCGTCGGCGGGTGCGCCCAGCGGCACCCACACGCGCAGCGGGTTGCCCGCCGCCACCTCGATCGGCTGGCCGTTGCCATCCTGCATGGCCGACAGGGTCAACGTGCGGTTGCCCGCGGGGTGGATCACCTCCAGCCGGTCGCCGACGGCAAAGCGGTTTTTCGTCTCCACCTCGGCCCAACCGTCGGCGCGCACGCCGATCACATCCCCCACGTACTGCGCACGCGTGGGTGCGGAGTGGCCGCTGAGGTAGTTCTGGTAGTCCTGCGCCGGTCGGCGCTCGAGCAACCCGCTCGTGTAGCCACGGCTGGCCAGTCCCTCCAGCTCCCGCAGCAGCTCGGGGTTGAAAGGCCGACCCGCCACCGCGTCGTCGATGGCGCGCCGGTACACCTGGGCTGTGCGCGCCACGTAGTACACACTTTTGGTGCGGCCCTCGATCTTGAGCGAGTCCACCCCGATGCGCACCAGCCGCTCGACGTATTCGACCGCGCGCAGATCGCGGCTGTTGAGGATGTAGGTGCCGTGCTCGTCCTCCATGATGGGCATGAGCTCGCCCGGGCGCTGGCTCTCTTGCAGCAGCCACACCCGGTCGGCCAACGGGTGGCGCCGACCATCGCCGGTGGTGGCGGGCCGCGCTTCGGCGTCGGCCTGCTCGCGCGCCCAGTCGAAGTCCGTCCCCAGCGGTTGCGGGTCGGGCGCATCGCTGCCGCACCCGCTGCCACACCCGGCCCCGGTGGCCATCGCCTGTACGTCACCGGTCTCGGTCGGCTGCGCGGCGTGGGTGGTGTACGACCAGCGGCAGGCGTTGGTACAGGTGCCTTGGTTGGGATCGCGGCGGTTGAAATACCCCGACAGCAGGCAGCGCCCCGAGTAGGCAATGCACAGCGCGCCATGCACGAACACCTCCAGCTCCACGTCGGGGCAGGCGTCGCGAATCTGCGCCACCTCATCCAGACTGAGTTCGCGCGACAGAATGATGCGCGATACCCCCGCGCGCTGCCAAAACTTGACCGCCGCCCAGTTGGTGGTGTTGGCCTGCACCGACAGGTGGATGGGGATCTCTGGCCAGCGGCCGCGCTCCATCTCCTCGCGCACCAGCATGATCAGGCCCGCATCGGCCATGATGAGGGCGTGCGGCCGCAGCTCGACCACCGGCGCCAAATCGCGCAGGTAGGTGCGCACCTTGTCGTTGTGCGCAATCAGGTTGCTGGTGACGAAGAGTTTTTTGCCGCGCGCGTGGGCCTCGGCGATGCCCTGTGCGAGCTGCTCCAAGCGGAATTCGTTGTTGCGCGCGCGCAATGAGTAGCGTGGCTGGCCGGCGTAGACCGCGTCGGCCCCGAAGTCGAAGGCGGCCCGCAGATGGCGCAAGGAGCCCGCAGGCAAGAGCAATTCAGGGGCGTTCATAAGGCGTATTGTCGCCGCACGAGCCCCGCGACCTCGGCCGCTCGGTACACCATAGACAGAGGCTCATGGAATGAGCTCGACCGGCAGCCAGCCCCGCAGGTCGTTGATGAAAGCCAGCCCTTGGGCATGCGCCAGCTCGCTGCGTTGGACCACGCGTTCGACGACCTTCCCCTCACGCAACGCCACCGCACGCCCAACACCGCTGAGCAGGCCGCAGGAGGTCGGTGGGGTCACCCACTGACCGTTTATTCTTACGGCCACGTTACCGCGGGTAAACTCGGTCAACTCGCCCGCCTCGTTCCACAGTAAGGTGTCGAAAACATCGGGGTCGTCCGGCGCAAACGCGTCGTAGTGGCCTCGCCGAGTGGTCTTGAAGCGTACGAATTCGCTTCCGGCCGCCTCGAAAGGTTGCTCAGCGAGCCGTACCCGGGCGGGTAGTGACATTTCGGCAAGCTCGAAAGCCTCGGCCCGGCAAGCGCCATCCGCGCCAGCCAGCAACCTCACCCGCCACCGGCCGGTGGGATGTTCGTCAATCAAATGACGCAACACCTGCTGAGCCATCTGCGGCTGCCAAGCAAATCCAAAACGCTGGGCAGCGTTGGCCATGCGCGCCAAGTGCTCGCTGACGTGCCATAGGTAGCCGTTCTCCAGCCGCATCGTCTCTAACAGTTCGAACGGTGATTCGGCCCGCAGCAGGAAAGCTTGTTTGCTGCGCCATTCCGCCCATTCGCCAGCGGCAGTTGCATCAGCCGTGATACCGCTGCCAATACCGCAGCGGGCCGCGTCCGAGCGTACACGCACCGTGCGAATAGGCACATTGAACGTGGCCGAGCCGCCAGGCCGCACCACCCCTACCGCACCGCAATACACGCCGCGTGGACCTGTCTCGAGCTGAGCGATCCAATGCATCGCGCGCCGTTTGGGCGCGCCTGTGACCGATCCGCATGGAAAGAGCGCTCGAAAAATATCGGGCAGTCCGACGTGCGGGCGAGTAAGGGCAACCACATCCGACGTCATCTGCCATACCGTCGGCAGGGCCTCGACATGAAACAATCGGGGCACCTGCACGCTGTGTGGCTCGGCCACGCGTGACAGATCGTTGCGGACCAGATCCACGATCATGACATTTTCAGCGCGCTCTTTATCGCTCGTGCGTAAGTGGTTGGCGCGGCTCGCATCATCGGCCGGGTCCGGTGAGCGCGCTGCAGTCCCTTTCATCGGTCGCGACAACAACAACCCATCGCGCCAATCGAAAAACAGCTCCGGAGAGACCGAAAGCACTTGCTGCGATCCTGTGTCGATATAGGCCGCGTACCCACCAGGCTGTGCACGCAGCAACGCCTCAAACAGCGCCAGGGGGTCGCCCGAAAAGGGGCTTGACAATGGTGCCGTGAAGTTGATCTGATAGACCTCACCATCGGCGACGGCTCGGTGAATCTGGTCGATCGCCCGCTCGAAGTCGCGTCGGTCGAGACCGGCTCTCCAAGACAAAGGCGCGTAGGTGCCAGTTGGCAGCCTTGGCCATGGCCGCGCTTGATCGAAGACGGCGAACCAGGCCAGCTCACCGTCGGGCGGGTACGTCAGCAAGGCGGGATCGAATGCGGTTGCTGCCTCATAAGCGACGAAACCCACAGACCAGCGTCCGCGCTTGGCTTCGACCTCCACCTGCTGCAGCACCGACAACACCGCATCCAGCGTATCGGCACGCAGCACCTCGATCGGTTCGACGAAAGCCAGGCGCTCACGGAAAGCACCCTCGGTCGGTGCCGTGAAATCGATCAGTGCAATAGGGTTGGGGGTCGACACGATGAAAAGCAAGCAAAAACCGCCCCATCCGGGGCCGCCCGCGCGATCGGCTCCGCGCCGGTCACACCTCGACCGTCTTGGCCGTCTCGGCGTACTCTTCGATCTGGTCGAAGTTCATGTAGCGGTAGACCTCGCTCGCCTTCTGGTTGATGATGCCCATCTCGGCATGGTACTCCTCGACCGTGGGCAGGCGCCCCAGACGCGAGGCGATCGCCGCCAGCTCGGCCGAGGCCAGGAAGACGTTGGTGTTGCGCCCCAGCCGGTTGGGGAAGTTGCGCGTGCTGGTCGACACGACGGTCGCGCCCTCGCGCACCTGCGCCTGGTTGCCCATACACAGGCTGCAGCCCGGTATTTCGGTGCGCGCGCCCGCGGTGCCGAACGTGGCGTAGTAGCCTTCCTTGATGAGCTCGTTTTGGTCCATCTTGGTCGGCGGTGCCACCCACAGCCGCACGGGGATGTCGCGCTGACCGTGCAGCAGCTGGGCTGCGGCGCGGAAGTGCCCGATGTTGGTCATGCACGAGCCGATGAACGCCTCGTCGATCTTGGTGCCCGCCACTTCGGACAGCGGCCGCGCGTCGTCCGGGTCGTTCGGGCAGCACAGGATGGGCTCCTTGATCTCGTTGAGGTCGATCTCGATGACCGCGGCGTACTCGGCGTCGGGGTCGGCTTCGAGCAGCTGCGGGTTGGCCAGCCACGCCTCCATGGCCTTGATGCGGCGTGCCAGCGTGCGCGCGTCCTGGTAGCCGTCGGCGATCATGTTCTTGAGCAACACGATGTTCGACTTCAGGTACTCGATGATGGGTTCCTTGTCGAGCTTGATCGTGCAGCCCGCCGCCGAACGTTCGGCCGACGCGTCCGACAGCTCGAACGCCTGCTCCACTTTCAGATGCGGCAGGCCTTCGATCTCGAGGATGCGGCCGGAGAAGATATTTTTCTTGCCCTTCTTCTCGACCGTCAGCAGCCCTTGCTTGATGGCGTAATAGGGAATGGCGTGCACCAAATCACGCAGCGTGATGCCCGGCTGCATCTGGCCCTTGAAGCGCACCAGCACCGACTCGGGCATGTCCAGCGGCATGACGCCGGTGGCCGCGGCAAACGCCACCAGGCCCGAGCCGGCGGGGAAGCTGATGCCGATGGGGAAGCGCGTGTGCGAGTCGCCGCCCGTGCCCACGGTATCGGGCAGCAGCATGCGGTTGAGCCACGAGTGGATGACGCCGTCACCCGGGCGCAGGCTGACGCCGCCGCGGCTGCTGATGAAGGCGGGCAGCTCGCGGTGCATCTTGACGTCCACCGGCTTCGGGTAAGCCGCGGTGTGGCAGAACGACTGCATCACCAGATCGGCCGAGAAACCCAGGCACGCCAGGTCCTTGAGCTCGTCGCGCGTCATCGGGCCAGTGGTATCTTGGCTTCCGACGGTGGTCATGCGCGGCTCGCAGTAGGTACCCGGGCGGATGCCCTTGCCCTCGGGCAGCCCGCAGGCACGGCCGACCATCTTTTGCGCGAGCGTATAGCCCTTGCCGCTGTCTTGCGGCGCCTTGGGCAGGCGAAACACGGTCGAGGCGGGCAGGCCCAAGAACTCCCGCGCCTTGGCCGTCAGCCCGCGGCCGATGATGAGGTTGATGCGCCCGCCGGCGCGCACCTCATCGAGCAGCACCTCGCTCTTGAGCTGGAAGGTGGCGATGACGGTGCCGTTTTTCTCGATCTTGCCCTCGTAGGGGTAGATGTCGATGACGTCACCGAAGTCGATGCCGCTGACGTCGACCTCGATCGGCAGCGAGCCGGAGTCTTCTTGCGTGTTGAAGAAGATCGGCGCGATCTTGCCGCCCAGGGTGATGCCGCCATAGCGCTTGTTGGGCACGAACGGGATGTCGAAGCCCGTGTGCCAGATGACGCTGTTGGTGGCCGACTTGCGACTCGAGCCCGTGCCGACCACGTCCCCCACGTAGGCCACCAGATGGCCTTTTTGCTTGAGGCGCTCGATGACGCTGATGGGCCCACGCTTGCCGTCCTCGTCGGGCTCGAACGGCGCATCGGGCCGCTTGTTCTTGAGCATGGCCAACGCGTGCAGCGGAATGTCCGGGCGGCTCCAGGCGTCGGGCGCGGGCGACAGGTCGTCGGTATTGGTCTCACCCGGCACCTTGAACGCGGTCACCGTGATCTTGTGCGGCACTTCGGGGCGCGACAAGAACCACTCGGCATCGGCCCAGCTCTGCATCACGGCTTTGGCATGGGGGTTGCCCGCCTGCACCTTCTCCACCACGTCGTGGAAGGCGTCGAACATGAGCAGGGTTTTCTTCAGGCCCTCGGCGGCGATGGGCGCCACCTCGGCATCGTCGAGCAGGTCGATGAGCGGCTTGACGTTGTAGCCCCCCACCATCGTGCCCAGCAGCTCGGTGGCCTTGGCTTTGCTGATCAGGTCCACCGAAATGTCGCCGTGGGCGACGGCAGCGAGGAAACTGGCCTTGACCTTGGCCGCGTCGTCCACCCCGGGCGGCACGCGGTGCGTCAACAGGTCGACCAGGAACTGCGGGTCTTCCCCGGCGGGCGGGTTTTTGATGAGCTCGATCAGGTCGGCGGTCTGCTGCGCGTTGAGCGGCAGCGGCGGGATGCCCAGCGCCGCGCGCTCGGCCACATGGTCACGGTAGGCTTGCAACATGGTGAGTGCTCCGAAGAAAAGGTGTCAAGAAAAGTAGCCGCGCACCGACTCGGGCAGCGGCACGCCGGTGGCGTGGGCGCGCTCGAGCACCTGCCAAAAGTAACGGAAAGACGCGCGGTCGTGCAAATGCCCTTGATGCGATATCGGCGCCCAGTCGGCCGCCGCCGCCTGCTCGATGATCTCGGCCGCGGTGGCGACCGCTTGCTCGCTGGGCTGGAAGGCCTGCACGATGGGCTCGATCTGGTCGGGGTGGATGCTCCACATGCGGGTGTAGCCGAACTCGCGCGCCGCGCGCCGCGCCGCCTCGCGCACCGCGTCGCGGTCGCGAAACTCGGTCACCACGCAGTGCGACGGCACCTTGCCGTGCGCATGCGCGGCGCTGGCGATCTCGAGCTTGGCCCGCCGCACCAGCGGGTGCTCGAACTGCCCGGGCAGCGCCATCGCCTCGGCTGGGATGGCCCCGCCATGCGCCGAGACGAAGTCCATCAACCCGAAGCTCAGCGACACGACGCGCGGGTGTGCCGCGATGTCGAACGCCCGATGCACGGCCGCGGGCGACTCGATGAGCACGTGCAGCGCCAGCGCGGGCGCGCCCGCAGCGTCCAGCGCGGCCGCGGCGCGCTGGACGTCGGCCACCGACTCGACCTTGGGGCACATCACGTGCGTGAGCCGATCCCCCACGGCACCGACGATGGTCGCCACGTCTGCCTCGAAGGCCGGATGATCCACCGGGTGCACCCGCACGCCGACGCGCGGCCGCACCGGGGCCGACCAGTCCAACCCCTGCACCAGCGCCACCACCAGCGCCGCGTGCTCGGCTTCGCCGCCCACCGGCGCGCCGTCCTCGCAATCCAGCGTCACGTCGAACGGGCACGCGCCGCGCTCGGCAGCCCACTGCGCCTGCAGCGCCAGGCTCTTGCGCATGCGCGCCTCGACCCCGGCGTAGTGATCGCACACGGGCAACGCCACCGCCCCCGCCTGCGCCCCCAGCAGCACGTCGCGCGGGTGCGGTGCTTTCGTGGCTCGGGCGTGGGTCATGGGGCGGCTGCGCATGCAGTGGAGGGGTCAGATCAGGTGCGCGACACCCTGGCGCTCTTCCTCCAGCTCGGCCAGGGTCTTGTTCAGGCACTGCTGGCTGAACTCGTCGATGGGCAGGCCCTCGACGACGGTGTATTCACCGTTGGCGCAGGTGACGGGGAAGCCGAACATGACCTCCTTCGGGATGCCATACCAGCCCTGCGACGGGATGCCCATGGTCACCCACTTGCCGTTGGTGCCCAGCGCCCAGTCGCGCATGTGGTCGATGGCGGCGTTGGCCGCCGACGCGGCCGACGACAGGCCGCGCGCCTCGATGATGGCCGCGCCGCGCTTGCCAACAGTGGGCAGGAACACGTTGCGGTTCCAATCCTCATCGTTGATCATGTCCTTGACCGACTGCCCCTCGATGGTGGCGAAGCGGTAGTCAGCGTACATGGTGGGCGAGTGGTTGCCCCAGACGCACAGCTTTTCGATGCTGGAGACCGGTTTGCCGGTCTTGGCTGCGATCTGCGACAGCGCCCGGTTGTGGTCCAGGCGCAGCATGGCGGTGAAGTTCTTGGCCGGCAGATCGGGGGCCGACTTCATGGCGATGTAGGCGTTGGTGTTGGCCGGGTTGCCCACCACCAGCACCTTGACGTTGCGGCTGGCCGACTCGTTGAGCGCGCGCCCCTGGGCGGTGAAGATTTGCGCGTTGGCCGACAGCAGGTCCTTGCGCTCCATGCCGGGGCCGCGCGGACGCGCGCCCACCAGCAGCGCGTAGTCGGTGTCCTTGAACGCGGTGCGCGCATCGCTGTGCGCCTCCATGCCGGCCAGCAGCGGGAACGCGCAGTCCTCCAGCTCCATCATCACGCCTTTGAGGGCCTTTTGGGCCTTCTCGTCCGGGATCTCCAGCAGCTGCAGGATGACCGGCTGGTCCTTGCCAAGCATCTCGCCAGAGGCGATGCGAAACAGCAGGGCGTAACCGATTTGGCCGGCAGCACCGGTGACGGCGACGCGGACGGGCTTTTTGCTCATGGGGTTCTCCATAGGGGGAAGTGACGAGGAATAGGCCCGAGTGTACTCTGGTAAACCCGCAGCGTCAATTTGTCTTATGTCTTATATAAGATATGATTGCATCCATGAAACCCGATGGTCAGACCGTCAAGCCCATGGCGCCACCCGCCCCTGCGGAGGGTGCGTCCGCTGCTGCACCACTGGCCACATCACCCACGCCGGCGTTCAGCCCGCTCTACCAGCAAATCAAGGCGCTGATCCTGCAGAGCCTGCAAGCCGGCGAATGGAAACCGGGTGACCTCATCCCCAGCGAGGTCGAGCTCGCCACGCGCTTCAAGGTCAGCCAAGGCACGGTGCGCAAGGCGATCGACGAGCTGGCGGCAGACAACCTGCTGCTGCGCCGCCAGGGCAAGGGCACGTTCGTGGCCACCCATGCTGAGCAGCACATCCAGTACCGCTTTTTGCGCTTGCACCCCGATGAGGGCACGGTCGAGAGCGTTGGCCCCGCCACGCGCGACATACTCGGCTGCCGCCGCGTGCGCGCCAACGCCGAGGTAGCGGCGGCGTTGCAGCTACGCAGCGGCGACCCCGTCGTCCAAGTCAGCCGCGTGCTGTCGTTTCAGGGCACCCCCACCATCCTCGAGGATCTGTGGCTGCCGGGCACCGCTTTCCGTGGCCTGACCCTGGAGACCCTGGTCGCCCACGCCGGCCCCATGTACGCCTTGTTCGAGACCCAATTCGGCGTGCGCATGGTGCGCGCCGAAGAACGCATCAAAGCCGTCGCCGCCAGCGACACCGCGGCCGAGCGCTTGCAGGTCGCGCCTGGCACCCCGCTGCTGAGCGTGGAGCGGCTGGCCTACACCTACAACGGCGTGCCGATGGAGCTGCGCCGAGGCCTGTACCGAACCGACCGACACCACTACCGCAACGAGCTCAGCTGAGCAACCCCCAACCCCAAAGACCCTGATCGATGCTGCATTGCAATAGAATGTGACAGTTCCTCGTCAGTGATCGGATCCATCATCGAGCACTCGCCGCCCGCCCACGGCCATCACGGCGGCGACGGTGGAACCCCAAGACTCCCAGGAGAACCCCCCCATGACGCCCCTGCGCACTGCACGGCCCGAGTTCCGCAACATCAACGCCTTCAAGGACCTCACGACCTACCGACTCCCGGCCGCGGGCTGGGTGTCGATCCTGCACCGCGTCAGCGGCGCGCTGATGTTCCTGCTGCTGCCGTTCGTGGTCTGGATGATGGACACCTCGCTGTCGTCCGAGCTGTCGTACGGCACGTTCACGGCCGCCTTCGCGGCGGGGATCGGCTTCGTGCCCGGCTGGTTCGTCAAGCTGGTCGCGCTGGCCCTGATCTGGGCCTACCTGCACCACTTCTGCGCCGGTGTACGCCACCTCATCATGGACGCCACCCACAAGGTGGACAAAGCCTACGGCCGCTCCTCGGCCATCGTCACGCTGGTGCTCAGCCTGGGCCTGACGGCCATCCTCGGCGCCAAGCTGTTCGGCCTGTACTGATCGTTTTCGACGGAGTAATCACAATGGCAGTCAACTACGGCTCCAAGCGCGTCGTCACCGGCGCCCACTACGGCCTGCGCGATTGGCTCGTGCAGCGCGCTACGGCGGTGCTGATGGCGCTCTTTACGGTCATCCTGCTGGCGCAAGTCATCTTCACCCCCGGCCCCATCGGTTACGAGGCATGGGCGGGCATCTTCGCCGCGCCGTGGATGAAATTCCTCACCTTCTCGGTGGTGGTGGCCCTGGCCTGGCACGCCTGGATTGGCGTGCGCGACATCTGGATGGACTACATCAAACCCGTGGGCCTGCGTCTGGCCCTGCATGGGTTGACCCTCGTCTGGCTGGTCGGTTGCACGGGCTGGGCGTTTCAAGTGCTCTGGAGGCTGTAAGCCATGACCCTGACCGCAAACCTTCCCCGTCGGCGCTTCGACGTCATCATCGTCGGCGCTGGTGGCTCCGGCATGCGCGCTTCGCTGCAACTGGCGCGCGCCGGCCTCAACGTCGCCGTGCTGTCCAAGGTGTTCCCGACCCGCTCGCACACCGTGGCCGCGCAAGGCGGCATCGGTGCCTCGCTGGGCAACATGTCCGAAGACAACTGGCACTACCACTTCTACGACACGGTCAAGGGCTCGGACTGGCTCGGTGACCAGGACGCGATCGAGTTCATGTGCCGCGAAGCGCCCAAGGTGGTGTACGAGCTCGAGCACATGGGCATGCCGTTCGACCGCAACCCCGACGGCACCATCTACCAGCGCCCGTTCGGCGGCCACACCGCCAACTATGGCGAAAAGCCCGTGCAGCGCGCCTGTGCCGCGGCCGACCGCACCGGCCACGCCATGCTGCACACGCTGTACCAGCAAAACGTCGCCGCGCGCACCACGTTCTTCGTCGAATGGATGGCGCTCGACTTGATCCGTGACGCCGACGGCGACGTCATCGGCGTGACCGCGCTGGAGATGGAGACGGGCGACGTCTACATCCTGGAAGCCAAGGCCACGCTGCTGGCCACGGGCGGCGCCGGGCGCATCTATGCGGCCAGCACCAACGCCTTCATCAACACCGGCGACGGCCTGGGCATGGCCGCGCGCGCCGGCATCCCGTTGCAGGACATGGAATTCTGGCAGTTCCACCCGACCGGCGTGGCCGGCGCCGGTGTGCTGCTGACCGAGGGCTGCCGCGGTGAAGGCGCCATCCTGCTCAACAGCAACGGCGAGCGCTTCATGGAACGCTACGCCCCCACGCTCAAAGACCTGGCGCCGCGCGACTTCGTCAGCCGCTGCATGGACCAAGAGATCAAGGAAGGACGCGGCTGCGGGCCAAACAAGGACTACATCCTGCTCAAGCTCGACCACCTGGGCCCGGAGACCATCCACAAGCGCCTGCCGTCGGTGTACGAAATCGGCATCAACTTCGCCAATGTTGACATCACGAAGGAGCCGATCCCCGTCGTGCCCACCATCCACTACCAGATGGGTGGCATCCCGACCAACATCAACGGTCAGGTCGTGGTACCGGACGGCAACGGTGGCCAAAAGGTCGTCAACGGTCTGTACGCGGTGGGTGAGTGCTCGTGCGTGTCGGTGCACGGCGCCAACCGTCTGGGCACCAACTCGCTGCTGGACCTGCTGGTCTTTGGCCGCGCGGCGGGCAACCATATCGTCAGCCATCTGGACCGTGGGCGCGAGCACAAGCCGCTGCCCAAGGATGCCGCCGACCGCACGCTGGAGCGCCTGAGCCGCCTGGAATCGCGCACCGACGGCGAGTACGCACAGTCCGTGGCCAACGACATCCGCCAGACCATGCAGCAGCACGCGGGCGTCTTCCGTACCCAAGCCAGCATGGACGAAGGCGTGCGCAAGATCAACGCGCTGCGCGAACGTGTCGCTGCCATCGGGCTCAAGGACAAGTCCAAGGTATTCAACACCGCGCGCATCGAAGCGCTGGAGGTGGAAAACCTGATCGAGGCCGCGCAAGCCACCATGACCTCGGCCGCCGCGCGCAAAGAATGCCGCGGCGCGCACACGGTCAAGGACTACGAGCGCGGCCCCGATGACCCCGAATGCCCGCTGGGCCGCAATGACAAAGAGTGGATGAAGCACACCCTGTGGTGGAGCGAGACCAACAGCCTGACCTACAAGCCGGTCAACCTCAAGCCGTTGACGGTCGAGTCCATCCCGCCCAAGGTCCGCACGTTCTGACGCCGCTTTGCCCGGAGGATCCCACCATGGCCAAACGCACCTTCAAGATCTACCGCTACGACCCGGACAAAGACGCCAAGCCCTACATGCAGACGCTCGAGGTCGAGCTGACCACCGAGCGCATGCTGCTCGACGCGCTGATCAAGCTCAAGGAGCTCGACCCGACGCTGTCGTTTCGCCGCTCGTGCCGCGAGGGCGTCTGCGGCTCGGACGCGATGAACATCAACGGCAAGAACGGGCTGGCGTGCCTGACCAACCTGCGCACGCTGCCCGACACCATCGTGCTCAAGCCGCTGCCCGGGTTGCCCGTGGTGCGCGACCTGATCGTGGACATGACGCTGTTTTTCAAGCAGTACCACTCGATCAAGCCGTACCTGATCAACGAGACGCAACCGCCCGAAAAGGAGCGCCTGCAGTCGCCCGAGGAGCGTGAGGAACTCAACGGCCTGTACGAGTGCATCCTGTGCGCGAGCTGCAGCACCTCGTGCCCCAGCTTTTGGTGGAACCCGGACAAGTTTGTTGGCCCGGCTGGCTTGCTGCAAGCGTACCGCTTCATCGCGGACAGCCGCGACCATGCCACCGCCGAGCGGCTGGACAACCTGGAAGACCCGTACCGGCTGTTCCGCTGCCACACCATCATGAACTGCGTCGATGTCTGCCCCAAGGGACTCAACCCGACCAAGGCCATCGGCAAGATCAAGGAATTGATGGTGCGTCGCGCCGTCTGACGGCCCGCTGCCCTGTCCTGCCCCACCGTGACCATGGACGACGGCGACCGGCTCGACGAACACCAGCTCGGCAAGCTGCGCTGGCGCTGCCGCCGTGGGCTGCTCGAAAACGATTTGTTCATCGAGCGCTTCTTCGCGCGCCATGGTGCCACGCTCACGGCACGCCAGGCGCGCGGGCTGCAAGCGTTGATGGACTTGAGTGATAACGACCTGCTCGACCTGCTGCTGCGCCGCCGCGAGCCCGACGGCGCGCTGGCCTGTCCGGAAGTCATCGAGGTGCTGGCGCTGCTGCGCACGCCGCCGCGCGCCGACGCGCCGCCTCCGGCGTCTTTCGCCCCCTAGACCCCCAAGGACCCCCGCGTATGAAACTCCAAGCCCATAAAGCCACGCTGTCGTTCTCCAATGGCGCGCCCAGCGTCGAGTTGCCGATCTACTCCGGCACCATCGGCCCGGATGTGATCGACATTCGCAAGCTTTACGCCCAGACGGGGATGTTCACCTACGACCCGGGGTTCCTGTCCACGGCGTCGTGCCAGTCGGCCATCACCTACATCGACGGCGACAAGGGTGAACTGCTCTACCGCGGCTACCCGATCGAGCAGCTGGCCACCCAGTGTGACTATCTGGAAACCTGCTACCTGCTGCTGTACGGCGAGCTGCCCAATACCGCGCAGAAAGCCGACTTCACGCGCCGCGTCACGCTGCACACCATGGTGCACGAGCAGATGCAGTTCTTCTTGCGCGGCTTCCGGCGCGATGCGCACCCGATGGCGGTGCTCACCGGCTTGGTGGGCGCGATGTCGGCCTTCTACCACGACAGCACCGACATCAACAACCCCGAGCACCGGGAAATCGCGGCCATCCGTCTGATCGCCAAGATGCCCACGCTGGTGGCCATGGCCTACAAATACGGCATCGGCCAGCCCTTCATCTACCCGCGCAACGATCTGAGCTACGCCGGCAACTTCCTGCGCATGATGTTTGGCACCCCGTGCGAGGAGTACCGCGTCAGCCCCGTGCTCGAGCGCGCGATGGATCGCATCTTCATCCTGCACGCGGACCACGAGCAAAACGCCTCGACCTCGACCGTGCGCCTGTGTGGCAGCTCGGGCACCAACCCGTTTGCGGCCATCGCCGCCGGCGTGGCCTGCCTGTGGGGCCCCGCGCACGGGGGCGCCAACGAGGCGTGCCTGAATATGCTGGAAGAAATCCAGGCCATGGGCGGCGTGGACAAGATCGGCGAATTCATCGCCAAGGTCAAGGACAAGAACTCGGGCGTGCGCCTGATGGGCTTTGGCCACCGCGTCTACAAGAACTACGACCCGCGCGCCAAGCTGATGCAGGAAACCTGCAACGAGGTGCTGGGCGAGCTGGGGCTGGAGAACGACCCGCTGTTCAAACTGGCCAAGACGCTGGAGCGAATCGCGCTGGAGGACGACTACTTCGTGCAGCGCAAGCTGTACCCCAACGTCGACTTCTACTCGGGCATCGTGCAGCGCGCCATCGGCATCCCGGTCAATCTGTTCACCGGTATCTTCGCGCTGGCGCGCACCGTGGGCTGGATCGCCCAGCTCAACGAGATGATTTCCGATCCGGAGTATAAGATTGGGCGTCCGCGACAACTCTTTACTGGCTCGCCCAAGCGCGACGTCAAGCCCATCGACCAACGCTGATATGGGTCGCACGCTCTACGATAAGATCTGGGACGAACACGTCGTCCACACCGAGGAGGATGGCACCGCCATCCTCTACATCGACCGCCACCTGGTGCACGAGGTGACCAGCCCGCAGGCCTTCGAGGGCCTGCGCGTGGCGGGTCGCAAGCCGTGGCGGGTGTCGTCCATCGTCGCCACCGCCGACCACAACACCCCCACCACGGGATGGGAGCGCGGCTACGACGGCATCACGGACCCGATCAGCCGCGAGCAAATCGTCACGCTCGACGCCAATATCCGGGAGTTCGGCGCGGCGGCGTACTTTCCGTTCCTGAGCAAGCGCCAGGGCATCGTGCACGTCATCGGCCCGGAAAACGGCGCCACGTTGCCAGGCATGACGGTGGTTTGCGGCGACAGCCACACCAGCACGCATGGCGCTTTCGGTGCGCTGGCGCATGGGATCGGCACGTCCGAAGTCGAACACGTGTTGGCCACGCAAACGCTGCTGGCCAAGAAGGCCAAAAACATGCTCATCCGCGTGGAGGGCGAGCTGCCGCGCGGCTGCACCGCCAAGGACATCGTGCTGGCCATCATCGGCCGCATTGGCACGGCCGGCGGCACCGGCTACACCATCGAGTTCGCCGGCAGCGCCATCCGCGCGCTCTCGATGGAAGGTCGCATGACCGTGTGCAACATGGCCATCGAGGCCGGTGCGCGCGCCGGGCTGGTGGCGGTGGACGACAAGACCATCGAATACGTGCGCGGCCGGCCCATGGCACCGACGGGTGTGGAGTGGGACCAGGCCGTGGCCTACTGGCGCACGCTGCACTCCGACCCGGATGCACACTGGGACGCGGTGGTCGAACTCGACGCCAGCCAGATCCTGCCGCAGGTTACCTGGGGCACGTCACCCGAGATGGTGCTGCCCGTCACCGAGCGCGTGCCCGACCCGGACAAAGAAAAAGACCCGGTCAAGCGCGCCGCCATGGAGCGCGCCCTCCAGTACATGGGGCTGCAGCCCGGCAAACCGCTGACCGACATCACGGTCGACAAAGTATTCATCGGCTCGTGCACCAACAGCCGCATCGAAGACATCCGCGAAGCCGCCGCCGTGGTGCGCAAGCTGGGCCAGCGCGTGGCGCGCAATGTCAAGCTCGCCATGGTGGTGCCGGGCTCGGGCCTCGTCAAAGAGCAAGCCGAGCGCGAAGGGCTCCACGAAATCTTTCGGGCTGCTGGCTTCGAGTGGCGCGAGCCCGGCTGCTCGATGTGTCTGGCGATGAACGCCGACCGGCTCGAACCCGGTGAGCGCTGCGCCAGCACCAGCAACCGCAACTTCGAAGGCCGCCAGGGTGCCGGCGGGCGCACGCATCTGGTCAGCCCGGCAATGGCCGCCGCCGCGGCCATCCACGGCCATTTCGTCGATATACGGTCCTTTGCCTGACGTTGTCATGTCGTCGTTCACGGAGACTGCCATGAACCGCGTTCTTTGCTGCACCCTCGCTGCACTCGGCCTGCTGCTGGCGGGCTGCAACACCGTGGCTGGCTTGGGCAAGGACATCCAGAAAGGAGGCCAAGTCCTGCAGGACGCGGCCAAGAAATAAATGGAACGCTTCACCGTGCACCGGGGGATCGTCGCCCCGATCGACCGCGAAAACGTCGACACCGACGCCATCATCCCCAAACAATTCCTGAAGTCGATCCGACGCACCGGCTTTGGCCCCAACCTGTTCGACGAGTGGCGTTACCTGGACCAGCCCGGACAGCCCGGCGTACCCGAGAGCCAGCGGCGGCCCAACCCCGACTTCGTGCTCAACCAGCCGCGCTACCAGGGCGCCTCGATTTTGCTGGCGCGCAAGAACTTCGGCTGCGGCTCTAGCCGCGAGCACGCGCCGTGGGCCATCCAGCAGTACGGGTTTCGCGCGCTGATCGCCCCGAGCTTTGCCGACATCTTTTTCAACAACTGCTTCAAAAACGGGCTGCTGCCGATCGTGCTGCCGGAGCCGGTGGTCGATACGCTCTTTCATGAGGTGTACGCCTTCCCCGGCTATGAGCTCACGATCGATCTCGAACGCCAGGTGGTGGTCAAACCCGACGGCAGCGAAATCGCGTTCGAGGTGCAGCCGTTTCGCAAGTACTGCCTGCTCAACGGACTCGACGATATCGGCCTGACGCTGCGCCACGCGGACAAGATCCGCGCCTTCGAGGCCGAGCGCCTGGCGCGCTACCCTTGGTTGGCACGCACCTTTGCGGGCTGAGCCGCTGCCTGGCCCCACTCCTTTCGTTGATCGGTTTGCCCCATGAAGATTGCCATTTTGCCCGGTGACGGCATCGGCCCCGAGATCATCGCCGAAGCGGTCAAGGTCCTGCGCGCGCTGGCGCTGCCGCTGGAGATGGAAACCGCCCCCGTGGGCGGTGCCGCCTATGCCGAGAGTGGCCACCCGCTGCCCGAGGCCACGCTGCGCCTAGCACAGCAGGCCGACGCCGTGCTGTTTGGCGCCGTGGGCGACTGGAAATACGACGATCTGCCGCGGCCGTTGCGCCCCGAACAAGCCATCCTGGGCTTGCGCAAGCACCTGGGGCTGTTTGCCAACCTGCGGCCGGCCATCTGCTACCCCGAGCTCACGCACGCCTCCAGCCTCAAGCCCGAACTGGTCGCGGGGCTCGACATCCTGATCGTGCGCGAACTCACGGGCGACATTTACTTCGGTCAGCCGCGCGGGCGGCGCACGGCGCCGGACGGCCCGTTTGCGGGCGCCGACGAGGCCTTCGACACCATGCGCTACAGCCGTCCCGAGATCGAGCGCATCGCGCGCGTGGCGTTCGAAGCGGCGCGCCGGCGCCACGGCGGCCGCGGCGGCAAGGTGACCAGCGTGGACAAGGCCAACGTGCTGGAAACCTTCCAGTTCTGGAAGGAAGTCGTCACCGACGTGCACCACGACTACCCCGACGTGACGCTGGAACACCTGTACGTGGACAATGCCGCCATGCAGCTCGTCAAGGCGCCCAAGGCGTTCGACGTCATCGTCACGGGCAACATGTTCGGCGACATCCTGTCGGACGAGGCGGCCATGCTGACCGGCTCGATCGGCATGCTGCCCTCGGCCAGCCTGAACGAACACGGCCGCGGTCTGTACGAACCCAGCCATGGCAGCGCCCCCGACATCGCGGGCAAAGGCATCGCCAACCCGCTGGCCACCATCTTGTCGGCAGCGATGATGCTGCGCTACTCGCTCGGGCAGCCCGAAGCCGCCACGCGCATCGAGGCTGCGGTGCAGCGCGTGCTGGCCGACGGCCTGCGCACGCCCGACATCCACAGCGCCGGCACCACACGCGTGGGCACCGCCGAGATGGGCGACGCGGTGGTGCGCGCGCTGCTGACATAGACCGGTTTTTCTCCTTCATCCCCCAAAAGGCACACGCAATGAGCACTGTTGGCAATCGGGTCGGCCTCGTCGGCTGGCGCGGCATGGTCGGCTCGGTCTTGATGGACCGCATGGTCGCCGAGGGCGACTTCGACCTCATCGAGCCGGTTTTCTTCTCCACTTCCAACGCGGGCGGTGCCGCCCCCGCGCAGGCCAAGGCCCACCGCACGCTGCAAGATGCGCACGACATCGAGGCGCTGTCGCGCTGCGACATCATCCTCACCTGCCAGGGCGGCGACTACACCAAGGACGTCTTTCCGCGCCTGCGCGCCGCCGGCTGGCAGGGGCACTGGATCGACGCGGCCAGCGCGCTGCGCATGGAGCCCGACGCCGTCATCGTGCTCGACCCGGTCAACGACCATGTGATCCGCCGCGCGCTGGCCAATGGCGGCAAGAACTGGATCGGCGGTAACTGCACCAACTCGATCCTGCTCATGGGCCTCAACGGCCTGTTCCGCGAAGACCTGGTCGAGTGGGTCAGCTCCATGACCTATCAGGCCGCCAGCGGCGCCGGCGCCAACAACATGCGCGAGCTGCTGCAAGGCATGGGCGTCATCCATGCCGCGGTGGCCGACGATCTGGCCAACCCGGCGTCGGCCATTCTGGACATCGACCGCAAGGTGGCGAAAGCCATCCGCGAGGACGTGCCAACCGAATACTTTGGCGCGCCGCTGGCAGGCAGCCTCATTCCCTGGATCGACGTGCAACTGCCCAACGGCCAGTCGAAGGAAGAATGGAAAGGCCAGGCCGAAGTCAACAAGATCTTGGGCACCACGCAGACGATCCCCGTCGACGGCCTGTGCGTGCGCATCGGGGCCATGCGCTGTCACAGCCTGGCGCTGACCCTCAAGCTCAAGCTCGACGTGCCGCTGGATGAACTCGAGACCATCATCCGCAGCGGTAACCCGTGGGTCAAGTGGGTGCCCAACGAGCGCGCCATCACCGTGCGCGAGCTCACCCCCGCGTCCATCACGGGCACGCTGCAGGTGGGCGTGGGCCGGGTGCGCAAGCTCAACATGGGCCCCGAGTACGTCTCGGCCTTCGTGATCGGCGACCAACTGCTGTGGGGCGCGGCCGAGCCGCTGCGCCGCATGCTGCGCATCCTGCTGCGCGCGTGAGGCGCGCATTCGCGGTCTGACGGCGGTATAGTCGGGTCTGAAGCACCAAACGTGCCGGCGCTGGCCGCGCAGCGTTGTACCGCTGCAACGCGCGGCGGGCCGTCACGCGATAGATGGCATCCGGCGGCGTGCTCGGCAACACGTGAGCTTGTCGCGGTAACGCATTGATGCTATGGTGTTTCGACGTCATCGACCCGATGCCTGAAAAAAGGACCTCTGTGCCGAACCTCCGCCCGCCTCTGCGCTCGCTGCCGCCCGCGCCCGACGGCGCCATCGACCGCCCCCACCGCGGGGGAGTGCGGCCATGGCGTGGCGTGGCCATCGCGGCGGCGTTGTCTTGCGCCTTGGCTGGCAACGCCTGGGCGCTGGCATTGGGGCGGGTGTCGGTGCAATCGCTGCTGGGTGAGCCCCTGCGTGCCGAGATCGACGTGCCAGGGCTCACCGACGCCGAGGCGGCCAGCCTGCAAATCGGGCTGGCACCGCCCGAGCGTTTTCGCGCGGCCAATCTGGACTTCAACCCCCTGCTGCAGGACGTGTCGCTGACGCTGGAGCGCCGCCCCGACGGGCGCGCCGTGATCGTCTTGCGCAGCAACCGCCCGGTGGCCGAGCCGTTCCTGGACGTGGTGGTGCAAGCCCGCTGGGCGGGCGGTGAGCTGCTGCGCGGCTATACGCTGTTGTTCGACCCGCCGAACTTGCGCCCTGTGGCGCCGGTGGCGCCCGCCGTCAGCGCCCCCCCAGCAGTGCCCGCCGTTCCCGCCAGCCCGCCTGCCCCGCTGGTGACCGACGTGCGGCCCGCGCAGCCGGTGCCGGCAGCCGTCCCCTCCCCCCGCGCGGCCGTGGCGGGTGCCCCTGGCGAGCGGACGCAGCGCATCACCGTGCGGCCCGGCGACACCGCCGGCCGCATCGCCGCCGCACACAAGCCCGCCGACGTCACGTTGGAGCAGATGCTGGTCGCGCTGCTGCGCGCCAACCCCAACGCCTTCATCCGCGGCAACGTCCACTTGCTGCGCGCAGGGGCTGTCATCGACCTACCCGAGGGCGCCAGCGCCGCTCCGGTCGATGCGCAGGAGGCTCGCCGCATCGTGGCCGCGCAAACGCGCGACTTCAACGAATACCGGCGCCGACTGGCCCAGGCCGCACCTGCACAGGAGGCGCCCGCGGCCACCCGCACCGCCACCGGCGGCGTGCAGGCCGCCGTGGCCGAAGACAAACCCCAAGCCAGCGCACAGGATCGCCTCACGCTGAGCAAGCCCGGTGCCACCGCCCCCGCCGAGGCGCGCATCGCCCAGGAGCGCCAGCGCAACGAAAGCGAGCAACGCGTCGCCGAACTCAACCGCAACCTGCAGGAACTAGAGCAACTGCGGCAAGCGGCCGCCGCACCGACACCAGCGCCCGAAGCGGCACCCGCGGCCCCGCCTGCCGCGGCGCCTGTGGCGGCTGCGCCTGGCCTGGAGGTGGCGGCCACCCCCCCCGCGGCTGCCGCACCCAGCGCACCCGCCGAGCCGGCAGCGGCTCCTGCCCCTGTCCCGGAGCCGGCGGCACCCGCGGCCCCGCCCGCACCTCCACCGGCACCCGCGCCGGCCCCCGAACCGTCGGCGCTGACGGCGCTGCTTGGCCATCCGCTCGTCATCCCTGCCGCCGGGGGAGTGGCGGTGCTGCTGGCGGTGCTCGCGTGGTGGCGTCTGCGGCAACGCCGGCGCAATGCCGAGCCAGCAGCGGCGAAGGAACCCGACATCGACGCCGTTGGCCAGACCGTGGACACCGACGAACCGGCGCCGGCATCGTCGATGATGTATTCGCCCAGCCAGCTCGATGCCGGTGGCGACGTGGATCCGGTGGCCGAGGCAGACGTCTATCTGGCCTACGGTCGTGAACAACAGGCCGAGGAGATCCTGCTGGAGGCGTTGCGCCTGCACCCGGACCGCCTGCCCGTGCGACTCAAGCTGCTGGAAATCTACGCCCAGCGGCCCGACGCGGCCCGCTTCGAAGCCGCGGCACGCGAGCTGCACGCCCTCACCCAAGGCCAGGGGCCGGAATGGGCACGAGCCTGCGAGCTCGGCCAGACCCTCGACCCCGACAACCCGCTGTACCGCCCAGCGACGGGTCAGGCGGGTGGGATGGCGGGCGCAGCCGCTGCGGCCATGGCCGCTGGCAGCGTAGCTGGCGCCAGCAATCTGCCCGAGCTCGACCTCTCCGCCGTGGCCGCCAGCGCGCCGTCCATGGCGGCAGACACGCCTGCCCCCCCCGCGGCCGAAGCGGCCGATCTCGACTTCGACCTCGACCTAACGACGGCCCTCGACGCCGCGCAGGCCCCAGCACCCGCCGCCGCGCCCACCCCGGCGGACGAGGGCCTCGACTTCGACTGGGATCTGCCCCCCGCCGATGGCACCGCACGCGCGGACGACCCCGCTGCGGCGGCGGCCGATGCGCCCAGTCTGCCGCCCGAGCTGGCCGAGTTGTCGCTCGATCTGCCGGGCGACGATTCCCCGGCCACTGCCGAGGGTGCACCCGCCCCGGCCGAGGCCAGCGAGACGGCCGAGGGCGACGTCCCCATCGACGACCTGTCCAGCCTGGAAGTCGCCGAAGACTTGGCCGAGGCCGACCCGCTGGAGACCAAACTGTCGCTGGCGCGAGAGTTCGAAGCCATCGGCGACATCGACGGCGCGCGCACGCTGGCCGAGGAGGTGGTGGCCGAAGCGACCGGCAAGCTACAGGAGCGCGCGCGCGCCTTCCTCGCCCAGTTGGCCTGAAACCCAGCCTGAGCGGCTGCGATGGCGACGGGTGCATCGATGCGCGTGGCGTTGGGTGTGAGCTACCTGGGCACCGCCTACCAGGGCTGGCAGAGCCAGCCCAGCGGCCAAACGGTGCAAGACCAGCTCGAGCGCGCCCTGTGCGCGTTTGCCGACGTGCCCGCGATCACCACGCTGTGCGCGGGCCGCACCGACGCCGGTGTGCACGGCCTCAATCAGGTGGTGCACTTCGACGCGCCGGTGCAGCGCCCCATGGCAGCCTGGGTGCGCGGCACCAACCGGTTTTTGCCGCCAGACATCGCGGTGCAGTGGGCGCGCGCGGTGCCCGCGACCTTTCACGCCCGCAACAGCGCCCGCGCGCGCCGCTACGCCTACGTACTGCTGGAGTCGCCCGTGCGGCCCAGCGTCGAGGCCGGGCGCGTCGGTTGGGTCTTTCGCCCGCTGGCACTGGCACCCATGCAGGCGGCGGCGCAACACCTCATCGGTCAGCACGATTTCAGCGCCTTTCGCGCTGCGCAGTGTCAGGCGCGCTCGCCCATCAAGCATGTGCAGCGACTCGACATCCGCCGCCGCGGGCCCTACTGGCGCTTCGACTTCGAGGCCGACGCCTTTTTGCACCACATGATCCGCAACATCATGGGCTGCCTGATCGCCATCGGCCAGGGCCTGCGCCCGCCCGAGTGGATGGCCGCCGTGCGCGACGCCCGGCGGCGCGACATCGCTGCACCCACCTTCGCGCCCGACGGCCTGTACTTTTTAGGGCCGCGCTACGATGAGGCGCTCGGCCTGCCCGAGCGGACGCCCGCCTTCGACTGGCTGCCGCTGTAGCTGGCGTTGCTCATCGTGCGCCTCGACATCGATCCTCCTTCCCCAGTCATCCCATGCGACGCACCCGCATCAAAATCTGTGGCCTCACGCGCGAGGCCGATGTCGAACATGCCGCGGCTGCCGGTGCCGATGCCGTCGGCTTCGTGCTCTACCCCGGCAGTCCCCGCTGCGTGAGTGCCCGACGCGCGGGCGAGCTGGCGCGCCGACTGCCCCCCTTCGTCACGCCCGTGCTGCTGTTCGTCAACGCCAGCGCCGATGAGGTGCGCGCCGCGTTGGACGCCGTGCCGGGCGCGCTGCTGCAATTCCATGGCGACGAGTCCCCCGAGCAATGCGCGGCACTGGCGGGCGCACGCCCGTGGCTGCGCGCCGCGCGCGTGCCGGTGGGTGCTGGCGCCGCGGGCTTCGATCTCCTAGAATACGCCGATCGTTATTCCGCCGCGCAGGCCGTGCTGGTCGATGCCCACGTGCCCGGCTACGGCGGAGGCGGACACGCTTTCGACTGGACAGCCCTTCCGTGGTCAGACCCTCGACTCCACGCCGCCCATCGGGTCGTTTTGTCTGGTGGACTCACACCCGCAAATGTGACCGATGGCGTGCTTCTCGTACGCCCTTGGGGTGTTGACGTCTCCTCTGGCGTCGAAGCCGCCAAGGGCATCAAAGACCCGGCCCGGGTCGAGGCGTTCATCGCCGCGGTGCGCCGCGCCGACGCGATCCTGGCCGATTCCCCCGCCTCCTGACGCGCCCCGCCGTGCCTGGCACGCTGGCCGTCACCCTCCATCGGATGCTCCCCATGTCTGCCCACGCTTACGCCTTTCCCGACGCCCGCGGCCATTTCGGGCCCTACGGCGGTAGCTTCGTCAGCGAAACGCTGACCCACGCCATCGCTGAGTTGCGCGCCGCCTACGAACACTGGCGCCACGACCCGGACTTCCAGCGCGAGTTCCACTCGGAGCTCAAACACTTCGTCGGCCGCCCCTCGCCCGTCTACCACGCCGCACGCCTGAGCCGCGAGCTGGGCGGCGCGCAAATCCTGCTCAAGCGCGAAGACCTCAACCACACCGGCGCGCACAAGATCAACAACGTCATCGGCCAGGCGATGCTGGCGCGGCGCATGGGCAAGCCGCGCGTGATCGCCGAGACCGGCGCCGGCCAGCACGGCGTGGCCACCGCGACCATCTGCGCGCGCTACGGGCTGGAATGCGTGGTCTACATGGGCAGCGAGGACGTCAAGCGCCAAAGCCCCAACGTCTACCGCATGAAGCTGCTCGGCGCCACCGTGGTGCCGGTGGAGTCCGGCAGCAAGACGCTGAAGGACGCGCTCAACGAGGCGCTGCGCGACTGGGTCACGAACGTCGAAAACACCTTCTACATCATCGGCACCGTCGCCGGGCCGCACCCCTACCCCATGATGGTGCGCGACTTCCAGAGCGTGATCGGCGAGGAATGCCTGCGCCAGATGCCCGAGATGCTGGCCGACCTGGGCCTGCCCGGCAACGGCGCGCAGGCGCAGCCGGACGCGGTGATCGCCTGCGTCGGCGGCGGCAGCAACGCCATGGGCATCTTCTACCCCTACATCCCCCACGAGCGGGTGCGCCTGATCGGCGTGGAAGCCGCGGGCAATGGGCTCGACAGCGGACGCCACGCCGCGTCGCTGCAGCGCGGCGTGCCTGGCGTACTGCACGGCAACCGCACCTACGTGCTGCAAAACGCCGACGGCCAGATCACCGAGACGCACTCCGTCAGCGCCGGCCTGGACTACCCCGGCGTCGGCCCCGAGCACGCCTGGCTGAAGGACAGCGGCCGCGCCGAGTACGTGGGCGTGACCGATGCCGAGGCGCTGGAGGCCTTCCATCGCCTGTGCCGCACCGAGGGCATCATCCCCGCGCTGGAGTCCAGCCACGCGATCGCCTATGCCATGAAGCTCGCGCCGACGCTGCGGCCCGATCAAAGCCTGCTGGTCAACCTCTCGGGCCGGGGCGACAAGGACATCGGTACCGTGGCCGACCTGTCCGGCGCCGACTTCTATTGCCGCCCCAGCTGCCGCGGCCAAAGCGTCAAGACCGCCGCGCCGATCCACCTGACCCCAGGAGCCGTGCAATGAGCGCCCCCCGCTTGGCCGCCACGTTCGAGCGCCTGCGCGCGAGCGGTCGCCGCGCGCTCATCCCCTTCGTCACCGCGGGCTTTCCGCAGCCCGACGTCACGGTGGACCTGCTGCACGCCATGGTGGCCGCCGGCGCCGACGTCATCGAGCTGGGCGTGCCGTTTTCCGACCCGATGGCCGACGGCCCGGTGATCCAGCGCGCCGGCGAGCGCGCGCTGGCTGCGGGCATCGGCCTGGCGCAGGTGCTGCAGATGGTGCGCGACTTCCGCGCCCGCGACACGGCGACACCGGTGGTGCTCATGGGCTACGCCAACCCCATCGAAGCGTGGGAACATCGCCACGGCGCGGGCAGCTTTGCGCGCGAGGCGGCCGCCGCGGGCGTGGACGGCGTGCTGGTGGTGGACTACCCGCCCGAGGAATGCGAGGCCTTCGCAGCCACGCTGCGCGCGCACGGGCTGGATCTGATCTTTCTGCTGGCCCCCACCAGCACCGACGAGCGCATCGCGCTCGTGGGCCAGCTGGCCAGCGGGTATGTCTACTACGTCTCGCTCAAGGGCGTTACCGGCGCGGCGCACCTGGATACGGCGTCGGTGGAGGCGATGTTGCCGCGCATCCGCGCCCATGTCAAAGTGCCCGTCGGCGTGGGGTTTGGCATCCGGGATGCGGCCAGCGCCCAGGCCGTGGCGCGCAGCGCCGACGCCGTCGTCATCGGCACCCGGCTCATCCAGTTGCTCGACAACGAACCGCGCGAGCGCGCCCCCGCCGTGGCGGCGGCGTTCGTACGCGACATCCGCACCGCGCTCGACGCGCTACCCAAGGCCGCCGCGGCTGGCGCATAATCGCGCGCACACCGGCGCCGCGCGCCCCGCCACGCCTCGGCCTGCGCGTCACGGGCGGCGCTGCCATCGCAAGGAGTTGCCATGTCCTGGCTGGAAAAACTGCTGCCCCCCAAGATTGCCTCCGCTGGTGGCCAGCGGCGCAGCATCCCCGAGGGTCTGTGGGTCAAGTGTCCGAGCTGCGACGCCGTCCTGTACAAGACCGACCTGGAAAAAAACCTCAACGTCTGCCCGCACTGCGCGCACCACCACCGCATCGGGGCGCGCGCGCGGCTGGACGCCTTTCTCGACCCCGAGGGCCGCTACGAGATCGGGCAGGAGGTGCTTCCGGTCGATCCCCTCAAGTTCAAGGACAGCCGCAAGTACCCCGAACGTCTGAAAGAGGCGCTCGAAGCCACGGGCGAGACCGACGCCCTCATCGTCATGGGGGGCGCGGTGCACACCCTGCCCGTGGTCGTGGCGTGCTTCGAGTTCGACTTCATGGGCGGCTCCATGGGCTCGGTGGTCGGTGAGCGCTTCGTGCGCGGCGTGGAAAACGCCATCGAGCAAAAAGTGCCCTTCATCTGCTTTACCGCCACCGGCGGCGCGCGCATGCAAGAAGGGCTGCTGTCACTCATGCAAATGGCCAAGACCAACGCGGCGCTCACCCGCCTGGCCAAGCAGCGCCTGCCCTACATCAGCATCCTGACCGACCCCACCATGGGCGGCGTGTCGGCGGGCTTCGCCTTCATGGGCGACGTGGTGATCGCCGAGCCCAAGGCGCTCATCGGCTTTGCTGGCCCGCGTGTGATCGAAAACACCGTGCGCGTCAAGCTGCCGGAGGGCTTTCAGCGCGCCGAGTTTTTGCTGCAAAAAGGCGGCATCGACATGATCTGCGACCGGCGCGAGCTGCGCAGCACCGTGGCCAACGTGCTGGCCATGCTCACGCGCCAAAGCGCCGACGCGGTCGCTTGAAGCGGCGGCACATGGGGCCGGAACAGGTGGCGCTGCTGGCGGCCGTGGCGCGGCATGGCAGTCTGGCGGCCGCCGCGCGGGCGCTCGGCCTGGTGCCCAGTGCGCTGACCTACCGGGTGCGGCAGATGGAGCAGGCGCTCGACGTGCTGCTGCTGGACCGGCGCTCGCGCCGCGCCCGGCTGACCCCGGCCGGGCAAGAACTGCTGCGGGCTGGGGACGCGTTACTGCGCGAATGGGACGCGTTGGCGCAGCGCGTACGGCGCATCGCCACCGGCTGGGAAGCCGAACTCACCATCGCGGCCGATGCCGTCATCTGCCCGCGCACGCTGCTCGAGCTGTGCGAGGCCTTCTACGCCCTGGGGGCGCCCACCCGGCTGCGGCTGCGGGGCGAGACCCTCTCCGGCACCCTGGAAGCGCTGCTCAGCGGCCAGGCCGATCTGGCTCTAGGGGTAACACTGGAGCGGACGCCGACCGCAGAAATCGGCTTGCAACCCCTGGGCAACGTCCCGTTTTGCTTTGCGGTGGCGCCACACCACCCGCTGGCCAGAGCGGCTGAACCGCTGACCCCGGCAGACATCCGCGCCCATCGCATCGTGGCGGTGGCCGACACCGCGCCGCAGGGCGGGCTGACGGTGGGCCCGCAGCCGGGCCAGGATGTGCTGACCGTGCCCAGCATGGCCATGAAACTGCAGGCCCAGCTGCGTGGACTGGGCTGCGGCTGGTTGCCGCAGCCGCTGGCGCAGCCTCACGTGAACGCCGGGCACCTGGTGCTCAAGGCCACGACGTTGCCAGCCCGCGTCGTGCCCACCGCCTACGCCTGGCGCCAGACGGCGCGGCCCGTCGGCAGTGGCGCCCCGCGCACGGGACCGGCGCTGCACTGGTGGCTGCAACGGCTAGCCGATCCGCTGACGCGCGACGCCCTGTTGATGAAGCGCCCGGGGCATGATGCGCCGCTGGCGTGAGTCGCGTGGCGGCTGCGCTACCATCGGCGGGTCATCCCATCGGTGTTTCCTCCTTCCCACCGAAAGTTCGCCCCATGCCGCGCCGCCGATCTGCCCCCACCCCGCTGCCTCCGAAGCGCCCTCGGCGCAGACCGGCGGCCGAACCGTCCATCGCGCCACCCACGCCCCGGCGGGTGGCGGTAGTGGGCGCTGGCATCGCCGGCATCACCGCGGCGCGCACCCTCGCGCAGGCAGGCTGGCACGTCACCGTGTTCGAAAAGAGCCGGGGCGCCGGTGGCCGCATGGCCACGCGCCGCACGGATTGGGGCGACTTCGACCACGGGGCGCAGTTTTTTACGGTGCGCGACACGCGCTTCGAGCTCGCCCTGCGCGCCACGCAGGCCCCGATCGCCGCATGGGATGCGACCTGGGTGCGCGTGCTCGACGCCACCGCATCCCGGCTGGCCGTCGCCCCTGCCCCCACAGAGACGCGCTGGGTCGCTACGCCGGGCATGAGCGCGCTCGTCAAGCATTGGGCACAACCGTTGGCCGATGGCACGCTCGGGCAGTGCCACTGGGTCACGCGCGTGGTGCGGCTGGAACCCGACGCCATCGCGCCCACGCGCTGGCAACTCCGCCTGGAGGGCGCGCCGGACGCGGCCGACGCACCGGCGGTGATGGGCGGCTTCGATGCGGTGCTGCTCGCCATCCCGCATCCGCAGGCACGGGAGCTGCTGGCCGCCAGCGCCCTGGCACCCACGTGGCAACAGCGCTTGGACGAAGAGGTAGCGGTCGCCCCCTGCTGGACGCTGATGGCCGCCTGGCCACACGCCGTGGCGGGCCCGAGCCAGCGCTTGGGGCCGCATTGGGACGCCGCCCGCAGCGACCACCATCGCCTGGCCTGGGTGGCGCGCGAGCCCAGCAAACCCGGACGCGGCCCGGTAGAGCGCTGGGTCGCGCAAGCCAGCCCCGCGTGGTCGGCCGAACACCTAGAGGACGACCCCGAGCGCGTGCTGGCCAAGCTGCTCAAGGGCTTCGCCGAGGTCACCGGCATCCGTGCCACCCCCGCGCACGCCACCGTGCACCGCTGGCGCTATGCGCAGACGCAGCGACCGCTCGGCGAGCCGTACCTGTGGGACGCGCAGCGCGGCCTGGGGCTGTGCGGTGACTGGTGCCTGGGGCATCGGGTCGAGCACGCCTTCCTGTCGGGGTTGGAGCTGGCGCTGGCCATGCTGGAGGGCTGATGGCCGCAGCGGCAACGGCCTATCGGGGCCGCTTCGCCCCGTCGCCCACCGGTTGGCTGCATGCGGGGTCGCTGGTGGCGGCCCTGGCCAGTTGGCTGGACGCGCGCGCGCACCGCGGCCAGTGGCTGGTGCGCATCGAAGACGTGGACCGCCCGCGCTGCATGCCCGGCGCGGCCGAGGGAATCCTGGCGCAATTGCGCGCCTGCGGCCTGTGGCCAGATGAGCCGCCGTGGTGGCAGTCGCAGCGCGAAGCGGCCTACCAGGCCGCGCTGCAGCACCTCATCGACGCGGGCTGGGCCTATCCGTGCCACTGCACCCGGCAAGCGATCGAAGCCGCGTGGCGGGCACGCGGGGTGCAGCGCACACGCCACGCGGCCCTTCCCTACCCTGGCACCTGCCGCCCGGAGCGGAGCGGGCCGAACCAGTCCGACGGTCGCGCGGCGCGCGCCTGGCGCCTGCACGTCGACCGGGTGCTGGCCGACCTGGGCCTGCCCACGCCGCTGACGTGGCATGACCGGCGCCTGGGGGCCCAGGCGCAAGATGTCTCGGCCGCGGTGGGCGACTTCGTGCTACGGCGCGCCGACGGTTGCTGGGCCTACCAGTTGGCCGTGGTGGTGGACGATGGCGCGCAGGGCATCACCGACGTGGTACGCGGCGAGGATCTGGCCGACAACACCCCGCGGCAGATCGTGCTGCAACGCGCCCTGGGACTGCCGACGCCGCGCTACCTGCACACCCCGCTGGTGTGCGCCCCCAATGGCGAGAAGCTCTCCAAACAAACCGGTGCGGCCCCGCTGAAGCTTGACGACCGACAGGCGGCCCTATCGGCCCTGGCCGCCGCCGCTGCGGTGCTCGATTTGCCGGCACCCGCCCCGGGCGCGGCGGAAGTGGAGACGGCGCTGGCCGCGTGGACCCGCCTGTGGCAGCAACGCTGGGCGTGAGCGGGATCTCTACAATCCCACCCGTGAGCGACCACCTGCCTGAATCTGCTTCGGCCGCCCCTACTGGCGTGCCCCACCCCAAAACCATCCGCAGCTATGTGCTGCGCGCCGGCCGCACCACGAGCGGCCAGGCCAAGGCCCTGCAAACGCTCGGGCCGCGCTTCGTGCTGCCCTACGCACCCGTGCCGCTGATCCCGGAAGCGGTCTTTGGCCGACGCGCGCCGCTCATCCTGGAAATCGGCTTTGGGATGGGCGATGCCACGGCGCACATCGCACGCTTGCGGCCCGACGACGACTTTCTGGGCTGCGAAGTGCACGAGCCCGGTGTAGGCGCGCTGCTCAAGCGCATCGGCGAGCTGGGGCTGACCAACCTGCGCATCATCCAGCACGATGCGGTCGAGGTGCTCACCCACATGCTGGCCGAGGGCTCGCTCGACGGCGTTCACATCTTTTTTCCCGACCCGTGGCACAAAAAGCGCCACCACAAGCGCCGCCTGATCCAGCCGCCGTTCGTGGCGCTGCTGGCCAGCCGACTCAAGCCTGGCGGCTACGTGCACTGTGCCACGGACTGGCAGCCCTACGCCGAACAAATGCTGCAGGTGCTGGGGGCCGAGCCACGGCTGCGCAACGCCAGCACCGACCCCAGCCTGGGCGGCTATGCGCCGCGGCCCGCCTACCGGCCGATGACCAAGTTCGAGCAACGTGGCCTGCGCCTGGGCCACGGCGTGTGGGACCTGGTATTCGAACGCCGCCATGACGACGCCTGACCCGCTGGACGCGCGCGCCTGGGAGGGGCTGCTCCCGCTGGCCGAGCAGGCCATCGGCCTGTCCGACCCCAACCCGCGCGTGGCGTGCCGGCTGCTCCTGCGTGACGGCCGGGTGTTCGAGGGCCACACCCAGGCCGCAGGGCAGGCGCACGCCGAGGTGATGGCCCTGCGCGCCGCGCAGGCGGCTGGCGCGGACGTGCGCGGCGCCACCGCCTTCGTCACGCTGGAGCCGTGTAGCCACCATGGACGCACCCCTCCGTGCTGCGATGCGCTCGTTGCCGCCGGCGTCGCCCGCGTCGTCGTCGCCACCGAGGATCCGAACCCGCGCGTCAGCGGGCAAGGCCTGGCACGGCTGCGGCAGGCGGGCGTGCAGGTGACCGTGTTGCCCCCGGATCATCCCGTCGCCGTGGCGACGCGCGAGCTCAACATCGGCTTTTGGCAGCGCATGCGCCACGGTCGCCCGTGGGTGCGCATGAAGGTGGCCGCCTCGCTCGACGGCGTCACGGCGCTGCCCAATGGCGTCAGCCAGTGGATCACCAGCCCCGAGGCGCGCACCGACGGCCACGCCTGGCGCCGCCGCGCGGGCGCCGTACTCACGGGCATCGGCACCGTGCGCCAGGACGACCCGCGCCTGGACGTGCGGCTGGTGCCCACGGCGCGCCAGCCGCTGCGCGTGGTGCTCGACTCGGCCCTGGAGATCGACCCGGACGCGCGCATCCTGCAGCCGCCAGGCGAAGTGTTGCTCTACACCGCCAGCGACCCGGCTGCCACCGCACGCCAGCGCGCCGCACTGCACGCACTGGGCGTGACCATCATCGACCAGCCCGGGCCCCCCAAAACCCCTGGCGGGTCCCCCAAGGTCGATCTGGCCGCCGTGCTGGCCGACCTGGCCGCGCGCGAGGTCAACGAGCTGCACATCGAAGCGGGCGCTGCGCTCAACGCCTCGTGGTGGCGCGCCGGGCTGGTGGACGAGCTGCTGCTGTACCTCGCGCCCCGCCTGTTGGGCCAAGGCTTGGGACTGACCACACTGGGGCCACTCGACCGGCTGGACGACGGCTGCGCGCTCGCCTTCGTCGCGGTCGACCCCGTCGGGCCGGACCTGCGCGTGCGCGCCCGCGTGCCGGGGCGCACGCCCTACTGACCCCCGGCGACCATGGCCCATCTGCCCAAAAACGGAGCCTTGCCCCTGCGCGATGGCGTCTCGCCCAGTTGCGTGGCTCTACCCCGCCTGCGCCAGTGCCCATGGCCCACGCTGCTGGACTACCTGGCCGCGCGCTTGCCGCGCATCCCGCGCGCCGAATGGCAGGCGCGGCTGCGCGCTGGCCATGTGGTGGACGACGACGGGCGCGCGCTGGATGAATACACCCCCTACTTGCACGGCCAACGCGTCTATTACTGGCGCACATTGGCCGATGAGGCGCCTGTGCCGTTTCAGGAGACCGTGCTCTACCGCGATGCGCACCTGGTGGTGGCGGACAAGCCGCACTTTCTGCCCGTCACGCCCGGGGGGCGCTACGTGCGCGAGACGCTGCTCGTGCGCCTCAAGCGCGTGCTCGACCTGCCCGATCTGAGCCCGCTGCACCGCATCGACCGCGAAACCGTCGGGCTCGTCGTCTTTAGCGTACAGGCGCACGAACGCGACGCCTACCAGCGCCTGTTTCGCGAGCGGCGGGTGGACAAAACGTATGAAGCGATCGCCCCGTGGCGCGACGGACTGCGCTGGCCGCTGCGCCGCACCAGCCACCTGCGCGAGGATGAAAAGGCATTTTTTCGCATGCGCGAAGCCGCGCCCGAGGAGGGGCTGCCCGCCAACAGCGAGACCTGGATCGAACCGCTGGAACGCCTGGACCCCCAGGCAGAATACGCGCGCTACCGCCTGCGCCCGGTGACCGGCAAGCGCCACCAGCTGCGCGTGCACATGGCTGCACTCGGCTTGCCCATCGTGGGCGACCAGTTTTACCCCGTGGTGCGCCGTGGCCCGGACGAACCCGAGGACTACACGCAGCCGCTGCAACTGTTGGCGCGCGCCATCGCTTTCGATGACCCCATCACCGGCGAGCGCCGCGTGTTCGAGAGCCTGCGAAGCCTCTCTCCGTCATGTCTGCAGGCCATCTCATGACACGCACCTGATGCTAACCGTCTCGAAGCCGTGATCGATCAAGTCGTCAAACACGCCGATGTCACGGTCATCGCACGCCGGGACGCGCCTGATGCGGTAGTGATGTCGCTCGACACCTTCAACAGCCTCATGGAGACCGTTCATCTGCTGCGCTCGCCTGCCAACGCCGCGCACCTGGCCCGCTCCACCGCGCAGTACCACCAAGGAAAGGTCAAGCAGCAGGATCTGGTCGATGGCGATTGAGGACTAACCGCTCAAGCGCACCTGGACCCTGGCTGCCTGGGAGGACGACGAATACTGGCAAGGCCAGGACCAGAAAACCCAGCGTCTCCTTTGGGAAGTCGCTCACTTCAACACCTTCTCGATCCAATCCCAGCGCCTGTCCTTGACCATCACGAACCGGCAACGGCCTTCCGACAGCTTGGCCCACAGGTCGCCGATCAAGCGGTCATCCTCAGCGCCGTTCCAGCGATCCGCGCCCTTGTATTCAACCGCCAGAATCGGCCCGGGTTGGTCGGCTGAGCCTGGCAACTGGCACAGGAAATCCGGGTAGAAACGGCCATCGGCTTTCTGCAGAAAGAAGGAACAACCTTCGCGCCGAACCAAGTTGCGCACCCAGAACCGGATGCGGCCTTGTTGCGCCCACATATCCAACTGGCAGGCACACTCAAACTCCTCCTTGCTGTCGAAGTCGCCGATGCGCCCGTAGAAATGCTTGCGGAAGTCGAAGTGCCCAAAGCGCCCGTCGTAGTCGCGGCTGGGCGCATAAGCCTGCGGATGAAACTCGTAGGCATATTGATCCGTCACCGCCACGCGCGTGGCCGCATCGTCACCAAACAGTGCCTGCTGGTAGGCCTTGCCGACCGCCTGCTGGCGCAGTTCACGAATGCGCGCCTCGAGCAGATTGCGGATCAGGAATTTCTGCAAGTTGGCGCGCGCCAGCGTGAAGCCGTCCCGGCGCAGTAAATCGGTGAGCCATGCAGCGACGAATGCCCGCTTGCTGGCGTGGGTCAGCGACGGCTCCGGCAGGTTGCGGCACAGCCAGGTGGCCAGGCGCACCTCATCCCAGTTTTCGGGTTGGTAAACGAGGCCCAGATCGCGCTGTAGCTCGGGCAAAAAGCGCGACACCACGTGGCCGCCATCATCGATGTCGATCTCGCCGCCTGCGTACACCTTCAGCGCAGCATGCAAAGCCGTCAGGTCGTCGGCGGTCGGTGCCGCATCGTGGGGCGAGAGGTCCCACGGATAGTCGAGCACTTCTGGGTCATCGAACAGTTGCAACTCGCCCTGCACACGCAAGGCCAGTTGCGGCACGCGCAAGCGCTCGCCCAATTCGGCGGGCGTCTGGAAAAACTCGATCGCCGTGGTGCGGCTGACTTCGGCGGCTTGCACAATCGCCGCCGCGGCAGTTTCGGAAGTCACCGAAACCTTGAGCATTTCGGCTTCATCTTCGGTAAGCGGCGTGCTGATCGTCAGCGTGCCCCGCTTGCCGTCCCAGCTCACCTTGTCGCGCACCGGCTTGGGCACACGCTTCAGGTCGGGCTTTTCGGACAAGGTAATCGCCACGGGCCGGACAATGACGCGCCCGGCGTGCCCATCCAGATCCAGCCGGGCTTGCTCTGCCTTCGCTGCAGTGACGAACTCGGCCACCTCGCGCCGCTCGAACCCCGCGCCCACCACCAGCCGGTCGCGTAGGGCGCTGGCGGCTTCGGCAAAGTTGCGCGACACCACAAAGGCATAAGACTGGTTGAGCGCCTTGGCCTGCCGATGGGCCGCACCCGGCTGGCGCAAAATGCGCCCGAGCAACTGCTCCACCGCCGTCGCGGATCGAAGCTCCGCCATGCTTACCAGAATGTAGGCAAACGGGCAGTCCCAGCCTTCGGCCAGCGCCTTCTGGGTGATGACGAACTTTACCGGGCAGGCGGGGTCGGACAGCCCTAGCTTGTAGTCCGCAGCGATCTGCTCCAGCCCTTTTTCCTCGCCGGTGGCGACGACGATTTCGCTGGCCGGGATACCGTGGTGGGTGATCAGTTCGTTCTTCACCTTCTCGACATCCAGCGTCTCCACCCCCGCACGGCGCGGCTCTGCCTGGATCAACACCAAGGGACGCAGATACGGGGCGCCCGCGCGTCGCTCTTCGTCCGCCAGCTTGTGCAGGGCATCGCGGCGGCCAATGGCATCGGCCAGACACTGCTGCCAGTTCGGTTCCGTTTCCAGCACCACCGGCAGCTTGATCATTTCTTCCGCCTTCAATTCGGCGGCGGACACGCTGTGCAGCACGTTGCTGGGCGTGCGCTCCAGGTCGGGCGTGGCGGTCAGCTCCATCACGCCGCTGGGGCGAAAGCGCGCCAGCATGTCGAAGGCCAGTTCGGTGCGGCTGTTGTGCGCCTCATCGACGATCACGAAGGGTCGGCGCAGGCGCAGCACGTTGGCGAGCGAATACGGCGTCGTGGCATCCGGCCCTTCGCCCTCCTTCAGCAAAGCGTCGCGCTGCACGGGCGAGAGGTGCTCGAAGTGATGCATCAGCGCACCGCTGGACTGATACACCTTGCGGCACTCTTCCTCTTCCACCTGAAACGCCTGCCGCGTGGCAACGATCACCGTCGTCGAGGTGTCCAGCGTGGCGCGGGTGACGCTCTTGGCCTCTTCCAGATCCAGCACCGTCACCGGGCCCGCCTCGCGCAGCGCCGCGTGATAGGGGTGGTGGCGATCCTTGAGTGCCTTGAGCGTCTGCTCACGAATCGGCTTGCTGGGCACCAGCCACAGAATCACGCTGTGCTCGCTGCGCAGCAGGTGGGTGTTGACGAGCGCCACGCTTTTCGCCGCCAGCCAGGTCTTGCCGCCGCCGGTGGGCACGCGCAGACAGAAATACGGCATGTCGGCCGGGAAGCCCGACAGCGGGTTGTATGGGTTGCCCCACCCCCACAGGCGTTCGGTGGTGGCGGTGAAGGCAATCGAGGGTGACGGCAGTTCATGGCAGGCCTTGAAATAGGCCTCGATACTGTCGAGCACCTGCTGCTGATAGACCTTCGGAGCGAAGCTGTTCATCGCGTGTCCCCACAAGGCGGGATGGTTTCTTGTGCCGTCGGCGCAAGCTCCGGCTGCGGCGGAAGGTACTCGATCACCCCTTGGCGACAGACCACGATTGCGGTGCCCGTCTGCTGCGCCAATTCACGGGCGCGCTGCGCCGCACGCCGAAGCGCCGAATAGGTCAGCCGCAAATCCGCGTCACGCGCTTGTTCGATGGGTCTTTGGCTCATGGTTTCTCACTCCAATCCAGCAGCACGGGTTGCTCGCCGGAGTTGTCGTAGCGCACCCAGGCATCGACACGCGGCGCATACAGCCGTTCAAAATTGACAAGGCCCGCGGCAAACCGACGCCGGATCACGGCCTCTGGCACATCGTGCCCGCCCTGTTTGACGCGCAGCGCGACCCGTGCAATGGCCTCTTCGGCGCTGGCGAGTTGCAGAAAAATGATTTTCACCCGATAGCCGGCTGCCTGCCATTGTTCGATCAGGTGCAAATAGGTGCGCCCGGACAGCGTGGTCTCAAAGGCAAAGCTCTCGCGCGCCCCAAAATGCCGCTGCAATTCCTGCAACATCAGCCGCCCGGCATGAAGCGCGGCGGTTTCCGGCGCAAAAGGCGCCAAGCCGGCCGCGATCAGATCGGCATTGACGAACACGGGGCAAGCGGCCTCATGGGGCAGAAACTCGCGGGCAAAGGTGGTTTTACCCGCACCATTGGGACCCGCGATGATGATGACACGCAGGTTTCCAGCCATCGCTCACACCTCCAGCGCGTAAGGCGTCTGCTTGAAAGTGATGCCCTCCCGCGCGGTGCGGGCGCCCATGCGGTTGGCGGCGGCGTAGATCACTTTGGGGCCGTCGAACCTCGGCAGCGCATCGAACACCGGGCCGGTGAGCACGTTGCCGCCGCCGACCGACCTGTCCTTGAGGATGCCGTTGTAGAGCAGATAAATGGCGCGGCCCTCAAACACGCCCAGCAGCGGCGAATCGGCGGTGCCAGTGAAGCCGGTGCCGGTTTCGGCAAACCAGACAAACTCGGCCAGTTGCGCGAACGTCACGTCGCGGCGGATCTGGCCGTCGGCGTCGAACAGCGGCTCGCGGGACAGGCGGCAGAACTGGAAGCCGCCACCCAGCCCCGGCACGGCTTGGCCTTTGGCGTTGGTGTAGCCCTCGGCGACGCGCTTGACCCGCTCGCGGGTGACGTTTTGCGCGATGTTCTCATCCATCTCGACGAGGATGAAGCGGCGGTTGCCGCCATCCTCGGCGTTTTGCTTGAGCACCGCGTGGGCCGTGGTGCCGGAGCCGGCGAAGCTGTCGAGAATTAAGTCACCGGGGTTAGTTGAGATTTGAATAACGCGCTGGATTAGTCGCACTGGTTTTGGAGTGGTATCAAATGGACTTGCTCCGCCGAAAATGGACATCAATTCTTTAGTTGCCTCGTCGGTATTACCAACCTCATCGTGAGGCCACCAAGTCCAAGGCACTACCCCCTCCACTTCGGAGAGGTACCGAATTATGTTAGGCTGTGAGTTCCCTTTTTTCCCGAAATAAATCCGCCCTTCCGCTCGAAGCTTTTCAAACGTTGCTTCCGACAACCCCCAACACCTGCCTGCTGGTGGCTTGAACTTTTTCCCCGATGGCGCTGTTATTTCGTAGAACTGATCAGGGGTTGCATGACCAGCTTGCGCAGTCATTGGGATGGGCCGCCATCTACCTTTGGGGTCGTTATTTGGGTTGCGGTAAACCTTGGCTTGCTTTTCATCAATCGGCACCTTATTGCGACTCTCCTTGAACTTCGCCGGATTCATTGCGTAGACAAGCAAATATTCGTGCACATCCCCAATGGCCTCCCGATTCTCGCGGGAGTAGCGTTTCTGCCAAACGTTGCAGGCAATAAACCTTCCGGCACCGAAAATTTCATCCATTAACAGGCGCGCCAGATTGACCGCGGCGTCATCAATGGAAATCCAAATAACGCCGTTATCCTCGCGCAAAAACTGCTTCAGCAGCACCAGCCGCGGATACATCATGCACAACCAGCGGTCGTGCCGGTCCAGCGTCTCGCCTTCCTTGCCGACCACTTCGCCCAGCCACTTGCGAATCTCCGGGCTGTTGACGTTGTCGTTGTACACCCAGCCCTCGTTGCCGGTGTTGTACGGCGGGTCGATGTAGATGCACTTCACCTGGCCGGCATAACGCGGCAGCAGGGCTTTGAGCGCGTGCAGGTTGTCGCCCTGCACGATGAGGTTGCCGCTCTCCGCCGGGCCGCAGGAGAGTTCCGGCACCGGCTCCAGCAGGCGGAACGGCACTTCTTTGTGGTGTTTGACGACGGCTTCTTTGCCGATCCAGTTCAATGTTGGCATGGGCGCCCATCCCCTCTAGCTTTGCGCGACGGCGGCTGGCCATCGCCGCTTTGTTCTTCGTCCGCCCCCCAGGCGCGCACGCCGTCATCCACCTCAGAGTCCAGGAACTTCCACAGCCGCCCAACCCGGTCGGCAGGGATGGATTGACAGACGTCCTTCAAAAGCAACAGCAGTTGCTGCTCACGCAATGGCGAGGCGATGAATCCGAACCGGGTGTAGAACCTCGCCGCTTCTTCATCGATGGGGTGAGTCAGCATCGCCCGAATGCCGGCCTGCTCGGCAATCAGCACCGACCGCCGAATGGCATCCTGCAACAGACCAAAGCCAATGCCGCGCCCCTGATCCTGCTGCGACACGGCCAGCCTTGCCAGGATCACGACCGGAACCGGATATTGACTCACCCCTTTGCGGATGCGCTCCGGCGCCTCCAGCGTGTCGACTTGGCCGACGGTCAAACTGAAATAGCCCGCCACACGGCCATCATCCTCGGCAACCACGAAGGTCTTGGCCGATCCACTGCCTTGCGCTTGCCGAGCGTGGCGCAGCAGCCAGTCGTTGAGCGCGGGCTTGCCGCAATCAAAATCTTCGAGCCGATGCTGCGCGGCCAGAGGCTCCGGTGAGCGCAACGTCACTTCGTATCCCAGGGTGCCTTGCGGGCAAACAAATCACGCAAACCGTCGTTGGCCTGTTCGGGGCGATCCAGCAGATCCATCAGCGCCTGGTACTGGCTGCCCGAGACCATGAACAGGCGCTGATCCAGCAGAGTTTGCTCGGCGGCCAGGCAGGCGCTGTCAAGGATGAAGTCGGTCAGCGATTTGTGAGCGACCTCGGCGGCACGGCGCAGTACGGCCTCTTGCTCGGGCGTGGCGCGCAGCCCGAGGCGGGCAGACTTTGCGGAAGGCGACGATGCAACGGCAGTCATGGCAGCACCTGTTTGGTTAGGTCAGTTGCCGCAATGTTAGTACAAATGACACACACTGTCGAGTTGCTGTATGAGTCCAGTACCTTTGGCACTCGGGTTGATGTTGCAAGAGGAAGGACAGCGGGGAACGCTGGCCGAGGGTGTGGTGCGGACGCTGAAGCGTTGTAGAAGACGAGCCAGTCGGCGAGCTTGCGGTTGAAGAGAGCGAGGTCGGTGAAGAGCAACTCCTCCAGCAGGGTTTCACTGTCCCTGCCCCAGCGCGTAGCCGCGCTCGCCGTCGAAGGTGCATAGATTTTCGGTCTTGATCACGTCCACGCCGCGCGCGGTCAGGGCCTGCAGCAAGCCAATGATGTCGGCGTGCGTGACGGTCTGCCCGTCTGGCGCGACGAAGCGGCAGCGCCAGTGGTCGGTGCAGAAGGTCTCGGGGAATCCTCCCGGCCAGACCTTGACCCCGCGGTTGGTGATCATCTGCAGGGTAAACGGCGGGGTCACCAGCGCGCTGAGCTGCCCGGCCAGAAAGTCCGCGCTGATGCCCGCGCCGTGCACGAACACGTCCACGCCCACCATGGCCTTGGCGGCGCGCCCACTGGGCCGCGGCGCCAGCGCCGGCGCGGCCGCAGCCCCGGTCGACGCGGGCGCCTCGTGCGCATAGCGCACGGCGGGCAGCTTTTCGGGCACCTGGCCCAAGCGGTCGATCACCGCGTCGGCAAAGTCCATGCTGCCAAAGGGCCGGCCAATGCTCAGCGACCCGTGCAGCTCGGCCGTGTGCACGCCGTCTTCGATCGTGCGCAGCCACGCGTTGTGGATGGTCCCGGCCACGGCGGGCTGGCCGATGTGCACCAGCATCAACACGGCCGCCAGCAGCAAGCCCGAGGGGTTGGCGACGCCTTTGCCCGCGATGTCCGGCGCGCTGCCGTGGATGGCTTCGAACATCGCCACGTGGTCACCGATATTGGCGCTGGGTGCCAGCCCCACCGAACCGGTGAGCTCCGCCGCGATGTCGGAGAGAATGTCACCGTACAGATTGGGCGTGACGATGACGTCGAAGCGCTCGGGCCGGGTGGCCAGCCGTGCCGCGCCGATGTCGATGATCAGGTGCTCGGTCTCGATGTCCGGGTACTCACGCGCCACTTCGTCGAAGACGCGATGGAACAGGCCATCGGTCATCTTCATGATGTTGTCCTTGGTCATGCATGTGACCTTCTTGCGCCCATGGCGGCGCGCGTAATCGAAGGCGTAGCGCACGATTTTTTCGCAGCCCGGGCGCGTGATGAGCTTGAGACACTGAAACACCTCGTCGGTCTGCCGGTGCTCGATGCCAGCGTAAAGGTCTTCCTCGTTCTCACGCACGATCACCAGGTTCATCTTGGGGTGGAGCGTGCGCACGAAGGGCGCGTAGCTCACGCACGGGCGCACATTGGCGTACAGCCCCAAGGTCTTGCGGATGGTGACGTTGAGACTCTTGAACCCGCCCCCTTGCGGCGTGGTGATCGGTGCCTTCAGGAACACCTTGGTGCGGCGCAGGCTCTCCCACGCCTGCGGCGGAATACCCGAGCTGTGCCCGGCCAGGTACTGCTGCTCGCCGATGTCGATGAACTCGGGCGCGATGCGCGCGCCTGCTGCTTGCAGCACGCGCAGCGTCGCGTCCATGATTTCGGGGCCGATGCCGTCGCCGCGAGCGACCGTGATGGGGGTCAGTTCCGTCATGTCGATGCCTGATGGGGTGTTGACGATGACGCGAGTCTGGCGCATCATGGCATCGATTTCAAATCATCAATTCTGATTTTTTACATCGATTTATTTCTATGAATAAGATCCGCCCGCCGCGCGCCACCTTTCACCAACTGCGCACGCTGGAAGCCGTGGTGCGCCTGGGCTCCATCACCCGCGCCGCGCAGGAGCTGCACCTAACCCAGCCCACGGTATCGTCGCAAATCCACGAACTGCAGTCGGCGCTCGACACCCCGCTGGTGGAGCCGGTGGGCCGTGGCATCCGCCCCACCGAAGCCGCCCGGCTGCTGCACGACGCCGCGCTCGACATCTTTGCGCGCTGGACGCGGTTCGAGGAAGACTTGGCGGCGCTGCACGGTCTGGAGCGCGGCCTGCTGCGCATCGCGGGCGTGACCACGACCGAATATTTCATCGCCCAGTGGCTGCGCCGCTACACCGACCGCCATCCGGGCGTCGACATCGAGCTGGCGGTGGACAACCGCGACGCCGTGGTGCGCCGCCTGCGCGAGGACGACACCGAGCTGGCCGTGATGATGATGCCGCCCGACGACCTGCCGCTGCACAGCATGCCGCTGATGCGCAACCCGCTGGTGCTCATCAGCGCGCTCGACCACCCCTGGACGCGCGCGCGGCGGGTGCCGCGCCGCTGGCTGGACGGCCAACCCCTGCTGCTGCGCGAGCCGGGCTCCGGCACCCGGCTGGCCACCGAAGCCTATCTGCGCGCGCACGGCTTGACCCCCACCCGGCGCGCCACGCTGGGCAGCAACGAGGCGATCAAACACGCCGTGGCCGCCGGGCTGGGGTTGGCGGTGCTGTCGCGCCATGCGCTGGCCGACGACCCGGCGCGCGACGGCGTGGCCGTGCTGCCGGTGGCGGGCTTTCCCATCGAACGCCGCTGGCTGCTGGTGTGGCGCCGCGACCGGCGGCTGTCGCTGGCTGCGCAGCGCTTCATCGAGCATGTGCAGGCGCACCCACCCGACGAGGCACCCACGCCCGCGGGCGGCACGGGGGCGGGCTGACCCCCGGCGCCAGCGCGATCAGGCGCGTGCGGCCACCCAGGCCGCTACGCTGCCCAGCGCCTCGCCCAGCCGGCTGGCGTCGTTGCCCCCAGCCATGGCCAAGTCGGGCTTGCCGCCGCCCTTGCCGCCGACTTGCTGCGCCACGGCGTTGACCAGCTCGCCGGCCTTGAGGCCGCGCGCGACCGCATCCGGGGTCACGCCCGCGCACAGCTGCACCTTGCTCCCCTCCACGCTGGCCAGCACCACGACGGCGCGCCCCAGCTTGTCCTTGAGCCGATCCACGGTTTCGCGCAGCGTCTTGGCGTCGGCCCCGTCGAGGCGCGCCGCCAGCACGCGCAGCCCCTGCACGTCCACGGCTTGTGCGGCCAGTTCGTCGCCTTTGGCCGACGCGAGCTTGGCCTTGAGGCCGTCGAGCTCCCGCTCCAGCTCGCGCACGCGCTGCTGCGTCTGCTCGATGCGGCCGACCAGCTCGGGCAGGGGGGCCTTGAGGGCCGCGGCGGCCGCCTGCACCTGGGCTTCCAGCCCCTGCAGGTAAGCCAGCGCCCCCTCACCGGTGACGGCCTCCACGCGCCGCACGCCCGCGGCCACGCCGCCCTCGGCCACGATCTTGAACAGGCCGATATCCCCGGTGCGCGCCACGTGCGTGCCGCCGCACAGCTCGCGGCTGCTGCCGATGTCGAGCACGCGCACCGTCTCGCCGTACTTTTCGCCGAACAGCATCATCGCGCCGCTGGCCTTGGCGGCCTCCAGGTCCATCACGCGCGCCTGCGTCGGGGTGTTGGCCAGGATCTCGGCGTTGACGCGCGCCTCGATGGCGCGAATCTGCTCCGGCGTGAGCGGCGCGGGGTGCGCGAAGTCGAAGCGCGTGCGCTCGGCATCGACCAGCGACCCCTTTTGCTGGACATGCTCGCCCAGCACCTCGCGCAGCGCCTTGTGCATCAGGTGCGTGGCCGAGTGGTTGCGCATGGTGGCCGCACGCCGGGCACCATCGACCTGCGCGCTGACGTGGTCGCCGACCGCGATCACGCCCTGCGCCACCACCCCGTGATGGCCGTGCACCTGAGCCTTGATCTTTTGCGTGTCGTGCACCTCGAAGCGCGACGAGCCGCTGATCAACACCCCGCTATCGCCCACTTGGCCACCGCTTTCGGCATAGAACGGGGTTTCGTCGAGCACCACGATGCCCGCCTGCCCCGCCTTGAGCTCGGCCACCGGCGTGCCTTCGTGGTAGAGCGCCACCACCTTGGCCTGCGCCTGCAGGTGCTCGTAGCCCACGAAGCGGTTATCCGGCCCCGCGTAGTCCAGCACGCGGTCCATCTTGAACTTGCCCGCTGCGCGCGCCTGCGTCTTTTGCCGCTCCATCGCGGCCTCGAAGCCCGCCACATCGACGCCCACGCCACGCTCGCGGCACACGTCGTGGGTCAAATCGAGCGGAAAGCCGTAGGTGTCGTGCAGTTTGAACGCCACGTCGCCCGGCAGCGTCGTCTGGCCCTCGGCCAGCGCCGCTTCCAAAATCTCCATACCGTGGCCCAGCGTCTCGAAAAAGCGCTCCTCCTCGGCCTGCAGCACGTCCATGACGCGTTGCGCGTTGGCCGCCAGGTGGGGGTAGGCCTCGCCCATCTGCGTCACCAGGTCGGGCACCAGCCGGTGGAAAAACGGCGCCTTGCGGCCCAGCTTGTAGCCGTGGCGGATGGCGCGGCGGATGATGCGCCGCTGCACGTAGCCGCGCCCCTCGTTGCTGGGGATGACGCCATCGGCCACCAAGAAGGCCGTGGCGCGAATGTGGTCGGCGATCACACGCAGGCTGGGGCTGCCCAGATCGGTGGCCCCCGTCTCACGCGCCGCCGCCCGGATGAGGGCCTGGAACAGGTCGATATCGTAGTTGCTATGCACCCCTTGCAGAATGGCCGCGATACGCTCCAACCCCATGCCGGTGTCCACGCAGGGCGCGGGCAGCGGCCGCACCGATCCGTCGGGCTGCATGTCGAACTGCATGAACACGTTGTTCCAGATTTCGATGTAGCGGTCGCCGTCGGCATCGGGGCTGCCGGGCGGCCCGCCCGCCACCTCGGGCCCGTGGTCGTAGAAGATCTCGGAACACGGGCCGCACGGGCCGGTGTCGGCCATCATCCAGAAGTTGTCGCTCTGGTACTTGCCGCCCTTGTTGTCGCCGATGCGCACCACGCGCTCGGGCGGCAGGCCGATTTCCTTGGTCCAGATGTCGTAGGCCTCGTCGTCCTCGTGGTACACCGTGGCCCATAGGCGATCGGCGGGCAGCCGGTACACCTCGGTCAACAGCTCCCAGGCCCAGCGCAGCGACTCGCGCTTGAAATAGTCGCCAAACGACCAGTTGCCCAGCATCTCGAAAAACGTGTGGTGGCGCGCGGTGTAGCCCACGTTTTCCAGATCGTTGTGCTTGCCCCCGGCGCGCAGGCACGCCTGCACCGACGCCGCGCGCACATAGGGCCGCTTGTCCGTGCCCAAAAAGACATCCTTGAACTGCACCATGCCCGAGTTGGTGAACATCAGCGTCGGGTCGTTGGCAGGCACCAGGGGGCTGGAGGGCACCACCGTGTGGCCACGCTGGGCAAAGAAGTCCAGAAACGTGCGCCGGATGTCAGCCACGGAAAAGAAAGGTCGGTCGGCGGCTTGGCTCATGTCGATCGAAAATGTTGGGGTAACCCTTCATTTTACGGGGCAACCATCCACCGCGCGGTATGCTTCGCGTGCTATGCGCTTGAACCTCATTTACGCCCGCGCGGCCAACGGCGTCATCGGCTGCACGCGCGACGGCCAGCCCGCCATGCCCTGGCACCTGCCGGAAGACTTGGCACATTTTCGCCGCTGCACCCAGGGCTGCCCCGTGATCATGGGGCGCACCACGTGGCAGTCGCTGCCGCCGCGCTTTCGGCCGCTGCCAGGGCGCGTCAACGTGGTCCTCACGCGCGACCCCGCACAGGCGCAGGCGCTGCGCACTGCCGGGGCCGTGCCGCAATCCAGCCTGGAGGCTGCGCTGGCCTACTGCCAAACGCTGCCCGGCGCCGACGGCGGCCCACCGGCCGAGGTCTGGGTCATCGGCGGTGCGCAGGTGTACGCACAGGCGGAACCGCTCGCTGCGCGCGCCGTGGTCACCGAGATCGACGCCGCCTTCGAAGGCAACGCCGTCGCACCCACGCTGGGCCCAGATTGGCGCGAAACCGCACGCGAGCCCCACGTCAGCACGAGCGGCCTGCGCTTTGCCTTCGTCACCTACGAGCGCAACAGCGCGCCCAGCCAGTCTTGCATCAGCGCTCGGTAGGCGGGCAGCGCCGCAAAAATCTCGTCGGCCAAGGCCTCGTTATAGGTGTGCGACGTAAGGTTCCGATGGTCCACCATCGCCAGCGCAAGCCGCGCTTGTTCTTCGGTCAGCAAACCGTTTTCCATGGCTGCACGCACGACGGCTTTGGGTGACGCCACATCGACGCCATAGCGGTCGGCCAACACCGCTTTGGCTGCTTTCCAGACCGCCTCCACCGTATATTCGAAGCGTTGGATGGACGCATCCCTTACGACGGTCGAATAGGGCTCCGACACGAGCGCAACAAGCGACGTCAGCGCCCGCTGGGCCACCTCCAGGCGTTGTGCTAGACGCTCCATTCGATGCCCTCCCGATCGATCGACTGCCGCAGCCCAGCCGGTGCGCGCGCATAGTCCACGAGATCCACCCGAAACGGGATGCAGGAATCCTCCAACGCCTCACGGGCCAACGCCAGCTCGTCGAGGGGGATCGGCTGCGCGCCGACGAGCGCGATATCGATATCAGAAGCACGACGCGCATCCCCACGGGCCCGCGACCCGAACAGGCACAGGCGCGCCCGATGGCGTCGCGCCAGCGGCGCCAGCAGATGCACGATCGCTTCGCGGTCACGAGGGTCGACGAGAGTGGACATGGAAACGGGAATAGAACTACCCGACGTTCGCATTCTAGAGCGCCGATCATTCAAAGCGCACCGCAACGCTCCCGACACCCACTCCGACGCCACGACGCGCTATGAGCCCCCCGGCGGGCGCAGGTAGCGCTCGTCCGACCAGGTGGCCAGCCACTGCGGCGCAAAGGCCACGAACACCGCGGCGAACAACCCCGTCAGAAACGCGTCGCCCCACGCCATCAACCAGCGCGCTACCAGCGCCTCGTGCATGGTGACGCCGCCCATCAAATGGTGGATGCCCTCGTACAGCACGCCGGAGGCAAAGATCGCCAGCGCCGTGCCCAAAAACCCACGCCCCAGCGTATAGATGAACGGGTTGGGTGGTAGCCAGCGGCGCAGCGCCCAGCCGATGCCCAGCGCCAGTGTTGCCGGCACCAGTCCCACCCACACCCACTGCGACAGCGCCGCCTGCCAGTCCCCCTGCCCCAGCAGCCACACGGCCAGCGCGACCACGGCCAGCACCGGCACCGCCAGCGGCCAGCCCAGCATCAGCACCAACAGGCACGCGCCGGAAAACTGCACCGCCATGCCAGCGGGCAGTTTTTGCGGCAGCAGCCAGAACCACGGCAACAGTACCAGCGCGGCCAGCGTGGGCGACAGCAGCGGCCCGCGCAGCAGCCGCCAGGGCCGCACGCTCAGTGCGGCGGCCAAGCCCAGCGCGGTCAACAACCATTCCAACATCAGCATCGTGGCGGCATCTTACGCCCGCGGCCGTCGGCAGGCCCTTGCGTTGCATCAAACCCCTGCCGCCGTGCCACAATCACAGCATGCGACTGTCCGCTCACGACACCCAGTGCATTCGCGATACCGTCGGTGCGGTGTTCGGCCCCGAGGCGCACGTGTGGTTGTTCGGTTCGCGCACAGACCCCAGCGCGCGCGGCGGCGACATCGACCTGCTGGTCAGCGTGCCGCACCCCGTGGAGCGACCCGCTCTGCTGGCCACGCAACTGGCCGCGCGGCTGCAAATGGCGCTGGGCGAGCAGCACATCGACATCGTGCTGGAAGCACCCAACCTGCAGCCCCTGCCCATCCACCGCGTGGCCCGCGAGCAAGGAGTACGGCTGTGACCGACGGCTTGCGCGAGCGCTTGTGGCAGCTTTGTGAGCTGGTCGAGTGGGAAATGCAACACCTTCAGGCCACCGACCAGCGTCTGTTCGAGCGACCGTTCGATGCGCAACGGGCGGCATCCCTGGCGCACGACGACGCGTTGGCCGAGCGGGTCGATGCCTTCGTGGCCCGATTTGGGCGGCTGCAGGACACCCTTGGCGACAAACTCATGCCTGCCTTGCTGCGCTGGCTGGGACAGCCGCCCGCCCCGGTGCTGGACAATCTGCGCTCCCTCGAACAATGGGGCTGGCTGGCCAACGCCGAGGCGTGGCTGGAGGCCCGTGCGCTGCGCAACCGACTGATACACGAATACCAGAAAGACCCAGCCCTGCTCGCCGACGCCTTGAACCTGGCTCACGAACGGGTCGGCCTACTGGTGGCGACCGCTCAGCGCTTGATCACCGAAACGCGGCGCCGCCTGCCATCAGCCCCGTGACGCAAAACGCGCCCGCGCCAGCCTCACAGCCCCGGCAGCCCGCCGGGCAGCCCCTTCATGCCGCCTAGGCGCTTCATCATCTTCATCAGGCCGCCGCCTTTCATCTTTTTCATCATCGCCTGCATCTGCTCGAACTCCTTGAGCAGGCGGTTGACCTCCTGCACGGGTACCCCGGCACCGGCGGCGATGCGGCGCTTGCGGCTGGCCTTGATGATCTCCGGGTGGCGGCGCTCGTGCGGCGTCATCGCGCAGATGATGCCTTCCTTGCGGCGGATGTCTTTTTCCGCGCGCTGCAAGTCGGCCTCGCCCGCCTTGGCGGCCAGTTGGGTGGGCAGCTTGTCCAGCAGGCTGCTCAAGCCGCCCATTTTTTTCATCTGGCGGATCTGCTCCAAAAAATCCTCCAGGTCAAAGCCGCCACTCTTGACCTTGGCCGCCAGCTTTTGCGCCTGCTGCAAGTCCACGCCCGCGGTAACCTGCTCCACCAGCGCCACGATGTCGCCCATGCCCAGCACACGGCCGGCGTGGCGCTCGGCGTCGAACAGCTCCAGGCCGTCGATCTTTTCGCTCACACCGGCAAACTTGATGGGCGCGCCCGTGATGGCCCGCACCGACAGCGCCGCGCCGCCGCGCGAGTCGCCATCGAGCTTGGTCAGCACGATACCCGTCAGCGGCAACGCCTCGGCAAACGCCTTGGCGGTGTTGACCGCATCCTGCCCCTGCATGGCATCGACCACGAACAGTGTCTCCACTGGCTTGAGCAGCCCATGCAACGCCTGGATCTCGCGCATCATCGCCTCGTCGATGGCCAGCCGCCCGGCGGTGTCCACGATCAGCACATCGAAGTAGTGCTTGCGCGCGTGGTCCAGCGCCGCACGCGCGATGTCCAGCGGGTTTTGGTCCGGACGACTCGGAAACCACTCCGCCCCGGCCTGGCGAGTCACGGTCTTGAGCTGCTCGATGGCCGCCGGCCGGTACACGTCACCGCTGACGGTGAGCACCTTTTTCTTGCGCCGCTCGATCAACCACTTGGCCAGCTTGGCGGTGGTGGTTGTCTTGCCCGCGCCCTGCAGACCGGCCATCAAAATCACCACTGGCGGCTGCGCGGCCAGATTCAGGTCGGCCACCCCCGCGCCCATGGTGGCCGCCAGCTCTTTGTGGATGATGCCCACCAGCGCCTGCCCGGGCGTGAGCGAGCCCACCACCTCCTGCCCCAGCGCCTTGTCCTTGACGCGGGCGATGAAGTCGCGCACCACCGGCAAGGCGACGTCGGCCTCCAGCAGCGCCAGGCGCACCTCGCGCAGCATGTCTTGCACGTTGCTTTCGGTGATGCGGGCCTGGCCGCGCAGTTCTTTGACCAGGCGCGACAGTTTTTCGGTCAGGGCAGAGGCCATGGCAGGGCAGCCTTCGTTACACTAGGCGAATGATTGTAACGGTCGGTCCCTGGTGGACGGTGGCGCCCGCGCTCGGTGCTGCCGTCGGTTACGCGGCCCTCGCGGCGGGCGCGGCCAGCCTCGGTCGGCGCGCCACGACCGGGATCATGCTGGCCACCCTGGTGCTGCATGGGCTGGCGCTGGCCGTGGCGTTTGGCACCACGCCCGTTCGCTTTGGCTTTGCCCCTACGCTGTCGGTCACCGCCTGGCTGGTGCTGGCCATCTACGCGGTGGAGACGCGCCTGTACCCGCAACTCGGCACGCGCTGGACGCTGGCCGGGCTGGGCGTGCCCGCCGTTCTGCTGGCGTTGCTGTTTCCTGGCACCCCTTACCCCACGCTCGCGTCGCCGTGGCTGCCGCTGCACTGGGCGCTGGGCTTTGCCTCCTACGGGCTGCTGGGGGCCGCCGTGGCGCATGCCTGGATGATGCAGCGCTCCGAGGCCGCTATCCGCCGCGGTGCCACCCAGCCCTCCGCGCTGCCCCTGCTGGCGCTGGAGCGGCTGACGTTTCGCTTCGTGACCGGTGCCTTCGTGCTGCTGACGCTCACCCTGGCGGCGGGGTGGACCTTCACCCGACTGCTGCAACCCACGGCGGGCTGGATCACGCACAAAACAGTTTTCACGGCACTGTCGTGGGCGGTACTGGCCGTGCTGCTCTGGGGCCGCTGGCGCTGGGGCTGGCGCGGCCGCACCGCCGTGCGCATGCTGTATGTGGCCGGTGCCTTGCTGCTGCTGGGCTACGTCGGCTCGCACTTCGTGCTCGAGGTGATTTTGCGCCGCGGCGCCTGACGCCCATCCGGAAAGTCCCCATGTTCAAGTGGTTGCTGGTCATCGCCGTCGTCGTGCTAGGCTACGTGTGGTGGCGGCACCAGCGCCAGATCAGCCCGCGCGAGCGCGCGGCGCAGCGCCCCCCGTCGGCGCCCGCGTCGGGGCCAGCTACGCCGGCAGCGATGGTGCGCTGCCGTCACTGCGGCGTGCACCTGCCGGCCAGCGATGCCGTGCGCGGTGCGCTGGGCCCATACTGTGGCGATGAACACCGCCGACTCGCCGAAGGCTGACGCCGCGGGCGCCTCGGGCTTTGCGCCCTCGTGGTATGCCCCTGCCGGGGCGGAGACAGCCCCGCACGGGCTCGACCCCGACACCGCTCGGGCCAGTGCCGAGACGGATGACGCCGTCTCGCCACGGCTGTGGCGGCTGCTCATGGGCGCGCGGCTGCTGGTGGCGCTGGCACTGCTGGCAATGCTGGCCACCGCGTGGTGGAACGGCAACGCCCCCGGCTGGATGGTCGGGCTGTGCGGCGCACTGGTCGCCGTCAGCGCGCTGGCAATCGCCTGGCCTGGGCTGGGCCGCCGCCGTGGCGGCCCCGGGGCGGCGCGCTGGCTGCTCACGGTCTGGGCCGACCTGGGCACCTTTGCGCTGCTGCAGGCCTACGCGCCGGGCAACATCAACTTCACCCCGCTGTTCGTGTGGCCGGTGCTGCTGGCCGCCGTCGCGGGCCCCCGGCTGCTGGCGCTGGGCAGCGCCGCCGCGGGCACCCTGGCACTGTTGGCAATCGCCTGGGCCCGCAGCCCCGGGTCAGCCGATACCCAGGCGTGGCTGCAGGCCGCGGTCACCGGCAGCGGGCTGTTCATCGTGGCCCTGCTGGCCAACCACCTGAGCACACGGCTAGCACGAGAGCAAAGCGCCGCCCGCCGCAGCCGGCAATTGGCCACCCTGCACAACCGCGTCAACCAACTCATCGCCACTGGCCTGGACGAAGGCATCGTCGTCCTGGACGAGCGCGGCGCCGTTTGGTATGCCAACCCGGCCGCGGCACGCATGCTGGGCGCCGACACCACCCACCCACTGCGCCACACGCCCGCATGGCCGCTGCTCGCCGGCTGGGCCCGCGGTAGCCTACGCGCACAGGCGCTGGCCCGTCCGCCCGCGGCCGATGGCAGCGCGGGTACCGAGCAGGACCTCGTCCTACCCCTGCCCGATGGCAGCCAACGGCGCGTTCGGGTACGGCTGCGTACCGCCCAGGTAGCGGACCTTCCGGCGGCGGCCGTGCTGTTTTTGGCCGACGTGCATGAGCTCGAACAGCGCGTGCACACCGAAAAACTGGCTGCCATGGGCCGCGTATCGGCCGCCGTCGCCCACGAAATCCGCAACCCGCTGGCGGCCATCGCCCAAGCCAGCGCGCTGCTGGCCGAAGACGACGCCACCCCCGCCCAACGCCACCTCATCGGGTTGATCGAGCAAAACGTCCGTCGGCTCGGGCGCACCGTGGACGATATCTTGGAAGTCGCGCGGCCTCCCAGCCCCGACGAGCCGCGGGCCGCCCCCGCGCTGCCGCTGGACGAGGCGGTGGACGCGGTGCTGGCCGACTGGCTGCGCCAGCACCCGCAGGGCCCACGCCTTCTGCGGCACGCCGCGGGTGCCGACGCCCGCATCGCCTTCGACCCCGAGCACCTGCGACGTGTGCTGGTCAACCTGCTGGACAACGCCGACCGGCACGCGCCACCCACTCCCGGCACCATCCGGGTCGAAACCAAAGGCGGCACCGACCACGCCTCGATCACCGTCTGGAGCGAAGGGCCCGAGCTGCCCCCCCACGTGCGCGCGCACCTGTTCGAGCCGTTTACCACCTCGCGCAGCCGCTCCAGCGGACTGGGGCTGTATCTGTCGCGCCAACTCTGCCAGCGCTATCATGCCAACCTGAGCTACGAGCGCAGCGCGCGCGACGGACGCGAGGGACATGCGTTTTGCGTGCGGATGGCGCGCCGGTAAGCCCAGAGACAAGGCATGACCCTTCGTGACGATCCCCCCCTACTCATCGTCGAAGACGAACCCGACCTGCGCCAGCTCTATGAACTGGCGTTGGTCAAGATCGGGCTGGCGGTGGAAGCCGTGGGCGACGTGGCCAGTGCGCGCCAGCGGCTGGCACAGCAGCGCTATCGTGTCGTCGTCACCGACATGCGGCTGCCCGACGCGCCGCGAGGCGCAGGGCGGCCTGCCTCAAGCACTCTTCCAGCGGTATCATGTCGGCGTCGATCAAGAGCGTCGCAAGCGAGACCGAGAGCCGCCATGCACCCTGTCATCGAGCGTCATCGCGCCGAACTCAAAGCGCTGGCACGGCGCCACGGCATCGTGTCCATCAGCGTATTTGGATCCATGGCACGCGGGGATGCCGACGAAGACAGCGATGTCGATCTGCTGGTGGAGACCGCACCGCAAACCAGCGGATTCGCGTTGGGGGCGCTGCTCATGGACGCGCAGGACATTTTGGGTCGGCCCGTCGATGTCGTCACGGTCTCGTCGCTGCATCCCCTGTTGCGAGAACGCATTCTGCGCGAAGCACGCCCATTGTGATTGACGGATCATGAAGCCCGGCCCCGAATCCGATGCGGTCTACATCTCACACATGTTGGAGTGTATCGACCGGGTGCAGGAGTATGCCCAAGGCGATGCTGCACGCTTCCGAACCACCCGCATGGTGCAGGATGCCGTCATACGCAATCTCCAATTGATGGCTGAATCCAGCCAGCGCATTTCGGACGGGTGCAAGGCAACCGCGCCCGAAATCCCGTGGCGGGCCATTGCAGGGTTTCGCAATGTGCTGGTGCATGACTACCTTGCCATCGATATCGAAGCCGTCTGGCAGGTCGTTGAACATGAGCTTCCTCCGCTCAAATTGGCCTTGCTTCGGATGCAGCGTGAGCTACCGTGACCCCATCCCCCCTGCTCATCGTCGAAGACGAACCCGACCTGCGCCAGCTCTACGAGCTGGCGTTGGTCAAGATTGGGCTGGCGGTGGAGGCCGTGGGCGACGTGGCCAGTGCGCGCCAGCGGCTGGCACAGCAGCGCTATCGTGTCGTCGTCACCGACATGCGGCTGCCCGATGGCACGGGGCTGGACCTGCTGCGCGAGCTGGCGCGCGACGGCCGCAGCGAGCGCACCATCGTCATCACCGCCTACGGCTCGGCCGACAACGCGGTCGAGGCGCTCAAGGCCGGCGCGTTCGACTACCTGACCAAGCCCGTCACCCCCGCACGGCTGCGGCAGGCCATCGCCACCGCACTGGCGGCCGCGCACCCCCAGGGTGCCCCCGTGCCCGCCGCGCCACCCGCGCCAGACGAACCCCCTGCCGCCCTGCAACGGCTGGTGGGCGACTCGCCCGCCATGCACGCCGTGCGCCAGACCATCCAGCGCGTGGCGCGCACCATGGCGCCGGTGCTCATCACGGGCGAGTCTGGCACCGGCAAAGAGCTCATCGCACGCGCGCTGCACGCCTGCAGCCACCGCGCCAGCGGCCCGTTCGTGGCCGTCAACTGCGGCGCCATCCCCGCCGAGCTGCTGGAGAGCGAACTCTTTGGCCACCGCCGCGGCGCCTTCACCGGCGCCAGTGCCGACAAGCCCGGGCTGTTCCAGGCCGCCGCCGGTGGCACCCTGTTTCTGGACGAAGTGGCCGACCTGCCACTGGCCATGCAGGTCAAGCTGCTGCGCGCGCTGCAAGAGCGCGCCGTGCGCCCCGTCGGCGCGACGACCGAAGAGCCCGTGGACGTGCGCCTGGTCAGCGCCACGCACAAAGACCTGGCCCGCCTGGTGCAGGGTGGCCAGTTCCGCCACGACCTGTACTACCGCCTCAACGTTATCCCCATCCACGCGCCCGCGCTGCGCGACCACCTGCCCGACCTGCCGGCGATTGCGCAAGCCATCCTGGAGCGGCTGGCGCAGCGCGACGGCCTGCCGCGCGCACCCACGCTGACACCGGCGGCGCTGGATCGCCTGCGCGCCTACCCCTTCCCCGGCAACGTGCGCGAGCTGGAAAACCTGCTCGAGCGCGCGCTGGCCCTGCACCCTGGGCCGGTGCTGGACGCCGACGCCTTCACACTGCTGACACCACCCACCGCCACCATGGGCGACACCCCGATGGCACCAACGACCGATGCGCCCTCGCGCGATGCCGACGCCCCCTTGAGCCGCGCGCAACTCGAAGCCCTGCTGCAGCGCCACCGCTGGAACCAGTCGCGCACCGCGCGCGAGCTGGGCTGGACGCTGGCCAAGCTGCGCTACTGGATGCAGCGGCTGGGGGTAGGGTAGAGATCGAATACCTGCTTGTCGCTCGCGACCGCGATACGATCCCCCCATGCCACCGTCCCCCATCGACCTCACCCCTCTGCGCCGGGCGCTGACCGCTCCACTGGTGCCCGATCTGTCGTTCAACGACCTGCTGCACACTGCCGCCGACGCCGGGTTGATCGACGACACACCGCACACCAGCCGCCGATGACCGCCGCCGCCCTGATGCTCAGCGATGCGCAGCGCGCCCTGCTGCGCCGCATCGTCGCCGACACCATGCCCGGCGCGCGCGTGGCAGTCTTTGGCTCGCGCGCCACGGGTCGGGCGCGGCCGTTTTCCGACGTGGACCTGTTGGTGCTCTCGCCTGACCCCCTGCCAGACGTGCAGCGCCTGGCCCTCATCGACGCGCTGGAGGCCAGCGAGCTGCCCTTTCGGGTGGACGTGGTGCCCATCGCCACGCTACCCCCCGGGTTGCGCGACCGCGTGCTGGCGGAGGCGCTCGCGCTATGAGGCCATGGGCACCTCTCTTTGAACATCAAAATTTAACGTTTGACGTGAAGAGTTGAAGCGCGAGCTCATCCACGAACGCCACGATTCGCCAGGACACTCGCTCATGCCAAGAAAAGCCCACCTCACGAGAAGCGACTGGATGGTTGGCACGCTTCATGCTTTCCTGTTGGCGCTCCCATTCAGGGGCCATGTCACACCAACATTGGAGGTTTTACATTCATGAAACGCACGCAACAAGGCTTCACGCTCATCGAACTCATGATCGTCGTGGCGATTATCGGCATCCTGGCCGCCGTCGCCATTCCCGCGTATCAGGACTACACCGTGCGCGCCAAGGTCACCGAAGGCTTGAGCCTGGCCGCCAGCGCCAAAACCACCGTCTCGGAAAATGCTGCCAACGGCAGCGCCAACCTGTGTGCAGGCTTTACCGCCCCGACAGCGACCGCTGCTGTGTCTTCCGTGGAGTGCAACGGCACCAACGGGACCATCACCATCACCTACACCGCAGCCGCCGGCAATGGCACCATCACCATGGTGCCGACGTCTGGCGGTAACGCGCTGGCAGCAGGCGCCGTTCCCGCTGGCGGCAGCGTAAGCTGGGACTGCACGGGTGGTTCGCTCGCAGCAAGATATCGCCCGGCGCAGTGCCGTACCAACACTTGATGCCATCAGATTCGACGCCATAACGACAAACCTTTCATTCATGGTGGGCCGCTTGCGCGGCCCATTTTTTTACATGCGTTCGGTTTTGCTGGCCGCACTGTCGGCTTACTTGCTTGCCACGCCACTGCTGTGGATGCCCGTCGGCATCGAATGGCACGACCAGCAGCGCTGGTTCCAATTGCTTCTGCTTACAGGAGCCTTCATCTATTCGGCATGGCGTCCCTGGGCGTGGCAGCCGCTGTTGCGCCGCCCCGGGGCATTTGTGATACTGGTCGTTGCGCTCGGCGCGGGGCTACTCGCCAGTGCATTCGCCGCCAAGCCTGGCTGGGCGGTCATGGAAGTCGCGCTTACGCTCGGTCTGATCCAATTGGCGCTGCTGATCGCCTGGGCCTACGTACAGCAGCCGGTGACGGGTCGAGCCTTCACCGTTACGCTGGGTGCCGTGGCCGCGCTATTGACGACACAAACGCTCGCAGCGCTGCTCGCCGCCTATGTACAGCGCATGCCACTCGACCCGTGGCTGCTGCTGAGCGGTTTCGCAAACATCCGCTTTTTCGGCCAGGTCGTCACCGCGATCGCCCCGCTGCTGGTTGCCGGCTGGATGTTGCAAAGCACCCTCCGATGGCGCCGCACTCTGGCCGCCTTGGCGATGCTGTGGTGTTGGACGGGCTGGCTGTCGGGCACGCGCGGCACCTGGCTGGCCGCGGCGGTGTGCGCCGTGACGGCAGCGCTGCTCCCATTTCCTGTGGCGCGACAGTGGGCGCGACGGTTTGTGGCCGCCTGGGCAGGGGGACTCGTCATCTACCTATTGACTCACGGTGTGATACCGCGCTTGCTGGCGGTGGATGTGGTGCAGCCCATCACTGATCGCCTGACGCTTGACAGCTCCGGTCGTTGGATGCTTTGGCAGGTCGCTGCACAAGAGTGGTGGCACACGCCATGGCTAGGTGTCAGGTCCCGGACGATTACGTGGTTTGAAGATGAAAAGATCGGGGCGTTGAGGGTACCACTTTTTCAAGGCCTCCAGAGGTGTTATGTGTCCGATTGCCTTCTGGGGTAAATGATGGTTGTACAGCCAAACATAACGGGTCAAGGTAGTCTCGAGGTCCTCGGCGCTGTTGAAGTGATGGGTGGCAAGGACCTCGGCAATACGGCCGTTGAAGCGTTCGACCATGCCATTGGTCTGAGGGTGTCTGGGCTTGGTGAGGCGATGCTCGATGCCAAGGGCCTGGCAGAGCTGATCGAACTCGTGCTTCCCGGACGGTGCGCGCGCGCCTGAGGCGAAGAGGCGATCCGTGAACTCCTTGCCGTTGTCGGTGAGGATGTGCGTGATTCTGACCGGGCAGGTCTTGTGCAAGGCCTTCAGGAAGCTTCTGGCCGCGGCTGCGGTCTTGTTTGGCTTAATCTGGATGAAGACCCAACGGGTGGCGCGGTCAATGGCGACGAAGAGATAACGCCTCTGATGTTCGTCGGGCATCTGCGGCAGGTACTTGACGTCGATGTGCAGGTAGCCCGGCATGTAGGTCTTGAATGGCTTGGAAGCAGGCGCATCCTTGGCTTCACTGGGCAGTTGGGATAGGCCATGGCGCTTGAGCAGACGATACAGCCCAGAACGTGAGGCCCGGGGGTTGATGAACTCCCGTGTGACCACCAGCAGATCGTCAAGGGGTAGCTGGAGGGTCTTGCGCAGCTCCACCACCAAAAGCTCCTGCGCCGGGGTGAGCGTCGTCTGCAAACGATGCGCGGTATGCGGGCGATCTTCCACAAAGTCCCGACGCTTCCAGCGGCGGATGGTGTCTTCGGATACGCCCAACTCGGCTGCCAAGGCCGCAACCGACAAGGACGAGGACTGGATGTAGGCGCGGGTGGCGGGGGTTGTGGTGGCGTTTTTGTGTAGGCGAATAATCATGGTTGAGCGCTCCGGAGGTTGTCGATCAGCTCTCGCATCACTGCGCGACTAACGAAGAGTGCACGACGCGAAGGATCTATGCAATCGTCCGGAACCCTACAGCTAGGAATCGGCCCCATGCACCTGGCCAACATTCCCACCCTGCCCAACGCGCACCCACATAATATCGTGCTGCAGTGGCTCGCCGAATGGGGCGTGATCGCAACGTTGGCTTGGGTGCTGCTATTGGCAGGCTGGCTGCTGCATCTGCTCTGGCGCGTACCCCAAGGCCACGCTTATGCTGCCTGGCCTCAACGACAACGCACGCTCTATTGGGGCGTCTGCATGGGGCTGTGGGGCAGCGCGGCGCAATCCTTGGTCGATGGCAATTTGGTCATGCCTTATCCGCAGATGGTGATTGTGGTCTTGGCAGGACTGGCCCTTGGGATGACCGTATCCAACACCCAACCCTGGCTTAACTTAACCCCCTCATCTGGCGCGGTTTCTGGGCGCTCGGTAGTGACCCTGCGGCTGGTTTTGCTGTGTAGTGGCGCCGTCGTTCTCCACCATTTGTGGGTCATGACCCCGACGCTGGAGCAGCGCCCCCACCAATGCCTACCTTTCTGTGGCGGGCCGCTGCCGCCACGACTGTGGAGCCAAGGGATGATCGCGTGGGACGACGACCTCTATCGGCTACCATCGAGGACATCCGACATCCCCCCTTCCCCATGAGCGGCACCGATACGGCCTCACTCACCGTCGCCATCTCCTCGCGCGCGCTGTTCGACTTCGAGGCAGAAAACCGCGTCTTCGAGGAGGGCGACGACCGCGCCTACATGCAATTGCAACTTCAGCGGCTGGAGCAGCCAGCTGCGCCCGGCGTGGCGTTTTCGCTGGTGCAAAAGCTGCTGCGCTTCAACGATGCGCGCGCGCAGCGGGTGGAGGTGGTGATTCTGTCGCGCAACGACCCCGTATCTGGCATGCGCGTGTTTCGCTCCGCGGCGCACTACGGGCTGCCCATCCAGCGCGGCGTGTTCACACGCGGCGCGCCGCCGTGGCGCTATCTGCGGCCGCTGCGCGCCAACCTGTTTTTGTCGGCCAATCTGGACGACGTGCGCGCCGCGCTGGAGGCCGGCTTTCCGGCGGCGCAGGTGTACCCGCACGCGCAGCGCGCGTCGGACGCACACCCGCACGAGGTGCGCATCGCCTTCGACGGCGACGCGGTGCTGTTTTCGGACGAGGCCGAGCGCGTCTTTCAGGCCGAGGGGCTGGATGCGTTTCAGGCGCACGAGACCGCCAAGGCCACCCAGCCGCTGCCTGGTGGGCCGTTCAAGCCGCTGCTTGAGGCGCTGCACCGGCTGCAGCAGGAGGGCACGGACGCCATGCGCATCCGCACCGCGCTGGTCACCGCGCGCAGCGCCCCGGCGCACGAGCGCGCCATTCGCACGCTCATGGACTGGCGCATCGAGGTGGACGAGGCGATGTTTCTGGGCGGACTGCCCAAGGGCGAGTTTTTGCGCGAGTTCGAGCCCGATTTTTTCTTCGACGACCAAACGCGCCACGTGCACAGCGCCGCCGAGCACGTGCCGGCCGGGCACGTCGCCGCCGGGGTGATGGGCGGCTGAAGGGGCGCGAGAGGGCGCTACCCGCCAAGCCCGTTGCGGAGAGCGGCTCGACGCCCAAGCCGTGCGGTCATCCCTGGCACTGCGCATGGGCTTGACCCGAATCCGGGTCGGGGAGTGGCGAGACAATTTTCTGCCGGTCGAGGATGGCGCGGTAGCCGGTGATGAAGCCGGCTTCTTCGAGCGCGCGCACCCGTCGCCAGCAGGGCGCGGCGCACAGCCCCACACGGGCGGCCAGTTCGGCATTGGACAGCCGCCCGTCGGCCTGCAGCTCGCGCAGGATGGCCAGGTCGAATTGGTCGAGGCGCGGGTTCATGGACGCTATCTTGCCGCGGATTGCGGCGTTCCGTCACAATGCAGCACTGCACCGCTTGCCAGGAGTTCCCCATGACCGCGCTTACCCAGCCCAAATTCGGCGCCGAGGACTATCTTGCTTGGGAGGCCAACCAGCCTGTGAAGCATGAATACCTCGCGGGCGAGGTATTCGCGATGGCGGGCGGCAGCGACGCGCATGTGACGGCATCGGGCAACCTCTACGTTGCTCTGCGCACTCACCTGCGCGGCACGCCCTGCCGCACCTACATTGCCGACATGAAGCTGCGCGTGGCGGCAGCGGACGCGTATTTTTACCCCGACGTGTTTGTCACCTGTTCGGCCGCCGACGCCCAGCAGCCGCTGGAAAAGGCCGAGCCCGTGCTGGTGGCCGAAGTGATTTCGCCCAGTACGGAGGCCTTTGACCGCGGGGGTAAGTTCGCGGCCTACCGCAGCCTGCCGAGCTTGCAGGAATACCTGCTGATCGACCCCGACCGCCGCAGCGTCGAGGTCTACCGGCGCGACGCCAGCGGCCACTGGGTGCTGTACCCCTACAGCGGCGACGAGGTGCTCGAACTGGCCAGCGTGCATCTATCGCTGCCTTTGGCGCAGGTGTTCGAGGATATCGCGCCCGCAGTTGGGGCGGCGGCGGGCTGATGCGGAGACGCCCCACCCGATGTGGTGCTGGTCATCGTGGGCGATGCGCCCAAGCAGGCGCTGTACGCGCAGGCGCAAACGCCGGAGAGCATCTTCGCCGCCGGGGTGATGGGCGGCTGAAGTTGCGCTAGACTGGTGTTGCGATGCGCCTGACGCCCACCCAACGCCAACTGATCCGCGACGCCGTGGCGGCCACGTTCGGGCCCTCAGCGCGGGTGCGGCTGTTTGGCTCACGCACCGACGACCAGCGACGCGGCGGCGACATCGACTTGTTGGTGGAGACCGACGCCCCCCTCGACACCCCCGTGCAGCATCGACTGGCCCTGCTTGCGCGGCTGGAGCGCGCCTTGGGCGAGCGCCGCATCGACGTGGTGTTGGCACACCCTGGCGACACACGCCCTATCGTTGCGGTCGCCCGTGAGCAGGGGGTATCGCTGTGACCACGCCAGCACCCGAGCGGCTGGCGCTGCATCAAGCGTTGGCGACCTGCCGCAGCCACCGCGATGGTCTGGTGGATGCGCTCACCGACATGCCGCAGCCGCCGACCGATGCCTACGCACTGGAGCACCTGGCGCGCGGAGACCGGCGCGTTTTGGACCAATTCGCCTACCGCTACACCCGGTTGCAAGACGACATGGGCAGCCGTCTGTTGCCGGCCATATTGCGCGCGCTCGGCGAAGATGTTGCCGTCATGTCCACCATCGACCGCTTGGCGCGCTTGGAACAGCTGGGTTGGATTCCATCGGCGGACGAATGGTTAGAGCTGCGGCGCGTGCGCAACGAATTTAGTCACGATTACCCGGACGCCCCGAAAGAACGATTGGAACGGCTACGACTGGCATTCGCTGCGGCCGGTCGCTTGCTGGCGGTATTGGCAGACCTCGAGCAGCGCATTCATGCACGCTGGGGTTGATCCGATACGGCTCTCGACGCACCGCCACCGGTTGACACCATGCTGACCTCCACATTCGCCATCGTCGCCGGCGCCGGCATCGGCGCGCTGCTGCGCTGGTGGCTGGGACTGGCGCTCAACGCGGTGCTGCCGCACTTGCCGCTGGGCACGTTGGCCGCCAACTGGGTGGGGGGTTACGCCATCGGGCTGGTGGTGGCGTTCCTCATGCACCACCCGGAGCTGAGCCCCCACTGGCGGCTGTTTCTGGTGACAGGGCTGTTGGGCGGGTTGACGACGTTTTCCAGCTTTTCGGTCGAGGTGGTATCGCTGCTGCAGCAGGGGCGGCTGGGCTGGGCGCTGGCGGCGATGGGTCTGCACGTGGGCGGCTCGCTGGCGCTCACCGCGCTGGGCTTTGCCACCTGGGCTGGCCTGCGTGGCAGCTGATGCGCCGCCGCCCGCCCCTACAATGGCAGCGGTTGATCTCATCGCATCATGGCTGATACTGCTGCCCCCTCCCCTTGCGATGCTGGCGCGCTGGCGCAGCGTTTCGTGCAATTTGCCCTGGAAGCGGGCGTGCTGCGCTTTGGCGAATTCAAAACCAAGGCCGGGCGCCTGAGCCCGTATTTTTTCAACGCCGGGCTGTTCAACGACGGCGCCAAGCTGGGCCAGCTGGCGGCGTTTTACGCCGATGCGATTCTGGCCAGTGGTATCGCGTTCGACATGATTTTTGGCCCGGCGTACAAGGGCATTCCGCTGGCGGCGGCGGTGGCGGTGGAGCTGGCGCGGCGCGGGCACAACACGCCGTTTGCCTTCAACCGCAAGGAGGCCAAGGACCACGGCGAAGGCGGCTCGCTGGTGGGCGCGCCGCTTCAGGGGCGGGTGCTGATCATCGACGACGTGATGAGCGCGGGCACGGCGGCGCGCGAGTCGATCGCGCTCATCCGTGGCGCGGGCGCCACACCGTATGCGATGGCGATTGCGCTGGACCGGCAGGAGATGGCCACCGAGGTGGCCCCCGACGGCACCGTGCGTGACGTGCCCTACAGCGCCGTGCAGTACGTGCAGCGCGAGCTGGGCCTGGCGGTGTGCGCCATTGCCAAACTGGACGACTTGCTGCAGTATCTGCAGCAACAAGACGACCCCGCCATGCAGGCCCACCGCGAGCGCGTGCAGGCGTACCGCGCACGCTACGGCGTGGCATGAGGGGGCCCACACCGGACACCCACCGATGCCCTTGCACACCCCCTCACGCCATCGCCCACCCCATCCCTGTCGTGCTGCCCGGGTATGGCTCGTGGCCGGGTGCCTGTTGGCCGGCCCGGTGGCGGTGGGGGCGCAGACCAAGGCCCCGGCGGCGGGCAGCATCTACACCTGTATCGATGCGCGCGGGCGGCTGCTGTCGTCGGACCGGCCGATCCCCGAATGCCGCGACCGCGTGCAGCACGAGATTGGCCCCAGTGGCACGGTGCGCCGGGTCATCGCCCCACCCCCCACGCCCGAGGAGCAGGAGCGCGCCGCCGCCCAGCAACGCGCGGCCGCCGAGGCCGCCGCGCGCGAGGCAGACCAGCGCCGGCGCGAGTCGCTGCTGCTGGCACGCTACCCGGATGAGGCATCGCACCAGCGCGCACGCGCCGAAGCGCTAACCCAGGTGCAGGCCACGATCGACAGTGCACAACAGCACGCCCAGGCACTGGAACAAGAGCGCCAACGCCTGGACGAGGAGATGGCCTTCTACCGCAAAGACCCGGCCAAGGCGCCCCCGGCCCTGAAGCAGCGGCTGGCCACCAATGCGCAGCAGCGGCAGCTGCAGGCGCAGTTCATCGCCGACCAGGAGCGCGAGAAGGCCCGCATCGAGGAGCGCTTCGATGCCGAGCGGGACACGCTGCGCCGCTTGTGGACAGGAGCCAGCGCCACACCCAACGCCGCCCCGCGCTAGCGCCGCACGCTGCGGGGCGCGATCCCACGGACACACCGCGTCAGCCGCCCAGCGCGCGCCGCAGCAGCTCGTTGACTTGTTGCGGGTTGGCCTTGCCCAGCGTGGCCTTCATCACTTGGCCGACCAGGGCGTTGAACGCTTTGTCCTTGCCGGCGCGGTATTCGGCCACGTTCTTGGGGTTGGCGGCGACGACTTGCTCGACGATCGCCTGCAGGGCGCCAGTGTCACTCATCTGGCGCAGGCCCTTGGCGGCGATGATCGCATCCACGCGCGCCAGCGCCTCGTCCCCCGTGGCCGCTCCCGGCTCGGCCCACAGCGCGTCGAACACCTGCTTGGCCGCGTTGTTGGACAGCGTGCCGTCGGCCACGCGCTGCAGCAGCGCGCCCAGCAGCGCCGGGGACACGGGGCAGGACTCGATGCCGATGTCGGCCGCGTTGAGTCGGCGCGAGACCTCGCCCATGATCCAGTTGCTGGCGGCCTTGGCCGGCGCGCCCGCGCGCACCGTGGCCTCGAAGTAAGCTGCCATGGCCGGGGACTGGGTAAGCGTGGTCGCGTCGTAGTCGGGCAGGCCATGCTCGCGCACCAGGCGTTCGGCCAGCGCACGCGGCAGCTCGGGCAGGGTGGCGCGCACCTGCGCCACCCACTCGGGATCGATCACCAGCGGCGGCAGGTCGGGGTCGGGGAAGTAGCGGTAGTCGGCCGCGTCTTCCTTGGTGCGCATGGCGCGCGTCTCGCCCGTGTCGGGGTCGAACAACACGGTGGCCTGCTCGATGGCGTGGCCGTCCTCCAGCTGCTCGATCTGCCAGCGCACCTCGTAGTCGATGGCCTGCTGCATGAACTTGAAGCTGTTGAGGTTTTTGATCTCGCGCCGGGTGCCCAGCGGCTGCCCCGGCTTGCGCACGGAGACGTTGGCGTCGCAGCGGAACGAACCCTCCTGCATGTTGCCGTCGCAAATGCCGATCCAGGTGACGAGCTTGTGCAGCTCCTTGGCGTAGGCCACGGCTTCGGCGCTGGAGCGGATGTCGGGCTCGGTGACGATCTCCAACAGCGGCGTGCCCGCGCGGTTGAGATCGATGCCGCTCATGCCGTGGAAGTCTTCGTGCAGCGACTTGCCGGCGTCCTCTTCCAGGTGCGCGCGCACCAGGCGCACGGTGCGCCGCTCCTGGCCCAGGTAGAACTCGATGGCGCCGCCTTGCACCACGGGGATTTCGTACTGGCTGATCTGGTAGCCCTTGGGCAGGTCGGGGTAGAAGTAATTTTTGCGCGCGAAAACGCTGCGCGGGGCGATGTGGGCCCCGACCGCGAGGCCGAAGCGAATCGCGCACTCGACCGCAGCGCGGTTCATGACGGGCAATGTGCCCGGCAGCGCCAGATCGACCGCACACGCCTGCGTGTTGGGCTCGGCGCCAAAGGCGGTGGCCGCGCGGCTAAAGATCTTGCTGCGCGTGGACAGTTGGGCGTGCGTCTCGAAGCCGATGACGACTTCGTAGCCCTGAACGAGAAACGATGAACGGGTCATGGGTCAAGCCTGACGCGAGAGGGTGTCGCCCGCCGGGGCGCGGGTGTGCCAGTCGGTGGCGCACTGGAACTGGTGCGCGGCGTGCAGCAGGCGCGCCTCGGCCAGGTGCGGGCCGATGAGCTGCAGGCCCACCGGCAGCCCACCCGCGCCGAAGCCCGCCGGCACACTCATGCCGGGCAAGCCAGCGAGCGACGCGGGCAGCGTGTAAATGTCGGCCAGGTACGCCGCGAGTGGGTCATCGGCCTTGTCGCCAATCGCCCAGGCCACGGTGGGCGCCACCGGCCCCGCGATCAGGTCGCACTGCTCGAAAGCCTGCAAAAAATCCTGCGCGATCAGGCGCCGGATTTGCTGTGCCTTCAGATAGTAGGCATCGTAGTATCCGTGCGACAGCACGTAGGTGCCGATGAGGATGCGGCGCTGCACCTCGGCACCGAACCCCTCGCTGCGGCTGCGGCGGTACATGTCGAGCAAGTCGGTGTACTCGGCGGCCCGGTGGCCGTAGCGCACGCCGTCGTAGCGGCTGAGGTTGGAGCTGGCCTCGGCCGGCGCGATGATGTAGTAGGCGGGGATGGCGAGCTGCGTGCGCGGCAGGTGCACGTCCACCAGCGTGGCACCCAGGCGCTCGAACTCGGCCAGTGCCGATCGCACGGCGGCCAGCACGTCGGCGCTACAGCCGTCACCCAAAAACTCCACCGGCAATCCGATGCGCAGGCCCTGCAGCGGCCGCGCGGCGCTGGCGCCGGGCAGCGGCTCGTCCAGCCCGCGCGTGTAGTCCTCGGCCGGGCGGTCCAGGCTGGTGGAGTCGCGGTCCGGGTCGGGGCCGGCCATGGCCGACAGCAGCAGCGCGCAGTCCCACGCCGAGCGGGCGATCGGGCCGGCCTGGTCCAGGCTGGAGGCATAGGCGACCATGCCGTACCGCGAGCAGCGGCCGTAGGTGGGTTTGATGCCGGTGACACCGCAAAACGCCGCCGGCTGGCGGATGGAGCCGCCGGTGTCGGTGCCCGTGGCCGCAGGCACGAGCCGCGCCGCCACCGCCGCTGCCGAGCCGCCGGAGGAGCCGCCGGGCACGCGCGTGGGGTCCCACGGGTTGCGCGCGGGGCCGTAGGCCGAGTTGTCGTTGCCCGAGCCCATGGCAAATTCGTCGCAATTGAGCTTGCCCAGCGTCACGGCGCCCGCGCCGGGGTGGCCGTCGGCGCCGTGCCCCAGGCGCGCCACCACGGTGGCGTCGAACGGGCTGCGGTAGCCAGCCAGCATACGGCTGCCGGCGGTGGTCGGCCAGTCGCGCGTGACGAACACGTCCTTGTGCGCGATCGGCACGCCCAGCAGCGGCGTGTGCTCGCCGCGTGCGCGCCGCTCGTCGGCCGCGCGGGCCTGCGCGAGACTCGCTTCCTCGTTCAGCGCCAAAAAGGCGCCCAGCGCCTCGTGCGCGCGTACGCGCTGCAGCAGTGCCTGCGTCGCTTCGACGCTAGAGACGCGCCGCTGCTCGAGCGCCGCCGCCAGCTCGGCCACGCCCATGTGGTGCAGTTCGGTACTCATTCGATCACCCGCGGCACGAGGTACAAGCCGCCTTCGACGGCCGGGGCACTGGCCTGATTGGCCTCGCGCTGGTTCGGTTCGGTCACGACGTCGTCGCGCAGGCGCAGACGCACCGGCTCGAAGACCTCGGCCGGATGCGCCAGCGGCTCGACACCGGTGGTGTCGACGGCGCGCATTTGCTCGACGATGTCGAAAAACGCATTGAGCTGGCCCAGCATGCGCTCGGCGGTGGGGCGGTCGAGCGCCAGCCGCGCCAGATGCGCGAGGCGATCGACATCCTGTAGGGTCAGTGCCATGGTGTGTAACGAATGAAAACGCCGCGTGTCGAGACCGTGAACAGAGGTCGATGCGGTATTATCCCGGGTTTCACGATACGGCCTGCCCGCGGCCAGACGCCCACCCCTTGCAGGCAGGCTGCACAGGACTCCACACACCATGTTCGAATCTCTGCGTCGGCACTTCTCGACCGACCTCGCCATCGACCTGGGCACGGCCAACACGCTCATTTACGTGCGCGGCAAAGGCATCGTGCTCGACGAGCCGTCGGTCGTCGCCATCCGCCACGAGGGCGGCCCCACCGGGAAAAAAACCATCCAGGCCGTCGGCCACGCGGCCAAGGCCATGCTGGGCAAGGTGCCCGGCAACATCGAAGCGATCCGGCCCATGAAGGACGGCGTGATCGCCGACTTCACCGTCACCGAGCAAATGCTCAAGCAGTTCATCAAGATGGTGCACCCGCGCTCGATGCTGCGCCCGAGCCCGCGCATCATCATTTGCGTGCCGTGCGGCTCCACGCAGGTGGAGCGGCGCGCCATCCGCGAATCGGCGCTCGGTGCTGGCGCGTCCGAGGTGTTTCTGATCGAAGAGCCGATGGCCGCGGCGATCGGTGCCGGCCTACCCGTGTCCGAGGCCGCCGGCTCGATGGTGGTGGACATCGGCGGCGGTACCACCGAGGTGGGCGTCATCAGCCTGGGTGGCATGGTCTACAAGGGCAGCGTGCGCGTTGGCGGCGACAAGTTCGACGAGGCCATCATCAACTACATCCGCCGCAACTACGGCATGTTGATCGGCGAGCCCACCGCGGAGCTGATCAAAAAGACGATCGGCAGCGCCTTTCCCGGCTCCGAAGTTAAGGAGATGGAGGTCAAGGGCCGCAACCTCTCCGAAGGCGTGCCGCGCAGCTTCACCATCAGCTCCAACGAGGTGCTGGAGGCGCTGATGGACCCGATCAACAACATCGTCAGCGCGGTCAAGACGGCGCTGGAACAAACCCCCCCGGAGCTGGGCGCCGACATCGCCGACCGCGGCATGATGCTGACCGGCGGTGGCGCGCTGCTGCGCGACCTGGACCGGCTGCTCAACGAGGAAACCGGTCTGCCGGTGTTCGTGGCCGAAGACCCGCTGACCTGCGTGGTGCGCGGTTGCGGCACGGCGCTGGAGCAGATGGACCGGCTGGGTCACGGCATCTTCACCAACGAGTGAGGCACGTGGGCGGCCCCGTCGCCGACGGCCCGATCGCCATCGCCGCACCATGCCGCTGGGCACCCTCGACCGCACACCGCCGCCCTTTTTCAAGCAGGGCACGCCCGCGCTGAGCAAGATGCTGGTGCTCAGCGCACTGGCGGTGGTGCTGATGGTGGTCGATGCCCGCCTACACTGGGCGGCGCCGTTGCGCACCGCCGTGGCCACGGTGCTGATGCCGGTGCAGTGGCTGGCGCTGCAGCCGGTGCACGCAGTGCGGTGGGTGGGGGCGCACTTGGCGTCGCTGGAGGCGGCGCAGCGCGACGCCCGCGAAGCCCGCGAGCAATTGGCCCAGCAAGCGCAGCGCGCCGGGCTGGTGGAGCACCTGGCGCAAGAAAACCGCGAACTGCGTCGGCTGCTCGGCCTGCGCGAGCGGGTATCGCCCGCCGCGCAGGGTGCGGAAATCCTGTATGCGTTACCCGATCCCTACGTGCCTGGGGTGGTGATCGACCGGGGCGCACTGCAGGGGGTACGGCTGGGCGCCCCGGTGATGGACGGCTACGGCGTGCTGGGGCAGGTGACGCGCGTGCACCCGGCCACGAGCGAGGTCACGCTGCTGGTACACCGCAAAATGGCGGTACCGGTGCTCAATACCCGCACCGGGGAGCGCTATTTGGCCTATGGCACCGGCAGCCGCGACGAGCCCGAACTGAGCCTGCGCTTCGTTCCCGTGCAGACTGCCACGCGCGCCGGTGACGTGCTGGTGACCAGCGGCATCGACGGGTTGTACCCCACGGGCCTGCCCGTGGCCACGGTGCGCCGGGTATCGGCCGAGGGCGGTGAAGGCTTTGCCGAGGTGCTGGCGGAGCCCGCAGCGCGCGTGCGCGACGCCCTGCACGTGCTGGTGCTGGAGCCGATGTCCAGCGCCCCCGCTGCCCGGGAGGATCGGCCATGATCATGCCGCGCGGCCAGGCGCTGCTGTTGCCGGCCAACCCCACCTTCGTTTGGGTGACACTGGCCGCGGCCTTCGTGTTGCAGGTCTTGCAAGGGCTGCTCAGCCCCGCCGCTTGGCTGCCGGACTGGATGGCGCTGGTGCTGGTCTTTTGGATCGTCCACCAGCCACTGCGCGTCGGCGTGGGGGTGGCATTCGTGGCCGGGTTGGGGCTGGACGTGCACCAGGGTGTCTTGCTGGGGCAACACGCCCTGGCCTACACGGTGATGGGGTACCTGGCAGTGACGCTGCACCGGCGTGTGCTGTGGTTCGACTGGCTGGGCCAGACGCTGCACGTGCTGCCGCTGTTGGCGGTGGCCTTTGGCGTACAGGTGCTGGTTCGCGCCGTCGCTGGGCATGGCGCGCCGCCCGCATGGGCCTGGGTGTCGCCGTTGCTGACCGCAGCGCTGTGGGTGCCGGCGACCGGCCTGTTGCTCGCACCGCAGCGCCGCGCACCCGACCCCGACGAGACGCGGCCCCTGTGATCGCGGGGCATGTCCTTCCCTCGGCCGCGAGACCCGCCCAACCCCGCGATGACTGCCTACACCGACGCCGACGCCCACATCGCGCAGCTGCGCTGGCGCGCCTGGATCGCGCTGGTGGCTGTGGTGTGTGCGTTTGGCCTGGTGGCCTTGCGGGCCTGGCACCTGCAAATCCGCGAGCACGAACGCTACCTCGCCCAGGCCGAAAGCAACCGCACGGCGGTGGTGCCCATCGTGCCGCTGCGCGGTCGCATCGTGGACCGCAACGGCATCGTGCTGGCCGAAAACCTGCCCGTGTACACCCTGGAGATCGTCCCCGCGCGCACGCCCGATTTGGACGCCACCCTGGAGCGGTTGGGCGATTTGATCACGCTCACGCCACGCGATCTGCAGCGCTTTCGGCGACTGCTGGCCGATTCCAAGCGCTTCGACTCGGTGCCGCTCAAAACCCGGCTGAGCGAGGCCGAGATGGCGCGCGTCGGCGCACACTTGTGGTCGTTGCCTGGCGTGGACATCCAAGCGCGCCAATTGCGGCGCTACCCGCTGGGCCCCACCGCCGCGCACGTCATCGGCTACATCGGGCGCATCAGCCCACGCGACCGTGAGGCGATGGAAGACTGGCCCGAGGAAAAAGTCGCCAATTACCGCGGCACCACCCACATCGGCAAGCTGGGGGTGGAGCTGGCGCAAGAGGAACGCCTGCACGGACGCACGGGTTTCGAGCGCGTCGAGACCTCGGCCACCGGGCGTGCCGTGCGCCGACTGGAGGCGACGCCCCCGCAGCCCGGCGAGACGGTGCGCCTGTCGATCGACGTGCGGCTGCAGCACCTGATCGAGCGCCTGTACGGCGAGCGGCGCGGGGCGTTGGTCGCGCTCGACCCGCGCACGGGCGAGGTATTGGCGCTGGTGAGCATGCCCAGCTTCGACCCCAACCTGTTCGTCGACGGCATCGACGTGGACAACTGGCGTGCGCTCAACGAATCGCTGGACCGCCCACTGCTCAACCGCGCGCTGCGCGGCACCTACCCGCCCGGGTCGACCTACAAGCCGTTCATGGCACTGGCCGCTCTCGAGCTGGGGCTGCGCACGCCGCAGACCGTGGTCCATGACCCGGGCTATTGGATGCTGGGCAACCACCGCTTTCGCAGCCACGGCGAACACGCCCTCGGCGCGGTCGATCTGCGGCGCAGCATCGTCATGTCCAGCAACGTGTACTACTACACCCTGGCACACGAGATGGGCGTACAGGCCATCCACGACTTCATGGCCCCGCTGGGATTTGGGCAGCTCACGGGGATTGACCTACCGGGCGAGGCGCGCGGGATTCTGCCCAGCCCCGCGTGGAAGCGGGCCACCTACAAGCGAGCCGAGCAGCAGCGTTGGCACCCGGGCGAGACGATCTCGCTGGGCATCGGCCAGGGCTACAACAGCTTCACGATGCTACAGCTGGCCACCGCGATGGCGACGCTGGCCAACGGTGGCCAGCGCCAGACGCCGCACGTCGTGCTAGAGACGCTTGCCCCTGGTCCGCAAGGCGAAGTCACCTCGACCCGGGTGCAGCCAGCCCCACTGGCGCTGGGCTACCGGCCACAGCACGTGCAGACCGTGCTCGAAGCGATGGCGGCCGTGACCACCGAGGGGACGGCGGCGCGCGTGTTTGCCGGCGCCCCCTACCGCAGCGGCGGCAAGACCGGCACCGCGCAGGCGGTCACCATCGGCCAGCGCGACAAATACGACGCCCGCCGCTTGGCCGAATTCCAGCGCGACCACTCGCTCTACGTGGCGTTCGCGCCAGTGGAATCTCCGCGCGTGGCGTTGGCCGTGATCGTGGAAAACGCCGGTTTTGGTGCCGCCCATGCGGCCCCGATTGCGCGCCGGGTGTTCGATTACCTGCTGCTGGGCCAGTACCCGAGCGAAGAGGACATCGCTGCCACGCAAAAAGGCCAAACCGCTGCGCCCATCGGCACGCCGCGGCGCGTCGAAGACATCCCGTGGCCGCCGCCTCAGGGCAGCGCGCCGTAAGCGTCCCAGGTGGTCTTGGCAATGAGGGCCGCGACCACGATCAGGAACACGCCACGCACGAAGCCAGCGCCGTGCCGCAGCGCCAGACGCGTGCCCAGCAGGCTGCCGGCGACGTTGGCCAGCGCCATCGCCAGCCCGTAATGCCACCAGACGTGGCCCTTCCAGGCAAACAGAGCCACCGCCGCGACGTTGGACGTGGTGTTGAGCAGCTTGGCCGCCGCGCTCGCCCCCAAAAAGTCGTACCCCAGCCAGCGCACGAAGGCAAACACGAAAAAGCTGCCCGTGCCGGGCCCAAAGAAGCCGTCATAAAACCCGATCGTGCCCCCCACCGCGCACGTCGCCAGCACCTCGGCGCGACCGGCATAGCGGGGCTGATGGGTGCGGCCCAGGTCTTTGCGCGCCAGGGTGTAGAGCAGCACCGCCGCCAGCACGAACGGCAGTGCGCGCCGCAGCGCCTCGGGCGACACCACCGTCACCACCCACGCCCCCAGCCATGCCGCCAGCGCACACACCCCCGCTGCGGGCAGCAACGCCGACCAGCGCAGGGGCACGCGCCGGGCATAGCGCCACGTGGCGGTCGCCGTACCCCACATCGAAGCGCTTTTGTTGGTGCCCAGCAAGGTGGCGGGCGGCGCATGCGGAAAGGCCGCAAACAGCGCCGGCACCAGAATCAGGCCGCCGCCGCCCACGATCGAATCCACGAACCCCGCCAGCAACGAAGCCGCTGTCAAAACCAGCCATTCCATCCCCCCGATTGTGGCGCCTGCCGCCCACCCAGGCGGCCGCGTCGCGTCGCCCGTTTGACGACCCCCTGCCCGACTGGCGGTCACGCTGGTTGAAAAAAGGCCCGGGTGCTTGGCGCAACCCGGGCCACGAGCCCTAGGAGAGACGCGAGGCAGATGAAGCCGTGGCGTCGTCAGCGGTTGTAGGCCGACTCGCCGTGGTAGGTGATGTCCAGACCCTCGCGCTCTTCCTCTTCGGTCACGCGCAGACCGATGACCATGTCCACGATCTTGTAGGCGATGAAGGCCACCACCGACGACCACACCATGGTGATGACGACACCCTCGGCCTGAACCAGGAGCTGGCTGGCGATGCTGAAGTCCTCGGCACCCGTGCCGCCCAGCCCCGGCGCGGCAAACACCCCTGTCAGCAGCGCACCGACGATGCCGCCGACCCCGTGCACACCGAACACGTCCAGCGAATCATCGGCACCGAGCATCTTCTTGAGGCCCGTCACGCCCCACAGGCACACGAAGCCCGCCACCAAACCGATGACGATGGAACCCATGGGCCCGACCGAACCGCACGCCGGGGTAATGGCCACCAACCCCGCCACCGCCCCAGATGCCGCGCCCAGCATGGACGCCTTGCCCTTGTGCAGCGCCTCGCCGATCGACCAGGCCAGCACGGCCGCTGCGGTGGCCAGCAGCGTGTTGAGGAACGCCAGCGCGGCACCGGCGGTGGACTCCAGGTTGGAGCCCGCGTTGAACCCAAACCAGCCCACCCACAGCAGCGAAGCGCCCACCATCGTCAGCGTCAGGCTGTGCGGGGGCATGGCCTCGCGACCATAGCCGATACGCTTGCCCAGCAGATAGGCGCCGACCAGACCCGCCATGGCGGCATTGATGTGCACCACGGTGCCACCGGCAAAATCCAGCGCACCCTTGTCCAACAAATAACCGCCAGGCCCCCACACCATGTGCGCGATCGGCAGGTAGCTGAACGTGAACCACAGCGCGCTAAACAGCAGCACCGCGCTGAACTTGATGCGCTCGGCAAACGAGCCGACGATGAGCGCACAGGTGATGCCCGCGAAAGTGGCCTGGAATGCAACGAAGATCAGCTCCGGTAACTTGACGTTTTCGGTGAAGGTATCCGCCAATGACGCCGTGGTCACCCCCGCCAGAAAGACCTTGTCCAAGCTGCCGATGATGGCCCCCTCGCCCCCAAACGCCAGGCTGTAGCCGTAAATGGCCCACAGCACCGTGATGAGCGAAAACACCATCATCACCTGCATCAGCACCGACAGCATGTTCTTGCTACGCACCAGCCCGCCGTAGAACAGCGCCAGCCCAGGCAGCACCATCAGGACGACCAGCAGCGTGGCGGTCATCATCCAGGCCACGTCGCCCTTGTCGACCGTGACCGCCGCCGCAGCGGCAGCAGCGGGCTCGGCCGCCGCCGGTTCGGTCGCGGCGGGGGCGGGAGTAGGCGCCGCGGTCTCGGCCGCCGCGGGCGCGTCTTTGGGAGGCTCGGCACTCTGGGCCAGCGCGGCGCCAGCCCATACCAGCCCGATACCCAGGCACAGACTCAAGAGCAGTTTTTTCATGGGAATCCCCTCACGGTGATGGGTGTTGGATGGATGGGCGCGGCGTCAGAGCGCGTCGGCGCCCGTCTCGCCAGTGCGGATGCGGATCACTTGCTCGAGCGGGAAGACGAAGATCTTGCCGTCGCCGATCTTGCCGGTGCGGGCCGCAGACTCGATCGCCTCGATGACACGCTCGACCAGCCCGTCGGCCACGGCCGCCTCGACCTTGACCTTGGGCAGAAAATCGACGACGTACTCCGCGCCCCGGTAGAGCTCGGTATGGCCCTTCTGGCGCCCAAAGCCCTTGACTTCGGTGACCGTGATGCCCTGCACGCCGATGGCCGACAGCGCTTCGCGCACCTCGTCGAGCTTGAAGGGTTTGATGATGGCGGTGACCAGTTTCATGGCAGTCCTTTCCTTGGGGTTGCTCACCTTTCCATTAGGCTCACCCATCCAAAGCACGACGCGTGCCAGCCTGCGCCGATGCCGCGCGCGGCCAGCACGCTCGCCGACCGGCTCGCCACCCATGGCATCATTGGCACCGAGCCATTCGCACGAGCGAGAGGGAGGGCGACAGGTCATGGGTCTATGCGTGGTGCACAGCCGTACCCTCGTGGGGTTGACGGCGCATCCGGTGCACGTCGAGGTGCACCTGGCCAACGGTTTACCCAGCTTCACGCTGGTTGGACTGGCCGATACCGAAGTCAAGGAAGCGCGCGAGCGCGTGCGCTCGGCGATCCAGAACAGTGGGCTGGAGTGGCCCTCGTCCAAGCGCATCACGGTCAACCTGGCGCCCGCCGATTTACCCAAGGAATCGGGTCGGCTCGACCTGCCCATCGCGCTGGGCATCCTGGCCGCCAGCGGCCAGCTCGATGCACAAGCCCTGCAGGGGTACGAATACGCGGGCGAACTCTCGCTCAGCGGCGCCTTGCGCCCCGTGCGCGGCGCGCTGCCCATGGCACTGGCCCTGCGCACCGAACACGCGCAGCGCCCGGCGGCCCCCACCCTGGTGCTGCCCGCGGGCAGCGCCGAGGAAGCCGCCCTCGTGCCCGGGGTCACGGTGGTGCGCGTGGCGCACCTGCGGGACGTGGTGCAGCGCTTCGCAGCGGGCGAGGGTCAGGCTGCCGACGACGCGGGTAGCTGGCAATTGGTGCGTGCTGGCACCACTTTGGTGCATACCGCACCCAGCGGCCCCGATCTGGCTGACGTCAAGGGGCAGGCGGCCGCGCGGCGGGCGCTGGAGGTCGCGGCAGCTGGCGGGCACAGCCTGCTGCTGTCGGGGCCGCCGGGTTCGGGCAAATCGATGCTGGCGCAGCGGCTGGCCGGACTGTTGCCCCCGTTGAGCGACGACGAAGCCCTGGAGGCGGCAGCCATCGCCTCGCTGGTCGGGCGCTTCGACCCACAGCGCTGGCGCCAGCGCCCCACCGCCGCCCCACACCACACGGCCAGTGCGGCGGCGCTGGTGGGCGGCGGCTCGCCACCGCGCCCAGGGGAGATTTCGCTCGCCCACCACGGCGTGCTGTTTCTGGACGAGCTGCCCGAATATTCCCGTGCCGCGCTGGAGGCGCTGCGTGAGCCGCTCGAGACCGGCACGGTGCGCCTGTCGCGTGCAGCGCGGCAGGTCGAGTACCCGGCACGCTTTCAGCTCGTCGCGGCCATGAACCCCTGCCCGTGCGGCTACCTGGGGGCGACGACGCGCGCCTGCCGCTGCACACCCGAGCAGATCCAGCGCTACCGCAGCCGCCTCAGCGGCCCGCTGCTGGACCGCATCGACCTGCAGGTCGAGGTGCCGGCGCTGCCGCCCGAGGTGCTGCTGACATCGACCCCGGGCGAGTCATCCGCCGTGGTACGTGAGCGGGTATGGGCCGCGCGGGCACGCGCCCAGGCACGCCAGGGCTGCCCCAACCACGCCTTGCAAGGGGACGCGCTGCTGGCCCACGCCGCCGCCGACGATGCCGCACAGCGCCTACTGCAGCAGGCGGCGGCACGGCTGGGCTGGTCGGGGCGGGCCACGCACCGGGCGCTGCGCGTGGCGCGCACCATCGCCGACTTGGCGGGCAGCGAGCGCGTGCAGGCCATTCATGTGGCGGAAGCGCTGCAGTACCGCCCCACGCCGGGCCCGATGCCGCCATAATGGCGCGCAGCGCCACGCCCTTGCCCTCCATGAACACTGCGACGCCCGCTTTTCGAGCCTCAGCGTTTCCGGACGACGCCGCCCTGCCACCGCTGCGTTGGCCCACGCCTCCTTACCTGGCGTACGGCGCGGGGCAACAATTGGACGGCCCACAGCCGTGCGAGGTCGAGGGGGTCAACGGCCAGACCCGCTCGTGCCTGCTCGTCAGTCTGGACATGGAGCGGCGGCTCGCGCTCATCCAGGTGCCGCCGTCGCGCACCGTGATGCCGTTGCGGTTCGACATGTTCCGACGGCTCTCGCTGACCGAGCCGCTGGCGCCACTGGCACTCACCGACACCCAGCCACCCGACAGCACGTTCGAGGCCTTGGTGCGCCACCGCCCGCGCCTGCCGTACCGGCTGACGCTGGCCGACGGCAGCGTGCGCGAGGGCACGACCATCGGACACGTGACCGGCGAGGCGGGTGCCTTTCTGTACGAGCCCCTCGACGACGACGACCGCGTGCGACGGTTGTTTTTCCCGCGCGAGGCGTACCGGGATCTTCACGTCGGCGAGGCGATCGGCCGGGTGCTGGTGGAGCAGCAGGCCCTGACCGCCGACCAAGTCGAACTGGCCGCGCGCGAGCAAGAAGCGATGCGCCAGCGCAAGCTGGGCGACTACTTGGTGGGCAAGGAGATCGTCAAACCCGAGCAGCTGCTCGCGGCGCTGGAAGAGCAGCACCGCATGCCGCTGGTGCGCATTGGCGAGGCGCTGACAGCGCTGGGGTTCATCACCGAAGCGCAACTGCAAGAGGCGCTGGAGCGCCAAAAATCCGAGCGCAGCGTGCCGTTGGGGGAGCTGTTGGTGCAAAGCGGTCAGCTCACGCGCGAGCAGCTGCGGGTGGCGCTGGCGCGCAAGATGGGCTACCCCGTGGTCGATCTGGCGCAGTTTCCGGTCGATGCCGACGCCCTGCGGCGGGTCCCGCTGGCCACTGCACGCAAACTGCGCATCGTGCCGCTGCTGTGGCGCGCCGGCACGCTCATCATCGCCGCCGAAGACCCCTCGCGGCGGGCGATGATCGACGAGCTGGAGTTTTTGCTGCAATGCAAGGTGGTGCCGACACTCAGCAGCCAGCCGCTCGATGCCCGCGTCGTCACCGACGTCTATGCCCGCTTCGGGCTCGATGCCGGTGCGCCCCCCGTCGCCGAGGCACCGGGCGGTGCCGAGACCTCATCCGAGCAGCTGCTCGAGTCGCTGGAGCTCAGCGCCGAGGACGCCGACGACGGCGCCCCACCGGTCGAGCAATCCGACAACTCGCTGGTCCGGTTGATCAACACCATCATCGTCGAGGCCTACCAGCAAGGCGCCTCGGACATCCACATCGAGACGCACCCGAGCAAGCGCAAGGTGCGCATCCGTCTGCGCAAGGACGGGCGGCTGCGCCCCTACATGGAGCTGCCGCACACGTACCGCGCGGCGCTCGTCGCGCGCATCAAGATCATGTGCGAGCTCGACATTTCCGAGCGCCGCAAGCCGCAGGACGGCAAGATCGACTTCGCGAAGTTCTCGCCGCAGCACCGCCTGGAACTGCGCGTGGCCACCATCCCCACGCACGGCGGCGCGGAGGACGTGGTGCTGCGCATCCTGACCTCCGCCAAGCCCCTGGCCGTCGAGGAGCTGGGACTGACGCCGGAGAACCACGACCAGCTGCTGCAGGCGGTGCAGCGCCCGCACGGCATGGTGCTGTGCGTCGGGCCCACCGGATCGGGCAAGACGACCACGCTGCACTCGCTGCTGCAGCACATCAACACGCCCGATCGCAAGATCTGGACGGCCGAAGACCCGATCGAGATCGCCAACCCCGATCTGCGCCAGATCCAGATCAATCCGCGCATCGACTGGACGTTCGGCAAGGCGCTGCGCGCCCTGCTGCGGGCCGACCCCGATGTCATCATGGTCGGCGAGATCCGCGACACCGAGACCGCGCAGATGGCCATCGAGGCGTCGCTGACCGGCCACCTGGTGCTGTCCACCCTGCACACCAACAGCGCAGCCGAGACGGTGGTGCGCCTGCTCGACATGGGGATGGACCCGTTCAACTTCGCGGACTCGCTGGTGGGGGTGTTGGCCCAGCGCCTGGTGCGCCGTCTGTGCCCCAACTGTGTGCACACCTCGCCGGCCGATGCCGCATTCGTGGACGAGCTGCTGGCCGACTACCTGCACGCCTTCCCGGACGACCTGTGCCCCGGAGCCGATGCCCTGCGCTCGCAATGGCAGGCGCGCTTCGGACGCGAGGGGGGCGGGCTCACCCGGTCGGAATCGGCCGGCTGCCCGCTGTGCGACCACACCGGCTACAAGGGCCGGCTCGGCATCCACGAACTGCTGCTGGTGGACGGCCCCCTGCGCCGGCTCATCCAGACCAAGGCCCCGCCGGAGGTGCTGGAACACTCGGCGATGGCCACCGGCCACTTCCGCACCCTGCGGCAGGACGGGATCCTGAAGGTGCTGCAGGGCCTGACGACGATTGACGAGATCCGCGCCAGCACGGCACACTGAGCACCACCGGGACGCCTGCCGTCAGCGCGCGACCAAGGGTGCCCCGGAAGGCGTCCAGCCGCCGCCCAGGGCCTTGAAGACGTCCACCGTCGCCGCGAGCTGCGCACGGCGGTTGGACAGTGTCTGCAGTTGCGCGGCGTTGGCGGTGCGTTCGGCGTCGAGCAGCTCCAGATAACCGGCGTAGCCGGCGTCGTAACGCCGGCGCGCCAGCACCAGCGCCTGGCGCGCCGCGCCCTCGGCCGCAAGCACCTCGGGCTCGGACGCGCGCGCAGCGCGCAGGTTGGCCAGCGCGTCCGAGACATCCTTGAACGCCGCCTGCACCGCCCCCTGATAAGCCGCCAGTGCTTCGCGCTGCCGCGCCTCGGCCTGTTCGACCCGCGCGCGCCGCAGCCCCGCGTCGAAGATCGGCAGATCGACCCCCAGCCCCAACGTCCAGATCCGCGACCCGCCGCGCAGCAGCTCGGACAGCTCCGCGCTCTCGCCACCCGCCAGCCCCGTCAGCGCGATGGACGGAAACAGCGCGGCCCGGGCGACGCCGATCTGGGCCTGGGCCGAAACGAGCGCCTGCTCCGCCTGGCGCACGTCCGGCCGCCGCTCCAGCAGCACGGAGGGCAGACCCGCGGGCGGCACGGGCGGCCGCGGCAGATCGCGCACGCGCCCTTCGGCCAGCACGAGTCCCGGCTCGCCCACCAGCAGCGCCAACTGGGCGTGCACCCCGGCGCGCTGCCGCTCCAGTTCGAGCAGTTGCACGGCGGCCTCGGCGCGCAGCCCCTCGGCCTGCGCCACCTCCAGCCGGCTGCCCAGGCCGTTATCCAGCCGCAGCCGCAGCAACCGCAACGCCTCCTCGCGGGTGCGCAGGGTCTCGCGCGTCAGGGCGATCTGCTCGTCCAGCGTGCGCAGGCCGAAGTCCCCCTGCACCACCAGGCCGGCCACGGTCTGGCGCACCACCTCCTGCGCGTACCGGGTGGCCAGGGCCTGGGCCCGGGCGGCTTCCGAGGCGCGGCGCAACCGCCCCCAGAAGTCCAGCTCGAATCCGGTGGACAGCGCCAGGCGGTAGCGATCGGTGGTGGCGCCGCCGCCGGCCTGTCCGGTGGTCGCGCTGGAGCGGCTGCGCGCGGCGCTGCCCTGCCCGTCGACACCGGGCCAGCGCGCGGCATCGGCCTGCGCCAGCAGGGCCTCGGCCTGCTCCACGCGGGCCACCGCCTGCCGCACGTCGGCGTTGTGGGCCAGCGCGCGCTGCACGAGCGCCGTCAGCCGCTCGTCCCCGAACTGCGTCCACCAGTCGGGTGCCACCGTGGCCTGCGCCAGCGCGGCCTCACCCCCTTCCCCCGGAAACTGCGCCGGCAGCGCGACCTCCGGGCGCCGGTAGTCGGGACCGACGGCGCAGCCGGCGAGCACCGCTGCGGCCAACAACAGGGCCGCGCGGGCCGTCGCACGGGTGAAGGGGATCGAAGGGGGAATCACGGTCATCATACCGGCAGCTCCTCGGTCTCGGCCGGGGTGTGGGTGTGCTGCGGTCGCGGCTTGCGCGCCAGCAGCGCAAAGAACAGGGGCACGAAGATCGGCGCGACGAAGGTGGCCACCAGCATCCCGCCGAACACCCCGGTGCCCATGGACTGCCGCGCGGCGGCACCGGCCCCCGTGGCCAGCACCAGCGGCACCACGCCCAGCACGAAGGCCAGCGACGTCATCAGAATGGGCCGGAACCGCAGCCGGGCCGCCTCCAGCGCCGCATCGGCCGCCTTCTTGCCGTGCTCCATGCCCTGCATCGCGAACTCGGCGATCAGGATGGCGTTCTTGGCCGCCAGGCCGATCAACACCACCAGGCCGATCTGGAAATAGATGTCGTTCTGCATGCCGCGCAGCCACACGGCGAGCAACGCGCCGGTGACCGCGAACGGCACCGCGAGCACCACCGCGAACGGCACGCCCCAGCGCTCGTACAGCGCCGAGAGAATGAGGTACACCATCACGAGCGCGAAGCCGAACGCGAACACCGACGCACTGCCGGTGCGCTTTTCCTGGAAGGCCTGACCTGTCCATTCGTAGCTGTAGCCCGGCGGCAGCGCCTGGCGCGCCACGGCCTCGACCGCGGCGATCGCTTCGCCGGAGCTGTAGCCCGGCTTGGCGTTGCCCATCACCTTGGCCGCGATGTACGAGTTGTACCGCTCGATCTGCTCGGCCCCGACGACGGCGTCCACCTGGATCAGCGCCTTGAGCGGGATCATCTGCCCGGTGGTCTGCGAACGCACGTACAGGCGCCCCAGGTCGTCCGGCTTCGCGCGGTACGGTGCATCGGCCTGCATCGTGACGCGGTAGATGCGACCGGAGCGGTTGAAGTCATTGACGTAGAGCGAACCCATCTGCGCCTGCAGCGCGGCGAACACCTCGTTGACCGGCACGCCCAGCGCAAGCGCCTTCTCGCGGTCCACCTCCACGCGCAGCTGCGGCACGGTGGGGCGGAAGAACGTCTGCGCCTGCGCAAGCACCGGGTGCTGGTTGAGCGCGGCGATGAAGTCCTGCGTCACCTGCGCCAGGCGCTGCGGGTCGCTCTCGCCGCGCCCCTGCACATACACCTCGAAGCCGCCGGCCTGCCCCAGCCCCTGGATGCCCGGCGGGTTGAAGGCGAAGGCCAGCCCGTCCTTCAGCGCGAGCCCCATGCCGCTGACCTGCTGCGCGAGCTGCTGCGTGGTCTGCTCGCGTTCCTCCCAGCCCTTCATCGGGATGAAGATGGTCGCCGCATTGCTCTTGGCGCCTCCGCCGATCAGGTCGAAGCCGTTGATGATGAAGAAGCTGTCGATCGCGGGGTTCTGCGCATTCATCAGGCGCAGCTGCTCGGTCGTGCGCGCGGTGCGCTCGAGCGTCGCGCCGTCGGGCAGCACCACGGCGGCGATGATGTAACCCTGGTCCTCCTCCGGCACGAAGCTGCCCGGCACACGGGCGAACAGCCACGTCGCCCCGCCGAGCATCAGCGCAAAGCCCAGCAGCGCCAGGATGCGGCGCTTGAGCGCCAGATCCACCGCCCCCAGAAAGCGGTGCGTCAACCAGTCGAAGCCGCGGTTGAAGGGTGCAAAGACCTGCTGCAGCCGCGTGCGGCCGTCGAAGTGCGGCTTGAGCAGCAGCGCGCACAGCGCCGGCGTCAGCGTCAGCGCCACGACGCCCGACAGCACCACCGCAATGGCCACCGTGACCGCGAACTGCCGGTACAACTGCCCCGCGATGCCGCCCATGAACGCCACCGGGATGAACACCGCGCACAGCACCAGCACGATGCCCACCACCGCGCCCGAGACCTCGCGCATCGCCTCGATGGCGGCGGCCATCGGGCTCATCTTCTCCTCGCGCATCAGCCGCTCGACGTTTTCCAGCACCACGATGGCGTCGTCGACCACGATGCCGATGGCCAGCACCATCGCGAACAGGGTCAGCGTGTTGATCGAAAAGCCGAACAGCCACAGCCCCGCGAAGGTGCCGATCAGCGACACCGGCACGGCGAGCATCGGAATCAGCGTGGCGCGCCAGGTCTGCAAAAAGACGAACACCACGATCAGCACGATCGCCGCCGCCTCGAGCACCGTCTTGACCACCTCGTGGATGGAGGCTGAGACGAAGCGCGTGGTGTCGTAGGGGATCAGGTAGTCCACGTCCTGCGGAAAGCGCTCGCGCTTGAGCTCGACCATGCGCGACTTGACGGCATCGCCCACGTCGAGCGCGTTGGCACCCGACTGCAGGAACACGCCGATCGCAATGGCCGGCATGCCGTTGACCGTGCTGGACTGGTCGTAACTCTGCGCCCCCAGCTCGATGCGCGCCACGTCCTTCAGGCGCAGCACGCCGTTCGGGCCGGCCGCGCGCACGACGATCTCGCCGAACTCCTCGGGCTGCACCAGCCGCCCCCGTGCGGTGACGGTGTAGACCAGCTCCTGCCCCTTCGGCGCGGGCTCGGCGCCGATCTTGCCCGCCGCGTACTGCGCGTTCTGCGCGTTGACCGCGGCCGCGATGTCGGCCGTCGTCACGCCCAGCTGCGCCATGCGGTCCGGCTGCAGCCAGATACGCATCGAGTAGTCGCGCGCACCGAAGACCAACACGTCGGCCGTGCCGGGGATGCGCTTCAACTCGTCGAGGATGTTCTGCGTCGCGTAGTTGGACAGGAACAGCTCGTCATGGGTGCGCTTCGGCGAATTGAGCGCGATCACGAGCAGGAAGTTCTCGGAACGCTTGGCCACCACCACGCCGTTGCGACGCACCTCGTCGGGCAGCCGTGGCGTGGCCAGCTGCACGCGGTTGTTGACGTTGAACGTCGCCTTGTCGATGTCGGTGCCGACCTCGAACGTGGCGGTGATCGTGACCGTGCCGTTGGACGAGGAGGTTGAGTTGAAGTAGAGCAGGTTCTCGACACCCGAGAGCTGCTCCTCGATCGGCGCAGCCACCGTGCGCGCCAGGGTCTCGGCCGAGGCACCCGGGTACGTCGCGGTGATGGTCACCGTCGGCGGCGCGATCTCGGGGTACTGCGCGATCGGCAGGATGCGCAGCGCCACCAGCCCGGCCAGCACGATGATGATCGACAGCACGGCCGCGAAGATCGGCCGCTCGATGAAAAACTTGGACGACATGCGCGGCTCCCGTTCAGTTCGCTGCGCCGGCCTTCGGGGCCTCGGCCGCCGGTGTGGCGGGGGCCGCGGAAGTGGCGGGCTGAGGGGCGACGGGCGCCCCCGGACGCAACTTCATCAGGTTGTCCAGGATGACCTGGTCGCCGTCGGCCAGCCCGCGGTAGATGACCCAGTCCCGGTCCAGCCACGGTCCGGTCTCGACCGGCGCAGGCGCCGCCTTGCCGTCACGCACCACCCACACCATGCGCCCCTGCTCGGTCTGCATGACGGCCGACTGCGGCACCTTGAACGCGTCCACCTGCCCGGCCACGACCTGGGCACGCACGAATTGCCCTGGCAGCACCGCCAGCTCCGGGTTGGGGAACTCGGCCCGCAACTGCACGGTGCCCAGGCGCGGCTCCACGGTCGAGGCGGCGAAGTTCAGTCGCCCCCCGGTCAGCACGGGCTTGCCGTCCGGCCCCAGCAACCGCACCTCCGCCCGCCGGGCCTGGCGCAGGCGCGTCAGTTCCGCCTCGGAAAACGAAAACCGCACCCAGATCGGGTCGGTCTGCGCGATCGTCGTCAACAGACTGTCGGCGCCGGCGGCGACCAGCGCTCCCTGCGACTTCTGCGCGCGCCCCGTGACCCCCGTGATCGGGGCCGTCACCGTGGTGTAGGAGAGGTTCAGCTCGGCCTCCCGCACCGCCGCCTCGGCCGCGGCGACGGCAGCCTCGGTAAGCCGCACGGCCGAGACCGCGTCGTCGTACTCGCGCCGGGCGATGGCCTGCTGCTCGGCCAGGGGCGCGAGGCGCTGCGCCTCGCGCCGGGCCTGCTCCAGTTGCGCCTGCCGCTGGGCCAGGTTGGCCCGCGCCTGCTGCAGCGCGATCTCGAACGGGGCGCGCTCGATCTGGAACAGCGGCGCTCCGGCACGCACCCGCTCGCCCTCCTGGTACAGCCGCCGCTCGAGCAGCCCCGAGACCCGGGCGCGGACCTCCACCTCCTGGGAACCTTCGGCCTGCCCCACCGCCTCCACGGTGACCGGGACCGGCTCACGCCGCGCCACCCGCACGGTGACCGGCATGGCGGGCATCTCGGCCCCCGATCCGGCGGCCTGGGCCCCGGGAGACGCGCCGCGCTCCCCGCACGCGGACAACAGAACCGCGCCGGCCAGCGCGGCCAGGATCGACAAGACGAAACGATGGGGATGGGCCATGATGCAACCGTTGAGGAAAACGACGGAATCTCGCCCGGATCCAGCGGAATCCGGACGGACGATGGGGAACCAGGACGGTGTGGGCGGTATCATACATACATTCCTGCATGTATGTTTGACATCTCACCGACCCCGCCATGGCCCGCCGCACCAAAGAGGAAGCCGAACAGACCCGCGCCCAGATCCTGGCCGCCGCGCGGCGGGTGTTCCACGAGCGCGGCGTCGGCCAGACCTCGCTCGAGCACATCGCCCAGGCGGCGGGTGTGACGCGCGGCGCCATCTACTGGCACTTCGCGAACAAGGGCGAACTGCTGCAGGCCATGTGCGACGAGGTGGCCATCCCCTTCATCGACCGGCTGGACTACACCCTGCTGCAGGACACCCGTGCCGATGCCCTGAGCCGCGTGCGCAACTTCCTGCTGCAGGTGACCGGCTCCATCGACGCCGATCCCCAGTTGCGCGCGATCATGCAGGTGCTGGAGTTCAAGTGCGAGTTCGTGGGTGAGCGCGCCCGCGACCTGGACGACTGGGTCCGGCACAACGAGGAGTGTTTCGCGAAGCTGGAGCGCACCTACGCCGCCGCCCGGCGGGAGGGCAGGCTGCGTCCCGACCTGACGCCATCCCTGGCCGCCCTGGAGACGCAGTGCTTCCTGGCGGGGCTGATCCGCCTGCGGCTGCTCGGGCAGCCCGCCATGCAGGCCCCCGCGACCATCCCCGCCCTGATCGAGGCCCACGTGCGCAGCCGCGCCTGCCCGCCAGCCGAGGCGCAGGCCCCGCGGCAGACGCTGGCGGCCTGAGCGCCGCCGTCACAGGTTCGGCGCCAACCAGCGCGCCAGCTCGTCCACCGGCAGACCGCGGCGCGCGGCCATGTCTTCCAGCTGGTCGCGGCCGATCTTGCCGACGTTGAAATAGGTGCTGTCGGGGTGCGCCAGGTAAAAGCCGCTGACGCTGGCCGCCGGCGTCATGGCCAAGCTCTCGGTCAAGCCCATGCCGATCTCGTCACAGCGCAGCAGCGCGAACAGGTCGCGCTTGACCGTGTGGTCCGGGCAGGCCGGATAGCCTGGCGCGGGCCGGATGCCCTGGTAGCGCTCGGCGATCAGCGCCTCGTTGCTCAGGCGCTCGTGCGGCGCATAGCCCCACAGCTCGGTGCGCACGCGCTCGTGCAGGCGTTCGGCCAGCGCCTCGGCCAGCCGGTCGGCCAGCGCCTTGAGCATGATGGCCGAGTAGTCGTCGTGCGCCGCCATGAAGCGCGCCTCGTGCGCCTCGACCCCGATGCCCGCAGTCACCGCGAAGGCCCCCACATAGTCGGGCACGCCGCTGGCCAGCGGCGCCACGAAGTCCGCCAGGCAGCGGCTCGGGCGCATCACACCGTCGATGGCCTGCTTCTCGGTCTGCTGGCGCAGGTTGTACCAGGTCAGCACTGGCAGCGTGCGCGACTCGTCGGCGTAGAGCACGATATCGTCCCCCTCACCGCTGGCGGGCCAAAAGCCCAGCACGGCGTTTGCGGTCAACCAGCGGCCGTTGACGATGCGCTCGAGCATCGCCTGCGCGTCGGCAAATACCTTGCGGGCCTGCTCGCCGACCACCTCGTCATCCAGAATGGCCGGATAAGGCCCGGCCAGATCCCAGGTCTGAAAAAACGGCCCCCAGTCGATGTAGCGCGCGATCTCGGCCAGGTCGTAGTGCAGGAACACCCGCCGCCCCAAAAAACTCGGGCGCACGGGCTGCCAGCGGCCCCAGTCGATGGGCGTGCGGTTGGCGCGCGCCTTGGCCAGCGGCCACAGCGTGACGGGTTTTTTGGCGGCGTGCTGGGCACGCACGCGCTCGTAGTCGGCGCGCAGCTCGGCCACGAAAGCGTCGCGCTGCTCGCCCAGCAGCGCCTGTGCCACCCCCACCGCGCGCGACGCATCAGGCACGTACACCACCGGGCCGCGGTAGCACGGCGCAATCTTGACCGCCGTGTGCACGCGGCTGGTGGTGGCACCCCCAATCAGCAGCGGCACGCCCCGCTCGGCAAACCAGGGGTCCTTGTCCATCTCGGCGGCGACGAACTGCATCTCCTCCAAGCTCGGGGTGATCAAGCCCGACAGGCCCACCGCGTCCGCGCCCACCTCTTTGGCTTTGGCCAGGATGTCGTGGCACGGCACCATGACGCCCATGTTGACCACCTCGAAATTGTTGCACTGCAACACAACGGTGACGATGTTCTTGCCGATGTCGTGCACGTCGCCTTTGACGGTGGCGATGACGATCTTGCCTTTGGGCTTGGCGTCGCCACCGGCGGCTTGGAGCTGGCGCTTTTCCTCCTCGATGTAGGGCACCAGGTGTGCCACGGCCTGCTTCATCACGCGCGCACTCTTGACCACCTGGGGCAGGAACATCTTGCCCGCGCCGAAGAGATCGCCCACGATGTTCATGCCGGCCATCAGCGGGCCTTCGATCACGTGCAGCGGACGACCGCCTTGCGCCTGGATCTTCTGCCACGCCTCTTCGGTGTCCTCGACGATGAAGTCCGTGATGCCGTGCACGAGCGCGTGGCTCAGGCGCTCCTCGACCGGCAGCGCGCGCCAGGCCAGCTTGGCGCTGTCGTCTTTGGCCGCGCCCTTGACCTGTTCGGCGATCGCCAGCAGCCGCTCGGTCGCGTCGGGGCGGCGGTTGAGCACCACGTCCTCCACGCGCTCGCGCAGCTCGGGGTCGAGCTCGTCATAGACGCCGATCTGACCGGCGTTGACGATGCCCATGTCCATGCCGGCGCGGATGGCGTGGTACAGGAAGACCGTGTGAATGGCCTCGCGCACTGGCTCGTTACCGCGGAAGCTGAAGCTCACGTTGCTCACGCCGCCCGACACCTTGGCGCCCGGCAGGTGCTGCTTGATCCAGCGCGTGGCTTCGATGAAGTCGACCGCGTAGTTGTCGTGCTCCTCGATGCCGGTGGCGATCGCGAAGATGTTGGGGTCGAAGATGATGTCCTCGGGCGGGAAGTCCACCTCGTCGACCAGGATGCGGTAGGCCCGCTCGCAGATCTCGATCTTGCGCTGGAAGGTGTCGGCCTGGCCCTGTTCGTCGAAGGCCATCACCACGGTGGCCGCGCCGTAACGCCGGATCAGCCGCGCCTGGCGCTTGAACTCGGCCTCGCCCTCCTTGAGGCTGATGGAGTTGACGACGCCCTTGCCCTGGATGCATTTGAGCCCCGCCTCGATTACCTCCCACTTGGACGAGTCGATCATGATCGGCACGCGCGCGATCTCGGGCTCGGACGCGATGAGGTTGAGGAAGCGCACCATCGCGGCCTTGCTGTCGAGCATGGCCTCGTCCATGTTGACGTCGATGATTTGTGCGCCGTTTTCCACCTGCTGGCGCGCCACGGCCAGCGCGTCCTCGAAGCGCCCCTCCAGAATCATGCGGGCAAACGCCTTGGAGCCGGTGACGTTGGTGCGCTCGCCGATGTTGACGAACAGGCTGCCCTCGCCGATGACGAGCGGCTCCAAGCCCGACAACAGCATGGGCGGAATGCGGCGCTCGGCAGCGGACCCCATCGAATCTGGCTCAGACATTGAAGAGGAAGTGGATCACGTCCCCGTCTTGGACGACGTAGTCCTTGCCCTCGGCGCGCATCTTGCCCGCCTCCTTGGCGCCTTGCTCGCCCCGAAAGCGGATGAAATCCTCGAAGGCGATCGTCTGCGCGCGGATGAAGCCGCGCTCGAAGTCGGAGTGGATCACGCCCGCCGCCTGCGGGGCGGTGGCGCCGATCGGTATCGTCCAGGCGCGCACTTCTTTTTCGCCCGCGGTGAAGTAGGTCTGCAGCCCTAACAACTGGTAGGCCGCGCGGATGAGGCGGTTCAGGCCCGGCTCCTGCAGCCCCAGCTCGCGCAAAAACTCGGCGCGGTCGGCGTCGTCCATGTCGGCCAGCTCGGCCTCGATCTTGGCGCAGATGGCCACCACCGGCGCGCCCTGGCGCTGGGCATAGTCGCGCAGCTGGTCCAGGAAAGGGTTGTTCTCGAAGCCGTCCTCGGCCACATTGCCGACGAACATCGCGGGTTTGGCCGTGATCAGGCACAGCGGCTTGAGCAGCGCCCGCTCTTCGTCGGTCAAGTCCATCACGCGCACAGGGCGGCCTTCGTCCAATACGGCGCGCGCACGGCCCAGCACGGCCACCATCTTGGCCGCCTCCTTGTCGTTGCCACTCTTGGCGGCCTTTTGGTAGCGCTGCAGGGCTTTGTCCACCGTGCCCAGGTCGGCCAGGCACAGCTCGGTTTGGATGACCTCGATATCGGCGATCGGGTCCACCCGGCCGGCCACGTGCACGATGTTGGGGTCATCGAAGCAGCGTACCACGTTGATGATGGCGTCCGTCTCCCGGATGTGCGACAGGAACTGGTTGCCCAGCCCCTCGCCCTGGCTGGCACCGGCGACCAAGCCCGCGATGTCCACGAATTCGACGATCGCGGGCACCACACGCTGGGGCTTGACGATGGCGGCGAGCTGCTGCAGGCGCGGGTCGGGCACCTCGACCACGCCCACGTTGGGCTCGATGGTGCAAAACGGATAGTTCTCGGCCGCGATGCCCGCTTTGGTCAGGGCGTTGAACAGGGTGGACTTGCCAACGTTGGGCAGGCCCACGATGCCGCATTGGAGGCTCATGGCAAAAAGCGAAAGGGTGACGGGCAGGACGGCGCTTGGGCGCCGACAAAGGGTGGCATTCTACCGGCGACGCCGCTTCACCAGGCCCCCCAGTGGCCATTGGCACGCATGCCTTCGTGCAGCATCTGCCCGACGCCCCGGCGCACGATGGCGTTCATGCCGAAGGTGACCGCGCCCATCAGCCGCCGATCCTGCCGGTAGGTGTGCAGCACCGGGCTCAGACGCCCGTCCGGCACGCCGGTGGCCGGATCGACGTCGGGGATGCTGCAGCGCGCACACGGCTTGACGAGTTGCAGCGTCGCCAGCGGCGCGCCGACCGGGACGCCGTCGGCCGAGAAATCGATGCGCTCGATGCGATCCTCGTCATGCGGATACACGCCACCGATCACCAGATTGGCGCGCAGGCGCTCGATGCCCACGGGCGGCTCGCCGCGCGCGGCCAGACGCTCGTTCAAATCGTCCAGCGACGCCTGCGACACCACCAGCAGCGGGTAGCCGTCACTGAAGGTGTTGGGCGCCTCGATGCCCCCCGTCCAGCGGTAGGACGACAGGCGCCGCTCGTCGGGGTCGAAGCGCACCAGCCGCAGCGGCCCCATCCCGGGCGGCAGATCGTCGCCCAGGAAATCCGTGAACCACTGTGCCGCAGCATCGCCCATGTCGAACGCGTCCACCGTGTCATCCCAGACGCGCACGCGGCACGGCGCTTCGGCCGCATCCAGCGCCACGTGCAGGGACAGCATGCCGGGCGCGCGCAGCTCCAGCCGCCCCAGGCGCAGCCGCGGCTGCACCAGCGCCATGCGCGGCAGCTCGCGTTGCGAGACGAACTCGCCGTCCGCGTCCACCACCATCCAGGTGCGGTCCCACTCCAAGCCGGTGTCGAGCAGCTCGACCGTGCGCAGGCGAATCCCGGCGCACGACTTGACCGGATAGATCCAGATTTGCTCCAGCGTCAGCGGCAGGGTGGTGGTGGCGGCATTCATGGGACGGCGGGGCTCGCGAAACAGGGTCAAACCCCATTGTGCCCAAGGTCGGCGCGGACGGCACGCAGCGGCAGTGCGCGCCTACAATGACCCCATGACCAAAACCTATGACGTCGCGATCCTGGGGGGCGGCATCGTCGGCCGCACGCTGGCACTGCTGCTGGCCCGTGAGCGGCTGCGGGTGGCGCTGGTCGAGCGCGCGCCCCCAGCGGGCGGCGCCACCCCCGACATCCGAGCCTACGCGCTCAACGCCGCCTCGCGCGCTTTGCTCGAGTCGGTGCGCGCGTGGCCGACCGACGAGCGCGCCGCCACGCCAGTGCACCACATGTGGGTGGCCGACGCCGATGCGCCGCCGCTCGTGCCCGTTACCGATGCAGCGGCGGCCGTGCGCTTCGACACCGACGGCGGCGCACCACTGGCCTGGATCGTGGACGTGCCGGTGCTGGAGGAGACGCTGGCGCAGGCGCTGGCGTATCAGCCGGGCATCGAGCGGCTCGTCGGCGACGGCAGCCAGCGGCCGCGCGCGGCGTTGACCGTGATCTGCGAGGGCCGACGCAGCGCCACCCGCGCGGCCGAAGGCTTCGCCTACGACACGCGCCCGTATCCGCACACCGCGATCGCCGCCCGGCTGCGCTGCGAGCGCCCGCACGGGGCCGTGGCGCGGCAGTGGTTTCGCGACGATGAGATCCTGGCGCTGCTGCCGCTGGACGGGACGCAGGGGCACACCGTCGCCCTGGTGTGGTCGGTGCCGCACGCGCGTGCGGCCGAGCGGCTGGCCTGGCCCGCCGAGGCACTGGCGCAGGCGGTGCAAGACGCCTGCGGCGGCGCGCTGGGTGCGATGCAGCTCGAAGGCCAGCCCGCGGGCTGGGCGCTGGAGCTGTCCATCGCCCGCCCTTGGGTACGCCCGGGCCTGGCGCTGGCAGGCGACGCCGCCCACGCCATGCACCCATTGGCCGGGCAGGGCCTCAACGTCGGGCTGGGCGACGTGGCCGAGCTGGCGCGCGTGCTGCGCGAGCGCGAGTACTGGCGCTCCCTGGGTGACTGGCGGCTGCTGCGGCGCTACGAGCGTGCACGCGCCGCGCCCGTGGCGGCCATGCTGCTGGCCACCGACACGCTGTACGGCCTGTTCGGCCACCCCGACGAGCGGCTGGCCACGCTGCGCCGCTGGGGCCTGCGCGCGGTGGACCGGCTGGAACCGATCAAACGCTGGTTCATCCAACAGGCAGCGGGGCAACCCGTCGCCCCCCACCCCTGAACGGCGCCCAGTATTCGCGCCCTCCTCCGAGAACGTCCACATGATCCGTCTTTCGTCTCTTGCGTCGCCCCCCGTTTTGGCTGCCGGGCTGCTGGGCATCGCGCTGCTGGCCCCGGCCGCGCACGCCAACGAGGCCCTCATCCGCAAAAACCTGAGCGAGCGTCTGCCCAACCTGCCCCGCATCGACGAAGTGCGCCCCACCCCGATGCGCGGTCTGTTCGAGGTCCGGCTCAACGGCACCGACCTGCTCTACACCGACGCCGAGGGCAACTACCTGATCCAGGGCGTGCTCATCGACACCCGCGCCCGCGTCAACCTGACCGAGGAGCGGCTGGACAAGCTCACCGCCATCGCCTTCGACGACCTGCCGCTCAAGGACGCGTTCACGGTCGTGCGCGGCAACGGCCAGCGCAAACTGGCCGTCTTTGCCGACCCCAACTGCGGCTTCTGCAAGCGCTTCGAGCGCGACCTGGCCAAGCTCGACAACGTCACCATCCACACCTTTCTGTACCCGGTGCTGGGCAAGGATTCCGAGCAAAAGTCGCGTGCCATCTGGTGCGCCAAAGACCGCGCCAAGGCTTGGGACGACTGGATGCAGCGCAGCGTGGTGCCCCCCGAGCCCAAGGCGGACGCCAAGTGTGACACGACGGCCCTGGAACGCAATCTCGCCTTTGGGCAAAAATACCGCATCACCGGCACGCCCACCACCATCCTGGCCAACGGCACGCGCGTGCCCGGCGCGGTGGGGCTGGACCGCCTGGAACCCCTGCTGGCGCAAGCCAGCGCTGCCGGCAAATGAGCCGCGACGCCGCGCGCACGGCAGCCGCCCTCCGCTACACGGTGGAAGTGGCCGACGCCCACGCCCACCTGTGGCGTGTGACGTTGGTAGTCGACCACCCCGCGCCGTGCCAGCGTGTGAGCCTGCCGGTGTGGATCCCGGGCAGCTATTTGGTGCGCGAATTCGCCCAACACCTGCTGTCCCTGCGCGCCACCGCGGACGGTCGGCCCGTTGCCCTGCGCGCTCTGGACAAAAACACCTGGCAGGCCGAGTTGGACGACGGCGCAGCGACGCTGGAGCTGACGGCCGAGGTCTATGCTTTCGACCCCTCGGTGCGCACCGCGTACCTGGACGCGCAGCGCGGCTTCTTCAACCCCACCAGCCTGTGCCTGCGCGTGCATGGCCGCGAAGACGAGCCGCACACGCTGACGCTGCGGCCCAACCGCTGGACACGCGGCTGGCGCGTGGCCACGGCGCTGCGGCCGCTGCCCAGCGGCCGCACCCGGCACGCGGCCTCCGCCCGCTGGCGCTGGGCCGAGGGCGATGGGTTCGGCCCCTACTGGGCCGCCGGCTACGACGAACTGGCCGACAGCCCGGTGGCGATGGGCGACTTCTGGTGCGGCGACTTCACGGTGCGCGGCGTACCGCACCGATTCGTGGTCAGCGGCGCACCCGCCGGGTTCGACGGCGAGCGGCTGCTGCGCGACACCGCCCATATCTGCGAGGCCGCCATGACTTTGTGGCATGGCCCGCGCGGCACTCCGCCCATCGACCGTTACGTTTTCCTGCTGCAGGCCACGCACGACGGCTACGGCGGCCTGGAACACCGCCACAGCACCGCGTTGGTGTGTGCACGCACCGACCTGCCCCTGCAGCCGCTGCCCGATCAGCCTGCCTCGACCGCGCTGCGCGCCAGCGACGGCTACACCACGCTACTGGGACTGATCAGCCACGAATACTTTCACACCTGGAACGTCAAGCGGCTGCGCCCGCGCGAGTTCACCCGCTACGACTACGACCGCGAAAACCACACCGAGCTGCTGTGGTTTTTCGAAGGCTTCACGAGCTACTACGACGACCTGTTGCTGCTGCGCGCGGGCCTCATCGACGCCCCGACCCACCTGCAGCTGCTGGCCAAGACGATCAACCAAGTGCTGCAAACCCCCGGCCGCCACGTGCAAAGCGTGGCGCAGGCCAGTTGGGACGCCTGGATCAAATACTACCGCGTGCAGGAAAACACACCCAACGCCACCGTCAGCTACTACACCAAGGGGGCCCTGGTGGCGCTGTGTCTGGACCTGACGCTGCGCGCCGAGGGCCGCGCCACGTTGGACGACGTGATGCGCGCGCTGTGGCAGCGTTGTGACGGCGGCCCCATGCGCGAAGCTGACCTGCGCACCGTGCTGCGCCAACTGGCCGCACGCCGCCTGGACGCCGAACTGGACGCCTGGGTCCACGGCACCGACGAGCTGCCGCTGCGGCCACTGCTGGAGCGTGGCGGCATACGCTGGCAGGAAGAACCCGCCCCACTCGCCCAGCAACTGGGCGTGCGTGTGGACGAGAGCCAGGGCGTGCGGCTGCGCAACGTGCTGCGTGGCAGTGCCGCCGAAGCGGCGGGCATGGCCGCCGGCGACGAGTGGCTGGCCGTCGAGCGCGCCCGGGAGGTCTGGCGCGTGCGCCGGCTCGACGACGTCGCGCTGCACGCCCGCGGATTGACCGCCGGTGAGCCGCTGACGGCCTGGGTGGTGCGCGATGGCCGCGTGCTGCGCTGCACGCTGAGTTGGCCACCACCGGCCGTGGCGGTGCAGCTGCTGCCCGGCGCCGATAGCCGCCACCCCCTCATGGGGCCGGGCACGCGACCGCCTGCCGCTGCGCGGCCTACTCGCCGCGGAACTGCGGCGCGCGCTTCTGCAAGAAAGCGGTGACACCCTCCACGTAATCGTGCGTGCGACCGAGCGCCGACTGAAGGTCGCGCTCGACCTCGAGCTGCTGCTCGAACGAGCGCTGCAGCGCGCCGCGCAGCAAATGGCGCGTGGCCACCAGCGCGCGCGTGGGCATGGCCGCCAGCCGCTCGGCCAGCGCCAGCGCCGCCGCCAGCGGGTCGTCGGCCACGTCCCAAATCAAACCCCAGTCTTTGGCTTGCTGGGCGGACAACTTGTCCCCCAGCAAGGCCAGACCCATGGCACGCGCCAAGCCCAGGCGCTCCACGGTCAGCCAACTGCCCCCCGCATCCGGAATCAGCCCGATTTTGCTGAACGCCTGTACGAAGCTGGCGTGCGGCGCGGCAATCGTGAGGTCGCAGGTCAGCGCCAGCGACACCCCCGCCCCTGCGGCCACGCCGTTGACCGCGGCCACCGTCGGCACGCGCAGGTTCATCAGCGCGCGCGCGCTGGGATTGAAACATTCGTCGATCACCGGCCCCGGGTTGGCGCGCTCCATCTGTTCGGGGCCAGGCGTGAAGTCCAGCTCCGATAAGTCCAGCCCGGCGCAAAAGCCACGCCCCGCGCCGGTGAGCACCAGCGCGCGCAGGCTGCGGTCGGCCTCGACCTCGGCCAGCGCCTGCTGAAACGCGCGGTGCATGGAACGGGTGAAGCTGTTGAGTGCCTGCGGGCGATTCAGCGTGAGCAGCGCGACCGCGCCGCGGCGCTCGAAGCGGATCTCGTCGGCCGGGGGCGTCTCGGCAAGCGTCGTGGTCATCCATCGTCTCCTCTGGTTAGGGGGCAAGCACGGCGGGCAGCTTGCGCTACAGTCGCTGCGTCACACCCCATCTCGATTTCGTTTTCCATTGTGCCACCCCGTCCCGAGGACTCCCACATGAGCGAGACCACCCCCACCTACGAAACCCTGCTGATCCACACCGAAGGCCCGGTCGGCGTCATCACGCTCAACCGGCCCAAGCAGCTCAACGCGCTCAACGACCAGCTCATGACCGAGTTGGGCCAGGCGCTCAAGGCGTTCGACGCCGACGACGCCATCGGCTGCATCGTGCTGACCGGCAGCGAAAAGGCCTTCGCCGCCGGCGCCGACATTGCCGCCATGGCGCGCTACACCTTCTCGGACGTCTACGGCAGCGAGTACATCACCCGCAACTGGGAGGCGCTGCGCCACGTGCGCAAGCCGGTCATCGCAGCCGTCGCCGGCTTCGCCCTGGGTGGCGGCTGTGAGGTCGCCATGATGTGCGACATCATCATCGCTGCCGACAACGCGCGCTTTGGCCAGCCCGAGGTCAAGATCGGCGTCATCCCGGGCGCCGGCGGCACGCAGCGGCTGCCGCGCGCGATCGGCAAGTCCAAGGCCATGGAGCTGGCGCTGACGGGCCGCATGATGGATGCCGCTGAAGCCGAGCGTGCCGGGCTGGTGAGCCGCGTCGTGCCGCTGGACAAGCTGATGGACGAGGCGATGGCGATGGCGCTGTCGATCGCGGCCATGCCCCGGCTGGCCGTGCTGGCGGCCAAGGAAGCCATCAACCGCGCCTTCGAGGGGTCGCTGGCCGACGGCTTGGCGTTCGAGCGCCGCATGTTCCACGCCATGTTCGCCACCGAAGACCAAAAAGAAGGCATGGCCGCCTTCCTGGAGAAGCGCACGCCGCAGTTCCGCCACCGCTGACGGCCACGGCAGCCGGTTGGTTTTTCGCTATAATGCGGCCCTCGTTGGCGCTTTAGCTCAGCCGGTTAGAGCGACGGAATCATAATCCGCAGGTCCGGGGTTCGAATCCCTGAAGCGCCACCAAGAATGCTCCCAAGCCCGCCCGAGTGCGGGCTTTTTTGTTGCCCCGCGCAGCCCCCCTTGAAAACACGTCGCCAAGGCCCTATCATTAGCACTCGTCAGCGGTGAGTGCTAACACACGGCATCCGCCGCTCGCTCTTCCTCTTCTACTTCCTCTCATCGTCCTTTCGACAGGAGATCGCATGAAACTTCGTCCTCTCGCCGATCGCGTGATCGTCAAGCGTCTAGAAAACGAGACCAAGACCGCCTCGGGCATCGTGATCCCGGACAACGCGGCCGAGAAGCCCGATCAAGGCGAAGTGCTGGCCGTCGGTCCCGGCAAGACCAACGACAAGGGCGAGACCAAGCCCCTGAGCGTCAAGGTCGGTGACCGCGTGCTGTTCGGCAAGTACAGCGGCCAAACCGTCAAGGTCGACGGCGAAGAGCTGCTGGTCATGAAGGAAGACGACCTGTTTGCCGTCATCGAGAAGTGATCCCGACCCCCGTGGTCTGACGTCCATCACTCACTCATTTGCAAAGGAATCTGAACTATGGCAGCCAAAGACGTGGTTTTCGGCGCTGATGCGCGCCATCGCATGGTCGAGGGTGTGAACATCCTGGCCAACGCCGTCAAAGTGACCCTGGGCCCCAAGGGCCGCAACGTGGTGCTCGAGCGCTCGTTCGGCGCCCCCACCGTGACCAAGGACGGTGTGTCGGTCGCCAAGGAAATCGAGCTCAAGGACAAGCTGCAGAACATGGGCGCCCAGATGGTCAAGGAAGTGGCGTCCAAGACCAGCGACAACGCTGGTGACGGCACCACCACCGCGACCGTGCTGGCCCAGGCCATCGTGCGTGAGGGCATGAAGTACGTCGCCGCTGGCATGAACCCGATGGACCTCAAGCGCGGCATCGACAAGGCCGTCGAGGCGCTGGTGGCCGAGCTCAAGAAGATCAGCAAGCCCACCACCACCAGCAAGGAAATCGCCCAGGTCGGCGCCATCTCGGCCAACAGCGACGAGTCGATCGGCCAGATCATCGCCGATGCGATGGACAAGGTCGGCAAGGAAGGCGTGATCACCGTCGAAGACGGCAAGAGCCTGCAAAACGAGCTGGATGTCGTCGAAGGCATGCAGTTCGACCGCGGCTATCTGTCGCCCTACTTCATCAACAACCCGGACAAGCAGGTCTGCGTGCTGGAGAACCCGTACGTCCTGCTGCACGACAAGAAGATCAGCAACATTCGCGACCTGCTGCCCGCGCTGGAGCAAGTGGCCAAGGCCGGCCGTCCGCTGCTGATCATTGCCGAGGACGTCGAAGGCGAGGCGCTGGCCACGCTGGTGGTCAACACCATCCGCGGCATCCTGAAGGTGTGCGCGGTCAAGGCCCCGGGCTTCGGCGATCGCCGCAAGGCCATGCTGGAGGACATCGCCATCCTGACCGGCGGCAAGGTCATCGCCGAAGAAGTTGGCCTCACGCTCGAGAAAGTCACGCTGGCTGACCTGGGTCAGGCCAAGCGCGTCGAAGTGGCCAAGGAAAACACCACCATCATCGACGGCGCGGGCAAGGCCGAGGACATCGAGGCGCGCGTCAAGCAGATCCGCGTGCAGATCGAAGAAGCCACCAGCGATTACGACCGCGAGAAGCTGCAAGAGCGCGTGGCCAAGCTGGCCGGCGGTGTGGCGGTGATCAAGGTGGGGGCGGCCACCGAGGTCGAAATGAAGGAGAAGAAGGCCCGTGTCGAAGACGCGCTGCACGCCACCCGTGCCGCAGTCGAAGAGGGCATCGTGCCCGGCGGTGGCGTGGCGCTGCTGCGCGCCCGTCAGGCCGTGGGTGAGCTCAAGGGCGCCAACCCCGATCAAGACGCGGGTATCAAACTGGTGATGAAGGCCGTCGAAGCGCCCCTGCGCGAGATCGTGGCCAACGCCGGTGGCGAGCCCTCGGTCGTGATCAACAAAGTGCTCGAAGGCAAGGGCAACTTCGGCTTCAACGCCGCCAACGACACCTATGGCGACATGATCGAGATGGGTATTCTGGACCCGACCAAGGTGACCCGCACCGCGCTGCAAAACGCGGCGTCGGTGGCTGGCCTGATGCTGACCACCGAGTGCATGGTTGCCGAAACGCCCAAGGCCGAAACCCCGGCGCCGGCTGGCGGCGGCATGGGCGGCATGGGTATGGACATGTGAGCAGCCGACCACGGCACATCACATCCTGACCACTCGCGGGGGCGATGCCCCCGGCGAGTCGGCAAAAAACCCGCTGGGGACGTTTCCGCCTCAGCGGGTTTTTTCATGGCCGGCTGGCGACACCGATCGCGCGGTCATCGATACCGCGGTCGTTCAACAGGGCCCGGACCTCGCGCTCATACGCCTGCAACCGGGACACGGCGCGGGCGCGTTGCTCGGGTGTGGCCTGCCGCTCGTGCCAATCGGCCAACCAGCGGCACCCTGCACGCCACAGTGCATCCTGGTAGGCGGCGAGTTCGGGATCGGGCGAGCGCCAGGTGCGCGCCCACAGCACGCGCACCAGCGGCGTTGCGCGGCATCCAGCCGGGCATGCCAGTGGCCAGTCCTTGCCATCGTTGCAGCAGTTCCACGATCGCGGGCAGTTGCTCCGCCCGATACCATGCATGCCAGCGACGCCGCCCCCCAAGGGCACAGGCCAACGCCAGCGCCCTCGCGAACGGGTTGACTTCGGGGTCGCGGCGATACGCATGGCAGGTGGATCGTCCCACGACAGCCGGGTTTCCGGCGCTTCGGACCGGTGCGCTCACCCCCGCGCCTCACGCTCGCGGCTGAGGGCCATGAAGCGCGCCAAGTGGTGATCTTCGTCGCCGTATTCGTGGTCGATCATGACCAGGCGTTTGGCGTAGTGCGCCAGCGGCAGCTCCCAGGTCATGCCCATGCCACCGTGGAGTTGGATGCTCTCCTCGGCCAACTGAATCCCGCTGCGCCCGATGGTGACCTTCGCGGCAGCGATGCGTCGGTCGCGTTCATGCGTATCGCCATCATCGAGCGCGGCTGCCGCGTTGATGACGGCCGAGCGCGCTTGCTGCACCGCCATCCACAGATCCACCGCCCGGTGCTGCAGGGCTTGAAAGCTGCCGATGGGGCGCCCGAATTGACGGCGCGTTTGCAAATACTCGCGCGTCATGGCAAAGGCCGCCTCCATGGCACCCAGCCCCTCGGCGCACAAAGCCAGGGTGCCACACGCCAGCCCGTGGGCCAGCACGGGCGCGGCGTGCGCGGGCCCCACCACCCGCGCATCGATGGGCAGCGGCACGGCCGACAGCACCAGATCAGCGGCGGCTCCACCATCGACGCGCCGATAGGCTCGCACCGTCACGCCGGGCGCGCTGCGGGGCACCCAAAACAGTGCCAGCCCCTCGGCGTCCCGCGCCCCACCACCGAGTCGCGCCGAGACCAGCCAACCGCTGGCCTGCCCGCCATGGGGCACCACGGCTTTGTGGCCATCGAGCACCCAGCCGCCGGCATCGCGCTGCGCCGTGGTGGCGATGGCGGTCGGCTCGACGGGCCCATCGGGCTCGTGGTGCGCCAGCGCCACCACCGCGCCCTGGGCGATATCCACCAGCAGCGGGTCTCTGAGCGCTGACGCATCGGCGTGGGCCAGCATCTGCCCCACCACCAGCGAACCCAGCAACGGCTCGACCACCAAGGCTCGCCCGACGCACTCAAAGACCGTCATGATGTCGAAGCCCCCGCCGCCCAGCCCGTCCACCTCAGGTGGCAACAGCGCCGCCACCGCGCCCAGCTCCACCAAGTCGCGCCACACCTGCGCGTCGTACCCCAGCGGCGATGCGGACGCGGCGTGCCGACGTGCCAAAGGATAGATAGCGCTGCGCGAGGTAGCGTTGCAGCGAATCGGCCAGCATACGCTGGTCATCGGTCAGCGAAAAATCCATGTCGCACCCCCGTCAAAGCCCCAGCACCGCCTTGGCGATGATGTTTTTTTGAATCTCGTTGGAGCCGCCGAAGATCGACAGCTTGCGCAGGTTGAAATATTGCGTCGCGGCACTGGCCGCCCCGGGCGGCCCGACCGCCTGATCGGCCCCCTCCAGCGTCAGCGCCTCGTCGATCCAGGGCAGGGCATACACCCCGACGGCGCGGCGCATGAGGCTCTGGATCTCCTGCCGGATCTGCGTACCCAAAATCTTGAGCAACGAACTCTCCGGCCCCGGCGCCCCACCGCCAGCCACTGCGGCCAGCACCCGCAATTGGGTGGTCTGGAGGTTATCCAAGTCGATCTCGACCCGCGCCAGGCGCGCCGCGAACAGCGGGTCTTCGATCAGGGGCCTGCCCCCCTTGTGCACCGCCCGCGCGATGACCTTGAGCCGCTGCAGCGCGGCCAGCGACAACCCCACACCAGCGATGTTGGTGCGCTCGTAGGTCAGCAAGTATTTGGCGATCGTCCAGCCCTGGTTTTCGGCGCCGACCAGCCGATCCAGCGGCACGCGCACGTTGCTCAGAAATACCTCGTTGACCTCGTGCTCGCCGTCCAGCGTCAGGATGGGCCGCACCTCTACGCCCGGGCTGTCCAGATCCAGCAGCAAGAAGCTGATGCCCTCCTGCGGCTTGGCCTGGCGGTCGGTGCGCACCAGACAGAACATGCGGTTCGCGTAGTGCCCGAGCGTGGTCCACGTTTTTTGCCCGTTGACGATGTAATGGTCGCCCTCGCGCGCCGCGGTCGTCTGCAGCGATGCCAAATCCGACCCCGCCCCCGGCTCGGAATAGCCCTGGCACCACCAGTCACTGCCGTCCAGAATGCGCGGCAGCCAGTGGCGCTTCTGGGCCTCGGTCCCGTAGCGGATCAGCACCGGCCCCAGCATGTTGACGCCAAACGGCACGATGCGCGGCGCACCCGCGAGCGCGCATTCGTTTTCGAAGATGAAACGCTGCACCGGACCCCAGCCCGGCCCACCCCACTCGCGCGGCCAGTGGCTGGCCAACCAGCCCCGCGCGTGCAAAATCGCATGCCAGCGCGCCATGTCGTCGCGCGTCAAGCGCAGCCCCTGGCGCACCTTGGTGGCCAGCTCGGGCGGTAAGTTGGCACGCAAAAACGCGCGCACCTCATCGCGAAACGCGACCTCTTCGGGGGTGAATCGCAGATCCATACCTACTCCAGATACGCCGGCGTCCATCGGTGGGACCACTCGCGGCAGGCGATGCGCCATTGTGCGAGGCCACGCACGTCTGTGCCATGCCTGGCTGTCGTGCCGGTGACGTGCGCGGCACGCGTCAGAGCCACGCGAATTTCTCGATATAATCCCGGCTTTGCCGATCCCCGATAGCTCAGTCGGTAGAGCGCCGGACTGTTAATCCGTAGGTCCCTGGTTCGAGCCCAGGTCGGGGAGCCAGCCATGCCACCTGCCCCTGCCGCTCAGGCCAGCATAATTGGGGCCATGAAGCGCAAGAAGCTGCCCATCGGCATCCAGACCTTCGCCAAGATTCGCGGCGACGATTACTACTACGTCGACAAAACACCGCTGGCGCTGCGGCTGATCGAATCCGGCTCGCATTACTTCCTCTCCCGCCCGCGGCGCTTTGGCAAGTCGTTGTTTTTGGACACGCTGGCTGAACTCTTCGCGGGCAACGAGCCCCTCTTTCGGGGGCTGTACTGCCACGACAAGTGGGATTGGGGGAAGAAACATCCCGTCATTCGGATCAGCTTCGGTGGGGGGCGGCTCGCCAGCCGCGAAGGGTTGGAAGCCCACATCGCCGACGAGCTCGACGCCAACGCCCAACGCTTGGGGCTAGACATACTCGCAGCCGCTGACAACCACCTGCGCTTTCGCCACCTGATTCAACAGGCCGTCAAGCGCCACGGCCAGCGCGCCGTCGTCTTGGTCGATGAATACGACAAACCGATCCTGGACAACCTGACCGAGCCCGACGTCGCCCGCGCCATGCGCGAGGGCTTGCGCAACCTGTACTCCGTCATCAAGGATCAGGACGCCCACATCCAGTTCGCGTTCCTGACCGGGGTTTCCAAGTTCAGCAAGGTCTCGATCTTCTCGGGCCTGAACAACCTCAACGACATCACGGTCGATGCGGCCTACTCGGCCATCTGTGGCTACACGGAAGCGGACGTCGATACCGTCTTCGCCCCGGAGCTCGAGGGGCTCGATCGCGACGATATCCGCCGCTGGTACAACGGCTACAACTGGCTGGGTGAGTCGGTCTACAACCCTTTCGATTTGTTGCTGCTGTTTGACAAGCGCGACTTTCGTCCCTACTGGTTCGAGACGGGCACACCGACGTTTCTGATCCACGTGTTGACGCGGCGGGGTTACTTTTCCCCCGCACTGTCGCGCCAGCACACGAGCCTGGAGCTGCTCTCGGCTTTCGATGTCGATGTCATGGAGCCGACGGCCCTGTTGTTTCAGACGGGCTACCTGACGATTCATGGCGTGCAGGAATACCTGCCGGGCCAGCACCTGTACGAGCTGGGCTACCCCAACCGCGAGGTGATGACCAGCCTCAACAGCGCGTTGCTGCCCGGCTTGGGGCTCGACGCGCAGCGCGCGTTTACCCACCGCTTGAACCTGCTGGCCCTGTTGCGCGCGGCCGATGTATCGGCCCTCAAGGCCCATGTCGAGGCGCTCTTTGCCGCCATCCCGCACGACTGGTACCGCAACAACCCCATCGCGCAGTACGAGGGCTACTGGGCCAGCGTCTTCTACAGCCACATCGCAGCGCTCGGGCTGGATTTGATCGCCGAAGACGTCACGAGCCAGGGCCGCATCGATCTGACGGTGAAGCTCCCGGAGCGCATCTACCTGTTCGAGTTCAAAGTGGTCGAGCTCGAACCGGAAGGCAAGGCGCTCGCGCAACTGAAAGCCAAAGACTACGCCGCCAAATACCGCGCCGCGGGCGTGCCCATCCACTTGGTGGGCATCGAGTTCAGCCGGGACAGCCGCCGCGTGGTGGGGTTCGAGGCCGAGACCTTGGGTTGAGCGCCCCCTCGGCCTTTGGTGCTCCACCCACTCACCCCCACGATCGCGCCTGCGCCAGCGTACGCAGCAGCGCGGTGTTGACGGTTTCGAGCGCAAAGCCCACCTCTTGGCACAGCAGCGGCAGTGCCTGGGACTGTGCCGGGTCGGCCAGGCGCTGCGCCAGCGACAGGTAGGGTGCGTAGGGGCCGGCGCCCTCGACCAAGGCGTCGCGCACGGCATCGGACAGCGGCACGCGCTCGGCCAGCTGCGCCATCGGCACGCGCAACCACTGGTCCAACGTGGCAAACAGCCCGGTGAGCAGCACGTCGTTGGCCAGGGTTTGTTGTGCGCCGGCGTCCATCAGTTGCCCCATGAGGCGCGCCCGCAGCGCCAGCGTGTGGCGGGCCGGCAGCAGCTCGGTGTCGGCGACGGCCAGCCCCAGCAAGCGCGTCAAGGCATCACGCAAGCGGCGCTCGCCCAACAGCCCGATGGCCTGGCGCACGGACGGCAACACACGGCCACGGCCGAACGCGTCGCTGTTGAGCAGTTGCAGCAAGCGATAGGTCAGCACCGCGTCGCTGTGGATGAGGACCAGCACGCGCTCGGTGGAGGCGTCGCGCAGCAGCGCCTGCTGCACGCGCAGCAGGGTGCCTTTGTCGATGCCGATGGAGCCCCGCGGGTGGCGCGCCAGCGCGTCGGCGATGGGCCAATCCACCACACCCCAAGCGTGCGCGGCATCCAGACAGTGCGCGGCCAGCGCGACTTGACCGATGCCCTCGTAGATCTGCCCCGGCAGCAGGCCGGCCTCGATAGTCGGGGCCGGAACCACAGCCAGCGCCTGCGACGCCTGCTCGGGCCACAGGTGTAGCACGTAGCGCAGGCTGTCGTCCTCGCCCAGCGGCGTGGGGCGTGGGGCGCGCGCCAGCGGCAGGCGCTGCACCAGCCGGTGGCCCAGGCGCCGCGCCTGGCTTTCCAGGTGCCGCCAGTCGGCAGGGGCGCGCTGGGCGGCATCCGGCAGCTCGATCCACAGGTGCTCGGGCGCCGACGCCACCAGCGCCTGTCGCACCGCGCGCGGCTCGGCCAACGCCACCAGCAGCCGCGGCGACCCCGCCGACCACCAGTCGTCGATCGCGTGCAGCAGGTGCGGGACGTTGACCTCGTCATCCAGCAGCCGCACGTGCAGGCGCACGCCGACCAGCTGGCGGCTGCGGCCCCAGATGGGTTGGTAGGTAAAAACGGCTCGGTCGAGCAGACTCAGGCGCATCACCCCGCCACTGTAGCCGAAGGCGCGCCAGCCCCGTCAGCCCATTAGGCCAGGTACTGGAACAGGGACAGTCGCTGCACCTGTGCGTAGGAGGACAGCCCAGCCTGGTAGCCCAGCTGCTGCGTCTGGAAGCGCGAGATGGCTTCCACCATGTCCAAGTCCGTCAGTTCGGACGCCTGTTCGATGTGGTAGTCCTCACGGCTGCGCATGGCGGCTTTCATGGAGTCCGCACGGTTGAGCCAGTCGCCCAGCTGCGCCCGGGCGGTCATCACGGCGTCGAGCCGTGTGGCCAAGTTGCTATTGGCCTGTCCCAGCTCGGTGCTCAGTTGGCCCGGGGTCAGCGTATTGTTGCGCAGCGCGTAGATGGCGCGGTCCAGCGTTTCCCAAATACTGTCGTTACCTTGGGTATAGGTGGTGCCGTCGTAGGAAAAGCCAAAGATGACCCGCCCATCCAGCCCGGTGGGCAGCGACGTCTCGGTGGGTGGCTCTTGCCCCGCTACGCCATAAGCCCGTACGGCCCGGTCGTCGGCGCCATAGAGTGGCAGCGGCGCGCCGGTGACTGCCTCGAACGGGCGCGTCTGGGGGTCCTCGACGCCCAACCCCATAAACAGGGGCCGCCCAAGCGTGTCTTTGGTATTGGCCAGCGCCAAGATACGCTCGCGGATGCCGTCGAGCTCCTCGGCGATCACCTGCCGGTCCGAGGCATTGAGCGCGCCGTTGCCGCCCTGCACGATAAGCTCTTTGGCACGGTGGTACAGGTCGGTGACCGTGGCCAAGGTGCTCTCCGCCAGCTCGAGGCTGCGGCGCGACGCCTCCAGTGCGCGCTGGTCGGCCTGCACACGCTGCATGCGCGCCTGCTCGCGCTCGGCCAGCGCCGCAGCCGCTGGGTCGTCGCTGATGGTGCGCACCCGCTTGCCCGACGAGAGCTTGTCCTGCTGCTCGGCCAGTTCCGCCTGGCGCCGTTGCAGGCGCGCGATGGTGTTGTCGTAGCTATAGGCGGTGGCAACACGAAACGTGCTCATGATGGGACCCCGGTTTTTAGCGGAAGGTGCTCAGCAGCGTGTCGAAGATAGACTGCACCGTCTGCAAGTATTTGGCGCTGGCCTGATAGGCCTGCTGGAATTGCAGCAGCCGAGCGGCCTCCTCGTCCAGGTTGACGCCGGCCTCGTTGGCGCGGCGCTGCTCGGCGTCGCGCGCCTGCGCCTGCGAAAATTCACTCGACGTCTTGGCCTGGTTGACCCGCGAGGCCACCCGAGAAAACGCCGCGACATAGCCGTCGGACAAGGGCGTAACACCGTCGAACAACAGTTTATCGCGCAGCTTCATGATGGCCCGGGCGTTGCTGCCGTCGAATTGGACATTGCCCACGGGCGGGTTGGACGCCGCGGCGAGTTTGACCGGATCGTCGATGGCAAGCGCAATGGTGCCCAGCGCCGTGGCTGCTGGCCGCAGCGCGTAGCGGTCGCCCACCGTACCGCCCGAAAGGGTCAGCGTCAAGCCTTCGAACACGCCGGGGCCGACCGGGACAGCACTCGCTGCACTGGGCACCCAACCCGTGCCGTCCCAGTAGTGGCCGTCGCTGGAGCGCTGGATGGTCACGGTGGTGGCGCTGACGAACGTCAACCAGTAGTCGTCTGGCCGTAACGCCCCCGCATCGTTGACGTTGGCCACGGTGGCGGTGACGGTCGCGCTGCCGCTGTTGGTGACCGCGCCCACGCCGCTGAACGGCCCCGATCCCAACAGCAGTGGCGTGCCCAAGTTGCCTTGCAGATCCCGCCCGTTTTGGTGCTGCTCGTTGAGCGCGACCGCCATCGCCAGTGCCACCCGGCCCAGCTCGGCCTGGGTGCGCGTGATGTCGTCGTTGATGAAGTCCACCAACCCCTTGAGCGAGCCACCCCCGATGAACGCCTGTGGGATGTCGGCCACGCTGTTGCCTTGCTTGAACTGCAACTGCACGCGCCGGTCGCCGTCGAGATCCGCACGCACCACCTGCAGCTGCGCGGCCTGGTTGCCCAGCACCAGGGGCTGGCTGCCCGCCACGAACACCGACACCGTGCCGTCGTCGGCTTCGAGCGTGGTGACCTGGATTTTTTCGCCCAGCTGGGCGATCAGGCGGTCGCGCTGGTCCAGCAGATCGTTGGGCTGGCCGGTGCCCGTGCCGCGCACCCGTGCGATCGAGGCGTTGATATCGGCGATCGCCTGCGCCAAGCGGTTGACGGTATTGGCCTCCTCGACCGCCTGCAGGCGCGCGCCCTGGCTGATGTCGTCGAGCCGCGCCGAGGTATCACGCAGCCGTGCGGTCAGCGCATCGAAGCGGTCCAGCACCACCTGGCGGGCTGCGGTGTCATTGGGCGCGCTGGCGACGTCGCCCCAGGCGTTGAGCGCATCGTTGAGCAGTTTGCCCAACCCGCCTTCGCCCAGCGGAAAAAGGCTTTCGACCGACTGCAGGTAGCGGTAGCGTACCGCGTCTGCGGCCGCCATGCTGCTGGTGCTGGTGGCCTCGCGCGTCAAAAAGGCGTTGTAGCCCTCGCGCACCACGTTGTCGATCTGCACGCCCTTGCCAAAATAGGCCCCCCCGAGAAACTGCCCGGCCACCGCCTGCAGCTCGACGCGCTGGCGTGTGTAGCCCTCGGTGTTGGCATTGGCAATGTTGTGGCCAATGACCTGTAGCACCGCCTGGTTGGTGGTGAGCGCGCGGGTGGCGATGTTGAGGCTGCTCATGGCGTCTTACCCATCAGGCCAGGGCGCGCTGCAGGTGCAGCGTGGTGTTGATGACGCGGCTGAGCTTGGCCGCGTACTGCGGGTCGGTGGCGTAGCCGGCCTGCTGCAAATGCTGCGCAAACGCTTGCGCCGAATGCAGGTTGCGCATGACCGCCTGATAGCGCGGACTTTGGCTGATCAGGCGCGCGTAGTCACGGAACGCCTCGGCGTAGCTGTCGTAGGCGCGAAAGCGCTGCACCAACTTACGCGGCTGGCCGTCGATGTATTCGGTGGTGGTGACCTCCGCCACCTTGCCCTGCCAGCCGGGGCCAGCCTTGATGCCAAACAGGTTGTGCGCGTTGCGTCCGTCGGCCATGCGGATTTCGCTGCGCCCCCAACCTGTTTCGTGCGCCGCCTGCCCGATCATGAACGCCGCCGGGATGCCCGTTTCGCGCGCCACTTGCAGGGCCGCCTCGCGGTGGCGGGCAACGAACGCGGCCTGAGTCGGCGTGGGGCGCGGCACCGCCCCTGCGACCCCGTCAACGTCGGCCGCTGCGGAGGAGGAAACGGCAGGTGCCTGCGCCGCGGCGCCGCGCGGGCTGGAATCGCGCCCCGCACTCATCTGCTGACGCAGCTGGCGCTCGATCATCTCGCTCAAGCCCCCGGGCAGGCCCGTCATTTTCAGCGCCAACTGCTCGTCGAGCAGCTCGGTACCCATTTCCGTGCCCTCGTTGTCCACCAGACCGCTTTTCATCGTCGCTTCGCGCATGGACTTGAGCAGCTCGCGCATGAACAGCGCCTCGAACTGACGAGCGGTCTCTTTGAGCGCCGCCTGCGGATCGCGGCCCGCCGCGTGGCGCAGACCGTCGAGTGCCTGCGCATCGACCGCCAGCCCGCGCGCCGCGCTCGCGGGCACAGCCGTCGGGGACAAGGGTTGCAGCGCCATATCAGAGCACCTCCAACTCAGCCTGTAAGGCGCCGGCGGCCTTGAGCGCTTGCAGGATAGCCAGCAAGTCCTGCGGGTTGGCGCCCAGTTTGTTGAGCGCGCGCACCACGTCCGCCAGTTGCGCCGAGGCCTCTACTTCTAGCAACTTGCCGCCTTCTTGCTGGACTTGGATGTCGGCCTTCTCGGTCACCACCGTCTGCGCGCCCGGCGGGGCAAACGGCGGCGGCTGGCTGACCTGCGGCGTGGACGTGATGGTGATGGACAGATTGCCGTGCGCAATGGCGGCTGGCGACAGTTTGACCGCTTGATTGAGGACCACCGAACCGGTGCGCGGGTTGAACACCACGCGCGCGCGCGGCGCACTGGTCTCGATGGGCAAGTCCTCCAGGCTGGCCAAAAACGCCACGCGCTCGTTGGGGTCACGCGGGGCGCGCACCTGTACCGTGCGCCCGTCCAGCGCTTGCGCCGTGCCGTCGCCGATGGCGCGGTTGATGGCCGCTGCCACCCGTGTAGCAGTCTGAAAATCGTCGGAGCGGATGCTCAGCGTCACCGCGTCGCCTAGCAACAGCGGCGTGGGCACGGTGCGCTCCACCAGCGCGCCATTGGGGATGCGTCCGGCGTTGAGGTGGTTGACGGTGACGCTGCTGCCGCCAGCCGAGGCACCCGCCCCGGCGATCACCAGATTGCCCTGCGCCAGGGCATAGACTTGGCCGTCGGCGCCGCGCAGCGGGGTCTGGATCAGCGTGCCGCCGCGCAGCGATTTGGCGCTGCCCACCGACGACACGGTGACATCGATCGTCTGCCCTGGCCGGGCAAACGCGGGCAATTCAGCCGTCACCAGCACCGCGGCCACGTTTTTCGGCTGCACCGTGGTGCCCGGCGGCAGGCTGATGCCCATTTGCTGCATGAAGTTGGACAGGCTGCGCGCGGTATAGACGTTGTTGCCGTCGCCCGTGCCGTCCAGCCCCACGACCAGGCCATAGCCCACGAGCTGATTGCTGCGCACGCCCTGCACGCTGGCCACGTCCTTGATGCGGCCGCTGGCCTGGGCACTGACCGTGAGCGCCGCCACCGCCAGGCCTGTCGCCACGGCGGCGGTGCGCAAGAGTCGGGTCCATCGGTTCATCGCTCGTCACCTCGTGAACCGATTGTCGAAAAACTTTAGAACGGCAAAAGCGTCAAAAAGAAGCGCGCCAACCAGCCAAATGTCTGCGCATCGGCCGGCGCGCCCCGCCCGCGCGAGAGCACGCGCACGTTGGCCACCTGGGTCGAAGGCACCACGTTGCCGGGCTGGATGGCGCGCGGGTCCACCGTCCCGCTGAACTGCAGCACGTCCACCGCCTGGTTGACGCCGATCTGCTTCTCGCCGATAACGACCAGGTGTCCGTTGGGTAGTACCTCGGTGACGACGGCGGTGATGGTGCCGCGGAAGGTATTGACCGCCTCCGTCTTGCCGTCGCCCTTGAAGGTGTTGCTGGACTTCGCACCGGCGTTCAAGTCTGCCAGTGTGGATGCCCCCAGAAATGGAAACGCGCTCACGCCCGCGCTCAGGCCGCTGTCGCGCTTGACGTCGGTCTTGGCACTCTGGCTGGCCGAGAGCGACTCGGTGATCTGGATCGTCACAACGTCGCCAGGCAGGCGCGCGCGGTGGTCTTCGAATCCGGGGCGATAGGCCTGCGTGGCGTACAGCGACCCGCTGGGCGGCTGCGCCGGATCGGCGGCCACGCGTGGGTAGCGAATGCCATCCTCGGGCGGTTTGGCCAAGTCGACATCTGGGATTTGCGACAGGGCGGCACAGCCGCCCAGCGTCCAGGCCGCCAGTACCGATACGAAGCTCGATCCGTAGCGCGCGATCATGATCATGCTCCTGCACAGAGGCCCGACATCACAGCTGCGTGAGCCGCTGCAACATTTGGTCGGAGGTAGTCACGGCCTTGGAGTTAAGCTCGTAGGCGCGCTGCGTCTGGATCATGTTGACTAGCTCCTGCACCACGTTGACGTTGGAGCTCTCCAAAAACCCCTGCATCACCTGCCCGAAGCCCTCGGCACCCGGCGTGCCCTCGTTGGGAGCCCCCGACGCCTGGGATTCCATGAACAGGTTTTGCCCCATGGGCTCCAGCCCGGCGGGATTGATGAAGTTGGCCAGCGTGATCTGCCCGATGACCTGCGGCTGGGCCTGCCCCGGCACCAACACGGTAATTTGGCCATCCTTGCCGATGGTCAGCGAGCGAGCGTTTTCGGGCACGGTGGGCGAGTCCACCAGCAGGTAGCCCTGGTTGGTGACGATTTGCCCCTGGTTGTTGAGCTTGAAGCTGCCATCGCGCGTGTAGGCCACGCTGCCGTCGGGCAACTGAATCCGGAAAAAACCGTTGCCGTTGATGGCGACGTCCAGGTTGTTGTCGGTCTGCTGCAGGTTGCCCTGGCTGTAGGTACGGGCGGTGGCGACGGTGCGCACGCCCAGACCGATGTGCAGGCCGGTGGGCAGCTGGGCGTTGTCGGCGGTATTGCCGCCTACCTGACGCAGGTTTTGGTAGATCAGGTCCTCGAACAGCGCGGTGCCGCGCTTGAAGCCGGCGGTGGCGACGTTGGCCAGGTTGTGCGAGATGACGTCGAGCTGGGTCTGCTGGGCCGTCATGCCGGTCTTGGCGATCTGCAGCGAATTGATCATGTCGGTTCTCCGTTAGCCGCCCTGCAACCCCAGCAACTGGGCGGCGGTCTGGTCATTCTTCTCGGCGTTTTGCAGCATGCGCATCTGCAGCTCGTACTGGCGGGTGGCGGCGATCATGTCCACCATCGCCGCGATCGGGTCCACGTTGGAGCCCTCCAACATGCCGTCGGCGAGCTGGGCCGCGTCGTCGGCCGGCAGCGGCTGCCCATCAGGGGCGCGAAACAGCCCGTCATTGCCCCGCACCAAGCGCTGCCCCTCGGGCGGCGTCACCAGCTTGAGGCGGCCGATCACCTGCGGGGCTTCGTTGCCCACCTTGGCGCTGACCGTGCCGTCGCGCCCGATGCCGACCTGGGCACCCGGTGGCACCTGGATCGGCGCACCGCCCGCGTCCAGCATGGGTAAGCCGTTGAAGCCAACCAGCGTGCCTTGGGCATTGACTTGCAGCGCGCCGGCGCGGGTGTAGGCTTCAGTGCCATCCAGCGCCTGGATGGCAAAGAAGGCGTTGCCTTCCGCCGCCACGTCCAACGGCCGCCCGGTGTGCTGCATCGCGCCCGGCTTGTCCAAATACCCGGCGGTAGCCTCCAGCGCGTGCACGCGCGTCGTGGCGCCCTCGCCGCGCAGCGGCACGGCACGAAAGGTGGACAGCTCGGCCCGAAACCCGGTCGTGGTGACGTTGGCCAGGTTGTGCGCGATGACCTGGTGCCGGTGCATGGCGGCCTTGGCCCCGGACGCGGCAGTGTAGAGAATGCGGTCCATGATTCACGCTCCGCGGGTTTCGGGCACTGATCAACGCAAGTTGACCAGCGTTTGCTGCACCTGGTCCTGTGTTTTGATGGTCTGCGCGTTGGCCTGGTAGTGGCGCTGCGCGACGATCATATTCACGAGCTCCTGCGTCAGGTCGACGTTGGATTCTTCGAGCGCGCCGGAACGGATCAGGCCAAATCGGCCCGACAACGGCTGGCCAATGATGGGGTCTCCGGACGCCTGCGTTTTTTGCCAGTAGCCGCCATTGATCGGCTGCAACCCCTGCACATTGCGAAACCGGGTCAGCATGACTTGCCCGTTGGCCTGACTGACCCCGTTGGAGTAGCGGGCCGTGATCACGCCGTCCTCTCCGACGGCGATCGACGTCAGCTCACCCGAAGGGTAGCCGTCCTGGGACACCTCATAGACGGCGAATTTGGAGCCAAACTGGGTGACGGTGGCCAGCGCGGGGTTGGCCGGATCGCCGAAATTCAACGCGACATCGATATCGTCCGCCGGCAAGCCGGGGGCGATGGCATCGGTAGCCACCTGGATATTCGTCAGCGAAAGCGGTAGGTTGGGACGCCCAGTCGTCGGATTGAAGTTGATCGTTCCGAGATTGGTTTCGACGGCCGGACCAGGCGGATCGACCGGCTGGTAGACCGACACGGCGTCCCATGCATTGGCCGCCGTCTTGATGAAGTAGATCTGCACCGGAACCGCATTACCCAGTGTGTCGTACAGATTGAGGGAAGTGCCGTACTGCTTGTTCTCGGGCGTCAGCGGCGCGCCGACCGTATCGACCTCGGCCCGCGCGTCCAGGTTCATGGTGAGCTTGAGCTCGGTCGATTCCTTGGGGTCGATATTCTTCCCGGTGGGCAGATTGAGCGGCACGGGTTCGACGGAAGTGGGCCGACCGGTCGTGTCGGTGGCATAACCCAGCAACTTGGCGCCGTTGTTGGTGATGATGTTGCCGTCGCGGTCGAGCTTGAACTCGCCATTGCGGGTGTAGGCGATCGAGCCATCGGTCAGCTCGACCGAGAAAAACCCCTCGCCATTGATCGCCATGTCCAGGTTGTTGCCGGTGATCTTGATATTGCCCTGCGTGAACATCTGGGCGACGGTGGCCACGCTCACGCCGATCCCGCCGTTGCTGCCGCCCGCCGCACCCAGCGAGGCGGCGTACATCTCGGCGAACTCGGCGCGCCCGGCCTTCATGCCCGTGGTATTGGCGTTGGCGATGTTGTGGCCGATGACGTCGAGGTTTTTGCTGGCAGCGTTCAGGCCTGAGAGTCCGGTGCCAAAGCTCATGGTGTGCTCCTGCGGGTAATCGAAAGAAAAAACGGCGATTCAAAGGAAGGCAAGGATTTGGTCGTAGCCCAGCGTCCCGCCATCGGTACGCAGGCGCAGGTTGCCCTCGACCAGACCGACCGACTGCACGCGGTGCAGCGCCAGCGGGGTGGCCGACACCGCCTGGCCACCTTGGGTGGCGACCACGCGCAGGCTGCGCACCCGGTCGGCCTCCACGTCGCCCAGGGGCCACTCGAAGGTCTGCAGCCCCGCGCCGCGCCCCCCGAGGGCGGTGGTGCCCAGCACCTCGCCCGCCGCGCCCAGGATCTCGACGGTGACGTTGTCGGCCGGGCCGGACAGCGTGAAGGCGCCGCGCGCCACCCCGTCGCTGACGACCAGGCCGTTGCCCTCGCTGGCCACCTGACGGCCCACCAGTTGCGCGCCCTGGATGGAGCCGACCATGTTGAACTGCGCCGCCAGCCCTTTGAGGGTTTCGTTGACCTGCTGCAGACCGACCACCTGGTTGATCTGCGCCATTTGGGTGGTCATCTGCGCGTTGTCCAGCGGGTTGAGCGGGTCTTGGTTGTTGAGCTGCGCGACGAACAACTTGAGGAAGCGCTCCTGCGCGGCCTTCGGGTCCATCGAGTCGGCCTGCGCGCCGCCGCGCGCGTTGTAGGCGTCGATCGCGCTCGAGCTCAAGGGGGTCATGAACATGGCGGTCACCTCACGCGGGCATCACTGGCCCATCTGCAGGGTCTTGAGCAGCAGCGTCTTGGCCGTGTTCATGACCTCGACGTTATTCTGATACGAGCGCGCCGTGGCGATCATGTGCACCATTTCCTCCACCGGGTTGACGTTGGAGTAGGTGACATAGCCTTGCGCGTCGGCGCTGGGGTGGTGTGGGTTGAAGACGCGCCGGTTGGGCGCATCGCTCTCGACGATGGTGCGCACCTTGACGCCGGCAGACGCCGGTTCGCCCATCGGCACCGTTTGAAACACGACTTGCCGCGCCTTGTACGCCTGGCCGTCCGGGCCCGCGACCGCATCCGCATTGGCCAGGTTGGACGCCACCGTATTGAGGCGCTGCGCCTGCGCGCTGATGGCGCTGCCCGAGACGTCGAAAATGCGAAACATCGACATGGCGATCTCCCGTCATTGCCCTTGGATGGCCGCCAGCATCGTCTTGACGTGGCCGTTGATGAACCGCAGCGTCGTCTCGTACTGCACGGCGTTGTCCACGAAGTTGGCGCGCTGCTGGTCCAGATCGACCGTGTTTTGGTCCAGCGACGGCTGGGTGCGCACGGTGTAGGCGGGGCGCGCGGCGTCAGTGACGCCGGCCGCGGCAGCGGTGCGCAAGTGACGCGGATCGCTGCCCGCCAGCCCCTGCAACGCCGACGGCACCGCTGCACTGGCCGTCGATAGGGTGGCACCGCGCTCGCGTGCCTGGGCCTGCAGCAGCGCAGTGCGAAAGTCGAAGTCGCGCGCCACGTAGCCGGGGGTCTCGGCATTGGCGATGTTGCTGGCGATGACCTGCTGCCGGTACGCGCGCAGCTGCAGGGCTTGCCCCAGCAAGTCCATGCGCTCGGTCCATCGGTTGAACATATCGGCCTCTACCCGTCGTCGGATGGTGGTGCGCGGTCCGCAGACCGCCTCGTTGCCTGCATTGTCAAAAACTTGAGGGCACGCAAAGCGCCGATAAGGCGAGGGCGCGGCTGGCATTTCCGGGTTTTGCCCGCCACGCGCTGCGCCTACAGTGCAGGGGTGAATATGGCAACCCCACTCCCCCTTGGCTGGCGACACGCCGTGCGGGCGTGGCTGTGCGCGGCAGCCGCGGCCGCCCTGTGGCTGGCCACCGCCCCAGGTTGGGCGGGCGAGGCGTCGGCGCCGGTTGGATCGAGCCCTTGGCGTGAACAGATGGGGCGCTGGCTCGACGGCGAAGTCGCACAGCAGCTCCAGGGCGCGACGGCGGATTTGCCCCTGCGCGCCGAGATCGAAGTGGGCACGCTCGACCCGCGCCTGCAACTGGCCCCGTGCCGGCGCGTGGAGCCCTACTTGCCTGCTGGTACCCGCCTGTGGGGGCGCAGCCGCATCGGGCTGCGCTGCGCCGAAGGCCCCACGCCGTGGAACGTCTTTTTACCGATTTATGTGCGCGTTTGGGGTCCCGGCTGGGTGCTGCGGCGCCCGGTGGCGCCCGGCGAGACGCTGGGCCCTGAACACGCCGAAGCTGCCGAGGTTGACTGGACCGCGTATCGCGAGGCCGTCTTGGTGCGCCCGCAGGATTGGCAGGGCTTGCAGGCCGTGCGTGGACTGGGAGCAGGGCAAGTGTTGCGCACCGGTGTGGTGCGTGCACCGCAGGTTTTCGAGCCCGGCAGCACCGTGCGTCTGCGCCTGGAGGGGCCCGGCTTCGTCGTGATGGCCACCGGCGAGGCGCTGGGCCACGGCCGTATCGGCGAGCCCGTGCGGGTGCGCCTGCCCAACCGCCGCATCCTGGTGGGCACAGTGCTCGATGCCCAAACGGTGGTACTGACCCTCTAATCCACACAAAATCTCAAAAAAGGGGTAAAGTCCGGGCTCATCCCGCCGATAAAGCTCTCGAGCGCCCCCTCTACCCGGGGAGCGGAGAGTGCCATGAAAGTCAACAACTCGCCTGAATCGAAGTTCGGTTTGCCGACTCCGGTGACGCAGCGCATCGCGGAGGGGGTGAGTTCGTCCGCACGCGGCGCGCCTGCTTCCTCCGCCGAAGCGGTCAGCGCCACGGTCAAGTTTTCGCCCGTCACGCAGGCCATGACGAATGGCATCGCGCGCTCGGGAACGGACAGCTTCGATGCCGCCAAGGTCGAGGCCATGCGGACGGCCATCCAGAATGGCAGTTTCTCGGTCAACGCCGAGGTCATCGCCGACAAACTGCTGGGCAGCGCGCGCGAGCTGCTGGGCGTGGCGGCAGCGGGCCCGCGCCGCTCCGCTTGACGCGCATGACCACCCGCTGCGGTGACCCCCTGACCCTGTTGCGCGAGGCGCACGAACAACTCGGCCATGTGCTGCAGTTGGCGCCGCGCCATGCGGCGGGCGAAGTAGATGCAGACCAGTGGGTGGCCGCGTGCGCGGCGCTGGCGCAAGCGTTCGTGGCTGTGCGCGACGCGTGGGGCCGCAGCGGCCCGGGCCAAGCGGCCGCGCCCGAGGCCGCCCGGCTGCTGGAGGACATCGGCAGCCGGCTGCAGCAATTGCAGGAGTTGCAAGCGCGCCTGTCGGGTAGCACCCGCATGGCACTGGCGCAGTTGCTGCCGCAGGATGCGCTGCAGGCGTACTCCCAGCTCGGGCGCTCACGCCCGACCATGGGGCGCGGCGGCTACGGCTGAATACTGGGTGTCTGCGCTTGCCCTGTCGGTGGGACGGGTTCAGTGCTCGCGCAGGCGCGCTCGCAAGCGCGCGATCGCCTGTGAATGCAGCTGGCTCACGCGAGACTCGGTGACGCCTAGCACGGCCGCGATCTCCTTGAGATTCATGTCGTGCTCGTAGTACATGCTCATAACGTACTGCTCGCGCTCGGGCAGCTTGCCGATCGCCTCGACCAAGGCGGCGCGCATGCGCTGGTCCGCCAAAATGGCCTCGGGGCTGCGGTCGGCATCGTCGGGCAAGTGGCGATCCAAAAACCCGTCGTCGTCTTCGCTGCGCGAACCCAGATCTTCCAGATAGACCAGCTGCGTGCCCCGCATGCGCGACAGGGTTTCGTGGTACTCCGCGAGCGACATGCCCAGCTCTTGCGCGATCTCGGACTCGCGTGGGGCGCGCTGCAGGCGCTGCTCCAGCCGGTGGATCGCGCCCTCGATGTCCTTTTGCAGTTTGCGTGAGCCGCGCGACATCCAATCGGCATCGCGCAGCTCGTCGAGCATGGCCCCGCGGATGCGCTGGCTGGCGAAGGTTTCGAACTGCACCCCCATCGACGGCTCATAGCGCGCCAGCGCCTCGGTCAGCCCGATCATGCCGACCTGGATCAAATCGTCGAGCTCGACGCTGGCGGGCAGACGTGCAATCATCAGGTGCGCCAGCCGGTGCACCAGCGGCGCATACTGGCGCAACTGCGCGTCTCGGTCGAGCGTGCCCTTGGGCGTGTACATCGAAAACTCCGGCGGTCGGATCGGCCGCGGTATCGGCACCGGACTGGACGTCAGCATGGCCGCCGTTGCTCCCCCGCAAAAGCCGGTGCTTCCAACACCCAAGCCGCATCCAGGATTCTGCCCAACACGGCCTGGGTTTCGGGTGTGACCGATCCCCGCGCATCATACCCCAGCGCCCAGACCATCGGAGCGACGCCCAGGTGGCTGTCGCAGGTGCGGCGCAGCGCCGACAGGGCTGCCTGCAGCGGCCCTGGCGCGGGCGCCTCGCCACCCCTCGCGACGTCGGGTACCGGATGGTCGCTGGGCTCAGGTAAGGCGATCACCACAGGTCGCAGGCCCATGCCGTGCAGGCGCTTGAGATCCTGGTAGGCCGCCACGAGCGCCGCCGGCTCGGCCGTCAACGCCACCAATGGCCGCCCACCATCGGTGGGCCACCAGCGCAACACCTCGTTGGCTGGCGCGTGCCACAGCCACGCGCCGCCGCTCGGCAGGTCCTCCGGCCAGTGGCCGGGTTCGCCCTCGACCACGGCGCACGGCATGCCCAACGCCTGACACCCCTGGTGCAGCCGCCACAACAACTCCAACGACGCCGAGCCGCGGGCGGCCGCGATCACGGCCAGCACGCGCGTCGGTGGCTGCAGGTGCCACGCCAGCAAGCCTGCCGCTTGGTCGCGGATCGGCTCAAGCATGGGCGGCCCCCTCGGGCTGCCAGCCCGACTGCACCGGATCGGTGAAGAAAAACGGCAATTCGGCGCTGGTGGGGTCGAACGCCGACTTGCCCCGCCCCCCCATCGACAGACGCACCAGCGCGGCGGCGTCGGGACGCTGCCAGTCCTCGGGCACACGCTGGCCGGTGGTCAGCCCGCGCAGCACGGCTTGGTGCCGGATGAGCGCGTCCACCGCCGGCCCCAGTTTGGCGGCCTCGTCGACCTTGGACAGGATCACGCCATGCAAGGGCGTGTCACGGTAGGCCTGAAAGACTTCGTCGAGCGTGTCACCGTGGCTGCCGGCGTTGACCACCAGCAGCTTGCGAATCTGTGGTGCTTGCAACAGCGCCATCATGTCCTGGATGCGCGGGTCTTTTTGCCCCAGGCCTGCGGTGTCGATGATGACCATGCGTTTGTTGGCCAACAGCTCCAGCAAGTCTTGCAGCGCGGCCCGGTCGTGGGCCTGGTGGGCCACCACGCCCAGCATGCGTCCGTAGGCGCGCAGCTGCTCGTAGCCGGCCACGCGGTAGGTGTCAAGCGAGATCAGGCCCACGCTGTTGGCGCCATAGGCCTTGACGCATTGCGCGGCCAGTTTGGCGGCCGTGGTGGTCTTGCCCACCCCAGTCGAGCCAATGAGCGCAAAGACGCCACCCTCGTCGCACAAGTGCCCTGGCTCGCGCGCGACGCGCAGATTGCGCGCCAACACTTCCAGCGTCCAACGCCAGGCATCCGCCGCGCCCAAGTGGGCCGGCAGGCGCTCGAGAACGGCACGTGCCACCGTGGGCGAATATCCGGCCCGGATGAACTTGAGCATCAATGGCGACTGGATCGGATTGAGGCGCGACTGCCCCAGCCATGCCAGGGTCTGGAAGCGCTCCTCCATCATGGCCTGCATGGCGGCCAGCTGTGCCTCGAGCCGGCTGGCGCGGGCCGCGTCATCGGCGGGCACGCGGCGCGGCGTGGCCGCCGCCTGTGGCGCGGACGCAGCGGGCGCACTGCGGCCAAAGGGCAGCACCATCGCGTCGTCGTCGCGCGGCGCCGGCGCTGCGGGCGCGCGCGCCGCGGTGGGGGCGGGCGCCGCCCGCGGAGGCACGGCGGGCCGCGCGGCGCCCGCCGACTCGGGCGCACGGCCCTGCAACGCCTCGCGCCGTTTGCGCAACATGCGCTCGCGCACATATTCCTGGAACGACAGCGTGCTCATGGCCAGCGTCTCGCTGTCTTGGGCCACCGTGCTGTCAGGCGACACCGGGGGCAGCTGCGCTGCCGCCCGCTGTTGCAGGCCGAGTGTGGCGCGTGCCGAGCGTGGCGTCGGTGTCTCCGGTAACGTGGCACGGCTCGCCTGCGCCGCCGGCGTAGCCACCTGCGCGGCGATGGCGGAGAGCTGCTCCTCCGAGGTTGCCACGACCTCGAAACCAGCGTCGGTGGATCGGCTCGACAGGATCACGGCGTGATCGCCAAAAGCGGCGCGCGCCAGCGCCATGGCCTCGCGCGAGTTGGGGGCGACGAATCGTTGCGCGTTCATGCGGGCTCTCCAATGATCGGGCCGATGCGAATGGTGTGGGTATCAGGGATTTCGCTGTGGGCCAACACCTGCAGCCGGGGGGCGGCGCGCTTGAGCAGCCGGGCGATGGCCTGCCGGATGGCGTCGGGCACCAGCAGCACGGCGGGCACGCCGCTTTCCTCTTGCCGCGCCGCCACCTTGGCGGCCGACTGCGTGAGCATGTCGGCGATGCCAGGGTCGAGCGCGCTCATGCCTTGCCCACCGAGCGCCTGGGTCAACAGGCGCTCCAGGCCCGGCTCGATGGCAATGACTTCCAGCTCCTGCACCGGGCCATAGATCTGCTGCACGATGGCCGGCGACAGCGCCTGGCGCACCCGCCGCGTGAGCTCGATCGGGTCTTGCGTCTGGCCGGCGTGCTCGGCCAGCGTCTCGACGATGGTACGGATATCGCGGATGTGCACGCCTTCCTCCAGCAGTAACTGCAGCACTTTCTGGAACACGCCGATGGGCACCATGGCCGGAATCACTTCTTCGATCAGTTTGGGCGCCAGCTTGCGCACGTGCTCGACCAGTTCCTGTACCTCGGTGCGGCTGAGCAGCTTGGCGGCGTGGACCTGCATCAAGTGTGACAAATGCGTGGCCAACACGGTCTCGGCATCAACCACGGTGTAGCCCGCCATTTGCGCGCTTTCACGCTGACGCTCGTCGATCCAGGTGGCCGGCAGGCCAAATGCGGGGTCGCTGGTGGCCTGGCCGATGAGCGGCGTGCGGATGTGCCCTGGATTGATCGCCAGATACTGGCCCGGAAACACCTCGCCTTCACCCACCACCACGCCGCGCAGCGTGATGCGGTAGCCGCTGGGCTTGAGCTCCAGGTTGTCGCGCACGTGCACCGGTGGAGGCAAAAAGCCCACCTCTTGCGCGAATTTTTTGCGTACCCCCTTGATACGGGTCAGCAAGTCGCCCCGCCGGTTGCGGTCCACCAGGGCGATCAGCCGGTAGCCCAGCTCCAGCCCCAACAGATCCACGGGCTGCAAGTCGTCCCAGGTGGCCTCGGTCTCGGCAGGCGCTTGCGCGGCCTGCTGGGCCGCCAGCTCCTGCGGCGAGGGCTGGCGGCGTTGGCGTGCCAACCAGTAAGCCACCGAACCGATCACCGTGGCAAAGAAGAGGAACACACCATTGGGCATCCCCGGCACGATGCCCAGCAACCCCAGAACCCCGGCCGTCACGCCCAGCACCTTGGGCGAGTCGAAGAGCTGGGTCACGATCTGCTCGCCCAGATCCTCTTCCTTGCCCACGCGCGAGACCACCATGGCTGCTGCCACGGAAATGAGCAGACCCGGCACCTGTGCCACCAGCGCGTCGCCGACCGACAGCGTGATGTAGGTGTGCGCCGCCTGCTGCAGCGACAGGTCGTGCTGCAGCATGCCGATGGCAAAGCCACCGACGATGTTGATGAGCAGGATCAAGATCCCGGCGATCGCATCGCCGCGCACGAACTTGGACGCACCGTCCATATTGCCGAAGAAGTCCGCCTCCTCGGCGACCTCGGCACGCCGGCGCTTGGCTTCGGCCTGATCGATCAGCCCGGCGTTGAGGTCGGCGTCGATGGCCATCTGCTTGCCGGGCATCGCATCCAACGTGAAGCGCGCGCCCACTTCGGCGATGCGCTCGGCACCCTTGGTGATGACGATGAAGTTGATCACCACCAAAATCAGAAAGACGATCAGACCGACCGCGAAGTTGCTGCCGATCAAAAAGGTCCCGAAGGCCTCGATCACCGCCCCCGCGGCCCCGGGCCCGGTGTGCCCCTCCATCAGCACGACACGGGTGGACGCCACGTTGAGCGACAGCCGCAACAGCGTCGTGATCAGCAACACGGTCGGGAACACCGCAAAGTCCAGCGCGCGCCGCATGTAGGCCGCCACCATCATCACGGTCAGCGCAATCGCGATATTGAGCGTGAAAAACGTATCCAACAGCCACGGTGGCAGCGGCAACACCAGCATGGCCAGCACCAGCATCACCAGCACCGGCGCGGCCAGCGCCTGACCGTGCCCGCGCAGCGGGCCCAGCGACTGTTGCAGCGATTGCAAAACGGCGTTCATGGTGGGATGGGTTCAGACCAGGATCAGGGGGTGGCGCGGCCGTGCAGCGGGTCCAGTTCGACCGGCACCTGCGGCTGCGGCGGCTTGGGCATGGGGCCCTGACCGCGCAACGCGGCGCGCAACCGATAGACGTAGGCCAGCACCTGGGCCACCGCGGTGTAGAGCGCCGCGGGCACGGGTTGATCCAGCTCGGTGTGGGCGTAGAGGGCGCGCGCCAGCATGGGCGACTCCAGCACCGGCACCTTGGCGTCACGGGCGACGTCGCGGATGCGCAGCGCCAACAGATCGGCCCCTTTGGCGATCACGTGCGGCGCCCCCATGGTGCGCTCGTCGTAACGCAGTGCCACTGCGTAGTGGGTCGGGTTCATGACCACCACGTCGGCCTCGGGCACGCGCCGGATGCTCTGGCCATACGCGATCTCGCGCGCGCGCTCACGGCGCTTGCTCTTGACTTGCGGGTTGCCCTCGGTCTCCTTGTGCTCGTCCTTGACCTCTTGCAGCGACATGCGCAGACGGTGGCGGTAGAGGTATTGCTGCAACGGGACGTCCACCAACGCCACCAGCAACACCACCGTCAACAGCCAGGCGACCCCGACCATGAACCATTCGCCGGTCTGTACCAGCGCCGACTCCAGCGGACGCAACAGCAGGGTGGCGAACGCCTGCAGGTGCGATTCGACGTACAGCGCCCCGATCAGACCGATGAGCGCCGTGATCGCCAGCAGCTTGATCACCTCCACCATCTGCTGGCGCGAAAACAGGCGCTGCAGACCGCTGATCAGACCGATCTTGGACCACTGGGGCAGCAGCGGCTTGGCGCTCAGGGCGTAGGAGCCCGCCGCGACCAGCGCCAGCACGACCAGCGCCACCAGCGCCAGCCCCAGCGGCAGGTAGTAGCCCAGCGCCAATTGCAGACCGTCGGCCAGGCGCTCCAACATCAGGCGCGGCTCGCGCACGCTGGCCCCGTCGAAGCGCAGCCCCTCGCGCATCGCGCCACGCAGCCGCTCGTAAGCCCACGGCAGCGTCACCCACAGCAACACCAAGCCACCGCCCAACACCACCAGGTGCGTCAGATCCCGCGAACGCGGCACCTGCCCCTCCTCGCGCGCCTTTTGCAAGCGACGCGGGGTGGCGGGTTGGTTTTTGTCTTGGGTCGATTCCATGGCGGCCGAGCGGTGGCTGTCGGCCGCATTGTCCGGGGCGGGATCGGATTTCTAAAGCGCCAAAAGGCGCGAGAAACCCGCCACTTCCCGGCTTGTCCGCCGTGCGGGGCGGGCAGACGTCAAAAACCGAGGCTGGCCAGCAGGTCGTCCACCTGCGCCTGGCTGGTCACGACGTCCGAGCGCCCTTCCGGGTTGACGACCGGACCCGATAGCTCGGGGTGGCGCGCCGACTCGGGCGCGGCGGGCGTGTTGGCGGATTCGCTGCCCGCCGAGGGTGCCGTCTCGATCAACAATTGCAGCAGCTGCTGCTCCAGCGTTCCGGCCAGCGCCACCACTTTTTTGATCACCTGGCCCGTCAGGTCGTGGAAGTCCTGCGCCATCATGATCTCGGTCAGGTGGTGGTCGGTGCGCTCGGCCGCTGCTTGAATCTCGCTCGACCACTGCAGCAACTCGGGCATGGCCCACTTCAGCCCCGGCACCGCGCCGATGGTCTCGACCAACTGACGGCTGCTGTCGATGACCTTTTGCTGCTCGGCCTTGGCTTCGTCCACCCGGTTGAGCACCTTTTCTGCCGCCTCGCCCGTCAGGCGCGCGATGTACTCCAGGCGGCTGCGCGCGTCCGGCAATTCGCCGACCGCGTCTTTGAGCGCGGGCATGTAGCCGAGTGCCTTGAGCGCCTCGTGCAGCTCGCGGGTGATCTCGCCCAGACGCTGATAAATGTCACCCTTGCCGTCGGCCTTGGGCGCATGGGATGCGGTGTCGGTCATGCCCTCCCCTCCGGATACCGTGTTCACGCCCAGCCCATCTTGCGGAAGATGTTGGTGAGCTTTTCTTCGAGTGTCGCTTTGGTAAAGGGCTTGACGATGTAGCCCGCCGCCCCGCCCTGTGCCGCTGCGATGATGTCTTCCTTGCGCGCCTCGGCGGTCACCATCAGCACGGGGATGTGCTTGAGCTTGTCATCACTCTTGATCTGGGTGAGCAGCTCGAAGCCGTTCATGTTCGGCATGTTGATGTCGGTGATCACCATGTCGAACTTGCCGTTGCGCAGCTTGTGGAGGGCAACCGAGCCGTCTTCGGCCTCGTCGGTGTCGGCGTGGCCCAGCTCCTTGAGCAGGTTGCGCACGATACGCCGCATCGTGGAAAAGTCGTCGACAATCAAAAAACGCACATCGGCCATGAAAGACTCCGTCCCGGACAGGCCTTAGTTTAAGGGCATGGGCCGCCCACCGGCAGCCGGTGTTTTCGCGGGGGTCGCGCTCGCTGCCCCCTGCACCGCGGCGCGGGCAGCGTCTTCGTCCTCGACCGCCGGGGCCGCCTCCAGTGACTTGGACATACGCTCCTCCGCCTCGCGCGTCAGCACCAAGATGCTGATGCGGCGGTTGCGCGGATCATACGGGTTGTCGGGGAACAGCAGCTGCTTGTCGGCCATGCCGACCACACGCGCGAGCTTGCCCTCTGGCAGGCCGGCGGCCACCAGCTCGCGCCGGCTGGCATTCGCCCGATCGGCCGATAGCTCCCAGTTGCTATACGCCCGCTCCCCGCTGCCATACGGCGTGGCGTCCGTGTGCCCCGAGAGCGAAATGCGGTTGTCGACTTCCATCAGCGCCTGCGCAATGGCACGCAAGATGTCGCGCATGTAGGGCTTGACCAGGGCACTGCCGGTGTCGAACATGGCGCGCTTCTGGTCGTCGACGATCTGGATGTTGAGCCCGTCTTGCACCATCTCCAGCCGGATTTGATTTTTGAACTCGGCCAGCTGCGGGTTGACGTTGATGATGTTCTCGAGTTTTTCGCGCAGCGTCGCGATGCGCTGCTTGTCCTGGCGAATCGCCTCGGCGCGCGCGAGCTGCGCCCCGATTTCGCGCACCTTGTCCTGGACGTTACCACTGGCGTCCTCACCCACGCTTTTGGTGAGGTCGTCGCCGCCGCCTTCCAGAATGCTGGTGGCGCCGCCGGAGCCAGGGCCACCGAACAACATCACCTTCAGCGGCTGGTTGAAATAATCGGCGATGCCCTTGCGGTCGCCTTCGGTGGTCGAGCCGAGCAGCCACATCAGCAGGAAAAAAGCCATCATCGCCGTCACGAAGTCGGCGTAAGCGATCTTCCAGGCACCGCCGTGTGCGCCATGCCCGCCTTTCTTGACGCGCTTGACGATGATGGGTTGCAGCGGCTTGCCGGACGAGGCCATGATGGACGCGATGCGAGGTCAGGGCGATGGGCGGAATCTCACCGTCATTTTTTCTTGACGTGCGCCTCTAGCTCACTAAAAGTCGGGCGTTGGTCGGAAAACAGCACCTTGCGGCCAAACTCGATCGCCGTCATGGGAGCGTAGCCCTGCATGCTGGCCAACAGGGTGGTTTTGATGCACTGGAATTCCTTGCTGGATTCCTCCACCTTTTGTTCCAACAGGCTGGCCAGCGGCTCGGCGAACGCATACGCCAGCAAGATGCCGAGGAACGTACCCACCAGCGCCGAGCCGATCATCCCTCCCAGCACGGCCGGGGGCTGCCCGACCGAGCCCATCGTATTGACCACGCCCAACACCGCAGCCACGATACCGAACGCAGGCAACGCGCCGGCGAGCCGCTGCAGCGCCGCCACCGCCGCGTGCTCTTCGGCGTGGTGGGTGTCGAGTTCCGCATCCATGATGGACTCGATCTCATGCGCGTTGAGGTTGCCTGAAACCATCAAACGCAGGTAGTCGGTGATGAACTCGACCGTGTGATGGTCGCTGGCAATCGTCGGGTATTTCTGGAACAGCGGCGAGGCATCCGGATTTTCCACATCGCCCTCGATGGCCATCAACCCTTCTTTGCGCGCTTTTTGCAGGATGTCGAACAGCAAGCCCAACAGGTCCATGAAGCGCGCCTTGGTGTACTTGGACCCTTTGAAGCACGCCCCCAGCCCGCGCCCGACGCCCTTGAGCACCTTCATCAGGTTACCGGCGATGAACACGCCGATCGCTGCCCCGAAAATGGTGGCCATCTCGAACGGCAGCGCTTTCAGGATGACCCCGATGTTGCCACCGTGGATGATGAAGACACCGAAGATGCAGATCAGGACGATCAGCCAGCCGACGATGACGAACATAGGCGCTATCCTGCCTCAGGAAAGTGACGGACGATTCTAGCGTGAGACCGGGTGGGGTATCTCCACCGCGCTCAGGAAGAGCGCGCCCCGGTGGGCTGGCGTGGCCCCCGTTCCGCCCCCCGCCATAGCGGCGACAGGCGCTCGCGCAACGGAGCCCAGCGCTGCCACAAGCGCCAACCGCGCCACACCAGCCACGCCCCGCGCCATACCGCCCTGGGACGGCGCCACACCAGCACCGCCGCAGCCACCAGCGCCACCCACGGGTGCGCCTGCAGCCAGCGCCAGCCCTCGCGTGCCTGATCGGCCCAGCCGAAGGCCGGCTGCAGCGCCCGGCCCTGCAGCGCCAAGCGTTCGCGCAGCTCACCCGAGCGCTGCAGCAGCGCCTGGCGGCGCGCAGCCAACCGAGTGCGGCGGTCAGTTCCGGCCACGCAAGCGCTCCACGTCACGGTCCAGCTCGGACATGCTCGCCGCAAACCAGCGTATCCCCAGCAGACGCCGACGGGCCCAAAGCAGCGCGACAACGCCCAAGGTCAGAAATACCGCGCTAAACAAAGCCAGCGCCAGCAGCCGGTGCGACTCCCACAGTAACACCGTCAGTAGCACCGCCAGAAAGCCCAAGCCGAGTACCAGCAACAGGGCTGCGGCGACGGTTGCCGCCAGCCCCTCGGCCACATCGAGCGCATGCTCGCGCGCCTCGACGCCCAGCAGCGCAAGGCGCACCCCCAGCAGCTCGCCAGCGTCGTGGAACCATCCGCGCGTGGCGCTCCACAGCGACTGCGGCGCCGCAGCGGACGGGGGTCGATCCTCCTGGCCCATGGGAATCGGTGAGGGGGAGGGCATGCGCCCTCCCCCGTCGGCTTTAGCGACGGCCGATCAGCAGACCCACCAGCAGGCCGAAGCCCGCTGCCACCCCGATCGCTTTCCAGGGGTGCTCGTGCACATAATGGTCGGTGGCACGGGCCACTTCTCGCGTGCGCTCGCGCAGCGCCGCTTCGGCGTCGGCCAACCGATAGCGGGCGGTGCGCAGGTTTTCACCCAAACGCTCGCGCAGCTCGGCCACTTTTTCGCCCGTCGATTGGGCGGTGGCCGCCAGCAAGTCTTCGGCATCGGCGACCACGGTCTTGAGGTCGGCCACCAGTTTGTCCTTCGGTTGCAGGGTGTTGTCGGTCATGGCACGCTCCTTGTGTGATGGAAAAATTGATGATCCACTGTATCACGCAGGCTGCTGGTTGCGCAGGCGGATGTGCAGTTCGCGCAACTGTTTTTCGTCCACCGGGCTGGGCGCGTGGGTCAGCAGGCACTGGGCGCGCTGCGTCTTGGGGAAGGCGATCACGTCACGGATCGACTCGGCACCGGTCATGAGCGTGACCAACCGATCCAGCCCAAACGCCAGCCCGCCATGCGGCGGCGCGCCGTATTGCAGCGCGTCGAGCAGGAAGCCGAACTTGGCGCGCGCCTCCTCCGGCCCGATCTTGAGCGCGGCAAACACCTTGTTTTGCACGTCGGCGCGGTGGATGCGCACCGATCCGCCCCCTAGCTCCCAGCCGTTGAGCACCATGTCGTAGGCCTTGGCCAGACAGGCGCCGGGGTTGGTGTCCATCAGGTCCTCGTGGCCGTCCTTGGGCGCGGTGAACGGGTGGTGCACCGCCACCCAGCGCTGCTCTTCGTCGTCGTACTCGAACATCGGGAAGTCCACCACCCACAGCGGCGCCCAACGGTCCTCGAACAGCCCGTTGGCCTTGCCGAAGGCGCTGTGCCCGATCTTGACGCGCAGCGCACCGATCGCGTCGTTGACGACCTTGGCCTTGTCGGCACCGAAAAACAGCAAGTCGCCATTTTGCGCCCCGGTGCGCTGCAGGATCGCCTGCAGGGCCGCGTCGTGCAGGTTTTTGACGATGGGCGACTGCAGTCCGTCGCGCCCCGCGGCGACGTCGTTGACCTTGATCCAGGCCAGCCCCTTGGCCCCATAGATCTTGACGAACTCGGTGTATCCGTCGATGTCGCTGCGCGACAGCGCCGCGCCACCGGGCACGCGCAGCGCCACGACGCGGCCGCCGGTCATGTTGGCCGGCCCCGAAAAGACCTTGAACTCCACGTCCTTCATGACGTCGGTCAGCTCGGTAAACTCGAGCCGCACGCGCAGGTCGGGCTTGTCCGACCCGAAGCGCGCCATCGCCTCGGCATACGGCATGACGGGGAAGTCGCCCAGATCGACCCCAATGGTCTGGGCAAAGACCTGGCGGATCATCTCTTGGAACAGGTCGCGAATTTCCTGCTCCGTCATGAACGAGGTCTCGATATCGATCTGCGTGAACTCAGGCTGGCGGTCGGCGCGCAGATCCTCGTCACGGAAGCACTTGGTGATCTGGTAGTAGCGGTCGAACCCCGACACCATGAGCAGCTGCTTGAACAACTGCGGCGACTGCGGCAGCGCGTAGAACATACCGTCGTGCACGCGGCTGGGCACCAGGTAGTCGCGCGCCCCTTCGGGCGTGCTCTTGGTCAGCATCGGGGTTTCGATGTCGATGAAGCCGTGCGCGTCCAGAAAACGGCGCACCGCCATCGCCACGCGGTAGCGCAGCATGAGGTTGCGCTGCATCACGGGGCGACGCAGGTCCAGCACGCGGTGCGTCAGGCGCGTGGTTTCGGACAGGTTGTCGTCGTCGAGCTGAAACGGCGGCGTGACGCTGGGGTTGAGCACCACGATCTCGTGGCACAAGACCTCGACGCGGCCACTGCGGATGGCCTCGTTGACCGTGCCCTCGGGGCGCGCGCGCACCACACCCTTGACCTGCACGCAGTATTCGTTGCGCAGCCCTTCGGCGGTGGCAAACATCTCGGGCCGGTCGGGGTCGCACACCACCTGCACCGTGCCCTCCCGGTCGCGCAGGTCGACGAAGATGACGCCGCCGTGGTCGCGCCGCCGGTTGACCCAGCCACACAGGGTGACGGTCTGGCCCATCAGGGCCTCGGTGACCTGCCCGCAGTAGGTGGTGCGCATGTGCATGAAAACCTCTCGACTCATCGTGCGTGTGAAGGTAAAACGGTCAGCGATCGTGCAAACGTCAAGCCGGGCCCGAGGGCGCCGCCACCCCGGGCGGCAGCGCGCTCTTGCGACCGCCGGGCACGATCACCCCCATGGAAATGACGTAGGTCAGCGCCTCGTCCACCGTCATGGCCAACGGCACCACGTCGCGCCGGTGCACCATGACGAAATAGCCCCCCGTCGGGTTGGGCGTGGTGGGCACATAGACACTCAAATAATCTTGCGGCGGCAGGTGCCGGGCCACGTCGCCGCCGGGTGCGCCAGTCAGAAAGGCGATCGTCCACATGCCCTCGCGCGGCCACTGGACCAACAGCGCCTGCCGGAAGGCGTTGCCTTTTTCGGACAGCAGCGTGTCGGACACCTGCTTGACGCCCGAATAGATCGAGCGCACCACGGGGATGCGCTGCAGCAGCGCGTGCCACCACGCGATGAGCTGGTTGCCAACGTAGTTGGACGCCAGCGCCCCGATGCCCAGCACGATGGACAGCGCCAGCAGCACCCCCAGACCCGGGATGCGCGTGCCGATCCAGCGCTCCGGCTGCCAGGCGTCGGGCAGGATGTTCAGGGTCTGATCCAGCGTCGAAATCACCCAATCGAGCACCCACAGGGTGACGATGAGCGGCACCAGGACCAGCAAGCCCGCTAGCAACCAGCGGCGCAGCGCGCCGACGATGCGCCCTCGGTCAATGACAGGCACAGGACGCCCCGCACGGCGTGGAAGACGCACCCCCCTCGGACGCCGCCGCCGCACCGGAGGCGGCCGCTCCGGCCGCCGCTGCGCCCGCCTTGTCGCCCGCGCTGGCCGCCGACGCGCCACTGCCGTTGTTGCGGAAATCGGTCACGTACCAGCCGGTGCCCTTGAGCTGAAAACCGGCGGCGGTGAGCTGCTTGCGAAACGTGGGCGCCCCGCACGCCGGGCACGTGGTCAGCGGCTCGTCGGACACTTTTTGCAACACGTCCTTGGCGTGGCCACAGGACTCGCATTTGTACGCGTAGATGGGCATGGCTGCACCTGCAAGGAAGTCTCGTTGAAACCCAAAATCTGGGAAAACCCTTCATTATAGGTGAGGCGGCGCGCCCGGGATTTCAAGCCCGCCGTCACCACAGCCGCAGGCGCAGCCACCACTGCATGGCCATGAGGCCGGCCACAAAGCCAAACAGCACGTAGATCACCATCATCAGCAGCCGCTGCGTGCGGCGCTGCTCCTGCACCAAGCGGTCGATCTCGTGCCGCAAGTCGGTGGGGCGCTGGCGCAAATAATCGTGCAGCAGACGCGGCAGCTCGGGGATCAGCTTCGCGTAGTGCCGGGCCTCGGCCTTGAGCTGGTTCCAGAACTTCTTCGGCCCCACCTGCTCCAGCATCCAGCGCTCCAGGAAGGGCTTGGCCGTGCTCCAGAGGTCCAGATCGGGATCGAGCTCGCGCCCCAGCCCCTCGATGTTGAGCAGCGTCTTTTGCAGCAACACCAGCTGCGGCTGGATCTCGACGTTGAAGCGGCGCGAGGTCTGAAACAGGCGCATGAGCACCAGGCCGAGGGAGATCTCTTTGAGCGGGCGATCGAAATACGGCTCGCACACGGCGCGGATGGCGGCCTCGAGTTCGTCCACGCGCGTGTCCGCCGGCACCCAGCCCGACTCGATGTGCAGCTCGGCCACGCGCTTGTAGTCGCGCCGAAAAAACGCGGTGAAGTTTTGCGCCAGATATTCCTTATCGAACTGGGTGAGGGTGCCAACGATGCCGAAGTCGAGCGAGATGTAGCGCCCAAACGTCTCCGGGGCGATGGAGACCTGGATGTTGCCCGGGTGCATGTCGGCATGAAAAAACCCGTCGCGAAACACCTGGGTGAAGAAGATGGTCACGCCGTCGCGCGCGAGCTGCCGGATGTCCACGCCCGCCTCGCGCAAACGCTGCACCTGGCTGATGGGCACACCGTGCATGCGCTCCATCACCAGCACCTCGGGGCGACAGTAGTCCCAGTACATCTCGGGGATGAGCACCAGGTTCAGCCCCGCCATGTTGCGCCGCAGCTGGGCCGCGTTGGACGCCTCGCGCATCAGGTCGAGCTCGTCGTGCAGGTATTTGTCGAACTCGGCCACCACCTCGCGCGGCTTGAGGCGGCGCCCGTCGCGCGATAGCCGCTCCACCCAGCGCGCTATGGTGCGCATGAGGGCGAGGTCATTTTCGATCACGGGCAGCATGTTGGGCCGCAGCACCTTGACCGCGACCTCGCGCCCGTCGTGCAGCCGGGCGAAGTGCACCTGGGCGATGGAGGCGCTGGCCACCGGCTCGCGCTCGAAGTGCGCGAACACCGCGTGCAAGGGCTGCCCGAAGGCGCGCTCGATGGTGGCAATGGCCACCTCCGCCGGAAACGGGGGCACGCGGTCCTGCAGCCGGGCCAGCTCGTCGGCGATGTCCGGCGGCAGCAGATCGCGCCGGGTGGACAGCACCTGCCCAAATTTCACGAAGATTGGCCCCAGCCGCTCCAATGCCTCGCGCAGGCGCTGGCCGCGCGGCGCACTCAGATTGCGGCCGACCGAAATCAGCCGCCGCAGCCGCACCAACAGCGGGTGCCGAAAGCCAGAGAGCACCAGCTCGTCGAGGCCATAGCGAAAAACGACCCAGGCGATCACCCAGCTGCGCAGCCATTGCCTCATGGCGCGCCTCCGCCGCCATCGGTCTGCGCGGCACCCGCCATCCGCGCGCGCAGCGTCTGTGCACGCTCGCGCGCCGCTTGCACCGCAGGCGCCAAGCCCGTGCGCAGCAGGGCCACCGCTTGGCGGCCCACCTGCACCAGCGTATGCGCTGCCGCGTCGCCCAGCAGGCGCGAGAGATCTTCCTCCAGGTCCCAGCGCACGTTGTCCACCAGCCACGCCACCTCGGCCGCGAGCTGCACGTCGCCCTCGATGCCCACCGTCGGCTTGTCGCCACTGGCCAGCTTGCCCGCCAGCGTGAACGCGGAGGGCTCGTCCAGGGTCAGCACCAGGTCGGCCGGGGCGTCAGCGCGGGCCTGCGCCAACAAGCCGGCGGGGGTGATGTGCAGCGCCAGCGCCCCCGGTAGCACGCGCGCCAGCGCCGCGTGCGGCCAACGCAACTGGATCGTCTTGCCTGCCTGCCGACGCAGGCGCTGCATCGCCTCGGGCTCTTGCTGCAGCACGTGGTTGAGCAGCAGCACGACGCGGTTGCGCGCCTCGTCGAGCAGCCACGGTGGCGGGGAAAAAGAAATCGGGGGCATGGTCATGCCCCCGATTCTGCCGGATTGGCGATCGGGCCGTCACTGCAGGGCTTGGACCCCGGCGACCAGCCAGCCGCCGCGCCCGTTCTTGGGGCGCGTGATGTTCCACACTTCGCGGAATGGGGCGGGTCCTTCGGCCGGATTTTCCCGGATCAGGCCCGAGAACTCGACGCTGGCCATGTATTCGTCGTCGCGCTCCTCGATACCCAACAACTGGGCGTCCAGCGTCACGACCTCCGTCTGGTTGGGCACGCCGCCCGAGTGCCGCTCGCGCTCGGCGAGCTGGGCCTGGATCTGCTCGACCATCTCGTCGGTCATCATCGCGCGCAGGGCGGGGATGTCACCGCGATCCCAGGCGTCTTGCAGCTGGATGAAGTTGGCCTTGGACGCGCGGAGAAACCCTTCCGTGTCAAAGCCCGCGGGAATACCCCAAGCCTGGGGACCGTTCAGGGCCGCACCGATTCGGCTGCCCGGTTGACCGGCAGGTTCGGCCGTGCCAAAGGTGCTGTGACTGCGCTCCCACGGCCGGGCCGACGCGTCGTTGCCGACATGGGCTGGCTGGTAGCCGCGCAGCGTGACGGGTGCCACCCCCCCTGCCCCGGCGCCTTGGTGCGCCAGGGCGGAGCGGCCCGCCGCCCGACTGCGCATGACCCATGCGATCACCGCCGCCACGACCATGGCGAGCAGCAGGATGAGCAGGAACTGCGCAAACGCTTCGCCGAAGCCGAGCGCGCTGGCCAGCCAGGCCAGCCCCAGCCCCGCGGCCAGGCCACCCAGCATCGCCCCCCAGGGACGCTGCGGCTTGGCGGCAGCCCCAGCGGCCGCGCCGGCGGGGGCCGTGGGCGCCGCGGCTTGGTTCGGCGTCTGCGCCGGCGCCGGTTGGGCGGGCGCCTGCGGTGCGGCTTGGCGTTGCGTCACGTTGCTGGACTGCTTGCCCATCGATCCACCACCGCCCAAGCGCTTGGCCCAGACGTCGGCCGACGACAAGGCCATCGCCGCCACCAGCATCCACGTTCCCAGTTTCGTCACCACGGTCTCTCTCCTAGCAAGGGCCACGATCACAGGCCCGGATTCATGTCTTGATGCCCACGTGCAAGGCGACGACGCCGGCGGTCAGGTTGTGCACATCGACGTGGCCGAAGCCCGCCTCCTGCACCATCCCGCGCAACGTCTGCTGATCAGGGTGCATGCGGATCGACTCGGCCAGATAGCGATAACTGGCCTCGTCCCCCGCCACCCAACGCCCCAGCCGCGGCAGCACATGAAAGCTGTACCAGTCGTAGGCTTTTTGCAGCGGGGGCGCGACCTTCGAAAACTCGAGCACCAGCAGCTTGCCGCCGACCCTGAGTACTCGATTCATTTCGCGCAGCGCAAGTTCCTTGTGCGTCATGTTGCGCAGACCAAACGCCACCGTGACGAGGTCGAAGTGGCCATCGGGAAACGGCAGTTGCTCGGCGTCGCACACCACGGTAGGCAGCGCCAGCCCATGGTCGAGCAGCCGGTCGCGCCCCTCCCGCAGCATGGATTCGTTGATGTCGGTGTGCACCACCATGCCGCCCGGTTGTACCTTGGGCGCAATGGCCAGCGCCATGTCGCCGGTGCCCCCGGCGATGTCGAGCACGCGCTGGCCAGGCTGGGGGTTGGCGACCATGACGGTGTACGCCTTCCAGCAGCGGTGCAGGCCGGCGGACATGAGGTCATTCATGAGGTCGTAGCGCGGCGCGACCGAGTCGAAGACGGCACGCACGCGCCGGGCCTTTTCGCGTTCGTCGACGGTCTGGAAACCGAAATGGGTAGAGCTCATGGCCGTATCGTAGCCGCTGCAGGGCGTGGGCGGGGCATCAATGGTGCCCGCAACCGGGCGCGGCCGCACTCGGCATGGGCGCGTCCCGGTCGAGGCCGGCTTCGGCCAGCCGGCGCTCGTAGTCGGCCCACAGCGCGTCCTGCTGCGAGCCGAGGAAGTACAGATACTCCCAGGTGAAGATGCCGCTGTCGTGCCCGTCGGAGAAGGTGGGCTGCACCGCGTAGTGGCCCACGGGCTCCAGCGCCACGATGTCGACGTGGCGCTTGCCGGTCTGCAGCACCGCCTGCCCCGGCCCGTGGCCCTGCACCTCGGCCGACGGGGAGTAAACGCGCATCAGCTCGAACGGGATGCGAAAGTGCGCGCCATCGGCAAAGCGAATTTCGAAGATGCGCGATGCGTTGTGCACGGTAATCGATTCGGGTGCGGGGGTGGTAGCGGACATGGGCGACCTCCGGTGAAGTGGGTTGGGATCGAGGCGATCACGCGAGGGGCGACGGCGCCAGCGCCGCCACGATGGCTGCATCGCAGTCGGGCAGCGCTGCCCGCACGGCGGCCAGTTGCTGCGCATCGCCCGTGCGCCGCTCGGCATCCCAGATCGGGGCGGGGAACCGACTGTCCCACTCGAAGCGGGCGATGACGTGCCAGTGCAGGTGCGGCACGACGTTGCCCAGCGATGCCAGGTTGACCTTGGTCGGCTGCAGACAGGCGCGCAACACGCGCTCGACCGCCGTCACGAGGCGCATCCCTGCCGCCTGCTGGAACGCATCGAGATCCGACCATTCGGCCACGTGGTCCGTGGCGATGACGCGGTACCACGCTGGCGCCGATGACACCTCGGCGCCGACCGCACGCACCACGCGCCAGCCTTGCCCGCGCCAGAGCAGCACGCCGCCGTCTTCGCGGCACAAAGGGCAGGCGGCGGCAGGCGGAGCGCTCACACCAGCACCCGTTCGATGCCGCCGGCATTGGCGCGCGCCACATAGTCCGGCAGCCAGTTCTCACCCAAGATCTGGCGCGCGATTTCGACCACGATGTAGTCGGCCTCCAGCAGTCCGTTGCTGAGATCCTCGCCGTAGCGGCTCAGGCCCTGCAGGCAGCTCGGGCACGAGGTCAGGATCTTGGTGCGCCCGGGCGTCAGCGACGCACCGTTGCGCTCGGCCAAGGCCGCCAACTGCTGCTCGTTCTTGCGCAACTCTTGCTCTTTGCGGAAGCGCACCTGCGTCGAAATATCGGGCCGCGTGACGCCGAGCGTGCCCGACTCGCCGCAGCAGCGGTCGCTGGCCACGACGGTGTCGCCCACCAGCGCCTTGACGGTCTTCATCGGGTCTTGCTGCTTCATCGGGCTGTGGCACGGATCGTGGTAGAGGTACGCGCCCTTGCCCTCCAGTTTGACGCCCTTTTCCAGCAGGTATTCGTGGATGTCGACGATGCGGCAGCCGGGGAAGATCTTGTCGAACTGATAGCCCTGCAGCTGGTCGTAGCAGGTACCGCAGCTCACCACCACCGTCTTGATGTCCAGGTAGTTGAGCGTGTTGGCCACGCGGTGGAACAGCACCCGATTGTCGGTGATGATTTTTTCCGCCTTGTCGAACTGACCCGAGCCGCGCTGCGGATAGCCGCAGCACAGATAGCCAGGCGGCAACACCGTCTGCACGCCAACGTGCCACAGCATGGCCTGCGTGGCCAGCCCCACTTGACTGAACAGCCGCTCCGAGCCGCAGCCGGGGAAGTAGAAGACCGCCTCCGCGTCGGCGCTGGTGCGCTGCGGGTCGCGGATGATGGGCACGTAGTTTTTGTCCTCGATGTCGAGCAAGGCGCGCGCCGTCTTCTTGGGCAGGTTGCCCGGCATCTTCTTGTTGATGAAGTGGATGACCTGCTCTTTGACCGGCGCGGGCCCCACCGTGGCGGGCGGCGCCGCCGTCTGCTTGCGCGCCAGGCCCTTGAGCAGATCGTGCGCCCAGCGCTGCGCGCGAAAGCCGACGTCGACCATGGCGGTGCGCATGAGCTTGATCGTCTCCGGCTGGGTGGCATTGAGGAAGGTCATCGCCAGCGCGTTACCCGGGCGGAAGGACTTGCGACCCATCTTGCGCAGCAGGTTGCGCATGTTCATCGACACGTCGCCGAAGTCGATCTTCACCGGGCAGGGCGACAAGCACTTGTGGCACACCGTGCAGTGGTCGGCCACGTCCTCGAACTCCTCCCAGTGCTGGATGGAGACGCCACGGCGCGTCTGCTCCTCGTACAGGAAAGCCTCGATCAGCAAGCTGGTGGCCAGGATCTTGTTGCGCGGGCTGTACAGCAGGTTGGCGCGCGGCACGTGGGTCGAGCACACGGGCTTGCACTTGCCGCAGCGCAGGCAGTCCTTGATGCTGTCGGCAATGGCGCCGATGTCGCTTTGCTGCATGATGAGCGACTCGTACCCCATGAGGCCAAAGCTCGGCGTGTACGCCTGGCTCAGATCGGCCGGGTGCACGTCGGGGCCCAACGCACTCGCCGTGCGCAACAGCTTGCCGCGGTTGAAACGCCCGTGCGGATCGATGCGGCGCTTGTACTCGGCAAACGGGGCCAGCTCGTCGTCGCTGAGGTACTCCAGCTTGGTGATGCCGATGCCGTGCTCACCCGAGATCACGCCGTCGAGGCGGCGCGCCAGCGCCATGATGCGATCGACCGCCTCGTGCGCGGTCTGCAGCATCTCGTAGTCGTCGCTGTTGACCGGGATGTTGGTGTGCACGTTGCCGTCGCCCGCGTGCATGTGCAGCGCCACCCAGACGCGCCCTTTGAGCACGCGCCGGTGGATGGCATCGCACTCGGCCAGCACGGGCGCAAACACCGCGCCCGTGAAGAGCTCGCGCAGCGGCGCGCGCAGCTGGGTTTTCCAGCTCGCGCGCAGGGTGTGGTCCTGCAGCTGCTCGAACAGCGTGCGCTCGCCCGGCGCGGCCGGCGCGTCCAGTCCGTCGTGCCAAGCCTGCCACTGCGCGCGCACGCGGCGGATGAGCGCGCGCGCCTGCTCGGTGCGCTCGGCCAGCAACTCGGCACTGGGCATGTCATGGGGGTCTTCGGCCTTGCCCAGCGGCAACGCCCCGCGCCCGAAAAACGCCTCCAGCTCGTCGCACAGGCGGATCTTGTTGCGCAGGCTGAGTTCGATGTTGATGCGCTCGATGCCCAGCGTGTACTCACCCATACGCTCCAGCGGGATCACCACGTCCTCGTTGATCTTGAAGGCGTTGGTGTGACGGCTGATCGCGGCGGTGCGTTTGCGGTCGGCCCAGAATTTTTTGCGTGCCTCGGGGCTGACGGCGACGAACCCCTCGCCGGCGCGGGCGTTGGCCAGCCGCACCACCTCGCTGGCGGCGCGCGCCACGGCGTCCGGGTCGTCACCCACGATGTCGCCGATGAGCACCATCTTGGGCAGGGTGCCGCGCTTGCTCTTGGTGGTGTAGCCCACCGCCTTCAGGTAGCGGTCATCCAAATGTTCCAGACCCGCGAGCAGCGTGCCGGACAGCCTTTGCTCGGCGAACAGATAGTCCTTGATCTCGACGATCGAGGGCACCGCGTCCTTGGGGTTGCCGAAAAACTCCAGGCATACGGTGCGCGTGTGCGCGGGCATGCGGTGCACCACCCAGCGCGCGCTGGTGATGATGCCGTCGCAGCCCTCTTTTTGCACGCCAGGCAGGCCACTCAGAAACTTGTCCGTGACGTCCTTGCCCAGCCCCGCCTTGCGAAACGCCGCGCCAGGGATGTCGAGCCGCTCGGTGCGGCGCAGTGTCTTGCCGTCGGGGCCAAAGTAGCGCAGCTCGAAGGACGCCACCTCGGCGTCGTGGATCTTGCCCCGGTTGTGGCCGATGCGGTGCACCTCGAGCCACTCGGCGTCGGGCGTGACCATGCGCCACGACGCCAGGTTGTCCAGCGCCGTGCCCCACAGCACCGCCTTCTTACCACCGGCGTTCATGGCGATGTTGCCGCCGATGCACGACGCCTCGGCCGAAGTGGGATCGACCGCGAACACGAAGCCCGCGCGCTCGGCGGCATCCGCCACGCGCTGGGTGACGACGCCCGCCTCGGTCCAGATCGTGGGCACGGGCGCGTCCAGCCCGGGCAAGGTCACCATCTCGACCTCGGTCATCGCCTCCAGCTTTTCGGTGTTGATGACCGCGCTCTTCCATGTCAGCGGCACCGCACCACCCGTGTAGCCCGTTCCGCCGCCGCGCGGGATGATGGTCAACCCCAGCTCGACGCAGCCCTGCACCAGCCCCACGATTTCGGCCTCGGTGTCGGGGGTGAGCACGACGAACGGATACTCGACGCGCCAGTCGGTGGCGTCCGTGACGTGGCTGACGCGGCTCAGGCCATCGAATTTGATGTTGTCGCGCGCCGTGTGCCGACGCAACACCTTGACCGCGCGCTGGCGCAGCGCAGCCATGTCCTCGAACGCCTGGGCGAATGCCTGCACGGCACGGCGCGCATGGTCCAGCAGCTCGCCCACCAACACGTCGCGCTGCGGGTCGTCTTGCGGGCGGCGGCGTTTTTCGATTTCGCCCAAGCGGTGGTGCAAGGCCTCGATGAGCGCGGCGCGACGCTTGGGGTTGGCCAGCAGATCGTCCTGCAAGTACGGGTTGCGCTGCACCACCCAGATGTCGCCCAGCACCTCGTAGAGCATGCGCGCCGAGCGGCCGGTGGCGCGCTCGCGGCGCAGTTGCTCGATGATGTCCCACGCGCGTGCGCCCAACAGGCGCAGCACGATCTCGCGATCCGAAAACGACGTGTAGTTGTACGGAATCTCGCGCAATCGCGGCGTGTCGGACTCGGCCGTGAGCAGTGCGTTCAGGGGCGTCGGTGCGTTCATGGGCAAGGAGCGGCGAGCAAGCCACGCGGCAGCGCGGCCCGCAGGATCGGCACGGCAGCCGGGGCAGGACCGACGATGTTACCGCAGCGCAGCACGGCACCACTGACAGCAGGGTTGCGCCGGACGGACCCTGCCTTCAGGCGCGCCGCGCATCGCGCCAGGCGGCCACCCCCCCAAGGACCACCACCAGCAGGGCATAGATCACCATGCGGCCATCACGCCCCAGCCACGGTAATGCCGCCGCCAGCACCGCCGACCCCGCCAGACCCAGCCACACGCAGTGGCCCCACCACCGCCGCCAAAACGGCTGCCGCGCCCGCGCGCGCCACGCCAGCGCGACGGCGAGCAGCGCCCCGACGCCCCAGGCCGGTGCCACGAGGTTGAGCAGGTGGTTGAGCAGGGGCAGGACGTCCACGAAGGACAAAATTTTATAATCCGCAATCATGGCAGTCTGGGCGCTCGGCATCAACCACCACACCGCTCCGCTCGATGTGCGCGGGCGGTTTGCATTCGCGCTCGACCAGGTGCCGGACGCCTTGCGGCGCTTTCGCGCCGCGTTGGTCAGGCAGCCCGAGGCCACGCTGTTGTCCACCTGCAACCGCACCGAGCTGTACTGCGCCAGCGACGAACCCTTGATCGAGCCGACGGCGCGCTGGCTGGCCGACACCGCCGGGGTGGCGCCCGAGTTGCTGCTGCAGCACGCCTACGTGCTGCGCGACGATGCCGCGGCACGCCACGCATTTCGCGTCGCCAGCGGGCTGGACAGCATGGTGCTGGGTGAGGCGCAGATCCTGGGCCAGCTCAAAGACGCGGTGCGCGTGGCCGACGAGGTGGGCACACTGGGCACCACGCTGCATCAGCTGTTCCAACGCTCGTTCGCGGTGGCCAAGCAAGTGCGCAGCAGCACCGCCATCGGTGCGCATTCCATCAGCATGGCGGCGGCCGCGGTGCGGCTGGCCAGCCAGCTGTTCGAAGACCTGCGCGACATCCGCGTGCTGTTCGTGGGCGCGGGCGAGATGATCGAACTGACCGCCACGCACTTCGCCGCACGCCAGCCGCGCGCGATGGCGGTCGCCAACCGCACCCTGGAGCGCGGCGAAAAGCTCGCCGCCCGCTTTGGGGCCGAGGCGATGCGGCTGTCGGACCTGCCCGCCCGGCTGCACGAGTTCGACGCCGTGATCAGCTGCACCGCCAGCACGCTGCCGCTGATCGGCCTGGGCATGGTCGAGAGCGCCTTGCGCCGCCGCCGCCACCGACCGATGTTCATGGTCGATCTGGCCGTGCCGCGCGACATCGAGGCCGAGGTGCGCGAGCTCGACGACGTCTATCTGTACACGGTGGATGATCTCGCCTCCGTGGTGCAGGCGGGCAAGGACAGCCGACAGGCCGCGGTGGCGCAGGCCGAAGCCATCATCGACGCCGGTGTGCAGAGCTTCATGCACTGGCTGCGCCAGCGTGACCCCAACGCGGGGGTGGTGGCGTTGATCCGTGACCTGCAGACGCAGGCCGACGCGTGGCGGGCGGCCGAGATCGCACGCGCCAAACGGCTGCTGGCGCGGGGGGAATCGGTCGATGCGGCGCTCGAAGCGCTGGCGCGCGGCCTGACGCAAAAAATGCTGCACGGCGCGCTGGCCGAGCTGCACAGCGGCGACGAGGCGGCCCGGCAGCACACGGCCGAGGTGGTATCACGGCTATTTCTGCGCGGCCGGCCCGATGCGGCGGCGCCCCGCCGTGCCAGCGACGACGGACGGCCACCACGCCCATGAAGCCCTTCATCCGCGAGACGCTCGAGCGCTTGCGCCTACGGCTGCACGAGCTCGATGCCCAACTGTCCGCGCCCGATGCGACGGCAGACTTGGAGCGCTTTCGCGCGTTGACGCGCGAGCACGCCGAAACCGACACCATCGTCCAGCCCTACCTGCGCTACCTGCAGTGCGAGGCGCAACGACACGAGGCCGAGCAGCTCGCCACTGAAGCCGCCGCCAGCGGCGACGAGGCGCTGGCGGCCATGGTGGCGGATGAGGTGGCCGCCGCACAAGCCGAGCTCGAACGGCTCGAGGCCGAGCTGCACGCCCTGCTGCTGCCGCGCGACCCCGACGACGAGCGCAACGCCTTCGTCGAGATCCGCGCCGGCACGGGCGGCGAGGAAGCCGCTCTGTTTGCCGCGGAGCTGGCGCGCATGTACATCCGTGATGCCGAGCGGCAAGGCTGGCGCGCCGAGGTCATCAGCGAATCCCCCAGCGAGCTGGGTGGCGCCAAGGAAGTGGTGCTGCGCATCGTCGGCCCGGGTGCGTACGGGCGACTGCGCTTCGAATCAGGCGGCCACCGGGTGCAGCGGGTACCGGTGACGGAGTCGCAGGGGCGCATTCACACCAGCGCCTGCACCGTGGCGGTGCTGCCCGAGCCCGACGAGGCGCAGGCGGTGCAGATCAACCCGGCGGAGCTGCGCATCGACACCTTCCGTGCCAGCGGCGCGGGCGGCCAGCACATCAACAAAACCGACTCGGCGGTGCGCATCACGCACCTGCCCACGGGCATCGTGGCCGAATGCCAAGACGACCGCAGCCAGCACCGCAACCGGGCCAAGGCGCTGCAAGTGCTGCTGGCGCGCCTGCAAGAGCGCGAGCGGCGCGAGCGCGAAGCGCGCGAGGCGGCAGCCCGCAAGGGCCTCATCGGCAGCGGCGACCGCAGCGACCGCATCCGCACCTACAACTTTCCGCAGGGCCGCGTCACCGACCACCGCATCAACCTGACCCTGTACAAGCTGCCGGCGGTGCTCGAAGGCGACTTGGACGACCTCATCCGTCCGTTGCAGCTGGCACGCGGTGCAGAGCTGATGGCCGAGCTCGAAGCGCGTGCTGGCAGCTGAGCCCATGTCCTGCCCTCCCACGCCGACACCACCGCCGCTGCATACACGGCGCGCTGCCTTGCAGTGGGCGCGAGCGATGGGGCTGGACTGGCTCGATGCGCAATGGCTGCTGCTGCACGCCCTGGGGCGCTCGGCAAGCGAGCGAGCGTGGCTGCTGGCCCACGACGACGAGCCGCTGCCGCCCGCGGCGGCGACGCGCTATGCCGACCTGTGCCAACGACGGCTCGACCGCGTCCCGCTGGCCTACCTCACGGGCGAACGCGGTTTTCACGGTTTGATACTGAAGGTCGACGCGCGTGTGCTGGACCCACGCCCCGATACCGAGACGCTGGTGGAGTGGGCGCTGGCGCTGCTGCCACCCGACGGCAGCGCCCACGTCCTCGACCTGGGCACGGGCAGCGGCGCGATCGCGCTGGCCATCCAGCACGCACGGCCACGGGCCGCCGTCTGGGGGCTGGATGCGAGCGCCGACGCCCTGGCCGTGGCGGCTGCCAACGGTCAAACCCTGCGCCTGCCGGTGCGCTGGCTGCGGGGCCATTGGTGGGACGGCTGGCGCCCCTGGCCGACCGACGCCCACACCAGCGACACGGCATCCCCACCGTGGCCGGCGCGCTTCGACCTTGTCGTGGCCAACCCCCCGTACTTGCGCGCCGATGACCCCCATCTGCCGACGCTGCGCCACGAACCGCGCGACGCCCTGGTCGCGGGCGCCGACGGACTGCGCGACCTGCGGGCCATCGTGGCGGGCGCCCCGGCCCACCTGACACCCGGCGGCTGGCTGCTGCTCGAGCACGGCTGGGACCAGGCCGACGCGGTGGCCGACCTGCTGCGCGCGCGCGGCTTCTTCGACATCGACCACCGGCGCGACCTGGGCGGACACCGGCGCTGCACCGGCGGGCGCTGGGGTGGTGAACCCAGCGGCGCTGCGGCCATCGACGGCACTGGCGCCACGCCGCGCGCCGACGGGCGATAATCGGCGCATCGAGGCTTTCATCGACAGACCACCCATGAGCGACGTCCAGCAACGCATCGACCAATTGGTCAAAAACCACGACATCGTGCTGTTCATGAAGGGCACGGCCAGCTTCCCGATGTGTGGCTTCTCCGGCCGCGCGGTGCAGATCCTCAAGGCCTGCGGCGTGGACCCGAAAGACGTGGTCACCGTCAACGTGCTGGAAGATCCCGAGATTCGCCAGGGCATCAAGGAGTACAGCAACTGGCCGACCATCCCGCAGCTGTACGTGCGGGGTGAGTTCATCGGCGGCTCCGACATCATGATGGAGATGTACGAATCCGGAGAACTGCAGCGGCTGCTGGCGACTCCAACCGCATAAGACCGGGCCTGCGGGGCCGACGCGCCATCCGGATTCTCCCGGGTTGTTCGCGTGGCACGAAACATGCTTCAATGACCGCAGGACTGGTCGTCGAAGGAGAGCGTGCCATGGAAACCACCCATCCCCTCCCCGCCACGGTAGCGCCGCGCAGCCTGCCCATCGCGCGCGTGCGCGACGTCTTCAGCCCCGAGGACGTCGAGCAGCGGCTGCGCCGCCTCAAAGCGCAGGGCAACGAGCGCGAGCAAGCCACGCTGTGCCAGACCTATGAGCGCATGCTCGAACGCGGACCGCAGCGCTTTGCGGTCAAACCCTCGGGCGTGCCGGATGTGGAGCCGCTGTACGAGCAGCTGCCCAACTTCCGCGAGGTGCTCGACGACGTGCGGCGCCACATCGCGCTGGCGCAGGAAAGCAGCGACAGCCTCGAGATCACGCCCTTGCTGTTGCTCGGCCCGCCAGGCGTGGGCAAGACGCATTTTGCGCACCAACTGGCCGAGCTGCTGGCCACCACCATGACGCTGGTGCCGATGAGCTCGATGACCGCGGGCTGGCTGCTGTCGGGCTCGTCGTCGCAATGGAAAGGCGCCAAGCCGGGCAAAGTGTTCGAGGCGTTGGTGGAGGGCAACTATGCCAACCCGGTCATCGTGGTCGACGAAATCGACAAGGCCAGCGACGCGCAGTACGACCCGCTGGGGGCGTTGTACAGCCTGCTGGAGCCCCAGACCGCGCAGCGCTTCGTCGACGAATTTGCCGAGGTGCCGATCGACGCCAGCCAAGTGATCTGGATCACCACCGCCAACGACGAGCGCGCGATTCCCGACCCGATCCTCAACCGCATGAACGTGTTCGAGATCGCGCCCCCCACGCGGGACGAGGCGCGGCGCATCGCGCGCCAGCTCTACCAGCGCTTGCGCGCCGCGCACGACTGGGGACGGCTGTTCGACGAGGAGCCCGGTGACGACGTGCTCGATCAATTGGCGGGCATGGCGCCGCGCGAGATGCGCCGGGCGCTCATGACCGGCTTTGGCAACGCACGGCTGGACCGGCGCGACCGCATCGAGACGCGGGACCTGCCCGCGGCTGCCGGCGGACGCGCGCGCATCGGCTTCCTGCAGTGAGGGCCGGGGACGAGGTCAGAACCACCAGCGAAACAGGTGCTCCACCCCCTGCCACAGCGTGACCAGGTAGGCGATCGCCCCCGCCCCGATGGCCCCGGACACCAGCAAGGCCAGCCCGTCGCGGAACATCCAGCCCAGGCTCAGCGCGATCAGGCTGAGGCTGGGCAGTACGTTGCCGAACGGCAGCGGCAGGAAGATGATGCCTGCCATCAGCGCGATCCACAGGCCCCACCACAGACGCAGGCGTGGGTGGACGAGGGCGGGCCAGCGCGGACGCATCCAGCGCGCGGCGGTTTCGTAGGTCATGGCCAGCAGCTCCAGGCCGCGCGTCGCCCAGGTGCCGCGCAGCGTCACGGCGCCGACGCGGCGCGGCAGCACGATGGCGTCACGTCCCGCCATCCAGGCCAGCGCCAGCGCCCACAGGCCGAAGCTCAGGACCGTGCCGGCACCGGCCACCGGCAGCACGGTCAGCAGCGCCATCACCATCAGCAGCACGGCCCCCGAGCCGTGGCCATGCAGATCGACGACCTCGCCCAGACTCAGCGCGACCGGGGCACCGCCCGGCGGCGGGGAATCGGCCATCTCGCCCAGCCGGGCCGCCGCCTCGCGCAGCGCGCGCGCCAACTCAACGGCCATGGGGTCCCCGCACCGACGCCGCCAGGCTGCCCCACTGGCGCCCCAGGCGACCACTGACCACGTGCAGCACCACGGCCAGCGCCAGCAGACCGAAGGCGACCACCGCCCACGCCACCCAGGCCAGCGGCACCAGCCAGCCGGCGATCGTGGCGAAGGCCGGCAGCACCGCCGTCAGCCAGGCCCACGACTGCGTCAGCGCGGCGGCGAGCTGCTGCAGCCAGGCCGGATCCACCCACAGCACCAGCCATGCCGGCCAGGGAAAGTGCTGGACCGCCTGCGTCACCGCGGCGGCGTCCTGTCCGGACGACAGCAGCCCCGCCGCCCAGCCCAGGAGCTGGGTGCCGACGAACACCACGGCCGTCCACAGCACCATCGCAAGCGCAAACACCACCCAGATCAGCCAACGCATGGACATCTCCTCACCGACCGGACGCCCGCCGCCGGGCCTCACGTGATCACGCATCAGAGGCCGGATTCGGCCGGAAGTTCGGTCGCCGTGCGGATCGGCCCTCACGCCAGCCGCCAGCGGCGCTCGGCCGCGAACACCGCGTTCGGGTAGGGGGCGCGTCCGCGGCTGCCGTTGTAGCGCCCCAGGGCCAGGAACAGGTCGCCGCGCTCGCGCTGCAGGTAGTGGCGCAGGATGACGCAGCCATAGCGCAGATTGGTTTGCAGATGGAACAGCTTGTCCGGATCCCCATCGCCGATGACCCGCGTCCAGAACGGCATCACCTGCATGTAGCCGCGCGCGCCGGCCCGCGAGATCGCGTACTTGCGAAAGGCGCTCTCGACCTCGATCAGGCCCAGCACCAGCGCCGTGTCCAGTCCGGCGCGCCGGCTTTCGTACCAGACCGTTTGCAGAAAATCGACGCGCGCCTGGGGTTCGGGCTTGCGGCGCCGCAACTGCCAGCTCGCCCGGCTCAGCCAGCGCAGGTAGGCCAGCCGCTCCTCGGCCGTCAGAAACTCGGGCTCCGGCGGATCGAGCTGCTCGACGGCCGCCTGCAGCGCGTGGCGGACCGCGTCGGACAGCGGCTCCTCGATCTGGGCACCGGCCTGCGCCGGGGCGGCGGCCGCCCACGCCCAGGCCCCCGCGATGGGCACGAGGCTCCGCCCCGCCAGCACCGGTGCGGCCAACCCCGCCAGCCGCCCCAGACAGCGGCGCCGGTCGAGGCCTGGCCCGGGGGCCGTATCCATGGTCACACCGCGATGCGGCCGCGCAGCCAGTCCACGATGTCGGCCAGCGGCACCGGCGTGGCCGCGGTGTCGCGCCGGTGCTGGTACTCGACCAGGCCGTCCTTGAGGCCGCGGTCGCCGACGGTGACGCGGTGGGGCACGCCGATCAGCTCCCAGTCGGCGAACATGGCGCCCGGCCGCTCGCCGCGGTCGTCCAGGATGACGTCCACCCCGTGCGCTGCCAGTTCGTCGTGCAGGCGCTCGGCGGCCTCGCGCACGGCGGGGCTGCGGTCCATCCCGATCGGGCAGACGACCACCGTGAAGGGGGCGATCGCGTCGGGCCAGATGATGCCGCGCTCGTCGTGGTTCTGCTCGATGGCTGCCGCCGGCAGGCGGGTGATGCCGATGCCGTAGCAGCCCATCTCGAACAGCTTGGGCTTGCCGTCCTCGTCCAGGAAAGTGGCGTTCATGGCCCGGCTGTACTTGGTGCCCAGGTAGAACACGTGGCCGACCTCGATGCCGCGCTCGATCGCCAACACTCCCTTGCCGTCCGGCGACGGGTCGCCCGCGACGACGTTGCGGATGTCGGCGACCAGGTCCGGCTCGGGCAGGTCGCGCCCCCAGTTGACGCCGGTGAGGTGGTGGTCGACTTCGTTGGCGCCGCAGATCCAGTCGGCCATCACCGCCACCTCGCGGTCGGCCACCACGGTGACCGGGCGCTTCAGGCCCACCGGGCCCAGATAGCCGGGTCGGCAGCCAAAGTGCGCGACGATCTCGGCCTCGGTCGCAAACCGGAAGCCCCGCTGCAGACCGGGCAGCTTGCCGACCTTGACCTCGTTCATCTCGTGGTCGCCGCGCAGCAGCAGCAGCCACAGGCGCGTGGCCACGACCTCGTCGCGCTCGTTGATCTCGTCGGTGGCCAGCACAATCGACTTGACCGTGGTCGCCAGCGGCACGCCCAGCAGCGCGGCCACGTCGGCACAGGTGCTGCGCCCCGGCGTCGGGGTTTTGACCATGGGCTGGCGGGGTACCGGGCGCGGCCCCTGTGGTGCCAGGGCCTCGGCCTTTTCGATGTTGGCCGCGTAATCGCTGGTGGGGCAGTAGACGATGGCATCCTCGCCCGTGGCGGCAATCACCTGGAACTCCTCGCTCAGGTCGCCGCCAATGGCGCCGCTGTCGGCGGCCACGGCGCGGTACGTCAGCCCGAAGCGGTCGAAAATGCGGCGATACGCCTGCGCCATGATGGCGTAGCTGCGCTGGGCGCCTTCGGCGTCGCGGTCGAAGCTGTAGGCGTCCTTCATGATGAACTCACGCCCGCGCATCAGGCCAAAGCGCGGCCGCCGTTCGTCGCGAAACTTGGTCTGGATCTGATAGAAGTTTTTGGGCAGCTGCTTGTAGCTGCGCAGCTCCTGGCGCGCGATGTCGGTCACCACCTCTTCGCTGGTGGGCTGGATGACGAAGTCACGCTCGTGCCGGTCCTTGATGCGCAGCAGCTCCGGGCCCATTTTGTCGAAGCGCCCGGTCTCTTGCCACAGCTCGGCGGGCTGCACGATGGGCATGGTCAGCTCGATGGCGCCGGCACGGTCCATCTCCTCGCGCACGATGCGCTCGACTTTGCGGATGACGCGCAGCCCCATGGGCATGTAGGTGTAGATGCCGGCCGAGAGCTTTTTGATCATGCCGGCACGCAGCATCAGGCGGTGGCTGACGACCTCGGCATCGGCCGGGGCTTCCTTGAGGGTGGCGATGTGGAACTGGGAGGCTTTCATATCAACACAAATCCCGACCCGCGTTGCATAATCGGGACAGTTTCAAGAATTGGGGTCGATTATGCTTGACAGAGACGGCTTCAGGCCCAATGTCGGCATCATCTTGCTCAACCACAAGAACCAGGTGTTCTGGGGCAAGCGCATCCGCACCCACTCCTGGCAGTTTCCGCAAGGCGGCATCGACCGCGGCGAGACCCCGGAACAGGCCATGTACCGGGAACTGCATGAGGAGATCGGACTGCGCCCGGAGCACGTGGCCGTCATCGCGCGCACGCGCGACTGGTTGCGCTACGAGGTGCCGGACCGCTACATCCGCCGCGAATCGCGCGGCCACTACCGGGGACAGAAGCAAATCTGGTTTTTGCTGCGGCTCGTCAGCGGCGACTGGAACCTGAACCTGCGCGCCACCGATCACCCCGAGTTCGACGCCTGGCGCTGGAACGACTACTGGGTGCCGCTGGACAGCGTCATCGAGTTCAAGCGCGACGTCTATCAGCGCGCGCTACAGGAACTGGCGCGTTACCTGCCACCACCGGGGCCGATCGGGGCCGATCCGCGCGGCCCCCGCAACCGCTACCTGCGCTCCAATGCGCGCCCCCGGGCCGGGCCCGCGCCCAAGGGTGCCGATGGCGCGCGCCGCCCGCGGGCGCTGCCGCCCCAGCTGGCCATGCCCACGCATCTGGAACTGCCCCCGGGTGCCAGTTTCGACCCGCAACCGGCGGCCGCCGATGCGGGAGATTCGGTTCCCGCTCCGTTCCCGAGCGCGCCCTCGCGGCGCTGACCACCACGCCCTTCCCTGACACCGTGCGCTTACTCCCTCGATCCCCGCATCCGCGCTTCGCTTCTGCGCCTGGCTCGCTACGCCGCTGGCTGGCCGTGCTGGTTGGGCTCGCCACCTGCGGCAGCGCGGCAGCGCAATGGCTCAGCGACGTCCACCGTGACTGGCGCGAGGCCGACACGCCGCCACCGCCACCGCTGCGCACCGAGGGGCTGGTGCCGTTCGAGGTTTCGGTCAACAGCCAATTGCGCTTCGGCGTCGATCCCGCATCGGTCACGCTGGGCCCGGACGGCGTCATCCGCTATGTGATCGTGGCGCAAAACGCCAGCGGCGCCCTCAACGCCTGGTATGAGGGGCTACGCTGCGCCAGCGCCCAGGTCAAGACGTATGCGCACTGGAACCCCGGGCCGCCCGCCGAGTGGCGCACCAGCCCGGGCGCCGAGTGGCGCAATCTAGGGGGTGAGTTTGCCTCGCGCCCGGCGGTGGCGCTGGCGCGCGGTGGCTTTTGCGATGGCACCACGCCCAACGGGCGTCCGGCCGACATGCTGCGCGCGCTGCGTCACGGCAAGCCCGAGCGCTGACGGACGGCTGCCGCACCAGCGCGGCGCGGAACCAGCGCGGCGCGGATTTAGCGCGCGGTGACCACCAAGTTGTCGCGGTGGATCATCTCCGGCTCAGCCGCGTAACCGAGCAGGCGATCGAACTCCGCCGACGAACGACGGCAGAGCAGCCGCGCCTCGGCGGCCGCGTAGTTGGCCAGCCCGCGCGCGATCTCGCGTCCGTCGGGCGCGCGCACCGCGATCACGTCTCCGCGGTGGAAGTCGCCCTCCACCGCCGTCATGCCGATCGGCAACAGGCTCTTGCCTTCGTGCACCAGCTTGGCCACCGCACCGGCATCGACCGTGACGGCGCCGCGCAGTTGCAAATGATCGGCCATCCACTGCTTGCGCGCTTGCTGCTTGGGCATGTCGGCGACCAGACAGGTGCCGATCGGCTCGCCCGCCGTCAGCCGCAGCAGCACGTCGGGCTCGCGTCCCCAGGCAATCACGGTCGACGCGCCCGAACCCGCCGCACGCTTGGCGGCCAGAATCTTGGTGATCATGCCGCCCGTGCCCACGCGGCTGCCCGCACCACCGGCCATGGCTTCCAGCGCGGGGTCGCCCGCCCGCGCCACGTCCACAAACGCCGCCGTTGGGTCCTTGCGCGGGTCGGCGGTGTACAGCCCACGCTGATCGGTCAGGATGATGAGCAGATCAGCCTCGACCAGGTTGGCCACCAGCGCGCCCAGCGTGTCGTTGTCGCCAAACTTGATTTCGTCGTTGACGACGGTGTCGTTTTCGTTGATGACCGGCACCACCCCCAGCCGCAGCAGCGTCAGCAGCGTCGAGCGGGCGTTCAGGTACCGCTCGCGGTCGGCCAAGTCGGCGTGCGTCAGCAGCACCTGCGCGCTGCCCACGCCGTGGGCGCGCAGCTGCGTCTCGTACATCTGGGCCAGCCCCATCTGCCCTACCGCGGCCGCCGCCTGCAGCTCGTGCACTTCTTTGGGGCGCGTGGCCCAGCCCAGGCGCTTCATGCCCTCGGCGATCGCCCCGCTGCTGACCATGATGACCTCGCGGCCGTCGCGCACCAGGGCCGCGAGCTGGCGGCACCACTGGCCGATGGCCTGCGCGTCCAGGCCACGCCCCTCGTTGGTGACCAGGCTGGAGCCCACCTTGACGACGATGCGGCGGGCCGCGCGCAGCACCTCCTGTGGGGCCCGCTGCGGCAGCGCGAGCCCCATGGTGGCCGAGTGCGCCTGCGGCGAGTTCGGGCTGGCGTGGGAAACGGACACGGCTTCGGCGGTGGGGGCGGTCGGCATCATCGGGGCGGGCAAACGCGGGCAAACGGTGAGGCAGCAGTGAACGATCCGTGGAGAGAGTACGACGGCAACCTCAGGCGCGAAAACGCGGGTCGTCGCCGTGCGCCGGGGTCGGCTCGGCGTCCTGGCGATGGGCGTCGAAGCGCGGATCGACCTCGACCGGCGGCGCCTGCGCTTCGCGCTGCGCGGCCAGATACTCGTACACCTTGAGCATGAGATGCTCGCAGCCTTCGCGCGTGAGCGCCGAGATGGTAAACACCGGGCCACGGAAGCGCAAGCGGCGCACGAAGTCGCGCACGCGCGCCTCGCGCTCCTCCGGCGGCACCATGTCGAGCTTGTTGAGCACCAGCCAGCGCGGCTTGGCCGCCAGTTGGGGGTCGTACTTTTTGAGTTCCGCGACGATGGCGCGCGCCTGCGCCACCGGGTCGACCGTGTCGTCGAACGGCGCCAGGTCGACGATGTGCAACAGCAGCCGGGTGCGCTGCAGGTGGCGCAAGAACTGATGCCCCAGCCCCGCGCCTTCGGCCGCGCCCTCGATCAGCCCGGGCACGTCGGCGATGACGAAGCTCTTTTCGGGCCCGACGCGCACCACACCCAGGTTCGGGTGCAGGGTGGTGAAGGGGTAGTCGGCGATCTTGGGCCGCGCGTTGGAGACGGCCGCGATCAGGGTCGATTTGCCCGCATTGGGCATGCCCAGCAGTCCGACGTCAGCCAACACCTTGAGCTCGAGCTTGAGGCTGCGGCGCTCGCCGGGCCGCCCCAGCGTCTTCTGACGCGGCGCGCGATTCGTGGAACTCTTGAAGTGCAGGTTGCCAAAGCCGCCGTCACCACCCTTGGCCAGCAGCACCTTCTGCCCCGGCTGCAGCAGCTCGAACAACACCTCGCCGGTCTCGGCATCGCTGATGACGGTGCCGACCGGCATGCGCAGCACGATGTCCTCGCCCTTGGCGCCAAACATGTCCGAGCCTTTGCCGTGCTCGCCGCGCTGCGCCTCGAAGCGGCGCGTGTAGCGGTAGTCGACCAGGGTGTTGAGGTTTTCGTCGGCAATGGCCCAGACGTGGCCGCCGCGGCCACCGTCGCCGCCGTCGGGTCCGCCGAATTCCTTGAACTTCTCGTGGCGAAACGACGCGCAGCCGTTGCCACCGTCGCCAGCAGCGACGTCGATCGTGGCTTCATCGACGAATTTCATGACGACTCCTGCGCCGACCGCGAAACGACAAGGGCCCGCAACCGCGGGCCCGTGCCGGAACATGACCTGAGGCCCGCCGTGGCCCGCAGGGCGTGCGCCCTAAAGCCACGCTGGCACGTCAGGCGGGAATGACGTTGACCACCTTGCGGTTGAGCGCGCCCTTGACGGCGAACTCGACCTTGCCCGCCACGGTGGCGTAGATGGTGTGGTCTTTGCCGATACCGGTGCCGGTGCCGGGATGGAACTGGGTGCCGCGCTGGCGCACGATGATCGCACCGGCGCTGACGTCCTGGCCGCCAAACACCTTCACGCCCAGCATCTTGGGCTTGGAGTCGCGGCCGTTACGGGTGGAGCCGCCGCCTTTTTTCTGTGCCATGGTGGGTCACCTCGTCAGACGTTGATCGAGCCGATTTGCAGCTCGGTGAAGTTTTGCCGGTGGCCTTGGCGCTTTTGGTAGTGCTTGCGGCGACGCAGCTTGAAGATGCGCACCTTCTCACCCCGACCATGCGACACGACCGTGGCCGTGACCGTTGCGCCGCTGACCAAGGGGGTGCCCACCCGGATGTCCGCGCCGTTGCCCACGGCCAACACCTGGTCGATCACGATCTCTTGGCCTACGTCCGCAGCGATCTGTTCTACTTTGATTTTTTCGCCGGCAGCCACGCGATACTGCTTGCCGCCGGTTTTTATGACCGCGTACATAGGTTACCTCTTTGCTGAAAACGCCCCGCAACGCCCCGGATTCGCCCCGGGCAACGAGGACAGATACACTCGACGCCAAAGCGCCGAACCCGCAATTGTACAGAATCCCATCGTTTGCTGCCAAGCCCCCTTCCCCACGACTGCCCCACACTGCCATCGACATGTCCCTTGTGTCCCCGGCTTCGGCCGCGTCACCGTCACCACGCGGGCTGATCGCGATTTTCGGTTCCACCTTTTTCGAGCTGGTGGGCTATTTCATGCTCACGCCGTGGCTGATTCTGCGCCTGAGCGAGCAGCAAGCCCCCACGGCGCTCATCGGCCTGTTCGCGGCCAGCGCCTGGGTGGGCATTTTGCTGGTGACGCCGTTTGCCTCGGCGCTGACGCGCGCACTTGGGCGGCGGCGTGCGCTGTGGCTGTCGGGCGCCGTGCCAGTGGTGGCGGGCATCGGCTACGGGTTGCCGCTGGAGGGCTCGGCAGCGCTGGCGTTGTGGTTTGGCCTCAAGATGCTCGCAGGCATGGCGTCCGGGCTGCGCTGGGTGTTGGCCGAAGCGCTGGTGGCCGAGTTCGCCCCGCCTCACCTGCGCGGGCGAGCGGTGGGCCTGTTCGAGACCATGGTGGGGGCGACCTTCGTCATCGGGCCTTTGCTGCTGGCCGCCGTCGGGCCGTCCAGCCCGCAGGCATTGTGGCTATCGGTGGCGCTGCTGGCCGTGGGGCTGGGCTGGGCGCTGCGGGTGCCCCCGCTGCCGCCCGAGCCCGACGCGCACGACGCCCACGTGGGCTGGCGTGGCGTGTGGGCGGCGCTGCGGGCGCACCCCGTCATCATGGCGGCGGGTTTTTGCGGCGGTTTTTTCGAAAGCGGACTGACCTCGATCCTGCCCCTGTACGGCGTGGCGCTGGGGCTGGGGGCGGCCGCGGCGGCGCTGCTGGTGTCTGCCAGTGGACTCGGCAGCGCGATGTGGATGCTGCCCGCCGGGGCACTGGCCGACCGGATGGGGCGTAGGCCCGGGCGGCGCGGCGGCGCGGGCGGTGCCCGGCTGCAGCTGATGCGGGTGTGCGCGGCCGTCACGCTGGTGGCCACCCTGATCATCCCCTGGGTGGCGGGCACGCCTTGGCTGGCGTGGCCGGTAGCCTTTCTATGGGGCGGCGCTGGGGGTTGCTTGTACACGCTGGCCATGATCGACATCGGCGCGCGCGAACGCGGCGTCACACTGGTCAACAGCACCGCCGTGCTGGTCATGGCCTACACGCTGGGCGGGGTGCTGGCGCCGTCGCTGGCGGGCGCAGCCCTGCAGTGGGCGCCGCGCGTGGGCTTTCCGGCGCTGCTCACCGCGGTGGCACTGGTGTGTCTGGTGCTGCTGGCGCGGGCGCGCACGTCAGGGCGCGCGGGCTAGGTCGCCCAAAGCACCGGCGGTGGGCATCATCTCCCGGGGCTGGGGACGGTCGATCAGGCGATCGGCGATTCCGCCCCCAACCCACATGCCGAGGAGCGTCAACCAGGCCGTCAGGGCAAAGATCGATCCGCCCGTCATGCCCGCGCCGACCGCACAGCCACCGGCCAGCATGGAGCCAAAGCCCATCAGCACCGCGCCGACGATGTAGCGCGGCATGGTATAGGCGCCGCCGAAGCCCTCCAACTTCCACTCACGCCCGACCAGCGCCCCGGCCAGCGAACCCAGAAAGACGCCCGGCATCAGCCCCAGCCCGAAGGTCCAGGGTTTGTTGGGCTCGGCCAACACGCGCATCAGCCATTCGGCCGATGGGCCGCTGAAGGTCATGCCCTGGATCTGCACCGGCTCGAACGAGTGCGTCATGACCTGGTAGCTAAAAACCCAGGCCAGCGCGACCATCAGGCCCGTGGCGGCCCCACCGAACCACTTCCAGAACCCCCAGCCGCTGCGCACGGCAAAAAACAAGGCGGCAGCCGCCCACACCAACCCGAGTAGCAACCCCAACCAGGGCCCGCCACCCAACCAAGCCAGCACATCGCGTGATGGCCCGCCCTCGACGACCCACCAACTGCCGACGGCCTCGCGCCACGGGGCCAGCACCCCGCCCAGCGAGGCCTGCGCGGTGACCGCGAAGATCAATCCCGACAGCAAGGCGCGCAAGTTGCCGTTGGCCGACAGCACGAGCAAGCGGCTGGCGCAGCCGCGCGTCATCACCATGCCCAGCCCGAACAGCAGGCCGCCAATGACCGCACCCGACAGGCTGCCACGGGTGGCCAGCTGGCGCGCGCTGCTGACGTCCAGCCAGCCCAGCAGCACGGCGGACTGCACCGCCACGACGGCCGTCGAAAACGCCAGTAACCACACCGCCAACTTGTCACCAAAGCGCCGATGCCAAAACTCGATGACCGCTGCGCGCAGGCAAAACTTGGAGCGCTGCCCGAAAAACCCAAACCCCAAGCCCAGCACCAAGCCCCCAGCGGCCAATATCCCCGCCTCGCCCCAGCGCTCGATCCACGCGGTCCAGTCGATCATGATGACACCATCGATCCATTCGAATCTTCGAATGGTGCGCGCACGCCGGGACCCGTGGCTTGACGCGGATCAACTCGGGGACGGGTTTTCGACCGCGGCGTCGCAGTCGCACCCGCTGCCCGCGGCGATCCAGCGCGCCAGCCATGGCTGCGCGCGCGCCGTCAGCCAGCGCCCGATACGTCCGTCCCCCCAGCCCAGCAACGCACCCGGGTCGTGCAGCACCCCGCAGCGGTAGCGCCGCTCGGTCGCCACCCAGCGCAGCGCCACGCACGCTCCGCACCGGCGGCGACTCAGCACGATGCCGACCGGACACGGCTCGAGCAGACAGCACACACCGCAGCCGTTACAGGGCTGGCCCCAGGCGGGTTTGGGTGGCGCGTCGGGTTCGATCCACACCACGCGCGCCGGCGTGGCCGCGGTTGGCTTCACGTATCCCCCCGTGCCAGCACGGCGGCCAGCGCCTGCCCCGTGTGCGTGCCTTGGCACACCAAGTCCTCGGGGGTACCCTCGCCCACCACACGGCCGCCACCCGCCCCGCCCTCGGGACCCAGGTCGATGACCCAATCCGCCTCCGCGATCAGGTCCAGGTCGTGCTCGATGACGACGACGCTATGCCCGCCATCGACCAGCCGGTGCAGCACCCGGATGAGCTTGTCCACGTCGGCCATGTGCAGGCCCACGGTCGGCTCGTCCAGCACGTATAGCGTGTGCGGCGCTTTTTGCCCGCGCCGGCCAACGTCATCGCGCACCTTGCTCAGCTCCGTCACCAGCTTGATGCGCTGCGCCTCGCCACCGGACAGCGTCGGGCTCGGCTGCCCGAGCGTCAAATAACCCAGTCCCACGTCTTGTAGCAGGTGCAGCGGGTGCGCGATCGCGGGCATGGAGGCAAAGAAGTCCACCGCCTCGTCCACGGACATGGCCAGCACCTCGCCGATGGACCGGCCGCGCCAGGTCACGGCCAGCGTCTCGGGGTTGAAGCGCGCCCCGCCGCAGGCCTCGCACGGCACCTTGACGTCGGGCAGGAAGCTCATTTCGATCGTGCGCACCCCCTGCCCCTCGCACACCGGGCAGCGGCCATCGCCGGTGTTGAAGGAAAAGCGCCCGGGACCATAGCCACGGGCCTTGGCCTCCAGCGTTTCGGCATAGAGCTTGCGAATCGCATCCCAAAAACCGACGTAGGTGGCCGGACACGAGCGCGGCGTTTTGCCGATCGGGGTCTGGTCCACCTCCAGCACGCGGTCGATGACCTGCACACCATCGATGCGCGCACAGCCGCTCCAGCGCAGCGCGCGGCTGCGCCGGGGCGCGGCCAGCGCCGCCGCCACGTTGGCCAGCAGCACGTCGCGCGCCAGCGTGGATTTGCCCGAGCCGCTCACGCCGGTGACGGCCACCAGCCGGTGCAGCGGCACGCGCACGTCGATCCCCTGCAGATTGTGGCGCTGTGCCCGGCGCACCCACAGCGCAGGGGCGTCGTCGGTCACGGGGCGGCGCGGCTGCAGCGGGTGGCGCATCGCCTGCGCCAAATAGCGGCCGGTCTGCGACTCGGGCGTGCGCATCAGGTCGTCGACGCCGCCTTGTGCCACCACCCGCCCCCCGCGGCGCCCGGCACCGGGGCCGATGTCGATCAGGTGATCGGCGCGGCGGATCGTGTCCTCGTCGTGCTCCACCACCACCAGCGTGTTGCCATGCTGACGCAAGGCGTGCAACGCGTCGAGCAGGATGCGGTTGTCGCGCGGATGCAGCCCAATGGTGGGTTCGTCGAGCACGTAGCACACGCCCTGCAGGTTGGAGCCCAGCTGCGCCGCCAGCCGGATGCGCTGCGCCTCGCCACCCGACAACGTGGGCGCGCCACGGTCGAGGGTCAGATAGCCCAGCCCCACCTGCTGCAAAAAGCGCAGGCGGCTTTCGATTTCGGGCAACAGATCGCGGGCGATGTCGGCCTCGCGCCCGCTGAGGGCGTCGGGCGCGCGCAGTGTACGCACCCAGGCCAACACCTCATCGACGCTCCAGCGCGCGATGTCGGTGATGGGGCGATCGCGGAAGCGCACCGCGCGCGCGATGGGGTTGAGGCGGGTACCACCGCAGGTGGCGCACGGCTCGTCGCCCAGATCGTCCAGCTCGGGCTCGGCAAAGGTGTGCTCGCGCCCGCGCGCGTCGTCGCGCGTGCGGTCGTCGAGCGCGCGGCGCTGCTCGCGCGTGAGCTGCACCCCGGTACCCACGCAATCCGGGCACCAACCATGCGGGCTGTTGTACGAAAACAAGCGCGGGTCCAGCTCTGGGTAGCTGGTGCCACACACCGGGCAGGCGCGCTGGGTAGAGTACACCGCGGCCTCGGCATCCCCTTCGGCCAGGGCGTGCACCACCCCCTTGCCATGCTGTAGCGCCTGCGCAAGGGCCTGGCGGAGATCCGCCTCCGCCGCCGGTGTCACGCGCAGCGTCGCCACCGGCAGCTCCAGCGTGTGCTCTTTGTAGCGGTCCAGGCGCGGAAAGCCCTGTGTGGGCAGCATCTGTCCATCGACGCGCAACTGTGGGTAGCCACGCTGCGCGGCCCACTCCGCCCATTCGGTGTACACCCCTTTGCGGTGGACGACCAGTGGTGCCAGCACGCTGAGGGTGCGCCCCCGATAGCGCTGCAGCCACTGGGCGACGATGCGCTCGGGCGTCTGCGGCTGCACCGGCGCACCATCGTGCACGCAGTGCTGCACCCCCAGCTTGACATACAGCAGCCGCAGATAGTGCCAGACCTCGGTCACCGTGCCGACGGTGGACTTGCGCCCCCCGCGCGAGAGACGCTGCTCGATCGCCACCGTGGGGGGGATGCCCCAGACGGCGTCCACCTCCGGGCGGCCCGCCGGTTGCACGATGCTGCGCGCATAGGCGTTGAGGCTCTCCAGGTAGCGGCGCTGCCCCTCGTTGAACAGAATGTCGAACGCCAACGTCGATTTGCCCGAACCACTGACGCCGGTGATGACGGTGAAGCGCCCGTGCGGAATGTCCACCGACAGGTCGCGCAGGTTGTGTTCGCGCGCGTGCACGATGCGGATCGCATCGGGCGGCGCCGCGGGGCGCGCCACGGGGGCCGCAGCGGCGGGACGCGGCTCACCCGCGGCCGCCGCCTCGCCGATGGCCTGGGCGTACTCGCGCAACGCGGCCGCGGTGTGGCTGCTGGGGTGCTGGCGCAGCTCCTCGGGCGTACCGGCGAACACGACCGTGCCCCCTTCATCACCGCCTTCCGGCCCCAAGTCGATGACCCAGTCGGCCGCCCGGATCACGTCCAGGTTGTGCTCGATGACCACCAGCGAATGCCCGGCCTCCAGCAGCTTGCGCAGCGCGCGCATCAGTTTGGCGATATCGTCGAAGTGCAGACCCGTGGTCGGCTCGTCGAACAAAAACAGCATGCCGCGCGCGCGCCCCGTCTTGTCCGCCCAGGGAGCGCCGGGGTCGCCGACCGGCACGCCGCGGCGCGCGCCGCGCTTGGGCGCCTGGGGTGTCGCAGCGGCCAGATGGCCTGCGAGCTTGAGGCGCTGCGCCTCGCCGCCCGAGAGCGTCGGCACCGGCTGGCCCAGGCGCAGGTACTCCAGCCCCACGTCCAGCAGTGGCTGCAACACCCGTATCACCTCGCGGTCGGCGGCGAAACACTGCACCGCTTCGGCCACGGTCAGCTCCAGCACGTCGGCCACGCTCAGCCAGCGCCCACCGCGCTCGATGGTCACCTCCAGCACTTCGGGGCGGTAGCGCCGCCCGTGACAGTCAGGGCAGCGCAGGTACACGTCAGACAGAAATTGCATCTCCACGTGCTCGAAGCCCGAGCCGCCGCAAGTCGGGCAACGCCCGTCGCCGCTGTTGAAGCTGAATTTGGCCGCCGTGTAGCCGCGCTGCTGCGCCAGCGGCGTCTGCGCGAACAGGGTGCGGATGGCGTCCCACGCGCCCACATAGCTGACCGGGTTGGAGCGCGCCGTTTTGCCGATCGGCGTCTGGTCGACGAAAACCACGCCCTCCAGATGGTCGGCACCGAGCAGTCGCTCGTGCGCGCCAGGGGCCTCGGTGGGCTGGCCGAAGTGACGCAGCAGCGCCGGTGCCAGGATGTCTTGCACCAGCGTCGACTTGCCCGAGCCGCTGACCCCCGTGACCACGACCAGCCGTTGCAAGGGGAACGCGACGTCGATGCCGCGCAGGTTGTGCTCGCGCGCGCCTTCGACGATCAGGCGCGGGGTCGATTCGGTGACGCGGCGCTTGACGCCGAAGCCGATCTGGCGCCGCCCCGACAAGTACTGCCCAGTGAGCGTATCGGCACGGCGCAGCGCATCCGGCGGGCCGTCGAAGACGATGCGCCCGCCGCGCTCGCCGGGGCCGGGCCCCATGTCCAGGATGCGGTCGGCGGCCAGCATGACCGCTGGGTCGTGCTCCACCACCACCAGCGTGTTGCCCGCGTCGCGCAGCCGCGCCATCGCCTGGTTGATGCGCGCCATGTCGCGCGGGTGCAAGCCGATCGAGGGTTCATCGAGCACGAACAGCGTGTTGACCAGCGAGGTACCCAGCGCCGTGGTGAGGTTGATGCGCTGCACCTCGCCGCCCGAGAGCGTGCGACTTTGCCGATCCAACGTCAGGTAGCCCAGCCCCACTTCGCACAGGTAGCGCAACCGGGTCGCGATCTCGTCGAGCAGCAGCCCTTGCGCCTGGCGTTCGCCCGCGGGCAGTTCGGCCACGCGCGCCCGCAACCGCTCGACGAACTGGCGCAGCCGCGTCAGCGGCAGCCGCATCAGGTCGTGCAGGCACAACCCAGGCAGCACCTGCAGCTGCGCATCCGTCCATGCCACGCCGCGGGGGCGAAAGCGCTGCTCGGGGGGCAACACGGCGTCGGCGTCTTCCCGCGTGCCCAGCCGCCACAACAGGCTCTCGGTTTTGAGTCGTGCGCCACCACAATCCGGGCATTCGGTGTAGCTGCGGTATTTGGACAGCAGCACCCGGATGTGCATCTTGTACGCCTTGCTCTCCAGATAGTCGAAGAAGCGGCGGATGCCGTACCACTGGCGCTGCCAGTCACCCGACCAATGCGGCGAGCCCTCCAGCACCCACTGCTGCTGCGCGGGCGACAACTGATACCACGGGGTGTCGCGCGGGATGCCCGCTGCCTCTGCGTGGCGCAACAGATCGTCCTGACACTCCCGAAACGCGGGGGTCTGGATCGGCTTGATGGCACCGGCGCGCAGTGTCAGCTTGGGGTCGGGAATCACCAGCCCCCAGTCCACGCCAATGACGCGCCCAAAGCCGCGACAGGTGTCGCAGGCGCCCGCCGGCGAGTTGAACGAAAACAGCGACGGCCGCGGATCGGCGTAGCGGATGTCGCTCTCCGGGCAGTGCAGGCCGGTGGAATACCGCCACAGGGCCGGTTCAGCCTCGCCCTCGGCCAACGCATACACCGTCACGCGACCGCCGCCGCGGCGCAGGGCAACCTCCACCGCCTCGGCCACGCGCGCGGGGTCGGCACTGCCCAGGCGAAAGCGGTCCGCCACCACATCCAGCCGCCGCCGCTCGCCCACCACCTGCTGCGCCTGCACGCGCGTGTAGCCACTGGCCGAGAGCCACTGCTGCACGTCCTCATCCGACGTGCTGGCCGGGAGTTCGACGGCAAACGTCACCACCAGCCGCGGATCGCCCGCCGCCGCCGCGCGCGCCCGCAGGTCGGCCACGATCGTCTCCACCGTGTCGTGGCGCACGGGCAGCGCCGTCACCCGGTCGAACAACTGGGCCGCGCGCGCAAACAGCAGTTTCAGGTGGTCGTTGAGCTCGGTCATCGTCCCGACCGTGGAGCGCGACGAGCGCACCGGGTTGGTCTGGTCGATGGCGATCGCTGGCGGCACGCCGTCGATGTGGTCCACCGCCGGACGGTCCATGCGGTCCAAAAACTGCCGCGCGTAGGCCGAGAACGTCTCCACGTAGCGGCGCTGCCCTTCGGCAAACAGCGTGTCGAACACCAGGCTGGATTTGCCCGAGCCGCTGGGGCCGGTCACCACCGTCAGCTCACCGGTGCGGATGTCCAGGTCGAGGTTGCGCAGATTGTGCTGTCGCGCGCCGCGGATGCGGATGACGCCCGCTGGCGTGGTTGCCTCGGCATCGACTGCGCTAGCGTCTGCACCTGCCACGACTTTCATCGACCACGGCCCTCGGGATGGATGGAGAGCCCTGCATTGTAGGGAGAGAGCCCGACGCCAGCCGACCGCGGGTTTTACACACCCGAGGTGCACTCACACGGCTCCCAGAGGAGCCGCTGCCTCAATCCCCACCCTTGCCAAGACCGGGCACCATCACATCGACGCACTCTCTCCCACCCAGCCAACAAACCCGCCCTGTGCTAACCCCGACGAGCTTTGCTGAACTCGAGTACTTCTCCAAGAAGACGCCCACCCCGCGCGAGCGCTTTCTGGCCGAGATCGAAGCCGTAGGGCTTTGGGCTGTGAATCAGGGAATCGAGGACGCGGTGTACGACAGGCAGGCCATCCGCCGCTTTGTCAGCATCGACCTGACGCGCGAGGACACGCCCCCGATGCCACTGCACACATAATCAGGGCCGAGGGCGCTCAGAAGAGGCAGAAATCGACCGCTTTCTACCCCTCATGACCACATCCCCGCCGCCGCCTGCGGCCCCACCTCTGTGCAACCCGCCGGCGCGGCTGCGCTCGAGACGAGCAGGCGGGGTTCGTTTAGCGGTTCCTTAGATTACCATCGTTACCACCGAAACGACACAAGGAGCAACACCGATGGCTGCCATCCCACCCGTTTGCGACTTTGGCTGGAAAGCCCCTGGCTTCGACCTGCCCGCCACCGACGGACGCCGCTACCGTTACGAGGACATCCGCGGCCCCAAAGGGACGCTGGTGATGTTCATCTGCAACCACTGCCCATACGTACAGGCGATTCTGCCGCGGCTGGTGCCCGTGACGCGCACGCTGCTCGACATGGGCATCGGGGTGGCTGCGATCTCGTCCAACGACCCCGCGGCTTACCCCGAGGATTCGTTCGAACACATGCAGCGCGTTGCGCAGGAGCGGGGCTTTCCGTTCCCCTACCTGTACGACGAGACGCAGGAGGTGGCGCGCGCTTGGGGCGCAGTCTGCACGCCGGACTTCTTTGGCTTCAACGCCCAGGACGAGCTGCAATACCGGGGTCGCTTCGACGCGTCGCGCAAGGAGGCCGCGCCGCCCGGCACGCCGTGCGATCTGTTGGATGCAATGCGCCTGATCGCACAGACCGGCCAGGGGCCGCGCGATCAGGTGGCCAGCATCGGCTGCTCGATCAAGTGGCGCTCGGTTTGACGATCAGCACCGGCACCTTGGCGTACGTGAGCACTTTCTGGGCTACGCTGCCCAGAATGAGCGCCTGCACGCCCTTGCGGCCGTGCGAGCCCATGACGATCAGGTCGCAGCCCTCGGCCTCTGCGGTTTCCAGTATCCCTTCGTAGGTGACGTTGCGCTCGATGGTGTCGCCGGCAAACGGCACGCCGCGCTCGGCACAGACTTGCTTGAGGTCGTCCAGCGCCCGCGTGGCGGCGGCCTGCGCCTCGGCCAGATACGCCTGCAGCCCAATGGCCGATGCGTCACCGATACCGATGTAGGGGAACGGGTCGATCACATACACGCCCACGATCTCGGCGCCGTGCTGCTTGGCCAAATCGGCCGCCAGCGTGCCCGCGGCGTGCGACAGGGCCGAGCCATCGACGGGAACGAGGATTTTCTTGAACATGGATCATGCCTCCTGCGAAGTGACGGTCATGACATCTTAGCCGACGCCGGTGGCCTGCCGCGCCTCGATGGCCTGCCAGATGCGCCGGCGAGTGACATCGTCGCTCGTACCCCAGCCAGCGATCTCGTCGAGCGTGCGCCAGCAGCCGGCACACCAACCGGTGGCCTCGTCGATGCGGCAGACCCCAATACAAGGCGACGGCACCGGCGCCCCCGGGGGCTGGCGGCGCAGGGCGTCGGCCAACGACAGGCGCGGCCGAGGCGGGGTCGATGCGCTCATGAGCACCCCCGCGCCCGCAGCGCCCGCCCCGCGCGCGACGCCGTGGGACGGCCCAAGCGCTCGCTGATCCAGGCCCCGGTCTCGGCCAGCGCGCCCAGATCGATGCCAGTCTCGATGCCCAGCCCGTGCAGCAGGTACACCACGTCCTCGGTGGCGACGTTGCCAGTCGCACCAGGCGCGTACGGGCAGCCGCCCAGCCCCGCCACCGATGTCTGAAAATTCCACACCCCCATTTGCAGCGCTGCCAGCGTGTTGGCCAACGCCTGTCCATAGGTGTCGTGGAAGTGGCCGCTGATGTGGTCGATGTCGTAGTGCGCCAGCGCCGCCTCGATCGCGCGTTGCACCTTCAACGGCGTGCCCACCCCAATGGTGTCGGCCACGTCCACCCGTTGCACGCCGATGGCCTTCATCCGCGCGGCCAACTCGCCCACCCGCTGCGGGGGGATGTCGCCCTCGTAGGGGCAGCCCACGGTGCAGCTCATGGCCCCGCGCACGGCAATGCCGGCATTGCGCGCGGCCTCGACCACAGGGGCAAAACGCTCGATGCTCTCGGCAATGCTGCAGTTGATGTTGCGGCGGCTGAACGCCTCGCTGGCAGCACCAAACACCACAATCTCATCGGGCCGATCCCGTAGCGCCGCTTCCAACCCTTTGAGGTTGGGCGTGAGCACCGAGTAGCGCACCCCGGGCTGGCGCTGGATACCTTGCATGACGGCGTGGTTGTCCGCCATCTGCGGCACCCACTTCGGGCTAACGTAGCTGGTGACTTCGATCTCGCGCAGCCCCGCGGCCTGCAGGCGGTGCACGAGCTCGACTTTGACCTCGGTGGGCACGGGTTGGGCTTCGTTTTGCAGGCCGTCGCGCGGGCCGACGTCGATCAGACGCACGCGGCTGGGGTAGTTGGTCGTGCTCATGGTGTGCGCATCCGCAACAAGTCGGCTCCCTCGGCCACTTGGTCACCCGGAGCGTACAGCAACGCCTCGACCACGCCGTCAGCAGGGGCGGCAATGGTGTGCTCCATTTTCATGGCTTCCAGCACCGCCAGTGGCTGGCCCCGCTTGACCGCCTCGCCCGGCTGCACCGCAAAGCGCACCACCTTACCTGGCATGGGTGCGGTCAGCCGCCCGCCTTCGCTGGCCGCGTCACCCGCGTGCGCCAACCGATCGACCGCCACCAGCGCCACCGCACCGTCGGGCGTGAACACGTGCACACGTTCGCCATCGGCGTACACGGTGGCGCGCCACGCGTGCCCAGCCCACTGCACGCCCAGCGCCCAGTCGCCACCGGGGTTGGGCTGCCAGCGCAGCGGGCCTTCCAGGGCGGCTTCACCGTCCCCGATGCGAAGCACGCACCCAACCCCGCGCGGCCACGACAGTCGCACGTCCAGCGACTCGTCGCCCCAGCGGAACGTCAGGGTGCGCGTGCGCACGCCGTGGCTGGCAAAGCCATCGCCCGCGCTCCACGGATCAGCATCGGCCTGCGCTTGCCAAGCCTGCAGCGTGTGGGCGGCTGCAATGGCGACCGCCGCTTCGCGCGACAGGGCCGACACGCCAAACAACACCGCTTGCTCGCGCTCGATGAGCGCGGTGTCCAGATGCGCCTGCGCAAACGACGCGCTGCGCACCACCCGGCGCAAGAACGCCACGTTGTTGGCCACGCCCACGATGTGCAGGCGCGCCAGCGCCTCGTCCAACCGCGCCAGCGCCTGTGCGCGCGACTCCCCGCGCACGATCAGCTTGGCGATCATCGAGTCGTAGTGCGGGCTGATGGTGTCGCCCTCGGCCACGCCATCGTCGATGCGCACGTCCGCCACCGTGAAGGCGCTGCACGCCGGTTTGCGGTAGACGGCCAGGCGCCCCGTCGCGGGCAAAAACTGGTTGTCGGGGTTTTCGGCGCAGATGCGCGCCTCGATGGCATGCCCACGCAGGGTCAGCGCCTCTTGGGTCAGCGGCAACGGCTCGCCGGCGGCCACGCGCAGCTGCCACTCCACCAGGTCCAGCCCTGTGATCGCCTCGGTCACCGGGTGCTCCACCTGCAGCCGCGTGTTCATCTCCATGAAGTAAAAGCGCATCGCCTCGGGGTGGTCGTAGCCCAGCGGTTGCTCGACGATGAATTCGACCGTTCCCGCACCCACATAGCCCACCGCGCGCGCCGCGGCCACTGCCGCTAGCCCCATTTGCTGGCGCAGCGCGGGCGCGAGCCCTGGCGCCGGGGCCTCCTCCAACACCTTCTGGTGGCGACGCTGCACCGAGCAGTCGCGCTCGAACAGGTACACCGCGTTGCCGTGCGTGTCGGCAAACACCTGAATCTCAATGTGGCGTGGGCGCTGCACGTACTTTTCGATCAGCACCGCGGCGTTGCCGAAGCTGGCGAGCGCCTCGCGCTGGCAGGCGGCCAGTGCCTCGTCGAACGCCTCGGGCGCCTCCACGCGCCGCATGCCTTTGCCGCCGCCGCCGGCGCTGGCCTTGATGAGCACGGGGTAGCCGATGCGGTCCGCCTCGGCCTTGAGCACGCGGGCGTCTTGCTCGCTGCCGTGGTAGCCCGGCACCAGGGGCACGCCCGCCGCCTCCATCAAGCGCTTGGACTCGGCCTTCAGCCCCATGGCGGCGATCGCCGACGGGGGCGGGCCGATGAACACCAGCCCCGCGTCGGCGCACGCCTGCGCGAAGCGGTCGTTTTCACTGAGGAAGCCGTAGCCCGGGTGGATGGCCTGGGCACCGGTGGCGAGTGCGGCGGCGATGATGCGCTCGCCACGCAGGTAGCTGTCGGCAGGGGCCGCGCCGCCGATGCACACCGCCTCGTCGCAGGCCGCCACGTGGCGCGCCTGCGCGTCCGCTTCGGAGTACACGGCGACGGTGCGGATGCCCAGGCGGCGCGCCGTGGCCGCGACGCGGCAGGCGATCTCCCCACGGTTGGCGATCAGAATTTTTTGGAACATGAGAACAACCACTCCGTCACACCAGCCACTGGGGCTTGCGCTTGTGCAAAAACGACTGGACGCCCTCGCGCCCCTCGGCGCTGGCACGGATGTCGGCGATGGCCTCGACGGTGCGGGCCACCAGCGCGTCATCCAGCGGTGCCTCGGCCACCTCGTGCACGAGCCGCTTGGCCGCCGCCAGCGCGCACGGCCCCGCGCTGCACAGCGAGCGCACGAGGGCGTCCACACGCGCATCCAGAGCATCGGGCGGCACCACCTCGTGCACGAAGCCGATGCGCAGCGCCTCGGCAGCGTCGAAGCGTTCGGCGGTCAAAAAATAGCGTTGCGCCGCCCGCACACCCATCGCACGCACGACGTAAGGGCCAATGGTGGCCGGGATCAGCCCCAGCTTGACCTCACTCAGGCAAAAACCCGCCGTCTCCACCGCCAGTGCGATGTCGCACACCGCCACCAGCCCGACGCCGCCGGCATAGGCATCGCCCTGCACCCGTGCCACGGTCGGCTTGGGGCAGTCGTGGATGGTGCGCAGCATGGCGGCCAAGCGGCGGGCGTCGGCCAGATTCTCCTCCCGGCTGTAGTCGGCCATGCGGCGCATCCAGTTCAGGTCCGCCCCGGCGCAAAACGCTGGGCCCTCGGCCGCCAACACGATGGCGCGCACGTCCGCGCGCGCGCCCAACGTTTGAAACGCCGTGGTCAACTCGGCGATCACGTCGTCGTTGAAGGCATTGCGCACATCGGGCCGGGTCAGGGTGACGGTGGCGCGCGGGCCGTCGACGGTGATGGTCACGTTGGCCATGGTTGCCCCCTCACATGCGGAACACGCCAAAGCGTGTATCGGGAATCGGCGCATTCATCGCCGCCGACAGGCCCAGTGCCAGCACGCGACGCGTGTCGGCCGGGTCGATGACGCCGTCATCCCACAAGCGCGCGGTAGCGTAGTAAGGGTGGCCTTGGCGCTCGTACTGCGCGCGGATCGGCACCTTGAACGCTTCTTCCTCCTCGGCGCTCCAGGTGCCACCCTTGGCTTCGATGCCGTCGCGCTTGACCGTGGCCAGCACGCTGGCCGCTTGCTCGCCCCCCATGACGCTGATGCGCGCGTTGGGCCACATCCACAGCAAGCGCGGCGAGTACGCGCGCCCGCACATGCCGTAGTTGCCAGCGCCGAAGCTGCCGCCGATGATGACGGTGAACTTGGGCACCTGCGCGCACGCCACCGCCGTCACCATCTTGGCGCCCGCACGCGCGATGCCGGCGTTCTCGTACTTGCGGCCGACCATGAAGCCGGTGATGTTCTGCAGGAACACCAGCGGCACCTTGCGCTGGCAGCACAGTTCGATGAAGTGCGCGCCCTTGTCGGCGCTTTCGGCAAACAAAATGCCGTTGTTGGCGACGATGCCCACCGGCATGCCTTCGAGGTGCGCAAAGCCGCACACCAGCGTCGTGCCGTAGCGCGCCTTGAACTCGTGGAACTCCGAGCCGTCCACGAGGCGCGCGATGATCTCGCGCACGTCGAACGGCTTGCGCGCATCGGTCGGGATGACGCCGTAGAGCTCCTCGGCCGGGTACAGCGGCGCGCGCGGCTCGCGGCGCGCCACCGGCCAGTCCTTGCGGCGGTTCAGCCGCGCCACCGCCTCGCGCGCCAGCGCCAGCGCGTGCAGGTCGTTCTCGGCCAGGTGGTCGGCCACGCCCGACAGGCGCGTGTGCACGTCGCCGCCGCCCAGATCCTCGGCGCTGACGACCTCGCCGGTGGCGGCCTTCACCAGCGGCGGGCCGCCCAGGAAGATCGTGCCCTGGTTCTTGACGATGATCGTCTCGTCGCTCATCGCCGGCACGTAGGCCCCGCCCGCCGTGCACGAGCCCATCACCACCGCGATCTGCGCGATGCCCTGCGCGCTCATGTTGGCCTGGTTGTAAAAGATGCGGCCGAAGTGGTCGCGGTCCGGGAACACCTCGTCCTGGTTGGGCAGGTTGGCGCCGCCCGAGTCCACCAGGTAGATGCACGGCAGCCGGTTCTGCTGCGCGATCTCCTGCGCGCGCAGGTGTTTCTTCACCGTCATCGGGTAATAGGTGCCGCCCTTGACGGTGGCGTCGTTGCAGACGATGACGCACTCCACGCCCGACACGCGGCCGATGCCCGCGATCAGCCCGGCTGCCGGGGCGTCGTTCTGGTACATGTCCAGCGCCGCCAGCGGGGCGATTTCCAGAAACGGCGTGCCGAGGTCGAGCAGCATTTCGACCCGCTCGCGCGGCAGCAGCTTGCCGCGCGCGGTGTGCTTGGCGCGGGCGGCCTCGCCGCCGCCCTGCGCCACCTGGGCGATGCGGGCGTGCAGGTCATCGACCAGCGCGCGCATGGCGGCGGCATTGGCCTGGAAATCGGCCGAACGGGGGTTGAGTTGGGTGGCAATGGCGCTCATGGTGGCGCGATTGTCCCGCCGCACGGGCGCGCCGGCCAGCGGGCAAACCCGCCCGAATGGTTGCAGAATGCGCCAATGGCGTCGCGATTTCGCTCCCCTTCCCCCGCACCATCCCGGCCGGCGCCGGTGGCCGCTACGCCGGCTGCTTTCGCGCAGGCCATCGTGGCTGCGTATGGCCGCCGCGGACAGTCGGCCGCGGCGGCGCTGGCAGCGGCGGGGCTGGACGAGGCCGCGCTGGCCGCCCCGGACGCCCGCCTCACCAGCCTGCCCTTCGAGCGCCTGAGCGCCCACGCCATGCGCGAACTGGACGACGAGGCGCTGGGCTGGTTCTCGCGCCGGCTGCCCTGGGGCAGCTACGGCATGCTGGCGCGGGCCTCGCTGACCGCACCCGATCTGGGACTGGCGCTGGCGCGCTGGTGCCGCCACCACCGCCTGCTGACCGATGACGTGACGCTGACGCTGGAGCGCACCGGCGACACCGCCACACTGCGTCTGACCGAACAGCGCGCGCCGGGCGCGGACATCGCCGATGCCACGGAACGCGCCACCACCCGCGAGTTCGCCCACGTCTCGCTGCTGCGCAACGCGCTCGGCCTGGCGGCCTGGTTCATCGACTCACGCATCGGGTTGCGCGAGGCGGCCTTCGCCTACCCCGCACCGCGGCATGCCGACGCCTACGCGGTGCTGTTCCCCGGCGCGCACGTGGGCTTTGACGCCACGCAGACGGTCGTCACCTTTGACGCGGCCTACCTGGACCAGCCGCTGCGGCGCGACGAGGCCGCCCTGCGCGCGATGCTGCAGCGGGCTGTGGCGCTGATGGTGCACCCGGACCGCCGCGACCGCCTGCTGGTCGAACGCGCGCGCACCTGGCTGCGCAGCCACCCGGACGGCGCCAGCGCTAAGCGGCTGGCCGATGCGCTGCACGTCTCGGTGCGCACGCTGCAGCGGCAGTTGCACGAGGCCGGCACGAGCGTGCAGGACCTGAAGGATCAGGTGCGGCGCGACCTGGCCACCGAGCACCTCCTGCGCACGCGCTGGCCCGTCAAGCGCATCGCTGCCCACGTGGGCTTCGACAACGAAAAAAGCTTCATCCGCGCCTTCAAGGCCTGGACCGGGCTGACGCCGGCGGCGTTCCGACAGGCGGCGGGGCCTCAGCGCACGTCGCCGTCCACGTAGAACCAGCGCCCGCCCTCGCGCACGAAGCGGCTGACCTCGTGCAGGCGCTGGCCGCGGCCCGCCACGCGCGAGCGAGCCACGAACTCCACCTCGGCGCGGTCGGCGTCGAGAGCGCGGTGGCGTCTGACCTCCAGCCCGAGCCACGTCACCGCGGGCTCCAGCGTCAGCTCCGCGGGCCGCGTGCTCGCGTGCCAGGTGGCCAGCAGGTGCGCCACATCCCCGCGCACGAAGGCCGTGTAGCGCGAACACATCAGCGCCTCGGCGTCGGGGGCCGGCACCGCGGCGCCGGGCTCGCGGTGGGGACCGCAACACGCGGCGTACGAACGGGCGCGGCCGCGGGCGTCGAGGCGTGCGCAGGGACAGGGATCGACCGGGCGGGGCGACGGAGACGGCATGGCGGCGGCATTGTGGGGGAAGATGGTCCGCCTCGAAAGATCAATTGGTTATTTATAAATAGAAATATATTGGTTCCATTTATTTTAAAAAGCCAGCAACATGCCGTCCGAGGACATTTCAAGGAGTTGCCGACATGCACCGCCGCCAACTGCTCCCGATCCTGGCGCTGCTGCCGGGCATCGGTGCGACCCTTCCCGCGCTGGCCCAGCCCCGCCCCCCGATCATCCTGCTCAACGTCTCGTACGACCCCACGCGCGAGCTGTACGTCGACCTCAACGCCGCCTTCGCTCGTGGTTGGAAGGCACAGACGGGTCAGGACGTCGCCATCCGGCAGTCGCACGGCGGCTCCGGCAAGCAGGCGCGCTCCATCATCGACGGGCTGGAGGCAGACGTGGCCACCCTGGCGCTGGCCGGCGACATCGACGCGCTGAACGAGCACGGGCAGCTCATCCCCAAGGACTGGCAAAAGCGCCTGCCGCACAACTCAGCGCCGTACACATCGACCATCGTGCTGGTGGTGCGCCAGGGCAACCCCAAGGGCATCAAGGACTGGGATGACCTGATCCGGCCCGACGTGAAGGTGATCACGCCCAACCCCAAGACATCGGGGGGCGCGCGCTGGAACTACCTGGCCGCCTGGGAGTACGCCAAGCGCAAGTACGGCAGTGACGCCAAGGCCCGCGAATTCGTTGCCAAACTGTATGGCAACGTCCCGGTGCTGGACACCGGCGCACGGGGCTCGACCATCACCTTCGCGCAACGCCAGCAGGGCGATGTGCTGATCGCCTGGGAGAACGAAGCCTACCTGCTGGAAAAGGAATTCGGCACCCGCTTCGACATTGTCGTTCCGTCGCTGAGCATCCTGGCCGAGCCACCTGTCACGGTCGTGGACAAGATCGTGGACCGCAAAGGCACGCGCAAGGTTGCCGAGGCCTACCTGCGCTTCCTGTACACCGACGAAGCCCAGGACATCATCGGCCGCCACTTCTACCGACCGCGCTCGCAGCAGGCGCTGGCCAAACACGCCCAGCAGTTCCCGCGTCTGCCGCTGTTCACTATCGACGAGGCCTTTGGCGGCTGGGCCCAAGCCACGCGCACGCACTTCGCCGACGGCGCCTCGTTCGATCAGATCTACACGAAGCGCTGACCATGATCGAACTGCGGGGTATCCACCATTGGTACGACAGCGCCGGCGGACGCGTCCATGCCCTGCGCGGCGTGAACCTGACGGTGCAGCCGGGCGAGGTGTTCGGCATCATCGGCCGCAGCGGCGCGGGCAAGAGCTCGCTGGTGCGCACAATCAACCTGCTCAACCGCCCCACCGAAGGCACGGTCACCGTGGCCGGCCAGGCGTTGACGCAACTGGACGCGGCGGCGCTGCGCGCCGCCCGGCGGGAGATCGGCATGATCTTCCAGCACTTCAACCTGCTGTCGTCGCGCACGGTGTACGACAACGTCGCCCTGCCGCTGGAGCTGGCCGGGCTGTCGCGCGAGGCGATCCGCGCCCGCGTCATGCCGCTGCTGGAGCTGGTCGGACTGGCGGGGCTGGCGCAGCGCTACCCGGCGCAGATCAGCGGCGGGCAGAAGCAGCGCGTGGGCATCGCCCGGGCGCTCGCCAATCAGCCCAAGGTGCTGCTGTCGGACGAGGCCACCTCGGCGCTGGATCCCGAGACCACGCGCGCCATCCTGGGCCTGCTGCGCGAGATCAACCGCGAGCTGGGCCTGACCATCGTGCTGATCACACACCAGATGCAGGTGATCAAGCAGGTGGCGCACCGGCTGGCGGTGATGGAAGCAGGCGAGATCGTGGAGCAGGGCGACACGCTGGCGGTGTTCAGCCAGCCGGGGCATGACGTGACACGGCGCCTGCTGGACGAGGTGATGCCCAGCGAGCTGCCGCCGGCGGTGCTGGCGCGCGTGCGCGCACTGATCCGGGCGGACGGGGCCGGAACCCGGCTGTGGCGCGTGAGCTTTGCCGGCGAATCGTCAGACCGGCCCCTGATCGCAGACCTGGTGCGGCGCTTCGGCCTGGACCTCCACATCGTGCACGGGCAGATCGACGAGGTGCAGGGGCGGCCCTTCGGCAACCTGGCGGTGCTGGCCCGCGGCGCGCAGGAATCGCTGCAGGCTGCGGTGCGCCACCTGCAGGGTGCCGGCCTGCGCGTGCAGGAGGTGGCCCATGGCTGAGTGGCTCTCGACCCACTTTCCCCCTGCGCTGATCGAGCTGTTTGTCGATTCGCTGGGCGAGACGCTGGTGATGGTCGGCCTGTCGGGCCTGGCCGGTGCCGTGCTCGGCATTCCGCTGGGCGTGCTGCTGCGCCTGACGGATCGGGGCGGCGTGATGGAAAACGCGGCCTTCAACCGCACCGTCGGCGCACTGGTCAATGCCGTGCGCTCCACGCCGTTCATCATCCTGCTGGTGGCGATCATCCCGCTGACGCGGCTGCTGACGGGTTCCTCGATCGGCACGGCCGCGGCTGTCGTGCCCCTGACCGTGGCGGCGGCCCCCTTCATCGCGCGGCTGGTGGAGGCCTCGCTGCGCGAGGTGGACGCCGGCCTGATCGAGGCGGCGCAGGCGATGGGGGCCACCCATACGCAGATCGTCTTCAAGGTGCTGCTGCCCGAGGCCGTGCCCGGCATTGTGGCCGGCCTGACGATCACGCTGGTGAGCCTGACGGGCTATTCCGCAATGGCCGGCGCCATCGGCGGTGGCGGCCTGGGTGACCTGGGCATCCGCTACGGCTACCAGCGCTTCATGCCCGAGGTGATGGCTGCCGTGGTGCTGGTGCTGATCGTGTTCGTGCAGGCGGTTCAGAGCGCAGGCGACTGGCTGGTGCGGCGCCTGAGCCACCGCTGAGCTGGATTTTTCACCCTTCTTTTTTCCGACAAGAGGTCATTCATGCAAAAACGTCACTTGCTTCAATCCGCCGTCGCCCTGGCCGTGGCATGGTCCGTCGGCGGCCCCGCGCTGGCGCAGGACAAGCCCCTCAAGATCGGCGTGACGGCCGGGCCGCACGCGCAGATCTTCGAGCAGGTCAAGAAGGTCGCCGAGAAAGACGGCCTGAAGATCCAGATCATCGAGTTCAGCGACTACGTGCAGCCCAATGCCGCGCTGGCGGCGGGCGACCTGGACGCCAACAGCTATCAGCACAAGCCCTACTTGGACCAGCAGATCCAGGACCGCGGCTACAAGTTTGTCCCGGTGGGCTACACGGTCAACTTCCCGATAGGCATTTACTCCAAGAAGGTCAAGCGACTGGAGGATCTAAAGGAGGGCGCGCGCTTCGGCATCCCGAACGACCCGACCAACGGCGGGCGGGTGCTGCTGGTGCTGCAGGACAAGGGGTTGATCAAGCTGCGGCCGGAGGCGGGTCTGAAAGCCACCCCACTGGATGTGGTGAGCAATCCCAAGAAGCTGCGCTTTGTCGAACTGGATGCCGCCCAACTGGCGCGCTCGCTGGACGATCTGGACGCCTCTGCGGTCAACACCAACTACGCCCTGCCCGCCGGCCTGCACCCGGGGCGCGATGCCATCGCCCAGGAGAGCGCCAAGAGCCCCTACGTGAACCTGATCGCCGTGCGCGAGCAGGACAAGGACAAGCCGTGGGTGTCCAAGCTCGTCAAGGCCTATCAGTCGGAGCCGGTGCGGCAGTTCATCCTCACCGAGTTCAAGGGCGCCGTGTTGCCTGGGTTCTGACACCGGCCGCAGCGCCAGCCGATCCGGTCAATCATCCGGCGTATCGGGCAGCCCCGGAAACAGCACGTCCACATAGCCCAGTTGCGTGAGGTCCGTCATGCGCGTCGGGTACAGCCGCCCGATCAGGTGGTCGCATTCGTGCTGCACCACCCGGGCGTGGAAGCCCTCGACCTCGCGTTCGAGCGGGCGGCCGTGTGCGTCAAAGCCGCGGTAGCGGATGCGCCGGAACCGCGGCACCCGGCCGCGCAGGCCCGGCACCGAGAGGCAGCCCTCCCAGTCCGTCTCCTGTTCATCGCCCAGCGGCTCGATCACCGGATTGATGAGCACGGTGGGCGGCACGGGCGGGGCTTCGGGGTAGCGCGGGTTGGGCCGGCCCGTGCCAAAGATCACCACCTGCCAGTCCTCCCCGATCTGCGGGGCCGCCAGACCGGCGCCGTTGGCGGCGGCCATGGTGTCGCGCAGATCCTGCAGCAGCGCCGGCAGGAAGGGGGCGCCAAAGTCGGTGACGGGCCGGGCGACACGCAGCAGGCGCGGGTCACCCATCTTGAGGATGGGACGGACGCTCATGGGAACGGATGCACGTGGGCGGATGGTGGATGATTGTGGCGGTTTTCCTGCACACCCGGACGTGCGCCCGGCACATCCACAAGGCCCCGCGCTGCCCTACACTGGCGCCATGAGCACCATCGCCGATCTGCGCCGCATCCTTGCGAGCTGCCGCACCCTGGCCGTGGTCGGCCTGTCGCCGCAGTGGCACCGGCCGAGCTTCTTCGCCGCCAAGTACATGCAGGCGCACGGCTATCGCATCGTGCCTGTCAACCCCGGAGCGACCGAAATCCTGGGCGAACGCTGCTACCCCAGCGTGACGGCCGCTGCACAGGCCCTGGCCGAGCGCGGCGAGCGCATCGACATGGTGGACTGCTTCCGCCGCAGCGACGACATCCCGCCGATTGCCGAGGAGGCCATCGCCATTGGCGCACGCTGCCTGTGGCTGCAGCTCGGCGTGGTGAACGAGGCCGCCGCCGCCCGGGCCCGCGCCGCCGGGCTGGACGTGGTGATGGACCGCTGCGTCAAGATCGAGCACGCCCGCCTGTTCGGCGGACTCAACTGGGCGGGGGTGAACACCCGCGTGATCTCGGCCAAGCGGCCCCACCAGCTGCCCTACTGAGGCCCCCTGACGCGCCGACCCGGCGCACGCGACGAGACGACCCCATGGCAGACCACGACTTCGGCTTCGGCACCCGCGCCATCCACGCCGGCGCCATCCCCGACCCGGTGACCGGCGCGCGCGCCACCCCCATCCACCAGACGACGAGCTTCGTGTTCGACAGCGCGGAGCACGCCGCCAGCCTGTTCAACCTGCAGACCTTCGGCAACGTCTACAGCCGCATCTCCAACCCCACCGTGGCGGTGCTGGAGGAGCGCGTCGCCGCGCTGGAAGGCGGTCGGGCGGCGCTGGCCTGCGCCAGCGGCATGGCCGCGCAGATGACGGCGCTGCTGGCCATTCTCAAGGCCGGGGACCACATCGTCGCCGCCTCCACGCTGTACGGTGGCACCGTGGGCCAGTTGGGCGTGGGCTTCCGGCGGCTGGGTATCGAGACCACCTTCGTCGACCCGTCTGACCCGGAGAACTTCCGCCGCGCGATCCGGCCCCAGACTCGCGCCCTCTATGGCGAGACGATCGGCAACCCACGCCTGAACGTGCTCGACATCGCCGCGGTAGCCCGCGTGGCGCACGAGCACGGCCTGCCGCTGGTGATCGACAACACCGTGGCCAGCCCCTACCTGTGCAACCCGTTCCAGTTCGGGGCGGACATCGTGGTGCACAGCGCCACCAAGTACCTCGGCGGGCACGGCACCACCATGGGCGGGCTCGTGGTGGAGTCGGGCCGCTTCGACTGGGGGGCGCCCGGCACGCGCGAGAAGTTCCCCGAGATGCTGGAGCCCAGCGCCGCCTACCACGGCGTGAAGTTCTACGAGACCTTCGGCGACTTCGGCTACACCATGAAGGCGCGCATGGAAGTCAACCGCACCTTCGGCGGCTGCCTGTCGCCACTGAACGCGTGGCTGCTGCTGCAGGGCATCGAGACCCTGCACCTGCGCATGCAGGCCCACTGCCGCAATGCGCTGCGGGTGGCGCAGCACCTGGCCGAGCACCCGCGCGTGGCCTGGGTCAACTACCCCGGCCTGCCCGACTCGCCCGACCACGCGCTGGCCCGCCAGCAGTTCCGCGCCATCGACGGCGCGCCCGGCTGCTCGGGCATCCTCAGCTTCGGCATCCGCGCCGACGACCCGGCCCGTGCGGGCGAGCACTTCATCGACGCCTGCGAGTTCCTGAGCCACCTGGCCAACATCGGCGACGCCAAGACCCTGGTCATCCACCCGGCGTCGACCACGCACCGCCAGCTCAGCGCCGCCGAACTGGCCGCGGCCGGCGTCGGCCCGGACATGATCCGGCTGTCGGTGGGCATCGAGGACGTCGAGGACATCCTCTGGGACATCGACCAGGCGCTGGACCAGGCGGTGGGCTGAGCCGCGGCGAAGTCGCCCGGTCGCGGCGACAATTGGGGCATGGAGACCCTGACCGCCTGGGCACGGGCATGGCGACGCGGCCTGGCCGCCGCCGGCCTGTGCCTCCTGACCACCGCCCACGCCGCTCCGCCTCCCGCCCGCCCCTTCGAGGACACGCTGGCGCAGCGCCTTCAGGCCTGCACGGTCTGCCACGGCGCCGAGGGCCGTGCCGCCCCCGACGGCTACTACCCCCGCATCGCCGGCAAGCCGGCCGGCTACCTCTACCACCAGTTGCTCAACTTCCGCGAAGGGCGCCGGCACTACCGGCTCATGGTGCAGATGGTGGATCCGCTCGATGACGCCTACCTCTGGACCATCGCCGAGCACTTTGCCGGGCTGAACCTGCCCTACCCGCCGCCGACGGCCGTGCGCCAGACGCCGGCGGAGCGCGCCCGCGGCGAACGGCTGGCCCGCCAGGGCGATGCGGCGCTGGGCGTGCCGGCCTGCATCCAGTGCCACGGCGCCCGCCTGACCGGGCGGCAGCCCCACGTGCCCGGCCTGCTCGGCCTGCCACGCGACTATCTGACGGCGCAAGTGGGCGCCTGGCGCACTGGCCTGCGCCGGGCCCACGCACCGGACTGCATGCACACCATCGCCGAGCGGCTGGGCCCGGAGGACGTGGCCGCCGTGGCGGGCTGGCTGGCCAGCCAGCCGCTGCCCGCCGACACCCGGCCCGACACCCCGGGCGGCCCACTGCCCATGGCCTGCGGCCCGCTGCGCACGCCGGCCACCGCGGCGGCAGGAGGGGGGCGATGAGCCGATCCCTGCACCGCTGGAACACCCGGGCCAGGGCCGCGCTGGCCGCTTCGGCCAGCCTGCTGGTGCTGGCGGCGGCCTGGCTGCTGTGGCCCGCCCGCCCGGTCGAGGTGTCGCGCCCCGACCCGCCCGCCACCGATGCCGCGACGGTGGAACGCGGGCGCTACCTGGCCACCCTGGGCAACTGCCAGACCTGTCACACCGCCCGGGGCGGTACGCCCTACGCCGGGGGCCGCGCCATTCCCACGCCGTTCGGTCTGGTCTACAGCAGCAACCTGACGCCGGGCGCGGGCGGCCTGCAGGGCTGGACCGCCGCCGACTTCTGGCGCGCGCTGCACCACGGGCAATCACGCGACGGGCGCTGGCTCACGCCGGCCTTTCCGTACAACAACACCACGCACATCACCCGGGCTGACAGCGACGCCCTATTCGCCTACCTGATGAGCCTGCCGCCTGTCGACGGGGCGCCACCCGACCATGCGCTGCGCTGGCCCTACGGCACGCAGGCGGCGCTGAAGGTGTGGCGGGCGCTCTACTTCCGCCCCGCCGAGGCGGCCTCCACCGCCACCGCGCCGGTGGGCGTCACCGCCGAGCGCGGCGCCTACCTGGTGCGCGGCCTGGGCCACTGCAGCGCCTGCCACGCCACGCGCGGCACCCTGGGCGGCAGCAACGACATGCTGGGCCTGGCGGGCGGCCTGATCCCGGTGCAGAACTGGTACGCCCCCTCGCTCAACGACCCGGCCGAGGCGGGCGTGCAGGACTGGACGGTGGACGAGGTGGTGCGCCTGTTCCGCGACGGCCGCGCGCGCGACGCCGCGGTGCATGGCCCCATGGCCGAGGTGGTGCTGCACAGCACCCAGCACTGGCGCGACGAGGACCTGCGCGCCATGGCGCTTCATCTGCAAGCGCTGCCGCGCCAGCCGGCCCCGGCGGCGAGCGCGGAGCCCACCCTGCTGCGCGCCGACGGCGCTGCCGTGTACCGACAGTACTGCGCCCAGTGCCACGGCGAACAGGGCGAAGGCATGCGCGGCGCGGACGGCGGCTGGGCCTACCCCCCCCTGGCCGGCAACCGCGCCGTCACCCTGGGCAACCCGGCCAACCTGGTGCAGATGGTGCTCAACGGCGGCTTCGGCGTCGCCACGCGGGGCCACCCGCAGCCCTTCGGCATGCCACCCTACGTGCTGGAACTGAACGACGCCCAGATGGCTGCCGTGATCACCCATATCCGCGCGCGCTGGGGCAACCAGGCGCCGCCCGTGAGCGAGCTCGACGTGCGCGAGTTGCGCGGTTCGTCGCTGCGTTGACGGGCCGGTGGCACGGCCCTTGCATGCTGGCAGGCATGGCCGTTGCCGCCTCCCTCCCGCCGCCGCCCGCTGCCGCGCCTGCGCCGCACGCGTGGTACGAGCGCCTGGGCCTGCTGCTCGAGTCGACCGGCGAGGGCATCTTCGGCATCGATCTGGACGGCGCCTGCGTCTTCATCAACCAGGCCGGCACCCGCCTGCTCGGTTTTGACACGCCGCAGCAGGTGCTGGGCCTGAACATGCACGACCTGACGCACCATTCCGATGCGTCGGGACACCCCTACCCGGTCGATCGCTGTCCCATCTTCAACGCATTCCGGCAGGGGCTGCCCTGCCGCATCGACACCGAGGTGTTCTGGCGCCGCGACGGCAGCGCCTTCCCGGTGGAATACACCAGCTACCCGATCCAGGACGGCACGCTGATCCGGGGGGCCGTCATCACCTTTGTCGACATCACGGCGCGCAAGCAGGCCGAGGCTGCGCTGCATGACGCCAAGGCGCAGTTGGAGGCGCGCGTGCGCGAACGCACCGCCGAGTTGCAGACCGCCCTGCAGCAGTTGCGGGAGCTGGCCATCCACTCCGAACGCGTGCGGGAGGAGGAGCGCACCCGCATCGCGCGCGAGATCCACGACGAACTGGGCAGCCTGCTGGTGGCGCTGAAGATGGACGTCAACTGGATGGACAAGCGCCTGTCGGAGCAGGGAGCGCGCCAGCCCGACGAGGCCGAGCGCATGCGCGAGCGGCTGCGCTGCAAGTGCCAGAACATGAGCCGGCTGATCGAGTCCGCCGTGGACAACGTGGGGCGGCTGATCAACGACCTGCGGCCCAGCATCCTGGACCACCAGGGCCTGTGGGCCGCGCTGGAGTGGCAGGCGCAGGAATTTGCCGCCACGGCGGAGCTGACCCTGGACTGGAGCATGGACGTGGCAACGGAGGCCGATCCGCCCGAGGCGGCGGCGATGGCGGTGTTCCGCATCTTTCAGGAGATGCTGAGCAACGTGGGGCGCCATGCCCAGGCGCGCACCCTGCAGGTGCGCATCGGCTTCGGCGACGCCGGCCTGCACCTGCAGGTCCGCGACGACGGCCGCGGGGCCGATCCGCGCGTGTTCGAGTCGCCGCAGGCCTACGGCATCCTGGGCATGCGCGAGCGCGCCCGGCACCTGGGCGGCCGACTGTTCCTGCACAGCGCACCCGGGCAGGGCTGCACGCTGACCCTGGAGGTACCTGCGGCGGCGCTGCGCCCGGCGGGGGCGGCGGAGGCCCGGGCATGAGCACGCTCAAGCCGCTGCGCGTGCTGATCGGCGACGACCACCGCATCGTGCGCGAGGGCCTGAAACAGGTGCTGGCCGAGGCCGAGGACATCGCGGTCACCGCCGAAGCCACCACCGGCGACGAGGTGCTGGCCCGGGTGCGCGACGCGGCCGACGGCGAGGCCTTCGACGCCGTGCTGCTCGACATCGCCCTGCCCGGCCGCGACGGGCTGGACGTGCTGCAGGTGCTCAAGCGCGAGCGGCCGGGGCTGCCGGTGCTGATGCTCAGCACCTACCCGGAGCGCCAGTACGCGGTGCGCTGCATCCGCCTGGGCGCGGCGGGCTACCTGAACAAGGGCGCCGACCCCGACGACATGGTGGCGGCCGTGCGCAAAGTCGCCGGCGGCGGCCTCTACGTCACGCCCGCGACGGCGGAGGCGCTGGCCGCCTCGGTGGGGGGCCACGCACCGCGTCAGGGCACCGAGGCGCTCTCGCACCGCGAGCACCAGGTGTTCCGCCTGCTCTCGCAAGGGCTGAGCGTGAGCGAGATTGGTGCGCGTCTGGGCCTGGCCGCCAACACCGTGAGCACCTACCGGGCCCGCGTGCTGGAAAAGACCGGCGCGCGCAACGATGTCGAGCTCGCGCTGCTGGCCGAGCGGCTCGCCCGCGGCGCGGCCCGCCCCTGAAGCACCGCCGCAGCCCCCCCACCGACCCCACCTCGCCCGGCGATGTAGGGCCAGCCCTACACGAAATCGAAGAACCGTCGGCGATTTGCAGCACAAGCTGCCAGACGGGCACGCCCCGGCCCGCCGCTTGCATGGAATGGCGCATCCCCAACCACGGAGGTGTGCCATGACCCAGTACTTCGATCCCTACGACGCCGACCGCCCGCTGATGCTGAAGTGCCGTTGCGGCCGGGATCACACGGTCGCCGAACACCAGCAGGAGGAAGCCGCGCGCGCCGACGCCGCGGCCACCCTGCGCCAGCGCAGCGAGTCGACCGATTTCGCCGAATACGCCAACCAGTTCATCGAGGCCGCGCTGGTCAAGGCCCTGTTCCCGCAGGACGCGATGCGCCGGCGCTTCCTGCGCGCGGTGGGCAAGGGCACGGCGATGGCGGCCATCTCCAGCGTCGTGCCGCTGGCCAGCCTGCAGGCCATGGCGCAGGAGAAGGCCGCGCTGGAGAAGAAGGACCTGAAGATCGGCTTCATCCCCATCACCTGCGCCACGCCGCTGATCATGGCGCACCCGCTGGGCTTCTACCAGCGCCAGGGCCTGAACGTCGAGGTGGTCAAGACCGCCGGCTGGGCGCTGATTCGCGACAAGATGCTCAACAAGGAGTACGACGCGACGCACTTCCTGTCGCCGATGCCGCTGGCCATCAGCCTGGGCCTGGGCTCCAACGCCACGCCCATGAACGTGGCCACCATCCAGAACACCAACGGCCAGGCCATCACCCTGGCGCTCAAGCACAAGGACAAGCGGGACCCGAAGGACTGGAAGGGGTTCAAGTTCGCCGTGCCCTTCGAGTACTCGATGCACAACTTCCTGCTGCGCTACTACGTGGCGGAGGCTGGGCTGGACCCTGACAAGGACATCCAGATCCGCGTGGTGCCGCCGCCCGAGATGGTGGCCAACCTGCGCGCCGGCAACATCGACGGCTTCCTGGGCCCCGACCCGTTCAACCAGCGCGCGGTGTTCGAGGAGGTGGGCTTCATCCACCTGCTCACCAAGGACCTCTGGAACGGCCACCCCTGCTGCGCCTTCGGCACCAGCACGGAATTCATCCAGCAGAACCCGAACACCTTCGCGGCGCTGTTCCGCGCGGTGCTGACGGCCGCCGCGATGGCGCGCGAGGCCAAGAACCGCGAACTCATCGCCAAGGTGATCGCGCCCACCCAGTACCTGAACCAGCCCGAGATCGTGCTTCAGCAAGTGCTGACCGGGCGCTTTGCCGATGGCCTGGGCGGCATCAAGACGGTGCCCGACCGCGCCGACTTCGACCCCATGCCGTGGCAGAGCATGGCGGTGTGGATGCTGACCCAGATGAAGCGCTGGGGCTACATCAAGGGCGACGTGAACTACCGCCAGATCGCCGAGCGCGTCTTCCTGCTGACCGACGCGCGCAAGCACATGAAGGACCTGCGCCAGCCCGTCACCGAGGGACCCGGCTACCGCAAGCACACCATCATGGGCAAGGAGTTCGACCCCGCCAAGCCGGACGAGTACCTGCGCGGCTTCGCGATCCGGAGGACCTGAGCCATGCGGTCGACCTACCCGAACCTGCGCGCGGCGCTGGTGTCGCTGCTGCTGCTCGTCGCTGTGCTGGGCATGTGGCAGCTGGCCACGGGGGGCGGTGCCGGCACCCCGGCCGCCGCCACCGCCAACCTGTCGGCGGAGGAGCTGGAGTACCTGCGCATGATGGGCAAGGACCCGGAGACACAGGCGCAGAAGAGCGGCGGCTTCCCGAGTCCGATGGCGGTGGCCGAAGCCTCGTGGCGGCACCTGTCCGACCCGTTCTTCGACCGTGGGCCCAACAACAAGGGCATCGGCCTGCAGCTGCTGCACTCGCTGGGGCGCGTGGCCATGGGCTTCGGGCTGGCGGTGCTGGTGGCGCTGCCGCTGGGCTTCGTCATCGGCATGTCGCCGCTGATGCGCAAGGCACTCGACCCCTTCATCCAGGTGCTCAAGCCCATCAGCCCGTTGGCGTGGATGCCGCTGGCGCTCTACACGCTCAAGGACTCCAACGTCAGTGGCGTGTTCGTGATCTTCATCTGCTCGGTCTGGCCGATGCTGATCAACACCGCCTTCGGCGTCGCCTCGGTCAAGCGCGACTGGCTCAACGTGGCGGCCACGCTGGAGGTGTCGCCGCTGCGCAAGGCCTTCCGCGTGATCCTGCCGGCCGCGGCGCCCACCATCCTGACCGGCATGCGCATCAGCATGGGCATCGCCTGGCTGGTGATTGTCGCGGCCGAAATGCTGGTCGGCGGCACGGGCATCGGTTACTTCGTCTGGAACGAGTGGAACAACCTCAGCCTGCCGAACGTGATCTTCGCCATCCTGACCATCGGCGTGGTCGGCATGCTGCTCGACCAGATGTTCGGTCTGCTGCAGAAGGCGGTGACCTATGTGGAGTAAGTCATGACCCCTTTCCTGCAGATTGAGGGCCTGAGCAAGGCCTACCACCCGGCCCGGCCGGTGTTCGCGGACGTGTCGTTCGGCCTGGAGCGGGGCGAGTTCGTCTGCATCATCGGCCACTCCGGCTGCGGCAAGACGACCATCCTGAACGTGCTGGCCGGGCTGGACACGGCCACCGCGGGCCACGTCTTCATGGACGGGCGCGAGGTGCTCGGCCCCAGCCTGGAGCGTGGCGTGGTGTTCCAGGGCCACGCGCTGATGCCCTGGCTCACGGTGCGTAAGAACATCGCCTTCGCCGTGGAGTCGCGCTGGCCAGACTGGAAAGCCGCTCAGGTGAACGAACACGTCGAAAAGTACGTGGCCCTGGTGGGCCTGAGCCACGCGATCGACAAGAAGCCCAGCCAGCTCTCGGGCGGCATGAAGCAGCGCGTCGGCATCGCCCGGGCCTTTGCCATCCAGCCCAAGATGCTGCTGCTGGATGAGCCCTTCGGCGCGCTCGATGCGCTGACGCGCGGCACGATCCAGGACGAGCTGATGGCCATCGTGCGCCAGACGCAGCAGACGGTGTTCATGATCACCCACGACGTGGACGAGGCCATCCTGCTGGCCGACCGCATCCTGCTCATGAGCAACGGCGCCGACACGCCCGCGGGCTACCGGCCCGGCGGCATCACCGAGGTGGTGGCCAACCCGCTGCCGCGCGATCGGACCCGCGCCGGGCTGCACCACCTGCCCGGCTACTACGAGCTGCGCAACCACATCGTCGATTTCCTCGTCTCGCGCGCCAAGGCGCACTGACCCCACCCACCCTGCAAGGAGCTTCCATGAACCGCAATGACGTCACCGAAAAGATCATCTCCACCAAGGTCGCCAAGGGCCTGAAGTGGGAGGACGTGGCCAAGAAGGTTGGCCAGTCCAAGGAATGGACCACGGCGCTGTGCCTGGGCCAGATGACCGCCACGCCCGAGCAGGCCAAGGCCCTGGGCAAGATCTTCGGCCTGACCGCCGAGGAGCAGAAGTGGCTGCAGGTCGTGCCCTACAAGGGCTCGCTGCCGACCCAGGTGCCGACCGACCCGCTGATCTACCGCTGGTACGAGATCGTGAGCGTGTACGGCACGACGATCAAGGAGCTGATCCACGAGGAATTCGGCGACGGCATCATGAGCGCGATCGACTTCAGCATGGACATCACGCGCGAGCCCGATCCCAAGGGCGACCGCGTGCACGTCGTGCTGTCGGGCAAGTTCCTGCCCTACAAGCAGTACTGACCGCCGCCGGCGATCGGGCATGATCGCGGCATGTCCCCGCGCGACCGTGCCCGCGAGTGCCTTGCCATCGCCCTGCTGTTCCTGCGCCTGGGCCTGACCAGCTTTGGCGGTCCGGTGGCGCACCTGGAGGTGTTCCGGCGCGAATTCGTGCAGCGCCGCGCCTGGCTGGATGCGCGGGCCTACGGTGATCTGGTCGCGCTGTGCCAGGTGCTGCCCGGACCGGCCAGCAGCCAGGTGGGCATGGCGCTGGGGCTGCTGCGGCAGGGCTACGCCGGGGCGCTGGCGGCGTGGATCGGCTTCACGCTGCCCTCGGCCATCGCAATGGCCGCGCTGGCGCTGTGGCTGGCGGGCCCAGCCCCCGGCGCGCGCGTGCCCCCGGGTCTGCTGCAGGGCCTGATGCTGGCCGCCGTCGCCGTGGTGGCCCATGCCGTTTGGGGCATGGCACGCAGCTACGCCCCCGGCGGCCGGCGGTTGGCCTGGGCCGCGACCGTGGGCGTTGCCGCCTGGGTGTGGCCCAGCGCCTGGGCCCAGCCGGTGCTGATCGCCCTCAGCGCCGGCTTTGGCGCGTGGGCCTTCCGCCAGGGATGGGCACCCCCTGCCAGCCCCTTGGCCGTGGACATCGGGCGCCGGGCGGGCGCCGTCTGGCTGGGCCTGTTCGGCGCGGGCCTGGCCGTTCTGCCCATGCTGGCGGCTTGGGCCCCTGGCGGGTGGTGGCCCGTGGCTGATGCGTTCTACCGCATCGGGGCGCTCATCTTCGGCGGGGGTCATGTGGTGCTGCCGCTGATCCAGGCGGAAGTGGTGGGCCCTGGCTGGATCGGCGCAGAGACCTTTCTGGCCGGCTATGGCGCGGTACAAGCCATGCCGGGACCCATGCTGACCATCGCCAGCTATGTGGGCGCCGCCCTGACGCCACCCCTGGGCGGCTGGACCGGCGCCACCGTGGCCCTGCTGGCCATCTACGCCCCGGCTTTTCTGGTGCTCGCCGGCACCCTGCCCGGCTGGACCCGTTGGTGCCAGTCTCCGCGGCTGCGGCCCATGCTGGAGGGCGTGCACGCGGGCGTGGCCGGGCTGCTGGCCGCCGCCCTCGCCCACGCGGCCCACGCCGCCATCCATGGGGTCGCGACGGCCGTGGCCGCAGCCGCCGCCCTGGCGCTGCTGCGCAGCGGCCGGGTGCCGGTGTGGGCGCTGGTGGGGGTGTACGCGGCGGGCGGTTGGATGCTGGGCGGGCACTGATCCCCTCACCGCCGCCAAAACGCCCGCGTGAACAGCACCAGCACGCTCAGCAGCTCCAGCCGCCCGAGCAGCATCGCAAAGCTCAGCACCCACAACTGAAACGGCGACAACCCGCCGTAGTTGCCGGCGGGGCCGACCTCGCCCAGGCCGGGGCCGATGTTGTTGACCGTCGCCACCACGGCCGAGAAGGCCGTCACCAGATCCAGCCCCGACAGCAGCAGCAAAAACGTCAGCCCCATGGTTGCGGCACCGTAGAAGAGCATGAAGCCCAGCACCGCCGCCATCACCTGCGCCGGCACGGCCTGCCCCCCCAGCGTGACCGGATTGACCACATGCGGGTGGATGATGCGCACCAGCTCGCGCCGCGCCTGCTTGACCAGCAGCACCATGCGCACCATCTTGATCCCGCCGCCGGTGGACCCGGCGCACGACACGAAGGCCCCCAAAAACAACAGGAACACGGGGATGAACACCGGCCACTGCATATAGTCCGTCGTGGCGTAGCCGGTGGTCGTGGCCAGCGACAGCACATGGAAGGCCGCCTGCCGCACGGCCGTCGGCCCGTCGGCGTACACCCCTTCGGCCAGCAGCATCAGCGTCACCAGCGCGATGGAGGCTGCCAGCACGATGGCGTAGGTGCGGATTTCGTGGTCGTTCCACAGCGGGCGCAGCGTCATCCCGCGCAGGACCATGAAGTAACGCAGAAAGCTGATGCCCGCCAGCGCCATGAACACCACGGCCACCCACTCCACCGCGGCGGACTGGAAGTGGCCGATGCTGGCGTCGTAGGACGAAAACCCCGCCAAGCCCATGGTCGAGCACATGTGCATGAAGGCATCGGCCCAGCCCATGCCGGCCCAGCGGTAGGCCAGCAGGCACAGCACCGAAAAACCGAAGTACACCCCCCACAGTCCGCGCGCGGTCTCGGCGATGCGGGGGGTCAGACGGGCATCCTTCATGGGGCCGGGCGTCTCGGCCTTGTAGAGCTGCATGCCCCCCAGGCCCAGCATGGGCAGCACCGCCACCACCAGCAGCATCACGCCCAGTCCGCCCACGTACTGCAAAAAGCAACGCCAGATGTTGATCGACACTGGCAAGCGCTCCAGCCCGGACAGCGCCGTGGCGCCGGTGGCGGTCAGCGCGCTCATGGCCTCGAAATAGGCGTGGTGCCAAGTGATGCCGGGCACCATCAGCATCAGCGGCACGGCGGAGTACGCCGGCAGCACCAGCCACACCAGATTGACCAGCAAAAAGCCGTCGCGCGGCATCAGCTCGCGCCGGCGCGAGCGCGTGATCAGCCACAGCACCGCGCCGCTGGCCAAGGTCAGCCCCGCGCACGCGGCCCACTGCAGCTCGTGCGTCAGATCGTCGTGGAACCAGGCCCACGCCATCGGCACCCCGAAAGCCACGGCAAAGGCCATCAGCACATGCGAAAAGACGTAGAGCGCGGGGCTGAGGGATTGCATGCGTGCGGATGAGCGGTGCGGGCCGCGGGCGTCAGCCGAAGAAGGTCGCCCCGACCTGGAACAGCTTTTCCACCTCGCGCACCAGGCGCTTGTGGGGGATGAAGATGACGATGTGGTCGTCGGTGCGGATCAGCGTGTCGTGGTGCGGCATCAGCACCTCGGCATCGCGCCCCTCGCCGCGCACGATGGCGCCGATGCGCGCGCCCTTGGGCAGGCGGATTTCCTCCACCCGCCGGCCGACCAGCCGGGACGTCTTGACGTCGCCGCGTGCCACGCCCTCCAGCGCCTCGGCGGCGCCGCGGCGCAGGCTGTGCACCGCCACCACGTCGCCGCGGCGCACATGCGCCAGCAGCTCGCCGATCACCGTCTGCGCGGGCGACACCGCGATGTCGATGGCGCTGCCCTGCATCATCTCGGCATACGCGCGGCGGTTGATCAGGGCCATCACCCGGCGCGCGCCCAGCCGCTTGGCCAGCATGGCCGACATGATGTTGTCCTCGTCGTCGTTGGTCAGCGCGAGGAAGAGGTCCATGTCGGCGACGTTTTCCTCTTCCAGCAGCGCTTCGTCCACGCTGTCGCCCTGCAACACCAGCGTGCTGGAGGGCAGTTGGCTGGCCAGGTACTCGCAGCGCCGGGGGTTGCTCTCGATGATCTTGACCTCGCACTGCCCGACCAGGGAGCGGGCCAGCCGCAGCCCGACCTTGCCGCCGCCAGCGATCATGAGCCGCTGCACCGGCTTGTCGCGCGCGTGCAGCGCCTGCAGCACGAGCCGGATTTTGTCACCCGCCGCCAGGATGAACACTTCGTCGCCCGGCAGGATGCGGGTATGCGGCTCCGGGTCCATCTCGGCGTCGAGCCGGTACAGCGCGACCACGCGCATTTCGGCATGCGGGAACAAGGCCCGAAACTCGCCGATGGTGTGCCCGACCAAAGCACTGCCCGCCGTGGCCCGCACCGCGATCAGGCTCGCGCGGCCATCGGCAAACTCCAGCACCTGCAACGCCTCGGGGTAGTCGATGAGCTGGTGGATATAGCGCATCACCGACTCTTCGGGGCAGATGACGTGGTCCACCGCAAAGCCGCTTTTGCCCAACAAGTCGCTGCCTTCTTCGAACTCGGGCGAGCGCAAGCGCGCGATCGTCGTGGGCACTTGGAAGACGTCGTGCGCGATCTTGCACACGACCAGGTTCGATTCGTCCTGCGCCGCGCAAGCGATGAGCATGTCGGCGTCTTTGGCGCCCGCTTCGGCCAACACCGACGGCTGGATACCGTTGCCGACCACGCCCCGCAGGTCGAGTCGCTCCTCCAACGCACGCACGCGCGCTGGGTCCTGGTCGATGACGGTGATGTCGTTTTGCTCGGACACCAGGCTTTCGGCGACGCTCTCGCCCACCCGGCCCGCCCCGAAGATGATGATGTTCACCGCATCATGATACGACGAACGATGGAGCGATCTTCGGCTGCCGCACCGGCGCGCCAACCCCGCCCGAGGCGCGCCCGTCAGCCCTCGGCCGCCAGCGCGCGTTGGATCAGGATTTTCTGCACGTCGCTCGTGCCCTCGTAGATCTGGCAGACACGCACGTCGCGCCAGATGCGCTCGACCGGGAAGTCGCTCACGTAGCCATAGCCGCCCAGCGTCTGGATGGCAGCGGAGCACACCCACTCGGCGGTTTCGCTCGCGATCAGCTTGGCCATCGCGGCTTCTTTGAGGCAGGGCTGACCTGCATCCCGCATGGCTGCCGCGTGCCACGTCAGTTGGCGCGCCGCCTCCAGCCTCGCTGCTGCTTCGGCGAGGCGAAAGCCCACGGCCTGGTGGTTGAAGATCGGCTGGCCGAAGCTCTCGCGTTCCTTGGCGTAGGCAATCGCCACCTCGAGCGCGCTGCGCGCCATGCCGATGCTTTGCGCCGCGATACCGATGCGCCCGCCCTCGAGCGCCGACAGTGCGATTTTGTAGCCTTCGCCCTCGTCGCCAATACGGTACTCGGCGGGGATGCGGCACTGGTCCAAGCGGATCTGCGCCGTGTCGCTGGAGTGCTGGCCGACCTTGTCTTCGAGACGAGCCACGACGTAGCCCGGCGTGTCGATGGGCACCAAAAAGGCGCTCATCCCGCGTTTGCCCGCCGCTTTGTCGGTGACGGCGATGACGATGGCCACTTGCCCGTTCTTGCCGCTGGTGATGAACTGCTTGACCCCGTCGAGCACGTACGTGTCGCCCTCGCGCCGTGCCGTGGTGCGCAAGGCCGCAGCGTCCGAGCCGACATGCGGCTCGGTCAAGCAAAACGCGCCCAGCATCTGCCCCTGCGCCAGGGGCACCAGCCAGCGCTGCTTTTGCGCCTCGCTGCCGTAGCGCAGCAAAATGGCGCACACCGGGCAGTTGTTGACGCTGATGGCGGTGCTGGTGCCGCCGTCGCCGGCGGCGATTTCCTCCAACACCAGCGCCAGGCTCACGTAGTCCAGCCCCGCGCCGCCGTAGTCCGTGGGCACGCATACGCCGTAGCAGCCCAGCTCAGCAAGGCCCCGGTGCGCTTCGCGCGGGAACGTGTGCTCGCGGTCCCAGCGCGCCGCGTGGGGCCAGAGTTGCTCGCGTGCGTAGGCGCGCACCGCGTCGCGGATCAGGCGTTGGTCTTCGGTCAACAGCATGGGGGCTCCGGCAGTGGGTGCGTGTCAGCCCAGGGGCCGTCACACGGCCCCGGCAGCGGTCACAGCATTTCGATCGCGATCGCGGTGGCCTCGCCCCCGCCGATGCACAGCGTGGCCACGCCGCGCTTCAGGCCGCGCGCCCGCAGGGCGTGCATCAGCGTGACCATGATGCGCGCACCGCTGGCGCCGATCGGGTGGCCCAACGCGCACGCACCGCCATTGACGTTGACGATGTCGTGCGAGATGCCCAGCTCGGTCATGAGCGCCATCGGCACCACGGCAAAGGCCTCGTTGACCTCCCACAGCCGCACGTCGGAGACCTGCCAGCCGATCTTGGCCAGCAGCTTACGCGTGGCCCCCACGGGGGCGGTGGTGAACCAGTTGGGCTCTTGCGCGTGCATGGCGTGGCCCACGATGCGCGCCAGCGGCTGACAGCCACGCTGGGCCGCGGTCGAGGCGCGCATCAGCACCAGCGCTGCCGCCCCATCGTTGATGGACGAGCTCGACGCCGCGGTGATGGTGCCGTCCTTCTTGAACGCTGGCTTGAGCTGGGGAATTTTGTCGAGCTTGATCTTGCCTGGCCCCTCGTCGCTGGCAACCACGCGCTCGCCCGTGCGGTCCTTGACCGTCACCGGCGTGATTTCGGCGGCGAAGCTGCCGTCGGCCACGGCACGCTGGGCGCGGCGCACGCTCTCGGTGGCAAAGGCGTCCTGCTGCTCACGCGTGAACTGGTACTTGGCCGCGCACTCCTCGCCGAAGGTGCCCATGCTGCGCCCGGGCTCGTACGCGTCCTCCAGGCCGTCGAGCATCATGTGGTCGAACACACGGTCGTGTCCCATGCGGTAGCCGCCACGGCCCTTGAGCAGCAGGTACGGCGCGTTGGTCATGCTCTCCATGCCGCCCGCCACCATCACGTCCGCGGTACCCGCGGCCAGCATGTCGTGCGCGAACATGGCGGCGCGCATGCCCGAGCCGCACATCTTGGACAGTGTGACGGCCCCCGCGCTCTTGGGCAGTCCGGCCTTGAGCGCGGCTTGGCGTGCAGGCGCTTGGCCCTGCCCAGCCATCAGGCAGTTGCCCATCAGCACCTCGTCCACGGCGTCCGGGGCGATACCCGCGCGCTCGACGGCAGCACGGATGGCGGCAGCCCCCAAGTCGTGCGCGGCGAGCGCTGAAAAATCACCCTGGAAGCTGCCCATGGGGGTGCGCGCGGCACCGACGATGACGATCGGATCGGCTTGGCTCATGCTGAGACTCCTGACAGTGGGGAACGAGAAACCACGTCCTAGGCAGCCGCCTCGGCCGTGGGCGACAGAGGCACGCGGCGCTGCGCGCTGAAACGGCGCTCGCGCTCGTAGGGGAAGACGTCGTGCACGTGGCCGGCGAGGATGCGCTCCTTGTGCGCCTGCCAGTAGGCGGGGTCGAGCAAGTCCGCGTGGTGGCGCATGAAAATCTCGCGCACCATCGGGTTGCCGAGCAGAAACGGCCCAAACGTCTCGGGAAAGACGTCGCGCGGACCGACGCTGTACCACACCTCGCCGCTCATCTCGTCGTCTTCGTCGCGCGGGGGCGGCACACGGCGGAAGTTGCAGTCGGTGAGGTATTCGATCTCGTCGTAGTCGTAGAAGACGACCTTGCCATGGCGCGTGATACCAAAATTCTTCCACAGCATGTCGCCAGGAAAGATGTTGGCCGCCACCAGGTCTTTGATCGCGTTGCCGTACTCGATGACCGCGTGCTCGAGCTGCTGGCGCACCGCCGTGTTGCCCGGGTCTTTCTGCAGGGTGTCGAAGCATTCCTGCAGGTAGATGTTGAGCGGGATCATGCGCCGCTCGATATAGACGTGCTTGAGCACGACTTCGATGTTGCCATCCCCGTTGCGGTCACCGATCTCGATCTGGCTGGGCGCGAATTTCTGGATCTCGGCGATCAGCTCGTCGCTGAAGCGTGCGCGCGGAAACCCCACCTCGGAAAACTCCAACGTATCGGCCATGCGGCCCACGCGGTCGTGCTGTTTGACGAGCTGGTATTTGGCGCGGATCTGCTCACGCGTGGTGTCCTTCTGCGGCGGAAAGTAGTCCTTGATGACCTTGAACACGAACGGAAAGCTCGGCAGGTCGAACACCAGCATCACCATGCCCTTAATTCCGGGCGCGATGCGAAACTGGTCGGTGCTGTGCCGCAGGTGGTAGAGAAAGTCGCGGTAGAAAAGCGTCTTGCCCTGCTTGGCCAAGCCGAGCGCGTTGTAGAACTCCGCCCGTGGTTTGCGCGGCATCATGCTGCGCAAAAACTGCACGTAGGCGCTGGGCACTTCCATGTCGACCATGAAGTAGGCCCGCGCGAAGCTGAACACCATCAGCAAATCGTCTTCGCCGTGCAGCAACGCGTCGATGACGAGTTGACCGCGCTCGTTGTGCAGGATGGGCAGGGCGAACGGCAGCTCTTGAAAGCCGTTGATGAGCTTGCCCACCGCGTACGCGCCCTTGTTGCGGTAGAACAGGCTGTCGAGCACCTGGATCTGAAAATTGGCACGCAGCCGGCGGTGGTCGAACAGCGGCAGCATGGCCTCGTGCACGTAGCCGATGTCGCGCGCCAGATCCTCGAACGGCACGCGCAGGCCGAAGTCTTCCACCATGCGCTGCAGTGTGGGCTGGAGATCTTCCAGCCGCTGGGGGTAGTAGCAGCGGTAGGTGGTGTGGCTGTGAGGGTCTTCCGGCTCGATGTACTCCGTGCTGATGGCGGGACGCACGAAGATGAAGTCGTTCTGGAAGTAGCTGCGGTGCAGGATCTTGGTCGTGACGGAGTTGAAGAACGTCTCCGCGAGTTCCGGCTGACGATGATCGACCAGCATGCCGATGTAGAGCAGCTTGACCTGCTGCCACACCTCCATCGGCTGCTGCGAGGCATGGAATTCGCGCTCCAGGCGCGTCACGCACTCCTTGACGCGCATGTCGTAGAACTCGATGCGCTCGCGCTGCGCGCGCTGCTGCCCCACCCAGTCGGCCGTCTCGAACCGGTGCTTGGCACGCGCCGACTCGGCCCGGAACAGCCGGTAGTGGCGGTTGAAGCCATCGATCATCGCTTTGGCGATGTCGTAGGCCAGGGACGAGTCGAGGCGTTGCGGCAGCATGGCGGGGGATCCGGCGGAGGCAGTGTCACCCCGAATCATGACAGATCCGGGGCGTCACATCGTCTGCGCAAACAGCTCGCGCCCGATGAGCATGCGGCGGATCTCGCTGGTGCCAGCGCCGATTTCATACAGCTTCGCGTCGCGCCACAGCCGACCCATCGGGTAGTCGTTGATGTAGCCGTTGCCGCCAAAGATCTGGATGCCCTCGCCCGCCATCCAGGTGGCTTTTTCCGCGCACCACAGGATGACGCTCGCGCAGTCCTTGCGCACCTGGCGCACGTGGTCGCTGCCCAAGCGGTCCAGGTTCTTGCCCACGGTGTACAAAAAAGCGCGCGCCGCCTGCAGGGTGGTGTACATGTCGGCTACCTTGCCCTGGATGAGCTGGAACTCACCGATGGGCTGGCCGAACTGCTTGCGGTCGTGGATGTAGGGCACCACGTTGTCCATCACGGCCTGCATGATGCCCACGGGGCCGGCGGCCAGCACGGCGCGTTCGTAGTCCAGCCCGCTCATCAGCACCTGGACGCCGCCGTTGACCGCTCCCAGGACATTCTCGGCCGGCACCTCGACGTTGTCGAACACCAGCTCGCCCGTGTGGCTGCCGCGCATGCCCAGCTTGTCGAGCTTTTGCGCCACCGAAAAGCCCTTCATGCCTTTTTCGACGATGAAGGCGGTGATGCCACGTGCGCCCGCCTCGGGCTCGGTCTTGGCGTACACGACCAGGGTGTCGGCGTCCGGCCCGTTGGTGATCCACATTTTGCTGCCGTTGAGCACGTAGTAGCCACCCTTGTCCTCGGCGCGCAGTTTCATGCTCACCACGTCGGAGCCGGCGCCCGGCTCGCTCATGGCCAGCGCGCCCACGTGCTCGCCACTGATCAGCTGGGGCAGGTAGCGGCGCTTTTGCGCCTCGGTGCCGTTGCGGCGGATCTGGTTGACGCACAGGTTGGAGTGCGCCCCGTACGACAGCCCGACTGACGCGCTGGCGCGGCTGATCTCCTCCATCGCGATCATGTGCGCGAGGTAGCCCATGGCCGCGCCGCCGTACTCCTCCTCGACCGTGATGCCGAGCACGCCCAGCTCGCCCATTTTGCGCCACAGGTCCATCGGAAACTGGTCGGTGCGGTCGATCTCGGCCGCGCGCGGGGCGATCTCGGCCTGGGCGAAGGCGCGCACCGCGTCGCGCAGCGCGTCGATGTCTTCGCCGAGCTGAAAGTCGAGGCCGGGCAAGTCGGTCATGGTTCGTCTCCTGTGCTGATTGACGTTTACGTAAACGTCAATTATGCCGCCTTTTCCGGCGCCGCCAACCCGTCATCCAAGCGGGCCAGCAGCGCGCGGGCTTCTTTCTCATGCACCTTGATCTCATCCAGCGTGGCCTGCAGATCGGCCATTTGGTCCTCGATCTGGCGCCGGTGCGCCGCGAGCACCTGCAAAAACTTTCGCAGCTGTGGTCCGGTGTCGCGCGGGCTGTCATACATGTCGATCAGCTCTTTGGCCTCGGACAGGCTCAGCCCCAGGCGTTTGGCGCGCAGCACGAGCTTGAGCCGCGTGCGGTCGCGCGCCGAGTACACCCGGCTACGCCCACCCGGCCCGGTGCGCTTGGGCTGCAGCAGCCCCATGTCCTCGTAGAAGCGGATGGCGCGTGTGGTCAGGTCGAACTCGCGCGCCAAGTCACTGATGGTGTAGGTGGTGTGGCTGGCCATGGCAGGGGATCGGGGTGACGCTGGGCGTCGATTGACGTTGACGTAAACGTCAATGACAACCCCGATCTTACTGCCACTGCCGCTTCCGCGCCACCCCCCCCCCCGCCTAGACCCGACCAACACGCCCGCGATACCCCGACCGACGGACGCTATAGTCGAGGGCATGTCCTTGGCCGCAGCCGACCCCCCTTTGACGTGGCACGCCGCATGGCGGTTGAGCCGCCCCGGCTTTCTGTGGGTAACGGTAGCGGCCGTGGCATTGGGGCTGGCCATGGCCGCCGCCTGCGGCTGCGGATTCGACCCGTGGCGCGCCGGGCTCACGATCACCCTGGCGGTGCTGGCCCACGCCGCAGCCAACGCTTGGAACGACTATCACGACGCGCTCAGCGGGGCGGACGCGATCAACCCCGCGCCGTTGTCGCCCTTCACGGGCGGCTCGCGCGCCATCCAGACCGGCACGGCCACCCCGGCGGCGGCCCGGCGCTTGGCCTTGGGCCTGTCGGGCCTGGTGGTGCTGGGCGGGCTGTGGCTGGCACTCGCCGCCGGGGGCGGGCTGATCGCCATCGGCATCGCCGGGCTGGTACTGGCGTGGGCGTATTCCGCCCCGCCGCTGCGCTTGATGGCCCGCGGCCTGGGCGAAGTCACGGTCGCACTGGCGTGGTGGCTGATCGTGCAAGGGGCGTACGTCAGCCAGCGCGGCGCATGGCTGATCGTGCCCATGGTGACGGCGGTGCCGTTTGCGGTGCTGGTGGCGAACATCCTGCTCATCAACGGGCTGCCCGACGCGCCGTGGGATGCGCAGGCGGGCAAACGCACGCTGGCGGTGCGCCTGGGGCCCACGGGCGTGGCTGCAGCCTACACCGGGCTGGCGTTGCTGGCCCACGGGGGGTTGGCGGCGGCAGTCCTGGCGTCGATCGCCCCTACCGCGGCGTGGTGGGGACTGCTGTCTCTGCCGCTGTCGCTGGCGGCCGCAGGGCTGCTGTGGCGACACGTCGCCACCGGTCAACCGGTACCCGCGCTGCGCCCCGCGATTGGGCTGACCATCGGTGCCGCTTTGGTACACGCGCTGGCGCTGACGGTGGCGTTGGGGGTCATGGCGGCCCGGCTGTGACCCGGCAGTGCGGCGCGCGAGCGCGCGGCGCATTCAGCCCAACGCATAGCGCCGCAGCGCGGCGCGCCGCTCGGCGTAGTCTGGCAGTACGCCCGCGACCAAGGCCCAAAACGCGGGGCCGTGGTGCATTTCGCGCAGGTGCGCCAGCTCGTGCACGACGACATAATCCACCAGCGCCAGCGGCAGGCACACCAACCGCCAGTTGAGCGACACGGTGCCACGCGTGCTGGCGCTGCCCCAGCGTGTGCGCGCCGACGACACGCGCAAGGTGGTGGGTTGCACGCCGAGCCGCGGCGCGAAAAGCGCCACGCGTTGCTGAAACAGTCGCCGAGCCTGCTCGCGCAGCGCCGGTGACGGCTCGGGCCACACGGGCCGCGGAGCAGCCGCTTGCCGCTGTAGCTGGGCCAACACCCAGTCCGCCTTGTGGCGCAGAAAACCCTCCACCTGCGACCAATCGGCCCAGCGCGGGGCGCGCACGCTCAAGCCCTGGGGGCCGACGTACAGCCCAATGGTGCGCCGCGCGCTGCGCCGACATTCGTACGCGACCGTCACGCCCTGCAACTCGATCATTCGGTTGGCCTGCGGATGCCGCCAGTGCGTGCCCCCGGCGGTGGGACTGTCCGCCGCCTTCGGTACCGGCACTGCCGTCGGCTCAAGCGGCGGCGGTGGCACGCGACTCCTCGCGATAGGCATCGGGGTCGAGCCGACGCATCTCGGCCTCGATCCACGCCTCCACCTCGCGCATGAGGTCGTCCGGATCGCGCCCGACGCTCGCCATCGGCCGGCCGATCGAAAACACCACCGTGCCTGGGCGCTTGACGATGGCGCGCGCCGGCCAGCAACGGCCCGACGTCACCGCGATCGGGATGACCGGCACACCGGTCTGCACCGCCAGCCGCGCGCCCCCCGTCTTGTACTGCCCGCGCGCCCCGCGCGCCACGCGCGTGCCTTCGGGAAACATGATGACCCAGATACCGCGCGCCAGCAGGCGCCGCCCTTGCTCCACCACGCGCTGAAACGCCTGGGCACGCTTGGCGCGGTCGATGTGGATCATGTCGAGCCGACCCAGCGCCCAGCCAAAGAAAGGGATGTAGAGCAACTCGCGTTTGAAGACGAACGCCAGCGGATGGGGCATCATCGCCGGCAGGCAAAACGTCTCCCAGGTGGATTGATGCTTGGGCAACAGGATGGCCGGCGCATGCTGGCCGACGGGCAGGTTCTCCCAGCCGATGACTTCGTTGCGGATGCCCAACATCCAGCGCGCCGCCCAGATCTGCAGGCGCACCCAGCGGATGCAAAACCAATACAGCCGATCCGACGACACCAGCGGCGCCATGAGCACCGCGGCCGTCGCCCACGGCACCACCGTCACCCCCATGAACAACAGGTGCAGCCACGAGCGCAATGCGTTCATGCACGGCCTCCAGACGGACGCACCGAAGTCTCGCGCGCGATCAACGCATCGGCAAACGCCAGTAAATCGTCGTGGACGGTGACCCCCTCGGGCAACCCGGGCGGGCGCGTACCATCGCGGTGCGCAGCCGACTGACCGGTGAGCACGAGGTGCGTGTCGCATCCCGCCGCCACACCGGCACAGGCATCACGCACCGAATCACCAACCGCGACCAACTGCGTCGGCGGCACCCCATAGCGTTGCGCGATTTGCAAAAACAGACCCGGCAACGGTTTGCGACACTCGCACGCCTCCTCGGGAGCGTGGGGGCAGAAAAACACCGCGTCCACGCGCGCGCCCGCCTGCGCCAGCGCCTTGTGCATGCGCGCGTGCACCGCGTTGAGCGTGGCCACGTCGAACAGTCCCCGCCCCAGACCCGACTGGTTGGACGCGATGACCACCCGCCAGCCCGCTTCGTTCAGGCGCGCCACGGCCTCCAGCGCCCCGGGCAGCGGCTCCCAGTCGTCGGGGCCGTGAAGGTAGTCCTCGGGGTCTCGGTTCAGGGTGCCATCGCGGTCGATGACGACGAGTTTGAGGTCGCGGGCAGGCATGGGGAGACGGCGCGATCAAGCAGCGAGTCGCGACAGGTCGGCCACGCGATTCATGGCCTGGTGCAGCCGCGCGAGCAACCCCAGGCGGTTGGCGCGCAGGTCGGGGTCGTCGGCGTTGACCATCACGCTCTCGAAAAACGCGTCCACCGGCGCCTTGAGCGCCGCCAGCCGCTGCAGGCTGGCGGTGTAGTCCCCCGCCTCGTAGGCCGCGTCGGCCAACGGCTGCACCGCGAGCAGTGCCTGATGCAGCGCCTGCTCGGCGGGCTCTTGCAAGCGGGCGGGGTCGACCACCGGGGGCACCGGCCCCTGCACCTTGCGCAGGATATTGGTCACGCGCTTGTTGGCCGCAGCCAGCGCCGCCGCCTCGGGCAAGGCAGCAAAGGCGCGCACCGCCGCCAGGCGCCGGGGTACTTCGTGCAGCAACGGCGGCCGCAGCGCCAGCACCGCGTCCACCTCCTGCGCCGAGTAGCCCTGCTCCCGCAGGTTGACGGCCAGGCGGTCATAGATAAAGTCGAGCAGCGCCGCCCGCGGATCGCGGATACGATCACCAAAGATGGGAACCGCCAGATCGATCAACGCGGGCAGCGCCAGCGGCAGTTCGCGCTCGATGAGCATGCGCACCACCCCCAGCGCGTGGCGGCGCAAGGCATAGGGGTCTTTGTCGCCACTGGGCAAGGCTCCGATGCCGAACAGCCCCACCAGCGTCTCGAGCTTGTCGGCCAGCGCCACGCACAGCCCGACGGGGTTGCGCGGCAGCTCGTCGCCCGCGAAGCGGGGTTTGTAGTGGTCTTCGATGGCCTCGGCCACGGCGGAGTCCAGGCCATCGTGCAAGGCGTAGTAGCGCCCCATGATGCCTTGCAGCTCGGGGAATTCACCCACCATGTCGGTCAGCAAGTCGGCCTTGGCCAGCTGCGCGGCTTGGCCGGCGCGCTGCGCGAGGGCGTCGTCGCCCCACTGCGCGGCGATCGCTTGCGCCAGCACCTGTAGGCGCTGCACGCGCTCGCCCTGGGTGCCCAGCTGTTGGTGGTACACCACCTTGGCCAGGCCCGGCACCCGCGCCGCCAGCGGGCGTTTGCGGTCCTGGTCAAAGAAAAACTTCGCATCCGCCAGCCGCGGGCGCACCACGCGCTCGTTACCGGTGATGACGGCGCTTGCATCGTCGGGCGTGATGTTGCTCACCACCAGGAAGCGGTGCGTCAGCCGTCCCTGCGCGTCGAGCAGTGGAAAATACTTTTGGTTGGCCTTCATCGTCAGAATCAGGCACTCGGGCGGTACCTCCAGGAAGGCCTCGTCGAACTGGCACAGCACCACGTTGGGCCGCTCGACCAGCGCGGTCACCTCGTCGAGCAGCGCGTCGTCGGCCACCGGCTGGCAGCCGCCGCCAACGCGCGCGGCCGCCGCCTGCAATTGGCGCTCGATCTCGGCGCGGCGCTCGCCAAAGCTGGCCACCACGGCGCCATCGCGCCGTAACATGTCGGCATAGGCGTCGGCGTGCGGAATGTCGATGGGGTCGATACGCGCCTCGAAGCGGTGGCCGTGGGTCTGGCGCCCCGCCTGCAAGCCCAGCACTTGCACGGGCACCACCGCGTCGCCGTGCAGCGCCACCAGCGCATGGGCCGGACGCACGAAGTGCACGCTTTGCCAGCCGTCGGCCAACTGGTAGGTCATGACCTTGGGAATGGGCAAGCGGCGCAGGGCGTCCTCCAGCGCCGCCTGCAAGCCCGCCGCCAGGGTGGCGCCGGTGACCACGCTGTCCCAGTAGAGCACCTCGGCCTTGCCGTCTTGGGCTCGGCGCAGGCGCGCCAGCAGCGCCGCGTCGTCGCTGGCCTCCGCGCCGAGGGCGGCCAATTTTTTGCGCAGCGCGGCCGTCGGCTGTCCATTGGCGTCCAGCCCCACGGAGACGGGCATGAGCTTGAGCTGCACGGCGCGATCGGGCGCCTGTGCGCGCACCGCATCGATGTGCACCGCCAGCCGCCGCGGCGTGGCATAGGGGGTGACAGTGGCGCCGTCTTCCAGCAGCCCCTCGCGACGCAGCCCCTCGGCCACGCCGTGCGCGAAGGCGTCCCCCAGCGCGCGCAGCGCCTTGGGCGGCAGCTCCTCGACGAACAATTCCACCAGCAGGGCAGCGACGGCGGCACTCATGCGGCGGCCTCCTGCGGGGCGCGCCAGCGCGCCAACACTTCCTCGGCCCACGGGCGCGGCGCCATCGGAAAGCCCAGCCGCGCCCGGCTGTCCAGGTAGCTCTGCGCCACGCTGCGCGCCAGGTGGCGAATGCGGCCAATGTAGCCGGCGCGCTCGGTCACGCTGATGGCACCGCGCGCGTCCAGCAGGTTGAAGGTGTGGGCCGCCTTGAGCACTTGCTCGTAGGCCGGCAGGGCGAGTTGCTGCTGCATCAGGTATTGGGCCTGCCGCTCATGGGCGGCAAAGGCGGTGAACAAAAAGTCGGTGTCGGCGTGTTCGAAGTTGTAGGCCGACTGTTCCACCTCGTTTTGGTGGAACACGTCGCCATAGGTCAGCCCTGGCGCATAGGTCAGGTCGTAGACGTTTTCCACGCCCTGCAGATACATGGCCAAGCGCTCCAGCCCGTAGGTGATTTCGCCGGTGATGGGACGGCAGTCGATCCCCCCCACCTGCTGGAAGTAGGTGAACTGCGTGACCTCCATGCCGTTGAGCCAGACCTCCCAGCCCAGGCCCCAGGCGCCCAGCGTGGGGTTTTCCCAGTCGTCCTCGACGAAGCGGATGTCGTTCTTCTTCAGGTCGAATCCCAGCGCCTGCAAGCTCCCCAGATAAAGATCGAGGATGTTGCTGGGTGCAGGCTTGAGCACCACCTGGTACTGGTAGTAGTGCTGCAAGCGGTTGGGGTTATCACCGTAGCGGCCGTCCTTGGGGCGGCGGCTAGGCTGCACGTAGGCGGCTTTCCACGGCTCGGGGCCCAGCGCGCGCAAAAAGGTCGCGGTATGGCTGGTGCCAGCGCCCACCTCCATGTCGTAGGGCTGCAACAGGGCGCAGCCCTGCGCGTCCCAGTACGACTGGAGCTTGAGAATGATCTGTTGGAAGGTCAGCATAAGCGCCACATTCTACGGCGCGCGGCTGCGGCGGCGCGGGCTCGCGGCCCACGCCGCCCACACCAGCACCAGCAGGCACCCCGCCACCAGCGGCGCGTGGCCCCAGCGGCTGGCCCACGCGGCGTACGGGGTCAGGCCACGGCGTCCCTCCACGGTCGCGTCGAGCACCCCGCGCTGCCAGCGCGGCAGCTCCGCCTGCACCCGGCCGCGGTGGTCGATCACCGCGGTCGAGCCGGTGTTGGTGGCGCGCACCATGGGCCGCCCCAGCTCCAGCGCGCGCATGCGCGAGATGTGGCGGTGCTGGTCGATCGCCACCGTATCCCCAAACCACGCGATGTTGCTGACATTGACCAGCACCGTGGGGGCCTGCACCGGGTCGCGAAAACCCGCCGCCAGCTCTTCACCGAACAGGTCTTCGTAGCAGATATTGGGCGCGATGCGCTGCCCCGCCCACACGAACGGCGGCTGTACCAACGGGCCGCGCTCGAAGTACCCGCCCGGGTTGAACATCAGCTCGGTAAACCAGCGAAACCCAGGCGGCACGAATTCGCCAAAGGGCACCAAGTGGTGTTTATCGTAGCGGTAGCGGCTGTGGTGGGTGAACGGATCGACACCCGGCTCGGGTGCCGGACCACCCGGCACCCAGCCCACCACCGAGTTCGCGTAGCCGTCGGCAAAGCCACCCAGCGGCACGCCCAACAACACGGCGGCGTGGCCGGTGCGCACCGCAGCCCCCAGGGCGCGCCAGTAATCGGGGTCGATGTCCTGCGGCAACAGCGGAATGGCCGTCTCCGGCGCCACCACCAGGCCGCCCGCCAGCGCCGGGTCGGCACTGGCCTGCACGATCTGCTGCCCGTACCAGCGCAGCGCCAGCGGGATGCCGGCCTCGGCGTCGAACTTCACGTCCTGCGCGATCGCGCCCTGCAGCAGGCGCACCGGCAGTGTGCCGGCCGACTGCGTGTGCTCGGGCAAGCGCGCCGCCAGCCACGGCCCCGCAGCCGGCACCAGCCACAGCCCCAGCGCCACGCCCAGCGCCGCCCAGCGCCACACCCCGGGCGCCAGCACGACCGCCGCCGCCAGCAGCGCCGCCACCGCCCCCACCCCGTACACCCCGACCCAGGGCGCCAGCCAACCCAGGGCGTCGATCTGGGCGTACCCGCCCGCACCCCACGGAAACCCGGTCCACAACACACCGCGAGCCACCTCGGCCAACGTCCAGCAGGCTGCGAAGACCCACACCGCTGCCCCGCGACCCAGGCGGCGCAGCCAGTGCCACCACAGAGCGGCGGCGAGCGCATAGTACAGCGCCAGAAAGGCCGCTAACGCCCCCACCGCGAAGGCGGACAAGGGCGCGGCCACCCCGCCGACCGTGTGCAGGGAAATGAACAGCCACCAAAACGTCGCCACCAGCCATGCCGTGGCGTACACGCCAGCACGCGCAGCAGCGGCCCCGGCCGATGGCGCACGCACCAGCGCCGCCACCAACACGGCCAGGCTGAGGCCGTGCAGACCGGCCACCGGCTCGCCCGGGCGCAGCCAGGGCTCAAGCGCGACCGCAAACGGCCACGCCAGCGCGGCTGCATGCCACGCCCCGGCCAGCAGCAGTAGCAGCCAGACCGCCCATGCGGCCCCTTTCTCCCGCGCCCTTCCCGCGCGCAGGTCGGCCGTCATGGCGCCTCGGGGGTGGGGCGCGTCACCTTGAACCAACGCACCGCACCCGCCCGGGCATGCTGCACCTGAAACACCAACCCCGCGAGCTCGACAGACTCGCCGCGGCGCGGCACCCGCCCCATTTCGTGCGCGACATAGCCGCCAATGGTGTCGAATTCGTCCTCGGGGAGCGCCACTTGGAACCACTCGTTGACGCGCTCGATCGGCGTGTCGCCGCTGACGCGCCACGTGCCATCGGCCAGGGCAAAGATGTCGCCCTCGTCCTCTTGGACGTCGAACTCGTCCTCGATCTCGCCGACGATTTCTTCCAGCACGTCTTCGATCGTGATGAGACCCGCGACCCGGCCAAACTCGTCGATGACGACGGCCAGGTGGTTGCGGTTGCCCCGAAACTCTCGCAGCAGGTCGTTGAGCGCCTTGCTCTCGGGCACGAACACCACCGGACGCAACAGGGTGCGCACGTTGAGCTCGGGCGCGCGCTGCAGCTTGAGCAGGTCCTTGGCCATGAGGATGCCGATGATGTTGTCGCGCTCGCCCTCATAGACCGGAAAGCGGGAGTGACCGGTGTCGATGACGGTGTTGAGCAGCTCGGCGTACGGCGCGTCGATGTCGAGCACGTCCATGCGCGGGGCGGCCACCATCACGTCCCCAGCGGTCATGTCGGCGATGCGGATCACGCCTTCCAGCATCGCGCGCGACTGGGCATCGATGACGTCGTTGTCTTCGGCGTCGGCCAGCGCCTCGATGAGCTCGTCCTTGGAGTCGGGCCCGGGGTGCAGAAACTCCACGAGGCGCTGCAAGAAGGTGCGTTTGTCTTCGTGCCGCGTACCCGGCATCGGCTGCGGAGAATAGGAGGGATCGGCCACGGGGGTGGTCAGTGGTTGCGACAGACCCTAGCATACAACAGGGCCATCGCATGGGACAGCGTCGCCTGGCAGACCCCGCCTGGCGTGCCCCGCCATCCGGCCCTCAGCGGCCCGGGCGGCTCCAGCTGCGTGGGTTCAGCCAGCGCAGCACGCGAGCCCCCCAGCGGCGCAACGCCTTGGCAAGGTAGTTGGTGCGCGCCACCTCTTCGTCGATCAGCTCGCTGACATGCGACGCAAAATCGGCGGGAGGCAGCTCCAGGTGGCATTCACTCTCGCCTGCGTGCTGCACGACGGTCGCCCCCGCCCCGCGAGCGATGCGCAGCATGGGGGTGTTCTCGCTCAACGCGTGAATGTACAAATACTGCACGCCATGGTTGCGCGCGTGCATCACCGCGCGGTCGAACAGCAGCCGGCCGTAGCCGCGTCCGCGCGCATGCGCGCTCACGCTCACACCGAACTCGGCACTGTCGCTGCCGCGCCCCGGCGTGACCATATAGGCCAGGTGTGCCATGGCAATCAGCTCCAAACGCCAATTGAAAATACCGAAAACCTCGTCCAAACCGAAGCGTAACCCATCCACGTAGCGGCGGATTTGGTCATCCTGCGCCGCGTAGCCGAACCTCAGGTAACGGTCGCGCTCGCCCAGGGCCAACAGGTGGCGCAGAATCGCCTCGCGGTGCGAGGCGTCGAGCATGCGGATCGGCGCGCGCGCGTGCGCCCGCGGCGCCCGCGGCTCGGTGGCCAGCGGCAGATCACGCACTGGCACGCGCGGCCCGCGATCGGGTGCGCTCAGCGGCGATGGTGACGTGGCGGTTGTCGGCATGATGGCCTCGACTATACGCCGATGCGCCGGATTTGTCAGGGTTTTCCCTAATATTCCACACTTTCGGCATGTCTCAACCGGCCCAGGCTGTGCCTTGCGCGACAGCTTGTCAGGGCAACCCCTGAGGCGCCCTACGCTGCGTGGCGGCCACAATGGTCAGCCCCCTGATCAATGGACCGCTATGGAACGAATCTGGCTATCGAGCTACCCGCCCGGCGTGCCCGCCGACATCGACCCCACACAGTACGAGTCGCTGGCCGCGCTGCTGGAGCAGGCGTTCCGGCGCCACCCGCAGGACCCCGTTTCGGTCTGCATGGATCGCTGGATGACCTACGGCCAGCTCGACCGGTACAGCGCCGCCCTGGGTGCGTATCTGCAATCGCTCGGCCTGGCACCGGGCGCGCGCGTGGCCATCATGCTGCCCAACCTGCCACAGTTTCTGGTCACCATGGCAGGCGTGTTACGCGCGGGCTACACCTGTGTCAATGTCAATCCCCTCTACACGGCACGCGAGCTGGAGCACCAGCTCAAGGACTCGGGCGCCGAGGCCATCGTCATCCTGGAAAACTTTGCCCATACGCTGGAGGAGGTGATCGACCACAGCCCCGTGCGCCACGTGGTCGTGGCCAGCTTTGGCGACCTGCTGGGGCCTTGGTATGGCCGCTGGATGACGTTTCTGGTGCGGCACGTGGCCAAGCTGGTGCCGGCCTTCAAGCTTCCACTGCAAGGCCCCGCGGGGCCGCGTACCATCGTTCCGTTTCGTCGGGCGCTGGAGGTAGGCTCGACCCAGACCCTCAAGCCCGCGACCATTGGCCGCCAGGATATCGCCTTCCTGCAGTACACCGGCGGCACCACCGGCCTGTCCAAGGGCGCCATCCTCACCCACGGCAACGTCATTGCTGCCATCCTGCAGGCCGAGGCCTGGTTTACCCCAGCGCTCAACAAAGTGGGAGATCCGCGGCGCACCAACCACATCATGGCGCTGCCGCTGTACCACATCTTCGCGCTCACGCTGATGCTGCTGGTGATGCGGCAAGGCGCGCACGCCACCCTCATCCCCAACCCGCGCGACATCCCCAAGTTCGTCGAGGTGCTCAAGAGTCGGCCGTTTCACGTGCTGCCGGCGGTCAACACGCTCTTCAACGGGCTGCTGGCCAACGCACGCTTTCGGCAGCTGGATTTTTCGTCGCTGGTGCTGTCGCAAGCCGGCGGCATGGCCGCGTCGGAGGGCACGGCACGCCAGTGGCAAAAGGTCACCGGCTGCGCCATGATCGAAGGCTGGGGCATGAGCGAGACCTGCGCGATTGGCACCAACAACCCGGTGACCAACACCCATTTCACGGGCACGATTGGCTTGCCGCTGCCCAGCGTCGAGATCGCCATCAAGGACGACGACGGACGCGACCTGCCGCCGGGCAGCACGGGCGAGATCTGCATCCGTGGCCCCAACGTCATGGTTGGCTACTACAACAAACCCGATGAGACGGCCAAGGTCTTCACCGAAGACGGCTACATGCGCACGGGCGACATCGGCATCATGGACGAACACGGCTACATCCGCATCGTGGACCGCAAGAAGGACATGATCATCGTCTCGGGCTTCAACGTGTACCCGACCGAGATCGACAACGTCGTGTCCACCTGCCCGGGCGTGCTGGAATGCGCAGCCGTCGGCGTGCCCGACCCGCATTCCGGGGAGGCGGTCAAACTCTACGTGGTGCGCAGCGACCCCACGCTAACCGAGGAACAGGTCATGCGCTTTTGCCACGACAACCTCACGGGCTACAAACGCCCCAAGTACATCGAGTTCCGCGAGGAGCTGCCCAAGAGCAACGTCGGCAAAATCCTGCGGCGCGAGCTGCGCGGCAAGGCATAGGTCGGAGCGCGCCCATGCCTGCCCTGCTGCCAGCTGGCGTGCACGTCTGGGAGCGGGGTTGGCTGTCGTCCAACAATGTCTTGCTGCTCACGCCATCCGAGGCGGCCTTGATCGATTCGGGCTACGCCACCCACACCGATCAGACGCTGGCGCTGCTGCAGCGGGTACTGCACGGGCGCCGCTTGTGCTGGCTGCTCAACACCCACCTGCACAGCGACCACTGCGGCGGCAACGCTGCCATCCAGACGCAACACCCAGGCGTGCGTACCCTCATCCCGCCCGGGTCGGCCGATGCGGTGCGCGCGTGGGACGAGGCGCGGCTGAGCTACCGGGCCACCGGGCAGCGCTGCCCGCGCTTTACGTTCGACGGCTTGTTGCCCCCCGGCTCGGCGTTTGTGTTCGGCGCGCTGACGTGGGAGATCCACGCCGCCCCCGGCCACGACCCGGATGCCGTGATGCTGTTCGAGCCCGCCACGCGCACCCTCATCAGCGGGGACGCGCTGTGGCAACACGGCTTTGGCGTGGTATTCCCCGAGTTGGACGGCGAGCCTGGCTTCGACGCCGTGGCCGCCACGCTCGACCACATCGAGCGCTTGGCACCGCGCGTCGTCATCCCCGGCCACGGCAGCCCGTTCGGCGATCCCGCCCACGATGACGGCGCGCACCCGTCGGTGCCCGTCGCCGCGGCGCTGGCCACGGCGCGGCAGCGTCTGGCCCACTGGCAGGCGCACCCCGCCAAACACCGACAACACGCGCTCAAAGTACTGCTCAAATTCAAACTGCTCGAGTGGCAGCGCCAGCCGATCGCGGGCATCCATGCCTGGGCGCGCGAGGTGCCTTATCTGCGGCATATCTACGCCCAGCACCACGCCGACCAGCCGTTCGAAGCGTGGCTGGAAGGCATCATCGATGCCCTGTGCGCCAGCCGTGCGGCGAGACGACAAGGAGATGACCTCATCGACGCTGGCTGACGCCGAATACCCCGCCCCAATGACCGACGAACGGTGTGGAATTCACGGCGGTTTTGGGCTAAAAAATCGACATGAATATCGGCTCGACAACACTCATCGGCCAGGTCGCCACGCAAGGGGTGGAGGCCGGGGATGCCGCGCGGATTTTGGCGCTGCGCAAGGCCCTGCAGCTGCAGCAGCAACAGGCGCAGGCCATGCTCCAAGCCGTCCCGCAGCCACCGCGCGCCGAGCTGCCCTTGGCCACTGAAGGGCCCTTGGGCACCCGGCTCAACGTACTGGCCTGAGCACGGTCACACCCCCAGCATCAGCCGCAGGTTTTGCACGGCGGCGCCACTGGCGCCCTTGCCCAGGTTGTCCAGGCGCGCCACCAGCACGGCGTGGCGGTGGTCTTCGTTGCCAAAGACGCGCAGCTCCAGCCGGTCGCTGCCCGCCAACGCCACCGCATCGAGCTTGCCATCGGCCGTCGGCGGCTCCACCGACACCCAAGCGCTGCCCGCATAGTGCGCAGCGAGCGCCTCGTGCAGGTCCTGCGCGCGCACCCGGCCCGGCAAGGTGTCCAGGTGCAGCGGCAACTGCACCAGCATCCCCTGCGGAAAATTCCCCACCGACGGCACGAACAGCGGGCGCCGTTGCAGGCCGGTATAGGCCATGATCTCGGGCAGGTGCTTGTGGTTGAGCCCCAGTGCATAGAGCTCGAACGCGGGCGCCTGGCCGGATTCATACGCCTCGATCATTGCGCGCCCACCGCCGGTGTAGCCGCTGACGCTGGGTAGGCACAACGGATGATCCGGCGGGATGAGGCCCGCGTCGACCAACGGCCGGATGAGGGCGATGGCCCCGGTGGCGTAGCAGCCTGGGTTGGCTACCCGTTCGGCGCTGCGGATGGCCTGCGCCTGCCCCGGTGCGAGCTCGGCGAAACCGTACACCCAACCCGGCGCCACGCGGTGCGCGGTGGACGCATCGATGACGCGCGGCGCGTGCCCGGTCTCGGCGCGCAGCGCATCGATCATGGCCACCGATTCCCGCGCGGCATCGTCGTGCAGGCACAAGAGGGTCAGGTCGGCCTGCGCAAGCAGTTCACGCTTGGCAGCCGAGTCTTTGCGGCGCGCCGGGTCGATGGACAGAAGGGTCAGCCCTGCCATGCCTTGCAGGCGCTGGCGGATTTGGAGCCCGGTGGTGCCGGCTTCGCCGTCGATGAATACCGTCTTCATGAGAATACCCTTAGGGGTTTTTACCGATTGACGCTGCACCGCAAACGGATGACTTGGTGTCAGCTTGGATCAAGCTAGCGGCAGTGGCCGCATGATACAGTTCGCGCTGTCCCGCGCTGGCCCGCCAGCTGCGGCGCTGCGTTTGGGCGGCGCCGCGCACTCGTGCAGGCGGCCGTTCGGCGACGCAATCGTCGCACCCGAGCTGCCGCCCGGCGGACCTCCCGTCAGACGCCACTTCAGACAGGAACCACATGAAGATCCACGAGTACCAAGGCAAGGAAATCTTGCGTCAGTTCGGCGTGCCGGTGCCGCGCGGCATCCCGGCCTTCACGGTGCAAGAAGCGGTGGAAGCCGCGCAAAAGCTCGGCGGCCCGGTCTGGGTCGTCAAGGCGCAGATCCACGCCGGTGGCCGCGGCAAGGGCGGCGGCGTCAAGTTGGCGCGCAGCATCGACGAGGTACGTGAACTCGCGGGCCGCATGCTGGGCATGCAACTGGTCACCCACCAGACCGGCCCACAGGGCCAGAAGGTGCGGCGCCTGTACATCGAAGAAGGTGCCGACATCGGCAAAGAGTTCTACGTCTCGGTCGTGACCGACCGCGCCACGCAAAAAGTGGCCCTCATCGCCTCCAGCGAAGGCGGCATGGACATCGAGGAAGTCGCCGCCCACACGCCAGAGAAGATCGTCAAGATCTTCGTTGACCCGCTGGTGGGCCTGACCGAGGCCCAGGCGCGCGAGCTGGCCGAGGGCATCGGGATGAGCGGCCACACCGTCGATGAAGCAGTCACACTGTTTCAGAACCTGTACCGCTGTTACATGGAGACCGACGCCTCGCTGCTCGAGATCAACCCGCTCAACCGCGACTCCAAGGGCCACCTGATCGCGCTGGACGCCAAGTTCAATTTCGACAGCAACGCGCTGTTCCGCCACCCCGAGATCGTGGCCCTGCGCGATTTGGACGAAGAAGACCCGGCCGAAATCGAAGCGAGCAAATACGACCTCGCCTACATCAGCCTGGATGGCAACATCGGCTGCCTGGTCAACGGGGCGGGTCTGGCTATGGCCACCATGGACACCATCAAACTCTTCGGTGGTGAGCCGGCCAACTTCCTCGACGTCGGCGGCGGCGCCACGGCCGAGAAGGTGACCGAGGCGTTCAAGATCATGCTCAAAAACCCGAACGTCAAGGCCATCCTGGTCAACATTTTCGGCGGCATCATGCGCTGCGACGTGATCGCCACCGGCGTCATCACCGCCTGCCGCGCGGTCAATTTGAACGTGCCGCTGGTGGTGCGTATGAAAGGCACCAACGAAGACCTGGGCAAACAGATGTTGGCCGACTCTGGCCTGCCCATCATCAGCGCCGACACCATGGCCGAGGCTGCCCAGAAGGTGGTGGCCGCCGTCGCCGGTCGCTAACGCCGTCCGTGGCCGAGAGGAAAGCACACCATGTCCATCCTGATCAACAAAGACACCAAGGTCATCACCCAGGGCATCACCGGCAAGACGGGCCAGTTCCACACCGAAAAGTGCCAGGAATACGCCAACGGCAAAAACTGCTTCGTGGCCGGCGTCAACCCGAAGAAGGCCGGTGAGAAGATTTTCGACATCCCCATCTATGCCAGCGTGCGCGAGGCCAAGGAGGCCACGGGCGCCACGGTCAGCGTCATCTACGTGCCGCCCGCAGGCGCGGCCGATGCCATCTGGGAGGCTGTCGAGGCCGACCTCGACCTGGTGATCTGCATCACCGAGGGCATCCCCGTGCGTGACATGCTGATGGTGCGCAACAAGATGAAGCGCAAGGTCGCCGAAGGCGGCAAGGAAACCCTGCTGCTGGGCCCGAACTGCCCGGGCCTGATCACGCCCGGCGAGATCAAGATCGGCATCATGCCGGGCCACATCCATCGCAAGGGGCGCGTCGGTGTGGTCTCGCGCTCGGGCACGCTCACCTACGAAGCGGTGGCGCAACTGACCGAGCTGGGTCTGGGCCAGAGCTCGGCGGTCGGCATCGGTGGCGACCCGATCAACGGTCTCAAGCACATCGACGTCATGAAGATGTTCAATGACGACCCCGACACCGACGCCGTGATCATGATCGGCGAAATCGGGGGGCCGGACGAGGCCGAGGCCGCGCGCTGGTGCAAGGAGCACATGAAAAAGCCCGTCGTCGGCTTCATCGCTGGCGTCACCGCGCCGCCGGGCAAGCGCATGGGCCATGCGGGCGCACTCATCTCGGGCGGGGCCGACACGGCCGAGGCCAAGCTCGCCATCATGGAAGAGTGCGGCTTCAAGGTCACGCGCAACCCGTCTGAGATGGGCAAGCTGCTCAAGAGCCTGCTCTGACCGCACGGGCGGCGCTACACTGGCTGGGCGTGCCACCTCGCCCTGCCCCATGTCCATCCAATTCGCCGCTGCCACCGACGTGGGGCGCCTGCGCCCCAACAACGAAGATACCGTCCTCATCGACGCCACACTGGGGGTGGCCGTGCTGGCCGATGGCATGGGCGGCTACAACGCCGGCGAGGTGGCCAGTCGCCTGTGCTGCGAGACGGTCGTGCAGTCGCTGCGCGAGCACGCCGCACTGTGGCACGACGATCCACACCGCGCGCTGCTGCAGGCCATCCGCCAGGCCAACCGGCGCGTCTACGAAGAAGCACGCACCCACCCCGCGCTGCGCGGCATGGCCACGACGGTCGTGGTGGCGGGCTGGCGCGACGGCCAATTGATCGTCGCGCATGTCGGCGACTCGCGCCTGTACCGGCTGCGACAGGGGCTGCTCGCGCAACTGACACGCGACCACACCCTGGTACAGGACCACGTGGACGCCGGGCTACTGCCGGCCAGCGGCGCGCGCCTGACCGGCTACCGCAACCTGGTCACACGCGCCATCGGCGTGGCGCCGTGGGTGGACATCGACCTGGCCGAGCATGCGGTGCAAGCGGGCGACACTTACCTGCTGTGCTCCGACGGCCTGACCGACATGTTGACGGATGCCGAGATCGCCCGCATCCTGCGCCACACGGGCGCCTCGGACGCCGCCGCCCGGGCGTTGGTCGCCGCCGCCAATGCCGCGGGCGGCCGTGACAACATCACCGTCGCCCTGATCCACTGCCCCCCTCGAGCCGAGTCCGGAGCGTAGACCATGCCCATGCTCACCATCAGTCTGGACGGGCGCGAACTGCAACGCGTGCCGCTGACCCAGATCCGCACCACAGTTGGGCGTCGCCCGTACAACGACCTCGTGATCGAACACCTCGGCGTCAGCGGTGAACATGCCGTCTTCGTGCTGCAACCCGACGGCCGCGTGCAGGTGCTGGACCTCAACAGCACCAACGGCACCTACGTCAATGGGCGCGCCGTGGTGTCCGCCGACGTCGGGCCGGATGACGTCGTGGAAATCGCCCGCTACCAATTGCGGGTGATTTCCGGCGAGGGTGACGCACCGCCCGCCACCCCCGCGGCTCCCTCCCCCCCGACCACCATATCCGCGCCCCCCGTGACGGCGACACCCGCCCGGCTGGAGGTACTCGAAGGCCCGGCGCAAGGACGCACGCTGGTGCTGATCAAACCCGTCACCACCATCGGCAAGCCCGGCGTGGCCGTGGCAAGCATCGTGCGCGAAGGCACCACCTACACGCTGCGCCAGACCGTTGGCGCCCAGTCCGTCACCCTCAACGACCAGCCCCTGCGACCCGAGGGCGCCCGCTTGAACGACGGCGACGTCATCGCACTGGCAGGGACGCGCGTTCGCTTCGTGCGGGGGTGAGGGTCGAGGAAACAGTGCCGCTACTCTCCGTCGCTCACACCCACAGCGCCGCCCGCGTGCGCTCGGCCTCGGCTCGCGCCGCCGTGGCAAAGTCGTCGCCCGTGCTGGCGTACAGGATAGCGCGCGACGAATTGACGATCACTGGCCCGGTGGTGTGGCCTGCAGCGTCACCGCGCCAGCCTGCGCGCACGGTGGTGGCGGCGTCGCCCCCCTGGGCGCCGACGCCGGGGATGAGCAGCGGCACCGTGGGGGCGATGGCGCGCACGCGCTCGATCTCTTGCGGGTAGGTGGCGCCCACCACCAACCCCATCTGACCGTGGCGGTTCCACGGCCCCTGCGCCAGGGCGGCGATGTGCTCATACAACAGCGGCTGCCCAGGCACGTCGGCCAAGCGGCGCGCCTGCAAATCGTCGCCACCGGGATTGCTGGTACGGCACAACAGAAATACGCCTTTGCCTGAGTACTGAAGGTAAGGCTCGACCGAATCGAACCCCATGAACGGCGACAGCGTGACGGCATCGGCCCCGTAACGCTCGAAGGCCTCCTTGGCGTACTGCTGGGCGGTGCTGCCGATGTCGCCCCGTTTGGCGTCCAGGATGATGGGCACGTCGGGCGCCACGACGCGGATGTGGGCCATCAGACGCTCGAGCTGATCCTCGGCCCCGTGCGCGGCGAAGTAGGCGATCTGCGGCTTGTAGGCGCACACCAAATCGGCGGTGGCATCGACGATGGCCGCGCAAAAATCGTACAAATGCTCGACGCGCCCCGCCCAGCGCCCAGGCAACCGAGTCGGGTCCGGGTCCAACCCGACGCACAAGCGCGATCGATGCGCCCGTTCGGCGCGCAGCAGCATCTCGGTGAAGTTCATGGCGGCATTGTAGAAGGCGCTGCGACGCCCGCTGGCGCGGGCTCTGCGGCCCGAGCGGGGCTCGACGCCGTAGTCATCGCGCTTATCGGTTCACTGAGCGCGGCGCTGCGCGGCAGCCAGCAAGATCCACCCGATTCCGACGCCGACGGCGTCCGCGATCCAGTCAGCGACATCACCGTGGCGCCAGCCACTGGCGGCTTGGGCCAGCTCGATGGCCGCCCCCTGCAGCAACAGGCCAACCCACAGCGAGTTTCCAGGTGCAGCCGGGTACGCCAGCCGCGCGGTGATGGTCAATAGCGCAAAGCCCAGCGCGTGCTGCGCTTTATCCCACCAATCGAACACCTGCGGCGGCAAGTGCTCCACGGGCGTCAGCGACAGCACCGTGATCGCCGTCGCCAATGCCCAGAATGCCCAGCGAGCCAACTGGTGGCGACTCATGCCCGCGCCGCAGCGCCCACCGCGTCCTGCAGCGCATCGACGAAGCGTCCGGCGACGTCGTAACCCGTCTGCTGGGTGATTTCCTGAAAGCACGTCGGGCTGGTGACATTGATTTCCGTGATCCACTCCCCGATCACGTCCAGCCCCACCAGCAGCAGACCGCGCGCGGCCAGCGTGGGGCCGACGGCGCGGGCAATGGCCCAGTCGGCGTCGCTCAGCGGCCGCGCCTCACCGCGGCCACCGGCGGCCAGGTTGCCGCGCACCTCGCCGGCTTGCGGGATGCGCGCCAAGCAGTAGGGCACGGGCTCGCCACCGATGAGCAAGATGCGCTTGTCCCCGTGCGCGATCTGCGGCAGGTAGCGCTGCACCATGATGGTGGTGTGGCCGTGTGCCGTCAGCGTCTCGACCACCACCCCCAGGTTCATGCCATCCGGCCCGACACGAAAGATGCCACGCCCTCCCATGCCATCGAGGGGCTTGAGGATGATGTCGCGATGCTCGGCATGGAAAGCGCGGATGGCCTCGGCACTGCGCGTCACCAGCGTGGACGGCGCCCACGGGGCAAACTCCATGACGGCCAGCTTTTCCGGGTGGTCGCGCAGCGCGGCGGGCCGGTTGAAGACGCGCGCGCCCTCGCGCTCGGCCTGCTGCAGCAGGTGGGTGGCGTAAAAATACTCGGCGTCGAACGGCGGGTCTTTGCGCATCAGCACGGCGTCGAACGCGTGCAGCGGCTCGCGCCCTTGGCGCCGTACCGCAAACCAAGCGTGCGGATCGTCGGTCAGCGTCACTTCACGCACCCAGGCGGTGACGGGTTCGCCGCTGCGCCAGTGCAGGTGCGCCGGCTCGCACGCGGCCAGCGCCACACCGCGGCGCGCCAACTCGCGCATCATCGCGTACGTGCTGTCTTTGTAGGTAACGAAGGTGTGCAGCGGGTCGGCCACCACCAACACCCGCCGCAGGGAAGGCTTCGCTGGCGCCTCAGTCATACTGCTCGGCCTCGGGGTCGGTGGCTTCGAGCTCGTAGGCGGCGGCCAGCATGGCCAGCCGCGCCACCACGCCGTACATGTAAAAACGGTTGGGCACGCTCGCCCCCGGCGGCGAGCCGGGCTGTGGTTGCAGGGCGCTTTTCTCGAACGCCAATGGTACGAAGCTGGCGCCCGGGGCATTGAGGTTTTCATCCACCCCACGCTCGGCGTGCACGCGATAAAAGCCCCCGACCACGTAGCGGTCCATCATGTACACCACGGGCTCGGCCACGGCGTCGTTGATCTGCTCGTGGGTCATCACCCCCTCTTGGATGATGACGTCGCTGACCTGCTGGCCGTCCTTGATGACGTTCATCTTGTTTTTGGTGCGCCGGTTCAGGCTCGCCAGCTCGGCGGCATCGCGCACCATCATCACGCCCATGCCGTAGGTGCCGTTGTCGGCCTTGACCACGACGAACGGCCGCTCTTGGATGCCGTACTCCTTGTATTTGCGGCGAATTTTGGTCAGTAGGGCGTCGACGTTGCCCTGCAGGCACTCGAAGCCGGAGCCTTCGGCAAAATTGACCTGCCCGCATTGCGCGAACATGGGGTTGATCAGCCAGGGGTCGATACCCACGAGCTTGCCGAAGCGCTTGGCCACCTCCTCGTAGCAGCGGAAGTGGTTGCTCTTGCGCCGCACGTGCCAGCCTGCATGCAGCGGCGGTAGCACGTACTGCTCATGCAAGTCCTCCAAAATACCCGGTACGCCCGCGCTCAAGTCGTTGTTGAGCAGGATGGTGCAGGGGTCGAAGTGCTTCAAGCCGATGCGCCGTCCCTCGCGCACGATGGGCTCGAGCAGCAGCCGCTCGCCATTGGGCAGCGGGAGCTCGGTGGGTTCTTTGATTTCCGGGTTGAGCGAACCGATGCGCACGTTGAGCCCTGCCGAATAGAAAATGCGCTGCAACTGCGCCACGTTCATCAAGTAAAACGTGTTGCGCGTGTGGTTTTCAGGCACCAGCAGCAGGTTTTTGGCCTCGGGGCAGATTTTTTCGATCGCCGCCATCGCGGCCTGCACGGCCAGCGGCAGCATCTCGTTGGTCAGGTTGTTCCACCCCCCCGGGAACAAATTGGTATCCACCGGCGCCAGCTTGAAGCCCGCGTTGCGAATGTCCACCGAGGTGTAGAACGGCGGCGTGTGTTCCATCCACTCGAGCCGGAACCAGCGCTCGATGACGGGAGTGGACTCGAGGATGCGCTGCTCCAGCTCGTTGATCGGGCCAGTGAGTGCGGTGACGAGGTGGGGAACCATGGCTTACCCAAGAAAAGAAAGGGACGCAGCGGGGCCCCATCATGGGCATCCGCGCCAGCGGCGATGCTGCGATTGTAGAAAGTCGCGCGCGCCGCCCACAACCCGAGACCGGATCCGTTATAACCCAGTTCCATGAACCGTCACCTGTGGTTGCTGGCCATCGCGCAAGGCTTGTTCCTGACCAACAACGTCGTCTTCATCGCCATCAACGGGCTGGTGGGCCTGAGCCTGGCCCCCGTGGGCTGGATGGCGACGCTGCCCGTGATGGGCTATGTGGTAGGGGGGGCGCTGTCGACCGGGCTGGTGGCGCGCTCGCAGGCGCGCTGGGGACGGCAGATGGCGTTTCAAATGGGGCTGGCGGTGGCCTTCGCCTCGGCACTGCTGGCCGCGTGGGCGGTGGCGCACGGGAACTTCTGGTTATTGGTCGCGGCGACGGTCGTCGCGGGCTACTACAGCGCCAACGGCCAGCTCTACCGTTTTGCCGCCGGAGAACTGGCCGCCCCGGCCGAGCGCGAAAAAGCCGTCTCACTGGTGCTCGCTGGCGGCTTATTGGGGGCGATCGCCGGCCCCAATCTGGCCAATCACGCGCGCGATTGGTTGGCCACCCCGTTCCTGGGGGCGTATCTGGCCCTGGCCGCGGTGGCGCTGGTCTCGATGGTGGTCATGGCGGGCATCCGCTTTCCAGCCGATCCGCCACCGGCGCCCGGGACGGCCCGCGCTGGCCGCTCCGTGCTCGAATTGCTGCGCCAACCGACGTTTGCCGTCGCCTTCGTCGGCGCAGCCTTGGGCTATGGCGTGATGAACCTGCTCATGGCCGCCACGCCACTGGCCATGCAGACCTGCGGCATGCCGTTTGCCGACGCCGCTTTCGTGCTGGAGTGGCACGTGATCGGCATGTTCGCACCTGGCTTTTTCACCGGGCATCTGATCCGACGCTTTGGTGCCATCACGATCATGGGGGTGGGCGTGTTGCTCAACGCCGCGTGCATTGCAATCGCCCTGTCTGGGCAAGACCTGCACCACTTTACCGTCGCGTTATTTCTGTTGGGGGTGGGCTGGAACTTTCTGTTCACCGGCAGCACGACGCTGGCCATGCAGGCCTATCGGCCCGAAGAAAAAGACCGCGCGCAGGCGGTCATCAATTTCGGTGTCTTCGCCACGATGGCGGTGACGGCGTTCGCCTCGGGGGCGCTCGTGACCACACAGGGCTGGTGGTGGCTCAACGTGGGCTCGCTGGTTCCGGTATCGATCACGGCATTGTCATTGCTGGCGCTGGCCGCTCGGCAACGGGTGCGCGCCAGCGAGCCGGCACAAGGCGCATGACCCGTGTGCATCAAGGCAGGCGTGCGATCACCTCGGCCACCGCCGCCGTCAGCCGCCGCGCATAGGGAACGTGCAAAAATTCATTGGGGCCGTGTGCGTTACTCTGCGGCCCCAAAACCCCGCACACCATCATCTGCGCCCGCGGAAAACCCGCGCTGAGCATGTTCATGAGCGGAATGGTGCCGCCCTGGCCGATGGTGCCACAGGGCGCGCCGAAGTGCGCCTGGCTGGCGGCATGCAGCGCCTGCTCGAACCAAGGCGCGGTGGCCGGGGCGTTCCAGCCGTTGGCGGCCCCTTCGGGCTCGAAGGTCACGCGCGCCTGGTAGGGCGCATTGTCTTCCAGCAGCGCCTTGAGCTGCTGCACCGCCTGTGCGGCGTCCACCAGCGGGGGCAGGCGCAGGCTAAGCTTGAACGCGGTATACGGCCGCAGCACATTGCCCGCGTCACGCAGCGCCGGCAGCCCTTCGGCCCCGGTCACCGACAGGGTGGGACGCCAGGTGCGGTTGAGCAGTGCCTCCACGGGGTCGGTGGTGGTGGGCAGGGCAAAGACGGTGCTGCCGCCACAGTCGTGGTGTGCCCAGGGGAAGCGCTTCCACACCGCGTCGCCCAGGATGGCCGCCGTCTCGCGCGCCTGCGCGATGCGCTCGGCCGGGATCTCGCAGTGGAACACGGCGGGCAGCAGGCGACCCGTGGCGCTGTCTTCCAGTCGGTCCAGCACATGGCGCAGGATGCGAAAGCTCGACGGCACCACACCCGACGCATCGCCAGAGTGCACGCCTTCGGTCAAGATCTCGGCCCTGAGCACACCGCTGATCATGCCGCGCAGGCTGGTGGTCAGCCAGAGCTGATCGTAATTGCCCGCGCCGCTGTCCAGGCAGATCACCAGACCCACATCGCCCAGGCGCGACCGCAGCGCATCGATGGTGGGCAGCAGGTCGGGCGAGCCGCTTTCTTCGCCGGTTTCGATCAGCCCCACGATGCGCGGATGCGCCCGGCCCGACGCCTGCAGCGCCTCGATCGCCGCCAGTGCGGCATACACCGCATAACCGTCGTCGGCGCCCCCGCGGCCGTAGAGGCGGTCATCGATCAGGCGTGGGGTCCACGGCCCCAGACCGGTGCGCCAACCGCTGAACTCGGGCTGCTTGTCCAAGTGACCATACATCAGCACCGTCTGTCCGCTGGCCGGTGCGGGCGTGCCGTCGACGCCAGCGCGCGCGGGCACCTCGAACAGTAGCACCGGGGTGCGGGGACTGCCGTCGGGGCGTTGCAGACGCACGATCTCGAGCGTCAACCCCTGCACCGGCTGGCGGGTCACCCATTCGGCGGCCTGGCGCAGCACGGTCTCCAGATGGCCATGGACGGCCCACTCCGGGTCGAACATCGGCGACTTGGCGGGCACCTCGATGTAGCGCTGCAGCGCGGGCAGGATGTCGTGCTGCCAGCGCGCATCGACGCGTTGACGCACGGCCACGGGGTCGAGCAGCGGGGTCGGGTCGGGCAGGCGGGCGTTCATGGTGTGGGTGTGTCTCACAAAGCGGTGGGCCGCCCGAAATGGTAGCCCTGAAAGAGCCGACAGCCCATGGCGCGCAGCGTCTCGAACTGGGCCACCGTCTCCACACCCTCCGCCACGACGCTGAGCTCCAGGCTGTTGGCCAGTTGCAAAATGGTGCGTGCGATCGCCGCGTCGTTGGGGTCGTCCAGGATGTCGCGCACGAAGGTGCGGTCGATCTTGAGCTGGTCCAGCGGCAGGCGCTTGAGGTACGCCAGCGACGAGTACCCAGTGCCAAAGTCGTCGAGCGCAAACTGCACCCCCATGGCGCTGAGCGCTGCCATTTTGACGATGGTGTCTTCCACATCGTGCAGCAGCAGGCTCTCGGTCAGCTCCAGCTTCAGGCGGCTGGGGTTGGCGCCCGTCTCGGCCAGCGCGGTCTGCACGGACTGCACGAAGTCGGGCTGGCGCAACTGGCGCGCACTCAGGTTGACCGCCATCGTCCAGTGGGTGCGCTGCGGATCGCGTGCCCACGCCGCCAGGTGCGCGCAGGCCTGTCGCAGCACCCACTGACCCATGGGCAAAATCAAGCCGCTTTGCTCGGCCACCGGAATGAACTCCGCTGGCGACACCATGCCGCGCAGGGGGTGTTGCCAGCGCAACAGAGCCTCGTAACCCACGACCTGGGCTTTGTCATCGACGATCGGCTGCCCATACAGGCGCAGCTCGCCATCGCGCAGGCCGTGGCGCAACTCGCGCTGCAGGGTGGCGCGGGCCAGCACCGCCTCTTGCATCGCTGGGTCGAAGAAGCGCACCGCATTGCGTCCGGCAGCTTTCGAGTGGTACATCGCCAAGTCGGCGCGGCCCAGGATGTCCTCCACCGCGTCGCTGCGGCCACGAAATACCGTGATGCCGATGCTGGGCGTGGACTGCACCTCGTGTCCGTCCACCGTCACCGGACGCTCGAGCGCGACGCGAATTTTTTCGGCCACGTGTTGGGCGCGCCACGCCGCTTGCTCCTCCTCGCGGTCCAAATCCTCCAGCAGCACGACGAATTCGTCGCCGCCCAGGCGTGCGATCGTATCTTCCTCACGCACCGCCTCGCGCAGGCGCTTGGCCACCGTCTGCAGCAACTGGTCGCCCACCCCATGCCCAAAGGCGTCGTTGATGTCTTTGAAATTGTCCAGATCGATGAAGCACAGCGCCGCCCACTGGCCGCTGCGCGCGCTGGCCGCTTGCGCCTGGGTCAGCTTGTCCTGAAACGAGCGGCGGTTGTACAGGCCGGTCAGGCTGTCGTAGAAGGCGAGGCGCTCGATGGTGGCTTGGTCCGCCTTGCGCCGCGTGACGTCGCGCCCGACGCCACGGTAGCCGGCAAAGCGACCTTGCGCGTCGTAGACCGGCATGCCGCTGATGGAAAACCACACCACGCGCCCGTCCTGCAAGCGGCGCTGGATCTCGAAGCGGCGAAACACCCGGCGCTGCTCGAACGCCTCGATGAGCGGACGCCATTCGCGCGCCGTGGGGCGGTTGAGCGCGGGCACATCCCAGGCGCAGCGGCCCAGAAACATCTCGGCGGTCGAGGTTTCTCGAATCAGTCGCCCCTCCAACCGCGTATAACGCCCCTCGGCATCCCACTCCCAGTACCAGTCGGCGGACAGCTCGGTCAGGCTGCGGAAGCGCTCCTCACTCTCGCGCAAGAAGTTCGCGGCCTGCGCGTGCCGCGTCACGTCCACATAAGTGCGCACCCAACCGCCACCAGGCACAGCGATCGTCGTGCCCTGCAACGTACGACCACCGGCGGTGGTGTAGGTGTAGATGTGGGGCTGCCCCGTCTCTTGCACGCGGCGCAGGTGGTACCAGACCCGCTCCACCAACCGCTGCGCATCGCCGCGCAGGTCACCTCGCTTGATCTGCCAGCGCACCACGTCGTCGATGAGCGGCTGCTTCTGCAGCAGCGTCAGCGGCAGCTCCAGCATCTCTCGTGCGCAATGGTTGTGGCCCACGACGCGCCCCTCGACGTCCAGCACCACCAGCGCGTGCTGCAAATGGTCCAGCAGCGCCGCGACCGACAGGCGGCCACTGGCCACCGGGTCTGCCGAGGGCAAACCCGATAGACCGGGCAGCGTGCTGGAGAAGTCGATCATGGCAACTGCTCTATGGAAACCGCTTTGGGCGATAGGGATTTCATCAGGCCAGCGTGCGGCATGGGTTATTCAAGCGACGGGCATCCTGGCGGAAACGAGGCGTGCAGCCGCGTGTTCAAAAGCTCTCCCACTCCCCTTCGGCGTCGGACGCTGGCTTGGACGGCGCGGGCGCGGGGCGCGGGCTGGTCAGCGCGGCCGGGGTGGGTTTGGCGCTGGGTGCTGCTGCAGGTTTGGAGGCTGTCTTGCGCGCGCTGGCAGCAGGCGCCACAGCACCCGCGGGCTTGGCTGCCGCAGCAGCGCTGGGCGCGGCCAGCCGCGGCTCGCGCCGCGCGGCCAGGGCGGGAGCGGGCGCGGGCGGGACGGCCGCCCGCGGCGTGGGTGCCGGTGCCAACACCATCCCATCGCCCTGCCCGGTGCGGAACTGACTGACCACCTGCTGCAGCTCGGCCGCTTGCTGGCGCAGGCTCTGGGCGGCCGCCGCCGCCTCTTCGACGAGGGCGGCGTTTTGCTGTGTGGTCTGGTCCAACTGGCCCAGCGCGGCGTTGACTTGCGCGATGCTGTCGCTTTGCTCGTTGGCGGCCGCCGTGACTTCAGCAATCATGTCGGCCACGCGCTGGATGGATTGCACGATCTGCTCCATCGTCTGGCCCGCGCTGTCGACTTGGGTGCTGCCGGTGCGCACGGTGGCGACACTCTCGTCGATCAGGGCTTTGATTTGCTTGGCCGCCTCGGCGCTGCGTTGCGCCAGCGAGCGCACTTCACCGGCGACCACGGCAAAGCCGCGGCCCGCCTCACCGGCACGCGCGGCTTCCACCGCCGCGTTGAGCGCGAGGATATTGGTCTGAAACGCAATGCCGTCGATGACGTTGGTGATGTCGGCGATTTTTTGGCTGCTCGACTCGATGGCTTTCATCGACTGCACGGCTTGCGCCACGGTCTGCCCTCCGTCGCGCGCGACTTGCGCGGCTTGGGCGGCGAGTTGGTTGGCGGTGCGGGCGGCTTCGGCACTGTGGCGCACGGTCTCGGTCAGGTGCTGGGTGCTGGCAGTGGTTTGCTCCAGGCTCGCGGCCGCACTTTCGGTGCGCGCCGAGAGGTCCTGGTTGCCCTGCGCGATCTCGGCGCTGGCGCTGGCCACTTGATCGGCACTCGTGCGGATGCGTTGGATGGCGGTGACCAGGGCGTGCTGCATGGCCGACAGTGCCCGGAGCAGTTGCCCCACTTCGTCGCCACGATCGACATGGATGCGGCGCGCGAGGTCGCCCTGGGCGATGGCCTGGGCCACATCAATGGCCTCGGCGAGCGGACGGGTGATACCGCGCGTGAGCGCCACAGCCACCCCCACGCCCACAGCCAGCGCCGCCAAGACCACCCCCAGCATGACCCACTGCACTCGTTGGGCGATCACTTGAGCCTGCGCGTTGAGCCGATCGGCCAGCGCCACCAGCGTATCGGTCAAGCGCTGTTGCGCGTCGATGTAGGTCTGCGCGCCCGCCTTGTAGCGGCCCTCGAGGAGCTCTTTCGCCCGGGCCATGTCGCCGGCTTTGACGGCAGCGAGCGCTTCGTCGCGTGCCGCAATCTGCGCCTGGCGCAACGTCGCCACGCGCTCGAGTTGCTGCGAAACCTCGGCGTCGTCGAGCTCCTTGACCCGCCCCGACAGGGTTTTTTCGATTTCATCGACCTGCGCCCGCGTGGCTTGGATTTGCTGCTGAAAGTAATTGAGGATCTCAGGATTGTCACCAAAACGAATGGCAGCCTCGGTACGGGTGATTTCGGTACGGGTGATAGCCGACCATTTCTCCGCCGAAAGCGCCACTTTTTCCGCAAACATCGCGCGCTCCGTATGAGTCTGCACTGCTCGCTCACTCCACTGCGCAGCGGCCCAGACGGCCACCAGCAGTGCCAACACGACGCCAAAGCCCGCGCCCAAGCGGACACCAATTTTCCAGTCACGCACGCTCATGAGATTCTCCGGTGCAAAGATGGGTTTTCAGTGGGTGGGTAAATCGAAAGCAAGGGGGCGGGCTGAACGTCCCACCCCACCACATGGCGCGTGGCGCTGCTGAACGCCACGCCCAGCCACCAGATGGGGCGGCCGTCGGCGCGGTATTGGTCGGCATAGCCCCGCTGCCGCAGCTGCGCCATCGCCTCGCCCGTGGGTTGGTCGCCATCGATGCGCTTGAACTCCATGATGACCCGAAGCGCCGCGGACGCGAGAGGAAGTCGTACTTGCCTGTGGTGGCCAGCCGGTGCGCAAACGCGGTCTTGTCGACGTCGTAGTAGCCCCCTTCGCGGATGTCGCGGAAGGTCTGGATGCCGATGGGCCGTTTGCGACGGGGGCTGCGGGCGTACATCCGGCCAGACCTCTCAAGCCACGGGCACGCGAGGCGTGCGGCGCCGCTCCGGCCCCTGATAGCTGCTCGGGTCACCCTGGCCGCGCACGGCAGCCGGCTGCAGCGGTGGGTGCTCGCCCGCAGCGTCGCCCGCCAGACGAAAACCCGCCACCATCTCGCGCAGCCGGTGCGCCTGCTCACGCAGGCGCTGTGCCGCCTGGGCGCTATCGCCCACCAGCTGGGCGTTTTGCTGCGCCATGCCGTCGAGCTGCACGATGGCGTCGTTGACCTGTACCAGTGCCTGGGTCTGCTCCTGCGTGGCGTGCGTGATATCGCGCACGAACGTCGATACCTGCTCGGCGTGCGCGACGATGTCGCGCAGCGTGGCCCCCGCCTGATGGACGAGCTGGGTGCCGGCGGCAACCTTTTCGGTGCTGTCACCAATGAGCGCCTTGATCTCGCGCGCGGCCTGACCCGAACGCTGGGCCAGCGCCCGCACCTCGCCCGCCACGACGGCAAAACCACGCCCGGCCTCGCCCGCTCGCGCGGCTTCCACCGCCGCGTTGAGCGCGAGGATATTGGTCTGAAACGCGATGCTGTCGATGACGGTGGTGATGTCGTGGATGCGCTGGCTGGCGGCCTGGATGGCGTCCATGGTGGCCACGACGTTTTGCACTTCCGTGCCGCCGCGCTCGGCCACTTCGGCGTTGCGCCGGGCCAGCTCGATGGCGGCGCGCGCGGCGTCGTTGGACGACTGCACCGCCGCGGTGATTTCTTCGAGGCTGGCAGCGGTTTGTTGCAGGTGTCCGGCGGTGTCCTCCGTGCGCTGGCGCAGGTCGGCACTGCCGCTGGCCACGCCATCGCTGGTGTGCTGGATGCGCTGCGCGGTGTCGCGCACCGCGCCCACCGTGCGCGCCAAGGCGTCCTGCATGTCGTGCAGGCTGCGCAGCAGTTGCGTCAGTTCGTCGGCGCCAGTGGTGTCGGTGCGGGTGGCCAGGTCACCGCGGGCGATCGCCACCGCCAGCGCTTCGGCCTGCTGCACCGGTTGCACGATGCTGCGCAGGTTGGCCAGCGTGGTGGGCACGACGATGAGCAGTGACACCCCCAGCGCGATGCCCACGGCCCACAGCGCCTGGCGGCGGATGTGCTCGCCGTGGTCGGTGAGCTGAATCATCTGTTGCGCAAACGCCTCGTTGGCGTCTTGCGCGTTTTGCGCAGCCACCGTCCAAGCCAGCGTCAGCGCCTCGTGCTGGGCGATTTGCATGTGGTGCACCGCCCATACACCCACCGCGGCCATACCCAGCAGCAGCGCGAGTACCACGCCGATCGCGCCCAGCATCCGGGTGCGCACCCGCCACGCCCGCATGAAGTATTGCAAAAAGTCGAGCATGAGAGATTCCCGGGAAAACGGCGACGACGGGCCGATGTCAGGCGTCGGTCAGCCCCATGTCGGGGTGCGTGACCAGCGCCTCGATGTCCATGACGATGAGCATGCGCTCGTTGACGGTGGCAATGCCGGTGATGAAGGCGGTGTCCACGGTGCCAGAGGCCATCTCGGGGGCGGAGCGGATCTGCTCGCGCGCGAGTTCGATCACGTCGGAGACCGAGTCCACCACCACGCCCACCACGCGCCCTTTGACGTTGAGCACGATGACCACGGTGAGGTTGTTGTAGTCGACCCGCTCGCAGCCGAGCTTGATGCGCAGATCGACCACCGGCACGATGACGCCGCGCAGATTGACCACACCCAGGATGTGCGAGGGCGCATTGGCGATGCGGGTGGGTGGCTCGAAGGAACGGATTTCCTGCACACGCAGGATGTCGATACCGTACTCTTCCGCCCCCAAGCGGAAGGTCAGAAACTCGGCATGGGTGCGTGCCGACGCATCGACACCGGCAGCAGTCGGAGTGGCAACAGCGGACATGAGGACTCCTCACGGACAGGGAGACGGCCCACCCGGGCGCGCCGCGCACACGCCCGTGACCCGTCCCGGAAAAAGGATGGCAGGCGCACAGTATCGGCCAAAAATGCCCTGTTTGGCCATCGGAAAAACGCGCAAAGGCACGCCACGTGGTGCAAACACCCGAAAAGCCGACACAATGCCGCACTGGCGCATGCCCCGGGCCCACCCGTTCGCGTACGAACCGTCCATCGTCCACCGCCCATGCCACCCTCACCACCACGCCCTGCCCGCCGCGCGCCCGCCGCGCCTAGCCCTGACCCTGCTGCGGTGGGCAGCTGGTCATCGTGGTGGCGGCGCTGGTGGGACCGCGCCACCGGCCGCAGTCGTGCCCGGGCCGAACCCGCCCACGCCCCGCGGCGTGACCCGCCCAGCGCCGATGGCGACGCCGCCGCGGCAGCGTCCCGCCTGCGCCGGCGCCAGCGGGAACGGGTGGCGCTGCTGGTGCGCGAGGTGATGCTGCGGCACGGCGTGCTGTCCGGCCGCTACCGCGTGCGCGTGTTGTCGCTGGACCGCGAAGGCCAACAGCACCTGGTCTTGATCGACTGGCTGCCTCAGCCGGCCAGCATGGCGGCAGGACCGGCACCGCACCCGACGCGCCTGGAAGCGCAGGTCCGTGACGATGCCCTGCAGCTGCTCGGGCTGCAGGTGCGCGCGGTGTACTGGCGTGGCGACCCACCTGCCACCCAGCGCCCGCGACCCGACGCCCGCCGGCCCGATGGGGAGCACAGCGGGGCGTGAGCGCGGTTCAGTGCCCCTCGAAGCTGACCAGCGTGAACAGCGGCAGTCCGGCGGCCTGTAGGCGCTCGAGGCCGCCCAGCTCGGGCAGAGCGACGATGGCCGCCCCTTCCATCACGGTGGCACCGAGTTTTTCGAGCAGTTTTTTGCCCGCCATCATGGTGCCGCCGGTGGCGATCAGGTCGTCGATCAGCAGCACCCGGTCGCCCGCGCGCACGGCGTCGGTGTGCAGCTCGACGGTGGCGCTGCCGTACTCCAGCTCGTACGTTTCTTCGACGGTGGTGAAGGGCAGCTTGCCTTTTTTTCGGATTGGCACGAAGCCCACGCCCAGCTCGTAGGCCAGCACCGAGCCGATGATGAAGCCACGCGCATCGAGCCCGGCCACCACGTCGGGGCGCAGGTGCCGGTCCATATAGCGGTGCACGAAGGTGTCGATGAGCACGCGAAAGACTTTGGGATCCTGCAGCAGCGGCGTGATGTCGCGAAACTGCACGCCGGGCGCCGGCCAGTCGGGGACGGTGCGGATGTGGGCTTTGAGGTAGGCGGAGGTATCCATGGCAGCGCGATTATCCCGCCAGTAGCTTGGCTTCGGCCAGCGTCAGCGGCTCGGGCGGCCCGTACAGCACGATGGCGTCGCCGCCCTGCAGGAGCAGGCCGTCGTCCGGTGCGACGCGGCGGCCGTCGGCACGACGTACGCTCACCACGGTCACGCCCATGGCGTGTAGCCCCAAGTCGCCCAGTGCGCGCCCGATGGTGGGGCCGCCCGCGGGCAGCACCACGGTACGCAGGCGCGCTTGCTGGCGCTCGTCCTCGGTCTCGTCGTCGTCGCCGCCGTGAAAGTAACCGCGCAACAGGTCGTAGCGCGCGGCGCGTTGCTCCTGCACCAGCCGCACCACGCGCCGCAGCGGCACGCCCACCAGCGCCAGTGCATGGCTGGCCAGCATCAGGCTGGCCTCCAACGTCTCGGGCACCACTTCAGTGGCACCCGCGGCACGCAGGCGGGCCAGATCGGCGTCGTCCACGGTGCGCACCACCACCGGCACCGCCGGGGCGTGTTCGCGCACGTGGTGCAGCACCTTGAGCGCGCTGGGCGTGTCCAGATAAGTCACGGCCACCGCGCAGGCACGCGCCAGCCCAGCGGCCATGAGCGCTTCCAGCCGCGCGGCGTCGCCAAACACCACCGAGTGGCCGGCAGCTGCCGCCTGGCGCACGCGGTCCGGGTCCAGGTCCAGCGCCATGTAGGGGATGCCCTCCTGCTCCAGCAGCCGTGCCAGGTTTTGCCCGCAGCGCCCGTAGCCGCAGATGATGACGTGCTGGTCCGCCGCGATGGCTTTGCGAGCGATCTGCGTCATCTGTACCGACTGCATCAGCCAGTCGCTGCCCACCAGACGGCCGACGATGGCGTTGCTGTGCTCGATGATGAACGGCGTCAGCAGCATCGAGATGACCATCGACGCCAGCGTGGGGTTGAACAGCGCCGGCGGAATGAGCCCGTTTTGGTTGGCCAACTGCAGCAGCACCAGGCCAAATTCGCCCGCCTGCATCAAATACAGACCCACGCGCAGCGCGGTGCCCGCCGGGGCGCCCAACGCGTGCGTCAGCAACGTGATGAGCCCGAGCTTGAAGACCAGCGACAGGCTCAGCAGCAACAGCACCAGCGGCCAGCGCTCGACGACGATGCGCCAGTCCAGCATCATGCCGATGGTGATGAAAAACAGCCCCAGCAACACGTCGTGGAAAGGGCGGATGTCGGACTCGACCTGGTGGCGGTATTCGGTCTCCGCGATCAGCATGCCCGCCACGAACGCGCCCAGCGCCAGCGACAGCCCGGCGTGCTCGGTCAGCCAGGCCATGCCCAGCGTGATCAGCAACAGGTTGAGCATGAACAGCTCTTGGCTTTTGCGGCGCGCCACCAGCGTCAGCCACCAGCGCATCAGGCGCTGCCCGCCGGTCAGCAGCAGGGCCAACAGGGCGGCCGCCTTGGCCAGTGCGATCAGCAGCGCGCCCGCCAGGTCTTCGCTGGGTGCGGCCAGCGCCGGGATGAGCACCAGCAGCGGCACCACCGCCAGGTCTTGAAACAGCAAGATACCGACCACGCGACGGCCGTGCTCGGACTCCAGCTCGAGCCGGTCGGCCATGAGCTTGACGACGATGGCCGTGCTGCTCATGGCCATGATGCCCCCCATGGCGAGCGCCGTCTGCCATTCGAACGCCCACCAGTCGCCCAACAGCCAGCCCAGTGCCAACGACGCGCCGGTGGTCAATACCACCGTCAGCACCACCTGCGCCGTGCCCAGCCCGAAGACGAAGCGCTTCATCGCGCGCAGCTTGGGCAAGCTGAACTCCAGCCCGATGGCAAACATCAGAAACACCACCCCGAACTCGGCCAGATAGCGCAATCCGGCCGAGTTTTGTGCCAGCGCCAGCGCATGGGGTCCGATGACCACCCCCACGGCCAAGTAGCCGATCATCGCAGGCAGCCGCAGCAACCGGCACACCACCACCCCCAGCACAGCGGCCAGCAGGTACAGCAGGGTGAGGTCGAGCGCGTTCATGGCCCGATCTTAAGGGCGCAAGGGGTGGCGGCGTTGCCGGATAATCGCACGCATGACCGCCAACGCGACGACTGCCCCCGCAGACCTCGACGGTGCCGCGCTGCTGGCGCTGGCGCGTGCGGCGCTGCAGACCGAAATCGACGGCCTGCAAGCCATGGCCGCGCGGCTGGACGAGCGCTTCGTGCAGGCCGTGACCACGCTGCTGCGTTGCCGTGGGCGCGTGGTCGTCACTGGCATGGGCAAGAGCGGCCATGTGGGCCGCAAGATCGCGGCGACACTGGCGTCGACGGGAACGCCCGCCATGTTCGTGCACCCGGCCGAGGCCAGCCACGGCGACCTGGGCATGATCACGCCCACCGATGCGGTATTGGCCATCAGCAACTCCGGCGAGAGTGACGAGCTCACCGCCATCTTGCCACTGATCAAACGCATGGGGGTGCCGTTGGTGGCCATGACCGGACGGGCCGACTCCAGCCTGGGACGGCACGCGGACGTCATCCTGGACACGGGCGTGGCGCGCGAGGCGTGCCCGCACAACCTGGCCCCCACCGCCAGCACCACGGCGCAAATGGCCATGGGCGACGCGCTGGCCGTGGCGTTGCTGAGCGCGCGCGGGTTTCAGCCGGACGACTTTGCCCGCTCGCACCCGGGCGGCGCGCTCGGGCGCCGCCTGCTGACGCTGGTGCGCGACGTCATGCGGCCGCTGGAGGCGACACCGCGCGTGCCGCCCAGCGCCACCCTGATCGAGACCATGCGCGCGATGAGCGCGGGCGGGCTGGGCGCGACCGCCGTCGTGGACGAGCATGGCGTGGCGATCGGCATCTTCACCGACGGTGACCTGCGCCGCCTGATCGAGCGGCGCGAGAGCGCCGACCTGCGCAGCCTGCGGGTGGGTGACGTCATGCACCCGCAGCCGCGTACCGTACGGCCGCAGATGCTGGCCGTGGAAGCGGCCGAGCTGATGGAAACCCACCGCATCACCAGCGTGCTGGTGGTTGACGAGGCAGGACGACTGGTGGGCGCCTTGAACCACCACGACCTGATGCGCGCCAAGGTGATCTGATGACACGACCGGTGCTGACCTTTGCACCCGAGATCCTGCTGCGCGCGCAGGACGTGCGGGTGGCGTTCTTCGACGTCGATGGCGTGCTGACCGACGGTGGCCTGTACTACGACGCCGAGGGTGAGGTGCTCAAGCGCTTCTCCAGCCTGGACGGCCATGGTCTGAAGCTGCTGCGCCGCGCCGGCATCGAGCCTGCCGTCGTCACCGGGCGCGACTCGCCCGCCTTGCGCAAGCGGCTGGACGCGCTGGGCGTGCGCCACGTGCGCTACGGCACCGAAGACAAAGGACCCGCGGCGCAAGCGATACTGGAGGAACTGGGGCTGACCTGGTCGCAAGCGGCCGCCATTGGCGATGACTGGCCCGATTTGCCGGTACTGACACGCTGTGCCTTTGCCGCCGCGCCCCCCACGGCGCACGCGGAGGTGCGCGCGCGCGTGCACCACGTCACCGGAGCTGCGGCCGGGCATGGGGCCGCGCGTGAGTTTTGTGACCTGCTGCTGGTGGCCACGGGCCACTACGCAAGCTTGTTGGCCGAAACCCTGCCATGACCCCACGGTCGGCATCGCCCCCGCTGCAGGCCCCGCGTTGGCATGGCGTCTGGGATCGCCTGTCGCTGTACCTGCCCGTCGCGTTGATGGGTGCCCTGGCCGTGATCACCTATGGCGTGGTGCGGCAATTGCCGCCACCCACCGCCCTGGGAGAGACGCCACTGGCGGCTGGCCAGCCCGACTACCGGTTGGAACACTTCACCCTGCGCCGCTACACCGCCGACGGCACACTGGAGACCGTACTGCGCGGCACCACGTTGGAACACGTCCCCGCCGCCCAAACCCTCACGGTCAAGCAGGCGCAACTGGAGCGACTCTCGCGCGAAGAGGGCACCCGTCTGCACGCCAGTGCCCACATGCTGCAAACCGACGACGACCGCACCCGCTATTTTTTGCAGGGAGACGTGCGTGTGGTGCGCGAACCGTGGCGGGACCCCGTGGGCACGGGCGCCAAACGAAATGCCACGCCGCGCCTGACCCTGGAGGGCCAGACGCTGACGTGGCATACCCAGCAACGGCTGCTGGAATCCGATCAACCGGTGCTCGTCACACGAAGCACTGCGCGCGGCACCGACGTCCTGCGGGGCGACCGGATGCGCTACGACGAGCGCGCCGGCGTGGCCGAGCTGGACGGCCAAGTGCGCGCCACGCTGGCGGCGCACACTGGCAGCAGCGGTCAGTAGCCGCCGCGATCGTCTCGGCGGCGCGGGCCACCGTAGGGGCTGCGGAACTGGCCATCGCCACCGCCGTAGCCGCCCCCATCCCGGCGGCCGCCGCCGAAGCCGCCGCTGCGCGGGGGACGCGCCTCCATCGGGCGCGCCTCGTTGACGACGAGGTTGCGACCGCCCATGGACTGCCCGTTCATGCCAGAGATGGCCGCTTGCGCCTCGGCATCGCTGCCCATCTCGACGAAGCCAAACCCCTTGGAGCGGCCGGTGTCGCGCTCCATCATGACCTTGGCGCTGGCCACCTGACCGTACTGGCTGAAGGCTTGCTCGAGATCGCCGTCGCGCACGGAATACGGAAGATTGCCGACGTACAACTTGTTGCCCATTTGAGGGACTCCTGAGAACACACTGAGAGAGAACGAAAAGCGACGGAGCCCCGACGGCACACAAGACAACTGCAGCACGCGAAACCAACCGATCACCCGACTGGCGAGCGTCGCGGACACTCGCCACCCCCATTATGCGCTGTGTCAAGGGTTTTGGGGCGGGTTTTCGACGATCGGCGACCTCCAACACCGCGTCGATGCGCCAGAAACAACACCTCAACCACGCACGGCAACCCATGGTTGCCGCTATACTGCGCGCTGCGCCGATTTGAGTCCCGCTTGCGGGCGCGTAACAAATACCGCTAAAGAGGAAGGTCCGGCCGCCGCGCCGGGCCCGCAAGCCCTCGGTCACGGCGCAACAACCGGAATCCAGACCGTGATCGTTACCCCCCAACGCCACACGTTTACCGAGCCGCTCGCGCTGCGCAGTGGCGCTGTGCTGCCGTCGTTCGAGCTCGCCTACGAGACCTATGGCACCCTGTCGCCAGACCGCGACAACGCGGTACTGATTTGCCACGCACTCAACGCCAGCCACCACGTGGCCGGCCAGTACGCCGACGAGCACGGACAACCCATCCCAAAGAGCGAAGGCTGGTGGCACAACATGGTGGGGCCGGGCAAGCCAGTGGACACCGACCGGTTTTTCGTCATCGGGGTCAACAACATCGGCTCGTGCTTCGGCTCCACCGGCCCCACGCACGTCAACCCTACCACGGGGCAGCCGTGGGGAGCCGACTTTCCCGTCGTCACCGTGGAGGACTGGGTCGACGCCCAGGCACGGCTGCTGGATGCGCTGGGCATCGACCGGCTGGCCGCCGTCATGGGCGGCAGCCTGGGCGGCATGCAGGCGCTGTCGTGGACGCTGCAATACCCGGAGCGGGTGCGCCACGCCATCATCGTCGCCAGCGCCCCCAACCTGACGGCCGAAAACATCGCCTTCAACGAGGTGGCGCGGCGCGCCATCGTCACCGACCCCGATTTCCACGGCGGTCACTACCTGCGCCACGGCACCAAACCGCGGCGCGGCCTGCGCATCGCGCGCATGATCGGGCACATCACGTACCTCAGCGACGACCTCATGAACGAGAAGTTCGGCCGCCGCCTGCGCCCACTGGCCGAGGCGCTGCGCGCGGGTGACGTGGAGGCGGCGCAGCGGCTGGCCTACCGCTACACCACGCAGGAGGTGGAGTTCGAGATCGAAAGCTACCTGCGCTACCAGGGCGACAAGTTCAGCGAATACTTTGACGCCAACACCTATCTGCTGATCACGCGCGCGCTGGACTACTTCGACCCGGCACGCGACTTCGAGGGCGACTTGAGTGCGGCACTGGCGCGCGCGCGCGCCGACTTTTTGCTGGTGTCATTCAGCACCGACTGGCGCTTTTCCCCCGCGCGCAGCCGCGAGATCGTCAAGGCGCTGCTGGACAACCGGCGACCGGTGAGCTACGCCGAAATCGACGCGCCCCACGGACACGACGCCTTTTTGCTGGATGACGCGCGCTACCACGCTGCCGTGCGGGCGTATTTTCAGCACCGCGTGGACAGTCGCCGTGCCGCCGCGGGAGTCTGAGCCATGAGCGATCGACTGACCCAAGACCTCATCGCCAGCCTGGTGCCACCGGGGGCGCGCGTGCTCGACCTCGGCTGCGGCAACGGCGCGCTGTTGGCCCATTTGCGCGAGACGCGCGGCTGCACGGGCTACGGCATCGAAATCGACGATGCGCACGTGCTGGCCTGTCTCAAGCGCGGGCTGGACGTGCTGCAGTTCAACCTGGAAGAAGGGCTGTCGACGTTCGCCGACGACAGCTTCGACGTGGTGCTGCAGATCGACACGCTGCCACACCTGCGCAACGTCGAAACCATGCTGCGCGAAACCGCACGCGTGGGGCGCAGCGCGATCGTGGCCTTTCCCAACTTTGCGCACTGGCCCAACCGGTTGCGCGTGCTGGCCGGGCGCATGCCGGTGACCAAGCGCCTGCCCTACGAGTGGTACGACACACCCAACATTCGCGTCGGCACCTTTGCCGACTTCGAGGTGTTGGCACGCCGCCTGGGCCTGCACATCGAGGACGCCTTCGGCCTGGAAGACGGGCGGGTGGTGCGCACCCTGCCCAACCTGTTGGCCAGCACGGCCGTCTTCAAGCTGACCAAGCGCTGAGGGGGTGCCCGATAAAACCGGGCGCCAGGCAGCGGCCGCGCCCGCCGCGGTTCAGGCTAGCTCGCGCAGCGTCTCGCCCAGCGCATCGATCAGGCGCTGGATCTCCGCCTCGGTGCTGATGAACGGCGGCGCGAGCTGCACGGTATCGCCGCCATAGCGCACGTAAAAGCCTTTGGCCCACATGCGCATGGCGACCTCGAACGGGCGCTTGAGCGGCTCGCCCGGCATCGGCGCCAGCGTCAGACCGGCAGCGAGCCCCACGTTGCGGATATCGGTCAGGTGCGGGCTGGCCCCGCGCAGGCCGTGCACCGCATCCTCGAACATGGGGGCAAGCGCCCGCACCCGCGCCAGTGCCTCGTCGCGCTCGAGCAGGTGCAGCGACGCCAAGCCGGCCGCGCACGCCACCGGGTGCGCCGAATAGGTGTAGCCGTGTGGAAATTCGAGCGCGTACTCGGGCCCACCCGCGGCCATGAAGGTGTCGTAAATGTCTTGCCGCACCACCACGCCACCGAGCGGCTGCACGCCGTTGGTGACCTGCTTGGCGAAGTTGAGGATATCGGGCGTAACGCCGAAGGCCTCGGCGCCGGTCCAGGCGCCGCAGCGGCCAAAGCCGGTGATGACCTCATCGAAAATCAGCAAAATGTCGTGCGCGGTGCAAATCTCGCGCAGGCGCTGCAGATAGCCCTGCGGTGGCACCACCACCCCGGCCGAGCCCGAAAACGGCTCGACGATCACCGCGGCGATGGTGGAGGCGTCGTGCAACTCGATCAGGCGCAGCAGCTCGTCGGCCAGCGCCGCGCCGGGATAGCGCCCACCGCCGTCTGCGGGCGGCTGCCCGCGAAAGAAACTGCCTGCGGGCGGCTGCGTGTGCGGCAGGTGGTCCGCCTCCACCCCTTGACCGAACAGCTTGCGGTTGCCCACGATGCCGCCGACCGAAATGCCGCCGAAGTTGACGCCGTGGTAGCCCTTGGCCCGGCCGATCAAGCGCGTTTTGCTGGCCTGCCCACGGGCGCGCCAGTAGGCACGCGCGATCTTGAGCGAGGTGTCGGCCGACTCCGACCCCGAACCGGTAAAAAACACCCGGTTCAGCCCCGCGGGCATGTGCGCGACGATGCGATGGGCCAGCTCGAACGACAGCGGATGCCCGAATTGAAACGCGGGCGAGTAGTCCAGCGTCGCGACCTGACGGCTGACGGCCTGCACGATCTCGCGCCGTCCATGGCCCAGCCCCGTACACCACAGGCCCGACAGGCCATCGAACACGCGCCGCCCGTCGGTATCGATCAGATAGGCGCCCTCGGCGGCGACGATGAGGCGCGGGTCGGCCTTGAACTGGCGGTTGCCGGTAAACGGCATCCAGTGCGCAGCCATCCAGTCGGCCCCGCCCGGGCGCACCTCAGCGCTGGTGGGGATGGTGTCGGCATCGATGGTACCGAGGTACGGCGGCGGGGTCAAATCCATGGCAGGCTCCAGCAACGTCAGACTATGCCATTATGCGCGCCATGCACGCCACCATGGAACCATTGCCCGTCACGTCGGGCGCACCATCCGCCCCGGGGTTGATCGTGCTCGCGCACGGCGCGCGCGACCCCGCCTGGGCGGCGCCGTTCGAGCGCGTCGCGGCTCTGGTGCGCCAGGCGCGGCCGCAGTGGGCGGTGACCCTGGCCTACCTGGAGTTCATGGCGCCCGACCTGCTGGGCGCGGGCGCGCAAATGGCCGCCGCCGGTTGTCGGCACGTCACCATCCTGCCCGCCTTTCTGGGCGCCGGCGGCCACGTGCGCAAGGACGTACCGCGCCTGCTGGCCGAACTGCATGCGCGCCACCCCGCGGTGCACTGGCACCTGGCGGCAGCCGTGGGCGAGCACCCGCTGCTGGTGCAGGCGATGGTGGAGATTGCCTTGGGCCATGGCACACTCAGCCAGACGCACCAGGATGGGGCGACCCCACCGCCAGCAGGCGTATGGGGTGTCAAGGAACATCCGGTATGAGGCGCGAAACGGTAACCCGACTGCTGGCGCAAGCCAAACCCGAACTCCAGCGACGCTTCGGGGTGACGCGACTGACACTGTTTGGCTCGACGGCGCGCGACAGCGCTCGGACAGACAGTGACGTGGATGTGCTCGTCTCGTTCGATGGGCCAGCGACGGCTCAACGGTTTTTCGGCGTGCATTTTTTTTTGGAAGACCTGCTCGGGTGCGCAGTGGATCTGGTGACGGACAAGGCGCTGCGCCCGGAGCTCAAACCCTTCATCGAGGACGAGGCGATCGATGTCTGAGCGATCCTGGCACCTTTACTTGGATGACATGATCTGCTTCGCCACGAAAGTGCTGACGTATACCGAAGGGCTCGATCAGGCAGCCTTCACGACCAACGCACTCCATTACGATGCTGATCCACCCACGGGACCGCGCTGGCGACCCTGCGCTATATGCGCTCGGGTTATAGACATAAAACGATGTTTTCGTTTGTTCTTTCATAACCATGCGGCAGAATGACGGCATCGACGAACCCGTGATGCCCGTTCATGTACCGCTACAGCGACTTCGACCGCCACTTCATCCGCCAGCGTGCCGCGCAGTTTCGGAACCAGCTCGAACGCCACCTGCGCGGCGAGCTCAGCGACGACGATTTCCGCCCCCTGCGGCTGCAAAACGGCTGGTACATCCAACGCCACGCCCCCATGCTGCGCGTGGCCATTCCCTATGGCGAGGTCAGCAGCCGCCAGCTGCGCACACTGGCGCGCGTGGCGCGCGAGTTCGACCGCGTGACGACGGGCCCGTTTGCCGGGCAGGGCGGTGTGGGCCATTTCACCACGCGGCAAAACATCCAGTTCAACTGGATCCCGCTGGCGCGTGCCGCCGACGTGATGGACGCGCTGGCCGAGGCCGACTTGCACGGCATCCAGACCAGCGGCAACTGCATCCGCAACATCACTACCGACGCGCTGGCCGGGATCGCCCCCGACGAGGAAGTGGATCCGCGCCCCTACTGCGAGCTGCTGCGCCAGTGGAGCACGTTGCACCCGGAGTTCGCGTTTTTGCCGCGCAAGTTCAAGATCGCCGTCACCGGGGCGCCCAACGACCGCGCCGCGATCGCGTGGCACGACATCGGCTTGCAGCTGCACCGCAATGCGCAGGGGCAGGTGGGTTTTCGCGTGCGCGTAGGCGGCGGCATGGGCCGAACGCCGATGATCGGCCCGGTCATCGCCGACTTCGTGCCGTGGTCCGAGATCGTGCGCTACCTGGAAGCCATCGTGCGCGTCTACAACGCCTACGGCCGGCGCGACAACCTGTACAAAGCGCGCATCAAAATCCTGGTCAAGGCACAAGGGCAGGCGTTCATCGATGCGGTACAGGCCGAGTTCGAGGCCCTGCAGCGCGACGACACGCTGGGGGCGGCGCTGCGCCTGTCCGACGCCGCACTGGCGCGCGTACAAGCGATGTTCGAGCCGCCCCGCGAGTGGTTGGCGACTGCCGCGCACACGGACGCGACGCCTCCCCCGACCGATACGGCCTGGCGGCGCTGGCGCGATCGTCAGGTGCAGGCCACCCGCTGGCCCGGCGTGGTGGCAGTGACGCTGTCGCTCAAGCGCCCGGGGCAAGCCCCCGGCGACGTGACGGACGCGCAACTGGACGCCGCAGCCGACCTGGCCGAACGCTTCAGCGCGGGCGAAGCGCGCGTGACACACGAGCAAAACCTGCTGCTGCCCTGGGTGCGGGAAGTCGACCTACCTGCGCTGTGGCAGGCCGCACGCGCGGCCGGCATGGCGTCGCCCAACCGCGGCACGCTGGCAGACCTGATCGCCTGCCCTGGCGGTGACCTGTGCGCACTGGCCAACGCGCGCACCACGCCACTGGCGCTGCAGGTGCTGCAGCGCTACCAGGACCCGGAAGAACTGGAGGCATTGGGCGATCTGGCGCTGCATGTCAGCGGCTGCATGAACTCGTGCGGGCACCACCACAGCGGGCACATCGGCGTGCTGGGCGTGGACAAGGACGGCAGCGAGTGGTACCAGCTCACGCTGGGCGGCTCGGATGGCCAGACCGCCCACGGGCCGGCGCGCCCGGGCCGTGTGGTGGGGCCTGCGTTCGCTGCGGACGAGATCGGCGACGCGCTGCAGGCGGTGCTCGACACCTACCTGGACGCACGACAGCCCGGCGAGCGCTTCATCGACACCTTGCAACGCGTGGGGCTCGCGCCATTTCGCGCGGCGACCGACGCGGTGCGCCGCAGCACTGCCATCGAATCCGTGGAGGCTTGATCATGCCCACCGACGCCCGATTGCACATCGTCGACCCTGCACACGACCCGTGGCGCGTAGCAGACCCACGGGAAACAGCCCCGGCCCCGCAACCTGGGTTGCTACTCAGCGGCGAGCAATGGCTGGCAGTGCGGCAGGACTGGCCCGCCGAGCTGCCCGTCGGCGTGCGCTGGCCCAACGACCAGCCCGTGGACGTGCTGGTGCCCGATCTGCCGCGGTTGGATCTGATCGCGCTGCACTTTCCGAAGTGGACCGATGGGCGCGCCTACACCCAGGCCCGCCTGCTGCGTGCGCGCTGGGGCTACCGTGGAACGCTGCGCGCCACCGGCGACGTCACGCCCGACCAGGCCTTGCTGCTGTGGCGCTGCGGTTTTTGCTCGCTACAGCTACGCCCTGGCTTGCCGCCCGAGGCCGCCCAGCGCGCGCTCGCCTGGTTCGACGCGTTTTATCAGCCCGATGTGCGGCATCCCCAGTCGGAGCTGGCCCATGGCTGAGCGGCGTATCCCGGAAATCGTCATCGAGCCACCGCTGCCTGGGCGGGCCATCAGCCTGTACGCCCGCGCCCGCGCCGAGTATCCGGCGTTGGTAGAAGCGACCGTACAGCGCCTGCGCGAGGCGGCAGCCGACCACCCGGGGCGTATCGTGCAGGCCACCAGCCTGGGCGCCGAGGACATGGTGCTGACCGACCTCATCGCGCGGCACGGCATCGCGATCGATGTCGCGATGATCGACACCGGCCGCCTGCACCCCGAGACGCTGGCGTTGCGCGCCCGCGCTGAGGCGCACTGGGGCATACGCATCGCCGTCTTCGGCCCCGAGCCAGCGAAGGTGGCGGACTTCGAGCGCCAGCACGGACCGTGGCCGATGTACGACAGCGTCGCCCTGCGCCACACCTGCTGCGGGTTGCGCAAGGTCGAGCCCTTGCAACGGCTGCTGGCCGGGCGCAGCGCCTGGGTCACCGGCCTGCGGCGCGCGCAATCCGCCCACCGCGCCGACGTGCCCCTGCGCGCCCCGGACGAGGCCGGCCGTGTGAAATACAACCCGTTGGCAGACTGGCAATGGGCCGACGTCTGGCACCACATCGCCACCCATGGCGTGCCCTACAACCCGCTGCACGACGCATTCATGCCCAGCATTGGCTGTGCGCCGTGCACGCGCCCCATCGCCGTGGGCGAAGACTTCCGCGCCGGCCGTTGGTGGTGGGAAGACGACACCCGCCGCGAGTGTGGCCTGCACGTCCCCACGGCCAACACCCCTTCCCGCTCGACCTCCTTGAGCCCGATCCAACCATGACCGCAGCCCTGCCCCCCCAAACCCACTTGCCCGATATCGACTGGCGGCATCTCGACGCGCTGGAGGAAGAGTCGATCTTCATCCTGCGCGAAGCGGTGGGCGCGTTCGAGCGCCCTGCGCTGCTGTTTTCTGGTGGCAAAGACTCGTGCGTGGTATTGCACCTGGCGCGCAAGGCCTTCCAGCAGCGGCAGACCGATGGCTCGTGGAGCGGACGGCTGCCCCTGCCACTGCTGCACATCGACACCGGCCACAACTTTCCGGAAGTGATCGCGTTTCGCGATGAACTGGTGCAGCGCCACGGCGACGCCTTGATCGTCGGTCACGTGGAGGACTCCATCCGCCGCGGCACCGTGCGACTGGCCGATCCGCTGGCCTCGCGCAACGCGCACCAGAGCGTCACGCTGCTGGAGACGATCGAGGCGCACCGCTTCGACGTGCTGATCGGCGGTGCGCGCCGCGACGAGGAGAAGGCCCGCGCCAAGGAACGCATCTTCTCGCACCGCGACGCCTTCGGGCAGTGGCAGCCCAAGGCGCAACGCCCCGAGCTGTGGACGTTGTTCAACACCCGGCTGCAGCCGGGCGAGCACATGCGCGCCTTCCCGATCAGCAACTGGACCGAGCTGGATGTGTGGGCCTACATCGCGCGCGAGGACATCGCGCTGCCGGCGCTGTACTGGGCGCACGAGCGCCCGGTGGTGCGCCGCCAGGGCCTGCTGGTGCCGGTCACGCCGGTCACGCCGCCGCGTGCGGGCGAGGCGGTGGAGACCGTGCGCGTGCGCTTCCGCACCGTGGGCGACATGACCTGCACTTGCCCGGTCGAGAGCACGGCCGCCAGCGCCGAGGCCATCGTGGCCGAGACGCTGCGCGCCGAGATCAGCGAACGCGGCGCCACCCGGGTGGACGACCGCACCAGCGAAGCCGCGATGGAGCGGCGCAAGCGCGAGGGGTACTTCTGAGATGGACGACGCAATCGCAACCCGCCACGCCACGGCCCGCCACGCGGCGCTGCGCTTCCTGACCGCCGGCAGCGTGGACGACGGCAAGAGCACCCTGATCGGCCGCCTGCTCTACGACAGCCGGGCGCTGCTGGCCGACCAGGTGGACGCCCTGCGGCGGCACGGCCGCGGCGGCGGTGCGCTGGACCTGTCGCTGCTGACCGACGGGCTGGAGGCCGAGCGCGAACAAGGCATCACCATCGACGTCGCGTATCGCTACTTTGCGACCCCACGGCGCAAGTTCATCATCGCCGACGCGCCGGGCCACGAGCAGTACACGCGCAACATGGTCACGGCCGCCGCCGGCAGCCATGCGGCGGTGGTGCTGGTCGATGTCACCAAGCTGGACCTGTCACGCCGCCCCGTCGAGTTGCTCCCGCAAACGCGCCGCCACGCGCTGCTGGCGCACCGGCTGGGTGTGCCGCATTTGGTGTTCGCGGTCAACAAGATCGACGCCGTGTCGGACGCCGGCGCCGCGTACGCCGCCGTGCGTGCGGCACTGGAGACCTTTGCGCAACGCGCTGGGCTCTCCCCCGTCGGTATCGTGCCGGTGTCGGCGCTGCGGGGCGACAACGTCATCTCACCCGCGCCGGTGGGTGGCTATGACGGACCGACGCTGCTGGCGTTGCTGGAATCGCTGCCCGTGCCGATACCCGCCGCCGAGGCACCGTGGCGCCTGCCCGTGCAATGGGTAGCGCGCAGCGGGGACGGCACCGGACACCAACCCCGCGTGTACTGGGGGCGGCTGGCCACCGGCACGGTGCGCGTCGGCGATGCGGTGACGGTCTTTCCGTCCGGCGAGACGGCCCGGGTCACGGACATCCGGCACCACGCCGGTGCCGCCATCGCCGTGGGCGAGGCCGGTCAGTCGATTGGCCTGGTGCTGGATCGCGCGCTCGACATCTCGCGCGGGGATTGGCTGGGCGCACCGTCGGCCCTGCAGGGGCAGCGGCGCTTCCACGCCACCGCAGCGTGGCTGGACACCGATCCCACCGCCATCGGGCGCCGCTACTGGCTGCGCCACGGCCACCGTTGGGTGCAAGGCCGCATCGCGGCCATCGAGCACCGACTCGACATCGATACGCTGGAGCCGGTGGATGCCGCGCAGCTGGGCGTCAACGACCTGGGCCGCGTGGTGGTCGAGGTGGCCGAACCCTTGCCACTGTCGCCGTTCGGCGACAGTGTGCAGACCGGCGCGTTGATCGTGGTCGATCCGGCCACGCACCGCACCAGCGGCGCGCTGTTGGTGGATTGACATGGCAACCGTCGCCTTCATCGGCGCCGGACCGGGCGCGGCCGATCTGATCACCGTGCGCGGCGCGCGCCTGCTGGCCGAGGCCGAGGTGGTGCTGGCCGACGCGCTGACCGACCCCACCCTGCGCGAATGGGCGCCACGGGCGCGCTGGATCGACGTCGGCAAGCGCGGCTTCGACCGCGCCACCGGACAGGAGGTGATCCACGCTCTGCTGCTGCACCACGCCGCGACGAGCCGACGCGTGGTGCGCCTCAAGGGCGGCGATCCGAGCGTCTTCGGGCGGCTGGAGGAGGAGCTGGCCGCCGTGCGTGCGGCCGGCCACACGGCCGTGGTGGTGCCCGGCGTGACCGCAGCACTGGCCGCCGCTGCCGACGCGCAACGCCCGCTGACCCGGCGCGGGCGCGGGCGCAGCGTGGCGCTGACCACGGCCATGACGCGCGAGCACGACCTGGCCGCCGGCCGCCACGCCGACACCGAGGTGTTCTACATGGCGGGCAGACAGCTGGCGGGCCTGGCGCGGCAGCTGGCGGCCGCGGGCTGGCCGGCGACGACGCCGGTGGCGGTGGTTTCGCGCGCCGGCTGGCCGGACGCGATCCACAGCCAGCACACCCTGGAGACCTTGCCGCGGGCCAGCGTGCTGCACAGCGGGCGGCCAACCGTCGTGCTGGTCGGGGTGGGGGCGGACGATCCTGCCGCCACCTCCGCCTCAATGGGCCGTCCAGCCGCCGTCGATGGGGATGGCGGCCCCGGTCAGGTCGGCGGCCGCAGCCGGGCGCGCAGCTCGGTCTTGAGCACCTTGCCGTAGTGGTTCTTGGGCAGGGCCTCGACGAACACGTAGCGCTTGGGCCGCTTGAAGCGCGCGATGTGCGCCAGGCAGTGCACGTCCAGGGTCTCGGCGCTCACCGCGGCGCCGGGCCGGGGGACGACGAACGCAACCACCACCTCGCCCCACTCCGGGTCCGGGGCGCCGACCACCGCGACCTCGGCCACGCCGGGGGCGGTCAGCAGCACCTCTTCGACTTCGCGCGGGTAGATGTTGGAGCCACCGCTGATGAGCAGGTCCTTGCTGCGGTCCTTCAGCGTCAGGAAGCCGTCGGCATCCAGTGCCCCGATGTCGCCGGTCCACAGCCAGCCGTCGCGCAGCGCCGCGGCGGTCGCCGCGGGGTTGCGCCAGTAGCCGGCCATCACCGTGTCGCCGCGCACCAGCACCTCGCCCGGCTCGCCCCAGGGCAGGTCGCGGCCCTGCGCGTCGGCCACGCGCACCTGCACCGGCGTCTGCGCCACCCCCACCGACGCCAACCGCTCGCGGTAGCGCGGGTGCGCCGTGTCGGTCAGGTGCCGCCGCGACAAGGCCGTGGCCACCATGGGCGTCTCGCCCTGCCCGTAGATCTGCACGAAACGCGGCCCCATGATGCGCAGCGCGTGCTCGATATCGGCCACGTACATCGGCGCGCCGCCGTAGACGATGGTCTTGAAGGCGACCGCGCAGTCCTCGGGCGTCAGCCCTGCGGCCTGCGCGTGGTCCACCAGGCGCTTGACGATGGTGGGAGCCGCGAACGTCGACAGCGGCCCCAGCGCCCGGCCCAGCGCGAACAGCTCGGCGGGGTCGACACCGCCCGAGGCGGGCACCACGTGGCGCGCGCCGGCCATCACATGCGGGATCGCATATAACCCGCACCCGTGCGACATCGGCGCGGCGTAGACGATGGCGTCGCCGGCATCCACCGCATCGACGTCGACGAAGTACGTCAATCCCATCGTCATCAGGTTGCGCTGCGTCAGCATCACCCCCTTGGGCCGCCCCGTCGTCCCGCTGGTGTAGAACAGCCAGGCCAAATCGTCGGGCGCGCGCTCCACCGGCGGGTGCGCCGTCCAGTCATCCAGGGGCGCGAGCAGGTCGTCCGCCTCGGGCGACTCGATGTCCACCTGCCGCTCCAGACCGCGCAGCGCGGTCGGTGCCACGTCCGCCGTGACGAAGCCCCAGCGGGTGCGGGCGTCGTCGGCGATCCACTCGACCTCGCTCGGGTGCAGCTTGGCGTTGACCGGCACCACGGCCAGCCCCGCCCACCAGGCGCCCCAAAGGACTTCGAGGTAGCGCGGATGGTTGCGCATGAAGACCAGCACGCGCTCGCCCGGCTGCAGGCCGCCCTGGCGCAGGCGGTGGGCCAGTCCCGCGGCGCGGGCGGCCCACTCGGCGTGGCAGGCCCAGGGGTGGGGGCCGTGGAAGATGGCGGGGCGGTCACCGGCCACGCGAGCCTGGCGGACCAGCAGTTGCGCAAGGTGCATTGGAGGTCTCCTGGAACAGGGCCGCGCCACCGACGTGCGGCGCAGTCGACGTCGGACGTGACCTTAGTGCCGGCCCCGGTGGCTGACAATACGGTATGAATACCGTGTGCCCGTCATGCCCTCCTGTGCCGATGTCCCGTCGGCGGAGGGCTTCGACTGGTCGCCGGTCGCGCTGTGCGTGACACGGCGGCACGTCGTCGTGGCTTGCAACCGCGCGTTCGCCGAGCTGTTCGGCTACGACCCGCAGGCCCTGATCGGCCACTCCATCGCCATGCTCTACCCGTCGCGCGCGCAATTCCGGCGCATCGGCAGCGGGGCTGCCCGACCCTGCGACAGGGACGCCACTGCGCCAACGAGCGGCTCACGCGGCGCGGTGATCGCGCAGCCGGCGGCCGGCCGCACCAGCAAGGAGAATCAGACGGGCGCGGGCGAGGCCTCATCGGTGCGCAGGAACACGCGCGCCGTGCGGGGCGCCACGCGCACGGTGTCGCCCTCACGCAGGCCCAGGGCGGCCCAGCGTTCGGCCGGCACGTGGGCCTCCAGCACGGCAGGAACGGCACCACCGTCGGCTGGGGCCAGCGGCCGCAGTTCCAGCCGGGCCAGTGGGCCCACCACCAGGACGCGCTCCAGGCGCGCCGGCAGGCCTGTGCCATCGGCCAGCGGCGCGACGTCCAGCTCGTGCGGGCGCACATAGGCCAGGGCCTGGGCGTCGCGCGCGTCGGCATGTTCGGGCAGGTCCAGCGTCACACCGTCGCCCAGGTGCACCAGGCCCTCATGGACACGGCCGTGGAACAGGTTGACGTCGCCCAGGAAGCCGACCACGAAGGGGCTGGCCGGCTGCTCCCAGACCTGCTGCGGACTGCCCACCTGCTCGATGCGGCCGTGGTTCATCAGCACCACGCGGTCGGCCACCTCCAGCGCCTCCTCCTGGTCGTGGGTGACGAAGATGCTCGTCACGTGCAGCTCGTCGTGCAGCCGGCGCAGCCAGCGGCGCAGTTCCTTGCGCACCTTGGCGTCCAGCGCGCCGAAGGGCTCGTCCAACAACAGCACCTTGGGCTCGACCGCCAGCGCGCGCGCGAGCGCGATGCGCTGGCGCTGCCCACCCGAGAGCTGCGCCGGGTAGCGGTCCGCCAGCCAGTCCAGCTGCACCAGCTGCAGCAGCGACATCACCTTGTCGCGGATCTGGCGCTCCGAGGGGCGCTGGCTGCGCGGCTTCATGCGCAGGCCGAAGGCGACGTTGTCGAACACCGACATGTGGCGAAACAGCGCGTAGTGCTGGAACACGAAGCCCACGTTGCGCTCGCGCACGTGGCGGTCGGTGGCGTCCTCGCCCTCGAAACGGATGGCACCGGCATCGGGCGACTCCAGCCCGGCGATGATGCGCAGCAGCGTCGTCTTGCCGCAGCCCGACGGCCCCAGCAGGGCGACGAGCTCGCCCGAGTCGATGTGCAGGTTGACGTCGTCGAGCGCGACGAAATGACCGAAACGCTTGCTGATGCGCTGGACTTCGATGCTCATGCGCGGACTCCGGAAAGCGGGGAGGAAACGGGGAGCGCAGCGGCCCTGGTGGCGGGACGCCAGGCGTCGCCTGCGGTCTGCGGCCCGGCGCTGGGCCGCTCGGGCGGCAGATCGGCCAGCGCGCGCCACTCGCGCTGCATGCGCCACTCGGCCACGGTCTTGATGACCAGCGTGACGAGCGCCAGCAGGGCCAGCAGCGACGCCACGGCGAAGGCCGCCACCGACTGGTACTCGTTGTAGAGAATCTCCACGTGCAGCGGAATGGTGTTGGTCAGCCCGCGGATGTGACCGGAGACGACCGAGACCGCCCCAAACTCGCCCATGGCGCGCGCGTTGCACAGGATCACGCCGTACAGCAAGCCCCAGCGGATGTTGGGCAAGGTCACGTGCCAGAAGGTCTGCCAGCCGTTGGCGCCCAGCACCATGGCGGCCTGCTCCTCTTCGTTGCCCTGGGCCTGCATCAAAGGGATCAGCTCGCGCGCCACGAAGGGAAACGTCACGAACACGGTGGCCAGCACGATACCCGGCACGGCGAAGATGATCTGAATGTCGCGCGCGGCCAACCACGGTCCGAGCCACCCCTGCGCCCCAAAGACGAGCACGTACAGCAAGCCCGCCACCACCGGAGAGACCGAAAACGGCAGGTCGATCAGCGTCGTCAACAGCGCCTTGCCGCGAAACTCGAACTTGGCGATCGCCCACGCCGCGGCGACGCCGAACACCAGGTTGAGCGGGACCGCAATCGCAGCCGTCAGCAGCGTCAGCCGCACGGCAGCCCAGGCGTCGGGCTCCTGCAAGGCGCTCCAGTAGGCATCCCAGCCCTTGCGCAGCGCCTCGGCAAACACGGCCAGCAGCGGCAGCACCAGGAACAGGGCCATGAAGCCCAGCGCCAGCACCGTCAGCGTCCAGCGCACCCAGGGCGCCTCGGTGGTCTGGGGGCCGCGCGCCCCGACGCGAGTGGAGGTCGGGATTCCCATGTCAGCTCCCCGCACGACGGCGCTGCCAGGCCTGCAGCGCATTGATGACAAGCAGCAGCGCAAACGACGCCAACAGCATCACAGTCGCCACCGCCGTGGCCCCGGCGAAGTCGTACTGCTCCAGCTTGCCGATGATGATCAGCGGCACGATCTCCGACACCATCGGCACGTTGCCGGCGATGAAGATCACCGAGCCGTACTCGCCCACCGCGCGGGCGAAGGCGAGCGCAAACCCCGTCAGCAGCGCCGGCAGGATGGTCGGGAAGATCACGTGGCGGAAGGTCTGCCAGCGCGTCGCGCCCAGGCACTGCGCGGCCTCCTCCAGCTCGCGCTCCGCGTCCTCCAGCACCGGCTGCACCGTGCGCACCACGAACGGCAGCCCGATGAAGATGAGCGCGATCACCACCCCGGCCGGCTGGAAGGCGAGCTGGATGCCCCACGGCTCCAGCCACTGCCCGATCCAGCCGTTGCCGGCCAGCAGCGCCGCCAGCGAGATGCCGGCCACCGCGGTGGGCAACGCAAACGGCAGGTCCACCAGCGCGTCGACCAGCCGCTTGCCCGGAAACCGGTAGCGCACCAGCACCCAGGCCACCAGCAGACCGGCCACCGCGTTGGCCATCGCCGCCAGCAGCGACGCACCAAAGGTCAGGCGAAACGCGGCCAGCACGCGCGGCGCCGTCACCGCGGCCCAGAACTCCGCCCAGCCCAGGGTCAGCGTCTTGGCCACCAGTGCCGTCAGCGGGATCAGCACCACGAGGCTCAGGTAGATGACGGTGTAGCCCAGCGTCAGCCCGAAGCCCGGCAGCACCCGCCGCCCGGTGCTGCGCGGGACGGCCGGCCCCGTCGCGACAAGCGTGATCGCGGTCATGGCCTCAGCGCCCCGCGGTGTAGAGCTGGTCGAACTGGCCGCCGTCGTTGAAGTGCACCCGCTGCGCCTCGGCCAGGCTGCCGAAGTGCTGCTGCACCGTGAACAGCTTGAGCGGCTTGAAGGTGGCGGCGTACTTGCGCAGCACCGCCTCATTGCGGGGGCGGATGGCGTGGCGCGCCGCGATTTCCTGCGCCTCCTCGGTGTACAGGAAGTCCAGGTAGGCCTTGGCCAGATCGCGCGTGCCCTTCTTCTGCACGGTGCGCTCGACGATCGCCACCGGGTTCTCGGCCACGATGCTGACCGACGGGTGGACCACGTCCACCTTGCCGGTGCCGAACTCGCGGTCCACCGACACCACCTCGGACTCGAAAGTGATCAGCACGTCCCCGATGCCGCGCTGCAGGAACACGCCGGTGGCATCACGGCCGCCGCGCGCCAGCACCGGCACGTTGCGGTAGAGCCGCCGCACGAAGTCGGCCGCCTGCTCGGGCGTGCCGCCGCGCGCCAGCACCTGCCCCCAGGCCGCCAGGTAGGCCATGCGGCCGTTGCCGCCCGTTTTGGGGTTGACCACCACCACCTGCACGCCCGGCTTGACCAGGTCGTCCCAGTCGCGGATGTTCTTGGGGTTGCCCTGGCGCACCAGGAACAGCATCGTCGATGTGGTGGGCGCCGCACCGTGCGGGAAGCGCTGCGCCCAGTCCTTGGCGACGACGCCGCGCTCGGCCAGGAAGTCGATGTCCGTGGTCGTGTTCATGGTCACGACGTCGGCGTCCAGCCCGTCGGCCACGGCACGCGCCTGGGCGCTCGAGCCGCCGTGCGACTGCTGCACCGTGACGTCACGGCCGCTGGTCTTCTTGAGATGCGCGACGAAGGCGGCGTTGATGTCCTTGTAGAACTCGCGCGCCACGTCGTAGGACGCGTTGAGCAGGGTGGCCGGCTGGGCGTGGGCCGGTGCGCTGGCGATCAGGCCGGCGCCCAGCGCCAGGGCAGCCAGGGGGGTGGCCCACAGGCCACGGTTGAATGAACGGCGTCGCATCGGGGATTCCTCCGGCGGATCGGGTGGGATGCTGGGAATTCTGGGCGGCGCCCTTCAAAACACAAACAATTATTTTCTAATTTCTTTATTACAAGAAAATATAACTTAGCCCCGAATCATCAGGGAAGACCATGCGCCGCCGCGCCCTCCAGCAACTCGACCGCCGCGCGCTCCAGCCCGGCCGCATCCAGCGCCGGCAGCGGGAGAGTCCGCCACGGCGGCACACCGGTCCGTTCCTGCGAGCGGCGGTAGAGCGGATCGTAGTGGTGCGTCATCAGCTCCGCGAACAGCTCGGTCAGCCGCCCCGCCAGCGCCCAGGTCTGCCACCGCGCCAGCGTCTCGTTGGACTGCAGGCCGCGCAAGGCCTGCAGCCGCTGGGCGAGCGCCTGGGGGTCGCGCCCCAGCCAGGCGTAGTCCTCCAGCACCAGCGCCAGCCGCGCCGCAAACGGCACCTCCACCTGCACGCGCGGGGCGCGCTGCAGCGCCGCCGTCATCGCCTCGGGCAACTGCACGGCGCCGATCTTGCGGCTCTCGGCCTCCACCCACACCGGCCGCGCGGGGTCGAAGCGCCGCAACGCATCGACCAGCGCGGTGTCGAAGGCCTTCTGGCTGGGCTGCAGCTGCCCGTCGGGCCACGCGCCCAGGATGGAGCCGCGGTGGCGCGCCAGCGCCTCCAGATCCAGCACCTGCGCCCCGCGGGCGGCCAGGGCCTGCAGCAGCCGCGTCTTGCCACTGCCGGTCGGACCGGCGATCACCCGCCAGTCCAGCGTCGGCGGCAGGGCGTCGAGCTGCTCCACGACCCAGCGCCGGTAGCCCTTGTACCCCCCCTGCAACTGCGCCGCGGCCCAGCCGATCTGGCGCAGCCATAGGGCAAACGCGCCGCTGCGCTGCCCGCCACGCCAGCAGTACACCAGCGGGCGCCAGCCGGCCGGCCGGTCCTGCATGACGGCCTCGATGTGGCGGGCGATGTTGCGCGCCACCCAGGCGCCGCCGATGCGCCGCGCCTCGAAAGCGCCGGTCTGTTTGTACAGCGTGCCGACGATGCGGCGCTCCTCGTCGTCGAGCACCGGCAGGTTGATCGCGCCGGGCAGGTGGTCGAGCGCAAACTCCGCCGGGCTGCGAGCGTCGATCAGCGTGTCGAACGCGTCGATCTGATCCAGCGTGACAATATCCGGTTTAGCGGCCATGGCAAGGCTGCGTGAGCTGTGAAGGGAACGAGAATGGACACCGAAATGCGCGACCCGAACCGACTGACCGCTTGGGCCCACGGCGGCGGCTGCGGCTGCAAAATCGCCCCCGCGGTGCTGCGGCGGCTATTGGCGCAAGTCCCCCCGCACCTCGCGCCGCCCGAACTGCTGGTGGGCACGGCGACCAGCGACGACGCCGCAGTCTACCGCCTGCGCGACGACTTGGCGCTGGTGGCCACCACCGACTTCTTCACGCCCGTGGTGGATGACCCCTACGACTTCGGTGCCATCGCCGCCACCAACGCGCTGTCGGACGTGTACGCCATGGGCGGCCAGCCGCTGCTGGCACTGGCACTGGTGGGCATGCCGATCAACCAGCTGCCCGAGTCGGTCATCGGCCGCGTGCTCGAAGGCGGGGCCGCTGCCTGCCGCGACGCCGGGGTGGCACTGGCCGGCGGCCACTCGATCGACACGGTCGAGCCGATCTACGGGCTGGCGGTCATTGGCACCGTGCACCCGCAGCGCGTCAAGACGAATGCGGGCGCCCGCCCTGGCGACGTGCTCGTGCTGGGCAAGCCGCTGGGCGTGGGTATTTTGTCCGCAGCGCTCAAAAAGGGACGGCTGGACACAGACGGCTACCAGCAGATGCGGCGCTGGACGACGCTGCTCAACCGCGCCGGCGCTGCGCTGGGCGAGCTGCCCGGCGTACATGCGATGACCGATGTCACCGGCTTTGGCCTAGCGGGCCACCTGCTGGAAATGTGCCGCCCGGCCGGCTTGCGCGCCTGCGTGGACAGCACCGCGCTGCCGGTGCTCGAGGTCAGCCGCGCGCTGCTGGCGCAGGGCATCGCCACTGGCGCCTCTGGCCGCAACTGGGCCAGCTACGGCGACGCGGTGGACCTGTCGGCGCTGGCGCCCGATGCGCGCGCCCTGTGGCAGTCGCTGATCACCGACCCACAGACCAGCGGTGGCCTGTTGGTCGCCTGTGCTCCCGACACACTGGCAGCGGTGCAGGAAGCGTTCACCGCCGCCCAGGGCCAACCCGGCTGGGTGATCGGCCGCCTGGAGGCCGTGGCCCCTGGCGAGCCGCCACAGGTGCGCGTGCAGCCGTGAGGCTAGGCCGCCGACCGTCATCGGCCTGTCGGCTTGCCCCCGATCAAGGACGCCCCTGAATCGCCTCGACCATGGCGCGCGTGTTGTGGCGCATCAGACTCACGTAGTCCGGCGCGGGCCCACCGGGTGGGGACAGGGCATCCGAGTACAGGGGAACCGGTGAGGGGGTGACCCCCGCTTCCTGCGCCACGCGTTGCACGAGTCGCGGGTCGGTTAGCCGTTCCACGAAAACCGCGCGCACGCCCTCGGCACGGATCTGCCGGATGAGGCGCGCCACCCCAGCCGCCGATGGTTCACTGCTGGTGCTGACGCCCTGCGCGGGTAAGAACTGCACCCCGTAGGCGTGGCCGTAATAGCGGAACGCGTCGTGCGATGTCACCACCTTGCGCTGTTGCGGGGGAATCGGTGCCCACGCGGCGCGGATCTCGGCATCGAGCGCCCGCAGCGTCTGGGTGTAGGTCTGGGCCCGCTGGCGGTAGTGGTCGCAGCCCGGTGCATCCTCGCGGCACAGCGCCTCGGCAATCCGTTGCGTGTAGTGGATGACGTGGCGCACGTCTTGCCAGGCGTGCGGGTCGTGCTCGCCGTGGTCATGACCGTGCTCATGTCGGTGCCCTGCTTTTGCGCCGTGGTCATGGCTGTCCCGCGCCGGTAACGGCTCGATGCCATCGGCCACGCGCACCAGCTCACCGCGGTAGTTGGCGTTGCGCAGCAGGCGCTCCAGCCAACCCTCATAACCCAGGCCGTTGACCACCAGCAACCGCGCCGCGGCCACCGAGCGCGCGTCAGCGGGCTTGGGCTGGAAGACGTGCGCGTCCGCCTCCGGGCCGACGAGGGTGCGCACCTGCACCCGCTCGCCACCCACCTGCTGCACGAGGTCGCCCAAGATGCTGAAGCTGGCCACGACGGGCACCGGTGCCGGGGCTTGCGCCTGCACGACGGGTGCCGCCCCGAAAGCGAGCGCACACGCCGCCACCACCTTCTTGCGCCACCCGCGCCATGACGCGGAGCGTTGCCATACGCGTTGCTGCATGAATGCCTCCGTTGTTTCCTTCTCGACACGCCGGCGCCACCCCGCCCCCCGCGCCGAGGAGAGCACTCGGGCCAGACCACCGGCTCTCTTCAACGTAGCACACACGTCAAGCGTCGCCCTACTCCACCGTCACGCTCTTGGCCAGGTTGCGGGGCTTGTCCACGTCGGTGCCGCGCAGGCACGCCGTGTGGTAGGCCAGCAGTTGCAGCGGCACCACGTGCAGAATGGGGCTCAGCGCCCCGTAGTGCTCCGGCAACCGGATCACATGCACCCCGTCGCCGCCGGCGATGTGGGTGTCGGCGTCCGCCAGTACGTACAACACCCCGCCGCGCGCGCGCACCTCTTGCATGTTGCTCTTGAGCTTCTCCAGCAGGGCGTCGTTGGGGGCTACCGTCACCACGGGCATGGCGCTGGTCACCAGCGCCAGCGGGCCGTGCTTGAGTTCGCCCGCCGGGTACGCCTCGGCGTGGATGTAGCTGATTTCCTTGAGCTTGAGCGCGCCTTCGAGCGCGATCGGATAATGCAGCCCGCGGCCCAGGAACAGCGCGTGCTCTTTGGCGGCGAAATCTTCGGCCCAGCGGATGACCTGTGGCTCTAGCGCCAGCACAGCCTGCAGCGCCAGCGGCAAGTGGCGCATGGCGCGCAGGTGGCGGGCTTCGTCCTCAGGGGTCAGGCGCCCTTTGGCCTGCGCCAGCGCCAGTGTCAGCAGAAACAGCGCCGCCAATTGCGTGGTGAACGCCTTGGTGCTGGCCACCCCAATCTCCACCCCGGCGCGCGTCACATAGGCCAGCTCGCACTCGCGCACCATGGCGCTGGTGGCGACGTTGCAGATGGTCAGCGTATTCGTCATGCCCTGCTGCTGCGCATGGCGCAGCGCTGCCAGCGTGTCGGCCGTCTCGCCGCTTTGGCTGATGGTCACCACCAGCGTGCGCGCATCCGGCACGGCGTCGCGGTAGCGGTATTCGCTGGCGATCTCGACCGTGGTGGGGATGCGCGCGATCGACTCCAGCCAATGGCGCGCCACGCAACCGGCGTAGTAGCTGGTGCCGCAGGCCAGGATCAGCACGCGGTCGATCTCACGAAACACGCGCCACGCCGCCCGACTGCGGATACCGTGGTCCTCGAACAGCTCGGGCACGATGCCTTCCACGCCCTCGAGCGTGTCGGCCAGCGCGCGCGGCTGCTCGAAGATCTCTTTTTGCATGTAGTGCTGGTAGGGCCCGAGCGCCACGTCTTGGCTGCCCACGTGCACCGTCTTGACGGGGCGTGCGGCCGCGTCCAGCGTGCGCCCGTCGGCACCGACGACGCGATAGCGCCCGAGCGCGACGTCCACCACGTCGCCCTCGGCCAGAAAGACGATGCGGTCCGTCACGCCCGCCAGCGCCAGTGCGTCGCTGGCCAAGTAGTGCGGCGCTGGCCCCTGCACCGCGGCGCCGATACCCAGCACGAGCGGCGAGCCGACGCGCGCCCCCACCAGGCGCTGCGGCTCGTCGTGGTGCAGCACGGCGATCGCATACGCCCCCCGCAGCTGGGCGGTCGCAGCCTGCACCGCCGCCAGCAAATCACCGTCGTAGTGGCTGTCGATGAGGTGGGCGATGACCTCGGTGTCGGTCTGACTCTCGAACACGTAGCCGCGCGCCTGCAACGCTGCACGCAGGGATTCGTGGTTTTCGATGATGCCGTTGTGCACCAGCGCCACACGCGGCGCGCGCTCGCCGGGCCGCACACCCGGGCCGTGACTGACGTGCGGGTGCGCGTTGTGCACGGCAGGCGCGCCGTGCGTGGCCCAGCGCGTGTGCGCGATACCCGTGGCTGCTTGCAGCCGCTCGGCCTGCACCTGCGCCTGCAGCTCGGCCACGCGGGCGGTGCTGCGCGCGCGCACCAAGCCACGCCGTCCGGCATCGGCCGCCACTGCACCGGCCAGCGGCGCTCCCTGGTGCACCGCCAACCCACACGAGTCATATCCACGGTACTCCAGCCGCTGCAGTCCCTGGATCAGCACCCCCACCACATCGGTCGTTGCGACCGCTGCCACGATTCCACACATGGGTCAATCCCCCGCTCTGGCTCGACAACAGCGCAAAGGTACGACAACCCACGAATGTGGAAACTTCTTTTTTTCTCTATTTTTGAAATAATCGTTCACTTCCCACCACGTGCGCGCAACGATTCCATTATCAATAGTTTTATGAACGATTTTTACATCGATGAGCTGGACCTCACCCTACTCGACCGGCTGCAAACCGACGCCGGCACCTCCTTGGCCGCGCTGGCGGCCCAATGCGGGGTGTCGGCACCCACGGTGTTGCGGCGCGTGCGGCGGCTGGAAGCCGCGGGCCTGATCGAGCGGCGCGTGGCCATCCTGCAGCCGCAGCGTGTGGCGGCGCTGCTGGGGCCTTGCCTGACCGCGATCGTGGAAATCGGCCTGGAACGCCAGGGCGACGAACACCTACGCGCCTTCGAAGCGCGCGCCGTGGCCGAGCCCGCCGTCCAGCAGTGCTACCGGGTGAGCGCGGGCCCCGACTTCGTGCTGGTCGTCACCGTGCGCGATATGGACGACTACCACGCGCTAGCCCAGCGGCTGTGGACCGAACACGGCAACGTGCGCCAAGTCAAAGCGTACTTCAGCGTGCACCGCGCCAAATTCGATCCACGGCTGCCGCTGCGGCGTCCCGGCCCAGCGCCGGCCTGACCCGAGCGAGCCCCCTGGCGTATCATTTGGCGGATATCCTTGGCACGAAAGGAGTCGCCGCATGGTCCCCATCCACCGCGCCATCGCGCGCACTTGGGCGCTGGCACTGGCCGCCCTGGCGCTGGGCGCACAGGCGCAAGAACTCGTCAGCGTGCGCAGCTCCGTCGTCAACCTGCGCGCCGCACCCGCGCCCGACGCCGACGTGCAATGGCAACTCAAACGGGGTTACCCCTTGTTGGTCCTGCAGCGCCAGGGCGACTGGCTGCGCGTGCGCGATTTCGAGGGCGACGAAGGCTGGATCGCAGCGCGCGTCACCGGCCCAGAGCGGTACCACGTGGTGCGCACGCGCACGCTCAACCTGCGCAGTGGCCCTGGCCTAGAGTGGCAGGTGGTGGGTCGCGCCCGCTATGGGGACGTGCTGGCCACCGTGCGCCGCCAAGGAGACTGGGTGCAGCTACGCGCCCCGGACGGCAACGGCACGGTTTGGGCGGCCAGCGAACACCTGTGGGGCTGGTGAGCGCGGACCGCCCTCAACGCGCTTTGCGCGGGCGTTGCCAATTCGGCACCGTGACCGGTTTGGCGCGCGCCACCGTGAGCGCACCAGGGGGCGTGTCCTTGGTGACGGTGCTGCCGGCGCCGATCGTGCCGCCCGCCCCCAGTGTCACGGGGGCCACCAGCACGCAGTTGCTGCCGACGTGCACGTCGGCCTCGATCACGGTGCGGTGCTTGGAGGCGCCGTCGTAGTTGGCGGTGATGCTGCCCGCCCCGTAGTTGACGCGCTCGCCCACGGTCGCGTCCCCCAGATAGGCCAAATGGTTGGCCTTGGCCCCGGCCGCCAGCGTGCTGTTTTTGACTTCCACGAAGTTACCGATGTGCACCTCCGGCCCCAGCCGGGTGCCGGGCCGCAGGCGCGCAAAAGGCCCTATCCGGGCATGCGCCCCCACGGTGACACCCGAGCGCTCGCCGTCGATGTGGGTGAAGGGCTCGATGACGGCACTGGCCTCGATGCGTGCGTTGGCGATCACGCAGTGCGCCCCGATGCGCACGCCATCCCCCAGTTCGACCCGCCCCTCGAACACACAGTTGACGTCGATTTCCACGTCCTGGCCGCACACGAGCTCGCCCCGCACGTCCAGACGGGCGGGGTCGGCCAGCCGCACCCCCTGCGCCAGCAACGCATCGGCCACGCGGCGCTGAAGCGCACGCTCCAGCGCCGCCAGCTGCGCGGGACTGTTGACACCGGCCACCTCCAGCGCGTCATCGATGCGGTGCGCCACCACCGGCACACCATCGGCCACCGCGTGCCGCACCACGTCGGTCAGGTAGAACTCGCCCTGCGCGTTGTGATTGTCGAGTCGCGACAACCACGCACGCAGGCGGCGAGTCGGCGCGGCCAGAATGCCGCTGTAGACCTCGGTCAGCGCGCGCTCGGCGTCCGTGGCGTCCTTTTCCTCCACGATGCGCTGCACCTCACCGTCGGCGCCGCGCACGAGGCGCCCGTACCCGTGGGGCTCAGCCATCGTGACGGTCAGCAGCGCCAACGCATCCGGGCCCGCACTCGCCTGGGCCGACAGCAACGCGGCCAGCGTCTCGGGGCGCGTCAGCGGGACGTCGCCCGACAGTACCAGGGTCACACCCTCGTCGTCCAGGCACGGCATGGCCTGCTGTACCGCGTGACCGGTGCCCCACTGCGGCTGCTGGCGCACCGCCTGCCAGGGCAGATCGGCGGCCAGCGCGGGCAGCGCGGCCTCCACCTGCTCGGCACCGTGGCCGGTGACCACCACCGCGCGTCGCGCCGCCAGACCGCGCGCCGTGTCCAGCACGTGGCCCAGCAGCGGGCGGCCCGCCAGCCGCTGCAACACCTTGGGCAGCGCGCTCTTCATGCGCGTGCCTTTGCCGGCGGCCAGTATCACGACGTCCACGGTGTGGGACATGGGCTTTCCTCCAAAATTGCCTGCGCGGGTGCCGCGGCACCCGCGAGTCGCGATTATCCCGCGCTCACATGGGGGGAGTCGCGCGCGCCGTCCGACCGAGAGCGACGAGACAAAACAGCGACAATTCGCTCCATGCAAGACACGTTCGTTCTCACCCTGTCCTGTCAGGACAAGCCCGGCATCGTGCACGCCGTCTCGGGCTTTTTGCTGGAACTCGGCGGCAATATCGAAGAAGCCGCCCAATTCAACGACCGCGACAGCGGGCGCTTCTTCATGCGCGTGCAGTTCACTTGCCCCGGCCATGACACCAGCGCCCTGCGCGAGGCAGCCAGTGCGTTTGGCGCTCGCCACGGCATGGCGTGCCGCCTGCACCCGTGGCACGAGCCCATGCGCACCGTCATCTTCGTCAGCCAGCAGGGGCACTGCTTGAACGACTTGCTGTTTCGCTGGAAAAGCGGCCTGCTGCGGCTGGACGTGCGCGCCATCATCAGCAACCACCGGGATTTTTACCAACTGGCGGCCAGCTACAACATCCCCTTCCACCACATCCCGGTCACTCCGTCGACCAAAGCCCAGGCCGAGGCACGCCAACTCGAGATCATCGAGCAAGAAGGTGCCGAACTCGTGGTGCTGGCGCGCTACATGCAAATCCTGTCTGACGACCTGTGCGAGCGGCTGGCGGGGCGCGCGATCAACATCCACCACAGCTTTTTGCCCAGCTTCAAGGGCGCCAAGCCCTACCATCAGGCGCACGAGCGCGGCGTCAAGCTCATCGGCGCCACCGCGCACTACGTGACCGCCGATCTGGACGAGGGCCCCATCATCGAACAAGACGTGGCGCGCGTGGACCACAGCATGACGGTGGAGGACTTGACCGCGATCGGCCGCGACACCGAGAGCCAAGTGCTGGCGCGCGCGGTCAAATGGCACAGCGAACACCGCGTGCTGCTCAACGGGCAGCGCACGGTGGTGTTTCGCTGACACCGGGAGCCCCCATGGCCGCCCCGCGCATCCCGCCCATCCAGTGCCTGCTGACCTTCGAGGCGCTGGCGCGCCTGCGCAGCGTGACGCAGACCGCCGACGAGTTGTGCGTCACCCCCAGCGCGGTCAGCCACCGCATCCGTCAGCTGGAGGAGCAGCTCGGCGTCAAGCTGTTCGGGCGTGCCGACTTCTCGCTCACCACCGAGGGCAGTGAATACCTGGCCCAGGTGCGCGAGGGCCTGGCGGCGCTGCAGCGCTTTCCCAGCCGCCACGCCACGCCCGGGCGGCGCAAACTGCGGCTGGCGGTCACGCCCACCTTCGCGCGCTCGATCCTGATGCCGCGGCTCAAGCACTTCTCCGAGGCCTACCCGGAAATCGACCTCACGCTGCAGGTCAGCATCCCGCTGCTGGACGTGGTCGCCGAGGACGCGGACTTGACGATCCGGTTCGGCACCGGGCGCTACCAGGACGTGGAGTTCGCCTGCATCCTCAAGGACGAGGTCACGCCGCTGGCCTCGCCCGCCTTTGCACGGGAACACGGGCCGTTCGAGCGGCCCGAGGACCTGGAAGGCTTGCCCCTGCTGCGCAGCCCGCTGGAGCCGTGGCGCACCTGGTTTGCCGCGCACGACCTGGACTGGCCCGAACCCGTCGAGGGTTCGCAGTTCAACGACATCGGCCTGATGTGTGACGGCGCGGCCGCCGGCATGGGCGTGGCGCTGGTGCGCCTCAAACTGGGCGCGCCGTGGCTGGAAAACGGCACCTTGGTGCGACTGTACCCGCGCAGCGTGCCCAGCCCGCACGCGCATTATTTGTGCTGGCGGGCGGGCACGATGGAACGCTGGGAATGCGCGACTTTCGCAGCCTGGCTGCGGCAGGCCATCGGCTGACGGCCTGCGCGCCGCGCAGCATCACTCGATACGGATGCGCTTGCCGACCACCGCGGCCTTCTTGGGCAGCACCAGCGTCAGCACGCCGTTTTCGTACTTGGCGCTGGCTTGCGTCTCGTCGACGTCACCCGGCAGCGCCAGCGTGCGGGAGACCGCACCGAAGTAACGCTCGCTGTGCAGCACCTTGTCGCCGTCGCGCTTGACGTCCTCTTGCTTGACTTCGGCACCGATCGTCACGACGTTGTTTTCCACCGTCACCTGGATCGCGTCCTTGGACACGCCAGGGATCTCGGCGGTGATGGTGTAAGCGTTGTCGGACTCGCTGACGTCGAGCTTGATTTGCTGCGGCAGCGGCTCGCCGTGCAGCGGCCGGATGTAGAAGCCCGGCGCCAGATCGCGGAAGAATTCGTCGAACAGGCTCATACGGCGGGGAATCAGGTTGCTCATGAAAATCTCCTTCGAATCAGAGGGTTCGTGGAGGATGTCCCTCCGGATGGCTGGCCCTCCACCACACCGGCCATCCGCCTTGCTTGGTTTCCTAGATGGGGACCTGCGCACCGGTTTCAAGACCCCAAGCCTGATGGGGTCGAACCCACTGCCGTCCGAGACAACGCGACGCCGCCTCGCCCTGCGCGCCTGCGCTCACACCCCATTGAAGGATTTTTCAGCCCTGTTTGGCCTGGCTGGCCTACACTGCAGGCCAGCCGCGCGTGCATGCGCCCGCACCGAAAGGACTCGCTGCCATGACCACCCACGACCGCCAAGAATCCAACGCCGTGTTGCGCGCCGAGCGACAGGCCGAAGTGGTGCGCGCGCTGGCCGCGGTGCTGCCTGATCACGCCCTGCTCTACACCGCGGAGGACACCACGCCCTACGAGTGCGACGGCCTGACCGCCTACCGCCAGCGCCCACTGGCCGTGGCGCTGCCCGAGACCGAGGACCAGGTGCAGGCCGTGTTGCGCACCTGCCACGCGCTTCAGGTGCCGGTGGTGGCACGCGGTGCGGGCACCGGGCTGTCGGGAGGTGCCATGCCGCACCCGCTGGGCGTGACGTTGTCGCTGGCCAAGTTCAACCGCATCGTCTCCATCGACCCACTGGCACAGACCGCCGTCGTGCAAGCAGGCGTGCGCAACCTGGCCATCAGCGAAGCCGCCGCACCCTTCGGTCTGTACTACGCGCCCGACCCGAGCAGCCAGATCGCCTGCACCATCGGCGGCAACGTGGCCGAGAACTCTGGTGGCGTGCACTGCCTCAAGTATGGGCTGACGCTGCACAACGTGCTCAAAGTGCGCGGCTACACGGTCGAAGGCGAGCCGGTCACGTTCGGGGCCGACGCGCTCGACGCCCCAGGACTCGATCTTTTGCCGCTGGTGGTGGGCTCGGAAGGGATGCTCGCGGTGGTGTTGGAAGTGACGGTGCGCCTCGTCCCCAAACCGCAACTGGCGCGCTGCATCATGGCCAGCTTCGACGACGTGCGCCGCGCCGGCGAGGCGGTGGCCGCGGTGATTGCCGCCGGCATCATCCCTGCGGGACTCGAAATGATGGACAAGCCCATGACGGCGGCAGTGGAGGCTTTCGTACAAGCCGGCTACGACCTGGAAGCCGAGGCGATTCTGCTGTGCGAAAGCGACGGCACGCCCGAGGAAGTGGCGGAGGAGATCGAGCGCATGAGTGCGGTGCTGCGCAGCGCCGGCGCCACGCGCATCGCCGTCAGCCGCGACGAAGCGGAACGGCTGCGCTTTTGGAGCGGACGCAAAAACGCGTTCCCCGCCAGCGGTCGCATCAGCCCAGACTACATGTGCATGGACTCGACCATCCCGCGCAAGCGGCTGGCCGATATCCTGCAGGCCATCCAGCGCATGGAGCAGACTTATGGGCTGCGCTGCGTCAACGTTTTCCATGCGGGCGACGGCAACCTGCACCCACTCATCCTGTTCGACGCCAACGACCCCGACCAGCTCCAGCGCGCCGAGCGCTTCGGCGCCGACATCCTGGAGACGAGTGTCGCCATGGGCGGCACCATCACCGGCGAGCACGGCGTGGGGGTGGAAAAGCTCAACAGCATGTGCGTTCAATTCAGCCCGGCCGAGCGCGAGCAGATGATGGCCATCAAACGCGCCTTCGACCCCCGGGGGCTGCTCAACCCGGGCAAGGTCATCCCCACGCTGCAGCGCTGCGCCGAGTACGGCAAGATGCTGGTGCGCGGCGGGCGCCTGCCCCATCCCGACCTTCCGCGCTTTTGATTCCGCGCGGCCCACGCGGGCCATATCGAGGCTGCCGCGGCTTGCGCTACAGTTGCCAGCATGCAGCCGCTGCCCCGCGACCCCTGGCCCTCGCACCTGCCGCCGTCGTTTTTTGCCGCCCTGTCGGCCGAGGGCGATGACCAGCCCAGCGACACGGCGGCGGTGGATGCCACGGCGACCCTGCAGCGCCTGCTGTTGGCGCTGCCCGATGGGGTGCTGAGCCTGGATGCGCACTGGCGCTGCCGCCACGCCAACCCCGCCGCGCAGCCGCTGCTGCGCCCCTCCCTGTCGTGGGAGCACGTCGCTGGGCAATCCTGGCACGAGGTGCTGGACGACGAGTGGATCGAGGCGCTGTTGCCCTGGATGGCCACCGTGATGCGCGGCGAGGCCGGGCAATTCACGCTGCAACGCGGCCACGATGACCAGGCCCACCACTGGAGGGTGAGCCTGCTGCCCGAGCGCAGCGGCGACGACGTGGTGGGCGCCTTCGTGCTGTTGCGAGACGAAACGGCGATGCAGCAGCAACAGGCCGCGTGGCACGCACAGCAACGTGATCTGCAACAGCGCTTGCAGCACCAGGACGCGCACCTGGCCGAGCAGCAGGCGCGCTGGCAAGCCCTCTCCGGCAGCCTGCGCGACGCCGCGATCTTTTTTTTGGACACCCACGGCGCGATCCAGGACTGGCCCAGCAGCGCCGAGCGCCTGCTGGGCTACGCGGCACCGGCTGTGCTGGGCACCACCGGTCCCGACACCCCCGAGCACCCCCACCCGCTACCGGCCGACACCGCGCTGGCGCTGGAGCGCGCCGCGCTGCTGGGACAAGCCGAATCGACCGGCTGGCTGCGCCGCGCCAATGGCGATCGGCTGTGGGCGCATTGGGTGTTTGCCACGCTCACCGGCCCCCAGGGCGAGCCTCTGGGCACCGCCTGCCTGGTGCGCGACATGACCGAGGCGCGCCGCCTGGAAGCGCTGCTGCGCGAGTGGAACCAGGCGCTCGAGCGCGAGGTGGACGAACGCACCCGCCAGCTGCAGGCAGCGATCGCGGATTTGGAAGCGTTCTCTTACTCCGTCTCGCACGACCTGCGTGCGCCGCTGCGCCACATCACCAGCTACGTGCAGCTGCTGCGCGAGGATTTGGGCGCCGCACCGTCGGCCGACGTCGCCGAGGACCTGCGCATCATCGACGAAGCCGCTACCCGCATGGGCCAGTTGATCGACGGCTTGCTCGCGTTCGCGCGGCTGGGTCGCACCGACCTGCGACGCCAGCCGGTGGACATGCTCGACCTGCTACGCAGCAGCCTCAACCGCGTCCAGCACGACCCCAGCCTGCGCCGGGCCGATGGTGAGGTTGAACTGCACTTGCCCGCCGGTTTACCTGCGGTGGAGGGCGACCCCCTGCTGCTGTCCCAGGTCTGGGACAACCTGCTGGGCAATGCGTTCAAATACAGCCGCCCGCGCCAGCCCGCCATCATCACGGCAGGGGGCGAGGTACGCGATGCGTCCGATGGCACTCGCGAAGCCGTATTCTGGGTGCGCGACAACGGCGTCGGCTTCGACCCCGCGCGGGCCGAGCGCTTGTTCGGTGTCTTTCAGCGCCTGCACCGCCCGCAGGACTTCGAAGGCACGGGTATCGGCCTGGCGCTGTGCCGCCGCATCATCGAGCGCCACGGCGGCCGCATCTGGGCGGAGAGCCAGCCCGAGCAGGGTGCCACGTTCGCGTTCACCCTGCCGTTGGCGGCGCCGTCGGGTCACGCCACCACCGCGCCGGATGCCACCCACCCCAGCCCATGACATCACCCGTTTGGCTCGACCCGCGCGCCACGGCCGACGCCTTGCCCTATCCCAGCTTGGCGGACACCATCGAGGCCGTGCTGCGCGACGCTCGCGTCACCGTTCCGCCGCGCCAGGTGCTGACACTCGCGGCAGGCGGTAGTCTGTTCGTGATGCCGGCGTTCGATGAGACGGTCGCCATCACCAAACTCATCACGTTCGTCGCCGACAACCCCTCGCGCGGGCTGGCCACGATCCAAGGCGACGTCCTGGTGTTCGATGCGCGCGATGGCCGCCGACGCCTGGTGCTGGACGGCCCCACCGTCACCGCACGGCGCACGGCGGCGGTATCGCTGTTGGCGGCGCGTCGGCTCGCGCCCAAGCCGCAGGGCCCGCTACTGATCGTGGGAGCCGGGGTACAAGGCCGCGCCCACCTCGAGGCGTTTGCCGTTGGCTTGGGCGTGCGTGAAGCGCACATTGCCTCCCGCAGCGCCGCCAGTGCGGACGCCTTGGTGCGTCATGCCCGGTCCTTGGGACTGCAAGCGCGGCACGTGGACGATGCCAACGCCGCATTGGCGGACTGCCCACTGGTTGTTAGCTGTACGCCCGCCCACACGGTCGTGCTGCACACCGCGCCCCGGCCCGACGCCTTTGTGGTGGCAGTGGGGGCTTTCACCCCCCGCATGGTGGAATGGGCACCAACGGTTTGTCGGCACGTGGCCGCGACAGGCACCCTGTTGGTGGACACCCGCGACGCGGACCACGAGGCCGGCGATCTGCTGCAGGCAGGAATCGACGTCACTGCATTGCCCACACTGGCCGATGTGGTGTGCGAAACCCCCGCCTGGCAGCGGGTGGCATGTCACGATGGCCCCATTTTTTTCAAGAGCTGCGGCTGGGCCGGCTGGGACTTGGCCGCGGCTCGATGCGCGCTGGCGGCGCAGACCCGGCGTGCCAGCCCCGGTTCAACCCCTCCCTGATGAAGGATTCAACCATGGTGCAACGCTTCGACGTCGGACCGCGCTTGTCCGAGATGGCCATCCACCACGGCACGGTTTATTTGGCGGGGCAGGTGCCCGACGATCCGACCCAAGACATCGAAGGCCAGACGCGCCAGGTATTAGGCATGATCGACGCCTTGCTGGCGCGCGCGGGCACCGACAAAACGCGGCTGCTGATGGTGCAGATTTTTCTGGCCGACCTGGCGGACTACGACGGCATGAACCGCGCCTGGGACGCGTGGGTGCCCACGGGGCACACGCCGCCGCGCGCCACGGTGCAAGCGCGCCTAGCGCGGCCCGAGTGGAAGATCGAGATCGTCGCCACCGCGGCCCTGTAGCGACCGGCGCCGCTGGGCTGCACCGACGCCCTCAACGGTACGTGCGCAGGTGGATGCTGGTCTCGGTGCTGTGGATGCCCTTGATCAGCCGGATGCGCTCGAGGATGTCTGACAGCTCGTGCATGGACAGCGCCTCCAGCTCGGCCAGCAAGTCCCAGCGACCGTTGGTGTCGTGCAATTTCACCACCCCCGGCTCGCCCAGCAGGCTGGCGATCACCGCACGCGTCTGGTTGCCCTCGACCAGCACGCTCATCCAGGCGCGGATGCGCTCGGGCTCGGCCTCGGGGCGCAGGCGCACCGTGTAGCCGAGGATGACGCCCGCGTCTTCCAGCTTGCGCATGCGGTTGGTCACGGTGCCGCGCGAGACGTTCAGTTTGTAGGCCAAATCGGCGACGCTCAGACGAGCGTTGCGGCGCAGCAGCGCGATGAGGGCTTGGTCGATCTCGTCCATCGTGCTCGCATTCTGACATATTGACAATCGATCTTTGGCATTTCGTCAACCTACCAACGAAACGTCAACGTTTTGACGTTTTACTTTGACAGGCGTCTGGCGCACACTGCGGGGTACACGCAGCGCTCCCGCTCCCGAGGAGCCGCACACCGACACGACTGGAGACCCGCATGACCACCCCTTTCCCGCTGACGCCCCGCATCGCCACCCGCTACATCAGCGCACCGACCATGGTGCGGCTGGTGCAGACGGTTGGCGTGGCGCAGAGCATTCGTGACATCGCCCAGCGCGTCCGCGCCGATTTTTGCCGGTGGAGCGACTTCGACAAAACGGCGCGCGTGGCCAACCATTCGGACGTCGGCGTCATCGAACTGATGCCGATCGCCGACACCGTGCGCTACAGCTTCAAATACGTCAATGGCCACCCCAAAAACACGCGCGACGGGCTGCCCACGGTGATGGCATTCGGCGTACTGGCCGACGTGCGCACCGGCGCGCCACTGCTGCTGAGCGAACTAACGCTGACCACCGCGCTGCGCACCGCGGCCATGTCGGCGCTCGCCGCGCAAGCCCTGGCGCGCCCCGACAGCCGGGTGATGGCGCTGATCGGCAACGGTGCGCAGGCCGAGTTTCAGGCGCTGGCGTTCCAGCACCTGCTCGGCATCACCGAGCTGCGCCTGTTCGACACCGACCCCGCCGCCACCGACAAACTCGTGGCCAACCTGCACGACAGCGGCCTGGTGCTGACGCGCTGTACCAGCACGGCCGAAGCGGTGCGGGGCGCAGACATCGTCACCACCGTCACCGCCGACAAGACCAACGCCACCATCCTGACACCAGAAATGATCGAGCCCGGCATGCACATCAACGCGGTCGGCGGGGACTGCCCGGGCAAGACCGAGCTTCACGCCGATGTGTTGCGCATGGGCCGCGTGTTCGTCGAGTACGCCCCCCAGACCCGCATCGAGGGGGACATCCAGCAACTGCCGCCCGATTTTCCGGTCACCGAGCTGTGGGAAGTGCTGACCCAGCGCGCCCCGGGACGCCAAAGCGCGCAGGACGTGACCGTGTTCGATTCGGTCGGCTTCGCGCTGGAGGATTATTCGGCCTTGTGCTTCGTGTACGAGACCGCGCAGCGCCTGGGACTGGGCGAGACGTTGGATTTGATCCCCACCCTCGACGACCCGAAAGACCTGTTCGGCACGCTGCGCGCGCGCCGGGCCGCGCTGCGCCGCGCGGCTTGAGGGCACCCGTACCCACCGCGCCTACCGCAACAGCGGGAGGCGGTGGGTATGTTTCACCTCCTCCATGACGGCATAGGTGCGCGTCTCGCGCACGCCGGGCAGCTGCCACAGCACGTCGCCCGCAAAGCGGCGGTAGTCGGCCATATCGGCCACGCGCGTCTTGACCAGGTAGTCGAAGCCACCCGCCACCATGTGGCACTCCAGCACCTGGGGGGCCGCTTGCACCGCAGCCTTGAACTGTTCGAACACGTTGGGGGTGGTGCGATCGAGCAGCACCTCCACGAACACCAACAGCCCGGCACCGAGCTTTGCCGGGTCGAGCCGCGCCTCGTACCCCAGGATGTAGCCCTCGCGCGTCAGGCGCTGCACCCGTGCCAGGACCGCCGTCGGCGATAACGCCACCGCCTCGGCCAACTTCAGATTCGTGATGCGCCCGTCGCGCTGCAGTACATCCAGGATGCGCAGGTCGATGCGGTCGAGCTCGTGCAGGGGTCGAGCGGCGCCCGTCACTTCCGACATTTTCACTACTCCATCGCCAAAAAAAGAAATCCTATTCGGAATTATCGGCTGCAAACTTTCGCAATATTAGCCTCGGAAGCCGAACCATGAACGCGCACCGCGAATCTTTGTCACCCGTACCCGACTGGGTGCAGCCGCCCTTTGCGCCCCCCACGTGGCCGCGCGCCGACACCATGCGCGCGCTGCCGCCACGCCACCGGGCAGCCGAGACCGCGTTGCTGCCCGCCCTGCTGGAGCTGGCCCACCTGCCCGATGCGCAGCGCGAGCGGGTCGCCGCCCTGGCCCAACGGCTCGCCGGTGCGCTGCGCGCCCGGGCACCCCAGGCGGGACGGGAGGGGCTGGTGCAAGCGCTGCTGCAGGAGTACGCGCTGTCCTCCCAGGAAGGCGTGGCCCTGATGTGTCTGGCCGAGGCCCTGCTGCGCATCCCGGACGCCGCCACGCGCGACGCGCTCATCCGCGACAAGATCGGCCGCGGCGATTGGCGTGCGCACCTGGGCCGCAGCCCATCGCTGTTCGTCAACGCCGCCACCTGGGGCCTGCTGCTGACGGGCAAACTCACCGCCACCCACAGCGAAGATGGGCTGGGCAGCGCGCTGGCGCGGCTGCTGCGCCGTGGTGGTGAGCCGCTGGTGCGCCAAGGGGTGGATCTGGCCATGCGCCTGATGGGCGAACAATTCGTCATGGGCGAGACGATCGAAGGCGCCCTGCGCCGTGCGCAGCGGCGCGAGGCGCAGGGCTTTCGCTACTCCTACGACATGCTGGGTGAAGCGGCGTTGACCGCCGACGACGCACAGCGCTATTTCGAGGCCTACCGCCACGCGACCGACGCGATCGGCGCGGCCAACGCGGGCCGAGGCGTCATCGACGGCCCCGGCGTGTCGATCAAGCTGTCGGCCTTGCACCCGCGCTACAGCCGCGCGCAATATGCTCGCGTCATGGAGGAGCTCTACCCGCGCCTGCTGGCGCTGGCGCAGGCCGCGCGTGCCGTGGATATCGGCCTGCACATCGACGCCGAGGAAAGCGAGCGGCTCGAACTCTCGCTCGACCTGCTCGAGCGCCTGTGCCACGAGCCGACCCTGGCGGGCTGGAACGGTATCGGCTTCGTCATCCAGGCCTATCAGAAGCGTGCCCCGGCGGTGGTGGACCATGTCATCGCGCTGGCGCGACGCAGCGGCCACCGGCTGCTGGTGCGCTTGGTCAAGGGCGCGTATTGGGACAGCGAAATCAAGCGCGCGCAACTCGACGGCCTGGACTACCCGGTCTATACCCGCAAAGCGTACACGGACGTGTCCTACCTGGCGTGCGCACGCCGGCTGCTGGCGGCACCCGACGCGGTGTTTCCGCAGTTTGCCACCCACAACGCGCACACGCTCGCCGCCATCCACGAGATGGCCGATCCCTCGACGTGGCACCCGCAGCAGTACGAGTTTCAGTGCCTGCATGGCATGGGCGAGCCGCTGTACGAGCAGGTCGTCGCGCCGCCCAGCGCGGGCGGTCTGGGACGGCCGTGCCGCATCTACGCGCCGGTGGGTACCCACGAGACGCTGCTGGCCTATTTGGTGCGGCGGCTGCTGGAAAACGGCGCCAACACCTCGTTCGTGCACCGCGTCGCCGACCCGGCCATTCCGTTGGAGGCACTGACCGAAGATCCGGTGGCCACCGTGCAGGCGTGGGCCGCGGCCGAGGGGCAAGTCGGCCGACCGCACCCCCACATTCCCGCCCCGGCGGCACTCTACGGCGGCGCGCGGGCCAACAGCGCCGGGCTGGATCTGGCCGACGAGGCCGCACTGGCCATGCTGCAACAAGCGCTCACCGACAGCCGCCGTGCGCCGCTGCAGGCGCAGGCGCTGCTGGCCGATGGGGCCACCCCCAGCGGCCCCGCGCGCACGGTGCGCAACCCCGCGCGCCACGCCGACGTCGTCGGGGTGGTCCACGAAGCCAGCGCGGACGATGCGCGCACGGCCCTGCACGCCGCCGCGCGGGCCGCGGCCACCTGGGCCCACACGCCGCCCGCGCAGCGTGCGGCGGTGTTGCGCGCCGCCGCCGACCGGCTGCAAGCCGATCTGCCGGGCTGCGTGGCCCTGCTGATGCGCGAAGCGGGCAAGACCGCCGCCAACGCCGTGGCCGAGGTCCGCGAGGCGATCGACTTCTTGCGCTACTACGCCGCCCAAATCACCGACGCCCATTGGCCAGCCGACGCGCCCGTCCTCGGCCCCGTGGTCTGCATCAGCCCGTGGAACTTTCCGCTGGCGATCTTCACCGGCCAGATTGCGGCCGCACTGGCCGCGGGCAACCCCGTGGTGGCCAAACCGGCGGAGCAAACGCCCCTGATCGCCGCGCGCATGACCGCGTGGCTGCACGACGCAGGGGTGCCGCGCGACGTGTTGCAACTGCTGCCGGGCGCGGGCGAGACGGTGGGCGCGGCGCTGGTGGCCGACCCGGCGACGGCGGGCGTGCTGTTCACCGGCTCCACCGAGGTCGCGCGGCTGCTGCAGCGCTCGCTGGCCCAGCGGGTGGCGCGCGACCCGGACGGCCGCGTGCGACCCGTGCCGCTGGTGGCCGAGACGGGCGGCCAAAACGCCATGGTGGTCGACACCTCGGCCCTGCCGGAGCAGGTGGTGCAAGACGTCCTCACCTCCGCCTTCGACAGCGCGGGGCAGCGCTGCTCGGCCCTACGCGTGCTGTGCGTGCAAGAGGAGGCGGCCGACCGCATCCTGACCATGCTGCGCGGCGCGATGGCCGAGCTGCGCGTGGACGACCCGGGGCGGCTGGCCACCGATGTCGGGCCGGTCATCGACGCGGCAGCGCGCGACGGCATCCTGCGCCATATCGAGGCGATGCGCGCGCGCGGCTACCCGGTGTGGCAAGTCCCGCTGCCACCGCAGGCAGGGGCCGGGACCTTCGTGCCGCCCACCGTGATCGAGCTGCCTGGACTCACGTTGCCCACGCGCGAGGTCTTCGGCCCCGTGCTGCACGTGGTGCGCTGGCGACGCGAGCAACTGGGCGAGCTCGTCGAGGCCATCCACGCCACCGGCTACGGACTGACGTTTGGCGTGCACAGCCGCATCGACGAGACCATCGAGCACCTGACCCACACCGTGCGCGCGGGCAATCACTACGTCAACCGCAACATGGTGGGCGCCGTGGTGGGCGTGCAACCATTCGGCGGCGAGGGGCTGTCGGGCACCGGACCGAAGGCAGGCGGCCCCCTGTATCTGTACCGGCTGCTGGCACGCGCCCCCGCGGATGCCGTGACACGCGCCCTGGCGTTTGCGGGCGCGCCACAACCCGAGGACTGGCGCACGCCGCTGCTGCTGCGTGGCCCCACTGGGCAGCGCGACGAATACCGGCTGCTGCCCCGCCAGCGCGTGCTGTGCGTGGCCAGCGACGCCAGCGTGCGCCAAGCCATGCAAGCGCGGGTGCGCGCCACGGGTGGGGAGCCGACCGAGGACGGGGCCAGCGACTTCGACGCCGTGCTGTTCGACGGGGATGCGAGCGCGCTGATCGACGTGCAGCAGCGGATCGCAGTCCGTGTCGGCCCGGTCATCCCGGTTCAGGCGTGGCAAGGAGCGGACACCCTGCCGCCCGGGTTGCTTGCCGAGCGCAGCGTCAGCACCAACACCGCCGCGGCGGGCGGCAATGCGAGTCTGATGACGCTGACCTGATCACGCCACGCGGGGGCGGTACGCGATCCCGAGCTCCCGCATTACCGCGGCTCGGTGGGCGGCGGTCGGCGACCGAAGATGGCACTGCCGACCCGCACCATCGTGCTGCCTTCGGAGATGGCGGCCTCCAGATCGTCGCTCATCCCCATCGAGAGGGTGTCGAACCCGTCTGGGTTGCCCAGGCCCGCACGAACCTCGGCAAACAGCGCTGCCACGCGCGCAAAGACCGCCCGCATCGCGGTGGGCGTGGGTTGCGGGTCGGGGATGGCCATCAGGCCACGCAGCCGCAAGCGCGGCAGCGCCACCACCGCGCGCGCCAGCGCCAGCGCCTCGTGCGACGCCACGCCGGCTTTCGTGGCCGCCCCATCGACGTTGACCTGCAGGCACACCTGCAGCGGCGGCCGGTGCGCCGGGCGCTGCTCGCTCAGGCGCTGGGCAATCTTGAGCCGATCGATTGACTGCACCCAATCGAACGACTCGGCCACGAGCCGCGTCTTGTTGCTCTGCAGCGGCCCGATGCAGTGCCACTCCAGCCCCTCGATGCCGCGCGCACGCACGGCATCGATCTTGGCCACCCCCTCTTGCACATAGTTTTCGCCGAAGGCGCGCTGTCCGGCCGCGTGGGCCTCGGCAACGGCGTCGGGACCAAACGTCTTGGAGACGGCCAGCAGCCGCACCGACGCCGGATCGCGCCCATGGCGCAGGCAGGCCTGTTGGATGCGCGCACGCACGGCTTGGAGGTTGGCGGCGATCGTTGCCATAATCGGAACAAATGGATGTGACACAACTGCTGGCCTTCGCGGTCAAAAACAAGGCATCGGACTTGCATCTGTCGGCGGGCCTGCCGCCGATGATACGGGTGCACGGCGACGTGCGGCGCATCAATGTCGAGCCGCTGGACCACAAACAGGTGCACGGCATGGTGTACGACATCATGACCGATGCCCAGCGCAAGGCGTACGAGGAGTTCCTGGAATGCGACTTCTCGTTCGAGATCGCGGGGCTGTCGCGCTTTCGGGTCAATGCGTTCAACCAGCACCGCGGCGCCGCTGCCGTGTTTCGCACCATTCCCTCCAAGGTGTTGACGCTGGAGGACTTGAACTGCCCGCGCATCTTCGCCGACCTGGCCATGAAGCCGCGCGGGCTGGTGCTGGTCACCGGGCCCACCGGCTCGGGCAAATCGACCACGCTGGCGGCCATGGTCAACCACCGCAACGAAAACGACGCCGGGCACATCCTGACGATCGAGGATCCGATCGAATTCGTGCACGAACCCAAGAAGTGCCTGATCAACCAGCGCGAGGTCGGGCCGATGACCCACTCGTTCTCGGCTGCGCTGCGCTCGGCGCTGCGCGAAGACCCGGACGTGATCCTGGTGGGCGAAATGCGTGACCTGGAGACCATCCGGCTGGCGATGACCGCCGCCGAAACCGGTCACCTCGTCTTCGGCACCCTGCACACGTCGAGCGCGGCCAAAACCATCGACCGTATCGTGGACGTGTTCCCGGCCGAAGAAAAGGACATGATCCGCACCATGCTGTCCGAGTCGCTGGTGGCGGTGATCTCGCAGACCCTGCTCAAGACGGCCGATGGCAAAGGCCGGGTGGCCGCGCACGAGATCATGGTGGGCACGCCCGCCATCCGCAACCTGATCCGGGAAAACAAGGTGGCGCAGATGTACTCGGCCATCCAGACCGGGCAGCAGCACGGCATGCAGACGCTGGACCAGGCACTCATCGAACTGGTGCGGCGCAACGTGGTGACGGCCCAGGAAGCGCGCAGCAAAGCCAAGATCCCGGACAATTTCCCCGTCTGACGGCCTGCCGGCCAGGAGCGCGCCATGGAACGCGATCAAGCAAGCAACTTCATCCACGAACTGCTGCGGCTGCTGGTCAGCCGCAACGGCAGCGACCTGTTTCTGACGGCCGACTTCCCACCGGCGATCAAGGTCGACGGGGCCATCACGCGCGTGTCGCCGCAGCCACTGACCGGCCAACACACACAGGCGCTGGCGCGCGCCATCATGAACGACAAGCAGGCGGCCGAGTTCGAGCGCACCAAGGAGTGCAACTTCGCCATCGCGCCGGCCGGCATCGGGCGTTTTCGCGTCAACGCCTTCGTGCAAATGGGCAAGGTGGGGCTGGTGTTGCGCACCATCCGGTCGCGCATCCCGACCATCGACGAACTCGGCCTGCCGCAGGTCCTCAAGCAGCTGGCGCTGGCCAAGCGCGGCATCTGCATCGTCGTCGGCGGCACGGGCACCGGCAAATCCACCACACTGGCGGCGATGGTCGATTGGCGCAACGAGCACACGCACGAGCACATCGTCACCATCGAGGATCCGGTGGAGTTCGTCCACACCCACAAAAACTGTATCGTCACCCAGCGCGAGATCGGCATCGACACCGACAACTGGGAAATCGCGCTCAAGAACTCGCTGCGGCAGGCACCCAACGTCATCCTCATGGGCGAGATCCGCGACCGCGAAACCATGGAGCACGCGATCGCGTTTTCCGAAACCGGCCACCTGTGCCTGGCCACGCTGCACGCCAACAGCGCCAACCAGGCGATGGAGCGCATCATCAACTTCTTCCCGCAGGACCGTCACGCGCAATTGCTCAAGGACGTCTCGCTCAACCTACGCGGCATGGTGGCACAGCGACTGCTGCCACGCGAGGATGGCAAGGGGCGCGTGGCCATCGTCGAAGTGCTGCTCAACAGCGCCCTGATCGCCGACCTCATCATGAAGGGCGAGATCCACGAGATCAAGGAAGTGATGAAGCGCAGCACCGAGGTCGGGATGCAAACCTTCGACCAAGCGCTGTTCGATGCTTTCGAGGCGCGCCAGATTTCCTACGAAGACGCGGTGCGCAACGCCGACTCGCAAAACGACATCAAGCTGCGCATCAAGCTGGAGAGCCAGCGCGCCCGCAACAGCGACCTGGCGGCCGGCACCGAACACTTGCAAATCGTCTGACCCCCACCCCATGTCCCCGACCGTTCAACCCAAACCCAGCTACGAACCCATCGCCTCGCATCGTGTCGCCTTTTTGGGACTGGGCGTCATGGGCTACCCGATGGCGGCGCACCTGGCGCTGGCCGGCCACCGCGTGACGGTCTACAACCGCACGGCGTCCAAGGCCGAGGCATTCGTTCAGGCCTTCCGACACCTGGGTGTCGCCGCAGCAGCGACGCCGCGCGAGGCCGCCGCCGGGGCCGAGCTGGTCTTTGCCTGCGTCGGCAACGACGACGATCTGCGCCAGGTCACGCTGGGTGAGCACGGCGCCTTCGCCGGCATGGCGCCCGAGGCGATCTTCGTCGATCACACGACGGCGTCGGCCGAAGTGGCGCGCGAACTCGACGCGCAAGCGCGCGCGCGGGGCTTGCACTTCATCGACGCGCCCGTCTCCGGCGGTCAGGCAGGGGCCGAAAATGGCGTGCTCACCGTCATGTGCGGCGGCGATGTGCAGGCGTTCGAGCGCGCCCGCCCGGTCATCGCTGCCTACGCACGCGCGGTCACGCGCATCGGCGACAGCGGTGCCGGCCAGTTGGCCAAGATGGTGAATCAGATTTGCATCGCGGGTCTGGTGCAGGGACTGGCCGAAGCCATCGCCTTCGGGCAGCGCGCTGGCTTGGACATGCCACTGGTGCTGGACGTGATCGGCAAGGGCGCCGCCCAGAGCTGGCAGATGGACAACCGGGGCAAGACCATGGTCGAGGACCGCTTCGACTTTGGTTTTGCCGTGGACTGGATGCGCAAAGACCTCGCGCTCGTGCTGCAGGAGGCGCGCCGCAACGGCGCGCGTCTGCCCGTGACGGCGCTGGTGGACCAGTTTTACGGCGATATCCAGCAAATGGGTGGCGGCCGCTGGGACACGTCCAGCCTGATCCGGCGCCTGCGCTGAAACCCACCGATCCGCCCGCCGGGCGTCACTGGGGCGGCGTGGCCGGGGTGTTTTGCGGGGGCGGGGGCGGCTGCAACCGCGCCAGCTCGGCCTCGCTGATGATTTCGAACACCCGCACGACGCGCTGCACACCGGGCACGGTGCGCACCACCTCGGCGGCGCGGTTGGCCTCGCGCTGCGTGACCAGCCCCATCAGATAGACGGTGCCGCGCTCGGTCACGACCTTGAACGCGTTGGCCTGCAGGTCCTTGGCGTCGAGCAGCGCGGCCTTGACCCGTGCCGTCACCAGCGCATCGGCGGAACGCGCGCTCAGCGACGGCGACCCCATGACCGCCAACTCATCGACCACGGCCACGACATTTTCAACGCCCTGCACGACGCGCAGCACCGTCTGGCGATCGGCCTCGCTGGCAATCTCGCCAGTCAGCAGCACGCGCCGGTTGAAGCTGGTGACGTTGATGCGGCCACGCTCGCCGAGCTGCTCGCGCAGCCGGTTGGCGGCCTTGAGCTCAATGGCCTGATCTTCGAGCTGGGCACCACTGGTGCGGCGATCGGTGGCCACCAGCACCGTGCCGCCCACGGCGGCACTCACCACCAACGGGGCACAGCCCGACAACGGTGCCAGCAGCGCTGCCGCGGACAACGCGGTCAGCGCAAACCGCCAAGCCAAGGGTCTGCCAAGCGTGAAGGCGTGTTTCATGGTTCGAGGATCTCCGCTTCGGTTTCTTCACCCAACAATTGCACGTCGATGGCGTCGCCGATGGCATGCAGCGCTACCAGGTGTGCCTCGTGCACGCGCGCCGGTCGCTCGGTCGGCACTGCGACCAAGACGTCGGTCGGCCGCAGCACATCGGCCAGCACACCGGGCCGCGCACTGGCCAGCAGCACCACGGTCATCTCGCGCTCGTGCGCGGCTTCGATCGCCGCCAGCGCATCGGGCGCGTCGGGGACGGCCGAAATGACCAAAAGGGTATCACCGGGCAGGCCCAACGCGCGCAACTGACGCACGATGGGCGAGGCGCCGGGCGGTGCACCCATGGGCACCGAGGTCGTGAGGGCCGGATCGACCCCCAGCGCCAGTGCCGCCAGCTCGGGGCGCTCGCGCTCGAAACGCCCCACCATCTGGGCGACGAACGACTGTGCCAGTGCGGCCGACACGCCCGTACCCCACACCAGCACCTTACCGCCCGCGGTCAGGCTGGCCAGCAGGGCGCCCACCGCCGCCTCCAGCGCCGGGCCCACGGCCTGCGCGCACTGGTACTGCAAATCGGCGCCGTCGACGAGGTGTTGCTGGATGCGGTGCAAAAGCATGGGGGGCAATCTTATCGGGTTGCGGCGTCAGTCCCAGCCAGTGGCATCGAAAGCGCCGCGCAACCATTCGATGCGAGGCGGCTCGGGCCCCTCCAGTTCCCCGTCGATCACCACGACGTCGAACCGGCACCGCGGCACGTGTGACAAGCGGGCCAAAAAATGGCGCGCGGCAAAAACGATGCGACGCTGCTTGACCCAGCCGACACTGGCCGCCGCCCCGCCGTGATCGGCGCGCGTGCGCTGACGCACCTCGACGAACACCAGCGTGCCGTCAGCCTCGGCCATAATGAGATCGACCTCGCCGCCGCCGCGGCCCGGGCTGCGCACGTTGCGTTGTACCAACCGCAGCCCATGCGCCTGCAGGTACTGCAGGGCCCGCGCTTCGGCGGCGTCGCCGCGCGCCTTGCCGCCCGGGCGGACCGGCGCCGATCGTCGATTGTCGTGAGTCGCCATCGTGAATACCCTCGCCGTGCCTGCCGCCACGCCTGCCATCGACCCCTCGCCGGGGGATACCCTCGGACGGCTGGCCGCATCCCAGCATTATCCCGTCGGCACCTTGTACGTCGTGGCCACGCCGATCGGCAACTTGGCCGACATCACCCTGCGCGCCCTGCACGTGCTGCGCCTGGTCGATGCCGTGGCCTGCGAGGACACGCGCCACTCGGCACGGCTGCTGCAGGCATACGGTCTGCAAGCGCCATTGCTGGCGGTGCACGAACACAACGAGGCGCGCGCGGCCGAGACCATCGTCGCGCGGCTGCAGCGGGGCGAGCGCATCGCCTACGTCAGCGACGCGGGCACCCCGGGCTTGAGCGACCCCGGGGCGCGCCTGTGCGCCGCGGTGCGCCGGGCCGGGCTGCGCACCGTGCCCGTGCCCGGTGCCAGCAGCGTCACCGCATTGCTCAGTGTGGCGGGCATCGCGGCGGGCACCGTCACCGTGGTGGGTTTTTTGCCCCCCAAAGGCGCGGCGCGCGCGCGTGCCTGGCAGCGCTGGCGCCACAGCGATACGGGCCTGGTGTTGCTGGAGGCACCGCACCGCATCGATACGCTGGCGGCCGAACTGGCCGAACTGGGCGAGCGCCCCGTCACCGTCGGGCGCGAGCTGACCAAACAGTTCGAAGACATCGTGACCCTGCCGTGCGCGGCGGTGCGCCAGTGGCTCGCGGCCGACCCCCAGCGGCGACGCGGCGAGTTCACGCTCGTCGTGCACCCGCTGGACGAGACGCCCCCCCGCGGCGAGGACGCGCTCGATGCGCAGGCCACGCGCGCGCTCGAGGTGCTGCTGCAAGAGCTGCCCCTCAAAACCGCGGCGCGGCTGGCCAGCACCCTCACCGGCGCGTCCCGGCACGCGCTGTACCAATGGGCTCTGTCGCGGCGCGCCGATGCGTCGCCCGACTGACACATATCCGTGCTACACCCGGCTGCGATGAAACGTCTGTCCCAATACTTTCTGCGGGGTCTGCTCGCCCTGCTGCCGATTGGCATCACGCTGTACCTGCTGACCGCGCTGGTGGTGTGGTCGGAGCAGCTCGCGCTGTCGCTGCTGCGCCCGGTGATCGGCGACTTCTATGTGCCCGGGCTGGGCCTGCTGCTGACCGCTGCGCTGGTGCTCGTGGTCGGCTTTCTGGTCTCGACACAAGCCACGGCCCGGCTGCTGGACTGGGTAGAGCTGCCCTTTACCAACCTGCCGGTGGTCAAGAGCATTTATGCCTCGCTCAAGACGTTTGCCGACTATTTTTCCCCGCAACGCCGCGAATCCGCGGCGCAGCAGGTCGTGATCCTGCGCCCCCCAGGCGCCGAATGGGAGGTGGTAGGCCTGGTCACGCGCCACCATCTGCAGGGGCTGCCGAGCGGCTTTCTGCCCGGCGACCGGGTGGCGGTGTACCTGCCCATGGGCTACATGATCGGGGGCTACACCCTGTTCGTGCCGCGCAGCTGGATCACTCCCATCGAGATGTCCGTCGAGGAGGCCATGCGCTCGGCGCTGATCGCCTGGATGACCAGCCCCGCCCGTACCGATGCCAACCCACCCGGGCGCCCCGCGCCTACCCATACCCCGCCTGCGCCATGAGCATTCGCAACCTCGATTTTCTGTTTTCACCGCGCCGGGTCGCGGTCTTTGGCGCCTCCGACCGCCCGGGGAGCGTCGGTGGCACCGTCTGGCGCAACCTGGCGCGTGGCTTCCAGGGGGTGCTCTTCGCCGTCAACCCGCGCCAGCCCGCGCTGGGTGTGCCCGTGGCGCGCGACCTAGACGACCTGCCCTGTGCGCCCGACCTGGCCGTCATCTGCACCCCGCCCGCCACCGTACCCGGGCTGATCGCGCGCCTGGGCGCGCGCGGCACGCGCGCCGCGGTGGTCGTGACCGCTGGCCTGGACGCGCGTCAGAAACAGGCCATGCTCGACGCCGCGCGCCGCCACACGCTGCGCATCCTGGGGCCCAACTGCATCGGTATGCTGGTGCCCCACCTTGGGCTCAACGCCAGCTTTGCGCATGCGGACGCTCAGCCGGGCCAGATTGCGTTCGTCTCGCAGTCGGGGGCGTTGGTGACGGCCGTACTCGACTGGGCCAACGACCGTGGCATCGGGTTTTCGCACTTCGTCTCGCTCGGTGAGCACGCGGACGTGGACTTCGGCGACATGCTCGACTACCTGGGCAGCGACGCGCGCACGCGCGCCATCCTGATGTACGTCGAGTCGATCACGGCGCCGCGCAAATTCATGTCGGCCGCGCGCGCCGCGGCGCGCAACAAGCCCGTCATCCTGGTCAAGGCCGGGCGCTCGGCGCAGGGCAGCCGCGCCGCGGCCTCGCACACGGGCGCGCTGGCCGGGTCGGATGACGTGTTCGACGCCGCCATCTCGCGCGCGGGCATGCTGCGCGTCAACACGTTGCATCAGTTGTTTCTGGCCGTGGAGCTGCTGGCGCGCTTCCGCGACAACCGCAGCGAGCGGCTGCTCATCTTGACCAACGGCGGTGGCGCGGGGGTGATGGCCGCCGACGCCGCCGCACACATGGGCGTGGAGCTCGCCACCCTGACCCCAGAAATGGTGGCGCGGCTCGACGCCGTGCTGCCCGGCAACTGGTCGCGCGCCAATCCGGTCGACATCATCGGCGACGCCCCTGCGCAGCGCTACGTGGATGCCCTGCGCATCCTGCGCGACGACCGCGACAGCGCCATTTTGTTCATCCAGGCCCCCACCGCCATCGTGCCCAGCGACGAGATCGCCCAAGCGGTGCTGCCGCTGGTGGCCGAGCGGCCGCCGCGCGTGCTGGGCTGCTGGTTGGGCCACGGCGCGGTGGCCGAGGCGCGGGCACGCTTTCGTGCCGCGGGTATCCCCGACTACCCCACGCCAGAAGAGGCGGTGCGCGCCTTTTCGTTCCTGCGCCAGTACCACCGGCACCAGGCAGAGCTGATGGAAACGCCGCCCGCGCTGCCTGCAGGGCTCGCGCTCGATCTGGAGGGCATTCGCCGCCTGGTGCGCCAAGCGCTGGACGACGGGCAGACCTGGCTCACGGAACCCCAGGCCAAGGAGCTGCTGCGCCTGGCGGGCATTCCCGTGCCCCCCATCCGCACGGTCGGCGCCGACCCGCAAGCGGCCGTCGATGCGGCCGAGGCGCTGGGCTACCCGGTCGTGCTCAAGATTCTGTCGGCCGACATCACGCACAAATCCGACGTGGGCGGCGTGCGGCTGGATCTGCACAACGCACAAGAAGTGCGCGAAGCCGCCGCCGCCATGCTGGCGCGCGTCGCGCAACGACGCCCCGATGCGCGCATCGACGGCTTTACCGTGCAGCCCATGGTGCGGCGCCGCGGCGCGCACGAGCTCATCGTCGGCGCCAGCATCGACCCGCTGTTTGGCCCCGTCATCCTGTTCGGGCAGGGTGGCACGGCGGTCGAGGTGGTGGCGGACCGGGCGCTGGCGCTGCCACCGCTGAACGTGGCGCTGGCCGAGTCGCTCATCGAGCGCACGCGCGTCGCTCGCCTGCTGCGCGGCTGGCGCGACGTGCCGCCGGCGCACCGCCCATCGATCCACACCGCGCTGCTGGCGGTCTCACAGTTGCTGGCCGACGTGCCCGAGATCGCGGAAATCGACATCAACCCGCTGCTCGTCGATGCCCAGGAGGCGATCGCCCTTGATGCGCGCGTGCGCGTCAGCCGCGACCGCCCTGGGGGCGCGGCGCACTTTGCCATCCGCCCCTACCCGCAGGAGCTGATCGAGACCCTCGACTGGCATGGCGAGACGCTGACGCTGCGCCCGATCCGCCCGGAGGACGAGGCACAGCACCTGGCCTTCCTGCAAAAGATGGATCCCGAGGACATCCGCCTGCGCATCTTCTACAGCCGCCGCAGCATCGAGCACAGCGAACTGGCGCGCCTGACACAAATCGACTACGACCGCGAGATGGCGTTCATCGCCACCCGCACCGGCCCCGACGGCCAACCGGAGACGATCGGCGTGGTGCGCGGCATCTGCGACCCGGACAACGAGACGGCCGAATACGGCATCCTGGTGCGCTCCGACCTCAAGGGCCGCGGGCTGGGGCGGCTGCTGATGGACAAACTCATCCGCTACCTGCGTGCGCACGGTACGCGCCGCATCGTGGGCACCGTGCTGCGCGAAAACAAAGGCATGCTGGCCTTGCTGGAAAAGCTGGGCTTCGCCATCACGCCCCACCCGGAAGACCCGGACCTGCGGCACGTCGAGCTGCCGCTGCAGCCCACGCACTGAACCCGCCGCGGCGCGTTCTTGCTACCGTGCCTCGACCGTTCGTCGGATTTTTGTTGCGGCGCAACAAAATGACTTGCGAATGTCACACAAATCCCTATACTTGGGCTCATGTTGCAGCGCAGCATGAACGGTCGGTGATCGAACCGGAACAGGGGAAACCACCAGGGAGGTTGCGCGCAATGGTCCTGTCGTCCATCCACCCATCCGCTCTCAAAGGAGTCTCACCATGATGACCGTCGAACAAATCCTCTCTCTGCACAAAAAGAACGTCGCCACCGCGTTCGATTTGGGTGAAAAAGCCCTGGCCGGTGTCGAAAAGCTCGCCGAGCTGAACCTGCAAACCGCCAAGACCCTGCTGGCTGAAAGCGCCGAGCACACCCAAGCCATGCTGTCCATCAAGGACATGCAAGACCTGGTCGCGCTGCAAAACGCGATGCTGCAGCCCATGGGCGAGAAGGCCGCGGCCTACAGCCGCCACCTGTATGACATCGCCTCCAGCCTGAGCGCCGAATTCGCCAAAGTGGCCGAAGGTCAGGCCGCCGAGGCGCAAAAGCAGTTCGTCAGCGCCCTCGACACAGCTGTCAAGAACGCCCCGCAGGGCACCGAGCCGGCCGTGGCCGCGATGAAAAACGCCGTCTCGACCGCCGCCGCTGCCATGGAGTCGGTGCAAAAAGCCGTCAAGCAAGCCACCGAGCTGGCCGAGGCCAACCTGAAGGCCGTCGCCACCACCGCGGTCAATGCCACCAAGGCCCCGCGCAGCACCGCTGCCAAGGCCTGAACGACCCCGTGCCGGCCTCCCGCACAGCGGGGGGCTTGACGCGACCGAGACACCCCGCCCCCCTAGGTGGCGGGGTGTCGCCTTTTGGGGGCCCCGCATAATCGGGGCTGTTCCCTTCACCCCCATTCGCCTCGAGGAGTTTTTGACATGGGTATCGACACCATCGGCATCATTGGCGCCGGCACCATGGGCAACGGCATCGCCCAGGTGTGCGCCACCAGCGGCCTGTCCGTCGTGATGGTCGACATCAGCGACGCCGCCGTGCAAAAGGGCTTGGCCACCATCCAGGGCAGCCTGGATCGCCTGCTCAAGAAAGAAAAGATTTCCGCTGCCGACAAAGACGCCGCCCTCGCGCGCATCCGCCCCTCGACGCGCTACGAAGACCTGCAGGGCGCGCAGCTCGTCGTGGAAGCCGCTACCGAAAACCTCGAACTCAAGATCAAGATCCTGCGCCAGCTCGACCAGCTGCTCGCGCCAGAGGTGATCGTGGCCACCAACACGAGCTCGATCAGCATCACGCAGCTGGCCGCTGTCACCGGCCGTGCCGAGCGCTTCATCGGCATGCACTTTTTCAACCCGGTGCCGGTGATGGCGCTGGTGGAGATCATCCGTGGCCTGCAAACCAGCGACGCCACGCACGATGCGGTACGCGAACTGGCGCTGCGCCTGGGCAAGACGCCCATCACGGTCAAGAACTCGCCCGGCTTCGTGGTCAACCGCATCCTGGTGCCGATGATCAACGAGGCCTTCTTCGTGCTGGCCGAGGGCCTGGCCAGCCCCGAGGACATCGACGCCGGCATGAAGCTGGGCTGCAACCACCCCATTGGCCCGCTGGCGCTGGCCGACATGATCGGGCTAGATGTCTGTCTGGCGGTGATGAACGTGTACTTCGCCGAGTTCAACGACAGCAAATACCGGCCCTGCCCGCTGCTCAAGGAAATGGTAGCCGCCGGCTACCTGGGTCGCAAGACCGGCCGCGGGGTCTACACCTACGCCTGAGCGGTCGGCGCAGGGGCATCGGAGACGAAGTGTCCCGACTTGCCCCCGCGCTTTTCGAGCAGGCGCACGTCAGTGATCGACATGCCGCGGTCGGCGGCCTTGCACATGTCGTAGATCGTCAGCAGGGCCACTTGCACCGCGGTCAGCGCCTCCATCTCCACCCCCGTCTGGCCCACGGTCTCGGCCGTGGCCTGCACGCGCACGGCGGGCCCCTCGGGCTCGAGGCCAAACTCGAGCGCCACCCGCGTCAGTGCGATCGGGTGGCACAAGGGAATCAAGTCGCTGGTACGCTTGGCGGCCATGATGCCCGCGATGCGCGCCACGCCCAGTACGTCGCCCTTCTTCGCGTGACCCTGCGCGATCAGCGCCAGCGTGCTGGGTAGCATGCGGATGCGCCCCTCGGCCACCGCCACGCGGTGGGTGGCGGCCTTGGCGCCCACATCCACCATGTGCGCTTGACCCTGGGGGTCGAAGTGTGTCAGCGGCGACGGTGCAACCGTCGAGTCGGCAATCGGGGCTTGGGACATGGCGAGCAGGGAATTCGAAACCGAGACGCGGCATCATACGAGGATGCGCCCCATGTTGCCCACTGGCTCTGACGCCGAACCGCTGCCCGGCCCGCGGCTGCGCCCAGCGTGCTGCCGCCGACGTGACTGGCTCGCCGCCGTGCTGCGCGGCGCCTTTGCCGGGGCCAGCGCGACGGCGCTGCTGCCGTGGCTGACGGCCGCAGGTGGCTCGGCGGCCCCTGGCGTCGCACACGCGCAGTCGCCCCTGCCCGCGCTGGGCGACGGCGGCGACATGACCCTGTCCGAAGAGCGTCGCCTGGGCGACCAGATTGCGCGCGCGATCTACCGCGACCCGGCCTACCTGGACGACGCGCCGCTGCACGACCATTTGCAGCGGCTTTGGCAACCCCTTTTTACCGCGGCCCGCCAGCGCGGCGAGCTGCCGGACGAGCTGGCCGAGCGCTACGCCTGGCGGCTGCTGCTGGCGCGCGACCGCACGGTCAACGCGTTTGCGCTGCCCGGAGGCTACCTGGGCATCCACCTCGGCCTCATCGGCGTAACGGGCAGCGCGGACGAGCTGGCCTCGGTGCTCGCGCACGAGCTCAGCCACGTCTCGCAGCGCCACATCGCACGGCTGCTGACGCGCCAGAGCCAGCAAGCCCCCTTGGTGCTGGCCGCCATGATTTTGGGGGCGCTGGCCGCCAGTGCCGCGCGCAATGCGGACATCGCCGGCGCCGCCATCGCCGGCGGACAAGCAGTGGCCGCACAGAGCCAGCTCAATTTCTCGCGCGACATGGAGCGCGAAGCCGACCGCATCGGGCTCGCCGTGCTGCAAGCCGCGGGCTTCGATGGGCAGGGCTTCCTCGGCATGTTCGACCGGCTGCAGCAGGCCGCGCGCCTCAACGACGACGGCAGTTTTCCGTACCTGCGCAGCCACCCCCTGACCACCGAGCGCATCGCCGATCTGCGCGCGCGCCTGCCCCTGCAGGCCCCGCCGGGCGCGCGGCCCGACGGCGCGAGTGGCATCTCCGCCACCGCGCACGCCTTCATGGCCGCGCGTGCCCGCGTGCTGGCCGACCCAACACCGGACCGGCTGCAGGCGCATGCCACGCTGCCCGCCGATATCCGCGAGCCAGACCGGCTGTACGCCGCGGTGCTGGCCCGCGCCTGGCGACGCGACAGCGTCGGCACCGTGCAAGCGCTGCCTGCCCTGCGCGCAGCAGCCGCCCGAGAAGCCGACGCCAAGCGCAGCGCCTCCCTCTTGGAGTTGGAAGTGCTGCTGATGCTGCACGACGATCCCCAACTGCCCGACGCCCAGCGCCGGGCGCTGCCCGAGCGGGTCGCCTGGGCGTTGGAAATGGGGCAACGGGCTGGCCTGCTGCTGGCCGCGCAGGCCGCGCCACGCGTCCCGGCTGACTTGCGCCAAGCGATCGACCGACGGTTGCAGGCGTGGTGTGTGCAGCACCCGCACGACGCCGGCGCATGGAGCGCCTGGGCGGCCGTCCTGCACGCGCAGGCGCAGCCGGTGCGCGCCACCCGCGCCGAGGGCGAGGCGCGCCTGGCATTGCTCGACCCTGCCGGCGCGCTGGACCGTTTCCGCGCTGCGCAGCGGCTGGCGCGCGAACAGGGCGCAACCGACCTGCTGGAGCTGTCGGTGCTGGACAGCCGCGCCCGGCATGCCGAAACCTTGCTGCGTGAGCAGTTGGCCGAAGCCACCCAACGCCGCTGACCCGACCGAGCCGCTAAGATCACGCCCCTCTTCCCCTCCGCACGAGTCGCATGGCAGGCATTCACATCACCGACATCGAGGCGGCGATCAACCACTGGCGCGCACGCCTCCCCTCCCCCGACGGCATCACGCTCGCGCCGCCGCTACGCGCGCTGGCCGAGGTCTACGCGCTGATGGTGTATTTCCACGAGGACGAGGCCGACGAACACACCATGCCGCGCGCGGCCTACGTGTCAGGTCCCGGACGATTACGTGGTTTGAAGATGAAAAGATCGGGGCGTTGAGGGTACCACTTTTTCAAGGCCTCCAGAGGTGTTATGTGTCCGATTGCCTTCTGGGGTAAATGATGGTTGTACAGCCAAACATAACGGGTCAAGGTAGTCTCGAGGTCCTCGGCGCTGTTGAAGTGATGGGTGGCAAGGACCTCGGCAATACGGCCGTTGAAGCGTTCGACCATGCCATTGGTCTGAGGGTGTCTGGGCTTGGTGAGGCGATGCTCGATGCCAAGGGCCTGGCAGAGCTGATCGAACTCGTGCTTCCCGGACGGTGCGCGCGCGCCTGAGGCGAAGAGGCGATCCGTGAACTCCTTGCCGTTGTCGGTGAGGATGTGCGTGATTCTGACCGGGCAGGTCTTGTGCAAGGCCTTCAGGAAGCTTCTGGCCGCGGCTGCGGTCTTGTTTGGCTTAATCTGGATGAAGACCCAACGGGTGGCGCGGTCAATGGCGACGAAGAGATAACGCCTCTGATGTTCGTCGGGCATCTGCGGCAGGTACTTGACGTCGATGTGCAGGTAGCCCGGCATGTAGGTCTTGAATGGCTTGGAAGCAGGCGCATCCTTGGCTTCACTGGGCAGTTGGGATAGGCCATGGCGCTTGAGCAGACGATACAGCCCAGAACGTGAGGCCCGGGGGTTGATGAACTCCCGTGTGACCACCAGCAGATCGTCAAGGGGTAGCTGGAGGGTCTTGCGCAGCTCCACCACCAAAAGCTCCTGCGCCGGGGTGAGCGTCGTCTGCAAACGATGCGCGGTATGCGGGCGATCTTCCACAAAGTCCCGACGCTTCCAGCGGCGGATGGTGTCTTCGGATACGCCCAACTCGGCTGCCAAGCCCCGGCGGCCACCCAAAGTGCTCCACTTATGGCCACCCAAATTGCTCCACCTGACCAGTGGTGTGACCTTGCCCGCGAGTTCCGGATCCCATAGCTGAGACCGTTACGCAGCCTGCCTTTTCTGGGCGGCAAGCCAAGCCCGTTCGAATTGCATCGGACTGACATAGCCCAACGACGAATGAAGCCGCCGGTGGTTGTAGAACGTCAGCCAGTCGACGATCTCGTCCATGGCGTCGCGCCGGGTCTTGAAGCGTTTGCCGTGCAGCCTGCCCACCTTGAGCGAGCCCCACAGGCTTTCCGTGGGCGCATTGTCCCAGCAGTTCCCCTTGCGACTCATCGAGCTGCGCATGCCGTAGCCGGTCAGCGCCTTCTGGAAGTCGGCACTGCAGTATTGGCTGCCGCGATCGCTGTGGCATATCAGTCCCGGCGGCGGATGGCGGCGGAACCAGGCCATGTGCAACGCGTCAATCACCAGCTCGCGCCGCATGTGCGGCTGCATCGACCAGCCCACGACCTGGCGGCTGAACAGGTCGATGATCACCGCCAGGTACAGCCAGCCCTCGTCGGTGGCCACATACGTGATGTCGCTCGTCCACACGGCGTTCGGCGTGGCCGGCTTGAACTGCCGATCCACAAGGTTCGGCGCCACCGGCAGCTTGTGGTTGCTGTCGGTCGTAGCCTTGAACTTGCGCTTGCCTCGGGCGCGGATGCCGTGCAGGCTCATGAGCTTGCGAACGCGCTCCTTACCCACCCGAATGCCGCGTGCCAGCAGTTCCTTCCAGATCCGCGGCCAGCCGTACTCGCCACGCGTTTCGGCATGGATCGCTCGGATATGAACCAGCAGAGCATCGTTGCTGATCCCACGTCGTGGTCGTGCCTGGCGCACACGGTGGTCGTGGTACCCACTGGGGCTCACCCCCAGAACTGCGCACGCCACCGACACGGGCCAGCGCTTGCGGTTACGCTCGATCCAGGCGTACTTCACCCCCGCTCCTTCGCGAAGTACGCCGTCGCTTTTCCCAGGATGTCGCGCTCCATCTTGACCCGCGCCAGCTCCGCGCGCAGCCTGGCGATCTCCATCTGCTCTGGGCTCACCGGCTTGCTTCCAGCCCCCGCCAGACGACCGTCTCGGTCCGCACGGATCCAGTTGTGCAGCGTCTGTTGCGCAATGCCCAGGATCTTCGCCGTCGCCGCCATGCTCTGGCCAGCCTTGACCAGCCTGACCGCTTCCAGCTTGAACTCCAGCGTGTAGCGCGCTCTCGTTGCCTTCGTCACTTCCGTTCTCCTTGCCTGTATTCAACCACTCAGCAAGGGATCCGGTTTCCAGGGGCAAGGTCAGTGACCTGATGCATTGAGCTTGGCATGTTGGTCGCCCGCTGGCCGACAGGCAGGACGTTACTTTCACCCCCTCACCAACGAGGGGACCACCGGAGTGAACGTCTTGAAGCCACACTTGCAAACCACCATATGGACGCTGCTGGAGGCCAACGCCAGCCAGCGAGAGATCGAGCGGGTCACAGGTATCTCCCGTCACACCATCCGCGCCTACCGGCAACGCTTTGCGGCCGAACGGGCAAACTGCCCCGGGGTGGCCACCGGCTCTGAGGCGGTGGCCAGTCAAACTGCCCCACCCCGGCCACCGGCTCCTGCTGTTGCCCCTGCGCCACTGGCCTCCTCCCTGTGCGAACCCCACCGTGAGTTCATCCAGGCGCAGTTGCGTCTCAAGCGCAACGCCATGGCCATCTTCCAGGACCTGGTCGACCAGCACGGCTTTGCCGGCCAGTACAACTCCGTCAAACGCTTCGTGGCCCGACTGCGCCAGAAGGAGCCCGAGCAGTTCGACCGCCTGAGCTTCCTGCCCGGCGAGGAGATGCAGGTCGACTACGGCGAAGGCGCTCCCACCCGGGTGCCGGGTTCTGATCGGTACCGCAAACCCCGCCTGTTCGTGGCCACGCTGCGCTACTCGCGGGCAAGCTTTCGCTGCGTGGTCTGGAAGTCCAGCCACCAGATCTGGGCCGAGCTGCACGAGCGGGCCTTTCGCTTCTTTGGTGGTTGCCCCCAGTACGTGGTGCTGGACAACCTCAAGGAAGGCGTCATCACGCCCGACCTGTACGAACCCGAACTCAACAAGGTCTACGCTGCCACCCTGGCGCACTACCATGTGGTGGCCGACCCAGCCCGGGTACGCGACCCCAACCGCAAGGGCACGGTCGAGCACGCTATCGGCCACACCCAGGCCACGGCCTTGAAGGGCCGGCGCTTCGAGTCCATCGAGGCCCACAACGAGTTCCTGGCGCACTGGGAGAAGAACTGGGCGGCCAAGCGCATCCACGGCACCGAGCGGCGCCAGGTGCAGGCCATGTTCGAGGAAGAACGCGCCTACCTCAAGGCGCTGCCGCTGTTGGGCATGCAGTATTTCAGCGAGGTCGAGCGCACGGTGTGCGATGACAGTTGCGTGCGCGTCGCGCACAGCAGCTACGCCGCGCGCCCGGCGGCCATCGGATCGAAGGTGCTGGTGCGCATCTACGCCCAGCGCATCGAGATCCGTCAGGCCAGCACGGGCGATCTGCTGCGCACCCACCCCAAGGCCGAGCGTCCTGGCTCTGTCGTGCTGCCCCAGGACGAGCGGGTGTTCAACCCCTCGCGCGAGACCCGCTACATCCTGCGCCAGGCCAGCGAGATCGGCGAACATGCGGCCCGTCTGTGTGAGCTGCTCTTTGCCATCGAGGGGCGGGTCGGGCAGCGCAAGCTCTGGGGCATCGTGGCTCTGGTGCGGCGCTACCCGGCCCACTGCGTCAACGCCGCCTGTGCCCAGGCCCTGGAGCAGGGCATCTACAGCTACAAGCGCGTGCTGGCTTTGAGCGAGGGTCTTTTTGCCCAGGCGCTCGCCGCCATTGAAGCCCATGCCAGCGGTGACAACGGCGCGGTGCTCACCACCCCAGAGCTGACCCAGCAGCACGGGCTCATCCGCGATGTCGATGAGTACGGTGATCTCTTCGCGCACGCCGCAGCCACGGCCACGGCAACCGTATCCAGTACCACCGCTGCCACCACCACCGCACCGGGGAGCCTGGCATGAACCTGGCCGAGATCGAACGCGCGCTGCGCGAATTGCGCCTCTCGGGCATTGCCGAGACCCTGTCGACCCGCGTGATGCAGGCCCAGGCCAGCCAGGAGCCGTTCCTGGAGACCTTCGCCGCCATGCTGCAAGACGAGCTGGACCGGCGCCGAACGCGCCTGATGGAGCGCCGCTACAAGCGCTCGGGGCTGGATGAGAAGGTCACGCTGGCCGACTTTGACTGGCGCTTCAACCCCAAGCTGCCCAGATCGGCCTGCTTTGAGCTGCACACGCTCAAGTTCATCGCAGAGGGCGCCAATGCACTGATCGTGGGCAAGCCCGGCACGGGCAAGAGCCACTTGGCCAAGGCGGTGGCCTACCAGGCCACGCTGGCCGGTCACGATGTGCGCTATCTGGAGGCGGACACCGAGTTTGGCCGCTACGCGCTGGGCAATGCCACCGAGCGGGGCTCACTGCTCAAGGAGTGGGTGCAGCCCGACCTGCTGGTCCTGGATGACCTGTTCCTGGCGCGGCGCATCAGCGAGCACGCCGCCGAGGTGTTGCAGGCCATCGTGCACCAGCGCTACAAGTTGCGCAGGTCGATCGTGGTGACCTCCAACCGGGTGGTGCAGGACTGGGGTAAGTATCTGGGCGACGCCACCATGGCCACCACCATCCTGGACCGCCTGATGCACCGCTGCGCGATGCTGGAATTCGAGGGCAAGAGCTACCGCCTCAAGGAGGCCGCCGCGCGCATCGCCATCAGCCCTGAAGCCTCATAATTCGACCGTCCTGCCTGGAGCAGTTTGACCGGCCACAAGTGGGGCAGTTTGGGGTGGCCATCGGGGGCCAAGGCCGCAACCGACAAGGACGAGGACTGGATGTAGGCGCGGGTGGCGGGGGTTGTGGTGGCGTTTTTGTGTAGGCGAATAATCATGGTTGAGCGCTCCGGAGGTTGTCGATCAGCTCTCGCATCACTGCGCGACTAACGAAGAGTGCACGACGCGAAGGATCTATGCAATCGTCCGGAACCCTACACCTACGAGGCCTGGCGCGCCTGGTACGACACCACGCCCGACACTCCCTGCATCGCCATTTGCCCCCGATGGCCACCCCAAACTGCCCCACTTGTGGCCGGTCAAACTGCTCCAGGCAGGACGGTCGAATTATGAGGCTTCAGGGCTGATGGCGATGCGCGCGGCGGCCTCCTTGAGGCGGTAGCTCTTGCCCTCGAATTCCAGCATCGCGCAGCGGTGCATCAGGCGGTCCAGGATGGTGGTGGCCATGGTGGCGTCGCCCAGATACTTACCCCAGTCCTGCACCACCCGGTTGGAGGTCACCACGATCGACCTGCGCAACTTGTAGCGCTGGTGCACGATGGCCTGCAACACCTCGGCGGCGTGCTCGCTGATGCGCCGCGCCAGGAACAGGTCATCCAGGACCAGCAGGTCGGGCTGCACCCACTCCTTGAGCAGTGAGCCCCGCTCGGTGGCATTGCCCAGCGCGTAGCGGCCAAACTCGGTGTCCGCCTCCAGATAGCGCACATCGTGACCGGCCAGCGTGGCCTGGTAGGCCACCGCCTTGGCCAAGTGGCTCTTGCCCGTGCCGGGCTTGCCCACGATCAGTGCATTGGCGCCCTCTGCGATGAACTTGAGCGTGTGCAGCTCAAAGCAGGCCGATCTGGGCAGCTTGGGGTTGAAGCGCCAGTCAAAGTCGGCCAGCGTGACCTTCTCATCCAGCCCCGAGCGCTTGTAGCGGCGCTCCATCAGGCGCGTTCGGCGCCGGTCCAGCTCGTCTTGCAGCATGGCGGCGAAGGTCTCCAGGAACGGCTCCTGGCTGGCCTGGGCCTGCATCACGCGGGTCGACAGGGTCTCGGCAATGCCCGAGAGGCGCAATTCGCGCAGCGCGCGTTCGATCTCGGCCAGGTTCATGCCAGGCTCCCCGGTGCGGTGGTGGTGGCAGCGGTGGTACTGGATACGGTTGCCGTGGCCGTGGCTGCGGCGTGCGCGAAGAGATCACCGTACTCATCGACATCGCGGATGAGCCCGTGCTGCTGGGTCAGCTCTGGGGTGGTGAGCACCGCGCCGTTGTCACCGCTGGCATGGGCTTCAATGGCGGCGAGCGCCTGGGCAAAAAGACCCTCGCTCAAAGCCAGCACGCGCTTGTAGCTGTAGATGCCCTGCTCCAGGGCCTGGGCACAGGCGGCGTTGACGCAGTGGGCCGGGTAGCGCCGCACCAGAGCCACGATGCCCCAGAGCTTGCGCTGCCCGACCCGCCCCTCGATGGCAAAGAGCAGCTCACACAGACGGGCCGCATGTTCGCCGATCTCGCTGGCCTGGCGCAGGATGTAGCGGGTCTCGCGCGAGGGGTTGAACACCCGCTCGTCCTGGGGCAGCACGACAGAGCCAGGACGCTCGGCCTTGGGGTGGGTGCGCAGCAGATCGCCCGTGCTGGCCTGACGGATCTCGATGCGCTGGGCGTAGATGCGCACCAGCACCTTCGATCCGATGGCCGCCGGGCGCGCGGCGTAGCTGCTGTGCGCGACGCGCACGCAACTGTCATCGCACACCGTGCGCTCGACCTCGCTGAAATACTGCATGCCCAACAGCGGCAGCGCCTTGAGGTAGGCGCGTTCTTCCTCGAACATGGCCTGCACCTGGCGCCGCTCGGTGCCGTGGATGCGCTTGGCCGCCCAGTTCTTCTCCCAGTGCGCCAGGAACTCGTTGTGGGCCTCGATGGACTCGAAGCGCCGGCCCTTCAAGGCCGTGGCCTGGGTGTGGCCGATAGCGTGCTCGACCGTGCCCTTGCGGTTGGGGTCGCGTACCCGGGCTGGGTCGGCCACCACATGGTAGTGCGCCAGGGTGGCAGCGTAGACCTTGTTGAGTTCGGGTTCGTACAGGTCGGGCGTGATGACGCCTTCCTTGAGGTTGTCCAGCACCACGTACTGGGGGCAACCACCAAAGAAGCGAAAGGCCCGCTCGTGCAGCTCGGCCCAGATCTGGTGGCTGGACTTCCAGACCACGCAGCGAAAGCTTGCCCGCGAGTAGCGCAGCGTGGCCACGAACAGGCGGGGTTTGCGGTACCGATCAGAACCCGGCACCCGGGTGGGAGCGCCTTCGCCGTAGTCGACCTGCATCTCCTCGCCGGGCAGGAAGCTCAGGCGGTCGAACTGCTCGGGCTCCTTCTGGCGCAGTCGGGCCACGAAGCGTTTGACGGAGTTGTACTGGCCGGCAAAGCCGTGCTGGTCGACCAGGTCCTGGAAGATGGCCATGGCGTTGCGCTTGAGACGCAACTGCGCCTGGATGAACTCACGGTGGGGTTCGCACAGGGAGGAGGCCAGTGGCGCAGGGGCAACAGCAGGAGCCGGTGGCCGGGGTGGGGCAGTTTGACTGGCCACCGCCTCAGAGCCGGTGGCCACCCCGGGGCAGTTTGCCCGTTCGGCCGCAAAGCGTTGCCGGTAGGCGCGGATGGTGTGACGGGAGATACCTGTGACCCGCTCGATCTCTCGCTGGCTGGCGTTGGCCTCCAGCAGCGTCCATATGGTGGTTTGCAAGTGTGGCTTCAAGACGTTCACTCCGGTGGTCCCCTCGTTGGTGAGGGGGTGAAAGTAACGTCCTGCCTGTCGGCCAGCGGGCGACCAACATGCCAAGCTCAATGCATCAGGTCACCACTGGTCAGGTGGAGCAATTTGGGTGGCCATAAGTGGAGCACTTTGGGTGGCCGCCGGGGCCATTTGCTCCACCAACCAAGGCGACGCGGTGTGCAAAGGCTGTGGCCGCACCCACGACGAGGTGACGCGCTGGCCCGAGATGACACCAGGCGAAAAGCGCGCCGTCTGGCGCCGCATCACCTTGGAGGATAGCGCCTGGCGCTTCAACGTCTATGCCGAGCGCGCGGTGGAAAACGCCGCTCAGACGCGGCGCGCGAGCCGCGACGCCAGCCCCGTGTAATCGGCAGGGGTCAGGGCCAGCAAGCGCTGCTTGTCCGCGTCGGGGATCTCCAGCGTCGCAATCAGCGCATGCAACGCCTCGGCCGTCACGCGCTGCCCGCGCGTGGCGGCCTTGAGCTTTTCGTAAGCGCCGGGCACGCCGTGCAGCCGCATGACGGTCTGGATCGGCTCGGCCAGCACCTCCCAGGCGTCATTCAAGTCGGCAGCCAGCGTCGGCGCATCGAGCTCGAGCTTGCCTAGCCCCGTCAGCAGCGACTGGTGCGCCAACACCGCATACCCTAGCGCCACGCCCATGTTGCGCAGCACGGTGGAGTCGGTCAGGTCGCGCTGCCAGCGGCTGATGGGCAGCTTGTCGGACAGATGGCGCAACAGCGCGTTGGCCAGCCCCAGGTTGCCCTCGGCATTTTCGAAGTCGATCGGGTTGACCTTGTGCGGCATGGTGCTCGAGCCGATCTCACCCGCCTTGAGCTTTTGCCGGAAGTAGCCCAGGCTGATGTAGCCCCAAATGTCGCGCGCCAAATCGATGAGGATGGTGTTACTGCGTGCCACCGCGTCGAACAGCTCGGCCATGTAGTCGTGCGGCTCGATCTGGATGCTGTAGGGCTGAAAGGCCAACCCCAGCCCGATCGGCGCCTCGGGCGGGGTATCGGGGCCCGGCGCCGGTGTCTCGACGACGCGGCGCGCAAACGCCTCCCAATCCACCTCGGGGCAGGCAGCCACGTGCGCGTTGTAGTTACCCACGGCCCCGTTCATCTTGGCCAGCAAGCGCACCTGGGCGATGCGCTCGCGCGCAGCTTGCAGGCGCACCACCACGTTGGCCAGCTCTTTGCCCACCGTGGTGGGGCTGGCGGTCTGGCCGTGCGTGCGGCTCAGCATCGGCTGCTCGGCCCAAGCGTGGGCAAACTCGCGCAGGCGGTCGATGATCGCGTCCAGCCCCTGCAGCAGCACGGCGCGGCCGGCTTGCAATTGCAGCGCATGGCTGGTGTTGTTGATGTCCTCGCTGGTGCAGGCAAAGTGCACGAACTCGCCCACCCGCTGCAGCTCGGGCCAGCCGGCAAACACCCCGGGCACCCCCAACTCGGCGTGGCCGCGGATCCAGTACTCGACCGCTTTGACGTCGTGGTTGGTGGTTTTTTCGATGACCTTGATGGCGGCGGCGTCGGCGGGAGAGAAGTCGCGCACCACGCGGCGCAGGTGCGCGCGCGCCGCAGGCGACAATGGCAGAAACTGCGGCAGCCCCAGGTCGCTCAGGCACTCGAACCACGTCAGCTCCACCTGCACGCGCCGGTGCATGAAGCCGTATTCGCTGAAAATCGGGCGCAGGGCGGCCAGCTTGGGCGCGTAGCGGCCATCCAGGGGCGACAGCGCCGTCAGCGCGGCGTGCCCTGCAAGTGAATCGTCAGGGTGGGCTTGCATAGTGGCCCGATTGTAGGCGCGCCCACTGCCACACCCTTGGCAGCGCACTCAGCAACCCGGTCGCCAAATCCCTACAATCGGCTCCCCACCCAGTGTCAACCCAACGACGTCATGAAGCTCAAACTCATCGGCAGCCTCACCAGCCCCTACGTGCGCAAGGTCCGCATCGTCATGGCCGAGAAAAAGCTCGACTGCCAGTTCGAGCTGGCCGACCCGTGGGCCCCGGACACCACGGTCACGGACGCCAATCCCCTGGGCAAGGTGCCGTGCCTGGTCATGGAAGGCGGCGAGGCGGTGTTCGACTCGCGCGTGATCGTCGAGTATCTGGATACTCTGTCGCCGGTGGGCAAGCTCATCCCCGCCACGGGGCGCGAGCGCGCCGAGGTCAAGACTTGGGAGGCCCTGGCTGACGGGTTGCTGGACGCTGCCATCACCGCGCGCATGGAGCAGGTCTGGCCGCAACGCGCCGACCACCAGCGCTGTCAGGCCTGGATCGACCGCCAGCTGGAGAAAATCCAGCGCGCACTCAAAGCCATGAGCCTGGGGCTGGGTGACCGCCCCCACTGCCACGGCATCCACTTGAGTCTGGCCGACATCGCCGTCGGCGTCGCACTGGGGTATCTGGACTTTCGCTTCCCCGCCATCGACTGGCGCAGCGCGTACCCCAACTTGGCACGCTTGCACGAAAAGCTGCAACAGCGGCCCAGTTTTGCGGACACGCTACCGCCGACTTAAGGTCAATAAAAAGGTACCGCGAAGCACCCGCCGAGCCAACAGGAGGAGGAGGGAGGAGGAGAACCGCCTCGGCAGGCTGTCCAGCCAGTCCGGGCAACCACCAGACCGACCGGGCTTCGCGGTACGTGCAACTCTGCCACCAACCACTGCTGTGAATGGCACAGGGGCCAAAAAGTTCCCTTCAGCCCTGCGGCAGCCACAACTCGGCGCGCAACCCACCGAGTTCTGACTCCAGCAGACGAAGCTCTCCGCCATAGAGCGCAGCCGTCTCGCGCACGATATCCAGGCCGAGTCCGCTGCCGGGTACACGCTCATCGGCCCGTATCCCGCGGGCCAGCACCGCCTCGCGCAGCTCAGGCGCGATGCCTGGCCCGTCGTCCTCGATCGCGAGCACGATCCGCCCACCATCACCCTGCACCGAGATCCGCACGGCTCGCCGGGCCCATTTGCACGCGTTGTCCATGAGGTTGCCGGCCATTTCTTGCAGATCCTGGGTCTCACCCGCAAAGTAGACGGGCGGCTGCGGCCATCGCAGCTCCCATCGCACCGGCGGCTCCCCCTCACGGCGGGCATGAACCTTATCCATCACCCTCAACAACCCCTGTAGCACCGGCACGACCGCCGTGCGCCGCGCAGCCCCGGCGGCCCCGGCCGCTCGGGCACGGCGCAGGTGCCAGTCCACCTGGTCGCGCACCGCCTGCACCTGCTCTTGCCATTGGCGACGCGCGTCCTCGCCGGGCCAGGTGGCCTCTTCCGCCAACGCCACCATGGCCGCTAGCGGCGTTTTGATGGCATGCGCCAGATTCCCGGTCAGACGCCGGGCTCGCTCCACCACCTGTTCGTCGTAGGCAAGGGTGCGGTTGAAATCCTGCACCAAGGGCAGCACCTCGGTCGGGAAGGAACCCTCCAGGCGTGTGACTTGTCCCTGGTGCACCCGCTGCAGCGCGGCCTGCAAGGCACGCAGGGGTTTCAGGCCTATGTTCACCTGTATCCCGAGCGCAGCCATCAACACCGCACCAACCACGCCGAGCGCCAACGCCAGGCTTTCGCGAAACGCGTCCATCGCGTCCAGCAGCTCGCGCTGATCCGCGGCCACGGCCACCCGCCAGCGACCCCCGGTATCCGACCATTGAACGGTGCGCTCCATGACGCGCAACGCCTGCCCTCCCGGGCCAACCAGATCGTGCCAGTGCACCGTGCCATCGGCCAACTCGTCAACGGGAAGCGACAGCCGCTCGTCCCACAGCGAGCGCGACCGCAACCACGGCTCCGGCTGCACGTCGCCGGCGCGCTGCACCTGAAAATACAACCCGCCGTACTGACGGGACCAGCGCGGATCGGCCAATTTCCCATCCAACTGTGGCGAGCCGGCCTCGTCGGGATGTAACGAAGCCAGGACGTCGATCCAGTGATCCTGCAGCCTGGCCTCGAACTGTGCGCGCACATGACGCTCGAACAGATGGACCACGACCCAGCCCGCCGACGCCAGCGTCAGCCCCAACACCAGCAGCGACAGCAGCCACAGGCGCCAACGCAAGGACCGCAGCACACCGCCCCCGTCAATCGCGGACGGCGCGCGGCGCGGATACCGCCGTCGCGGTGGTATCGATCAAACGGTACCCCACGCCCCGCACCGTTTCGATGGCACCCGGCGGCAGCTTACGCCGCAGCCGCGCCACGAATACCTCAATCGTGTTGGAGTCCGGCTCCTCATCCCCGCCGTACAAACTCTCGAGCAACACGGCACGCGAAACGACCTGAGAAGCACGCAACATCAGTTGCTCCAGCACCCGCCATTCCTGCACCGTCAGCGGCAACGGGTCATCGCCGATGTAGGCCCGGTGGTGGCGCGTGTCGAGGGTCACCCGACCGCAGCGCAAAATGGGGCTGGACACCCCATTGGACCTGCGAATCAGGGCACGCAGCCGGGCCAGCAACTCCTCGGTGTGGAATGGCTTGACCAAATAGTCATCGGCCCCTGCATCGATACCGGCCACCTTGTCATGCCACGAGTCACGGGCGGTCAAAATCAGCACGGGCGCGCCCACCCCTTCGTGGCGCCAACGCTGCAGCACGGTCAGCCCGTCCAGCTGCGGCAACCCCAAGTCCAGCACGATGACGTCATAACGCTCGACGCCACCCTGAAACCACGCCGTCTTGCCATCGGCCACCCAATCGACGCGCATGCGCGCTTGCTCGAGCGCACGACGCAGCCGATCGGCAAGCACGGGATCGTCCTCGACCAACAAGACCCTCATCGCCGCCTCTTTTGAGCCTTTTCCTTGAGTAGAACCAGCTGTCCGTCGCGCGCATCGACATGGTACTCGTGCAAACGCCCGTCGACCCGCAGCACCTTGAACTCGTAGACCCAGCGGCCATCTTCGCGCTCGAGCTCGATTTCGATGATCTCACCGTCCAGTCGCGGCTGGACCCGGACCAAGATCACATGCAAAGGCAGGATCTCCCCCGCCAACATGGCGCGGCGGGCGCGTTCGTGGTCCGGGCCATCGCTCGCCTGCACCGCCGACATGGTGCAGCCGACCAGGGTGACCGCCAGCAGCCCTGCCCTGCATCGCGAAGCAGACAGACGCAACGCACGGTAGTCGTGGAACCGAATCATGCGTCGATGGTACCGGTATCGCCTGAACGAGACCTGAATCTTGGATCGACATCGACTTCAGCCCACGTTCATGTGGTGACGCGCAAACTTCGCGGCGTGGGCCATGGCTCACCTTCCGTACCCAACCTGTATCAAGGAGCTTTGATCATGCGAACCGTCACGATGCTCATGACGACCGTCCTGCTGGGATTTGCCAGCACCGCCTTCGCTGGCCCCAAGTGCAGCGCCCCCAAGGACCAATGGATGAAGGAAAGCGATTTTCGCGCCATGGTTGAAAAAAAGGGCTATCAGATCAATAAGTTCAAAGTCAGTTCTGGCCAGTGTTATGAAATCTATGGCCGGGATGCCAACGGCAAAAAGGTCGAAATCTATTTCGACCCGGCCACCGGCAATGAAGTGAAGCGCAAAGATTGATCCGGCACGGAGGGCTCATCATGCAACGACCTGCCACCGTCTACGTCTGGGACCCCTTCGTTCGCCTCTTTCACTGGTCACTGGTGACCGCCGTGGTGCTCAACCAGTTCGTTTGGGAGGAAGGCGACACCGCCCACGAGTGGACCGGCTACACCGCGGCGTTGTTGGTGGCCCTCCGGCTGCTGTGGGGTCTGATTGGCACTCGCCATGCTCGGTTTTCTGACTGGTGGCCCACCCCTAGCCGCCTGCGCGCGCACGCGCAAGGACTGCTGACCGGGCACCCGGAGGAGTCCGTGGGGCACAACCCCCTAGGCGCACTCATGATGCTGACGCTCATGGCACTCGTGCTGGCGCTGGCGCTGACGGGCTGGCTGCAGACCGTGAACGCCTTCGAGGACGCGGCAGAGTGGGCAGAGGAGCTGCACGAGGCGCTGGCAAATGCACTGCTGGCGCTGGCGGCGGTTCACGCGTTGGCCGCCGTCATCATCGGACGGTGGCAACGTGTAACCCTGGTGCGCGCCATGGTCACGGGCTTCAAGCGCTTTTATTGACGCGGTGCGTGCGAGCGCCCGCCTCGTACCAACCGTTGGTGCGGTTGACCAACGCCACCACCGCCAGCATGACGGGCACCTCGATCAGCACACCGACCACGGTGGCCAGCGCCGCGCCGGAGTCGAAGCCGAACAAGCTGATGGCCGCGGCCACCGCCAGCTCGAAGAAATTGGACGCGCCGATCAGCGCCGAGGGACACGCCACCGCGTGTGACTCGCCCACCACCCGGTTGAGCCAGTAAGCCAGCGAAGCGTTCAGCGCGACCTGGATCAGGATCGGAACGGCCAGCAACGCGATGACTAATGGCTGGCGCAGGATCTGTTCGCCCTGAAAGGCAAACAGCAGCACCAACGTCAGCAGCAGCGCCGCGATCGACCACGGGCCGATGCGCTGCAACGTGCGCTCCAACGCCTGGGGTCCACGCGCCAGCAACCGCCGGCGCCACACCTGCGCCACGATGACGGGGATGACGATATACAGCCCCACCGACACCAACAGGGTCTGCCACGGCACGGTGATGGCCGACAGGCCGAGCAGAAACGCCACGATGGGGGCAAACGCGACCACCATGATGGCGTCGTTGAGCGCCACCTGGGTCAGGGTGAACAACGGGTCGCCGTTGCTCAGGCGACTCCAGACGAACACCATGGCCGTGCAGGGCGCGGCAGCCAGCAGAATCAACCCCGCCACGTAGCCGTCGATCTGATCCGCCGGCAGCCAGGGGGCAAAGAGCTCGCGCACGAACAGCCACGCCAGCAGCGCCATCGAAAACGGCTTGACCATCCAGTTGACGAACAGCGTCACGCCAATGCCGCGCGCGTGCTGGCGCACCTGGGCCAGCGCGCCGAAATCGACCTTGAGCAGCATGGGAATGATCATCACCCAGATGAGGACGCCCACCGGCAGATTGACCTGCGCCACCTCCAGCCGCGCGACGGCCTGAAACACGCCCGGCAACCATTGCCCCAACGCAATGCCCACCACGATGCACAGCGCCACCCAGACCGTGAGATAGCGCTCGAACACGCTCATCGGCGCGCCAGCGGCACGCTTGGCCGTCACCTCGCACTGGGCGCTCATGGCTGGCTCCTGTCGGTGGCGTGCGAGGCCTCGTCGTCGGCCACCTGCTGCGCCCAGCGTTGCAAGGCCTCAGCTCCCTGCCCCCACGGCCAACCCTGCAACAGCCGCTGCAGCCGCTGCGACAGGCGGTCGCGCACCGCGCGAAACGCCTGCAGCTTGACGGCATCCGGCGCATCACCCGCCGACGGATCAGGGTAGCCCCAGTGCACGCGCGCCGGGTGCCCGGGCCATACCGGGCAGACCTCGCCCGCGGCACTGTCGCACACGGTGATGATGAGGTCCATCACCGGCGCACCGGGGGCCGCGAACGCATCCCAGCGCTTGCTCGACAGGCCGTCGGTGGGCACGCCGCGCTCGGCCAGCACCTGCAGCGCCAGCGGGTGGGGCTGCTGCCCGGGACGCGGGCTGCTGCCCGCGGAGTAGGCGCGCACGCGGCCATCGGCGAGATGGTTGAGCAGCGCCTCGGCCAGGATACTGCGCGCCGAGTTGTGGGTACACAAAAAGAGTACGTTGGCGCAATGATTCATCACTCCCCCCTGTCAACACAACAGCTGGTCGACGGGGCATGGCCCACGGGCGGGGTCGCACAGCACGCCGCCGCAGGCTCGCACGCCGCTTCGCGAAACACTGGAATATTCTCCAGGGTGTGGAAATGCTCCCACGCCACACCCTGCGGATCGGTCACCCAGTGCTTTTGACTGCGCGCGTAGCAACAAGTGGTCTCTCCCTCATCTAGCAAGGCCATTTCGGCCGCACGTGCACGGGCTTTCAGGGCATCCAATTCCGACGCGTCGTCGACCTGCAGGCCCAGATGATCGACCCCAGGTGACGCCCCTCGGGTGGAAATGGCGAAATTCAGCCGCGGGTCTTCGATCACCCACTTGGCATAATCGCGCTCGACCCGTGCCGGCTGAGCATCAAACAGTTTCGAGTAAAAGGCAATGCTCTCGTCGAGATCCTTGACGTGCAGGTGAACGTGGAACCGTTTCATGTGTTTCTCCGATCAAACGGGGGTCGAGGAAGGAAGATCAGTCACCGCACAGCGCCGAGACGGGCACCGCTGGACAGACGCCGCCCGCACAGCAGTTCTCTGTGAGATAGGCGAGCACATCTCGCATGGTGTCGAATGCCGCCCGGTAAATCAGGTGGCGCCCGCGGCGCTCCTGCGTCACCAAACCAGCATGCAACAGCTCCTTGAGGTGAAATGACAGGGCACTCGGCGAGACCTCCAGCGCTTGCGCCAGGGTTCCGGGTGTCACCCCCTCGGGACCAGCGACCACCAGTGCGCGAAAGAGGCGCAAGCGGACCGGCTGGGCCAAAGCCATCAACGCCTGCAGCACTTGAGTTTCCGTCAACATATTTCAATGATACATTATTTATCGAAATATTGTATAGAAAAAGTTGCCATCGCTCTGGACACAGCCCGAACGGGCGCACCTGCAGCCGGCGTTTTCAACGCGTGCGCGCCTGCCGCACCGCATGTTCCCACTCGGCCATGCGCGCGGCGGCCTGCCCGCGATCCATCATGGGCTCGAACACCCGCTCCGCCCGCCACAGGGCGGTCAGATCGTCCAGCCCCGTATACACCCCGGCCTGCAACCCGGCCAGATAGGCCGCGCCCAGCGCCGTGGTCTCGATCACGGCGGGCCGCACCACCGGAATGCCCAACAAATCGGCCTGAAACTGCATCAGCAGATCATTGGCCGCAGCCCCGCCGTCGACACGCAGCTCCGCCAAGGGCCGGCCACCGCTGTCGATCGCATCCTGACTCATTGCCTGCAGCAGCGCCGCACTTTGAAAAGCAATGCTCTCCAGCGCCGCGCGCGCGATGTGCGCCATGGTGGTGCCGCGCGTCAGCCCGGTGATGATGCCGCGGCAGTCCGGATCCCAGTACGGCGCGCCCAGGCCCGTGAACGCCGGCACCAGCACCACGCCACCGGCATCGGGCACGCTCTCGGCCAGCGCCTGCACCTCGCGGCTGGCGCGGATGGCGTGCAGGCCATCGCGCAGCCACTGCACCACCGCGCCGCCAATGAAGACGCTGCCCTCCAGCGCGTACTGTGCTGGCCCGGCCAACTGCGCCGCTGCCGTCGTAATGAGGCCGTGGCGGCTCGCATGAAAGCGCGTGCCATTGTGCATCAGCATGAAACAGCCGGTGCCGTAGGTGTTCTTGGCCATACCCGGCCCGAAGCAGGCCTGCCCAAACAAGGCGCTTTGCTGGTCGCCAGCGACCCCGCCGATGCGCACCGGACCGCCCAGCCACTGCGGGTGCACCTCGCCAAACTCCGCGCTCGACGGCAACACGCGCGGCAGCATCGCCACAGGAATGTCCAGCGCTGCCAGCAGCTCATCGTCCCAGCGTTGCGTGTGCACGTTGAACAGCATCGTGCGCGAGGCATTGCTGACATCGGTCACATGCGCCGCGCCACCGGTGAGCTGCCAGATCAGCCAGGTATCGACGGTGCCAAAAGCCAGCTCTCCGGCTTCGGCCTGCGCGCGCGCACCCGGCACGTGCGTCAGGATCCACTGCAGCTTGGTCGCCGAGAAATACGCATCGATGCGCAGGCCCGTCTTGTGCAGAATGGTGTCGGCCAGCCCACGTTCGCGCAGCGCGGCGCACAGCGGCTCGGAGCGGCGATCCTGCCAGACGATGGCGTTGGTCACCGGCTCGCCCGTGCGGCGGTTCCACACCACCGTCGTCTCGCGCTGGTTGGTGATGCCCACCGCGCGGATGTCGCCAGCCGTCAACCCCGCGCGCGCCAGGGCCTCGCGCGCCGTCTCCAGCTGCGTCGTCCACAGGTCGCGCGGGTCGTGCTCCACCCACCCGGGCTGCGGGTAGATCTGGCGAAACTCACGCTGGGCCATCGCCACCACCCGGCCCGCCGGGTCGAACACGATGCTGCGCGAACTGGAAGTGCCCTGGTCCAGGGCGAGTAAGTAGCTCATCGAAGACCTCGCTTATCACTACATCGAGTCGCTCAGGAACTCGAGCGACTACCCGATGGGTCGATACCACATCGCCCGCTTGGCTGGGCATCATAGCAACCCAACACCAACGAACAGCAGCGAACGACTAGTGGAAAACACCAATGCACGAATATCTTCTTTATCAGCAATAATGCGGTATCTTCTAGATCGATAATTTTCTTTTTCTGCCCATGCAGTTATCTCTCGAGCAGGTTAGCAAGAGCGTTGGCGCGGAGGTCTACCTATACCCCGTGAGCCTGAACCTGGTGCCCTCGGCGGTGACGGTGCTGTTGGGTGCCACACGGGCGGGCAAAACCACGCTGATGCGCGTCATGGCCGGACTGGATGCGCCTACGCATGGACGAGTAAAGGTGGACGGTCGGGATGTAACCGGGCTCAGTGTGCGCCAGCGCAACGTGGCGATGGTCTACCAACAATTCATCAACTACCCCTCGATGACCGTGTTCGACAACATCGCTTCGCCGCTGAGGCTGCGCGGCGAGAAGGAAATCGAGGCTCGCGTGCAGGCCCTGGCTGCGAAGCTGCACATCGAGCCCTTCCTGCAGCGATTGCCGGCCGAACTCTCGGGCGGCCAGCAGCAGCGCGTCGCCCTGGCCCGTGCGCTGGCCAAGCAGGCGCCGCTGATGCTGCTGGACGAGCCGCTGGTGAACCTCGACTACAAGCTGCGCGAGGAGCTGCGCGAGGAGCTCACCCAGCTCTTTGCCACGGGCGATTCCACGGTGGTGTACGCCACCACCGAGCCCACCGAGGCCCTGCTGCTGGGCGGCTACACCGCCGTGATGGATGCGGGCGAGCTGCTGCAGTACGGGCCCACGGCCGAGGTCTTCCACCGCCCGCAGTCCATCCGTGTGGCGCGCGCCTTCAGCGACCCGCCGATGAACCTGCTGCCGGGCGAGGCCGCGACGCTGGGCGTGCAGTTGCCGGGCAATGTGCAGGTGGGTGTGCCGCTGCCCTCGAACGGCTCGCGCAGTGTGACCCTGGGCGTGCGCGCCAGCGCCTTGCGCGTGCAGCGCCGAGACGGGGATGTGGCCCTGCCCGGCACGGTGGAACTCGCCGAGATCTCGGGCAGCGACACCTTCGTGCACGTGGACACGCCCGTGGGCGAGGTGGTGGCCCAGCTCCCCGGCGTGCACTACTACGACCTGGGCGCCTCGATCACGCTCTACCTGCACCCCTCGCAGGTCTATGTCTTCAACGAGGCCGGCGTGCTGCTCGTGGCGCCCGAACACCCGACCCGGAGGGATGCCTGATGGCCCGCATCGATCTCGACCTGGCGCATGCCTACAAGCCCCACCCGACCCAGGACAGCGACTACGCGCTGCTGCCGCTGAAGATGAGCTTTCGCGACGGCGGTGCCTACGCGTTGCTGGGCCCCTCGGGCTGCGGCAAGACCACCATGCTCAACATCATCTCGGGCCTGGTCACGCCCTCACAGGGCACCGTGATGTTCGACGGACGGGATGTCACCCGCCAAAGCCCGCAGGAGCGCAACATCGCCCAGGTTTTCCAGTTCCCGGTCATCTACGACACGATGACCGTGGCCGAGAACCTGGCGTTCCCCTTGCGCAACCGTGGCATCAGCCCCGATCGGATCCGGCAGCGTGTGGGCGTGATTGCCGAGATGCTCGAGATGAGCGGCCAGCTCCACCAGCGTGCAGCGAACCTCAGCGCCGACGCCAAGCAGAAGATCTCGCTGGGCCGTGGCCTGGTGCGCGAGGATGTCTCGGCCGTGCTCTTCGACGAGCCCCTCACGGTGATCGATCCGCACCTGAAGTGGCAACTGCGGCGCAAGCTCAAGCAGATCCACCACGAGCTCAGGCTCACGCTGATCTACGTGACCCACGACCAGGTCGAGGCGCTGACCTTCGCCGACGAGGTGGTGGTGATGACGCGCGGCCGCGCCGTGCAGGTGGGCACCGCCGACCAGCTCTTCGAACGGCCCCGGCACACCTTCGTCGGGCACTTCATCGGCTCGCCGGGCATGAACTTCCTGCAGGCCCGCTATGCCGATGGGCATTTGCTGGTGGGCGATTGCCGGCTCGCGCTCCCCCGGGACAAGGCCGAGGCCCTGCGCCAGGCCGGTGAGTTCGTGCTCGGGGTGCGACCGGAATATGTGGAGCCCGCCCCCGAGGGCCACCCCGAGGCCGTGGCGGTGCGCATCGAGCAGGTGCAGGACATTGGCACCTACTGGATGCTCACGAGCCGGGTGGGCCAGACCGTCCTGAGGGCGCGGCTGAGCCCCGAGGCCCGGGTGCCTGAGCCTGGGCAGACAATGTGGCTGCGCCTGGTGGGACCGCACACCTGCTACTACAAGAACGAGGAGTTGCTGGCATGAACGACGAGCTCAAGCCGGTCAATCAGAAGGCCTGGCTGCTGGTGCTGCCGGTCTTCATCTGCGTGGCCTTCTCGGCCATCCTGCCGCTCATGACGGTGGTGAACTACTCGGTGCAGGACATCATCTCGCCCGAGCGGCGCGTCTTCGTAGGCACCGAGTGGTTCGCGATGGTGATGCGCGACGAGGAGCTGCACGGCGCGCTGCTGCGCCAGCTCGGCTTCTCACTGGCCGTGCTGGCGGTCGAGATCCCGCTGGGCATCGGGCTTGCGCTGTCCATGCCGGCGCAGGGCTGGAAGGCCTCGGCCGTGCTGGTCATCGTGGCGCTATCGCTACTCATCCCCTGGAACGTGGTCGGCACGATTTGGCAGATCTACGGCCGCACCGACATCGGTCTGCTGGGTGCGGCGCTGCAGTGGCTGGGCTTCGACTACAACTACACGGGCGATGCCACCGATGCCTGGCTGACCGTGCTGGTGATGGACGTGTGGCACTGGACGCCGCTAGTAGCGCTGCTGTGCTATGCCGGCCTGCGCAGCATCCCGGATGCTTACTACCAGGCCGCCCGCATCGACGGGGCGAGCAAGTTCGCCGTCTTCCGCTACATCCAGCTCCCCAAGCTGCGCGGCGTGCTGATGATCGCGGTGCTGCTGCGCTTCATGGACAGCTTTATGATCTACACCGAGCCTTTCGTGCTCACCGGCGGCGGTCCGGGCAACGCCACCACCTTCCTGTCGCAGTACCTCACCCAGAAGGCCGTGGGGCAGTTCGACCTCGGTCCGGCAGCGGCCTTCTCGCTGATCTACTTCCTCATCATCCTGCTGCTGTGCTTCATCCTCTACAACTGGATGCAGCGCGTGGGCACCACGCCGAAGGAGGGCGGGCAATGAACCCGACCGGACGTTTCCAGAAGCGAACGCTCTTCCTGATCGCGTACCTGGTCTTTGCCATCCTGCCCATCTACTGGATGGTCAACATGAGCTTCAAGACCAACAACGAGATCTTGTCCAGCTTCACCTTCTGGCCGCAGGACTTCACCTGGGACAACTACCGCACGATCTTCACCGACCCGTCGTGGTATTCGGGCTACATCAACAGCCTCATCTACGTGGCGATCAACACGGTGATCTCGGTCACCGTGGCGCTGCCGGCGGCCTATGCCTTCTCGCGCTACCGCTTCCTGGGCGACAAGCATGTCTTCTTCTGGCTGCTGACCAACCGGATGACGCCGCCAGCGGTGTTCCTGCTGCCCTTCTTCCAGCTCTACACGACCTTGGGGCTGATGGACACCCACTGGGCGGTGGCCTTGGCGCACCTGGTGTTCAACGTGCCGCTGGCCGTGTGGATCTTGGAGGGCTTCATGAGCGGCGTGCCGCGGGAGATCGACGAGACGGCTTACATCGACGGCTACAGCTTCCCGCGCTTTTTCCTCACGATCTTCCTGCCGCTCATCAAGGCCGGGGTGGGCGTGGCGGCCTTCTTCTGCTTCATGTTCAGTTGGGTGGAGCTGCTGCTGGCACGCACGCTGACCAGCGTGAACGCCAAGCCCATCGTGGCCACGATGACGCGCACCGTCAGCGCCTCGGGCATGGACTGGGCCGTGCTGGCTGCTGCCGGGGTGCTCACCATCGTGCCCGGGGCCATCGTGATCTGGTTCGTGCGCCACTACATCGCCAAGGGCTTTGCCATGGGGAGGGTGTGAGATGTTTGCCTGGATGGTCTGGACCACCCCGGTGGCCGTGTTCTTCATCTGCATCGTGCTGATGCTGATCGGCATGACGATCTGGGAGCTCAAGTCGCCCACGGTCATGCGCAAGGGCTTCCTGCCGATCCCCACCACACGCGGGGACCGGCTGTTCATCGGATTACTGTGCGCCGCCTACGTGAACCTGGCCTGGGTGGGGTTGGGGGAGAGCTTCGTCGAGTGGTTCTCGCTCGACGAGCCGCCCTCCGTGTGGATCAGTTTCGTGATGTCGATGGCCCTGCTCGTGCTGATCATGCGCAAGGGCTGAGGCGTCGCCTGTTTTTGCGGATCCGGCCCGCCTCGCCCCCCGGGCCGGGACCCTGACGAACGAGGGGCACGCTCATGAGGAGACCCGAGATGAAACTGCATTTGAAGGCGATCTCATTCGCCGCGATGGCCTTGACGATCGGCCAGGCCGCCTGGGCCGGCGAGGCCGAGGCCAAACGCTGGATTGACACCGAGTTCCAGCCGTCCACGCTGAACAAGGATCAGCAGATGGCCGAGATGAAATGGTTCATCGAAGCGGCCAAGAAGCTGCAGGCCAGGGGGGTGAAGGAGATCTCGGTGGTGTCCGAGACGATCACCACCCACGAGTACGAATCCAAGACGCTCGCCAAGGCCTTCGAAGAGATCACCGGCATCAAGGTCAAGCACGACCTGATCCAGGAAGGCGACGTGGTCGAGAAGCTGCAGACCTCGATGCAGTCGGGCAAGTCCATCTACGACGGCTGGATCTCCGACTCCGACCTGATCGGCACGCACTACCGCTACGGCAAGATCCTGCCGCTGACCGACTACATGAACGGCGCGGGCAAGGAGTTCACCAACCCGGGACTGGATCTCAAGGACTTCATCGGCATCAAGTTCACCACCGCGCCGGACGGCAAGCTCTACCAGTTGCCCGACCAGCAGTTCGCCAACCTCTACTGGTTCCGCGCCGACCTCTTCGAGCGCAAGGACCTGAAGGACAGGTTCAAGGCCAAGTACGGCTACGAGCTCGGCGTGCCACTCAACTGGAGCGCCTACGAGGACATCGCCGACTTCTTCACCAACGACGTGAAGCAGATCGACGGCAAGCCGATCTACGGCCACATGGACTACGGCAAGAAGGACCCGTCGCTCGGCTGGCGCTTCACCGACGCGTGGCTCTCGATGGCCGGCGCCGCCGACCGCGGCATCCCCAACGGCATGCCGGTGGATGAATGGGGCATCCGCGTCGCCGAGGACAAATGCACGCCGGTCGGCGCTTCGGTGGCCCGCGGCGGCGCCACCAACTCGCCGGCAGCCGTCTACGCACTCACCAAGTACGTGGACTGGATGAAGAAGTACGCCCCGAAGGAAGCCACCGGCATGACCTTCAGCGAGGCCGGCCCGGTGCCGGCTCAGGGCCAGATCGCGCAGCAGATCTTCTGGTACACGGCGTTCACCGCCGACATGACCAAGCCGGGGCTGCCGGTCGTGAACCCCGACGGCACGCCGAAGTGGCGCATGGCCCCGTCGCCCTACGGCCCGTACTGGAAGGACGGCATGCAAAACGGCTACCAGGACGTCGGTTCATGGACCTTCTTCCAAGGCCATGATCCGAACCGCTTGGCCGCCGCCTGGCTGTACGCGCAGTTCGTGACCAGCAAGACCGTGTCGCTGAAGAAGTCCATCGTGGGCCTGACCTTCATCCGCGACAGCGACATCCACCACGACTACTTCACGAAGAACGCGGCCAAGTACGGTGGCCTGATCGAGTTCTACCGCAGCCCGGCGCGGGTGGCCTGGACGCCGACCGGCACCAACGTGCCCGACTACCCCAAGCTTGCACAACTGTGGTGGAAGAACGTGGCGGTGGCCGTGACGGGCGAGAAGACCCCGCAGCAGGCCATGGACAACCTGGCCGAGGAGATGGACCAGGTGCTGGCCCGCCTGGAGCGTGCCGGCATGGCACGCTGTGCGCCTAAGCTCAACAAGAAGGAGGATCCGAAGAAGTGGCTGAGCGACAAGGGGGCTCCGTGGGCCAAGCTGGCCAACGAGAAGCCCAAGGGTGAAACCATCGAGTACGAGAAGCTGCTCGCCGCCTGGCGCGCCGGCCGCGTCCGATAAATATTTTTACATTCAAACTCGTTTTCTTCTCGTGCCCCCAAAGGGCACGGTGAAGATTTTTTCACCATGACCCGCACACAACGACTCCAAACGCTGCTCGAACGGCCCGTGTACGACCTCATCGTCATCGGCGGCGGGGCCACGGGCCTCGGCGTCGCGCTCGATGCAGCGTTGCGCGGCTTTCGCGTGGCGCTGTTGGAGTCGCACGACTTTGCCAGCGGCACCTCGTCGCGCTCGACCAAGCTGCTGCACGGAGGGGTGCGCTACTTGGCACAGGGCGACCTTCGCCTGGTGCGCGAGGCGTTGACCGAGCGCGCCACCGTGTTGCGCAACGCCCCGCACCTGGCACACGCGCTGCCGTTCGTCATGCCCGCTTACCGATGGTGGCAGGTGCCGTTCTACGGCATGGGGCTCAAAATCTATGACCGGCTGGCGGGTCGCGCCAGCCTCGGGCGCACCGAGTGGCTCTCGCGCGACGAGACCCTGGCCGCGCTGCCGGGCATTCGCGCCAGCGGCCTGGCGGGAGGCGTGCGGTACTGGGACGCGCAGTTCGACGACGCCCGGCTTGCGCTGGCGCTGGCGCGCAGTGCCGAAGCGGTCGGCGCCGTGGTGGTCAATTACACCCCCGCGGGTCAGATTCGGCGCGACGCAGGCCGCGAAACGGCACCCTTCGAGGTGACGCTACTCGACGCCCGCAGCGGCACACCCCACCAGGTCTACGCACGCTGCGTTGTCAACGCCACCGGGGTGTGGGTTGATCAAGTGCGCGCCAGCGCGGCCGAAGGCGCGCGCGTGGAGCGCATGGTGACCCCGAGCCAAGGTGTACACGTGGTGGTCGACCGCACGCACCTGCCGGGCGAACAAGCGCTGCTGATCCCACGCACGCGCGATGAGCGCGTGCTGTTCGCGGTACCGTGGTTGGGCAAGCTCATTCTGGGCACCACCGACACGCCACGCGAGGATCTGCCGCGCGAGCCCGAGGCGTTCGATCACGAGCTGGCGTTCATCTTGAACGAGGCCAGCCAGGTATTGGGGCGCCCGGTTGGACCGGCGGATATCCGCAGTGTGTGGGTGGGGCTGCGTCCACTCGTCGCGCCGCCGTCGAGCGGGCCACGCGACACCAAAACGCTCTCACGTGAGCACACCATCGTCACCGACCCCAACGGCCTGGTAAGCGTGACCGGCGGCAAATGGACCACCTACCGGGTCATGGCGCAGGATGTGCTGGCGCACTGCTTTGAACACGGGCTGCTGCCCCTGCGCCCCGGCGGCCTCACCGAAGATCACCGTCTGTGCGGCGCCCCCGACCCCAACGTTGCTGCCGTGCCGCTGCATGCACCGCCGGGCTTGCACCTCTACGGCACCGAGGCCGCGCGCGTGCGGCAGCTCCCGGGTGCCGACCGGGTGCTCGGCTTGGGACTGACCGAAGCCATGGTGCGCCACGCGGTACGGCACGAGTACGCGCAAACGGTCGAAGACGTGCTCGCGCGCCGCTGGCGCGCCCTATTCCTGGACGCTGCCCAGGCCGCCGCCATGGCACCGGCCGTCGCCGCCATCTTGCGCGAGGAAGGCATCGCGGACCCCGAAATGGAGGCATTCATCCAGCTCTGCCACGCCTACCTCCCCGCACTGCACACCGGGGACAAGCGCGCGCAAACACGCCACACCGCTCAACCCTCGATCTGAATATGGCGCCGGCGTGCCAGACCCCGCCCGGGCGACTGCTGCGTCTATTGCTCGTACGGAACCTCGCCCTGCCCGCCGGTACAGGCAAGCGGGCGCACCGGGTGCTGCGGCGGCTGATGCGTGCCCGTATGGGGAAGCGGCTCGCCCCCTTTCAGCGCATTACACATCGATATTGACCGCACGCAGCGCATTGGCTTCGATGAAAGCGCGGCGCGGCTCGACCTCGTCGCCCATCAGCATCGAAAACACCTTGTCGGCTTCGATCGCGTCCTCGATGCGCACCTGCAGCAGGCGGCGCACCGCTGGGTCCATGGTCGTCTCCCACAGCTGCTCGGGGTTCATCTCGCCCAAGCCCTTGTAGCGCTGGCGGGTGGTGGTGCGCTCGGCTTCGGCCAGCAGCCAGCGCATCGCGGCGCGAAAGCTCTCCACCGGCATCTCACGCGTTCGCTCGCCTTCGCCGCGCACCACTTTGGCACCCTCGCCCAGCAGGCCCTGGAAGGTGCGCGCGGCCTCGGCCAACACAGCGTAGTCGGCCCCATGCACGAAGTCCTGCGTGATGACGCTGGCGCGCACGTTGCCATGGTGGCGGCGGCTGATGCGCAGCAGCGGCTTGTCGGCGCGCACGTCGAACTCGGCGCTCACCTCGGCAGGAACGGCCGCGCCGTCGCCCGCGCGCAGGGCCACCTGCAGCGCCGCGGCACTGGCCGCGGCGGCCTCCATGTCGTCCAGATTCAGGGCAACGCCATCGGCGATGGCGCGCAGTGCCTGCGCGTCCATGAACGCCGACAGGCGCGCGATCACACCCTCGGCCATCTGGTGCAGGCGCGCAAGCTCCGCCAGCGTATCGCCGCTGAGCACGGCCCCGTCGGGGCCGCCCGTGTGCAGCCGCGCGTCCTTGAGGGCGATGCGCAGCAGGAAGGCCTCCAGCGCCGCGTCGTCCTTCAGGTACAGCTCCTCTTTGCCCGCCTTGACCTTGTACAACGGCGGCTGCGCGATGTAGATGTGGCCGCGCTCGACCAACTCGGGCATCTGGCGATAGAAAAACGTCAGCAGCAGGGTACGGATATGCGCGCCGTCCACGTCCGCGTCGGTCATGATGATGATGCGGTGGTAGCGCAGCTTGCCGATGTCGAAGTCGTCGGCGCCGTTCTTGCCCTTGGCGCCGTCGTCCTCACTGGCACGACCGATGCCGGTGCCCAGCGCCGTGATCAGGGTGAGGATTTCGTTGCTGGAGAGCAGCTTTTCGTAACGCGCTTTCTCGACGTTGAGGATCTTGCCGCGCAGCGGCAGGATGGCCTGAAACTTGCGATCGCGCCCCTGCTTGGCGCTGCCGCCGGCCGAGTCGCCCTCGACGATATAAATCTCGGACAGCGCGGGGTCTTTCTCCTGGCAGTCGGCCAGCTTGCCGGGCAGTCCCAGTCCGTCGAGCACACCCTTGCGGCGCGTCATCTCGCGCGCCTTGCGCGCCGCCTCCCGCGCGCGCGCGGCCTCCACGATCTTGCCGCAAATGATCTTGGCATCGTTGGGGCGTTCTTCCAAGTACTCCGTCAGCGCTTTGGCCACGATGTCTTCCACCGGCGCGCGCACCTCGGACGACACCAGCTTGTCCTTGGTCTGGCTGCTGAACTTGGGCTCGGGCACCTTGACCGACAGCACGCAGCACAGCCCCTCGCGCATGTCGTCGCCCGTGACCTCGACCTTGGCCTTTTTGGCCAGTTCGTTTTGCTCGATGTACTTGCCAATCACGCGCGTCATCGCCGCACGCAACCCGGTCAGGTGCGTGCCGCCGTCACGCTGCGGGATGTTGTTGGTAAAGCACAGCACCTGCTCGCTGTAGCCATCATTCCACTGCATGGCCACCTCGACGCCGATTTCGGTGCCCGGGATGCCGCCATAGCTCTCGGCCGGGCGCGACCCCGTGGCGTGGAACACCGTCGGGTGCAGCACCTTTTTGCCCGCGTTGATGAACTCGACGAAGCCGCGCACACCGCCCGCGCCCGAAAAGTCGTCCGACTTGCCCGTGCGCTCGTCGATCAAGCGGATGCGCACGCCATTGTTCAAAAAGCTCAGCTCGCGCAGCCGCTTGGACAGGATTTCGTAGTGGAAGTCGTGGTTTTCCCGAAAGATCTCGGTGTCGGGCAAAAAATGCACCTCGGTGCCGCGCTTGTCGGTGGCACCGATGACACGCATCGGCGAGACCTCGACCGCCTGCCCGTCGGGGCCAACCTGGGTCTCGACCAGGCGGTTTTGCACCACGCCGCGCGCAAACTCCAGCAGGTGCACTTTGCCGTCGCGGCGCACGGTCAAGCGCAGCCAGCGCGACAGCGCGTTGACGCAGCTCACCCCCACCCCGTGCAGACCGCCGGAGACCTTGTAGCTGTTCTGGTTGAACTTGCCGCCGGCGTGCAGCTCGGTCAGGGCGATCTCGGCCGCGCTGCGCTTGGGCTCGTGCTTGTCGTCCCACTTGATGCCGGTGGGGATGCCGCGCCCGTTGTCCACCACGCTGATCGAATTGTCGGTGTGGATGGTGACGACAATGTCGTCGCAGTGGCCGGCCAGCGCCTCGTCGATGGAGTTGTCCACCACCTCGAACACCAGGTGGTGCAGGCCGGTGCCGTCGGAGGTGTCACCGATGTACATGCCGGGGCGCTTGCGCACCGCCTCCAGGCCTTCGAGGATCTGGATGGCGTCGGCGCCGTAGCCCGTGCCGGGCGCTTGAGGGGTCTGGGATTCGCTCATGGAGACTTTCAGATGCGCATCGGCATGACGACGTACTTGAAGCGGTCGTCGTCGGGGATCGTGACCAGGGCCGAGGAGTTGCCGTCCTGCAGCTCGATGCGCACCAGGTCCTGCCCCATGTTGGCCAACGCCTCGATCAGGTAGCTGACGTTGAAGCCGATGTCGATGACGTCGCCGCTGTACTCGATGTCCAGCTCGTCGACCGCCTCCTCCTGATCGGCGTTGTTGGCCGCCACCTGCAGCAGCCCGGGCTCCAGGTGCAGGCGCACGCCCTTGAATTTGTCGCTGGTCATGATGGCGGCGCGCTGCAGGCTGGCCAGCAGCGGCGCGCGGCCCAGCACGACCACGTTGCGGTGCGCGCGCGGGATGACGCGGTTGTAGTCGGGGAACTTGCCCTCCACCAGTTTGGTGACGAACTCCAGTCCACCAAAAGCAAACTTCGCCTGGTTGGCCGCAAAGCGCATCTCGATCGCGCCATCCTGGTCCGACAGCAGCCGCTGCAACTCCAGCACGGTTTTGCGCGGCAGGATGACCTCCTGCCGCGTCGGCACGTCCACGTCCAACTCGGCGCTGGTCAGCGCCAGCCGGTGTCCGTCGGTAGCCACCAGCGTCAATTGCCGCCCCTCGGCGACGAACAAAATGCCGTTGAGGTAGTAGCGGATGTCTTGCACCGCCATCGCAAACGACACTTGCTCCAGCAGCGCCTTGAGCACTTTTTGCGGCACCGAGAACGCCGGCCCATAGGTGGGTGACTCCTGTACCAGCGGAAAGTCCTCGGCCGGCAGCGTCTGCAGGGTAAAACGGCTCTTGCCAGCCCTGAGCAACAGGCGCCCACTGGCCGACTCCAGCGTGACCTTCTGGTCGGCGGGCAACGTGCGCAAGATATCGATCAGCTTGCGCGCGCCCACGGTGGTGGCAAATGGCGCGTCATCGCCGCCCAGCTCGGCGGTGACGCGGATCTGGATCTCCAGATCCGACGTGGTGAGCTGCGTCGCCACCCCCGCGCGCTGGATGAGCACGTTGGCGAGCACGGGCAGGGTGTGACGGCGCTCGACGATGCCAGCCACGGCCTGCAGGGCCGCGAGCAGCCGTTCCTGGGTCGCTTGCAAGACGATCATGCGTATCAGCCTTTCAGGGTCTGCTCCAACACGTGGAGTTGCTGGTTGAGTTCGGGCTGGGTCTGGCGCTCGGCGGCGATCTTGCGCACCGCGTGCAGCACCGTGGTGTGGTCACGTCCACCGAAGAGCTCGCCGATCTCGGGCAGGCTCTTTTGTGTGAGCTCCTTGGCCAGATACATGGCGATCTGGCGCGGCCGCGCAATGTTGGCGGGACGCTTTTTGGAGTACATGTCGGCGACCTTGATCTTGTAGAAGTCGGCCACCGTCTTTTGGATGTTCTCGACGCTGATCTGGCGGTTTTGGATGCTCAGCAAATCCTTGAGCGCCTCGCGCGCCAGCGCAATCGAAATTTCCTTGTGGTTGAAGCGCGAATAGGCCAGGATCTTGCGCAGCGCACCCTCGAGCTCGCGCACATTGGAGCGCACGTTCTTGGCGACGAAAAACGCCACGTCCTCCGGCAGTGCGACGCCTTCGGCCTGCGCCTTGCTGATCAGGATCGCCACGCGCATCTCCAGCTCCGGCGGCTCGATGGCCACCGTCAGCCCCGAGTCGAAGCGAGAGACCAGTCGCTCGTGGATGTCCGTCAACCCTTTGGGGTAGGTGTCGCTGGTCATCACGATGTGGCTCTTCTTCGCCAGCAGCGCCTCGAAGGCGTTGAAAAACTCCTCCTGTGTGCGGTCTTTGTTGGCGAAGAACTGCACATCGTCGATCAGCAGCAGGTCCAGGCTGTGGTAGCGCTGCTTGAAGGCGTCGAACGTCTTGCGCTGGTAGGACTTGACCACGTCCGAGACGAACTGCTCGGCGTGGATATAGAGCACCTTGGCCTCGGGCCGCTCGGCCAGCAACTGGTTGCCGATGGCGTGCACCAAGTGCGTCTTGCCCAGGCCCACACCGCCGTAGATGAACAGCGGGTTGTAGAGCTGGCCCGGGCTGGCGGCCACGTGCATGGCCGCGGCGCGCGCCATGCGGTTGGCCGACCCCTCCACCAGCGTCGCAAACGTCAGCGCCGGGTTGAGCCGGTGCCCTGGATCGGGCGGCGCGGGCTCGGTGGCCGGCTCGGGTGGCAGCTCGGGCAGCGCCGCGTCCGTGCGGGTGACACTGGCGGCGGCCGCCCCGCCGTGGCGGGCGGGCGCTGCGGGCGCACGCACCACCGTCGGCCCCTCGCGCGGCGCCAAAACCAGCTCGACCGCGACCGGATGCCCCGCGATCGCCTGCAGCGCGGCGCCGATCTTGCCCACATACTGGGCGCGCACCCAATCCATCTTGAAGCGGTTGGCCACCGCCAGCGTGACGCGCGCGCCATCGTCAGACACCCGTGCGACCAAGGGTCGAATCCAGGTGTTGACCTGTTGCACGGGCAGCTCCTGGCTGAGCCGCTCGACGCACGCCGTCCACAAGTCGGGCGCGGCGCAGGCAGCCGCCCGCGGGGCGGCGGCGTTCGCATCGGTGAGGGAACGCGGTGAGCTCATGGGTGCCAGACAAAGCCCCCATTGTAGCCGTCCGCGGCCAGTTATCCACACGCCAGCGCCGGGCCTGGTGCCCGCCTGTGCACGGCCAAGCCCACACCCCCGATCGCCGATCCGCCTGGCGGCCATTGGCAATCCAGCCGGTTTTTGCCATAATTTAGGGTTTTGTCGAGCCAGTTGGCTTGTCGGACTACTTTTGGGCCCGTCACCATGAAACGCACCTATCAACCCTCCAAAATCCGTCGCGCACGTACCCATGGCTTTCTGGTTCGCATGAAGACCCGTGGCGGCCGTGCCGTCATCAACGCGCGCCGCGCCAAGGGTCGCAAGCGCCTGGCCGTCTGACGCGATCGGCACGCCGGTGCCCGCATCACCCGTGCCGATGACGCCACGGGGCTTGCCGACGCAGCGCATTCGGCGGCGCGCCCAGTTTCAGGCCGTGCTCGGCACCCCAGCCGTGGTGCAGTCCGCGCACTTCGCGCTGCACGGCGTGCCCACCGCCGGGTTGGCGGACGCGCACGGAAGACCGCTCTTCCCGGGCGAATCGGCATGGCTGGGCGTCGTCATCCCAAAGCGCTGGGCGCGGCGCGCGGTCACGCGCAACGCCCTCAAGCGTCAAGTGGTCGCCGCCGAGCGCGAACTGCCGCTGCCGCCGGGGGCCTGGGTGGTGCGACTCAAACGCGCGTTTGCCCCCACCGACTTCCCCAGCGCGACGTCGGCGGCGCTGCGCCGTGCGGCGCGGCTGGAGCTTCGACAACTGCTCGGCCCACGCCTGCGCCAGCGGCTCGCGGCGCTCGGCCACGCCTCGGCACCCCGTTCATGACGACTCGGCCCACGTCTGCCCGTCCAACCGCTGCGTGGCGGCGCGTGCTGCAGGGCTGCGCGGCGCTGCCGCAGCGCGTGCTCGTCGGGCTCGTGCTAGGCTATCGGCTGTTGCTCAGTCCCTGGCTGGGCTCGAGCTGCCGCTTCACGCCCAGCTGCTCGGCCTATGCGTTGGAGGCGCTGCAGCGCCACGGTGCTGCAGCCGGCAGCTATTTGGCGGCGCGCCGCTTGCTGCGCTGTCACCCCTGGTGCGCGGGTGGGCACGATCCGGTACCGGATGCCCGCCCCCGTTTGTTCGGTTTTCTTCGACACCCCCCTGCCTCATGAGCGACATTCGGCGATCCATCCTGTGGGTGATTTTTGGTTTCTCGATGATTCTGCTGTGGGACCGCTGGCAGATCTACAACGGGCAGCCCGCCACGTTCTTCCCCGGCAGCCAGCCGACCGCCACGGCACGCCCTGCGCAGCCCCCCACCGACACGGGGGTACCCACCCCAACCGCTACCGCCGCCCCCACCGATGGTCCGGCGGCCGTGGCCGCACCGGCACCCATCCCGCGTGAGCGCCACACGGTGCGCACCGACGTCTTCGAGCTGACCATCGACAGCGAAGGCGCCTCGCTGGTGGGCGCACGGCTGCTGCGCCACGCCACCGAAACGGGGCGCGCGCTGCAAAAATCCTTCACCCCGCTGACGCTGCTCACGACCGAGGGTGGCCGCACCTACGTGGCGCAGACCGGACTGGTGGGGCAGGCGGGCCTGCCCACGCACAAGACGCCGATGCGGCTGGTCGAGCCGTCGCCTGACGCGCTGGCGCTGGCCGACGGACAAGACCGGCTGGTGCTGCGCTTCGAGTCCGATCCTCATGGGGGCGTGGTGCTGGCCAAGACGTACACGCTGCAGCGCGGCAGCTACCTGATCGACGTGCAGCACGAAGTGCGCAACGTGGGTACGGCGCCGGCAGCCGTGCGCGTCTATCAACAACTGGTGCGCGACGGGCGCAAAGCGGACAGCGAAACGCCGTTCTACACCACCTTCACCGGCCCCGCGGTGTACAGCGACGCCGCGAAGTACCAAAAGGTCGAATTCGCCACCATCGACAAGGGCAAAATCGACATCCAGCGCCAGGCCAGCGATGGTTACGTGGCCATGGTGCAACACTACTTTTTCAGCGCATGGCTGCTGCCTGCGGGCACCGAGCGCGAAAACTTCGTGCGCAAAGTCGACGCCCTGTACGCCGTGGGCCAGATCGGGCCCACGCTGACGGTGCCCCCTGGCGCGGCGCAAACCCTCCCGGCGCAACTCTACGTCGGTCCGCAAGAGGAGAAAGTGCTCGAGCGCATTGCGCCAGGTCTGGAACTCGTCAAGGACTACGGCTGGCTGACCATACTGGCCAAACCGCTGTACTGGCTGCTGGAAAAAATCCACGGCCTGGTCGGCAACTGGGGCTGGGCCATCGTGCTGCTGGTGGTGCTGATCAAGGCGGCGTTTTATTGGCTCAACGCCAGCGCCTACCGCAGCATGGCCAAGATGAAGGCCATCAACCCGCGCATCATGGAGATGCGCGAGCGCCTCAAGGATAACCCGCAGCTCATGCAGCAAGAGATGATGCGGCTGTACCGCGAGGAAAAGGTCAACCCGCTGGGCGGCTGCTTGCCCATCCTGGTGCAGATCCCCGTCTTCATCGCGCTGTACTGGGTGCTGCTGGCCAGCGTGGAGATGCGCAACGCGCCCTGGGTGGGCTGGATCGTCGACTTGTCTTCGCCCGACCCGTACTACGTGCTGCCGCTGGTGATGACGCTGACCACCGTCATCCAAACCGCGCTCAACCCGCTGCCGCCAGATCCACTGCAAGCCAAGCTGATGTGGCTCATGCCGTTGGTATTCAGCGTGATGTTCTTCTTCTTCCCGGCCGGTCTGGTGTTGTACTGGATCGTCAACAACGTGCTGACCATCGCGCAACAGGCGTACATCAACCACCGCATGGGCGTGCCGCTGCGGCTGCACCTGCCCAACTTCAAGTCGGCCCAATAAACCGGGCGGCGCGCTCCCCATGCTGCCGCGGCACCACGAGCCCATCGTCGCCGTCGCCACCGCACCGGGGCGGGGTGCGGTGGGTATCGTGCGCCTGTCCGGGCGCGGCTTGCAGGCGCTGCACCAGCCCCTGTGTGGCCGCCCCTTGAAGCCGCGCCATGCCCATTACGGGCCGTTTTTGGATGCCGACGGCCAAGCGCTGGACCACGGCATCGCGCTGTGGTTTCCGGCTCCCCACTCCTACACCGGCGAGGATGTGTTGGAGCTGCAGGCCCACGGTGGCCCCGTGCTGCTGCAGCTGCTTCTACAGCGCTGCTTGCAAGCCGCCGCCGAAGCCGACCCCGCGCATGGTGCCGCTCGCTTGCCGGGCCTGCGCGTGGCGCAACCGGGTGAATTTACGGAGCGCGCCTTCCTCAATGGCAAGCTCGACCTGGCCCAGGCCGAGGCGGTGGCCGACCTGATCGACGCCAGCACGGAGGCAGCGGCCCGCAGCGCCGCACGCTCGCTGGACGGAGCGTTTTCGCGGGCGGTGCACGCACTGCGCGACGACCTGGTGCACCTGCGCATGGGGGTGGAAGCGACACTCGACTTCCCGGAAGAAGAGATCGATTTCATCCGGCAAGCCGACGTTGCAGGCCAACTGGCACGCCTGCAGGCACGCCTGGCTGACGTGCTGTCCCACACCCGGCAAGGCGCGCTGCTGCGCGAGGGGCTGCACGTGGTCATCGCGGGCCAGCCCAACGCGGGCAAAAGCTCACTGCTCAACGCGCTGGCGCAAGCCGAGGTGGCCATCGTCACCCCTATCGCCGGCACCACGCGTGACGTCTTGCAACAAGCGATCCAGATCGAGGGCGTGCCGCTGCACGTGATCGACACCGCCGGCCTGCGCGAGGGCGACGCGGTGGACGACGTGGAGCGTATCGGCATCGCGCGCGCGTGGAATCGGATCGAGCGCGCCGACGCGGTGCTGTTCGTGCACGACCTGACCCGGGCCACCGACCCTGCGTACGCACAGGCCGATGCCGCCATCGCCGCGCGCCTGCCTGCCCGTGTGCCTGTACTCCACGTCTGGAACAAGGCCGACGTGGCCCCCCTGCCCCCCGGGGCGGAGGGTGTGGCGGTCTCCGCCCGCTCGGGCCTGGGACTGGACACCCTGCGGCAGCGCTTGCTGCACGCGGTGGGCTACTCCGCCCAGACGGCCGAAGGGCTGTTCAGTGCCCGGCAGCGCCACGTGCAGGCATTGCAGGACGTCGGTGCGCACCTGCGCACGGCGCAGCAGCTGCTGGATGGCCCTGCACCCGCGCTGGAATTGCTGGCCGAGGAATTGCGCCTGGCGCAAGAGGCGCTGGGCCGTATCACCGGCGCCTTCGGCGCCGACGACCTGCTGGGCGAGATTTTTGCGCGCTTTTGCATCGGCAAATGAACATGATCGCGTGCTTGCGCCACGACACCCTGACCCCGCGCCCCATGCCACTGTCATCCGTGAATCCTCCCCGCCCCAGCGCGCGCGCCCAGGCCGTGGCCCCGTTTCTGGTGATGCAGGTGGCCGAGGAGGCCGCCGCGCTGGCGGCCCGGCTGCCCGCGGGATCACCGCGCCTGTTGCATCTCAACATCGGCGAGCCCGACTTCGTGGCGCCCGAGCCGGTGCGCGCCGCGGCCGAACGCGCGCTGCGCGACGGGCGCACGCAATACACGCCCGCGCTCGGGCTGCCCGCGCTGCGGGAGCGGCTGTCCGATTGGGTCGCGCAGCACTTTGGCGTCGACGTGCCGGCGCGGCGCATTGCCATCACGGCGGGTGCTTCGGCTGGCTTACAACTCGCAGTGCTCGCATTGTTCGACACGGGCGACGAGGTACTGCTGCCCGACCCGTGCTACCCGTGCAACCGGCAGATCCTGGCCAGCCTGGGCGTGACCCCGCGGGGGCTGGCCACCGACGCTGCCCACCGCTTCCAGCCCACGGCCGCGGCGCTGGCCCGGGCCTGGGGGCCGCGCACGCGCGGCGTCATGCTGGCCACCCCGGCCAACCCCACCGGCACCTCGATCGAACCCGCGGAACTGCAAGCAGTGCTGGACCTCGTGCGCCAGCGCCACGGGGCGCTGGTGGTCGATGAAATCTACCTGGGCCTGTCGTTCGATCCCCGCTACCGCCAGACGGCGTTGGCATGGGGCGACGATGTCATCAGCGTCAACAGCTTTTCCAAATACTTCGGCATGACCGGCTGGCGCCTGGGCTGGCTGGTGCTGCCCGAGGCGCTGGTGCCGGTGGTGGAGCGGCTGGCGCAAAACCACTACATCTGCGCCAACGCGGTGGCGCAACACGCGGCGCTGGCGTGCTTCGAGCCCGAGGTGCTGCAGGAATACGAGCGCCGCCGCGCGGCGTACGCACAGCGGCGCGACGCCGTCGTGCCCGCGCTGCAAGCGATGGGCTGGGGTGTACCGGTATGGCCCGACGGGGCGTTTTACGTCTGGGCCGATGGCAGCGCCTGGCTGGCCCGCGCCGGCGTGCCCGACAGCCAAGCCTTGGTGCGCGCGATGCTGACCCACACCCAAGTGGTGGCCACGCCCAGTGCCGATTTCGGGCAGGCCGACGGTGGGCGCTTCGTGCGCTTTTCGCTGGCCACCGCCCCGGCCGATCTGGAAGAAGCCCTGGATCGACTGCGGCGTTGGCTGGGGTAACGCTTCGCGCTCACCCCGCGCGGTTCAAAACGTCTCCCACTCGTCGTCGGCCGCCGCAGGCGCCGCGGACTTGGGGCCAGGCGCCGCTGCCTTCGCGGCTTTCGGGGTCGCCGGCGCAGCGGCTGCCGCGGGTGCCGCCAGCCGGGCCACGGCCTGACCCGCGCGTTGGGTCTGGAGCGCGGCGGACTTGGCCGCACCCTGCACCGCGGCTTTGAGCTTTTGCAGCGTATCGACCACGGCGCGCCCGGCGCGGATGAAGGGGGACTCGCCCTGCAACAGCCGGTTGGCCTCGTCCATCTTGCCGGCGTTGACCAACTCGGCGATGCGCCCGGTCTCCAGATGGAATTGTTTGTGCTGTTCGACGAGCGTGGAAAATAGCGGCAACTGTCCGTACTGGCGGCCACCACCACCGTAGATCCACTTGCCCACCGCACAACAGTCGTCGCGCCGGATGGTGGCAACGTCGAGCTTCTCCCCCTTGAGAATGGCATTGCGCAGCTTGATGCGCCATTGCTGGTGCGCCTTGATGGCAGCGTCGAAGTCCAGATGGTCGACGTCCAACCGGGCGGCGGCCGCTTTGCGCAGCTGGGTCGCGTCCTCGTGCACCAGCAGCTTGTCCTTGGGCGTGAGGCGGAAGACCCGGATCGTACCGTGCACGGTTTGCACCTGCTCGTCCAACGATATGGCCGCTGCCGCCAGTTCCTCGACCATGGCGGCGTTTTGCTGCGTGATCGAATCCAGATTGGCCAACGCCTCCGCGATCTGACCCACGCCGGCAGACTGCTCGCGTGCCGAGTGGTGGATATCTTCCAGCACACGCGCCACGCGCTCGACCGCTTGCTGCACCTGCTGCACGTTGGCGGCCGCCTCGGCCGCACGCGCATCGCCGGCGAGCACCCGCTCGCGCGACTCGGTGATGAGCTGGCGGATCTGCTTGGCCGCCTCGCCGGTGCGCTGCGCGAGCGCGCGCACCTCGCTGGCCACGACGGCAAAGCCACGCCCGGCCTCGCCGGCACGCGCGGCTTCTACCGCGGCGTTGAGCGCCAGGATGTTGGTCTGGAATGCCACGCCCTCGATGACCTGGATGATATCGGTGATGCGCTGCGACGACTCGGTGATGCCACGCATCGTGTCGGCCATGCTGCCGACTGCCGTAGCCCCCTGGGCCGCGAGCACCTGCGTCTGCTGCACCAGTTGCACACCCTCACCGGCCAGACGCGCCGTCTCCTGCGTGGTCCCGTTGATTTCCTCCATCGAGGCAGCGGTGCGCTCCAAGCTGGAGGCCGCGTTTTCGGTGCGGTGCGACAGGTCTTGGTTGCCCGCCGCGATCTCTTGCGTGCCGCCGCGCAGGTTGGCGACCTCGTGCCGAATGTCGCGTACCACGGTACGCACGCCAACCTCGACCTGCTGCAGCGACAGTTGGATGCGACGCATCTCGTCGCGCGTATCGACGACCACCGGCTCGACCAAGTCACCGGCGGCCAGGTGCTCGGCCTGGCGCGCGATGCGGCGCAGGGGCTGCACGAACTCGATGCGCACGAGCGCGGCCACGGCACCGATCAAAGCGACCGCCAGCGCGCCTGCCCAACCCGCAGCCTGCGCGACGGGCATGCCACCCGCCGCCAGCCAGACAAGCAAGGCCAAGGGCATCGTGGCGCAGACGGCGCTGCCCCACACGACCCGCCCTGCCAGCCCCGGGCGCAAGGTGCGCCACGCTTTCGCCCACCAGGCATTGCGCACGACTTCGCCGTTTTGCAGCCGGTAGGTCAACGGCCGCCCCGCCTCTTCCTCTGCACGCATGCGGGCGTAGAGCGCCTGCGCAGCCTCGATCTCGGCCTCCGTGGGCTTGGTGCGCACGGACAGAAAGCCCACGATCTGCTCGCCCTCGCGCACCGGCGTGGCGTTGGCACGCACCCAGTAGTGGTCGCCATTCTTGCGCCGGTTTTTGACGATGGCGGTCCACGGGCGTCCCTCGTGCAGGATGGTCTGCCACATGTCCCGGTATGCCTCCATCGGCATGTCCGGGTGGCGCACGATGTTGTGCGGCTGGCCCAGCAGCTCGTCGCGCGTGAAACCGCTGACGGCGACGAAATTGTTGTTGGCGTAAGTGATGCGGCCTTTGACGTCCGTGACCGAAATCAGCGTCTGGTCAGGCGGAAAGTCGAAGCGATTTTGGGTGACGGGCAGATTGACGCGCATGGCAGTGACCTGAGTGATCCGGGGATCGTCTCCGTCGGCCGCGCCATAAACCGAAACGGGTGACGGCGCGCGGCGACGAACCCTGTGGATGAAAGGATAGCCGATTCCGATGACGGTCGACAGCCGGGGGCGGTCGCTTCAGTGCCCTTCGTCGCCAGCCGTGGCCTGGCCCACCACCCCCGGCACGACGCGCCGCACCACGTCGCTCGCAAAGCCGCGCGCCGCCAAAAAGCGCATCTGGCGCGCGCGCTCAGCAGCATCCGCGGGCGGCGCGCCGAACCGGCGCTGCCAGACGGCGAGCGCGCGCTCCGCCTCGGTGGCGCGCAGGGCGTCGCTGGCGGCCTGCAGTGTGTCGTCACTCACGCCGCGGGCGCGCAGCTCGGCCTGTACCCGCGCAGCGCCCCATTGCCCGGCGCGGCGCCGCAGGTGTGACTCGGCGGCGCGCTGCTCGTCCAGCCAGCCGCGCGCCTCGCATTCGTCGAGCAGCGCGTCCAGCGCGGCCGACCCCGGTGCATGAGGGGCCAGCCGCTGCGCCAGCTCGGCGCGGGTATAGTCGCGCCGAGCCAGCAGGCGCAAGGCACGCGCTTTCAGGCTCGGGCCAGCGGCGGGCGCAGACCCCTCATCGCCGCCCACGTCACGCTTCGTCGAACGCCACATCGGGATCGATGGCCTCGTCCACATCCACGCTGGGCAGTGCGGCCACGCCCACCGCAGCGCGGATTTTGTTTTCGATTTCGCGCGCCAGGTCTGGGTTTTCCTTCAAAAACTCGCGCGCGTTCTCGCGACCCTGGCCGATTTTTTCGCCGTTGTAGGCATACCAGGCGCCGGATTTTTCGATCACCTTGTGCTGCACGCCCAGATCGACGATCTCGCCCTCGCGGCTGATGCCCTCGCCGTAGAGGATGTCGAAATCGGCGGTCTTGAACGGCGGCGCCACTTTGTTTTTGACCACTTTGACCTTGGTCTCGCTGCCAATGACCTCTTCGCCCTTTTTGATGGAGCCGGTGCGGCGGATATCGATGCGCACCGAGGCGTAGAACTTGAGCGCGTTGCCGCCCGTCGTCGTCTCGGGGCTGCCAAACATGACGCCGATCTTCATGCGGATCTGGTTGATGAAGATGACCATGCAGTTGGTCTTCTTGATGGTGGCCGTCAGCTTGCGCAGCGCCTGGCTCATCAGGCGCGCCTGCAGGCCCGGCAGGCTGTCGCCCATGTCGCCCTCGATTTCGGCCTTGGGCGTGAGCGCCGCCACCGAGTCCACCACGATCAGATCGACCGCGCCGGAGCGCACCAGGCTGTCGACGATCTCCAGCGCCTGCTCGCCCGTGTCGGGCTGGCTGATCAGCAGGTTGGACAGATCGACGCCGAGCTTTTGTGCGTACTGCACGTCCAGCGCGTGCTCGGCATCGACGAAGGCGCAGATGCCACCTTGCTTTTGCATCTGGGCGATGACTTGCAGCGTCAGCGTCGTCTTGCCCGACGACTCGGGACCGTAGATCTCGATGACGCGCCCGCGCGGCAGGCCGCCCACGCCCAGCGCCAAATCGAGCCCCAGCGAGCCGGTGGACACCACCTGGATGTCTTCGACCTTCTCGCCCTCGGCCAGGCGCATGATGGTGCCCTTGCCGAACTGTTTTTCGATTTGGGCCAGCGCGGCTTGCAGGGCCTTGGCCTTGTCGGGATCGGGGGTACGGGTGGCAGCGTTCATGGGAACTCCTCGAGAGGGTGTGACAGGGGTGGAAACCGCACCGCCCTCCCTACCGTCAGATCGTCTGACAGCGTGTGCGGTCGGTGCATGGACGCCAGTGTAGCGGGGCAATCCAAAGTTTTTCTCGATTTTTTGGTCAGTTTACGTTACTATTTGCGACGTGTCCTCGAAGCCTTCTTTCGGCCCCGACGAGCGCTGGCGCGTCACCCACTTGGGCCGCCTGCTCGGCCACGCGCTGCGCCGCTTCGACGAGCGTGTGCTGTGGCTGATGGCGCACTCGCCGCAAGCGCCGCTGGCGCTGTCGAACCTGGCGGCGCGTGCCCAGATCGGCGCGGCCATCATCCACATCACGCGCCACCTGCCGCTGGGCGGCGCCCGGCTGACCCAATTGGCCGACAGCGCCGGCATGACCAAGCAGGCCATGGGCGACTTGGTCGACCAATGCGAGGCCTGGGGCCTGGTGCGCCGCGAGCCCGACCCACTGGACGGACGCGCGCGCCGCATCGTCTTTACCCCGACGGGGCTGGATTGGCTGCACGCGTTTCGGCGCGCGGTCGAGCAAGCCGAAGCCGAATTTCGCGCCGCCGTCGGCGACCCGGTGGCCGCCGTCGTGGCCCTGGGGCTGGAGGCGTATGCCGAAGGGGATGGACGTGCGCCCGAGGCAGCCTACAATCGTTTGCCGCGAGAGCGCTCGCCCTGACCCCCCACCTCCGTTGCACCCCAGGGAGACCCGCCATGCGCATCCTCATCGCCGAAGACGACCAGGTGTTGGCCGACGGCCTGCTGCGCACGCTGCGCGCGGCCGGCGCCGCGGTGGATCACGTCGCCAGCGGCGACGAGGCCGACGCCGCGCTCTTGATGCACGACGGCTTCGATCTGTTGATTCTGGACCTGGGGCTGCCCGGAATGGGTGGACTGGACGTGCTCAAGCGGCTGCGCGCGCGCGGCTCGCGCCTGCCCGTGCTGATCCTGACGGCAGCCGACAGCGTGGAGGACCGCGTGAGGGGCCTAGACTTGGGTGCCGACGACTACATGGCCAAGCCGTTTGCGCTGGCGGAGCTGGAGGCGCGCGTGCGCGCGCTGGTGCGGCGCGGCAACGGCGGCGCCTCGAGCATCATCCAGCACGGCCCGCTGACCTTCGACCAGGCGGGGCGGGTGGCCAGCATCGATGGCAAGATGATCGAACTGTCGGCGCGTGAGCTGAGCCTGCTGGAGGTGCTGCTGCAGCGCGCCGGGCGGCTGGTGAGCAAAGAGCAACTCGTCGAACGCCTGTGCGAGTGGGGCGACGAGGTCAGCAACAACGCCATCGAGGTCTACATCCACCGCCTGCGCAAAAAAATCGAACGCGGCCCGATCCGCATCGCCACCGTGCGCGGGCTGGGGTACTGCCTTGAAAAGATCCCCCAGTGAGGCCCGGCCCGACCTCGATACGCCGCCTGTGGCGCAGGCGGCCGCGGCACCAGCGCGTCCGGCTAGCCCCACTCGGCCGTGGCGCGGCTTGTTCCAGCGCGAGCAACATAGCCTGTTCGGCGAGATCCTCGATTGGATGCTCACGCCGCTGCTGCTGCTGTGGCCGCTGTCGCTGGGGCTGACGTGGTTCGTGGCGCAGGGCATCGCCAACCGGCCTTACGACCGGGCGCTGGAGTTCAACCTGCAGGCGCTCACGCAGTTCGTCACGGTCGAGGGCGGTCGCGCCGAGTTCGCCCTCACCCCGCAGGCGCGCGACCTGCTGCGCGCCGACGACACCGATCTGGTCTTCTATCAAGTGCTCGATCGCGACGGGCGTCTGGTCAGTGGCGACCCGGCTTTTCCGCCGCCCCCCGAGACGGACACCCCTCGGCCAGGCGACATTCGGCTGCGCGACGACGTGATCCGCGACGAGGACGTGCGCGTGGCCTACACCTGGCTCGCGCGCGGTCCGGCGCGCGACCATATCGTGCTGATGCAGGTGGCCGAGACGCGCGGCAAGCGCTCCAAGCTGGCGACCGAAATCATCAAAGGCGTGATGGTGCCGCAGTTCATCATCCTGCCACTGGCGGTGCTGCTGGTGTGGTTGGCACTGGTACACGGCATCCGGCCCTTGAGCGAGCTGGAGCGCCGCATCCGTGCGCGCCGCCCGGACGACCTGAGTCCGATCGACGACGAGCACGTACCGCAGGAGGTGGCGCCGCTGGTGTCGTCGATCAACGACTTGCTGCAGCGCCTCAAGGTCACGTTATCGAACCAGAAACGCTTTCTGGCCGACGCCGCGCACCAGCTCAAAACGCCGCTGGCGGGCCTGCGCATGCAGGCCGAGATGGCGCAAAAGCTCCTGCCCGCCGGGGTGGGCGATGATGTCGAGCGCTCGCTGCGGCAGATCGCCACCTCCAGCGTGCGCGCCACGCACACGGTCAACCAGTTGCTGGCATTGGCGCGGGCCGAAGCCGCGGGGCGCGCGTTGCCGCGCGAGCCGGTCGATCTGGCGGCGGTCGCGCGCGAGGTGGTGGAAGAACTCGTGCCGCTGGCGATGGACAAGGCGATCGACCTGGGCTTCGAGACGTTGCCCGCCGAGCCCACCGCCAGCCTGCCCCCGGTGCGCCTGTGGGGCAACCCGACGCTGCTGGCCGAGCTGGTGCGCAACCTGGCCGACAACGCCCTGCGCTACACACCGCGCGCCGGCGTGGTGACCGTGCGCGTACTGACCGACCCCTTCAGCGGGGTGCAGATTCTACAGGTAGAAGACAGCGGCCCCGGCATCCCACCGGCGGAGCGCGAGCGGGTATTGGCACCGTTTTACCGGACGCTGGGCACCAACGTGGACGGATCGGGCCTGGGGTTGGCCATCGTGCACGAGATCGTGCGCCAACACGGCGCCACCCTCGAGATGGACGACGCCGACCCGAGCCGCCCGCAAACGCGCGGCCTGCGGGTATCGGTGCGGTTTCAGGCAGCCGTGGGCCGGTAAACGTTGAGCTGTAACCGCTCGCGCTCGATGACGCGCGCCACCGCCGGCAAGGCCGCCAACGCCTGCGACAGCGCCCAGGTCTGCGGCAGCGTGGTGGGGTCGATGCCCGCAAACCCGCCCCAGCGCAGCAGGGTCAACGCATAGGCGTCGAGCACACCAGGCTGGGCGCCGCCCAGCCACGGCTCGCTACGCGCAGCCACCAGCGCCTCGAGCTCCTGCAGCAGCGCCTGATACGCCCCCAGCGCGCGCGCCTTGACGGCGGCCTGCGCGGCCGCGTCGTCGGCAAACTTGTGCGGCATGAACACGTGCGTGAAGGTCGGATGCACGGTGTTGTTCATCCACGCCAGCGTCTCGATCGCGCGCGTGCGCGCCAGCCCCTGCAGCGGCAACAGGCCCGCCTGTGGAAAGCGTGCTTCCAGATACAGCGCGATCGCGATGATTTGCGTCACCACCGCCTCGCCATCGACCAGCACCGGCACCTGACCGCGCGGGTTGAGGGCGAGGAATTCGGGCGTCTGGTGCTCGCCCTTGTGCAGCTTGACGAGCACGGGTTCGTAGGCGGCACCGGCCAGCTCCAGCGCGGCGTGCGGCACGAACGAGCAGGCACCGGGGGCGTAATACAGTTTCAGGCTCATGGGCAGGTCTCCTACCGTGGGGTGGATCAGCGTTTGGGGGCAGTGCGGCGGGTGGCCGTGGCGCGAGCGCCGGTGCGCGTACCGGCACGGCGAGCCGATGCACGGCCGCCCTCGCGTGGCTCGAAGGCGAAGTTCACCTTCCCCGCCTCGGCGTCCCACACCAGCGCCGCCTTGAACGGGCGGCGCGTGCGGTTCGAGACGAACCCTTCCAGCCAGTCGGTGCGGCCGGTGGCCAGCAGCTTGGCCATTTGCTCGCGCGCGATGGGCTGCTGCAAGATGGTGGTGGCGCTCTTGAAGTCGCAGCTGGGGGTTGGCTGCTCGGGCGTCGGCACCGCGCGGCTGCAGACGTACTGGCTGCCATGTTCCACCACGGGACTGCCACACTTGGGACAGGGCCCCAGCGCCTCGCGGCCCGCCAGATCGACCAGTTCGCCGTCGTCGCCGTTGTCCTCGTCACCGAAGTCGAACTCCAGCTTCCACTGGCCGCTGGCGTCGGGCACCACGGTCAGCTCGGCGCTGAAGGGCCAGCCCGCTTTGGAGCGAAAGCCCTCCAGTGGCCCGATGCGGTGCTCGCGCAGCAGGGTCTCGACTTCCTCGGGCGCCAAGACGCGCCCGCCCGGCGCTTTGGGTAGCGAAAACCCGCAGCCCGGCCCCTGGCCGTCGGCACCCGTGCAGGCATAGCGGCGGTAGTTTTCCTTCACCACGCCGCCGCACTGCGGACACGGCGAGCGCAGCGTGGCGTAGTCGCCGGGCACGGAGTCGCGGTCGTATTCTTTGGCCTTGCGCACGATGCGCTCGGTCATGGCGGCGATCTCGCGCATGAAGGCCTCGCGGCTGAGCTGACCGCGCTCCATGAGCGAGAGTTTGTGCTCCCATTCCCCCGTCAGCTCGGGGCGCGAGAGCTCCTCCACACCCAGCCCGCGCAGCAGAGTCATGAGCTGGAACGCTTTCGGCGTCGGCACCAGCTCGCGCCCTTCGCGCAGCAGGTATTTCTCGGCCAGCAGCCCCTCGATGATGGCCGCACGCGTCGCGGGCGTACCCAGCCCCTTGTCGGCCATGGCGGCGCGCAGCTCCTCGTCGTCCACCATCTTGCCCGCACCCTCCATGGCGGCCAGCAGCGTGGCTTCGGTGTAGCGTGCCGGTGGTCGGGTCTGGCGGGCGTCGATGCGCGCGTCTTCGGTGCGCACGGTCTCACCTGGCTGCACCGGCACCAGCGGCTGGCCCTTGTCACCGGCGCGCGCACCCTCGACGTCTTCGGCCGCCTCTTTGCCGTAAACCGCCATCCAGCCCGGTTTGACCAGCACCTTGCCCTCGGTCTTGAAGTGGTGCGTGGCCCCCTCTACGGGCACCTGGGTGATGCGGGTCGTGACCAAAAACTCGGCCGGCGGATAAAACACCGCGATGAAGCGCCGCACCACCAGGTCGTAGAGCTTTTGCTCGGCTTCGCTCAAGCCCTGCGGCACCTGCGGCGTGGGAATGATGGCGAAGTGGTCGCTGACCTTGGTGTTGTCGAACACGCGCTTGGTCGGCCGCACATAGCCCTGCTGCAACGCAGTGCGCGCGTGCGGCGCCAGATGCGCCAAGGGACTGTCGGCCAGCACTTCCAGCGTGTGGCGGACCGTGCCCAGATAATCCTCGGGCAGCGCGCGCGAGTCGGTACGGGGGTAGGTCAGCGCCTTGTGTTTCTCGTACAAGCTCTGCGCCAGCGCGAGCGCGGTCTTGGCGGAAAAGCCGAAGCGCCCGTTGGCTTCGCGCTGCAGGCTGGTCAAGTCGTACAGCAGGCCGCAGGCCTGGGTGGTGGGCTTGGACTCCTCGCTGACCTGCGCGGGGCGGCCGCGCACCGCGTCGGCGATGGCGCGCGCTTCGGCCTCGGTCCACAGCCGTTCGGGCTTGCGCTCAGGGTCGGCGGCATCGCCCTGCGGCTTGCGGAACGCCGGGTCGAACCAGCGCCCCGGGTAGGTGCCGGCTTGCGCGGCAAACGTGGCGTGCACCTCCCAATAATCGCGCGCCACGAAGCGGCGGATCTGCTGCTCGCGCTCGACCACGATGGCCAGCGTCGGCGTCTGCACCCGACCCACCGTGGTCAGGAAAAACCCGCCGTCGCGCGAGTTGAACGCCGTCATGGCGCGCGTGCCGTTGATGCCGACCAACCAATCGGCCTCGGAGCGGCTGCGAGCCGCGTCGGCGAGGGGCCGCATTTGCTCGTCGCTGCGCAATTGCTCGAAACCCTCGCGGATGGCCTGTGGCGTCATCGACTGCAGCCACAGGCGCTGCACGGGCTTGCCCAGCGGCTTGGGGTTGCCGGCCTTGTCGGTGCCTCCGGCGTACTGCTCGATGAGCCGAAAGATGAGCTCGCCCTCGCGCCCCGCGTCGCAAGCATTGACCAGCGTGGTGACGTCCTTGCGCCGCGCCAGCTTGACCACGGCGTTGAGGCGCGCTTTGGTCTTGTCGATGGGCTTGAGCTCGAAATGCGGCGGGATCACCGGCAGGTGCGCAAAGCTCCACTTGCCGCGCTTGACGTCGTACGCCTCGGGCGCGGCGATCTCCAGCAGGTGGCCCACTGCCGAGGTGACGATGTAGCGGTCGTTTTCGTAGTAATCCTCGTGCTTGTCGAATTTGCCACTGACAGGGGTGAGGGCGCGCACGATGTCGAGCGCGACGGAGGGCTTTTCGGCAATGACGAGCGTCTTGCCGGTAGCGGCAGCGGAAGGGTTGGCGGTTGGGCTCATGTCTCTACAATGCGTTCGGGCGTGCCGTGCCGCGCGGCGGAGGACCTTAGGGGGCCCTGCGCCTCGCGCGCGCACGCATGCGCGCCCACACAGCTACCTTAGCAAACTTTCGCCCCGAACCAGCCCGGCCCAACCGCACGCGCCCACCCACACTCGCCATGCCCACCCCGACACCCGCGCCCGATGCCCCGGCCACTGCCGCCGCGCTCGCCCGCTTGGAGGGCGGGGCGCAAGCCCTGTGGCAGTCCCTCGCGCCCTGGTGGCCCGGGCTGGCGGTCGAGGTCGTGCCGACGATCGACTCCACCAATGCCGAGCTGATGCGCCGCGCGCGCGCCGGCCAGACCGACCCGGTGGTGTTGGCCGCCGCATCGCAGAGCGCCGGTCGCGGCCGCTTGGGCCGGTCCTGGGTCACGGTGCCGGGCGCATCGCTGGCACTGTCCATCGGGCTGCCGCTGGCGCCTGCCGACTGGGCGGGGCTGTCGCTGGCGGTGGGGGTGGCCGTCGCCGAGGCGCTCGACCCCGCCGTGCAGCTCAAATGGCCCAACGACCTGTGCTGGCAAGGGCGCAAACTGGGCGGCATTCTGATCGAAACCGCCCCCATCGACCCGGCGCGGCCCGCGTCGCGCTACGCCGTCATCGGCATCGGTCTCAACCTGGCCACGCCGCGGCTGCCGCCCGATGCCCCCGCAGACGCGCTGCCCCCGATCGGCCTGGAGGCGCTGCCGCGCGAAGGCGGGCACCCGGCGCACGACATCGGCCATTGGCTGGCCCGTGTCGGGGCAGCCACGCTGCAGGCGGTGCAGGACTTCGAGCGCGCGGGGTTTGCGCCGCTACAGTCGCGCTACGCGGCGCGCGATGCACTGCGCGGCCAGCGCGTGCGCACGAGCGACGGTGGCGAGGGCATCGCCGACGGCGTGGATGCCGACGGCGCGCTGCGCCTGCGCACCCCAGATGGCGTGCGTCGCGTGCAACAGGGAGAGGTGAGCGTGCGGCCATGCTGAGGTTGCTGGTTTTGGTGCTGCTGCTGGCCAATGCCGCCCTGTGGGGCTGGCGCCACGGCGAGTGGGGCGACGCGCCGGAACGCGCCGGGACGTCGGATCGCCAGCGCCTGGCGCAACAGGTGGAGCCCGAGCGGCTGCGGCTGCTCAATCCCCCTGGCAGCCCCGCTCACACGCTGACAGACCCATCGGTGTCGGACGACCCCGACGCGTCGGCCCCCACTGTGCAGGACGAAGAAGACGGACCACCCCCACCCGCGGAGCCTGCGGCAACTGCGACACGCCCGGCAGCCGTGCGGCGCTGCTGGCAATTGGCGGCCCTGCCGCCGGCGCAAGCCGAGGCACTGCAGCGCAGCGCCGAGACCACCGCCGGCCTGCGCGGACGCCACACCGAACAAACAGCGACGCTGCCCGAGCGCTGGATCGTCTATGTGGGCAAGTTTCCGACTGCCGAGGCGCTGCAGCGCCGCCGCGCCGAGCTGCGCCAGGCGGGCGTCGAGTATCGCGACGTCAACGCCCCCGCGCTGGCGCCGGGGCTGGCGCTGGGCACCTACTCCAGCGAAGAGGCCGCGCGTAAGGCGCTGCTGGACGTGCAACGACAAGGCGTGCGCGACGCCCGTGTGGTGCAGGAGCGCCCCGCCACGCGCGTGCTGACGTTGCGCTGGCCCGATTTGACCGAAGCCGAGCGCGAGCAGCTGCAGGCGGCGCTGGGCCCGGCGGGAAGCTCGCTGACCGCGTGCCCGTAAGGCCCTATTGATCCGGCACCATGAAAATTGAACGTTTCGAGCCCATCCGCGTCGACCGTATACGGACAAGGAAGACGCTCGTTACCAGAAGCTTGAGCAACTTCACGAACGGCGCAAGCAAGTCGTTCGGCTGCACCGAAAGGGCTACGGCGTGATGGCCATCGTGGAACTCACAGGGCTGAGCTACCCGGCGGTGCGCCGCACGATCCTGCGACAAGCGCCCCGAGCAGCTGTGCGGGCTCAAGCTGTCGGTGCGCGCGGCGGGCAGTCACCAACCAGGGCCGCGCCAACTGGATGATCATCGACGGGGCCTTCAACCACGAGCGGCTCGTCGAGTTCTTCGAGGCACTCGTCCGCGATGGCCGCAGGCTGGGTAAGAAGGTCTTCCTCATCCTGGACAACCTGGGCGTGCATCACTGCAAGCCCGTCAAGGCGTGGCTGGCCGAGCACGTGGCCGACATCGAGGTGTTTGACCTGCCCAGCTACAGCCCCGAGCTCAACCCGGACGAGCGGCTCAACGCCGACCTGAAGCACGCCATCGGCACCAAGGTGCCCGCGCGCACCAGACCCAAGCTGCGCGCCGCCGCCGAGCAGCACATGCAGTTCATCGAGGCCAACCCGCAGCGCGTTCGGGCCTACTTCCAAGACCCCATCGTGCAATATGCGGCTTGAAGACATATTCGTGCCGGATCAATAAACGCGCCCGCAACAGCGGGGCACTGGCGTCGTGCGCCAAATAAGCCCCATGGGGTTCGGCTCGACGGCGCTGGACTTTGAACGACGCCCCCGCGGCACTGCGCGGTCGGCGCTACCATTGCGGCGTCACCACCGCGGAGCGCTTACGCATGGGCATGGACGTCATCGACTACGAGATTCGTGGCGCCGAGATGCAGTTCGTCGAGATCGAGCTCGATCCCGGCGAAGCCGCCATTGGCGAAGCCGGCAGCCTCATGTTCATGGACGAGGGCATCGTCATGGACACGGTCTTTGGCGATGGCAGCGCCCAACAGGGCGGGCTGTTTGCCAAACTGCTGGGAGCGGGCAAGCGGCTGGTCACGGGCGAGTCGCTGTTCACCACGGTATATAGCAACACGGCCAACGGTAAACGGCGTGTCGCTTTCGCCGCGCCGTTTCCCGGCAAGATATTGCCCATCGACCTGCGCACGCTCGGTGGCACGCTCGTGTGCCAGAAAGACAGCTTTTTGTGTGCGGCGCGCGGCGTCAGCCTCGGCATCGCCTTTCAGCGACGGCTGTCGGTCGGCTTTTTCGGGGGCGAGGGCTTCATCATGCAACGCCTGGACGGCGACGGGCTGGCCTTCGTGCACGCCGGCGGCACGGTGGTGCGACGCGAACTGGCCGCGGGCCAATCGCTACGCGTGGATACTGGCTGCGTGGTGGCATACACCGCCGAGGTGGACTTTGACATTGAGTACGTCGGCCGCATCAAGACCGCGCTGTTCGGCGGCGAAGGGCTGTTTTTGGCCCGCCTCAGCGGGCCGGGCAGCGTCTGGTTGCAGAGCCTGCCATTCTCCCGCCTGGCGTCCCGTGTATTTGCCGCCGCACCGCAGCTGGGGGGCCGACGCGAGGAGGGATCGATACTGGGTGGCTTTGCGGCGGGGGGCTTGTTGGGCGGCGTCATCGGCGGTGACGGCAGCCACGACTGAGGGGCGCTGGGCGAGCGCTCAATGGCGCGCCACCTCGAAGCCCGCCGCAAGCAACGCCTGCATCACCTGTTCCACGTGCGCCGGGCCGCGCGTCTGAAGGACCAGCTCGATCTCGACGCTTTGCGCCGCCAGCAAAGTAAAAGCACGCTGGTGGTGCACTTGGTCGATGTTGGCGCCGGCCTCGGCCACCACAGCGGCGATGCGCGCGAGCTGCCCTGGCAGGTCACGCGTGCTCACCACCAGCCGCACCAACCGCCCTGCGCGCACCATGCCGCGTTCGATGATCGAGGCCAGCAACAGCGGGTCGATATTGCCGCCACACAGCACCAATCCCACCTGGCGCCCGGCAAAGCGGACTGGGTGCCGCAGCACCGCTGCCAGGCCCGCCGCACCGGCCCCCTCGACCAGGGTCTTTTCGATTTCGAGCAGCAGCACGATGGCCTGCTCGATGTCCTCCTCGTCCACCAGCAGCCAATCGTCCACGTAGCGCTGCGCCAGCTCGAGCGTGCGCTCACCTGGCGCACCCACCGCGATGCCCTCGGCAATGGTGTTGGCCCCTTGTGGCCAGTGGCTACCAGTGACGGCGTTGACCATGGCCGGGAAGCGCCGCGTCTGCACACCGATGATCTCGATATCCGGCTTGATGGCCTTGGCCGCCGCCGCCACGCCCCCGATCAGCCCGCCACCGCCCACGGCAATCGCCAACACGTCGAGCTCGGGCTGGGCGCGCAGCATCTCCAGCCCCACCGTACCCTGCCCGGCGATGATGGCATCGTCATCGTAGGGGTGCACGAAGGTCAAGCCCTGTTCGGCCGCCAGGGTACGCGCGTGCGCGCGCGCCTCCTCCAGCGTGTCGCCGTGCAGCACCACCTCGGCGCCAAAGCCGCGCGTGCGCTCGACCTTCACCCCTGGCGTGAAGCGCGGCATGACGATGACAGCGCGCAGGCCCAGGCGCTGCGCATGGTAGGCCACGCCTTGCGCGTGGTTGCCGGCCGACATGGCGATCACGCCGCGTGCCCGCTCTTCGGGTGTGAGCTGTGCCAATTTGTTGAACGCCCCGCGCTCCTTGAACGAGGCGGTGTACTGCAGGTTCTCGAACTTCAAGTAGACCTGCGCCCCCGTGATCTGCGACAGCGTGCGCGACTCCAGACACGGGGTTTGCAGCACCTGCCCAGCCAGGCGGGCGGCTGCCGCTTCGATATCTGACAAACCGATCATGGTTGATCCTTTTCAGCAAAACAGGATGCCCAACATTGTCACTGGGAATGATGCTCACTAATGGCGCTTCGCCGGTACCCTCGGCTGGCACCACCGCGGGTACGTATTCGTCGCATACTGATGCGCCATTCGGATCCGATTTCCGCGCCATGAACGACGACCACCAACGCATCCACCGCTGGCTCGACGAGCACCGCATCACCGAGGTCGAGTGCCTCATCCCCGACATGACGGGCCAGGCACGCGGCAAGATCGTGCCGCGCCACAAGTACGACCCCGCCGCGGGCCTGCGCCTGCCCGAGGCGGTGCTGACCATGACCGTCACCGGCGACTATCCCGAGCAGGACTTCACGCCCGTGGCCGACCCCGACATGCGGCTCGCGCCCGACTCGACCACGCTGCGCATCGTCCCCTGGGCCAAAGAGCCGACCGCCCAAATCATCCATGACTGCCAGCGTTCCGACGGCTCGTGGATCGAGCTGGCGCCGCGTAACGTGCTGCGCCGCATCCTGTCGTATTACGAACGCGATGGCCTGCAGCCCATCGTCGCGCCGGAAATCGAGTTCTACCTCGTCGAGGTCGAGCCCGACGAGGACATCCCGCTCAAGCCCCCGATCGGCCGCACCAAGCGCACCGAGGCCGGCATGCAGAGCTTCTCCATCGACGCGGTCAACGAATACGACGATATCTTCGACGTCATCTACGGCTGGTGCGAGGCGCAAGGGCTGCAACTCGATACGCTCATTCACGAGATGGGCACCGCGCAAATGGAGATCAACCTGGACCACGGCGAGCCGCTAGCGCTGGCCGACCAGGTTTTTCTGTTCAAACGCACGGTACGCGAGGCTGCCATCCGCCACGGCATGTACGCGACCTTCATGGCCAAGCCGATGCAGGGGCAACCCGGCAGCGCCATGCACATCCACCAGAGCGTGCTCGAGCGCGCCAGTGGGCGCAACATCTTTAGCCAGCCCGACGGCACACCGTCGGAGGCGTTTTTCCACTTCATCGGCGGGCTGCAGACCTACCTGCCCGCGGCGATGGCGTTCTTTGCCCCTTACGTCAACAGCTACCGGCGCCTGTCGCGCTACACGGCGGCACCCATCAACTTGAGCTGGGGCTACGACAACCGCACCTGCGGCCTGCGCGTGCCGCACTCCCCGGCCGAGGCGCGCCGTGTCGAAAACCGCCTGGCGGGGGTCGACGTCAACCCTTACCTGGCCATCGCCGCCAGCTTGGCCTGTGGCTACCTGGGCATGCGCGAGCGCCTGCAGCCCACCCCGCCGTTGACCGGCAGCGCCTACGAGCAGCCGCACCAACTGCCGCGCCACCTGGACGACGCTGTCGAGCGCCTGCTGGCGTGTACACCGCTGGCCGAGCTGTTCGGCGAGCATTTTTTGCGCACCTATGCCGCGATCAAGGAGGCCGAGTACCGCGAGTACTTCGAAGTCGTCAGCCCCTGGGAGCGGCGTTTCTTGTTACTCAGCGTGTGACCCCGGTAGCGCATCCTGGCCTCGTGCACGGCGCAACCGCATCCAAGAGCTTCTCCTCGGTAAACGCACCCCAGTGGTTCGCCACTCAGTACAGATCGCTGCGCTGGGCGAGCTTGAGCGCTTTCTTATCCTTCAGCCCAAAGCGGTAATCGACGCCGGCGCCCAGTGCCGCCTCGCGCGCGCCGATCAGCCAGGCCGCCTCCGACAGATTCACCACCGGCCGTGCCAACATGCGCCGCATCGCTGCGGCCCCACTTCACGCTCGAAGGCCGGTCTGACCTTACTCATGGGAGTCTCGGTCACCCAAGACCGTCGGTATGTATCGACGTTCGAAACCGTGCTGCTGTGACTTTTCCAAAGCGATCTTCGTCAAAGAAAGCACGGACACCGATTCCAGGAGTTGCCCATGCCAGCGCCCATCGACGCCTTCGAGTCCCGTCTTGCGGCAGCGCTGCAAGACAGCCCCGAACCGCCCAACGGCCTGACCCCCGTCTTGCACCGCGCCCGCGCCCGCTTGGCCGTGCGCAACGTGCTGGGGCTAGTGCTGGGGCGTATCTGGTTGGCCTTGGCAAGGCTTCTCGCACCGGCTGTGGCACGGCTGCATCGGGCGTCTGTTCACCGCTGATCACGAAGGAGCTTATCTATGGACCACATCCGAACCGCCCTTGCCTGGGCTTCCGACCCTCTGGTGGCGCTCTACAACCGCCTGGCCATGCTGGCGCCCAACTTGCTGGGCGCGCTCGTCTTGCTGCTGTTCGGCTATCTGCTGGGCAAGCTGCTGGGGGCCGTGACACGGCGCCTACTGGCCAAACTGGGCATCGACGAGCTGGCCAAACGCTCGGGGCTGCAAGGCTTCTTGCAGCAGTGGGGTATGCAGCGTGAGATTTCCGCGCTGCTTGGGACCATCGCCTTCGCCTTCGTGTTGCTGGCCTTTGCCATCTCGGCAGCCGACAGTCTGGGACTGGCTGCGGCAGGGCAGACGGTCGCGCAAGTCATGCTCTTTCTGCCCAAGTTCGTGGCTGCCGTGGTCGTACTCGTGCTGGGGCTGATGGCGGCCAGTTGGCTGGCGGGCCTGGTGCGCCGTGCTGCTGACTCGGCGGGGGTGGACTACGCACCCACGCTCGCGCGGCTGACCATGGGCGTGCTGGCGGCGCTGGTGGTGCTGATGGCGGTCGACCAGCTCGATATCCGCATCGTGTTGCTGCAAGAAGTCATTGGCATTGCCCTGGCCGCCATCGGTGTGGCGGTGGCCCTGTCTTTGGGGTTGGGCACGCGCGGGCTGGCCGGTGAAATCGTCGCCGGTGTCTATCTGCGCGATCTGCTCAAAGAAGGCGATCGCATCGAGTGGAATGGTATCGCCGCCACCGTGCGCGAGGTCGGCACCATCAAGACGGTACTCGTGCTCGCCGATGGCCGTTTGCTGACCGTGGCCAATTCGCGGCTCAGTGCCGATGCGGTCACCGTCTCCCGTTGACCATCATGACCTGCACGGCGATGCGGTGCCCCATCTGGCAGACGACGCCGCGCTGGTCGCTCGGGCGCGCGCTGAACTGCCCTACCGGACGGGTGCCTTTGAAGCGCTGATGCGCCGCCATGGCAGCCGCATTCGCGCGCTCACCCGGCGTTTTACCGCCTGCGCCGCCGATGCCGAAGATCTGGCCCAGGAGGTCATGCTCAAGGTGTTCTTCGAACTGCCGCGCTTTCGCGGCGAATCGGCCTTCAGCACCTGGCTGTGGCGCATCACGGCCAATGTGTGCATCGACCATCGGCGCAAGGCGCAGGCGTGGCCATCCACGGTTTCGTTGCATGACCCAGAAACTCGCGAGGACGCGCACGCCGTGGCCGACTCGAAGGATGCCATTGCCGCCACCGAAGCCCGCCTGGATGCCGAGTCCTTGCTGGCGCGGCTGGCGCCCGACGATCGCATGCTGGTACTACTGCGCCTGCTCGTGGGCCTCGAGTTCGCTGAAATCGCTGAGGCGATGGGTTTGGGGCTGTCGGCAACGAAGATGCGTTATGCCCGTGCCTTGCAGCGCTTGAAAGAGGGGGGCTGAATGCGTTGGCTCTATACCTGCCAAGCAAGCACGATGGCCAACCGGTCGCGGCGACGCAGGTGCAAGTCACTGATCCCAAAGACCATTTGCGTGTGCTTGCGGGAAGAGGTTGGCGCCGGTTTCGAGAGAAGAGAGGGCAAGAAAGAGTCGAACTGGGCGACTTTCGGGCGATGTGGCTTCACCGCGTGGCGCACGCAGATGAGGGTGTCAGGATTTTTGTGTGAGGGGCCTACCATGACGATGTTCAGGAGCCCCCATGCCACGCAAGAAGACCACCCCCGCCGCGAAGCCGGACGCCATTCTTCCCGACGAGCTGCTTGAGAAGCTGATCCCCGGACCGATGGACGCCGCCGGCGTCGAGGCCGTGTTCCAGAAGCTGAAGAAGGCCGTGATCGAGCGCGCCTTGGGGGCTGAGCTGGGCGTGCACTTGGCCAGCCCCGAGGGCGGCTGCGGGAACCATCGCAACGGCCGCAGCGGCAAGACCGTGCTGACCGACGGCGGGCCGCTGCGGATCGAGGTGCCCCGCGACCGGGCCGGCAGCTTCGAACCGCAGCTGATCCCGAAGCATGAGCGCCGGTTTGCCGGCTTTGACGACCGGATCATCTCGATGTATGCCCGCGGCATGTCGGTGCGCGAGATTCAGGGCCATCTGGCCGAGATGTACGCCATCGAGGTGTCAGCGGAGTTCATCAGCGCCGTCACCGACGCGGTGATGGCCGAGGTGGGGGCCTGGCAGGCCCGGCCGCTGGAGCCGATGTACCCGGTGGTGTTCTTCGATGCCCTGCGGGTGAAGATCCGCGAGGACGGCGTGGTGCGCAACAAGGCGGTGTATCTGGCCTTGGGCGTGCTGCCGGACGGGACCCGCGACATTCTGGGGCTTTGGATCGAGAACACCGAAGGCGCGAAGTTCTGGATGAAGGTGTTCAACGATCTCAAGACCCGCGGGGTCACGGACCTGCTGATCGGCGTGGCCGACGGCCTGAAGGGCCTGCCGGAGGCACTGGAGGCGGTGTTTCCGGCCACGACCCTGCAGACCTGCATCGTGCACCTGATCCGCAACAGCCTCGACTATGCGAGCTGGAAGGACCGTAAGGCGCTGGCCGCGGCGATCAAGCCGATCTACACCGCACCGAGCGCGGAGGCCGCCGAGCGCGCGCTGGACGCGTTCGAGGCAGGGCCGTGGGGCCAGCGCTTCCCGACCGTGGTCGCGGCCTGGCGGCGGGCGTGGAGCCGGGTGATCCCGTTCTTCGCGTTCCCGCCCGAAGTGCGGCGGATCATCTACACCACCAACGCCATCGAGAGCGTGCATTCGCGGTTACGCAAGATCATCAAGAGCCGCGGGCACTTCCCAAGCGACGAGGCGGCCACCAAGCTGATCTGGCTGGCCTTGCGCAACATCACCGCGGACTGGAAGCGGGCGAGCAAGGAGTGGAAATCGGCGATGAACCAGTTCGCGATACTATACGGCGACCGCTTCACCCTCGCACCACGCTGAACGACACGAGGACAGATTCAGAAACCGCCCCACACACAAAAAACAGGACATCCCCCACGCAGATCGGCGCCGAACCCCGCGTGGTATCGCGGATACCCACAAATCGGGATAGGGGCGGTCAGGATACCTGACCGGGCCCCTCCCACACCACCCGGCATGCGGGTCCGCACCGGGCGGTTCGAGAAGTTGAGGTCATGAGAGACGGGGAACGCCAAGTTTGTCGAAGTAGGCAATGGTCAGCACCCGGTTGAGCTCGCCCGCGCTATTCCGCCACCAGCAGCGGGAATTGCCTGCCACCCGCTTTGCCACGTGTTCGGACGCGCCTAGGTTGAGCAGTTCCCGGTAGATCGTGCTACCCCGCTTCCAGTGCTTGAGGTGGATCGCCCGTAGTCGGTGGCGCAGCCATTCGTCCAGCGATCGCCAGACGCCCGGTGTTTGCGCCAGCCCAAAGTAGGCTTTCCATCCCAACAGATAAGGTTTCAGTCGCTCAATGACCTCCGCCATGCTGCGTCCGCCTGAGCGCCGGGTCAGTTGCCTCACCCGCTGCTTGAACGTCGCCATCGGCTTGTCGGCCACCCTGCGCTTGACGCCCTCCTTGCCAAACCAGAAGCTGTAGCCCAAGAACTTCCTTCCCTTGACGCTGGCCACCGCACTCTTGGCTTCATTGATCTTGAGCCTCAGCTTGCCGTAACACTTGCGCAGCAGCGCCATGACCCGTTCGCCAGCTTTCCGACTACGGACATAGACGTTGCAGTCGTCGGCATAGCGCGCAAAGCAGTGGCCGTGCTTCTCCAGTACCTTATCCACTTCGTCCAGCATCACATTCGCCAGCAGCGGCGACAGCGGCCCACCTTGCGGCGTGCCTTGATACCGCTCAAACACTACGCCATCGCTCATGATGCCGCTGTTCAGGTACGCCCGTATCAGCCGAATGATTCCAGCATCGTCGATGCGTTTGCGTAGGCGGTCGATGAGGATGTCGTGATTGACTCGATCAAAGAATTTCTCCAGATCGACATCAACCACGATCTTCCGTCCGGACTGGATGTAGCTGTCAGGTCCCGGACGATTACGTGGTTTGAAGATGAAAAGATCGGGGCGTTGAGGGTACCACTTTTTCAAGGCCTCCAGAGGTGTTATGTGTCCGATTGCCTTCTGGGGTAAATGATGGTTGTACAGCCAAACATAACGGGTCAAGGTAGTCTCGAGGTCCTCGGCGCTGTTGAAGTGATGGGTGGCAAGGACCTCGGCAATACGGCCGTTGAAGCGTTCGACCATGCCATTGGTCTGAGGGTGTCTGGGCTTGGTGAGGCGATGCTCGATGCCAAGGGCCTGGCAGAGCTGATCGAACTCGTGCTTCCCGGACGGTGCGCGCGCGCCTGAGGCGAAGAGGCGATCCGTGAACTCCTTGCCGTTGTCGGTGAGGATGTGCGTGATTCTGACCGGGCAGGTCTTGTGCAAGGCCTTCAGGAAGCTTCTGGCCGCGGCTGCGGTCTTGTTTGGCTTAATCTGGATGAAGACCCAACGGGTGGCGCGGTCAATGGCGACGAAGAGATAACGCCTCTGATGTTCGTCGGGCATCTGCGGCAGGTACTTGACGTCGATGTGCAGGTAGCCCGGCATGTAGGTCTTGAATGGCTTGGAAGCAGGCGCATCCTTGGCTTCACTGGGCAGTTGGGATAGGCCATGGCGCTTGAGCAGACGATACAGCCCAGAACGTGAGGCCCGGGGGTTGATGAACTCCCGTGTGACCACCAGCAGATCGTCAAGGGGTAGCTGGAGGGTCTTGCGCAGCTCCACCACCAAAAGCTCCTGCGCCGGGGTGAGCGTCGTCTGCAAACGATGCGCGGTATGCGGGCGATCTTCCACAAAGTCCCGACGCTTCCAGCGGCGGATGGTGTCTTCGGATACGCCCAACTCGGCTGCCAAGGCCGCAACCGACAAGGACGAGGACTGGATGTAGGCGCGGGTGGCGGGGGTTGTGGTGGCGTTTTTGTGTAGGCGAATAATCATGGTTGAGCGCTCCGGAGGTTGTCGATCAGCTCTCGCATCACTGCGCGACTAACGAAGAGTGCACGACGCGAAGGATCTATGCAATCGTCCGGAACCCTACATGTAGCCCTGCGCCGCCAGTATCGCGTCGTGGGCTCGTCGGCCCGGCCGGAAGCCGTAGCTGTACTCGCTGAATGTCGGGTCAAGTAGCGGTTGCAGCACTTGCAGCAGTGCTTGCTGGATCAGCCGATCCGTGACCGTCGGAATGCCGAGCTCGCGCTCGCCACCGTCCGGCTTCGGGATCGTTACCCGTCGTACCGGACTGGGCCGGTACCTCCCCTGCAGCAGTTGTTCCCGAATCAATGGCCACGCCGTCACCAGATGGCGGGCGGTCTGGTCAATGTCCAGCCCATCCACGCCGGCTGCGCCTTTGTTGGCTTTGACTCTCTTCCATGCTCGCCGCAGGTTCTCTCTCGCCAGAACCGCTTGCAGCAGTCCCGGCCCTGTGCTCTCGGTGTCCCGTCGCGGGCCGGCCGCTTCGTCGCTGACAGGTTCCCGCCCGGCTTCACCGTGCGCTACCCCCGCCCGCTCTGCTTGCGCAGACTTCTGACGCCTTGCTTCCAGCATCGACATGGTCTCAAGCACTCCTTCTCGTTCGGCCCTTCGCCCACGACTGGCAGCTACTATGGCCTCTGCTGACTTCTCGCTCCGTGTCACCACGTCGCCCTTTCAGGCATAAGGCGAGATCTCCCCGGGTAAGAACGCACTCCTTCACTGCACAACCGCCGGATTTACGCCGCTTCGCCTTGATCACGAGAGCTTCGCGGATTCATGCCCGCTCGCCCTGCTCGGCAGCGCCTTCTATCCGGTTCTTGTCCATCGGCTCGCAGTTTCGCTCCACGCTTCCTCCCCACACTCGGTCGCCCTCATGCAGTTGCGCTTCGCTTCGTTCGCTGTGATCAACTTACGGTGGGACTTTCACCCACAAGAGTGCGCCCGTGCCGGGCGCACATGAAAATGCCCAACCAATAGAGGTTGGGCGCGGAAGTTTGGTGTGACCTTGCCCGCGAGTTCCGGATCCCATAGCTGAGACCGTTACGCAGCCTGCCTTTTCTGGGCGGCAAGCCAAGCCCGTTCGAATTGCATCGGACTGACATAGCCCAACGACGAATGAAGCCGCCGGTGGTTGTAGAACGTCAGCCAGTCGACGATCTCGTCCATGGCGTCGCGCCGGGTCTTGAAGCGTTTGCCGTGCAGCCTGCCCACCTTGAGCGAGCCCCACAGGCTTTCCGTGGGCGCATTGTCCCAGCAGTTCCCCTTGCGACTCATCGAGCTGCGCATGCCGTAGCCGGTCAGCGCCTTCTGGAAGTCGGCACTGCAGTATTGGCTGCCGCGATCGCTGTGGCATATCAGTCCCGGCGGCGGATGGCGGCGGAACCAGGCCATGTGCAACGCGTCAATCACCAGCTCGCGCCGCATGTGCGGCTGCATCGACCAGCCCACGACCTGGCGGCTGAACAGGTCGATGATCACCGCCAGGTACAGCCAGCCCTCGTCGGTGGCCACATACGTGATGTCGCTCGTCCACACGGCGTTCGGCGTGGCCGGCTTGAACTGCCGATCCACAAGGTTCGGCGCCACCGGCAGCTTGTGGTTGCTGTCGGTCGTAGCCTTGAACTTGCGCTTGCCTCGGGCGCGGATGCCGTGCAGGCTCATGAGCTTGCGAACGCGCTCCTTACCCACCCGAATGCCGCGTGCCAGCAGTTCCTTCCAGATCCGCGGCCAGCCGTACTCGCCACGCGTTTCGGCATGGATCGCTCGGATATGAACCAGCAGAGCATCGTTGCTGATCCCACGTCGTGGTCGTGCCTGGCGCACACGGTGGTCGTGGTACCCACTGGGGCTCACCCCCAGAACTGCGCACGCCACCGACACGGGCCAGCGCTTGCGGTTACGCTCGATCCAGGCGTACTTCACCCCCGCTCCTTCGCGAAGTACGCCGTCGCTTTTCCCAGGATGTCGCGCTCCATCTTGACCCGCGCCAGCTCCGCGCGCAGCCTGGCGATCTCCATCTGCTCTGGGCTCACCGGCTTGCTTCCAGCCCCCGCCAGACGACCGTCTCGGTCCGCACGGATCCAGTTGTGCAGCGTCTGTTGCGCAATGCCCAGGATCTTCGCCGTCGCCGCCATGCTCTGGCCAGCCTTGACCAGCCTGACCGCTTCCAGCTTGAACTCCAGCGTGTAGCGCGCTCTCGTTGCCTTCGTCACTTCCGTTCTCCTTGCCTGTATTCAACCACTCAGCAAGGGATCCGGTTTCCAGGGGCAAGGTCAGTGGTGCAGACGCGACCGGAATCCAACCCACTCTCTCAACGATTGAGCAATCCCGGGCAATCCTGCGGGTTGTTGTGGACGCAATGGCCCCGGCAATGAACGCCGGTCAGTCAGTGCAGGGCGGACTCTCACCTTGTGCGGCGCCGATTGACCGGTAGCGTCGCAGCCTACCATCGAGTGGTTAGCCCCAGCTATGACCGATGGCCCGCCAGCGCGTGTTGGTCAACGAGTTGGCCCGACATCCGCTGGCGTGCAGTTCACGAATTGAATCGAGTAGTCAATGGTTGGAATGACCCTTACGGAGAAGAAAATCGAGTCGAGCGACCTCGTTGCCGTTGGCTGTAATCTTCTGGCCATCGACCGTTTCGAGCGATTGCCCCTCTTTCAGGTGGATAGCCCGTCCGAACTTGTCTTCCAGCGCCATCTTGCCGTCCTCGAATACATACAGGGTTCCACCGTCCTTGAGGAGGAACATTTTCTTGGCGCTGGCCGCTGCCGCGTCACCAGCGAACGATGGGGTTACGATGGCGCTCAGCACGGTGGCGGCGACAACAGCGGTAATCCTGGCTTTCATCTCTACATGTAGGGTTCCGGACGATTGCATAGATCCTTCGCGTCGTGCACTCTTCGTTAGTCGCGCAGTGATGCGAGAGCTGATCGACAACCTCCGGAGCGCTCAACCATGATTATTCGCCTACACAAAAACGCCACCACAACCCCCGCCACCCGCGCCTACATCCAGTCCTCGTCCTTGTCGGTTGCGGCCTTGGCAGCCGAGTTGGGCGTATCCGAAGACACCATCCGCCGCTGGAAGCGTCGGGACTTTGTGGAAGATCGCCCGCATACCGCGCATCGTTTGCAGACGACGCTCACCCCGGCGCAGGAGCTTTTGGTGGTGGAGCTGCGCAAGACCCTCCAGCTACCCCTTGACGATCTGCTGGTGGTCACACGGGAGTTCATCAACCCCCGGGCCTCACGTTCTGGGCTGTATCGTCTGCTCAAGCGCCATGGCCTATCCCAACTGCCCAGTGAAGCCAAGGATGCGCCTGCTTCCAAGCCATTCAAGACCTACATGCCGGGCTACCTGCACATCGACGTCAAGTACCTGCCGCAGATGCCCGACGAACATCAGAGGCGTTATCTCTTCGTCGCCATTGACCGCGCCACCCGTTGGGTCTTCATCCAGATTAAGCCAAACAAGACCGCAGCCGCGGCCAGAAGCTTCCTGAAGGCCTTGCACAAGACCTGCCCGGTCAGAATCACGCACATCCTCACCGACAACGGCAAGGAGTTCACGGATCGCCTCTTCGCCTCAGGCGCGCGCGCACCGTCCGGGAAGCACGAGTTCGATCAGCTCTGCCAGGCCCTTGGCATCGAGCATCGCCTCACCAAGCCCAGACACCCTCAGACCAATGGCATGGTCGAACGCTTCAACGGCCGTATTGCCGAGGTCCTTGCCACCCATCACTTCAACAGCGCCGAGGACCTCGAGACTACCTTGACCCGTTATGTTTGGCTGTACAACCATCATTTACCCCAGAAGGCAATCGGACACATAACACCTCTGGAGGCCTTGAAAAAGTGGTACCCTCAACGCCCCGATCTTTTCATCTTCAAACCACGTAATCGTCCGGGACCTGACATCTACACTCCTTTCAATCAAACGTGAAGGCATTTCTGTCAATGCCTTGTGCGACTGCACAGTATGTATTCTGCGAAGCCACCGCTGACGGGAAGATGAGACGGCCGTTACGTATATGTCAGATTCCATTCGGGATGGGATCGGGATTAATTGTCGTGTGCCAATCTCAATGCATTCCTGCTCACCGAGGCGGGGCGCGGACTCATCGCCACATCGGTGCAAGTGCTTATGGCGATGCCGACTGGGCGCCAAGTGCGGTATCGGTGTGAGGCGGCTCAGGTGCCGTGGTCGAGAGCATTCCAGGCCTCGATAGGGATCAGGTGTCCAACGTCGGGTGGCAACCGATACGACAGACCCAGCGATCTGGGAGTGCAACCAGCACCCACCACGGCACGCGCGACGATCCTCGTGTTCAGACAAGACGGACGCCGCGCAAACGCAGCGCATTGCCGATCACCGATGCGGAGCTGAGACTCATTGCCAGGGCGGCGATCAACGGTGAAAGCAGCCAACCGGTGAGCGGATACAGCACGCCGGCCGCAATGGGAATGCCCAGTGCGTTGTAGAGACTGTTGGACGGATTCATCCGGGCCAGCCTGGTGGGGCTGCCCTTCCTGCTGGCGGCGGTGGCCGTGGGTGCCTGGCTCATCACGCGCACCGGGCTGGCGCCGTTGCTGCGCTTTCGGCGGCAGGCGGCATCGATCGGGGCGCGGTCCCTCGGGCGTCGCATCACCGAGGCGAACCTGCCGTCGGAACTGCAGGAGCTGGCGCGGGAGCTGAATGCGATGCTGGAGCGCATCGACGCCGGCTACCGAAGGCTGCAGGAGTTCTCCGCCGACCTGGCGCACGAGCTGCGCACTCCCATCGCCACGCTCCTCGGGCGCAGCCAGGTGGCCCTGTCGCAGCCGCGCCGCCCCGAGGAGCTGCGCGACGTGCTGGAAGGCAACATCGAGGAGCTGGAACGGCTCTCCCGCCTCATCGCCGACATGCTGTTCATTGTCCAGGCGGACCATGGCCAGGCGCTGGCGTGCCACGAACGCGTGCACTTGCACGAGGAGTCGAACCGGGTCACCGAGTACCTGGGCCTGGTCGCGGAGGAAAAGGGCGTGACGGTCAACGTGGCAGGGGAGGCGACCATCGACGGCGACCCGCTGTTGATCCAGCGCGCGGTGACCAACCTGCTCTCCAATGCGGTGCGCCACGCTCGCGCCCACTCGGTGGTCGATGTCTCGATCCAACAGGACGCAGACGGGGCAGCCTCGCTGGCCGTGAGCAACGTCGGCGATCCGATCGCGCCCGAGCAGCTGGCACGGCTGTTCGACCGCTTCTACCGTGCGGACGCCTCGCGCGCCCGGTGGAGCGGTGGCACCGGGCTGGGGTTGGCCATCGTGCGCTCGATCATGCACGCGCACGGCGGCGAGGTGCAGGCCGCCAGCGATGCGGCGGGCGGCCGCAACACCTTCACCCTGCACTTTCCGGGCGCAGGCCCGCAGCGACATCACTCGGCGGCAGCGTAAGCGTCCCTCGCCGCGGAAGCCGCGTTCGGTGTGCGCGCAGCGCGTCTGAGCTCCCATTCCTTCACCAGCGCGTAGATCGCCGGGATGACGCCCAGGGTGAGCACGGTCGAGGAGATCATGCCGCCTACCATGGGGGCGGCGATGCGGCTCATGATCTCCGAGCCTGTACCGGTGCCCCACATGATCGGCAGGAGGCCGGCCATGATCGCGACGACCGTCATCATCTTCGGACGCACGCGTTCGACGGCACCTTCCATGATGGCGGCGTAGAGGTCGGCCGCCTGCGGACGTCGGCCTTCCCGTTCACACCGTCGGCGCGCCTCGTCCCAGGCGTGATCGAGGTAGATCAGCATCACGACGCCCGTCTCCGCGGCCACGCCGGCCAGCGCGATGAAGCCCACCGCCACCGCCACGGAGAGGTTGTATCCGAGCATCCACAGCAGCCAGACGCCGCCGACCAGCGCGAAGGGAACCGACAGCATCACGATGAGCGTTTCCGTCAGGCGGCGGAAGTTCAGGTACAGCAGCAGGAAGATCGTCAGCAGGGTCACCGGAATGACGATCTTCATGCGGTCGATGGCGCGCTCCATGTACTCGAACTGGCCGCTCCAGGTGGCGTAGTAGCCGGGCGGGAACTTCACCTGCTCGGCCACGGCCTTGCGCGCCTCGGCCACGTAGGAGCCGATGTCGCGGTTGCGGATGTCGACGAAGATGTACGCCGACAGCAACCCGTTCTCCGTCCGGATGCCGGGCGTCCCGCGGGCCACCTGCACCTTCGCGACCTGGCCGAGCGGGACCATCGTGCGGCCCTCCATCGTCGGCACCAGCACCTCGCGCTCGATCAACTGAGGGTTGGCCCGCAGCTCGCGCGGATAGCGCACCGTCACGCCATAACGCTCCCGTCCTTCGACCGTCGTGGTGACGATCTCGCCGCCCAGCGCGGTCGAGATCACATCCATCAGCTCCCCGACCGAGAGCCCGTAGCGCGCAAGCTGCGCGCGGTCCGGTTCAATGTTGAGATAGAAGCCGCCCGTGATGCGCTCGGCGAAGGCCGAGGTCGTGCCGGGGACCTTCTTGACGACGGCCTCGATCTCCTTGGCCAGCCGCTCCATCTCCAGCAGGTCCTTGCCGAACACCTTGATGCCGATGGGCGTGCGGATGCCCGTGGAGAGCATGTCGATGCGGGCCTTGATCGGCATGGTCCAGGCGTTGGATACACCGGGGAACTGGAGGGCCTGGTCCATCTCGGCGATGAGCTTGTCCACCGTCATCCCCTCGCGCCATTCGGATTCGGGCTTGAGGTTGATGACGGTCTCGAACATCTCCAGCGGGGCCGGGTCGGTGGCGGTGTTCGCGCGGCCCGCCTTGCCGTAGACCGAAGCCACCTCGGGGAAGCTCTTGATGATCTTGTTCTGCGTCTGAAGCAGCTCGGCAGCCTTGGTGATCGACATGCCCGGCAGGGATGCAGGCATGTACAGCAGGGTGCCCTCGTTGAGCGTGGGCATGAACTCGGTGCCGAGCCGGCTCGCGGGGTACAAGGTGGCCAGCAAGACGATCACCGAGGCGAGGATGGTCGTCTTCTTCCAGCGCATCACGCCGGCGATCATCGGGCGGTAGGCCCAGATCAGGAAGCGGTTCACCGGGTTCTTCGCCTCCGGCAGGATGCGTCCGCGGATGAACAGCATCATCAGCACCGGCACGAGCGTCACCGACAGCAGCGCGGCGCCCGCCATCGAGAAGGTCTTCGTGTAGGCCAGCGGCGAGAACAGCCGCCCCTCTTGCGACTCCAGCGTGAACACCGGCAGGAACGACACGGTGATGATGAGCAGCGAGAAGAAGAGCGCGGGCCCCACCTCCTTGCAGGCGTCGAGTATCGCGGCGGCCCGCTCGGCCGTGGTGTGCCCTGCCGGCAAGCGCTCCAGGTGCTTGTGGGCGTTCTCGATCATCACGATCGCCGCGTCCACCATGGCCCCGATGGCGATGGCAATGCCGCCCAGACTCATGATGTTGGAGTTCATCCCGAGCAGGCGCATCGCGATGAAGGCGATGAGCACCCCCACCGGCAGCATCAGGATCGCGACCAGGGCCGAGCGCACGTGCAGCAGGAAGATGACGCACACCGCTGCGACGATCAGGCTTTCCTCGATCAGCGTCCGCGTGAGCGTGTCGATGGCACGGTGGATCAGCTCGGACCGGTCGTAGACCGACTCGATCGAAACACCGGCGGGAAGCCCGGACGCGATCTCGGCGATCTTGAGCTTGAGGTTGTCGATCACCTCCAGCGCATTCTGACCATAGCGGGCCATCGCGATGCCCGACACCACTTCGCCTTCGCCGTTGAGCTCCGAAAGCCCCCGGCGCTCGTCGGGTACGAGCTCCACCCGCGCGATGTCGCGGATGAGGACCGGCGTGCCGCCGTCGCTCTTGACCGCGAGGGTCTCCAGGTCCGCCGGCCCGCGCAGGTAGCCCCTGCCGCGCACCATGTACTCGGTTTCCGCCATTTCGACGACGCGTCCGCCCACGTCGCGGTTGGAGTCGCGGATGACCTGCGAGACCTTCGACAGCGGAATGCCGTAGGAACGCAGCTTGGCCGGGTCCACGGTGACCTGGTAGGTCTGGACGAACCCGCCCAGGGAGGCGACCTCGGCCACGCCAGGGGCCTTCGTGAGTTGGTAGCGCACGTACCAGTCCTGGATGCTGCGCAGCTCGGCGAGCGTGCGGTCCTTGGCGAGCAGCACGTACTGGTACACCCAGCCCACGCCCGTGGCGTCGGGCCCGAGCTGCGGGCTCACGCCTTTCGGCAGGCGGCCGGCCGCGAAGTTCAGGTACTCCAGTACCCGGCTGCGCGCCCAGTAGATGTCGGTGCCGTCCTCGAAGATCACGTAGACGAAGGAGGCCCCGAAGAACGAGAAGCCCCGCACGACCTTCGACTTGGGCACCGCCAGCATGGCGGTGGTCAGCGGGTAGGTGACCTGGTCCTCGACGACCTGGGGCGCCTGCCCCGGGTACTCCGTGTACACGATGACCTGGACGTCGGACAGGTCCGGCAGCGCATCCAGCGGCGTCTTCAGCACGGCATAGAGGCCGACGACGACGACGAACAAGGTGGCGAGCAGGACGACGAAGGGATTGCGGCCGGACCAGCCGATGATCTTGGCAAGCATCGCCGCTCCTTACATCCGGGAAACGGACGTGATGACCCATTCGCCCGGTTCGCGCTCGACGAACTCGAACCTGACCTTGGTACCAGGCTTCAAGTCGCGCAGCAGGCTTTCGTTGGCCACCTTGAACTTCATGGTCATGGCCGGCCAGCGCAAGGTGGGAACGGGGCCATGGTTGAGGCTCAGCGAGCCGGTCTTTGCGTCCACGTCCTCCACGATGCCCTCGGCCCGGTGCCCCACCGAGGCGGGCGCGCCGGCGGCGGGCGGGGGAGCGGCATGGCCGGCATGGGCCGCAGCGCCGGTGGCCGCAGGGCCCGAGGCTGGCACCGCCGAGGGGCCGGGAGCGGCATGGCCGGCATGGGCCGCAGCGCCGGTGGCCACAGGGCCCGAGGCTGGCACCGCCGAGGGGCCGGGAGCGGCATGGCCGGCATGGGCCGCCAGCGCGCCAACGGCGGCTTTGAGGTTGCTCTCGGCGTCGATCAGGAAGTTCGCGGCCACCACGACCTGCTCGCCCTCACGCACGCCCTCCAGCACCTGAACGTGGGTGTCGCTGCGCGCGCCCGTCTTCACCTCCCGCGGCTCGAAGCGGCCCTCGCCGACTTGCACCAGGACGATGCGTCGCGTTCCGCTGTCGATGACGGCCGAATCGGGCACGGCCAGGACCGGCCTCGTGTCGGCGGCGGCCAGCTCCACCTGGGCGAACATGGCCGGCTTGAGCAGGTGCCCCGGATTGGCGAGTTCGAGCCGCACGGGGATCGTCCTCGTCTGCGCGTTCAGCGTGGGATACACGTAAGTCACCGTGCCGCTGAAGGTCCTTTCCGGGTACGCATCGATGCGCACCGTGGCCCGCGCACCGCGCTTGAGCGAGCCGATGTCCTGCTCGAAGACATCAGCGATCACCCAGACGGCGCCGAGGTCCGTCACCTGGTACAGCGTTTCGCCCGGCATGAACCGCATGCCCTGGACGGCTTTCTTCTCGGTCACGATGCCGCTGACCGGCGAGCGGAACGTCACGGTGCGGCGGATTTCGCCGGTGCGGGCGAGCGCTTCCACCTGATCAGGCGGGATGTCCCAGTTGCGCAGGCGCAGCAGGCTCGATTCCGCCAGCTGGCGCATGCCGGCGGCGGCGTCGCCCCCCGCTCCCGCCAGCGCTCGCACCCCCTGAGCCGCGATGGCGTACTCGCGCTGGGCCGAGACCAGCTCCGGGCTGTACACCTCGAACAGCGCCTGGCCGCGTGCGACCGGCTGCCCCGTTGCGTTCACATGGAGGCGCTCCACGTACCCTTCGAACTTGGCCGTCACGGCATAGACGCGGCGCTCGTCGGGCTCCACACGTCCGCTCGCGCGCACGACGCGTCCCAACGGACGCAGGGCGGCGGCTTCCGTTCGCACACCCATCTTCTGCACCTTCTCGGCGCTGATACGGACCTGCGGCGCGCCGCTCGTGCTTTCGGGCTCCTCGCCTTCGTACACGGGGATGTAGTCCATCCCCATCGGATCCTTCTTGGGTGTGGGCGAGGTGTCCGGCAACCCCATCGGGTTGCGGTAGTAGAGGATCCTGCGCGCCGCAGGCCCGGCCTTCGCGGTCTCGGCACTGGTGGGGGTTGCCGTGGCGGCGGAGTGCTGGCGGCTGCTCCACCATTGGCCGGCCACGACACCGGCTGCGGCCACGGTCACGGTGAGCAGGGCCACGAACGAGTTCTTCACAGCGCGTCTCCCAGGATGCGTTCGATCTCCGCGGCGCGCATCTGCGCGTCGACCTGTGTTTTGAGCAGGTCCAGGCGGGCCCTGCGGGTCTGGCGTAGTGCTTCCAGCAGGCTGGTGAAGTCCACCTTGCCCGTCTCGTAACCGGCCAGCGCGGATTGCAGGCTCAACTCGGCCTGCGGCAGTTGGCGCGTTCGGATCAGCTCTTCGCCGTGGCGCGCCGCCTCCAGCGCCGACAGCTGCTCTTCGAGCTCGGCGGCGGCCTGGGTGGCAGCGGCCTCGGCGCGTGCACGCGCCGCTTCGACCATGGCCGCGGCCTCGCGCTCCTGCGACCGACGGCTGGCTTGCTGGAGCGGGATGTTGAACTCCACCATCAGCGTCCACTCCGTCACGCGCGACCTCATCTGCGTGGGAGTGATCCCGATGTTGAAGTCGGGATAGCGGTTGCGCCACGTGAGGTCGCGGTTCGATTGCGCGGCCTCGAGCCGGGCTGCCTCCGCCCGCACCAGGGGGTTGGCCTCGCGCACGCGAGCCAACAGTTCGGTTGCGGGCAATGCTGCCGTGGCGGGCAGGGCCGGCAGGTCTTGCGGTTCCGCCAGCGGCGCGCCCGGGCCGCGCCCGAGCAGCGCGTTCAGCCGCGCCTGCAACTGGCGCTTGTCGTTGGCCGCCGCGATCAGCTCCGAGCGCATGGCGGTTTGCTCCAACTGGGCGCGAAGCACGTCCTGCTGCGCCGCCAGGCCGCCGGCATAGCGGGTCTGGGCCACCTGCTCCATGCGGGTGACGAGGTCCAGGAGTTCGCGGGTGATGCGTTCGTTGCGGCTGGCCAGGAAGTACTGCGCATAGGCCACGCGGATGCGCGCGGCCTGCTCCGCCCAGAGGACCGCGGCCCGCGCCTGGGCCTGCCGGGCCTCCGCTTCCGCGGCCTGGCGGCGCAGCTCGCGCTTGCCCCAGGCGGGGAACTGCTGCATCAACGTGTACTTCGTCTGGGCCACCTTCGACGGCAGCAAGCTGGGGCCGGCGCTGTTGCCGTAGTTGTTGAAGTTCTCGAGCTCGACGCGCAGCACCGGGTCGGGCAAGGCTGCGGCCGGCTGCACGCGCTGTGCCGCGGCAGCGGCTTCGTGCTGCATCGAGGCGAGCTCGGGGTTGTTCTGGCGGGCGTAGTCGAGAAGAGATGCGAGGTCGCTGCCCAGTGCGGCCTGCTGCGCGGCTGCCCACAGGGGCAACGCCAACAGGACGGCACCGGCGCCAGCACGTACCCCTGCAAGGGACCAATGGCGGGCCATGTCGCGGGCGAGGAAGCCGAGGAACGGCATCAGCGCCGGGTCGTCGCTGTCGCCGGGGGCCGCGCGCGTGAGCACGACCTCACCGTTCGGGCGGATGGTGTAGTGGATCTTGTCGCGCTTGCCCAGGCGCAGCGCGCGGCGCACGGTTTCCGGCACGGTCGTCTGATAGCGATCGGTCAGCGTTGATTCGGCTTCGAGGGTGGCAGGCATGGCGGTTCTCCGGCTGCAATCGGGACGAGTGCAATGCAACTGCCCCAGCTATGACCGATGGCCCGCCAGCGCGTGTTGGTCAACGAGTTGGCCCGACATCCGCTGGCGTGCAGTTCACGAATTGAATCGAGTAGTCAATGGTTGGAATGACCCTTACGGAGAAGAAAATCGAGTCGAGCGACCTCGTTGCCGTTGGCTGTAATCTTCTGGCCATCGACCGTTTCGAGCGATTGCCCCTCTTTCAGGTGGATAGCCCGTCCGAACTTGTCTTCCAGCGCCATCTTGCCGTCCTCGAATACATACAGGGTTCCACCGTCCTTGAGGAGGAACATTTTCTTGGCGCTGGCCGCTGCCGCGTCACCAGCGAACGATGGGGTTACGATGGCGCTCAGCACGGTGGCGGCGACAACAGCGGTAATCCTGGCTTTCATCTCTACACTCCTTTCAATCAAACGTGAAGGCATTTCTGTCAATGCCTTGTGCGACTGCACAGTATGTATTCTACAAAGCCACCGCTGACGGGAAGATGAGACGGCCGTTACATATATGTCAGATTCCATTCGGGATGGGATCGGGATTAATCGTGTGCCAATCTCAATGCATTCCTGCTCACCGGGGCGGGGCGCGGACTCATCGCCACATCGGTGCAAGTGCTTATGGCGATGCCGACTGGGCGCCAAGTGCGGTATCGGTGTGAGGCGGCTCAGGTGCCGTGGTCGAGAGCATTCCAGGCCTCGATAGGGATCAGGTGTCCAACGTCGGGTGGCAACCGATACGACAGACCCAGCGATCTGGGAGTGCAACCAGCACCCACCACGGCACGCGCGACGATCCTCGTGTTCAGACAAGACGGACGCCACGCAAACGCAGCGCATTGCCGATCACCGATGCGGAGCTCAAACTCATCGCCAGGGCGGCGATCAACGGTGAAAGCAGCCAACCGGTGAGCGGATACAGCACGCCGGCCGCAATGGGAATGCCCAGTGCGTTGTAGAGAAAGGCGAACATCAGGTTCTGCTTCATGTTGCGGACCGTGGCCACTGACAAGGCGCGCGCCACCGCAATACCGCGCAGGTCACCCTTGACGAGCGTGATCTGTGCGCTGTTCATCGCCACGTCGGTGCCGGTGCCCATGGCGATACCGACGTCGGCCTTTGCCAAGGCCGGGGCATCATTGATGCCGTCACCAGCCATCGCAACGATACGCCCCTCGCGCTGCAGCCGCTCCACCAGTTGCAGTTTGTCGGCGGGCTTGACCTCGCCATGCACCTCATCGATGCCCAAGCGCGCCGCCACGGCCTTGGCCGTGGTCAGACCGTCGCCCGTGGCCATGACGATGCGCAAGCCCTCCGCGCGCAGCGACGCCAGCGCTTGCGGTGTGGTCTTCTTCACCGGGTCGGCGACGGCCAGGACTGCGGCGAGCACGCCATCGACGGCCAGATACATGACGCTGGCCCCCTCGGTGCGCAGCGCCTCCGCCCGCTCGGCCAATGGCCGCACGTCCACACCGAGCTGTTCCATCAGCGCGGTGTTGCCCAGTGCCACGGCATGTCCATCGACGCGCCCGCGCACGCCGATGCCTGAGTGCGAGTCGAACTCCTCGGCGCGTGAGAGCACCAGGCCCTGCTCGCGCGCGGCCGTGACGATGGCTTCCGCCAGCGGGTGCTCGCTGCCCTGGTCGAGGCTGGCAGCCAGTCGCAAGGCTTCGCCGGCGGTGAAGCCTTCGGCTGCGATCGTCGTCTGATAGCGCGGCCGGCCCTCGGTCAATGTGCCGGTCTTGTCGACGATCAGGGTATCGACCTGGCGCATTTTCTCGATCGCGGCGGCATCGCGAAACAGCACCCCCTGCGTAGCCCCTCGCCCGGTCGCCACCATGATCGACATGGGCGTGGCCAAGCCCAGCGCGCAGGGGCAGGCGATGATCAGCACAGCCACGGCGTTGATGAGGCCAAAAACCCAACGCGGTTCCGGCCCGAACAGGCCCCAGGCAAAAAAGGTCAGCACGGCGATGGACACCGTCGCGACCACGAAATAGCCCGCCACGACATCGGCCATGCGCTGCATCGGCGCCTTGGACCGCTGCGCCTGCGCCACCATCTGCACAATCTGGGACAGCATGGTCGCCGAGCCGACACGTTCGGCGACCATGACGAGCGCGCCACTGGTATTGAGCGTCGCACCGATGACCTTGTCGCCCACCCGCTTGGTCACGGGCAGGGACTCCCCCGTCAGCATCGATTCGTCCACAGCGCTGCTGCCCTCGATTACCGTACCATCTACCGGAACCTTTTCGCCGGGTCGAATGCGCAGCCGATCGCCGACATGGATGTGCGTCAGGGGCACGTCCTCTTCCGTGCCATCGTCGCGAAGGCGCCGGGCGGTCTTGGGGGCCAGTCCGAGCAAGGACTTGATGGCGGCCGAGGTCTGCGAACGCGCCTTGAGTTCCAGTACCTGCCCCAGCAGGGTCAGGGAAATGATCACCGCCGCCGCCTCGAAGTACACCGCGACCCGTCCCATGGACACGAACGAGTCCGGGAACAGTTGTGGGGCCACGGTCGCCGCCACGCTGTAGACGAACGCCGCCCCGGTGCCCAGCCCGATCAGGGTCCACATGTTCGGGCTGCGATGGACCACGGACTGCCAGCCGCGCACGAAGAACGGCCAGCCCGCCCACAGGACGATGGGCAGGGACAAAACGAGTTCGATCCAGGTCTGTGTGCGCGCCTCGAACCAATGCAACTGGTGGCCGAACATGGCCAGCACAGTGACCATGACGGTCAGCGGCAGGGTGCACCAGAAGCGGCGCTGGAAATCGCGCAGCTCGGGACTCTCTTCTTCTTGGAGATCGGGCAGCACCGGCTCCAGCGCCATGCCGCACTTCGGACAATAGCCGGGGTGATCCTGCCGGATCTCGGGGTGCATGGGGCAGGTGTAGATCGTGCCTGCCGCCAGCGCCGGCGCTTCGACAGACGAAGGCTCATGGCCGCTGTAGGCATAGCGCGCCGGCTCGGCGACGAACTTCGCCCGGCACTTGGCGCTGCAGAAGTAAAAGAGTCGGCCTGCGTGCTCGACGTGGTGCTCGGACTGCGCGGTCACGTCCATGCCGCAGACAGGGTCCTTCAGACCTTCGGCCCGCTGCTGTGCGCTCGGGTGGTCATGGGCGTGTCGGCGGTGTTCGTGGTCTGATCGCAGGTCCATGACTTCACGCCTCCCTGTTGGCGGGTTTGTCGGGCGGCGCACCATGCCCGCCATCGCCACCGTGGCCATGCAGCAGGTGCATCAGCGGGCACGCCAGCAGCAACAAGTATACCCAATTGCCTGCGACATGGCTCCAGTGCTCGCGCAGCAGGTAGAAGCCGCCGATGAGGGCCACCATCAGCAACGCGATCCTGACACGCCGGCTCAGGCCGGACGAGCCACGCGTGTCGGGGTGGTGATCATGATGCGTCGCGCTCATCGCCGGGTGAGGGGTTTCTTCATGGATGGGAACTGAACACTTGTGCCGACCCGTCTTTCCCAACCAGCAAGACCTGGTAGGCATCACGTCGGCCGCCATACACCGGCCCGTCCATGCCGGGTGAACCAATGGGCATGCCCGGCACCGCCAAGCCCAGGGCTTGGGGCTTTTCCTTGAGCAGCCGCTGGATGTCCGTGGCGGGTACGTGGCCTTCGATCACATAGCCCTGGATCAGGGCCGTATGGCAGGAACCGAATTTCTGCGGCATCCCGAGGCGAGCGCGGGCCGCGCCGTTGCCCTGGTCGACGGCATTCACGCGGAATCCGCTTTTCTCCAGGTGGGCAATCCAGTCCTTGCAACACCCACAGTTCGGGTCCTTCCACACCTGCACGGCAAGCGTCTGCGGTGCGGCGGCTGGTGCCAGGGAGGGAAGACTCAGCGCAAGCACCGCCAGCAGCAGCCTGCGCCGCCGGGGGAACGGTTGATCAACGGTTTGGTGCATGACAAGGACCCCCGGTGACGCTGCTTATTCGACGACGATCTTGCCCACCATGCCCGCTTCCATATGGCCGGGGATGAGGCAGGCGAAGTCCACCGTACCGGGCTGATCGAACTGCCAAACCAGCCCGCCGCGCTGGCCAGGCTGGAGCGTCACCATGTTCGGCTCGGCATGCTGCATCTGGGGCATCTTGCGCATCATCTCAGCGTGTTCTTTGAGCTCCTGCAAGGAGCCGACCACCATTTCATGCGGCACCTTGCCCGCGTTTTTGACAAAGAAGCGGATCGTCTCGCCCTTTTTGACCGTGATGGTGGCGGGCGTGAACCGCATCGTGTCGTCCATGACCACCTCGATGGTGCGGTCGACCTTGGCGGGATCGCCTGGTTTGCCGACGTTGGAGTGTGATGCGCCACCGTGCATCGAACCGTGCATGCCTTGCATGTCGTGCCCGGCCATGCCATGGCCGCCCTGATGATTGCCGGCGGCCAGCGCCAACACAGGCAACGCGCTCAGCGCCAAAACGCTCAAGGTTTTCTTCATCATCGGTTTCTCCTTAGGGTTGGTGAATAAGATCGGAGTTGCGCGTGGCGGCTTCTAGAACCACAGCCGCACACCCGCCACATAACGCGTTTCCCGGGTACGCTGTCCTTCGGCGCGCGCAAAATCGGCGGTCTGTCCGAACTTGCGAGCCCATTCGACGCCGACGTAGGGCGCGAACTGGCGCGAGAACTCGTAACGCAGGCGCAGGCCTGCCGCCGCATCGGCCAGCCCGCTGCCCAGGCCACGCGCTTCATCGCGCCGGCCATACAGATTGACTTCCATGCGGGGCTGCAGAATCAGGCGCTGGGTGAGCAGGAGTTCGTACTCGCCCGACAGGCGCAGTGCCGTGCGTCCCGAGCTGCCGACGTAGGCGGTGGCATCGACGTCGAACCAGTACGGGGCGAGCCCTTGGATGCCCACAGCGAGCCAAGTCCGGTCAGGCCCCGTGCCGCTGTCCAGCCGCACCCCGAGTTGGGTGTCCCAGTACGAGGCGATCGCATGGCCCCACAGGACCTCCGTGCGTGCCTCCTCCAGTTTGCCTTTGGCGACGTCACCCTCGGCCTTGAGGACCAGGCGGTCGTAGGTGCCGCCGAACCAGGCTTGCGCCTCATAGGCGGTGGCGTTGCCGTCCTTCGTGTCGACGCGCTCCAGGCGATCGAGGAGCACGCTGCCGAACGCATGTTCATCGGACAGCCGCAGTTGCCGTGGCCCAGGAAATGCGTACGGGCCCGACTCCAAGGTCAAGCCATTGGCATACGCGTGCGGATCGCGGGCATCGGCGGGGGCGGGGCCGCCTTGCATGCGCATGCTGCCGTGGTCCATGGTGGCGTTCGCGGACGATGGGGCGCGCGTTGGGGCGGCAGCCGCGCCCGAGTGCGCGGCATGGGCGCCGCCTTCCATCGTTGTTTGCGCCCAGACGGGCGCCGCACCGAGCAGCACCAGCGCCGCAGTGAAGAGAGAGCAGGGTTTCATGGCGAATCTACTTGGGATGAGTTTCATGACACGACCACCACGCGGAACATGCCCATGTCCATGTGCAACATCAGGTGGCAGTGCCAGGCCCAGCGACCCAGGGCGTCGGCGGTCACGAGGAAGCTGACGCGCTGCGCGGGTTGAACCGGGACGGTGTGGCGACGCACCAGGAACTGCCCGTCGGGCGTTTCCACCTCGCTCCACAGCCCATGCAAATGCATCGGGTGCGTCATCATCGTGTCGTTGTGCAGGATGACGCGCACCCGCTCGCCGTACTTCAGATGCACCGGCGTGCTCTTGCCGAACTCGAGGCCGTCGAGCGACCAGGTATAGCGCTCCATGTTGCCGGTGAGGTGCAGCTCGATCTCGCGCTCGGCCCCGCGAGGATCGAGAGGGCCGCCGATCGTTTTGAGGTCGGCCAGCGTCAGCACGCGCCGGCCGTTGTTGCGCAGGCCAATGCCCGGATCGTCAAGATTGGTGCGCGGCATGTCCACCCGCATATCCGTGCTTGGGCCGTATTCCGTGCGTGCGTGACGGACCGTGGCGCTGGGCTTGGCCATCGCGCCGCCTGTCATGCCATGCATCGCGTGCTGGCCGTGATCCATGGCCATCGCGCCATGGTTCATGCCGGACATGTCGTGCTTCATGCCCGGCATGTCGTGGCCCATCGCGCCGTGGTCCATCGCGCCCATCATGTCGGCCATGGTGAGCCATTCGACGGGATCGAGAGCAGGCACGGCGGCGTTCAAGCCCTCGCGCACCGCGAGCGTGCCGCGGGCGAAGCCGGTTCGATCCATCGATTGCGCGAAGATCGTGTAGGCGTCCTCTCGGGGCGTGACGATCACGTCGTAGGTCTCGCCCGGCCCGAAGCGGAACTCATCGACGGTGACGGGCTCGACGTTCTGCCCGTCGCTTTGCACCACCGTCATCTTGAGCCCCGGGATGCGCACGTCGTAGAAGGTGTTGGCCGCGCCGTTGATGAACCGCAGACGCACGCGCTCGCCCGGCCGGAACAGGCCAGTCCAATTGCCGGCAGGGGTGACGCCGTTCATCAGGTAGGTCAATGTCGCCCCCGAGAGATCGGCCAGATCGGTCGGGTTCATCCGCATCTGGTTCCACATCGCACGCTTGTCGAGTGCGCGGGAAAGCCCCATGTCGGCGACGTCGCGGAAGAAGTCAATGGCCGTCGGCTGGTTGTAGTTGTAGTAGTCGCTCTGCACCTTGAGCTTGGCGAGCACCCGCATGGGGTCTTCGTCGGTCCAGTCGGACAGCAGCACGACATGGTCGCGGTCGGCGCGGATGGGGTCTGCCTCACGCGGCTCGACGATCAAGGCCCCGTACATGCCGGTCTGCTCCTGCATGCCGGAGTGCGAGTGATACCAGTAGGTGCCGGTTTGTTCGAGGCGAAACTGGTAGGTGAAGGTTTCGCCAGGGGCGATGCCCGGGAAACTGACCCCAGGCACCCCGTCCATCTGGTAGGGCAGGATGATCCCGTGCCAGTGGATCGAGGTGGCTTCGCGCAGGCGGTTGGTGACGCGGATGGTGACCGTGTCGCCTTCCCGAAGTTTGAGCGTCGGCGCCGGGATGGAGCCGTTGATGGTGGTCGCCATCCTTGGCCTGCCGGTGAAGTTGACCGGCGACTCGGCAACCACCAGGTCGATGTTCGTGCCGCTGAGCACGGGCGCCGCACCCGTGCGCGTGTCGGCCAGCCCCTGTGCCGCAGCACGCACCCAGGGTGACAGGCCGACCATCACGCCGCCGGCGACCAAGCCGCGCACGAAACGCCGCCGCGAGGGCATCAACGGCAATGGCAAATGAAACGGACTCAAAGATGACATGGGCTTCTCGCGATGAGTTACTGAAGTCGTGGGTGAGATGCTATGGAGCCACCCTGTCAGGATGCTGTTCGTTAGATTACATGTTTGTTATCTTCATGTCAGGTGCACCCAAAATCGTCACACTAGCGGCTATTCGATATGGCCGAGCACCCTCATGAAGATACTGATCGTTGAAGATGAGCCCAAAACGGGCGACTACCTGCGTCAAGGCTTGAGCGAAGCGGGTTTCGTGGTCGATCTGGCGCAAGACGGCGCCGACGGTCTGCACCTGGCCTTGCAGGGCGAGTACGACCTGGTCATCCTGGATGTGATGCTGCCCGGCCTCGACGGCTGGCAGGTACTCCAGTCCTTGCGCCATCGCGGCCTGCAGATGCCGGTGCTGTTCCTGACCGCACGCGATCAGGTGGAAGACCGGGTCAAAGGCCTTGAACTCGGTGCGGACGACTATCTGGTCAAGCCTTTCTCCTTTGCCGAATTGCTGGCCCGCGTGCGCACGATCCTGCGTCGAGGGCGCAGCGGCAACGAGAGCACCGTGCTGCGCGTGGCCGACCTCGAACTGGACCTGCTGCGCCGACGCGTTTCACGCGGCGGGCGACGAATCAGCCTGACGGCCAAAGAGTTCGGCTTGCTGGAACTGCTGATGCGCCGTCATGGCGAGGTCCTGCCCCGCTCCCTGATCGCCTCGCAGGTCTGGGACATAAATTTCGACAGCGACACCAATGTGATCGAGGTGGCCATCTCGCGCTTGCGCGCGAAGATTGATGCGGGGCATGAGGTCAAGCTGATCCACACCGTACGTGGCATGGGTTACGTATTGGAAGTGCCGGAGGAGCACTGAATGTTTCGCTCCCTGTCACTGACGACCCGGCTCACCCTCTTCTTTACGTTGGCGGCTGCGGCTGTGGTGTTTGGCTTGGCCTTGTTGGTCATCGCTGCATCCGATCGGCATTTCATCGAGCTGGATCACATGGCGCTGCAGGACAAGCAGCACCTGATCGAGGATATTTTGGCGCGATCCAATTCGGCCGAGGACGCCAAGTGGCTGCTGCGTGAGGCATCGAGCCACCATCACGGGCTGTACGTCAGCGTCCATGATTCGAAAGGTGAAACGCTCTTCCAGTCCGAAGGATTTCGCCTCCCGCGCGAACTGTCACCGGCCGATGAAGGCAACGGCAACGACGCGCTGATCCATTGGGCCGACGAAGGGCAGGCGTTTCGCGGGATGCTTGTCCGGGTTATTCCAGCCTATGACGCAACGACGCGGCTGGACATCCTCGTTGCCATGGACACGGCGCATCACACACGGTTCATGCTGGAGTTGCGGCGCACCCTGATGACCTATGCCGTCGTGACGATCGTCATCTGTGGCTTGCTGAGCTGGTTTGCCGCGTACAAGGGGCTGGCGCCATTGCGTGCCATGAAATCCAGAGCCACCACGCTCACGAGCCAGCGGCTGCACCAGCGCATGCCCGTCGAGGCGGTACCCATCGAAATGGCCGATCTGGCTCACGAACTCAACAAGATGCTGGACCGGCTGGAAGACGCGTTCACGCGACTGTCGGAGTTCTCGTCGAATCTGGCGCATGAGCTGCGCACCCCCCTGAGCAACCTGCTGACCCAGACCCAGGTCGCGTTGGCTACCCGGCGGGATGCCGATACCTACCGGGAGATCCTGGCTTCCAATGCCGAGGAACTGCAGCGTCTGGGCCGCATGGTGTCCGATATGCTGTTCCTGGCCAAGGCCGAACGCGGGATGATGCTGCCAAACCGGGAACGTTTCTCGGCAGCCGAGGAAACGCACGCCCTGATCGAGTTCTATGAGGCGGTCGCCGAGGAGAAGGGCGTCAGACTGGCTCAGCGTGGTGAGGGCGAGATCGTCGGTGATCGCTTGATGTTCCGCCGTGCCCTGAGCAATCTGCTTTCGAACGCGCTGCGCCACACCCCGCCACATGGCGAGGTCACGATCGAGATCAGCCAGTCTTCCCAAGCCACCCGGGTGAGCGTCGAGAACACCGGCGAGGACATCGACCCGAGGGTACTGCCGCGCCTGTTCGATCGGTTTTACCGTGCTGACCCATCGCGGTCACATCCGGAAACCGACGGCGCAGGGCTGGGATTGGCGATTACCCGCGCCATTATGCAAACCCATGGAGGATCGATCAGCGTGACGTCCGCGCAGGGCAGGACCCGGTTCTGCCTGGAGTTCCCAGGCGGAACCTGATGAGGTGAAGCAGTTGGGGCGAGCCAGCCCAAGTGCCTTTGGGGCACTTCTCGAAACCTCCCTAACCGTTGTCGCCAGTGAGCCGGCATGATGTCGCCCATGATCACCCCGCGCATCAAGCCCTCGTCTTTGTGGCGTCACCAGCCTGGCGCTGACCTGTTCGTGCAAGACCAACGCCAAGCCAAGCTCGGCGGCTTCATCGCCAACCTGGCAGCAATGGACGAACTGATCGACTTCGCGGCCATTGCCGCCCGGGTCGACACCGCCTGCCCTCGCGCTGACCGTAGCAAAGGCGGGCGCCCGCCGTACCCCACCGAGGTGATGGTGCGGCTGCTGTTCATCCAGTCGCTGTACAACCTCAGCGACGAGGACTGCGAGTACCAGGTGCTGGACCGCATGAGCTTCCAGCACTTCTGCCGCCTGGACGCAGCACTGCACATCCCCGATGCGCGCACGCTGTGGAGTTTCAAGCAGCGCTTGGCCCAAGGCGGTCTGGGCGGGCGCGCCATCTTCGAGGCGGTGAGCCTGCAGTTGCAGCAGCACGGCTACATCCCGCGCGGCGGGCAGATCGTGGATGCCAGCATCGTGCAGGCACCGCTCACCCAGGCGAACAAGGACGAGCGCGAAGCGCTCAACGAAGGCCGCAGGCCCGAGGGCTGGAATGCCAAGCGGCTGCAGCACACCGACCGCGACGCGCGCTGGACCAAGAAGCACGGCAAGAGCTTCTACGGCTACAAGGTGCACGCCAACGCGGACGCGCGCTACAAGCTGATCCGCCGGGTCAAGGTCACGCCGGCCAATGTCGATGACGGCCAGACGCTCAAGGAGGTGCTGGACCGCGCCAACACCGGCGCGCGGCTGCTGGCCGACCGAGGCTACGACGCGCAGACCAACCGCCAGTTGCTGCAGGCCCACGGGCTGCGCGACGGCATCGCGCGGCGTGCCAAGCCCGGGCAGGAGCGGCGCGTGCGACTGGACGCGCGCAACAAGGCGATCAACCGCGTCCGCGCCAGAGGCGAACATGTGTTCGCCGGCCTCGAGCAGTTGGGCGGCAAGTGCGTGCGGGCGATGACGCTGGCGAGAAACGAACTGGCGATCCTGCTGAAGTGCGCGGCGTACAACGCCAAGCGGCTGGTCTGGCTGGTGCGCCATGACCCGTGCGGGTGTGCGCGATGAAGGCAGAGGTGCGCCCGCTGCAGCCTGCAAACGCCGTTTTGCAGGGCCTCGGGCGCCCGCCAAGGCTGCGATGACGGGGCCTGAGCGGCACCGAGAACCCCGAACTGAACGACGCGAGCGCCCTCATGCCGGTTCAGTCTTCGGAAATGGGGTTATGCGAAGTGCCCTGCGCGGCGCCCAGCGCATGGCCGAGATCGGCGCCGGGGCCGATGCCGCCTGGAACGTGGGCGCCCTCGAGACCTTGCGCGAAGCGGTCGCCGCCCAGGGGCAGCGATCGGGCGCCCGCTGGGCCGATGCTCTGTCGAGCAGCGTTCGCCCAGTCATCACGTATTGGTTCATGGCGCTGTACTGCGCTGCAAAAACGGCCGCCTTCGTTGCTGCCATTGAGGGCGGTGCCGACTGGGGCGTCGCCATCGTCCACGCATGGACCGATGCCGACCAAGCCCTGTGGGCCGGCGTGCTGAACTTCTGGTTCCTCGGGCGCGTGTTCGACCGGGTGCGACCGTGATCGACGTACCACAAACAGCCATCGAGCTGGCCAAGCGCTTCGAGGGATTCGAACGCAGGGTCAAGCGTGGAGTCGAGATCGCCGCCGTCCCCTACATCTGCCCCGCAGGTTTCTGGACGATTGGGTACGGCCATCTCTGCGATCCAAAGCATCCCCCGATCACGGAGGCTGAAGCCGAGGTCTATCTGGTCCGCGACCTCCAATCGGCACTCGCCGCCACGCTGCGCTACTGCCCGGTGCTGGCCACCGAACCCGAGAGCAGGCTCGCCGCCATCGTGGACTTCACGTTCAACCTCGGCGCGGGGCGGCTGCAGACGTCGACGCTACGGAGGCGAGTCAATCAGCGCGACTGGCCCAGCGCCGCAACCGAGCTGCGGCGCTGGGTCTTTGGCGGTGGCAAGGTGCTGCCGGGGCTTGTCACGCGGCGGGAGGCCGAGGCGACTTGCCTGCTCCGCGCCGCCTGATAGACCGGGTCGACTCGATCAAATCCCCGGTTGCAGCTCCACACGCACTTCGCGCGTTTTGCCGGCCCGTTCCACTGACAAGACCACCACATCGCCGACCTTCCTGTCGTCTAGCCGCGCGAGCAGCTTAGCCACATCGTCTGTCGCCTTGCCATCAACACCGATGATGCGGTCGCCGGGCACGATGCCTTGCGGCGTGACTTCGACACCCGCGAGGCCGGCCTTGTGCGCTGCCGAACCAGGGGTAACACGCAGCACGAACACGCCCTTGCCTCCAGTCAGCGCCAGCAGGCGCTGATTGAGTTGTTCGTCCACCTCAATGCCCAGCGCCGGACGGATGTACTTACCAGTCTTGATGAGTTGCGGGACTACGCGCATGACGGTGTCCACCGGCACGGCGAACCCAATCCCGGCCGAGGCGCCGGAGGGGCTGTAGATCGCCGTGTTGATGCCGATAAGCCGACCGGCCGAATCGAGCAGGGGGCCGCCCGAGTTGCCGGGGTTAATGGCGGCGTCGGTCTGAATCAGGTGATCAATGGCCGGGCCGCCCGCTTCTCCCGGTAACGAGCGGTCGAGCGCGGAGACGATGCCGGTGGTGAGCGTCCAGTCCAGGCCAAAGGGGTTGCCGATAGCAAACACCTTCTGTCCCACCTTGAGGTCGGCGCTGGTGCCGACCGGCACGGCAGGCGGGCGTTTGAAGCCGACGCCGATTTTGAGTACGGCGATGTCGTGTGCTGGGCTGGCCCCCACCAGCGCGGCCTGGTAGTCGCGGCCATCGGCGAGTTTGACGGTGGCTTCGGACGCGCCCTGGATGACGTGGAAGTTGGTGACGACGTGGCCGGCGTCGTCCCAGATGAAGCCCGATCCCGTGCCACGGGGCACGGAGAAGACATTGCGCGTCCAGACGTCGCGCACCAGCTGCGCGGTGGTGATGTAGACCACCGAGGCGCGTGATTTTTCGAACAGTTCGATGGTGGCCTTTTCGTCCGCCGCCAAGTCGCCGCGCGCCGTCACGGTGCGCTCTGCCGCCTCGCGCGGACTGAACCATGCCTCGATGGCGGGCAGGAACTGCCACAGCAGCATGAGCGCAGCAATGCAGGCGGTGATGAAGAGCCAGCGCCGGATGAAGGGATCCGGTGCGGGGCGTGGGTACGGGTCAGGGTAGGCCATGAGAAGTCTCCTGTTGATAGACAATCAGCGCCATAGCCCGCTCGGGCGCCAGCGCGGCGGGCGCGGCGTCACAGCGGATTCCGGCAAGAAATGGGGCGCGTGAAACGGCAAGGCTGTTGCTGGTCCAGGCGCCAACGTCAGCAGGCGTGAGATGCGATCTTGCGTTGCCGGATGCGTGCGCAACCAGGAAGGCTCGGGATTGCCCCATCCCGGCCACAGCCAGGCACGCCAGGAGCGGCTGACCCGCTCGATTTTCGCCAGCGCGGACGCCAGCCCTTGCGGGTCGCCGGTCAGTTCCGCCGCGAGGCGGTCAGCGTCGAACTCACGCACGCGAGACAAGCCGAGCTGTGCGAGCAGGGCCAGCTGGGGCGAGGCGGCCAGCAGAAGCAGTCCAGGCCAATTGACCGCCACCGCGCCGGCCAGCAGTGCGGGCAAGCTGAACACAATAGCGATCTGTCCGACCATAGCCAGCAGGCTCGTGAGGCGACTGACGGAATCCGCCAGCCCCATGACACGCATATCCTCATTAGCGATGTGCGCGACCTCGTGCGCTAGCACACCCGCCAGTTCGCGCGGACTCAGGTTGCGCAGCAGGCCATCGGTGAGGGCGATCGATGCATGCTGCTTCGAGCCGGTGGCGAAGGCGTTGACGACGGCACTGGGCACGTAGTGCGGCACCGGCGTGGCGGGCAAACCGGCACGGGCGGACAGCTCGCGCAACAGGGCCCAAATTTCCGGGGCTTCGTGCGGGCGCAAAGCCCGTGCGCGGTACAGGCGCAAGGTCAAGGCGGATGCGGCTGCCGGTTCCAGCAACAACGTGCCTGCAACTGCAAACAGCGCGAGCCACAGGCCGCTTTCCCCGAACAGCAGGCTTCCTGCGGTGGCTGCGATCCCGATCAGGGTCAGGACCAACAGCCCGGTCTGCAGGCGGTTGAGCCAGCGGTGTTGCAACAACGCCGCGCGGGTCACTGGGATGATGACGGGTCATGCTCAGATGTCTCGGCGGCACGGTCGTCGCGCTCGCGCATCAGCCAGTAAGTGACACCGAGCGCCAGTGTGGCTCCTGCAAGCGCGGCGATCTTGCCAGGGCTGGCCTCGGGGTCGAGGACCACGAACTTGCGCGCCAGCGCGATCAGGCCGATGAGGATCACGGTCTTGACCTGGATGATGCTGTCCCGACGCGCCGCCACGCGCACGATGGAATGCTTGAACTCCATCGCGATCAAGAGCGTCATGATCATGCCGAACACACTCTGGAATACCTTGTGATCCAGGGGATTGAAGGCATCGAGGACCAGCAGCGTGAAGACGATGGCGATGAGCTGGAACAGCGACACCACGATGATGACGGCAATTACCGCCGACAGAACGAGGGCGACGACCTGCTCGAAGCGCTCGTAAACTGTCATCAACCGCCACTGGGAGCGCATCTCGTCAAAGGCCGTGTGGCCAGATTCTTTATGCATAAGCGTTGCGCTCCCTCTTTCAATGAAACGTTAATGGAACGGGGAGTCCGAGAAAACGACTCGATTGCACCTGAATCATCGGGGCAATTGCGAAGCCACCCAGCGCATAATGTCCTGCGCGCCCATGGCGCCCGCCTGACGTGCAACCTCATGTCCCCCTCGGAACAAAATCAGGGTTGGAATGCTGCGGATGCCGAACTGCGCGGCCAGGTGGGGTTCTGCCTCGGTATTGACCTTGGCCAGCCTGACCCTGGGTTCGAGCTGGCGCGCCGCTTGCTGGAACTGCGGGGCCATCATCTTGCACGGCCCGCACCAAGGTGCCCAGAAATCGACCAACAGTGGCAGGTCGCTGCGCTCCACGTGGCGCGAGAACGTCGCCGTGGTCAACTCGATGGGTTCGCCCGTGAACAAGGGCTGCTGGCAGCGGCCGCAGTTGGGATGTTCCGATAGCTTCGCAGTCGGTACGCGGTTGATGGACTGGCAATGCGGACAGACGAGGTGAAGATCATTCTTCATGGTTCGCCTCCTTGGACCACAGTGAGGCTGCCGCGCTTCGGGTCACAGACAATGCCGACCAATCAACGCCTTGGAGCCAATCGTTCCCGTCTTTGCTTACTCCGGCCTCTTCCAAATGAGCAGCGATGAACGCTTCGGCCTGCATGAGCCACCTTTGGACAGTATCTTCCTTACCAGGAATCAGCAGGATTTCACAGACGCTGCTGGCATCCAGCCCATCCACACGGATGAGTAGAAAAATGCGCCGCCACAAACGCGGCATGTCCTTCAGCAGATCGAATGCAAAAGCGAACTCGCTCGACCGATCAACTAGCTCCTCCTGTTCCGCGATCGTTGCGGCGTCGGGATGCTGACTGTCAGCGATGATATCGGCCAGCCTGAGTGTGTCGTCGGGCTGATAAAATTCGAAGACTTCCTCTTCCACCATGGCCTCGGCGACGTCCTGGGCATCCGCTTCGACCGGCGCGTCCAGAGAAACGAATTCGCCAAATTGCCGGCTGTTTGCCACTTCGTTATCCAGGACGGCGAACAGATGCTTCAGAAGACCGACGTAAGCCGCTTTTTCTTCCGGCACGGATTGCCATTCCACCTCAGCTTGGAGAATCGCTTCATCCACCACGTCGCGCAGCGTCGGATAATCACGCGGCAAATCGCCGACGGCACGCAGATAAGCCAGCTCACGCCTTGCGACAGCCTCAAGTTTCGACAGTAGAGGCATTCGGGTCACTTTGGCCTCATGGGCGGCTGACGCGGGTTTTGCGGCAATCCGCACCTTGAGCTCGCGCAAGCGCTCGCGTCGTGCTTTGCGCTTGATCTGGTCCTGAGCATGCAGCCGGTCAAAATGCTTCTTGGCCTGACGGAACAACGACTGTGCGAGCATCTGCGCGAGGGGCGTCAGCTCGTCATGTGATGCAGTAACGCTGACAATCTTTTTGCCGGGCAGGTGCATATAGCCACTGGCCAGAAATTGCCGCTTGGTCTTGTCGCGATCAAGGACGATTTGAAGTCGCACTGAATCTTTAGTGTGTTTGTCGAGCAATGGCTTGAGGGCGTGCTCGATCACATTTCCCAAAGCTCTCTGCCATGGTTCATGAAACTCTTTGTCGATAGCTCGATAGCTATATTGCATCTGCATGTATGACTCCTTTAATGTCATTTCTATGGAGGCACGAACCGAAAATGCTCACATCCATAGAATTTAGTTTGACCCGCTCTTATCCCTGGCGCGTTTTGCGAAGACGCCAACTCAAGAACAAAAGCGTGACACCATAGACTGCCGCATAGAAGCCCAACAGCCAGCCTGCGGCCAGGAATGACTCGACCGGACGGGAAAAAAATATCCACAAGACGATAGCGCCAAGGACAATCGAGAGCAGTCCACTGAAGGCAAGCCAGATTTCACCCTTGATTTCCCGACGCAGCCGAACGGCGGCGGATATCTCCAGCACACCGGTGAAAATCGCCCAGAAGCCCACGCTAGCCCATAAAAAAGAAGCCAAGACTATCGTGGCGACCCAAGGAGCAACCAGGACGACGACGCCCGTAAGTATGCCGACAATGCCGCTGAACAGCAGCCAGCCCCAGCGCTCTTTTTTCTGGATATGGCGCACCGCTGCAACCAAGTTGAAAGCGCCATTGACCAAGGAAAATGCGCCGAACATGATGGTCATGGCCAACAGAGCCGATTGTGGCATCCAGAACGCAAGGGCTGCGAAAATCAATGCCAAGACACCGCGCAGCGCAAAAAGCCACCAATTCTGGCTCAGCGAACACAGTGCTTTGGTGGGGTCATCCGCATTGGAATTGGCGATGGTGTCTGTGTTCATGCAATATCTCCTAAAGATCTATACGAAATGAAAAATCAAACACTCATGGGACAAGAGAGGGGGCGCTATGCGCCCCCTCTCCAGGGGTTTCAGAACAACTTGGACAGTTTTGCCTTGACTTCATCGAGCCAGCCTTTTCCGCCGCCTCCCCCAGCCGTCTTTTGCTTGACTTTCTTGAGTTCAGCATACAGGGGCTCAAAGTCCTTCTTCTTTCCATAGCCCAGCAGTTCTGCCATTTCCAACTGCTGCCGCGCTTCGTTCAATAATGTCGCCAGGCGCTCATTGGACGCTTCGCTCCGCTGACCATCTTCTACCAAGGGCTCGGCGCGCTTCAGGAGCAGCTTCGCACGCAGGACGGGCAGCGGAAGCACGCTGCGCTCCTCGACCAGCGTGCTGAGCGCTGACTGCAGCGCGGCTTTGGCTTCTTCGATCTTGCCCTGATCGATCAGCGGCACGACTGCCTTCACGGCTGCGGGATAGGACGCCAGAGGGATGTTGGTGACCACGATCACGATTTCACTGGCCAGCAAAGCCAGCACGTGACGTGCCTGTTGCACCTCGCCATGTTTGAGGGCATCCAGCGCCTCGTCGATCATCGCCTCAATGGTTTCCGTGTTGGCGAACAAGTCGTGCACGATGGTGCGCACATCAACGGGGGCCAGGGCGAGCGTGGGTTCGCGCGCGACGATCAGCTCCAGCTTTCCCGTCACTTCGGCCAGCATTGCCACTGCGCGTGCAGTGTCCTTGCCGTCAAGTGCGGCCAGCGCGGATTTGGTCAGCGACAAGGCCGAGACGGCCTCATCGAGGACTTGTTTACGTTTGTCTGCCGCCTGCGAGTCCGTTTCCTTCTGAACCTCAGGCTGTACCTCCGTGACGACTTCAGGCTTGGCCTCTGGACTGACAGGAAGGCTGCTTACCGCGGCCTGTTCGTTTATTTCTTTGTTCGTCGCATTGGGATTCGATGTTTGCTCATTCATGGTGATATGCCTCGTATGAGTTAGTGAAAATAGGTGTAGGGTTCCGGACGATTGCATAGATCCTTCGCGTCGTGCACTCTTCGTTAGTCGCGCAGTGATGCGAGAGCTGATCGACAACCTCCGGAGCGCTCAACCATGATTATTCGCCTACACAAAAACGCCACCACAACCCCCGCCACCCGCGCCTACATCCAGTCCTCGTCCTTGTCGGTTGCGGCCTTGGCAGCCGAGTTGGGCGTATCCGAAGACACCATCCGCCGCTGGAAGCGTCGGGACTTTGTGGAAGATCGCCCGCATACCGCGCATCGTTTGCAGACGACGCTCACCCCGGCGCAGGAGCTTTTGGTGGTGGAGCTGCGCAAGACCCTCCAGCTACCCCTTGACGATCTGCTGGTGGTCACACGGGAGTTCATCAACCCCCGGGCCTCACGTTCTGGGCTGTATCGTCTGCTCAAGCGCCATGGCCTATCCCAACTGCCCAGTGAAGCCAAGGATGCGCCTGCTTCCAAGCCATTCAAGACCTACATGCCGGGCTACCTGCACATCGACGTCAAGTACCTGCCGCAGATGCCCGACGAACATCAGAGGCGTTATCTCTTCGTCGCCATTGACCGCGCCACCCGTTGGGTCTTCATCCAGATTAAGCCAAACAAGACCGCAGCCGCGGCCAGAAGCTTCCTGAAGGCCTTGCACAAGACCTGCCCGGTCAGAATCACGCACATCCTCACCGACAACGGCAAGGAGTTCACGGATCGCCTCTTCGCCTCAGGCGCGCGCGCACCGTCCGGGAAGCACGAGTTCGATCAGCTCTGCCAGGCCCTTGGCATCGAGCATCGCCTCACCAAGCCCAGACACCCTCAGACCAATGGCATGGTCGAACGCTTCAACGGCCGTATTGCCGAGGTCCTTGCCACCCATCACTTCAACAGCGCCGAGGACCTCGAGACTACCTTGACCCGTTATGTTTGGCTGTACAACCATCATTTACCCCAGAAGGCAATCGGACACATAACACCTCTGGAGGCCTTGAAAAAGTGGTACCCTCAACGCCCCGATCTTTTCATCTTCAAACCACGTAATCGTCCGGGACCTGACAAATAGGCGAATCTATTGGGGCTGACTGCGAACATCGGGAGACTGACCGACCGAACAGTCGGCCCCTTCATCACCTCAAAACAGCTTTTGGAGGCGCGTCTTCAACTCGTCGAACCATCCCTTGCCGCTTTTGCCACCAGCCGACTTTTGCTCAATGGACTTCAGCTGATCGAAGATGGGCTTGAAGTCCGCCTTCTTGCCATAACCCAGGATCTGCGCCATCTCGAGCTCCGTGCGCACGTACGCAAGCAAGGTGCTGAGCTCCTCGTTCTGCTTGGCATCGCGCTTGTCGGTCTCGGCCAGCTTTTCAGCTTTTGCTATCGCGGCTTCGGCCCGTAGCACGGGCAGAGGGAGTACAACTTGGGTGACCACCAGCGTGTTCAGTGCTCGGGCGAGCTCTGCTTTGGCTTCGTCGATCTTGCCGCTGTCGATGAGCCGTGCGGCCGACTTGATCGCTGCCGGGTACGTTGCCATCGGCAGGTTGTCGGTTTCGATCACGATTTCGCTGGCCAGATTGGCGACGATGGGCCGGGCCTTTTGCACCTCGCCATCACCCAACAATTCCCGAGACAACTTGACCGCTTTCTTCACCGATTCCACGTTGGCGTGGATATCGTGGGTGATGACGCGTACATTGACCGGCGCCAAAGCAAGTTTGGCGTCGCGTGCCAATACCAGTTCCAGCTTTCCGCTGGCCAGTTCCAGCGCAGCGAGCGCGTCCTTGGTCTTCTTTGCATCAAGGAGGATCAATGCCTCATGGGTCTTGGCCAGCGCAGTGATTGCATCTTGGGAGAGTTCGGCGCGCTTTTTCGCGGCTTCCCGGGCGACCTTGTCATCTACCTGTGGCTGCGCCGCCTTGGATGCGGCAGAGGGTGCTGCAGCACCTGGGCTAGAACCTGCCGCTGATTGGGCCAGAGCCGGTCCGCTCAGTCCGACGACGACCGCCAGGGCAAGTGCGGAGAAGATGTATTTTGGCTGTTTGATATTCATGATCTTGGGCTCCTAATTAAAGTTAGTTGACTGAGATTTCAATCTGTTTCGGTTTGGCTTGCTCGGCCTTGACAAGCCGCACTTCCAGCACGCCGTCTTTCATGGAAGCCGTCACCTTGGTCGGATCAACGTTGTCAGGCAAGACAAAGCTGCGCACAAAGCGGCCATACGCACGTTCGATGCGGTGGAACTTCTTGCCCTGCTCCTCTTTCTCCAGTTTGCGCTCGCCGCTGATGGTGAGCACACCGTTTTCCGCGCTGACGCGCACGGCATCCTTGGGGACCTCCGGCAGATCCAGTTTGAGGATGAATGCGTTCTCATCCTCGCTGATGTCCACCATTGGTGCCCAGTCCGCCGTGGTCATGGCTTCGTTGCCGGTACGGGCGCCCTGTCGCTGGGGTATTCGTCCGAACATCGTCGCCAGGCGGTTTTGCAATTCATCCAGTTCCCGGAAGGGGTCCCACGGAGTCAATGCAGACATATCGGTTCTCCTTGAACAATGCCGACGAATTGGATGACGCACCGAACAGAGCCGTCGGTTTACTCTGAATGGCACCTACTACTGTTTTCAGTTCCGAACAAGTCCTTGAGTCAATTGACGGATATCGCTTTCGTCGAGCGTTTCCCGCGCCAGCAGCTCGCGCGCGCAGCGCTCCAGCACTTCTCGGTTAATTTCGAGAATTCGGTATGCACGATCAAACACACCCATCACGATGTCACGGATGGCTTGGTCGATGCGTGTCTGAGTCGATTCGGCCACCCGGCAACCGCCGTGGGCCAGTTCAGGTGTATCGAGAAAGCGGGGCCGCTGCGCCTCGAAGGCGATGTAGCCCAGGCCCTCGTCCATGCCAAAGCGGGTGATCATGTCACGGGCGATGTCGGTGGCTCGCGCCAGATCGTCCGCCGCCCCGGTAGACAACTCGCCGAACACCAGCTTTTCGGCGGCACGCCCGCCCAGCAGTACGGCGATCTTGTGCTCGAGATCGGTACGCGTCATCAGGAAGCGGTCTTCGGTGGGGCGCTGCAAGGTGTAGCCCAGCGCGCCGATGCCGCGCGGGATGATCGATATCTTGTGCACGGGGTCGGTGCCGGGCAGCGCCAGCGCCACCAGCGCATGGCCCATCTCGTGATAGGCCACGGTTTCCCGCTCCTTGGGATTGAGCACGCGGTTCTTCTTCTCCAGGCCCGCCACGATGCGCTCGATGGCGGCGGTGAAATCCTGCAACTCCACGGCGGATGCTTTGCGCCGGGTCGCGGCCAGCGCGGCCTCGTTGACCAGGTTCGCGAGGTCTGCACCCGAAAAGCCCGTGGTCAGCGCGGCTACCTGTTCGAGGTCTACATCCTGGGCCAGCGTCACCTTCTTGACATGAACCTTCAGGATGTCCAGCCGCCCCTTCTTGTCGGGCCGGTCCACCAGCACCTGACGGTCGAAGCGGCCGGCGCGCAGCAGCGCCTGGTCGAGGATTTCGGGGCGGTTGGTGGCGGCGAGGATGATCAGCCCGACCGAGCTGTCGAAGCCGTCCATCTCCGTGAGCAGTTGGTTGAGGGTCTGCTCGCGCTCGTCGTGGCCGCCGATGGGGCCGCCGACGCCGCGCGCGCGGCCCAGCGCATCGAGCTCGTCGATGAAGATGATGGCCGGCGCCTGCCCGCGGGCCTGCTCGAACAGGTCGCGCACCCGCGCTGCACCCACGCCGACGAACATCTCGACGAACTCCGAGCCGGAGATGGAGAAGAACGGTACCCCGGCCTCGCCCGCCACGGCCTTGGCCAGCAATGTCTTGCCGGTGCCCGGTGGGCCGACCAGCAACACGCCCTTGGGAATGCGCGCCCCGAGCCGTCCATACTCCTGCGGATTCTTGAGGAAATCGACGATCTCAACCAACTCCGCCTTGGCTTCATCGACGCCAGCGACATCGGCAAAGGTCACGCCAGTGTTCTTCTCCATGAATACCTTGGCACGGCTCTTGCCGATGCTCAGGAAGCCACCCATGCCCTGCTTCTCGGCGAAGCGGCGGAACAGGAAGAACCAGACGCCGAAGAAGGCCACCGCCGGCAGAATCCAGGAGAGCACATCACGTAGCCAGGTGTTTTCCACCACCCGCGCGTAAGGCACGTCGTACTTGGACAGCCGCTCGGCCAGGTCGGGTTCGACGCGAGTGGCCACGATGGTGGTCTTGCCCTGGCTGTCCGGCGATTTCAGGCGCCCGGTGACCGTGCGGTCCGACACCAGCACTTCGGCGATGCGCCCCTCGGCCAGCGCCTTCTCGAATTCGCTGTAGGGCACGGGCTCGACGGTCTTGGCCGCCTGCCAGTAGTTCTGCAGCGTCAGCAGCAACAGGCCGGCGACGATCCAGTAGCCGATGTTCCATTGATCTTTCTTTTCCATGGGCAATGTTCCTCGCAAGTCGTGTCGCTAGAGAATGGGGGTGAACAGACGGGCCACCCCGTCGCGCAAGCGGATGGCCAGAGGGCGGGCGCGCAACGCCTTCGCCGATATCTCGCCCGACGCATCACGGGCGGCATCAAAAAGGGATTCCAGCCGCGTAGACAGCGCGGTGTCGTACACCTCCACATTAAACTCGAAGTTGAGGCGCAGGCTGCGCGCATCCCAATTGGCCGAACCCAGGCAGCACCACTGGCCGTCTATCAGCATCAGCTTGCTGTGGTCGAACGGGCCAGGCCGTTCGAAGATGCGCACACCGTGCTCCAGCACCTGCCAGTAGTGGGCGCGCGCGGCCCATTGCACCGTGGGATGGTCGCCGTTTGCGGGCGTCAGCACCTCGACGCGCACGCCGCGCAACGCGGCCGTGCTCAGCGCTGCGATCATCGGCTGATCGGGCACGAAGTAAGGTGTCCAGATGCGCACCGAATGCTTCGCCGCGCTCAAAGCGCCCATGAAGGTCCAGCGCATCCTGTCCAGGGCCTCATCGGGACCGGCCTCGATGCCGCGCGCCCAAGAGGTTCCTTGCTCATCAGCCGTTGCGGGCGGTTCGCCCCAGAAACCCTTGCTGAGCCGCTCGCCCGTGGTATCGCACCAATCGTCGGTGAAGCACCGCATCAGATGCGCAACCACCGGCCCGCGCAGACGAAAGTGCAAATCGTGACAGGCCTGCTCCGGCGCATCGGGCCGCCAATACGGGCTGAAGATGTTCATGCCGCCGGTGAAACCCGTCTCGCCATCGATCACCAGCAGCTTGCGGTGATTGCGCAGATGCGCGGCATGCAGGCGCGCGGGAATCAACGTCGGGTTGAACGCCGCCGCCGGAACACCGGCGCGTTGCAAGGCGCGGTAGGCGCTGCGGAGCCTCCAGCGGGCATAGACGTCGTCGATCAGCACCCGCACTTGCACGCCGCGCTCATGAGCCCGGCGCAGCGCATCGACGAACTGCGCCCCGATGCCTTGGCTGTCGAAGATGTACGAAGCCAGCGCGACGCTGTGCCGCGCCGACTCGATGGCAGCGAGCATGGCCGGGTAGGCCTGCTCGCCATCGACGAGCGGCTCGATGCGGTTGCCGCCGGTCAGCGACTGGCCGGTGGCGCGTCCCACCAGGTGCGCCAGGCCGGCAAGCGGTGGCGATACAGCCTCGGGCACCGTGGGCGAGAGATCCTGCCGAACAGCAGGATCTGCCCCCGGGAAGAGCCGCCGCGCGCGCCGCTGGTAGCGGTTAATACCGAACAGCAAGTACAACAGCGAACCGCCCAGCGGCAACAGAGCGATCAGCAGCACCCACAGCGTGGCCGAGCGCGGGTCACGCTTGTAGATGACCGCGTGCCCTGCCGCCGAAATGGCGACCGCAAGCGACACGAGGGCGGCTGCCCATGTCAGCCCGTTGGGGTCGGACACAACAGCCTCCCCATGACTCAAGATTCGCCGCCCGCTGACTTCTTCTTGCGCGCAGGCTTGCTCGCGTCGCTCGGCGGCGTCTCGGCCACGTTCGCGGCATCAGGCTTTTCAGGCTCGGCCGGCTTCGCGGGTGGCTCCTGGCGCTCGAAGACCACCCGTTCGGCCTTGTCGTCCCAGCGGGCGCTGACGTGATCGCCCTTGCCGATACCGCCACCCAGCATCTCGCGCGCCAGCGCGGTTTCCAGCTCGCTGCGGATCAGCCGCTTGAGCTCGCGCGCGCCGAACTCGGGTTTGTAGCCTTCCTCCGCGAAGTGGTCGATCAAGGTCTGGTCGAAGGTCAACGTCACGCCCTGACTGGCGGCGTTGCGGGCCACACGATCGAGCTGCAGGCCGACGATATGGCGGATCTCCTCCTTGCCCAGCGCATGGAAGACGATGATCTCGTCGATGCGGTTGAGGAACTCGGGGCGGAAGTGTCCGCGCAGCACGTCCATCACCTCGGCCTTGGTCTTTTCGTACTCCTCGCCGGCGGCGCCACGGGCCTTCAGCCGACGCTGGATGATGTCCGAGCCCAAGTTCGAGGTGGCGATGATGATGGTATTGGTGAAATCCACCACCCGGCCCTTGCCGTCGGTGAGCCGCCCGTCGTCGAACACCTGCAGCAGGATGTTGTAGACGTCGGGGTGAGCCTTCTCGATCTCGTCCAGCAGCAATACGCTGTAGGGCTTGCGACGCACCTTCTCGGTGAGCTGGCCGCCCTCGTCATAGCCCACATAACCCGGAGGCGCGCCCACCAGGCGTGCCACGGTATGGCGTTCCCCGTACTCGGACATGTCGATGCGCAGCAGCGCACCTTCATCGCCATAGATGGACTCGGCCAGCGCCTTGGCGAGCTCGGTCTTGCCCACGCCGGTCGGCCCGAGGAACAGAAAAGTCGCCACCGGCTTGCTGCCTTCGCGCAGGCCCGCGCGCGCCAGACGCACGGCATCGGCCACCGCGCGCACCGCTTCGTCCTGGCCCACCACGCGCTCGTGCAGCCGCTGCTCCAGATGCAGCAGCTTCTCGCGTTCTTCCACCGTCAGCTCGTTGACCGGAATGCCGGTCAGGCGCGAGACGATCTGCGCAACATGCTCTGCCTTGACCTCGGCGCTGCCGGAGGCGCGCTCGCGTTCCCATTCCTCGACGAGCTTCTTGAGTTCGGCCTCCTTGGCCTCGATGCGCTTGCCCAGCTCGGCGGCCTTGTCGTACTGCTTGCGCGAGGCCACATAGTCCTGCTCACGCCGCAGCTGGTGCAGTTCGGACTCCAGCTCTTGCACCGCCACCGGGCGGGCCGTGGCCGACAGCTTCACGCGTGCGGCCGCCTGGTCGAGCAGGTCGATGGCCTTGTCAGGCAAAAAGCGCGCGGTGATGTAGCGGTCCGACAACTCGGCGGCGGCGATGATCGCATCCTCGGTGATGCTGACCTTGTGGTGCGCCTCGAAGGTGTCGCGCAGGCCGCGCAGGATCATAATGGTCTGCGCCACGGTCGGCTCGGGCACCATCACCGGCTGGAAGCGACGCTCCAGCGCGGCGTCCTTCTCGATGTACTTCTGATACTCGTTGAGCGTGGTGGCGCCGATCAGGTTCAGTTCGCCGCGCGCCATCATCGGCTTGAACACGTTGGCCACGTCCAGCCCGCCTTCGCCGCCACCCTGGCCGGCACCGACGATGGTGTGCACCTCGTCGATGAAGAGAATCAGCTCACCCTGGTGCTCGGTCACTTCCTTGAGCACCTTCTGCACGCGCTCCTCGAACTCGCCGCGGTACTTGGCGCCGGCCACCATGGCATTGATGTTGAGTTCCACCAGGCGCTTGTCGCGCAGCGTCTAAGGCACTTCGCCGGCCACCATGCGCTGCGCCAGCCCTTCGACGATGGCGGTCTTGCCGACGCCGGGCTCGCCGATCAGCACCGGGTTGTTCTTCTTGCGCCGGGCCAGCACTTCGATGGTCGTCTCGATCTCCTGCGCGCGGCCGATGACCGGATCGAGCTTGCCCTCGCGCGCCATCTTGGTGAGGTCGCGCGAATACTTGTCGAGTTCCGGCGTATTGGTCGGCGTCTCGGCGCGGCCATCCTCGGCCCCCTTGCCGACCACCTTGCTTACCTGCTGGCGCAGCGCTTGCGGCGTGAGGCCGTAACGGCGCAGCAGGTTGGCCGCCAAGCCTTCGCCTTCCTCGGCCAGGCCAACCAGGAAATGCTCCGGCCCGACGTAGGAATGGCTCAGCTCGTTGGAGGCCACGAAAGCGCGGCTGAGCGCGTCCTTGACCCGGGGCGACACGCCGATCTCGCCCTCGAACGGCTTGTCGCCGCGCTTGGCTTCGGATTCGATCTGGCGCTTGAGGTCATCGACCTTGATCTTGAACTGCCCCAGGATGGTCTTGACCACGTCGCTGTCGGATAGCGCCAGCAGCAGGTGTTCGGTATCGACTTCGGCGCGCCCGAACTCTGCAGCGTGTCGGGCGGCCTCCTGCAATAGGGCCTCGGACTGTTCGCTGATACGGCTGGCGAGCCCACTGCCGCGACGGCGCGCGGTGCCCGTACCGGCCGGGGCGGGTTCGCCGAACGAGGCATCGACGACCTCGTCGGTATCGGCCGCCATGGACGGTGCGTCGTCACCGATGCGGAAGAAGTCGCTGCCAAGGAAGTCTTCGAACAGCCCGCTGCGCAAGCCGAACAAGGCTTCCAGCGGTGAGACGGTGCGCTTTTGCTGGCGCACCAGTTGGCGATAGTGACCGTCACACAACAGCATGGTGCTGTGGCGACCATTGAGATTGGTTTCCACCCGCACTGTGGCGGGCTGGCCGCAGACTTGGCATTGTTTTCTGGCCATGCTGATGCTCCTGAGAGGGTTAACTGGGCGAGGCACCGCCGATCACGGTGCCTCATCTCTTTGTGGTTTTTGAGAAAAACGCGCTGCTCCGCGTCAGCCGTTGATCGGGATCGAGCGCCCCTGCTTGGGCGCACTGGCCTCGCGCTTGTCCATCGTGATCGTGAGCACGCCGTTCTTGAAAGCGGCCTTGATCGTGTCCTGGTTGGCATCGGCCGGCAGGTTCAGAATGCGCTGAAAGCTGCCGTAGGAGCGCTCCACCCGGTGGAAACCACCGTCTTTCGTTTCCTGCTCCTGACGCTTTTCACCGCGCACCAGCAGCACGTCGTTGTCGAGCGTGATCTGGATGTCTTTTTCCTCGACGCCGGGCAGTTCCAGGGCGATCTTGTACTGCTTGTCGGTTTCCTGGATGTCAAGTGCCGGCTTCAGCAGGCCCGGCCAGTCCGACGGCCACCGCGGCATGGCCAGCGCCGGAAAGCCGAAGCCTCGAAACGCATCATCAAAGAGGCGGTCGATCTCGCGATGCAATTGCAGGATGGGACTGACGGGACCGCCTGCCACCGGCAGGTCATTGCGCTGCACGGGCAGAGAGGCAGTGCTCTGTTGTTCTTCCTGCTCCTTCTTGAACCAGTTCCAGGGAGCCAACTTCTTGAAATCAATGTCCATGTCACACCTCCAGAAGAAAAATTGAAGACTCTCGCTCACTCCGCTTGCCTGCGGCGACGGACAGCACGCCCAGGCGACACGGAGTGTTCCGCTGACTTTGGCTGCTCATCTGTGCGTATCCCCTCCTTCATTCTGCCTGCTTGGATCTGATCATTGATCCATCGATCGATTTCACTTTGACGAAACCGCCACGTCCCGCCCACCTTGAAGGCCGGAATCTCCCCGTGCGCGGCGAGCCGGTAGAGCGTCCGCTTGCCGACCTTTAAGTAGGCAGCCAACTCGTCGAGTGTGAAGATCGCCTGCTGGCGCGCTGTCATACCACCCCCACAAGTTCCGTCGTCACGCGGCCTCGCTCGAGGAAGTTCTTGCAAGACTTTGCAAGATATTGCGCCTAAACATGCCGAAAGTCAAGAGTCAACATCCAGCGACCTGCTGGCCGATTGATGTGACTCAAGGGCACTTCTCGAAACCTCCCTAACCGTTGTCGCCAGTGAGCCGGCATGATGTCGCCCATGATCACCCCGCGCATCAAGCCCTCGTCTTTCTGGCGTCACCAGCCTGGCGCTGACCTGTTCGTGCAGGACCAGCGCCAAGCCAAGCTCGGCGGCTTCATCGCCAACCTGGCAGCAATGGACGAACTGATCGACTTCGCGGCCATTGCCGCCCGGGTCGACACCGCCTGCCCTCGCGCTGACCGTAGCAAAGGCGGGCGCCCGCCGTACCCCACCGAGGTGATGGTGCGGCTGCTGTTCATCCAGTCGCTGTACAACCTCAGCGACGAGGACTGCGAGTACCAGGTGCTGGACCGCATGAGCTTGCCGCACTTCTGCCGCCTGGACGCAGCACTGCACATCCCCGATGCGCGCACGCTGTGGAGTTTCAAGCAGCGCTTGGCCCAAGGGGGACTGGGCGGGCGCGCCATCTTCGAGGCGGTGAGCCTGCAGTTGCAGCAGCACGGCTACATCCCGCGCGGCGGGCAGATCGTGGATGCCAGCATCGTGCAGGCACCGCTCACCCAGGCGAACAAGGACGAGCGCGAAGCGCTCAACGAAGGCCGCAGGCCCGAGGGCTGGAATGCCAAGCGGCTGCAGCACACCGACCGCGACGCGCGCTGGACCAAGAAGCACGGCAAGAGCTTCTACGGCTACAAGGTGCACGCCAACGCGGACGCGCGCTACAAGCTGATCCGCCGGGTCAAGGTCACGCCGGCCAATGTCGATGACGGCCAGACGCTCAAGGAGGTGCTGGACCGCGCCAACACCGGCGCGCGGCTGCTGGCCGACCGAGGCTACGACGCGCAGACCAACCGCCAGTTGCTGCAGGCCCACGGGCTGCGCGACGGCATCGCGCGGCGTGCCAAGCCCGGGCAGGAGCGGCGCGTGCGACTGGACGCGCGCAACAAGGCGATCAACCGCGTCCGCGCCAGAGGCGAACATGTGTTCGCCGGCCTCGAGCAGTTGGGCGGCAAGTGCGTGCGGGCGATGACGCTGGCGAGAAACGAACTGGCGATCCTGCTGAAGTGCGCGGCGTACAACGCCAAGCGGCTGGTCTGGCTGGTGCGCCATGACCCGTGCGGGTGTGCGCGATGAAGGGAGAGGTGCGCCCGCTGCAGCCTGCAAACGCCGTTTTGCAGGGCCTCGGGTGCCCGCCAAGGCTGCGATGACGGGGCCTGAGCGGCACCGAGAACCCCGAACTGAACGACGCGAGCGCCCTCATGCCGGTTCAGCCTTCGGAAATGGGGTTATGCGAAGTGCCCGTAGGGCTGTGTGACCCCCATCCTGCAGCGTGACCTGATGGCTCTTCGTCATTTCGTGTGGAACCCAACAGTCACAATGACTCCTGGTCGTCGAGCCCGGTGGGCATGTGTGCAGGCCGCTGGCCGGCCTGTGCACATGTCCACGAGGCGTGTTTGATCAGGAGGATGAGTCCATGGGCATTGCCGTAGAAGCTCTGTTCACCAGCGCGCTGGGCTTGCAGCCGCCGTGGGTCGTCGATGACGTCAGGCTCGACACCACCAAGCGGCGTATCGACTTCGAGATCGGCTGCCACACCAGCAGGCTCGCCTGCCCGGCATGCGGTGCGGCCACGCAACCGGTGCACGACCGGCTGCGCCGATCCTGGCGGCACCTGGACTTCTTCCAGTTCGAGGCCTGGCTGCACTGCGACGTGCCGCGCGTGGCCTGCGGTGCCTGCGGCAAGACCACGCAGGTGGCCGTGCCCTGGGCGCGTCCGGGCTCGGGCTTCACCGCGGCGTTCGAAGCGCTGGCGCTGACCTTGTGCCTGGACCTGCCGGTGCGCCAGGCCGCCGAGTTGCTGCGCTGCAAGGACAAGCGGCTGTGGCGGCGCATCGAGTTCTACGTCGCGCAGGCGCGTGCGCTGGAAGACTTCGCCGGCGTGCGCACGGTGGGCATCGACGAGACCAGCCTGCGGCGCGGGCAGCACTACATCACCGTCGTGCACGACCTGGATCGCAAGCGGCTGCTGTTCGCCACCGAGGGGCGCGAGCACCGCACGGTGATGGAGTTCGCCGAGGATCTGAGGGCCCATGGCGGTGATCCCGCCCAGGTGCGGCACGTGTGCATGGACATGAGCGCAGCCTACGCCAAGGGCGTGGCGCTGGCGCTGCCCGAGGCGCAGATCAGCTACGACCGCTTTCACGTCGTCTCGATGGCCATCGAGGCGATGGACCAGGTGCGCCGCGCGGAGATGGCCACCGACGCGCAGGCGGTGCGAGCCGCGCTGGGCGCTGGCGGCCGCAAGACGCTCAGGCAGCTGCTGTGGGGCATGCGGCGCAACCCCAGCAGCTGGAGCGCCCGCCAGCTCGATGCCATGCACTGGCTGCAGCGCTCGACGCTCAAGAGCGCGCGGGCGTGGCGGCTGAACTCGGCGGCCTGGCGCACCGGCAGGTCCAGGCACAAGGTCAGCGCCAGCGCTTCGAACGCCGCGGTGAAGCCCGAGCCCGGGCGCGCCCAGGGCACGGCCACCTGCGTGGTCTTGCCGCAGGCACCGCAGGCCACGCGCGGCACGTCGCAATGCAGCCAGGCCTCGAACTGGAAGAAGTCCAGGTGCCGCCAGGATCGGCGCAGCCGGTCGTGCACCGGTTGCGTGGCCGCACCGCATGCCGGGCAGGCGAGCCTGCTGGTGTGGCAGCCGATCTCGAAGTCGATACGCCGCTTGGCCGTGTCGAGCCTGACGTCATCGACGACCCACGGCGGCTGCAAGCCCAGCGCGCTGGTGAATAGAGCTTCTACGGCAATGCCCATGGACTCATCCTCCTGATCAAACACGCCTCGTGGACATGTGCACAGGCCGGCCAGCGGCCTGCACACATGCCCACCGGGCTCGACGACCAGGAGTCATTGTGACTGTTGGGTTCCACACGAAATGACGAAGAGCCCCTGCGCCGCGCCTGGCTCAAGGATGACCACGCCCGCGTCGCCCAGCGCGTCGGCGCGCTGGACCGCTACGTCAAGTTCGGCGGCAAGGTGCTGGAAAAGGGCATAGAGATGTACCGCGACCCCACGCTCGGCATGGTGCTGGCGCGCGAGGGCAGCGAGATCGTGCGCGAGCTGGCCGGCGCGCTCAGCCTGTCCGACGATCCGCCGACCGTGCTCAAGGGCCGGCTGGGCGTGAGCAAGCGCGTGGCCTGGGCCGAGCCGCTCGCACTGGAAGAGGTGAAGGCCGTCGGCCGGGCTTGCGGCTGCACCGTCAACGACGTGCTGCTTGCCTCCGCGGCCGGTGCGCTGCGCGGCTATCTCATCGACCGTGGCGAAGCCGTGGACGGCCTCACCCTGCGCGCCACCGTGCCGGTGAACCTGCGGCCGCTCGAGCATGCGAAGAAGCTCGGCAACCACTTCGGCCTGGTCTTCCTCGAACTGCCGGTGGGCGAGGCCAATCCGGTGCGCCGGCTCGAGCGCGTGGCCGCCAGCATGCGCCGGCTCAAGAAGGGCCGCCAGGCCGCCGCCACCTTCGGCGCCCTGGCCGCCGTGGGCATGGCGCCGGCCGGTGTGCAGTCCCTGGCGCTGGACCTGTTCAGCCGCAAGGCCTCCGCCGTCGCCACCAACGTGCCCGGTCCGCAGATGCCGCTGTACCTGGGTGGCAGCGAGATCCGCGAAATGATGTTCTGGGTGCCGCAGACCGGCTCGATCGGCCTGGGGTTGTCGATCCTCAGTTACAACGGCCGTGTCCATTTCGGCCTGATCGGCGACGCCCGCCTGCTGCCCGACCCGGACGCCGTCATCGGCCGCTTCCGCCCCGAGTTCGAAAAGCTGCTGTACCTGGCGCTGATGGCCGACTGGCAGCATCCGGTCGGCGCGCCCGATGCCGAGGCGCTGCTCGACGACGACGTCGCGGCCTGACCGCGGCTGAACGGCGGGGCGGTTTCGCGCACCCTTTCGCCCGGCTGTGGTATCCTTGCGGGACCCGGGGCGTGGAAATCTTCTCCATCCAGGGCCGCCGGCCCGGCGCAGCGCTTCCGCCGGCGATGCCGCGCCCCCGAGGAGCCCACACCGACCCGAGGATCCGACCACGACCATGACCCACTGCGACCTTGCCGGCAGCGCACTGCGCGTCGCCCCCGACCATCTCCCCGATCCGCCACTCGACATCCCGGCCACCGCCACGCCGCAGCAGGCCGTGCTCGCCGGCGGCTGCTTCTGGTGCGTCGAGGCCGTCTACCGCCGCCTCGACGGCGTGCTCGACGTGCGCTCCGGCTACGCCGGCGGCAGCGCCGACAGCGCCAACTACGACGCCGTTTGCACGGGCCGCACCGGCCACGCCGAGGCCGTGCTGATCCGCTTCGACCCCGCGCGCATCAGCTACGGTCAGCTACTCAAGGTGTTCTTTGGCGTCGTCCACGACCCGACCCAGCACAACCGACAAGGCAACGACATCGGCTCGCAGTACCGCTCGGCAGTCTTCTACGCCGACGACGCACAGCGCCGCGTCGCCGAGAGCTACATCGCGCAACTGGACGCGGCTGGCGTATACAACGCGCCCATCGCCACCACCCTCGAACCGCTGCAGGCATTCCACGAGGCCGAGGCGTACCATCAGGACTACGCCGCGCGTCACCCGACCCAGCCCTACATCGTCCACGTCGCCGCGCCGAAGGTGGAAAAACTGCAACGCCACTTCCGCGACCGCTTGCGCAACGACAGGAGCGACGTCACATGAGCGCTCATGCCCCGCGCCGCTCGGCCAGCGGCCACGACCTCACCCCGCCGGACCCGCAGACCCGCGAGCGGCTGATTGCCGCTCTCAGCCCCGAGGCGCGCCGCATCCTGCTCGACCATGGCACCGAGCGCGCCTTCTGCGGCGGTCTGCTGCACGGCCAGGGGCCCGGCACCTACCACTGCCGCCTCTGCCACCTGCCGTTGTTCCGCGCCGAGGACAAGTTCGACTCCGGCACCGGCTGGCCCAGCTTCACGCAGCCCTTCGACCCCGAACACATCGCCGAATACCGCGACAGCAGCCACGGCATGATCCGTATCGAAATCCGCTGCGCCCGCTGCGACGGCCACCTCGGCCACGTCTTCCCCGACGGCCCGCCACCCACCGGCCTGCGCTACTGCCTCAACTCCGCGGCGATGGCCTTCGTGCCGGCGGGCGGGTAGGCCTCGGGGTATAGGAAGTTCAACCGCCCTTTTTTGCGAGTCTGGCGGGTAGGAAGCGGCCGCGCAAGCGCCGCTTTGGGCACAGATCGGGCACAGATCGGGGGTTCATGCGTGGGTTTTCGACATCGCGGGGCCACGCAGCGGCTCAGTGCGTAGCCATTTCTCACCGAATCCCGGCACAGGGCCGAGCGCAGCCCTGCGGGGTCGTGGCCGCATTGGATCGGACTCTGGCTTGGCTGCCGGCTGTGTGGCCGGCGCCTCATCACGCGGCGGGCGGCGGGGCGCGCGCTGCGGGCCGGTAGTGCGCTTGCTCCAGCGCGCCGTGTTTCTCGAAGTGGGCGAGGATGGCGCGAATGGCCTTGGGGTCTTCGATGCTGGCGACGATCCGCACCGCGCCGCCGCAGTGGGCGCAGGTGGTGACGTCGATGGAAAAGACCCGCTTGAGCCGTTGCGCCCAGCTCATCGCACGGCGCTTCTGCTCGGGGCTGCGCGGTTCGTCGTGGGCGCTGACGTCCACCGGCACTGCATCGCTCGCAGGCCGCTTGCCGCGCCCCGAGGGCGTCAGCTGCGCGCGCAGGTTTGCATTCGGGGCGAATACGCCGTGGAAGCGGGTGAGATGCGCGCGAGGTGGCGGGACCAGTGCCGCCAGCTTGGCGATGAAGTCCACCGCATCCCATTCGACATGCGTGGTCCCATTGCGCCAGCTGCGCCAGACTGACTGGAAGACCCCACACCGGAAAGTCCCATGGACAGCTACCGACCAATCGACTGCCATCTGCACGACTACCTGGAGATCGCCTGCCTGTACCGTTACCGACTGCTGCTCGAACTGGTTGACGGCGGGCGACTCGAAGCCGATGCCATCAGCACCGAGACGCGCCCCAGCAAGGAGGAATTCCTGCTTGTGGCAAGCGAAAGCGGCCAGCAGGCCCTGCGCCTGGATCTGCTGCTGGCCATTACCCCGCTCACACCCGGTGCGCGCTTCGGCCGGGTACTGTTGGGCAACCGCCCGAAAACCTGAAAGAACCGCCCCTCCGGCGCAGACAAAAAACCGGGCAATGCCCGGTTCTTTCCTACCACATCAGGTCGTCAGGAACCTGATAGGCGGCGTAAGGATCATCGGCATCCGGGGGTATAGGAAGTTCAACCGCCCTTTTTTGCGAGTCTGGCGGGTAGGAAGCGGCCGCGCAAGCGCCGCTTTGGGCACAGATCGGGCACAGATCGGGGGTTCATGCGTGGGTTTTCGACATCGCGGGGCCACGCAGCGGCTCAGTGCGTAGCCATTTCTCACCGAATCCCGGCACAGGGCCGAGCGCAGCCCTGCGGGGTCGTGGCCGCATCGGATCGGACTCTGGCTTGGCTGCCGGCTGTGTGGCCGGCGCCTCATCACGCGGCGGGCGGCGGGGCGCGCGCTGCGGGCCGGTAGTGCGCTTGCTCCAGCGCGCCGTGTTTCTCGAAGTGGGCGAGGATGGCGCGAATGGCCTTGGGGTCTTCGATGCTGGCGACGATCCGCACCGCGCCGCCGCAGTGGGCGCAGGTGGTGACGTCGATGGAAAAGACCCGCTTGAGCCGTTGCGCCCAGCTCATCGCACGGCGCTTCTGCTCGGGGCTGCGCGGTTCGTCGTGGGCGCTGACGTCCACCGGCACTGCATCGCTCGCAGGCCGCTTGCCGCGCCCCGAGGGCGTCAGCTGCGCGCGCAGGTTTGCATTCGGGGCGAATACGCCGTGGAAGCGGGTGAGATGCGCGCGAGGTGGCGGGACCAGTGCCGCCAGCTTGGCGATGAAGTCCACCGCATCCCATTCGACATGCGTGGTCCCATTGCGCCACGGCGTCTTGAGCTGGTAACGCACCCTACCCTGCGGTGAGATCGACAGCCGCTGCGGTCCTTCGTCATTTCGTGTGGAACACAACAGTCACAATGACTCCTGGTCGTCGAGCCCGGTGGGCATGTGTGCAGGCCGCTGGCCGGCCTGTGCACATGTCCACGAGGCGTGTTTGATCAGGAGGATGAGTCCATGGGCATTGCCGTAGAAGCTCTGTTCACCAGCGCGCTGGGCTTGCAGCCGCCGTGGGTCGTCGATGACGTCAGGCTCGACACCACCAAGCGGCGTATCGACTTCGAGATCGGCTGCCACACCAGCAGGCTCGCCTGCCCGGCATGCGGTGCGGCCACGCAACCGGTGCACGACCGGCTGCGCCGATCCTGGCGGCACCTGGACTTCTTCCAGTTCGAGGCCTGGCTGCACTGCGACGTGCCGCGCGTGGCCTGCGGTGCCTGCGGCAAGACCACGCAGGTGGCCGTGCCCTGGGCGCGTCCGGGCTCGGGCTTCACCGCGGCGTTCGAAGCGCTGGCGCTGACCTTGTGCCTGGACCTGCCGGTGCGCCAGGCCGCCGAGTTGCTGCGCTGCAAGGACAAGCGGCTGTGGCGGCGCATCGAGTTCTACGTCGCGCAGGCGCGTGCGCTGGAAGACTTCGCCGGCGTGCGCACGGTGGGCATCGACGAGACCAGCCTGCGGCGCGGGCAGCACTACATCACCGTCGTGCACGACCTGGATCGCAAGCGGCTGCTGTTCGCCACCGAGGGGCGCGAGCACCGCACGGTGATGGAGTTCGCCGAGGATCTGAGGGCCCATGGCGGTGATCCCGCCCAGGTGCGGCACGTGTGCATGGACATGAGCGCAGCCTACGCCAAGGGCGTGGCGCTGGCGCTGCCCGAGGCGCAGATCAGCTACGACCGCTTTCACGTCGTCTCGATGGCCATCGAGGCGATGGACCAGGTGCGCCGCGCGGAGATGGCCACCGACGCGCAGGCGGTGCGAGCCGCGCTGGGCGCTGGCGGCCGCAAGACGCTCAGGCAGCTGCTGTGGGGCATGCGGCGCAACCCCAGCACCTGGAGCGCCCGCCAGCTCCAGGCGATGCACTGGCTGCAGCGCTCGACGCTCAAGAGCGCGCGGGCGTGGCGGCTGAAGATGGCGCTGCGCGAGGTGTACGCGCGGGCCACAGCGCACAACAGCATCGAACAGGCCGCTTCCGATCTCGGGGCCTGGCTGAGCTGGGCGCGGCGCTGCCGGCTCGAGCCGTTCAAGAAGCTGGCCGCCACGCTCAAGGAGCGGTTCGACGCGGTGGTGCGCGGCATGGTCGATCACCGCAGCAACGCCTTCGTCGAGGCGATGAACGGGCTGCTGCAGCAGGCCAAGCGCGCCGCGCGCGGCTTCAGGACGAGCCAGAACTTCATCGCCATCGCCTACCTGCGCATGTCCAAGCTCAGGCACCTGCCGGCCAGTCCGTTCGCGCCGGCGATGCCCCAGTGACGGTGTTGCTTTCCACACGAAACGACATGGAGCCTAGGGGAATCCCTGTAGGTATCCCGTTATGACCTACCCCATGGGGCTGATTTTTAGAATTTCACCCGTGTAGAGAAAGTGCCACCAAACCAGTTCTCTACACGGGTGAAACTCTAAACATACCGGAGACGACACCATGCGATTCATCCCAATTTCTCAAAAGCAGGCGCACGAATCTTCCACGCCGGCCACGCAGCTGCCCCTGACCCGCCGCAGCCTGCTCAAAGGCTCGGGCGTGCTGATGGGGACGCTGGCCGCTGGCAGCACGCTCGCGCTGCTGGCACCCTCCACCGCCTGGGCGCTGGAGCTCAAGCAACTGAGCCAGGTCGAGGGCAACACCCTGCTGCAGATGGGCCGGGTGCTGTTCCCGCACGCCAAGCTTCCCGACGCGGTGTACGCGCTGCTGGTCAAGGACCTCGACGGCCGTGCCGCGGCCGATCCGGAAATGGCGAAGATGCTCCAGGCCGGCATTCAGAACCTGGACCACCTGGCAGGTGGCAGCTTCCTCAAGGCCAGCAAGCAGCGCCGCCTTGAAGCGGTGAAGGCCATGGAGGGGCAGGACTTTTTCAATACGGTGCGCGGCCAATGCGTCACCTCCCTTTACGACAACGAGATGGCTTTCGCGGTCTTCGGCTACGAAGGCTCGGCCTGGGAAAAAGGTGGCTATCTCCTGCGCGGCTTCCAGGACCTGAAGTGGCTGCCCGCGCCCCCCGCCGAGGCCAGCCCAGCGCCCTATCTGGGCTGAACGCAGCCCATCTTCCGGCATTTCGCACTCACATATTGATAAAGCGTGCCCCTCAGCGATTGGGCGCACCAGGAGACACTCATGGCCAAATTTGATTACAGCGACGACTCGGTGGTCGTCATCATCGGCTCCGGCGCGGGCGGCGGTACCCTGGCAAACGAGCTGTGCCAAAAGGGCATCAAGGTTGTCGTGCTGGAGGCGGGCGCCCGGCAATCGCCCGACACCTTCGTCAACGACGAATGGAAGGCCTTCAACCAGCTGGCGTGGCTGGACAAGCGCACCACCTCGGGCAGCTGGCGCATCGCCAAGGACTTTCCTGGTTTGCCGGCCTGGATCTGCAAGACCGTGGGCGGCACCACGACCCACTGGGCCGGCGCCTCCCTGCGCTTCCAGGAGCACGAGTTCAAGGCGCGCACCGTCTATGGCGAGATCAGGGACGCGAATCTGCTCGACTGGCCGCTGACGCTGCAGGAACTCGAGCCGTACTACACGAAGGCCGAGGACAAGATGGGGGTGACGCGGACCCACGGCATTCCGGGGCTTCCGGGCAACAACAACTTCAAGGTGATGTACGCCGGCGCCATGAAACTCGGCTACAAGGACGTGCACACCGGCCGCATGGCCATCAACAGCCAACCGCGCGACGGGCGCGGCAGGTGCCTGCAGTTGGGCTTCTGCTTTCAAGGCTGCAAGAGCGGCGCCAAGTGGTCCACGCTGTACACCGAGCTGCCGAAGGCCGAGGCGACCGGAAACCTCGACCTGCGCCCGGAATCCCATGTGGTGCGCATCGAGCACAATGACGCGGGCAAGGTCACGGGCGTCGTCTACTTCGACAAGGACGGCAAGGAGCAGCGCCAAAAGGCGCGCATCGTCTGCGTGGCCGGCAACGCGATCGAAACGCCGCGGCTGCTGCTATTGTCGGCCTCGAGCAAATTCCCGGACGGGCTCGCCAATTCGTCAGGGCAGGTAGGCAGGAACTATATGCGCCACATGACCGGTAGTGTGTACGCGGCATTCAACCAGCCGGTGCATATGTACCGGGGCACCACGATGGCCGGCTATATCGGCGACGAAAGCGGCAACAATCCGAAGCGCGGCTTCGTCGGCGGCTACGAGATGGAGACCCTGTCGCTCGGCCTGCCTTTCATGGCGGCATTCCTGAATCCTGGCGCCTGGGGTGAAGAGTTCGCCTGGTGGCTGGATCATTACACGCACATGGCCGGCATGTGGCTGGTGGGAGAAGATATGCCGCGCGAGAGCAACCGCGTCACGCTGAACAAGGACGTCAAGGACAAGTACGGCAACCCGGTGCCGAATGTGCACTTCGATGACCATGCCAACGACATTGCCATGCGCAACCACGCCTATGAACAAGGCGAGAAGGTCTACAAGGCGGTGGGTGCCATCAGGACCTTCCGCACGCCGCCCTACCCGTCGACGCACAACCTCGGAACCTGCCGCATGAGCAGCAATCCGCGTGACGGCGTCTGCAACAAGTGGGGGCAGACCCATGACATTCCGAACCTCTTCATTTCGGACGGCAGCCAGTTCACGACCGGCGGCGCGGAGAACCCGACACTGACCATCGTCGCGTTGGCGATCCGGCAGGCCGATTACATCGCGCAGCAGATGACGCAGCGCGCAATCTGACAGATCCCTCTTGCTGAAGGAGAAAGCCATGGCAGCCAAGAAAATTCTGCAACTGGTGGGCGACTATGTCGAAGACTACGAGGCGATGGCGCCGTTCCAGATGCTGGTGATGGTCGGGCACACGGTGCACACCGTGTGCCCGGACAAGAAGGCGGGCGACTTCGTGCACACCGCGATCCATGACTTCGATGGCGCACAGACCTACAGCGAGAAGCCCGGGCACCGCTTCACGCTGAACGCCACTTTCGCCGAGGTGGATCCGGCCAAGTATGACGCTTTGTTGATCTCCGGCGGCCGCGCGCCGGAATACATCCGGCTGAACAGCAAGGTCATCGAGATCACCAAGCACTTCGTGAGCACCGGCAAGCCGATTGCCGCAGTCTGCCATGGCGTCCAGATCCTGGCCGCGGCCGATGCCTTGCGCGGCAAGACGGCGACCGGCTACTACGCATGCCGCCCCGAAATGGAACTCGCCGGCGCCACCTTCAAGGACCCGGGCGTCGACGGCGCGGTGACGGATGGCAATCTCGTCACGGGCGTCGCGTGGCCGGGCCACCCGGCCTGGATCGCGCAGTTCCTGAAAGTGCTCGGGACGCGCATCGAGCCGTGATCCGGCGACGGAGTCCGCGAGGCCGCGGGCTCCGTATGCACCCACGCGGTGAGTGCCTCTGTGCCATCGTGTGGAAAAGCCTCTTCCAACGCAAAGAACGCAAAGGCGCAAAGTACGAAGTGGGGGCAGACCCATGACATTCCGAACCTCTTCATTTCGGACGGCAGCCAGTTCACGACGCGGCGGCGCGGAGAACCCGACACTGACCATCGTCGCGTTGGCGATCCGGCAGGCCGATTACATCGCTTCGCAGATGGCGCAACGCGCCCTGTAAGCAAGGCCCCAAACGCTCTACGCAGGAGACTCCCCATGTGTGAATTCTTCGTTACCGCCGATCCGATTCTTTACGAATCGCGTACCCGCACCGTGCGCATCCGGGGGGTGTCGACCAGCATCCGGATGGAAAACCTCATGTGGGACACGCTGGCGCGCCTGGCGGCCGAAGAGGGGGTTACCACCAACTCCCTGATCGTGCAGCTCCACGACGAGATCCTGCGCCACCGGGGGGGGATGTCCTGTTTTTTGTGTGTGGGGCGGTTTCTGAATCTGTCCTCGTGTCGTTCAGCGTGGTGCGAGGGTGAAGCGGTCGCCGTATAGTATCGCGAACTGGTTCATCGCCGATTTCCACTCCTTGCTCGCCCGCTTCCAGTCCGCGGTGATGTTGCGCAAGGCCAGCCAGATCAGCTTGGTGGCCGCCTCGTCGCTTGGGAAGTGCCCGCGGCTCTTGATGATCTTGCGTAACCGCGAATGCACGCTCTCGATGGCGTTGGTGGTGTAGATGATCCGCCGCACTTCGGGCGGGAACGCGAAGAACGGGATCACCCGGCTCCACGCCCGCCGCCAGGCCGCGACCACGGTCGGGAAGCGCTGGCCCCACGGCCCTGCCTCGAACGCGTCCAGCGCGCGCTCGGCGGCCTCCGCGCTCGGTGCGGTGTAGATCGGCTTGATCGCCGCGGCCAGCGCCTTACGGTCCTTCCAGCTCGCATAGTCGAGGCTGTTGCGGATCAGGTGCACGATGCAGGTCTGCAGGGTCGTGGCCGGAAACACCGCCTCCAGTGCCTCCGGCAGGCCCTTCAGGCCGTCGGCCACGCCGATCAGCAGGTCCGTGACCCCGCGGGTCTTGAGATCGTTGAACACCTTCATCCAGAACTTCGCGCCTTCGGTGTTCTCGATCCAAAGCCCCAGAATGTCGCGGGTCCCGTCCGGCAGCACGCCCAAGGCCAGATACACCGCCTTGTTGCGCACCACGCCGTCCTCGCGGATCTTCACCCGCAGGGCATCGAAGAACACCACCGGGTACATCGGCTCCAGCGGCCGGGCCTGCCAGGCCCCCACCTCGGCCATCACCGCGTCGGTGACGGCGCTGATGAACTCCGCTGACACCTCGATGGCGTACATCTCGGCCAGATGGCCCTGAATCTCGCGCACCGACATGCCGCGGGCATACATCGAGATGATCCGGTCGTCAAAGCCGGCAAACCGGCGCTCATGCTTCGGGATCAGCTGCGGTTCGAAGCTGCCGGCCCGGTCGCGGGGCACCTCGATCCGCAGCGGCCCGCCGTCGGTCAGCACGGTCTTGCCGCTGCGGCCGTTGCGATGGTTCCCGCAGCCGCCCTCGGGGCTGGCCAAGTGCACGCCCAGCTCAGCCCCCAAGGCGCGCTCGATCACGGCCTTCTTCAGCTTCTGGAACACGGCCTCGACGCCGGCGGCGTCCATCGGTCCGGGGATCAGCTTCTCAAGCAGCTCGTCGGGAAGAATGGCGTCCGGCTTCGCGGCGGGGGTGGTCTTCTTGCGTGGCATGGGGGCTCCTGGAAGTCGTCATGGTAGGCCCCTCACACAAAAATCCTGACACCCTCCCACCGGGGCGATGTGCTGAATTTCACCTCTTTCCTGCGGGTCACGTGCCTGCGCTACCTTCGACGAAAGTGCGACCAGCTCGAAGCGGCTGAAACCGTGGAAGACGCCGTAGGTGGCCACGTGCCGCATGTCCGCAACCCCCAGCATCTCCCACACTGAGGCAACCCCTCTCAACCAATAACGCAACGTATGGCCAAACTGATTCACACCATGATCCGGGTGCGCGACCTGGACGCATCCCTGAAGTTCTACCGCGAGGTCTTCAACCTCACGCCCGCCCACCGGCTGGATTTCCCTGACTTCGCGCTGGTCTACCTGCGCAACGAAGAGAACGACGTCGAGATTGAGCTGACCTGGAACAAGGGACGCGAAACGCCCTATACGCATGGCGATGGTTACGGCCACGTGGCCGTGGTGGTGGACGACGTGCCGGCGCGGCACGCCGAGCTGATCGCCGCAGGTTACGAGCCGTTGCCGGTCAAGGAATTCAAGAGCGGCGACGAACTGTTGGCGCGCTTCTTCTTCATCCTGGACCCGGACGGCTACAAGATCGAAGTGCTGGAAAAGCACGGCCACTACCGCTGAGCGCAACGCCGCGTTGCCTCGGCCTGTGCGGGGGAACGCCGTGTGCGTGGACAGCCCCTGCTTCTTGAACCGCAAAGGCTGTCATCATGGTTCCCCATTTCCTCACGGCGCTGGACGGCGCCCCCTCTGAACTTGGTCAGCACATTCTGGACGCGTCGCCGGCGATCGAGCGCTGGTTCCGCCTGGAATGGACGCAGCACACACCTGTCTTCTACAGCTCGGTGGACATCCGCAACGCGGGCTTCAAGCTCGCGCCCGTGGACACCAACCTGTATCCCGGCGGCTGGAACAACCTCTCGGCCGAGATGCTGCCGGCGGCGGCGCAGGCCGCACGCCTGGCGCTGCAGCGGCGAGCGCCGCAGGCCCGCAGACTGCTGCTGGTGCCGGAAAACCACACCCGCAATGGCTTCTACCTACAGAACGTGGCGCAACTGCAGCGCATCCTGGGCGACGCTGGTCTGGAGGTACGGATAGGCTCCCTTAACCCTGACATCGCCGAGGCCACGGCGCTGGCGCTGCCTGATGGGGGCACACTCACTCTGGAGCCGCTGCTCCGGCGCGGCAACCGGATCGGGCTGCGGGACTTCGATCCCTGCGCCATCCTGGTCAACAATGACCTCAGCGCCGGCGTCCCTGGCATCCTCGAAGACCTGCAAGGGCAATTGCTGCTGCCGCCGCTGCATGCTGGCTGGCATGTGCGCCGCAAGAGCCGGCACTTCCAGGCCTACGACGAGGTCTGCAAGCGCTTCGGCAAGCTGCTGGGCCTGGACCCCTGGCTCTTACAAGCCCTTTTCGACCATTGCGACAACCTCGACTTCGCCGAAGGCCACAGCCTGGAGCGCCTGCAAGAGCAAGCCAATGCGCTGCTGAACCGCATCCGCCGCAAGTACAAGGAATACGGCATCGCCGAGCGCCCCTTCATCGTGGTCAAGGCCGACAACGGCACCTACGGCATGGGCATCATGATGGTGCGCGACGCCAGCGAGCTGGGCGCGCTCAACCGCCGCACGCGCAACAAGATGGCCGTGGTGAAGGACGGCCTGCAGGTGTCCGAGGCCATCCTGCAAGAAGGTGTGCGGACGCGCGAATGCGTGGGCGGTGCCACGGCCGAGCCCGTGGTGTACATGATCGACCGGGCCGTGGTGGGTGGGTTCTACCGCCTGCATGCCGAGCGCGGGGCCGACGAGAACCTGAATGCACCAGGCGCCCGGTTCCAGCCCATGGCCTGTGACCCCGCAGCGCTGTCGGTGCAGCACGGCCAGCCACCGGGGACGAGCGGGCCCAACCTTTTCTACCTCTATGGCGTGGTCGCCCGGCTCGCGGCCCTGGCCGCCAGTTCCGAACTGGAGCAGGGGCCGGCGCGGGCGGCCGAGGAGCTCGCATGCGCCTGAACACCACCGCCCCTTCGCCCCAACTGCAGTGCATCCCCGCTTTCAGCGACAACTACATCTGGCTGCTGCATGACGGCCAGCACGCCTGGGTCGTGGACCCTGGCGATGCCGGCCCCGTGCGCGCAGCGTTGCAGGAGCAGGGCCTGATCCTGGCGGGCATCCTGCTGACGCACCACCACCACGACCACACCGGCGGCGTGGCCGAGCTGGTGGCGGACAGCGGCGCCGCCGTCTTCGGCCCCGTGGGCGAGGTGCTTCCCGAACCCGTCACCCGCGTGGGCGAGGGCTACCGGCTGCAGGTGCTGGGGCAGGACTTCGAGGTCATCGCCGTCCCCGGCCATACCGCCGGCCACGTGGCCTACTTTGGCAATCACGTACCGGGCGGGCCGCTGCTGTTTTGCGGGGACACGCTGTTCTCGGGCGGCTGCGGCCGGCTGTTTGAGGGCACGCCTGCGCAAATGCTGGCCTCGCTGGACCGGCTGAACGGCCTGCCGGCGGCCACGCGCGTCTGTTGCGCTCACGAATACACCCTGTCCAACCTGCGGTTCGCGCAGGCGGTGGAGCCGGGCAACGCCGCGCTGCAAGCCTACATCTCACATTGCGATGCACTGCGCGCGCGCGGCGCACCCACGCTGCCCAGCCAACTGGCCACCGAGCGCCTGGTCAATCCCTTCCTGCGCTCGCGCGATCCGGGCCTGCGCGCTGGCCTGGCCGCGCTCGCCACGGTCCCGGATGGCGACGTGGCCGTGTTTGCCACGCTGCGCGAACTCAAGAACAACTTCCGACCGGCTTGAGGCCGGCAGCTACCCTATGAAATACCTCCACACCATGGTCCGCGTGACAGACTGACCTTGCCCCTGGAAACCGGATCCCTTGCTGAGTGGTTGAATACAGGCAAGGAGAACGGAAGTGACGAAGGCAACGAGAGCGCGCTACACGCTGGAGTTCAAGCTGGAAGCGGTCAGGCTGGTCAAGGCTGGCCAGAGCATGGCGGCGACGGCGAAGATCCTGGGCATTGCGCAACAGACGCTGCACAACTGGATCCGTGCGGACCGAGACGGTCGTCTGGCGGGGGCTGGAAGCAAGCCGGTGAGCCCAGAGCAGATGGAGATCGCCAGGCTGCGCGCGGAGCTGGCGCGGGTCAAGATGGAGCGCGACATCCTGGGAAAAGCGACGGCGTACTTCGCGAAGGAGCGGGGGTGAAGTACGCCTGGATCGAGCGTAACCGCAAGCGCTGGCCCGTGTCGGTGGCGTGCGCAGTTCTGGGGGTGAGCCCCAGTGGGTACCACGACCACCGTGTGCGCCAGGCACGACCACGACGTGGGATCAGCAACGATGCTCTGCTGGTTCATATCCGAGCGATCCATGCCGAAACGCGTGGCGAGTACGGCTGGCCGCGGATCTGGAAGGAACTGCTGGCACGCGGCATTCGGGTGGGTAAGGAGCGCGTTCGCAAGCTCATGAGCCTGCACGGCATCCGCGCCCGAGGCAAGCGCAAGTTCAAGGCTACGACCGACAGCAACCACAAGCTGCCGGTGGCGCCGAACCTTGTGGATCGGCAGTTCAAGCCGGCCACGCCGAACGCCGTGTGGACGAGCGACATCACGTATGTGGCCACCGACGAGGGCTGGCTGTACCTGGCGGTGATCATCGACCTGTTCAGCCGCCAGGTCGTGGGCTGGTCGATGCAGCCGCACATGCGGCGCGAGCTGGTGATTGACGCGTTGCACATGGCCTGGTTCCGCCGCCATCCGCCGCCGGGACTGATATGCCACAGCGATCGCGGCAGCCAATACTGCAGTGCCGACTTCCAGAAGGCGCTGACCGGCTACGGCATGCGCAGCTCGATGAGTCGCAAGGGGAACTGCTGGGACAATGCGCCCACGGAAAGCCTGTGGGGCTCGCTCAAGGTGGGCAGGCTGCACGGCAAACGCTTCAAGACCCGGCGCGACGCCATGGACGAGATCGTCGACTGGCTGACGTTCTACAACCACCGGCGGCTTCATTCGTCGTTGGGCTATGTCAGTCCGATGCAATTCGAACGGGCTTGGCTTGCCGCCCAGAAAAGGCAGGCTGCGTAACGGTCTCAGCTATGGGATCCGGAACTCGCGGGCAAGGTCAGACCTGGATGCATCCCTTCGCTTCTATTGCGATGCCCTGGGCCTGCGCGTGCTGCGCCTGTCCACGCCGCGCGGCGCGGCCGTGCTCTCCACGGTGGCCGAGCAACTCTACGACGAGGACCTGATCGCGTGTTTTCGGAGGCAGGACGGCGGCGAGGTAGGGCGTGCGGTCTGGATGCGCACCCACTCGGAGGAGACGGCCAAGCTCTTCGACACTGCCGAGTCCATCGTCAACACCCAGGACCTGAAGGGGCTCAAACGCCTGCACGACGCGTTCGACGTGCCTGGCGAGGCGCCGCCCTTCCTGTGGAACGATGCGGTCAAGGACCGGCTGGAAGCGCAACTCACCGAGGCGATGCGGCTGGCCGAGCCCTGCGAGGTCATCCACGTGGCCATGGAGGAGCCGAACCGGCAAGGCCAGACCCAGGCGACACACTACCTCGTGGTGCGTTTCGCCGGCGATCAGGTGGCCGCGGTGGAGATGCGCAACCGCCAGCGCAAGAGCTTCTTCTACTTCCCGGCGCGCGACGCCACCCTCATCTACGCGCCTCATCGTGGGCTCGTCGAAGTCTTTGCCCCGACGCTGGGCACCCGTGCGCCGCTGGCCAACGTGCTGTCCCGGCACGGCTTCAAGGCCCCCTTGTCGAACCGTCCGCTGGACCGCTCGCGCTACGACCTGTCGCGCTTTGCGCGGCCACTGAAGGACACCAAGCCGCGCATCGACGGGGGCCGCATCGAGCGGCTGTATCTGACCGAAGCCAAGGCTTTGCTTGGGCATGCCACGGACGCCGTCACGCTGCACATCGACAGCGGCGCAGAACTGCACGAGGTGATCGACGAGCGCTGGGGCAACCACCCCTTCGCGCAGCCTGGTGCCTTGCTCGGTGTGACCCTGGTGGCCGAACTGGTGTTCGAGGGGGAGACGGCGGCCACCCCGCTGGCCATCGTGCTGGCCGAGCCCGGTCGCTGCAGCCTGGCTGGCGAGAAAGACCAACGCCTGCGCCGCGCCGGGATGCAACTGCTCGAGGCCCTGGGGGTGCGCAAACCGCTGCACCCGGGCTGCGGGCGGGACGATCCGAGCCTGATCGCGCAGGTGGCCCGGCTTCTGGAGAGCGCCAGCAGCCCGATGGACGGCTTCGCACTGCATAAGCTCGGCATCGACATCGAGCGGCTGCAGGACGAAGGCATCCTCATCGAAGGCGAGCGCATTGCCGAGCTGTCGGTCCCCGTCGACGAAGGCGAGCCGATGAAGGTGGTGCTCGAACGTTGCGCCGATGCCGACACCGTGCGCTACCGCGATCCCCTGACAGGCAAGGACGTGGTCCTGCCGGCCCGTCTCGCCCGGCGCTGGAAGGTGCAGCTGGACTGGTTGCGCGAGGAATTGATCACGGCGCTGGGATCGGCCTTGAAAGGACCCCGCAGTCGGCACTTCGACGACGAGCCGGTGTTCCTTGGCGAGATCGACATCGACGGCCATGCCGTGGCGCTGTACTTCGCCTCCAGGATGTCCCACGAGCGCGCGTACGCGAAAGTCGACGCTGCGCTGAGGCTTCGTCCGCGCCCGGTGGCGGGCGTGGTGTTGACGACGACCTCGACGCCGCTGCCATTCGCCGGCACCAATGTCGTCATTCCCATCGAGGATGTGCTCGCCGATGCGGGCAACGGCAGCGCCATCGACCTGGACCGGCTGAAGGTGGCCTATCGCCACGGGCAACTGGCGGCCATGGGCGGGTCGACGGTGACGCTCAAGGTCGCCCCCGATGGTCACGCGGCGACGCTGTACCTTCCGGGCAAGGCGCCGTGGCGGGTCACGGGCAAAGCAAGGATCGCCGTCTTGCAGCGGCTGGTGGAGGCCTGGGCCGCAGGAACGCCCCACGTCAACACGAAGGCGCTGATGGCCGGCACGGGCTGCACGTCTCCGGCCAACCTCTTCACCGGCAAGCACTCGCCCTGGCGCGACTATCTCGAAAGGGTCCCAGGCACGCGGGCGTGGCAGCTGAAGCTGACCCCACTCGATCGAGTGGTCGTCGATGACAGCGACACGCGCAGCGCTGCGATCGAAGCAGTCACCGAAGACGTCTGACCGCCGTTGAGGCGTCAGCGCGCCGCGCCGATTGATCGGCGTTGCGATCCGCTTCGGAAATCTGCGCACATCATCCCTGGCGGTTTCGATTCCCTGGAGCCGTCATGAGAAACCTCGAACTTGCATCTCCGGCAGAGATGAGCGCAAGCGCCCGTGCTGGCGAAATCACCACCATCCTCGCGGCCGCCATCGTCCGTACCCTCGGGTCTTCCGGGCTGGAACAGAGCGCGGTTCGCCTTGGCTTCCTGCCCGACCAGCGCGTTCATGCAACCCCCTATCCAACGGAGAAGTTGTCATGAGCGAGAAGTCAGCGTCCATTGCGACGCGGATCGCCGACCTGGGTCATCTCCCGATGGCCGAGCTGTGGGTCCTGTGGGACCGGCACTTCGAGCGCCGGCCCGAACATCCGAATCGCACGCACGTCGAGTCCCGCATCGCCTACAAGCTGCAGGAAGAAGCCTTCGGCGGACTCGCACCCGAAACGCGCCAGCGCCTTGAGGCCATCGGCGCGAAGCACTCCAAGATCAAACTGCGCGCGCGCCCGCGCAAGTTCGACTTCGCACCGGGCACCGTGCTGCTACGCGAATGGGGCGAGCGCGAGCACCGGGTGACGGTTGACGCCGATGGTCACTTCGAATACGAAGGCCGCCGCTTCAAGAGCCTGACCGCCGTGGCGCGGCACATCACCGGCCAGCATTGGAGCGGCCCGCTGTTCTTCGGCCTGAAGGGAGGCGCCTGATGACGGAAATCGCCTCCACCAAGGCACGCAAGCGCTGTGCGGTCTACTGCCGGGTGTCCTCGGACGAGCGGCTCGACCAGGAGTTCAACTCCATCGACGCGCAGAAGGAGGCGGGCCACGCCTTCATCGCTAGCCAAAGGAGCGAGGGTTGGATCTCTGTCGCCGACGACTACGATGATCCCGGCTTCTCGGGCGGCAACACCGAGCGCCCGGCCTTGAAGCGCCTGATGGCCGATATCCAGCGCGGGCTGATCGACATCGTGGTGGTCTACAAGATCGACCGCCTGACGAGGAGCCTCGCCGACTTCTCCAAGATGGTCGAGGTGTTCGAGCGCCAGGGCGTGTCCTTCGTCTCGGTGACCCAGCAATTCAACACCACGACCTCGATGGGGCGGCTCACGCTCAACATCCTGCTGTCCTTCGCCCAGTTCGAGCGCGAGGTCACCGGTGAGCGCATCCGCGACAAGATCGCCGCGGCCAAGAAGAAGGGGCTGTGGATGGGCGGCGTGCCGCCACTGGGCTACGACGTGGCGAACCGGCAACTGGTCATCAACGAAGCCGAGGCGGCCGTGGTGCGCCGCATCTTCGAGGAGATGCTCTCAATCGGTTCGCCGACCCAGATCGCTGCTCGACTGACTGCCGAGGGCATCACGACCAAGGCGTGGACGACGCAGGACGGGCGGGTTCGCACCGGCACACGTATCGACAAGAAGTACATCCACAAGGTGCTGCGCAACCGCATCTACCTCGGGGAGCTGTCGAGCCGGGGCCAGTGGTACCCCGGCGTGCACGAGCCGATCATCGAACGCCAGCTGTGGGACCAGGTTCACGCGGTGCTGGCCCGCGACAGCCACGCGCGCTCTGTGGAGACCAAGATCCGGTCACGCACCGACGCCTTGCTACGGGGACTGCTCTATGCCCCTTCGGGCGAACGCATGTACCCGACCTACTCGCGCAAAAACGGACGCAAGTACCAGTACTACGTCTCCAAGTCCGAGAGTCGCTTCGGCGCGCCGGGCAAGAGTTACGAGCGCCTGCCCGCCGGGGAGATTGAGGCGGCAGTCGTAGCCCAGATCCGCACCGTGCTGACCAGCCCCGAATCCATTGCAGCGGTCGTGCGTCACGTCCAACGCCAGGGCGCACCGATCGACGAGGCCACGGTCGTGATGGCGATGGGCCGCCTCAACGACGTGTGGGATCAGCTCTTCCCGGTTGAGCAGCACCGCATCGCCAACCTGATGATCGAGCGCATCGATCTCGTCCACACCGACGAGATGCAGGGCATCCGGGTGAAGTGGCGCGAACTGGGCTGGGACGCCTTGATCGGCGAGTTCGCGCCCAGGAGCATCGGCGCCGAGCTGCTGGAGGTCGAGGCATGAAGGACGGGACGCTCGAGACCTTCGTGCCGCTGACCCTGCGGCGGCGCGGCGTGCGCCGGCTGGTTCAGCACCAGGCCGAGGACCGGGACGCGCACGACAGCACGCTCATCGAAGGGATGGCACGGGCCTTCCACTGGCAACGGCTGCTAGACAGCGGCGCGATGCCCAGCGGCTCGGCCATCGCGCGTGCCGAAGGGCTGCACCACTCGGTGGTCAACGAGCTGCTGCGCCTGACGCTGCTCGCGCCCGACATCGTCGAGATGCTGATGGCCGGGCGGCAGCCACGCCGGATGAGCCTGATCTGGTTCCAGCGCCACCCGCTGCCGGTGGACTGGGCGGCCCAGCGCGAGATCGTGCGGCGCTTCGAGGAGAAAGCGTGAGCACGAAGCACCGGGGACGCATCGAGGGAGCGCCGGTCACCCAGAAACTGCCGACGCCGGCGGGCGGCGTGAAACTGGAAACCTTCGTGCCCTGGCGGCTGGTGCAGCGCGGTATCCGCCGCGAGGTGATCGCACCGCCCGGTGTGCAGAAGGCGGTCGAGGTGGGGTCGGCGGGGGGCGAGCCGCTGCGCACCGAGGCGAAGGACACGGCGTTGTTGCGTGCGCTTGGGCTGGCGCACCACTGGCAGAGACTGCTCCACGAGGAGCGGGTGGCGTCGGTGACGGAGATCGCGCAGGCCGAGCATCTCGACGTCACCCAAGTGCGCCGACTGCTGCGCTTGACCTTGCTGGCGCCGGCGGTGATCGAGACCTTGCTGCGCGAGCCGCAGCATCGCCTCGACCCGGTGCTGCGCCAGCCATGGGCGACGTTGTGGCAGGATCAATGTAGTCAGCTTAAGCGGCTTCATCGTCGGGGCGCGCTCGAGGAATCTTCCAGGCGATGAGCACTTGCGGATCCGAACTCGCCGTACTTCACATGCGCAAGATCACCGGACCGTTTCGATGCAAGACGGTGGGTGCCCTTCATGACGCTCTTGCGAGCAGCGCGCGAAGCTCGGCTTGGATGGCGCGTCGTCGCAGCAGCAGGGTGGACCCCCGATGCACAGACCCGCGAGGTCTACCACGTCTGGCACGGTCCCGACTCGCCCGACGACCGCATCGAACTCCAGATTGGCCTCGCCCCATGACGCCCGAGTCCACGCTTGAAGTGCGGCGCTTTGCCGCCGAGGATTTCCCCACCTACCGCGCCTGGTACGCCGACGCGCGCTTGAACCGGCATCTGGGCCCGATGGACGAGGAGTGGCTGGCCCATGTGCTGGCCGACACCGAGGGCGAGCAATGGACGGTGCGGTATGGCGCGGCGCTGGTCGCCGTCATCGGCCTCACCCCTGACCCCGAGCACGGGGCTTGGGTCCTCACCGACTGGGCCGTCGATCCCGCCCTGCGCGGCCAGGGCTGGGGGCGGCGCGCCTGGGCGGCCTTGCTGGCGCAGCCCGCGCTGCGCGAGCGCCGATGCTTTCGTGCCTACGTGGCCGAGGACAACCCCGAAGCCCTGGCCTTCTTCGAGGCGCTGGGCTGGCGGCGCCTGGCCGCGCCCAGCCGCGAGGATCCGTTTTGGGCCTTGGCTTGGGTGCAATGAGGCCCGGTGCGGCAAGCGGCCGGCGTCAGCGTCTGCGGCGTGGGCTTGTCGCTGCATACTGCCCCGGCGTCGTGCCGAAGACCTCGCGGAACACCGCGATGAAGCTGCTGGGGTTGCGGTAGCCCGACTCGGCCGCGACGGCGACCACCGGCACACCCTCGGCCAGACGGCCGGCGGCGTGCAGCAGGCGCAGGCGCTGGCGCCAGTGCGTGAAGCTGTACCCGGTCTCGGCCACGAAACGGCGCGAGGCGGTGCGCGACGACAACCCCGCCCAGCGGGCCCAATCCGCCAGCGGCCGTGGGTCGCCGGGGTGGTCGCACAAGGCTTGGGCGATGCGCCGCAGGCGGCGGTCGCTGGGCATCGGCACGCTCCAGGGCAGCGGTGTCGAGGCGGCGATCTCGTCGAGCATCACGGCCGCCAAACGCTCCAGCCGCTGCGGGTCGGTCGTGCCGTCGGCCGCCAGATGGGCCGCATGCCCCACCGCCGCGCGCAACAGCGGGGTGAGCGCCAGCACGCAGGGCTCGGCCGGCAAGGCCGCGCAGGCTTCGGGGGCCAGGTACACGCTCCAGCCCGCAAACGGCCCGTGCGAGTGCGCCGCATGCAGCGTCTGCGGCGGCACCCACACCGCATGCGAGGCCGGCACGATCCAGCGGTGCCGCGCTGCCTGCACCGTCAGCAGCCCGGTCTCGGTGCCCAGCAGTTGGCCGCGCACGTGACGATGCTCGCGCGTGTGCCGCACCCGGCCGCTGCGCCGCAGCACCGCACACATCACCGGCCCCTGGCGGGCCTCGGCCCAACGGGGCGCGATCAAGGGGTCGTCCATGCTTGGCATCGTAGCGGTATCGCATGGCGTGCAGGCCGCATCGCAGCCCTGCGCATGTCGATACGCTGGACGCTCCTTCTGTTCGATCCCTGGACCCCCCATGACTTCGATCCACCACGCCTTGGACGACCTGCTCAACCGGCAGGACATACCGCTCGACACCTTCCTCGATTGGCATTTCAGCCCCGACTACCGCCAGCGCACCGATGGGCACTGGGACGACCGCAACGGCTTTGCCGCGCATGCGCGCAGGCTGCGCGAGCTGGTGGCGTCCGCCCGCATCGAGGTGCTCGACGAATGGCGCGATCTGCGACGCTACGCCAGCCATCACCGCGTGCACGTGCGCAAGCGCGACGGCGCCACCGTGGTGCAGGAGGTCTACCTCTTCGCCCGCTTGGATGCGAGCGGCCGCTTCGAGTGCGTCGACGAGGTGACGCTGATGCTCGAAGGCCAAGAGGCGGACCGGGGCTTGGGTCGCGTGCGGTGAGACCGGACCTCACAGGATGGCGTCGACGACGCCTCGTCTTGATGCCGCCTTGATACCGCTGGGCACGAATCGGGCGCCGGCTTGATGCCGCACGGGCCAGAATGTGCAGCGTGTACATCCCCTCGTGGAGGACTGCATGGACATCGTGTTTCTTGGCTGGGCGGCCGCCTTCGCGCTGATCACCCTGGGCGCGCTGGCGGGATGCCGCCGGCTGTCGCCCCCTGCCCCGCAAGGCAACCGAATCGAGTCGAACGGAGGTCACGGCGATGGAGCCTGAGGCACTGATCATGACCGCCGGGGTGCTCGTCATCGGGCTGCTGGCCTATCTCGTCTACGCCCTGCTGGCGGTGGAGGACTTCGAATGAACGCCAATCCCTGGGTGCAGCTCGCGCTGTTCCTGGCGCTGTTGTTCCCGCTGGCCTGGGCGCTGGCGCGCTGGCTCGATGGCGTCTTCAGCGGCCGGCTCGCCGCGCGCGTGCGCTTCGTGGGCGCGATCGAGCGCGGGGTGCTGCGGCTGGCCGGCAGCCGGCCGGACGAGGACATGCCGTGGTGGCGCTATGCGCTGGCGATCCTCGTGTTCAACCTCGTGGGGCTGGCGGCGCTGTACGCGATCCTGCGGCTGCAGGCAGTGTTGCCGTTCAACCCGCAGGGCTTCGGTGCGGTGGCGCCGGATCTGGCGCTGAACACCGCCGTCTCCTTCGTCACCAACACCAATTGGCAGAGCTATGGCGGCGAATCCACGATGAGCCATGGCACGCAGATGCTGGGGCTTACCGTACAGAACTTCCTGTCGGCGGCCACCGGCATCGCGGTGGCGCTGGCGGTGATCCGCGGCTTCGTGCGCAAAACCAGCTCCGGTGTGGGTCACGCCTGGCTAGATCTTACGCGCGCCACTCTGTGGGTGCTGCTGCCGCTGTCGGCGGTGTTCGCGCTGTTCCTCGTTAGCCAGGGCGTGCCGCAGACGCTGGCGGCCGGACACGAAGTGACTCTCATCGATCCTGTTTCCTACACTGTTCAGGAAGCAAGTCGGCAGGTCACGCACACCGCAGCGACCCAGACCATCGCGATCGGCCCGGTGGCCTCGCAGGAGGCGATCAAAATGCTGGGCACGAATGGCGGGGGCTTCTTCAACGCCAATTCTGCGCATCCGTTCGAGAACCCGACGGCTCTGTCGAACCTGCTGGAAATGGTCTCGATCCTCCTCATCCCGCTGGCGCTGGTGTTCCTGTTCGGGCGCTGGGCGGGCGATGCACGCCAGGGCGCGGCGCTGGCCGGGGTGATGACCGTGCTGTTCGTCGCACTCTATGCCGTGGGGGTGATCGCGCAGCATCAGCCCAACCCGCAGCTTGCGGCGCTGGGCCTGAGCGGCCCGAGCCTTGAGGGGCTGGAGACGCGCTTCGGCGTGGTCGGCTCGATGCTGTTTGCTGCGGTCACGACCGCCGCCAGCTGCGGCGCGGTCAATGCCATGCATGACAGCCTGATGCCGCTGGCTGGCTCGGTGCCGATGTTCCTGATGCAGCTGGGCGAGGTCGTTTACGGCGGTGTCGGCTCGGGGCTGTACGGCATGCTGCTGTTCGCGGTGATCGCGGTGTTCATCGCCGGGCTGATGGTCGGCCGCACGCCGGAGTACCTGGGCAAGAAGATCGGCGCCTACGAGATGAAGATGGTCTCGCTGGCGGTGATCGTGGTGCCCGCGCTGGTGCTGGCGGGCACGGCGCTGGCGCTGCGCGTGGAGCCGGGCCTGGCAGGCCTGACGAACCCCGGCGCGCACGGCCTGTCGCAGGCGCTGTATGCGCTGACCTCGGCCGGCAACAACAACGGCTCGGCCTTTGCAGGCCTGTCGGCCAACGCGCCGTTCTGGAACGTGCTGCTGGCCGCGGCGATGTGGTTCGGGCGCTTCCTGGTGATCGTGCCGGCGCTGGCGCTGGCCGGCAGCCTCGCGGCCAAGCCGCGCGTGCCGCCCTCGGCCGGCACGCTGGCCACCAACAACGGGCTGTTCGTCGTGCTGCTGGTGGCCGCAGTGCTGCTGGTGGGAGCGCTGAACTATGTGCCGGCGCTGGCGCTCGGGCCGGTGGCCGAGCACCTGACGCTGATGTCGGGCCGCTGAAGCGCCCGGGAGGAACGACATGACGACGATGGTGACGAATCCGCGCGCGGCCGGCCCCTGGGATGCGGCGCTGCTGCGCGCCGCCTTGCGCGAATCGCTGTGGCGCCTGGCGCCGCAGGCGCAATGGCGCAACCCGGTGATGTTCGTGGTGTGGGTCGGCGCCGCGCTGGTGACGGCGATCGGCGTGGCCGCCGCCACGGGGCGCATGGCCGCGCCGGTGGGCTTCACGCTCGCGGTGGCAGCCTGGCTGTGGCTGACGGTGTGGTTCGCCAACCTGGCCGAGGCGCTGGCCGAGGGCCGGGGCAAGGCCCAGGCGGCGGCGCTGCGCTCGGCCAAGAAGCGCGTGTACGCCAAGGTGCTGCAAGAGCCGCACCACGGTGCGTCCTGGATCCCGGTGCCGAGCGACGAGCTGTCCGCCGGCCGCGTGGTGCTGGTGGAGGCCGGCGACGTGATCCCGGCCGACGGCGAGGTCATCGAGGGCGTGGCCTCGGTGGACGAGTCGGCCATCACCGGCGAGTCGGCCCCGGTGATCCGCGAGTCCGGTGGCGACCGCTCGGCGGTGACCGGGGGCACGCGCGTGCTGTCGGACTGGCTGGTGGTACGCATCACCGCGCAGCCGGGCCACACCTTCCTGGACCGCATGATCGCGATGGTCGAGTCCGCCAAGCGCCGCCGCACGCCCAACGAGATCGCGCTGACCATCCTGCTGGTGGCGCTGACCCTGGTGTTCCTGATCGTTTGCGCCACGCTCTGGCCGCTGTCGCAGTACAGCGTGCAGGCGGCGGGCCAGGGCCAGCCGGTGTCGGTGACGGTGCTGGTGGCGCTGCTGGTGTGCCTGATCCCGACGACGATCGGCGCGCTGCTGGCCGCCATCGGCATCGCCGGCATGAGCCGCATGCTGCGCGCCAACGTGATCGCCACCTCGGGCCGCGCGGTGGAAGCCGCCGGCGACGTGGACGTGCTGCTGCTGGACAAGACCGGCACGATCACGCTCGGCAACCGGCAGGCGGTGGCCTTCCACCCCGCGCCCGGGGTCACGGAGCCGGCCCTGGCCGATGCGGCGCAGCTCGCCTCGCTGGCCGACGAGACGCCCGAAGGGCGCTCCATCGTCGTGCTGGCCAAGGAACGCCACGGACTGCGTGGCCGCGAGACGGCAGGCCTGCACTTCATCGCGTTTTCCGCGCGCACCCGGATGAGCGGGGTGGACCTCGACGGCCGGCGCATCCGCAAGGGCGCGCTCGATGCGGTGCAGCGCTTCGTCGAGGAGGCGGGCGGCCGCCTGCCGGAGGCGGTGCGTGAGCGCGCCGAGGCCATCGCGCGCGAGGGCGGCACGCCATTGGTGGTGGCCGAGGACGCGCGCGCCTTGGGCGTGGTCGAGCTCAAGGACATCGTCAAGGGAGGCATCCGCGAGCGCTTCGCCGAGCTGCGCCGCATGGGCATCAAGACGGTGATGGTCACCGGCGACAACCGGCTCACGGCCGCTGCGATCGCCGCCGAGGCCGGGGTGGACGACTTCCTGGCCGAAGCCATGCCCGAGGACAAGCTCGCGCTGATCCGCCGCTACCAGGCCGAGGGCCACCTCGTGGCGATGACCGGCGACGGCACCAACGATGCGCCCGCGCTGGCGCAGGCGGACGTGGCGGTGGCGATGAACGCGGGCACGCAGGCGGCCAAGGAGGCCGGCAACATGGTCGATCTCGACTCGAACCCGACCAAGCTGCTGGAGGTGGTCGAGGTCGGCAAGCAGATGCTGATGACGCGCGGGGCGCTGACCACCTTCTCGATCGCCAACGACGTGGCCAAGTACTTCGCGATCATCCCGGCGGCCTTCGTGGGCACCTATCCGCAGCTCGCGGCGCTGGACGTGATGCGACTGACGAGCCCGCAGTCGGCGATCCTGTCGGCGGTGATCTTCAACGCGCTCATCATCGTGGCGCTGATCCCGCTGGCACTCAAGGGCGTGCGCTGGAGGGCGCAGTCGGCCGAGGCGTTGCTGCGCCGGCACCTGCTTCTCTACGGTCTGGGCGGCGTCATCGCGCCCTTCATCGGCATCAAGCTGATCGACCTGGCGCTGGCGGCGCTGGGCCTGGCCTGAGCCTTGGAACGGAGCTCGTCCATGAACACCTTGCGAACCCTTGTGCGTCCTGCCCTCGCGCTCTTCGCCGTACTGGCCGTGATCACCGGACTCGTCTATCCCCTGGCGCTCACCGCCGTGGCCCAGGGCCTGATGCCGGTGCAGGCCAACGGCAGCCTGATCGAGCGCAACGGGCAGGTCGTCGGCAGCCGGCTGATCGGTCAGGCCTTCGACGACCCCAAGTACTTCTGGGGCCGCCCCTCGGCGACCGCGCCCGTGCCTTACAACGCGGCCGCCTCCAGCGGCAGCAACCTCGCGCCGAGCCATCCGGCGCTGGTGGACGCAGTGCGCGCGCGCATCGAAGCGCTGCGCGCGGCCCAACCGGAGACGACGCAGCCGGTGCCGATGGAGCTGGTGACCGCCTCGGCCAGCGGGCTCGACCCTCACGTCTCGCCCGAGGCCGCGCGCTGGCAGATCCCGCGCGTGGCGCGCGCGCGGGGCATGACGCCTGCGGAACTCGACGCGCTCGTGCAGGCGCATACCGAGCGGCCATGGCTGGGCCTGATCGGCATGCCGCGCGTCAATGTGCTGGCGCTGAACCTTGCGCTCGACGCGCGTCCGCCACGGTGACGCCCGCGCGCTGATTCACAACCCACTGCGTCCTTCGCAGACCGCCCGCAGGGGCGGTCAGGGGATGTCTTTTCCTTCGCTCCGGTCGGCGCCCGCCGGCCGTCGGACCCACAGGAGTCTTTCGATGCATCACTTCGCTTGCACGCTGCGTCGCCTCGCCGGCCTGTCGGCCGCGGCGCTGGCCCTCGCGCCGGGTCTGGCCTGGAGCCAGTCCGGGGACGAGAACCGCGACGCGTCCGCCGTCACGGTGTCCGGCACCGCCACCCTGACCAGCGACTATCTGTTTCGCGGGCTGACCCAGACCGGTGGCAAGCCCGCGGTCCAGGCCGGCGTGGAACTCGGCGGCAAAGCCGGCTTCTATGCCGGGTCGTCGGGATCGAACGTTGGCTGGCTTCAGGACTACCAGGGCTATCGTGCCGGCAGCCTGGAGCTGGATCTCTACGGCGGCTGGCGGTTCAAGCCCGATGAGGCCACGACATTCGACGTCGGTCTCATTCACTACCGGTATCCGGGCAGCCGCCCGGCGGGCGTGGTGCGCGCCGACACGACCGAGCTGCTCGTGGGCGCCGCATGGCGGCAGTTGGCCGCCAAGCTCTACGTCAGTGCCGGTGACACCTTCGGCTTCGACGCGCCCGCCGGCAGCACGTACCTCGACCTCTCGGCGGCGGTGCCGATCGGCGACGGGCCGTGGACGATCGACCTGCACGCGGGCCGACAGCGTTTTCGCGGTGCGGCGGGCCCGTTTTCGTACACCGACTGGAAGCTCGGCGTCCGCTACGATGCCTCGACGATCGGCCCCGCCTGGAACGGCACGACCGTGAGCCTGCAGTACACCGACACCAACGCCGACCGCGCGCTGTGGACCGACCTCAATGGCGTCAACATGGGACGAGCGCGCCTGTCCGTCATCCTGACGCGTAGCTTCTAGGCCCTTGCGGCATGATGGAGGGCCCATGAGCCGACCTCCCGACCGCCCCGATCCCGACCGCCTGCTCGCCGAAGTGCAGGCCGATGAGGCGCGCCAGCGGCGCGGCCGGCTCAAGCTCTTCTTCGGCGCCTGTCCGGGCGTCGGCAAGACTTACGCGATGCTGCAGGCGTTGCACGAGCGCCAGCGCGAAGGCGTGGCGGTGTGCGTGGGCATCGTCGAGACCCATGGCCGCAAGGAGACCCAGGCGCTGCTCGAAGGATTGCCGGTACTGCCGCGCAAGCGCCTCGAGTACCGGGGCCGCGAGCTCACCGAGTTCGATCTCGATGCGGCGCTGGCCTCGTCGGCCGCGCTGATCGCGGTGGATGAGCTGGCGCACACCAACGCCCCCGGCAGCCGCCATGCCAAGCGCTGGCAGGACGTGGAGGAGCTGCTCGCGGCCGGCTTCGACGTCTACACCACCGTCAACGTGCAGCACCTGGAGAGCCTGCACGACGTGGTGGCCGCGATCACCGGCGTGCGCGTGCGCGAGACGGTGCCGGACCGCGTGTTCGATGCCGCCGACGACGTGACCCTGATCGACCTGCCGGCCGCCGACCTGATCCAGCGCCTGCGCAACGGCAAGGTCTATCTGCCCGATGTGGCGCAGTCGGCCGTCGAGCGCTTCTTCCGTCCCGGCAACCTGATCGCCCTGCGTGAACTGGCCCTACGGCGGGTGGCCGACCGCGTGGATGCCCAGATGCGCGCGCAGCGCACCCGGGAGGATCCCGGCCGCGTCTGGCCGGCGCGCGAACGGCTGCTGGTGGGACTGGGCGGCGCGCGCGATGCCCCGGTGGTCCGCGCGGCGGCGCGGCTCGCGTCCCGGCTGGAGGCCGAATGGATCGCCGTGTACGTGGACCGGCTCGACGATCGCGCCTCGCGCCAGGAGCGGGAAGCGGTGCTCGAGCTGCTCGGCGAGGCCCGTCGGCTGGGCGCCGACGTCCTGACCCTGGCCGGCGACGATGTGCCGGCCTCGCTCGTGCGCTGCGCGCGGGAGCGCAATGCCAACCGCATCGTGCTGGGCGCGGCCGCCGAGGCCTCGGGCTGGCGCCGCCTCTGGACCGCCCTGCGCGGCGACCTGGCGAGCGCGGTGCAGCGACGGGCGCCGGAGGTGGACGTGGTGCGCATCGGCGTGGCGGCGGGCCGTCCCGGCGCGGCGGTGCAGGCACGGCCGGCGCTCGGCGCGCCGGACCGGGAGCCTCGCACCCGTCACCCGCTGGCCTGGGCCGCGGCCGCCTGTGCCCTGGCCACCGTCGTCGCCTGGCCGCTCGCACGGGTGTTCGATCTGGCGAACATCGTGATGGTGTACCTGTTGGCGGTGGTGCTGGTGGCGCTGCGGGCTGGACGCACGGCCGGCGCCCTCGCGGCCTTGCTGGCGGTGCTGTGCTTCGACTTCTTCTTCGTCCAGCCGCAGTTGTCGTTCGCCGTCAGCGACACGCAGTACCTGCTGACCTTTGCCCTGATGCTCGCCGTCGCGCTGATCATCGGCCAGCTGACAGCACGGCTTCGCTTTGCCGTGCTGGCGATGCGCGAGCGCGAACGGCGCAGCGCACTGCTGACCCGCCTGGCCAATGCCTTGTCCGGTGCGCTGGAAAGCGAACGGATCGTCGAGATCGCCGAAGAGACCGTGGGCGCGCACTTCCAGGCCGCCATCACGGTCGTGCTGCCCGACGCCGGGCACCGCGTGCGCCCGGCGCGGCCGGAACGATCGGTGGACGTGAGCATCGCGCAGTGGGTGCTCGACCACGGGGAGAGCGCGGGCGCCGGCACCGGGACGCTCGCCGCGGCCCCGGCGCGCTATCTGCCGCTGAAGGCGCCGATGCGCGTGCGCGGCGTCCTCGTCGTCGCCCCGCGGGCGGAGCCGCCCTGGCGACGGCCCGAGGATCTGGAAACGCTGGAAGCCTGCGCCGGGCAGATCGCGGTGGCGCTGGAGCGCGTGCACTTCGTCGAGGTGGCGCGCGACACGCTGGTGCAGATGGAGGGAGAACGCCTGCGCAACACCCTGCTGCTGTCCCTCTCGCACGATTTGCGCACCCCGGTGGCCGGGATGCTCGGCACCGCCGAACTCGCCCTGCAGCGCGGCGCCGAGGGGCCCGCCCGCCCCCTGCTGCAGGCGCTGGTCGAGCAGGCCCGGGCCATGCAGTCGCTGCTCGACAACCTGCTGCAACTGGCCCGACTGCAGTCCGGCCAGGCGCGCCTGGACCGACAGTGGCATGCCCTGGAGGAGATCGTCGCCAGCGCGCTCGGTCACGTCCGCAGCGCCTGCGCCGGACATGGGCTCGAGGTCCGGCTGGCGGCCGGCCTGCCGCTGGTGGAGGTGGATGCCCTGCTGCTCGAGCGCGCCCTGGTCAATCTGCTGGACAATGCCTGCAAGCACACCCCCGCCGGCTGCCGCATCGCCGTGGACGCGCGGCTGGATCCCGGCGGCACCTTGGTGATCGAGGTGGCCGACGATGGCCCCGGCTGGCCCGGCGACGACCCCAGCCGCCTGTTCGCGCCGTTCCAGCGGGGTGCGGCGGAGTCGCCGATGACCGGCATGGGCCTGGGACTGGCGCTGGTGGAGCGCATCGCCGCCCTGCACGGCGGACGCGTGGAGGCGCGCAAGCGCGAGCCGCAGGGCAGCGTGTTCGCCTTGCACCTGCCGCAGCGGCCGGCGCCGCAGGAAGGAGTCGAGACGTGAGCACCGATGCCCCGGGCGGCCATGTGCTGCTGATCGAGGACGACGCGCCGATCCGCCGCTTCGTCCGGCTCGCACTGGAGTACGCCGGCTACAGCGTGAGCGAGGCCGAGAGCGTCAAGCGGGGCCAGATCGACGCCGCCACCCGCCGGCCCGACCTGCTGATCGTGGACCTCGGCCTGCCTGACGGCGACGGCAAAACGCTGATCACCCAGGTGCGCGGCTGGTCCCCGGTGCCGATCCTCGTGCTGTCGGCGCGCGACCAGGAGCGCGAGAAGGTCGCCGCGCTGGATGCCGGGGCCGATGACTACCTCACCAAGCCCTTCGGCATCGACGAACTGCTGGCGAGGCTGCGCGCGCTGCAACGCCGGCTGCAGCCGCAGGCGGCCGAGCCGGTCTGGCGCTTCGGCGACGTCGAGGTGGACGCGCGCACCCACGACGTGCGCCGGCGCGGCGAGACCGTGCACCTGACCCCGATCGAGTTCCGGCTGCTGGTGACGCTGCTGCGGGCGCAAGGCGCGGTGCTCACCTACCGCCAGCTGCTCACCCAGGTCTGGGGGCCGGGCCACGCCGAGCGCACCCATCACCTGCGCGTGCACATGGCCAATCTGCGCCGCAAGCTCGAGGACGATCCGGCGCAGCCGCGCCATCTGCTGACAGAACTGCAGGTGGGCTACCGGCTGGTGGTCTAGCAGCAGCGGCGATGAGGCGCAGCAAGCGCGAACGACCCCCAGCATCGAGGACACGGATCGTCCTGATGTCCGCTGGATCGTCGTGGATCGAAGGGGGCCCGCATCGGCGCGGCTCGGGGATCGAGCCGAGCGGCCGCATTGAGTGCGCTGACGAGGGGACACTGATGCTCCATGGCGAGGAGGCGGACCGGGGCTTGGGTCGCGTGCGGTGAGAGCGTGCGCCGCGCAGCGCCAGGAGTGCATTTGCTTGGCACACCGAGCCGCGGTAGGCTCTTAACTTCGGAAGGGTGCCCGTTGAGCTACCGCGATGGGCCGGGGTGACCCGGCCCTTCGTTTTTTCTGCAGGCCATCACGCCGTCGTGGCCCGTTCGACTCCACGCCGCCTACCACTCACACACCCCAACCTGCGCGCGTAAGGGCTTGATCGGCCAAGCACTCGTCTCACGAGTCCTCGCGAGACCGGCAGAGAACACACCCGCTCAGAGAGGCGGAAATGACCGAAACGGGAGGCGCGGCTACCGCCAGCGCTCGCGAGGCCTTACTCGGAAGCCGCGCCAACACTGGCGTTGCGGGCAATCGGGATAGGGGCGGTCAGGATACCTGACCGGGCCCCTCCCACACCACCCGGCATGCGGGTCCGCACCGGGCGGTTCGAGAAGTTGAGGTCATGAGAGACGGGGAACGCCAAGTTTGTCGAAGTAGGCAATGGTCAGCACCCGGTTGAGCTCGCCCGCGCTATTCCGCCACCAGCAGCGGGAATTGCCTGCCACCCGCTTTGCCACGTGTTCGGACGCGCCTAGGTTGAGCAGTTCCCGGTAGATCGTGCTACCCCGCTTCCAGTGCTTGAGGTGGATCGCCCGTAGTCGGTGGCGCAGCCATTCGTCCAGCGATCGCCAGACGCCCGGTGTTTGCGCCAGCCCAAAGTAGGCTTTCCATCCCAACAGATAAGGTTTCAGTCGCTCAATGACCTCCGCCATGCTGCGTCCGCCTGAGCGCCGGGTCAGTTGCCTCACCCGCTGCTTGAACGTCGCCATCGGCTTGTCGGCCACCCTGCGCTTGACGCCCTCCTTGCCAAACCAGAAGCTGTAGCCCAAGAACTTCCTTCCCTTGACGCTGGCCACCGCACTCTTGGCTTCATTGATCTTGAGCCTCAGCTTGCCGTAACACTTGCGCAGCAGCGCCATGACCCGTTCGCCAGCTTTCCGACTACGGACATAGACGTTGCAGTCGTCGGCATAGCGCGCAAAGCAGTGGCCGTGCTTCTCCAGTACCTTATCCACTTCGTCCAGCATCACATTCGCCAGCAGCGGCGACAGCGGCCCACCTTGCGGCGTGCCTTGATACCGCTCAAACACTACGCCATCGCTCATGATGCCGCTGTTCAGGTACGCCCGTATCAGCCGAATGATTCCAGCATCGTCGATGCGTTTGCGTAGGCGGTCGATGAGGATGTCGTGATTGACTCGATCAAAGAATTTCTCCAGATCGACATCAACCACGATCTTCCGTCCGGACTGGATGTAGCCCTGCGCCGCCAGTATCGCGTCGTGGGCTCGTCGGCCCGGCCGGAAGCCGTAGCTGTACTCGCTGAATGTCGGGTCAAGTAGCGGTTGCAGCACTTGCAGCAGTGCTTGCTGGATCAGCCGATCCGTGACCGTCGGAATGCCGAGCTCGCGCTCGCCACCGTCCGGCTTCGGGATCGTTACCCGTCGTACCGGACTGGGCCGGTACCTCCCCTGCAGCAGTTGTTCCCGAATCAATGGCCACGCCGTCACCAGATGGCGGGCGGTCTGGTCAATGTCCAGCCCATCCACGCCGGCTGCGCCTTTGTTGGCTTTGACTCTCTTCCATGCTCGCCGCAGGTTCTCTCTCGCCAGAACCGCTTGCAGCAGTCCCGGCCCTGTGCTCTCGGTGTCCCGTCGCGGGCCGGCCGCTTCGTCGCTGACAGGTTCCCGCCCGGCTTCACCGTGCGCTACCCCCGCCCGCTCTGCTTGCGCAGACTTCTGACGCCTTGCTTCCAGCATCGACATGGTCTCAAGCACTCCTTCTCGTTCGGCCCTTCGCCCACGACTGGCAGCTACTATGGCCTCTGCTGACTTCTCGCTCCGTGTCACCACGTCGCCCTTTCAGGCATAAGGCGAGATCTCCCCGGGTAAGAACGCACTCCTTCACTGCACAACCGCCGGATTTACGCCGCTTCGCCTTGATCACGAGAGCTTCGCGGATTCATGCCCGCTCGCCCTGCTCGGCAGCGCCTTCTATCCGGTTCTTGTCCATCGGCTCGCAGTTTCGCTCCACGCTTCCTCCCCACACTCGGTCGCCCTCATGCAGTTGCGCTTCGCTTCGTTCGCTGTGATCAACTTACGGTGGGACTTTCACCCACAAGAGTGCGCCCGTGCCGGGCGCACATCGAGATAGGGGCGGTCAGGATACCTGACCGGGCCCCTCCCACACCACCCGGCATGCGGGTCCGCACCGGGCGGTTCGAGAAGTTGAGGTCATGAGAGACGGGGAACGCCAAGTTTGTCGAAGTAGGCAATGGTCAGCACCCGGTTGAGCTCGCCCGCGCTATTCCGCCACCAGCAGCGGGAATTGCCTGCCACCCGCTTTGCCACGTGTTCGGACGCGCCTAGGTTGAGCAGTTCCCGGTAGATCGTGCTACCCCGCTTCCAGTGCTTGAGGTGGATCGCCCGTAGTCGGTGGCGCAGCCATTCGTCCAGCGATCGCCAGACGCCCGGTGTTTGCGCCAGCCCAAAGTAGGCTTTCCATCCCAACAGATAAGGTTTCAGTCGCTCAATGACCTCCGCCATGCTGCGTCCGCCTGAGCGCCGGGTCAGTTGCCTCACCCGCTGCTTGAACGTCGCCATCGGCTTGTCGGCCACCCTGCGCTTGACGCCCTCCTTGCCAAACCAGAAGCTGTAGCCCAAGAACTTCCTTCCCTTGACGCTGGCCACCGCACTCTTGGCTTCATTGATCTTGAGCCTCAGCTTGCCGTAACACTTGCGCAGCAGCGCCATGACCCGTTCGCCAGCTTTCCGACTACGGACATAGACGTTGCAGTCGTCGGCATAGCGCGCAAAGCAGTGGCCGTGCTTCTCCAGTACCTTATCCACTTCGTCCAGCATCACATTCGCCAGCAGCGGCGACAGCGGCCCACCTTGCGGCGTGCCTTGATACCGCTCAAACACTACGCCATCGCTCATGATGCCGCTGTTCAGGTACGCCCGTATCAGCCGAATGATTCCAGCATCGTCGATGCGTTTGCGTAGGCGGTCGATGAGGATGTCGTGGTTGACTCGATCAAAGAATTTCTCCAGATCGACATCAACCACGATCTTCCGTCCGGACTGGATGTAGCCCTGCGCCGCCAGTATCGCGTCGTGGGCTCGTCGGCCCGGCCGGAAGCCGTAGCTGCACTCGCTGAATGTCGGGTCAAGTAGCGGTTGCAGCACTTGCAGCAGTGCTTGCTGGATCAGCCGATCCGTGACCGTCGGAATGCCGAGCTCGCGCTCGCCACCGTCCGGCTTCGGGATCGTTACCCGTCGTACCGGACTGGGCCGGTACCTCCCCTGCAGCAGTTGTTCCCGAATCAATGGCCACGCCGTCACCAGATGGCGGGCGGTCTGGTCAATGTCCAGCCCATCCACGCCGGCTGCGCCTTTGTTGGCTTTGACTCTCTTCCATGCTCGCCGCAGGTTCTCTCTCGCCAGAACCGCTTGCAGCAGTCCCGGCCCTGTGCTCTCGGTGTCCCGTCGCGGGCCGGCCGCTTCGTCGCTGACAGGTTCCCGCCCGGCTTCACCGTGCGCTACCCCCGCCCGCTCTGCTTGCGCAGACTTCTGACGCCTTGCTTCCAGCATCGACATGGTCTCAAGCACTCCTTCTCGTTCGGCCCTTCGCCCACGACTGGCAGCTACTATGGCCTCTGCTGACTTCTCGCTCCGTGTCACCACGTCGCCCTTTCAGGCATAAGGCGAGATCTCCCCGGGTAAGAACGCACTCCTTCACTGCACAACCGCCGGATTTACGCCGCTTCGCCTTGATCACGAGAGCTTCGCGGATTCATGCCCGCTCGCCCTGCTCGGCAGCGCCTTCTATCCGGTTCTTGTCCATCGGCTCGCAGTTTCGCTCCACGCTTCCTCCCCACACTCGGTCGCCCTCATGCAGTTGCGCTTCGCTTCGTTCGCTGTGATCAACTTACGGTGGGACTTTCACCCACAAGAGTGCGCCCGTGCCGGGCGCACACGAAAACGCCCAACCGGAGAGGGTTGGGCGCTGAATGGTGGTGGCCTGGGGCGGAATCGAACCACCGACACGCGGATTTTCAGTCCGCTGCTCTACCAACTGAGCTACCGGGCCGTCTAAGTGCTCATTGTAACACAAGCAGGGACGCGACTTCAGGCTGCGCAACGTTTGGCACGCGACAGGTCGACGCCCAGCTGTTTGAGTTTGCGGTACAGGTGCGTGCGCTCCAGCCCGCTTTTTTCGGCCACACGGGTCATGGAGCCGTTTTCCTTGGCCAGATGGAACTCGAAGTACGCCTTCTCGAAGGCGTCGCGTGCTTCGCGTAGGGGGGCATCCAGGTCCAGCGTCTGCCAGCCCAGTCCTGCCACGGGAACCGCCACCCCACAAGCCTTCGGTACCATCCCGTTTAGGGTGTCTCCTTCGTCGGCCGCACCTGCTGGGCGATCGACCAGCCGCACCCCCCCGTCACCCACCGCACTCGGGCTGCCACCGGCGGCCAAGGCAGCGCGTACCGGGGCACCGTTCGCCGGCGGCACCGGCGAGATGCCCCCGTTGCCCGGTTGTGAGCGCGCGGGCCCGCCCATGGCACCGCGGGTCAACCCTTTGTCGACCGCCTGCAGCAGCTTTTGCAGTGTGATGGGTTTCTCGAGGAAGGCCATGGCCCCGATGCGGGTGGCCTCGACCGCAGTATCGATCGTGGCATGGCCGCTCATCATGATGACGGGCATCGTCAACAACCCAGACGCCGCCCACTCCTTGAGCAAGGTGACGCCGTCGGTGTCGGGCATCCAGATATCTAGCAACACCAGGTCGGGGCAGGCACGCTGGCGAAACTGTCGCGCCTGCGCAGCGTTTTCGGCCAACTCGACGGTGTGTCCCTCGTCGTTCAGGATCTCGGACAGCAGTTCACGGATACCCAGCTCGTCGTCGACGACCAGAATGTTTGCCATCGTCTGCACTCACCCCTGGATGGGAGCCCCCTGTTGCCAGTGTTGCGTATTTGCAACCCTGAATGATAGCGACACTTCCGCGCCGACGATAGTGTCGCCCTCGCGCCGGTTGACCAGTTCGACCCGGCCACCGTGCTCGTCCATGATCTTTTTCACCACCGCCAACCCCAGACCCGTGCCCTTGGCCTTGGTGGTGACGTAGGGCTCGAAGGCGCGCTGCAGGATCGTCTGTGCAAATCCTGGCCCGTCGTCGATGACCGACAGCCGCACCCATGTGCCGCTGCCGGAGCGCCGCGTGCGTAGCGTGATCACTCCCTGACTGGCAGCCGTGGCGCTCGCGTCCTGCGCGTTTTGCACCAGGTTGTGCACCACCTGTCGCACCTGTTGGGCATCGGCCAGCACCGGCGGGCAGTCAGGATCGAGATCCAGCCGCACCGGCACGGCAGACGACTCGTACAGGGTGACGATGTCCTGCAACAAGGCGTTGAGGTCCACAGGGGCGAGCTGGGCCGCGGGCAGCCGAGCGTAGTCGCGGAATTCGTTGACCAGCCGCTTCATCGCCTCGACTTGATCGACGATCGTCTTGACCGACTTGTGCAGCATGGCCAAGTCGGTGCCCTGCAGTCGGGGTTCGAGCTTGAGGGCGAGTCTCTCGGCCGACAGCTGAATCGGTGTGAGGGGATTTTTGATTTCGTGCGCCAGGCGCCGCGCGACCTCGCCCCACGCCTGGGCCCGCTGCGCCGAGATGAGGTCGCTGACGTCGTCGAGCACGAGCAGGTAGTCGCCACCGGGCAGCAAGGCGCCGCGCACGACCAAGGTGCGAACCGCGCCCCCAGCGGGTGTGTCAGTATCGGGCTGCAGCTCGTAGGGTTGCTGCCAATGCGCGCCCTCGCCTGTCGGTTCACCGTCGGCGACGAAACGGGCGAACTGCGTCCGTACCCAGGCACCGAAAGGCTGCAGCCCTGGCACAGCGTCCAGCGGCAGGCCCAGGTAGTCGTCCAGTGGTACGCGCAGGATGCGCGCCGCACCGGGGTTGGCGCTGCGCAGCCGACCGTCGGGCGCCATGACGATGACCCCCGCCGTGAGGTTGTCCAGCAGCGTTTGCAGGCTGGCGCGCGCCGCATCGACTTGTTGCATGGACGATTGCACCGCCTGGCGCGCGTCGGCCAGCTCCTGCGTCATGTGGGCAAAGGTACGTGTCAAGCCCGCGAGTTCGTCGCGAGCGGGCAAGGCCACCTTGGGCCCCAAGTCGCCGCGGGCGACGTCACGCATCCCCTCGGCCAGCAGCAGCAGCGGCCGCACGAGCTGGTTACCCAGCAGCACGGCCAGCAACACGGCACCAAAAACCGACAGAAACAGCGCCAGCGTGAGTGTGCCCAGGTACATGCTGCGCAGACCGTCGCGCACCAGCGCGCGTTCCTGATATTCGCGGTTGGCCGCCTGTACCGCCAGCGCGTTGGCCACCAATGCCGCCGGCATGGGTGCGGTCACGTCCAGGTACCGAGACTCCACACCGAACGAGAGGCTGCCAGTGGGCACATAGGCCAACACACGCACGCGCGGCAGTGCCTCGGCCGGCAACCCCAACACCTCGCGCGGGTCGCGCAGGCTCTCCAGCTCCTCCAGGCCCTCGATCCAGGTGACCACCCGCTCGGCGCGGGCCCGGCGCATCAGCGTCGACGATGGGCGCTCCGGCGCCAGCCGAAAGCGCGACGCACCCGCGCTGGCCACCGCGCGCCCTTGGGTGTTCCACAGCACCACGTCGGTGGCGCCCAGTTGCTCGCGCCACCCCTCGAGCATCACACCAGCGGCGCCGTCAGAGCTGTTGGCGATTGCGCCCGCCAGCGTGCGCGTCTTGGCCGCCCAGTCGGCACTCACGGTATCGAGCGCGGTGCGCCCGAGTTCGAGACCGGCGCGCAAGGCCGTCTCTACCCGGGCATCGAACCAGGTTTCGATGGCCCGGTTGACGAACTGGTACGACACCAGGTAGATCAGTGCACCCGGCACCACGCCGACCAAGCCAAAGATGGCCGCGAGTTTGAGCAGCAGCACGCTGCCAAAGCGCCGTCGGCGCAAGCGTATCAGCAGGCGCAGTGCCAGCCAGACGAGCACGCCCGCCAACACGGCGGCCACCCCCAGGTTGAGCACCAGCAAATGCGTGTACGTTTGGGGCTGGACGGCGCGGTGGTCGGTGGCCAGCGTCAGCAGGTAAAACAACACCAGGCCCACGCCCAGGATAAATACCAGCGCCAGCGCCAAAAACCAGCGCAGATGGCGCGCGCGCTGGAGGTCGCGCTGGCGCGCCTCGCTCATGGGCGCGCCTCCGACGTCTCGGCAGATTCGACGTCACCCGGTGCCGGCACGGCCAGCACGGTGCGCCAGACGGGTGCTTCGACAGACCCGCCGGGCAGGATCTGCAAGGGCCGCGGCAGTTGGCGGACATCGAGGCGAAATTCCACCTCCAACCGTTCGTCGCCTTTGAGCCCTTCGGACGGTGCGACACGCCAGCGCTGCACGCGGCGCACGAGCGCTAGCGCCTCGTCCAGGCTGTCCAGGTTGCGGTGCAGCGCCGTGAGAGCGGCGGTGTCCCCTTCGGGTGCGTCACTCTCTTGCACGCTCAGGCGCCAGCGCTGGGTCAGCGGCTGAAAGACCAGGCGGACCGTGCGCACCGCCCGCGCCAGGTGGCGGTCGGTCCAGTACCAGCGTGGACGGCGCAGCTCGGCGCGCCAGACGAAGTGCAGCGGCACCCCGCGTTGCAGCGCATCGAGCAAGGTTATGGGCAATTCCAGCGGGATGCGCGCGTCCAAATACAGGCCATCGGCACCGCGCTCGAGCTGCCAGACTGCGCCGTCGCGCTGGGCCGATGTCGCCACGACAGGCAAGGCCGCCAGACTGGCCACGACCAGCCCCCCGGCTGCGCGCAGCAGTGCGCGGCGGTACAGCGCGGGCGCTTGTGCGCCACGCGGCTCAGGCCTTGGTCCACAAAGCGTAGAAAAATCCGTCCATGCCACGGCGCGCATTGTCGCCCATGGCAGGGCCGAATACGAAGCCCGGCGTTGCATCGGCCGCATCGGCCGCATCGGCCACCACGCGGCCCGGCAAGAGATGCCCTGGTGCGGGCAGTGCACGCGCATCGGCATGGCGCGCGGCAAAGTCGGCCTCCACGTCGGCGCCCTCGGCCCGAAAGACCGAACAGGTGGCATACAACAGCCGCCCGCCACGCGCCAAGAGCGGCCACAGCGCGTCCAGCAACCGGCGCTGCTGCGCCGCGAGCCGATCGACGTCGTCGGGCTGGCGCAGCCAGCGCACATCCGGGTGGCGGCGCACGATGCCCGAGGCACTGCACGGCGCATCCAACAAAATCGCATCGAACGGCCGCCCATCCCACCAGTCGGCGACGCTGCCCGCGTCGGCCGCGCGCACCGTCACGGTCGAGCCTGCCGCGGGCAAGCGCAGCCGTTCGAGCGTTTCGCGGACGCGCTCGATGCGCGCCGCATCGGCATCCAGCGCCCACAGCTCGATGTCGGCCCGCTCCAGCAGGTGCGCGCTCTTGCCGCCGGGGGCAGCGCAAGCGTCCAGGACCCGCGCCCCCGCGGGCAACCCCGCCCCCAACAGCAGTGGGGCGGCGAGCTGCGCGGCCCCGTCCTGCACCGACACGGCACCTTCGGCCCAACCGGGTAGCCGCTCCACCGGCACGGCTTCGGCCAAAACCAAGCCGTCCTCGCCTATCGGCTCGGCCGCCCAGTCCAGGGCCGCCAGCTGGGCGAGGTAGGCGTCGCGGCTGCCGTGCCGCCGGTTGACACGCAGCACCATCGGCGCGGGCTGATCGTCCGCCTCCAAGATGGCGCGCCAGCGCTGCGGGTGGTCCCGCTGCAGCCGCTCGACCCACCATGGGGGGTGATTCCATCGACCCAGCGGGGTGGCACGGGCTTGCGCGAGCAACGCCTCACGCTCGCGCAAGAAGCGACGCAGGCAAGCGTTGACGAAGCCCGCCAACGCCGGCTGGCGCAGCGGCGTCAGGGCGCGCACGGCTTGATCGACCACCGTGTGCGGGGCGTACCCTGTCCCATCGACAAGCAGGGCCAGCGCCGCCTCCAACAACCCAGCCACCGGCGCGGGTGGCGCCCGCTTGGCCAGCAAGCCCAGCAGCACCTGTGTTTCGCCCCCGCGGCGCAACGCCCCAAACACCAGCGCCTGCACCCCTGGCCGCAGGGGTGCAGGCACCTGAGGCAAAACGGCCGCGAGCGAGCGCCCCTGCCGCACCGCGGCGATCGCGCGCGCCACCACGGCCAACTGGGCCGACAAAGGGACCGATGTCGGCACCACTGACTGGGCCGACCGCACGGCCCGCCCAGCCTTACTCGGTGGCGGCATCCGCATCCAGCGGCGACGCGGACAGCGCGTCCGCCTCGGCGATGGCGCGGCGCTCTTCCTCGTCCATGCGCTCCTTGGCGCGGCGCGCCTCGTGGAACGCCATGCCGGTGCCGGCCGGGATCAGGCGGCCGACGATGACGTTCTCCTTCAGGCCGCGCAGCTCGTCCTTCTTGCCCATGATGGCGGCTTCGGTGAGCACGCGCGTCGTCTCCTGGAACGATGCGGCCGAGATGAACGAGTCGGTCGACAGCGAGGCCTTGGTGATGCCCAGCAGCAGGTTGCGGAAGGTCGCCGGCGTCTTGCCCTCGGCGCGCAGTGCGTCGTTGGTGTTGAGGATCTCGGAGCGCTCGACCTGCTCGCCGGCGATGTAGTGGCTGTCGCCGGGGTTGTCCACCTCGACGCGGCGCAGCATCTGCCGCACGATCACTTCGATGTGCTTGTCGTTGATCTTCACGCCCTGCAGGCGGTAGACGTCCTGCACCTCATCGACGATGTAGCGCGACAGCTCCTCGATGCCCAGCAGGCGCAGGATGTCCTGCGGGTCGGCCGGGCCGTCGACGATGAGCTCGCCCTTGTTGACCACCTGGCCTTCGTGCACGAGGATGCTCTTTTCCTTGGGCACCAGCTCCTCCCAGACCTTGCCATCCGGGTCGGTGATCTGCAGGCGCACCTTGCCCTTGGTCTCCTTGCCGAACGACACCGTGCCGGTGATCTCGGCGAGGATCCCCTTGTCCTTCGGCGAGCGCGCCTCGAACAGCTCGGCCACGCGCGGCAGACCGCCGGTGATGTCGCGCGTCTTCTGCCCTTCGACCGGGATGCGCGCCAGCACCTCGCCGGGGTGGATGCTCTGGCCGTCGCGCACCTGGATCAGCGCGCCCACGGGGAAGGTCACCGTCACCGCGTGGTCGGTGCCCGGGATCTTGACCTCCTTGCCCTCGGCGTCGATGAGCTTGACCTGCGGCCGCACGACCTTGGTGGCCCCGCGCCGCTTCGGGTCGATGACCACCAGCGTCGACAAGCCTGTGACCTCATCGACCTGCTTGGCCACGGTCAGGCCTTCTTCGACGTTTTCGAACTTCACCACACCGGCGAATTCGGTGATGATGGGGCGCGTCAGCGGATCCCAGTTGGCTAGGATGGTGCCGGCCGTGATGCGCTGGTCGGCCTTGACGGCCAGCGTCGCGCCATACGGCACTTTGTGGCGCTCGCGCTCGCGGCCGTTGTCGTCGTGGATGATGATTTCACCCGAGCGCGCGATCACCACCTGCTCGCCCTTGGCGTTGGTGACGTAGCGCATGGTCGGGTTGAAGCCGACCACGCCGTTGGACTTGGCTTCCACGCTGGAGGCCACCGCCGCGCGCGACGCCGCGCCCCCGATGTGGAAGGTGCGCATCGTCAGCTGCGTGCCCGGCTCGCCGATCGACTGCGCCGCGATGACACCGATGGCCTCACCCACGTTGACCAAACCGCCGCGGCCCAGGTCACGCCCGTAGCACTTGGCGCACACGCCGTAGCGCGTGTCACAGGTCAGCACGGTGCGCACCCGTACCTCGTCGATGCCAGCCTGCTCGATCAGGTCCACCGCGTCCTCGTCCAGCATCTGGCCCGCCGCCACCAGCACGCGCTGCGTCTCGGGGTCGACGATGTCTTCGGCCGTGGTGCGGCCCAAGATGCGCTCGCGCAGGCTCTCGATGACCTCGCCACCCTCGACGATGGCGCGCATGAGCGTGCCGTTGGTAGTGCCGCAGTCCTCCTCGGTCACCACCAGGTCCTGCGTCACGTCCACCAGACGGCGCGTGAGGTAGCCCGAGTTGGCAGTCTTGAGCGCCGTGTCGGCCAGACCTTTACGCGCGCCGTGCGTCGAGATGAAGTACTGCAACACGTTCAACCCCTCGCGGAAGTTGGCCGTGATGGGCGTCTCGATGATGCTGCCATCGGGCTTGGCCATGAGGCCACGCATGCCGGCGAGCTGGCGAATCTGCGCCGCCGAACCCCGTGCGCCCGAGTCGGCCATCATATAGATCGAGTTGAACGACTCTTGCTCGACCACGTTGCCGTGGCGGTCGACGACCTTCTCCTTCTTGAGGTGCTCCATCATCACCTTGGAGATCTCGTCGCCGGCCTTGCCCCAGATATCGACCACCTTGTTGTAGCGCTCGCCTGCCGTCACCAAGCCCGAGGCGTACTGCTGCGCGATCTCCTTGACCTCGGCCTCGGCCCGCTCGATGATGGCTTGCTTCTCGGCCGGCACCAACATGTCATCGATGCAAATCGAGATGCCGGCTTGCGTCGCCAGCCGGAAGCCGTTTTGGAGCAGCTTGTCGGCAAACACCACCGTCTCTTTCAGGCCGCACTTGCGGAACGAGGCATTGATGAGCTTGGAGATCTCTTTTTTCTTGAGCGGCTTGTCGATGAGCTCGAACGGCAACCCCTTGGGCAGGATTTGCGACAGCAGCGCACGACCCACCGTCGTGTCGCGCAGCTTGGTCACCGGCTCCAGTTCGCCGGTTTCCTTGTTTTTGAGCCACTCGGTCAGGCGCACGCTGACCCGGCTGGTCAGCTCCACCACACCGGCGTCCAACGCGCGCTGCACCTCGGCCACGTCGGCAAAGACCATGCCCTCACCCTTGCCGTTGATGCGCTCGCGCGTGGCGTAGTACAGCCCCAGCACCACGTCCTGCGACGGCACGATGGAGGGCTCGCCGTTGGCAGGGAAGAGCACGTTGTTGGACGACAGCATCAGCACGCGCGCTTCCATCTGCGCTTCCAGCGACAGCGGCACGTGCACCGCCATCTGGTCGCCGTCGAAGTCCGCGTTGAACGCCGCGCACACCAGCGGGTGCAGCTGGATCGCCTTGCCTTCGATCAGCACCGGCTCGAACGCCTGGATGCCCAAGCGGTGCAACGTCGGCGCACGGTTGAGCAGCACCGGGTGCTCTTTGATGACGTCTTCCAGGATGTCCCAGACGATGGGGGTGCCCGCCTCGACCTCTTTTTTGGCCGCCTTGATGGTGGTGGCGATGCCCATTTGCTCCAGCCGCGCGAAGATGAACGGCTTGAACAATTCGAGTGCCATCAGCTTGGGCAAACCGCACTGGTGCAGCTTGAGCGTCGGGCCCACCACGATGACCGAGCGGCCCGAGTAGTCGACGCGCTTGCCCAGCAGGTTCTGGCGGAAGCGGCCACTCTTGCCCTTGATCATGTCAGCCAGCGACTTCAGGGCACGCTTGTTGGCGCCCGTCATGGCCTTGCCGCGGCGGCCGTTGTCCAGCAGGCTGTCCACGGCTTCCTGCAGCATGCGCTTTTCGTTGCGCGCGATGATCTCCGGCGCCTTGAGCTCCAGCAGGCGCTTGAGCCGGCTGTTGCGGTTGATGACGCGGCGGTACAGGTCGTTGAGGTCGGAGGTGGCGAAGCGCCCGCCGTCCAGCGGCACCAGCGGACGCAGATCCGGCGGCAGCACGGGCAGCACTTCCAGGATCATCCACTCGGGCTTCATGCCCGACTTCTTGAACGCCTCCAGCACCTTCAGGCGCTTGGCGTTCTTCTTGACCTTCATCTCGGAGCCGGTCAGGTCGTTGCGCAGTTTCTCGATTTCGGCGTCCAAATCGATGGCCTGCAGCAGCTCTTTGATGCCTTCGGCGCCCATCTTGGCGACGAACTCGTCACCGTACTCGCGGCGCTTGGCGTCGTAGTCGTCCTCGGACATGATGCTGAACTTCTTCAGCGGCGTCATACCCGGGTCGACCACCACGTAGGCCTCGAAATACAGCACGCGCTCGATGTCGCGCAGCGTCATATCGAGCACCAGGCCCAGCCGCGACGGCAGGCTCTTGAGGAACCAGATGTGCGCGCACGGCGCGGCCAGCTCGATGTGGCCCATGCGCTCGCGGCGCACCTTGGTCTGGGTCACTTCGACGCCGCACTTCTCGCAAATGACGCCGCGGTGCTTGAGGCGCTTGTACTTGCCACACAAGCACTCGTAATCTTTGATGGGGCCAAAGATCTTGGCACAGAACAGACCGTCGCGCTCCGGCTTGAAGGTGCGGTAGTTGATGGTCTCGGGCTTTTTCACCTCACCGAACGACCAAGAGCGGATTTTTTCCGGCGAGGCCAGACCGATCTTGATGGCATCGAAGTGCTCGTCGGGCGTGAACTGCTTGAACAGGTCGAGCAAGGATTTCATGGCGTGCGTCCTCGGGTGGGGGCTCTATTCAGTTGCGTTCCAGCTCGATGTCGATACCGAGCGAGCGGATTTCCTTGACCAGCACGTTGAACGATTCGGGCATGCCCGCATCGATCGCGTGCTCGCCCTTGACGATGGATTCGTACACCTTGGTGCGGCCCTGCACGTCGTCGGATTTGACGGTGAGCATCTCCTGCAGCACGTAGGACGCGCCATAGGCTTCCAGCGCCCAGACTTCCATCTCGCCGAAGCGTTGGCCACCGAACTGCGCCTTGCCGCCCAGCGGCTGCTGGGTGACCAGGCTGTAGGGGCCGGTAGAGCGCGCGTGCATCTTGTCGTCCACCAAGTGGTGCAGCTTCAGGTAGTGCATGTAGCCCACCGTCGTCTTGCGCTCCAGCGGGTCGCCGGTGCGGCCGTCGTAGAGCTGCGCCTGCGTGCGCGACTCGGTCAGGCCCTTGGCCTTGGCCACCTCATCGGGGTAGGCGAGCTGCAGCATGGCGCGAATCTGCTCTTCGCTGGCGCCGTCGAACACGGGCGAGGCAAACGGCACCCCCTTGGTCAGCTCGCGCGCCATGGCGACGATTTCGTCGTCCGACAGCTCGTCGAGGTTCTCCTTGCGGCCCGTGGAGTTGTAGATCTTGTCCAGGAAGGCGCGGATCTCGGCCACCGCCGCTTGCCGTTGCAGCAGCTCGCCGATGCGCTCGCCCAGCCCCTTGGCCGCCCAGCCCAGGTGCACCTCCAGCACCTGCCCGATGTTCATGCGCGAGGGCACCCCCAGCGGGTTGAGCACGATATCCACCGGCGTGCCGTCGGCCATGTAGGGCATGTCTTCCACCGGCACGATCTTGGACACCACGCCCTTGTTGCCGTGGCGGCCCGCCATCTTGTCACCGGGCTGTAGGCGGCGCTTGACGGCCAGATACACCTTGACCATCTTCAGCACGCCCGCCGGCAGCTCGTCGCCCTGGGTCAGCTTCTTGCGCTTTTCTTCGAACGCTTGGTCGAACGCGTGGCGCGTGGCCTCCAGCGAGTTCTTGATCGACTCCATCTGCGCGGCCAGATCATCGTCGGCGACGCGGATGTCGAACCAGTGGTGGCGGTCGATCTCGGTCAGGTACTCCTTGGTCAGCACCGTCCCCTTGGGCAGGCGCTTCGGCCCGCCGTTGGCGGTCTTGCCGATGAGCAGTTTTTCCAGGCGGTCGTAGGCGTCGGCCTCGACGATGCGCAACTGGTCGTTGAGGTCGAGGCGGTAGCGCTTGAGCTCGTCGTCGATGATCTGCTGCGCGCGCTTGTCACGCTGGATGCCCTCGCGTGTGAAGACCTGCACGTCGATGACGGTGCCCTGCGAGCCCTGCTCCACGCGCAGCGAGGTGTCCTTGACATCGGACGCTTTCTCGCCAAAGATCGCGCGCAGCAGCTTTTCCTCGGGCGTGAGCGTCGTCTCGCCCTTGGGCGTGACTTTACCCACCAGCACGTCACCGGGCTGCACCTCGGCGCCGACGTAGATGATGCCCGACTCGTCCAGCCGGTTGAGCTGCTGCTCGGACAGATTCGGGATGTCGCGCGTGATTTCCTCCGGCCCCAGTTTGGTGTCGCGCGCCATGACCACCAGCTCCTCGATGTGGATGCTGGTGTAGCGCTCCTCGGCCACCACTTTCTCGGAGATCAGGATCGAGTCTTCGAAGTTGTAGCCGTTCCAGGGCATGAAGGCGATCAGCATGTTCTGGCCGATCGAAATTTCGCCCAGATCGGTGGAAGCGCCATCCGCGATCACCGCGCCCTTGTGGATGCGCTCGCCCTTCTTGACGATGGGGCGCTGGTGGATGTTGGTGTTTTGGTTGGAGCGCTGGTACTTGATCAGGTTGTAGATGTCCACGCCCACTTCGCCCGCCACCGCCTCGTCGTCGTTGACGCGGATGACGATACGGGTGGCGTCGACGTAGTCCACCACGCCGCCGCGCTTGGCGGTGACGACGGTGCCCGAGTCGATCGCGGCCACACGCTCGATGCCCGTGCCAACCAAGGGCTTCTCGGGCCGCAGCACCGGCACCGCCTGGCGCGACATGTTGGCGCCCATGAGCGCGCGGTTGGCGTCGTCGTGCTCCAGGAACGGCACGAGCGAGGCCGCCACCGAGACGATCTGCGCGGGCGAGACGTCCATGTACTGTACGCGATCCGGCGTGGTCAGCACCGATTCGCCCTTCTCGCGTGCCGACACCAGCTCACCGACCAGGCGGCCTTCTTCGTCCAGCTCGGCGTTGGCCTGGGCAATGATGTACTTGCCCTCCTCGATGGCCGACAGATAGTCGATCTGGTCGGTCACCTTGCCGTCCACCACGCGGCGATACGGCGTCTCGATGAAGCCGTACTCGTTCAGCCGCGCGTACAGCGCCAGCGAGTTGATCAGGCCGATGTTGGGGCCTTCGGGGGTCTCGATCGGGCACACGCGACCGTAGTGCGTGACGTGCACGTCGCGCACCTCGAAGCCGGCGCGCTCGCGCGTCAGACCACCCGGGCCCAGGGCCGAGACGCGCCGCTTGTGCGTGATCTCGGCCAGCGGGTTGGTCTGGTCCATGAACTGCGACAGCTGGCTGGCGCCGAAAAACTCCTTGAGCGCGGCCGAGATCGGCTTGGAGTTGATCAGGTCGTGCGGCATCAGCGGCTCTTGTTCCGCTTGGCCCAGCCGCTCCTTGACCGCCTTTTCGATGCGCGCCAGCCCGGTGCGGAACTGGTTTTCGGCCAGTTCGCCCACGCAGCGTACGCGGCGGTTGCCCAGGTGGTCGATGTCATCCACCTCGCCCTTGCCGTTGCGCAGGTCCACCAGGATCTTGACCACGGCCATGATGTCCTCGTTGGTCAGGACCATCGGGCCTTCGGACGACTCACGGCCGACGCGGGCGTTGAACTTCATGCGCCCCACGCGCGACAGGTCGTACGTCTCCGGGTTGTAGAACAGGCGGTGGAACAGGGCCTGCACCGCGTCCTCGGTCGGCGGCTCGCCGGGGCGCATCATGCGGTAGATCGCCACCCGGGCAGCAAATTCGTCGGCCGTTTCATCGATGCGCAGCGTCTGGCTGATGTAGGGCCCTTGGTCCAGCTCGTTGGTGTAGATGCAGGGCAGCTCCTGGATGCCGGCCGAGCGCAGCTTCTTGAGCAGGGTTTCGGTCAGCTCGTCGTTGGCGCGCGCGATGATCTCACCGGTGTCGGGGTCGACGATATTTTTGGCCACCACCCGACCGATGAGGTAGTCCTCGGGCACGCTGATGTGGGTGGTGCCCGCCTGCTCCAGCTCACGCACGTGGCGCGCCGTGATGCGCTTGTCTTTGGCGACCACGACGCGGCCGTTGGCGTCGGTGATGTCGAAGCGCGCCACTTCGCCCTTGAGCCGCTCGGGCACGAAGGCCATCAACGCCCCGCTGTCCATCAGACGGAAGTGGTCGTTGACGTAGAAATTGGCCAGGATCGCCTCCGGCGTCAGGCCGATGGCCTTGAGCAGAATAGTCACCGGCATCTTGCGCCGGCGGTCGACGCGGAAGTACAGCAGATCCTTCGGGTCGAACTCGAAATCCAGCCACGAGCCGCGGTAGGGAATGATGCGGGCCGAGAACAGCAGCTTGCCCGAGCTGTGCGTCTTGCCCTTGTCGTGCTCGAAAAACACCCCCGGCGAACGGTGCAACTGGCTGACGATGACGCGCTCGGTGCCGTTGATGATGAAAGAGCCCTTGTCGGTCATCAGGGGCACCTCGCCCATGTAGACCTCTTGCTCCTTGACCTCTTTGACCACCTTGGACTGTGGCGTGGAGGCCTCGCGGTCGTAGATGATGAGCTGCACGCGCGCACGCACCGCCGACGCATACGTCAGGCCGCGCGTCTGGCATTCACGCACGTCGAACACCGGCTTGCCCAGCGTGTATTCGACGAACTTCATCTCGACATAGCCGTTGTGCGACACGATCGGAAACGCCGACTCGAACGCGGCTTGCAGGCCGACCGATTTGCGCTCGCGCGGCGGCACGTCGGCTTGCAGAAACGCCGTGTAGGCGTCCTTTTGCATCTGCAGCAGGTAGGGGATTTCCAACACGCTGTCGCGGCTGCCAAAGCTCTTGCGGATGCGCTTGCGTTCGGTGTAGGAGTATTGAGCCATGAGATCTCCGGGCTTGAGGTCTGCGGCGACTGACGGCGCACGGCGGGTGCGCGCCTGGGGGTTCTTGGCGACCGGCCCCTACCGGTCTCTGGGCAGACGGCCCGCGCGCGGCGCGCAGGCCCGAACCAAGCGGTCTTGCTGCAGTCGGGGTCAGAAGACACGGCAAAGCGGTCGGCAATATGACCGTTTTGCCGTGTGCTCTGCAAGCGGCAAAGGCTGGAGGCCCGCACAGGCACTCCAGCCCTTGGATCAAGAGCCGATTACTTGAGTTCGGCCTTCGCGCCGGCTTCTTCCAGCTTCTTCTTGGCGGCCTCGGCGTCGGCCTTGGGCATCGCTTCCTTGACGGTCTTGGGCGCGCCATCGACCAGGTCCTTGGCTTCCTTCAGACCCAGGCCGGTGATCTCGCGCACGGCCTTGATCACGCCCACCTTGTTCGAACCGGCTTCCTTGAGGATCAGGTCGAACTCGGTCTTTTCTTCGGCGGCCGGGGCGGCAGCGCCCGCAGCGGCAGCGGGGGCGGCCATGGCGGCGGCGCTCACGCCAAACTTCTCTTCGATCGCCTTGACCAGATCGTTGAGCTCCATCACCGTCATGGTGTCCAGAGCGGCCAGGAATGCGTCTTTGTCGAATGCCATGATGATTTCCTAAAAAACGGGTTGATTGGGAACGACCGAATTAGGCGGGCTGCGCCTCACCCTTTTTCTCGGCCAGGGCCGCGACCACGCGCGCCAGGCGCGACACCGGCGACTGCATGAGGCCCAGCAACTGCGACAGCAGGACCTCCTTGGAGGGGATGCTCGCCAGCGACTTCACGCCGTTGACATCCAGCGGCTTGCCGGCGTAGACCCCACCGCGCAGGACCATCTTGTCGTTGGTCTTGGCGAACTCGACCACCACTTTCGCGGCGGCGACAGCGTCTTCCGAAAAGCCGTAGATGAGCGGACCGGTCATCTGGTCGGCGGCGACCTCGAAGGGCGTGCCAGCCAGGGCACGGCGCGCCAACGTGTTTTTCAGCACATTGACGGTCGCACCGGCCTTGCGGGCCTCGACACGCAACTTCGTGAGGTCGGCCACCGTGATGCCACGGTACTCGGCCATCACCAGCGTCTGCGCCTTCGCGGCCAGTGCCGACACTTGGTCGACGACGGCCTGCTTCTCACTGCGGTTCAGACTCAAGGTTGACTCCTTTGAGAACCCCTCCCGGGGAGGAGGGGGTTTCCCGATCACGCGACCCCGACCCCGGAGCCACGCACCTGTTGCAGCGATCAACCGTTTTCAGGAAACCGCACCGGCTCGACCCGGTACCCGATTCCATCCCGCGGCGGGATCGCCATCTGCGCTGGCTGTCGACCCGATCGTCGACACTTAAGTGAGCCGATGGCCCACACCAGCGGTCTCGGATGGCTTCGCCACACCTGGGCAGACGCGGCGAACCCACCACACACTCGCGCCATGCGCACAGCAGCCACTGCACGCGTGACGCGGATTCCATTCAGCCCGCAGCCGTCACCGTCTGCGGATCGACCCGCACGCCCACGCCCATGGTCGACGACACGGCGATCTTGCGCAGGTACTGACCCTTGGCCGCAGCCGGCTTGGCCTTGTTGAGCGCTTCGATCAACGCCGCCAGGTTGCCCTGCAGCTTCTCGGTGTCGAACGACCGACGGCCGATGGTGGTATGCACGATGCCCGCCTTGTCGACGCGGAACTGCACCTGACCCGCCTTGGCATTGCGCACCGCGGTGGCCACGTCCGGCGTCACGGTGCCCACCTTGGGGTTGGGCATCAGGCCACGCGGACCCAGAATCTGACCCAGCGTGCCGACGACGCGCATCGCGTCGGGGGCAGCGATCACGACGTCGAAATCGATGTTGCCGGCCTTGACCTGTGCCGCCAGGTCGTCGAAACCGACGACGTCGGCACCGGCAGCCTTGGCCTCTTCCGCTTTGGCGCCCTGAGCAAACACCGCGACCCGCTTGGTCTTGCCGGTACCATTGGGCAGCACCACGGCGCCACGCACGACTTGGTCCGACTTGCGGGGATCGACGCCGAGTTGCACGGCGACGTCGACCGATTCATCGAATTTGGCGGTGGCGCATTCCTTGACGATGGCCAGCGCCTCGGGCAGCGGATACAGCTTGGTCGAGTCGACCTTGCCTTGCAGGGCCTTTTGCTTTTTGGTCAGTTTCGCCATCTCACAGCCCCTCCACGATCACACCCATCGAACGCGCCGAACCAGCGATCGTGCGCACGGCGGCATCCAGATCGGCAGCAGTCATGTCCTTCATCTTGGTCTTGGCGATTTCCTCGAGCTGCGCGCGCGTGATCTTGCCGACCTTCTGCGCATGCGGCTTGGACGAGCCCTTGTCCAACTTGATCGCCTTCTTGATCAGCGTGGTCGCCGGCGGCGTCTTGATGATGAAGGTGAAGCTCTTGTCCGCGTAGGCGGTGATGACCACCGGCAGCGGCAGACCGGGCTCCATGCCCTGGGTCTGGGCGTTGAACGCCTTGCAGAACTCCATGATGTTGAGGCCGCGCTGACCCAGCGCCGGACCGATCGGGGGGGAGGGGTTGGCTTTACCCGCTGGCACCTGCAGCTTGATGAAGCCGACGATTTTCTTGGCCATGAGTGATATGCTCCTGCGAGTGCTGTCGGCATCGCGCGCCCCAAGGGACGCTCGTCACCTCCTCGCACCAAGACCCGGATATCTCTTTCGGCCGCACTGGGCAGCCGCCGCACCGTCGCCGAGCCGACCCCGACAGCACGAAGCCCGCGCACGGCTGCGCAGGCTGAAGAACTTGGCATTATAGCGCGTTTTCGGAAATGCGCTAGGCGCTGCGGCAAGCGCCGACGCGCTTCAGGTCTTCTCCACCTGATTGAAGTCGAGCTCGACCGGGGTCGCGCGACCAAAGATCGTGACCGACACGCGCAGCTTGTTCTTCTCGTAGTTGACTTCTTCGACGGAGCCGTTGAAGTCGGCGAAGGGTCCTTCCTTGACGCGCACCAGCTCGCCCACCTGGAACTCGACCTTGTGGCGAGGACGGTCCGCCCCCTCCTGCATCTGGCCAATGATCTTTTGCACTTCCTCTTCGGAAATCGGCGAGGGTCGGTTGCGCGCGCCGCCGACGAAACCCGTCACCTTGCTGGTGTTCTTGACCAAGTGCCAAGTGTCGTCGTCCATCACCATTTCCACCAGCACGTAGCCGGGGAAAAACTTGCGCTCGGTGGTGCGCTTGACACCGTTTTTGATCTCGACGACCTCTTCGGTCGGCACCAGGATGCGACCGAACTTGTGTTGCATGCCCGCGCGCTGCACGCGCTCGAGGATATTGCGCTCGGCCGCCTTTTCCATCCCGGAATACGCATGCACGACATACCAGCGCATGCCTTCGGCGGGCGTCGCGCTCATCGGGGGCGTTGCGTTCGCTTCGCTCATATTCACCTCCAACCCAGGATGAGGCCGTAGAGCACCCACTCCAGCAGCTTGTCCGTCAGCCACAGAAACAACGCCATGACCACGACGAACGCAAAGACGTAGGCGGTCATCTGCGTGGCCTCCTTGCGGGTCGGCCAGACGACCTTTTTGACTTCCTTGATGGCATCACGCCCGAAGGCGATGAGCCGCTGCCCCGGCGTGGCGGTAGCGCCGATGCCCAGCGCGACACCGATCGCCACCAGCAGCACGGCCCACTGCACCCAAGCCCCTTGGGCCTTGAGCCAATAAAAACCCACGAATCCGAGCAGCACACACAGCGCGACGGCGGCCAGTTTGGCCTTGTCCGCGCTGCTGCTGACGGTTTCGATTTCCGTAGAGGCCATCGCCCACACCTTCATTGACTGAAACCACGCGCCAGACGCCGCGCACCAGAAACACAAGCCCGCTGCGGTCCGGGGACACGGGCGGGCTTGGACGATGCAACCAGTGACGTGGCGCGCATCACCGGGTGGCAGGGGCAGAGGGAATCGAACCCCCAACCTTCGGTTTTGGAGACCGACGCTCTGCCAATTGAGCTATGCCCCTTCAGCGACTGGCCACGGATCGCGGCCAGCCACGCCTATGCTATCACTCGATGATCTTGGACACCACGCCGGCGCCGACGGTGCGGCCGCCTTCGCGGATCGCAAAGCGCAGGCCCTCTTCCATCGCGATCGGGGCGATCAGCTTGACCGTGATGGTCACGTTGTCGCCCGGCATCACCATCTCTTTGTCCTTGGGCAGCTCGATGGCACCCGTCACATCGGTGGTGCGGAAGTAGAACTGCGGCCGGTAGTTGTTGAAAAACGGCGTGTGGCGGCCGCCTTCTTCCTTGGACAGCACGTAGACTTCGCCCACGAAGTGGGTGTGCGGCGTGATGGAGCCGGGCTTGGCCAGCACTTGGCCGCGCTCGACTTCTTCGCGCTTGGTGCCGCGCAGCAGAATGCCAACGTTGTCGCCCGCCTGGCCCTGGTCGAGCAGCTTGCGGAACATCTCCACGCCGGTGCAGGTGGTCTTGGTCGTCGGGCGCAGACCCACGATCTCGATTTCGTCACCGACTTTGATGATGCCGCGCTCGACACGCCCGGTCACCACGGTGCCGCGACCGGAGATCGAGAACACGTCTTCGATGGGCATCAGGAACGGCTGGTCCACCGCGCGCTCGGGCGTGGGGATGTAGGTGTCCAGCGCCTCGGCGAGTTTCAGGATGGCTTGCTCGCCCAGCTCGCCTTTGTCGCCTTCGAGCGCCAGCTTCGCCGAGCCCTTGACGATGGGGATGTCGTCGCCGGGGAACTCGTACTTGGAGAGCAGCTCGCGCACTTCCATCTCGACGAGCTCGAGCAGCTCGGCGTCGTCGACCATGTCGCACTTGTTGAGGAAGACGATGATGTAGGGCACTCCAACCTGGCGCGCCAGCAGGATGTGCTCGCGGGTTTGCGGCATGGGGCCGTCGGCGGCCGACACGACCAGGATGGCGCCGTCCATCTGGGCGGCACCCGTGATCATGTTCTTGACGTAGTCAGCGTGGCCGGGGCAGTCGACGTGCGCGTAGTGGCGGTTGGCGGTTTCGTATTCGACGTGCGCGGTGTTGATGGTGATGCCGCGCGCCTTTTCTTCGGGCGCCGCGTCGATTTCGTCGTACTTCTTGGCTTGGCCGCCGAACTTGGACGCCAGCACCGTCGTGATCGCCGCCGTCAGCGTCGTCTTGCCGTGGTCCACGTGACCAATCGTGCCCACGTTGACGTGCGGCTTGGTCCGCTCGAATTTCTCTTTTGCCATCGTTACCGCTCCGAATGGATGTTTGCCGAACTCACTCACACGCCCCTGCGTGGGGCGAAGACATTTGTGCTGGTGCCCATGGGCAGGATCGAACTGCCGACCTCTCCCTTACCAAGGGAGTGCTCTACCACTGAGCCACATGGGCTTGCGACCGCCTCGCGACGACCACAAAAAACCTTCGCGAAACCCAGTCACCGGCGCGTCGCTGGAGCGGGAGACGGGAATCGAACCCGCGTCATCAGCTTGGAAGGCTGAGGTTCTACCATTGAACTACTCCCGCGGACCATTTCCAAGCCAACCCGCAAGATTCGGACACGGGCCGCCACCGCCTTCACTCTGGCCAACACAACCGGCATCGCTGGTGGAGGGGGTTGGATTCGAACCAACGTAGGCGTAAGCCAACAGATTTACAGTCTGCCCCCTTTAGCCACTCGGGCACCCCTCCGGCGAGAGCCCCAGATTATGCCACGTTTTGTTGGCCGTTTTCGGCCTGGGCTGAAAATTGTTGAACGACCGACGCCGCCCACAGGGCGATGCGGCCAGCCGTATCGGCCGCGCCGCGGATGCCGTTGATGCTGCGCTGGCTCAAGTGGCGCTCGCAGGCCACCGCCGCGCGCAGCCGGCCGTCGGCGCGCAGCGCGCGCACCGCTTCGTGCGCCTGCACACCGCACGCCACCACCCATTGCAAGCCGGCCAGCTCGCGGGCCAGGCGCTCCAGGTTGTCGGGCTGCAGCACCTCGGCCACGGTCGGCACCGAGCGCCCCGTCAAGTCGGGATATTCGACCCGTGGCCAGGCGTTGGTCACCACGTAGTCCACGCGCTGCGCCGACGCGAACCGATGCGGGTCGAGCCGCTGCAGTGCGACGAGCGCACGCGCCAGGTTGGCGCCCGTGCCCGCCGCGCAGGGGTAGCCGCGCTGGGCTTCGAACCGGCCTGGACAGATGAAGACGAAACCGGTGCGCGCCCCCGGACACGGCTGGTGGTGCGGCGTCGCCCCAGACGCCAGCGGCAGCGGCGCGCTCATGCCGGATCGAACAGTTGGGCCAGCGCCAAGCCGGGGTCGGGCGCACGCATGAACGCCTCGCCCACCAAGAAGGCGTGCACGCCCGCATCGCGCAACCGCCGCACGTCGTCGCGCTGCACGATGCCGCTTTCGGTGACCAGCAGGCGATCGGCGGACACGCGCGGCAGCAGGTTCAGCGTCGTCTCCAGCGAGACCTCGAAGGTGCGCAGGTCGCGGTTGTTGACACCGATGAGCGGGGTGCGCAAGCGCAGCGCGCGGTCGAGCTCGGCGGCGTCGTGCACTTCCACCAGCACCGCCATGCCCAGTTCGTGCGCGATGGCCTCGAAGTCGGCCATCTGCGCATCGTCCAGACACGCCGCGATGAGCAAAATGGCGTCGGCACCCCACGCACGCGCCTGCCAGACCTGGTAGGCGTCGACGATAAAGTCCTTGCGCAGCGCGGGCAGCGCCGCCGCCTCGCGCGCCTGGCGCAGGTAGGCCGGGTGGCCCTGGAAATAGGGCTGGTCGGTCAGCACCGACAGGCAGGCGGCACCGAAGCGGGCGTAGCTGGCCGCGATCGCGGCGGGGTCGAAGTCGGCGCGCAGCACGCCCTTGGAGGGGCTGGCTTTCTTGACCTCGGCGATGACGGCGGCGCGGCCCGCGGCGACCTTGGCGCGCAGCGCGCCGACGAAATCACGCGGCGGATCGTCGCGCCGTGCGGCTTCGGCGCGCCCGCGCAGCGTGGGCAGCGGTTCGGCGGCACGGGCGGTGGCGACCTCCTCGCGCTTGGTGGCGCAGATGCGCTGCAGGATGTCGCTCATGCGGCAGCCTCCGCGCCCAGGCGGTGCGCCGTGGTGACGAGTTGCTCGAGCTTGGCTTTGGCCGCGCCACTGGTGAGCGCCGCGCGGGCACGCTCGATGCCAGCGGCGATGGAATCCACCACGTCGGCAGCGTAGAGCGCAACCCCGGCATTGAAGACGACGATGTCGGCGGCCGGCCCCGACTCGCCGTCGAGCACCGCCAGCAGCCGCGCGCGCGACTCCTCGGGCGTGGCGACCTGGAATGCCCGGTGGCTGGCCATCGCCAGGCCAAAATCCTCGGGGTGGATGTCGTACTCGACGATCTCGCCGTCCTTGAGCTCGCCGACCAAGGTGGCGGCACCGAGGCTGACCTCGTCCATGCCGTCGCGGCCATGCACGACCAGCGCATGCCGCGCCCCCAGGCGCTGCAACACGCGCACCTGGATGCCCACCAGATCCGGGTGGAACACGCCCATCAGGATATGGGGCGCACCCGCCGGATTGGTCAATGGCCCGAGGATGTTGAACAGCGTTTTGACCCCCATCTCGCGCCGCACCGGGGCCACGTTTTTCATGGCCGGGTGGTGGTTGGGCGCGAACATGAAGCCGATGCCCACCTCCTCGATGCAGCGTGCGATCGCCGCAGGCGGCAGCTGGATGTTGACGCCCAGGCTCTCGAGCACGTCGGCGCTGCCGGATTTGCTGCTGACGCTGCGCCCGCCATGCTTGCTGACCCGCGCACCCGCGGCGGCGGCCACGAACATGGCACAGGTCGAGATGTTGAAGGTGTGCGCGCCGTCCCCACCCGTGCCCACGATATCGACCAGGTGCGTCGTGTCCGGCACGTGCACCGGGGTGGCGAATTCGCGCATCACCTGCGCTGCGGCGGTGATCTCGCCGATCGTCTCCTTCTTGACACGCAAGCCGGTGAGGATGGCCGCAATCATGAGCGGCGAGACCTCGCCGGCCATGATCAGCCGCATCAGGTGCAGCATCTCATCGTGAAAAATCTCGCGGTGCTCGATGACGCGCTGCAGCGCTTCCTGGGGCGTGATGTGGTGGCGATGGGACATGAAAGACCTCCGAGGGGACGGGAATCGAGGCGCACGCTAGGTGGACGGCCCAGCGCGGCCGCCGGATTCAGGGGGCCAGCAGAAAATTTCGCAACAGCGCGTGGCCGTGTTCGGACAGCACGCTTTCGGGGTGGAACTGTACCCCGTGCACCGGCAGCTCGCGGTGCTGCACGCCCATGATCTCGCCGTCGTCGCACCAAGCGGTGATGGTCAATACCGCGGGCAGCGTGGCGCGGTCGATGGCCAGCGAGTGGTAACGGTTGACGGTGAACTGGCGCGGCAACCCGGCAAAGAGCCCGCTTTGCGTGGTGGTAATGACACTCGTCTTGCCGTGCATGAGCTCGCGCGCGCGCACGATGGTGCCGCCGAACGCCGCACCAATGCTTTGGTGCCCCAGACACACGCCCAGGATGGGTACGCGCCCGGCGAAGTGGCGAATCGCCGCCACCGAGATGCCGGCTTCCGCCGGCGAGCACGGCCCCGGCGAAATCACCAGCCGATCGGGCGCGCGCGCGGCGATGCCCTCTAGCGTGATCTCGTCGTTGCGAAACACCTCCACCTCGGCCCCGAGCTCGCCGAAGTACTGCACCAAGTTGTAGGTGAACGAGTCGTAGTTGTCGATCATCAATAACCGAAGGCTCATACCCGCCCCTCCTCGACGAGTTCGGCCGCGCGCAACAACGCGCGCGCCTTGTGTTCGGTCTCCTGCCACTCGAGCGCGGGCACCGAGTCGGCGACCACGCCAGCCGCGGCCTGCACGTACAGCGTGCCGTCGTGCACGACACCGGTGCGAATCGCGATCGCCAGGTCCATGTCGCCTGCATAGCTCAAGTAGCCCACTGCGCCACCATAGATGCCGCGCTTGGTCGGCTCGAGCCGGTCGATCAGCTCCATGGCGTGTACCTTGGGTGCACCGGTCAGCGTGCCAGCAGGGAAGGTCGCGCGCAGCACGTCCATGTTGTCGAGGCCCGGGCGCAGCACGCCTTCGACGTTGCTGACGATGTGCATCACATGGCTGTAGCGCTCGACGGCGAATGCCTCGGTGACGCGCACGCTGCCGATCTCGGCGATGCGCCCGATGTCGTTGCGCGCCAGGTCGATGAGCATGACATGCTCGGCACGCTCCTTCGGGTCGGCGAGCAACTCCTGCTCGGCGGCCTTGTCCAGCTCGGGCGTGGCGCCGCGCGGGCGGGTGCCCGCCAGCGGGCGGATGGTGACCTTGACGCCCTGCGGCGTGCGCTCTTGCCGCACCAGGATTTCGGGCGAGGCGCCGATGACGTGCAAATCACTGCCGCGCGCGTCCGCCCCCGCCAGGTTGTAGTAGTACATGTAGGGGCTGGGGTTGAGGGAGCGCAGCGCGCGGTACAGGCTCAGCGGCGGATGGGCAAACGGCTTGTGCATGCGCTGGCCGATCACGATCTGCATGAAATCGCCCTGCTGGATCAGCGCCTTGGCCTGCTCCACCGCGGCCATGAAATCGGCCTGGGTGCGCTCGTGCGTCGCGGCCACGGGAGCGGCGGGCTCGAGCGTCGGCACGCCGACCGGCGCGCGCAGGCGCTCGGCCAACACCTGCAGCCGCTGCTGGGCGTGCGCGTAGGCGTCGGGCTCAGCCGGGTCTGCATAGACGATCAGATACAGACGGCCGGATAGGTTGTCGATGACGGCCAGCTCCTCGGTTTGCAGCAGCACGATGTCGGGCAACCCCAGCGGGTCGGGCGGGCAGGTGCCGACCAGCTTGGGCTCGATGTGGCGCACCGTGTCGTAGCCGAAATAGCCCGCCAGGCCGCCGCAAAACCGCGGCAATCCCGACAGGGGCGCGACGCGAAAGCGCCGCTGATACGCCGCGATGGCGTCGAGCGGGTTGCCGCCAATTGTCTCGATGACGGCGCCGTCGCGCACCACCTCGGTGCGGGCGGCATCACCAAAACCGCTGCTGCGCAGCCAGGTGCGCGCGGGCAGACCGATGATGCTGTAGCGGCCGAAGCGCTCGCCACCGACGACCGATTCGAGCAAAAAGCTGTTGCGCCCGCCGTCGCTGGCATGGGCGAGCTTGAGGTAGAGCGACAGGGGCGTGTCGAGGTCGGCCAGCGCCTCGGCGACGAGCGGGATGCGGTGGTGGCCGAGGTCGGCCAAGCGGCGGAATTCCTGTTCGGTGATCACGGCAATCGGGCTCCGGGCGGGGGGCGGCCGGCGATCCACTGCGGGCGGTCGGCGCGGCCGGTGAAGATCCTACGGGGCCGGTCGGGACAACCGGCGAGGCGGCTCGAACATCCCACTGCCAGGGGGCAGGAGCCCGGCCGCACGAGAGGGGCTCGAGGGAATCAGACGCGCGTCGTTGGCTGACGCCAAGGCCAAGCCTCCCGGCGGCCGGTCTTGAGGGCGGCCGCCCGGCGAGCGTCGAACAGGCTGCGCGCAGCGAACATGCGCACAGTGTAGCAAAGGCGTGCCAGGCCTGGCCATGCGCCGACAGCCGGGACGGCCCTATGATGGTGGGTTGCCCGGCTTTGGCCTTGATCACTCCAACGCATGACCCCGCTGCCCGTCTCGCCCCCGCCAGCCCCGCCCGAGCGCTACATCCGCGTGCGCGGCGCACGCACGCACAACCTGCGCAACCTGGACCTGGACATCCCGAAGGATGCGCTGGTCGTGATCACCGGCCTGTCGGGCTCGGGCAAGTCGAGCCTGGCCTTCGACACGCTGTACGCCGAGGGGCAACGCCGCTACGTCGAGAGCCTGTCGGCCTACGCGCGGCAGTTTCTGGAGCGTATGGACAAGCCCGACGTGGACCTGATCGAGGGACTGAGCCCCGCCATCGCCATCGAACAGAAGGCCACCAGCCACAACCCACGCTCGACGGTCGGCACGGTCACCGAGATCCACGACTACCTGCGCCTGCTGTTCGCACGCGCTGGGGTGCCCTATTGCCCGCACCACGATCTGCCCCTGCAAGCCCAGACCGTAAGTCAGATGGTCGATGCGCTGCTGGCACTGCCGCCCGAGGCGCGGCTGATGCTGCTGGCCCCGGTGGTGGCACCCGATGCAGACGGGGCGGCGGCCGCGTTGCGCGGCCTGCAGGCGCAGGGATTCGTGCGTTTTCGCATCGATGGCGACGTGGTCGAGGGCGACGAAGCGCACCAACGCCTGCGCCCCGGCGCGGCGCTGGAAGTGGTGGTCGACCGCTTGAAGGTGCGGCCCGACGCACGCCAACGCCTCGCCGACAGCCTCGAGGCCGCGCTGCGCGTGGGTGGCGGCAAGGCGCGCGCACTCGAACTGGAGACGCAAACGCTACACGCGTGGTCGGCGCGCCCCGCGTGCCCGGTGTGCGACCACACGCAAGCGCCGCCCGAGCCGCGGCTGTTTTCCTTCAACGCCCCACAGGGCGCCTGCCCGCGCTGCGACGGGCTGGGACACGTCGAGCTGTTCGACGCCACGCGCGTGGTGGCCTTCCCCGAGCTCAGCCTGGCCAGCGGCGCCATCAAAGGCTGGGACCGGCGCAACGCACACGCTTTCGCCCTCATCGAAAGCCTGGCGGCCCACTACGGCTTCGACCCCGAAACGCCATGGAACGCGCTGCCCGAGTCGGTGCGGCACGTGCTGCTGCACGGCAGCGGCAACGAGACGATCGCCTTTCACTACACCGCCGACGGCGGGCGGCGCGTAACCCAGCGCCACCCCTTCGAGGGCATCCTGCCCAACTTCGAGCGCCGCTGGCGCGACACCGACTCGGTCGCCGTGCGCGAGGAACTGGGCCGATACCGCAGCACCCATGCCTGCCCCGCATGCGGCGGGACCCGGTTGCGCCCCGAGGCGCTGCAGGTCTATCTGGGCGAGGGCGAGCAGCGGCGCCACATCCACGCCATCACCCAGATGACGCTGGCCGAGGCGCTGGCGTACTTCGACGGTCTGCGGCTGCACGGGGCGCGCGCCGAGATCGCCAGCAAAGTGGTGCGCGAAATCCAGGCGCGGCTGCGCTTCCTCAACGACGTGGGGCTGCCGTACCTGACCCTGGCGCGCAGCGCAGACACGCTCTCCGGCGGCGAGGCGCAGCGCATCCGACTGGCCAGCCAGATCGGCTCGGGCCTCAGCGGCGTGATGTATGTGCTCGATGAGCCCAGCATCGGCCTGCACCAGCGCGACAACGACCGCCTGATCGCCACGCTGCTGCGCCTGCGCGATCTGGGCAATACGGTCATCGTGGTCGAACATGACGAAGACATCATGCGCGCCGCCGACCACCTGATCGACCTGGGCCCCGGCGCGGGCGTGCACGGCGGCCAGGTGCTCGCGCAAGGCCACTGGACGGCGGTGGCGGCCGAGCCGTCATCGGTCACGGGCCAGTACCTGTCCGGGCGGCGTCGTATTCCGGTGCCCGAGCGACGCTTGGCCTGGGTGCCCAACCCCTCGGCACCGGCCGCCGCGCCGTCCCCTGCGCGGCGCGGCGGCTGGCCCACGCAGGCCACTCGTGCCAGCGCTGATCGGCCAGCGCTCGACACCCCGCCGCCCACGGGCGCGGCGCTGCGGCTGGTGGGAGCGCGCGGGCACAACCTGCGCAACGTCACGGTGGCGTTTCCGGTCGGGCGCTTCATCTGCGTCACGGGGGTGAGCGGCTCGGGCAAATCCACGCTGGTCAACGACACGCTGCTGCGCGCCGTGGCACGCCACCTCTACCGCAGCCACGATGAGCCCGAGCCCTTCGAAGCGATCGAAGGGCTGGAGCACTTCGACAAGGTGATCGCGGTGGACCAAAGCCCGATCGGGCGCACCCCGCGCTCCAACCCGGCTACCTACACGGGGCTGTTCACCACCATCCGTGAGCTGCTCGCCGAGACCCCAGCCGCCCGCGAGCGCGGCTGGGGGCCGGGGCGCTTTAGCTTCAATGTGGCGGGCGGCCGCTGCGAAGCCTGCCAGGGCGACGGCGTGGTGAAGGTGGAAATGCACTTCCTGCCCGACGTGTACGTGCCCTGCGACGTCTGTGGCGGCCGCCGCTACAACCGCGAGACGCTCGAAGTGCGCTACAAGGGGCGCCACATCGCCGAGATCCTCGACCTCACGGTCGAGCAGGCGCACGCCTTCTTTGCGGCCGTGCCGACCCTGCAGCGCAAGCTACAGACCCTGCTCGACGTCGGGCTGGGTTACCTGCGCCTGGGCCAGAGCGCCACCACGCTGTCGGGTGGGGAAGCGCAGCGCGTCAAGCTGGCGCAAGAGCTGTCCAAGCGCGACACCGGCCGCACGCTCTATATCCTGGACGAGCCCACGACCGGTCTGCACTTCGCCGACATCGAGCTGCTGCTGCAGGTGCTGCATCGGCTGCGCGACGCGGGCAACACCATTGTCGTCATCGAGCACAACCTCGACGTCATCAAGACGGCCGACTGGATCATCGACATGGGGCCCGAAGGTGGCGCGGGCGGTGGGACGGTCGTGACCTGCGGCACGCCGGAAGCCGTGGCGGCACACCCCGACAGCCACACGGGCCGCTACTTGGCTCGGGTGCTGGCGCGAGGGTGACCCCCCTCACAGCCCCGCCAGATCCTCGATCGCATCGACCACGATCGCCGTGCCGATCGCGATCAGCAGGATGTCGGCCGCGACCCGGACGAAACGGTATCCCGGGGGAGGATCGCCAAGGCGGCGCTGCAGCTCCTTTGGCAAGGGGTAGGTCACGACGCCGGGCGGCAGCGGCTTGCCGAGCGTCCACGCCTTGGCCAACCCCGGCGGGCGGCAGCCGTTGTTTTTCTTCGCCAGCCCCGGCGGGCAGTGCCCTTGGGCGATCTGGGACCCGAACACCAGGCGCACCGCCTCGCGTTGGCGGTCACCAAAGTAGCCGCCGATCGCGATCGACAGCGCGTCGTTGCCGCTGGTGGCAGCCACCGCGCCGCGTGGTGCGTCGTGCGTGGGCGCTGCCGGGTGGGTGGCATGCGCGGGTTTGCCGTGGCCGGCCCACTCGGGCTTGGCCGCCCAGGCCCCAGGGGCGGCCGCGCAGGCCCATGAGACCGCCAGCGCCAGCCCCACGCGTCGTAGATGCCCATGATCCGCCAGGATGTCCATCGCCATTGGCCCTTTGCTGGCATCATAGACCGCTCGGGCCAGGCCGACGGCAACCGTTTGGCAACGCCTGCAACCAACCGTAACAGCCCATCTCACATCCCACCCCCATGAGCGGTTTCGACTTCGACCTCTTCGTCATCGGTGGCGGCAGCGGCGGCGTGCGCGCCGCGCGCCTGGCCGCCCAGCGCGGCGCCCGCGTCGCCCTGGCCGAAGCGCGCGGCCTGGACGGCCTCGGCGGCACCTGCGTGACGCTGGGGTGCATCCCCAAGAAACTCTACCACTACGCGGCTCACTACGCGCATGGATTCGACGAGGCACGCGGCTATGGCTGGCACGTTGACCCGCCGCGCCTGGACTGGGCGACGCTCAAACGCCGCCGCGCCGCCGAGATCGCGCGCCTCAATGGCGTGTACGAACGGCTGCTGCAAGGCAGCGGCGTGACCGTGCTGCACGGCTGGGCCCGATTGGCCGATCCGCATACCGTGGAGCTGCACACCCCGCGCCCCGATGGCAGCACCGGCACGCAGCGCTGGCGTGCCGAGCGCATCCTGATCGCCACCGGCGGCACACCGCACGTGCCGCACTTTCAGGGCCGCGAGCACGTCATCACCTCGGACCAGGTGTTCGACCTGGAGCCCTTCCCGCAGCGCTTGCTGGTCGTGGGTGGGGGCTACATCGCGTGCGAATTCGCCTCCATCTTTTTGGGGCTGGGCGCGCGCGTCACGCAGTTGTACCGCGGCGAGCAAATCCTGCGCGGCTTCGACGACGAGGTGCGGCACTTCTTGGCCGATGAGATGCGCAAAAAGGGGCTGGACCTGCGCCTCGCCACCAGTGTGGTCGCCGTGCGGCGCGCCGCCGACGGCCTGCACGCCGTGCTCGACGACGGCGGCCACGTGGTGGCCGACGCCATCCTCTACGCCACCGGGCGCGTGCCCAACGTGCACGGCCTGGGCCTGGAGGCGCTGGGTGTGGCGCAGGGCGCGCAAGGCGCCATCGTGGTCGACGACCACTTCTGCACCAACGTCCCCAGCGTATACGCAGTGGGCGACGTGGTGGCGCGTGCGGCACTGACCCCGGTCGCGCTGGCCGAAGCCATGGCCGTGGTGGACCACCTGTTCGGGCCCGCCCCCGGCCAGTCGGCGCGTAAGGCGCGCTACGACCTCATCCCCACCGCCGTCTTCACCTTGCCCAGCGTCGGCACGGTGGGCCTGACCGAGGCGCAAGCCCGCGCCGAAGGCCGGCGCTTGCGCATCTACCGCAGCGCCTTTAAGCCGCTGCGCCACACGCTCAGCGGCCACGACGAGCGCGCGCTGGTCAAACTGGTGGTCGATGACGCGAGCGACCGGGTGCTCGGCCTGCACATGGTAGGCCCAGACGCGGGCGAGATCGTGCAAGGCTTTGCCGTCGCCCTGCGCTGCGGCGCAACCAAGGCGCAGTTCGACGCCACACTGGGCATCCACCCCACCCTGGCCGAAGAATTCGTCACGATGCGCGAGCCGGTGACTACCGGCTAACCAGGCCCGTGCAGCCCTCTATCGCCTTCACCATGAACCATCGTTCAGAACCCCATCCCACCGACGGTGTGCCGCCCTTGCGCACGCCCCCCTTCGTCGCACCGCAGTCCTTCACCGATGCCGATGCTGCCGTGGCCCATGTGCGGCAGCTCTACGACGCCGCCGTCGGCTTCTTGCAGGCCGAGCTGCACGCGTATGTGCGCACGCCGCTCGATCCTGACATGGGGCTGGCGCGCGTGCGCGCGACCTACCCCTTCGTGCGCCTGCGCACGCAGCGTGCCACCCGCCTGCCGCAGGCCCGGGTGGCGGGACGACTGAGCTATGGCTTCGTCGCTGGCCCGGGGCGCTACGAAACCACCCTCACCCGGCCCGATCTGTTCGCCGACTATTGGCGCGAGCAGTTTCGCCTGCTGTTGGACAACCACGGCGAACCGCTCGACATCGGCCTCAGCAACGAGCCCATCCCGGTGCACTTCGCGCTGGGCGAGGACGCGCATTTCGAAGGAGAGCTCGACACCCTGCACCGCGCCCGCTTGGCCGACGTGTTCGACCTGCCCGACCTGTCCGCGATGGACGACGGTATTGCCAACGGCACCCACACGCCCCCGCCGAGCGCGCCGCAGCCGCTGGCGCTGTTCACCGGTGCGCGCATCGACTACTCGCTGCAGCGGCTGCGCCACTACAGCGGCACCTCGCCCGCGTGGTTTCAAAACTTCGTGCTCTTTACCAACTATGGCTTCTACGTCGACGAGTTCGTCCGGCTGGCCCAGCAGGAGATGACCCGCCCCGACAGCGAGTACGTCGCCTTCGTCGAGCCGGGCAACGTGGTCTCCTGGCGCGCCGGGCTGACGGCGGCCGAGCGCTGCGCGCTGACCGGCCCCACCGGCAGCCCCCCACCGCGCCTGCCGCAAATGCCGGCCTACCACCTGGTGCGCGCGGATCGCAGCGGCATCACGCTGGTCAACATCGGGGTGGGGCCCAGCAACGCCAAGACGGCCACCGACCACATTGCCGTGCTGCGCCCCCATGCGTGGCTGATGCTGGGCCACTGTGCCGGGCTGCGCACCAGCCAGCAACTCGGCGACTACGTGCTGGCGCACGCCTATGTGCGAGAGGACCACGTGCTCGACGAAGAGCTGCCGCTGTGGGTACCCATCCCCGCGTTGGCCGAAATCCAGCAAGCGCTGGAAGCGGCCGTGGCCGACGTGACCGGACTGGAGGGCGCCGCGCTCAAGGGCGTGCTGCGCACCGGGACGGTGGCCAGCACCGACAACCGCAACTGGGAGCTGCTGCCCGACAACCTGCCCCAGCGGCGCTTTTCGCAATCGCGCGCGGTGGCGCTGGACATGGAGTCCGCCACCATCGCCGCCAACGGTTTTCGCTTCCGCGTGCCCTACGGCACACTGCTGTGCGTGAGCGACAAACCGCTGCACGGCGCCATCAAACTGCCCGGCATGGCCGACCGGTTCTACCGCGAGCGCGTCGACCAACACCTGCGCATCGGGCTGCGCGCCATCGAGCGGCTGCGCGCGGCGGGCGTCGATCAACTGCACAGCCGCAAGCTGCGCAGTTTTGCCGAAGTCGCGTTTCAGTGACCCGCGGCGCTGGGCGCCGTCAGGCCCAGCGGCCCATCGGCTCGCCCATGCGCACCGGGCGGCCCGGTACCCAGTCAGGGTTCAGGGCCGCCACGCCTGGCGGTAGCAGCACGATCACCGTCGAGCCCAACAAAAAGCGGCCCATCTCCACCCCCCGCGCCAGGGTAATGTCGCGGTCGCCGTAGTCCCAGCGGCGCACGATGCCGGGCCGCGGCGGGTTGACCACCCCGTGCCAAATGGTGGCCATGCTGCCCACGATGGTGGCCCCCACCAGCACCAGCACGAACGGAAAGCGCTGGCCATCGCGCTCGCCTTCGAACACACAGATCACGCGCTCGTTGCGCGCGAACAGCCCCGGCACCCCGCGCGCCGTCGTCGGATTCACCGAAAACAAATCCCCCGGCACATGCACCATCTGGCGCAGCCGCCCCGTACACGGCATGTGGATGCGGTGGTAGTCGCGCGGGCTCAGGTACAGCGTGGCAAACGTCCCGTCGGTGAACGCGGCGGCCAGCGCGGTGTCGCCGCCCAGCAGCGCGCCGACGGTGTAGTCGTGGCCTTTGGCCTGCAGCATGCGGTCCCGCTGGATGGCGCCGCACTGACTGATCGCGCCATCCACCGGACACACCAGATCGGCCGCGGCCAACGGGCGCGCATCGGCGCGCAGCGCGCGCGTGAAAAAGTCGTTGAACGTGGCGTAGGCGGCCGGATCGGGCTGGGCCGCTTCGGCCATGTCCACCGCATAGCGCCGGATGAAGCGCCGGATGGCCACTTGCGTCACCGGCCCGAGCGGCCGGCGCGCCAACGCGCCCGCCAGCGCCGTCAGCACCTGCTTGGGCAAAAGGTATTGCAGCGCCACCGCTGCGCGTTCCGAAACCTGCATGGGGCGCCGATCGTAGCACCAAGCCCGTGGCGCGGGCGACCCGCGAACAGCCAGAGCACCATGCACAATGCGGCTCATGACATCCCCGTTGTTCGAAATCGACGGCTTGGTCAAGCACTATGCCGGGCGGCCCGTGGTGCAGGACCTGTCGTTTGCCATCGCGCCGGGCGAGTGCCTGGGACTGCTCGGCCCCAACGGGGCGGGCAAGACGACCACACTGCGCATGGCGCTGGGGCTGGTGGTGCCCGATGCCGGGTGCGTGCGCATCCTGGGGCTGGACATGCCCGCGCACGCGCAGGCCGTCAAGGCCCGGCTGGGCGTGGTGGCGCAGTTCGACACGCTGGACCCGGACTTCACGTGCGCCGAGAACCTGCTCGTCTACGGGCGCTATTTTGGGCTGACGGCGCGCGAACTGCGCCCACGGATCGCCGAGTTGCTGGACTTTGCCGCGCTGGCGCACAAGGCCGACGCGCGCCCGGGTGAACTGTCGGGGGGCATGCGCCGACGCCTGAGCCTGGCGCGCGCGTTGGTGAACGACCCGGCGCTGCTGCTGCTCGACGAGCCGACCACGGGGCTCGACCCCCAGGCGCGCCACCTGATGTGGGAGCGGCTGCAGCGCCTGCTGCAGCAGGGTAAGAGCATTTTGCTGACCACGCACTTCATGGACGAGGCCGAGCGGCTATGCCACCGGCTGGTCATCGTCGACCACGGCCGCAAGATTGCCGAAGGCCGCCCCCGCGAGCTCATTGCCCAACACCTGGAGCCGGAGGTGGTGGAAATCTACGGCGAGCAGGGCCACGCCGACGCACGACAAGGACTCCCCCCCGAGGCGCGGGCGCTGGCTGCCCGCGTCGAGGTCAGCGGCGAGACGGCGTTTCTGTACACGCACGACGCGCGCCCGCTGCTGGCAGCGCTGGGCGCGCAGCCGCGTTTACGTCTGCTGCACCGCCCGGCCAATCTGGAAGACTTGTTTCTGAAACTGACCGGGCGCCAGATTCGGGCGGAGGGGTAGGATCGACGCCATGGCAACGCCCACGACCCTCCCAGAGCCACCCCGCGTCGCGCCAGCCCGCACGGTCTGGCATCCCCCTCGTCCCACACGCCGCTTCGCGGCCGTCTGGCTACGCAATTTGCTGGTGTGGCGAAAACTCGCCATCCCCAGCCTGGTGGGCAACATCGCCGAGCCGCTCATCTGGCTGGTTGCATTCGGCTACGGCATGGGGGCGCTGGTGGGCAGCGTCAATCTGCGGCTGCCCGGTGGAGAGGTCCAGGCGGTGCCCTATCTGGTCTTTCTAGCCAGTGGCAGCATTTGCATGAGCGCGATGAACGCCGCCACGTTCGAGGCGTTGTATTCCGCGTTTTCGCGCATGCACGTGCAAAAAACCTGGGACGGCATCCTCTACGCGCCGGTCACGCTGGACGACATCGTGCTGGCCGAGATGCTGTGGGCCGCGTTCAAAGCGCTCTTTACCGTCAGCGCCATTTTGGCGGTGATGCTGGCGCTGGGCATCAGCCACACGCCCAAGCTCGCGCTGGCGTGGGCCGTGCTGGGGCTCACGGGCACGGTGTTTGCCAGCCTGGCGCTGATCTTCAATGCGCTGGCCAAGGGCTACGATTTTTTCACCTACTACTTCACGCTGTTTCTCACGCCGATGATGTTTTTGTCGGGCGTGTTCTTTCCGCGCGAGCAACTGCCGGGCTGGGTGCAGACGATCAGCGACGCCTTACCCCTGACCCATGCGGTGGCGTTGGTGCGGCCGATGTTCCTGGACCGTTGGCCCGAGCAACCGTTGCTGCACCTGGCGGTGCTGCTGGCCTATGGAGGAGTGGCGTTTTGGATGGCGCTGGCGCTGACGCGGCGGCGGTTTTTCGGCTAGGGCTGGGTTCAGACCAAGCTGGGCTCGCGTACCGATAGCCCCAGCGCATCCAGCGCCTGCGTCAAATGCCCCACAGTGCCCTCGATGTGCCGCAGCTTCTCCAGCCCGAACAGGCCGATGCGGAAGGTACGAAAGTCCGCCGGCTCGTCGCACATCAGGGGCACGCCAGCGGCGGTTTGTAAGCCCACGGCCGCAAATTTTTTGCCATTAGCGATATCGGGATCGTCGGTGTAGCTGACCACCACGCCCGGTGCCTCGAATCCGGCCGCAGCCACGCTGCGCAAACCGCGCGCGGCCAACTCGGCACGCACGCGGCGGCCCAGCTCGGCCTGCGCCGCTTTCATGGCGGCAAAGCCCGCTTCGCGCGTCTCTTGCATCACGTCGCGCAGCCGCACCAGCGCATCGGTGGGCACGGTCGTGTGGTAGACGTGCCCACCCTGTTCGTAGGTTTCCATCACCTGCAACCACTTCTTCAGGTCGCAGGCGAAGCTGGTGCTGGTCGTACCGTCGATCGCGTGGCGCGCACGCGCCGACAGCATCACCATGGCGCACGCGGGCGAGCCGCTCCAGCCTTTCTGCGGTGCCGAAATCAGCACGTCCACGCCGCTGTCGCGCATATCCACCCACATCGCCCCGGAGGCGATGCAGTCCAGCACAAACAGGCCGCCCACCGCGTGCACCGCCTCGGCGACGGCATGCAAATAGTCGTCCGGCAACATCATGCCGGCGGCCGTTTCCACGTGCGGGGCGAACACCACCGCGGGGCGCTGCGCGTGGATGGTCGCCACCACCTCATCCAGCGGCGCGGGTGCCCAGGGTGCCTGCGGTTCGTCGCTCACGCGCCGGGCTTTGAGCACGTGCGCCTCGGCCGGGATGCGCCCCATGTCGAAGATTTGCGTCCAGCGGTAGCTGAACCAGCCGTTGCGCAGCACCAGTACGCGGCGGTCGGTGGCCCATTGGCGCGCGACCGCCTCCATGCCAAACGTGCCGCTTCCCGGCACGAGCGCCACCGAATGCGCGCCGTAGACCTCCTTGAGGATGCCCGAAATATCGGTCATGACACGCTGGAAGCGCCGGGACATGTGGTTGAGCGCGCGGTCGGTGTATACCACCGAAAATTCGAGCAACCCATCGGGGTCGACGTGGGGCAGCAAACCTGGCATGGACGACTCTCCTGTGGTGACCCACGGCGCGGGTGACGCGCCGCGGCAGACCGCGCCAGCTTAGCACGGTCGGCGCCAGGCGTCGACGGCGGCACGCACCACGCCTTGGATGCTGCCGCTGCGGGCGTACTGCGCGCGCAAAAAACTGGCGTGATTGCCAGCCATGCCCGCGACGCGCTCGATCTCGTCGAGTGCCTCGTCACTCTGCAGCACCTGGGCGTGCGGGCGCAGGCGACGTACGGTGGCCAAGATATCCTCGCGTAACGACAGGGCCTCGCGCGTGCGCGGGTGCACCAGCGTGCCCTCGAGCCCGAAGCGGCAGGCCTGAAAACGGTTGTACGTGTAAACGAGGTAGTCGTCCTCCACGGGCGCGGGGTCGCCGCCCTCGAGCAAGTGCCGACACAACGCTTGCAGGTAGCCAGCCAGCGCCGCCGCGCGCTCCACGGTCAGTGGTGTGTCGCACACGCGCAGTTCGATCGTGCCGTACTCGGGCTTGGGGCGAATGTCCCAGTAGAAATCTTTCATCGACCGCACCACGCCCGTGGCTTCCATCTTGCGGAAATAGCCTTGCTCGAATGCCTCCCAACTCAGCACGAAGGGTGCACGGCCACTGAGGGGAAACGCAAACACCGAGTTCAACCGCGCCGAGTCGAACAGCGTATCGACCCCCTGAAAAAACGGCGACGACGCCGACAGCGCGATGAAGTGCGGCACGTAACGGTTGAGCGCATGCAGCAGAAACAACGCCTCGTCCGCCGAGCGACAACCGATGTGCACGTGCTGCCCGAACACGGTGAACTGCTTGGCCAAATAGCCGTACAGGCCCGACAGCTGCTGAAAGCGCGGCTTGTCGAAGATGCGCTGCTCGAACCAGCGCTGAAACGGGTGGGTGCCGCCACCCGCGAGCTCGACATTGAGCCGGTCGGCCGCTGCCACCAGCGTGTCGCGGATCGCGCGCAGCTGCGCCAGCAGCTTGCCGTGGCGGGTATGCACGCCAGTGGCGATCTCGATCATGCTTTGCGTCATCTCGGGCGTGACGGTGCCCGGAAACGGCGCACGCTGCAGCAGCGCCAGCAAGTCGTCGGCGCTGCTGGAGAGGTCCTGGTCGTAGGTGTTGACGATTTGCAGTTCGAGCTCGACGCCCATGGAGAGCGCAGCGGAGGTCTTGAACGGCTCCAGCGGCATGGCGGGCTCCTCAACGCGGGGGCGGACTCGGGGGGACGGACGCCGTGGCCGGCCCCCTCGATGGCGAGCCAGCCTCGCGCGCGGCAACCAGCGCCCATTGCGTGACCCACGGACCGCACAACTCCAACCACAACAGTGCGGCGGACAGAAACCACAGGGCCTCGGCCGCTGGCGGCAGGCCCAGCACGATACTGCGCTCGAGCAGCAACAGCGTCATGGCCGACATCGGCACCAGCGCCACACCGGTCAGCGCCCCTTTGCGCGGCGTGGTGCCGCTGGGTACGGCCAACATCGCGTGGATGGCCACGGGGATCAGAATCCGGGCGGCCAAGACGACGGCGGCCACGCCCCAAACGGCGCCCTGTGTCAGCGCATCCCACGACAAACGCGAGCCGACATAGACGAACAGAAACACACCCAGCAGCAGGCCCAGCGAGCCGAAGTCGCGCTGTGCGTTGGCCACGAACACGCGCCGCTCGCGCAAAGCGACGCCAAAACTGAGCGCCGCCAGCAGCGGCGACAGGTGCAGCGCGTCGGACACCACCGTCAGCCACACCAGTGCCAACGCGTAGCCCACCGTGGGTGCTGCGGGTGACGTGAACGGCCCGCGCAGCAGGGCCGCTACCACGATGGCCAGCGCCACACCCAGCGCGATCGAGATGCCCACCGCATACACACTGCCGAGGGCGGCCTGCGCCCAATCCCCCGCCTCGCTCAGGTACCAGTGGCCGGTCACCCCTTTGACGAGCAATACCGCCACCACACACTGGATAGCGGCCAGGTGCAACACGCGCTCGGTCACCTGCCCGGCGGCACGCAAGTCATTGGCCACACGCAGCAAGCTGGCCGGCGACGCCGCCACCGCAACGGCGGCGAGCAGCGGACGCCACTGCCCCCCCAACCCGGCGGCGGCCAAGGCCCACAGCACGGCGACGAAAATCACCACCGACTGCAACAGCCCGATCAGCAGCACCCACGGGTTGCGCCGAAACCAACCCAGGTGGATGCGGCAGCCCAGCTCGAACAACACCAGCGACAGCGCAAGCTGCGCGAGCAACGCCGGCCCGCCGCTGTCGGCATCCAAGCCCACGGCAAGCCCGATGGCGCTGCCCGCAAGGCCAACGGCCACGTAAACGCTCACCCGCGGCACGCCGTGCGGCTGCCAGCGCTCCCCCAGCCACCATGCCAACCACAGCAGCGCAGGCCAGCCCAGCAGTGCGGCCCGTATCGAATCGAAACCTGCCATGGTCATGCGACCGCAAAACGCGCACGCAGTTCCGCCAGCCCCAGTTCATCGAGCATGCGCGCCAGCCGCTCGGCGGCGCTGCGCTTGCGGCGTCCCGTGCGCTGCGCCAGGATCAGCTCGTTTTTCAACGAGTGCTCCCAGCCCACGAGCTCGGTCACGGTCACGTCGTAGCCCATCGCCTCCAGCCGCAGGCAGCGCATCACATTGGTGACCTGGCTGCCAAACTCGCGCGTGTGCAGCGGGTGCCGCCACAGCTCGGCCAGCGGCGTGCGCGCCAGCTGCAGCGCCTTGTGGCGGCGCAGCGCGGCCGCTACTTCGGCCTGACAGCAGGGCACAACCACGATCGCCTGCGCCTGCCGCTGCAGCGCGAAGTCGATCGCGTCGTCGGTGGCGGTGTCGCAGGCGTGCAGCGCGGTGACCACGTCCACCGTCGCGGGCAGCGCCGCCATCGCGTCGCGCACCGTCGCCGCCACGAAGCGCATGCGCGCAAAACCCAAGCGCTGTGCCAGGTCAGCCGAGCGCGCGACCAACTCCGCGCGCGCCTCGACCCCCCACACGGTGCCGACCGCGCGCTGGGCAAAAAACCGGTCGTAGAGCAAAAACCCCAAATAAGACTTGCCCGCGCCGTGGTCCACCAGCGTCACGTCGCCGCGCGCCTGCAGCGCTTGCTGTAGCAACGGCTCAATGAACTGCAGCAGGTGGTTGACCTGCTTGAGCTTGCGGCGCGAGTCCTGATTGAGTCGGGCGTCGCGCGTCAGGATATGCAGCTCCTGCAGCAAGGCGACCGACTGGCCGGCGTACAGCTCGGCCAGCACGTCGGGGGCGAGGCTGGCCGCGGGTGGGCGATGGCGGGCGCGGGACATGCGGCGATCATACGCGCGGGCGTCGCGTCGCCGCGCCAATGGTGCTAGCATGGGGCACCGGTGCTCGCCGCGTGTGGCGGCGTCGAGCCGGTCGAGCAGAGGAGACTGCCATGGGTACCATCGTCGGCTACACCACCCCGAAGCTGCCAGAAAACAAACTGCGACGCTACCCCACCAAGGTCATCAACATCATCGGTGGGCCAGGCTGCGACAAATCGCTGTACTCCTCGGCCATCGTGCTCAAATTGCACCTGATGCACAAGACCGTGGAGCTGGTGCCGGAAGTGGCCAAGGCGCTGGTCTGGCAGGGCGACACCGACGCGCTGCGCAACCAGTACGACATCGCGCTGCTGCAGTACAACATGCTGGCCGCCCTCGACGGCCAGGTGCAATACTTGGTCACGGAGGGCGGACTGCCGCAGCTGCTGTACTACAACGCGCACTACCCGGACAATATCTGCGACGTCGAAAAGACGCGCAAACAGATCCTGGCGTGGTACCACCAGTTCGACCACATCAACGTGTTCGCCGAGCGCGACCCGGACAAGCCCTACATTCGGGCTGGCCGACTGCAGGACGAAACCCGGGCGCGCCAGATCGATGCCGAAATGCGCAACCTGCTCAGCGCCGAGGGCATCCGCTACACCCTGCTGCCGCCCGACCACCGCAAGATCATCGAGTGGACGGGCACGCTGGGCCAGCCCAGCGCCGGCTGACGGCGGCGGTGCCTGCCGTCACGCCAGCAGCGCGTTGACGCGGCGCACGTAGGCCGCCGGGTCCTCGGGCAGGCCGCCCTCGGCCAGCAGCGCTTGGTCGAACAAGATGTGCGCGTAGTCGTCGAAGCGCTCCCCTGCGTCGGCGAGCTTTTTCACCAGCGCGTGCTCGGGGTTGACTTCCAAGATGGGTCTGACCTCCGGCGCCTTCTGACCCGCGGCCTTGAGCAGACGCGCCAGCTGGAGCGAATACTCGCCATCGTCCACCACCAAACAGGCGGGCGACTCGACCAGGCGGCTGGTCACGCGCACGTCCTTGGCCCGGTCTTTGAGCGCATCGCGCAGGCGCTCGAGCACGGGCTTGAATGCCTCGGCGGCTTGTTCGGCCGCTTGTTTCTCGGCCTCGTCTTGCAGCTCGCCCAAATCCACCGCGCCCTTGGCCACGGAACGCAGCGGGGTGCCATCGAACTCGTGCAAAAACGACAGCGCCCACTCGTCCACGCGGTCGGTCATCAGCAGCACCTCGATACCCTTCTTGCGAAACACCTCGAGCTGCGGGCTGTGTTTGGCCGCGGCCAGCGTGTCGGCGGTCAGGTAGTAAATCGCCTTTTGCCCCTCCTTCATGCGCGCCTTGTAGTCGGCCAGGCTGACGGTGGGCGCGTCGCTCTGGGTGGAGGCAAAGCGCAGCAGGCGGGCGATGCGCTCGCGGTGGGCGAAGTCCTCGCCCAGCCCTTCCTTGAGCACGGCGCCGAACTGGGCCCAGAAGCGCGTGTAGCGACCGGCGTCGCGCTGGGCCTGGGCCTTTTCGTCGTCGGACAGCGCATCCCACGCCTCGCCCTCGGGCAGGCGGTCCTTGGCGGCCAAATCCTCCAGCATGGCGAGCACGCGGCGCGTGTTGCCGTCGCGGATGGCTTTGACGTCGCGGCTTTCCTGCAACAGCTCGCGGCTGACGTTGAGCGGCAGGTCGGCCGAATCGACCACGCCCTTGACCCAGCGCAGGTAGGTGGGCATGAGCGCTTCGGCGTCGTCCATGATGAAGACGCGCTTGACGTAGAGCTTGACGCCCGCGCGCTTGTCGCGGTTCCACAGGTCGAACGGCGCCTTGGCCGGAATATAGAGCAGCTGGGTGTACTCGGTGCTGCCCTCTACCCGGTGGTGGCTCCAGGCCAGCGGTGGCTCGTCGTCGTGGGCGATGGTTTTGTAGAACTCGATGTACTGCTCGTCGCTGATGTCCTTCTTGGGCCGCGTCCACAGGGCGCTAGCGGCGTTGACCTGCTCCCACTCGTCCAGCAGCACGTACTCGCCCTTGTCCTTGTCCCATTGCTCCTTGGGCATCAGGATCGGCAGCGAGATGTGGTCTGAGTATTTGCCGATGATGGACTTGAGCTTCCAGCGGTTGAGGTATTCGCTCTTGTCGTCGCGCAGGTGCAGGATGACGCTGGTGCCGCGCGCGGCGCGGGTGATGGCCTCGGTCTCGAAGGCGCCCGTACCGTCGCTGCTCCAGCGCACGCCCTGCTCGGGCGCCAGGCCCGCGCGGCGGCTTTCCACCGTGATGCGGTCGGCGACGATGAAGCCCGAGTAAAAACCGACGCCAAACTGGCCAATCAGCTGTGCGTCTTGCTGCTGGTCACCCGAGAGCCGCTGCAAAAACTCGCGCGTGCCACTTTTGGCGATGGTGCCCAGGTGTTCGATGGCTTCCGCCTCGCTCAGACCGATGCCGTTGTCGGTGATGGTGATGGTCTTGGCCGCCTTGTCGAACGTGACGCGGATATCCAGGTTGGGCGCATCCTCGTACAGCGCGGGGTTGGCCAGTGCCTCGAAGCGCAGCTTGTCGCACGCGTCGGATGCGTTGGAGATCAGCTCGCGCAAAAAGATGTCGGGGTTGGAGTACAGCGAGTGCGTGACCAGGTGCAGCAGCCGGGCCACTTCGGCCTGAAACGCGTGGGTGTGTTTGCTCATGAATCAGACGTCCGTTACAACCGAAAACGGGTAAAGCCCTGCGGGAACATACGGCTCGTCATCCGCCCGCCCCGCAACAATAGGACACTGGGGACAGAGCGCCCGTATTTCAAGAGGCCAGCTCACGGCCGCCCCGGCCGCTGCGGCACCGCCTCAGAAGCGTTCGTGCTCCCCCAGGTAGCGCCACTGGCCCGGCGGCAATGCCCCCAAGGTCACGCCGCCGATGCGCACGCGCTTGAGGCCCACCACGTGCAGACCCACCTGCTCGCACATGCGGCGGATCTGGCGCTTGCGGCCCTCGGTCAACACGAAGCGCAACTGCTCGGGATTGACCCACTCGACCTGGGCGGGCCGCAGCGCCACACCGTCGAGCGCCAGCCCGTGGCGCAACAGCGCCAAGCGCTGCGGCGGAAAGACCGCCTGCACGTTGCGCGCCACCACCCCCGCCGAACCCGGCGCCCCCCACTGCACGCGCACCAGATACTCTTTGTCCACCGTCGAGTGCTCGCCCACCAGCGCCTTGGCCACCCGGCCGTCTTGCGTGAGCACGAGCAGCCCCGTGGAATCGATATCCAGCCGGCCCGCGGGCGCAAGCCCACGCGCGTGGGCCGGCTGAAACCGCCGCCGCGACCGATCCTCGCACCAGCGGGTCTGTGGCCGGATCAGCGTGGCCGCGCTGGGGTGGCCGTCCTCGGGCTGACCGCTGACGTAGCCGACGGGTTTGTGCAACACGATCGTCACCCGCTCGCGCTGCTGGGCGCGGGCAGGCGCCGCCACGTCGATGCGATCGGCCTCGGTGACAGTCTGCCCCAGCGTGGCGGGGTGCCCGTTGACGCGCACCCAGCCACGCGCGATCCACTCGTCGGCCTCGCGGCGCGAACACAGGCCGAGGTCGGCCAAGCGCTTGTTCAAACGGATGGTCATGCCGCCACTGTACCCGACGGGGGCGCGGCGGGTGACCCCGTGCTGCGCCAGGTGCGGCACCAAGCCGCCCAGTCGTCCACCGGCATGGGCCGCGCGATGTGGTAGCCTTGCGCCTCGTCGCAGCCCAGGTCGCGCAGTGCCACCAGGATGGCTGCGTTTTCCACCCCTTCGGCCACCACCGACAACCCCAGGTTGTGCGCCAGGTCGATGGTGGATCGGACGATGACGGCGTCGTCGGCTGCGCGCTCCATGCCCATCACGAAGGAGCGATCGATCTTGAGCTCCTGCACCGGCAGCCGCTTCAGGTAGGCCAGCGACGAGTAACCCGTGCCGAAATCGTCGATGGACAACCGAAAACCCATCGCGGCCAGTCGATTGAGCGTCGCTTCGGCCCGCTGCGGGTCGTCCATGATAGCGCTCTCGGTGATCTCCAAACCGACCGCGGCCGGGCCGATCCCGTGGCGGCGCTGCCACGCTTCGAGCCATTCGACCAAATCGGGGGCCATCAGATCGCGCGTCGAGAGGTTGATCGCCACACGCAAACCGGGACTGGCGGCCTGCAGCCCCGGCCACTGGCGCGCGGTCTCTTCCACCATCCAGCGCGTCAACGCCCGCACGAACCCCGTCTGCTCGGCAAACGGGATGAACTGCATCGGCGGCACCAGGCCGCGCCGGGGGTGGTGCCAGCGCACCAACGCCTCGGCGGCAACCACGGCCCCGGTGCGCACGTCGATCTTGGGCTGCAGATACAAGCGCAGCTCGTGCCGGTCGACCGCCTGACGCAGGTCGCTCAGCAGCGACAGCGTCTGCGCGCTGCCGGCATCGAGCGCGGCGTCATAGCGCAAGCAGTGCTCGGCGCGCGCCTTGGCGGCCCGCATCGCAATCTCGGCCCGCCCGAGTAGCGTATCGGCGTCGGCGCCATCGTCGGGCCACACCGCAACGCCCATGCCCGCGCTCAAATCGACCGTCTGCTCGTCCAGCACGAGCGGCGCCTGAAAGGCCGCCGCAAGCCGCTCGGCCAGGGCCATGGCCGCATCGGCATCGGCACCCGGCACCAGCACGCAAAACTCGTCTCCGCCCACCCGCGCCAGCAGCGCACCCGGGGCGTCCACCACGTCGCGCAGGCGTTGGGCCGCGGCGCGCAGCACGGTGTCGCCAAACGCGTAGCCCAGCACGTGGTTGATGTGTTTGAATCGATCGAGGTTGAGCGTCAGCACCGTCAGCGGGTGGGACGGCGACCGTCCGTCCAACACCTGCAACAGCGCCAGCCGCAGCCGCGCCCGGTTGGGCAGCCCCGTCAGCGGGTCCTCGAACGCCAAGCGCTGAATGTCCGCCTGTTGACGCGCGAGGCTGCTGCGCATGGTCTCGAACCCGCGGGCGAGCGCCCCCACCTCGTCACCGCGGTCGGCGCCCTCCAGCGCCACCGCGGCTTCGCCGCGTTCCAGGGCTTGGGCTGCACGGGTCAGGGCACGCAGCGGCCGCGTTACTCGGCGCATCGCCGCCCAGTTGATGGCTGCAAACAGCGCCACACCCAGCGCCGCGACGACCAGCAGCAGCCACTGCAGCTGCCAAAACGGCGCCATCGCCTCGTCCACCGAGCGCAACAGCACGGTGGTGGCCTCGCCGTGCAGCGTATCGAGCGCAAAGGCCCGCGCCAGGTAGCGCTCGCCATCGAAGGTCAAGGGGCTCACCCCCAGCGGCAGCGCCGCGATCGCGGCGTGCCGCTGCGGCGGCCGCGCCACCCCGGTGCTGACCACGACCGCCGGCTCCTGCCCCGGCCCGTGGCCCACCACGGCCAACGGCACCGCGAATAGCTGATCCATATCGTCGGCCAAGGCCTGGTCGATCGGAAAACTCATCAGCACCCAGCCAATCACGAGTGGCGCGCGCACCGGCACCAGAACGAACTGGTAGGGCACACGGTCCAGCAGTGCGAGCACGCTCGGTCGCTGCGGCTGCTCGGCCAGCGAGCGGGCCACGGCCTGCAGCCGATCGTCCACTTGTTGCGGCGACAACGCGGTGGCGGGCAAGTCGGTGCGCGTGACGAGCCGTCCTTCGGCATCCAGAAAAGCCGTCAGCACCGACCCGATGCGCTCACCGTGGTTTTCCAGCGCCGACAGCACCGTCTCGCGATCCGCCGAGGCGACGGCCGTACGAAACCCGTAGTCGCTGGCCAGCAACTGGGCGCCCTGCCGCAGCCGCGCCGCGTTCTGGTCGAGCAACCGGCGCCAGACGCGCTCGCCCGTGGCCAGTTCCTTGGCAATGACGGCCTGCGCCTGCCGCTCGATGCCCACACGCACGATCGCAAAGACCACGGCCTGCACCAGCAACAGCAACACGACGCTGATGCCCACGATGCGCGGCGCCAGCCGGGTGTGGCGCCAGCCGTGCCGCCCGTCCGCGCGCGCGTTCAACGCCCCACCTCCGCCAACACCACGTCGACCACCACCGGGGCGCCGTCGCGTAGGGTCACGGCGCGGCGCACGCCGTTGGAGCCGACCGGCAGATCCGGGTGCCACACCACCAGCGCATAGGCACCGGCCGGGACCGGTGCCAGCCGCGTCGTGCCTTTGGGGTCCGTCAAGCCATGGTACGGGGTGTCCGCCACCACGATCCACCCCACCATGTGGTCATGGATGTTGCAGCCGAGCAACACGACACCGGCCCGGTCGAACACGACCGGGTTGGCGGGGGTGCCGGCATAGAGCTTGATCTCGAATGGCTTGGCCGGTGACAGCGAGTAAACGTGGTGCCGCACCGTGTCCTGGTTCGGAAAGGACACCGCCGTGCCACGCGTGACCACCAGCACTTGGGGATTGAACGTTTTGTCACGCTGAACCATCTCGACCCCAGTCAGAGGCGTGACCGCACGGGCGGCCTGGGGTGACTCCAGCATCACGACCGCCTCCGGCAGCGGCTGGCCGCGCGCGTCGCGCACCGTCACCCGCAACTCGGCGGCGCTGGCCAAGGTCGCCGCCAGCCAAAGCCCCACCACCAGCCAACGCCACATGGGAACACCGCCCGCGTCACGGCTCGATGGCCAGGCCACGCACGGCCTCGCCATCGCCCAGAGGGCCCAAGTCCTGCGCGCTGCCGCGGCCCAGGTCCACCCGCAGCAGCCGCGTCGGCGCGCCAGAGGCTTCCGCCCGCACAGCTGCGAATGCCGCGTTGTCGACGTCCGCGATGTCGAAGGCCGCGTCGGCCAGCGGGCCGGTGCCAAGCGGCCCGACGACCGTCAGCCCCCCAAGATCGGGCGACACGAAGGGTGAGGCATCTTCGTGCGAGCCTTGCATCAGCAGCAGCCCACGCGCATCGATGGCGTATTTGGTGGTCTTTTTTTCGTCCCGCGTGTTGTAGGTGTAGCCCGACGCCAGCACGCGCGGCGGCTGGGCGTCCGGCGCCCCAGCCACCCACTGCAAGTCGGCATCGCGCTTGATGAGCGCGGCGGTATCGGGGTGCACGCGCGCGTTGACACCCTGCGCGGTAGTGAGGCGCAGCCGGTCCACCGTTGGGTTGAAATCCACGCCCACTGGCCCTGGGGCCAGTGGCAAATCCGCGATTCGCCCCACCTCGCGCACCGCGCCGGTCGCGGTGTCGATGGTCAGCAAGCGGTTGCGGTCGGTCACGGCATAGAGCACACCTTTGGCCACACGAAAATCCATGCCAACGACGGATTCTCCCGATTCGAGTCCCTGCAGTGGGCGGCGCTGCACCACCTTCTGCGGGGCATCCGCGCGCACCTGGAGCAGGGTGTGCGATGCCGTCAGCACCCACAGCGTATGCGGCTGCGGTGCCCGTGCGGGCTGCGCGCTGGCGACGGTTGCTGCGAGCAACGATATGGCGGCAATGGCCCGCGCTACCCAGCGCGTCATCGGAGTCCACCCGCTCGACATCGGCATCTCCTTTCGTCGTTGAGTCACGGACACGGCTGAGGGAACACCTCCGGGCCCCGGCGTGACTGCCGCGCCCGGTCCCGCGCACCGCTGATATATCAATGTCATCTTATACGACAAAGCGCCGCCTGCTGCCTGCTGCGGTTGCGCCCTTGCGGCCCGCCCGACTCAAGCCTCACGACGGCAGTCCGGCGCGGCGCAGCATCTGCAGATCGAGCACCCGCAAGCCCCCATACTCCACCTGAATCGCGCCCGCCTGCTGCCAGCGCGCCAGCGCCAAGTTGACGCGCTGGCGCGACAGGCCCACCAGATACGCCAGCTCTTGCTGGGTGATACGCAGCACCTGCCCCACACCCGGAAAGAGACCCGGATGGAAAAGATTGGCCAGGCTGCGCGCCACGCGCACGTCCGGGTCGGTGATGCGGTCGATCTCGCGCGCGGCGATGAACTGCCCCAGGCGTTCGTTGAGCTGGTGCATCACGAAGCGGTTGAAGGCGATCGAATGGTCCAGCAGCCAGTGAAAGGTATCCACCGGCAACCCCGCCACGCGGCTGCGGCGCAGGGCCTGGATGTTGTAGCGGTAGGCCTCGCGCTTGAGTGCCGTGCCCTCGCCGAACCAGCCGCCCGGGGCCACACCGGTAAAGGTCATGATCGGCCCCTGGCTGTCGTCGTTGCTCATTTTGAGCAACCCGTCGATGAGGCCGAACCAATACGTCACCGGCCGCCCGACGCGGCAAATGTAGTCGCCCGCATCGGCCTCGCTGACCACGAGCGCATCCACGGCCCGCAGGCGCGCCTCGCCCTCTAGCCGGGTCAGCCAGGGGATGCTGGCGAGCTCGTCCTCGTTGAGCGCGCGCGCGCGCTGCCGCAGTCGATTGGCTTGGCTCACGGTGGTCCCTCGAACTCCCGCTGTGGTGTCGCCATTCTTCGCCCACGCTCTCCCGCGCCCGAAAGCACCTAGGGAAAGTCCCAGTTAGGGCAACCCCTAGATTGTCAACGGACAGACAGAACAGCGTCAAACGCACCCGTACATTTGCGGCAACACAGCGGCACCGCCTCGTGTTGACACGACCGCCGCGGCAGAGGAGCCTGTATGCAAACGACATTTCCCCGCCTGCTGATCCAGCACGCGAGCGCGCGCCCGGACGCGCCCGCCATGCGCGAAAAGGAATACGGCATTTGGCAAACGACCACCTGGCGCCAGATGCTCGACCGCGTGCGGCACATTGCCGCCGGCCTGCACCAGCTGGGCCTGCAACGGGGCGAGCACCTGGTGGTGATCGGGGCCAACCGCCCCAGCCTGTACGCCACCATGCTCGCGGCGCAGTCGCTCGGCGCCATCCCGGTGCCGCTGTACCAGGACGCCGTGGCGGCCGAATGCGTCTTCCCGATCAACAACGCCGAGGTGCGCTTCGTCGTCGTGGAAGACCAGGAGCAGGTCGACAAGATGCTGGAGATCCGGCCGCAGTGCCCGCAGCTTGCGCACATCCTGTTCGACGACCCGCGTGGGCTGCGCAATTACGACGCGCCCGGCCTGGCGGGGTTGAAGGAGATCGAGGCCGCGGGCGCCGTGTTCTGCCAGGAGCACCCCGACTTCTTCCAGGAAGAGGTGGAAAAGGCCCGCCCGGACGACGTCGCGGCGATGTTCTTCACCTCCGGCACCACCGGCAACCCCAAGGGCGTGGTGCACACCCACTTCACGCTGCTCAACCGCGCCGAAGTGGGCGCCAAGTTCGACAAGCTGACCGAAAAGGAAGAGGTCCTGGCCTACCTGCCGCCGGCGTGGATCGGGCAGAACATCTTCAGCTACGCGCAGTGGCTGGCGTGCGGCTACGTGGTCAACTGCCCCGAATCGGCCAGCACCGTGATGATCGACCTGAAGGAAATCGGGCCGACCTACTACTTTGCGCCGCCGCGCGTGTTCGAGGGGCTGCTGACCAGCGTCATGATCCGCATGGAGGACGCCGGCGCCCTCAAGCGCAAGCTGTTCCACACCTTCATGGACGTGGCCCGCCGCGTCGGCCCGCAGCTGATGGACGGCAAGCCCGTCGGTCTGGGCGACCGGCTGCTGTATGCGTTGGGCGACATCCTGATCTACGGCCCGCTGCGCAACACGCTGGGCTTTTCGCGCGTGCGGGTGGCCTACACCGCCGGCGAAGCCATCGGCCCGGACCTGTTCACCTTCTACCGCTCGATCGGCATCAACCTCAAGCAGCTCTACGGCTCCACCGAGACGGCCGTGTTCGTCTGCCTGCAGCCCGACCACGAGGTCAAGGCCGACACCGTCGGCGTGCCGTGCGAGGGGGTGGAAATCAAGCTGTCCGAGCAGGGCGAGATCCTGGTGCGCTCGCCCGGGCTGCTCAAGGAGTACTACAAAAACCCCAAGGCCACCGCCGAGGTGCTGGACGCCGACGGCTGGTACCACACCAGCGACGCCGGCTTCCTGGACAGCTCCGGGCACCTGAAGATCATCGACCGCGTCAAAGACGTGGGGCGCCTCAAGGGCGGGCCCAACGACGGCGCGATGTTCGCGCCCAAATATGTCGAAAACAAGCTCAAGTTCTTCTCGTACATCAAGGAGGCGGTGGCCTTCGGCGACGGGCGCGAGAAGGTCTGCGCGATGGTCAACATCGACTTCGAGGCCGTGGGCAACTGGGCCGAACGGCGCGGCCTGCCCTACGCGGGCTACACCGACCTGGCCGGCAAGCCGGAGGTGTACGCCCTGATCCAGGAGTGCGTGGAAAAGGTCAACGCCGACCTCAGCCGCGATCAGATGCTCTCGGGCAGCCAGATCCACCGCTTCCTGATCCTGCACAAGGAGCTCGACGCTGACGACGGGGAACTCACGCGCACCAACAAGGTCCGCCGCGGCTTCATCGCCGAGAAGTACGCGGTGCTGGTCGACGCACTCTACGGCGGCAAGACCGAGCAGTACATCGAGACCCAGGTCAAGTTCGAGGACGGCCGCACCGGCCAGATCAGCGCGACCCTGCGGATCGTGGACGCCAAGACCTTCGCCCCCCTGAAGGCCGCGGCCTAAAGCACGCGCCCGACGGCACTTCGACCTTTCAGGATGCCCCATGGCCCACAAGCAAATCGGTGACGTCATCCTCGACGTCCAGAACATCAGCCTGCGATTCGGCGGCGTCAAGGCGCTGACCGACATCTCGTTCAACGTCCGGGAGCACGAGATCCGCGCCATCATCGGCCCCAACGGAGCGGGCAAGAGCTCGATGCTCAACTGCATCAACGGCGTTTACACGCCGCAGGAGGGCAGCATCACCTTCCGCGGCCAGACGTTCACGCACATGAACTCGCGCCAGGTGGCCGAGATGGGCATCGCGCGCACGTTCCAGAACCTGGCCCTGTTCAAGGGCATGAGTGTGCTCGACAACATCATGACCGGGCGCAACCTGCGCATGAAGAGCAACCTCTTCCTGCAGGCACTGCGCATCGGTCCGGCCGAGCGCGAGGAAATCGAACACCGCGAGAAAGTCGAGCGCATCATCGACTTCCTGGAAATCCAGGCCTGGCGCAAAACGCCCGTGGGGCAGCTGCCCTACGGGCTGCAAAAGCGCGTCGACCTGGGTCGCGCGCTGGCCATGGAGCCGCAAGTCCTGTTGCTCGACGAGCCGATGGCGGGCATGAACGTCGAGGAAAAGCAGGACATGTGCCGCTTCATCCTCGACGTCAACGACGAATTCGGCACCACCATCGTGCTCATCGAGCACGACATGGGCGTGGTGATGGACATCTCCGACCGCGTGGTGGTGCTGGACTATGGCAAGAAGATCGGCGACGGCACGCCCGACGAGGTGCGCAACAACGAAGACGTGATCCGCGCCTACCTGGGCACGAGCCACTGAAGGAGCCCCGACGATGGCCTTTTTTCTGGAAACCCTCTTTGGCGGCCTGATGGCCGGCATGCTGTACTCGCTGGTGGCGCTCGGCTTCGTGCTGATCTTCAAAGCATCCGGCGTGTTCAACTTCGCGCAGGGCGCGATGGTGCTGTTTGCCGCGCTGGCGATGGCGCGCTTTTCGGAATGGTTGCCGCAGTGGTTCGGCTTCGAGAGCCTGCTGCTGGCCAACGTGCTGGCCTTCGCACTGGCGGCGCTGCTGATGTTCGCGCTGGCCTGGCTGATCGAGGCCCTGGTGCTGCGCCACTTGGTCAACCAGGAGGGCGCCACGCTGCTCATGGCCACGCTCGGTATCGCCTACTTCATCGACGGCCTGGGACAGACCATTTTCGGCAGCGACATCTACCAGATCAACATCGGGATGCCCAAGGACCCGATCTTCGTGCTCGAGGGCACGTTCGAGGGGGGACTGCTGCTCAATCAGGAGGACCTCTTCGCCGCCGGTATCGCCGCGGTGCTGGTGGCCGCCTTGTCGTTGTTCTTCCAGAAGACGAGCACGGGCCGCGCCCTGCGCGCGGTGGCCGATGACCACCAGGCCGCGCAGTCGATCGGCATCCCCCTCAACCGCATCTGGGTCATCGTCTGGTGCGTAGCCGGCATCGTCGCGCTGGTGGCCGGCATGATCTGGGGCTCCAAGCTGGGCGTGCAGTTTTCGCTGTCAACGGTGGCGCTGCGCGCGCTGCCGGTCATCATCCTGGGCGGGCTGACGTCGGTGCCCGGCGCCATCGTCGGCGGCCTCATCATCGGCGTGGGCGAAAAGCTCTCCGAGGTCTATCTCGGCCCCTACGTCGGCGGCGGCATCGAAATCTGGTTCGCCTACGTGCTGGCACTGGTATTCCTGCTGTTCCGTCCGCAGGGCCTGTTCGGCGAGAAGATCATCGACCGCGTGTAAGGAACTCCCCACCATGATCTACCGTGAAAATGGCCAATTCAAGACCAGCTACCGGGAGGACCAGCAGATCTTCCCGATTGCGCAGGACCGCTGGTTCATCCTGGCGCTGGTGGCGTTTGCGTTCGTCGGCGTGCCACTACTGGCCGATGAATACTTCTTTCGTGCCATCCTGATTCCGTTTCTGATCCTGTCGCTGGCTGCGATCGGGGTGAATATCCTGGTCGGCTACTGCGGGCAAATCTCGCTCGGCTCGGGCGCCTTCATGGCGGTGGGGGCTTACATGGCCTACAACGCCTTCATCCGCGTCGAGGGCATGCCGCTCATCGCCGCGTTGATCATCGGCGGCCTGTGCGCCACGATCGTGGGCATCATTTTTGGCATCCCCAGCCTGCGCGTCAAGGGCCTATATCTGGCGGTGGCGACGCTGGCAGCGCAGTTTTTCTGCGACTGGGCGTTCCTGCGCATTGGCTGGTTCACGAATAACAATCCATCGGGGTCGGTGTCGGTGTCCAATCTGAGCGTGCTTGGCTGGACGATCGACACCCCGATGGAGAAATACCTGTTCTGCCTGACGTTCGTGGTGGTGTTTGCGCTGCTGGCCAAGAATCTGGTGCGCTCCGCGATCGGGCGCGAATGGATGGCGATCCGCGACATGGACGTGGCCGCCGCCGTCATCGGCATCCGCCCGGTCTATGCCAAATTGTCGGCGTTCGCGGTCAGCTCGTTCATCATCGGCGTGGCCGGCGCCCTCTGGGGCTTCGTGCATCTGGGCTCGTGGGAGCCCGCCGCCTTCTCCATCGACCGCTCGTTCCAGCTGCTGTTCATGGTCATCATCGGCGGGCTGGGCTCCATCATGGGCAGCTTCTTTGGCGCTGCCTTCATCGTGCTGCTGCCGATTTTTCTGAACCAGTTCCTGCCCTGGCTGGGCGGGTTATTCGGGATTGCCATCTCGACAGCAACGGTGTCTCATACCGAGCATATGATCTTTGGCGCGCTGATCGTGTGGTTCCTGATCGTCGAGCCGCACGGTTTGGCCAAACTGTGGAGTATCGGCAAACAAAAGTTGCGCATCTGGCCGTTCCCACACTGATGCATGCCTTTTCCACCCCGTGCTTCAACCACCCAAGGAGACAGACCATGAAGCCACGTTCCGCCCTCCTCGCTGCCGCGGCAGCCTCCGCCCTTCTGTCCAGCGCACTGCTGGGCAACGCGGCCTATGCACAGGCCAAGGAGCAATTCTTCCCCGTGTTGGTGTACCGCACCGGCGCCTTTGCGCCCAATGGCGTGCCCTGGGCCAATGGCTTCGTGGACTACCTCAAGCTGACCAACGCGCGCGGTGGCATCAATGGTGTCAAGATCGTTTGGGAAGAATGCGAGACCGGCTACGCCACCGACCGCGGCGTCGAGTGCTACGAACGCCTCAAAGGTAAGAATGGCGGTGCCACAATGTTCCAGCCGCTGTCGACCGGCATCACCTTCGCACTGACCGAAAAGGCCCCCGTCGACAAGATCCCGCTCATCACCGCAGGCTATGGTCGCAGCGAATCGCAAGACGGCGGCGTCTTCAAATGGAACTTCCCGCTCGCGGGCACCTATTGGGTCGCCGCCGACGTGCTCATCCAGCACATCGGCAAGAAGGAAGGTGGCCTGGCCAACCTCAAGGGCAAGAAGATCGCGCTCGTCTATCACGACAGCCCGTTTGGCAAAGAACCCATTCCGCTGCTGCAGGAACGCGCCGCCATGCATGGCTTCCAGCTCAGCCTGCTGCCGGTGACTAGCCCCGGCGTGGAACAAAAATCCACCTGGCTGCAAATTCGCCAACAGCGCCCCGACTACATCCTGTTGTGGGGCTGGGGCGTCATGAACTCCACCGCGCTCAAGGAAGCCCAAGCGGTTGGCTACCCGCGTGAGAAGATGTATGGCGTGTGGTGGGCCGGCGCCGAGCCGGACGTCAAAGACGTTGGCATGGGAGCCAAGGGCTACAACGCGATCACCATGCAACACGGCGCCGAACCCAACGCCCCGTTCATCAAGGAGATCCTGGAGAAGGTTCACGGCAAGGGCCAGGGCACGGGACCCAAGGAAGAGGTCGGATCGGTGCTGTACGTGCGCGGCGCGATGAGCGCGATGCTGGCCGTGGAGGGTGTGCGCGCGGCGCAAGAGCGCTTCGGCAAGGGCAAAGTCATGACCGGCGAGCAGGTGCGCTGGGGTCTGGAAAACCTCAACCTGACGCAGGCCAAGCTCGACGCGCTGGGCTTCAAGGGCGTGATGCGGCCGATTTCCACCAGCTGCCAGGACCACATGGGCGCGGCCTGGGCGCGTATCCATACCTGGGACGGCACCAAGTGGCAGTTCACGAGTGACTGGTACCAGGCCGACGAGCAGATTATCAAGCCGATGGTGCGCGCAGCCGCGGACAAGTACGCGGCCGAGAAGAAGATCCAACGCCGCACGCCGCAGGACTGCCAGTCCTGATACGACTCGGGGGGCGCGACTTCCCCCCCCGGGTCCACCACGGGAGCAGCGCCCATCGGGGTTGGCAGCTCCCGTCACCACCCGCCAGCGCCGCCGCGTCGGTGCTGGCGCGTGGTGCCGTCGCACCCAGTCATTTCATCGAGGTCCGCCATGACGACAACCCCACCCGTCCTCACCGTCAACGGCATCGAGGTCATCTACAACCACGTCATTCTGGTGCTCAAGGGCGTTTCATTGCAGCTCGCCGAGGGCCAGATCGCCGCCATTCTGGGGGGCAACGGCGCGGGCAAAACGACGACGCTGCGCGCCATCTCCAACCTGCTCAAGGGCGAGCGTGGCGAGGTTACCAAGGGCTCGATCGAGCTGCGCGGCGAGCGCATCGAAAACCTCACGCCAGCGGAACTGGTCAAACGCGGCGTGGTGCAGGTCATGGAGGGGCGGCACTGCTTTGCCCACCTCACCATCGAGGAGAACCTGCTCACGGGCGCCTACACGCGCAAGGACAAGGCCGAAATCGCGGCCAACCTGGAGAAGGTCTACACCTACTTTCCGCGCCTGAAGACACGGCGCACCAGCCAGGCCGCCTACACCTCGGGCGGCGAACAACAGATGTGTGCGATCGGCCGCGCCCTGATGGCCAACCCCAGCGTCGTGTTGCTCGACGAGCCCTCGATGGGGCTGGCGCCGCAAATCGTGGAAGAAGTCTTCGAGATCGTCAAGGACCTCAATCAGAAGGAAAAAGTCTCCTTCCTGATCGCGGAGCAAAACACCAACATGGCGCTGCGCTACGCCAATTACGGTTACATCATGGAGTCGGGCCGCATCGTGATGGACGGCAAGGCCGAGGACCTGCGCAACAACGAAGACGTCAAAGAGTTCTACCTGGGCATGGGCGGTGGTGAGCGCAAGAGCTTTCGCGAGGTCAAGAGCTACAAGCGCCGCAAGCGCTGGCTGGCCTGACCCTGCTGCCCCCCCCTGGCCCCGTGCCCTCCTCGACGACCTTTGGACGCTGCGTACCATGCCTGCCCATTACGACGCCCTCGAAACCCGTTCCCCGGCCGAGCGCGAATCCGCCCAGTTCGCCGCATTGCCCAAACTGATCGCGCACGCGTGCGCGCACTCGACGGCGTGGCGTGAACGGCTGGCAGGGATCGACCCTGCCCAGATCACCACGCGCGCCGCGCTCGCTCGCCTGCCCGTGCTGCGCAAACATGAGTTGATGGAGCGCCAACAGGCGGCGCGGCAAGAGGGTGGCGATCCCTTCGGAGGGCTGGCCACCATCGGCTGGAACGGTTTGTTGCGCGCCCGCGGCGTGCGACGCGTATTCCAGTCGCCCGGCCCCATCTATGAACCCGAGGGCCACGCGAGCGACTATTGGCGCAGCGCGCGCGCGCTGGTGGCCGCCGGCTTCGAACCCGGCGACTTGATCCACAACGCCTTTAGCTACCACTTGACGCCGGGGGCGTGGATCATGGAGGCGGGCGCGCAGGCGCTGGGCTGCCCGGTGGTTCCGGGTGGGGTGGGCAACACTGAGCAGCAACTGGCGGCCATCTTCGACTTGCAGCCGGTGGCGTATTGCGGCACGCCAAGCTTTTTGCGCATCTTGGCGGAAAAAGCCGAAGCGGTAGGCCGGACACTGCCCATCCGCAAAGCGCTGGTCTCGGGCGAGGCCTTCCCGCCCAGCCTGCGCGACTGGCTGGCGGAGCGGGGCGTGGTCGCGTACCAAGCCTACGCCACCGCCGACGTCGGCCTCATCGCCTACGAAACGGCCGCGCGCGAGGGCTTGGTCGTCGACGAAGGTGTCATCGTGGAAATCGTGCGCCCCGGCACCGACGAACCGGTGCCGGACGGCGAAGTGGGCGAGGTGGTGGTCACCGCGCTCAACCTGGACTATCCGCTGATCCGATTCGGCACGGGCGACCTGTCGGCGGTGCTGCCCGGCCCATGCCCCACCGGGCGTACGAATACCCGCATCCGCGGCTGGCTGGGACGGGCCGACCAGACGACCAAAGTCAAGGGCATGTTCGTGCACCCGGCCCAGGTGGCCGAGGTGGTACGCAGACACCCGGAAGTGCGTCGGGCGCGCTTGGTGGTCAGCGGCCGCATGGCCGACGACCACATGCGCTTGCTGGCGGAGACCGATCAACCTTCGCCCGCGCTCGAGCAGGCCCTGCACGCCACGCTGCGCGAGGTGACCAAGCTGCGCGGCACGGTCGAGCTGGTGGCCAGTGGGTCGCTGCCCAACGATGGCAAAGTGATCGAAGACGCTCGTACCTACGACTGACCGCCCGCTCAGGCGAGCCGTTGTCCCCACGCAACAAGTAGCCGGATGGACCCCGCGCCGTGGGCGCACAATACGGCACAATACGGGCATCGCAACGATCGTTCCCGGTCTTGGCATCTGCTCTTGCTCATCCCGTTGGCCGCTCGCCGTTGCCGACGTTGACGTTGGCCGCCTTGGGCGTCGTCTACGGCGACATCGGCACCAGCCCGCTCTACGCGCTCAAGGAGGTCTTCAACCTCGGGCGGCTGCCGGTCACGCCCGACAACGTCTACGGCGTGCTGTCCCTGGTTTTCTGGACACTGACCCTGGTCGTGTCGCTCAAGTACGTCACGCTCATCCTGCGGGCGGACAACCAGGGCGAGGGCGGCCTGGTCGCGATGCTCGCCTTGGCATCCACCGCCGTGGCGGATCGGCCGCGGCTCAAGCGCGCGCTGCTCGCGCTGGGCATTTTTGGCACGGCCATCTTTTTCGGTGATGGTGTCATCACGCCTGCGATCTCCGTGCTGTCGGCGGTCGAAGGGCTGGAGGTCCTCACCCCCGCGCTGGAGCCCGTGGTGGTGCCGGTGACGCTGGCCGTTCTGACGGGTCTCTTTGCCCTGCAGCGACACGGCACGGCCCGCATCGGCCGCCTGTTCGGACCGATCATGGCGGTGTGGTTCGCAACGTTGGCCACTCTAGGGCTGCTCAACATCCCCCGCCACCCGGAGGTGCTGCAAGCGCTCGCACCGCATCACGCCGTCCAGTTCGTGCTGTCGCAGCCGTGGGTGGCGTTCTTGACCTTGGGGGCGGTGGTGCTGTGCGTCACGGGGGCAGAAGCGCTCTACGCGGACCTGGGGCATTTCGGCCGACGCCCGATCCGGCTGGCATGGTTCGGTCTGGTCATGCCCGCGCTGGTGGTGAACTATTTCGGTCAGGGCGCGCTGCTGTTGGACGCGCCCGATGCCGTCGAAAACCCGTTTTACGCCATGGCGCCCGCTTGGGCGCTGCCCGCGCTGATCGGGCTGGCCACGTGTGCGACGGTGATCGCGTCCCAAGCCCTCATCACAGCCGCGTTTTCCGTCACCAAGCAGGTGGTGCAACTGGGGTATCTGCCGCGCCAGCGCCTGTTGCACACGTCCGTGCGTGACACCGGCCAAATCTACATTCCCACCGTCAACGCGGCGCTGTACCTCGGCATCGTCGGTGCGGTGCTGGGGTTTGGGTCGAGTTCCGCGCTGGCATCCGCCTACGGCATCGCCGTCACCATCGACATGCTCATCACGACGTTGATGACCTTCTTCGTGGTGCGCTACGCGTGGCGCTACCCATGGTGGATGTGCGTGGGCGCCACGGGTCTGTTTCTGGCCATCGACGCCGTCTTCTTCGCCGCCAATGCGGTCAAGCTGCTCAGTGGGGGGTGGTTCGCGCTGGCCATCGGCGCGGCGATGTTTACCTTGATGACCACCTGGCACAGCGGCCGAGAACGCCTGGCACAACGCCTGCACGAGCAGTCCATCGAGCTCGAGGCCTTCCTGGCGAGCATCTTCTCGGCCCCGCCGCTGCGCGTGCCTGGCACGGCCGTCTTCCTCAATGCCGAGCCGGACGTCGCGCCCAATGCGCTGCTGCACAACCTCAAGCACAACAAGGTGCTGCATGAGACGAACCTGTTCGTGACCGTGCGCCATCACGAGGTCCCGTGGATCGGCTTCGACCGGCGGGTCGAGGCGCAGCCGCTGGGCCACGACTGTTGGCGCGTCGTGCTGCACTTCGGCTTCAAAAACGATCCCGACGTACCACAAGCCCTTCAGCTGTTGCGCAGCCACGGGGTGCCGCTGGACGACATGGACACCTCGTATTTTCTGTCGCGCGAGATCGTGCTGCCACGCCACGATGAAGGGCCGATGCACTGGCGCAACAAGCTGTTTGCAGGCATGCACCGCAACGCCACATCCATCGCTGATTTTCTACACCTGCCCGCCAACCGCGTGGTCGAACTTGGCGCGCAAATCGAAATCTGAGCGCGTTCGTGGTTTCCCGCATGGTGCAGGGTGGCGCCGACGCGCTACCATTCGTCGGTCATTCATGTCTCCGTTGGAGCCGACCAAACATGAAACGCCTTGTTGCGCTCGCCCTGTCGGCCGCGGTTTTTGCCGCATCTGCCCAGGACTTCCCTTCCAAGCCCATCACCTTCGTCGTGCCGTTTGCGGCAGGCGGCCCCACTGACACCGTCGCACGCCAGCTCGCCGAGTCGATGCGCAAGCACTTGAACAACGCCACCATCGTGGTCGACAACGCCGCCGGCGCCGGTGGCACGATCGGCGCCAACAAGGTCGCGCGTGCGACACCCGACGGACACACGCTGTTGGTGTGGCACATCGGCATGGCCGCGACCCCGGCGCTATACCGCAAACTACCCTATAAACCGCTTGAGGACTTCGAGTACCTGGGCATCATCAACGACGTGCCCATGACCCTGGTGGGCAAGCCCCAGTTGCCCGCCAACACGTACCGTGACTTCGAAAATTACATTCGCGCCAACCAGGGCAAGCTCAACCTGGGGCATGCAGGGCTGGGCTCGGCATCGCATCTGTGCGGTCTGATGTGGCAATACGCGGTCAAGCTCGACAAGTCGATGACGACCATCGCCTACCGCGGCACCGGCCCTGCGATGAACGACCTGATCGCCGGCACGATCGATGTCATGTGCGACCAGACGACCAACACCACGCAGCAGATCGAGGCCGGCCGCATCAAGGCCTTCGCCGTCACGACCGCCAAACCGCTGTCGGATCACCCGCTGCTCAAACACTATCCCACGCTGCAGGAGATGGGGCTCAAGGATTTCAACCTCACCATTTGGCACGGCCTGTATGCGCCCAAGGGCACGCCCGAGCCCGTCCTCAAACGCCTCAACGAAGCACTGCGCGCCGCCTTGCGCGACCCAGAATTCATCCAAAAACAAAAAGCTCTAGGCGCGATCGTGAGCAACGACCGGCGCAGCACGCCCGAAGGCCACAAAGCCTTCGTCGCGAGCGAAATCGCGAAAATCAAAGCGGTGGTAGACGCCGCCGGTCAATACGCCGACTGAGCAAGTCAGGGCTTCCGGACCGCGCGAGGGTCAAACGCCCCAGACCACTTCGCTGCCTTCGCGCTGGCAGTGCTGCAGCATCTCGATGAAGGGCGCGACGCGCGTGCGCAATGGCACGCGCTCTTCGACGGGCTCCAAGGGTTCTTCGCCCTTTTCTTCGGCTTCGCGGCGCCGGCGTTCGGCTTCGGCTTCTTCGGCGGCCACTGCGGCACGCAGCGCCTCGATGGCGGCGGGCATTTGCTCCGGCAGGATGATGCCCGGCCCCGACGGATCCTTACCTAGGATTTCCAGGACCCGCCGGCCGTTGGGCTCGAGCATGACCACGTCACCAGTGGCCTTGGATTTGAAGCGGTACAGCATGGTTGGCTCCTTTCGAGAATCGAGATCGGGGTTGCGCCTCCCCAGCATGTTACGATTCTGACGGCACGGCAACCCCGCGCTAAGTGGGCCCCGGGTCAGATGTGCTCATCCTTGAGGGCGACGGTCAGCAGGTGCCGAATGGCGCGCAACAATGCCAACTCGGTCGCGCCGAACGACGGCAGGGCCGCGGCGGGCCCATCGGCGTGAATCCAGCCGATCCATTCGTCGCCCCGCCACAAGGGAAACACGAGCAGCACCCCATCGCGTGGCAGGCGGTCACGGTACCACTGCGGCAGACGCGCCACCAGATGTGCCGCCGGCGTGCACTCGATACGGGTATCCTTGCGCAGCCGCCCCAGCGTCGCCAGTAAATCTTCGCTTGCCGACGCGCCACGCGAAGCCATTACGCGGTAGAAGGGAGCCACCTTGGCGGCGCCGTCGCCCAGCCAACGGCACGCCTGGCACACGCCATCGGCGCCGGGCTTCACCAGCCAAGTGCGGCGCACGCCGAGCGCACGGTGCAAGGTTTCCAGCCCCAGCTCGACGCGCAGTGGCGCGGGCGCGCCCTCCAAGAGGGCGGCGGTCGCGTCCTGCAGTCCCTGGGCCAGCGTCAGCAAACCGCTGGGCAGATCCAGGGATCGCGTGTCGTCCTCGCCACCTCGGTCATCGTTCGCATCAGTGCTGGGCGTCGCGGGGGCGGGGCTCGCCGTACCGCTGACCGGATGCAGCGGATCGGTCTGCTCGCTGCGCAGCCACGCCGTCCACTCGGGTGCGCTCAAGCTGCGCGCCAAGTCGACCGCCTCGAGCAAGGCCAGATAGTTCGAGCGCGCCTGCCGGGCGGTCTCGGCCACCATTTCCGACGACTGATTCACCAAATGCCCATAGCGCGCGGACAGGCGACGGAACCCCTCTCCCGATCCTTCGCTGGCACCGCGCAGCCAGGCATCGGCCAAATCGGTTCCGGCGGCGGCCACCCAACGCACCCATTCGACCCGATCCTGCGGGGGACGGGGCGGGACGGGGCCGGCCGGTCGCTCCATGGCCCGACACAGCGCCTCGGGAAAACCCCAGTCCCGCGCAACGGCCTGCGTCAGCGCGTCATATCCCACCCCGAGATGCTTGAGCACCGCGGCGTGTTCGCGCGCGGGGTCACCCTGCGCTTCGGCCCGTATGCGCTGTGCCTCGGCGGGAAAAAAGCACTCTGTCAACATCCGGCCCAGCCCCTGGAACAGTCCGGCGAGGAAAACCTCCTCCCGCTCCGGGCCTTGACCGCAAAGCTCGGCGGCCATCTGCGCCGCCAACAGCGCCCGTGCGTAGGCCTCGCGCAAGCGCTGGGACTGAGCGCGGTCTTTCCACTGCTCGAGCAACACCAGGCTGGCCGCGATACCACGCACCGCATCCAGGCCAATCAGGCTCAATGCACGCGAGACGGTGGACACGCCACCCCTATGGGCCACGTGCGGTGCCGCGTTGACCACACGCAGCAGCTTTTGGGTCAGCGCGACATCCTTGAGGATCTCCTCGGCCAAGCGGTGCAGGTTTTCCTGCTCGTCGCCTGCCAGCACCTGGATGCGGCTGACCTGTGCCGACAGCGCGGGAAACTCGGCGTTCCCGCGCAGATGAGCCAGCAGCGCTTCGAGTCGCTGCTTTTCACTCGAGGTAGCGGGCGTGGTGCTGGCGTCCCCCATCCGCCGCTCAAACATGCTCGTGCGCCCGCAGTACCGTGTCGACCAGACGGCCAGCGATTTGCGCCACCGCCAGCGCAGCTGGAGACCCCGGCGCCTGCAACAGCAGGAGCTGCCTGCGCATCACCGCCTCTTTGACCGCCTTGTCCGCGGGGATATCCCCCATGTGCACGAGCCGCACGGTGGCAGGGCGCTTGTCCGCGCCCGCGGACGGCGCTGCACCGACGAACCGGTTGAGCACCGCCTGCAGTTGCGCGGTGATGGCCCGTCCATCCCCCGGACGCGCGGCCTGATTGACGATCAGCCGCACGAGTTGGCGTTGCTGCTGCGTCGCCAAAACCTTGATGGTGGCGTAGGCATCGGTGAGCGAGGTCGGCTCGGGCGTGGCGACGAGCAGGATCTCGCTGGCCAGCGACAGGGCGAACAACACAACATCCGAAATACCGGCGCCGGTGTCGAGCAGCACGACATCGTAACGCGGCACGACCTGGCCCATGAGCCGCAAAAAGTCCTCACGCACCTCGGGCGTCAACCGCGAATACTCCACCATACCGGATCCGGCGAGCAACACCGAAAACCCGCCTGGCGCCTTCACGATCGCATCGTCGAGCCCGCACTTGCCCGTGAAGACGTCGTGTAGCGTCAGTTTGGGGTAGAGATTGAGCACGACGTCCAGATTGGCCAGGCCCAAATCGGCATCAAGCACCAGCACGCGCAAGCCTCGGCGCGCCAACGCGGCGGCCAGGTTGGCCGCGACGAACGTCTTGCCCACGCCCCCCTTACCGCTCGTGATGGCGATGACCCGCCCCTTGCTCGGGCGAAACAAGACGCCGCCGGGGGCCGGGTCGGATGTCGTGGAGGTGGTCTCGGCAGTGTTCATGGACATCAGGCATCGCCTCGCATTCAAACCGCGTCGGCGGAGTCGATGATAAGGCCGTCCGCATCGTGCCAGCCAAACAGCAAGTGTTTTTCCTCCGCACTCACCTCGGTGTGGGCGACCGGCTCGATCAGGACACGGTTGCGCCCCTGGCGCTTGGCCAAATAGAGCTGCCGATCCGCGCGCTCCAGCCAGTGTTCGGCGCTGGAGCGCACCCATGCGGGAGAATACGCCCCGCCCGCGCTGATGGTCACATGGATCGTGGTCACCCCGTCGGGCAACACGATGGGGCTCTCCTGCACCGTTCGGCGCAGCCGTTCGGCCAGCGCCGCGCCCGCCGACGGCGCGCAATTGGGGAACACGACCCCGAACTCCTCGCCGCCCAGACGCGCCACGGTGTCCATCGGGCGCACGGCCGATTGCAGCGCGTGCGCCACGGCGCGCAAGACCGCATCGCCCGCGGCATGCCCATGGCGGTCGTTGACCGATTTGAAGTGGTCGATGTCGATCATCACGAGCAACGCGGTCTCGCCCGCCCGGGCCGACCGGTCTAACTCCTGCGTCACGCGCGCTAGAAACGCACGCCGGTTGGGCAACCCCGTCAGGGCGTCACGCTCGCTGAGTTCGCACAACGCATCGATGATCGCCTGCAGCTCGACCTCGGGCGGCGCGCCCTCAGGCACGGACAATGCTACCCCCGCCTGCTGCAACAGGGTACGGGCATGATCCAGTCGCAGTTGGTCGTGCTGCATGGGCTGACTCGCCAAAACGGACCCCGTGACCCCGTCGAACCGAGATGCAAGGGTTTGGGCAGTATAGCGCGTCCTCCCTTCAGGCCCCCGGCACGACGAGCGGCCCGTCATTCATCTCGCCACCAACGCACGCGGCGCGGCGCGCAGGGCTTCACCGCCGCGCCAATGGCCGCGATGTGGTCCGGCGTGGTCCCGCAGCACCCCCCAACGATGTTGACCAGCCCCTCCGCCGCAAAGCCGTGCAACAGACGCGACGTGTCCTCGGGCGTCTCATCGAACCCCGTCTCACTCATGGGGTTGGGCAGACCGGCATTGGGATAGCAGCTGATGTACGTGCCTTGCGCCACCCGCGCCAGCTCTTGAATATAGGGCTTCATCAACGCCGCCCCGAGCGCGCAATTGAGCCCCACGGCAAGCGGCTGCGCGTGACGCACGCTGGCCCAAAATGCCGTCACCGTCTGCCCACTGAGCAGTCGGCCGGACGCGTCGGTCACCGTCCCGCTGATCAGAATGGGCAGGCGCTCGCCGGTGTCGTCGAAGGCGCGCTCGATCGCGAACAACGCTGCCTTGGCATTGAGCGTGTCGAAAATGGTCTCGACCAACAGCACGTCAGCGCCCCCCTCGATCAGCCCCAAGGCCTGCTCGTGGTACGCGTGCTCCAGCTCATCGAACGTCACATTGCGCGCTCCGGGGTCATTAACGTCCGGACTGATGCTGGCCGTCCGTGGCGTGGGCCCAAGCGCGCCCGCCACGAAGCGGGGCCGATCCGGCGACGAATATGCCTCGCACGCCTGGCGAGCCAGCCGCGCCGACTCGACATTCATCTCGTAGGCCCAAGCCTCCAGCCCATAGTCGGCCTGCGCGATTGCCGTGGCACCAAACGTATTCGTCTCAATGATGTCGGCCCCGCTGGCGAGGTACCCCTCGTGGATCTGGCGGATCACATCGGGCCGCGTCAGGCTCAACAGATCATTGTTGCCCTTGAGGTCAACCGGGTGAGACTCGAAACGCGGATCGGCGTCGCGTCCGCCCGGCCCCGCCCCGCGATATTGGGCTTCGTCCAATCGAAAGCGCTGGATCATCGTGCCCATGGCACCGTCGATGATCACGATACGGCGCGCGAGCAGCGCCACCAGCTCTCGCCCCCGGGTGTACACGTTCCTCATATTGGTCCCCGATTGTGCCGCAACGCGAAGACGCGACACCAAAAAGCAAACCCCGGCATCCGCAGGGGATGCCGGGGTGGCTAGCAATAACAGCCTGACGATGACCTACTTTCACACGCGAGGTGCGCACTATCATCGGCGCGAAGGCGTTTCACTGTCCTGTTCGGGATGGGAAGGAGTGGGACCACCTTGCTATGGTCGTCAGGCATAACCGGTTCTCACCTGCTGCGATGGGGCTTGGCCCCGCACGGTTGGGGCGGCCGCAGCAGCAAGTGCTCACAGAGTCGAATCTCGCGTCGGATTGGCGTCGGGCTGACGGATGCCGTCTGTCGTGCGGCTCTTGCCACACGCCCACATTCGTTGCCGATCGTTGAAGACACTTCCTTGTTGCAGCGTTGCACGACTTGCGTCTTCGTGCCGCTCGTGCGTCGCAGCGCGCCGCAGGCGCGCCACAGGCTCACAAAGCTATAGGGTCAAGCCTCACGGGCCATTAGTACTGGTTAGCTCCATGCATTGCTGCACTTACACACCCAGCCTATCAACGTCGTGGTCTACGACGACCCTTCAGGGGGGTCAAGCCCCCAGGCAGATCTCATCTTGGGACGAGTTTCCCGCTTAGATGCTTTCAGCGGTTATCTCTTCCGCACATAGCTACCCGGCGATGCCACTGGCGTGACAACCGGTACACCAGAGGTGCGTCCACTCCGGTCCTCTCGTACTAGGAGCAGGCTCCCTCAAATCTGCAGCGCCCACGGAAGATAGGGACCAAACTGTCTCACGACGTTTTAAACCCAGCTCACGTACCTCTTTAAATGGCGAACAGCCATACCCTTGGGACCGGCTACAGCCCCAGGATGAGATGAGCCGACATCGAGGTGCCAAACACCGCCGTCGATATGAACTCTTGGGCGGTATCAGCCTGTTATCCCCAGAGTACCTTTTATCCGTTGAGCGATGGCCCTTCCATACAGAACCACCGGATCACTTAGACCTGCTTTCGCACCTGCTCGACTTGTCAGTCTCGCAGTCAAGCACGCTTATGCCTATGCACTACCAGCACGATGTCCGACCGTGCCTAGCGTACCTTCGTGCTCCTCCGTTACGCTTTAGGAGGAGACCGCCCCAGTCAAACTGCCTACCATGCACTGTCCCCAACCCCGATTCAGGGGCCCAGGTTAGAACCTCAAACGCACCAGGGTGGTATTTCAACGTCGGCTCCACGGCACCTGGCGGCACCGCTTCACAGCCTCCCACCTATCCTACACAGATCCGTTCAAAGTCCAATACAAAGCTACAGTAAAGGTTCATGGGGTCTTTCCGTCTTTCCGCGGGGAGATTGCATCATCACAAACATTTCAACTTCGCTGAGTCTCGGGAGGAGACAGTGTGGCCATCGTTACGCCATTCGTGCAGGTCGGAACTTACCCGACAAGGAATTTCGCTACCTTAGGACCGTTATAGTTACGGCCGCCGTTTACCGGGACTTCGATCAAGAGCTTGCACCCCATCACTTAATCTTCCGGCACCGGGCAGGCGTCACACCCTATACGTCCACTTTCGTGTTTGCAGAGTGCTGTGTTTTTAGTAAACAGTCGCAGCCACCTATTTTTTGCAACCCATTCGCGCTTCGTTGTTCACTACACGCTACTAGGGCACACCTTATCCCGAAGTTACGGTGTCAATTTGCCGAGTTCCTTCTCCCGAGTTCTCTCAAGCGCCTGAGAATACTCATCTCGCGCACCAGTGTCGGTTTGCGGTACGGTCAGCTGCAAGCTGAAGCTTAGTGGCTTTTCCTGGGACCCCATTCGGTCACTTCGCGAGAACTAGCCCGCTCGATCGACGGCCTCGGCATACGATGGGTGGATTTGCCTGCCCATCACCTACTTCCGCCTAAACCGGCACTTCCAACCGCCGGATGACCTAGCTTGATCCGTCCCCACATCGCACTTGCAGCCGGTGCAGGAATGTTGACCTGCTTCCCATCAGCTACGCATCTCTGCCTCGCCTTAGGGGCCGACTCACCCTACGCCGATGAACGTTGCGTAGGAAACCTTGCGCTTACGGCGAGCGGGCTTTTCACCCGCTTTAACGCTACTCATGTCAGCATTCGCACTTCTGATACCTCCAGCAGCCCTCTCGAGCCACCTTCACAGGCCTACAGAACGCTCTCCTACCATGCGTGTTGCCACGCATCCGCAGCTTCGGTAGCCGGCTTGAGCCCCGTTACATCTTCCGCGCAGGACGACTCGATCAGTGAGCTATTACGCTTTCTTTAAATGATGGCTGCTTCTAAGCCAACATCCTGACTGTCTTAGCCTTCCCACTTCGTTTCCCACTTAGCCGACTTTAGGGACCTTAGCTGGCGGTCTGGGTTGTTTCCCTCTCGTGTCCGGACGTTAGCACCCGGTGCACTGTCTCCCACGCTCAGACTCTTCGGTATTCGGAGTTTGCCTTGGTTTGGTAAGTCGCCATGACCCCCTAGCCAAAACAGTGCTCTACCCCCGAAGGCCATACGTGAGGCACTACCTAAATAGTTTTCGGAGAGAACCAGCTATTTCCAGGTTTGTTTAGCCTTTCACCCCTATCCACAGCTCATCCCCTACTTTTGCAACAGTAGTGGGTTCGGCCCTCCAGTACCTGTTACGGCACCTTCAGCCTGGCCATGGATAGATCACCTGGTTTCGGGTCTACACCCAGCGACTCAATCGCCCTGTTCGGACTCGGTTTCCCTGCGCCTTCCCTAC
>NZ_CP187547.1:622500-2875687 GCF_049860815.1 Tepidimonas sp. HKU78
TCGGGTGGCGTGCGCAAGCGCGTGGCGCTGGCGCGGGCACTGGTGGGTCGGCCCGACGTGTTGTTGCTCGACGAGCCGACGAACCACCTGGACATCGATGCAATCGATTGGCTGGCGGAGCAGCTGCTGGCGTTTCGGGGGAGCGTGGTGGTGATCAGCCACGACCGTTATTTTCTGGACCGGGTAGTGACCCGCATCGTGGAGCTGGATCGCGCGCGCTTGCAGTCTTACCCCGGCAACTTCAGCCGTTATGAGGCCCTGAAAACCGAACAGCTGGCCCAAGAAGCCGTGGTGCAGGCCAAGGCCGACCGGCTGCTGGCCCAAGAAGAAGCGTGGATCCGCAAGGGTGTGGAGGCACGCCGCACGCGGGCACAGGCACGCATCGAGCGGTTGCAGCGGCTGCGACGGGCACGCGCCGAGCGGCGCGAGGCGGTCGGCCAGGTGCGGCTGGAGCTGGCGCGCGGACAGGCGAGTGGGCGCCTGGTGGCGGAATTGGAGCGGGTGAGCCTGGCGCTGGGTGAGGGGGCACAGCGCACGACCATCGTGCGTGATTTGTCCTTGACGGTGCTCCGAGGTGACAAGATTGGACTCATCGGCCCCAACGGCGCTGGCAAGACGACACTGTTGCGTCTGTTGCTGGGTGAGTTGGCGCCCGATGCGGGCCAGGTGCGTCTGGGCAGCCAGTTGGCGGTGGCGTATTTCGACCAAATGCGCGACGCGCTGGACCTCGACGCCACGCTGGAAACAGCCATCAGCCCGGGCAGCGACTGGATCGAGTGCGAGGGACGACGCATGCACGTGCGCAGCTACTTGGCCGATTTTTTGTTCTCCCCGGCCCGCGCCCAGAGCCTGGTGCGCTCGTTGTCGGGAGGCGAGCGCAACCGGCTACTGCTGGCGCGGCTGTTCGCGCGACCGGCGAACGTGCTGATGTTGGACGAACCGACCAACGACCTCGACATCGACACGCTGGAGCTGCTCGAGCAGCGATTGGCGGACTATCCCGGCACGGTGTTGCTGGTAAGCCACGACCGGCGCTTTCTGGACGCGGTGGTGACGAGCACGCTGGTGTTCGAGGGCGACGGCTGCTGGCGCGAATACGAAGGCGGAGTGCAAGACTGGATGACGCAGTCGATGCGGCTGCATGGGCGGGTGCCGGTGTGGCCATCGGCCTGGCGGGACGAGGACGCGCCGGGCCGGGCCGAAACGAAGGCGACCGAGACAGCGACCGCACCCCGCGCCGCCTCCACGACGGCGGCTCCCGCCCCGCGCCGCTTGGGTTACAAAGAGCGGCGAGAACTGGAGGCGTTACCGAGACGCATCGATGCACTGGAGGCCGAGCAGCGTGCGATCGAGGCCGAGCTGGCCGACGGCACGCTGTACGGACGTGACCCCCAGCGGGCGCAGACGCTGGCCGAACGGCACGGGGCGATCGAAGCAGCGCTGATGGAGGCGCTGGAGCGCTGGGAAGCCCTGAGTGCGTGCGAGCGCGGTGAGCCCCATCCATGACCTGGAGTGAATTCCTGGCCCTGCTGACGCTGGCCACGGCCACCAGCTTCACACCTGGTCCCAACACCACACTCTCGACCACCCTGGCGGCCAACGGGGGGCTGCGTCGCGCCTTGCCTTTCGTGTGTGCCGTGCCAGTGGGTTGGTCGTTGCTGCTCGCGTTGTGCGCCGCCGGCGTGGGGGCGGTGGTGCTGGCCGTGCCGGCGCTGCGGCTGGGAATCCTCTGGGGCGGGGTCGCTTACCTGCTGTGGCTGGCGTGGCGGCTGGCCGGCGCTTCGACACTGGCACGCGGCGAGTCGGATGCCCTGGCCATCACGTTTTGGCGCGGGGTGAGCCTGCAGTTCTTGAACATCAAGGCCTGGATGCTCGCGCTGTCCATCGTGGCGGGCTGGATCGCGGGACACGCACACGCGTGGCCGCGGTTCTGGCTGGTGCTGCCGGTGATGGTGTTCTATGCTTTTTCAAGCAACCTGACCTATGCGCTGGTGGGCTCGGTACTGCGCGGCTGGCTGGCGGGGCCCGTGGTCGAGGGCCGACCGAGCGGGCGGCGCCTACGGGTTTTCAATCGCGTGATGGCTGCGGCGTTGGTGGTCACGGCGGTGTGGATGGCATCGAGCGGCATGGGTGGCGTCGCTCACGCGACCGGATGACCGGGTGTGGCGACCGACAATGGGCGCATGGGAACGATCCACCTCGTGCGCCACGGGCAGGCTTCTTTCGGCAGCGACGACTACGACCGCCTGAGCGCGTTGGGCTGGCAACAGGGGCGGCGCCTGGGCGAGTATTTTCGCGCGCACGGGATGCGGTTCGACGCGGTGCTGACGGGCACCCTGCGCCGCCACCACGAGACCTGGCAGGCCATTCGAGACGGTGGGCAGATCGAGGGTGAGGCCCAGGTCTGGCCAGGGCTGGACGAGTACGACATCGCCGCGCTGATCGAAGCCCTGAATGCGCCCCCGCCGGGCGACCCGCACACGCCGCAGGGCTACCGAGCGCACTTTCGTCTGCTGCGCGATGCGTTACAGCAATGGATGGCGGGGGTGATCTCGCCGCGCGGCATGCCGACCTACGACACCTTCGTGCGAGAAGCGGTGGCGGTGCTGGCGCATGTGCGCGCCCAGTATGCGGGTGACGTGCTGGTGGTGACCAGCGGCGGCCCCATTGCTACCATCGTCGGGCATTTGGTGGCGGCCTCGCCAGAGGCGACGATCGAGCTCAATCTGCGCATGCGCAACACGAGCGTGACGGAAGTCGCGCACACCCCGAAGCGATGCGCGCTGGTGAGTTTCAACGCACTGCCGCACTTGAGCGAGCCCCAGCATCGCGAGTGGATCACGCACGCGTGAGCGCCGCGCCACTCAGGCGCCGCCTTCCTCCATCGACGGCCCAGCCACCGCCGTGGTGAGAGGCACGGCCATCACTTCCAGCAACAACTGGGCGAGCGACCGACCCGCCGCGGCCACCACCCGCCGACCCCATTCGGCGTCGGCGGCCGTCGCGTTGCCGGCCGCGCCCGCCGGGTGCAGGTCTTGCATTTGCCAAGCGAATTTGGCGCTGCGGCCATTGCCCAGCAGCGGATAGCGCTGGGCACGCTGCTCAGAGGACGAGGCAAAGTCACGCGCCGCCGCCAGCGCCACCCGCTGCGGGGCCATCGCCAGCATGAGTGCCGTCTCCACTTGGCCCGCGTGCACGCCGAAGCGGCGCTCGCGCGCCGACAGATCGGACTGCAGGTCGTGGCCGTCGGCCTCGGTCCATGGCAGGTCGTACCAGTTGACGCCCCACACGAGCACGTCGTGCCGCGCCCGCAGCTCGCGACCGGCCATGTCCATCAACCCCACGTGCCCCCCATGGCCGTTGAAGAAGACGAGCTTGCGCACGCCGGCGCGCGCCACGGACGCGCCGATGTCGCCCAGCAGGGCGAGTGCGGTCGGCGCCGACAGGGTGAGGGTGCCGGGGTAGCGCGCGTGCTCGGGACTCAAGCCCACGGCTTGCGTCGGCAGGGCATAGATCGGCGCGTCGGGTGGCAGGTGGGGGGCAGCGGCCGCCAGCACGGCCTCGGCAATGGCGGTGTCGACCCCGAGCGGTAAATGGGGACCGTGCTGCTCGGTCGCGCCCAGTGGCAACACGGCCACGGTGCGCGCGGGGTCGAGCGCCTGTACCTCCGGCCAGCGCAGGTCGGCCCAGCGCTTCAGGGTCGGGGACGGTGCAGCAGCGGGCGAGACGGACATGGGCCCATCTTAGCCAATCGCGCCGATCAACCGCCCGGCCCGCGCGTTTGGCCCTCGTAGATCCAGCGCCGTGACCACGGCAGCTCCTGCGCGCTGCGGCCCGCGCGCCGGCACAGCACCTGAAAGATCGAGACCTGATCGTGCTCGAACGCCCAGGCGCAGCCCGCCAGATAGACACGCCAGATGCGCCAGGTTTTCTCGGGCACCATCGCGCGCAGGGCATCGCGCTGCGCCTCGAAGGCGCGGCTCCAATGCGTCAGCGTCAGCGCGTAGTGGCGGCGCAGGCTCTCGACGTCGAACGGCTCCAATCCGCCCTCTTGCAGGGTGCGCAGCACCGTGCCGATGTGCGGCAGCTCCCCATGCGGAAAGACGTAGCGATCGATGAAACGGCCACCGCCGTGCGGCGTCTCGCCATCGTGGGGATCGGTGGTAGTGATGCCGTGGTTGAGGCACCAGCCACTGGGCGCCAGTCGGTCGTGGATGATGCGAAAGTACTCCGGCAGATGGCGCAGCCCGACGTGCTCGAACATGCCGACGCTGGTGATGCAGTCGTAGGTACCGTCGACGTCACGATAGTCCTGCAGGCGAATCTCGACCCGGTCGGCAAGCCCGGCAGCGGCCACACGCTCGCGCGCCAGGTCGTACTGCGCCTGCGACAGCGTGATGCCGACACAGCGCGCGCCGAACGCCTGCGCGGCACGCATGACGAGCGCGCCCCAACCGCAACCGATGTCGAGTAAGGTCTGGCCAGGCTGCAACCGCACCTTGGTCAAAATGTGGTCGATCTTTTTGCGCTGCGCGGTGGCCAGGTCCTCGTCGCCCTGCTCGAAATAGGCGCACGAGTAAACCATGGCCGGGTCGAGCCAGCGCGCGTAGAAATCGTTGGAGACGTCGTAGTGGTACTGGATGGCCTCGCGGTCGGAGCGGCGGGTGTGCGTCGTCAACGCCCGCACCCAACGCGAAAGGGCGCCCGGCGTGCGGGACTCTGACTCGGCGCTGGCCGCCACCAGCGTTTGCGCCATGGCGATGACATCCTCGATCGCGCCTTCGACGTCGATACGACCCTCGACATACGCCTCGCCCAGCGTATCCAGGCTGGGGGCCAGCAGCGCGGGCAGTGCCGCGGCATCGCGCACGGTGATGGTCACCCGTGGCTGTTCGAAGTTCCCCAGGTCCCAAAATGGCGCCTCGCCCGCCGCGCCCGCGTCGGTGTGCCAGCGCACACGCAGCGGCAGATCGACGCGCTCGCGCCAGCGGCGCACCCAGCTCTCGATGGTGTGGTCGATGGACAGCATGTCCTCTCCTCGTTCCAACAACACACGTATGGATACGATTTCGCCTGATCATTGTTGAACGAGCGGCCCGAAATGGGAAGCCCCCGGCCGGTATGGGTGGGCGGCGCCTGCAAGCCTGCCGCGACTGCCCGACAATCGGGAACGCTGCACCGACTTTCCGATCATGAGAGGTGACATGACGTCCGCGACCGCCCGCCCCATCGACCCCCTGCGCCCCGTACGCGCGTGGCTGCTGTTTTGGTTGCTGCTGTTTTCGCCTTGGGTGGCCGCACAAGGTGGCTGGTCACTGCCCGGGCGCTCGACCACGCCGACCGCGGTGGCGCAAAGTGAGTATTCGCGCGTCGAGCTGCTGGCGCACGCCCCCGAAGGCGTCGCGCCGGGTCGGCCCTTGTGGTTGGGCCTGCGCATCGAACACGCACCCGAGTGGCACACCTATTGGAAAAACCCGGGTGACTCGGGCCTGCCGATCGAACTCGAGTGGACGTTGCCAGACGGGCTACAGCCGGGTGAGGTGCAGTGGCCCACCCCGCGCAAGTTCCCCATTGGTGAGTTGGCCAATTACGGCTATGACGGCACGCTGCTGCTGCCGGTACCGGTCACCGTGTCGCGCCTCGCGGACGGGCCCACCCTGACCGTGCAAGTGCGCGCCACCTGGCTGATCTGTCGCCGCGAATGCGTGCCGGAGGAGGCGCGGCTGCAGCTGCAAATACCGACGGACCGCCCCCTTACGGAGCACGCGGCCGCCTTCGAGGCGGCGCTCGCGGCCGTGCCGCGCACGATCGAGGGACGCGGCGAGCTGCGCGTGGAGGGCGAGCGGCTGCGGCTGCAGGTGGCGGGATTGCCCCCCGCATGGCGCGGGCAGCGGCTCGAATTTTTTCCGGAGACGGGCAATCTCATCGCACCGGGTGCGCCGTGGGAGCAGCGTTGGGACGGCGATACCTGGCACGCCAGCGTCCCGCTGACGCCCTACCGCAGCGAGGCTCCCGACCGTCTGGCATTCGTGCTGGCGCCACCGGCGCCCCAGCCCCATGGCCTGGCTACAGCGGGTGTGCGGCTCGACTGGCCCGTGGCGGGTCGCTGGCCGCCCGTGGCGCCAGCGCCCGCTGCCACGCCAGCCCTGCCGACGCCCGTGCCCGCCAATCCGCCACCGTCGTCGCTGGGCTTCGCCCTGGCTTTGTTGGGGGCGTTGGTGGGCGGGATGGTGCTCAACCTGATGCCGTGCGTCTTTCCCGTGTTGGCGATCAAGGTCATGGCGTTTCAATCGCACGGCAGCGACGCGCGCGCCCACCGGCTGCGTGGGCTGGCCTACACCGCGGGCGTGGTGTTGTCGTTTCTCGCCCTGGGTGCCGTTTTGCTCGGGCTGCGCACGGCGGGTGAGGCCGTGGGCTGGGGGTTTCAGCTGCAAAACCCCTGGGTCGTCGCTGGCTTGGCCACGCTGTTCACGCTGATCGGCCTCAATCTCGCGGGGGTGTTCCACCTGGGTCAGCTCGCGCCCCCGGGGCTGGCTGGCCTGCAGTTGCGCCATCCGCTGGCCGATGCCTTTTTGACCGGGGTGCTGGCCACCGCGATCGCCTCGCCCTGTACCGCGCCGTTCATGGGGGCGTCGCTGGGGCTGGCGGTGACGCTGCCGGCGGCGCAGGCGCTCAGCGTCTTTGCCGCCCTGGGCCTGGGGATGGCGCTGCCGTATCTGGCGGCCAGCTTCTGGCCTGCGCTGGCACGGCGCCTGCCAAGGCCCGGGCCGTGGATGGAGACGTTCCGGCACGCGATGGCGTTTCCGATGTTCGCCACCGTCGTCTGGCTGCTGTGGGTGCTGGGACAGCAAAGCGGCATCGACGGCGCGGCAGCGCTGCTGGCTCTACTGGTGGCGTTGGCCTTTGCCCTGTGGGCCTGGTCGTTGCGCGGACGCGCGCGCTGGGTACTGGGCAGTGTGGCCGTGGCGCTGCTGGGATGGCTAGGCACCGTCTGGGGCCCGCGCGTCGGGCAGTTGATACCGGCAAATGTGGCCAGCGATGGCACCACCGCGGCCGCCGACGAGGCGCTGGCGGGCGATTTGGTGTGGCAGCCCTGGTCGCCCGAGGCGGTCGAGCGGCTGCTGGCGCGCGGCCAGCCCGTGTTCGTTGACTTTACTGCCGCGTGGTGCGTGACCTGCCAGGTCAACAAAAAAACGACACTGAGCCACCCCGACGTGCTGGCCGACATGCGCGCCAAAGGGGTGCAACTGCTGCGTGCCGACTGGACGCGCTACGACCCCGTCATCACCGCCGAGCTGGCCCGCCTGGGGCGCACCGGGGTGCCGGTCTATGTGCTGCTCGCCCCCGGGCGTGCGCCACGGGTGCTGTCGGAACTGCTGTCGGTACGCGAGGTGCGCGAGGCACTGGCGACGCTGTGACGGCGCCCGCGCCCGGACGCGGAGCCGCGACACGGGATAATGCGGCATCCACCGGCTCCCCATCGCTGCGACCACCCATGCCCTTCGCCCCTTTGCAAAACGACACTTTCCTGCGCGCCTGCCTGGGGCAGGCCACCGAATACACGCCGATTTGGCTGATGCGCCAGGCGGGGCGCTATTTGCCCGAGTACCGGGCCACGCGCGCACGCGCGGGCAGCTTCATGGGGCTAGCGACGAACGTGGACTACGCAACCGAGGTGACGCTGCAGCCCCTGGATCGCTACGCGCTGGATGCGGCGATTTTGTTTTCGGACATTCTGACCGTGCCCGACGCCATGGGCCTGGGGCTGCACTTCGTCAACGGCGAGGGGCCGCGGTTCGAACGTGCCGTGCGCACCGAAGCCGACGTGGCCGCACTGGCCGTGCCCGATATGGAACGCCTGCGGTACGTGTTCGACGCCGTCACCAGCATCCGGCGCGCGCTGGGCGGGCGGGTACCGCTGATCGGATTTTCGGGCAGCCCTTGGACGCTGGCGTGTTATATGGTCGAAGGGGGCGGGTCGGACGATTACCACCACGTCAAGCGCATGCTCTACAGCCGGCCGGATCTGATGCACCGGCTGCTGGCAGTCAACGCCGACGCGGTGGCGCACTATTTGCGCCAGCAGATCGAGGCTGGGGCGCAGGCGGTGATGGTGTTCGACAGCTGGGGTGGGGTGTTGGCCGATGGGGCGTTCCACACCTTCAGCCTCGCCTATACCCGCCGCGTTCTCGAACAACTGCCACGCACGCACGCGGGTCAGGTGATTCCGCGCATCGTCTTCACCAAGGGGGGCGGGCAGTGGCTGGAAGCGATGGCCGAGCTGGACTGTGACGTGCTGGGGCTGGACTGGACGGTCAACCTGGGGGCTGCGCGCCAGCGCGTTGGCGGGGTGCCGGACGGGCCGGGCAAAGCGTTGCAAGGCAATCTGGACCCCGCGGTGCTGCTGGCCACGCCCGAGGCCATCGAGCGCGAGGCCGTGGGCGTGCTGGAATCCTTCGGGCCGCCGCACACCGACCCGAGCCGACGCGGGCCCACCCACATCTTCAACCTGGGACACGGCATCAGCCTGCACACGCCCCCGGAGCACGTGCACGTGCTGGTCGAGACGGTGCATCGCCATTCGCGCCAGATGCGGCAGCGTACTTGACGGCGCGGGTCGCGATTCGTCGGTTGTTATGCACAGATGGCCGCAAGCGGGCCAGCCTGTCCATCGGCAACGGAAACACTTGACAATCCCCCCGAGACCCGACGTAAGTCATTGATATGAAAGCCATTACTGGCCGCCTCTCCGGGGAGTCGAAAAACCGTGGAGTACCGCCACATCAAGGACTTACGCGCAAGATCCGCAGCTTGTCGACAAATTTATCCACACCCTTGACCGCCGATCTGCCCAGTCGCCACAGAGGCACGAGGGGCGCCCCAGAGCCACCATGATCGACCGGGCCGACACTCCCCTGACACCGGTGCGCGTCGATGTGGTCGTCGCAGCGCCCGCCCACAGCGGGTTGGGGCAACGCCTGACCTACGGCTACGAGCGTCCGCTGACGCCGGGCACACTGGTGCGCGTGCCGTTGGGGCGGCGCACCGTGTTGGGCATCGTCTGGGACTGTGCGGACGGCACCGAGGCGGCGCCAGCGGTCACGCCCGATCAGATCCGCCCCATCGGCGAAGTCTGGGACGCCCTGCCCGCGTTGAGCGCCGAGTGGCGCGCCCTGGTGGCGTTTGCGGCCCGCTACTACCAGCGTGCGCTGGGCGAAGTCGCCTTGGCGGCCCTGCCGCCCGCGCTGCGCGACGCGAACAAGGCACAAATCGCGCGGCGCTTGCAGCGGCTGGCGCCCCCCGCAACAGCGCCCGCGCCCGCCGCCGACGGGCCCGCGCTGACCTCGGCGCAGGCCCAGGCGCTGGCGGCCATCGAAAGCAGTGATCGGCCCGTGCTGCTGTTTGGTGCCACCGGCAGCGGCAAAACCGAGGTTTACCTGCAAGCGACGGCGCGTCTGCTGGCGCGCGAGCCGCACGCCCAAGCGCTGGTCTTGGTGCCGGAGATCAACCTGACGCCACAGCTGGAGCAGCGCTTTCGCGCCCGCTTTGGCGACGCGGTGACGACGCTGCACTCACGCTTGACCCCTGCGCAACGCCTGCGGCACTGGTTGGCAGCGCATCTGGGGCACGCACGCATCGTGCTGGGCACGCGCATGGCCATCTTCGCCAGCCTGCCGCGGCTGCGCCTCATCGTGGTGGACGAGGAGCACGACCCCAGCTACAAAAGCCAGGAGGGAGCGCGCTACTCCGCGCGCGATCTGGCCGTGTACCGGGGCCGGCTCGGCGCCGACGCGGGTTGCCGCGTCGTGCTAGGCTCGGCCACCCCCTCGCTAGAGAGCTGGCATGCCGCCGAGCGCGGCCGCTACCGGCGCGTGGACATCAGCGACCGCATGGGCGGGGCCCTGTGGCCCCGGTTGCGGCTGCTCGATCTGCGCCAACAACCGCGCGGCGTGGCGCTGGCGCCGCCCCTGCTGGCCGCCATCGAGGCGCGCCTGGAGCGCGGCGAACAGGCGCTCGTGTTGCTCAACCGGCGGGGCTACGCCCCCGTGATCGCCTGCGCCGACTGCGGCTGGAAGAGCGGCTGCCCGCACTGCAGCGCGCACCTGGTCTACCACAAAGGCGACCGCCACCTGCGCTGCCACCACTGCGGCCACACCGCCCCCGTGCCCCGTGCCTGCCCGGACTGTGGCAACGTGGATTTGGCCCCGCTGGGGCGCGGCACCGAGCAGCTCGAAGAGCAGTTGATCGCCGCGCTGAGCCACCTGCGGCGGCCCGACGGCACACCGGTGCGTGTCGGTCGGCTCGATGCCGACACGGCGCGCGCCGCAGGTGCGCTCGAGCGCACGCTGGCGGCGGTGCACGCGGGTGACGTCGATGTGTTGGTCGGCACGCAAATGATCGCCAAAGGGCATGACTTCCGGCGCATCACCCTGGTGGCCAGCGTCAACACCGACGGCGCCCTGTTTGCCAGCGACTGGCGCGCGCCGGAGCGGCTGTTTTCGCTGCTCATGCAGGCCGCGGGGCGCGCGGGGCGCGACGCCGCGTTCGTGGCGGCCCACAACAGCGCGGTGGAGCTGTGGGTGCAGACCGCCTACCCCGAACACCCCCTGTTTGCGGCACTGGCCCGGCACGACTATGCCGCCTTCGCCGCGCAACAGCTCGAAGAGCGGCGCATCGCCGGCATGCCCCCCTTCAGCCACCAGGCGCTGCTGCGCGCCGAGGCACGGCAGCTCGACGCGGCCCTGGCCTGGCTGCGCCGCGCCGCCGAGGCAGCGCACGACCTGCCTGGACGCGCCCACGTGACCCTCTATGCACCGGTGCCGATGACGCTGACGCGCGTGGCCGGCATCGAACGCGCACAACTGCTGCTCGAGAGCCCCCGGCGCAGCGCCCTGCAGGCCCTGCTGACCGCCTGGATGCCGCGCCTGCAAGGCCTGCGCGGCCATGCCGACACGCGCGGCCTGGTGCGCTGGGCCATCGACGTCGATCCGCTCAGCTTCTGACGGCGCGCCTGCCGCTCAGCGCAAGGCGGCCACCGCCGCCGAAAAGGTCAGAAATGCCAGCGCGGTGGACACGAGGATGATGCGCGCGATGCGGCCATTGTCGGCCCCCATGCGCTCGGCCAGCAGCGAGACATTGCTGGCGCTGGGCAGCGCCGCCACCAGCACCATGACCGTCAGCGCCGTCGGCTGCAGCGGCGCCCCCAGCTGGATGGCCGCCGCGCCCACCAACAACACCAGCAGCGGGTGCAACAGCAGTTTGACCAGCGCCAGCGGCACGTAGTCGCGCCACGGCATCGGGTGATCGGCCTGCATCTGCGAGCGCGCCAGCACCGCCCCGATGGTAAACAGCGCCACCGGGCTGGCCGCGTCCGCCAGCAGCCCCACGGTCTGGTCGAGCGGCCGCGGCAGTGCCACCTGCCACGCCGACGCCAGCGCCCCCAGGCCAATGGCCCACGGCATGGGGTTGCGCGCCACCCCCAGCAGCGCCTGCCGCAACGCCGCGCGCGCACCGCCCTCGCCCGCATCCAGCCGGGACAGCGCAATGCACAGCGAGCTGGTGATGACCATGTCCACCACGATGACCACGATCACCGTGCCCACGGCCGCGGGCCCCAGCAGCGCGGCGATCAGCGGCACCCCCATGAAGCCCGAGTTGGGAAACGCCGCCACCAACGCGCCGAAGGCGGCGTCGTTCCAGCCGATGCGCCCCCCCCACGTCACCGCCACCGCAAAACCCACCACGGCCAGCGCACACAGCAACCACACCCCGGCCACCGCGCCGTCGAGCAGCTGCGCGATCGGCGTCGACGCGCCAAAGCGGTACAACATGGCCGGCAGCGCAAAATACAGCACGAAACCGTTGAGCCCGGGAATCGCCTCCAGCGGCAGCCAGCGCCGCCGCGCGGCCAAGTAGCCAGCGGCGACCAGCGCAAAAAAGGGAAAGGTGACCAGCAAGATGGCGCCCATGAACGGCGATGGTAACGGGCGGCGCGGCCTGGCGCTGTCACCCCGCTATCATTCGCCCCTTCCCATCCCCGCGGCGCCTCTGTCCTGGCGGCCGCGTTTTCGCGTCCAGTGCCGTCGATGCACGACACCCTCAACCCCGCCCAACTCCAAGCCGTGCACCATCTGCACGGCCCCTCGCTCGTGCTGGCGGGCGCTGGCTCGGGCAAAACGCGCGTCATCACGCACAAAATCGCGCGTCTGATCCAAGCCGGACTGGCACCCGAGCGCATCGCCGCCATCACCTTCACCAACAAGGCCGCGGCCGAAATGCGCGAGCGCGCCCGCGCCCTCGTCGGCAAGGCGGCCCAGGGCGTGCTGCTGTGCACCTTCCACGCGCTGGGCGTGCGCATCTTGCGCGAAGACGGTGCCGCCATCGGGCTCAAACCCCAGTTTTCCATTCTGGACACCGACGACATCGTCGGCATCCTGAAAGACTGCGGCGGCACCACCGACAGCACCACCGCGCGCCACTGGCAGTGGCGCATCAGCCAGTGGAAAGGCGCCGGGGTGGACGCCAACGCGGCCCTGGCGCAAGCGCGTGACGAGAGCGAGCGGCATATCGCCCGAGTGATGGCACGCTACCAGGAACGGCTCGCCGCCTATCAGGCGGTCGACTTCGACGACCTGATCGGACTGCCGCTGAAGCTGCTGCAACAGTGCCCCGAGGCGCGGATGCGCTGGCAGCAGCGGCTGGGCCACGTGCTGGTCGATGAGTACCAGGACACCAGCGCGATGCAGTACGAGCTGCTCAAAGTGCTGGTGGGCCACGGCGAGCGGCCCGACCCGCGCCTGACCTGCGTCGGCGACGACGACCAATCCATCTACGGCTGGCGCGGCGCCACGCTGGACAATCTGCGGCGCCTGCCGCAAGACTTTCCCAACCTGGCGATCATCAAGCTGGAGCAAAACTACCGCTCCACCAACGCCATCCTGCGCGCGGCCAATGCGGTCATCGGCCCCAACCCCAAGCTGTTTCCCAAAACGCTGTGGAGCGCGCTGGGTGAGGGTGAACCCGTGCGCGTGCTCGCCTGCGACCACGAAGAGCACGAAGCCGAGCGCGCCGTGGCGCGCATCCAGGGCCTGCGCGCACAAGGCGCGGCGTGGCGCGACTGTGCCATCCTGTACCGCGCCAACCACCAATCGCGCGCGTTCGAAGTCGCACTGCGGCGCGCGGGCGTGCCGTACAAGGTCTCGGGCGGGACGAGCTTTTTCGACCGCGCCGAAATCAAGGATTTGTGCGCCTGGCTGCGCCTGCTGGCCAACGAGGACGACGACCCGGCCTTCCTGCGCGCCATCACCACGCCCCGGCGCGGCATCGGCCACCAAACCCTGGCCCAGCTCGGGCAAGTGGCCAGCGGGCTGCGCCTGAGCCTGTTCGAGACCCTGTCGTCCCCCCTGCTGCAGGCCAGCGTCGGCGCCAAGGCGCTGGCGGCGCTGCACGAATTCGGGCGCTGCGTCAACGAACTGCAATTCCGTGCCCGGCACGCCGTCGGGCACGAGGCGGCGCGCGCGGTGCTGATGCAGTGGCTCACCGACATCGGCTACGAGCGCCACCTGCACGACCACGCCGACAGCCCGCAACAGGCGCAGACGCGCTGGGGCCATGTGCTGGACTTCATCGACTGGATGGTGCAACGCTGCGGCGGGCAGATCGACGACACGGGCAGCGCCAGCGGCGAGGCGCGCGCGCCGCGCCCGCTGCTGGAAGTGGCGCAGACGGTGGCACTCATCAGCACGCTGTCCGAACGCGAGCAAGACCAAGACGTGGTGACGCTGTCGACCCTGCACGCCGCCAAAGGGCTGGAATGGCCCCATGTCATGCTGGCCGGCGTCAACGAAGGGCTGCTGCCTTTCAAGCCCGACGCCGATGACGATGCGCAGCAGCTCGCCGCACGCATCGAGGAAGAGCGCCGCCTGATGTATGTCGGCATCACGCGCGCCCAGCGCACGCTGGTGGTCAGTTGGCTCAAGCAGCGCAAACAAGGGCGCGAGCGCGTCACCGCGCAGCCCAGCCGCTTCATTGCCGAAATGCAGCTCGACCCCGCCACCACGCAAGAGGACCCGCGCGCCAAGCTGCGTGCCCTGCGCGAGGAGTTTGCCGCGCGCGCGGCAGCCCAGGGCTCGGGTGGTACCAGCGCCCCGCCACAAAGCCGCCCCATTGGCGCGCCGCGTGCCTTGTCGTAAGATCCTGACAAATCTGAAAATACCGGGGGCTGCAGTTCGTATGGTTTTTTCTATTTCACGCAGATCTGTGGCGCTCGCGCTGACGGCCGTCGTGTGCGGCATGGCCACCGTCGCGCACGCCCAAGCGTCGTTGCCAGCGCCCAAAGACCGCGTCGTGTTGACCCTGGGGGGGCAGATCGGCGTGCGCAACCACGGCTCGCACGCCGCGTTCGACATGGCCATGTTGGAGGCATTGCCCCAACACACCTTCACCACCCGCACGCCGTGGGACGATCAACCGGTCACCTTCCGCGGCCCGCGCCTGCGCGATGTACTGGCCGCCGTCCGTGCCGAAGGACGGCAGCTGCGCGCCACGGCGCTCAATGACTACCGTGTCGTGATCCCGTTCGAGGACGCCCAGCGCCACGACGTCATCATCGCCACCCGCAAAAACGGGGTGCCGATGGCGGTGCGCGACAAGGGCCCCCTGTTCATCGTCTATCCCTTCGACCGCGACCCTGCGCTCAAGGACCTGCGCTACTACGAGCGCTCGATCTGGCAGCTCAAGGCGATCGACGTGGAATGAATCCGACCCCTGCGGCCCCGACCGCCGCCACTACCGCCAGCGCCGAAGGGCGCCGGTTTTTGTGGTGGGTCGCGCTCACCACCACCGTGTTGGCGGCAGGTTTGGCGGTGCTGCTCGGGGTCTTTTTGCAGCAGTCCCGCTCGGCCGAGGAATCGGCGCAGCTGCAGGCCGATTCGCTCACGGCGCTGGCCTTTCAGCACGAACGGGAGTTTTTGCGCCTGCGCAGCGCCCTCACGCAAGCCCTACGGGGCCGCTCGCCCCCCGACTGGGATGCGGTCGTGTTGCGGCACGAAATCTACGCCAGCCGTGTCGCCCTGCTGGCCGAAAACCCCTCCATCGAGCCCCTGCGCCAGCTGCCTGCGTACCAGCAGCTGATGCCGCGTCTGCACCAACTGGTGCAAACCCTGGACGCCGCGCTGCCGGCAACCGATGGGCCACGCTTGGACGAGGCGCTGCAGCAAATGGACGCGCTGGGCCCGGAGGTGCAAGCCCTGACACTGACCGCCGATCGGCTGGTCAGCGAGCGGGTCGCTGCCAAGCTGCACGAGGTGCGACGCCTGCGCGGCTATGTCATTTGGCTAATGGCGGCCCAGGTACTGGTGCTGCTATTGGCGGCCCTCGCGCTGTGGCAGCGGCAGCGCCGGCAAACCCAAGAGCGCAGAGCGCTCGAAGCCCTCAACACCGCCTTGGCCCGCGCGCGCGACGAGGCGCAAGCCGCCAGCCGTATCAAGAGCCAGTTTCTGGCCAACATGAGCCATGAGCTGCGCACCCCGTTCAACGGCATGCTCGGCATGCTGGACCTGCTGGCCGACAGCCCGCTGACGCCCGCCCAGCGCGATCTTCTGCAGACCGCGCGCGCATCGGCCGGGCATCTGCTGGCGCTGCTCAACGACATCCTGGATCTGTCGGCGCTCGATGCCGGCCAGCTGCGCATCCAGCCCGAACCCGTGGATCTACCAGAGCTGGTTCGCCACGTGCACCGCTGGTTGCAACCCCAAGCCGAGCGCAAGGGGATCGAGCTGGGCCTGTCGATCGACGACGGTGGCACCCCGTGGGTGCTCGCCGATGCGACACGCGTGCGGCAAATCTTGCTCAACCTGCTGGGCAACGCCATCAAATTCACCGACCGTGGCCGGGTCGATCTCACGGTGCGCGCGGAATCGGTACCCGGTCGCGAACCACGGGTGCGCTGGAGGGCCGTGGTGCGCGACACGGGCATCGGCATGGACGCGTCGACCCTGTCGCGGCTGTTTCAACGGTTTCAGCAGGCGGACCCCTCGATCACGCGCCGCTACGGCGGCAGTGGGCTCGGGCTGGACATCTCGCGCACGCTGGCACGCCTGATGGGCGGCGACGTGCAGGTCGAAAGCCAGCCGGGGGCAGGCTCCACCTTCACGGCCACCTGGGTGACGCCGATCGCTGCACCTGAAACCACGCCATCCGACTTTGCCGTCACACAAACGCCCGGCTGGATGGACGGACCGCCGCCTGCCGAGGCGGTGCCCGGGCAGGCCGGCGCCGAACTCCCCGCCCCGCCCCCGACCGCGCCGCACGGCAGCGGCTGGCGCGTGCTGGTGGCCGAAGACCACCCGGTCAATCGCAAGGTCATCGGCCTATTGCTGGACAAAATGGGGCATCGCGTCGACTTCGCCGAGGATGGACAGCAAGCACTGCAGCAGGCGGCCGAACACGACTACGACGTCATCCTGATGGACATTCACATGCCCGGCATGGACGGGCTGCAGGCCTCGCGACAGATCCGTGCCCTGCCGGGGCCGCGCGGTCAGGTCCCCATCATCGCGCTGACGGCCGACGTCATGGACGACGCGCAGCAGCGGGCACAGGCCGCCGGCATGAACGGATTTTTGGCCAAGCCGGTGCAGCGCCCCGCCCTTGAGGCTGCGATGGCGCGCTGCATCGCCGCCCCCCGTGCCGCGCCTACCACCCCAGCCCCAAGTGCAGCGGCAGATACACCGCCATGCCCGTGACGATCGTCCCCAGCACTCCCCGGTGCCAGAAGAACCAACCCGCGCCGGCCACCGCCGCGTACAGGCGAGCATCCTGCCAGGTGTGGATGAGCTGGCCGTTTTGCATCACCACCTCGGGCACGACGACCGCCGCCAACGCCGCGATGGGCGCGTACTGCAGTCCCCGCTCGGCCCAGTGGGGCAGGCGCCACGGACGATCCGACAGGAAGAAAAACCCGCGCGTCACCACCGTGATCGCGCCCAGCGCGACAAACGTCAACAGCCGATAGGGATCGACGTCACCCATGACCGCCCTGCGCAGGAATGGCCGATCCGCGCAGCCAGCGCGGGCCGTGCGCCTCGGCGACCAGACACACGGCGACCGCTGCCGCGATCGCCACCACGATGTGCAGCTTGAGCGGCAACGCCCACGCCGCCACCGCCGCCGAACCCGCTACCACCGCCGACAACACGCGCAGCCGGGTGCTCGCCAGTGAACACGCCACCCCCAACAGCGCCAGAATCCCTGCAAACCCCAACCCCCATTCCAGCGGGATGGCGTGCGCCAGACCGATGCCGATAACGCTGGCCGTCATCCAAAACGCATAGTTGACCGCGCAGCTGCCCGCCAGGTAGGCTTCCTGATCGAGTCGCTCGTCGTCCGTGCGCCCCGGGTGGGGATAGCGGTGGGCAAAGAACACGTAGCTCAAATCCCCCGTGAGGTAGCCGGTCAGCAGCCGCTGCCCGCGCGGCAGATGGGCCAGATACGGGCGCAGATGAGCAGAAAACACCACGAAGCGCAGGTTGACGCAAAACGCCGCCGCCAGAATCACCCACAACGGCGCGTCGGCCACGATCAATGGCACGGCGGTGAGCTGCGCACTGCCGGCATAGACGAGCGCGGTCATCCACAGGGCCTCTGGTGCGCTCAGGCCCGACTGCACCATGGCCACCCCCGTCATCAACCCCCACGCCCCGATACCCGTGGCGGCGCTGAGCAATTCGCGCGCGCCGGTCGCGAAAGCGGCACGCCGCCACAACGCGGGATTGAGAAACCCCGCCCGCCAAAACGCGCTCGCGCCCGACGCGCTCACGCACCCTCCCCCAGCCGCACCCCAGCACGCAGCGGCGCGCCGCGCAAAAAGTCGCGCACCGGCAAGCGCCGGCCACCGGCGCGTTGCACCTCGGTCAGCACCAGCACCCCGTCGCCGGTCTGCACACGGATGCCGTGGTCATCAGCCGCCACCACCGTGCCCGGTGCGGTCGGCGACACGGCGAACGCAATCTCTGCCTGTGCACGCCACACCTTCAGTGGCGTACCGTCGAGCACGGTCACCGCGCCTGGGGTGGGATCGAATGCCCGCACGCGCCGCGCCAGCACCGCTGCCGGCTGCCGCCAGTCGAGCACTGCCTCGGCCTTGTCGATCTTGTGCGCATAGGTCACGCCCTGCGCGGGTTGCGGGCGCCGTGGCAATGGCCCCGCCTCGGCGGCCTGCAGCGCCTGCACCACCAGCTGCGCCCCCAAAGCGGCCAGCCGGTCATGCAGCTGTCCGGCGCTCTCGTGCGCCCCGATGGGCAGCGCCTGCATCGCCACGATGTCGCCGGTATCCAAGCCCTCGTCCATCTGCATCAGCGTGATGCCGGTTTCGGCGTCACCCGCTTCGATGGCGCGCTGGATCGGCGCCGCGCCGCGCCAGCGCGGCAACAGCGAGGCGTGGATATTCAAGCAGCCCAACCGCGGCAAATCCAATACCCAGCGCGGCAGGATCAATCCGTAGGCGGCCACCACCAACACGTCGGGACGCGCGGTCAGCAGCGCGTCGCGCGCCGCGGCGGCGTCTTCGGCCCAACGGCCATCGAGCCGCAACCCGCGCGGCTGCGCGAGCGGCCAACCGTGCTTTAGCGCCAAGGTCTTGACGGGAGAGGGTTGCAGCTTCAGGCCGCGCCCGGCGGGACGGTCCGGCTGCGTCAACACCAGCGCCATGGGGTAGCCCGCTTGGGCGATCGCCGCCAGCGCCACCGCGGCAAAGTCGGGGGTGCCGGCAAAGGCCACGCGCAATGGCCTCGCCCCGGTTCCCCGGTCACCCCCCTGGCCACTGGCGGGATCGGTTACCACGGGCGCGGTCAAAGCCGCGCCTCCGCCGCCTCGCGCCGAGCCCGCGCCGGGGACCGGACGGGTCCGTCGGACCGCGCGGCCTCACGAGCGGCCTTGATCAGCTTGGTTTTGATGCGCTCGCGTTTCAGCGGCGACAAGTATTCGACGAACACCTTGCCCTGCAGGTGATCCATCTCGTGCTGGATGCACACGGCCAGCAGTCCCTCGGCGTCGATGACGCGGCTCACCCCATGCTCGTCGAGCGCGCGCACCCGCACCGCGACCGAGCGCTCGACCCCGTCATAGATACCCGGCACCGACAGACAGCCCTCCTCGCCGCGGCGCTTCTCTTCGCTGGCCCACTCGATTTCGGGGTTGATCAGCACCAGCGGCTGGTTGCGCTCCTCGCTGACATCGATGACGACGATGCGCTCGTGGATGTCCACCTGCGTGGCCGCCAGTCCGATGCCATTGGCCGCATACATGGTGGCAAGCATGCGAGGGATGATGGCGCGCACCCGATCGTCCACGGCCGCCACGGGCCGTGCAACCGTGTGCAAGCGCGGGTCGGGGTACCGCAAAATGGGCAGGAGTTCGACGGTGGTATTCATGTTCATGGGCGAATGTCGGTATTTTCGCCACTTTTGCCGCGAAAGACCAGTCGGTCGGCAGCGATGCCATTGCCAGAAGTGGGGGCAGCCCGCACAATCGCAAGGGAGGAAATGCGATCCATGAAACCCCAGCGCCCCCTAATTTGGTTCCGCGCGCCCGCGACCCATGCCCGTCTGCACCGCAAGGCCCAGTGGCGACCCATGCTCGCCGCGGTCGCGATCGGCCTGGCTGGTAGCGCGGCCGTGGCCGCGCCCCCCTACCCCATCACCCCCCAGCAGCGCAGCACCGCGCAGCAGGTCGCCCAAGCGGGGGTGCCGTTGGCCGAACTGGCGCCCAACGCGCCCGAGCGCTACACCGTCAAGCGCGGTGACACGCTGTGGGACATCTCCGCACTCTATCTCAAACGCCCGTGGCGCTGGCCCGAGCTGTGGGGCATGAACCTGCAGCAGATCCGCAACCCGCACCTGATCTACCCGGGCCAAGTGCTGGTGCTCACGCGCGTGGGCGATCGCGCCGTGCTGCAGCTCGCCTCGGACGAGCCCCCCACGCTCAAACTCTCCCCGCGCGTTCGGGCGGAGCGCATCGACGACGGCAGCATTCCGGCGCTGCCGCCGGGCGCCATCGAACCGTTCCTCACCGACGTCGAAGTGGTGGACGAACAAGCGCACCAGCGCGCCCCGCGCATCGTCGCCGGCCCGGAAGCGCGCGTGCTGCTCGGCCCCGGAGACCGCGCCTATGCGCGCGGCCAGGTCGGGCCCAGCGCGGCGCTGTCGGGCGACGCCCTGGAGGCGTCACGCGAACGCCCACGGTTGCTCGCGATCTACCGCAATGCCACTGCGCTCAAAGACCCGGAGACCGGCGAGGTACTGGGCTACGAGGCGATGGCCGTGGGTCGTGCCCAATTGGTGCGCAGCGAGCGCAACGGCGAAGGCCCGGACGGCCAGCCCGCGCTCGTGCCCGCCACCGTCGACATCCTGACCGCGCGCGAGGAAGTGCGCATCGGTGACCGGCTGCTGCCCCCGACGGCTCGGGAAAGCCGCGCCTACGTGCCCCATGCCCCTGGGCAACCGGTGCAGGGCCAGATCGTCAAAGTGCACGGCGATGCAGTACGGTTCGCAGGCCAGAATCAGGTCGTCGTGCTCAACCGCGGCCGGGAACATGGGCTGGAAGTGGGGCACGTGTTGGCGCTGCTGAAGGCGCGCACGCAGGTCACGGACAAAACCGACGACGCCCGCCCGAGCCTGCTGTTGCCGGGTGAGCGCAACGGCTTGATGATGGTGTTTCGCACCTTCGACCGCGTGGCCTACGCACTCGTGCTGCAGATCACCGACGGCGTCCAGATTGGCGATCGGTTCGTCAACCCCTGATCGACGGCGGAACACGGCATGGCACCCGACGATTGGGAGGACTGGCTGCGCCTGATGGCCACCGACGGCGTCGGCCCAACGACGGCGCGGCGCTTGTTGGCCGCGTTCGGCCCGCCGGCAGCAATCTTCGCCCAACGCGCCAACACGTTGGCGGAGGTCGTGGGCGCGGTGACGGCAGCCCGTTTACTGGGCATGCCGGACGGCTGGCAGGAGCTGCGCACGCGCACCCGCGAGTGGCTGCTGGCCAACCCCAACCACCACCTGCTCGCGCTCGGCGACGAGGCCTATCCCCCCGCGCTGCTGACCACGCCAGATCCCCCGCCCCTGCTGCATGTGGTGGGGGACCCCGTAGCGTTGGCCGCGCCACGCGCGCTCGCCATCGTCGGCAGCCGCAACCCGACGCCGCAGGGCGCGGACAATGCGCGCGCTTTCGCGCGTGCGCTGGCAGGCGAGGGGGTTTGCATCGTCTCGGGCTTGGCCGCTGGCATCGACGCCGCGGCGCACGAGGGGGCGCTGGATGCGGGCGGCCAGACGGTGGCGGTCGTCGGCACCGGGGTCGATCGCGTCTATCCCGCCCGTCACCGGGCGCTGGCGCATCGCATCGCGCACGCCGGCAGCGTGGTCAGCGAATACCTGCTTGGCACGCCCCCGCTGCCCGCGCACTTTCCGCGCCGCAACCGTATCATCGCTGGCCTGTCGCAGGGCTCGCTGGTGGTCGAGGCGGCGCTGGGGTCGGGCTCGCTCATCACCGCTGAACTCGCCACGCAGATGGGGCGCGAGGTGTTTGCCATTCCCGGCTCCATCCACTCGCCGCAGTCGCGCGGCTGCCACGCACTCATCCGCCAAGGTGCCAAGCTGGTCGAGACCGCCGCGCACATCCACGAGGAGCTCGCCGGCGTGTGGGCGCACGCCTCAACGCCCGCCGCCACGCCCCCCACGGCGGCGCCGACGGCGGCTGCGAACACTGGAGACGATCCTGTGCTCGTCGCGCTGGGATACGACCCCACCCCGTTCGACGTGTTGCAGGCGCGCTGCGGGTGGGACACCGCGCGTCTGCAGGCACACCTCCTCACGCTGGAGCTCGACGGCCGGGTGCAGCGCCTGCCCGGCGGGCGCCTACAGCGGCTGGCGAGTGCCTGAGGCCGCGGGGCGGCGCGCCACGGAAAAAACGTCAAACGACGGCGCCCGCGTTCGGGTCGTCGCCTTCGCCCGGCTTCTTGGTCGCCTTGACCAAATCCTCACGTCGGATGCCCAGCCACATCGCCACCCCGGAGGCGACGAACACCGACGAGTAGATGCCGAACAAAATGCCGATGGTCAGCGCGAGCGCAAAGTAATACAACGTCGGCCCGCCGAAGATCAGCATCGACAGCACCATTGCTTCGGTCGAGCCGTGGGTAATGATGGTGCGGCTCATGGTCGACGTGATGGCGACGTCGATCACCTCGCGCGTGCTCATCTTGCGCTGGCGGCGGAAGGTCTCGCGGATGCGGTCGAAGATCACGACCGACTCGTTGACCGAATAGCCCAGCACCGCCAACACCGCCGCCAGCACCGCGAGCGAAAACTCCCACTGGAAGAACGCAAAGAAGCCCAGGATAATGAGGACGTCGTGCAGGTTGGCCACGATCGCGGCGACCGCGTACTTCCACTCGAAGCGCAGCGCCAAGTAGATCATGATGCCGCCGATGACGAACGCGAGCGCCAGCAAACCGCCTTCGACCAGCTCGCGGCCGACCTGCGGTCCGACGAACTCGGTGCGGCGCAGCGTCACCGTCGGATCCTGGGCGCGCAGCGCCGCGAGCAACTCCTCGGTCTGCTGGCTGGAGGACGCCCCCTCGCGCAGCGGCAGGCGCAGCATCACGTCGCGCGCGCTGCCAAAGTGCTGTACCGCCACGTCGCTGTAGCCCAAGCCGGCCACCGCACTGCGCACCTGCGCCAGATCGACCGGCTGCGTGTAGGCCACTTCCACCACGGTGCCGCCGGTGAACTCGATCGACAGGTGCAGGCCGCGCGTGACCAGAAAAAATACCGCCGCCAAAAACGTGACGAACGAGATCAGGTTCAGCACCAACATGTGGCGCGTGAACGGAATGGTGCGGCGCAGGCGAAACAGTTCCATCGTCGCTCTCCCGGCGGATCAGCCCGCCTTGCCCGTCGACGCGGGCTCGACGGTGATGCCAATCGAGACGGCGCGCAGCTTCTTGCGCCGCCCATACCACAGGTTGACCAAGGCGCGCGAGAAAAAGACCGCCGAGAACATGCTGGTCAATATCCCGATGCAGTGCACCACGGCAAACCCGCGCACCGGGCCCGAGCCGAACGTCAACAGCGCCAGCCCCGCCATCAGCGACGTGATGTTGGAATCCAGAATCGTGTCCCAGGCGTGCTCGTAGCCTTTGTGGATGGCCGTCTGCGGTGCGGAGCCGTTGCGCAGCTCCTCGCGCACCCGCTCGTTGATGAGCACGTTGGCATCGATCGCCATGCCCAGCGTGAGCGCGATGGCGGCGATGCCGGGCAGCGTCAGCGTCGCCTGCAGCATGGACAGCACCGCCACCAGCAGCATCAGGTTGACCGCCAGCGCAACGCTGGAAAACACCCCGAACAGCCGGTAGTAGATGCACATGAAGGCGACCACCACCGCAAAGCCCCACACCACGCTGTTGAAGCCCATGCGGATGTTGTCGGCCCCCAGGCTCGGGCCGATGGTACGCTCCTCGACGATCTCCATCGGCGCGGCCAGCGATCCGGCGCGCAACAGCAGCGCGGTGTCGTTGGCCTCTTGCGTCGTCATGCGCCCGGAGATTTGTACGCGCCCACCGCCGATCTCGGTGCGGATGACGGGCGCGGTCACCACTTCGCCACGGCCCTTCTCGAACAGCAAAATGGCCATGCGCTTGCCGACATTCTCACGCGTGACGTCGCGAAACACGCGCGCGCCCTTGGCGTCGAGCGTGAGGTTGACCACCGGCTCTTGCGTCTGGCTGTCGAAGCCCGCTTGCGCGTCGGTCAGGTTCTCGCCGGTCAGGATCACCTCGCGCTTGACGATGACGGGGCGGCCGTTGCGATCCAAATACCGCTCGGAGCCGAACGGCACGGGCGCCGTAGCATCTCGCTCGGCGGCCAGTCCCTCGGGGCTTTCGTCCACCATGCGGATCTCGAGCGTAGCGGTACGGCCCAGGATGTCCTTGGCCTTGGCGGTGTCCTGCACCCCGGGCAGTTGTACCACGATGCGGTCCAGCCCCTGCTGCTGGATCACGGGCTCGGCCACCCCGAGCTCGTTGATGCGATTGCGCAGCGTCAAGATGTTTTGCTTGAGCGCCTGCTCTTGTATACGCCGCGCCGCCTCCGGGCGCAGGGTCAGCGCGATTACCGTCTCTGCCCCCTCCTCGCGCACCGAGGGCTGCAAGTCGGGAAAATCGCGCGCGATCAGATCCTCGGCGCCCCGCACCGCGCCCGCCTCGCGCAAACGCACCGTCACCGCGTTTCCTTCGCGCCGCACCCCGCCGTGGCGAATACCCTTGTCACGCAGCGCTGTGCGCAGATCCGCCACCAGCCCTTCCAGTCGCTTGTCCAGGGCTGCGGCCATGTCCACTTGCAGCAGGAAGTGAACCCCACCGCGCAGGTCCAGCCCCAGATACATGGGCTGCGCCCCCAGCCGCTGCAGCCACTCGGGCGTGCGCGGCAGCAGGTTGAGCGCGACCACGTGCGCGGGGTTGGCCGCATCCGGGTTGAGCGCGCGCTCGATGGCGTCGCGGGCGCGGATTTGCTCATCGGTGCTGGCAAAGCGCGCGCGCACGGTCTGGCCGTCGTACTGGATGGCTTGTGCCCCCAGCCCGGCGGCAGCCAGCGCCTGCTCGATGCGCTGCACCGTCCCCTCGTCGAGCCGATGCCCGGCGCGCGCCGACGACACCTGCACCGCTGGCGCCTCGCCAAAGAAGTTGGGCAGGGTATACAGCGCGGCAATGACGAGCACGACCACCAGGGTCGCGTACTTCCACCAGGCGTAACGGTTCATACAGGCCACCCTTGCGGCGCACGGCGCGCTGCGGTTGGGCAGGACGTCGCCCCGCGCGGCGCCGCCCCGATCACTTCAATGTGCCTTTGGGCAAGACTTGCACCACGGCGGTGCGCTGCAGCTGCACCTCGACGCCGTCGGCCAGCTCCAGCCCGATGGTGCTGTCAGCGACCTTGGTCACCTTCCCCAGCAGGCCACCGGCGGTCACGACCTCGTCGCCCTTGGCCAGCGCGTCGATCATGGCCTTGTGCTCTTTTTGGCGCTTCATCTGCGGCCGAATCATGACGAAGTACAGCACCACGAACATGAGCAGCAGCGGCAGCAGGCTCATGAGCGTGGAGGGCGCGTCGCCGCCAGCGGCGGCTTGGGCATAAGCGGGAGAGATGAACACGTCGATATCCTCAGGCGTGCAAAAGGGTGAAAAACGGGCCTGCGATGACGGCACAACGCGTCACGCCGCCCCGAAGGCAAGCGGGCATTGTAGCGGGCGCGCCGCTCAGTCGGGGTGGGCGTGGGCGACGACCGGCTGCGGCCGGACATTCACGCCCCACAGCACCCCCGCCACCAGCGCGCCAATCCCCAACAGCGACAGCGGCGCTGGCCATTGACCACGCCACAGGTAAGCGTACAGCAGCGCCGCCAGCGTCTCGAAGACGATCAGCTGCCCTGCCAGCGCCGTGGGCAGGCGCTGGCTGGCCGCATTCCAACACAGCGTGCCCAACCACGAAGCCAACAGCCCGACCGAGACCATCAACCCCAGAAACACCTCGGGCCGCGGCCCGAAGGGCATGGGAAACGGCTCGCCACGCACCGCATCCAGCCCCCACACCAGCGCGTAACCCAGCGCGGCCAGCGGCAAGGTCGCCAACCCCTGCGCAGTGGACCAGGCGCGCGCGCTGCGCCCGGGGTGGGCGCGCAGCCAGTCGGCATTGTGCAGCGGATACCAGGTCCAGCACGCCACCGCGCCCACCGCCAGCAGTGCACCCAGCCCATACACGGCGACGTCGCGCGCCGGATCCGCCACGACGGCTTGCAGCTCGGTGTGGTTGACGAGCGCGATGCCAACGGCGATCAGCGCCAACGCTGGCCACAAACGCCGCCAGGGCAGGCGGCCGTCGCGTGCCGCGTCGCGCCGGTTGGCCACGATGGTAATCACCACGGGCAGCGTGCCGATGATGACGGTCGACAGCGGCCCACCGGTGCGCTGGATCGAACCGGCCAGCAGCAGGTAATACAGCAGATTGCCGACGAACGCGAGCTGCAGCGCCTGCCACCAGTCGGCGCGCGAGAGTGCGCGCAGCTCGGCACGGTCGAACCAGGCCAGCGGCACGCACAGCAGCCCGAATGCCAGATAGCGCCCCACGGACAGCAGCGCCGCCGGGTACTCGGGCAGCATCAGCGGCGCGACGAACACCAACCCCCACAGCGCCCCGGCGGCCAGCGCCCACAACACCCCGCTGCCCAAGCCTCCCGTCATTGGGGGCACCACCGCCCCATCGCCACTTGCGGCCATCGCCATCCTCTGTGTGACCCGAAAAGGGGCACAGTGTACGCGCGGCGGCCAGCAGCCCGCAGCAGTGGTGCGCTCGGCGTCAGGCCACCGCGCGGGCCGCGGGCACAGCGCCCGATTCACCCGCTCGCCAGCGCCGCCGCAGCTCATCCCACAGCGGACGGGCCGCTTGCAGGTGGCGCGCCTTGACGTGACCAAAGCCCTTGACGCGCGCCGGCCAGCGCGCGATCTCCAGCGCCAGCGGCAGGCGTTCCGGCCGCAAATCGCGCAACACCTCGTCGATCGCTGCCTCGTACTCGCGGATCAGCGCGCGTTCGGTGCGCCGCTCTTCGGTGTAGCCAAAGGGGTCGAGGGCCGTGCCACGCAACCCTTTGAGCCGCGCCAACACGCGAAATGCGCCCATCATCCACGGGCCGAATTCACGCTTGACCAGCTCGCCGCGCTCGTTGCGCTTGGCCAGCAACGGGGGCGCTAGGTGGAAGCGCAGCGTGAAGTCACCCTCGAACTGCGCGCGCAAGCGCTGCAAGAAGGCGCCGTCCGCGTAGAGCCGCGCGACTTCGTACTCGTCCTTGTAGGCCATGAGCTGCGCCAGATGCACCGCTACCGCTTCGGCCAGCGCGGTCGAACCCGTTCCCAGCGCCGCTTCGGCCTGCTGCACGCGGCGCACCAGCGCTTCATAACGCTGGGCGTAGGCGGCGTTTTGGTAGCCCGTCAGGTGCTCGACGCGCGTGCGAATCAGGTGATCGAGCGTGCGGCGCGGGCGCAGCTCGATCACTTGCGCCGGACTCACCCAACGCTGCACCGCAGCCGGGTCGTGTGCGGCCCGCCGGCCCCACTCGAAAGCCGCCAGGTTGGCCGCCACCGCCACACCATTGAGTTCGATGGCGCGCTGCAGCGACGCCAGCCCCAGCGGAATCCACCCCTTTTGCCACGCGTAGCCCAACACCATGGGGTTGACGTACAGCGTGTCACCCAGCAGTCGCTGCGCGAGCGCCTCGGCGTCGAACGCCGACACGCTCGCGGCGCCAGCGGCCTCGGTGATCGCCGCGATGCACCGCGCCGAGGGGTTTTGCCAAGCGCCGTCTTTGACGAACGCGGCGGTGGGCGTCGCCTGCGCATTGAGCGCCACGTGGGTGCGCCCCTCGCGCATGCGCGCCAGCGTCTCGGCGCTGGCGGTGACGATGGGGTCGCAGCCCAAGATCAGGTCCGCGGCCGCCGTGCCCACGCGCGTGGTCAGGATATCCTCCTGGCGCGCGCCGATGAGCACATGGCTCCAGGTGGCGCCGCCCTTTTGCGCCAGGCCCGCCGCATCCTGCGTCACCACGCCTTTGCCTTCGATGTGCGCAGCCACCCCCAGCAACTGGCCGATGGTGATGACCCCGGTACCGCCGACGCCCGCCACCACGATGCCCCAGGCCGACGCGCCCGGGCGCAGCTCCGGCAGCGATGGCTCGGGCAGCGGCGGCAGGGCCGTCGGATCCGGCACGCCCGCATCGCGCCCGGGCTTGCGCAGCTTGCCGCCTCGTACGGTGACGAAGCTGGGGCAAAAGCCCTTGACGCAGGAAAAGTCCTTGTTGCACGTGCTCTGGTTGATGGTGCGCTTGCGGCCGAACTCGGTCTCCAGCGGCTCCACGCTCAAGCAGTTGCTTTGCACGCCGCAATCGCCACAGCCCTCGCAGACGCGCTCGTTGATCACGGCACGCTGGTCGGGGTCGGCCATCAGGCCGCGCTTGCGGCGGCGGCGTTTCTCGGTGGCGCAGGTCTGGTCATAGATGATCGCGGTCACGCCCTCGGTGTCGCGGCATTCGCGTTGCACGCGATCAAGCTCGTCGCGGTGCAGCACCGGCACGTCGGGCGGCAGCGTCAGCGTCACGCCGCCGAGCGTGGTGTGGTGCGCGCCCGCGTACTTGGCGGGCTCATCCGTCACGATGAAGAGCTTGCGCACCCCCTCGCTGCGCAGGCTGTGCACGATCTGCAGCACCGAGTGCCCCTCGGGCCGCTCGCCCACGGGCTGGCCGCCGGTCATGGCCACCGCGTCGTTGTACAGGATCTTGTACGTGATGTTGACCCCGGCGGCAATCGCCTGCCGGATAGCCAACAGCCCGCTGTGGAAGTATGTGCCATCGCCCAGGTTCGCGAAGATGTGCTTTTCGTTCGAGAACGGCTGCTGCCCCACCCACGGCACGCCCTCGCCCCCCATCTGCGTGAACGCAACCGTGTGGCGGTCCATCCAGATCGCCATGTAATGGCAGCCAATGCCCGCCATCGCGCGCGAGCCCTCGGGCACCCGCGTCGAGGTGTTGTGCGGGCAGCCCGAGCAAAACCAGGGCACGCGCTGCACGTCGCGCAGCTGCGCCTGCAACGTCTGCAGCGAGCGCTCACGCGCCTCGATGATGGCCAACTGCGCCTGCACCCGGGCAGCGATATCGCTGCCTTCCGGCAGCAGACCGCGCCGACGCAGCCGCTTGACCAGCGCGCGCGCGATGATGGCAGGCGTCAAGTCGGCGTTGGCGCGCAGCAACTGGTTGGCACTGGGGTTGGGCATGGACCATTCGCCCCCCGAGTGGTCGCCCTCGATCTCGTCGAACTTACCCAGCACGTCAGGGCGCACGTCGGGACGCCAGTTGTAGAGCTCTTCCTTGAGCTGGTATTCGATGACCTGGCGTTTTTCTTCTACCACCAGGATCTCGCGCAAGCCTTGGGCGAACGCGCGCGTGATCTGCGCCTCCAGCGGCCACACCACCGCCACCTTGTGCACGCGAATGCCGAGCTGGCGGCAGGTATCGTCGTCCAGCCCCAAGTCATGCAGGGCTTGACGCAAGTCGTTGTAGGCCTTGCCGCTGGCGATGATGCCGTAGCGGTCGTTCGGGCCTTCGATGACGTTGTGGTTGAGCCGGTTGGCACGCACATAGGCCAGCGCGGCGTACCACTTGTAGTCCATCAGCCGCTCTTCCTGCTCCAGCGGCATGTCCGGCCAGCGGATGTGCACCCCCCCGGCGGGCAGCTCGAAGTCGTCGGGCAGGGCGATGCGCACGCGCTCGGGGTCGATCTCGACCGTGGCACTGGACTCGACGATCTCCTGGATCGTCTTCATCCCTACCCACACGCCGGCATAGCGGCTCATGGCCCAGGCGTGCAGGCCCAGGTCTAGGATCTCCTGCACGCTGGCCGGAAAGAACACCGGCAGCCCACAGGCCTTGAAAATATGGTCGCTCTGGTGCGCGGCCGTCGAGCTCTTGGCCACGTGGTCGTCGCCCGCCACGGCGATCACGCCCCCCCAGGGCGTCGTGCCCGCCATGTTGGCGTGCTTGAAGACATCGGCGCACCGGTCCACACCCGGCCCCTTACCGTACCACAGGCCAAACACGCCGTCGTACTTGGCGCTGCCCGGCGGCGCAAAGCCCAACTGCTGCGTGCCCCAGACGGCGGTGGCCGCCAGCTCCTCATTGACCCCGGGCTGAAACACCACGTGGTGCGTTTGCAGGTGCTGGCGCGCTTTCCACAGCGCTTGGTCGTAGCCCCCCAACGGAGAGCCGCGGTAGCCGCTGATAAAGCCGGCGGTGTGCTTGCCTTGCAGCCGGTCGCGCTGGTGTTGCAACATAGGCAGGCGCACCAGCGCATGGATGCCGCTCATGAAGGCGCGGCCCCGCTCCAGGGTGTATTTATCGTCCAACGAAACGCTTTCGAGCGCGCGCCGGACGTGCTCGGGCAACGGTGCGGTCATGGCAGGATCTCCTCTCATCGCAGTGGCCGGTAAGCCACGAAAACCGGGCGGCGGGCCTGCCAGCGCCCGCGAGAGCGCGAGCAGGATCTCTGCCGCGCGCACCGCTGCGCCCGGGACGACAGGCTGCAGTGTAGAACCAAGGCGGCGTGCGTGCACCCAAGGGGTTTCCCGATGGCGTCAAGCGCCAGTGCTACAGTGCGGCCGCGTATGTCACACACTCCGGTTTTCGTCCCCCCCCAGCGGCGCCGCGCGTGGCAAAGCCTGCAAGCCTTGGCCGACCAACCGCGGCCCCACCTGCGTACCCTGTTGGCAGCCGCCGACCCCGAACGCACGGCCGCGCTGCAATTCCACGCCGCCGGCCTGACATTGGACGCCACCCGCCAGGCCATCACACTGCCCATCTGGCACACGCTGCTGGCGCTGGCGCAGGAAAGTGACGTACAGGCACATATCGAGGCGATGTGGCGAGGCGAGCCCGTCAACCCCACCGAAGGGCGCGCCGCCCTGCACGTGGCATTGCGCGGCGGCCCCTTGGCCGATCCCCCGTGGGGTCAGACCATCCAGTTCGAGGTGCGCGCAGAGCTCGCCCGCTTTCTCGACACCGCCGAACGCATCCGCGACGGCCAGTGGCGGGGCAGCGACGGTCAGCCCGTGCGACACGTCGTCAACCTCGGCATCGGTGGCTCTGATCTGGGCCCACGCATGGCCGTGCGGGCGCTCGCCCCTGAACGCCCGGGGCCCGTGCGCGTGCATTTCGTCTCCAACGTCGACGCCCACGCGCTGCACGACGTGCTGCAGCCGCTCGATCCACGGCAAACGCTCTTCATCGTTCAGAGCAAGACCTTCACCACCCAAGAGACCCTGACGCTGGCGGCGAGCGCGCGCCGCTGGCTGGCCAACGCCGGCATTGCCGAGGCGGCGCAGCAGCCCCACTGGATCGCCGTCACCGCGCACCCCGAGCGCGCGCAGGCCTGGGGCGTGCCAGCTGCGCAAATCCACCGCTTTTGGGATTGGGTTGGAGGGCGCTACTCGCTGTGGAGCGCCATCGGGCTGCCGCTAGCCATCGCAATTGGCCGCACCGGGTTCGAGCAGCTGCTCGCCGGCGGCCATGCCGTGGATGAACACGTCCGTCATGCGCCGCCCGCGCGCAACCTGCCCCTTGCGCTGGCGCTGTTGGGCGTGTGGAACCGCAATTTTCTGCGCTGCCCGACCTTGGCGGTCGCCGTCTACAGCGCGCGGCTGGACGGATGGGTGCCCTTTCAGCAGCAGCTGGAGATGGAGTCGAACGGCAAGTCGGTCCACGTCGACGGCAGTGCCGTCGCGGTGGACACCTGCCCCATCGTCTGGGGTGGACTGGGCAACGACGGCCAACACGCCTATTTTCAGCTGCTGCATCAAGGCACCCACCGCATCGCGGTGGACTTCATCGGCGTGCAGGATCTCGGTGAACCGCTGCCGCTGGGATCGGCCCATGCGCGCGTGGTGCGCAACAACCTGCTGGCGCAAGCGCAGGCGCTGGCCGAAGGCCGGGACGAAGCCGCCACGGCCGCCGCCCTGCGCGCCGAGGGTCTGGACGAGGTCAGCGTCGCCCGGATGACCCCGCACCGCACCTACCGCGGCAACGTGCCGAGCAACCTGATCTGGTTGCCTCGGCTCGATCCGTACCACCTGGGCGCCCTGATCGCTGCCCACGAACACAAAGTGTTTTATCAGGCGGTTCTGTGGGGTATTCACCCGTTCGACCAATGGGGGGTCGAACTGGGCAAGACGCTGGCTCAACAGCAACCCGGCGGCAACGCACATAGGCACTGAGGACGCCACTCGGGGTGCTACAGTGCGTCTGACGCGCGCATTGCCCATGGACCTCAAGCCCCTCATCACCCTGCTGGCCATCGTCAACCCCTTGGCCATCGTGCCCTTCTTCATCCACTACACGCTGGGCTTCTCGCCTCGCCAGCGGCGGCGCACGGTGGCCATCTCGGCGCTGACGGCCTTCGCGGTCATCGCCGTGTGCGCCCTCGCGGGCTTGCAGATCCTGGAGTTCTTTGGCATCTCGCTGGCCAGCTTCCAGGTCGGCGGCGGCATGCTGCTGTTGATGTCGGCGCTGTCGATGCTCAATGCGCAGCCCGCCGAGGCCAAAGCCACGCGCGACGAGGTCGACGACGCCGCCAGCCGCGCCTCGATCGCCGTCGTACCGTTGACCATTCCGCTGCTCACCGGCCCGGCCACCATGTCTACCGTCGTCATCTACGCCGACCAGGCCAAGACCTTCTGGCAACACGCGGCTTTGGTCGGCTACGGTGTCGTCATCGCCGCGGCGACCGCGCTGTGCTTTACCCTGGCCGAGCCGATCTCACGTGTACTCGGGAAGACAGGCATCAATGTCATGACCCGCTTGATGGGCCTGATTCTTGCGGCATTGGCGGTGGAGGTGATGGCCAGTGGCCTGGTGCGGCTATTTCCGGCACTGGCGGGGGGATAGTGCGGGCGGAGGTGCCAGCGCAGCGATCGCGGCACAATGCGTCCCATGGACGATGTCTTCGAGTACCGGGTGCTGTTTTTTTGCATGGGCAACATCTGCCGCAGCCCCACCGCCCACGGCGTCTTGCGCGAGCGGCTGCTGGCCCGTGGCCTGCACCAACGCGTGGCGGTCGATTCGGCAGGCACCCACGCCTACCATGTGGGCGAGCCCCCGGATCCGCGCAGCCAGTACCACGCCCAACGGCGCGGGTACGACCTGTCGGATCTGCGTGCGCGGCAACTGGCGCCTGCCGATTTCGAGCGCGCCCACCTGCTGCTGGCCATGGACTGGGACAACCTGGCGCTGGCCGAGGCCATGTGTCCGCCCGCGCATCGGCGCAAGCTGCGACGCCTCACAGAGTTCTGCCGCCGCCATGACAGTCCGGTCGTGCCCGACCCCTACTACGGGGGCACCGACGGTTTCGAGCACGTGCTCGACCTGATCGAGGACGCCTGCGACGGACTCATCGACCACATCGAACGCGTGCTCGCCGCGCGCCAGCCGACTCGTCACTGACCCCATGCAAACCCCTGAACGCGACGCCTTGCCCGCTGCCGGCCCCCTGGCTGGCATCCGTGTGCTCGAACTCGGCCAGTTGATCGCGGGGCCGTTTGCGGCCAAAACGCTTGCCGACTTCGGTGCCGACGTCATCAAAATCGAGCCGCCCTCGGGCGACCCACTGCGCAAATGGCGCCTGTTGCGCGACGGCACATCGGTGTGGTGGGAGGTGCAATCGCGCAACAAGCGCTCTGTGTGTGCCGATCTGCGCACGCCTGAGGGACAGGCGCTGGTGCGGCGGCTGGCTGCCGAAGCCGACGTGTTGATCGAAAACTTCAAGCCCGGCACCCTCGAAGACTGGGGCCTGGGCTGGGACGAGCTGCACGCCCTCAACCCGCGGCTGGTGATGCTGCGGCTATCCGGCTATGGACAGACGGGGCCCTACGCACACAAACCCGGCTTTGGCATCCTGGGTGAGGCCATGGGCGGGCTGCGCTACCTGACCGGCGAGCCCGGACGTACCCCCGTGCGCTGCGGCGTTTCTATCGGCGACTCGATCGCCGCCCTGCACGGCGTCATTGGCGTGCTGATGGCGCTCTACCACCGCGATGCGCGCGGCGGCACGGGGCAGATGGTCGACGTCGCCCTGTACGAGAGCGTGTTCAACCTGATGGAGAGCTTGCTACCCGAATACGACGCTTTTGGTGTCGTGCGCGAGCGCGCGGGCAGCGCGTTGCCAGGCATCGCTCCGTCCAATGCCTACCGCTGTCGCTCGGGCCCCGACGGGCGGGAAACCTATGTGCTGATCGGTGGCAACGGTGATGGCATCTTTCGGCGCTTGATGACCGCGATCGGCCGCGACGACTTGGCGCAAGACCCCGAGCTGGCCCACAACGACGGCCGCGCCCGCCGCGCACACGAGCTCGACGCCGCCATCGAAGCCTGGACCCAGCAGCGCAGCGTGGATGAGGTGATCCAGACCCTTGACGCCGCCGACGTCCCCGTCGGCAAAATCTACAGCGTGGCCGACATCGCGCGCGACCCGCAATACCACGCGCGCGCCATGATCGTGCAAACCACCGACCGCGAGGGCCGCCCGCTCAAAGTGCCGGGCGTCGTGCCCAAGCTGAGCGCCACCCCGGGGTCGTTACGCCACCGGGCACCGCGGCTGGGGGAGCATGACGATGACGTGCGCCACGCCGCGGGCTGGCCCTGCCGGGGCGGCTGAACCGTTGCATTCGGCCCAGGCCAATCGAGATAGGGGCGGTCAGGATACCTGACCGGGCCCCTCCCACACCACCCGGCATGCGGGTCCGCACCGGGCGGTTCGAGAAGTTGAGGTCATGAGAGACGGGGAACGCCAAGTTTGTCGAAGTAGGCAATGGTCAGCACCCGGTTGAGCTCGCCCGCGCTATTCCGCCACCAGCAGCGGGAATTGCCTGCCACCCGCTTTGCCACGTGTTCGGACGCGCCTAGGTTGAGCAGTTCCCGGTAGATCGTGCTACCCCGCTTCCAGTGCTTGAGGTGGATCGCCCGTAGTCGGTGGCGCAGCCATTCGTCCAGCGATCGCCAGACGCCCGGTGTTTGCGCCAGCCCAAAGTAGGCTTTCCATCCCAACAGATAAGGTTTCAGTCGCTCAATGACCTCCGCCATGCTGCGTCCGCCTGAGCGCCGGGTCAGTTGCCTCACCCGCTGCTTGAACGTCGCCATCGGCTTGTCGGCCACCCTGCGCTTGACGCCCTCCTTGCCAAACCAGAAGCTGTAGCCCAAGAACTTCCTTCCCTTGACGCTGGCCACCGCACTCTTGGCTTCATTGATCTTGAGCCTCAGCTTGCCGTAACACTTGCGCAGCAGCGCCATGACCCGTTCGCCAGCTTTCCGACTACGGACATAGACGTTGCAGTCGTCGGCATAGCGCGCAAAGCAGTGGCCGTGCTTCTCCAGTACCTTATCCACTTCGTCCAGCATCACATTCGCCAGCAGCGGCGACAGCGGCCCACCTTGCGGCGTGCCTTGATACCGCTCAAACACTACGCCATCGCTCATGATGCCGCTGTTCAGGTACGCCCGTATCAGCCGAATGATTCCAGCATCGTCGATGCGTTTCCGTAGGCGGTCGATGAGGATGTCGTGGTTGACTCGATCAAAGAATTTCTCCAGATCGACATCAACCACGATCTTCCGTCCGGACTGGATGTAGCCCTGCGCCGCCAGTATCGCGTCGTGGGCTCGTCGGCCCGGCCGGAAGCCGTAGCTGCACTCGCTGAATGTCGGGTCAAGTAGCGGTTGCAGCACTTGCAGCAGTGCTTGCTGGATCAGCCGATCCGTGACCGTCGGAATGCCGAGCTCGCGCTCGCCACCGTCCGGCTTCGGGATCGTTACCCGTCGTACCGGACTGGGCCGGTACCTCCCCTGCAGCAGTTGTTCCCGAATCAATGGCCACGCCGTCACCAGATGGCGGGCGGTCTGGTCAATGTCCAGCCCATCCACGCCGGCTGCGCCTTTGTTGGCTTTGACTCTCTTCCATGCTCGCCGCAGGTTCTCTCTCGCCAGAACCGCTTGCAGCAGTCCCGGCCCTGTGCTCTCGGTGTCCCGTCGCGGGCCGGCCGCTTCGTCGCTGACAGGTTCCCGCCCGGCTTCACCGTGCGCTACCCCCGCCCGCTCTGCTTGCGCAGACTTCTGACGCCTTGCTTCCAGCATCGACATGGTCTCAAGCACTCCTTCTCGTTCGGCCCTTCGCCCACGACTGGCAGCTACTATGGCCTCTGCTGACTTCTCGCTCCGTGTCACCACGTCGCCCTTTCAGGCATAAGGCGAGATCTCCCCGGGTAAGAACGCACTCCTTCACTGCACAACCGCCGGATTTACGCCGCTTCGCCTTGATCACGAGAGCTTCGCGGATTCATGCCCGCTCGCCCTGCTCGGCAGCGCCTTCTATCCGGTTCTTGTCCATCGGCTCGCAGTTTCGCTCCACGCTTCCTCCCCACACTCGGTCGCCCTCATGCAGTTGCGCTTCGCTTCGTTCGCTGTGATCAACTTACGGTGGGACTTTCACCCACAAGAGTGCGCCCGTGCCGGGCGCACATAAAAAACCCGCTGGAGCACGCCAGCGGGTTCGGAAAGTGGTTGCGCGGGATGGATTTGAACCACCGACCTTTGGGTTATGAGCCCAACGAGCTACCAGACTGCTCCACCGCGCGTCAGAAGCTGGAATTATAGCACGATTATTCGGCCTTGTCACCGGCGGGCTCGGCAGCCGCGGCCGGCTCGGCGCGATCGACGAGCTCCATGTACGCCATCGGCGCGTTATCGCCGACGCGGAAGCCCATCTTCAGGATGCGCGTGTAGCCACCCGGCCGGTTGGCAAAACGCGGGCCCAGCTCGTTGAACAGCTTGACCACGGTGTCGCGGTCGCGCAGCCGGTCGAACGCCAGGCGACGGTTGGCCAACGTGGGCTTCTTGGCCAGCGTGATCAGCGGCTCGACCACGCGGCGCAGTTCCTTCGCCTTGGGAAGGGTGGTTTTGATCGCTTCGTGCTTGAGCAGCGAGTTGGCCATGTTGCGCAGCATCGCCTGGCGGTGGGCGCTGGTGCGGTTGAGTTTGCGCAGTCCGTGTCCGTGACGCATGGGAGTTTCCTTTCTGTCTTGTCACCGGCGGCCGGATCAGGTACCGCCGGGGGTCACTGGGGGAGAGAAAAGACGGCGGTCAGTGCTTTTCCAGACCGGCCGGCGGCCAATTTTCGAGCTTCATGCCCAGCGTCAGGCCACGCGACGCCAAGACTTCCTTGATCTCGTTGAGCGACTTGCGCCCCAGGTTGGGCGTCTTGAGCAGCTCGTTTTCGGTGCGCTGGATCAGGTCACCGATGTAGTAGATGTTCTCGGCCTTGAGACAGTTGGCCGAACGCACGGTCAGTTCGAGCTCGTCGACGGGACGCAGCAAGATCGGGTCGAACGCCGGCGCGCCACCCTTGGCGGACGCGCCCGACTCGAACGCCGCGCCGCCTTCGAGTTGCGCAAACACCGACAGTTGCTCGACCAGAATCTTGGCCGCCGCCCGCACCGCTTCCTCGGGGCCGATGGCGCCGTTGGTCTCGATATCGAGCACCAGTTTGTCGAGATCGGTGCGCTGCTCCACGCGGGCGTTTTCGACCGCATAGCTCACGCGCTTGATGGGCGAGAACGAGGCGTCGAGCACGATGCGCCCGATGCTGTTGCGATGATCGTCACCCTTGCGTAGGTTGCCCGGCACATAGCCACGGCCTTTTTCGACCTTGATCTGCATGTCGAGCTTGGCACCCGGCGCGAGCGTGGCGATCGGGTGCTCGGGGTTGAGGATCTCCACATCGTGCGGCGTCTGGATGTCGCCCGCCTTGACGACCCCTTCGCCCTCCTTGCGCAGGCTCAGCGTCACCTCGTCACGGTTGTGCAGCTTGAACACCACGCCCTTGAGGTTGAGCAGGATGTGCACCACGTCCTCTTGCACGCCGTCGATGGTGGAAAACTCGTGCACCACCCCGGCGATCGTGACCTCCGTCGGCGCGTGCCCGACCATCGACGACAACAGGACTCGCCGCAGCGCATTGCCCAGCGTGTGGCCATAGCCCCGCTCGAAGGGCTCGAGCGTGACTTCGGCGCGGTTGTCCGCCAAGCGCTCGACTTGGATGGTCTTGGGTTTGAGCAGGTTATTCAGCATTCGGACTTCCTTCAATACCCTCGGCTCGTTACACCGATAAGGCCGATGGAGCACAAAATCCCGGACCCCACACGCAGCGGGATCCGGGCTCTAATGGGGCTCGCCCGACGATCAACGCGAGTACAGTTCGACGATGAGCGATTCGTTGATGTCGGCGCCGAACTCATCACGATCCGGCACCTTCTTGAAGACACCCTCGCACTTTTCTGCCGCCACCTCGACCCAGCCAGGGAAGCCGATCTGCTTGGCCAGCTCCAGCGCTTCTTTGACGCGGGCTTGGTTGCGCGCCTTTTCCCGCACGGCGATCACGTCACCGGGGCTGACCAGGTACGACGGGATATTGACCGTCTGCCCATTGACGCTGATCGCCTTGTGCGACACTAGCTGGCGCGCTTCGGCGCGCGTGGACGCGAAACCCATGCGGTAGACGACATTGTCCAGGCGCGATTCGAGGATCGACAGCAGGTTTTGACCGGTATTGCCGCGACGGCGGTCGGCTTCGGCAAAGTAGCGACGGAACTGACGCTCCAGCACGCCGTACATGCGCTTGACCTTTTGCTTCTCGCGCAGCTGCAAGCCAAAGTCCGATGTACGCGAACCCGAGGTACGACCGTGTTGGCCGGGCTTGGTGTCGAACTTGGCCTTGTCGCTGATCGAGCGGCGCGCGCTCTTGAGGAACAAGTCGGTGCCTTCACGGCGGGAGAGTTTGGCCTTGGGGCCCAGATAACGTGCCACTGGTTTTCCTTTCCGTACTGCCGCAACCCACCCCTTCCGGGGTCATTGCGGGAGCCCGTGCGTGGGGCGATGGGTCGGCTAACGCTGACACTCATCACCCGGCCGCACTGGCGGTGGTCTCATTTACGCTCGGCCGGGCGACGCCCGACCGCCTTCTTCGAAAAGCTTTCGATTCTAGCGCGCGCCCTGCTTTTCTGCCACGGCGCGCCAACCGCATCAGATGCGGCGCCGCTTCGGCGGCCGACAGCCGTTGTGCGGCACCGGGGTCACGTCCGAAATCGACGTGATCTTGATGCCCAACGCACCCAGGGCGCGCACCGACGACTCGCGACCCGGGCCTGGGCCCTTGATCTCGACGTCCAGGTTCTTGATGCCCTGCTCCATGGCCGCGCGGCCAGCGGCCTCGGAGGCCACCTGGGCTGCAAACGGCGTGGACTTGCGCGAGCCTTTGAAGCCCTGACCACCTGCGGACGCCCATGCCAGCGCATTGCCCTGGCGGTCGGTGATGGTGATGATGGTGTTGTTGAACGACGCGTGCACGTGCGCGATGCCATCCGAAATGTTCTTGCGGACCTTTTTACGCACGCGCGCCGCAGCATTGGCGGAGGGAGACTTGGCCATGACTGTCCTTTATGCGGCAAATTATTTCTTCAGCGGCTGGGCGGCCTTGCGTGGACCCTTGCGCGTGCGCGCATTGGTCTTGGTGCGCTGACCACGCACCGGCAGGCCACGGCGGTGACGGAACCCGCGGTAGCAGCCGATGTCCATCAGGCGCTTGATGTTCATGGTCACTTCACGGCGCAGGTCGCCCTCGATCGTGAATCGACCCACTTGCTCACGCACCTTTTCCAGCTCAGTGTCGGTGAGGTCTTTGATCTTCTTGGAATACGGAATGCCGCAAGCGTCGCAGATCTGGCGCGCGCGGGTGCGGCCGATGCCGAAGATCGCCGTCAGGCCGATCTCCGCGTGCTTGTGCGGCGGAATGTTGATACCAGCGATACGTGCCATGGTGGTCCTCTACTCGAATCAGCCTTGACGCTGCTTGTGTCGCGGGTCGGTGCAAATCACGCGCACGACGCCATGGCGACGGATGATCTTACAGTTGCGGCACATTTTCTTGACCGAAGCCGAAACTCGCATGTTGCTCTCCTAAAAACGAAAACCGGTCGCTCACTTGGCGCGGAACACGATGCGCGCGCGGGTCAGGTCATAGGGCGTGAGCTCCACTTTGACCTTGTCTCCGGGCAGGATGCGGATGTAGTGCATGCGCATCTTGCCGGAGATGTGCCCCAGCACGACGTGACCGTTCTCCAGCTTGACCCGGAAGGTGGCATTGGGGAGGTTTTCGATCACCTCGCCCTGCATCTCGATGACATCGTCCTTCGCCATGTTCTCACGCACCCGAGGCCTTGAACGAGGCCTTCTTCAGCAGTGACTCGTACTGCTGCGACATCAGGTAGTTTTGCACCTGCGCCATGAAGTCCATGGTCACCACCACGATGATCAGCAGCGAAGTGCCGCCGAAGTAGAACGGCACGTTGTACTTCAGGATCAGGAACTCCGGCAGCAGGCACACCAGTGTGATGTAGACCGCACCAACCAGCGTCAGACGCAGCAAGATCTTGTCGATATAGCGCGCGGTTTGCTCGCCGGGACGGATCCCGGGGATGAACGCCCCGCTCTTCTTCAGGTTGTCGGCGGTCTCGCGGCTGTTGAAGACGAGCGCCGTGTAGAAGAAGCAGAAGAAAACGATCGCCGTCGCATACAACGCCACGTAGATCGGCTGCCCCGGCGACAGGGCGGAGGCCAAGTCGCGCAACCAACGCGTGCCGTCACCCGTGCTCATCCAGCTCACCAGCGTGGTCGGCAGAAGAATGATCGACGAGGCGAAGATCGGCGGAATGACGCCGGCCATGTTGAGCTTGAGCGGCAGGTGCGACGACTGGCCGCCATAGACCTTGTTGCCGACCTGACGCCGGGCGTAGTTCACCAGAATGCGGCGCTGACCGCGTTCGACAAACACCACCGCATAGGTCACCAGCACCACCAACGTGACGATGAAGATCGCCGCCAGGATGCTCATTGCACCGGTGCGCACCAGCTCCAGCAGCCCGCCGATGGCGTTGGGCAGACCCGCGGCGATCCCGGCGAAGATCAGGATCGAGATGCCGTTGCCCAGCCCCCGCTCGGTGATCTGCTCGCCCAGCCACATCAGGAACATCGTGCCGGCCACCAGGCTGACCACCGCCGTGAAGCGGAACGTCAGGCCCGGATCGATCACCAGACCCGGCGAGCCCTCCAGCGCCAGCGCAATACCGAGCGCCTGGAAGACCGCCAGCAGCAACGTGCCGTAGCGCGTGTACTGGGTGATCTTGCGACGGCCGGCCTCGCCTTCCTTCTTGAGCTGCTCGAACGTCGGCACGACGTAGGTCATCAATTGCATGATGATCGACGCCGAGATGTACGGCATGATTCCGAGCGCGAACACGGTGAAGCGCGACAGCGCCCCGCCCGAGAACATGTTGAACAAGCTCAGGATGCCGCCCTGCTGACCCTTGAACAGCTGTTCGAGCTGAACGGGGTCGATGCCCGGCACGGGGATGTGTGCCCCGATGCGGTACACGACGAGTGCGAGCAGCAAGAACACCAGCCGCCGGCGCAGGTCGCCGAACTTGCCGGTCTTGGCGAGAGTCGTTGCGTTGGTGGCCACGAGCGATCCCGGGTGCGTGGTACGACCGATCAGACCACCGAGCCGCCCGCCGCCTCGATGGCAGCCTTGGCGCCGGCCGTGGCCGCGACGTTGGTCAGCTTGACGGCGATGCTGAGCTCACCGGTCTTGATGACCTTGACCTTCTTGGCCAGCTGGGGCACGAGCCCGGCCTGCTTGAGCGTGAGCAGGTCGACTTCGGCCTGGCCCAGCGCCTGCAGATCGGCCAGGGTCACCTCGGCGTTGAACTTCAGCGCTTGCGACTTGAAACCGCGCTTGGGCAGGCGGCGCTGCAGCGGCATCTGGCCGCCTTCGAAACCGACCTTGTGGAAGCCGCCCGAGCGGGACTTCTGGCCCTTGTGGCCGCGGCCGGCCGTCTTGCCCAGACCGGAACCGATGCCACGGCCGACGCGGCGGCGGGGCTTCTTCGAGCCCGCTGCGGGCTTGAGGGTGTTGAGTTCCATCACGAGACTCCGATCAGAGCACCTGAACCAGGTAGCTCACCTTGTTGATCATGCCGCGCACGGCAGGGGTGTCCTGCAGTTCGCGCACGCTGCCCAGCTTGCGCAGACCCAGGCCGCGCACCGTGGCGCGGTGGGATTCCTTGCAGCCGATGGGGCTGCGCACCAGCTTGACTTTGACGGTGTTGGGGGTCGTCATCGTGTTCTCCCGATCAGGCCACGAGCTCTTCGACCGACATGCCGCGCTTGGCGGCGATCTCGGCGGGCGTGGTCGACTTGCGCAGGGCGTCCAGCGTCGCGCGCACCAGGTTGTACGGGTTGGTCGAGCCGTGGCTCTTGGCCACGACGTCGGTGATGCCCATGACCTCGAAGACGGCGCGCATCGGGCCGCCGGCGATGATGCCGGTCCCCTTGGGCGCAGGCATCATGATGACGCTCGACGCGCCGTGGCGGCCGACGACCTCGTGGTGCAGCGTGCCGCCCCGCAAGGAGACCTTGAACATGCTGCGACGGGCCTCGTCCATGGCCTTCTGGACGGCCACCGGCACTTCGCGGGCCTTGCCCTTGCCCATGCCGATGCGACCGTCGCCGTCACCCACCACGGTCAGCGCCGCGAAACCCATGATGCGGCCACCCTTGACCACCTTGGTCACGCGGTTGACCGAGATCATCTTCTCGCGCAGGCCGTCGTCGTTGGCCTCGGTCTTCACGTTAGCTTGCATTTTTGCCATTTGCGTCACCTGCTCCGTCAGAATTGCAGGCCGGCTTCACGCGCGGCCTCGGCCAGGGCCTTGACACGGCCGTGGTAGGCAAAGCCCGAGCGGTCGAACGCCACCTTTTCGATTCCAGCCGCCTTGGCCTTCTCGGCGATGCGCTTGCCGATCAGGGCTGCCGCCGCCGTGTTGCCGCCCTTGCCGGCGCCGCCGAGCTGCGCACGCACCTCGGGTTCCAGCGTGGAGGCCGACGCCAACACCCGCCCGCCGTCGGGGGAGATGATGTTGGCGTAGATGTGCAGGTTGGTGCGGTGCACCGCGAGGCGCACGGCACCCTGCTGCGCGATGCGGATGCGGGTCTGACGGGCGCGACGCAAACGCTGTTCTTTTTTGGTCAACATGTTCGCAGTCCTTACTTCTTCTTGGTCTCTTTGATGACGACCTTCTCATCCGTGTAACGGATGCCCTTGCCCTTGTAGGGCTCGGGGGGACGCACCGCACGGACTTCGGCAGCCACCTGACCCACGCGCTGGCGATCGGCACCCTTGATGAGGATTTCGGTCGGCGTCGGCGTCTCGGCCTTGATGCCGGCCGGCATCTCGATTTCGACCGGGTGCGAGTAGCCCACGTTGATGTTGAGTTTGTTGCCCTGGGCCGCGGCCTTGTAACCCACCCCCACCAGCGTCAACTTGCGCTCGAAGCCTTTGCTGACCCCGATGACCATGTTGTTGACGAGCTGGCGCACCGTGCCGCTGAGGGCATCGGATTCGCGCGTCGCATCCGCCGGCGCAAACGTCAGTTTGCCGGCGTCTTGCTTGACGGTGACGCGCGGGTTCAACGGCAGGGTCAGCGTGCCGAGCGCACCCTTGACAGAAATGCTGTCCTGACCAATGGCCACCTCGACGCCCTGCGGAATGGCAATGGCGGCTTTCGCTACACGAGACATGTTCGTTGCTCCTTCCTGCCTCGCATCAGGCGACGACGCACAAGACTTCGCCGCCGACACCGGCCGCGCGCGCCTTGCGATCGGTCATGACGCCCTTGGGTGTGGTGACGATGGCCACACCCAACCCGTTCATGACCTGGGGGATCGACTTGGCACCGCGATACACGCGCAGCCCGGGGCGGCTGACGCGCTCGATGCGCTCGATGACGGGACGGCCCGCGTAATACTTGAGGGCAATCTCGAGTTCTTTCTTGCCGCCCTCTTCCTTGACCTGGAAGCCGTCGATGTAACCCTCGTCCTTCAACACTTGCGCGATAGCGGTCTTCAGTTTCGAAGCCGGCATCGTCACGACGGCCTTGTCCACCATCTGCGCGTTGCGGATGCGGGTCAGCATGTCGGCGATCGGATCACTCATGCTCATTTGGGGTTCTCCTTCGCGCCTTACCAGCTGGCCTTGGTCACACCGGGGATCTCACCGGCGAAGGCCAGCTCGCGAATCTTGGTGCGGGCCAGACCGAATTGCTTGAACGTGCCACGCGGGCGACCGGTGATTTCGCAGCGGTTGCGCTGGCGGGTCGGGTTCGCGTTGCGGGGCAGCTTCTGCAGCGCGGCACGGGCCGCGTCACGCTCCTCGTCCGAACGCTTGGCGTCCTTGGCGATAGCCTTCAACTCATTGTATTTGTTGGCGAACTTGGCGACCAGCCGGTCGCGCTTGAGTTCACGCTGGAGCAAAGCTTGCTTAGCCACGGGCCACCTCAGTTCTTGAACGGGAAACGGAAACCGGCGAGCAGCGCCTTGCACTCTTCGTCGGTCTTGGCCGTCGTCGTGATGCTGATGTTCAGCCCACGCACCGCATCGACCTTGTCGTACTCGATCTCGGGGAAGATGATCTGCTCTTTGACGCCGATGTTGTAGTTGCCACGGCCATCGAACGCCCGGCCCGAGATGCCGCGGAAGTCACGCACGCGCGGCAGCGCGATGGTAACGAAGCGATCGAGAAACTCGTACATGCGCGCACCGCGCAGCGTGACCATGCAACCGATGGGCTGACCCTCGCGGATCTTGAAGCCCGCGATGGCTTTGCGCGCCCGGGTGACGACAGGCTTTTGGCCCGCGATCTTGGTCAGGTCGGCGACGGCGTTTTCCAGCACTTTCTTGTCGGCCACGGCCTCGCCCACACCCATGTTGAGCGTGATCTTGGTGATGCGCGGCACCTCCATGACGGACTGGTAGCCAAACTGCGCCTTGAGCGCCGGCGCGATCTTGTCGCGATAGAGTTGTTGGAAACGTGCCATGGTCATGCCACCTTGATTTCTTCGCCGCTGGACTTGTAGACGCGCACCTTCTTGCCGTCGGCCAGCACCTTCACACCCACGCGGTCGGCCTTGCCGGTGGCCGGGTTGAAGATCGCGACGTTGGACTGGTGGATCGGCATGGTCTTCTCGACGATGCCACCCGACACGCCCTTGAGCGGGTTGGGGCGCACGTGCTTCTTGACTACGTTGACACCCTCGACGACCACGCGCTCCTCGTCGGCACGGCGCAGCACGCGGCCACGCTTGCCTTTGTCGCGCCCCGCAATGACGATGACTTCGTCGCCTGTACGGATCTTGTTCATGACGGTTCCTCAGAGAACTTCGGGCGCCAGGGACACGATCTTCATGAAGCGCTCGGTACGCAGCTCGCGCGTGACCGGGCCGAAGATGCGGGTGCCGATCGGCTCCAGCTTGTTGTTGAGCAGAACGGCGGCGTTGCCGTCGAACTTGATGAGCGCGCCATCGGGCCGGCGGATACCCTTGGCCGTGCGCACCACGACCGCGTTGTAGACCTCGCCCTTCTTGACGCGGCCACGCGGCGCGGCTTCCTTGATGCTGACCTTGATGATGTCGCCCACGCTGGCGTAGCGGCGCTTGGAGCCGCCGAGCACCTTGATGCACATCACGGATTTGGCACCCGTGTTGTCAGCAACATCGAGTCGAGTTTGCGTTTGGATCATGATGAAAGTCCCAACTTGAATCCTTCGGCCACCGCGGCCGAAGCGATCAGTCTTGGGCCCGTCGTTGCGAGGGGAGGGATTGACACCAGAGGCTCAACAGCGGCGCACAATGGTGCACCTGGCTTGCTTGGCAACCCCGCCGCCCTGCTTCGGTGGGCAGATGGTCTTCACCCAACTGGGCGAAGCTGTGTATTGTTGCAGGCTTTCCGTCGCGTGTCAACACCCCCGGCGAGGCCGCCATCACCCCACCCCCGCCACCACACTTTGCCCCACAATGGTGGCATGAACGCACCTGCCCTCGACGTCACAACCCCCTCCTCCTCCCCCCTGATCGGCCAGCGCATCGCCTTCATTGGCGGCGGTAACATGGCCAGTGCGATCGTGGGCGCGCTGCTACAGGCCGGCTGCCACGCGACCGACATCACCGTCGTGGATCCAGGAGAGGACGCGCGCGCTCGGCTGCAAGAGCGATTTGGCGTGCCCACCCTGGCGGCGGCCGATGCGCGGCTGGGTGGCAGCCGGCTCGTGGTTTGGGCGATCAAGCCGCAGACGTTTCGCGAAGCCGCCCGTGCGGCAGCCCCGTTTCTGGATGGAGCGCTGCACGTGAGCGTGGCGGCGGGCATCCGTTGCACCAGCATGCAAGCGTGGCTGGACAGCGAGCGCATCGTGCGCACCATGCCCAACACGGCGGCACTGGTGGGGCTGGGCATGACAGGCGTGTACGCGCTGCCGGGCGTGACGACCGAAGACCGCGCACTGGCCGAAGCGCTGCTCGCGGGCACGGGCCGCTGGGTCTGGGTGGATGAAGAAGCGGCGCTGGACGCGGTGACGGCGCTGTCGGGCTCCGGCCCCGCGTATGTGTTTTATTTTCTGGAGGCCATGCGGGAGTCGGGCGCCGCGATGGGGCTCCCCCCCGCCGTGGCGCTGGAGTTGGCCATCGGTACCTTCATCGGCGCCGCGCAACTGGCGCGGCAAGCGGGCGAACCACCCGAGGTGCTGCGCGAGCGCGTCACCTCCAAAGGCGGCACGACGGCCGCGGCCCTGGCGGTATTGGAGGAAGCGGGTGTCAAGCGCGCTTTTGGCGCCGCGATGCAGGCGGCGTGGCGGCGCGCACAGGAGCTGGGCGACGCCTACGGCGCTTGAGCGAGCCGCGCGGCGATCAGCGCAGCGCCAACGGCAACACCACCCCCGCAAACAGCGTGGCGCCCAGCCAGTGGTTGAGGCGAAAGGCCCGGAAGCACCCCTCGCGGCTGCGGTCGCGAATCAGCCAGGCGTGCCACACCACCTGCGCCGCCGCGACGGCCAGCGCCAGCGCCAACCACGGGCCGCCTGCCAGCGGCCAGACCAACGCTCCCCACAACACCAGGTGCAGGGCGTAAAACGCGAGCACCGCCGCCACGTCCCAACGCCCCAGGGTGATGGCCGACGTCTGGATGCCGATGCGCAGGTCGTCGTCGCGGTCGACCATCGCATACTCGGTGTCATATGCCAGCACCCAAAAGGCGTTGGCCAGCAACAGGCCCCAGGCCAGTGGCGGCACCTCGCCGCGCACGGCGGCAAACGCCATCGGAATGCCAAAGCTGAAGGCGACCCCCAGCACCGCCTGCGGCATGGAGAAAAAGCGTTTGGTGTAGGGATAGACGACGGCCACCGCCAGCGCCGCGAACGACCAGGCCACCGCCACCGGATTCGTGGTCAGCACGAGGGCAAAGGCCACCAGCGCCAATGCCGCACCGACCGCCAGCGCTTCGCGCGCGCTGATGCGCCCGCTGGTGACCGGGCGTTGCGCGGTGCGCTTGACGTGCCGGTCGAACTCGCGGTCGGCCACGTCGTTGACGCAGCAGCCGGCGCTGCGCATCAGGATGGTGCCCGCCACGAACACCACCAGCAGGTGCCAGCCCGGCCAACCGCCCGCCGCCAGCCACAGCGCCGACAGCGTCGGCCACAGCAGCAACAGCCAGCCAGCCGGGCGGTCCCAGCGGATCAAGTCCAGGTACAAGGCCAGGCGTGCGCGCCAGGCCGGCGGTGGGGGCGGGGACATCAGGTCAGACGCTTGCATCCGGGCAACTCACAGGCATAGACGGCGTTGCGCAAGGCGGCGATGGCTTCGTAGCGCGTAAAGCTGCGCCGCCACGCCAGCACGACGCGCCGCGTCGGCGGCTCGCCGGCAAACGGGATGTAGCGCACGTAGCCCGCGTCGCCGGGAGCGCTGGCGGCCAGCGTCTCGCGCGTGGCGGGGTCGAGCGCGCCCTTGGGTACCGACAACTGGGGCACCAGCGTGACCCCCATGCCGGCGGCCACCATGTGCTTGATCGTCTCCAGCGACGAGCCCTCGAAGCTCTTCTGGATGCCCTCGGCCTGGTCGGAAAAGCGCGCAAACTCCGGGCAGACCTGCAGCACGTGATCGCGAAAACAATGCCCGTTGCCCAGCAGCAACATGGTCTCGCGCTTGAGCTCCTCGGCCGTGATGGACGCGCGCGCCGCCAGCGGATGGTCCCGCGGCACGACGGCGACGAACGGCTCGTCGTACAACGGCGCCACCGCCAAGTTGGCTTCCGGAAACGGCTCGGCCAGGATGGCCGCGTCCAGCTCGCCCAGACGCAGCTGCTCCAGCAGCCGGGCGGTGAAGTTTTCCTGCAGGATGAGGGGCATCTGGCGCGCGCGCTCGATGACTTGGCGCACCAAATCGGGCAGTAGGTACGGGGCGATGGTGTAGATCAGGCCCAGCCGCAGCGGCCCCGCCAGCGGGTCTTTGCCGCGCTTGGCGATTTCCCTGATGGCGGCGGCCTGCTCCAGCACCACCTGCGCCTGGCGCACGATTTCCTCGCCCAACGGCGTGACCGTGACCTCGCTCGCGCTGCGCTCGAAGATTTTGACTTCCAGCTCTTCTTCCAACTTTTTGATGGCCACCGACAGCGTCGGCTGCGAGACGAAGCAAGCCTCGGCCGCCCGGCCGAAGTGGCGTTCTCGCGCCACCGCGACGACGTATTTGAGTTCGGTCAGGGTCATGCGCCACACACTCCAGCAGACTGCCCCCGTCAGCGACTCTCGGCGAGAACCGAAGGGCAAAGCCGAATTATCGGCTCATGCCTTCAGATAGTCTATCTTGCCGCCCAACCAACGCTGCAGGTGGCGCTGCGCCCGCGCCGGGTCGCTAGCCCACAGCCGTGGCGCCCAGCGGCGCGCCCACTCGATGAGCGGCTCGTCGGTCTGCAAGTCGGCAAAGCGCAGCAGCGGCGCCCCGGACTGGCGCGCACCCAAAAACTCGCCCGGCCCACGGATGGCCAGGTCGCGGCGCGCGATCTCGAAGCCGTCTTGCGTCTCGGCCATCGCGCGCAGGCGCTCGCGCGCGGCCTCGCTCACGCGCCCCCCCTCGCCCGCGCTGTAGAGCAGCAGGCAGACGGAGGCGACCGATCCGCGTCCGACCCGCCCGCGCAACTGGTGCAACTGGCTCAGCCCGAAGCGCTCGGCGTGCTCGATCACCATCAACGACGCATTCGGCACGTCCACCCCCACCTCGATGACGGTGGTGCTGACCAGTACCGCCAGCTCGCCCGCGGCGAACGCTGCCATGATGGCCTTTTTCTCCGCCACGGGCAAGCGCGCGTGCAGCAGGCCCACGCGTACCGGCTCACCGTGCGGCCCGCGCACGCCCGCCAGCGCGCTCGTCAGCTCGGCGTGGGTCGCGGTGGCCGCGCGCAGGTCGAGCGCCTCGCTGTCCTCGATCAGCGGGCACACCCAATAGACCTGGCGCCCCTGCGCCACCTGGGCACGGATGCGCTCGATCACTTCGGGGCGTCGGCGCTCGGCCAGCACCTTGGTCACGATCGGGCTGCGACCCGGAGGCAGCTCGTCGATGGTCGAGACATCCAGATCGGCGTACACGCTCATGGCCAGCGTGCGCGGGATCGGGGTGGCGCTCATCATCAACAGATGCGGCTCGACGCCACTGGCGCCTGCCGACTTTTGCCGCAGCGCCAGCCGCTGCGCGACACCGAAGCGGTGCTGCTCGTCGATGACGGCCAGCCCCAGCCGAGCGAAGGTGACCTGCGCCTGGATGACGGCGTGCGTGCCCACGACCAGCGCCGCCTCGCCCGCGGCGATGCGCTCGAGCATCGCCTGCCGCTGCGCCCGCGGCTGGCTGCCGGTCAGCCACGCCACGCTGCGCCCTAGCGGCGCCAGCAGCGGCTCCAGCCACTGCACCATCTTGCCGAAGTGCTGCTCGGCCAAGATTTCGGTGGGCGCCATCAGGGCGCACTGCCAGCCGGCGTCGATGGCGATGGCGGCGGCCAGCGCGGCCACCACGGTCTTGCCGCTGCCGACGTCGCCCTGCAACAAGCGGTGCATCGGCGTGGGGCGGGCCAGGTCGGCGGCGATCTCGGCCACCACCCGCTGCTGTGCCCCGGTCAGGGCAAAGGGCAGCGCAGACTGCAGGCGCCACGGCAGGCCGTCGTCCGCCGCGCGCAGCACGGGGGCGCGCAGGGCGTCGCGCTCGCGGCGCGCGCGCACCTGGGCCAACTGCTGGGCCAGCAGCTCCTCGGCCTTCAAGCGCTGCCAGGCGGGGTGGGTGCGATCGTCCAGCGCCGTGCGCGGCGCGCGGGGGTCGGGGTGATGCAAAAACGCCAGCGCCGCCTGCAGCGTCCACGGCTCGCCGCCGACCCCCGGCAGGTCGGCCAGGGCTTCGGGGGGAACGGTCTCGGACAGATCGGCCTGCTGCAGCGCGCGCGCGACCGCGGTCCGCAGATAGGGCTGCGGCAGGCCGGCCGTGGTCGGGTAGACCGGAGTCAGGCCGGCGGGCAAGGGGGCATCCGGCGACAGCAGGCGGGGATGCACCAGCGTCCAGCCCGCCCAGCCCCCGCGCAGCTCGCCATGCGCCCGCACGCGGGCACCGACGGCCAGTGCCCGCTGGTGACTGGGGTAGAAGGTGAAAAACCGCAGCGTGCAGCGCCCCCCGCCGACCACGGCCAGGGTGGCGACGAGCTGGCGGCGCGGGCGCAGCAGCACCTCGCAGGCCAACACCTCGCCCTCAATCAGCGCCTCGTCCCCGTCGCGCGCGTCGGCCAGCGGGCGCACGCGCGTCCAGTCCTCGTAGCGCAAGGGCACATGCAGCGCCAGATCGATGGGCCGCACCAAGCCCAGCCGCCGCAGCGCGCGCTGCGGGCCGCTGAGCCGCTCGCGCCCCGCGCCGGCCGGCGCGGCGTCGGGCGCGGCCGGGGCCTGCGGGGGCGGGAACGGGTGGCGGACGTGGCGCGGGCCATGGACCGATCCTAGCAGCGCCATCGCCGACGATGGGAGAAAGCGACAGTCGCCCGCCCGCCGCATCGACAGCGCCGGGCGCTTGCCCTACGATGACTTGCACCATCCCCAATCCTTGCGAGCCGCCCCCCTGCACTGCCATGACCCAGCGCCGCCTCAACCCGGTTCCGCCCCCGTATCTGCAGGCCGATGCCGATTTCGAAGCGATCTTCGAGCTGGCGCCGGTGTCGCTGTGGCTGGAGGATTTTTCGGCGCTGCGCGCGCTGTTCGAGCGCTGGCGCGCCGAGGGCGTGACGGATCTGGCCGCGCATCTGGCGGCGCACCCGCCCGCGCGGCGGCGCAGCGACCGCGTGCCGCCGGCCTGAGTCGGACGGGGTCGGCCCGAGCGCCTCAGGTGCGGCTGGACGCGCCCTCGCCCGGCGACGTCCACACCACGCGGTCGCGCCCCTCGCGCTTGGCGCGATACAGGGCCGTATCGGCCCGGGCCAGACAGGCCTGCCAGGACTCCGGCGCCGTGTGCACGGCCACGCCCGCCGAGAACGTGACGGCCCGGTCGGCGATACGCACCCGCTCGCGCACCACCTGGCGGATACGCTCCAACACCGCCGCGGCGGCCGCGGCATCGCCCTGCCCCAGCCAGACGACGAACTCCTCGCCGCCAAAGCGATAGAGGCGGTCCGTCTTGCGCTGCGCCGACTGCACCACCGTCGCCAGATCGCGCAGCACGGCGTCCCCGGCGTCGTGGCCGTGGCCATCGTTGATGGCCTTGAAGTGATCGATATCCAGGACGGCCAGCGCGCCCACGGAGGCCCCGCACCGGAACGCCTGCGCAAACTCCACCTCCATCAGGCGGCGGTTGCCAACGCCGGTCAGTGGATCGAGCAGGCTCAGGGCCTGCCAGCGCTCGATGCGCTGGTGCGCCTGCTGCGACACCAGGTAGCCGAACACGCCGGTGAGGACGTTGGTGATGACGAAGAACGGCAGCCCCTCGGTGCCCCCGAGCTCCTGCCACGACAGCGCCGCGGCACCGAGCACCGCGGCCGCGCCCAGGACGGCGGCCGCCGGCGCAGGCACGAGAAAGAAGTTCATGAGCACGCCGGGATAGGCCCAGAACAGCGCCGCGAACTGGGCGGCGACCCCGATGGCCCAGATGCCGCCGACGATCGCGACGGCCATCACCCAGCCGGGCCAGCGCGTGTCGCGCGTGCGCCAGGCGTGCCAGGCGGCGCCGCCGATGGCCAGGGCCAGGACGGCGTCCGAGACCGCCGCCAACCAATTGGCGGTCAGCGCCCGGTAGACTGCGAATGGCGCGAGCCACAGCACAGCCACCAGTCCCCCGAGCGTGAGGACGGCAAGGGCGTAGTCGTTGAGCAGGGCTTCGCGCCACGCGGCGCGGTGGGGCACGTCGCGAAACAGGGGCGGAACGGCAGACATGGCCGGCGAGTCTCCTCGATGGCGGTCCGGACGCTTCGAACGTCGTCCGTGAACGGCTGCCGACATTGTGCCGCAGGCGCCCCGGGGGCGCGCAGCCGGCCGTCAGCGCTCCGGGGGCGTGCCCGGCGCGCGCAGCACGCTCGTCACCAGCGCCACGATGGTCAACGGCACGACGAAGCCGAGCATGACGGAGGAGTAAGCGGGCAGCGCATCGTGCGCCTGGGCGGCCAGGATCAGGTACGCCGTGTAGGCGGCGTAGTAGCCGAGGAAGACCGCCCCCTCCCAGCGGGCGATCTCCCGTCCGGTCAGAAACACCGGCAGGCAGGCCAGCGCCACCGCCAGCATGACCCAGATGTCGAACGCGAGCAGCGAGGGGGCCAGCGTGAGCCCCAGTCCACCGGAGGCCAGGCCGCTGACGCCCAGGCACCCAAGGATGTTGAAGGTGTTGCTGCCCACCACGTTGCCCACCGCGATGTCACGCTCGCCCTTGAGCGCGGCGGTGATGGAGGTGGCCACCTCCGGCATCGACGTGCCCGCAGCCACGATGGTGAGGCCGATGACGAGGTCGCTCACCCCCAGCGCCTTGGCAAACGCCACCGACGCGCCCACCAGCCAGTCGGACCCGAACACCAGCAGCGCCAGACCGAGCGCGATCAGCACCAGCTGCACCGGCCACTTGCCGTCCCACGCATCGGGGGCGGCGGGCTGCAGCTCCGCGTCGAACTCCGCCGTGTCGGCGGCCGACTCGCGCCGCGACTGCACGACCAGGAAGGCCGTGTAGACGATCAGCAGCCCCGTCAGCGCGGCGCCCTCCAGCCATGTGATGCGTCCGTCCAGCCCGAACGCCAGCAGCAGCAGCGAGGCGCCGATCATGATCGGCACCTCCTGCCGGATGAGCTGCACGTGTACCACCAGCGGCGTGATCAGCGCGCTGGCGCCCAGAATGAACAGCACGTTGAAGATGTTGCTGCCGACGACGTTGCCGACCGCGATGTCGGTCTGGCCATTGAGCACCGCGCCGGTGGACACCGCCATCTCGGGCGCGCTGGTGCCGAAGGCCACGATGGTCAGACCGACCACGAGCGGCGAGATCCCCAGCGACAACGCCAGCTTGGACGCCCCGCGCACGAGCGCGCTGGCCCCCGCCACCAACGCCGCCAACCCCGCCACGAACCACACCACTTGCATCCACATGTTTCAACCCCATTCGGTGACACGGCGTGACTGTAGTCGATCACAGGCGCGGCGGCCGGCGGCGACGGCCCCGGCCACGTCGCTCAGCCCAGGCGCTCGTACAGCGCCACGAAGGCCTGCGTCAGGCGGTGCCGCGGGTCCAGGTGGATGAGGGGTCGGGCGGCCTCGTGGGACTCGCGCACCTTGACCGACGCAGGCAGATACGGCTCCAGCACCGGCAGCCCCTCGTCGCGCAACGCCTGCACGAGCCGCTGCGGCAGCGCGGCGCGCGCCTGAAACTGGTTGACCACGATGCCGCGCACCGCCAGCGCCGGGTTGTGGTCGGCGCGGATTTCGGCCACATGGTCGAGCAGCGTGTAGAGCGCCTGGCGCGAAAACGCATCGCAATCGAAGGGGATCAGGCAGCCGCTGGCGCCCATGAGTGCGCTGCGCGTGTAAAAGTTGAGCGCCGGCGGCGTGTCGATCACGATGGCATCGTAGTCCGCCCGCAAGGCGGCCAGCGCCTCGCGCAGCTTGTAGATCTTGTGGCGCGCTTCCAGCTTGGCCTGCAACTCCTCCAGCACGGGGCTGGCCACCAGCACGTCCAGCCCGTCGAACGGGGTGCGGCGCACGAAGGCCTGCGGCGGCTCGCTGCGCAGGCTGTACGACAGCGTCTGCTCGAAAAAGTCCGCCACCGTCGGGCCGGGCTGCGCCACGGCATCGCCCAGCAGATAACGCGAGGCATTGCCCTGCGCATCCAAATCCACGACCAGCGTGCGCCGACCGCGCGCGGCCCCGATCGCGGCCAGGTTGCAAGCAATGGTGGACTTGCCCACCCCACCCTTTTGATTGAAGACGACCAACGGCATGACCATACCCCCGCACCACCGACCGGCCCCGCGCCGGCCTACCCCCGCATGTTATGGGGCAAGCAAGACACGGGCCTGACACGGCCGCGCGCCGTGGGACAATCCGCGTCCCTTGGACTTGGCACGGGCCCGTCCGGCCCTCGAGCGACATGACGACCCTTCCCCCCGCCGCCGCACCGGCGCGCGCCTGGACCACCAGCGACTTCGACTTCGACCTCCCGCCCGAGCTGATCGCCCAGCACCCGGCGCCGGAGCGCAGCGCCTCGCGCCTGCTGGATGGGCGCGGCTGGCCGCCGGCGGACCGCATCTTCCGCGAGCTGCCGGCGCTGCTGGCGCCGGGCGACCTGCTGGTCTTCAACGACACGCAGGTGATCAAGGCGCGCCTGTACGGCGAAAAGCCCACCGGCGGGCGGCTGGAGCTGCTGGTGGAGCGGGTGCTGGCCGACGGCGAGGTGGTGGCGCACATGAAGGTCAGCAAGAAGCCCGCCCCCGGCACCGTGCTGCGCATGGCGCCGCAGGCCGACGGGCAGCCAGCCTTCACCGCCACGCTGCTGGGCCGCTGGCCCGACGCCGACGGGCCGCTGTTCCGCCTGCGCTTCTCCGACGACCCCTACGCGGTGATGGAGCGCCACGGGCACGTGCCGCTGCCGCCGTACATCGAGCACCCCGACACCGCCGAGGACGAGCAGCGCTACCAGACCGTCTTCGCCAAAAACCCCGGCGCGGTGGCCGCGCCGACCGCGGCGCTGCACTTCGACGAGGCGGTGCTGGCGGCGCTGGCCGCGCGCGGCGTGCAGCGCGCCAGCGTCACGCTGCACGTGGGGGCCGGCACCTTCCAGCCGGTCAAGGGCGAGGACATCCGCGCCCACCGCATGCACAGCGAGTGGTACCGCATTCCGCCGCAGACGCTGGCGGCGCTGGAGCGCACGCGCCGCGCCGGCGGGCGCGTGCTGGCGGTGGGCACCACCACCGTGCGCACGCTGGAGAGCTGGGCGCGCAGCGGCGCCACCGAGGGCGACACCGACATCTTCATCACGCCGGGCTTCGACTTCCGCGTGGTCGACCTGCTGATCACCAACTTCCACCTGCCGCGCAGCACGCTGATGATGCTGGTGTCGGCGTTCGCCGGCTACGAGCACGTCATGGCGCTGTACCGCCACGCGATCGGGCGGCGCTACCGCTTCTTCAGCTACGGCGACGCGATGCTGCTGGCGCGCGCGGGCTCGGCCGCCGCGGCGGCGGACTGAGGCGGCTTCAGGGCGCTGCCGCGCCCGGCTTCGGCACGTAGCGCACGCCGGGCAGGCCGGCGTAGTCGGCGTCCTGCGTCCACAGCGTCGCGCCGAACTCCTGCGCCATGGCCAGCATGATGGCGTCGGCCATCGCCAGCCGGTGCCGCTGCGCCACGCCCGCGGCGGCCACCGCGCGCGCGTCGGTCAGGTCCAGCACGCGGCCCAGCCGCATCACGTCCAGGCAGCGCGTCACCACCTCCTCCGGCAGGCTGCGGGCCAGCACCCGGTGCACCTCGTACAGCGCGATGCAGGGCACCAGCAGATGACGGCGGTCTTCGATGACCGGCTTGAACACCGGCCCGTTGGGGCCGGCGCGAAAGAATTCGATCCAGCCGGAGGAGTCGACAACGTTCATTCAGTCGAACTCCCGGTCCGGCTCCTTCGGCGGTTCGAGGTCGTCGCCGAGGTCGTAGCCCTTGAGCATGCCGTAGTAGGCGCTCATCGGCGTCTCGGGCCGGATGACGAGCTCCTGGCCGCGCAGCTCGAACTGGATGTAGGAGCCGGGCCGGATGCCGAGCTTGGCGCGCATCGCGGCGGGCAGCGTGACTTGCCCCTTGCTGGACACGACGGCTTCGACGGTTTCCACGGCGATTCCTTTACTTACCCAAAAGTCAAGCAAATTCTATGGTAAAGCAGACGCAGCCGTACAATGCCGGCCATGCTGACCTTCGAACTGCTGGCCACCGACCCGACCAGCCATGCCCGCCGCGGCCGCCTGACGCTGACGCACGGCGTGGTGGAGACGCCGATCTTCATGCCCGTGGGCACCTACGGCACTGTCAAGGGCGTCATGCCGCGCAGCCTGCACGAGATGGGCGCCCAAATCATTCTGGGCAACACGTTTCACCTGTGGATGCGTCCGGGGCTGGACGTGATCCGCACCTTCGGCGGCCTGCACCGCTTCGAGCAGTGGCACCGCCCCATCCTGACCGATTCAGGGGGCTTTCAAGTTTGGTCGCTGGGCGCGATGCGCAAGATCACCGAAGAGGGCGTGCACTTCGCCTCGCCCGTCAACGGCGACCGGCTGTTCCTGTCGCCGGAGGTGAGCATGCAAATCCAGACCGTGCTCGACAGCGACATCGTGATGCAGCTCGACGAGTGCACGCCCTACTGGCAGGGCGACAAGGCCAGCGGCCACGTCACCACCGAGGCCGAGGCGCGCCAGAGCATGGAGATGAGCCTGCGCTGGGCGCGGCGCTCCAAGGCCGAATTCGAACGCCTAGGCAACCGCAACGCCCTGTTTGGCATCGTGCAAGGCGGTATGTACGAACACCTGCGCCAGGAGTCGCTCGAGGCACTGGTCGAGATGGACTTGCCCGGTTACGCCATCGGTGGGGTGAGCGTGGGCGAACCCAAGGAGGAGATGCGCCGCATCATGGCGCACACGCCGCACCGCCTGCCCGCGCACAAACCGCGCTACCTGATGGGCGTGGGCACGCCCGAGGACTTGGTCGAGGGCGTGGCCTGTGGCGTGGACATGTTCGACTGCGTCATGCCCACACGCAACGCGCGCAACGGCACGCTCTTTACCCGCCACGGCGACCTGAAAATTCGCAACGCGCGCCACAAGGCCGACCCGCTGCCGATCGACCCCAGTTGCACCTGCTACGCGTGTGCGGGCACGAGCGGCGTGTCGTGGAACGACGGCGGGCGCGAGGGGTTTTCGCGCGCCTACCTGCACCACCTGGACCGCTGCGGCGAGATGCTGGGGCCGATGCTCACCACCATTCACAACCTGCACTACTACCTGCAGCTGATGCGCGAGGTGCGCGCGGCGCTGGAGGTGGGCACGTTTGCCGACTTTCGCGCCCGCTTTGCCCACGACCGCGCGCGCGGGGTGTGAGGAGCACCGTGCCCGTCAAGCGGCTGGCGCCTGCGCCGCCGGGCGCAGCTCGGCCGTGAGCGCACGCAGCTGCGCTTCGTCCAGGGTTTCACGCTGCAGCAGCTCGCGCGCGCAGCGCTCCAGCAGCGCGCGGTGTTGCTGCAAAATCGCGCAGGCACGCTCGAACGCGTCCATGACAATGCGGCGCACCGCTTCGTCAATGCGGGCTTGCGTCTCGGGGCTGCGCGGACAGCCCCCGCTGGCCAGGCCCGGCACGTCCAAAAACTGCGGCCGCTGCGCCTCATAGGCGATGTAGCCCAGGGACTCGTCCATACCGTAGCGCATCACCATGTCGCGCGCGATGTCGGTCACCTTGGCGATGTCATCTGCCGCCCCGGTGGACAAGTGACCGAAGACCAGCTTTTCCGCCGCCCGGCCGCCCAGCAGCACCATGATCTTGCGCTCCAGCTCCTCGCGCGTCATCAAATAGCGGTCTTCGGTGGGGCGCTGGATGGTGTAGCCCAACGCGCCGATGCCGCGGGGGATGATGGAAACCTTATGCACCGGGTCGGTTCCGGGCAGTGCCAGCGCCACCAGGGCGTGCCCCATCTCGTGATACGCCACGATTTCGCGCTCGCGTGGGTTGAGCAGACGATTTTTCTTCTCCAGCCCGGCGACGATGCGCTCGATGGCGGCGGTAAAGTCGGCCAGCGCCACGGCCTCGGCACCGCGGCGCGTAGCGGCCAGCGCCGCTTCGTTGCACAGGTTGGCCAAATCAGCCCCGGAAAACCCGGGCGTCAGCGCCGCGATCTGCTCCAGATCGACGTCGCTTGCCAAGCGAATCTTGCGCGCGTGCACGCGCAAGATTTGCACGCGCCCGGCCTTATCGGGCCGGTCCACCAGCACTTGGCGGTCGAAGCGGCCCGCGCGCAGCAGTGCTGGATCCAGAATCTCCGGCCGGTTGGTGGCCGCCAGCAGCACCAGGCCCGAGGTGCTGTCGAAGCCGTCGAGCTCCACCAGCAGCTGGTTGAGGGTCTGCTCGCGCTCGTCGTGCCCACCGATGGGGCCGCCCGCCGACCGCGCGCGCCCCAGCGCATCGAGCTCGTCGATAAAGATGATGGCCGGCGCCTTGGCGCGCGCCTGCTCGAACAGGTCGCGCACGCGCGCCGCACCCACCCCCACGAACATCTCGACGAATTCGCTGCCGCTGATGCTAAAAAACGGCACGCCCGCTTCGCCCGCCACCGCCTTGGCCAGCAGGGTCTTGCCGGTCCCCGGCGGCCCCACCAACAGCACGCCCTTGGGCGCGCGCGCGCCCAGCCGACCATAGCCCTGCGGGTCTTTCAAAAAGGCCACGATCTCCTGCAGCTCGGCCTTGGCCTCGTCGACCCCGGCCACGTCGTCGAAGGTCACGCCGGTGTCTTTTTCGACATAGACCTTGGCGCGGCTTTTGCCGATGCTCATAAAGCCGCCCATGCCTTGGCGCTCCAACACCCGGCGCACGACGAAAAACCACAGCGCAAAAAACACCAGTGCCGGCACCACCCACGACAGCAGGTCGCGCAGCCAAGTGCTCTCCACCACGCGCGTGTAGGGCACGTCGTAGCGGCTCAGGCGTTCGGCCAACTGGGGCTCGACGCGGTTGGCGACGATGACGGTCTTGCCGCTGGCGTCGGGGGTCTTGAGGCGACCGGTGATGGTGGTCTCGCCGACGATGACCTCGGCCACCCGGCCCTCGGCCAGCGCCTGCTCGAACGCGCTGTAGGGCACGGGCTCGACCGTGCGCGCGGTATGCCACACGTTTTGGAACCACAACAGCAACACGAACGCCAGCACCCAGTAGCCGACGTTCCAGGAGGTCTTCGGATCGGGATTCATCGGTGTCCTCCCGCCTCACACCGCCTGGCCCAGGCGCCGCAACTGGGCGCGCAGGCGCGCGATTTCTTCTTCCAAATCCACCACCAGCGCGGCCAACTCGGGGTCGGCGTCGAAGTGGCGCTGCAACCACGCCAGGCGGCGCACCCGGCGCAGCGTGGCGGCGTCGTAGGTCCCTGCCGCCTCCGCCGACGCGGCCGCGCCGATCCACCCGGCCTGTACCGCGGCGTGCCACCAGGCCAGCGATACCCCGGCGGCGCGACACAGCGCCTCGGCGTCCAGGCCCGGGGCGTCCTGGGCGATGTCGATGCGCAACACGTTCAGCTCCATGGTCAGTGGCTCCTCTCGGCTTCGGCGGCAGCCACCTTGCGGGCGTCGAAATCGCTCAGCTCGGCCGCCATCTTTTCGTACAGGGCCCGGGCCCGGGGGTCATAGGCGCTGGGCAGGATCACCCGCAACTGCAGCTCCAGGTCGCCCGGCTCGCGCGCGGGCAGTCCCTTGCCGCGCACGGTCAGGGTCTGTCCGGCCTGACTATTGGCAGGCACGCGCACTTTCAGCGTGCTGCCGTCGGGCAGGGTCACGGGCACGACCGCGCCCAAGGCTGCCTCCCACGGCGCCAGCGGCAGATCCGCGATAAGGGTCTTGCCGTCGAGCCGGTAGCGCGGGTGCGGGCGTACCACCACCTCCAGGTACAGGTCGCCCGCCGGCTGCCCCGGCCCGCCCTGCCCGGCCAAGCGGATCAGCTGTCCCGGTCGCACGCCGGCCGGAATCTTGACTTCCAGCGTGCGGTTGCGCAGCGCCACGCGGCCCTGGGCATCCAGCTCGGGCACTTGCAGCGTCAGCATCCGCGTGCCCCCACGCCATGCCTCTTCCAGATCCAGCACCACTTTGGCGTGGTGGTCTTCGCCCCGCCCGGGGGCGGCATGGGCACGCCGGCGGTTGGCGCCCGCGCGGGCGGCCCCCATGCGGCCAAAGAGCTCGCTGAAAAAATCGCTGAACGCCTCGGCGTCCATGCCCTCGGGCGCGCCATGAAACTCGAAGCCCGCGTCCCAGTCCGGCGGCGGCGTGAACGACTGTCCCGCCCGGTGGCCTTGCGCCAGCCGGTCGTAGGCCGCGCGCTTTTCCGGGTCGGACAGCACCGCGTATGCCTCGTTGACCTCGCTCATGCGTTGCGCCGCGTCGGGCTCGGTGCTTACGTCCGGATGGTATTTGCGCGCCAGCTTGCGATAGGCTTTCTTGATGTCGTCGGCGCTGGCGTCGCGCGCCACCCCCAGCACCGCGTAGTAATCCTTGAAATCCACGCGCGTACCCCTTTCCTGGTTGATTCGATCGGTTGCAAATGAGGGGCGGTGGCCGCGATTTCAACCACCACCCTCAACCAGCCGCGCCCGAGGGATCCGCCGCATCGGCCACGAACACGGTCAACACGCCGGTATAGCCATACAAACGGTGATGGGCGATCTCGCCAGCGGCGAAAAAGCCCGCCAGCGGCACATCTCCCAAGGCTTGACGCACGATCTGCAACTCCGCGCTGGGGCCACCGAAGTGGGCACCGCCGCGCCCGTTGCAACTGACGTAGATGGCCCCGGCGATGCGCTGGGTGGGGTCGGTCGTGTCGTCCCCCTCGGGGCTGAGTTCGTCGCGGATTTCGGCGCAGATGCGCACCAAGTCGGCCCGCGCCGCCTGCACGTGGCGCTCGCACAGGGTCAACAGAGCGCCGGTGGGCACTTCGTCGGCAACCACGACCGCGCGTCGCAGCGGATCGATGCCGACCAGGTGGCGCACCAGCACGTCGTCGCCCAGGCGCAGCGGCACGCGACCGGTCAGCGGCGCGGCGGCCGACGCGGGGCGTGCGACCGGCGCCTGCAGGCCCACCAGCGTCTGGCGCAGGCGGCCGATGACGGCCGTCAGATCGTCCAGTGACAAACCCAGGTCTTGCAACACCACATCCAGCGCTGGCTGGCCGTCGAGCGACTCGACCCGATTGGCGTGGGCGGCGCTCACCCGGTGTGCGGGGCCGACCGCGCGCACGCCTTGTGTGACGCGCGAGACGATCCCCACGTCCGGGCCGAAGGCCACGCCGCTGAAGCCGCCACGAAACAAGCCGACCGCAGCCTCGCGCCCGTGCCCGGCCAGGCCGCCCTGGCTCGCACACGCCATCTGCACCGAACCCGCCCGGCTGGCGACCAAGCCACCAAACAGGTAGTGGCCCAGCGTACGCTCGGCCAGCTCCTGCAGCAGCTCGGCCAAGTCGGGCGCCGTGGGGTCGGCGTGCACCAGCGCGGTTTGCGGAATGAAGCCCTCCGGCCCCTGCGTCGCGCCCAGGGGGGCGACACCGCTGAACACCCGGTAGCGGCCCGGTGCCAGGTCGCACAGCATCACCACCAGCGCCGGCTCGTCCCAGTATTCGACCCCCGTGGCGCCAATGCCCACGCCGACCGCCCCCACCCAATCGGTCACCTGGGGCAGCTCGGCGCCCAGATACGCCAGGATCTCGGCGGCCGCGCCCGCGTAGTGGTCGGTCAGGTACACCAACGCCAGCGGCGTGGTGGTGTGACCCGCGTCGCCGCCGTGGGTAGCGCCACCTCCGGCCGCGGGTGCCGCCGACGCCCGCGCCGCCAACTGGGCCCGCAGCTGCGTGACCACCAGCGCCGCCGCCACCGGCCACTGGGGGTGGGTGGCGTGCGCACAGACGAATCGCTTCACGAGCGGGACCTCCGTGAAGAAGCCCGTGCAGAAGCCGGGCGCAAGGCCGCTGGCGCCGAGGCGCTGGCCGGGGGGCGGGCACGCTTGGGGCGCGCCGCAGGTGGTGGGGCTGGCGGCGGCTCGGGCGGACTCGGGTCGGGGGCAGCCTGCTGGGCCATGTCCTGCATGGCCTGCGCGGCGATGCCCTGAAACTGCTCGGTCAACGCGCGCCACCAGCGCACGGGATCGACGCCGGGCGCGGCGGGCTCGGGCGCCCCTGCCGCGGCGGTGGAAGGCTCGCCGCAGGGTGCGTCGGGGGTCTGCGCGGCGCCGGAGGCCCTGGCGGCCGACGCCACTGCAGCGCCGCCCGCCAGGGCCTGCGCCATTTCGGCCAGACTGACATTCATGCCCTTGAGCGTCGCCAGGGTCATGCGCTGCACTTCCAGCGCCTGGATCGTGGCCTGCAGCGCGCGGGCGTTTTGCTCGAGCCAAAAGTGCACGGCCTTCAAATCGCGAATACGGCGCTCGAGCTCGTCGGGGTCGAACACGGGCGCGACCCATTGGGCCACGGGCGGGGCCTCGGGCGCGGCGTCACGCCCGGCCAAGCCTTGCAAAAAGGCAAACCCGGGAACGTAGCGGGCATAGGGAGCGAACGCGGCGTGCAAGGCGCTGAAATCGGGCGAGGTCATGACGGGCTCCCAGGCGCGGCGGGCGCCAACTGGCGTGAAGACTACCGTAGCATGCCACAGGGCGCCCATCCGCGATACCCCACCCGAGCACCGCAGCGGCTTGATCGGCATCAAACCCTGCACCAACCCCACTGGTGCGGCGCGCGGAATGTGGCCACAATTCCAGCATCGGCCCGCGGGGCCACACATCAGACACCAGGATCCCATGAGCCAACCCATCTCGGACACCTTCGCCCAGCAACTGCAGCAGATGCGCACCGAGCTGATCGCCCAGATTCGGGCCCAGCGTGGCGGCAAGATCGGCCGCGCCGAGGCGGCCCCGGATCCCCACGACATCCAAAGCGGGGACTGGTCGCAGGTCGACGGCGAGCGCGATCTGGCCCAAGCGCTGGACGAACGCGAAACCGCCGAGCTGCGCGCCATCGACGACGCGCTGGAGCGCATCCGGCAGGGGACGTATGGCCAGTGCGTGGACTGTGGGGTGGACATCCCGACGGCGCGACTGCATGCCAACCCCACCGCCTTGCGCTGCATCGATTGCCAAAGTCGCTACGAGCGCGCCCACCCGATGGAGGCGCCGTCGCTCTGATTGGCAGTGGGCCACGTCACGTCGATCGCGCCGAAGGGCTCACGCCCGTCGGGCAGGCGGGCTTCGATCTGGACACGGTCGCCCGCCGTCAACCAGGGCGTGCTGATGTGGCCCAGGGCGCGCGCCTCGGCAGCCCGGCGCATCGCCAGCGAGGCGTAACCACGCGGCCACGTGGGCGGATCGCCCTCGATACACGGGGTGGGCAGTACCCCACCCGCGACCACGACCCCCGCTGCCAGCCCCCGCCAGCGCGCTGCGTTGGCCAACAACGACCCAAATGAGTTGGGCTGGTCGGCGCCGTCCGCGATGCCGAGCTTGCGCCCTTGACAGACCGTGGTCACGCTCAGCGCCAGCCGCCCGTCGCGCCACGCCGACCCCAGCTCGTCGGGCGTGACCACGCACGGCGCGACGCTGACGCCCCAGGGCCGCTCGGGGGCATCGTAGCCGTGGCGCCACAGGCAGGCCAGCGCCAGCAGCCGCACCCCCTCTAGCGCCGCCGACGCCTCGACCCCTGCCCCCACATCGCCGCAAATGGCCGCCAGCGTCGGGGCGACGTCGGCCACCCCTGCTACCGCCGGCAGCGGCTGCACCGGCCCCCAGAGGGCATCGCTGCGCCACGGCAGCGGCTCGTCGCCGTCGGGCTCGGGCACCCACCAGCCCACGGCGCGCGGCAAGGGAGCCGCACACTGGCGCGGGTCGAACGCGAACGCGTGCCGCGCTTTGCCGTGATCGAGCGTGACCGCCAGATCGTGCAACTGCGGCGCGATGAAATTCCAGTCGTCGAGCGCCTGCTGCAGCGTATCGGCGATGCCGGTGGCGTAGTGCGCCAGCGCGCCGTCGCGCGAGACGACGACCAACTGTCCGTCGCGGCTGCCGTCGCGATAGGTGGCGAGCTTCATGGGTGGCTTCTCCCGAATGTGCGATGCAGGCGCTAGTATCGCGTCCATGAAGGTCGGCGTCTTGCTCGCGCCGCGTCTGCGCATCGCCGCTGCCGTGGCCGGTGTCGTCGCGTTGCATGCGGCGGCGCTGGCGCTGCTGTGGCCGCCCGCGTCCCCCGCGGGCCGCGGCCCCGATGGCGCACGCGCGGCCGTGGTGGCCGCCGCGCTGCTGGCGCCGTCGGCTCGCCCCGCCCCGTTGGAGTCAAAGCCCCAGTCAAAGCCCCCTGCACCGAGGCCCCCCGACGCCCGTCCACGCACCCCACCGGCCGCTGCCCAAACGCCCCCACAGCCCCGCGACGATGGCTTGCCGTCGCGCACAGCGGACGCCAGCCCGGCGCTAGGCGAGGCGGCCCCGTCCCCCGCCGAGCCAGCCGGCGTCACCGATGCCGCTGGTGCACAACCGCAGCCGCCCGAATCACTGCCCGTGGCGGAGGCCGCACCTCTACGCCCAGCAAGCCCCGGCAACACGGTCGCGGCGTGGCAACCGCCCCCCTCTGCCCAACTGCACTACGACGTGCTCGGCGAAGCGCGCGGCTTGAACTACCGCGCGCAAGCCACGCTGGACTGGCAGTGGGACGGTGAGCGCTACCGCGCCGAACTCACGTTACGGGCGTTTCTGGTCGGCACGCGCACGCAATCCAGCGTGGGCACCCTCTCGCACCAAGGCCTGCAGCCGCGGCGCTTCGAGGACCGCGCCCGCCGCACGCGCGGACTGACGTTCGAGTGGGCGGCCAGCGGTGCCATGGCGAGCGCCTTGTCGGATGACGGCGCACGGCTCGACGGGCTGCCCGCCGGTACCCAGGATCGGCTATCGGTATTCATCCAACTCGGGCCCTGGGTGGACGGTGCCCAGCCCGGCGAGCGCTGGTCCCTTCCCGTCGTGGGCTCGAACCAGGTCGAGACATGGACGTTCGAAGTCGTCGAGCACGAGCGCCTCGCGCTGCCTGCGGGCGAGTTCGACACCCTGCGGCTGCGTCGCAGCGCCACGGGCACCGCCGAGCGGGGCTTGGGCGTCGAGCTGTGGTTCAGCCCAGCGCTGCCCGGCCTGCCAGTGCGCATCGTGCTGCAGCAGGCCAATGGCGACCGGGTCGATCAACAGTTGCGTGCATGGCGCCACACGGCATCCCCTTGAAAAACGCCGGCCGCGACCCGATATCCGGTACGTCAGCGGACACCACCCACCCCAGTGGACCCGCTGCTTGCAGGGATTCCGTCATTCGAGGATAGTGTGGCCATGCACATGCTCTACAACTCCGACAGTTTCGCGGTGGTCCACATCCTGGCCAACGCCCAGGAGGTGGCGAGCGCGGCCGACAGCGACACCCCGCGGCCGGTGCTGCCGCGCCACGGGTTCGAGATCGTGGACAAGCGCTCCGGCAAGGAGGTGTACCTGGATGGCTCCTGGGCCGAGCTGTTTCAGCAGCAGATCGAGGCCTGGCAACAAAACACGCCCACCCAGGAAGAAGTCGAGGACACGCTGGAGCGCTACGCGTCGCTGGCGCAAACGCCGGTCGTGGTGCACTAAAAACAGGGGCGGGATGCCCCTGCTGCCATCCGCAGGCAGCCGCTGGCGAGCGGCAACGGTTGGCGCTTACTCCTCCAGCAAACTGCGCAGCATCCAGGCGGTTTGCTCGTGCACCGCCAGCCGTTGCGTCAGCAAATCGGCCGTGGGTTCATCATGGGCTTTGTCCACCAGCGGAAACAGGCTGCGTGCCGTGCGGGCCACCGCTTCGTGCCCTTGCACCAGCAGGCGCACCATCTCCAGCGCCTTGGGCGGCTGCGCCGGCGCGTCCGGCACGGAACTCAGGCGCGCGAATTCGGCGTACGAGCCCGGCGCGATGTGCCCCAGCGCGCGAATACGCTCGGCAATCGGGTCGACCGCGTTCCACAGTTCGGTGTACTGCTGCATGAACATGGCATGCAACGTATTGAACATGGGCCCCGTGACGTTCCAGTGAAAATTGTGCGTGGTCAGGTACAGCGTGTAGGTATCGGCCAATAGGCGGCTGAGGCCTTCGGCAATGGCTGCGCGGTCAGCCGCGTCGATGCCGATGTCGAGGGCGCGGCTGGGATTCGGGGTACGGGCGGTTTTTTTGGCCATAGGTGTTTGCTCCGGTCGAAAACCACAAAGGCGATGCGCCGCGGGGGCGGCGTGGCTGCATCATATCGGCATCCCGGACTATGATGGGGTATGAATGCTCCCGCTCTGACGCGCCGATCCTGGCTGATGGCAGCCGCCGCGTGTTGCGCAGTGGGCGCCGTCGCGCCGACGATGGCCGCGCCCGAGCCGTTCGCGGTGCTCGACCCCGAGCAGCCGCAACGCTGGCTGCGAGCCCGGCTCGAGGCACTGGGCACGCCGCGCTGGCTGCTGTTGGGCGAGCAGCACGATGCCGACCTGCACCAGCGTCTGCATGCGTGGGTGGTGCAGGCGCTGGCCGAGCAAGGGCGGCTGCACGCGCTCGTCATCGAGATGGCCGAGCGCGGCCATGGCACGGAGGGGCTGGCGGCCGACAGCACGGAAGAGGCCGTCCGGCAAACCCTGCGCTGGAACGAAAGTGGATGGCCCTGGCAGCGCTACGGGCCGATGGTGATGGCCGCGGTGCGCGCCGGCATACCGGTGTGGGGCGGCAACCTGCCCCGCACCGAGCACGCACGGGTGATGCGCGAGGCATACTGGGACCAAATGCTGCCCACACCGGCGCAAGAGGCGCTGCTGCGCGCCATCGACGAGGGCCACTGCGGGCAGCTGCCGCCGACGCAATGGGTGCCGATGGCGCGCATCCAGCTCGCGCGCGACGACGCCATGGCCACCACCTTGGGCGAGCGCTCGCGCGTCGGCCAGACGACGGTGCTGGTGGCGGGACAGCAGCACGTGCGACGCGACCGGGGCGTGCCGGTTCACCTGCAGCGCCTCGGCGCGGCGGCCGACGCACCGGGTGTGCTCGTGACCGTCGCCATGGTCAGCGCCAACCATCGCCAAAGCGCGCACGAAGCCAGCGTGGATGCCATCTGGCTCACCCCGGCCACGCCGTCGGTCGATCATTGCACCGTGTTACGGGGAAGCGGCAACTGAATGCTCATTTCGCCATCAGGTCGACGACCGGGTGCGCAGACGCGCCCTTGTCGGCGATCGGTAGCGTTTGGGCCACCACGCGCAGCACCTCGCGGCCGTACGCCTCGCGCTTCTTGTCGCCCAGGCCGGGGATATCGAGCAGCTCGTGCGCGTGACGCGGCAGCCGCTCGGCGATCGCGCGCAGGGTGGCATCGTGAAAGATCACGTAGGCCGGCAGGTCGTGCTCGCGCGCGACCGCCGCGCGCCACGCCTTGAGGGCGGCCAGCACCTCGCGGCTTTGCAGCGGCAGCCGGGCGTCGCTGGCCACGGCGCGCAGGCGTCGCTCATCGCGGTCGCGCGCGCGGCGCTCGCCGGCACTCGCCGTCGACACCCGCAGGCGTACCCTTTGCTCGCCGCGCAGGATCGGGCGCGCCGCCGGCGTCAGGTGCAGGGTGTGAAACTCGCCTGCCACCTGCACCGCGCCCACGGCGATGAGCTGGCGCAACAGCGCGCGCCACTGGGTCTCGTCCAGCTCGCGCCCGATGCCGAACGTGGACAGCGCGGTATGGCCGTGCTGGCGCGCTTTGTCGGTGGCTTGGCCGCGCAGCACGTCGATGAGGTGTCCGGCGCCGAACGCCGCACCCGCCTGCTGCAGCCGGTAGATGCACGACAGCAGCTTGCGTGCGGGCTCGGTCGCATCCCAGGTCTGTGGGGGTTGCAGGCAGTTGTCGCAGTTGCCGCATGGGGCGCTCGACTCGCCAAAGTAGGCCAGCAGCTGCTGGCGGCGGCAGTCGGTGGACTCGGCCAGCGCCAGCAGCGCGTCGAGCTTGGCGCGTAGTACGCGTTTGAACGCCTCGTCAGCAGGGCTGTCGTCGATCAAGCGGCGCTGCTGTACCACGTCCTGCAGACCGTAGGCCATCCAGGCGTTGGCGGGTTCGCCGTCGCGGCCAGCGCGGCCCGTCTCCTGGTAGTAGCCCTCGATGTTTTTGGGAAGGTCCAGGTGCGCGACGAAGCGCACGTCCGGCTTGTCGATACCCATGCCAAAGGCGATCGTGGCCACCATGATGAGGCCGTCCTCGCGCAAAAAGCGGTCTTGGTGGCGCTGGCGCGTGGCGTTGTCCAAGCCCGCGTGGTAGGGCAAGGCGCGCAGGCCCGCGGCCTGCAGGCGCGCGGCCACGTCTTCCACCTTGCGCCGCGACGCGCAGTAGACGATGCCGCTGTCGTGGCCGTGCGCGCCGCCGTGCTCGCGTTCGATGAAGCGCAGCAGCTGGCGCAGGCTGTCGCGCTTTTCCACGATGGTGTAACGGATGTTGGGCCGGTCGAAGCTGGCCACGAAGGTGGCTGCCCCCTCCAACCGCAAGTGGGTGGCGATGTCGGCGCGCGTGATGGCGTCGGCGGTGGCCGTTAGCGCCACCCGCGGCACGCCGGGAAAGCGCTCGGGCAGCAGCGCCAGCTCGCGGTATTCCGGCCGAAAATCGTGCCCCCACTGGCTGACGCAGTGCGCCTCGTCGATGGCAAACAGCGCCAGCCGTCCGGCATCGTGCAGCGCCTGCAGTCGGGCCAAAAAGCGCGGGGTGACGATGCGCTCCGGCGCAGCATAGAGCAGCGTGAGCTCGCCACGCATCAGGCGCTGCTCCACCGCCGCTGCTTGCTCGGGCGTGAGGCTGGAGTTGAGGTAAGCGGCCTCCACCCCGGCTTCGATGAGCGCGCCGACCTGGTCGTGCATCAGGGCGATGAGCGGCGAGACGACGACCGTCACCCCGAGACCGGCGCGCTGGCGCAGAATGGCCGGAATCTGGTAACACAGCGACTTGCCGCCACCGGTGGGCATGAGCACGAGCGCATCGCCGCCTCCCGCCACGTGCGCCACGATGTCGGCTTGCTGGCCGCGAAAGGCGTGGTAACCGAACACCTCGGCCAGCACCGCGTGCGCCTGCGCCCGTAGGTCGGCCACTGACGGAGCCATGCTCACATCTGTTCCCAGGGCAGCCCTTCGAAGCGCCAGCCGTTGACGCTGGAGCGGTGGAAATGCTCGTCGAGCTCGCCCTCGAAGCCGTGCACCACGTGCGCCACGTCGGTAAAGCCCGCCGCTTCCAACGCGGCGCCCGCGTCCAGCGTGCGCTTGCCGCTGCGGCAGATCAGCAGGATGGGCCGGGTTTTGTCCCCCGCCTCTTGCTCCACACGGCGCGCAAAGTCCTGCGGGTCGGGTCGCAAGTCGGGGTATTCGTACCACGGGATGTTGACCACGCCCGGCGGCCGCCCGACGTAGAGCGACTCGATCTCCATGCGCACGTCCACGAACAGCGGACGGCGCTCGGGTGGCTGATCGGCCTGCGCTTGCAGCCAGCGCCAGGCCTCGGTGGGTTGCAGGTGTTTCATCGATCGGTACATCAACGCCGCGCCTGGGCACGCAGCAGGCGCGCGGCATCGCGCGCGAAGTAGGTCAGCACCCCGTCGGCACCCGCGCGCTTGAACGCCAGCAGCGCCTCCATCATCACCGCGTCGTGGTCGAGCCAGCCGTTGGCGGCTGCCGCCTTGATCATCGCGTACTCACCGCTGACCTGGTAGGCGAAGGTGGGCACCTTGAACGCCTCCTTCACCCGCCGCACCACGTCCAGGTAGGGCATGCCGGGCTTGACCATGACCATGTCGGCGCCTTCGGCGAGGTCGAGCGCCACTTCGCGCAGGGCCTCGTCGGTGTTGGCCGGGTCCATCTGGTAGACCTTTTTGTCGGCCTTGCCCAAGTTGGCGGCGCTGCCCACGGCGTCGCGAAACGGGCCGTAGAAGGCGCTGGCGTATTTGGCGCTGTAGGCCATGATGCGCGTGTGCACGTACCCGCGCGCCTCCAGCGCCTGGCGGATGGCGCCCACGCGCCCGTCCATCATGTCGCTGGGCGCCACGATGTCCACGCCGGCGGCCGCCTGCACCAGCGCCTGCTTGACCAGCACCTCGACGGTGGCGTCGTTGACGATGTAGCCGCTGTCGTCCAGCAGGCCGTCTTGACCGTGGCTGGTGTAGGGGTCGAGCGCCACGTCGGTCATGACGCCCAGGTTGGGCACGCGCGCCTTGAGCTCGGCGACCACGCGCGGAATCAGCCCGTCGGGGTTCCAGGCCTCGCGCCCGTCCGGGGTTTTGAGCGCGGGGTCGATGACCGGAAACAGCGCCATAACGGGAATGCCCAGCTCCACGCACTCCTCGGCCACCGGCAGCAACTGGTCCAGGCTCAGGCGCTCCACCCCGGGCATGGACGCCACCGGTTCGCGGCGGCCCCGGCCGTCGAGCACGAACACGGGGTAGATCAGGTCGTGTACGGTCAGGTGGTGCTCCCGCACCAGGTTGCGGGTAAACACGTCCCGGCGCAGACGGCGCGGGCGCGACAGCGGGTACGGAGCGGGTGGATAGCAGGAGGTGTCGGATGCGTTCATGACCGTTATTGTGACGGGTTGGCGCCTGGGCTACACTGCTTTGGCTTGTCTTTTGCCCCTTTGCTCTGCACGCCCCGATCATTGCCCGTGTTGTCCACCACCCTGCCCCCGCCTTCGCCGACGCCTAGCCGGGTCGAGCCAGCCGACTGGCGCCTGGCACCCCACTGGCCAGATCTGGCTGTGGCGGTCACCACCCAGGCCGTCGATTCGGTCGATCATCTGCTGCGCGGGCTGGCGCTGCTGGTGCAGCGCGGTCGCCTCAGCGAGGCGGAGTACCACATCCTGGCACAGCCGGCATTGCGCCTGAAGCGCTGCAGCATCCAGGCGCAGCAAATCGTGCGGCTGCACAGCGGCCAGGTGCGCCAGACGCACGAAAAGATCGACCTCGCGCAGATCGTCGAATCGGTGTTGCAAGAACGGCGCGACGAGCTGGCACTGGCTGGCGTGACGGTGGTCCGGCAACTGCACCCGGTGGAGCTGCTGATCGATCCCACGCTGGCCTACAGCCTAGTGCAGACGCTGCTGGAGTGGGGGCTGCAGCACGGCAACCGCCTGGATTGGCGCGTCGAGCCGCGGGCCGTGGACAGCGTGGTCGGCGCTGGCGCTGCGCTCGGCGGCCTCTCGGGTTGGCTCGAGCTGTCGGTCGCGTCCAGCGATGCCGACACGGCCGATGCCGCTCGAGAGGACGGCGTGGTGTGGCTGTTGGCGCAGCAGCTCGCGCACACCGACGGCGGCATCGTGCTGCAGCGGGACCGTCAGCCCGACGGATGGCACCTGCGCGCCCAATTTCGCCGGGCCGTCGGCCGCTGACCGCAGTCCTCAGGCCCCCGCGCGCGCCGCTTTGACCTTCAGACGCCAAGCGTGCAGCAGCGGCTCGGTGTAGCCGTTGGGTTGCTCCTTGCCCTTGAAGACCAGATCCAGCGCAGCCTGGAACGCCATGCTCTGCTCGAAGTGCGGCGCCATGGGGCGGTAGTTGGGGTCACCCGCGTTTTGCTGGTCCACTTTCGCCGCCATGCGCTCGAAGGTCGCGCGCACCTGCTCGGGTGTGACGACACCGTGGTGTAGCCAGTTGGCCACGTGCTGGCTGCTGATACGCAGCGTGGCGCGGTCTTCCATCAGGCCGACGTCGTTGATGTCGGGCACCTTGGAACACCCCACCCCTTGGTCCACCCAGCGCACCACGTAGCCCAGGATGCCCTGGATATTGTTGTCCAGCTCCTGCTGCTTGTCGGCCTCGCTCCAGTGCGGGTTGGGGCTGACGGGCACGGTCAGCAGCCCGGCCAGCAGGGTGTCGCGCTCGGCGTCGGCGTCGATTTGTTCCAGCGCTTGCTGGATGGCGGCGACATCGACCTGGTGGTAGTGCAGCGCGTGCAACGTGGCCGCCGTCGGGCTGGGCACCCAGGCGGTGTTGGCACCGGCCTTGGGATGGGCGACTTTTTGCTCCAGCATCGCCTTCATCAGGTCGGGCATGGCCCACATGCCCTTGCCGATCTGGGCGCGCCCGCGCAAGCCGCACTTCAGGCCCACCAGCACGTTGTTGCGCTCGTAGGCGGCAATCCAGGCGCTGGTCTTCATGTCGTTCTTGCGGATCATGGGGCCGGCGAGCATCGCGGTATGGATCTCGTCGCCCGTGCGGTCCAAAAAGCCGGTATTGATGAACGCCACACGGCTGCTGGCCGCGGCGATGCACGCCTTGAGGTTGACGCTGGTGCGGCGCTCCTCGTCCATGATGCCGAGTTTGACCGTGCTGTCCGGCAGGCCCAGCAACTGCTCTACGCGCGCGAACAGCTCGTTGGCGAACGCCACCTCGCGCGGCCCGTGCATCTTGGGCTTGACGATGTAGATGCTGCCCGCGCGGCTGTTGCGGATCGCCTCACCGCTGGGCAAGCGCCCGTGCCCTTGCAGGTCGTGCAGCGCGATGGTGGTGGTCACCACGGCGTCCATGATGCCTTCCGGGATCTCGCGCACCTGGCCGTCCGCGTCGGTGTACAGGATGGCCGGGTTGGTCATCAGGTGCCCCACGTTGCGCACGAACAGCAGCGAACGCCCGGGCAGCACCAGTTCACCTTGGCCGTCCGGCGTGCGGTAGCGGCGGTCCGGGTTCAGACCGCGCGTGAGCATGCGGCCGCCCTTGTCGAAGCTTTCCGTCAACCAACCCTGCAAAATGCCCAGCCAGTTGCGGTAGCCCAACACCTTGTCCTCGGCATCGACCGCCGCCACCGAATCTTCCAGATCCAGGATGGTGGACAACGCCGCTTCCAGCACCACGTCGCACACGCCGGCAGGGTCGGTCGCCCCGATGGGGTGTTGACGGTCGATGCGAATGTCCAGGTGCAGCCCATGGTGGCGCAACAGCACCGACGACGGCGCCTCGCCCGCGCCCTGGTAGCCCACGAATTGGGCCGGCTCGCGCAAGCCAGTGACGCTGCCGTCGCGCAGGCGCACACGCAGCGCACCGCCGTCGACGGTGTAGGCCACCGAATCGGCGTGCGCCCCCTGCGCCAGCGGCGCGGCCTCGTCCAGCACACGGCGCGCGTAGGCAATCACCTCGGCACCGCGTTTTTCGTTGTAACCCGGCCCTTTGGCGCGGCCGTCGTCTTCGGGGATGACGTCGGTGCCGTAGAGCGCGTCATACAGGCTGCCCCAGCGCGCATTGGCGGCGTTGAGCGCATAGCGCGCGTTCAGAATCGGCACCACCAGCTGAGGGCCAGCCTGCGTGGCCAGCTCCGCGTCGACGTTGGCCGTGGTCACGCGCACGTCGCCGGGCGGCGGCACCAGGTAGCCGATCGTCTCCAGAAACTGGCGGTACGCCTGCGGGTTTTGGATGGGTCCGGGGTGCGCGCTGTGCCACTTGTCCAGCTCGGCCTGCAGGCGGTCGCGCTCGGCCAGCAAGGCGCGGTTCTTGGGGGCCAGATCGGCCACGATGGCGTCGAACCCTTGCCAAAAGCGCGCGCTGTCGATGCCGGTGCCGGGCAGCACTTGGTCTTCGATGAAGCGATACAGCACTTCGGCCACCTGCAAGCGGCCCACGGGGATACGAGAAGTCGTCATTCGGTTGCTCTCCATGGTGTCAATACTTCACCCGGCGCGCCCGGGAGGGACGTGTCGGGGCAGATACGGATGCTGCAACTGTAGGGCATTGCCGGGGCGAAATCGAGCCCATGCCGCCCTCGTCAGCCATGACTTTTTGTTGAATAATCAGCGCCATGGACCGCGTCAAGGCCATGGAAACCTTCGTCTCGGTGGCGCAGCGCGGCAGCCTCGCCGCCGCCGCGCGTGCCGAGGGCGTGGTGCCCGCCATCATCGGTCGGCGGCTGGACGCACTAGAGGAGCATTTGGGCGTCAAGCTGCTGGTGCGCACCACGCGGCGGCTGACCCTGACGCCGGAAGGCAGCGCCTTTTTGGAGGATTGTCAGCGCCTGCTCGCCGAGCTCGCGCAGGCCGAGGCCAACGTCAGCGCCGGCGGCCAAACCGTGCGCGGCCACTTGCGCATCACCGCCCCTGCAGGGTTTGGGCGCCAGCGTGTGGCGCCGCTGGTGCCGCTCTTTCGCGCGCGCCACCCGGAGGTCACCGTTTCGCTCAACCTGAGCGACCGCCTGGTCGATTTGGTGGCCGAAGGCTACGACTGCGCCGTGCGCGTGGGTGACCTGCCCGACTCCACGCTCATCAGCACCCGTTTGGCCGACAACCGGCGTCTCGTGGTGGCCGCACCCAGCTACCTCCGTCGGCACGGGATCCCGCGCACGCCGCACGACGTGCTACAGCACGACTGCCTGGTGCTGTCCTCGGACGCTTCGCAAACGCGCGGCTGGGCGTTTACCATGACGGAAGCCGACGGGCGGCGCAAGGTCATCCACATCCGCCCCCGCGGCCCACTGGACTGCACCGACGGCCAAGTGCTCTACGAATGGTGCATCGCTGGCCTAGGGCTGGCCTGGCGCAGCACCTGGGAAGTGCAGGCCGACATCGACGCCGGCCGGTTGGTCAGCGTGCTGGACGACTACGCCGCCCCGCCCAACGGCATCTACGCGGTTTACCCCAGCGCGCGCCACCTGCCTCGGCGGGTTCGCGCGTGGATCGATTTCCTCAAGGAGCACTACGGGCGGGAGGGGTTTTGGGGGTGAGCAGGGGAGGCGTCGCCTCAACGCAACACCTCGGCCACCAACAACGCCTCCCCCCTTCCCGCCCGGGCCCGCACCTCGCCCCGCGGCCCGGCCAGTGTGCTCAAGCCGCCGTAGTGGGTGCGGCCCTCCGCGCCACAGGCGTTGGCATAGGCGATGGCAACATGGTGCTCGGCCGCTAGCCGGGGCACGGTCAGCAGCGGCGCGTCGTCGTAGGGCAGCATGTTGGCCGTGGGCACCAAAATCACGCGCGCCCCCTGAGCCGCTAGGGCGCGAACGGTGGCACGCTGCTCGACGTCGTAGCAGATCAACAGGCCGATGCGCCAGCCTTCCCAGTCAAACGGGGTACCCACTTCCTCGCCCGGCGAGAATCGCTCGGCGTCTGCCGCGCCGAACAGGTGCACTTTACGGTGCAGGGCCAGCCGCTGCCCGTCGGGGCCGATGGCTTGCGCTGCGTTGTAGGGTCGAGCGCCCGCGGGGTGCGACTCGGGCCAGCCATAGACGATGCCCACACGGTGCCGCTGTGCGATGGCCGCGACCGCCTGCGCCCAGAGGCCGTCAGCCGGTTGCGCAAGCGCAGCCAACTGCGCGGGATCGATCAAGTAGCCCGACAGCAACATTTCGGGCGTGACCAACCAGTGCGCACCCTGTTGCGCGGCTTGTGCTGCTGCGGCATCCAGGCACGCCAGTGCATGGCCGGCGTTCCCAGGCGCGGGGTGGGGCGTTTGCCAGAGGGCAATGCGCAGCGATTGCGCTGGCCACGCGCGGTCGTTCTCCGTTTGCATCCGTGCGTCCATGTCTGCAAGCGTAGCGCAACCTGTGTCCGGCAGATTCCCTCCGTGCACGGTGTCAATCCGGCAGCGCCACGGGCCCGATGTGCGGATACCAATCCCCGGGGCCGGGGTTGTCCGGATGGCTGGCACCACCCAGGTGACGCACGATGCCCCACACCGCGTTGAGGGCCGTTTGCACCGCGCCTTCCACCCACGCCGGCGTGAAGGAAATGTCGTCGCCCGCCAAGAAAATACCGCGCTCGCGCTCGGGCAGCGCGTCCTGCATGAAATGCCCGTACATCCGGTGGTTGTAGCGGTAGTGGCCGGGTAGCGCCCCTTTGAAGGCGCCCAAAAAGTAGGGGTCGGCTTCCCACGAAATGGTGATCGGGTCACCGATGATATGGCTGGCGATGTCGACGTCGGGGTAGATCTTGCGCAGCGCGTCGAGCGCGAGTTGCACGCGCTTCGTGCTGTCGTAGGGCAGCATCTTGAGCGCGTCGCTCATCCACGCGTACGACAGGCAGATGACGCCGGGCTTATCGGGCCCGTTGTCGAACAGATAGGTGCCGCGCGTGAGGCGGTCGGTGAGCGTCATGCCCATCACCGGCCAGCCGTTGGCGCGCAGGTCGTTCCAAAACGGGCGATCGACCATCACGAAGGTCTTGGACGACTGCATGTAGCGCGTGCGGTCGAGCGCCATCCAGAGTTTGTGCGAAAACAGCGATTCCTCGCACGCGATCTGCGTCGTGAGCAGCCAGCTCTGGCACGTGACCAACACCGCTTCGTAGCGGCGCGTCGTGCCCCAGGTGTCGGTCACTTCCAGCTGGCCGTTGCCCCCACGCTGGATGGCGCGCACTCCCGGGCGCGGTGCCCCGTGGTGCAGGCGGGCCAGCGTGGTGCCCTGCGGCCAGTGCTCGATGCGCGCCGGCGCGTGCTGCCAAAGGCCCATGGGCACCTGTTGCACACCGCCGACGATGTAGTGTTGGTTTTCGTCGCAACCGGTGAGCACGACGCGCAGGATTTCGAGCATGGAGTTGGGAAAGTCCGAATCCCACCCCTCAGTGCCAAAGCCCACCTGCCCAAACACCTCGCGGTGGTGAAAGCTCAAGCGACGAAATGCACTCGATTGCGCGACGAAGTCGTAGAACGTGCGGTCGTCCCAGCGCGGCACCAGCGCATCCCACAGCGCCTTGACCCGCTCCACGTCACGCTCGCGCATGGCGGTTTGCAGCGCGGTAAAACCCGCGCCCTCCTCCAGCGCGTCGGCCCAGGCTTGCGCCACCTCCTGGAACAGCGGTGGCAGATCCTGCAGCGTGCGCGCCCAGTGGGTTTGGCCCTCCAGATCGATGACGGTGCAGTTGGCTGCAGGCGTCAACGGGTTGGGGAACGGCCGGCTGCCCAACCCCAACAGATGGACGTAGTGGTAAAAACCCGTGGAAGACAGCGGGAAACGCATGCCGCCCAGCTCGGCAATCGCGCCCTGCCCGCCCTCGAAGGGCTGCGAGCGCAACCGCCCGCCCATGCGCGAGGCCTCGTACACCACGGGCTTGAGGCCCAGCTTCATCAGCTCATACGCCGCGGTCAGCCCCGCCATGCCGGCGCCGACGACGGCCACCTCGGTGCCGTAACGGCTAACCGGGACGCGGCCCAAACCGGCGTGGTGAGTGAGCCATTCGTCATAGGCGAAGGGAAAATCCGGGCCGAAGATCGTGATCGGTGCGTCGGGCGCGCGGCGCTGGGGCACGCGCAGGGTCATCGTGGACATGGGTCGTCTCCTCCTCAGATTCCATCATTCGAACAGGCTGATGAACAGGGCCGCTGCCGTGCCCCACATCATCAGGGCCACCAGGCCGTCGAGTGCGCGCCAGACCTTGAGCGAATTCAGCCGCCGCCCGAGCCAAAACGCCGCGCCGCCCAACAGCAAGAACCACACCACCGAGCCGGTCGCTGCCCCCAGGCCGAAGATGGGCTGCTGCGCGCCCCACGCCAACGACGCGGTACCGATGAGGACGGCCGTGTCCAGCCAGGCGTGCGGGTTGAGCCAGGAAAACGCCAGCGCGGCCCCGACGGCCTGCAGCGCACTGGTCGGCTGCGCGGCCGGCGTACCGATGGCGGGCACCTGGGGTGCCGCCGGCCCATACCAGAAGCGCCGCGCCGCTTGGTAACCATAGACGAGCAGGAACAAGATCCCCGCCCCGATCAACGCGCCGTGCAGCTTGTCCGACAAGCCGCCCAACTGCGCCAGGCCGGCCACGCCCAGGGCGATGAGCACGATGTCGGCCACCGCGCACGTGGCCACGGTCAGCCACAGGTGGCGCCGCTGCAAGCCGGTACGGATGACATGCGCATTTTGCGGGCCGATGGCCATGATGAGCGACAGGCTCATCACCAGGCCGGCGGTGAAGCTGGGGGCAGTCAAGATCATCGGCAGCACTCCTCTCGTTACACGCGAGTGTGCTCCCGATGCGCTACGGCATTAAGTATTTCAAAATGAACTTGAACTCATCAAGTTATTTTTTATTTGACCTCAAGCCACCCCGCCCGGGTTTGGGAGGGCGTCTCGCCGAAGAGCGTCTTGTACTCCCGTCCGAAGTGGCCCATGTGCCAAAAGCCCCAGCGAGCAGCGATCTCGGTGATGGTGTGCTGCGCCTCCAGCGGGCTTTGCAGGGCACGGCGGACAGCGTTGAGGCGGACCTCGCGCAGGTATGCAGCAGGGCTGATACCCATGACCTCGTGAAAACAGTTCTGCAACGTGCGCCGCGTCACGTGAAGAGCAGCGCACAGTGCTGTCAAATGGCAGAAGTCCTGCGGTCGCTCCAATATCAGCTCGCGCGCGCGCCGCACGAGAGTAAGGCGACGATGATGTCGCCCCACCATCACGGGCTGGACCTCTCGGGGCACCGCCAAGTCGCAGACAACAGTGAGCACCGCATGGTGTAACGCCTGGCGGCTGGCGTCGTGGCTCAAAACCTCTGGCGTACGTTCGACATTACTGAGCACCTCGCGCAACAAACCGGTCAATCGCTGGCGCTGGGCAATGGTGAGGTGCTGCAACTGCATGCCAGACCATCCCGTGCTCGCAAACGACTGGCCGGTGCCGCACTCACCTCTCCCATCTCGCCAGTGCAGATGGCGCATCATGTCGCGGCCGTCCAAGACCACTCCGTAAAGGCCAACCCCTGCCGGCACGAAAAGGTCGAAAACCTGGTCATCGTTCGCCCACATCCACTGTTGGCTATCAACACTGCGGCCCATGTAGCGCAGACCCTGGGTATCCTCTGGCACGGGCATGCCAATCCACACCCCGCCCGACCAGGGGCGGCAATGCTGGGCCGTCGCGCAAGAAGCCCATTCTTCGAACACCTGCAGCCCAGGGGCGGCGACCTCCCGCACGACACCGCTGAAAACCCCGCGCGACACTTGCTCGTACTGCTGCTCCCAGGCGGACAGGTGGCTTGCATGCACATGCACGTCACTTGTGCGCTTGACACAAAACTGTGCAACCGAACTCGGCCCGGCCTCTTGGCTCACCCTGGCGTGCTCCATAGTGGTGCGATCTTTGGCAGATGAGCTCAAAGTATCAAGAACCATGCCAGACCCTGCGTAAGGGATAACCCTTAGCAACACTATCCCGTTTCGGAAAATTTTCGGCCACATCGTGTTTTTGCTCAAACGGGATACCGTCGTCGCGACTCCCTAGACCATGATCTGTCTCGGACGTCGTCGGGGACACTAGCAGATGCCCCCGCCCCCTTATTATCAATGTGAGGTTTGTCATGGCATCACCACATACACCGTCTGTCCATGTCTCGCGCGAGCTCAAACCCGTACTCGGCGTGTTTTCACTTTGGGGTATCGCCGTTGGCTTGGTTATATCGGGTGAGTACTTCGGGTGGAGTTACGGTTGGGCTACCGCGGGCACGCTGGGATTCTTGGTCGCCACCGCCTTCGTAGCCCTGATGTACACCACCTTCATTTTCAGTTTTACCGAGCTATCGACGGCCATCCCGCACGCGGGTGGTCCGTTTGCCTACGCCCGACGGGCATTTGGCCCCGCTGGTGGCTACATCGCTGGGTTTGCCACTCTGGTGGAGTTCGTATTCGCGCCGCCCGCGATCTCACTGGCTATCGGCGCCTATCTCAACGTGCAGTTTCCCGCGCTTGACCCCAAAATCGCTGCGGTAGCCGCTTACGTCGTCTTTATTACGCTCAATGCCATTGGCGTGGGCATCGCCGCCACCTTTGAGCTATTTGTTACCCTACTTGCGGTCATCGAGCTGCTGGTTTTTGCGGGCGTCGTGGCCCCTGGATGGTCGCTCACCAATTTTGTCGCCAACGGCTGGGCTGGCAGCGATAGATTCACCTGGGCGACAGTCGGCGGCATATTTGCAGCGATTCCTTTTGCGATTTGGTTTTTCCTTGCAATCGAAGGCGCGGCGATGGCAGCCGAGGAGGCTCGCGACCCCCAACGGACCATCCCGATTGCTTATATCGCGGGCATCCTGACGTTGGTGGCACTCGCCTTTCTGGTCATGATCATGGCCGGCGGCATTGGTGATTGGCAAACCCTATCAAACATCAACGATCCGTTGCCGCAAGCCATGAAAATCGTGGTTGGCGACAACAGCGCATGGCTGCACATGCTGGTTTGGATCGGCTTGTTCGGATTGATCGCTTCCTTTCACGGCATCATACTGGGATACTCGCGGCAAATATATGCCCTCGCGCGCGCTGGTTTTCTGCCGCCGTTTTTCGCCAAGGTGCACCCTCGTTTTCGCACACCCGTTCGAGCCTTGATCGGTGGGGGTGTCGTGGGCATCTTAGCGGTATTCAGCGATGAATGGATCACGTTTGGTGGGCAGCCTCTTACTGCGAACATCGTAACGATGGCGGTTTTGGGCGCCTTGGTTATGTATATCGTTTCTATGGCGAGCCTGTTCAAGTTGCGTTCGACCGAGCCCGGATTGCATCGACCCTTTCGGGCACCATTTTATCCGATTTTCCCAGCGCTCGCCCTCGGCAGCGGAATCATTTGCCTAATCGCAGTGATTTATTACAACCCGGCCCTTTCACTGCTTTTTACTGCACTGGCGGCGGCTGGATATGTTTATTTCCGTTTTACTCAGAACCAACGCCTCAACGCCGCTTATGATGAAATGCTGGTCGGGGCCAACGAACGTCTCGACACCGACAGCGCTGCCACCGACATTGGCGACATCGCTTTACCCAACGCCCAAAAGGTTCGGTGATCGTCATGCACTACCAGGTCGATCTTGCGGGTGTTCGCTATCGCTTCGCGTCCTTGCGCGAGGTCATGGCGAAGGCGAGCCCACCGAGATCTGGAGATCAACTGGCCGGCGTGGCAGCGACGAGCGAACAGGAGCGTATGGCGGCGCGCTGGGTGCTGTCTGAGGTGCCGCTGCGGCAATTTCTCGAAGAACCACTGATCCCCTATGAGTCGGATGAGGTCACCCGGCTGATCATCGATACACACGATGAATCAGCGTTCGAGCCCGTCTCGACACAAACGGTTGGTGAATTTCGGGACTGGCTGCTCAGCGAGGCGGCGACACCAGTAGCGCTAAAAAGGCTTGCGCCTGGTCTTACGCCCGAGATGGTTGCCGCAGTTAGTAAGCTGATGCGCAATCAGGATTTAATGATCGTCGCGAAGCGCTGCTCCGTCGTCACCCGCTTCCGAAACACATTAGGGTTACCCGGACACCTGGCAGTGCGACTGCAGCCGAATCATCCGACCGATGATCCCGCGGGCATTTTGGCCAGCATCATCGACGGGTTGCTGCTTGGCGCCGGCGACGCCGTCATTGGCGTCAATCCCGTATCGGACAGCATCGCCGATTTGGTACGGTTGCAACACATGTTGGCAGAAGTCATCGAACGTGGCAACATTCCCACCCAGAGTTGCGTATTGACCCACGTCACCAACACCATGCAAGCAATACAGATGGGCGCTCCCGTGGACTTGGTGTTTCAGTCGATTGGCGGCACAGAGCAGACGAACCGCTCCTTTGGAATCGATCTGGCTCTGCTCGACGAGGCGCATTCCATGGCGCTGGCGCTGCGGCGCGGAACGGTGGGAGATAACGTCATGTATTTTGAGACCGGGCAAGGCAGCGCACTCTCTGCCAACGCCCATCATGGCGTCGATCAGCAAACGTGCGAAGCACGGGCGTATGCAGTAGCGCGGCGCTATCACCCACTACTCGTCAACACAGTTGTTGGATTCATCGGGCCCGAATACCTCTTCGACGGCAAGCAAATCATTCGTGCCGGACTCGAGGATCATTTTTGTGGGAAAGTACTCGGCCTCCCTATGGGCTGCGATATCTGTTACACCAACCACGCAGAGGCGGATCAAAACGACATGGACAACCTGCTCGTGTTGTTGGCTTGCGCTGGGGTCCATTTTATTATTGGCGTACCCGGGGCTGATGACGTGATGCTGAACTACCAAAGCACATCGTTCCACGATGCTCTGGCCGTGAGAGATTTACTGCAACTACGGCGTGCCCCGGAATTCGACGAATGGCTACGCAACATGGGCGTCGTCGACGAGACGGGGCGCCTTTTGCCCGCGCGCGTCGCGCCTGCGCTTGCACAAACGTTGTGGACCTTGCCTCAACCCGACCGATGACACCCCCCCCATCACGTCCCGAGCTCTCTTCGAGCATCGTCGCTACGGACACGCCGTGGGAGGTGCTCACGCGTTTCACCCCTGCGCGTATCGCATTGGGGAGGTGCGGATCCAGCCTACCCAGTCGGCAGGTGTTGGCATTTGGGTTGGCGCATGCTCAAGCTCGGGATGCCATCCACTTGCCCTTGGACGTCAAGGCACTGGCGGCTGCGCTCACCACAGACGGCTGGCCCGCGCCGCTGTGCGTGCACACCCGCGCGCCCGATCGCCAAAGCTACCTTTTGCGTCCCGATTGGGGACGCCGACTTGACGACGCGAGCGTGGGAGTCTTACAAGACGCTCGCCGCAGTACCGAGGCCCCGGACTTGGTGCTCGTGATCGGGGATGGGTTATCGGCGCTGGGCATACAACGGCACACGCCCGCGCTCTTGAGGGCCGTGCGCCAAGCGCTGGACCGCACTTGGCGAATCGCACCTTTGGTCATCGTCCGACAAGCCCGCGTTGCGGCAGGCGATGAGGTTGGTGAACTGCTGGGCGCGAGGATGGTGGCGATGATCATCGGTGAACGTCCTGGTCTGAGCTCGCCCGACAGCGTTGGAATCTACCTCACCCTTCGGCCACGCGTGGGCTGCACCGATGCGCAGCGCAACTGTATTTCGAACATACGCCCCGGCGGCCAAGATGTCGTCACCGCAGCGCGTCGTCTCGTTTGGCTGGCGCGGGAGGCTTTGCGGCTGCAGACCACGGGCGTCGGACTGAAAGACCACAGTGGGCTGCCGTTGATCGGTAGCCCCGTGCACGACGAGTCGCCCGGGTAAGGGTTAGGGCAAAATCGCCTCGGTCGCCCTAGCCCATCGCTGACGATTCAACTCCGCTACGGCAAATGAATTCACCCCGCAGTTCGTCTCGCATCTGATTCATGTTAGGGAAGGTCTGCAAAACCTTCCTGCCAGACTGCCGGGATGGGACAATAGCGACATGAAGCAGATGAGTCTGGAGGCGCCGATGTATACGGGCTTTGAGCTGCGCGCCAAGCGCACCCGCAAGCGTGCGTTTTTGGAGCAGATGGACCGTGTGGTGCCGTGGGCAGAGTTGGTCGCACTCATCGAGCCGTATGCGCCGAAGGCGGGTCCCAAGGGTGGGCGGCCACCCTTTGCGGTAGAGAAGCTGCTGAGGATTCATTTTTTGCAGCAGTGGTTTGGTCTGTCGGACCCGGCGGTGGAGGAAGCCTTGTACGACACGCCGCTGCTGGCGAGCTTTGTTGGTCTGGACCTGGGGGTGGATGTCGTGCCGGATGAGAGCACCATCCTGCGCTTTCGCCACCTGCTGGAGCAACACGGCCTGAGCCAGCGTATCCTCGAGACGGTCAATCGCATCCTGACCGAGCGTGGCCTCATGCTCAAGAGCGGCACCATCGTGGATGCCACGCTCATTGCTGCTCCCAGCTCGACCAAGAACGCCCGCCGTGAGCGCGACCCTGAGATGCACCAGACGAAGAAGGGCAACCAGTGGTACTTCGGCATGAAAGCGCACGTTGGGGTCGACGCCGAGACAGGGCTGGTACACACGGTGGTGGCCACCGCTGCCAACGTCTCGGATGTGACGCAGGCGCATCGGCTCTTGCACGGGCAAGAGACCGACGTCTTTGCCGATGCGGGCTATCAGGGAGTGGACAAGCGAGCGGAAAACCAGGGCAAGCAAGTCGCTTGGCACGTGGCCATGCGGCCGGGCAAGCGCCGGGCATTGGACAAGCGCACTTTTCTTGGCCAGGTGATGGATGCCTTGGAACGCACCAAGGCGCGCATTCGTGCCAAGGGTGAGCATCCGTTTCGGGTACTCAAATGCCAGTTTGGCTACCGCAAGACGCCCTATCGAGGCTTGGCCAAGAACGGCGCGCAGCTCAACGTCCTGTTTGCGCTGGTCAATCTGTGGCTGGCGCGCAAAGCCTTGCTGGCTGCGACGGGATAAGTGCGCCCGCAGTGGGCTCACTGGGGCCGGATGAGGCTGCAGAGGGCCCACGAAGGGGCTTGCTGGAGCCCAAGAACCGTTCAGCATCTGTTTCGATCCCATCCTACGAAACGATATTGACCCTGAACTCGTCGCCACGAACGAGTGGGCGGGGTAGTGCAGAGGTTCCTTAGCCTTCCCCCAGCTGTTGTGCCACGGGCCACACCAGTGTCTTTCTCCATAGCGTGGAAAAGATGCTCGACGCCCGCCAACTGCAAGCCCTATCCGCCGTGGTCGAACACGGCAGTTTTTCCGCAGCGGCCAAGGCCCTGGCCCTGACGGTGGCGGCGGTGTCGCTGCGCGTGCGCGCGCTGGAGACGCAGCTGGGCCAGCGGTTGGTGGTGCGCGGCAAACAAGTGCGCGCCACCCCGGCTGGCCAGGCGTTGCTGGCGCACGTCAAGCAGGTGCAGCTGATGGAGGCCGACTTGCTGGAGCGGCTGCGCGGCAGCGACGACCAGCGCTGGCAAAGCGTGCCGGTGGCGATCAACGCCGACTCGGCGGCTGCGTGGTTCCTGCCCGGCGTGGCCGATCTACTGGCGCGCCAGCGTCTGTTGCTCGATCTGACCATCGACGACCAGGACCACACGCACGAGCTGCTCAAAAACGGCACCGTCATCGGCTGCGTGACCACACGCGCCGACCCCATGCGCGGCTGCGTCGCCGAACCGCTGGGCATCATGCGCTACCGCTGTGTCGCCGCACCGGCGGTAGTCGCGCGCGCCCGCACGCCGCAAGGGCGGTTGACGCCGCACCGGCTGCTGGCGCTGCCCGCCGTCATCTTCAACCGCAAAGACGCGCTGCAGGACGTGTGGCTGGAGCGCCACTTCGGGCTGCGGCAGGCACGCTACCCCCGCCACTTCACGCCAGCGGTGGACGCCTTCGAGCGCGCCATCGAGCTGGGCCTGGGCTGGGGCATGGTGCCCGAACTGCACTTGGCCCAACGCACGGGTAAACCCCCGCTGGAGGAGGTCATCCCCGACGCGGTGGTGGACGTGGCGCTTTACTGGCAGCACTGGGAGCGCGAGCCCCCCACCGCGCAGCGGCTCACCCGTGCAATCCGTGACGCGGCGCGCGCGGCGCTGCTGCCACTGCCCGCGCCCCATGAGACACAAGGTTGATGCCACCGCGCTACAGTGCAGGCTTGTCTCATCGACGACGCACCGACCATGGAACCGACCGCTCGCAATGTGCTGGGAGGGCCGCTGCGCGCCTGCTCCTACGACCCGCTGACCGGCTATTTCCGCGACGGCTGTTACCACACCGCCGCCCACGACGTCGGCTCGCACGTCATCTGCGCCAAGGTGACCGCGGAGTTCCTGGCGTTTTCGCTACAGCGCGGCAACGACCTCGTCACGCCGAGGCCCGAGTGGCGCTTCCCTGGCCTCAAACCGGGAGACCGCTGGTGCCTGTGCGCGCTGCGCTGGAAAGAGGCGCTGGACGCCGGCGTGGCACCGCCAGTGATCCTGGAGAGCTGCCATGAGCGGGCGCTGGCCTTCGTGTCACTGGACGACCTGCGCGCGCACGCCTGGACGCCGTCACCCACCTGACGACATCACGCGTCACCACCGGTCGGCCCTGCCACAATCGCGCCATGAGCCCCCCGATCCCCGAGGCGCCGCCCGCTGGCGACGGCGCCATCCGCCGCCCCACGCTGCACGGCAGCTGGCCCGAGATGACCTACGCCGGCGTGCTGAGCTTCATGCGCCGCACGTACACGCGCGACCTGACGGGCGCAGACGTCGTCGTCAGCGGCGTGCCGCTGGACATCGCCACCACTTATCGGCCTGGCGCACGCCTGGGGCCCGCCGCCATCCGCGCCGCCAGCGTGCAATTGGCCGAACTCAAGCCGTTTCCCTGGGGGTTCGACCCCTTCGAGACATTGGCGGTGGTGGACGCTGGCGACTGCTGGCTCGACCCCCACAACCCGCTCACGATACCAGGCGCGATCCGCGACCATGCGCGTCGCATCCTGGCCAGCGGCGCGCGCATGCTCACCTTCGGCGGTGACCACTACATCACCTACCCGCTGCTGCAGGCGCACGCCGAGCGGTTCGGTGCACCGCTGGCGCTCATCCACTTCGACGCGCACTGCGACACCTGGCCGGACGACAGCCCCGAGTCGCTCAACCACGGCACGATGTTTTTCAAGGCCGTGCGCGAGGGCCTGATCGACCCCGCGCACTCGGTTCAGGTCGGCATTCGTACCTGGAACGACGACTTCATGGGCGTGCACGTGCTCGATGCGCCCACGGTGCACGCGCGCGGTGCCGACTGGGCGCTGCAGCAGGTGCTGCGCATCGTCGGGGATCGCCCGGCGTACCTGACATTCGACATCGACTGCCTGGATCCGGCGCACGCGCCCGGCACCGGCACGCCGGTCGCGGGCGGCTTGAGCAGCGCGCAGGCGCTGCACATCGTACGCGGGCTGGTGCCGCTGCACCTGATCGGCATGGACGTGGTGGAGGTGGCACCACCCTACGACCACGCCGACATCACGGCGCTGGCCGCGGCCCACGTGGCCTGCGACCTGCTGTGCGTGCTGGCCGCGCAGCGCCGCGCGCGGCGCTGAAGGGGCGACTGCGCCGTTGCGCGACCGCCCGCCGGCGTCGCGCACGCGCACACCGGCCCGAGTGCGCACCGACACGGCCGGCGTGGCCGGGGTGGCGGCGACCGCCGCCTACAATTGCCGCCATGCAATCCGTCAAACATGATTTGCTGGAGGCGCTGGCCACCGAGCTGCAAGCGCTGCACCCCGGCGCGGGGGCGCGCGCCGCCTTCGAGCAACCCAAGGTAGCGGCGCACGGCGACCTGGCCATCACCGCCGCGCTGCAACTGGCCAAGCCGCTGGGCAAGCCACCGCGCGACGTGGCACAGACGCTGCTGCAGCGGCTGCAGGCCCAACCGGCGTTTCAGCGCTGGGTGGCGGCGCTGGAGATCGCCGGGCCCGGCTTCATCAACCTGCGCCTGCACCCGCGCGCCAAGCAGCAGGTGGTGCGCGAGGTGCTGGCCGCGGGCGACCGCTACGGCCACCAGCCGCCCCACGGGCAGCGCGTGCTGGTCGAATTCGTCAGCGCCAACCCGACCGGCCCCCTGCACGTCGGCCACGGCCGCCAGGCCGCGCTGGGCGACGCGATCTGCAACCTGTTCGAGACCCAAGGCTGGCAGGTGCACCGCGAGTTCTACTACAACGACGCCGGCGTGCAGATCGAGACACTGGCGCGCTCGGTGCAGCTGCGCGCGCGCGGCCTCAAACCCGGCGATGCGGGCTGGCCCGAGGCCGCCTACAACGGTGACTACATCCAGGACATCGCGGACGACTTTCTGGCGCGCAAAACCGTCGAAGCCGATGACCGCACCGTGACCGCCAGCGGCGACGTCGAAGACCTGGACGGCATCCGCCAGTTTGCCGTGGCTTATTTGCGCCGCGAGCAGGACTTGGACCTGCGCGCATTCGACGTGCGCTTCGACCAGTTCTACCTCGAGTCGAGCCTGTACAGCTCGGGGCGCGTCGCCCAAACCGTGCAACGCCTGATCGACGCCGGCAAAACCTACGAAAAAGACGGCGCGCTGTGGCTGCGCACGACCGAGTACGGCGACGACAAAGACCGCGTGATGCGCAAGTCCGACGGCACCTACACCTACTTCGTGCCGGACGTGGCCTACCACATCACCAAGTGGGAACGCGGCTTTACCAAGGTCATCAACATCCAGGGCACGGACCACCACGGCACCATCGCGCGCGTGCGCGCCGGACTGCAGGCGGTGGGGTTGGGTATCCCGAAGGGCTACCCCGACTACGTGCTGCACACCATGGTGCGCGTGGTGCGCGGCGGGCAAGAGGTCAAGATCTCCAAGCGCGCGGGCAGCTACGTCACGCTGCGCGACCTGATCGAGTGGACGAGCAAGGACGCGGTGCGGTTCTTTTTGCTGTCGCGCAAGCCCGACACCGAGTACACCTTCGATGTGGATCTGGCGATCCAGCAAAACAACGACAACCCCGTGTACTACGTGCAGTACGCGCACGCGCGCATCTGCTCGGTGCTGGCGCAATGGGGCGGCGACCCGGCGCGGCTGCGCGACGCCGATCTAACGCCGCTCGATACCCCGGCCGCGCAGGCGCTGATGCTGCAACTGGCTCGCTTCCCGGACGTGCTGCGCGCGGCGGCTGCCGATTTCGCGCCGCACGACGTCACGTTCTACCTGCGTGAGCTGGCGTCGGCCTATCACAGCTATTACGATGCGGAGCGTATCCTGGTCGACGATGAAGCGGTGCGGCTGGCGCGGCTGGCGCTGGTGGCCGCCACGGCCCAGGTGCTGCGCAGCGGGCTGCGCGTGCTCGGCGTGAGCGCGCCGACCTCGATGTGAGCGGCGTGCGTCTTTCGGAGTGCCCATCCATGGCGACGACCCGTATCCGATCTCGTTCTCTCGCCGCAGCCCCGCAGTCTGGGGGCACGTTACTTGGCTTCGTGCTGGGGCTGCTGGTCGGCATCGGTGCGGCGCTGGCCGTGGCGGTGTACGTCACCAAAGTGCCTATCCCGCTGGTGGATCGCGGGGTGCAGCGCAAACCGATGCAGCCCGAGACCGAAGCCGAGCGGCTGCGCCATTGGAACCCGAACGCCGGGCTGTCGCGCACGGCACCCCCTGCCGCTGCCCCCGCGGCCGAGGCACCCGCGGCCGCACCCGACACCGCCGCGAGCGCGCCCGCACCTGCCGGGGAGGGCAAAGCCCCGGCAGGCGACCCCATCGCCGAGCTGATCCGCCAGCGTGCCACGCCCACCGCCCCCGCCAGCCCAGGCAGCGAGAACCAGCCCGCCGCAGCCGACCCGTTCCAGTACTACGTGCAAGTGGGCGCGTTTCGCCAGGCCGAAGAGGCCGAAGCCCAACGCGCGCGGCTGGCGCTGCAGGGGTTTAGCGCCAAGGTCAGCGAACGCGAGCAGGCCGGGCAACGCGTGTACCGCGTGCGGCTGGGGCCGTTCGACAACAAGGTCGACGCCGAGCTGATGCAAGAACGCCTGCGCGGCCAGCAGATCGAAACGGCGCTCGTGCGCGTGCAGCGCTGACCTCCGTTGGGAACCTGCGCACCCCACGCCGCATCGGAGTCGTTGGTCGTCACTTTCGTTCGTCACCCTACGGGCCACTCACCATGCACCGCCGTCAGTTTCACGCTTGCCTCGTCGGCCTAGCCGCCACCACTACCCTGCCCGCCGCGTTGGCACAGGCCAACCTGCGCGAGGGCACGGACTATCGCCGCCTGTCCAAACCGGCACCGGTGGACACCGGCCCCGGCCAGGTCGAGGTGCTCGAATTCTTCGCCTACAGCTGCATCCACTGTTACCGCTTCGAGCCGCTGATGACCGAGTGGATGCGCAAGCTGCCCAAGGAAGTCGTGGTGCGGCGCGTGCCTGTCGGGTTCAACGCGGCGTTCGAGCCCATGCAGCGGCTGTATTACACGCTGGAGGCCATGGGCCGCCTGGGCGACCTGCACGAAAAAGCCTTCAAGGCCGTGCACGAGGAGCGCGAGCGTTTCAACTCGCTCGACGCGGTCGCGGCCTGGGCCGCCAAGCAGGGGCTGGATCGTCAGACCTTTACGCAGACGTATCAGTCGTTTGGCGTCAGCGGCAAGGTCAAGCGCGCGCTGCAGCTGCAAGACGCCTACGAGGTCGACGCCACGCCGTCGCTGGGGATCGCCGGGCGCTTCCTCGTCCCCGGGCAGGCGGCGCGCACGCTGGTGGTGGCCGACGCCCTGATCGCGCGCGTGCGTCAGGCCTGACGCCACTCGCCCCCCGGGGTGGCGGCCGCGGGCAATCGTGGCACAATCGGCGCACCGCAAGGAGCAAAATCCGTGCCCGCTGCCATTCGACCCCTGCGGTTGACCGCCGCTTTGTTCACCGCCGCCGTCATGGGCCTGCCTCTATGGGCCCACGCCGAGCGCGCCGATCGCGACGCGCCGATGAACGTCGAAGCCGACGCCCTGCGCTACGACGAAGGCCGGCAGACCAGTGTGTTCACCGGACGCGTGGTCGTGACCAAAGGCACGATCCGCATCCGCGGCCAGCGGCTGGAGGTGCGGCAGGACGCGCAAGGCCACCAGTTCGGCACCGTCACCGGTGACGCAACACAGCGTGCGTTTTATCGACAAAAGCGCGACGGACTCGACGAGTACATCGAGGGCGAGGCCGAGCGCATCGACTACGATGGGCAGGCCGATCGGGTGACGTTGCGCGGCCAGGCCGAGCTGCGCCGCTACCGTGGCACGGTGCTGACCGACCGCGCGAGCGGCGCCGTCATCGTCTATGACAATCGGGCGCAGACCTTCTCGGTCGATGGCGATCGCGCGGGTGCCAGCGCAGGCGCTCGAGTGCGGGCGCTGCTCACCCCGTCCAAGGCCGACCCGGCCGCCACGCAGCCCGCGCCGGACCTGCCCCCCCCGGCGCTGGCCCCCAGCGACCGCCTGGAGCGCCGCCCGTGAGCGAATCGGCGCCAAACGCGCGCTGCCTGCGCGCGCAAGGGCTGCACAAGCGCTACGGCCGCCGCACCGTGGTGCACGATGTGTCGCTGCAGGTGCGCGGGGGCGAGGTGGTGGGATTGCTGGGCCCCAACGGGGCGGGCAAAACCACGTCGTTTTACATGATCGTCGGCCTGGTGCGTGCCGATGCCGGGCGGCTGTGGATCGACGACCAACCGGCAGAAAACTTGCCCATCCACCGGCGCGCGCGCCTGGGGTTGGGCTACCTGCCGCAGGAGGCATCGATCTTTCGCAAACTCACGGTCGAGCAAAACGTGCGCGCGGTGCTGGAGCTGCAACACGACGAAGCCGGCCGTCCCCTGGCCGAACCGGTGCTGCGCGAGCGACTCGATCGCCTGCTGCAAGAGCTGCACGTCGACCACCTACGCGATGCGCCGGCGCCCGCGCTGTCGGGCGGCGAGCGGCGCCGCGTCGAGATCGCGCGCACGCTGGCCACCAACCCGCGCTTCATCCTGCTCGATGAGCCGTTCGCGGGTGTCGATCCGATCGCCGTCATCGAGATCCAGCGCATCATCGGGTTTCTTAAGGCACGCGGCATCGGGGTGCTGATCACCGACCACAATGTGCGCGAGACGCTGGGCATCTGCGACCACGCCTACATCATCAGCGAGGGTCGGGTGCTCGCACACGGCACGCCCGCCGACATCGTGGATGACGCCGAGGTACGCCGCGTCTACCTCGGCGAGCATTTCCGCCTGTAGCGTGCCATGAAAGCGGGCCTGACGCTGCGCACCGCGCAGCACCTGAACCTGACACCGCAACTGCAGCAATCGATCCGGCTGCTGCAGCTGTCGACGCTGGAGCTGGCGCAGGAGATCGAACAGGCGCTGGCCGACAACCCTTTTCTCGAACGTGCGGAAGAAGACACCGACCCCAGCCCCGAGGCGGTGACGGACACGGCGACGTCGCCCCCCGAGATCGACGATGCAGAGCCGCCCGATACCATGGCCGTCTTCGACGGCGAGGCGGCGCTGGCGCAGACCGAGTGGGGGGCTCGACTGGACGAAGACGCCGGGGGCTGGGCGGCCGACGATGGGCCCACTGCCGACGAGTCACCGGCGGAGTGGTGTTGGGAAGGTCCCGGCGTCGAGCGCGGCGCAGACGGCGACGACGACGAGCGGCAGCTCACCCGTCAACTGGCCCATCCGCCCGAGCGGCTGGCCGACCACCTGCACCGGCAAGCCCTGGCACTGCACCTCAGCGACGACGAACGCGCCGCGCTGTTTTTTTTGATCGAGTCGCTCGACGACGACGGCTATTTGCCCGATTCGCTCGAGCAGCTGACGGACGCTTTGTGCCAGCAGTGCCAGGCCGCCGGCGAGTCGGTCGATGCCGAGCGGCGCGACGAGATCGCCTCGCTGCTGCGCCGCGCCCTCGGCTGGCTGCAGCACATGGAGCCCGCGGGCGTGGGCGCGCGCGACCTGGCCGAGTGCCTACGCTTGCAAATCGGCGAACTGCCCAACACCCCCACGGCCCGCGCGGCCGACGCGCTGTGCGGGCAGCCGCTGGAGTGGATCGCGCGCCGCGACGTGCGGCGGCTGGGCCAGGCAACCGGGCTGGACGAGGAAACCGTGCGCGCGGCGCTTGCGCTGCTGTCGCGCCTTGAACCCAAGCCCGGGCGCCGCTTCGCCGACGCCGAACGGCAAGTGATCGTCCCCGATGTGATCGTCACCGTGCGCGGCACGCAGTTCGACGTCCAACTCAACCCCGCGGTGCTTCCGCGCCTGCGCGTGACCGATATCTATGCCCAGGCCCTGCGCCAGCACCGCAGTGGCGATCTGCAACAACGGTTGCAAGAAGCGCGCTGGTTCATCAAAAACCTGCAGCAGCGCTTCGACACCATCCTGCGCGTGGCGCGCGCCATCGTCGAGCGACAGCGCAACTTTTTTCTGCACGGGGAGGTCGGCATGCGACCATTGGTGCTGCGTGACATCGCCGACGAGCTGGGCCTGCACGAATCGACCATCAGCCGCGTCACCAACGCCAAGTACATGGCCACCCCTTTCGGCACTTACGAGCTGAAATATTTTTTTGGCTCCAGCTTGGCCACGGACGCCGGCGGCAACGCCTCCAGCACCGCCGTGCGCGCCCTCATCAAACAACTCATCGCCGCCGAAGATCCCCGCCAGCCGCTCAGCGACGGCCAGATCGCCGACTTGCTGCGCGAACAGGGCATCGAGTGCGCGCGCCGCACCGTCGCCAAATACCGCGAGGCGCTGCGCATCCCCACGGCCACCCTGCGCAAGACCCGCCACGCCTGACCATGTCCACCGTCGACCTCTTTCTGCCCTGCGCGGGCGGCTGTCCCCCGTTTTTGGCCACCGAAGTGCAGCGCCTGTGCGCCGTGCCCGACCACGCCTTGACCTTGGGCCGCGCGGGTGTCGGCCTGCGCGGCGACTGGGATACCGTGCTGCGCCTGAACCTGCACAGCCGCATCGCCCAGCGCGTGCTGCTGCGCCTATGGGAGGGCCCGTACCGCAGCGAAGACGACCTCTACGGCGCGGCTGCCGAAATCGCCTGGGAAGACTGGTTCACGCCACGGCATACGATCAAGGTCGAAGTCACAGCCCAGCGCAGTCCGCTGCGCAGCCTGCACTTTGCGGGGCTGCGCATCAAGGACGCCGTCTGCGACCGCCTGCGCGCACGCCGCGGCGCGCGCCCCAGCGTCGACACGGCCCAACCCGATGTGCGCGTGTATGCCCACCTGAGCGCCGACACGTTGACGCTGTCGCTCGACACCAGCGGCGAGCCATTGTTCAAGCGCGGCTGGCGCACCGACAAGGGCGACGCGCCGCTGAAAGAGACGCTGGCGGCCGCGATGATTGCCGCCACCGGGTGGACCGGCACCGACGCCGACGGCGCGCCGGTGCCGCTGTTCGACCCCTGCTGCGGCAGCGGCACGCTGGTCATCGAGGCCGCGCAGATCGCGCTGCGGCAGGCACCGGGGCGTCAGCGGCGCTTCGCCTTCGAGCGGCTGCTGCCACACGACGCGGCGCGCTGGGCCGCGCTGCGCGAGCAGGCGCGCGCCGCCGAGCGGCGCTGGCCCACCGGCGGACCGGCCATCGCCTACGGCAGCGACGTCTCCTTCCGCATGGTCGATTTCGCCCGCCGCAATGCCGAACGTGCCGGTGTCGGCGCAGCGGTCGAGTTCCGCGGCGGCGACGCCCTGCAACGCCTGCCCCCTAGCCCGTGGCCTGGCGTGCTGTTGCTCAATCCCCCGTATGGAGAACGCATAGAAGCCGCCGGCGTGGTCGGCGGCTTGGGAGCGGACGTCTTCTACGAGCGGCTGGCCGCGCACTGGAAGACCCACTTCGGCGGCTGGACCGCCTGGGTGCTCACGCCCGACCGCGAACTGCCACGCCGGCTGCGCCTGCAGGCCAGCCGGCGCGTGCCGCTGTTCAACGGGCCGATCGAGTGCCGGTTGCTGCGCTTCGACCTGCAGCCCAGAAACCGCAAAACTGCTCAAAACGACGAGACCTGAGAGGCGCTGTCACTTTTTTGCGACTTTCCGAACACCCAGCTCGTCAGTTTGTGGTAAAGTTTCGCTTGAGCCGTTTGCGGCTCCCCGCTTTTCCTCCCTGAGCGGGTGCCTTTGTGTGTGACAGCATAAGGCTTGCAACCCCGGCCCTTTAGGTCGGGGTTCTTTTTTTGCGCAAGCGTGCTATGCCAGGGCTTGGCCTTTCTCGGATAGGCAGGATTGGGCGGTCGGCAAGCCACGCAACACGTCGCCCACAATGATCACGGCCGGGCTGCCCAGGCACTCGCGCTCGATCGCCAGGGCCAGGGCGTCGAGTGTGGTCACGACGTGGCGCTGCTGGGGCAACGAGGCGTGTTGTATCACGCCAACCGGTGTGTCGGCGGGCAAGCCCCCGGCCAACAGCTCCTCTTGTAAGCAGCGCGCCAACGCCACTCCCATGTAAATCACCAACGTCAAGCGGGCTGACACGCAGGTTTTCGCCAACGAACGCCAATCCGGCCCCGAACTGCCTGGGTGCGCATGTCCCGTGACCAACACCACACCGTGCGCATGGGCGCGATGCGTCCAGGGCACGCCAAGGCTGGTCGTCGCAGCCAAGCCCGCCGTGATGCCACTGACGACCTCGACCTGCAGCCCTGCAGCACGCAAGCGCTCCGCCTCCTCGCCGCCGCGGCCGAAGATAAACGGATCGCCTCCCTTGAGGCGAACGACGCGCTCTCCGCGGCGCGCCTCACGGATCATCAGCTGCTCGATGAAGTGCTGCGGCGTGGACGCACATCCGCCACGCTTGCCGACATAAATCTGGCGCGCTCCGGGTTGAGCGTATGCCAGCACACCCCGGCCCACCAAGTCATCGACCAACAACACCGTGGCCTGTGCGATCGCCTTGACCGCTTTGACCGTGAGCAACTCCGGGTCGCCCGGACCCGCCCCCACCAGAAAGACTGTCGGCTTCTCATGGACTGTGTGTGGCTGCATGGCCTGACTCCTCGGGTTGACAAAACGACTGCACCGCCCGTTGCAGCGCCCACACCTGCTGCCTCAGCGGATCCGGTGCGGGCATACGCCCATCGAGGACGTCTTGGATATACGCCGCCGTGGCACGCGCATCGCGGCTTGCGGGCAAAGGGGGAATACTGTCCAGCACCCCGTCTTTCGCCGGCACCGACCATGCACTGAGACGCCGCCCGGACAGAAAGACGTCCATGCGCGGTGTGCGGCGCGGGTCGGCGAAGGGCTCGCCTTCGGTGCCCCGCAGCAGCATCGCGTGGGCGGCGGTGGCCTGCAGGAACTGCGTCAGCAAGGCCCCGTACTCGGGGTGGGTGTAGTTCACGACACGCAGGCCTTCGCCCGGGTCGAGCAGCTTGGCCACGGTGTGACCGGGATTGCGCAGGCCGATGACCCAGCGCACGTCGAGCAATCGCGCCAGCGGCGGGCACAGATGCCCGGTGCGGATGTAGGCAGGCTCGCCACGGGCCCAGCGTTGCTGCAGATCGCCGGGGGTTTCGGCCGGCGCCAGGCCGAGGTGGCTGAAGATCTCGGCGGTGGTGACGCGGCCCGGGTCGTCGGGCATGCCATGCACCAGCACGGCCACACCCGCGCGCGACAGCATCAGTGCCAGCAGCGCGGTGAGGTTGGGCAGCTTGCGCGCGCCGTTGTAGGACGGCAGCACGACCAGGGGGCGGCCGGGGGCGATGGGCAGGCAGCGGTCTCGTGTGGCCTGCAAGAAGCCGGCCAGCTCCTCGACCGATTCGCCCTTGATGCGCATCGCGATGGCAAAGGCGCCGAGCTCGAGGTCGCTGACCCGGCCGTCGAGGACCTGGCACATCAGATCGTGGGCCTGCTCGCGGTTCAGCGAGCGGGCGCCTTCCTTGCCGCGGCCGATCTCCTTGATGTAGGGGGCGATGCTCATGAGGTCGTGCGTCGGGTGTCCGATCCAGGCAGGGGCCCCATTGTCACGCGGCCTGCAGGCTGGTGCGCACCAGCCGGCGCAGTTCGGGCACGCAGGAGCCGCACTGGGTGCCGCAGCGCCGTTCGGCCTGCAGACGGGCCAGGCGGTCTTCGGCGCTGCCCTGGCATTGCGCCAGGGTGGCGAGGATCTCGCCTTCCGTGACGTTCAGGCAGGTGCAGACCTGGCGGCTGCGCGGGGCCAGCGTTGCCGGCGGCTTGGCGCCGGGCGCGAGCAGGGCGCGGCCATAGGCCTGGGCGGGCCCTTCGTCTTGCAGCAGGGCGCGTACCCAGGATTCGGCGCGGGTGTCGCCGGCCAGCACGAAGGCTTCGAGCCGGGCGTCCTGGCGGCCGTCCCCGCGGGGCACCAGGCGCATCGCACGGCGCTGGCCCCGGCGGCGGTCGGCGTAGCGCAGCACCTCGGCGCCGGCCAGGCCGAGCTCCTCCTCGATGTGCGCGAGCCACTCGTCGCCGGGGGGCTCGACGGCGGCCGCCCGAAAGAGCACCCCCAGCACGCCGCGCTCGCTGGGCTCGCGCCCGAAAGGCACGCAACTGGCGTAGGCGAAGCGTGGCATCAGCTCGCGCAGGGCCGCGATGGCGCGATGGGCCTGGCCCACCGGCAGCCAGGCGGCCGCGAGCAGGGTCCACGGCAGTTCGGCCTTGAGCACCTTGACGGCCGCGTGCTTGAGTTCGGGCTGCTTGGATGTCGGGCAGAAGGCGGGGGTGGTCAGGGCATTGACGCCGGCCAGGCGCTCGCCGGTGCTGCTGGCACCGGAGAGGAACTCCTCGCCCCAGTGCATGGCCAGGAAGGCCTGGGACAGGCCCACCTGCTCGCTGCCTTGGACCGGCAGCACGATGGAGCCGCGCCGGGACGTGAGATGGACGAGGTCGCCGTCCTTCAGGCCACGCCGCGCCATGTCCTGCGGGTGCAGTTGCACGGCGGGCTCGCTCACATGACCGAACAGCCGCCCGAGCAGGCCGGTGCGGCTCATGCCGTGCCAGTGGTCGCGCAGCCGGCCGGTGGTCAGGCTGAAAGGGTAGCGGGCATCGCGCGGCTCGGCCAGGGGGGTGTAGGGCACGTCGGCAAAGCGCGCACGCCCATCGGGCGTGGGGAAACGCCCGTCCTCGTACAGCCGCGCGCGCGGGGCCTGGCCCTCGGGGCAGGGCCAGTGCTGCGGGCCCTCGTGCTCCAGCCGCGCATAGCTCAGGCCGGTGATGTCCAGGTCGCGCCCGCGGGTGGATTCGCGGTGCTCGTTCCAGATGGCTTCGGGAGTGTCGTAGGGAAAGAGCGTGGCCTGGCCGTTGCGGCGCGCGCTCCAGCGGGCTTCGAGCCGGTGTGCGAACTCGACCGCGATGCGCCAGTCGGCACGGGCCTCGCCGGGCGGCGCCACGGCGGAGCGCACGCGGCTGATGCGGCGCTCGCTGTTGGTGACGGTGCCTTCTTTTTCGCCCCAGGTGCTGGCAGGCAGCAGCAGATCCGCGTAGGCGCAGGTGGCCGTGGTGGCAAAGGCTTCCTGCACCACGACGAACTCGCAGCGCTTCAGTGCCGCACGCACGGTGGCCTGGTCGGGCAGGGACTGCGCCGGATTGGTGCAAGCGATCCACAGCGCCTTGATCTCGCCGCGGGCGGCGGCCTCGAACATTTCGACGGCTGTCTTGCCCGGCGTGGCCGGCACGTCGGCCACTCCCCACAGGCGGGCGACTTCGGCACGGTGCTGCGGGTTGGACAGGTCGCGGTGCGCCGACAGCAGATTGGCCAGGCCGCCGACCTCGCGGCCGCCCATGGCGTTGGGCTGGCCGGTGAGCGAGAAGGGCCCGGCCCCGGGGCGGCCGATCTGGCCAGTGGCCAGGTGAAGGTTGATGAGGGCGGCGTTCTTGGCGGTGCCGCTGCTGCTCTGGTTCAGGCCCTGGCAGTAGAGGGACAACGTCGCTCGCGATTGACCAAACCAGCGCGCCGCCTGCACGATCGCCTCGGCCGGCAGCCCACACAGCGTGGCCACCGCCCCCGGCGTGAACTCGGCCACGCGCTTCTTCAATGCCTCGAAGCCGTCGGTGTGGGCGGCGATGAAGGCAGGGTCGATCAGACCCTCCCAGATGAGCACATGCAACATCGCGTGAAACAGCGCCACGTCGGTGCCGGGTTGCAGCGGCAAATGCAGATCAGCGACTTCGGCCGTTTCCGTGCGGCGCGGGTCGGCGACGATCAGTTTGAGATGGGGGTTGGCGCGCTTGGCGTCCTCGATGCGCCGGAACAGGATGGGGTGGGCGTAGGCGGTGTTGGAGCCCGCGATGAAGATCACCTCGGCATGGTCGACGTCTTCGTAGCAGTTGGGCGGCGCATCGGCGCCCAGTGTGAGCTTGTAGGCCGCCACCGCACTGCTCATGCACAGACGCGAGTTGGTGTCGATGTTGTTGGTGCCGATCAGGCCCTTGGCCAGCTTGTTGAAGACGTAGTAGTCCTCGGTGAGGAGCTGCCCCGAGATGTAGAAGCCCACGGCATCGGGGCCGTGGCGATCGACGATGTCGCCAAAGCGGGTGGCCGCTTCGTCCAGCGCTGTCTCCCAGTCAATGCGCTGCGGCGGCTGACCCCGCACCGCGCGGCGCATCGGGTAGAGCAGCCGCGTGGCGGCGGCCACCGCCGGATCGGCCGTCAGGTGCAGCGTGCTGCCCTTGGTACACAGGCGGCCATGGTTGGCCGGATGCTCAGGGTCGCCGCGCACGCCGGTGATGCGACCGCCGTCGGACTCGATGATCACGCCGCAGCCAACCCCGCAATAGGGACAGGTCGAGCGGGTTTGCGTCATGGCTGCAACGCCTCTGGGCAATCGCATCGGGAACTGGCCGCCGCCGCCGACGGTTCGAGCCCCAGTGAGGCCAGTTCGCCGGCGTCCAGAAAAACCCGCCCATCTTCCACACGCACTTGGAACACAGGGGTCGATCCCTCGTCGGGCGCAACCGCACAGCCATCAGCCAAACCGATCGTCCAGTTGTGCAGCGGGCAGGCCACATGGGTACCGAAAACGATTCCCTGGCTCAGCGGCCCACCCCGGTGCGGGCAGCGATCGAGCAACGCAAACACTTGATCATCGGCGGTGCGAAAGACCGCCACCGCACCGCCCACGGCCCTTTGCACACGGCGCGCCCCCAGGCGCGGGATGTCCTCGATACGACAGACAGGTTTCCATTCGGTCATGGAAGCGCTCCTTTTCGGCATCACGCGCTCAACGGCTCAAACTGCCGCAGATCGACTCGCGCCTTTTCGAACTCGAACCAGGGATCGGGTTCGCCGTCCAGCGCATATTGCAGCTGCGCCCAAAGCTCTTTGCGGCCTGTGGCATCGTCCACGATGCGACGCTTGACGTAATCCACGCCGACGCGCTGCACGAAGTGCACCGTGCGCTCCAGATACCAGCCTTCGAGCCGGTAGAGCTGCAAGAACGCCCCGGCGTACTCCAGCACCTCACTGGGCGTGCGCACCTTGACCAAGAACTGCGCCACCTCCGTCTTGATGCCGCCGTTTCCGGCGATGTAGATCTCCCAGCCCGAGTCAACGCCAATCACGCCCACGTCCTTGATGCCCGCCTCGGCGCAGTTGCGCGGGCAGCCGCTGACGGCGAGCTTGACCTTGTGCGGGGCGTACATGCGCCACAGCGCGCGCTCCAGGTCCTTGCCCATTTGGGTACTGTCCTGGGTGCCGAAGCGGCACCATTCGCTGCCCACGCAGGTCTTGACCGTGCGCAGCGCCTTGGCATATGCATGGCCCGAGGGCATACCGAGATCGCGCCAAACGTGGACGAGGTCTTCCTTTTTCACGCCCAGCAGGTCGATGCGCTGGCCGCCCGTGACCTTGACGGTGGGGATCTGGTATTTGTCCACCACGTCGGCGATGCGGCGCAGCTCGTCGGCCGAGGTCTCGCCGCCCCACATGCGCGGCACCACTGAGTAGGTGCCGTCCTTTTGGATGTTGGCGTGGCTGCGCTCGTTGATGAAGCGCGACTGCGGGTCGTCCTGCGCCTCCTTCGGCCAGGTGGAGATCAGGTAGTAGTTCAACGCCGGTCGGCAGGTGGCGCAGCCGTTGGGCGTGCGCCAGTTCAGGTGGCGCATCACCGCGTCGATGGTGAGCAACTTGCGGCCGTCGGCCAGCGGCGTGCGGATGGCTTGGCGCACCTCCTCATGGCTGTAGTCGGTGCAGCCGCACATCGCCTTCTGCTTGGGCGTCGCCGAATAGTCACCGCCGGCAACGAACATCAGCAGCTGCTCCACCAGCCCGGTGCACGAGCCGCAGGAGGCGCTGGCCTTGGTGTGCTTGCGCACCTCCTCTAGCGTGAACAGGCCCTTGTCCTTGATGGCCTTGCAGATAGTGCCCTTGGTCACACCGTTGCAGCCGCAGACCTCGTCGCTGTCGGCCATGGCTGCGGCCTTGTTGTGGCCTTCGTGGCCGGTGTCGCCGATGTTCGATTCGCCGAACATCAGCCGGTCGCGGATGTCGTGGACGGGCCGCCCCTCGCGCAGCAGCTTGAAGTACCAGGCGCCATCCACCGTGTCCCCATACAAGCAGGCACCCACGAGCCGGTCATCCTTGAGCACGAGCTTTTTATAGACCCCGCCATAGGGGTCGTGCAGCACGATCTCTTCCGTGCCCTCGCCGCCCATGAAGTCGCCGGCCGAAAACAGATCGATACCGGTAACCTTGAGCTTGGTCGAGACCTGCGAGCCAAGGTAGCGTCCGATACCGAACTGCGCCAAATGGGTGGCGCACACCTTGGCCTGCTCGAACAGCGGGGCCACCAGACCATAGGCGACGCCGCGATGCGAGGCGCACTCGCCCACTGCGTAGATACGCGGATCCGTGACCGTCTGCATCGTGTCGGTCACAACGATGCCGCGCTGGCACCACAACCCCGCACGCTCGGCCAGATCGGTGTTGGGGCGGATGCCGGCAGCCACGACGACGAGTTGCGCCGGTATCTGACTGCCGTCTTTGAGCTGCACGGCCATGACCCGCCCGTCGGGGCCGCCGAGCAAGGCCTCGGTTTGGGCCGACAAAAAGAAGCGCAAGCCACGTTGTTCCAGGCTTTTCTGCAGCATGCGCCCCGCCACCTCGTCGAGCTGGCGCTCCATCAACCACGGGGCGATGTGCACCACGCTGACCTGCATACCGCGCAGCATCAAGCCATTGGCAGCCTCCAACCCGAGCAGGCCGCCGCCGATGACCACGGCGTCACGGTAGGTGCGGGCCGCTTCGACCATCGCGAGTGTGTCGGCGATATCGCGGTAAGCCATCACGCCATCGAGCTCGCGGCCCGGCAGCGGCGGGATGAATGGGTGTGACCCCGTGGCCAACAACAGCCGATCGTACGCGGCTTCGGTGCCATCCTCGGCACGCACGATGCGGCGGCTGCGATCGACGTCCACCACCCTCTTGCCCAGATGCAAGGTGATACCGTTGTTCTCGTACCACGACAGCGGGTTGAGGATGATGTCGTCGATGGTCTGCTCGCCCGCGAGCACGGGCGACAGCAGAATGCGGTTGTAATTGGGGTGGGGTTCCGCCCCAAACACGGTGATGTCATAAAGGTCGGGCGCGAGCTTGAGCAGCTCCTCGATCGTGCGCACACCCGCCATGCCGTTGCCCACCATCACCAGACGCAGTCTGCGGGCACTTCGGACTCGCATATCCATGGTTCCACTCCCATGCGGCTCACACGAGCGCTTCTGCGGGATGCGCGTGGCGCGCGTACAGAAAATCGAGCACGGCCTTGCGGCACCGCTGGTACGTGCTGTCGTCGGCCAACGCCAGCCGGTCACGCGGCCTGGGCAAGGGCACCGGCAACACCTCGCCAATCGTGGCCGCCGGGCCATTGGTCATCATGACGATTCGGTCGGCCAACAACACGGCCTCATCCACATCGTGCGTCACCATGACCACCGTACTGTGCGTCTGGGCCACGATTTGCATCAGCTCGTCCTGCAGACGGGCACGGGTCAGCGCGTCCAGCGCCCCAAACGGCTCGTCCATCAGCAGCACCTTGGGCTCCATCGACAACGCGCGCGCAATCCCCACGCGCTGCTTCATGCCCCCGCTGATTTCAGCAGGGTACTTTGACGCGGCATGAGCCAACCCCACCAAATCCAGTGCGGCCTGGGTTCGCTCCTGAAGCCGACGCTTGGGCTCCTGCTGGCCAAAGACCCGCTCGACCGCCAAATAAACGTTACCCCAGCACGTCAACCACGGCAGCAGAGAGTGGTTTTGGAACACCATCGCCCGCTCGGGTCCCGGGCCAACGACTTCACGGTTGTCGCACAACAAGACGCCTTGGGTCGGCCGCGTCAAACCGGCGATCAGATTCAGCAAGGTCGATTTGCCACAGCCCGAGTGCCCAATTAGGGCCACGAACTCCCCTCGCGCAATCGTCAAATCGATATCCCGTAAGGCGGTGAAAGGTCCACGTGGCGTGTTGAACGTTTGCTCAACACCCTGGATTTGGATATAGCGAGTCTCGTTCATGTCCGCACCTCCTCGTGCGTCAGCAGTCGTGCCAGACGGATCAGCAAGGCCTCCAACACCAACCCGACGAATCCGATCACGACGATGGCGATGATAATGTGTTCGACGTTGAGGTTGTTCCACTCGTCCCACACCCAAAATCCGATGCCGACGCCACCCGTCAACATCTCAGCGGCAACGATGACCAGCCACGCGGTTCCGACCGACAGGCGCACACCGGTCAACACATAGGGCAGCGTGGCCGGCAAGAGGATTCGCGTCACCACCTTCCATTCGGACAGGTTGAGCACGCGTGCCACGTTCAAATAGTCCTGGGGCACACGCTGCACGCCCGTCGCCGTATTGATGATCATTGGCCAGATGGAACAGATAAAAATCGTCCAGATCGCCGCCGGGTTGGCCGATTTGAAAACGAGCAGACCGATCGGCAACCAAGCCAGCGGGCTGACGGGCCGCAACAAGGCGATCAGCGGGTTGAGCATTGCGCTGAGCACCGCATAACGCCCGATCATGAATCCCAAAGGAATACCCACCAATGCTGCCAGCCCGAACCCCGTCCCAACGCGCTGCAAGCTGCTCAAGACATTCCATCCAATCCCCTGGTCATTGGGACCATTGCGGTAAAACGGGTCGGAAAATAACTTCGCGGCGGCATCGAAGGTCGAAGCGGGCGAGGGAAAGGGGCCTTGATCCCCTTTGGTCAACAAAGCCCAGATACCGACCACCAATGCGAGGCCGGCCAGGCCAGCGAACCCACGCCCCCAAAACCCAGCCAGCCGCGGCCGCAGAGGCGCACGACCCATGGCCGGGCCTTTCGGCAGCGTGTGCGATGGGACCGTCTGGCGAACCTCGCTGCGGTCTTCTGTGGGCGCCTCATCCAGAGGCAAATGAAAAATGGCGGCAACCATGACGTGCTCCCGGTGAAATCAGGCTTTGATGGCGAAGCTATCGGCGTACTTGGCAGGGTCTTTGCCATCCCATACCCTGCCGTCGATGAATTTGCTGCTGCGCAATGTGTCTTTGGGTACGCTGATACCCATGGCGGAAGCCACCGAACGATAGAGCTCGATTTGGTTGACCTGCTTGGCCACCGCGAGGTAATCGGGATGGCTGGTGAGCAAGCCCCAGCGCTTGTGTTGCGTCAAGAACCACATGCCATCCGACAAATACGGATAATTGACCTTGCCATCGTTGAAGAACTTCATGTGGTTCGGGTCGTCCCAGGTTTTTCCCAACCCATTTTGATAACGCCCAAGTATGCGCTGGTTGATCGTGTCGACACTGGTATTGACATACGCTTTTTGGGCAATCGTTTCCGCCATCTTCAGCTTGTTCGACAGGCTAGCGTCGATCCAGCGGCTGGCCTCGAGCACCGCCATCATCACTGCGCGTGTCGTGTTCGGGTATTTTTTTACGAACTCCGCCGTCGTTCCCAACACCTTCTCGGGATGATCGGGCCAAACATCCTGGGTGGTGTTGGCGGTGATACCAATGCCATCCATGATGGCGCGATGATTCCATGGCTCGCCGACACAAAAGCCATCCATATTGCCCACGCGCATGTTGGCAACCATTTGCGGCGGGGGCACGGTGATCGTCTTGACATCCCGAAACGGATGGATGCCATACGTCGCCAACCAGTAATAGATCCACATGGCGTGGGTACCGGTCGGAAAGGTTTGCGCAAAGGTATATTCACGTTTATTGGTGGCCATGTATTTGGCCAAGGACGGACCATCGATCGCGCCTTTGTCGGCCAACGCCTTGGATAGCGTGATCGCCTGGCCGTTGTGATTGAGCCCCATCAAAACGGCCATGTCCTTTTTGGGGCCGCCGACGCCCAGGTGGACGCCATAGACCAATCCATAGAGGACGTGGGCCATGTCCAGGTCACCGTTGACCAGCTTGTCACGCACGCCTGCCCAGCTTGCCTCTTTGGTGGGAACGATGGTGACACCGTACTTCTTGTCAAAGCCCAGCACGTTGGCCATGACGACACTGGCGCAGTCGGTGAGCGGGATGAAACCGATCTTGACTTCGGTTTTTTCCGGCGCATCCGAGCCGGCAGCCCACACCGGCAGATGGCCCAAAGCGGTAAATAGAGGGGCGCTGGTCAACGCTGCGCCTTGGCCGAGCCAGCGGCGCCGGGTGACACCCTGGGTTTGCGTGGCACCGTCGGCGACCTCGCGACAGGTGACGGACGACAACGCTGAAGACGAGTCGCGGGAAGGGGATGTCATGGTTACGGCTCCTGATCACTGATCAAAAAATTGGCACCCAAAACACGAACGGCGTCCGTCCCCTCAGGCAGGGGCCACTGCCAGGGCGAGGGACGCCGTTGTCCTCTCGATCGAACGCCACACTCGCAAAGCGTCCGTCGGCATTGACGGGTTTTGCGTTCGTTTGAGAATTAGCACAAAGCGTGCCAACCGATGCATGCCCCCCCGCTCAGAGGACAGACTGCGCGGCGGTTTTGTCGTGCGCTCGTCCGTCGCCGCCGGCGGCACTGCTGCGGTGCAACATAAGCACCAACGCAGTGCAGCGGGCCCCCCTAGTTGTCAGGTCCCGGACGATTACGTGGTTTGAAGATGAAAAGATCGGGGCGTTGAGCGTACCACTTTTTCAAGGCCTCCAGAGGTGTTATGTGTCCGATTGCCTTCTGGGGTAAATGATGGTTGTACAGCCAAACATAACGGGTCAAGGTAGTCTCGAGGTCCTCGGCGCTGTTGAAGTGATGGGTGGCAAGGACCTCGGCAATACGGCCGTTGAAGCGTTCGACCATGCCATTGGTCTGAGGGTGTCTGGGCTTGGTGAGGCGATGCTCGATGCCAAGGGCCTGGCAGAGCTGATCGAACTCGTGCTTCCCGGACGGTGCGCGCGCGCCTGAGGCGAAGAGGCGATCCGTGAACTCCTTGCCGTTGTCGGTGAGGATGTGCGTGATTCTGACCGGGCAGGTCTTGTGCAAGGCCTTCAGGAAGCTTCTGGCCGCGGCTGCGGTCTTGTTTGGCTTAATCTGGATGAAGACCCAACGGGTGGCGCGGTCAATGGCGACGAAGAGATAACGCCTCTGATGTTCGTCGGGCATCTGCGGCAGGTACTTGACGTCGATGTGCAGGTAGCCCGGCATGTAGGTCTTGAATGGCTTGGAAGCAGGCGCATCCTTGGCTTCACTGGGCAGTTGGGATAGGCCATGGCGCTTGAGCAGACGATACAGCCCAGAACGTGAGGCCCGGGGGTTGATGAACTCCCGTGTGACCACCAGCAGATCGTCAAGGGGTAGCTGGAGGGTCTTGCGCAGCTCCACCACCAAAAGCTCCTGCGCCGGGGTGAGCGTCGTCTGCAAACGATGCGCGGTATGCGGGCGATCTTCCACAAAGTCCCGACGCTTCCAGCGGCGGATGGTGTCTTCGGATACGCCCAACTCGGCTGCCAAGGCCGCAACCGACAAGGACGAGGACTGGATGTAGGCGCGGGTGGCGGGGGTTGTGGTGGCGTTTTTGTGTAGGCGAATAATCATGGTTGAGCGCTCCGGAGGTTGTCGATCAGCTCTCGCATCACTGCGCGACTAACGAAGAGTGCACGACGCGAAGGATCTATGCAATCGTCCGGAACCCTACACCTAGTTAGGCACCACCCGACGCCGAAATCCAGCGCGCGGCCGCGGCCAGCGAAATGCGTCGGTCCATGGCCAAGCGTCGTAGCGCTTGGTGCGCCTGCGCTTCGGTGGCCCCTTGATCGATCAAAACCGCCTTTGCATGATCGATCCAATGTTGGTCTGCCAAACGCTGGCGAAGGGTCCGCAGGTCCTCGATGGGGGCCGAGGGCGCAGCCGGTCGCCGCGCTTGAGGCGCTGACGCGGGCACGGAGCGCGGCGCCGCCTTCTCCGTCGGCTCCTCTGCGTTGCCCCAAGCGGCATGCCAACGCAACTCTTCTTCGTGAAGCGCATCGATGCGCTGCGTACACGCCTCGAACCACGACTGAATGGCGCGCGCGGGCTCGCGCGGGCAGCCGCCGACGCTGAGCAGTAACGCACGCCAACGTTGCAAGTCGGCCGTCCACGGGCCGTCTTCCCTGGCGGGCAGCGCTTGTGTGCGCACCAGTGCAGCGCGCAGCTCGTCCTGGCGCTCGATCAGCGCCGCTAGCCACTGACGCTGGCTGTCATCAACGGGACACTCCCCCAACAATGCGCTGCCCACCGCGCGCTCTTGGCCGCACAGCTCCTTGTACCGGATGAGGGTCAACCAAATCGCGACGCGTGCGGCATCGGCCGTCTCACCCAGCACCCAGCCCAGCTCGGCCTGGACGTGCAGCATGGACGCAATGGCGCTGGTCCAACGCGACGTCGCGGCTGGCCAACCCAGCGCACGGTCGTCAATCTGCAAGCGAAGCCCTTGCAGGGCCGCTTGCGCGCGCGCGATATCGGCCACCGCCCCCCAAAGGGCCGGCCACGCCGCCGCCACTGGCTGCTCGGCCAGCGCGTCGATCGCCTGTTGCCACTCCCGCCAACGGGCATCGGCATCGATGCGGGCACGGCGGACGCCCGCTCGTGCCTCCGGGTCAGCCACGGTGAGCCAGCGATTGCTCCAGCCCCGCTCGCGCTGCGCATGATGGACCCATTGCGCCGAGACGCCGATGGCCTGCAGCACGTGGCCGATCCAGTGCAAATGGGCCCGCTGCGCTGCGTGCATCCGCTCGCAGCAACGCAAGAAAAACGGTTCGTGATCGGGTGATGGCACACCGGTGAGTAAGCAACCGGCGTGCCATTCGGCATTTAGACCCGCTCCAGCACCAGCGCGATGCCCTGCCCCACGCCGATGCACATGGTGCACAGGGCGTAGCGGCCGCCGATACGGTGCAGTTGGTTGACCGCCGTCGTCGCCAGCCGCGCACCGCTGGCCCCCAGCGGATGGCCGAGCGCGATCGCGCCGCCGTTGGGGTTGACGCGCGGGTCGTCGTCGGCCAGGCCCAATTGGCGCAGCACGGCCAGCCCTTGCGCGGCAAACGCCTCGTTGAGCTCGATGACGTCCATTTGATCGAGCGTGAGACCGGTGAGGGCCAGGACCTTGCGCGTCGCCGGGGCGGGTCCGATACCCATGATGCGCGGCGGCACACCGGCTACCGCCATGCCCACCACGCGCGCGCGCGGCGTCAAGCCGTGGCGTACCGCGGCCGCTTCGCTGGCCAGGATGAGCGCACAAGCGCCGTCGTTGACGCCCGAGGCGTTGCCGGCGGTCACCGTGCCGTCCGGTCGCACCACGCCCTTGAGCTGGGCCAACGCCTCCAGCGTCGTCTCGCGCGGATGCTCGTCGCGGTCGACGACGATCGGCTCGCCTTTTTTCTGTGGGATCGTGACGGGCACGATCTCCTGTGCAAAGAAACCCGCGCGCTGCGCGGCGAGTGCCTTGTGCTGCGACGCCAGTGCCATGCGGTCCTGATCTGCGCGGCTGATGCCGAATTCGGCGGCGACGTTTTCGGCCGTCTCGGGCATCGAGTCGACACCGTAGCGTGCCTTCATGAGCGGGTTGATGAAGCGCCAGCCGATCGTTGTGTCGTAGATCGCGTTCTGGCGCGAAAAAGCGGTCTCTGCTTTGGGCATGACGAACGGCGCGCGACTCATGCTCTCGACGCCGCCGGCGATCATCAGCTCGGCTTCTGCGGTCTTGATGGCACGCGCGGCGGTACCCACGGCGTCCAGGCCGGAACCACACAAGCGGTTGACCGTCGCCCCCGGCACGTCGAGCGGCAGGCCAGCCAGCAGCGCCGCCATACGCGCAACGTTGCGGTTGTCCTCACCGGCTTGGTTGGCGCAGCCCAGGATCACGTCACCGACGGCACCCCAATCGACCCGAGGGTTGCGCGCCATGAGCGCCGCGATGGGGATGGCGGCCAGGTCGTCGGTGCGCACGCTGGACAAGGCACCGCCGTAGCGGCCGATGGGGGTGCGAACGGCGTCGCAAATAAAGGCATGGGTCATGCGGGACTCCCGAAGGCAGAAAAACGCCCGAACGGCGGTCAGGCAAGGGGACCGAGGCCAGCGCGCATCACGCGCGCTTGGCCACCAGCGTCAGGATGTCGTAGCTGGCCACCAGCTCGCCGCGCTGGTTGGTCACTTCGACGTCCCAGGCCACCACGCCTTGGCCGCGCCCTTGCGCGTCGGTTTTCTGGCGGTCGATCTTGCGCTTGCAGGTCAGGCGCGCCTGGATCGTGTCGCCGATCGCCACCGGCTTGACGAAGCGCAGCGTGTCCAGCCCGTAGTTGGCCAGCACCGGCCCTGGCGCGGGGGAGACGAACAGGCCCGCCGCCGCCGACAGCACGAAATAACCGTGCGCGATGCGCTGGCCGAACGGCGAATCCTTGGCGGCGATGTCGTCGAAGTGCATGTAGAAGTAGTCGCCCGACAGGCCGCCGAAGGCGACGATGTCGGCCTCGGTGACGGTGCGCCGGTGGGTCAGCAGGCTCTCGCCCACGCGCAGGTCCTCGAAATGGCGGCGGAACGGGTGCACATCGGTCTCGATGCGCGCCGCGCCGCGCACGTACTCGCCGCTGATGGCGGCCAGCATGGTGGGCGAACCCTGCACCGCGGCGCGCTGCAGATAGTGCTTGACGGCACGCAGGCCACCCAGCTCCTCGCCGCCGCCGGCACGCCCGGGGCCACCGTGCTTGAGGTGCGGCAGCGGCGAGCCGTGGCCGGTGGACTCCGGCGCAGCCTCGCGATCCAGCACCAGCAAGCGGCCGTGCCAGGCGGCCGCCACGGGAATCGCCCGGGCGGCGATCTGGGGGTCGCGCGTGACCAGCGTGCCGACGAGGCTGCCGCGCCCGCGGGCGGCCAGCGCCAACGCTTCGTCGAGGTCATCGTAGGGCAGCAACGTGCTCACGGGCCCGAAGGCCTCCACGTCGTGCACCGCGTCGTGGCGGTGCGGGTCGCGGCTGCACAGCAGCGTGGGCGGAAAAAACGCCCCCTGCTCGGTGCCCTCGCCCACGGGCGCAAAGTTCGGCCCACCGTCCCACACCACCTCGGCACCTTGGCGCAACAGCGCCACGCGTTCGGCCACGTCGCGCTGCTGCGCGTGTGACGCCAGCGCACCCATGCGCACCGCCTCCAACGCCGGGTCGCCAACGACCACCTTGGCCAAGCGCGCGCACAGGCGTTCGGCCACCGCATCCAAATACCGCCGCGGCACCAGCGCACGGCGGATGGCGGTGCACTTCTGCCCCGCTTTGACCGTCATCTCGCGCACCACTTCCTTGACATAGAGGTCGAACTCCTCGTCGTCCGGCGTCACGTCGGGCGCCAGGATGGCGCAGTTGAGCGAATCGGCCTCGGCGTTGAAGGGAACGGCATGCTGCACCAAGTGGGGGTTGGCGCGCAGCCGCGCTGCCGTATCGGCCGAGCCGGTAAACGTCACCACGTCGCAGCCTTGCAGGCGGTCGAGCAGATCACCCGTGGCGCCGATGACGAGCTGCAGCGCACCCGCGGGCAGTAGGCCGCTGTCCATGATCAGGCGCACCAGCGCTTCCGCCAGGTAGCTGGTCGCGGTGGCCGGTTTGGCGATGCAAGGCATACCGGCCAAAAACGTTGGCGCAAACTTCTCGAGCAACCCCCAGACGGGGAAGTTGAACGCGTTGATGTGAACCGCCACACCACCGCGCGGCACCAGAATGTGGGTACCGGCAAAATGCCCCTGCTTGCCCAGTGGCACCACCGGCCCCTCGTGCCAAAGATTGCCGCTGGGCAGTTCGTTGCTGCCCAGGCTGGCGTAGGCAAACAGCGTGCCGATCCCGCCCTCGATATCGATCCAGCCGTCGGCGCGCGTGGCACCCGTGTGGGCGGACCAGGCATAGAGCTGCTCCTTGCGCTCGGTCAGAAACTTCGCCAGCGCCTTCAGACACGCCGCGCGCTGCTGGAAGTCAAGCCGAAGCAGCGCGGGCACGGCGCGGCGGCCGTGCTCGAGCGCTTCGGCAAAATCGATCGCCTCGGCATGGGTGGCGGCCACAGGCGCGCCGTTGACGGCACTGCGCAGCACTTGGCTGGGAGACTGGCCGATCCAGCGGCCGGCGATGTGGCTTTGCAAAACGGGAGGGTTCATGGACAGCGGCAACGAAAGGTTCAGGAAGCGGCGGGCGCGGCGGCGCGCTGGCCACCGAGTCCGAGATAGGTTTCGATGATGCGGCGGTCGTGCAACAGGTCCTCCGCGTCGCCTTGTAGCGCCACGGCGCCCATCTCGAGCACGTAGCCCCGGTCGGCGATCTGCAGCGCCGCGCGCGCGTTTTGCTCGATCAGCAGCACCGACACACCCACCTCGCGCAGACGCGCGACGGTGCTGAGCACCTCGCGCACGATCAACGGCGCCAGCCCCAGCGAGGGCTCGTCGAGCATCAGCAGCCGCGGCTTGGCCATCAACGCACGGCCGATGGCCAGCATCTGGCGCTCCCCACCCGACAACGTGGCTGCCATCTGGGCACGGCGCTCGCGCAGGCGCGGGAAGATGGCAAACACCTCTTCCATGCGCTCGCGCTGGGTGCGGTCGCCACGGCGCCAGCGCGCGAATCCGCCCAGCAGTAGGTTGTCCTCGACCGACATCTCGCCAAACAACTCGCGCTTTTCGGGCACCAGCGCCACTTGGCGCGCGACCATGCGCTCGACGCTGGGGCGGGACACCACCGTACCCTCGACGGCCAGCGTGCCGCGCGAAGGCAGCAGCCCCATCGCGGCATTGAGCAGCGTGGTCTTGCCCGCACCGTTGGGGCCAATGACGGTAACGATCTCGCCCTCGTGCACATCCAGGTCCACCTGGTGCAGCGCCTCTACCGGGCCGTAGGACACGCAAAAGCCGCGCAGCTGCAACAGTGGGGTCCTGAGCGCGGTCATGCGGCATCTCCCGCGGGCAGATCGTCACCCAGATAGGCCGCCAATACGCGCGGGTCGCGCTGCACCTCGGCCGGGGTGCCACGCGCGATCACGGTACCAAAGTCCAGCACCGTGATGCGGTCGGCCAGGTTCATGACGAATTCCATATCGTGCTCCACGATCAGGATGCCGAGGCCCTCACGGCGCAACTGGTCGAGCAGGCGCGCCAGCGCCTGCTTCTCCAAATGGCGCAGGCCGGCTGCCGGCTCGTCGAGCAACAGCAGCGCAGGCTGCCCCGCCAGCGCGCGCGCAATCTCGACGATGCGCTGCTGCCCCAGCGGCAGCGAGCCGGCCGGTGTCTCCGCATGCTCGGCCAAGCCGCAGCGCTCGATCTGGCGCATCGCCTCGGCCAGCAACGCGGCCTCCTCACGCCGATCCAGACGCAGCATGCTCGCCAGCCAACCGCTTCGGCCCCGCAGATGGGCACCCAGCGCCACGTTGTCGAGCACGCTGCGCTGACCCAACAGCCGCACGTGTTGAAACGTGCGGCCCAGCCCGCGCGCGGCGAAGGCCCGCGAGGGCTGCCCCGTCATCGGCTCGCCCAACAGTCGCACCTCGCCCTCGGTCGGATCGTCCACGCCCGAGATCATGTTGAAAAACGTACTCTTGCCCGCGCCGTTGGGGCCGATCAACGCGTGCACCTCGCCGGCGCGCACATCGAGCGAGACCTGCGCGTTGGCCACCAGGCCACCGAAGCGCTTGGTTACCTCGCGCGCCTCGATGAGCACGGTGCCGGGCGGCGGCAGTGCCCGGCTCGGCAAGGCCGTGGGCGCAGGAAGCCGCCGCGGTGTCGGCCGCACCCCCAGGCGCTGCGCCCAACCGGCGAGCGTCGGCCACAGCCCGTCGGCGTAGCGCTGCAGCACCAGCATCATCAGCAGGCCAAAGACGATGATTTCGAAATTGCCGCTCATGCCAAACAACTTGGGCAGCCAGTCCTGCAACTGCTCTTTGAGCAGCGCAATCAGGGTCGCGCCCAGCACCGCGCCCCACAGGTGGCCCGATCCGCCGACCACGGCCATGAACAGGTATTCGATGCCGATGTTGAGGTTGAACGGCGTCGGGTTGACGAAGCGCTGCAGGTGCGCGTAGAGCCAGCCCGACAGGGCGGCGAGCAGCGCCGCCAGCACGAACACCCGGATGCGCTGGCATGCGGTATCCACGCCCATCGACTCGGCCATCAGGCGCCCGCCCTTGAGGGCACGGATGGCGCGCCCCTGACGCGAGTCGAGCAGGTTGTGCGCCGCCCAAATCGCCAGCAACAGCACCGCCCAAATGACGATCCCGAGCGCCCGCGGGTCGGCCAGCGACCAACCCATCACCGTCAGCGGCGGAATGCCGGTCAGCCCGGTGTGCCCCCCCAGAAACGCGAGGTTGCCGAACAAAAAATACAGGCTCAAGCCCCAGGCGATGGTGGCCAGCGGCAGGTAGTGCCCGCCCAGGCGCAGCGTGACCGCCCCCAACCCCCACGCCACCAGGAGCGTGAGCACCAAGCCCAGCGCCAGCCCGACCCAGGGCAGCGCCTCGGCAGGCACGCCCGACAACGCCGCCGCCACCTCGGGCGCGGTGCACACCCAGGCGGTGGCGTAGGCGCCCAACCCGACGAACGCGGCTTGGCCAAACGAGGTCATGCCCCCGACCCCGGTCAGCAGCACCAGCCCCAGCGCGACCAGCGCGTGCAGACCGATGTAGTTGAGCAGCGTGACCGTGAAGTCGGGCAGCGCTCCCCAAGCGGCGGCCAGCGCGAGCACGAAGCCGACCGTGACCCGGCGCGGGGTGAGCAGAGGCGCGGACGTCGGCACCGACGCGCCGGTGGTGGTCGTGGTGGACTGGGGCGCACTCATTCCTCATCCTCCACATGGTGGCTGCGCAGCGAACGCCACAGCAGCACCGGAATGATCAGCGTGAACACCAGCACCTCCTTGAACGCGCTGGCCCAAAAGGACGCAAAGGCCTCGAGCTGCCCCACCAGCACCGCCCCCAGCAGCGCCACGGGGTAGCTGGCCAGCCCGCCGATGATGGCGGCCACGAACCCCTTGAGGCCAATCAGAAAACCGGTGTCGTAGTAGATCGTGGTGATGGGCGCGATGAGCAGGCCCGAGACCGCGCCGATGAGCGCCGCCAGCGCAAAGCTCACGTCGCCCGAGAGCTCGGTCGGGATGCCCATCAGGCGGGCGCCGACGCGATTGATGGCGGTGGCCCGCAGCGCCTTGCCCAGCAGCGTGCGTTCGAAGAAAACGAACATCGCCCCCACCAATGCGACCGTCACCCCCAGCACGACCAGTGACTGGCCACTGACGGGAATGCCGCCCAGCTCGAAGCGCGCCTCGGAAAACGCTGGCGTGCGCGAGCCTTCGGCACCGAAAAACCACAACCCCAGCCCCATGAGCACACCGTGCAGCGCCACCGACACGATCAGCAGCACCAGCACCGTGGCGTGCGCCAGCGGCCGAAACGCGAGGCGGTAAATCAGTGGCCCCAGTGGTGTGACGACCAACAGCACGGTCAGCGCCTTGCCCAGCAGCGACTCCGGCCGCCACCACACCGCCAGCGCTGCCAGCACGGGCAACACCCCGCACCACAAGGCGGTAGACCACCAGTCCACCGCCGCACCGCGCTGCAGGCGCCACAGCTCCAGCACCAGCGTCACGGCCGCCAGCGTCCACAGCAGCCACAGCGTGGCCGGGGTGCCGCCGGCCTGCAGCACCGCCATCGTCAGCGCGCCGTAGGCCACGAGTTCGCCCTGCGGCACGAAGATCACCCGCGTGACGGAAAACACCAGCACCAACGCCAGCGCCATGAGCGCGTAGATGGCGCCATTGATGATGCCGTCTTGTGCCAGAAAGAGCGCGATTTGCCCATCCATGCGGTCATACCCCACCACCGGACGCGCGCGGCGTCGGCTTGGTCAGCGATAACGAGGAGGGCCGCACCGGACGCGTGGCGCGCGCCCGGCGCGGCCGGCGAGCGTCAGGGCTGGTACTTCCAGGTCCCGTTTTCCACCTTGACCATGACACGGGCACGCTGGTCCAGCCCCAGGTGGTCGGTGGGCGACATGTTGAAGATGCCGTGCGCGCCGGCCACGTTCTTGACGTTTTCCAGCGCATCGCGCAGGGCGGCGCGGAAGGCCGGGGTGCCGGGCTGGGCTTTTTTCAGCGCTTCGGGCGCCGCCGCGGCCAGCAGCAAGCCGGCATCCCAGGCATGGCCACCAAACGTGCTGACCGTTCCCTTGCCATAGGCGGCCTCATACGCCTGAACATAGGCCAGCGCCGATTTCTTGACCGGGTGGTCGTTGGGCAACTGCTCCGCCACCAGCACCGGGCCTGCGGGCAGGAAGGTGCCCTCGCAGTCTTTGCCGCACACGCGCAGGAAGTCGTTGTTGGCCACGCCGTGCGTCTGGTAGATCTTGCCGCCGTAGCCGCGCTCCTTGAGCGTCTTTTGCGGCAGCGCGGCCGGCGTGCCCGAGCCCGCGATCAGCACGGCATCCGGGCGTGCCGCGACGATCTTGAGCACCTGGCCCGTCACCGACGTGTCGGCGCGGTTGTAGCGCTCGTTGGCCACGATCTGCAGTTTCTTCAAACCTGCGGCCTTGACGAACTCCTGATACCAGCCCTCGCCATACGCGTCGGCAAAGCCGATGAAACCCACCGTGCGCACGCCGTTGTCGGCCATGTGGCTGGCGATCGCCAGCGCCATTTGGATGTCGTTTTGCGGTGTCTTGAACACCCAACGCCGCTTGGCGTCGACCGGCTCGACGATGCGCGCCGACGCAGCCATCGAGATCATGGGCACCTGCGCCTCCGCGACCACGTCGATCATGGCCAACGAGTTGGGCGTGATGGTCGAGCCGATGACGATGTCGACTTTGTTCTCGCTGATGAGCTTGCGCGTGTTGGTGACGGCCGCGGTGGTGTCACTCGCGTCGTCGAGGATGATGTAATTGACCTTCTGTCCGGCGATGGTTTTGGGCAGCAGGCTGAAGGTATTTTTCTCGGGGATGCCCAGCGAGGCCGCGGGGCCGGTGGCCGAGACGGTGACGCCGACGTTGATGTCGGCCCAGGCGGCCGCTGACAGGCCGACGGCAGCCAGCAGGGTCAACAAGCGTTTGGGCAAAAGCATGGGAGGTCTCCTCTGGTTGGGGTGGGGTCAAAACGGTCGGGTATCAGCGCTCGTCGAAACTCAGCACCAGCCGCTCGGTGGCGGCGTGCGCCTGGCAGGTCAGCACGAAGCCGCGCGCCACCTCATCATCGGTCAAGCCGAAGTTCTTGTCCATGGTCACGCGGCCCTCCAATACCCGCGCGCGGCAAGTGCTGCACACGCCGCCCTTGCACGAATACGGCAAATCGAGCCCCGCCTCCAGTGCGGCGTCGAGCACGGCCTCACCAGCGGCGATCGGCACCTCGTGCTGCTTGCCGTCGAGCACGATGGTGGCGTGCGCCGCGGTGTGCTGCGGGCGGCGCTGGCCCGCGGCGTCGATGTCGGCCTGCACCTTGGCGGCCTGCGCGGCACCGGTGGTGAAGCGCTCGGTGTGGATGCGCTGCGGCGGCACCCCGGCGGCGAGCAACGCCTGCTCGGTGGCCTCGATCATGGCCTCGGGGCCGCAGATGAACACCTCGTCCATGCTGGCGGCGGGCAGCAGGGCGTCCATGATGGCGCGTACCTTGGGGCCATCGAGCCGCCCTTGCAGCAGATCGACCTCTTGCGCCTGGCGCGATAGCACGTGGATCATGGTGAAGCGATCCGGGTAACGATCCTTCAGGTCCTGCAGCGCCTCGTTGAACATGATGGTGGCGGTGCGCCGGTTGCCGTAGACCAGCGTGAACTTGGCCTGCGGCTGCTCTTCCAGCGTGCTGGCGGCGATCGACAAAATGGGCGTGATGCCCGAGCCGGCCGCAAAACCCACGCGGTGCAAGGCGCGCGGGCGCTGCACGGTAAAGCGCCCTTGCGGCGGCATCACCTCCAGGCGCTGGCCCGGGCGCAACTGGGTGGCCGCCCAGTTGGAAAACCGTCCCCCCTGCACCGGACGGATGCCGATTTCCAGCTCGCCCTCGCGCGCCAGGCGCGAGCGCGGACAGCAGATGGAATAGTTGCGGCGCAGCTCCTCGCCGTCCAGGCGGGTGCGCAGCGTCAGGTACTGGCCCGGCTCGAAACGAAAGGTCTCGCGCAGCGCGGGCGGAATGTCGAACGCGACCGCGACCGATCCTGCGGCCTCAGGGCTGACACGCTTGACGGTGAGTTCATGGAATTGGGCAACGCTCATGCCACCCTCGGCAGTCGTTAAAGGGGTCAATGGGGCTTGAAATGGTCGAACGGCTCGCGGCAATCGAGACACTGGTACAGTGCCTTGCACGCCGTGGAGCCGAAGCGCGAGACTTCGCGCGTGTGGGTCGAGCCGCAGCGCGGGCACGCGACGGGCTCGGGCGCGCGGGGCACCAGGCGCACGACGTGCTCGCTCGCCGTCGCACCCGTGCCCGCGCCGTCAACGCCACAGCGGCCGGGGGGCGCGATGCCGTAGGCGCGCAGTTTTTCGCGCGCGGCATCGCTCATCCAGTCGGTGGTCCAGGCCGGGGCCAGCTGCGTCGTCACGCGCGCGGGCACGCCCAAGCGTTGTAGCGTGGCGCGCACATCATTGGCGATCTGCGCCATGGCCGGACAGCCGCTGTAGGTGGGCGTGATCACCACTTCGACCAATGACGGGTCGTCGGCGGCCGGCCGCACGTCGCGCAAGATACCCATCTCCGCCAGCGTGACGACGGGGATTTCGGGGTCGGTCAGCGCGTCGAGCGCCGCGCGCACACGGGCGAGCACCCCGGGAGCGACGGGAGCGACCGCGGTAGTCATCACGCCACCCTCACCAGACCGCGCCCGGATGGGCGCGCGCAACGCACTGCATCTCACCCAGCAGGTAGCTCAGATGCTCGGAATGCAGCCCTTGCTTGCCCTGCGGCACATAGCCCACGTCGCTCGGCACGCGCAGCGTCGCCTCCTGCAGCGTGGCCTCGACGGTGGCACGCCAGACGTCCCGCACCTGGGTCGGATGCACGCCAACACCGGCCTCGACGGCCGCCTGCTCGAGGTCGCTATCGGTCCAGAACTCCTGCGTGTACGGCATCAGATGGTCGAACGCGGCCTGCATGCGCGCGTGCGACACGTCGGTGCCATCCCCCAGCCGCACCACCCATTCGCTGGCGTGGCGCAGGTGGTAGCGCGCTTCCTTGAGCGATTTGGCGGCGATGGCCGCCAGCGGCGCGTGCGCCGACGCTTGCAGCGCCTCCCACAGCGGCACCATCAGCGCGCTGTAGAGAAAGTTGCGCGCCAGCGTCACGCCCCAGTCCATGTCGCCCTGCGCATACCCGACACGCGGCAGGCTGGCGGGCAGCTCCAGCAGCACATAGTTGCGAAAGTCGGGCGCGTCGCGGAAGTACGCCAGCGTGTCTTCGGTGGCATCGCCCCCTTGCAGGCGCGCCGCCTCTTGATACAGCAGGCGCGCCTGGCCGATCAGGTCCAGCGTCTGGTTGGTCAGCGCCAGATCTTCTTCCAGCACGGGGCCCACCCCGCACCACTGGCTGTTGCGCTGCCCCAGCACCAAGGCGTTGTCCCCCAGGTGCAGCAGGTAGTCCACGAGCGCGTTGTCGATCGCGACGGCGTTCATCACATGTGCCCCACTTCGTCCGGGATCTCGTAGAAGGTCGGGTGACGGTAGATCTTGTCCGCCGCAGGCTCGAAAAACTCGCCCTTGTCCGACGGGCGGCTGGCCACGATGGCGCTGGAGGGCACGACCCAGATGCTCACCCCCTCCTGGCGGCGGGTGTAGATGTCGCGCGCCATCTGCAGCGCATGCTCGGCGTCGGCGGCGTGCAGGCTGCCACAGTGCTTGTGCTCCAAGCCCTGTTTGCTGCGCACGAAGACTTCCCACAGCGGCCAGTCCTTCAGCGCCGGGGTGGCTTTGGTGGGCGCGTTCGCGCCCTCAGGGGTGGCGGGGTTGCTCATCGGTGGTTCCTTTCCTCGCTCGGGTCGATGACGGCGGGTGCGGCCGCTCAGGCCGCCGCCCGCAGCGCACGCTCGCGCTGCTTGCGCGCGTGCGCCAGCGCGCCCTCGCGCACCCAGGCGCCGTCCTCGTGTGCCTTGATGCGGGTGCCCAGGCGCTCCTTGTTGCAAGGGCCGTGGCCATTGACGGTCTGCCAGAACTCTTCCCAGTCGATTTCGCCGAAGTCGTAGTGTCCGCGCTCGGGGTTCCACTTGAGCTTGGGATCGGGCAGCGTCACGCCCAGCACCTCCGCCTGCGGCACGGTGGCGTCGACGAACTTTTGCCGCAACTCGTCGTTGCTGATGCGTTTGATGCCCCAGCGCATGCTCTGCTCGCTGTGCACACTGGCGCTGTCCGGGGGGCCAAACATCGCCAGGCACTTCCACCACCAGCGGTTCACCGCGTCTTGCACCATGTCGCGCTGCGCTTGCGAACCGCGCATCATGGTCAGCAGCAGCTCGTAGCCTTGGCGCTGGTGAAAGCTCTCCTCTTTGCAGATGCGAATCATCGCGCGCGCATACGGCCCGTAGCTGCAACGGCACAGCGGAATCTGGTTCATGATCGCAGCGCCGTCGACCAGCCAGCCGATCACGCCCACGTCGGCCCAGTTCAGCGTCGGGTAGTTGAAGATCGAGCTGTATTTGGCGCGACCGGTGAGCAACTGCTCGATCAGCTCGGCGCGGCTCACACCCAGCGTCTCGGCGGCCGAGTACAGGTACAGGCCGTGGCCGCCTTCGTCTTGCACCTTGGCCAGCAGGATGGCCTTGCGCTTGAGGCTCGGCGCGCGCGTGATCCAGTTGCCCTCCGGCAGCATGCCCACGACCTCGCTGTGCGCGTGCTGGCTGATCTGGCGAATCAGCGTTTTGCGATATGCCTCGGGCATCCAGTCCTGCGGCTCGATGCGGCCGTCGGCGTCGATGCGGGCCTGAAAGGCCTCGAGCTTGTCCGCCGGTTCGTCCGGCTGAATCGGCTGGACCTTGGCGCTTGGGTCGGGGATGCTCAGGGCTTGCGTGTACATGGCAGTCTCTCCGGTGGCGGCGGCGTCAGATGACGCGGGGGCGTTCGTCCTGCACCCGGCGGGCCTTGCCGGTCTGGGTGCGGGGCAGCGTGTCGGCATCGAGCACGGTGACGCGCGTGCTCACGCCAATGAAGGTCTTGATGCGGTGCTGCAGCTCGCGGCCGATGGCGGCGCGCTCGGCATCGCTGAGCCGACCGCTGGCCGCCCGCTGCAATTCGCAGCGCACCTCCAGATGGTCCAGATGCCCCTCGCGGGTGAGCACCAGCAGGTAGTTGCCCGACAGTTGCGGGTCGCGCAGGATCTGCTCCTCGATCTGCGTCGGAAAGACATTCACGCCGCGCAGGATGATCATGTCGTCGGTGCGCCCAGTGATCTTGCCCATGCGGCGAAACGACCGCGCCGTGGGCGGCAGCAGCCGGGTGCGATCGCGCGTGCGGTAGCGGATGACGGGCATCGCCTCCTTGGTCAGTGAGGTAAAGACCAACTCGCCCTCCTCGCCATCGGGCAGCACCTCGCCCGTGTCGGGGTCGATGATTTCGGGGTAGAAGTGGTCTTCCCAAATCACCGGCCCGTCCTTGGTTTCGATGCACTCGTTGGCCACGCCGGGGCCCATGACCTCCGACAAGCCGTAGATGTCGATGGCGTCCAGCCCCAGCTTGCGCTCGATTTCGGCGCGCATGCCCTCGCCCCAGGGCTCGGCGCCGAAGATGCCGACTTTGAGCGAAATCTCGTCGGGGCCAATGCCCAACCGCTCAAACTCCTCGGCAATCACGAGGGAATACGACGGCGTGACCATGATGATGTCGGGCTTGAAGTCCAGGATGAGCTGCACCTGCCGCTCGGTTTGGCCGCCGGACATCGGAATCACGGTGCAGCCCAGCCGCTCCGCGCCATAGTGCGCGCCCAGACCGCCGGTGAACAGCCCGTAGCCATACGCGACGTGCACGATGTCGCCCGGGCGGCCACCGGCGGCGCGAATGGAGCGCGCCACCAGCTGCGCCCAGGTGTCGATGTCACGCTGGGTGTAGCCGACCACGGTGGGCTTGCCCGTCGTCCCCGACGAGGCGTGCACGCGCACCACCTGCTCGCGCGGCACGGCAAACAGGCCGAACGGGTAGTTGTCGCGCAAGTCGGCCTTGGTGGTGAACGGGAATTTGGCCAAGTCGGCCAGCGTGCGCAAATCGTCGGGGTGCACGCCCGCGGCGTCGAACTTGGCGCGGTAGTGCGGCACGTGCTCGTACGCGTGACGCACGCTCCACTGCAGGCGCTGCAGTTGCAGCGCCGCAATCTCGTCGCGGCTGGCGGTCTCGATCGGCTCCAGGTCACCGGGGCGCGGGGCTTTGACGGGCATGGTCGGGTCTCCTCTGCTGGGGGTCGGTTCGGTGGCGTTCAGTCCCGGCTGGGTTGTGCTGCGGTCGGCTGCAAGCCCGCGATCACCTCACCGCCAATGCGGTAGCTTTTGCCGCGAAACAGCGCCACCGTCTTGCCACCGCGCACGCGCACCGTGATGTCGTACACGCCGGTGCGCCCGGCCAGCGAGCGCTCCTCGGCCTCGGCCTCCAGCACGTCGCCCTCGCGCGCTGGAGCCAAAAAATCGATGTGACAGGCCGACGCCACCGTGTTGTGGTTGTAGCTGTTGCAGGCGTAGGCAAAGGCGCTGTCGGCGAGCGTGAAGATCAGGCCGCCATGGCACAGGGCATGGCCGTTGACCATGTCGCGCCGCACCGGCATCGACAGCACCGCGCGGCCGGGCGCGATGACCTCCAGCCGCATGCCCAGCGCCTGCGTGGCGTGGTCGCGCGACCACATCGCGGCCGCGACCGCCTCGGCCAGGGCCTGCGGATCGGTGGGGGGGGCGTCGCGCTGCGGATTCATCGTGATACAAAAACAAGTGCGTTGTGACGTGTTTCAGTATCATGCAAAGCGCGCGGCAGCGCATCAGGGTTTTCCCGATGCGCTCCATCGCAGGGTTGGTGAAAGCGGCTCAGCCCAGCCGGGGCGCGCCGAGCGAGCACTCGTCGTCGAGCGGCTCGAAGCGCTGCCACAGCCACGGGGCGGCGGCGGGCGCGTGGCCGTCGGCCAGGCGCAGGTGCGCGTCCAGGTGGCGTTCGGCCGGCGCCAGCAGCAGCCGGTACAAGCGGCGGCAGACCTGGCGCGCGCGCTCTCCGGGCCAGTCGCGCGGCAGCAGTTCTTCGGGCAACTGCGGGTCGCGCAGCAGCAAACGGCGCCAGTCGTGGATGAGCAGCGTGCGTCCCAGAAACGCGCGCTCGGGCGGTGGCTCACCGTGCGCCTGCACCTCGGCACCGATGGGCTCGTAGCGCGCGACGAAGGTCACATAGGCCTGCGCGAGCGCGTCTAGATTCCACGCCTGGCGTACCAGATCGCGATCCGGGGCCGTGCCACGCAGGGGCAGGCGCTCGGCACGCAGCGGCAGCACGTGGGCGCGGTGTCTGCCCAAGCCGTCGGCCTGCAGCGCCTCCAGCGTCGCTGTGAGGTCGGCACTCGGGTGCACGAACACGCTGCCCGGAAGCTCGCCGTAGCCCTGCCAGTACAGCGAGCGACGCAGCCGCTCGCGCTCGCGCGCCGGCAAGGTACCCGTCAACAGGAGCAAGCGCCAGCGTAAGTCCCAGCGGGGCGCCCGGGCCGCGTAGATCTGGCGCGAGGCTTCCTCGAAGCGCACACGACCGGCCTCGGTCAGCATGTAGTCGGTGCGGCGCCCGCGGGCCTGCGTGGTCAGCCACCCCTCTTGCACCAAGCGGTAGACGGCGGTGCGCACCAGGCGCTCGTTGACCCCGAGCGGTTCGAGCAGCCGGATCAGACTGCCCAACCACAGCCGCGCCCCGCGCGGCAGCACCGCGTCGCCAAACACCGAGACGATGAGCGAGCCCGCCTGCACACGCCCCTGGCGGGCAAAGGCCTCGATGCGCGCCTGCAGCGGCGAGCCAGTGGCGCCGTCGTCGACCGGCGCGGCGGCAGTAGACACGGACAGAGGCCGGGTGAGCGTCATGCCCCAATGGTAGCGCCAGCGGCGCTGCCTCGACGCCGGCGCGCCCAGCCAGGCATCACGCGTCGGCACGCAGGGCGCCGTCAGCGCGTCCCTTGCCAGCACGCGCCGGTGGCTTGCACAGGCCACAGACGTAGTGGCGGGTATTGATGTACGGGTCGGCGACGAAGTGCCCGCGACAGCATGTGCAGCGGGTGCGCACCAGCATGCCCGCATCCATGAAGCGCGCCAGCCGCCACGCGCGCGTGAAGCTCAGCAGCGGCTCCAGTCCGCACACCTGCATCTGTTCGGCGTACAGGCGGTACGCCTTCATCACGGCGTCGATGTCGTCCAGCGCCACGGTCTTGATGAGCGACTGACGGATGTTTTCGAACAGCGACGCGTGGATGTTGGGCTGCCACTGCAAGAAATAATCGGTGGAAAACGGCAGCTGCCCCTTGCTGGGCGAACGCCCCGTGACTTCCTTGTACAGGCGCAGCAGCTTTTCGTACGACAGGTTCGTTTCGCTCTCCAGCACCTGCAGCCGCGCGCCCAGGCCGATGAGCTCGATGGCGCGCTCGATGTCGCGGCTTTCGCTGACGATGCTCTTGGAGGCGGATTTGGCGGTGGCGGTGGTCATGGCAGGCTCCAACATTGGGGGTAGCAGGTGCTTGGGCAATTCAGCGAAGGCGGCCGCAGGCGGATCAGGCCGCGGTGTCGGCCAGCCGACCGGCCATCAGGATGCTGGCGTGCAGGCGCTGGGCAGCCTCGCCCACCGAGCGCTGGGGGGCGTGGCTACTGGTCAGCAACTTCCACACGATGTCGTCGGCGTCCTGGAAGCGGCACAGCAGCGTGTTGTGGCTGGCCAGCTTGACGATTTGCGCGGGGGTGAGCGCCGCGATCAAATCGGCCGCCGTTTCGCTCAAGCCCAGGCGGAACGTCGCCTCCGCCTTGTCGGCACGGATGAGGCGCTGCGCCAGCATCAGATAGGTCAGGTTCGCCTCGCGGATTTCGGCCAGCAGTTGCTCGCGCTCGGCATCGAGGGTGTGGGTAGCGGCGGCGGTAGCGGTCATGGCAGCACTCCTTTTCAGGGTTGGCGCTTGCCGGGCATCAGGGTTTAGCACAGCCCGGGAGCGTTGGTTCGTTGAAAAGGATTGTGAAAACCGCCCTGCTTTCCTTGAATCCGAAGGTGTCTGTTCGCGCGGTCAGCGCGTCGGCGACGGCGTGTCAGGCAAATACCGACACGCACGTCGGACGCACACCATCAATCGTCACCACGCGCCAGGCGTTCGCTCTTCCAGTACACGTCGTCGCCACCGTCGACCCTATTGAGCACGCGCGCCAGCACGAACATCAGGTCACTGAGCCGATTGAGGTACTGACGCAGTGCGTCGCCGATGGCCTCCTCGTTGCCCAGTGCCACCACGCTGCGCTCGGCGCGCCGCGCCACGGTGCGGCACACGTGCGCCAGGGCAGCCGCGCGCGTGCCAGCGGGCAAGATGAACTCGCGCAGCCGCGGCAGCTGCGCGTTGTAGCGCTCCAGCGCCGCATCCAGCGCCGCCACGGCCTCGGGCTGAAGCAGCTCGTAGCCCGGGATGCTCAGCTCCCCGCCCAGGTTGAAGAGCTGGTGCTGGATCTCGACCAGCAGCTCGCGCACATCGGCCGGCATGGCCTCGCACAGCAGCACCCCGATGTGGGAATTGAGCTCGTCCACGTCGCCCATGGCGTGCACGCGCAGGCTGGCCTTGCTGACGCGCTGGTTGTTGCCGAGCCCCGTGGTGCCGGCGTCGCCGGTGCGGGTCGCGATTTGCGTGAGACGGTTGCCCATGCGGGGTTCCTCCAGTAGCGACAGGGCGCGCGGGGCGCCGATAATCCACTCATTATCGGCAACGACGCCGAGGCCCGCGTTCCGCCCCGCAGGAGACCCCCCATGAACGCTCCGCTGACCACCCCCCTGCTGCCCGAGGTGCGCGAGCGGCCGCTGCCGCCCGACGCCTTGGCCGCGCTGCAAGCGCGCTTTGGCGCGCGCTGCTCGACTGCGCTGGCGGTGCGCGAGCAGCACGGCCGCGACGAGTCGGCCTACACCCACATCCCGCCGCCCGCTGCCGTGGTGTTTGCCGAATCCACCCAGGACGTGGCCGACGCGGTGCGCATCGCGGCCGCGTGGCGCGTGCCGGTCATCCCGTTTGGCGTGGGCTCCTCACTGGAGGGGCACCTGCTCGCGGTGCAAGGCGGCATCAGCCTGGATGTGAGCCGCATGAACCAGGTACTGGCCGTGCAGCCCGAAGACCTAACCGCCACCGTCCAGCCTGGCGTGACGCGCAAACAACTCAACGACGCGGTCAAGCACCTGGGCCTGTTCTTCCCCATCGACCCGGGGGCGGATGCGTCGATCGGCGGCATGGCCGCCACGCGCGCCAGCGGCACCAACGCCGTGCGCTATGGAACCATGCGCGAAAACGTGTTGGCCTTGGAGGTCGTCACCGCCAGTGGCGAGGTCATCCACACCGGCACGCGCGCGCGCAAGAGCAGCGCGGGCTACGACCTGACGCGCCTGTTCGTCGGCAGCGAAGGCACGCTGGGCATCCTGACGCAAATCACCGTGCGGCTGTATCCCTTGCCCGAGGCCGTCTCGGCCGCCATCTGCTCCTTCCCCAGCATCGAGGCGGCCGTGCGCACCACCATCGCCATCATCCAGATGGGCATCCCGATCGCGCGCTGTGAGCTGCTCGACGCGCGCACGGTACGCGCCGTCAATGCGCACAGCAAGCTGGGCCTGCGTGAGGAGCCGATGCTGCTGATGGAATTTCACGGCTCACCCAGCGGTGTGCGCGAGCAGGCCGAGGCGGTACAGGCGATCGCCGACGAGTACGGGGGACAGGCCTTCGAGTGGGCCACCACCCCCGAGGAACGCACGCGGCTGTGGACGGCGCGCCACAACGCCTACTTTGCTGGCGTGCAAAGCCGCCCGGGCTGCCGCGCCATCACCACCGACGCCTGCGTGCCCATCAGCCGGCTGGCCGACAACGTGCTGGCCGCCGTGGCCGAGGCTGACGCCGCCGGACTGCCGTATTTCATGGTCGGGCACGTGGGGGACGGCAACTTCCACATGGGCTACCTGATCGACCCCAACGACCCGGCCGAGCGCGCCACCGCCGAGCGCCTGAACCAGGCGCTGGTCCAGCGCGCCCTGGCCAGCGGCGGCACCTGCACCGGCGAGCACGGCGTGGGCTTGCACAAAATGGCCTTTCTGCATGCCGAGGCCGGCGACGGGGCGCTCGCGGTCATGCGCGCCATCAAGGCCGCGCTCGACCCGCACGATATCTTGAATCCGGGCAAGGTGCTCCTAATGTGAGTGCGCACGGACTGGTCCATTCCCCGCGACGCGCTTGGCGCACCAGCGTCATCGCCACCTGGATCCTCGTCTTGACCACGATGGCGCAGGCGCTGCTCATCGCGCGTGGCGTGGAACGGGTACGTGACATCGGGCACGCGTTCGAGGCGGTCGTCGAGCGCTGGTTGCCCGCCTCCCAACTCGCACTTTGGCTTCGGCCTAGCAGCGGGCTTCGTGGTGGCGCGGGTGATCCGGCGCGCCGAAGACGTGCTGCGCACTGAGCCCGAGCACGCCGATCGTGCGGCCCACACCGATGCGCTGACCGGGCTGCTCAACCGGCGCGGCTTCGAATGCGCACAGCAGCAGTGGCGGCGTACGGCGCAGCCCGGCGAGGTGCACGCCCTGCTGCTGATCGACCTGGACCGCTTCAAGCCGATCAACGACGAAGCCGGTCACGACGCCGGAGACGCCGCGTTGCGGCGCATCGCAGCCCTCATGCGTGACCATGTGCGCCCGCAGGACGCCGTGGCGCGCCTGGGCGGCGACGAGTTCGCCATTCTGTTGCATCGGCGCGACGCGGCGCAGGCCGTCGCCGTGGCCGAGCGCCTGCGCGACGCCATTGCGGGCTTGGGGTTCGAGTGGGGCGGTCGGCGCTTTGTCTTGGGCGCCAGCATCGGTGTGGCCGCCTTCGATGCGGGCCACACGGCAGACGACGACTGGTCACGGGTGCTCAAAGCCGCCGACGACGCCTGCTACCGGGCCAAGCGCGCCGGGCGCAATCAGGTGGTCTGCGCGGGCGAGACCTCCGCGACCGAGGCGGCCGGAGAGCCGTCCTCGGTCATGCGGTAGGCCCACACCGGCCGACCGTCAGGGCAGCGCCAGACCACGGTCGGCGCCCAATCGGGCACGGCAAACTCCAGGCTCACCAGCCACGCGCCAGGCTGCATTTCGGCCGCCGCCTTGGCCGCTGCGCGCGGCATCGTCTCGGGCCGCTGAAACAGATACACCAAATCGTAGCCCGACCAATCTTCAGCCCACAGATCGCCCTGGCGCACCCGGGCACCGACGGGCGCGCGCGCCCGCGCCAACCATACCAGCGGCCACGCGCGCTCGATACCGGTCAACTCGGCATCGGGATAGGCGCGCTCTAGGGCGCGCAGCCCATCCCCGGTGCCGCAGCCGGCATCCAGCACGCGCGCGCGCGGCGCCAACCAGACCGCCTCGCGCAAGCCATCGAGCGCGCCGGGCGGCGTCGGATACAGCGGCGCGTCGCGCCAGTTGCGCAGTGGGTACAGCGCCAGCAACGCCAGCGCCAGCACGGCCCACGCCCACACCGGCGGCGTGGGCACCAGGCCGGCGGCCAGCACCCACGACAGCGGAAAACCCAGCGCCATGATGACGCGCCGCACGGCCGTGCCGCCGCGGCGGATGGCCCACAACACCGACAACAGGACGACGATGCCGAACGCTTCGGCCGGGGGGCGCTGCAGGCCGACCCGCAGCGCGACGAAAGCCGCCCAGGCCGCGGCCCACAAGGCCAGCGCAGGCAGTGGCCAGCGGTCGCGCGCCGCCTCGGGGGGCGCTCGATGGGTGGCGTTGCGGCGCGGCGCTGTCACGGCTGCAGCGCGCGCAGGCGCTCGATCAGCCCGTTGAGCTCGTCGAGCGAGCCGAACGCGATGGCCAACTCGCCTTGCTCCTGCACCCGGCCGTGGCGCTTGACGCGCTTCTTGATGCGCACCTCTACCTCGGCCGCCAGCAGCTCGGACAACTCCTCCTCCACCCGGCGCACGTCGCGCGATTTTTCGGCCTTGGGGCGCGGGGGCGTGAGGGCAAATTCAGCCGCCAGGCGCTTGACGAGCGACTCGGCCTCGCGCACCGACAGCCCTTTGGCCGCGATCTGGTGGGCCGCGGTGATCTGGCTGGCCCGATCCAGGCTCAGCAGCGCGCGCGCGTGGCCCATGTCCAGGTCGCCCGCCATCAACATGGTCTGCACCGGCTCGGCCAATTGCAGCAGGCGCAGCAGGTTGGTGGCCGCGCTGCGGGAGCGGCCCACCGCTTGCGCAGCCTGCTCGTGCGTCAGCCCAAACTCCTTGATCAAGCGCTGCAGCCCTTGCGCCTCCTCCAGTGGATTCAGGTCTTCGCGCTGGATGTTTTCGATCAGCGCCATCGCGGCCGCCGCTTCGTCTGGCACCTCGCGCACCAGCACCGGCACGCTATCCAGCCCGGCCAGGCGCGCGGCGCGAAAGCGGCGCTCACCGGCGATGATTTCGTACACTGGGCGCTCGCCCGGGGGCGCGCCCTCGGCAAAAGCACGCCCGGCTGGGCTGGCGTGCCATGCCGCCAGCCGCTGCGCACCAACGTCGTCCGCCAACCGGCGCACCAACACCGGCTGCATCACACCCTGCGCGCGAATGCTCTCGGCCAGCTCGTACAGCGCGCCCTCGTCCATGCGCGTGCGCGGCTGATACGCACCGGGCACCAGATCGCACAGGCGCAGCTCGCGCGGCGCGTCGGGCGCCTCGGCGTCGACCGACGGGCCCAGCAGCACCTCCAGTCCGCGCCCCAGCCCTTTGGGTTTTTTCTGGATCATCGATCTATCCTCTCGTTTTCCTCGTGTCCGCTCCACGTGCGGGGTTGGCCCCTCGGCGGGCGGCATGGTGTGCACGCGGCTCGCCGATGCCCGCCGTCACAAACGCTCGACGCGCGCCACCATCTCGCGCGCAAAATCGACGAACGCCTTGGACCCGCGCGCCGAGGGGTCGAACACCACCCCCGGCAGGCCGTAACTGGGCGCCTCGGCCAAGCGCACGTTGCGCGGGATGACGGTGTCGAACACCTTGTCGCCGAAGTGCCCTTTGAGCTGCTCGCTGACCTGCTGCTGCAGCGTGATGCGCGGGTCGAACATCACCCGCAGCAGGCCGATGAGCTTGAGTTGGCGGTTCAGGTTGGCGTGCACCTGCTTGATGCTGTTGACCAGATCGGACAGCCCCTCCAGCGCAAAGTATTCGCACTGCATGGGCACGATGACGCCGTGCGCCGCGCACAGGCCGTTGAGGGTGAGCAGGCTCAACGACGGGGGGCAGTCGATGAGGACGAAATCGTAGTCCGCCTGTACGGTCTCCAGCGCATCGCGCAGCCGGTGCTCGCGGCGCTCCAGCGCCACCAACTCCACCTCGGCACCCGCCAGCTCGCGATTGGCGCCCAGCACGTCGTAACCCACCGCATCGCTGCGCCGGGCCGCCGCTGGTACCGTCGTCTGGCCCAGCAGCACCTCGTACACCGTGGGTTGCAGCGTTCGTTTGTCCACGCCCGAGCCCATGGTCGCGTTGCCCTGCGGATCCAGGTCAACCATCAGCACCCGCTGACCGATTTGGGCCAGCCCCGCGGCGAGATTGACCGTGGTGGTGGTCTTGCCCACCCCGCCTTTTTGGTTGGCGATGCAAAAGACGCGCGCCATCGTCAGCCCTTCCGTTCATCGGCGTCGATCCGCCCCAGGGAAAAGGCGCCGTCACCGGCGCCCCGGATCGAATCGCTATTGCTTCAAGCTTGCGGCCGCGCGCTGCACGGCGGCGGCAGGGTGCGAGTTTACGGTCATTCGTCGCCTGCGGGCCGCATCCAGACCAGACAGCGCTCGGCCCCCAGCCCCGGCACCGACAGGTGTTCCACGTGAAACACCTGCACCGTGGCGGGCAACGCCGCCATCTCGTCGTGGGGCACCCGGCCTTTCATCGCCATCCACACCCCTCGTGGAGCCAAGGTGTGGCGCGAACACGCCACGAAGTCCGCCAGCGCGGCGAAAGCCCGTGAGCACACCACATCGTAGGCGCCCGCCACGGCCTCCACGCGCGCATGCACGCCGGACAAGTTGGCCAACGTCAGGCTGGCCGCCACCTGGGTCAGGAAAGCGGCCTTCTTGGCTACCGCATCCACGCACGTCACGGCGAGATCCGGACAGGTGATGGCCAGCACGACGCCAGGCAAACCACCGCCCGACCCCACGTCCAGCACGCGGGCGGCGCTCGGCGCGACGCTTGCGGGCGGCATCGGCGGCAGCCCCAACTGGCGCCGCAGCGGGGGGACGACCGCCAAGCTGTCCAGCACATGGTGGGTGAGCATCTCGGCCGGCGAGCGCACCGCCGTCAGGTTGTACACCCGGTTCCAGCGCAGCAACGCTTCCAGATAGCCCAACAAGCGCTGCACGGCGCTATCCGGCAGCACCAGCCCGAGGTCCGCCAACCCCGCTCGCAGTGCGGGCTCCAGATCGCCGACCGTCGTCATGCCGCGCGCGCCTCGCCCTCGGCATCCACCGTCACGCCCGACGGGCTGCCTACGGAAGTATCGGCAAACCCCTTGAAGCGGCCGCGCTTGAGGTGAATCAACAGCAGCGAGATCGCCGCCGGCGTGACGCCCGAAATGCGCGCGGCCTGCCCCAACGTCTCGGGCCGGTGTTTCTGCAGCTTTTGCCGCACCTCGATGCTCAGCGCCGCGACCTGCATGTAGTCCAGTTCGGGGGGCAAGCGCAAATGCTCGTAAGCCGCGGTGCGCTCGACCTCGTCGCGCTGACGCTCGATGTAGCCCGCGTACTTGGCGCCGATCTCCACTTGCTCCACCACGGGGGCGTAGAGGTCGCCCAAGGTTTCACGTGAAACGTCGGGTGCGGCATAGCGCCCATCCTCCAGCGACATCAGCGCTTCGTACCCGACGCCCGGGCGTCGCAGCAAGTCGAACAGGTTGTATTCGTGCTCGATCCCTTTGCCCAGCACGCGCTCGGCCTCCGCCGCCGACACGATGCGCGGGTTGACCCAGGTCGATTTGAGGCGCTCGGTTTCACGTGAAACCGCGTCACGCTTGCGGCAAAACGCATCCCAGCGCGCGTCGTCCACGAGCCCCAGGCGACGCCCCGTCTCCGTCAGCCTCGCATCGGCGTTGTCCTCCCGCAGCTGCAAGCGGTACTCCGCGCGGCTGGTGAACATGCGGTACGGCTCCGTCACGCCCTTGGTGATCAGGTCGTCCACCAACACGCCCAGGTACGCCTCATCCCGCCGCGGCACCCACGGCTCGCGCTCCAGCACCTGCAGCGCGGCGTTGATGCCCGCGTACAGCCCCTGCGCCGCCGCCTCTTCGTAGCCCGTGGTGCCGTTGATCTGCCCGGCAAAAAACAAGCCGCGGATGGCCTTCGTCTCGAATGTGGCCCGCAACCCGCGCGGGTCGAAATAGTCGTATTCGATCGCGTAACCCGGGCGCAGGATGTGTGCTTTTTCCAACCCGGCGATGGAGCGCACCATCTCCACCTGCACGTCGAACGGCAAGCTGGTGGAAATGCCGTTCGGGTACACCTCGTGCGTGTCCAGCCCCTCGGGTTCCAGAAAGATCTGATGGCTGTCCTTGTCGGCAAAGCGGTTGACCTTGTCCTCCACGCTCGGGCAGTAGCGCGGCCCCACTCCCTCGATCTTGCCGGTGAACATCGGGCTGCGGTCGAACCCGCTGCGGATGATGGCGTGCGTGCGCGCGTTGGTGTGCGTCACCCAACACGGCAACTGCGGCGGATGCATCTCGGGCCGCCCCATGAAGCTAAACACCGGCACCGGCCGCCCCTCGGTCTCGGACCCGGGCATGCCGTCCCCGGGCTGCACCGTGCAACGCGACCAGTCGATGGTGCGCCCGTCCAAGCGCGGGGGCGTGCCGGTCTTGAGCCGCCCTTGCGGCAACTGCAGTTCTTTCAGGCGCGCCGACAAGCTGACCGCGGGCGGGTCGCCCGCACGACCGGCGCTGTAATGCTGCAATCCGACGTGGATTTTGCCGTCCAGAAACGTGCCCGCCGTCAGCACCACCGCGCGTGCGCGGAAGCGCACGCCAATCTGCGTCACGGCGCCCACCACCCGGTCACCCTCCAACATCAGGTCGTCCACCGCCTGTTGAAACAACCACAGGTTGGGCTGGTTTTCTAGCCGACGCCGAATCGCGGCCTTGTACAGCTTGCGGTCCGCCTGGGCGCGCGTGGCACGCACCGCGGGGCCCTTGCTCGCATTGAGGATGCGAAACTGGATCCCGGCCTCGTCGGTGGCCAGCGCCATCGCGCCGCCCAGCGCGTCCACCTCTTTGACCAGGTGTCCTTTGCCAATGCCGCCTATGCTGGGGTTGCAGCTCATCTGCCCCAGCGTCTCGATGTTGTGTGTCAGCAGCAGCGTGCGGCAGCCCATGCGGGCCGCCGCCAGCGCGGCTTCGGTGCCGGCATGGCCGCCGCCGACGACAATGACATCGAACTCCTGTGGGTACAGCATGGACCGGTCGCTCCAACAACGACAGGCCGGCTGCCTGCAAGGCCCGGCCTACGAATAATGAAAGGGAGCGATTTTCCCACGATCGACCACGCCGCGCACATCACCCCGATTTACCCACCCCACCTCATCTGCCAAAATCGCCCGTCATGCAGCGCCGCAAACTGCCCATCGGCATCCAGACCTTCCGCGACATCCGCGAAGGGGGCTACTACTACGTCGACAAGACCGCGTTTGCGCACCGGCTGGCCACCACAGGCAAGTACTACTTCCTCTCGCGCCCGCGGCGCTTCGGCAAATCGCTCTTTTTGGACACGCTCGCCGAACTCTTCGCCGGCAACGAGCCGCTCTTTCGGGGGCTGACCTGCCACGACAAGTGGGATTGGGGGAAGAAACATCCCGTCATTCGGATCAGCTTCGCCGAGGGGCGGCTGGAGAGCCGAGAGCAACTGGATGAGCGCATCCGCGAACTGCTCGACAACCACCAGCGCTCCCTTGGAATCCACTGCGAGCACCGCTCCATCCCGGGCTGCTTCGGCGAGCTCATCGAGCGGGCCACGCAAAAATACGGCCAACGCGCCGTCGTCCTGGTCGATGAATACGACAAGCCCATCCTCGACAACCTCACCGACCCGGAAGTGGCCCGCGCCATGCGCGAGGGCTTGCGCAACCTCTACTCGGTCATCAAGGGGCAAGACGCGCACATCCAGTTCGCCTTCCTGACCGGTGTGTCCAAGTTCAGAACAGCGTCGATCTTCTCGGGCCTGAACAACCTCAACGACATCACGGTCGATGCGGCCTACTCGGCCATCTGTGGCTATACGGAAACAGACGTCGATACCGTCTTCGCCCCGGAGCTCGAGGGGCTCGATCGCGACGACATCCGCCGCTGGTACAACGGCTACCGCTGGTTGGGCGAGTCGGTCTACAACCCGTTCGATGTGCTGCTGCTGCTGCAAGAGCGCACCTTTCGCGCTTACTGGTTCGAGACCGGCACACCCACCTTCTTGGTCGATTTGCTGCGCAGCCGCCAGACGTTTATCCCACAGTTGGACACCCTGGTGGCCGATGATCAGCTCCTGGGCGCGTTCGATGTCGAGTACATCGGCACGGAAGCGCTGTTGTGGCAGACGGGCTATCTCACTATTACCGGCGTGGAGCGGCTCGGGGGACTCGTGCAGTACCAACTGGGCTACCCCAACCGCGAGGTGGAAAGCGCCTTCAACCAGGCGCTGCTGCGCGCGTGGGTGCCACCGCAGGTGCCCACGCAGCCGCTGCCGCTTCTGAAGAAGTGGTTCGCGCTCGATTGGACTGCCCTGCGCGCGCACTTCGAGTCGCTCTTTGCCAGCATCCCCGCCGACTGGTACCGGGCGAATCCCGTGCTGCACTACGAGGGCTACTGGGCCAGTGTCTTTTACTCGCACCTGGCCAGCCTCGGGCTCGATCTCACCCCGGAAGATGTGACCAACCAAGGTCGCATCGACTTGATGCTGAGACTCCCGCAGGCCATCGTCATCATCGAGTTCAAGCGCATCGATGGCGACCAACCCACGGGCGAGGCGATGGCGCAGCTGCGGCAGCGGGGCTACGCCGACAAATACCGCGCCGACGGCCGCCCCATCTGGCTGCTGGGCGTGGAGTTCAGCAGCACCACGCGTAATGTGGAGGGATGGGAGGTTGAGCCTGCCTGAGATGGTCCGAGCGTTTCACGTGGAACCATCATTGGCGATTTCGAAACCCGGCTCACTTGCGGGAGTTGCCAATCGTCAAATGGCTGACGTACATTGTGGGGTATCGTTAGCTTATCTAAACCCCGTCGTACCCAAAGGAGCCTCCATCATGACCCGTAACGTCGGCGGCATCGACCGCATTCTTCGCATCGCCATTGGCCTCCTCTTGATCGCGCTGGCTGCCACCGGCACCGTCGGTGTCTGGGGCTGGATCGGCATCGTCCCGCTGGCCACGGGGCTCATCGGCTGGTGTCCGCCGTACGCCATTTTTGGCATCAACACCTGCAAAACTCGCAGCGGCGAATAACCTGCCGAGCCCGCACGCCCTTGCCGTGCGCGGCGCCGATCTTGGAGAGCCTATGCACCGTTTGCGGCGCTGGCTGGCCGTCGCGAGTTGCTTGGGCACGCTGGGCGTGCTGGCCCCGGCCTTGGGCGGACCGAGCACACCCCCGGCGGATCAGGTCGCTTTTGGCGACGTCTTCCGCTACCAGGGGGTGCCCATGCTGTGGATCGAACCCGACAGCGGGCGCATCGTCGATGCCAACGAGGCGGCCGCCTTGCTCTATGGCCGCTCCGTGGTCGAGCCGCGGCAGCAGCACTTTCAGAACATCAACCTGCTGTCTGAACGACGGGTGGCCGAAGAACGCCAGCCCGACACCCTGGCACAAACGCAGCGCAAAGAGCTGTGGCTGCTGGCTGCCGTGATGGCACTCGGCGCGGTGGTGGCGGTCTTGATCACGGCCGCGCTGGGGCTTCGCCGCCGGGCACAATGGGCCACCGCGCAATGGCAGCAAGCTCAACAGGCGTTAAAGATGCGCGAAGCGTCGCTCCAACACCTAGCACGATCGGCCCACGGCATGCAGCTGGCGCTGCAGGGTGCTGGCCTGGGTAGCTGGGATTGGGACTTGCGCCTCGATCGCCTGCAGCTCGACCCACCAGCCTTGCAGGTATTGGGTCACTCGGTCGCCACCCTGCCCACGCTGAACATGACGCGCTGGCTGGATTTGATCGCGCCGGCCGACCGCTCGCTGTTCGAGCACGCGTGGGCGCGCCACCTCAGCGGGCAACAGCCGCTACTGGAGTGCGAACTGCGCCTGCGCCACCGCGACGGTCATGAGGTGCCCGCGCTCTTGCGCGGGCAGGTGGTGGCGCGCGGCGACGATGGCACGCCGTGGCGGGTGGCGGGCATACTGGCCGACCTGAGCACGCTACACGAATACCAGCGCGCCGCCTCCCTGGCCGAGCAGGTCTTTCGCTACACGCACGAAGCCGTGTTGGTCACGGATGCCCAGGGTTGTATCGTGCGCGTCAACGACGCCTTCGGGCGGCTGACGGGCTATGCGCCGGACGAGGTCCTGGGGCGCAACCCGTCGCTGCTGGCCTCCGGCCGGCACGATCGCGCGTTTTTTGCCGCCATGTGGAACGCCCTGCAAACGCAAGGCCACTGGTCGGGCGAAATCTGGAACCGCCGCCGCGACGGTGCGTTGATGGCCAACTGGATGACCATCAGCGTGATGCGCGACCCGCGCGGCGAGGTGCAGGGCTACGTCGGTGTGTTCCACGACATCACCCAGCGCAAGCAGACCGAGGCCGAGCTGCAGCGCACCGCACTCACCGATGCGCTAACCGGCCTGGGGAACCGCGTGCTGCTACACGACCGGCTGCAGCAGGCGATGGCCCGCACCGCCCGTCACGGCGCGTGCCTGGCGGTCGTGATGCTGGATCTGGACGGCTTCAAAGCCATCAATGATACCCACGGTCACGCCGCGGGCGACCGCCTGCTGATTGCGCTGGCACAGCGGCTGCGTGCGCTGGTACGCGAGGTGGACACTGTCGTGCGGCTGGGAGGTGACGAATTCGTGCTGCTGCTGCCGGATCTGATCCGCCCACAGGATGCCGAGCCATTGTTGCAGCGCATCTTGCAAGCGATGGCACAGCCGGTGGATGATGCCGCTGGGGCGCTGCAGGTGTCGGCCAGTGTCGGCATCACCTATTACCCGCAAGAACCGCCCGTGGACGCCGACACACTGTTGCACCAGGCCGATGAGGCGATGTACTGGGCCAAGCGCAGCGGGCGCAACCGTTATGCCGCCTGGACCCCTGCCTTGGCCAACAATGGCGGCACCTCGTCGGCCGCAAGCGCGGGAGCAAACCACCAGCCTTGATACGCCGCACAACGGTGGCGGCGCAAAAACGCCCATTGTCCCTCGGTCTCCACGCCTTCGGCCACCACTTGCAGCCCGAGCGTGCGCGCCAGCGCCAGCACACCGCGCACCAGCACGACGTCGGTACTGTCCTGCGGTATGCGTTGGAGGAAGCTGCGATCGATCTTGAGCCGGTGCACCGGCAACTGGCGCAGCACGGCCAGCGACGAGTGCCCGGTGCCGAAATCGTCGAGGGCCAGCCGCACCCCCAACGCAGCCAATTCCGTCATGACCCGGCGCGCGTGCGCGGCGTCGGCCATCGCCACCGATTCGGTCAGCTCCAGCTCCAGGCAGGCGGGATCCATCCGGTGGCGCTGCAGCACGTCACGCACCTGGGCGGCCAGTCCCTCCTGGCGCAACTGCACCGCGGAGACGTTGACCGCGATCGGCACCCGCCAGCCGTGGTCGGCCCAAACCCGCCACTGGCGGCACGCCTCCTGCAGCACCCAGTCGCCCAGCGCGAGCATCAGCCCGGTGGATTCGGCAACGGGAATGAAGCGTGCGGGTGGAACCGACCCCAGCTCGGCATCGGTCCAGCGCAGCAGGGCCTCCAGCCCGGAGACGGCACCGGTGCGCACATCCACCTGCGGCTGGTAATGCAGGCTCAAGCCCCCGTGGCGCAATGCGTGGCGCAAGCGGTCGTGAATGCGGGCGCGTTCATCGAGCGCGTGCGCCTGCGCGGGCGCATAACGCACGGGCTGTCCCGCCGCTTGCGCTTTGCTTGCATACAGGGCCAAATCGACCGCGCGCAGCAGCGCCTCGATATCCGCACCATCTTGCGGACCACAGGCCACCCCCACCGAGCCACCCACCTCCAGCCGCAGATCCCCCACCGTGACCGGTGCGCACTGTAACGCCAACAGCACTTTATCGGCCACACGCAGGGCATCGGCCGGGCCATCCACCCGCGGCAGCAGCACCGCGAATTCGTCCCCGCCCAGGCGAGCCACCACGTCGTCGGTGCGCACGCTGCCGCGCAGCCGCTCGGCCACCCCCTGCAGCACCGCGTCGCCGACCGGATGCCCGTGGACGTCGTTGATGCGTTTGAAGTCATCCAGGTCTAACAGCAGCAGTGCCATCGTGTGACCGCTGCGCTGCGCCGCGGCCAGGGCGTCGTGCAGCCGCGCCCGCAGCTGGGCCCGGTTGGCCAAGCCGGTCAGGGGATCGTGCGCCGCCAGATGCTGCAAGCGCTCGGTCAGGCGCCGGGTTTCGGTGACGTCGCGCACGAACGCCACCGCACACGGCTGCCCGTGGTACTCCCCCACCCCCAGTGCGATGTCCACCGGCACCAGCACGCCATCGGCACGGCGCAGTTCGAGCGATGCCACGGCACCCATCGGGCGCGGGTGCGGGTCGGCGAAAAAACGCTGCAGATGTGCGTGGTGGCGGCTGTGCGCGGTCATTGGCATCAGCACATCGAGCGGCTGGCCCATCAGGGCTGACGGCTCGCGCCCGCACAGTCGCGCCATCGCGGGGTTGGCAGCCAGGATGCGGCCCTGCGTATCCACCACCAAAATCCCGTCCGGGGCGGCGTCGAAGACAATACGTTCGAGCGGGGGGAGCTCGGCCGCCAGCGCCTGCTCGGCTTGCTCGATCAACAGTTCCGGAATGTTTGTCTGGTATGCACGCTTGCCTGATCCGGCCAGGGCACCTTTCATCGTTTTCATGGGCCTGCTTCCCTTGGATCATGGCCTGAAGCGGGTCAGCGCCGCGCACCGCTGCGCCACAGCGCCACTGCGTCGGCCAGCCGCTCGGCCTGCGCGTGCAGGCTGCGCGCCGCGCCCGACAGTTCGTCCACCAGTGCGGCGTTTTGCTGTGTGTTCTGATCCAGCGTCGCCACCGCCTCGCCGATCTGGGCCACGCCCGCCGACTGCTCGCGACTGGCAGCGGAGATTTCCCGGATCAGGTCGGCCACGCGCTTGACTTGCTCGACGATGGCACCGATCTGCTCGCCCGTCTGCTCCACCTGCGCCACGCCAGCGCCGACCTGTTGCACGCTGCTCTGGATGAGCGCCTTGATTTCGCGCGCCGCGTCGGCACTGCGCTGCGCGAGGCTCCTGACCTCGCCCGCCACGACGGCAAAGCCGCGTCCGGCCTCGCCCGCGCGCGCCGCCTCCACCGCGGCGTTGAGAGCCAGGATGTTGGTCTGAAACGCGATGCTGTCGATGACACCGGTGATATCGGCGATGCGCTGCGAGCCACTGCGAATCGTCTGCATGGTCTGCACGACCGTCTGCATCGCCTCGCCGCCTGCCTGCGCGGCCGCCATCGCCTGCTCGGCCAACCCGGTGGCGGACTGCGCATTGTCGGCGTTGTGGCGCACGGTGGCCGTGACCTGCTCCATGGTGGCCGCCGTCTCCTCCAGGCTCGCGGCAGCTTGCTCGGTGCGCCGCGAAAGGTCGCCATTGCCCTGCGCGATCTGCTCGCTTGCGCTGCTGACGCCCTGCACCTGCGCCGCGACGTCGTCGACCATAGCGCGCAGATTGAGTCCGGCCTGGTTGATGGAGCGCGCCAGCAGGCCGATGTCGTCCACCCGGTTCAGCGGCGGTTGCGTGACCAAGTTGCCGGCCGCGATGGACTGCGCATGCTGCGCGATGCGCGCCAATGGCCGCGTGATATGCACCCGGCCCCACGCCAGCGCCAGCAACACCGACACGGCCGCGCCACCGGCGGCGACGGCGAGTGGCAACCACGCCCCGGTGGACGCCGCATGGCCTGCCACGGCCGCCACTGGCCCCAGGGCGGCCAGCAACACCCCCGCGCCCAGCCGGGCCCCTGTGCTGGCGCGCTGGCCCCAGCTGCGCCAGGACTGCCAGCCGGTATGCACGATCAGACCCTTATAAAACGCGAGCCCGCGTGCGCGCCCCTCGCGGAACGCGGCGTACAAGCGCTCGGCGGCCTCGACCTCGGTGCGCTCGGGCGCAGTGCGCACCGACAAGTAGCCCACCACCTGCCCATCGCGCACCATGGGCGCGGCGTTGGCGCGCACCCAATAATGGTCGCCGTCCTTGCGCCGGTTTTTCACCAGCGCCGTCCACGACTGGCCACCCTGGATGGTACGCCACATGTCGGCAAACGCCTCGGGTGGCATGTCCGGGTGGCGCACGATGTTGTGCGGCTGGCCCATGAGCTCTTCACGCTCGAAGCCGCTGACGGCCACGAACGCCGCATTGGCATACGTGATGCGGCTCTTGGGATCGGTGGTGGAGAGCAGCGTGGCACGGCCATCGATGACGTACTCTCGCTGGGTAACGGGCAGGTTTTGGCGCACGAACGAACTTCCTTTTGCGAACGGGCAGACCCAAACATGCCATGGTGTGGCGGTTCTGTGTGCGTTTACTGACACCAATCAACGTTTCGCGTGACATTTGTCACACGGCCGCGTGGTGGCGCCGCATCACGGCGGCGGCGTGCGTGCGGTGACTGGCGCGGCCGCGGTGAGCTGGACGCGCCGCGACCCGCCGCGCCGCAGGCGGCCTTGGCGTACCAGCATCCCGACGGCGCGCGAGACCGTCTCCGGCGCGCAGGCGGCCAGTTCGGCGAGCAGCGTCCGCTCCGGCAGCGGGACCTCGACCGACCCCGTGCATTGCGCCATGCGGCGCAAAACCGCTTCCACCCGCTCGCTGGCCGTGGGCAGGCGACCAATGGCCGCCCAATCGGACAGCGTCTCGGCCAAGCGGGTGCATTCGTCGAGCGAAGCACTGAGCACGGCAGGCGGCACCCCCTCGCGCGGCACGGGGCGCTGACAGACGCGCGCATCGGTGAGGGCCGTGGCATCGACGGCTGCGGGGGCGTGGCCCGCGAGGGCGCGCACGCCCAACGCTTGCACCGGCCCCACGATGGCGACAGCGCGCATAGGGTTGCCGTCGCTGTGGCGGGACAACGTTACCAAGCCTACCTGCACCACCAGCACGTGCGTCACGGGCTCGCCCTGTCGGAGCAGGGTCTGGCCCGACGTGACCCGGCGCGCCTCGACCTCGCCCGGCCATGCGGTTTGGGTGCGCGCGATCAGGCAACGGGCGGCATGAATACAGCCGTCACACGTGGGGGTCGCCAACCGGTCAACGATGCCCACAGCGCTCCGAGACATACCCCCCGGGAGTTTGGGGGGGGGGGGGGGGGGGGGGGGGGGGGGGGGGGGGGGGGGGGGGGGGGGGGGGGGGGGGGGGGTAAATCGCCGGTGGCGCGTGTCCATGGGTGTCATTGTGGTCCCGTCGTCCGCTTCCGCCAAGCCCCCTGGCGACATGTCAATACACGGGAGCGCTCCCGGTGGGCCGCGTCTTGAAGCGCCGATGCAACCAATGGTACTGTCCGGGAGTTTCGGTGATCCACGCCTGCAGCTCGGCGTTCATGCGTTGCGCGTCGGCCGCGTCGTCACCGCTGGGGTAGTCGGCCCAGGCCGCGCCCACCCAGACGCGATAGCCATGCCGGTCCAGCCGCGCCACCACCGGCCGCACGGGGGCGCGGGCCACCGCGGCCAGCCGCGGCAGCGAGGTAACGGTGGCGGCCGGAACCCCAAAAAACGGCACGAACACCGACTCGCGCGGACCGAAATCCATGTCTGGCAACAGATAGACCGCGCTGCCTGCGCGCAGTGCGCGCACCAGGCCGCGTACCCCCTCGCGGCGCGAGACGACCTGCGGCGCGCCAAAGCGCTGGCGCCCTTGGCGCACCCACGCGTCCAGCGTGCGGTTGACCTGGGGAGCATACAAGCCCGCCCACGGGCGGTCGATGGCCTGCGTCAGCCGCGTCCACGCCGCGTCCAGCCCCACGAAGTGGGGCACGAACAGCAACTGGGGGCCCGGCGCGGCCAGCGCCGCCCACTCGCCGTCCAGCCGCACGCGCTGCGCCACGACCGTCGCCGGGGCGTGCCAAAGCCAAACCCGGTCCACAAACGCCTGGCCGAAATGGATGAACGTTTGCCACGCCCAGGTCCGCCGTTGCGCAGCAGACGCCTGCGGAAAACACAACGCCAGATTGCGCTGCACGATGGCGCGCCGACGATGCGCCAACAGGTACAACCCCGCGCCCAGGGTCGCACCCACCGTGCGCAGCAGCGGCAGCGGCAAGCGGGCGGCCCAGCGCAACCAGGCCGGGCCGGGCGTGAGGGCGTGATGGACAACAGCGGTGTCGGTCATGACCGCTGCGGATGATAGCGGCGGCCGACACGCCCACACGAACTGCGCCCACCCCCGGGCGGGACTGTCACGCCGACAGCGGATCGTCGATGCGAATCCAGGTGGTTTTGAGTTCGGTGTATTTATCCAGCGCATGCAGCGACTTGTCACGCCCGATGCCGCTTTGCCGAAAACCGCCAAATGGCACGGTGATGTCGTCCTCGTCGTACTGGTTGACGTGCACCGTGCCGGCGCGCAGCGCGCGCGCCACCGCGTGCGCCTTATTGAGGTCACGCGTCCACACCGCCGCCTGTAGGCCGTAAATGCTGTCGTTGGCCTGCCGTACCGCGTCGGCCAGGTCGGTGAAGGTGATGACCGACAGCACGGGGCCGAAGATCTCCTCGCGCGCGATGGTCATGGTATTGGTCACCCCGTCGAAGACCGTGGGCTGCACGTAGCAGCCGCCCGGCACTGGCTCGACTGCCTGCCCCCCGGCAAGCAGGCGTGCGCCTTCGGCCTGGCCCTGCTCGATGTAGCGCAGCACGGTGTCGAGCTGGATGCGGTCGACAATGGCGCCCATGATCGTCTGTGGCTCCAGCGGGTTGGCGGGCTGGTAGCGCGGCACCAGCGCCAGCGCTTTTTCCAGGAAGGCCTCCTTGATACTGGCCTCGACGAACAGCCGCGACGGTGCGTTGCAGCTCTCGCCCTGGTTGAAAAAGATGCTGGAGACGGCGGCCTCGACCGCCCGGTCCAGATCGGGACAGTCGGCACACACGATGTTGGGTGACTTGCCGCCCAGCTCGGTCCAGGCGCGCTTGAGGTTGCTCTGGCCCGCCATGACGTGGATTTGCTTGCCCACCCGCGTGCTGCCAGTAAAGGCGATGGCGTCGACATCCATGTGCAGGGCCAGGGCACTGCCCGCCTCGGGCCCGTAACCAGGTACGACGTTGAGCACGCCGGGCGGCAGGCCGGCCTCCAGCGCCAGCTCGGCCAGGCGCAGCGCGGTCAGGGGCGACTTTTCGCTCGGCTTGAGCACCACCGAATTGCCCGCGGCCAGGGCGGGCGCGATTTTCCACGCCGCCATCAACAGCGGATAGTTCCACGGCACGATGATGCCAACCACCCCGACTGGCTCGCGCGTGATCAGCGCCAGCGCAGTGCGTGGAGTAGGCGCGATTTCGTCGTAGATCTTGTCCACCGCCTCGCCGTACCAGCGGATGCAATTGGCCGCGCTGTGCACGTCCACGCTCTTGGCGTAACGGATGGGTTTGCCCATGTCCAGCGTCTCGGTCAGCGCCAGCTCGTCGGCGTGGGCCAGCAGCCGCTCGGCCAGGCGGATGAGCACGCGTTTGCGCGCCGCCGGGGCTTGGCCACACCAACGCCGGTCCTCGAACGCGCGCCGCGCCGCCGCCACCGCCGCGTCGATGTCGGCCGGGCCGCCGCGCGCCACGGTGGTCAACAGCCGCCCGTCGATGGGCGAAAGGCAGTCGAATGTGCGGCCGTCGGCCGCCTCGACCCGGCGGCCGTCGATGACAGCGCGGCCATCGAGCGCCGGGGTGACAGCGGGGGTGGGGGTTTCGGGCATGGTCAAGGCTCCTTCGGATGGTGCGTCCTATCCTACGGCAGCGCGGGCGCGCCTGGCGCAGCCACTTGCGGCACGCACTGGTGGTCCGCTTTCGCGCCCGTGACAGGTCGTCCTACACTGCCGTCCTAGGTGCCGCAAAAGGTGCGATAGCGGCGAGCAGTCATGGGATCGGCCGGTTGGGCATAGCGCTCGAGCCCCGGGCGCTCATCAAACGGCTGCTGCACCACGGACAGCAGCGCCTCGAACGGGGCCATATCGCCCTCGTCGCTGGCGGCGCGCAGCGCTTCCTCCACGCGCTGGTTGCGCGGGATATAAATCGGGTTGACGCACCGCATGGCGTGCGCCCAGTCCGTGGGGGACCCGTGCGCGTTGCGCTGCAGGCGCGCTTGCCAGCGCACGAGCCATGCATCCAGCGCCGCCACATCGGCAAACAGCGCGGCCAGTGGCTGCGCCGCTGACGACGACGCGCGCGCCGGTTGGGTGTCGAGTGCCGCCGCCAAATCGCTCAAGCGCCGGTGCGCCAGCGTCCAATCCACCGCTTGCGCGTGCAGCAGGTGCAGCCAGTCGTCGATGAGCGCCTGGTCTGCGCCGTCCAGCGCGGCATCGGTCGGCGGCGCCTCACCCGCTTGCCAGCCCAGTTTGGCCCGCATGATCGCCAGCCAATGGTGCCGGTAGCGCGCGCCAAAGCGCTCGATCGCGGCCTGAGCCAGGGCCAGCGCGGCCTCTTCGTCGGGATGCAGCAGTGGCAACAAGGCCTCAGCCAGCCGTGCCAGGTTCCACTGCGCCATGCGCGGTTGGTTGCCCCAGGCATAGCGGCCGCCATGGTCGATGGAGCTGAACACCGTCTGCGGATCGAACGCCTCCATGAACGCGCATGGGCCGTAGTCGATCGTCTCGCCGGAGAGCGTCATGTTGTCCGTGTTCATGACGCCGTGGATGAAGCCCAACCCCATCCACTGGGCCACCAGCGCCGCCTGCCGCTCGCACGCGCCTTCCAGCAGCGCCACATACGGCTGCTCATGCGGCCCGGGGTCGTGGCGCTGCAAGGTGTGGTCGGCCAAGCGCCGCAGCAGCTCCACATCCCCACTGGCCGCTACCCACTGAAAGGTGCCGACCCGGATGTGGCTCGCCGCCACGCGCACCAGCACCGCGCCCGGCACACGCTGGGGCAAGCCGTCCACCTCGCGCCAGATCGTCTCACCGGTGGCGACGACGGCGAGCGACCGGCTGGTGGGCACGCCCAACGCGTGCATGGCTTCGCTGATCAGATATTCCCGCAGCATCGGCCCCAGCGCCGCCTTGCCGTCACCGCCGCGCGCAAAGGGGGTGCGCCCAGAGCCCTTGAGCGCCACGTCGCGCAGGCGGCGATGGCGGTCGAGCACCTCGCCCAGCAACAGGGCGCGCCCGTCCCCCAGGCGCGGCACATAGCCGCCGAACTGGTGGCCGGCGTACCCCTGCGCGACGGTGCGCACCTCTGGCGGCCACCCTTGACCACACAGCAAGGCCGCGCCCTCGGGCCCGCGCAACCGTTCGGCAGGCCAACCGAGTTCGGCCGCCAGCGCATCATTGAAGACTACGAGCGCGGGCTGTGGCACCGGTGCCGCCCGCCACGGGATGCACAACGGGGCGAGTTCGGTGGCGTAGCGGTGCTGCAAACCCGGCATGGCGTCGATCATGCCGCCAAGGGTAGCGACAGCGGGGCCCGACACAGCGACGGCCGCGTCAAGACCCTATCGCGCACCGGCCCTCCCGGTGATGCGGCACGCTGACGGTTGGGGCTCAGGCACGGGTGGCGGCTGCGATCTCGCGCTCGCGCCGACGCGTGTTGCGCGCCACCCACAACGCGTAGCTGACGATGACCGCCGTCACCACTGCAATCAGGATCGTGGCCGCGGCGTAGATGGTGGGGTTGATGCCGCGCCGCGCGTAGCCGAAGATGACCTGCGGCAGCGTGTTGACACCGGGGCCCGACAAAAACTCCGAGATCACCACGTCGTCGAACGACAGCGTAAACGACAGCAGAAATGCCGCCAGCACGGCAGGCGCGATGTTGGGCAGCGTCACCAGAAAGAACACCTGGTGCGGGCGCGCACCCAGGTCCATGGCGGCTTCTTCGATGCGGCGGTCCATCTCGAGCAGGCGCGACTGCACCACCACCATGGCATATGCCATGCCCATGAGCGTGTGGCCCAGGACGATGGTGAGCATGCCACGCTGCGGCCAGCCGAAGACGTTTTGCGCGCCCACCATCAGCAACAGCAGGGACAGGCCAATGATCACCTCTGGCATGACCAGCGGCGCGTTGACCATGCCCGAAAACACCGTTCGGCCCCAGAAGCGCCGGTAGCGCACCAGCACGAAGGCGGCGAACGTGCCCAGCACCGCCGACAGCACGCCGGTCGTCAGCGCCACTTTGAGCGACACGAAGAACCCGTTGACGATTTTGGTGTCGGCCAGTAGCGCCTCGTACCAGCGCAGCGAGAAGCCGGTGAACACCGCGTCTTGCCGCGTGCTGTTGAACGAAAAGACGATCATGAACAGCAGCGGGGCGTACAAAAACGCGTACACCAGCAGCAACCAGCCTTTGCCAAAGTGGCGTCCGAGCCAACGCGTCATGGCGACTCCCCTTCAGTGTGCGGCGCGCTCGCCGCTGTAGCGGTAGTAGATGGCCAGCGGCACGACGATGAGCGCGATCATGACCACCGCCAGCGCCGCGGCCCGCGGCCAGTTGTTGGCGGTAAACATCTCGTCCCACACCACGCGGCCGATCATCAGGTTCTCCGGGCCGCCCAGCAGCGAGGGGATGACGAACTCGCCCACCGACGGGATGAACACCAGCATGAAGCCCGCGATGATGCCGGCCTTGGACAGCGGTACCGTCACCAACCAGAACGCCTTCCAGGGCGTGGCACCCAGGTCGTAGGCGGCCTCGAGCAGCCGCCAGTCCATCTTGACCAGGTTGGCGTACAGCGGCAGCACCATGAAGGGCAAGTACACATACGTCATGCCCACCAGCATCGACACGTTGGTGTAGAGCAGGTGCAGCGGCTCATCGATCACGCCCAGCGCCATGAGCGCGCGGTTGAGGATGCCCGCGTCGGCCAAAATGCCCTTCCAGGCGTAGACGCGCAGCAGAAAAGAGGTCCAAAACGGCAGCATCACCAGCAGCAGCAGCGCCGGGCGCACCGCGGGCGCGCTGCGGGCGATGAAATACGCGAACGGATACCCGATCAAGAGGCACAGCGTCGCCGTGATGGCTGCATACAGCAGCGAGCGCGCGTACGCTTCGACGTACAGCGTCTGAAACAGCGGACCGTCCCACTGCGCTTTGAAGATGCTCCAGTAGTTTTCGTACTTCAGGCGCAGCACGCCGGTTTCAGCGTCCCACAAGGGCTGGAACGGGTCGATGCCGTCACCCATGTCGACGAAGCTGATGTAGAGCAGGATCAGGAACGGCAGTGCAAAAAAGACCGTCAGCCAGCCAAACGGCACGGCAATGACGAAACGCCGCCCGGGCATCGGCAGCGGCGCGGCGCGCTCGGGGGTGGAGGGGTGACTCATGATGGCGCAGGCAGTGGGGATGCGGACATGCGCCGCGGTCAGTCGCGCAGCACGACACCAGCGGTGTCGCTCCACCAGAACCAAACCTCGTCCTCCCAGGTGATGTCGGACAGGTCGTGGCGCGAGGTATTGGCTTCGGTGATCTTGACTTTTTGTCCCTGCGGTGTGACGACGATGTAGCTGTTGTACGAGCCGAAGTAGTCGTCCCTGAAAAATTCATTTTCACGCCGCCCTTAGCCGCAGCTGGGCAGGGTTGGCGCCACTGGTCTCGGTTGGCCGCCGCTGGGCGAGCCACCGGCCGATGAGGCGCACGGCCGCAATGAGGCGCAAAAAAGCTCGCCTCAAGAAGGGCACGCCCTTGTTGGCGATCATGCGCAGCAGCCAGCGGATGTTGTAGCCCGCCGCGCACAGCACCGCGTGCAGCCGGTCACCCTGCTCGCCCTTGAGGTGGCACCTGTCCATGCGGTGATCCTGCTTCAAGTGCCCGATGACCGGCTCGATGGCCTGGCGGCGCTTGAGCAGTCTGCGCTCCTCGTGCGTCAGGCGCTTGATCTTGCCGCGGTGCACCAGGCGCACATCCGCAATGTCGGCCTCCACCCCGCGGTAGCCCAAGTCGGCATAGGCCGTGTTGGGCTTGATGCCGCTGTCCTGCATCAGGATCGTGGCCTGCTCCAGCTGCGCTTGCAGCGTGTGCCCGTCGTAGGGGTTGCCATGGAAGGCCCGGGCTCCGACGATGAGGCTGTGCTTCAGGGTGCTGGCAATGCCGACCTTGACGCCGAACTCGTAAGGGCAGCGGGCCTTGCCCTTGTTGATGCACTCCACCTCCGGCGCGTGCCAGGCGTAGAGCTTTCGAGTCCCGTCGGCGGTCTTTCGGTTGGCAGTCTGCGCCACCAGACGCGCTGCCTTGTTGAGGGTGTGGCCAAGAGCGCTCTGGATGGCCTGCCCCAGGCGGCTGGCCTTGCGCTCGATCTCCCGCTGCAGCCTGGCCACGATGGTGCGCTGACGCTTGATGACCCGGCGCATGCGCGCAAACTGCCGCGCGTGCGCATAGCGTCCTGCCTTGCGGGCCAGCTCCTTGCCTTCCTTGGCAAAGGTCTGCTTCAAGGCGATGCCGGCGGCCTTGGCCGCCTCCACCAGCTTGGTGCGTGCCGTCTCCAGCAGCCGGCTGTCGGTCGGATGGGCCACCGCCTTGGGTTGTACGGTGGTGTCCACCACCACGCGCTTGAGTTCCTGCGGCTTGATGAGTCCGGTTTCCACCGCCACGTTGATCGTCTGCGCCAGGAGTTCTTCCACCCCCTCCTCGCCCAGCAGCCGGCGAAACTTCACCAGCGTCGTGGCGTCACACGGCAGCCGGTCCTCGTAGTAGGCCAGACCCGAGAAGTACTGCCAGCGCGGCGTGTCGCGCCAACGCTCCACCACCCCTTCGTCCGACTCGTTGAAGGCGTGCTTCAGATACAGCAGCGCGATCATCACGCGCAGCGGCACGCGGGGTCGGCCTGCGTTGGACGCCCGAGCTGCGCGCACCGGAGATTCGCCAAAGAGGTCCAGATCGGGCATGGCCACCCCAGAGCGCGCTTTGCGCATGAACAGGTGCGACAGCCTTGCTTCCAACTCCTGCCACGGCATGCGTGAGGACAACACCGCCAGCGGATGGCGCAGGTCGATCATCTGATCGAGCCGGGCGCGGAAGAAGTCCTCGGTGGCGGGGCAGGCAAACATCGCAAAACTCCCAGAAAACGGCGCATCAGACCATCAAATCTGGGGGAAATTGTACTCGCAAACAGACAATAACACAAGAAAAATCATGAGGTTATGAATATTTCAGGGGCGACGAAGTAGGCAATCTCTTTGACCCGGCCCTGAAACAGGTTGCACGGCACGCCCTCGGGTCGGGTCTTGGCGATCTCGATCTTTTCTGGCCGCACCGCGACGCTGATGGGCATCCCGACGGTGCCAGTGGTGCCGTGCCCGACGTGGATGACGCCCAACGGGGTGGACACAGCGCAGTGGTCGGGCTCATCGATGCTGAGTGTGCCGTCGAACAGATTGACGCTGCCGATGAAGTCGGCCACGAAGCGATTGGCCGGAAACTCGTACATTTCCTGCGGGGTGCCGATCTGCAATACCCGGCCCTTGCTCATGACCGCGATACGGCTGGCCATGGTCATGGCCTCTTCCTGGTCGTGCGTGACCATGACGCAGGTCACGCCCACCTGCTCGATGATGTTGACGAGCTCGAACTGGGTCTGCTCGCGCAGTTTTTTGTCCAGCGCCCCCAGCGGCTCATCGAGCAGCAGCAGCTTGGGCCGCTTGGCCAGACTGCGCGCCAGCGCCACGCGCTGCTGCTGCCCACCCGAGAGCTGGTGCGGCTTGCGTCGTGCGTACGCGCTCAGTTGCACCAGCGCCAGCATGTCGCTCACGCGCTTGTCGATTTCGGCCTTGGGCAGCCCCTCGCGCTTGAGGCCGAAGGCGACGTTTTCCCAGATGTCCAGATGCGGAAAGAGCGCGTAACTCTGAAACATCATGTTGACCGGCCGCTCATACGGGGGCAGACCGGCGACGTCCTGCCCGCCGAGCAGGATGCGCCCGGAAGTCGGGGTCTCGAACCCCGCCAACATGCGCAGCAGGGTGGATTTGCCGCAGCCCGAGCTGCCCAGCAGCGCAAAGATTTCTCCCTTGCGCACCGACAACGACACCTCGTCAACGGCCAGCGCCTCGTCGAAGCGCTTGACGAGCTTTTCGGTGACCAAGTAGTTTTCCCGTTCAGCGGGAGCACGGGACGGTTCGGCCATGACGGATCACACTCCTGCGGGTCACGCGACCCAGGGGTCGGTCAGAGAAAGAAAACGGGCTGTTCATACCCTCGGCACGAACAGCCCGGTGCTCATCGGTGGTGCATCCGCACACCGTTTGGGCGCGTTTACTTGCCGCGCTTGAACGCGTTGTAGGCCGACGCCATCGCCTCGCGCGCTTCGTTGGTGAAGCTGCTGGGCTGGATCAACTTGGGCATGTAGTCCGCCGGCGGGAAGATCGACGGGTTGTTGGCCACCTCGGGCTTGATCAGATCGCGACCCTTCGTGTTGCCGGTGTTGTAGCCCATCTCGTTGGCCATGGCAGCGGCGTTTTCCGGCTTGAGGAAGAAGTTGATGAACGCGTGTGCGTTGTTGGGGTGCTTGGCGTCCTTGAGGATCGCCATGGTGTCGAAGAAGGCCAACGCCCCGGTGGAGGGCAGCAGCGCGACGATCTCGTCCTTGGAGCCGGTCTCGGCCGCGCGCCCGGCGGCGATGTTGATGTCACCCGCCCAGCCGATGACGGCGCACGCCTTGCCGCTGGCAATATCGTCGATCATGGTCGAGCTGAAGATGCGGATGTCTTTGCGCACCTTCATGAGCATGTCCACCGCGGCCTTGTAGTCGGCCGGGTCGTTGGAGTAGGCATCCTTGCCGATGTAGTGCAGCGCCACCGGAATGATTTCGGTGGGCGAATCGAGGTAGGCGATGCCGCACGACTTGAGCTTGGCGGTGTACTTGGGGTCGAACACCAGGTCCCAGGCGTTCTCTGGCATCGGCATGCCGCCCAGCGCCTTCTCGACCTTTTGCTTGTTGATGCCCACCGTCGTGAAACTCCACGCCCACGGCACCAGGTGTTGGTTGCCCGGATCGACGCGCTCGAGCACCTTCATGACGCCCGCGTCGAGGTTACCGTAGTTGGGGATCTTGGCCTTGTCCAGCGGTTGGAACATGCCGGCTTCGATCTGCGGCTTGGCGAACACGCTGCCGGGCACGACGATGTCGTAGCCGGTGTTGCCCGCCACCAGCTTGGCGTGCAGGGCCTCGTTGGTCTCGAACGTGTCGTAGTTGACCTTGATGCCCGTTTCCTTCTCGAAAGCCTCGAGCATGCCGTCCGGAATGTAATCCGGCCAGTTATAGATGTTGAGCACTTTCTCGTCATCGAGCACGGGGCCGGCCGGGGCTTGGGCCACCGCGGGTGCGGGCGCCGGTGTCGGTTGGGCGACGGGCTCTTCTTTCTTGCCACAGCCGGCGACGAACGCAGCCGCCATCGCTAGGGCCAACAAGCGCTTCTTCATGTCCACACTCCTGTCCAGAATTCGTGAGAAGGATCGACGGGTTTGCCAAACAAGCACATTGCGGGCCAGATCGGCAGCAGCCTCGAGCCCCACCATGCCGAGTGGGGATTCTAGGGCAGACGCTATCCAATTTTGCCCTGGCGTTGCAAATCCGCCAGCGTCGCGTCCAACGCACGGCGGATCAAGCCGATCATCTCGTCGATGTCGGCACGCGTCATCACCAGCGGCGGCGCGATGATCATGCGGTCGCCCACCGCGCGCATGACCACGCCGGTGTCGAAGCAATGCCCGCGGCACGTCATGCCGACCGCCCATTCTTCGGCAAAACGCGCCAGCGTCGCCTTGTCGCGCACCAGAATGAGGCCCGCGACCATGCCGCAGGTCTCGGTCACGCCCACCAGCGGATGGTCGGCCAATGTCGCAAAGCGCTCGGCCAGATAGGGGCCGGTGTCGGTGCGCACGCGCTCGGGCAGGCCCTCGCGCTGCATCAGGTCGAGGTTGGCCAGCCCCACGGCACACGCCACCGGATGGCCGCTGTAGGTGTAGCCGTGGGTGAACTCGCCGCCGGCGGCCAGCACCTGCGCCACGCGCTCATTGACGAGCACGCCCCCCAGCGGGATGTAGCCGCTGGTCACCCCTTTGGCAAATGTCACCAAGTCCGGCTTGGTACCGAAGCGCTCGTAGGCAAACCAATGCCCGAGGCGGCCGAACGCGCAGATGACTTCGTCCGAGATGAGCAAAATGCCGTACCGCTCGACGATGCGCTGGATCTCGGGCCAGTACGTCTCGGGCGGGATGATGACGCCGCCGGCGCCCTGCACCGGCTCGGCGATGAAGGCCGCCACCTTGTCCGGGCCGACTTCGAGGATTTTCTCCTCCAGCCAGCGCGCGGCGCGCCGGCCAAAGTCGGCTGGCGTCTCGCCTGGCTCGCGCAGGTCCCAGTAGTACGGCTGCTGGATGTGCACGATGCCGGGAATGGGCAAGTCACCCTGCTCGTGCATGCCGGTCATGCCGCCCAGCGAAGCGGCAGCGACGGTCGAGCCGTGGTAGGCATTCCAGCGGCTGATGATGACCTTGCGCTGCGGCTGGCCCATTAGGTCCCAGTACCGGCGCACCAGGCGCACGTTGGTGTCGTTGGCCTCCGAGCCGCTACTGGTGAAGAACACGTGGCTGAAACGCCGCCCGTCCACCGGTGGGGCCAGCTCGCTCAGGCGCGCGGCCAGCCGCACCGGGGGCTCGGTCGTGGTCTGGAAAAAGGTGTTGTAAAACGGCAGCGTCAGCATTTGCCGGTACGCGGCATCGGCCAGCTCGCGCCGGCCGTAGCCGGCGTTGACACACCACAGCCCACTCATGCCGTCCAGAATGCGGTGCCCCTGCGAGTCCCAGATATAGATGCCCTCGGCGCGGGTGATGACGCGCGCGCCCTTGGCCGCCAGCGCCTGATGGTCGGTGAAGGGGTGCAGGTAGTGCGCGCTGTCGAGGGCCTGCAGCGTGCGCGTGGGGTCGCTCGAGAGGGTGGCGGTATCGGCGGGGGCGTTCATGGCGGCAGGCTCCTCGGTGGATCGGGCGGTTCAGACGTGCAGCAGTAGGTGCTCACGCTCCCAGGGCGAGATCACTTTCATGAACTCCTCGAACTCGAGTTCCTTGATCTCGGTGTAGATGGTGATGAAGTCCTCGCCCAGCACGTGGTGCAGGTCGGGCTCCCGGCGCAGCCAGTCCAGCGCTTCGCCCAAGCTGCGCGGCAGCGCATAGGCCGACAGGTAGGCGTCGCCGCGCATCTCGGGCTTGGGCTTGATTTTGTTGACCAGGCCCAAATAGCCGCACGCCAGCGTCATCGCCATGGCGATGTAGGGGTTGGCGTCGGCGCCGATGACGCGGTTTTCCAGCCGGCGCGCCTGCGGCGGCGAGATCGGCGAGCGGATGCCGACGGTGCGGTTGTCGTGCCCCCACTCGATGTTGATGGGCGCGGCGGTATGCCGCGCCAAGCGCCGGTAGCTGTTGACATAGGGAGCCACCAGCGCCATGGCGGCCGGGATGTAGCGCTGCAGCCCGCCGATGTAGTGGTAGAACGCCTCCGAGGGGCTGCCATCCTCATTGCTGAAAATGTTGCGCCCGGTATCCTTGTCGACGATGCTTTGGTGAATGTGCATCGCGCTGCCCGGCTCGCCGGCGATCGGCTTGGCCATGAAAGTGGCGTACATGTCATGGCGCAGCGCGGCTTCGCGCACCGTGCGCTTGAACAAGAATACCTCGTCGGCCAGCGCCAGCGGGTGCGAGTGAAAAAAGTTGATCTCCATCTGCCCCGCGCCGACCTCGTGGATGAGGGTGTCGACGTTGAGCTCCATCTTGTCGCAGTAGTCGTAGATCTCCTCGAACAGGGGATCGAACTCGTTGACGGCGTCGATGGAGTAGGCCTGGCGCGACGTTTCGGCGCGGCCGCTGCGGCCAATCGGCGGGTGCAGCAGCGTGTTGGGGTCGGTGTTGCGCGCGGTCAGGTAAAACTCGAGCTCGGGTGCGACCACGGGCTCTAGGCCCATCGCCTCGTACAGGCCACAGACGTGGCGCAGCACGCTACGCGGCGCATACGGGATGAGCTTGCCGCTGTGGTCGAAGCAGTCGTGAATGACTTGCGCGGTCGGATCACTGGCCCACGGCACGATGCGCGCCGTCGTCGGATCCGGGCGCAGTTGCATGTCGCGGTCGGTGGGCTCGATGACGTCGTAGTACGGCCCGCTCTTGGGCTGCTCGCCGGTCACGCTCATGGCCACGATGGCCTGAGGCAGGCGCATGCCGCGGTCTTCGGTGAATTTCTCGCGCGGCAGGATCTTGCCGCGCGCCACGCCGGTCAGGTCGGGGACCAGGCACTCGACTTCGGTGACGCGCCGCTCGTTGAGCCACTGCTCGAGATCGTTGAAGGATTTGAGGTCTTTGGAACTGCTCATGGGTTGCTCCGTGGTCCCGGATCGGGTGGCGGCGCGTCCAGGGGCCACCACCCCGCTGGGATGACCCGGTGATTCTGGCGCCGAACGCGCGGCGGGCACAACCCCGGGCCCTGGTCAACCGCTCAGGGGAGTTCCGGGGCGGCAGCAAACGCGCGCGCGTCGGCCGCCCGGCGCTGACGCCGCTGACGCAGCGCCTCGCCAAAGGCGCGAAAGATGGCGCTCGACACGGGGTTGTCCCCATAGCGCCACTCGGGGTGCCACTGCACCGCCAGCGCAAAGGCACGCGCGTCGGTGAACTCGACGGCCTCGATGAGCCCATCGGGCGCGTGTGCCACCGCACGCAGCCCCGGCGCCAAGCGCCGGATGCCCTGCCCGTGCAGCGAATTGACGCGCACTACCGGGGCGCCCCCCGCCAGGCCGTGCAGCAGCGAGCCGGGTTGCAGCGTGACGTCGTGGCGCGGGGCGTACTGCTCGTCGATGGGCGCGCCTTTGGGCTCGCGGTGGTCCAGGTGGCCGGGTAGGGTGTGCACCGCCTGGTGCAAGCTGCCACCCAGCGCGACGTTGATCTCTTGAAAGCCGCGACAGATGCCCAACAGCGGGATGCCCGCCGCCAGCGCGTGGCGCACCACGGCCAGCGTCACCTCGTCGCGCGCCTCGTCCAGCGGCAGCGAGGGGTCGGCGACCGCTTCGCCGAAGTGGCGCGGATGGACATTGGACGGCGAGCCGGTGAGCACCACGCCGTCGACCAGCGACAGCAGCGCCGGCACCTCGTCCGCACTGGCGAGCGGAAACATGACAGGCTGCGCCTGCGCGCCAAACTTGACCGCCCGCGCATACTTGTCGCCGAGCAGCAAAAACGGCATCGCGCGCCCGTGGTCACCCAACAGACGGTGGTCTGCCGGCATCCAAACGAAGGGATCAGAAGCGATGTCGATCATGTTACGGTTCATTCTGCGGGCCGATTGGGTGCACAATGGGTGCCACTTGCCCCCATGGCGTGGTGCCACTTCGTGACTGGGCCGCCCCCGACCCCATGACGCAATCTTCGACGCTGCTGGCCGATTTTTTGTTGACCGAGATGGCGCGCCCCGACGGGCCGGCGGGGCCCCACGGCGGCTTGCCGCTGAATCGCCGCCTGTACGAGGCGCTGCGGCGCGCGATGCTCGACGGGCGCTTGTCGGCGGGGGATCGGCTGCCCTCCAGCCGAGAGCTCGCGCAAGACCTCGGACTGTCGCGCAACACCGTGGTGGCGGCATTGGAACAGCTGGGCGCCGAGGGGTATTTGGTCAGCCGCGTGGGCAGCGGCACTTATGTGCACGACCAGCTGCCCCCCCCAGCCCCATCCAGCCGGCGTGCGCGCACGCGCGACGATGCTCGGCTGCCCGGGCTGTCGGCGCGCGGGCGGGTACTCGCCGAGTGCTTCGGTGCACGCGAACTGGAAATCCAACCGTTCACCCCCGGTCCGGCCGACTTCAGCGCCTTTCCGGTGGCGCTGTGGCAGCGGCTGCAAAACCGGCACTGGCGCAGTGCGCGCCCGGAGATGTTGGACTACACCGCCTCCGGCGGCTACGGGCCGCTGCGGCGCGCGGTGGCGGACTATTTGCGCGTCTCGCGCAGCGTGCGCCTGGATGCGGAGCAAGTGCTCATCACCACGGGCACGCAGCAGTCACTGGAGCTGTGTGCATGGCTGCTGGCCGATGTGGGCGACGGGGTGTGGATCGAAGACCCGGCGTACTGGGGTGCGATCAAGGCGTTCACCGCCTGCGGCTTGCAGTGGCTGCCGGTGCCCGTGGACGGCGAGGGGCTCAACCCAGCCGCGGCCAGCGGCCCCGCGCCGCGCCTGATTTACGTGACGCCATCGCACCAGTACCCAACGGGTGCCGTCATGTCGCTGGCGCGGCGGCGCGAGCTGCTGGCGCAGGCGGCGCGCGCCGGGGCGTGGATACTGGAGGACGACTACGACAGCGAATTTCGCTTCGACGGCGCGCCGATCGCGTCGCTCGCGGGGCTGGACGACGATGGCCGCGTGTGCTACCTGGGGACGTTTTCCAAGGTGTTGTATCCGGGCATCAAGCTCGGGTATCTGGTCGCCCCGCGGGGTTTGGTGGAGGCCTTCCGCCAGGCGCATTACGACCTGCACCGCCCAGGCCAACTCCCGCTGCAGGCGGCGCTGGCGGAGTTCATCGAGATGGGGCACTTCGCCGCGGCGCTGCGCCGCTCGCGCCAGACCTACGCCGACCGGCGCGCCCAATTGCTGCGGGCGCTGGAACCCCTGTTGCAAGAGCCCGGCGTGCACATCACCGGTGCGGCACAAGGCTTGCACCTGTGTGTGCGCCTGCCACCTGCGCTGAACGACGCCGCCATCGCCGAGGCCCTGGCCCGACAGGGGATTTCGGTGCGGCCGCTGTCGGCCTACACCCTGCAGCGGCGCGACCTGCGCGGCTTGCTGATTGGCTACGGCTACGCCCAGCCCAGCCAAATCGCCCCCGCTGCCCAGCGCATCGTCACAGCCGTGCGCGAGGCGCTACGCGTGGCGGGCGGCTGAGGCGGCCGGGACGCTCGTCGCTCCCAGGGCGGGCAGCACCCAATGCGGCACGATGCCCGTCAGGTCGCTTGCACGCGCCACGTCGAGCCCCGTGCTCGCGCCCGCACCCGTGACCAGCGCGGCATGCAGGCCCGCCGCCAGCGCACCCAACACATCGGTGTGCAACGTGTCGCCCAGCATCAGCACGCGGGTGCGCGGCAGCGCCACCGGCAGACTGGCCAGCGCGTGCTCAAAAATGGCACCGAACGGCTTTCCTACCCGGTGCACCCCGGCGCCGGTGCGCGCCTCCAGCCCCGCGCACCAACCGCCAGGCTCGCGCACCCAGCCCCCTTCCCACGGTGAGATGAGGTCGGGGTTGGCCACCCACACCGGGCGCGGTTGGGCGCGCAGGCTGCCCTCCAGCCGGGCTTGCGCCGCTTCATCCCAGCCTTGGGCGGCCAAAAACAGCACCGCATCGTCGCCGTCGCGCAGCGGGCCGTCGCAGCGGCGCGCCTGGGCCAGCGGCAGGTCGTGCCAGTCGGCCCCGGGCGGCGCGATAACCGCCCAGCGCCAGTGACCCGGACACGCGTGCAGCGCCTCGGCCGTCACGTCACGGCTGGTGATCCAGTCGGTCTCTGTCAGATCGAAACCCATGGCCCGGTAGCGCGCCACCAACGCCGGTTTGGGGATGCTGGCCGCATTGCTGACGATGCGAAACGGCACGCCCGCTCGGCGCAAAGTGGCCAGCGCCTGCGCCGCGCCGGCGATCGCCCGCTGGCCGACGTTGAGCACGCCAAATGCATCGAACAAAAAGGCATCGTAGTGATCGCGCAATGCGGCCAGCCCCTCGACGAACTGCGCCTGGTGTGCCAGCCGGGGAAGCGCGGGCCACAGCGCCCGCTCGGCCTCGTAGGCCTGCAACAGATACCAGGGGTCGCCCGCAGGGGGCGTATCGGCGGACGGCATCGGCGCAAGGACGTTCATGGCCTCGATTGTCGCCGCCCGCCGCCCCCGCGCACGGCTCAACCCAGCGCGTCGCGCAGCCGGTGCCACGCCATGCCCAGCGCCAGCACCGGCGTGCGCAGCCAGGGCCCGCCGGGAAACGCCTGATGCCGCAGCCGGGTATAGAGGTCGAACCGCTCCGACTGCGCGGTGATGGCCTCGGCCACCAGCCGCCCGGCCAGCCCGGTCAGCGCCACCCCATGGCCGCTGAAGCCCTGCAGGTAATACACGTTGCCGTCCACGCGGCCGAAGTCGGGCGCGCGGTTCATCGTGATATCGACGAACCCACCCCACAGGTGCGTGCTCGCCACCCCAGCCAGCTGCGGGAACACCGCTTGCAGGCGCTGCTGTAGCGTGGCGCGCAGGCGCGGCGGCGTCATGGTGGTGTAGCTGACACGTCCGCCAAAGAGCAGCCGGTGGTCCGCACTGAGCCGGAAATAGTCCAGCACCACGTTGTTGTCACACACCGCCGCCCCGCACGGAATGAGCGACTGTGCCCGCTCGGGCGACAGCGGCTCGGTGGCCAGGATATACGTCCCCACCGGCATGATGCGGGCCGTCAGCCGCGGGGGCAGCACCCCCGGGCCATACTCGGGCAGCAGACAGTTGCCCGCCACCACGGCAAAGTCGGCCTCCACCACGCCGGCGTCGGTGTGCGCCTGCACGCGCGGGCCGCGACGCTCCAGACGCCGCACGGGGCTGTGCTCGTGCAGCAAGGTCCCCGCCTCCTGGGCTGCCCGGGCTAGTCCCAGGGCATAGCGCAACGGGTGCAAATGGCCCGATACCGCTTCGTAGGCCGCCGCCACGTAACGCGGGCTGTCCACGTACTGGCGCACCGCGTCCCCCTCGACCCAAGTGGTGGCAAAACCATAGTCCCGTTCGAGCGATTCCATTTCCTGCCGTAACGCGCGCGCCTTGCGCGGTCGGTCGGCCACGTAGAGGTAGCCGCGCCGCCATTCGCAGTCGATGCGGTAGCGCTGGATGCGCTCTTCGATCAGATCGACCGCCTGCAGCGACAGCGCCCACGCTTGCCGCGCGGCTTCACGACCCAGTTGCGCCTCGAATGGCGCCATGCCACATGCGTAGCCGACGATGGCCTGCCCCCCGTTGCGGCCACTGGCCCCGCTGCCGATGCGATCGGCCTCCAGCAACACGACGCGCCGCCCGCGCTCGGCCAATTCGAGCGCCGCGCTCAAGCCAGAAAACCCACCGCCGACCACCACCACGTCGGCGCGCTGCGTTCCGTGCAAGGGCGGCAGCGCTGGCGGTCGTACCACGCTGGCTTCGTAATAACTGTGGGTATCGCGCTGGGTGTCGGAGCGCAACAAGGAGGGGCGCAGCATACGATGGGGCGGGGACACGTGGCGTTGCACGGGCGGCGAGGACCGCCACCGTGGACCCTAACGATACGCTCAAGCGAGCGCCCGAACGGATCCAATCGACGGCAGAGCAGGGGCGCCAACGCGGGCAACGCCCATCTATCGCCTTCGCCAATCACCGGTTTCATCACGCTGTCATCGTTGGCGTCAACCATACCCGGGTTTCTCGACCACACTCACCCGGAGGTTAGCCCACCATGGCCAAAGATTTTTCGTTGATGGAAGACTCCAACCGCAGCGACAATCCGTCGATTCACGACGTCTCCGACCCCGCCCGGCGGCGGTTCGTGCAGGGGTCGCTCGCCAGCGCAGCCGCGGCCCTGTTCGGTGGCGGCCTGCTGGCCGGCTGCGCCACCGGCGCCGGCTCCACCAAGGCAGCCAACCTAGGCCGCGACATCGGCTTTGCCAGCGTGCCTATGCGCGCGGTGGACGACATCCTGGTACCCCCGGGCTACACCGCGCGCGTGCTCTACCGCTGGGGCGACCCGGTGGGTGTCGCCGGTGCCATGCCCGCGTTCAAGCCGGACGCGACGAACACCGCCGACGAACAAGCCCTGCAGGCCGGCATGCACCACGACGGCATGAGCTACTTCCCGCTCGATGGCAGCAAGCGCGGGCTGCTGGCCATCAACCACGAGTACACCGATGACGGCCTGCTGCACCCGGACGGCATGAAGACCTGGAGCGCCGAGAAGGTGCGCAAGGCGCAGGCCGCGCACGGCGTGTCGATCATCGAGATCGAAGCCGGCCCGAACGGCTGGCGCCAGGTGCTGCCGTCCAAGTACGCGCGCCGCATCACCGCGACCACGCCGATGCTGATCAGCGGCCCGGCCGCCGGCCACACCTGGATGAAGACTGCGGCCGACCCGACGGGCACGCGGGTGCTGGGCACGATCAACAACTGCGCCAACGGCCAGACGCCCTGGGGCACCTACCTGACCTGCGAAGAAAACTTCATCAACTACTTCCACGGCCCGGACCAGCCCGATGCGCACGGCAAGCGCTGGGGCCTGAAGAAAGACGGCGCCGGCTACCGCTGGCACGAATTCGACGAACGCTTCGACGCCACCCGGCACCCCAACGAGCCGAACCGTTTTGGCTGGGTGGTCGAAATCGACCCCATGGACCCGACCATGACGCCGATCAAGCGCACGGCGCTGGGCCGCGCGGCGCACGAGGGCGCCGCGGTGGCGCTGACCGACGACGGCCGCGCCGTGGTGTACATGGGCGAGGACGCGCGCTTCGAATACATCTACAAGTTCGTCAGCCGCGACCGCGTCAAGCCGGGCGGCTTTGCGGCCAACCGCGACCTGCTGGACCACGGCACGCTGTATGTGGCCAAGTTCAACGCCGACGGCAGCGGCGAGTGGCTGCCGCTGGTGCACGACCGCGGTCCGCTGACCGCCGCCAACGGCTTTGCCAACCAGGGCGCGGTGCTGATCCAGGCGCGGCAAGCCAGCGACGCCCTGGGCGCCACCAAGATGGACCGCCCGGAATGGACCGCCGTGGACCCGATCAGCAAAGAGGTCTATTGCACCCTGACCAACAACAGCAACCGCGGCCGCGACAAGAGCCCCGGTGCGGATGCGGCCAACCCGCGCGCCAACAACACCATGGGCCACATCATCCGCTGGAAGGAAAGCGGGGACCTGGACGCCACCCGCTTCACGTGGAACCACTTCGTGATGGCGGGCGACCCGTCGCTGCCGCGCGCCGAGGCCAAGGGCAACATCCGCGGCGACATCTTCGGCAGCCCGGACGGGTTGTGGGTCGATCCGCGCGGCGTGCTGTGGATCCAAACCGACGTGTCCACCTCGACGCTGGGCAAGGGCGACTATGCCAACCTGCCCAACAACCAGATGCTGGCCTGCGACCCGACCAAGGGCGAGATCCGCCGCTTCCTGGTCGGCCCGCGCGGCTGCGAGGTCACCGGCATCGCGATGACGCCGGACCTGCGCACGATGTTCATCAACATCCAGCACCCGGGCGAAAGCCCCAGCGAACGCAGCGACCCGGACGCGCCGACCAAGATCTCGCGCTGGCCGGACGGTGGCCGTCCGCGCTCGGCCACCGTCGTCATCACCAAGAACGACGGCGGCGTCATCGGCCTGTGACCACCGGGCGGACACCCGGTCCGTTCGCCCCGATCTGCTGGCCCCTCGGGGCCGGTTTTGTTGAGGAGCCCAATCCCATGCGTTTTCCCCTTTTGCCCCGGGCGTGGCGCGGCGCCGTCGCCGCCACGGCCGTGCTGCTGGCCGGCACCGTCGCGGCCCAGACCGTGCGCTTCGTCGCGCTGGGCGACATGCCCTATGGCCCCCCTGACAAGAGCTATCCGCCCTACCGCGCGCTGATCGAGCGCGTCAACGCGCTGCAGCCGGCCTTCACCGTCCACGTCGGCGACTTCAAGGCCGGCTCCACGCTGTGCAGCAACGAGGAGTTTTCCGCCCAGCTGGAGCACTTTGGCCGCTACCGCGGTGCCGTGGTCTATACCCCGGGCGACAACGAGTGGACCGACTGCCACCGCGCCAACAACGGCGGCTACGACCCGCTGGAGCGCCTGGCCACGCTGCGCCAGCGCTTCTACACCCCCGGCCGATCGCTCGGCCAGCAGCCCATCGCGGTGGAAAACCAGTCCACCGTCATGCCCGCCTTCGCGCCCTATGTGGAAAACCAGCGCTGGTGGGCCGGCGACGTGCTGTTCGTCGCCGTGCACATCGTCGGCAGCAACAACAACTTCGAGACGCGCGACCCCAAGGCCGTGGCGGAATTTTTCGAGCGCGACCGCGCCAACGTCGCCTGGCTGCGCGCTGCCTTCGAGCTGGCGCAGCAGCGCAACGCGCGCGCCATGGTGGTGGCCATGCAGGCCGACCCGTTCGACAACCAGCAGCCGGTGGAGACGTTCCCGCGCCACTCGGGCTTTGCCGCCAGCATCGGCGACACGCTGGTGCCGCTGGCGGCGCAGTGGGGCCGTCCGGTCCTGCTGATCCACGGCGACAGCCATGTGCTGGCCTTCGACAACCCCTTCAAGCACCAGAAAAAGCCGGTGCTGAACCTGACACGCCTGCAGGTGCCGGGCGCGGCCGACGTGCGCGCGGTGGAGGTGAGCGTCGATCCGGCGTCGTCGCAGCCGTGGACCATCCAGGTCTTTGACGCCCAGCCTTGAGGCGCGTGTGAAGCCCGATGACGTTGTTTATGAACAACATTCGGGTCATCACGAATTGACTTCACATCACCGTCATCAGGGGCCGGTGCAATAGCCCCTGTGGTTCGGCCCTCCGGGCCGCCCATCCCCAGTTGCAGCCCCCCCATCCGGGGCTGCCGCTTTCTGGTTCAACCCTAGGAAATCCGACGATGAAAAAATCCCTGATCGCCCTGGCCGCCCTGATGACCACCGGGGCCGCCCTGGCCCAATCCAACGTCACGCTGTACGGTCGCGTGGACCTGTCGGTGGGCAACCTCAAGGACAAGGTCAAGAACACCTCCACCACCCAGATGTTCCAGGGCGGCGACGGCGGTCTGACCGCCTCGCGCTGGGGCCTGCGCGGCACCGAGGATCTGGGCGGCGGCCTGAAGGCGGCCTTCAAGCTGGAAAACCGCTTCAACCCCGACACCGGCGCGTCGCAAGACCCATACTTCAGAGGCGAATCCAGCCTGTCGCTGATGGGTGGCTTCGGCGAGGTCAAACTCGGCCGCAGCACGACCGTCTACAACGACGTGCGTGCCCTGGGCGAGAGCCGCGATGTGTTCGGCTCGGCCTTCACCGCTTCCCGCAACGGCGTGTTCAAGTCGGGCGGCGACTATGCCCGGCGCTTCGACAACAAGATCAGCTACTACAGCCCCAACATGGGCGGCTTCTACGCGGGCATCGACGTCTCGCTGGACGAGAAGGCCGGCGTCTCCCAGGACAAGTACGCCTTCAAGGCCGGCTACAAGCAAAAGGAATTCGAGGTCGCTCTGGCCCACCAAAACGAGAAGGACAAATCCGACAAGTACACCGCGCTGGCCGCGATGTATGACTTCGGCAGCTTCTCGGTGTCGGGCGTATACAACCAGCGCAAGGGCAGCGCCGCCAACGGCGACGACAGCGAATACGCGCTGGGCGTGACCGTGCCGGTCGGGGCCTGGGCCTTCTCCGGCGGCTATGCCTACAGCAAGACCAAGGACTCGGCCGGCGGCGCCAAGAACGGCAAGGCCAGCGGCTTCGCCCTCGGCGCCACCTATGCCCTGTCCAAGCGCACGCGCCTGTACGCCGGCTACCGCGACGTGGTGGTGAAGAACAACGTCGGGGCCAAGACCAAGGACGAGCGCCTGGTCGCCTTCGGCATGCGCCACGACTTCTGATCGCGGCCCTGTCCGCACACGGGCGGTGACGGGCCGCCCGATCTCTCCAAAAACGCTCCTTGGGACGGGCTTTCTGCGGAAAGCCCGCTTTTTTTCTCAGGACAGGGCACGCTGGCGCCACGCCGCCAGCGCCCCCAGCCACAGCGCCCCCGCCGAGAACACCAACCCCCGCTCCAGCCCCCCGGGGCCGTCGCCGATCCAACCCACCACCGTGGGGCCGACGATCTGCCCCAGCGCAAACACGATGGTGAACAGGCTGATGCCACGCGCCCACTGCGCCGGCGGCAGGTTGTGGCGCACCAGCGCGGTGGTCGATGCCACCACGGACAAAAACACCGCGCCAAACAGCAGGCCCGACGCCAGCAGCACCGGCCAGGCGTGGGTCAGGGCCGGCAACACCGTGGCCAGTCCGAGCAATGCATTCAGCCGCGCCAGGGGCTGCCCGTCGCGGTGCCGATCCAGCAGCCCGGCCCACAGGCGCGACGACGCCATCACCGCCACCCCCAGCAGGGCATAGAACAGCGTGATTTCAGCCGCAGGGGTGCCGCGGTCGCGCAGCAGCGCGACCACGAACGTCATATAGCCGATGTAGCCCACCCCAAACAAGGCGTAGCCCGCCAGCGAGGGGGCAAACGCCCGCAGCAGCGCCCCGGTGTGGGCCGGCCCCCCGGCAGCGGCGGGCGCCGGCGAACTGGCCGGCGCCGGCGGGGCGGCGCCCGTCAGCCCCAGCGTGCCCAGGCCGCGCCAGGCGTGGACCAGGCCCCCGGTGGCCGCCAGACAGGCCACGGCCAAGGCCCACCAGGCCCACGCCCAGGCGTGCGGCCGATCCGCCGCCCAAGCCAGCACGGCCGGCACCGCCAGCGACGACAGCACGATGCCGCTGCCCACGCCACCATAGTACAGGCCCAGCATCAGGCCGGCATGGCGGGGCCAGACACTGCCCAGCCGGGCCGCCAGCAGCCCCCCGGCCACGAACACCCAGGCACTGGCGATGCCCGCCAGCCAACGCTGGGTCAGCAGCGGCCCATCGGCCGTCAAAAAACCGCTGCCCGCCATGAACAGCGCCGCCAACGCCGACCCGCCCAGCAACACCGCCGCCGGACCATGGCGGCGCATCAGCGCAGGGACGGTGAGTGCCCCGACCAGATAGCCCACCGCATTGGCCGTGTTCATGGCGCCGGCGAGCAGATAGCTCCAGCCCAGATCCGCGCGCATCGGCGGCAGCAGCAGGCCATAGGCAAAGCGGGTGATGCCCAGTGACACCGCCGCCCCCAGCGACAGCCACAGCGCGAGCACCAGACCGCGGCGCAACGGCACCGGGCAAGCGGATCCCTGTTCGAGGCGAGACATGGCCCCGCATTGTAACGCGGGCCTTTCTATCCTGTCACACCATGCGCGACACCCGAATGCCCTCCCCTTCCGCCCCCGTATCCGCCGAGCGCCTGGCGGCGCTGCAAGCCGCCGAGCGCGAGCGCTTCCTGGCCGAACACCCCCGCTCGCGCGTGCTGGCCGGGCGCAGCGCGGCGCACTACCTGTTTGGCGTGCCGCTGCACTGGATGCGCGACTGGCCCAACCCCGTGACGCTGTTCGTGCGCAGCGCCCACGGGGCGGAACTCACCTGCGCCGACGGGCATGGCTACGCGGACTTTTGTCTGGGCGACACCGGGGCGATGTTCGGCCACTCCCCGGCCCCGGTGGCGCGCGCCATCGCCGAGCAGGCGGCGCACGGGCTGACCTGCATGCTGCCCACCGAGGCGGCAGCGGGCGTCGGTGAACGGCTGGCGCAATGCTTTGGCTTGCCGTTCTGGCAGTTGGCCCTGTCCGCGAGCGACGCCAACCGCTTCGTGCTGCGCTGGGCGCGCGCGGTCACCGGCCGGCCGCAGTTGTTGGTGTTCGATGGCTGCTACCACGGCGCGGTGGACGACACGCTGGTGGACCGCGACCCCGCGACCGGCAGCACGGTGCGCCGGCCATCGGTGCTCGGCGCGGTGCACGACCACCCCGATTTCACGCGGGTCATCCCCTTCAACGACCTGACCGCGCTGGAGCGCGCGCTGGCCGATGGGCAAGTGGCCGCCCTGCTGGCCGAGCCCGCGCTGACCAACTTTGGGCTGGTGCCGCCCGAGCCCGGCTTCTGGCCGGCGGCTCAGGCCCTGTGCCGCCGCTACGGCACCCTGTTGGTGCTGGACGAAACCCATACCCTGTCCAGCGGCGTCGGCGGCCATGCGCGGGCGCACGGGCTGGCACCCGACGTGTGGGTGGCCGGCAAGGCCGTCGCCGGGGGCGTGCCCTGCGCACTGTACGGCGTGACCGCCGATCTGGCGGCCCGCATGCAGGCGGTCAAACAGGCTGCACCCGAGGGGCACAGCGGCATCGGCACCACACTCACGGCCAACGCCCTGGCCATGGCCGCGCTGGATGCGGCCTTGCAGCATTTGCACACGCCAGCCAGCTATGCCGCCATGAACCGCGTCGCCGATGCGCTGGAAGCCGGCTTGACCGAGCGCTTGCGCGCCCGTGCCCTGCCCTGGACCGTGACACGGCTGGGCGCCCGGTTGGAACTGCAGTTCATGCCCGAGACGCCGCGCAACGCCGACGATGTGCGCCGCCATGCCCAGCCGGCGCTGGAAGCCAGCCTGCACCTGTTCCTGCTCAACCGCGGGGTGCTGCTGACCCCGTTCCACGGCATGATGCTGTGCTCGCCGGCCACCTCCCCGGCGCATGTGGATCGCCTGCTGAACGCCTTCGACGACTGGCTGGCCGCCCTGGGTTTGTGAGGTCACGCCCCGAGGCCGATGGGCGCCGGGGCCACCTCCAGAATGCGGCGAAACAGCCGCTCGTAGGCCGGATCGGGCGCATAACGGCCCGTCAGCGGGTCGCGGTTGGCCTCGAACGCCTCGTCCAGCGCCCGCCAGTCGGCTTCGTCGAGCACGCGCTGGGCCGCGGGCAGGATTTCCTGCTCCTCCAGCCGCATGTGCTCCAGATAAAACCCGACATAGCGCTCGCAGGCCTCGACGAAGGCGGCCTGGCGGTCGTCGCCCAGCCATTCCCAGGCCAGCAGCCGGTGCTGCAATTCGCGCACCTGCGACTCGCCCTTCATGTGGTCCTGCTCCAGCCGGGTGATGACGGGCAGCACGGCCGGCTCGCGCTTGGCCACGCGCGGAAAGAGCAGATCGGACTCTTTCGGATGGTGCAAGCGCTCCGGAAACTCGTCGATGTAGAACAGCATCGCGCGCAGCGTGTCGAAAAAGCGCGCGCGGTCATCGCCCGGGCCGCGGCGAACCAGCCACAGCAGGGACTGCAGCATCGCTGCCAGCGCGGCGTGTTCGTCGCGAATGGTACGCAGGGCACTCGAAGCATGCATGGGGGACTCCCGCCAAATGGCCACGGCCCGCCACTGTCAGATGCCGGGCCAAGCGCGAGCATGCCCCAGCCTGCGGTGGGCGATGTTGACCCAAGTCAATGCGGCGCGGCAGGCGGCAGCGGTGCCGGGTGCCAACGCGTCAGCCATAAGGCATTGCTCACGACGCTGACCGAACTCGCGGCCATCGCCGCGCCGGCAAACACCGGGTCCAGCCACCCTAAGGCCGCCAGCGGAATCCCCGCCACGTTGTAAATGAAGGCCCAAAACAGGTTCTGGCGAATCTTGCGCACCGTGCGTGCCGAAATATCGAGCGCCGCGGGCACCAGTGCCGGGTCACCGCGCAGCAGCGTGATGCCCGCCGCGTGCATCGCCACGTCCGTGCCACTGCCCATGGCCATGCCGACGTCGGCCGCGGCCAGCGCCGGGGCATCGTTGACGCCATCGCCCACCATGGCCACCGGGCCAGCGACGGCCTGCCATTCGCGCACCACGGACACCTTATCCGCCGGCAGCACCTCGGCCCGTACCTCGCCCGCTTCCGGCCGCAGCCCCAAGCGGCGCGCCATCGCCTCCGCCGAGGCCCGCTGGTCGCCCGAGATCATGACAACCCCGATGCCACGCGCCCGCAGGGCCGCGATGGCGGCGGCCGCGGTGGGCCGCGGCTCGTCGGCAAAGGCCAGTAGCGCCAGCGGCCGCCACACGGGATCGTCGTGCCAGGCCAGCACTGCCAGCGTCGCACCGTCTCGCTGCGCCAGCGCCTGCAACTCGGCCCACCGAGCAGGCAGACCCTCACCCGTCCAGCGACAGCCCAGCTCCACCATCCAGCCCGGACTGCCCAATGCCAGCGAGACGCCCTGCACGCGGCCTTGTACACCCCGGCCGGGCACCGCCTGCACCGCCTCGGCCGGCTCTGGTTGCCCCTCGCCGATGGCTGCCAGCACCGCCTGCGCCAACGGGTGGCTGCTGCCCATCTGCAGGGCAGCCGCCGTGCGCAATGCGGCCTGTTCATCGACGCCCTCGGCCGGCGCAAGCGCCAGCAGCCGCGGGCGCCCCAGGGTGAGCGTGCCGGTCTTGTCGAACGCGACGGTACGCACCTTGTGTGCCGCCTCCAGCGCTTGCGCATCCTTGACCAGGATGCCGTGGCGCGCCGCCGCTCCCGTGCCGGCCATGATCGCCGTGGGCGTGGCCAACCCCAGGGCACACGGGCAAGCGATCACCAACACCGCCACGGCGTTCAACACGGCGCTCTCCAGCGGGGCACCGCCCACCGTCCCCCACAGCACGGCAGTGGTCAGCGCCACCACCACCACCACGGGCACGAACACTGCCGCCACCCGATCCACGGTCTGCTGCACCGGCGCCTTGTGCGCCTGCGCGTCTTGCACCAACGCGATGATGCGTTGCAGCATCGATTGCGCGCCCGTGGCGGTCACGCGCACCTCGATCGCCCCGTCGCCATTGAGGCTGCCGCCGGTCACGGCATCGCCTTCGGCCTTTTCCACCGGCAACGGTTCGCCGGTCAGGAGCGACTCGTCGACCTGCGTGCGGCCCCGCTCGATCACGCCGTCGGCGGGAATGCGCTCACCCGGGCGCACCAGTACCCGGTCGTCGGGCAACAGCTCGGAAACGGGAACATCGACCACGGCGTCACGTCGCACGCCGTCCGGCAGCAGGTGCGCACGCTCGGGCCGTAGCGCCTGCAGCGCCCGAATGGCCGCCAACGTGCGGCGCTTGGCGCGCGCCTCCAGCCACTTGCCCAGCCGCACCAGCGCGATCACCATGGCGGCGGCTTCGAAGTACAAATGCGGCTCGGTGCCCGACGGCGCGCGCCACCACAGCCACACGCTCATGCCCCAGGCGGCCGAAGTACCCAGCGCCACCAGCAGTTCCATGTTGCCGCTGCCATGGCGCAGCGCCTGCCAGCCCGCCCGGTAAAAACGCGCCCCCAGCCCAAACTGCACCGGCGTCGCCAGCAAGGCCTGCCACAGCGGCGGCAACATCGCGTGCACCCCCAACGGCTGCAGCAGCATGGGGGCCGCCAGCGGCAATGCCAACAGCAAGCCTGCCAGCACCCACCACCCCTCGCGCCGCAGTGCGGCATCCTGCGCGGCCTGCGCAGCGTCCGTATCCTCGTCCAGCGGAAGAGGGTCGTACCCCGCATCGCGGATGGCGCGCTGCAGCCGCGCCGGCAACTCCGCGGCCAGTGTCGGGTCCGCTCGCCACTGCACCCGCGCCGACTCGGTGGCCAGGTTGACGCTGGCCGACACCACCCCGGGCACGCGCTGCAGGGCCCGTTCGACCCTGGCCACGCACGAGGCACACGTCATGCCGCCAATGCCCAGATCGCACTGGCCCGTGGTTTCGGCATCGGAAGGCGCAACGGTGGAGGTCATACCCAACGAGTATGCAACGGATGGGCGGCGACTTATGATGCAGGTGTCGTTTTTCCTGCTGTGAGTCCATCCCATGCAACACGCCTTCACCGTCACCGGTATGTCTTGTCAACACTGCGTGCGCGCGGTCACGCAAGCCGTCCGCGCCCTCGACCCCGACGCCACGGTGCGCGTCGATCTCGACGCCCAACGCGTCGAGATCGAGTCGTCGCGGCCCCGCACGGAACTGGCCCAAGCCATCCGCGACGAGGGCTACACCGTCATCGACTGACGCGGCTCGCCCGTCGACGGCATCGCCCCCCGGGGCGTTGCGACCACCAACCGCGGGTTGCCCGCCGCCTTGATGGCATCGCGGCAGGCAACCCGTGGTTTTTTTGCGTGCGAACAACCCTGTGGATATCGAGCGGGTAACGAGACGGTTATCCACCGAGGGGCGAGCACCAAGCAACATTGTTCCCGTTGGCGCTGCCCCTTTCTGCCACCCAGCCCACAGGGTTGAGCGTCTCGCAACCCATTGTTGCATCGCCAGATCACGGTCTTATCCACGGCCGAGGCCGATGTTCTAGCTACGACGACTACCGTGATCGATTCAAAAGAAGAAAAACAGGGAAAACGCCATTGGCACGATGGCGCACCGCGCCTCGCCAACACGGAGGGGCGACGCTGCTAAGATGCGCACCGAATGCACGCCATGTCCGCCCCACCCACCGTTGCCCTCGAGATTCGCCACGGCCAACTGCCGCTGGTGGTGGCCCGTCTGCGCGGGCCAGATGTGGCAGCGGTGTTGGCCGAGCTCGAGCAGCGCTATGGCGGCGCGCCCGGCTTTTTCGAGGATGAGCCGCTCTTGCTCGATTGCGCCGACTGGGCGGGCGCGGCGAACGCGCCGACACCGCTGGAGCAGCAAGCCTTGCTCGATGGCTTGCGTGCGGCAGGGTTGCGTCCGCTGGCGTTTTGTGCGGCCCCCCCGATGTGGCGAGACGCCTTCCTGGCAGCAGGGCTCGTCGAGGCCGAAGCCCCTCCAGCGGCAGCGGTTCGCAGTGGTGCCGCGCCTGCTGCTGCGCCGACCGTATCCGTCGAGACGGCACCGGCGGCGCCGAGCTCCGCGCTGGTGATCGATCGGCCCTTGCGGTCGGGTCAACAGGTGTATGCGCGCGGCCGCGACCTGGTGGTGCTGGCGATGGTCAATCCGGGCTCGGAAGTCATCGCCGATGGCCACATCCACGTCTATGCGCCGTTGCGGGGGCGGGCCATCGCCGGGGCGCGTGGTGACACCCAGGCGCGTATCTTTTCGTTGGCGCTGGAGCCCGAGCTGGTCTCCATCGCTGGGATTTATCAAACGGCAGAAAAGCCCTGGCCCGACGCCGTGCGCGGCAAACCCGCGCAGGTGCGGCTGTCCACGGGCCCGGACGGGGACAAGCTGTTGTTCGAACCCCTGTCCTCTTGAACACCATTTTTGGATCGAAAGCGGTTTCCATGGCCAAAATCGTCGTCGTTACATCGGGCAAAGGTGGCGTAGGCAAGACCACGACCAGCGCCTCGTTCGCCACCGGTCTGGCCCTCAAGGGGCTCAAGATAGTGGTCATCGACTTTGACGTCGGTCTGCGCAACCTCGACCTCATCATGGGCTGCGAGCGGCGCGTGGTGTACGACTTCGTCAACGTCATTCAGGGTGAGGCCAATCTGAACCAAGCGCTCATCCGTGACAAGCAGGTCGACAACCTCTACGTGCTGGCCGCCAGCCAGACGCGCGACAAAGAAGCGCTCAAGCAGGATGGCGTGGAGCGCGTGCTCCACGACCTGGCGGGCATGGGGTTCGAATACATCGTGTGCGACTCGCCCGCGGGCATCGAAACCGGCGCGCTCATGGCCATGCACTACGCCGACGAGGCGCTGGTCGTGACCAACCCGGAGGTCTCGTCGGTGCGCGATTCGGACCGTATCCTGGGCATGCTCAGTTCCAAGACCAAACGCGCGATCGAAGGCCGCGAGCCGGTCAAGGAGCACCTGCTGATCACGCGCTACAACCCCAACCGCGTGCAGGACGGGCAAATGCTGTCGCTGCAAGACATTCAAGACATCCTGCGCATTCCGCTCATCGGCGTCATTCCCGAGAGCGAAGCCGTGTTGCAAGCGTCCAACCAAGGGGTACCGGCCATCCACCTGCAAGGCACCGATGTCTCGGAGGCGTACAAGGACGTCATCGATCGCTTCTTGGGCCAGGACAAGCCGCTGCGCTTCATCGAGGCCGAAAAGCCCAGCTTTTTCAAGCGCCTGTTCGGGAGGTGAGCGCCGTGTCCTTGCTGTCCTTTTTGCTGGGCGAAAAGAAAAAAACCGCGGCGGTCGCCAAGGAACGGCTGCAGATCATCCTGGCGCATGAGCGTTCCGGGCGCAATGCGTCGGAGCCCGACTATCTGCCCGCCCTGCAGCGCGACCTGGTCGCCGTGATCGGCAAATACATCCCGATCAATCCCGACGACATCAAGGTGCACCTCGAGCGCCAGGATAATCTGGAGGTGCTCGAAGTCAAGATCGAGCTGCCCGATGCCCGCTGACGCGCTGGCAGGGTGGGCCGATGCGATCGGGACCGTGGCCGCCGTGTTGACCACGGCCAGCTTCGTGCCGCAAGCATGGTTGACGTGGCGCACGCGCGACGTTTCGGGGATCTCGCTAGGGATGTACAGCGCGTTCACCACCGGGGTCGCGTGCTGGCTGGTCTATGGCATCTTGCTGGGCGCGTGGCCCATCATCATCGCCAACGCCATCACGTTGAGCCTGGCGCTGGCGATTTTGACGATGCGCATCCGCTACGGTGGCGCAGGCGATTCAGCCCGAACCCGCTGATCAGGCCGCCGCGCGCTGCAGCCGATCTCGTACCCCGTCCCACGCGGCATCGGCCGGCGGCCGCTCCACCCAGATCAGGCGCGTGTCATCCGCATCCAGCGCGCGCAAGACGGCAAACAGCTCGCGCGCGCAAGCGGCGGCATCATCGGGCATGCGTGCCATGCGGACATGCGGGCTTAGCACCCGCAGCGGCGTGCGGTGATAGACCGCCAGCTGACGCGCCTCGCCGCCCAGCAGGTCGAGCGCCGTTTGCAGCTCGGTGGCATCCATCAGCCATACTTTGGCACGCGGGGCATAGTGCGACGCCAGCGTGCCGGACGCGCGCGGTGCCTGCGCGTCGCGCTCGGCGATCGGCACACTCGCCGCGGCGTGCAACTCGTCGAGGCCGATCGTGCCGGGCCGCAGCCGCACCGGCATGCCGCGCGAGCAGTCGATGATGGTCGATTCGATCCCCACGGGGCACGCGCCACCGTCCAGGATCAACAGCGCCTCGTCGTCGAGGTGGCCGAGCTCGTCGAGCACATGCTGGGCGGTCGTTGGGCTCACGCGGCCGAAGCGGTTGGCGCTCGGTGCCGCCAGGCCATGGATACCGGCCGCTTTGGCCGCGCACAACACGCGCTGGGCCACTGGGTGCGCGGGGCAGCGCAAGCCGATGGTGGGCTGTCCGCCGGCAGCCGTGTCGGCCACGCCGGGCCGGCGCGGTAGGATCAACGTCAACGGCCCGGGCCAGAACGCCTCCATCAGGCGCTGGGCAAATGGGGGCACCTGCGCCGCATAGTGATCGAGTGCTGCGGCCCGTTCTTCCCGGGTGGTGCCTGCCAGGTGCACGATCAGCGGGTGGTCCGCTGGCCGCCCCTTGGCGGCAAAAATGCGCGCCACGGCCTTGGGCTGGTCGGCGTCCGCGGCCAGCCCATAGACGGTCTCGGTGGGCAGCGCGACGAGGTGGCCGGCGCGCAGCCGCTGCACCGCGTCGTCGATGGCCGCGTCCGCTTCGGGCCGCTGGGCGTGAAGAATCAGCGCCATGGTGCGATACCCAGCCGCTGCGCTGCTGCTAGCGCGGTGGTTTGCGCCTGCGCTGCCGTCGGGGCAGTGACGGTGAGGTGCCCCATCTTGCGCCCGGGGCGGGCATCGAGCTTGCCATACAGGTGTAGGTGTACGCCGGGCAGCGCCAGCACGCCCGTCCAGTCCGGGGTGCACGGCTGGCCGTCGCGCCACCACAGGTCACCCAACAGGTTGAGCATGATGGCCGCGCTGTGCTGGCGCGGCGCGGGCAGGGGCAACCCGGTGAGTGTGCGTACTTGCAGCTCGAACTGCGACACGTCGCAAGCGTCGATCGTGTAGTGGCCGCTGTTGTGCGGGCGCGGCGCCATCTCGTTGACCACGAGCCTCCCGTCGGCACTGCCGTCGTCGATGACGAAATATTCCACGCACAGCACGCCGACGTATTGCAGCTGCTCGGCCACGATGCGTGTGGCCTCGACCGCCCGTTGCGCCAGGGCAGCAGGCACGGCACCGGGGACGGCTTCGGTCACGGCCAGGATGCCACGGCGGTGCACGTTGCGCTGCGGCTCGAAGTGCACCGTGGTCCCATCGGCGGCCCGCGCGAGGATGACCGATAGCTCGTCACGCAATGCCAACCGCTGCTCCAGCACACAAGGAACGCGGCCCAATTGTTCCCAGGCCGCGGCCAGTGCCGCTCGGTCGTCGACGGGAACTTGTCCTTTGCCGTCGTAGCCCAGGCGGGCGGTCTTGAGGATGCCAGGCAGCAGCGCATCGGGTACGCGCGCCAGATCATCGGCCTCGGTGATGACGGCATACGGCGCCGGCCCCACGCCGGCCAAGGGGGCGCAAGCCGCGAAGTGGGCCTTTTCCGCGATGCGGTCTTGCGCGATGGCCACCGCCTGCGCTCCGGGGGCGACCGGCCGTTGCGCGGCCAGGGTTGCCAGCGCCCCGGCGGGGACGTTTTCAAACTCGGTGGTGATGGCCTCACAGCGTTGCATCAATTGCGCCAGGCCCTGTTCGTCGTCGTAGGCGGTGGCGATGTGCACGTCGCTGGCGCGGCCTGCGGGGCTGATGGGATCGGGGTCGAGCACTGCTGTTTGGTAGCCCAGTGCCTGGGCCGCGTGCACGAACATGCGGCCCAGCTGACCCCCACCGAGCACCCCCAGGGTGGCCGTGCGACCACCGGCCATGGGGCCGGGCAGGATGGGCGTGGCGCTCATGACGCCTCCCCGATCGGCAGCGTCATGGCGCGCGCCATCGCGGTCTGCTCGGCACGAAAAGCGTGTAACCGTTCGCGCAGCGCGGCATCGTGGCGCGCCAGCATGGCCACCGCGAACAATGCCGCATTGGCCGCGCCTGCGGCACCGATGGCAAAGGTGGCCACCGGCACCCCCTTGGGCATTTGTACGATGGAGTGCAGCGAATCCACCCCCTGCAGGTGCCGACTGGGCACCGGCACGCCCAACACGGGCACCGTGGTCTTGGCCGCCAGCATGCCGGGAAGGTGGGCGGCGCCGCCTGCGCCGGCCACGATGGCTTGCAGCCCGCGGCCTTCCGCGGCTTCGGCATAAGCGAACATATCGTCGGGCATGCGGTGGGCCGAGACGACGCGCGCCTCGAAGGCGACGCCAAACTGTTGGAAAATGGCAGCCGCGTGTTGCATGGTCTCCCAGTCACTGCTGGAACCCATGACGACACCGACCTGGACGTTGCTGCTGGACATGGCGACCCCGGGGAAAATCCCTTCATTCTAGAGAATCGGACGGTGCCGACATGATCGACGTCACGCTTGCCAATTTCCAGACCGAGGTGCTCGAGGCCTCGCTGACCACCCCGGTGTTGGTGGATTTCTGGGCGCCCTGGTGTGGTCCCTGCAAGGTGCTGGGCCCCCTACTGGAAAAGGTGGAGGCGGCCTACGCCGGGCGCTTCGTGCTGGCCAAGGTCAACACGGAGGAGGAGCAGCAACTCGCGGGCTACTTCCAGATTCGCAGCATCCCGACCTGTATCCTGTTCGTCGGTGGCCAGCCGGTCGATGGGTTCATGGGCGCTTTGCCTGAAGGCCAGATCAAGGCTTTCTTGGACCGTCACTTGCCGAGCGAGGCTGACCTCATGGCGCAGACCGAGCTGGCCCAGGCGCAGCAAGCCGCGGCACAAGGGGATGCGGGCACGGCCTTGCAGCGCTTGCGCGATGCACTGGCGCAAGCGCCCGACAACGACGACGTACGCTACGATTTGGTGCGCCTGCTCATCGAAGCGGGGCAGCTCGACGAGGCGGCCGCCGCGCTCGCGCCCGCGCTGGGCAAGATTCCAGTGCCGCTGCGCTTCGAGGCGCTGGCGCAATGGCTCAACGCCCTCGAGTTTGTGCGCAACGACCCGCGTGGACAGTGGCCGCTCGAGAAGTTCGACGAGGCGATCGCGGCCAACAAGCGCGATTTCGAAACCCGATTCGCCAAAGCGCGCGTGTTGATCGCCCGCGGCGAGTGGCCCGCGGCGATGGATGAACTGCTCGAAATCATCATGCGCGACAAGAAGTGGGCCGACGAGGCCCCGCGCAAGACCATGGTCGCGCTGCTGGAGCTGTTGACGCCCGCCCGGCGCGATGGAGCACCGTCGCCGAAGTCGGCAGCGGGCTTGGAGATCGCCGGCCACACGGCGACACAGGAAGACCCGCAGGCCGAACTGGTGTCTCGCTACCGCCGCAAGCTCAGCATGGCGTTGAACTGATGACAACCGTGATTACCGTGCGCTTCGTGACCCCGGGGCCCCACGGCCCCGTGGACGACCGCGAGGTCGAGGTAGCCGCCGATGGCCGCAGCCTGATGAAGGCCGCCGTCGAGGCCGGAATCGACGGAATTGCCGCCGATTGCGGTGGCAACCTGACCTGCGCCACGTGTCATGTGATCGTGCCCGACGCGTGGCGCGATCGGCTGCCACCGCTGTCGGCCGATGAGGACACCATGCTCGACTACACCGCGGTCGAGCGCCAGCCCGGCAGCCGGTTGAGTTGCCAAATCCGCCTCGGGCCGGCGCTCGACGGACTGGTCGTCGAATTGCCCGCGCGCCAGTACTGACGACGCTGATGACGGGAAGGCGGCCATTGGGCGCCGCGTTGACACTTCTTTACGCAGCCGCCAAATGGGCTTGACAGCGGCCGCCGACACTGCTGTTGTCGGACGGGCCATGGGGGCTCGGCACCGGCAACGGTATCGAAGGAGTGTGACCATGAACGACGAACGGCAGTGGGGGCGCGGTTGGCGCCCAGTTTTGGTGGGGTTGGCGCTGGTGACGGCGTCTGCTGGCGTATGGGCGGCGGGCCCTGCCCACGGCATGGGCGGGCCCATGGGCCCGATGGAAGGAGCGGGCGAGCGCATGGTCGAACATTGGATGCGCGGGCTCGACCTCCAGCCGGCGCAGCGCGAACAACTGCAGACCCTGGCCCAAGCGGCCCGCGCCGATATGCAACCCCTGCGGCAGGAAGGCCGCGCGCTGCGCGAGGAGCGCCAGCGCCTGCTGGCCGCGCCAGCCCTGGACGAAGCTGCGCTGGAGGCATTGCGCCAGCGCGAACTGGCCTGGCACGACCGCTTGACGGCGCGCATGAACCGTTTCATGATCGATGCGGCCAAGGTGCTGACGCCGGAGCAGCGGCAACGCTGGGCCGAACGCATGCAACAGCGCGCCGAAGGCAAGCACCGTCCGGGGATGGGCCCGCATGAGCGCCCCCACCATTCTCATCGTTGACGACGACGGCCGGCTGACCGCCATGCTGGCCGACTATTTGGGCAGCGCCGGCCTGCGCACCCGGCATGCCGAGACGCTGGCGCAAGCGCGCCAGTGCTTGCGTGCCGATCCCTTGCCCGACGCCGTGGTGCTAGACCTGATGTTGCCCGACGGCGACGGGTTGGATCTGTGCCGTGAGCTGCGCCAGGCACCGCGCACGCGCGCCCTGCCGGTGCTGATGCTGACGGCGCGGGGCGAGGCCGCCGACCGTGTCGTGGGGCTCGAGCTCGGCGCCGACGACTACCTGGCCAAACCGTTCGAGGCGCGTGAATTGCTCGCGCGCCTGCGCGCGCTGCTGCGGCGCGCCAACGGCGCCCGCGACGATGCAGATTCGTGTCTGCGCGTGGGCGCGCTGGAGCTGGATTTGGGCGCGCTGCAGGTGCGTGTGCATGGACAGCCGCGCGAACTCACGCCCTACCAATTCCAACTGCTGGCCGTGTTGGCACGCCACGCGGGCCGGGTGCTCACGCGTGACCAGATCATGGATGCGTTGAAGGGCCATCCGCAAGAGGCGTTCGACCGCTCGATCGATGTGCACATCTCGCGCATCCGCGCCGCCATCGAGGACGACCCGCGCCAGCCGCGGCGCATCCTGACCGTGCGGGGTTGCGGCTATATGCTGGCGCGCAGCGCGGACGAAGTCGCGGCATGACGCGGTTGTTTTGGCGCATCTATGGCGCGGTGTTGGTCGTGCTGCTGGTGTTCGGCACGCTGGCCTACGGCGTGGCGCAATACCACGCGCAACGCGAGCGCGACGAGACCCAGGCTGCGTGGACGGACTGGAGTGGTGGTTGGGGCGATCCGCTGTTGACCCCCCTGCTCTACGACGACGACGGCGAGCGTTCCCGCGGCCTGTGGATGGTGGGATCGCTGGCCATCGCCTGGGGTTTGGTGGGACTGGTCGCCTATCCGGTGGTGCGCTCACTCACGCGTCGATTGGAGCGGCTGCGCGCGGGCGTGCAAGCGTTCGGCCAGGGCGATTTGCGCCAGCGCGTGGACGTCAGCGGGCGTGACGAAGTGGCCGCACTGGCGGCCAGCTTCAACGCCGCCGCGGCGCGCATCGAGACGCTGGTGCAGGCGCACCGGTCGCTGCTGGCCAACGCCTCGCACGAGTTGCGCTCGCCGTTGGCCCGTTTGCGCCTGGCGCTGTCGCTGCTGCGGCAAGACCCGGCAGCGGCTGACGCGCGCTGGCGCGAGATCGAGCGCAACCTGGCCGAGCTCGATGCGCTGGTCGAGGAGGTATTGCTGGCCAGCCGCCTGCAGGCGATGCCCGCCTTCGAGCGCGCGCCGGTCGAGTTACTCGGCTTGGCCGCTGAGGAAGCAGCGGCTGTCGGGGCGGAGGTCGAGGGGGTGGTGTTGACCGTTCTGGGCGACGAGCGACTGCTGCGGCGCGCGGTGCGCAACCTGCTGGACAACGCCCGCCGCCACGCTCCCCCACAGCCCCCCGACGTGCAGCTGCGGCGCGTGGGTGACGCTGCCGAACTGCGCGTGTGTGACCGCGGCCCGGGTGTGCCCGAGGCCGAGCGCGAGCGGATTTTCGAGCCTTTTTACCGCCTGCGCGGGCATGGCGAGACCGCGGGCGGCGTGGGGCTGGGCCTGAGTCTGGTGCGCCAGATCGCCGAGCGGCACGGCGGCAGCGTGCACTGCGAGCCGCGCCCCGGTGGCGGCAGCTGCTTCGTGTTGCGGCTGCCGCTGCGTTGACCTCAACCGATCAGGCGCTGGAGTGCTTCGCGGTATTTGGCCGCAGTCTGCTCGATCACTTCGCGTGGCAAGCGCGGCGCCGGTGGCGTTTTGTTCCACGGCCGTCCGTCCACCTGTGCCGTCTCCAGCCAGTCGCGCAGGTACTGCTTGTCGAAGCTCGGCGGATTGATGCCTTCCTGATACGACTCTGCGGGCCAGTAACGCGACGAATCGGGCGTGAGCACCTCGTCCATCAGCGTCAGCGTGCCGTCCGCATCCAGGCCGAACTCGAACTTGGTGTCGGCGATGATGATACCCCGCGTGGCCGCATAGTCGCTGGCCGTTTGGTACAGGCGGATCGATAGGTCACGGATACGCGCGGCCAGATCAGGCCCGATGCGGGCGGCCATTTCGTCGAACGTGATGTTTTCGTCGTGCTCGCCCACGGCCGCCTTGGCCGCCGGGGTGAAGATCGGCTCGGGCAGCCGCGAGGCCAGGCGCAATCCCGCAGGCAAGGGCACGCCACATACCGACTGCGATTGCTGGTACTCCTTCCACCCGCTGCCGGCCAGGTAGCCGCGCACCACCGCCTCTACCGGGATGGGCTGCAGCCGCTTGACCAACATCGAGCGCCCGCGCACCAGCTCGCGCTCATCGGGGGCCACGACGCTCAGCGGATCCTCACCCGTCAGGTGGATGGGGCAAAGGTTGGCCCCCTTGGGCCCCAGCTTGTCGAACCAAAACAGACTCAAGCGCGTCAGCAGCTCGCCCTTGCCCGGGATGGGCTCGCCCATGATGACATCGAACGCACTGATGCGGTCGGTGGCCACCATGAGGATGCGGTCGGTACCGACCGCGTAGTTGTCGCGTACCTTGCCGCGCGCGAGCAGCGGCAGCGAGTGGAGTTGGGTGGTGTGCACCGCTTGTATCATGCCGTCGATGGTAGCGCATCTCGACTCGGGGCCAGCTGGTGACTGCGTTGTCCGTCTCCACGGGTCAATCGTCGACGGCATCGACATCATGCACAGCGTCGAGCCGATGCATGACATAGGCGTACAGCACGACGATGGCCACATAGGTCAGCAACGCGCCCTGAGCGGCCACCCAGTAGCTGAACGGCCAACCGAAAAAATCGAAGCGCAGCTCGCGCGCGAAGTACGCGACGACGAACGTCACCCCAAACCAGATCACCAGCAGTGCGCTCGTGATGACCAGAACGCAACGCCAATATCGTTGCTGCACGTCGTGCGGTCGCTGCATCGTGCGCTATCCCACCTGCCCCACCTTGAGCATGTTGGTGCCGCCCGGCGTGCCCATCGGCTCGCCGGCGGTGATCACGTACCGGTCGCCCGTCTGCAGGCGTCCGCGTGATTTCAGGTGTTGTTCCGCCTGCATCAGCGCCGTGTCCCGATCGGCACTGCCGCCCGCGATGCGCAGCGCGTGCACGTTGCGGTACAGGGCAAGGCGCCGTGCCGTGCTCAGGCGTGGCGTGATGGCAAAGATCGGGATGTCCACCGTGTGTCGGCTCATCCACAGCGGCGTGGAGCCGGATTCGGTCAGCGCGATGATGGCACGCGCGTGCAGGTGCGAGGCGATGAACAGTGCCCCAAGCGCGATCGACTGGTCGATGCGCGCAAAGGTTTTGCCGATGAAATCGGCATCGAGCGCGTCGTGGTACGCTTGCTCCGCCGCCAGGCAGATGCGCGCCATCTCCTGTACCGTCTGCAGCGGGTATTTGCCGGCGGCGGTCTCGGCGCTCAGCATCACCGCGTCGGTGCCATCGAGCACCGCATTGGCCACATCGCTGACTTCGGCGCGCGTGGGCACCGGTGCGTGAATCATGCTCTCCATCATTTGCGTGGCGGTGATCACGAGCCGATCGTGCTCGCGTGCCAGCGCGATCATGCGCTTTTGCAGCGCCGGCACGGCGGCGTTGCCGACCTCGACCGCCAGGTCGCCGCGCGCCACCATGATGCCGTCGCTGGCCTGCAGAATCGCTTCCAGCTCGGGGATGGCTTCGGCACGCTCGATTTTGGCGATCAGGCCGGGGCGATGGTCATCGGTGGCGGCTTCATCGCACAGGCGGCGCGCCAAGCGCATGTCGTCGGCGTTCTTGGGAAAGCTCACCGCCACATAGTCGGCCCGTAGCGCCATGGCGGTGGCGATGTCGGCCATGTCCTTGGGGGTGAGCGCAGGGGCGGTCAACCCCCCGCCGCGCTTGTTGATGCCCTTGTGGTTGGATAGCTCGCCGCCCACGACGACGCGGGTGTGCACAGCGGCCCCTTCCACGCGCACCACTTCCAGCTCGATCAGGCCATCGTTGAGCAGCAAGATGTCGCCGGGCACCACGTCGCGTGGCAACTCCTTGTAGTCCAGGCCGACCACGGTTTCGTCGCCCGGCTCCGTCCGGGTGGCGTCGAGCACGAACGGCGCTCCCTCGCGCAGGGTGACACGGCCATGGGCGAACTTGCCCACCCGAATCTTGGGACCCTGCAGGTCGGCCATGATGGCCACCTCTTTGCCCAGGCGCTGTGCTGCGGCGCGCACGCGCTCGGCACGCTGGCGGTGATCGTCGGCGCTGCCGTGAGAAAAATTCAGGCGCACGACATCGACGCCCGCCTGCAGCATGGCCTCGAGCATGTCGGGGGCATCGGACGCGGGTCCGAGGGTGGCAACGATTTTGGTGGCGCGCAATGGCATGGGGTCTCCTCGCAAGGTGGGGGCGGACCACCCGCGGGGGGTGGTGGCGCCGGATTTGGGTATTCTCCACCCCCTATCGTAGTACGCATGCGTGACAGCGCTTTGATACAGTGGCTGCATGAACGCCGAACGCCCCACTCGACGGCCGCCAGCCAAGCCGTTGGCGGGCGTGCGCATCGTCAGCCTGGCGCTCAACTTACCTGGGCCGGCCGCCGTGATGCGGCTGCGGGCGCTGGGCGCCCGCTGCACCCCGATCGAGCCGCCCACGGGCGATCCCATGCGGCACTACAGCGCTGCCGCCTACGCACGCCTGCACCGGGGTGTGGACGCGATCGAGCTGGATCTCAAAAGCGTGGCCGGCCAGCGTCGCTTGGCGCGCCGGCTCGACCGCGCCGACGTGTTGCTCACGGCCTTTCGCCCGTCGGCGCTGGCGCGGCTCGGGTTGGACGCCGATACCCTGCGCGCCCGCTGGCCGCGCCTGTGCGTGGTGCGCATCGTCGGCGGGCCGGGCGCGCGGGCCGAGGAGGCCGGGCACGATCTGACCTATCAGGCCGAGGCGGGCCTGATCGATGGCGAGACGATGCCGCCCAGCCTGCTGGCCGACATGGCTGGCGCCCTGCTGGCCGTCGAAGCGGTGCTGGCCGCACTCATCGTGCGCGAACGGACCGGTCATGGCGGGATCCATGACGTGGCGCTGAGTGACGCCGCCCGCTGGCTGGCGCTGCCGCGCGACTGGGGCCTGACCACGCCCGGCGGGCTGTTGGGTGGTGCCCATGCTGGGTACCGGATCTACCGCTGCGCTGACGGGCGGGTGGCGGTGGCAGCGTTGGAGCCCCACTTCGCCCACCGCTTGGGCGAGCTGGCCGGGCTGGGCGCACTGACCCCGCAGGCGTGCCTGCAGCCAGCCACCGCGCAAGCCTTGGCGCGCTGGTTCGGGCAACGCACGCGCGCGCAGCTGCGGGCGCTGGCGCGCCAGCATGATTTGCCGTGGGTGGTGTTGGAGTGACCATGGGCCAACAAACGAAACGATGGGTCGGAGTCGCCGTCCTACTAGGGCTGGCGGCGGCTGCGGCATGGTGGATGACGCAGCCGGTGCCGGTGCGCGTGGTGACCCTGGAGGCGCGGCCCGTGCAGATGTCGGTGGTCGTGGCCGGCCGCGTAGCGGCGGCGCGCGAGACGACCCTGGCCAGCACGGTGACCGGACGGGTATGGGCCACCCCCGTGGCCGAGGGGGCAGCGGTCCGGGCCGGCACCCCGCTCGTGGTGCTCGACAGCGACGAATGGCGTGCGGCGGTCGCACAAGCACGGGCGCAGCAGGCTGACGCGCGCAATCAACTGGCAGAGGCCGAGCGGCAGGCGGCCCGGCAGCGCGAGCTGCGCCAGCAAGGGTTCATCAGCGCGGCGGCGCTGGACGCTGCCGAGCGGGCGCGCGAGGCGGCCCGACAGCGTGTGGCCCAGGCCGACGCCGCGCTGCGGCAATCGCGCGCTCGCCTGGACCAGACGACCGTGCGGGCACCCACGGACGGTGTGGTGCTGTCGCGCTTGGTCGAGGTGGGCGACGGGGTGACGCCGGGCAAGCCCCTCGTGCGTCTGGCGCTGTCGGGCCCGCCGCGCATCGTGCTCGACTTGGACGAGCGCGACCTGAGCCAATTGGCCGAAGGGCAGCCAGCAGCGGTTCGGGTCGACGCTTGGCCCGATGCCCGCCTGTCGGCGCGGGTGCAGCGCATCGCCGCCCAGGTCGACAACGCGCGCGGCACGGTTCAAGTCGAATTGGCACTGACCGAGCTGCCCCGTGTGCAGTTGCTGCCGGGCATGACCGTGTCGGCCGAGATCGTCACCGGCGAGCCGCGCCCACGGCTGCTGCTGCCGCTGCCGCTGACGGCGGTGCGCGACGGACGGGTGGCGACGGTGGAGCAGGGGCGCGTGCGCTGGCGAACGGTCGAGACCGACCCCGCGCGTGACGGTGCGTTGCCTGTGCGCGCCGGTGTTGACGTGGGGGTGCAGGTGATCGATCCCGCGCCGAACTTGCCCGAAGGTGGGCGCGTCGAGGTGCGGCCGTGAGGTTCGTCTGGACGGTGGCGTGGCGGCTGCTACGCGATGGGCGGTTTCAGACCTGGCTCATCGTCGGCGGGGTCACGATTGGGGTGGCGGTGGTGGTCTACATCACGGCCATCATCGATGGCTTGCAGGCCAACATCATCGACCGCACGCTGTCGTCGCAGGCGCACGTGGTGCTGCGCCCGGCCGAGCGGCTCAACCAGCGGGCCTGGGACGCGCGGGCGGAAGTGCGCACGCTGGCCGACGTGCGCAAGCGCACCCAGCGCGAGGCCACCATCGGCGACGTCGATGCGGTGCTCGCCGCCGTGCGGGCCGTGCCGGGGGTGCAAGCCGCCGCAGCGGTGGCGTCCGGCCCGGGCGTGGCCCAGCAGGGCGGGGTGCGCAAGGCCATTGTCGTGCTGGGCGTGGATTTGGCGGATTTTCAGCAGGTCATCCGGCTGGACGACAAACGCCGCGACGGCACGCTCTCGCTCGCCGCGGGCGAGGCGCTGATCGGCAGCGAGCTGGCCTCCGATCTGGGGCTGGCGCCTGGGGCGCGCGTGCGGCTGCAGTCCGCGTCCGGTGAGGTGCTGTCGGTGCGCGTCGCGGGGGTGTTGGATTACGGCGTGCAAGATCTCAACCGCCGGCGTGTGTTGCTGCCGCTGCGCGATGCGCAAAGCCTGCTGGGCTACGGGCGGGAGGTCACCGAAATCGACGTGCGCGTGCAGCGCTTGTTCGAGGCGCAGCGCCTGGCGGCGGATCTGTCGCGGGTCACGGGGTTGACCGCCGAGAGCTGGCAGGCCGCCAACGGCCAGCTGGTGACCGCCTTGCGCAGCCAGAGCGCGTCGGGCCTGATGATCCGGTTCTTCGTGACGCTGGCGGTGGCGTTGGGCATCGCCAGCGTGTTGGTGGTGTCGGTCGTGCAGCGCCAGCGCGAAATCGGCATCCTGCGCGCCATGGGCACGCCCCGACAGCGCATCCTGGCCGTCTTTTTGCTGCAAGGGGGGATCGTGGGCCTGGGCGGGTCGTTGCTGGGCACGGCGCTGGGGGCGGCGCTGGCCGTGGGATTTACGCGCGTGGCCCGCAACGCCGACGGCAGCCCGCTGTTTCCGATCGTGCTGCAGCCGGAGCTGTTCGTCTCCAGCGCCGCGCTGGCCACGCTGGTCGGGGTACTGGCCGCCTGGCTGCCCGCGCGGCGTGCGGCGCGGCTCGACCCCGTGGAGGCGATCCGTGGCTGACGTGCTGCGTCTGCAGGGCGTGCGCAAGCGCTACGGCGGGGGCGCGTCCCCGATCGTCGAGGTGCTGCACGGCATCGACCTGACGCTGGCGGACGGCGCGTTTGCCGCGCTCGTGGGTCCATCGGGGTCGGGCAAGTCCACGCTGCTCAACCTCATCGGGCTGCTCGAGACGCCGTCGGAAGGCGAAATCTGGCTGGCCGGCCAGCCCGCCCACGCCGCCTCGGAGGCGCACCGCACCGCCTGGCGCAACCAATACCTCGGCTTCATTTTCCAGTTTCACCATCTGCTGGGCGCTTTCAGCGCCGAAGAGAACGTGCTGATGCCCGTGCTGGCGGCCGGGCGCGGTCGCATCCACGCCGACGACCGCCGCCGCGCCCGCCTGCTTCTGGAGCGCACGGGTTTGGCGGCGCACGCGCATAAACGGCCGGTGCAGCTCTCCGGAGGCCAACAGCAGCGCGTGGCCATCGTGCGCGCGCTCATGAACCGCCCGCGATTGGTGCTGGCCGACGAACCCACGGGCAACCTGGACTCCCGCACCGCGCAAGAGGTCTTTGCCCTGCTGCGCGAGCTCAACCGCGACGAAGGCACGGCATTTCTCATCGTCACGCACGACGCGGGGCTGGCGGCTCGCTGTGATCGGCAGGTGTATTTGCAAGACGGGCGGCTGGTGCGGGACTCGGCAGGGGCTGCGTGATAAGCGCTATCGATGGGCTAAACAGAATCGATTGATAATCGTATTGAGAATCGCTACCATGACCCCATCATCCCCTGCACATCGAGGAGTACGGTCATGGCACGCATCCGTCGCATCGTCCACACCCACCGCTTGGCGCTGCTGAAAACCGCCACCTACTACGTGCTGCACATCACGGTAGCGGCGGCCGTTGCCTACGCCGTCACGGGCAACCTGTGGGCGGCGCTGACCCTGTCGTTGCTGGAGCCCACGGTGCAGGCAGTAGCGTACTTTTTCCATGAGCGCGCCTGGGCGCGGGTGGTGGCGCGCGCGCAACCGCGGCAGACGCCGCGCCTTGCACCGTCCGTTGCCGCGGGTTCATCGGCGCTGGGCTGAACGGGTGCATTGGCGCCAATGCAGTCACGGCTGCCGCCACCGGCGCGTGGGGCCCGTGGGGGCTTTCTACAATCGGAGCCTCATGCTGCCGCCTGTCGCCGTTGCGCAGGCGACGACCCCCAGGAGGTTCCACCATGGCCGAATCCCCATCGGACTCGCGCGCGCAGCTCAAGCGCGCCGCGCTCGATTACCACGAGCACCCCACACCGGGCAAACTGTCGGTGACGCCGACCAAGGCACTGTCCAACCAACGTGACTTGGCGCTGGCGTATTCGCCCGGGGTGGCCGCGCCCTGTGAGGAGATCGTCGCCGACCCGGCCAACGCCTTTCGCTACACCGGCCGCGGCAACTTGGTGGCGGTGATCACCAACGGCACGGCGGTGCTGGGTCTGGGCGACATCGGGCCGCTGGCGGCCAAGCCGGTCATGGAAGGCAAGGCGGTGCTGTTCAAAAAGTTCGCCGGCATCGACGTTTTCGACATCGAAGTCAACGAAAAAGACCCCGATCGACTGGTGGACATCATCGCCGCACTGGAGCCCACGTTTGGCGGCGTCAACCTCGAGGACATCAAGGCACCCGACTGCTTCTACATCGAGCGCCGGTTGCGCGAGCGCATGAAGATCCCGGTGTTTCACGACGATCAGCACGGCACGGCCATCGTCGTGGGCGCGGCGCTGCTCAATGGCCTGCACGTGGTGGGCAAGTCGCTGCAGGACATCAAGCTGGTGACGTCGGGTGCCGGGGCGGCGGCGCTGGCGTGCCTGAACCTGCTCGTCAAACTGGGTTTGCCGCGCCAAAACATCTGGGTGACCGACCTGGCGGGTGTGGTGTACGAGGGCCGCACCGAACTGATGGACCCGGACAAGGCCCCCTTTGCGCAGCGCACCGACGCGCGCACGCTGGCCGAGGTCATCGAGGGGGCCGACGTCTTTCTGGGCCTGTCCGCAGGCGGTGTGCTCAAGCCCGAGATGGTGGCGCGCATGGCGCCGCGTCCGCTCATCTTTGCGCTGGCCAACCCGACACCCGAAATCCTGCCCGAGCAGGTGCGCGCGGTGCGCGATGACGCCATCATGGCCACGGGGCGCAGCGACTACCCGAATCAGGTCAACAATGTTCTGTGCTTTCCGTACATCTTCCGGGGGGCGCTCGATTGCGGGGCCACCACCATCACCGACGAAATGGAAATCGCCGCCGTGCACGCGATCGCCGAGCTGGCGCGCGCCGAGCAAAGCGAAGTGGTGGCGCAGGCCTACGCGGGCGAGAAGCTCGCCTTCGGGCCGGAGTACCTGATTCCGAAGCCGTTCGACCCGCGGCTCATGATACGCATCGCGCCTGCGGTAGCCGAGGCAGCGGTGCGCAGTGGCGTCGCCCAGCGGCCCATCGCCGACCTGGATGCGTACCGCGAGCGGCTGCAGACCTTCGTGTTCGCGTCGGGCACGCTGATGAAGCCGGTGGTTGCCATCGCCAAGCAGGCTCGCTACAAGAGCGTGGCCTATGCCGAGGGCGAGGAAGAACGGGTGCTGCGCGCCGCGCAGGTGGTGGTCGACGAGGGGCTGGCGCGTCCGGTGCTCATCGGGCGGCCCGCCGTGATCGCCCAGCGCATCGAGCGCTTTGGGCTGCGGCTGCGCGCCGGCGACGATTACGACGTGGTCAACGTCGAGCAGGATCACCGCTACCGCACCTTCTGGCAGGACTACCACCAGCTGATGGAGCGCCGCGGCGTGACGCCGCAGATGGCCAAGATTGAGATGCGCCGCCGCCTCACGCTCATCGGGGCCATGCTGCTGCGCCATGGCGAAGTGCATGGGCTCATTTGCGGCACCTGGGGCACGCCGGCCATGCACCTGCACTATATCGATCAGGTGATCGGCAAACGCCCGGGCGCCCAAGCCTATGCGGCCATGAACGCCATCCTGCTGCCCGGGCGGCAGGTGTTCTTGGTCGACACCCACGTCAACATCGACCCCAGCGCCGAGCAACTGGCCGAGATCACGCAGATGGCCGCGCGCAAGATCATGCGCTTTGGCATCACGCCCAAGGCGGCGCTGCTGTCGCATTCCAATTTTGGTTCATCCGATGCCCCGAGCGCGGTCAAGATGCGCAAGGTGCTGGCCATGCTGCGTGAGCAGGCCCCTTGGCTGGAAGTGGACGGCGAGATGCACGGCGACGTGGCGCTGGACGCGGCCGCGCGCCAGCAGATCATGCCGCGCAGCACTCTGCATGGTGAGGCCAACCTGCTGGTGTGTCCCAATGTGGACGCGGCCAACATCGCCTACAACCTGCTCAAGACCGCGGCCGGTGGCGGTATCGCCATCGGCCCGATGCTGCTGGGGGTGGCCAAACCCGTGCACATCTTGACCGCCAGCTCCACGGTGCGCCGCATCGTCAACATGACGGCGCTGACCGTCGCCGAGGCCAACGTGGGGCCGCGCGCGGTGGGCGCCGCCGACGGCACGGGCGAGCCATCCGGCCGCGCCTGAGCGCGCACGCCCATCCGCAGCACAAGACTTCCGATTTGTCAAGATCTTGCAATCCGCGGACGGTTCAGGCACACTTGCGCGCTTGATTTCAGGGTTTACCCCAAGAGAGGATCGGGTGCGCAACGGGTGGCGTTGGTCGTGGCTGGCCTGGCTCGCGGCTTTGGTCTGGTGGGCGGTGGCGCTGCCGACGCTGGCGCGCGGCGACGTCGAGCCGACACCGGCGGCGGCCGAGATGCCCGTGGTCGCGCTGGCCGAGCTGCCGCGCGAGGCACAGGTGGTCATGCGCCTGATCCGACAAGGGGGGCCCTTTCCGTACGAGAAGGACGGCACGGTGTTTTTCAACCGCGAGCGATTGCTGCCCGCCCAAAAACGGGGCTACTACCGCGAGTACACGGTACCCACGCCTGGTTTGACGCACCGGGGTGCGCGCCGCATCGTCTGCGGCGGCTGGACGCCCACCGTGCCCGACGCCTGCTACTACACGGCCGATCACTACGCGAGCTTTCGCCGCATTGTGCCGTGACGCGCAGGAATCCGTTTTTCCATCGATCTCTCGCTTGGACCCAATGACCATGGAACAGCCGCTGCGCAACGTTCGACCCAACATCGTCCAGTCGATTCGCGCCTTCACGGTCAAAGACCTGCAGGCCGCCGCCGAGGCGCTGGGCCACCACTTCCTGTACGCCAACCTGGCCACGGCCCAGAACAAGCAGGACATCCTGGAGCTGATCTCGAATCAGTATCAGCTGCCGCCGCACAACGGCAAAAACCTGGATGCCTTGTACGACTGCCTGACCGATACGGTCTACAAGTCGGGGCCGCAGACCGGCTTCATCGTGGTGCTGGAGCACATCCCCACGAGCCCCAAGTTCGACAAGGAAGCGCGCGAGCAGCTGCTCGACGTCTTCCGTGATGTGGCCGACTTTTGGGCTGAGCGCAAGGTGCCGTTCCGCTGTTTTTATTCGTTCTCGGTGGCGCGGGCGCCCAAGCCGGCCGATCTGGCCGCCACCGACGAGCCGTTGTTGACCGACAAGCTGGTCGACGTCAGCCCGCAGGCGTTGCGCATGAGCAGCCCGTTCAACGCGGGCTACTGGCTCAGCGCGGCCTGACCGCCTGGCCCCGGGGCGGCGGTCCCGTCCTGCTCGGGAGTCCTGCCTCGGGGTTCAGGGGTGCGCGGGGCCGCCCAACGCTTGCGCCAGCGCCACGTATTCGGCCACGGGCACCTCCTCGGCGCGGCGCTGCGTGTCGAAAGCCCCGCCGTAGCCCCGCGCCTCGAGCCAAGGGCCCAGGGTGTGGCGCAGCAGCTTGCGCCGCTGCGAAAACGCCACTTGCACCAGCGCTTCCAGCAGCGCCACGTCCAGCGCCGCGGGCGTGGGCCAGGGCACCATGCGTACGACGGCGCTGTCCACGCGCGGGGGCGGCTCGAACGCCTGCGGCGGCACGAGCAGCACCGTCTCCATGGCATAGCGCCATTGCAGCATGACGCTCAGCCGCCCATAGGCCGCGGTGGCGGGCGTGGCCACCATGCGGTCGACCACTTCCTTTTGCAGCATGAAGTGTTGGTCCAGCACGCGGTCGGCCCAGGCCAGCACGTGAAACAGGATGGGGGTGGAGATGTTGTACGGCAAGTTGCCGACCACGCGCAGGCGCCGTGGGACGGCCGCTCCCGGTGTGTTGCCGCAGTGCGCGGCGAGGGCTCCGAAGTCCACCTGTAGCACGTCGGCTTCGACCACCTCCAGCTGCGGGTGACGGCGCAGGCGCGCAGCGAGGTCGCGGTCGAGCTCGATCACCGTTAGCCGCCCCAGCCGCTCGACCAAGGGCTGCGTGAGCGCCCCCAGGCCGGGGCCGATTTCCACCATGCAGTCACCCGGCTCGGGGTCGATCGCGCGCACGATGGCGTCGATGACCGCGGGGTCGCTTAGAAAATGTTGTCCGAAGCGTTTGCGGGCCCGGTGACCGTGGGTGTTGCCAGTGACGCGGCGGGACGGCTTCACTGCGGTGCCTCGCGGATTTCGATATAGGCACGGCTGCGTTGCTCGCGCAACCGCTCGGCCAGGGTTTCATCGGCCTTGCGCTCCCGCAACAGGGAACGTACGGCGTCGCGCAGCTCGCGCGGGCTGCGCTCGACCGTGCGGCGCTCCTGCACCTCGATCAGGTGCACGCCAAAGCGCGACACCACCGGGGCCGACACCTGCCCAGGGGCGAGCGCGTCCATCGCCTCCTCGAACTCGGGCACGAACATCCCCGGCGTGGCCCAGCCAAGCGCGCCGCCGTCACGGGCCGAGGCGTCCTCGCTGATCTCGCGCGCCGCGGCGTCGAAGCTCGTTTGTCCCGACACGATGCGTTCGCGCACCGCCTGCAGGCGTGCGATGGCGGCGCGCTGGCTGGCCTCGTCGTTGGCGCGCAGCAGAATGTGGCGCACGCGGGTTTGCGTGACCGTGGGCTCGGGCAGATCGACGTGCCGCTTGGTCAAGACCTTGAGCACGTGAAAGCCCGCGCCGCTGCGCAGCGGACCCGCGACGTCGCCCGGGCGCAGGTCGCGTACCGCTTCCCAGAACAGGGTGGGATAGCGGTCGGCGCTGCGCAGGCCCAGGCGTCCGCCGTTGGCGGCTTCGGGCGCCTGCGAGTGGCGCCGTGCCAGGGCGGCAAAGTCCTCACCGGCCCGGGCGCGCTGCGCGATCTCTTCGGCTTGCTGGCGCGCGCGCGCCAGCGCCTCGCCACTGGCGTTGTCGGGCACCGCGATCAACACTTGCGCCAGCTCCAGCGCGGTGCGCGTTGGGTCGGCGCCCGCCTGGTGTTGGCGCAGGTAGGCGTCGATCTCGCTTTCGCTGACGCGGGCCTGCGACGCCTCGCGCTCGCGCAGGCGCTGCAGCAGCAGCTCGTTGCGCAGGTTGGCACGCAGCGTGGCCGGTGTCAGCCCGGCTTGCGGCAGGCGCGCACGCAGCTCGGCGACGCTGAGCCCATTGCGGCGTGCCACCTCGGCCTCGGCAGCGTCGATGGCCGCCTCGTCCACGCGGATACCACTGTCGGCAGCCCATTGCAGCAGCACCTTTTCGTCGATGAGCTGATCGAGCACCTGGCGTGCCAGGGCGGTACGTTCGGCAGGCGACGCGTTGGCGGGGACTTCGATGCGCGCCAGCCGCGCGCGCAGCTCCGAGGCGGCGATCGGCTCCCCGTTGACCAGGGCCACGACGTAGTCGGCCGTCGCCGCCGCGCCGGCCGGCATCTGGGCCGGGGCGGTCAAAGGGGCCGCGAGCGCCAGGGCACACAGCAGGCTCGCGGCAGCACGGCGGATCGGGAGGGACTCATTCATAGCGTTCGAAGCGGCTGGGCGGGTTGACGTCCTCGCGCAGGTAGCGGTAGCGCGGAATCTGCGTGCGCAAGGTCTGCAACGGGTTGCTGCCCAAGCGGGAGAAACCCGAGAATTCGAGCTGGAACAGGATGCGCTGGTTGGCGCTGGTGCGGCTTTGCTGCAGGCGCTCGAGCACCACGCGCCCGATCCAGCAACCAGCATCGTATTCGAAGCCCGCGACCAGATCGACGATGCGCCGGTCGGTGAAGCTGTAGTTGATCCGGCCCACACCGTACCACTGGCCGGGGCCCAGCGCGCGGCCCGGCACGGCCCCGGGCGCTCGCTCGCCCAGCAGGGCCGCCAGCGGCCACTGCCAGCCGAGGTCGAGCTGGCGGCTGCGGGCGGTGGTGGTTTCGTTGTTGCGGTACGCTACGCTCAGCACCCGGTACGGGCCCGGCATGTAGCGCGCCGACAGCAGCGTGCGCACCGACGTGCGGCGCGCCGTGTTGTACTGCCACGTGCCCCCCAGGGCCCACGCGGGCGTCCAGTTGACGGTGGCGCCGATCAGGATGTCGCTGCGGCCTTCGGCGGCCACGCCTTCGTTGGGCAGCGTCACGCGCTGGTCTTGCAAGCGCAGCCGCTGTGCCAGGCCGATGGAAGCGAGCTCGCGCCCGTCGTCCAGCGCGTACAGGCGCGTGCTCAACCCGTAGGTCAGCGCGCGCAGGTCGGCGATGCGGTCGTGCCCGCCGTAGGGGTTGGGCGCAAAAATCGTCGCCGGGTTGAAGTCGAACACTGCACTGTCGTACACCGGCAGTAAGCGCTGGTCGCGGTACGGGGTGGCCGACAGCAGCACGCGCGGTTCCAGCGTTTGTGCCACGGCACGGTCGAACAGCACGGTCTCGCGCTCGAAGAACAAGCCCGCATCCAGTGCCGCCGTGGGCAGTGCCACGCTGGTGCTGCGCCGCCCGTCGCCGATGGGCTGATCGAACCGGTAGTGTCGTGCGTGCGCTTGCAGGCTGGGCTCGATATACCAGCCTGGCGTTTCCCAGCGGCGGCTCAGCCGTACTACCCCCAGCGCGCGCGTGCCATCGACGTCGGTGCGCTGGTCGCCCGCCGACACGCCATCCCACACGGTGGGCAGCCGGTCGGTGGCGAAATGCGTGAGCTCCGCGTCGGCCGTCAGGAGCCAGCCGTCCAAGCCGGCCAGCGCTAACCGGCCCGGGCGGTAGCGCAGCGCCAGGCTCGGCAGCCGGTCGTAGGGTGCCACGATTTGATCCGAGCCGATCGGCACCAGCGTGCGCGACGCGCCCAGCGTTTGCCAGCGCTGTGCGGCCAAGCTGTACGACCACGGCCCCGCCCCGCCACTGAGCACGGCCTCGTTGAGCAACAGCCGCGCCGCCAGGTTGGTGATGACCGCGGTGCGCGGGAAGTCGCGCCAGTAGTCGTCGTCGCTGACGCGGTTGAGGTTGAGCCGCACGCCCGCACCCGGCAGCCAGTCGATGGGCGGCAGCGCGTGCTGGTGCTGGATGGCGTAGGCCCAGCGGTCGCGGTCGCGCAGGCGGTCGTTGCCCATCCACGCCGCGCGCACCTGTCCGCCGTACGTGCGCTCCAGGTAGCGGTATTCGCCGCCGAGGTCCACGCCGCGCTTGGTCATCAGCGTCGGGTACAGCGTGGCGTCGCGGTTGGGGGCCAGGTTCAGGTAGTACGGGACCGTGGTCTCGAAGCCGCTGCGGTTGTCCAGGTTGAAGGTCGGCGGCAGCAGTCCCGTCTTGCGCGCATCCGACAGCGGGAAGCTGATCCACGGCGCGGCCAACAGCGGCACACCTTGAAACTCCAGCCGCCCGCCGACGGCCTCGCCGGTGTCGGTGGACAGATCGAAGCGCACTTCGTCCGCCGTCACTGCCCATGCCGGTGTCCAGCGCGAGCCGGGCGGGCGCTCGCAGGTGCTGTAGCGCACATTATGTGCTACCGCGCGGTTCTCGTCCAGAAAATCCACGCGGCCGGCTTCGCCCTGCCCGCCCGTGCGCAGGAATTGGAAGCGCACGTCGTCGAAGCGCCCCTCGAAGGTGTCGAGCTTGAGTTGCAGCCGCGCGCCTTCGTAGACGTCGCCCTGGCGGTGGATGCGCACGCCCCCGCTGGCCAGTGCCGTGTCGTCCGTGGCGCGGTGCTCGAGTCGGTCGGCGCGCACGGTGACGTCGTGCCGGCGCAACACGGCGGCGCCTTCCACGACCGTGACCTCATCGACCTTACCCTCGATACGCTGCCCTTCGACGGTCGTCGGCGTTTTGCCGCGCAGCGCGGGGGGTAGCTGCTCCAGCAGCGTCAGCGACGGTTGCAGCAGCAGGGGCTCGGCGGCGGCCGAGCCCGCCAGACCCAGCAGCCCCAGCCACCAGCCGACACGCAACCGACCACGCCCGGCGGTCGAGCGCCGGGCGGGCGGGGGCGAGGTGGCGAGGCGGATCGGCACGGTCGGAAAGCGAAGCTCGAAGCCTTCGTAGAATGCCGTCGATTATCCATGAGCACCACCCACCTCCCCTCCCCCATCGATTGGCCCGATGCGGCACGCGCCCGCGCGTTCGACCAATGGTTGCAGGGCCTCGCAGCCGAGCATGGCGTGCAGCCCGACACGCTGCGGCTGGCCAGCGCGGACGCGAGTTTCCGGCGTTACTTTCGCGTCGACAGCGCGCAAACACCCGACGGCACCCTCATCGTGATGGACGCGCCGCCCGCCCACGAGGACTGTCGCCCCTTCGTGCGCGTGGCCGCGCTCATGCACGCTGCGGGCGTGCGCGCGCCGCGGGTGTTGGCGTGGGACGAGGCGCAGGGGTTTCTGTTGCTGACCGACCTGGGCGAGCAGACCCTGTTGGACGCGCTCGATCCGGCGCGGCCGGAGGCGGCGCTGCCCTACTTCAAGGACGCGATCGCCGCCCTGGTGGCGTGGCAGCAAGCCTCGCGCCCGGGCGAGTTGCCGCCGTACGACGAGGCGCTGCTGCGGCGCGAACTCGCGCTCTTTTCCGACTGGTACGTGGCGCGTCACCGGGGCTTGACGCTGACGGACGCCCAACGCCAGACGCTGGCCGCGACGTTCGACCTCATCGTGCAGCGCGTGCTGGCGCAGCCCACGGTATGGGTGCACCGCGACTTCATGCCGCGCAACCTCATGCTGCCCCACGGCGACTTCGACCCCACGCGGCCCGACGGGCGGTTGGGCGTGCTGGATTTTCAGGACGCGGTACACGGGCCGCTGACCTACGACATCGCCAGCCTGATGCGCGACGCCTTCCTGAGCTGGGACGAGGAGGTGGTGCTCGACGTCACCATCCGCTACTGGGAAGCAGCGCGCCGCGCCGGCTTGCTCGACGCCGAGGGTTGGGCGCAGGACTTCGGCGCCTTCTACCGCGCGGTGGAGTGGATGGGCTTGCAACGGCACCTGAAAGTCGCTGGCATCTTTGCCCGCTTGACGCTGCGCGACGGCAAGCCGCGCTATCTGGCCGATGCGCCGCGCTTCATCGGCTACATCCGCCACACCGCTGCCCGCTACCGCGAGCTGGCCCCGCTGCTGCGCCTGCTCGACGCCATCGAAGGGCAGGACTCCCCGACGGCGTACTCCTTTGGCCGCCTGGGCTGACACGGCGCCACCGGAGCCGAGCGCATGCCCGTGCCGCGCATCCACCACCCCGAGCCGCTGCAGCCCGGCGTGCTGCTGACCTTGCCGTCAGCGGCCAGCCGCCACGTGCAGGTGCTGCGCTTGCAGCCCGGCGACGCGCTCACCCTGTTTGGCGACCCCGTGCGCGGTGGGGAGTGGCACGCGCGCGTGACCACCATGGGGCGCCAGCAGGTGCAAGTGCAGGTGCTGGCGCACCACGCCGTCGAGCGCGAGCCCGCGCGGGCGGTGCACCTGGCCGTGGGCATGCCCGCCAACGAACGCATGGACTGGTTGATCGAAAAGGCCACCGAGCTGGGCGTCGCCAGCGTGCAGCCCCTGGTGAGCGCACGCACCGTACTGCGCCTGACCGGCGAGCGTGCCGCCAAAAAAGTGGCCCACTGGCAGGCGGTGGCGGTGGCGGCGTGCGAACAGTGCGGCGGCAACCGGGTGCCGCTCCTGCACCCGGTGCGCGAGTGGCGCGATTGGCTGGCGCACGCCGGGGCGCTGGCCGACGGCGTGCCGGGCGCCTACCTGTCGCTGAGCAACGGGGCGCTGCCTTGTGCGGCGTGGGCGCAGGCCATCGGCCCGGCCTGCCGCGTGGTGCTGGGGCCCGAGGGCGGCCTCACCGCCGCCGAGGAGGCCGCGTTGCAGGCCGCGGGCTGGCAGCCCCTCTCGCTGGGCGCGCGCGTGCTGCGCAGTGAAACCGCGGCCGTGGCCGCGCTGGCCGTGCTGACCCTGACCTGAGCGGGGGTGCCGTCAGCCGTGCAACAGCGGGCCGAGTGCCGTGATCGAGGGATCGGTGTCAATCACCTCTAGCGGCCAGCGGCGGCCGGCCGCGTGGTCCTCGATGCAGCGCCACACCAGCGGACTGCGGTGGCGCTCGCAACTGGCGCGCACCTCGTCGCGCGTCAGCCACACGGTGCGCACGATGCCCGCGTCCAACGCGCGCCCCGCCACCACCTCGCCCAGCTCACCCGTGAACGCCAAGCGCAGGTAGGTCACGTCCTCTCCCCGCTCGGGGCGCTGGAAGCGCGACAGGTAGATCCCGAGCAGCGCCGTGGGCGTGAAACGGTGGGCCGTTTCTTCCAACACCTCGCGCGCGCAGGCCTGCACGGGGCCCTCGCCCGGGTCCAGGTGACCCGCAGGGTTGTTGAGCCGCAGGCCATCGGGGGTGTGTTCTTCCACCAATAGATATCGCCCCGCGCGCTCGATGATCGCTGCCACGGTGACACTGGGTTTCCAACGTTCGGTCATATCAACATTATCCGCGGTGGGGAGAATGTCGGCGGTGGGGAGAATGGCCGCCGGCGCGAACGCGACTCGGTCCGCGGATCAATGCCGGGCGGGGGTTGCGGCGCGACCCGCGGCGTCGAACCCGCCCTTGGCCAGCCACTCCTGCATGCCGCCCTGCAGGATGCGCACATTGTCCCAGCCCGCCACGCGCAGCGCAAAACCCGCTTGCGCCGACAGCGAGCCGGTGTTGCAGTAGATCAGCACCGGTCGGTCTTTGGGGATTTCGTTGCGCCGCGCCAACACCTGCCGCCATTCCATATGGACGGCACCGGGAATGTGGCCCTTCGCGTATTGACCGGCATCGCGGGCGTCGATGATAAAGAAGCGCGTCCAGTCCTCCTTCGGGATCTGCTCAGCGAAGATGACGCCGCCGCCGTAATCGACGAACTCCAAGTACGCGGCCATCTCGTCGATGGCGGTGGCTTTCGGGTCGGCGTGGGCCAACGGGGCAGCCAGCAGGCTGCAAGCGAATGCGGCAGACACGGCAGCGGCGCGCACAGTCATGGAAAGCTCCGGTGAGATCGAAGGCGGGTCGGCGATGATATATTGGCCGACAACGCCACCGCTCGCACGACGCGATCGGCGATCGACCCAACAGAGGAGAACCCACCATGCGCATAGGCGTGCCCGCCGAAATGGCGGCACTCGAGACCCGGGTGGCCGCCACCCCGGAGACAGTCAAAAAACTCGTGGCGCAAGGCCACACCGTGCTGGTCCAAAGCGGCGCCGGTGTGGCGGCCAGCGCACCGGATGAGGCCTACCGCGCGGCAGGCGCCGAGATCGTCGATGCCGACGCCGCCCTGGGTGCCGAGCTGGTGCTCAAGGTGCGTGCGCCGTCGGCGAACGAGCTCGCGCGCATGAAGCCGGGCGCCACCCTCGTGGGCATGCTCAACCCCTTCGATGCCGAGGGGCTGCAGCGACTGGCGGCCGCAGGGCTGACCGCGTTTGCACTCGAGGCCATGCCGCGCACCACGCGCGCGCAGAGCATGGACGTGCTGTCCAGCCAGGCCAACATCGCCGGCTACAAAGCCGTGATGCTGGCGGCCAACCACTACCAGCGCCTGTTTCCGATGCTCATGACCGCAGCGGGCACCATCAAGGCCGCGCGGGTCGTGGTGCTGGGCGTGGGGGTGGCGGGCCTGCAAGCCATCGCCACCGCCAAGCGACTGGGCGCGGTGATCGAGGCGTCCGACGTGCGGCCAGCGGTCAAAGAGCAGGTCGAGTCGCTGGGGGCCAAATTTATCGATGTGCCCTACGAGACCGACGAGGAGCGCGAATGCGCACAAGGCGTCGGCGGCTATGCGCGCCCCATGCCGCAGAGCTGGCTCGAGCGCCAAAAGGTCGAAGTCGCCAAGCGCGTGGCGCAGGCCGACGTGGTCATCTCTACCGCGCTCATCCCTGGCCGCCCTGCCCCAACGCTGGTCACCGAAGACATGGTACGCAGCATGAAGCCGGGCTCGGTCATCGTGGATATCGCCGCGGGTCGCGGTCCGGTCGGTCCGCACGGGCAACCCGGGGGCAACTGCCCGTTGACCGTGCCCGACCAAGTGGTCACCGTGCATGGCGTGACCATCATCGGACACACCAACCTGCCCGCGCTGGTGGCCGCCGACAGCTCGGCGCTGTACGCGCGCAACGTGCTGGATTTCCTCAAGCTCATCTGTCCCAAGGACGCCACGGCCGTGCAGGTGCCGCTGGAGGACGACATCGTCAGCGCCTGCCTCGTCACGCAAGGCGGCGAGGTCAAGCGTCGCGCTTGAATGCGGCGTCGTGCCCGATCACTCCACCGTTCGAGGTTTGCCATGGAAGCCATCTCCCCCGTCGTCTTCAACCTCATCATCTTCGTGCTGGCCATCTACGTGGGCTACCACGTGGTGTGGAACGTCACCCCTGCGCTGCACACCCCGCTCATGGCGGTGACCAACGCCATCTCGGCCATCGTGATCGTGGGTGCCATGCTGGCCGCGGCGCTCACCGAAAGCCCGCTGGCCAAGACCATGGGCGTGCTGGCGGTGGCGCTGGCGGCGGTCAACGTGTTCGGTGGCTTTTTGGTCACCCGGCGCATGCTGGAGATGTTCAAGAAAAAAGAGCGCAAAGCACCCGCTGCCGGTGAAGGAGCCGCCCAATGAGCATGAACCTCGTCGTTTTGCTGTACCTGGTGGCCAGCGTCTGCTTCATCCAGGCGCTCAAGGGGCTGAGTCACCCCACCACCTCCATCCGTGGCAACGTCTTCGGCATGGTCGGCATGGCCATTGCCATCGTTACCACCATGGGCCTGATCACCACCCTGGCCGAGCGCATGGCGCTGGACGAAGCCATGGGGCTGGCCTGGGTGGCGCTGGGACTGGTCGCGGGTGGCACGGCGGGCGCCATCATGGCCCGCCGGGTCGAGATGACCAAAATGCCGGAGCTGGTGGCCTTCATGCACAGCATGGTCGGCCTGGCCGCGGTGTGCATCGCCATCGCGGTGGTGGTCGAGCCGTGGGCGTTCGACCTAGCGGCCAAGGGCGGCGACATCCCCGTCGGCAACAAGGTCGAGCTGTTCCTGGGCTCGGCCATTGGCGCCATCACCTTCAGCGGCTCGGTCATCGCGTTTGGCAAGCTGTCGGGCAAGGTCAAATTCCGGCTCTTTCGCGGCGCGCCGGTGGTGTTTCCCGGCCAGCATCTGCTCAACCTGGTGCTGGGGCTGGTCATCATCGCGCTGGGCGTGGTGTTTGCGCTCACCGGCAATTGGACCGCGTTCGCGGTGCTGACGGCGCTGAGTTTCGTGTTGGGCGTGCTCATCATCATCCCCATCGGCGGGGCGGACATGCCGGTGGTGGTGTCCATGCTCAACAGCTACTCCGGCTGGGCGGCGGCGGGTATTGGCTTTTCGCTCAACAACCCCATGCTCATCATCGCGGGCTCGCTGGTGGGCAGCTCGGGCGCGATCCTGAGCTACATCATGTGCAAGGCGATGAACCGCTCGTTCATCAACGTCATCCTGGGTGGCTTTGGCGGGGATGCCGCGAGTGGCGCACAGGCCGACCAGCCCCAGCGTACCGTGCGCAGCGGCAGTGCCGACGATGCGGCGTTCATCCTGTCCAACGCCGAGAGCGTCATCATCGTGCCCGGCTACGGCCTGGCGGTGGCGCGCGCGCAGCACGCGGTCAAGGAGCTGGCGCAAAAGCTCACCGAAAAAGGCATCAGCGTCAAGTTCGCCATCCACCCCGTGGCCGGGCGCATGCCGGGCCACATGAACGTGCTGCTGGCCGAGGCCGAGATCCCGTACGACCAGGTGTTCGAGATGGAGGACATCAACGCCGAATTCGGCCAGACCGATGTCGCGGTCATCCTGGGCGCCAACGACGTGGTCAACCCGGCCGCGCTGCAAAAAGGCAGCCCCATCTACGGCATGCCCATCCTGGAGGCGTACAAAGCACGCACCGTCATCGTCAACAAGCGCTCCATGGCCGCGGGCTACGCCGGCCTGGACAACGAGCTGTTCTACATGGACAAGACGATGATGGTGTTCGGCGACGCCAAGAAGGTGGTGGAGGACATCGTCAAGGCGATCGAGTGAGGGGGCGGTGGGCGAGGCGACTCAATACCCGGCTTCTTTTTGATGCCGGACCGCGAGAATGGCAATGTACTGCGCGTCGAAGTGATAAAGAGCGACGTAGCCACTGCTGCCGAAGTCGATCAGCCATTCCCGAAACGCCGGGTGCATGTCCTCCACCAGGCGGCCGAGGTGCGGCTGCTGGGCCAAAACCTCGACCCCCGCTCGTATCGCCGCTACCGCGCGTTGCGCGGCTCCGCCTCTTCGCCCGCTTCCAACTTCGCCAGCCAGGCATCGGCCTCTTCTGCCGTCAGGTGCAGGCCGGTGTGCTGATAGTCGTCCCAGGCACGTAGGGCATCCTGCTTGAATGTCTCCCGTCTTTCTTCACGCGGGCAGCATCTCTCCCCCTCCAACCAGCGAACGATCGTTCGGAAAAACCCCAATATAGCGTTCTCGTCGGGGCTTTTTGGGGAATAATGCCCGTAGCCGTCAGCCTGGCGTCAGGCCGCAGAGCCGCGGCTGACTCTGTTCATCGACTGGAGACACCCCCATGACCACCGTGACCGCTGCCGACAAACCTTGGCTCCAACAGTACCCCGAGGGCGTGCCCGCGACCATCGACCCCGGCCAGTACCGGTCGCTGGTGGCGTTGATGGAAGAGAGCTTTGCCAAGTACGCCGACCGGCCCGCGTACAGTTTTCTGGGCAAGGAGTGGACGTACCGCGAGATCGACGAGGCCTCGCGCGCGTTTGCCGGGTATTTGCAGAGCCTGGGCCTGCAGCGCGGTGATCGCGTGGCGGTGATGATGCCCAACGTGCCGCAATACCCCATTGCGGTGGCCGCCATCCTGCGCGCGGGCTACATCCTGGTCAACGTCAACCCGCTCTATACCGCGCGTGAGCTGGAGCACCAGCTCAAGGACAGCGGTGCCAAGGCCATCGTCATCATCGAAAACTTCGCCCACACGCTGCAGCAGTGCATCGCCAACACGCCAGTGCAGCACGTGGTGCTGGCCGCGATGGGCGATCTGTTGGGCATCAAGGGCGTGATCGTCAACCTGGTGGTGCGGCACGTCAAAAAGCTGGTGCCGCCGTTCGAGCTGCCGCAGGCGGTGCGATTCAACGACGCGCTGGCGCGTGGCCGACGCGCCGGCTTCAAGCCGGTCGAGGTGGGGCCCGACGACGTGGCGGTGCTGCAGTACACGGGCGGCACGACCGGGGTGAGCAAGGGCGCGGTGCTGCTGCACCGCAACCTGATCGCCAATGTGCTGCAGTCCGAGGCGTGGGAGGCGCCGGCGCGCAAGACCATTCCTCCCCACGAACAGCCCACCGCTGTCTGCGCACTGCCGCTCTATCACATCTTCGCCTTCACGGTCAACATGATGTTGGGCATGCGCACCGGCGGCAAGACCATTCTCATCCCCAACCCGCGCGACATCCCGGCGGTGCTCAAGGAGCTGCGCAACCACACGTTCCACAGCTTTCCGGCGGTCAACACCCTGTTCAACGCGCTGCTCAACCATCCGGACTTTGACACCGTCAACTGGCGCAACCTGCGCGTCTCGCTGGGTGGGGGCATGGCGGTGCAAGCGGCGGTGGCCAAGCGTTGGCTGGAGCGCACCGGCTGCCCAATCTGCGAAGGCTACGGCTTGAGTGAAACCAGCCCGTCGGCCTGTTGTAACCCGGTCACGGTCAAAGAGTTTTCAGGCACGATCGGGGTGCCCATCCCCAGCACCGAGCTCAAGTGCGTGGACGACAACGGCAACGAGGTGCCGATGGGCACCCCGGGCGAAATCGCCATCCGTGGCCCGCAGGTGATGGCGGGTTACTGGCAGCGCCCGGATGAAACGGCCAAGGTCATGACGGCGGACGGGTGGTTCCGCACCGGTGACATCGGCGTCATGGACGAGCGCGGCTACTTCAGAATTGTCGACCGCAAGAAGGACATGATCCTGGTGTCGGGCTTCAACGTCTACCCCAACGAGATCGAGGACGTGGTGGCGCAGTGCGACGGCGTGCTGGAGTGCGCGGTGGTGGGCATCCCCGATGAGCACTCGGGCGAGGCAGTCAAGCTGGTCGTGGTCAAGAAAGACCCGGCGCTGACCGAGGCGCACATCCGCGAGTTCTGTGAAGCGCGCCTGACGGGCTACAAGCGCCCTAAGGTGATCGAGTTCCGCACCGAGTTGCCCAAGACGCCCGTGGGCAAGATTTTGCGGCGAGAATTGCGGGACAAAAAGTAACGTTGTCCCGGAGGTGGTCGCATGGCCCGTGTCGCCGTCATCAGTGCCGTTCACGAAGAGTTGGCCGAAATCCTGCAGCTCATGCCCGACGAGCGCAAGGTGACGGTGGCGGGGCGCGAGTTCTGGCAAGGCCATCTGCAGGGCCACGAAGTGGTGGCCGTGCTCAGCGGTATCGGCAAGGTGGCGGCGGCGACGACGGCCACGGTCTTGCACGAGCGCTTCGCGCCGCAATACATCTTGTTCACTGGCGTGGCCGGCGGCTTGGCGCTGGGGGCCGAGGTGGGCGACGTCGTGGTGGGCACGCGCTACCTGCAGCACGACTTGAGTGCGGCGCCGCTGTTTCCGCGCTGGGAGGTGCCGGGCACCGGCAAGATGCACTTCGACGCCGATTTGGTGCTGGCGCAGGTGCTGGAAGAAGCCGCGCGCGACGCGGTGACGTGGCTGCCCAAGCTGGTCAGTGAGGAGACGCTGCGCGCACTGGGGCTGCACCGGCCCACGGTACACCGCGGTTTGATCATCAGTGGCGACCGCTTCATCACCAGCGCGGCCGAGTCGCAGGCGTTGCGCGAGGCGCTGCCCGAGGCGCTGGCAGTGGACATGGAAAGCGCTGCCGTGGCCCAGGTGTGCTGGGACTATGGCACACCGTTTGGCGCCGTGCGCACGCTGTCGGATCGTGCCGACGACGAGGCGCACGTGGACTTCCAGGCCTTCATGCGCGACGTGGCCCGCCACTACAGCGCGCGCATCGTGCGCAAGGCGCTCAACCTGCTGTGAGCGCGCTGCCGAGCCGCTTCACTTGAGCCAGCCGCGCTTGCGGAAATACAGCATCGGCCCCACGGCGCTGGCCACCATCAGCAGCAGCGCGGCCGGGTAACCCCACTTCTGCGACAGCTCCGGCATGTACTCGAAGTTCATGCCGTAGATGCTGGCGATCAGCGTGGGCGGCAGCAAGGCGACCGAGGCCACCGAGAAGATCTTGATGATCTTGTTTTGGTTGATGTTGATGAAGCCGATGGTGGCATCCATCAGGAAGTTGATCTTCTCGAACAGAAAGGCCGTGTGGCTGTCGAGCGAGTCCAGGTCGCGCAGGATCTGGCGCGCGTCCTCGAATTGCTCGGCACTGAGCATGCGCGAGCGCATCATGAAGCTGACCGCGCGCCGCGTGTCCATCATGTTGCGTCGGATGCGGCCCGACATGTCCTCGTGGCGGGCGATGGACGCCAGCACTTCGCTGGCGATGTCGTCAGTCACCTGACCGGACAGCACTTTGCTGCTGATGCGTTCCAGGTCGTCGTAGATTTCTTCTAGGGTGTCGGCGCAGTACTCGGCGTCGGTGTCGTACAGGCTCAGCAGCACGTCCTTGGCGTCGTCGATCAGGCCCGGCATGCGGCGTGCGCGCAGACGCAGCAGCCGGAATACCGGCACGTCCTCGTCGTGGATGGAAAACAGCACGCCGTGGCTGTTGAGGTCGGGGTTGCGGTCGTTGAGGATGAACGCCACCCGCACGTGGCGCGGGTCGTCCTCGTCGGCGATCAAAAAGTCGGAGCGCACGTGCAGCTCGCCGTTGTCCTCCTCGAAGAAGCGGGCCGACTCCTCGATGTCCTCGTCCATCGCGTCTTCCGGGATGGACAGGCCGAAGTGCTGGCGCACCCAGCGCCGTTCCTCGGGCGTGGGCGCTTCCATGTCCACCCAGATGGGTTTGAAGCGGGCCAGATCCTCCAGGGACTCGATTTCCTCCTGGACCAGGCGACCGTTGACGAGCGTAAAGACGTTGAGCATGGGCGCGACCAATGGGCGGGTTGGGGGGACGACGATCATCGACGGGTGCTTTCGATCGCAAGTCCGTCACCCCTGGTGTGTCGCGCCCCAATTGGGCGGGCAAGGCTCAGGTGTGGCGACCCAGCGCCGAAAGCACGCCACTAGGGCTGCTTTCCACGGGAAGAACTCCAAATCGGCGTATGACGCGTGCGATTATCGCACCGCAACGGGCGCATCGTCGTGTTGCGCCGCGCCAAAGAACGCGCGCAGCTCGCCCTCGCGTTGCTGGGCGTCGATTTCGCCCAGGCGCATGAGCGCGTGCACGAAGCCCGGCTCGAACAGCAGGTAGCTGGCCAGCGCAGCAGCGCTGCCGGCACCGTGCCGCCGGGTCTCCAGTGCCCCTAGCCCGGCCAGCGTGTCGCGCGTACCCGCGGGCAACTCCTGCACGTGCTTGAGTGCCAGTTCGTCCAGCGAGGCACTGGGCTGCAGCGCCAGCACCTCCACCGGCCGGTAGGGCAACCACGCCGCCACCTCCGGCGGCAGCTGGGCCAGGGTGCGGCTGACGCGCTGGGCCTGCTCGACGTCGGCCAGCAGCGTGTCGTGGAACACACTGGCCAGCGCGTGGCCGGCGATGGTACCCGCGCTGGGTGCCCCAGGCCCAGCACGGGATGACGTCAAGCCCGCGCGCTGCGGCTGGCCCACCCCGATGACCAAGATCTGCCGCGCCCCCAGATGGATGGCCCCCGACAGCGGCGAGAGTTGGCGCATCGAGCCGTCGCCGAAATATTCCTTGTGGCCCCCGACCCACAGGGGCACGGCAGGGAATAGAAATGGGATGGCCGCCGAGGCCATCAGGTGCTCGATGCCGATGAGCTGCGCCTCGGCGCGCCGTCCAGGGCGACGCCAGGGCGAGCAGCTGGGGTCGTGGGTCTGAAAAAACGTCCAGTGTTCGCCGCTGCTGTAACTCGATGCGGTCACTCCCAGCACGTGCAGCGGGCCATCGCGCAGCGCCGCATCCAGGCGTTCCAGGTGCAAGTGGCGGTGCAGGGTGTCGATGAGCGGCTCGGTGTCGAGCAGGGCGCGGTGCCGTCGGACCTGCCACACGAGGGTCCACCCCGCCGAAAACAGGTTTGGCGGCCCCAGCCGCCACGCTGACAGCCGATAGACCTGGTGCGACCGCAGCCGCGACCAAAAGGCGGCCAACTGATCGAACGCCGAGCAGCCGTTACCTGCGCGGCTGCCCAGGTAGGCTGCGTTGAGGGCACCGGCCGATGTGCCCAGCACGATGTGGAAGGGAAAGGGTGCATCCTCACCGAGCATGCGCGCCAGCGCGCGCAACACCCCCACCTGATAGGCGGTGCGCGCACCCCCACCCATCAGCACCAACGCCCGACGCGAGGGCTGGTCGGCCGCAGGGGGTTCGAGGCTGGTGGCCAGCAGTGTCTCCAGGGCCATGCGCACAGTATTCCCGCGCCGCCGTGCCTCGGCCATGCGGGAAATCCCGCAGCGGCGGGCCCAGGCGCGGGGCGCTGCCAAACAGCGCTTGTCACGACGCGGTCAAACGGGCATAGTATGAGCGTGGGTCTGGCACGGCGCCGGGCCCGCGGGCTCCCGGTGGTCGGCCACCGGGCGATCCACAGGAGCGAAAGGAGGCTCTTCATGAACCTGACCATCAGCGGACACCACCTCGAAGTCACGCCCGCCCTGCGCAGCTACGTCACCAGCAAGCTGGAGCGTATCTCGCGCCATTTCGACCAAGTGGTGGACATCCGTGTCCTGCTCACCGTCGACAAGATCAAGGACAAGGATCACCGGCAGAAGGCCGAGTGCAATATTCACGTCAAAGGCAAGGACATCTACGCGGAGAGCACGCACGCCGATCTGTACGCGGCGGTCGATGAGCTGGCCGACAAGCTCGATCGCCAGGTGTTGCGCTACAAGGACAAGGTCCAAGAGCACCATCACCTGCCCGTCAAGCGCGAAATCGCCTGAACACACTGCAGGCAGCCCGTGCTGTGGCGCACAAACCGCTTGCTTCGGCAAGCGGTTTGTCCTTTCTAGGCCGATGCAGGGCGGCCGAGTTGGCGGCATAATGGGCCCTCGTTCCGAGGCATAGCGATGAACCGACTTTCTGCGATCCTTCCGCCTGAGCACGTGCAGGTGGCCGTCGAGGCCACGAGCAAGAAGCGTGCGTTCGAGGAGGCTGGCTTGCTGTTCGAATCCTTGCACGGACTCAACCGCGCGCTCGTGACCGACAGCCTGTTTGCGCGCGAGCGCCTGGGCTCGACCGGTCTGGGGCACGGCGTGGCCATTCCGCATGGGCGCATCAAGGGCCTCAAGCAGCCCATGGCCGCGGTATTCCAGCTGGCGCAGCCGATTGGTTTCGACGCGCCGGATGAGCAACCCGTCAATCTTCTGATCTTTCTGCTCGTGCCCGAGGCGGCCACGCAAAAGCATCTGGAGATCCTCTCCGAGATCGCCGAACTGCTCAGCGACACCACGCTGCGCGAAAAGCTGCGCAGCGCCGATAACGCCGCCACGCTGCACGGCCTGATTGCGGGCTGGCAGTCGGCCCATGCCGCCGCCTGATGCGCCGCCCGCGCGCATGATCCCGACGCGCGCCCCCCGGCCATGAAACCCAGCGCCGTCAGCGCCGATGCCCTGTTCGAGGACCACCGCGAGACCCTGAAGTGGCAGTGGGTCGCGGGCCAGTCGGCCTCCGAGCGTCGCTTCGACGACAAAGCCGTGGCCGAAGCGCGCTCGGGCGCGGATCTGGTGGGCTATCTCAACTACATCCACCCCTATCGCGCCCAGGTGTTGGGGGCGCGCGAGGTGGCGTATCTGCACAACGCCACCGCCGAGGACTGCCGCCGGCGCGTGGCGCGCATCGTCACGCTCGAGCCGCCGCTGCTGGTCGTGGCCGACGATCAGCCCCCGCCGCCCGAGTTGGTGGCGATGTGCGAGCGCGCGCACATACCGCTGTTTGCCACCGCGGCCTCGGCGGGGTTCGTCATCGATGTGCTGCGCGCCTACCTCTCGCGCCACTTTGCCGAGCGCACCACCCTGCACGGCGTGTTCATGGACATTTTGGGCCTGGGCGTGCTCATCACGGGCGAGTCCGGCCTGGGCAAGAGCGAGCTGGGGCTGGAGCTGATCACGCGCGGACACGGCCTGGTCGCCGACGATGCGGTCGATCTCTACCGCGTCAGTCAAACGACGATCGAAGGGCGCTGCCCAGACTTGCTGCAAAACCTGCTGGAGGTGCGCGGGATCGGCCTGCTCGACATCAAGGCCATCTTTGGCGAGACGGCGGTGCGCCGCAAAATGCGGTTGCGCCTGATCGTGCATCTGGTGCGGCTGTCCACACTGGAGCGTGACTACGAGCGGCTGCCCAGCGAGCCGATGTATCAGGACGTGCTGGGGGTGGCGATCCGCAAAGCGGTCATTCCCGTGGTGGCGGGGCGCAACATCGCCGTGCTCGTTGAAGCCGCGGTGCGCAACGCGATATTGCAACTGCGCGGCATCGATACGTACCAGGAGTTCGTGCAGCGCCAGCGCGCCGCCATGCTGCGCGACGGCTAGGCGCGCTCAACCCCGGCGCGCGCGATTGCCACGGTGCGGGCAGTCTTGACGCTGGCAGTGCGCATACAGTGAGAGCGCGTGCTCCTGCAGCGCAAACCCTCGTTCTTGCGCGATCGCCTGCTGCCGACGTTCGATTTCGGCGTCGTAAAACTCCTCGACGCGGCCGCAGTCCAGGCATACCAGGTGGTCGTGGTGCTGGCCTTCATTGAGCTCGTAGACGGCCTTGCCCGACTCGAAGTTGCTGCGTACCAAGATGCCGGCCTGCTCGAACTGCATCAGCACGCGATAGACCGTGGCCAGCCCGATGTCGGACTGCTCCTCGAGCAGCGCCTTGAAGACGTCTTCGGCCGTCATGTGCCGCTGCCGCCCGGACTGAAAAATTTCCAGGATCTTCAGGCGCGGCAGCGTGGCCTTGAGCCCCGTGCTCTTGAGTTCGTCGATACCAGTCATGCGTGGGGGTGTTGGGTTGGGCCGCGGGCGCGCGACACTACAATGGGCGAGATGATATAACCACGCACCGGTTTGCGTGTATCCGTGTGCCCATTTCTGACGACTGCCATGAACCCTGCCCGCCTTGACCCGACATCGACCCTCCGGCGTGCGGCCGTCTGGGCGGTGCCGCTGCTGTTGACGCTGTCTGGCTGCTCGGCCCTCGACGGGGCATCGGCGCGCTTGTCCAACCTGGGCGGGCTTATCACCCCGTATCGGATGGATATCTTGCAAGGCAACGTGGTGGTGCGCGAGCAGGTGCAGGCGTTGCAGCCGGGCATGACGCGCGAGCAGGTGCAAGCCATCCTGGGTACGCCGTTGGTGGCCAGCGTCTTCCACGCCCACCGCTGGGACTATGTCTTTACCTTCCAGCGCCAGGGCCAGCCGCCACAGCGGCGCGTGGTGACCGTCTTTTTCCGCGACGACCGGCTCGAGCGCGTGCAGGCCGATGAGCTACCCACGGAAGAGGAGTTCGTGGCGTCGCTGCAGGTGCGCCGCCCGCCCGGGCGGGTGCCGGTGCTCGAAGCCACCGAGGAGCAGCTCCAGGCCGCGGAGTCCAAGGCACCGGCTGCCTCCCGGGCGCCGGTGGAGCCCGCATCGGCGGCTCCCGCTCCCGCCCCCGCGCCTGCGACGTCCTATCCGCCCCTCGAGCCGCGTTGAACGTTTGCCCCTTGCTCGCACCATGACCGCCTCCACCCCCCATCGCGTCGCCATCGCCGGCGCCAGCGGCCGCATGGGCCGTATGTTGATCGAAGCCGTGTTGGCGGCCGACGACTGTGTGCTGACGGCTGCACTCGACCGGCCCGACAGCCCCGCGCTGGGGCAGGATGCGGCCGCCTTTTTGGGGCAATCCAGCGGGGTGCGCATCGCCGCAGACATCGACGTGGCGCTGTCGGCCAGCGACGTCCTCATCGACTTCACCCGCCCGCAGGGCACGATGGCGCACGTGGCGGCCGCCGTGCGCCACGGCACCGCGCTGGTCATCGGTACCACCGGCTTCGACCCGGCGCAAAAAGCGGCGATCGCCGAGGCGGCGCAGCAAGTGCCCATCGTGCTCGCGCCCAACATGAGCGTGGGCGTCAACGTCACGCTCAAGCTGTTGGAGATGGCCGCGCGCGCCCTGTCCAGCGGCTACGACATCGAGATCGTCGAAGCCCACCACCGCCACAAGGTCGACGCGCCCAGCGGTACGGCGCTGCAGATGGGCGAGGTCATCGCCGCAGCGCAAGGCCGCAGCCTCCAAGATTGCGCCGTCTATCAGCGCGTCGGCCACACCGGCGAGCGCGAACCGGGCACCATCGGCTTTGCCACCGTGCGCGGGGGCGATGTGGTGGGCGACCACACGGTGATGTTTCTGGGCATGGGCGAGCGCATCGAAATCTCGCACAAATCCAGCAGCCGCGCCACCTATGCCCAAGGCAGCCTGCGCGCGGTGCGCTTTCTGGCCCAACAGCCGCCCGGGCTGTACGACATGGCCGACGTGCTGGGCTTGAAAAAAGAACGAACGTTCGTTTAGGGAAATCCCTCATGGGGATCGGCCCACCCCTGCGCTAGAGTGTCGCCCCTGTGTGCCCGGGCGGTTCCGACCCCCCGGTCGAACGTCTGGGCATCGACATCGGGGAAATCGCATGCGTGTGAAGGACTGGCGGCTGTCCACCAAGCTGTGGACGGGCGTAGGGGTGTTGGTTGCGGCCATCGTCGCGGTGGTGGTGACGGTGTCGGCGCAATCGGCACTGACGAGCCGCGCATCGGAAGCGGCGATTCGGGCGCGCACCGAGCGGCTGTTTGCCGCGTCGCTGTGGGCGGGGTTGGTCGAAACCGATCTGACGCGCGCGCAGGCCATGTTCATCGCGCGCGACCCGATCCTGCAGACCCTCTATCTGGTGCCCATGGCCGAGGGGCGCAAACGTATGGCCGAGCTGGAGGCCAGCATCGTCGAGAAGGTGAGCGACGCCCGTGAGCGAGCGCTGCTGGATGCCGTGATGGCGCTGCGGCGCGAGATCGAAGCGGCGTTCGAGGAGGCGCAGCGCTTGCGCGAGGCGGGCGACGAGGAGCGCGCGTTGGCCGTGCTGGAGGCGCGCTACACCCCGCGCATCCCGGCGTATTTGCACGCGCTGCGCGAGTTTGCCGATTACCAACGCGCCCAGCTTGCCACCGTGCAGGCGTACTACGAAAGCAAGCGTCGCCAGAACATGATCTTCGGCTCCACCGCGATGGGCCTGCTGGTGTTGGGCATCCTCATCGGCGCGTGGGGGCTGATCCGGCACATCCGCCAGCCGCTGCAGCGCACGGTATCGTTTGCGTCCACGCTGGCCGGAGGGGATCTCACGTACGCCCTCGATACCCGGCGGCGCGATGAATTTGGCGAGATGACCCGAGCGCTGGAAACCATGCGAGGCGAACTGGCTGCCCTGGTGCGGGAAGTGCGCCACGCCAGCACCCAGCTGCAAGAGACCACGGAGGAAATCGCGCACGGCAACCAAGATCTGTCGGACCGCACCGAGCGAGCCGCCAGCAATTTGCAGGAAGCCGCGGCCAATATGGAAGCGTTGACCGAGCGCATCCGCGAAGCGGCTGCCAGCGCCCGTCGCGCCAGCGAGCAAGCGCAGGCCTTGGGGCAGCGGGCGCGCGAGAGCGATCAGGCGGTGGCCCAGCTCGTGGCCACGATGGAGGCCATCCGCCAGAGCAGCGACCGCATCGCCGCTATCACCGCCGTGATCGACGGCATCGCGTTCCAGACCAACATCCTGGCCTTGAACGCGGCGGTGGAGGCGGCCCGAGCCGGTGAGGCGGGCCGGGGGTTTGCCGTCGTGGCGGGGGAGGTGCGCGGCCTCGCCCAGCGCAGCGCCGAGGCCGCGCGCGAGATCCGTGGCTTGATCGAACACAGTGTGGCCGACGTGCAGCAGGGGACCCATCAGGTCGAACAGGCGCGCGCCACCATCGAGCGCATGCGCGACGAAGTGCACCGGCTGGGTGAATCGATCGCCGAAGGTGCACAGGCCAGTCAGGAGCAGGCGAATGGGGTCGACGAGATGAACGAGGCCATTGGCCAGCTCGACCGCATGACGCAGCAAAACGCGGCGCTGGTCGAAGAAATCGCCGCCGCCGCGCTGGCGATGCGCGAGCAAGCCACACACCTGACGGCATTGGTGGAGCGGTTTCGCGTGCCGGCCGCGTAAACGGGCAGCGCGCTGGCAGTGGGTCCCGCCCGGGGCGCTCGCCTACAATGCCTGCGCGGGGTGCCTGCGTGGGCCCGGGGCATGCCGTGCAGTCACCGTTGCGCCCATCGGGCCCCACGAGCAGCACAGGAGACAGACGCCCATGACCATCCAAACCCGCACCATCGAGTACACCCACGACGGCGACGTGTTCGAAGGACTGCTGGCGTGGGACGACCGCCAGCCGGGCCCCCGCCCCGCGGTAGCCGTGGCCCACGCCTGGGCCGGGCGCAGCGCGTTCGAGGACGGCAAGGCGCGCGCGCTGGCGGAGCTGGGCTACGTGGGCTTTGCCATGGACGTGTACGGCAAGGGCCGCCGCGGTCGCACCAAAGAGGAAAACGCCGCCCTCATGACCCCGCTGGTGCAGGACCGGGCCCGCTTGCAAGCGCGCCTGGCGGCGTCGCTGCAGACGCTGGCGGCACAGCCGCAGGTGGACGCGCAGCGGCTGGCGGCCATCGGCTTTTGCTTTGGCGGCCTGAGCGTGCTGGACATGGCGCGCACGGGGTTGCCGCTGCGCGGGGTGGTGAGTTTTCATGGGCTGTTCACCCCGCCGGGCAACACCGCGGGCCGTGCCATCAGCGCCAAAGTGCTGGCGCTGCACGGATGGGACGACCCGATGGCCACGCCGGAGGCGGTGCTGGCGTTTGCGCGCGAGATGACGCAAGCGGGCGCCGACTGGCAGCTGCACGCCTATGGCGCCACGATGCATGCCTTCACCAACCCCGAGGCCAACGATCCCGGCTTCGGCACCGTCTACAGCGCGCGCGCGGATGCGCGCTCGTGGCAGGCCATGCGCCAGTTCCTGGCCGAAGTGCTGGCCTGAGCGCTGCCTGCACTGGCGGTGCGCGGGGCCCGGGTGGTATCTGGCGCACGGCCCCCTCTACAATCGCGGCAAACCCGTCGCGGGATTGCGTCCCGTGTGCCAATCCTTTTCGCTTCCATGACCGCTGCTACCGCTCCTTACTCGCCACGTGACCTGGAGGCCGCCATGCAGGCCCAGTGGGCCGCGCGCGACGCTTACCGCGTGCGCGAAGACGCGTCGCGCCCCAAGTTTTACGCCTGCTCCATGCTGCCCTACCCCAGCGGCAAGCTGCATATGGGGCACGTGCGCAACTACACCATCAACGACATGATGGCGCGCCAGCTGCGCATGAAGGGCTACAACGTGCTCATGCCCATGGGCTGGGACGCCTTCGGGCTGCCAGCGGAAAACGCGGCCATCAAAAACGGCGTGCCGCCCGCGCGCTGGACGTACGACAACATCGCTTACATGAAGCGGCAGATGCAGGCCATGGGCCTGGCCATCGACTGGAGCCGCGAGATCGCCACGTGTTCCCCCGACTACTACAAATGGAACCAGTGGCTGTTTCTGAAGATGCTGGAAAAGGGCATCGCCTACCGGCAGACCCAAGTGGTCAACTGGGACCCGGTAGACCAGACGGTGCTGGCCAATGAGCAGGTCATCGACGGGCGCGGCTGGCGCACCGGGGCGCTGGTGGAAAAGCGCGAGATCCCCGGCTACTACCTGGCCATCACGCGCTACGCCGAAGAGCTGCTGTCGGCCGTGGCCAACCCGGATGATCCCAACTTCTTGCACGGCTGGCCCGAGCGCGTGCGCCTGATGCAGGAGAACTGGATTGGCAAGAGCGTCGGCGTGCGCTTTGCCTTCCCGCACGACATCCGCGACGAGGACGGCCGCCTGATCCAGGACGGGCGGCTGCACGTGTTCACCACCCGCGCCGACACCATCATGGGGGTGACGTTTTGCGCCGTGGCGCCCGAGCATCCGCTGGCGCAGTTGGCGGCGCGCCGCGACCCGGCGCTCGCTGCCTTCATCGAGCGCTGCAAGCAAGGCGGCACCACCGAGGCGGAACTCGCGCTCAAGGAGAAGGAGGGCATGCCCACGGGGCTGGTGGTGCGCCACCCGCTCACCGGTGAGGCGGTGCCGGTGTGGGTGGGCAACTATGTGCTCATGGGCTATGGCGACGGCGCCGTCATGGGCGTGCCTGCGCACGACGAGCGCGATTTCGCGTTCGCGCGCAAGTACGGCCTGCCGATCAAACAGGTCATCGGCCCGGCGCCCGGCTCAGAGGCGGCGCTGACGTTCGACCCCACGCGTTGGCAAGACTGGTACGCGGACAAGTCGGGCGCGCTGGTGTGTGTGAATTCGGGTGTGCTCGACGGCCTGCCCCACCAGGCGGCGGTGGACAAGGTGGCCGAGCTGCTGGCGGCCCAAGGGCTGGGCGAGAAAAAGGTGACGTACCGTCTGCGCGACTGGGGCATCAGCCGCCAGCGCTACTGGGGCACGCCGATCCCCATCATCCACTGCGACGACTGCGGCCCGGTGCCCGTACCCTACGAGGATCTGCCCGTGGTGCTGCCCGAAGATCTGGTGCCCGATGGCAGCGGCAACCCGCTGGCCAAGTGCGAGGCGTTCCTGAACGTGCCGTGCCCGCGTTGTGGCAAGCCCGCGCGGCGCGAGACCGACACCATGGACACCTTCGTCGACAGTTCGTGGTACTTCATGCGCTACTGCGACCCGCAGCTGTCCGACGCCATGGTGGGCGAGGGCACGCGCTACTGGATGCCGATGGACCAGTACATCGGCGGCATCGAGCATGCCATTTTGCACCTGCTCTACGCGCGCTTTTGGACCAAGGTCATGCGCGATCTGGGGCTGGTGGCGATCGACGAGCCATTCCAGCGCCTGCTCACGCAGGGCATGGTGCTCAACCACATCTACAGCCGCCGCACCGCCAAGGGGGCCAAGGAATACTTCTGGCCGCACGACGTCGAGCCCGTGCTCGACGCCAGCGGCAAGACCGTGGGCGCGCGCCTCAAGCGCGACGTGCCCAGCGCCGACGGCGTGCTGCCCGCCGGCACGCCCATCGATTACGAGGGCGTGGGCACGATGTCCAAGTCCAAGAACAACGGCGTCGATCCGCAAGACCTGATCGACCGCTACGGCGCCGACACCGCGCGCCTGTACACGATGTTTACCGCGCCGCCCGAGGCCACGCTGGAGTGGAACGACGCGGCAGTGGAAGGCAGCCACCGCTTCTTGCGCCGCGTCTGGGCGCTGGGGCAGCGCCTGGCCCAGTCCGACTGGAGCGCGGCCACCCAGTCGGTGCAAGGGGCGTCGTCGCTGGCCGAGGTGCGCTTTGGCAAGCGGGCGCAGGCGCTGCGCTGCGAAATCCACACCGTGCTCAAGCAGGTGGACTACGACTACCAGCGCATGCAGTACAACACCGTGGTGTCGGGCTGCATGAAGATGCTCAACGCGCTGGAGGCGTTCGATTCCAGCGACGAGCCCGGCGGTGGGGTGGCGCTGATCGAGGGCATGGGCATCTTGCTGCGCTGCCTGTATCCGGTCACCCCGCACCTGACCAGCCATTTGTGGCAGGCGCTGGGGTATGCCCAAACGATGGGCGACTTGCTCGATGCGCCGTGGCCGACGGTGGACGAGGCCGCGTTGCGCCGTGACGAAATCGAGCTGGTGCTGCAAATCAACGGCAAGCTGCGCGGCAGCCTGACCGTGCCGGCCGAGGCCGACCGCGCCGCGATCGAGGCGGCAGCGCTGGCGTCGCCGGAGTTCGCCAAGTACGGCGAGGGCCGTCCCGCGCGCAAGGTGGTGGTGGTGCCGGGCCGCCTCGTCAACGTGGTGGTGTGACCATGGTCGCGCGACGCGCCTGGCTGGCAGCGGCAGGGGGCGTGCTCATCTCCGCGGCTGGGCTGGGGGGCTGCGGGTTTCGGCTGCGTGGCACCGGCTGGCGCTTCGGCTTTCGCACCCTGCGCCTGCAGGCCGCGGCCGACAGCGACGTGCTGCAGAGCCTGCGCGCGCAGCTGCAAGCGGCCGGGGTGGTGGTCACGGGCACGGGCGTGGCGGCTGCCACCACCACGCCCGCCGCGCCGCCACCGGCGGCGGATGTGATCCTGCAGGTATTGCAAGACCAGCGCGAGCGCGTCGTGGTGGGCACCACTGCGGCGGGTCAGGTGCGCGAGCTGGCGCTGCGGCGGCGCGTGCGTTTCGCCCTGCGCACGCCGGCGGGGGTCGAACTGATCCCAGAGACCGAACTCTCGCAGGAGCGCGAGCTGAGCTTTTCCGAGACCGTGGTGCTGGGCAAGGAAGCCGAAGAGGCGCTGCTGTTCGACGACATGCGCACGGCGATCGTGCGCCAGTGGTTGGTGCGGCTTGCTGCCGTGCCGCTGCGCTGAACGCGGGGCGCAGCGCTTCAGCTGCCGCGTCGCGCCTGGTGTTCGCGCATCAGCGTGCTCTTGCCGAACAGGCTCTCGATCAGGTCCACCGCCAACAACGCCGTGCGATTGCGCACGTCCAGCGCGGGGTTGAGCTCCATCACGTCCAGGCTGGCCAGCCGCCCCGTGTCGGCGATCATTTCCATGCACAGTTGCGCTTCGCGGTAGGTGGGCCCGCCGGGTACCGTCGTGCCCACACCCGGGGCGATCTCGGGGTCGAGAAAATCGACGTCGAAGCTGACGTGCAGGTGCGTGTCGGCGTCCAGCCCGGCGAGCGCCATTTCCATCGTGTGGCGCATGCCCATCTCGTCGATGTAGCGCATGTCGTACACCTCCAGGCCCTGCTCGTGCACGAAGCGCTTCTCGCCCGGATCGACGCTGCGGATACCGATCTGGCGCACCTGACTCGGGTGCAGTGCAGGGGCGTCGCCGCCCAGGCGCACCAGCGCTTCGGGGCCGAAGCCGCATAGGCATGCGACCGGCATACCGTGCAGATTGCCGCTTGGTGTCAGCGCCGCGGTGTTGAAGTCGGCGTGCGCATCCAGCCACAGCACGCGCAGCTTTTTGCCCTGTGCGCGGCAGTGGCGTGCGACCGCACTGATCGAGCCCATGGCCAGACAGTGGTCGCCGCCCAGCAGGATGGGCAGATGGCCCTGCGCGAGCTCGGCATACACCGCCTCGTGCACGGCACGGTTCCACGCCACCACCTCTGACAAGTGGCGGTAGCCCTGCACCGCTGGCTGCCACGGGTTGGGCGGGCCGCCGAGATTGCCGCGATCGAGTACCCGCAGGCCGTGGGACTCCAGTGCGGCCTGCAGTCCAGCGACGCGCAGTGCCTCCGGGCCCATCGAGGCGCCTCGCGCGCCAGCGCCGATGTCCGTGGGCGCGCCCACGAGCGCCACGGTTTCGATACCAACCGTCGTTGTCATGATCGATTCAGGGTGTCAAAACAGACAGGCCCGTAGTGTGACACGGCTTCTACAATTCGCCCATGCAAATCGGCCACGCCCAGTTGACGGCTCAGCTTCGGCGCGGGCTGGCGCCGTTGTACGTCGTGCACGGCGACGAGCCGCTGCTGGCACAGGAGGCGGCCGACGCCATCCGGGCCGCGGTGCGTGCCGCGGGGCACAGCGAGCGCACAGTCTACACGGTCGCCGGTGCGCACACCGACTGGAGCGCGATCCTGGCGGCCGGCTCGGCGCTCAGCCTGTTTTCCGACAAGCGCCTCATCGAGGTCCGCATCCCGTCTGGCAAACCGGGAAAAGACGGGGCGCTGGCGTTGCAGCGTCTGGCCGAGTCGGCCGCTGCTGCGGCGGATACCGTGACCCTGGTGCTGCTGCCACGGCTGGACGCGGCGACGCTCAAGAGCCCATGGTTTGCCGCCTTGCAGGCGTACGGTGTGGTGGTACGCGTCGATCCCGTCGAGCGTGCCCAGTTACCGATGTGGATCGCGCAACGCCTGCAAGCCCAGGGCCAACACGTTGCCGCGGGTGACGAAGGGCAGCGCACGTTGGCCTTTTTGGTTGATCGGGTCGAAGGCAACCTGTTGGCGGCGCATCAAGAGATCGCCAAGCTGGGGCTGCTGTATCCACCCGGGGAGCTGTCCTTCGAGCAGGTGCGCACGGCCGTGTTGGACGTGGCGCGCTACGACCCCTTCGGTCTGCCCGAGGCGGTGCTCGATGGTGCCGTGGCCCGCGTGCAACGCATGCTGGACGGGCTACGGGCCGAAGGTGTGGCGCCCGTGCCCGTGCACTGGGCGCTGGCCGAGGAGGTGCGCGCGCTGCACCGGGTGCGGCTGGCGCTGGATCAGGGGCAGCCCATGCCACTGGCGCTGCGCGAAGCCCGCGTGTGGGGTGCGCGCGAGCGGCGCTACGAGCGGTTGTTGCCGCGCTTGCGCAGCACGCAGACCGGGCGCTGGCTGGTCGAGGCGCAGACGGTGGACGGTATCGTCAAAGGGTTGACGGCGCCGGATTGGCCGGCCGACCCCTGGCAGGCGCTGCATCGGCTGGCCGTCGGCGTCGCCCTGGCGTGCGCGAGCGCCGGTGCTTGAGGGGATCACCCCCGCAGTCGGGCAAGCACGGCCGGGTCGGTTTTCGGTTCTGGTACGATGCCGCGCCATGCGACGCATCGTCTTTGTCTGTCTGGCCGGGCTGTTGAGCCTGGCCGTCCATGCCGCTCCTCTCGGGGTCGAGGGTGCAGCAGAGGCCGCGCCAGCACGGGGAGCCATCGATGCGTGGATGGGCCAGCTGCACACCGTTGGTAGCGAGACGAGCGATGTCGCGGGCCGCTTGCTGGGCACGGCGCTGGGCTTGATCGGGGTGCCCTACCGTTTTGGCGGTGGATCTGCCGAGACGGGGTTTGACTGCAGCGGTTTCGTGCGCTACGTGTACGCCAACACGCTGGGCTTGTGGTTGCCGCGCCGTGCGGCCGAGCAGGCCGAAGTCACCACGCCGGTCACCAAGGACGAACTGCGCCCAGGGGATTTGGTGTTTTTCAACACCATGCGCCGCGCCTTCAGCCACGTGGGCGTGTATTTGGGCGATGGCAAATTTGTCCACGCACCCAGCAAGGGGGACAGCGTCAAGGTCAGCGACATGAACGACCGCTACTGGGCGCGCCGCTTCAACGGCGCGCGCCGGGTGGAAGCGCTTGAAAACGCGTCAGTAGGCGCACGCTGAGCCCCATCAAGGATTGACCAGCAGCCGCTCTATGTCACGTCGCAGGGTGTCGCTTTCCGGCGAAACCAGGCTGTTGTACGCCAGCACCGTGCGACCGTCGCGGCTGATCAGGTATTTGTAAAAGTTCCACTTCGGCGTGGTGCCGGTGCGCTCGACCAACTGTTTGAACAGCGGGTTGGCTTGCGGGCCGCGCACGCTGCTCTTGGCGAACATCGGGAACTGCACCCCGTAGGTGTTTTCGCAGAACTCGGCGATTTGTTGGTTGCTGCCCGGCTCCTGTTGCCCGAAGTCGTTGGACGGGAAACCGAGCACGACCAGTCCCCGGTTTCGGTAGCGGCGGTACAGCGCCTCCAAGCCCTTGTACTGGTCGGTGAAGCCGCAGTAGCTGGCGGTGTTGACGACCAGCACCACTTTGCCCGCGTACTGGCAAAGATCTTGCGGCTTTTCATCCTGCAGCCGGTCGAAGCGGTGCTGCAAGATGGCGGGGCAATCGGTTTTCGCAGCGGTGTTGGCCGCTTGGGCAGAGGCGTGGATAGGGGTGCTCATGGGCAGCAGGACCACGGCAGCCAGTGCCGCGAGGAGAGGATACCAGGGGGCCTTCACCGTGCGATTCTCGACGGATGAACATTGAACCGAGCCACCATCCTACGAGCGTCGCTCGTCGTCAGGGCGGGGCGGTGACAAGGCTGCGTTGGCACAGGGGGTATGCGGCGGCCCTGCCTCAGCCCGTGGTTTCGCCTAGGACCTGTGTCCATAGCCGCCGCACCGCCCGCGCCTCGTCGCGCACCGCATCGGGGTCGACCTGCGTGCTGGCGTCGTCCAAGCGGGCGCGGTGCTGCAGCTGGCGCAGGCGCCGGTAGGCGTCGGCGGCAGCCAACCCCACGCCCGTTGGCAGCAGCCCCGCGGATTCGGCCCGCTGCAACAACGCGATGTTGCCCGCGTTGTCGCGCAAGGCGGGGTGCTTGCGGCTGTGTGCCAACACCAGGTACTGCACGGCGAATTCGACATCGATCATGCCCCCGGGGCTGTGCTTGAGGTCGAAGCGCCCCGCGCGCACGGGGTGGGCGTCGTACAAGCGCTGGCGCATGGCACGGATTTCGGCCGCCAGCGCGGCGCGGTCGCGCTCGGCGGTGATGACGGCCTCGCGCACGGCGTCGAAGCGCACGCGCAGGTCAGGCGCGCCCACCACGAAGCGTGCGCGCGTCATGGCTTGGTGTTCCCAGGTCCACGCGGTGTTGCTGCCGCGGTTTTGCTGGTAATTCTCGAAAGCCGTGAAGCTGGTCACGAGCAGGCCCGAGTTGCCGTTGGGCCGCAAAGCGGTGTCGATTTCGAACAGGTCGCCCTCGCCGGTCTTGACGGTCAGCCAGTTGATCAGTTTGCGCACGAAGGCCGCGTACACCTCGGGCGCGCGCTCATCGTCGTCGTCATACACGAAGACGATGTCGAGGTCGCTGCCGTAGCCCAGTTCCTTGCCGCCCAGTTTGCCGTAGCCGATGATGGCGTGGCGTGGTTCGTCGCGGTGGCGGTTTTTCAGGCGCTGCCAGCACCAGCGGCCGGTGATGTCCAGCACCGCGTCGGCCAGCGCGCTCAAGTCGTCGGCCACCTGCTCCACCGTCAGCAGCCCCTCCACGTCGCGCGCCAGGGTGCGAAACACCTCGGCGTGGTGCGCGCGGCGCAGCAAGTCGAGCAGCGCCTCGTCGTCGTCTTCGCCGGTCTTGTGCAGGGCCCAGCGGCGCGCTTCCAGGTCGGCCATGAACGCCTGGGGGTCGAAGCGCGTGGCGTAGAGCTCGGCGCTGGCCAGTTCGTCGATGACGCCGGGGTGGCGCAGCAGGTAGCGGGCAGGCCAGCGCGCCGCACCCAACACGCGCAGCAGCCGCTCGTGTACCGCGGGCCGCTCTTGCAGCAGGGCCAGGTAGCTCTCGCGCCGCAGCAAGGGCTCGATCCAGTCCACCAAGCGCACGGCGGCCTCGACACTGACGCGCCCGTTGTCGATCCATGCCACGGTGCGCTGCAATAGCCGCACCAGCCGCTGTCGCGCCTCGTCGCGCAAGGCCAGCACGCGCGGGTGGTCGATCCACGGCTGCAAACGCTCGGCCAAGGCCGGGGGGCAGTCGGGTAGCAGGCTCGTGAGGTCGTCGGGCTCGGCGCGGGTGCCGTGGCACCCCTTGCCGGCGCACCCCCCGTTGCCGTGGCCGCCGAGCAGCGTGTCGAACTCGTGCGCCACCACCTCGCGGTGGGCATCGAGCGCGCTCAAAAACCCCGGCACTCCGTCAAAGCCCATGGTGTGGGCGATCCACAGCAAGTCGTCGTCGCGGGTGGGCAGGATGTGCGTCTGCTGATCGTCCAGGTATTGGATGCGGTGCTCCACGCGCCGCAAAAACTCATAAGCGTCGGCCAACTGGCGCGCCTTGTCGGCGGGCATCAGGCCCGCATCGGCCACGCGCTGCAGCGCTTGCAGTGTGGGACGCGTGCGCAGCTCGGGGAATTGCCCGCCGCGCACCACCTGCAGCAGTTGCACGATGAACTCGATTTCGCGGATGCCGCCACGCGAGAGCTTGACGTCGTGCGCGCGCTCGGGGTGGCCGGCCGCGCGCCGCACCGCGTGTTCGCGAATTTGCTGGTGCAGACGCCGCAGGGCGTCGAACACCGCGTAGTCCAGGTAGCGCCGAAAGACGAAGGGCAGCACCACCGGGCGCAGCCAGGCACCGCTGCCGTCGCGGCAGGCGCTGTCGGCCGGGGCGACGACGCGGCTTTTGAGCCAGGCGAAGCGCTCCCACTCGCGGCCGTGTGCCTGGAAGTAGTCCTCCAACGCGCCCAGGGGTACCGCCGGCGGGCCCGAGTTGCCGTTGGGGCGCAGCGCCAGATCGACGCGAAACGCCTGCCCATGCTCGGTCACCTCGCTGATGAGCGCCTGCATGCGCTTGACCAGCTTGGCGAAATATTCGTGGTTGGTGATGCGCTGGCGCCCCTGGGCATCGCCGCGCGTCTCGCCGTCGGTCTCGTAGACGTAGATGAGGTCGATGTCGCTGGAGACGTTAAGCTCGCGCGCGCCCAGCTTGCCCATGCCGACGATCCACCAGCCGCAGCGCCCAGGCTCGGCCTGCAAATCGGGGGGCAGCGGCGTGCCCGCCCGCTGGGGGCCGGCCTGCGGGGGGCCGTGGATGGCGTCGAGTTCGGCGCGTGCGGCGCGCGCGGCTTCATCGAGCACCAGTTCGGCCAGCGCGGTCATGGCGTGTGTGATGGCCGACAATGGCGCGCCTTGTTCACAGTCGAGTACCGCCAATCGCTCCAGCGTCAGGTGGCGCACGATGCGCAGGGCCGCCGGCACGTCGTGGCCGTGTGCACGCAGCGTTTGCCAAGTTTGGCGCAACGAAGCAGCGTCAGGCACACCCGGCGGCAACCAGTGGCGTTCGGTCTCGTAGCGGCGCCGGATGCGTTGCACGAACCGGCTGTGGTCGGCGTTGGGCGAACCAACGCAAGCGCTCGACATCATAATTTCGTGTGACTGCACCGATGGCCTCCTCTCCCGCGTCTCGCCGCCTGCGCCTGTGGGCACGGGCGACGCAGCTCCTCTTCGCAGGGGTGGTGGCCGTTTGGTTGTTGCTCGGGGTGGCGTGGGGGGCTCTCCAGTTCTGGATTGTGCCGCGGGCCGAGGCATGGCGTCCGGCGCTGGAGGCGGTGGCCACACGCGCCCTGGGGGTGCGGGTGACGGTGGGGGCGATCGAGGCAGCTGCCACTGGGCCGGTGCCAGGGTTGACGCTGCGCGACGTGCGGCTGCATGATGCCCAAGGCCATGAGGCGCTGCACCTGCCGCGGGTGCAAGCGGCGCTGTCGGTGGCGTCGCTGTGGCGCGTGGGATTCGAGCAGCTCGCCATCGAGGGGGCGGTGCTCGAGGTGCGGCGACTCGCAGATGGCCGATTGCAGGTCGCGGGACTGGACGTCAACGCCACCCCCGGCGACAGCCGGGCGGCCGACTGGTTTTTCGGGCAGCGCGAGTTTGCGCTGCGCGGCGGACGCGTGCGCTGGGTCGATGAGCAGCGCCCAGATGCCCCGCCCCTGGTGCTCGAGCAGGTGGATATCGTCGTGCGCAATCCCGGCTGGCGGCACGAATTTCGGCTCGACGCCACGCCGCCACCCGAGTGGGGCGAGCGCTTCAGTGTGCGGGGGCGCTTCAGCCGCCCGCTGTGGCAGACCCACCCTGGGCGCTGGCGCGACTGGTCGGGCGAGGCGTACCTCGAGGCGCCGCGGCTGGACCTGCAGCGGCTGGGGCAGTACGTGGATACCGCGGCGCTGTGGGGCGTGCGCGCGGGGCGGGCCACGGGGGCCTTGCGGCTGTGGGCCGACGTGCAGCGCGGCCAATGGCGCGCGGCCGTCGCGGACGTGCAGTGGAGCGACGTGCAGATTGCCTGGGCGCGCACAGCGGAAACCAACATCGAGCCGCTGGCCGTGGCCCACCTGGGCGGGCGGCTCGGGGTGCAGCGCGATGGCGACACGATGGTCTGGACCACGCAGGGCCTGACCATCACCACCGCCGACGGTGCCGAATGGCCACGTGGCGATGTGCGCTTCGAGCTGGCGCAGGCGGGCGATGGCGCGCTGCGCCGCTGGATGCTGACGTCGGACCGACTGGATTTGGGAGTGCTGCAACGGCTCGCGCGCGTGCTGCCGCTGGGCGACGCGGTCAACCGTTGGGCCTTGGCCACGCAGCCCGCGGGCATCGCCGAAGGGCTCGTGGTGCGCTGGTCGGCCGCGGAGCGCCCGGGCGCGCCCGAGCGCTGGTCGGCGCGCGGGCGGGTGCAGGGGCTGGCCTTGCGCCCTGGCGCAGCGGCGGCCGTGGTACCGGGCGACAACGCCAACAAGGCGCCCGCCTACGGGCGTCCGGGGGTCGAGGGCGTGGACGCCGAATTTGCCTTCGACGAGCGCGGCGGCCGCGCCAGCGTGGCGCTGCGGCGCGGGGCGCTGACGTTCCCTGGTGTTTTCGAGGAACCGCGTCTGGCGTTCGACGAGCTGAACGCGCAGCTGCGCTGGACGCTCGACGGCCCGGACATCGCCCTCGACGTCGAGCAACTGAGCTTTGCCAACGCCGACGCGGCGGGCAGCGGCCGCCTGCGCTGGCGCACCGCCGACCCGGCGCGCAGCGCGGCGCGCGATCGCTTTCCCGGGCTGCTGCAGCTCGACCTGCGGCTCACGCGCGCCGACGGCACGCGCGTGGTGCGTTATCTGCCGCTGAACGTGGGGGCCGATACACGGCAGTATCTGCGTGCGGCGATCCGGGCTGGGCGGGTGGCCCAGGCGACGTTTCGCGTCGATGGCGATCTGTGGGACTTTCCATTCGCCGCCGCGCGCCAAGGCACGTTCGAGGTGCGCGCGCAGCTGCAGGACGTGGTGCTCGACTACGCGCCGCCGTCGCTGCTGCCCGCGGGCAGCGCGCCGTGGCCCGCGCTGGCAGCGCTCGACGCCGAGTTGCGCATCGATGGCCATCGCTTGCAGGTGGCCCGCGCCAGCGGCGGCGTGCTTGGCCAGCCCGCGCTGCGCGTGGTGCAGGCCGACGCGGTGATCGCCGACTACATGGCCGATGCCCCGCTGCTGCAAGTCGATGGCCTCATCCGTGGCCCGGCCGCGGAGGCGCTGCGCTTCGTCGCCGCGTCCCCGCTGCGCGCCATGACCGACGGGGCGCTCGACGAGGTGCGCGCCGACGGCACCGTCGAGGTGCCGTTGCAGCTGCGCATCCCGCTGGACGACACCGACCGCACGCAAGTGCGCGGACAGGTGCGGCTGGCGGGCAACGACGTGCAATGGGGGCCGGATCTGCCTGCATTGCAGGGTGTGCGGGCGGTCATCGACTTCACCGATCAGGGGTTCGACCTCTCGTCGGCGAGCGCCCGTGCGCTCGGGGGTGAGCTGCGCTTTGCCGGTGGCATGACGCGCCGCGACGGCGCGGCCGTGATCCGCCTGCAGGGCCAGGGCAGCGCCAGCGCCGTCGGCCTGCAGTCGGCGCCTGCGTGGGGTTGGGCGCGCTGGCTGGGGCAGTACGCGCAGGGCGCGACACGCTACACGCTCGGGCTGGCTTTCGGCCCCAACGGGATGGATCTGCAGGTGGACACCGACCTGCGCGGCATGGCCCTGGCGCTGCCCGCGCCGCTGGCCAAGCCGGCGGAATCGGCCTGGCGCGTCGCGCTGGCGATCCAGGCGCAACCCCGCCCTGAGCCCGGCGCGGCGTCCACCCGCGATCGGCTGCGCCTGAGTATCGAGCCCGCAGCCGATGGGGTGCCGCTGCGCGCCGAGTATGAGCGCGAGCATCGAGGCGACGTCACCACGGTGCGCCGCGGGCGGCTGGCCCTGGGGGCCGAGTGGCCCGATTGGCCGGTGTCGGGGGTGGCGGGCGTCGTGCGCCTGCGCGCGCTGGACGCCGATGCGTGGGCGGCGGCGCTGGAGCCGGCCGCGCCAGTGGCGGCTGGCGCGCGCAGCGCCGCCGTTGGCTGGCGCGACGGTACCGCCTATTGGCCAACCCAGTTTGGCATCACGCTGGATCGGCTGGTGCTGGGGGGGCGGCCGTTCGACGCCCTGGTGGCCGGCGGCACGCGTGCGGGCGACGCCTGGCGTTTGTCGGTGGTGGCGCGCCAATTCAACGGTTATCTGGAGTACGACGGCGGCACGCAGGAGCGGCTGATGGCACGGCTGGCGCGGCTGCAGCTGCCGCCCAGCGCAGCGGACGACGTCGAGCGACTGGCTGGTCAGCCGCGTTCGATGCCGGCGTTGGACGTGGTGGTGGACGATTTTGAACTGGCCGGGCGTCGCCTGGGGCGGTTGGAGCTGCAGGCCGTCAATCGCGATGCCACGCAGGGTGGCGTCGCGGCGCGCGAGTGGCGGCTGCAGACGCTGCGCCTGAGCGTGCCCGAAGCGCGCCTGAGCGCCACTGGCAATTGGGCACCCACCGCAGCGGCGCTGACGGCCCCCGGACAGGCGGCCAGCGCGCGCCGCACGGCGCTGCAGGTACGGCTCGACATCGACGATGCGGGCGCGCTGTTGGATCGCTTCGGTTTTGCGGGCACGCTGCGCGGCGGACGGGGCCGGCTGGAGGGCTCGATCGGCTGGCTAGGCGCGCCGCTGGCGCTACACTTGCCCAGCCTGTCCGGCGAGCTCGCGCTCGACGTGCAGCGGGGGCAATTCCTCAAGGCCGACCCCGGCATTGCCAAGCTGCTGGGGGTGCTGAGCCTGCAGTCGCTGCCGCGGAGACTGACACTGGATTTTCGCGACGTCTTCAGCGAGGGGTTTGCGTTCGACTTCGTGCGCGGCCATGCCCGCATCGAGGGCGGCGTGGCCAGCACCAACAATTTGCAAATGAAGGGAGTCAGCGCCGCCGTGCTCATCGAAGGCCGCGCTGACCTGGTGCGCGAGACGCAGGACCTCACCGTCGTCGTCGTGCCGGAACTCAACGCCGGTACGGCGTCGCTGGTGGCCGCAGCGATCAACCCGGTCACCGGGCTGGGGACGTTCCTTGCGCAGTGGCTGCTGCGCGAGCCGCTGCAAGCGGCGGCCACGCAAACGTTTCGCATCACGGGCACCTGGGCCGACCCCCAGGTGGAGCGCATTGCGCGTACGATACCCGTTGCCAACCCGACCGATGCCAACCCGGAGCCAAACCGATGAAAGTCGCCGCCATTCAAATGGTCTCCGGCGTCAGCCTGGAGCACAACCTGACGCAGGCGCACGAACTGCTCGACCAAGCCCGCCACGCGGGTGCCGAGCTGGCCGTGTTGCCAGAGTACTTCGGCTTCATGGGCGCGCGCGACGCCGACAAACTGTTGCTGGCCGAGCCGCCGGGCCTGGGCAAGATGCAGGATTTTTTGTCCGACGCCGCGCGCGAGCTGGGGCTGTGGATCGTGGGCGGCACGGTGCCGCTGGCCACTGACGATCCGCAGCACGCGGCCAACGCGTCGCTCGCGTTCGACCCGCACGGGCGCTGCGTGGCACGCTACGACAAGATTCACCTGTTTCGCTTTCACGACGGGCAGCAGGGCTACGACGAAGCGGCCGTGCTGCAAGCTGGGGAGCGGCCGGTGGCGTTCACCCTGCGCGACCGGTCCGGCACCGACTGGCGCGTGGGCTTGAGCGTGTGTTACGACTTGCGCTTTCCCGAGTTGTATCGATTGTTGGCGGCGGACGTGCTGGTGGTGCCGGCCGCGTTTACCCATGTGACGGGACAAGCGCACTGGGAGGTGCTGCTGCGCGCGCGCGCCATCGAAAACCAGGCCTACGTGATCGCCAGCGCCCAAGGGGGCCGCCACGAAAACGGCCGCCAGACGTGGGGCCAGAGCATGATCGTCGACCCCTGGGGGGTGGTACTGGCGCAGCAGGCCACGGGGCCTGGGGTGGTGGTGGCCGAGCTCGAACGCGAGCGGCTGCTCGACGTGAGGCGCCGGCTGCCGGCGCTGAGCCACCGGCGCCTGTGAGCCGTGGTGGGCGCGCTTACTCGTGCGGGGACGGGGGCGGGGGTGGTGGCCGAGACCCGGGCGCGCGCTCAGGCGCCGGGGGTGCCGCATCCGGTGCGGGCGCGGCCTCGGGCGGCTCGCCCCGCTTGCGGCCCGCGAACATGGTCCACCAGACGATGAAGATGAACAACAACAGGGCGCCTAGCGCTTCGAGCAGCAACAGGGTCATGACGGCAACGGGTAAGAGAATCGGTCGGGCGGTGCGGCGGGTGGCTGGCTGGGGGGCGGTCATCGTCGTGGGCGCCATGGCGGGCTGTGGCAGCGTACCCGTCGCGGTCACCGATGCGTCGCCGCCCGCGCCCACGCTCCCCGCAGTGGAGCCGGCAGCCCCTCTGCAGGTTCCCCAACCGCCCGCGGTTGCCCTGCCTGTCCCGGTGGATGGCGAGGGACCGGCCGTGCTCACCCCCCTCGACGCGGCGTGGCAGGCGGCCGATGCGAGGCCGCTGCCGCCCCCCGTGCGGCGCGGGGCCGCGCTGTGGCAGCCGGTGCGCTGGAGCGAACTGCCCGGCTGGGGACGGGACGCCCTGCACGAGGCATGGAACGCCTGGCTGCGCAGCTGCGAGCGACCCGCCCCGCCGTGGGGCCCCATCTGCGCCGAGATGCGGCGCCTGACGCTGGGCGACGAGGCCGAGCGCCATGCCTGGATCATGCAGCGCCTGCAGCCCTACCGCGTGCTGGCGCCGGACGGGGCCAACCGGCCCGGCTTGCTGACCGGCTACTACGAGCCCGAGCTGCTGGCCAGCCGGGTGGCGCACGGACCCTACCGCGTCCCGCTCTACGCACCGCCGGCCGCGCTGGCCAGTGCCGCCGGGCGGCCGTGGTACACGCGGCAGCAAATCGACAGCGATCCGCAGGTGCAGCAGCTGTTGCAGGGCCAGGTGCTGGCCTGGCTGGCCGACCCGCTCGATGCGCTGCTGCTGCAAATCCAGGGTTCGGGGCGGCTGCGCATCCTCGAGCCCGACGGGCGCATTTCGCTCGTGCGGCTGGCGTTTGCCGCGCACAACGGGCACCCGTACCAGAGCGTCGGTCGCTGGCTGCTGGAGCGGCGCGAGATCCGCGATGGCACCTGGGAAGCCATCCGCGCGTGGGCCGCGGCCAACCCGCAGCGCCTCGACGAGCTGCTGTGGGTCAACCCGCGCGTCGTCTTCTTTCGTGAAGAGCCGCTGAGCGCGCTCGACACCCAGTTCGGCCCTCGCGGGGCGCAGGGCGTGGCGCTCACCCCGGGCCGCTCGGTCGCGGTCGATCGCGATGCGATTCCCTACGGCACCCCGTTGTGGCTGGCTTCCAGCGGGTCCGTGGCGCGGCTGCAGCGGCTGGTGCTGGCGCAGGACACAGGCAGCGCCATCGTGGGTGCCGTGCGCGCCGATTTTTTCGTCGGCTGGGGCGATGCCGCCTATCCGCTGGCGGCGGGCCTGAAGCAACCGCTGCAACTGTGGGCTTTGTGGCCGCGCGCGCAACGCTGAGTCCGACCCCTTCCCAACGATCCAGGAGTGAGCTGTTCATGACGATGCGTATCGGAATCCTGACCGGCGGCGGTGACTGCCCCGGCCTCAACGCCGTCATTCGCGCGGTGGCCAAATCGCTGTTGCGCCAGTGTGGCGCGCAGGTCATCGGTATCGAAGACGGTTTTGGCGGCCTGATGGCCGACACGCCGCGCGTGCGCGAGCTGACCTGGGAGTCGGTCAGCGGCATCTTGATGCGGGGCGGCACCATTTTGGGCACCAGCAACCGTGCCAACCCGCTGCGCAGCGAGGCCGACACCGAACGCGTGCTGGCCCACGCGCGCGCCCTGGGGCTGCAGGCGCTGGTGGTGATCGGCGGCGACGGCAGCATGGCCATCGCGCACGGTCTGGCGCAGCGTGGCTTGCCCATCGTGGGCGTGCCCAAGACGATCGACAACGACATCGTGGGCTGCGAGCGCAGTTTTGGGTTCGACACTGCGGTGGCCACGGTGACCGAGGCGATCGAGCGGCTGCAGACCACCGCGCAGAGCCACAGCCGGGTGATGATCGTCGAGACCATGGGCCGCTACGCAGGCTGGATCGCGCTGGAGGCGGGGCTGGCCGGCGCGGCGGACGTGATCCTGCTGCCCGAGATCGATTTCGACCTCGATGCGGTGGCAGCCGTCTGCCGCGCGCGCGAGCGGCGCCAGCGCTACACCATTATCTGCATCGGTGAGGGCGCCAAACCCCGGGGGGGTGAGCGCACCGTGCAGCAGCGCATCGCCGACAGCCCCGACCCAATCCGCCTGGGCGGCGTGGCGCACGTGCTGCGCGAGCAGCTGCAGCCGCGGCTCGATTCGGAGGTGCGCGCCACCGTGCTCGGCCACGTGCAGCGGGGCGGCTCGCCCACGCCGTTCGACCGTGTGCTGGCCACCCAGTTCGGCAACGAGGCGGCGCAGCTCATTATGCAGGGCCAATACAACCGCATGGTCACGCTGCACGGTGGGCGGCTGGGGCATGTCGCACTGGCCGACGTGGTGCATGGCACACGCACGGTGCCACTGGACCATCCTTTGCTGCGCGCCGCGCGCCAGATCGGGGTCTCGTTGGGCGATACCCTGGCCTGAGCGATGCTGCCCGTGGGCGCAAAAACGCACCGCGCGCCACCACGGGATATGTCGGTCCGCGTCGTGGATGCAGTGCGCGCGCCGGCGGTATGCGGAGTGCCACGAAAGTGTCGCCAAACCGACATCGGGTGTCTGGGTGGGGCCCGACGGCCAGGTTTACGGGTAAACCCGGGCCAGGAGGCTGGCACGACTCGTGCATAGTTACGGCACGTTCAACTTTTGCAAGGTTTCGCAATGAAACGAACACTCATCGCGTTCGGGGCGGCGCTCGTCCTGGGGATGCCGCTGGTGCATGCCAAGCCGTTCAAGTGGTCCAGCGCGGGCGAGATCGCCACCTGGGATATCCACTCGCAGAACAACGCGCTGCAAAACGGCATCCACGCCGCCGTTTACGAGTCGCTGGTCTACTACAACAGCAAGACGTTCAAGGTCGAGCCGGTGCTGGCCGAGTCGTGGCGCGAGATCAGCCCCACGCAGGTGCGTTTTTCCCTGCGCAAGGGCGTCAAGTTTCACGACGGCTCGCCGCTGACCGCGGATGACGTTGTGTTTTCCATTCAGCGCGCGATGGCCAAGACGTCGAACTTCGCCATCTACACCCAAGGCATCGACAAGGTGGTCAAAGTCGATGCGAACACGGTGGACATCATCCTCAAGGGCCCCAACCCGGTGCTGCTCAACCAGCTCACCGAGCTGCGCATCATGAGCAAAGCCTGGGCCGAGAAAAACCGCGCCACCGAGCCGCGCGACATCAAAGGCAACGAAGAGACGTTCGCGCACCGCAACGCCATGGGCACCGGCCCCTACATCTTGAAAGAGTGGGTGCCAGATCAGCGCATGGTGCTCGAGCGCAACCCCAACTATTGGGGCAAACTCGACACCAATGTGACCCAGATCGTCTATAACCCCATCAAGTCCGACGCCACGCGCATGGCTGCGCTGCTGTCGGGTGAGGTGGACTTCGTGCTCGACCCCACGCCGCAAGACCTGCCGCGCCTGCGCAACAACGCCAACCTCAAGGTCATCGATGGCGTGGAAAACCGCACCATCTTCTTCGGCATGGACCAGCACCGCGACGAGCTGCCGGGCAGCAACGTCAAGGGCAAAAACCCGCTGAAGGACGTGCGCGTGCGCAAGGCGCTGTACCAAGCCATCGACATCGACACCATCCACCGCGTGACCATGCGGGGCTTGAGCCAGCCCACCGGCGCGCTGGTGGCGCCGCAGGTGGCGGGCTGGAGCGAGTCGGTGCACAAGCGCTATCCCTACGACGTCGAAGCGGCCAAGCGGCTGCTGGCCGAGGCGGGCTACAAAGACGGCTTCGAAGTCGATTTCGCCTGCCCCAACAACCGCTACATCAACGACGAACAGATCTGTCAGGCGGTGGCCTCGATGTGGGCCAAGATCGGCGTCAAGGCCAAGCTGCGCACGCTGCCGCTGGTGACGTACTTCCCGATGATCCAGCGCTATGAGGCCAGCATCTACATGTTGGGTTGGGGCGTGCCGACGTTCGATGCGCTCTACACCCTGCAGTCGCTGCTGCGCACGCCGGGCCCGGGCGGCGACGGCAACTACAACGTCGGCCGCTACAGCAACCCCAAAATGGACGCGATCATCGACCGCGCCAAGACCGAGACCGATCCCTACATCCGCCCGCGTCTGCTGACCGAGGCGCTGCAACTGCAAAACGACGACGTGGCGCACATCCCGCTGCACAACCAGATCATCCCCTGGGCGATGAAAAAGTCGATCGACGTGGTGCATCGCGCCGACAACCGCATCGACTGGCGCGTGCTCAAGGTCAACTGATCACCCGCTGCGCAATCGGTGGCCGCGCTGCCAGTGGCGGGTGGCCCCGGGTGCGCAATCCGCTCTGTGAAGTCGCGGGGGCCCGTCGGCGGGCCTCCGCTGGAGTGCTTTCATGCTTGCCTTCATTTTGCGACGTCTGGCGCAGGCGGCGCTGGTCATGTTGGCCGTGGCCTTCGTGGCCTTCATGCTGTTTCAGTACGTGGGCGACCCGGTGCTACAGGTGCTGGGGCAGGACGCCACGCCAGAGCAGGTGGCCGCCGTGCGCGCCGAGTTGGGGCTCGATCAGCCCTTTTTCGTGCAGTTTTGGCAGTTCGTGCTCAACGCACTGCAGGGTAATTTCGGCATGAGCATCCACCAGGGGGTGCCGGTGGCGAGTCTGATCGCCGAGCGCTTTCCGGCCACGCTGGAGCTGGCGCTGGTGGCGGCCGTGCTGGCCCTGGCGGTCGGCATCCCGATGGGGGTGTATGCCGCGCTGCGGCGCGGCACGTGGCTCGCTCAGGTGTTCATGACCTTTTCGCTGCTGGGGGTGTCGCTGCCCACGTTCCTGATCGGCATCGTGTTGATCCTGATTTTTTCGGTGCAATTGGGCTGGCTGCCCAGCTTCGGGCGCGGCGAGGTGACCGACCTGGGGGGCTGGACCACGGGTCTGCTGTCGCCCAAGGGCTGGCGCCACCTGGTGCTGCCTGCGGTGACGCTGGCGATCTTCCAGCTCACCCTCATCATGCGCCTGGTGCGTGCCGAGATGCTGGAGGTGCTGCGCACCGATTACATCAAGTTCGCGCGCGCGCGTGGTCTGAGCGACCGGGCGGTGCACTTCGGCCACGCGCTCAAGAACACGCTGGTGCCGGTGATGACGATCACGGGCTTGCAGCTCGGGGGGCTGATCGCGTTCGCCATCATCACCGAGACGGTGTTTCAATGGCCGGGCATGGGGCTGCTGTTCATTCAGGCCGTCACGTTTGCCGACATTCCCGTGATGGCGGCCTACCTGTGTTTGATCGCGTTCATCTTCGTGGTCATCAACCTCATCGTCGATCTGCTGTATTTCGCCGTCGATCCGCGCCTGCGCGTCGACCGCGCCGGTGGTCACTGACGGCGCCGGGCGATCGCTGAAACGAAAGGAACCCCTCATGAAAACATGGTGGATGCGCTGGTGGGACAGCGACATCGGCTACAGCTTTCGCACGTCGCCCGCGGCCATCGTGGCGGCGCTGATCGCGCTCGTGTGCGGGCTGTCGGCCTTGTTCGCGCCCTGGGTGGCGCCGCACAACCCGTTCGATCTGGCCAGTCTGGAGCTGAGCAATGCCCGGCTGCCGCCGGTGTGGTACGCCGAAGGCCAATGGGCCTTTCCGCTCGGCACCGACGACCAGGGCCGTGACATCCTGTCGGCGCTCATCTACGGCGCGCGCATTTCGCTGTTCGTCGGGCTGGCGTCGGTGCTGCTGTCGGTGCTGTTGGGTGTGACGCTGGGGTTGCTGGCTGGCTTTTTGGGCGGCTGGGTGGACGCCGTGCTGATGCGCCTGTGCGACGTGATGCTGTCGTTTCCGGCGATCCTGATCGCGCTGCTGATTGCGGGTGTCGGGCGGGCGCTGTTTCCCAACGCGCACGAGACGTTGGCCTTCGGCGTGCTCATCTTGTCCATTACGCTCACCGGCTGGGTGCAGTACGCACGCACGGTGCGCGGCTCCACGCTGGTGGAGCGGCAAAAGGAGTACGTGCAAGCCGCGCGCGTGATCGGCGTGGCGCCGCTGCGCATCATGCGCCGCCACGTGCTGCCCAATGTGCTCGGGCCGGTACTGGTGCTGGCCACCATCCAGGTGGCCACCGCCATCATCACCGAGGCGACGCTGAGCTTTTTGGGCGTGGGGGCGCCACCCACGTCGCCGTCGCTGGGCACCCTCATTCGCATCGGCAATGACTATCTGTTCTCGGGTGAGTGGTGGATCACCATCTTCCCCGGCGTGATGCTGGTGCTCATTGCGCTGTCGGTCAACCTGCTGGGCGACTGGCTGCGCGACGCCCTCAACCCGCGCCTGCGCTGAAACCGGCGGAGCACCGACATGGACAAACTGCTCGAAGTCAAAGACCTGGTGGTCGAGTTTCCCACCCGCCGCGGCGTGTTGCGCGCACTCGACGGCGTCTCGTTCGACATCGCGCCCGGCGAAATCCTGGGCGTGGTGGGCGAGTCGGGCGCGGGCAAGTCGCTCACCGGCGCGGCCATCATTGGCCTGTTGGAGCCGCCAGGCCGCATCGCGGGCGGCGAAATCCGCCTGCAGGGCCAGCGCATCGACAACCTGCCCCCGGCGCCAATGCGCCGCATCCGTGGCCGGCGCATTGGCGCGATTTTCCAAGATCCGCTGACTTCGCTCAACCCGCTGTACTCGATCGGCCGCCAACTCACCGAGACGATCCTGACGCACCTGGACGTCACGCCGGCCGAGGCGCGCGAGCGCGCCATCCAGCTGCTGCGCGACACCGGCATCCCCGCCGCGGAAGAACGTATCGACCACTACCCGCACCAGTTTTCGGGTGGCATGCGCCAGCGGGTGGTGATCGCGCTGGCGCTGGCGGCCGAGCCGCAACTGGTGGTGGCCGATGAGCCGACCACGGCGTTGGACGTGTCCATCCAGGCGCAGATCATCACGCTGCTCAAGCGCATCTGCCGCCAGCGTGGCGCGGCGGTCATGCTGGTCACGCACGACATGGGCGTGATCGCCGAGACCTGCGACCGCGTGGCCGTCATGTACGCCGGCCGCGTGGCCGAAATCGGCCCCGTGCACGAGGTCATCCACCGCCCGGCGCACCCCTACACCGCCGGGTTGATGAGTTGCATCCCCGACATGGAGGTGGAGCGCGAGCGGCTGCACCAGATCGACGGTGCCATGCCGCGCCTGACCGAGATCCCGCGCGGTTGTGCCTTTCACCCGCGCTGCGACAAAGCCATGCTGCGCTGTCACGACCAGCGCCCCGAACTGATGCCCGCCGGTGCCACCCGCGCCGCGTGCTGGCTGCACGACGTGGCCGCCACCGCGGCCGCCCAGGAGATGTCCCGATGAGCAATCCGGTCATGGAGATGGCCCCGGCGGTGACGCCCACCGCCAGCGCCCCGTTGGTGGTGGCGCAGGATTTGGCGCGCACGTTCGACGTCTCGGCGCCGTGGCTCAACCGCGTGCTGGAGCGCAAGCCGCGCCAGTTGTTGCACGCCGTCGACGGTGTGAGCTTCGAGATCGCGCGCGGCCAGACGCTGGCCCTGGTGGGCGAGTCCGGCTGTGGCAAGAGCACGGTGGCGCGCTTGCTGGTGGGGCTGTATGCGCCCACGCGCGGGCGGTTTATGTTTGACGGCCAAGACGCGCACGCCGCCTACCGCAGCGGCGCCCCCGGGCGGCTGTTGCGGCGGCGCATCCAAATGATCTTTCAAGACCCCTATGCCAGCCTCAACCCGCGCTGGCGGGTGGAGGACATCGTCGCCGAGCCGCTGCGCGAGCATGGCCTGCTGAGCGACCCGAAAGCGCTGCGCGAGCGCGTGGGCGAGCTGCTGCGCTCGGTGGGCTTGAGCCCGCACGACATGGTCAAGTACCCGCACCAATTTTCGGGTGGGCAGCGCCAGCGCATCTCGATCGCGCGCGCGCTGGCCACGCGGCCCGATTTTCTGGTGTGCGACGAACCAACCTCGGCGCTGGACGTCTCGGTGCAGGCGCAGGTGCTCAACATCATGAAGGACCTGCAGCGCCAGCAGGGGCTGACCTATTTGTTCATCAGCCACAACCTGGCCGTGGTGCGGCACGTGAGCGACCAGGTGGGCGTGATGTACCTGGGGCGGCTGGTGGAGCTGGCGGACAAGCGCACGCTGTTCACACAGCCGCGTCACCCCTACACGCGCATGTTGCTCGACGCCATCCCCAAGCTGCACGACACGGGCCGCGCGCGCACGCCGGTGCAAGGCGAGGTGCCCAACCCGCTTAACCCTCCCAGCGGCTGTGCCTTCCATCCGCGCTGCCCACACGCCAACGCTCGCTGCAGCGCCGAGCGTCCTGCGATGCAAACCCTCGGCGGCGTGCGCGTGGCCTGCCACGCGGTGGAGGAAGGGCGGATTTGAGCCTTCAGCCGGGGGCGGGCAGTGCCTCGGCGGTGTCGAGCGCGAGGCACAGATCGGCCCAGGCCTTGGCCTTGTCGGCGGGGTTGCGCAGCAGGTACGCCGGGTGGTACGTCACCACCACGGGCAGCGCCAGCCCGGCCAGCCGCGCCGTGTACACGCGCCCGCGCAGGCGGCCCAGCGGCGTGCGCAGCAGGGTGTCGGGGCTGTCGCAGCCGCCCTCGGCCAGCAAGGTTTGCGCCGCAAACCGGCCCATGGCCAGCACGAGGCGCGGCTGCAGCAGCGCAATCTGGCGCAACAGATAGGGCGTGCAGCGCGCGATCTCGTCGGGCTCGGGGTTGCGGTTGCGCGGCGGTCGGCATTTGATGACGTTGGCGATATAGACCCCCTGCCCGCGCCGCAGCCCCATGGCGGCGAGCATGCGGTCGAGCAATTGCCCGGCCCGGCCGACGAACGGTTCGCCTTGGCGGTCCTCCTCTTCGCCCGGGGCTTCGCCCACGATCAGCCAGTCCGGCCGCCGGTCTCCCACGCCGGGCACCCCCCGCTGGCGGCAACCCGCCAGCGCGCAACGCTGGCAGGCGTGGATGGCGGCGTGCAGCGCGTCCCAGTCCAGGGCGTCGATGTCCAACGCAGCGGCGGCGGCGTGGGGGCGGATAGGGGCGGCGGTGGCCATCGGTGGCGGCGCCACGGTCGGCCTGTTCGGGGACGTCGGGGGAACGGCGGGGGGGGTGGCAGGCGTTGCCGCGGGCGGGCGCGGTAGCACGGGTGGTTCGGGTGCGCGTTCGGCCGCTGCCGTCGCCACGCGTGGCTGCGGCAGCAGCGCACGCGGTGCCCACCACGGGGCGATGCCCATCTCGGCCAGCATGGCGGTCTGGCGCTCATCTAGGTGCGGCAAGGCGCGGGGTAGCGTGGTGGCCATCAATGGGCCTCCGTCGGGGGTGGGGGCAGCAGGTCCAGCCGCATCACGATGGCATCCTCGCGCCGGTGCGCGCCATCCGGATAGTACCCCCGGCGCACGCCCACCGCTTGCCAGCCCATGGCGGTATAGAGGGTGCGCGCGGGCGTATTGCTCGCGCGCACCTCCAGCCACACACAGGCGGCCCCCTGCTCGCGTGCCCAGCCGATGAGCGCCTGCAGCATCCAGCGGCCCCAGCCATGGCGTTGGTGGGCGGGCGTGACGGTGACGTCGAGCAGGTGCGCTTCGTCCACGCCGCGCATGGCCACCAGGCTGCCCAGCAGCCAGTGCCCCTGCGCGGTACGCGGCGCGTGCACCCACTGGGGCGGGTCGGTTGTCGGGTCTGGGGGCAACGTCAGCACACGGCACCAGTGGCCGGTGGCCAGCGAGTCTTCGAAGTGCCGTGCCCGCCACGGGTGGGCGTGGGCGGTCTTGGCCACCTCCGCCAGCAGCGGGATGTCGGCGAGCGTCATGGCGCGCCAGACCGCGCGTTCGGCCCGCTGGGCGGGTGTGCCCACCACGGGGGGCGACGAAGGGGCACTCATGCGCTGGCGCGCTGCGCTCGCAGCGCGGCTTGTTCGGTGGTGGTCAGCGCCACCTTGTCGCGCACGTACAGGGGTTGCGCCGCCGCCGCCGGTACACACTGGCCGGCCGCCACGCCCGCGGCCGCCAGGCGCAGCAAGGCCGCCGCGCTGGGGTGGGCCGGCACGCCCCGGTGCTGCCAGGCCGTAGGCAGCCGCTCGCCATAGACCGGGCGCACGTTGCCTGCCAGCAGCACCGGGGATGTTGCGTCCGCGGCCCAGGAGACATCCTCCGGGGGTGTCAGGTGCGCGGGTGCCACCGTCGTCCACCCCCGCTCGGCGTGCCAGTCATAGACCGCCGCGTAAACCTCGCCCATGCGAGCGTCGAGCGCAGCCACCACGCGCAGTGCGCGCGCATCCGGCGCGTGGTCGTGGCGCGCGGCTTCGGCCACGGCCAGCAGGGTGTCGAGGGGCAACACCGGGATGCCCCCGGGCCGCGCGGCCACCGCCAACCCCTGCACCACCGCGCAGGCGGTGCGCAGCCCGGTGAACGACCCCGGCCCGCGGCCAAAGGCGATGCCATCCAAGGAGGCCAGCGTCCAGCCCACGGTCTGCAGCAGGGCACGGATGGCAGGCAGCAGCGCCACCGACGCCTGGGGCCCCCCGGGGCCGTCGTGCTGCGCGAGTGGCGCGGCGGCACCCGCCGCGCCCACGGCGACGCTGAGCCGGTCCGTGCTGGTATCCACCGCCAGCCAGCGGGCCAGCGCCGGCGGGGATAGGGGTCTGCTGCCATTCATGGTGGGGAATTATCCGTGGGTCGCGGCCCGCAGCGCAGGCCGCGGTTCTGTCCGTACACTCAGTAGCCGGTCGGCGGCGGCGCGGTGCCGGCCTTTTTGAGAGGAAGCGGGGATGCGTTTCTGGGGCGTGGTGTTCGATCGGTATCGATGGTCATGTCTGGGTTCGGGCTGCCGCGTGCGCGCTGCGGGGGCACTACTGCTGGCCGCAGCAGGCGTGCAAGCCGCGGCCCAAGTCCTGCCCCCCGCCGTCCAGCAGGCGCTCGAGCGCGCCGGGGTGCCGCCGGCGGCGCTGGCGGTCGTGGTGGCCGATGCGGTGCCGGGAGGGAAGACGTACCTCGCGCACCGAGCCGAGGCGCCGATGAACCCCGCCTCGGTCATGAAGCTGGTGACCACCGCTGCAGCACTCGATTGGCTGGGGCCCGCATACACCTGGCGCACGGCGGTCTATACCGACGGGCCGGTGCGCGACGGGGTATTGGCGGGATCGCTGTATCTGCGCGGCGAGGGTGACCCCAAGCTGGTGACGGAGCGCCTGTGGCTGCTGCTGCGGCGGGTGCAGGGGTTGGGGATTCGGCACATCGGCGGCGACATCGTGCTGGATCGCAGCGCGTTCGCGCTGCCGCCGCACGACCCAGCCGCGTTCGACGGCGAGCCGCTGCGCCCCTACAACGCCGCGCCGGACGCGCTGCTGGTCAATTTTCGGACGCAGGTGTGGACCTTCGTGCCCGATGCGGCCGCGGGCGTGGCGCGCGTGCAGGCCGATCCCCCCTTGGCCGAGGTGACCGTGCCGGGCACGGTGCCGTTGGCCGATGGGCCGTGCGGTGACTGGCGCGCAGCATTGCAGGCGGATTGGTCCGACGCGCGCCGTCCGCGCTTCGCGGGGCGTTACCCGCTGGCTTGCGGCGAGCGCATCTGGCCGCTCGCCCACCCCGAGCCGGAGCGCTTTGCCGCGCGTGCCGTGGCGGGCATGTGGGCCCAATTGGGGGGTGGGCTGGAGGGGCGCGTGCGTGAGGGCACGGTTCCCGCTGGGTTGACGCCGCGCCTGGTGTTCGAATCGCAGCCGCTCGCCGATGTGGTGCGTGATATCAACAAGTTCAGCAACAACGTGATGGCGCAGCAGTTGCTGCTGACGCTGGCCGCCGCGACGGCCACCCAGGGAGTGGGGCCTGAGGGGGCGAATGCCCAAGGGCCGACCGCGCCCGCCACGTTCGAGGCCGCCCGCTCCGTGCTGCGCGACTGGTGGCGCACCCGTATCGGCCCCGATGTGCCGCCGCCCCAGATCGACAACGGGGCGGGCCTGAGCCGCGAGGCGCGCGCCACGGCGTTGGCGCTGGCGCGACTGCTGCAGTGGGTGTACGCCAGCCCCTGGATGCCCGAGCTGATGGCGTCCCTGCCCATCGCGGGCGTGGATGGCACGCTGCGGCGCAGCGCCATGGGCCGCGGCGTGGCGCACCTGAAAACCGGCAGTCTGGCCGACGTGCAGGCGCTCGCTGGGTATGTGCACGGGGCCGACGGTCAGCGCCGCGTGCTGGTCGCCATCGTCAACCACCCCAATGCGCGCGCCGGCCGCGCCGCGCTGGATGCGCTGGTGCAGTGGGCCGCGGCCCTGCGCTGAAGCGGCGGCTCAAGGTTCGATTTCGATGCGCCCGGGGCCGTTGGCCTGAGTGACCTCCAGCACGCGCTGCGCCGCGACCACCATCTCGGCGGCCAGTTCACGCAGGTCTTGGTCCGGGGTGGGGCGACGGCTGTGCAGCCCGATGCTCACGCTGCGCGGCTGCGGCGATGGCCCGGTCGCCTCGGCTGCAGCGGCGCACTGGCGCAGGTCACTGGCCAGCACCAGCGCGCTGGCGGTGTCCGCGTCCGGCAGCACGACGAGGAACTGCCCCGGCTCCCAGTGGGCGAGCAATTCGTGGGTGCGCAGGCGCGACGCCAGCCGCTGGGCGATCAGCCGCTCGGCGTCGGTCGCGTCATGGGTACGGTCGCCCGCCACGTCATCGATAGCGACCACCATCACCGTGACGGTGCTGCCGCGCCGCTCCGCCAGCGACAGCATACGACCCAGGTAATCGAGCGCCGCGAGGCGACCGGGCAGGACCGCCGACGCCGCGCGTGGGGCCGGGTCGACCCCGGTGGGCTGGCGCACCGGGCCGAGGGTCAGCGCCACCTCGCCCACCCCCTGCACGCGGCCGTGCAGCCGGTCGCCGGGCTGCACCGGGCCCACGCCTTCCGGTGTGCCGGTGTAGATCACGTCCCCGGGTTGCAGGTGGTAGAACTGCGACAGGTCCGCGATCAGCTCGCGCAGGTTCCAGATCAGATCGCCCAGGTCGGCGCGCTGGCGCACGACGCCGTTGACCTCGAGCGCGATCTCGCCGCCCGTCAGCACGGTGCCCGGCATCGGCCGTACCGCGCCGCAGACGGCGCTGCCCTCCACGTCCTTGCCCAGGCACCAGGGGTGGCTTTTGTCGCGCAGGCGCTGCTGCACGTCGCGACGCGTCATGTCCAGCCCCACGGCATAGCCGTAGATCAACTCGTGCGCTTGCTCGGCGGCGACGCCGAACCCGCCACGGCCCAACACCGCTACCAGTTCGACCTCGTGGTGGAAGTCGTGCGTCTGTGGCGGGTAGGGCAACACCGCCCCCGACGCCAGCAGGTGCGCGGGCGATTTGGTGAAATAAAACGGTCGCGCCGTGGTCTTGTCGATGGTCACGCCCATCTCGCGGGCGTGGGCGTGGTAGTTACGCCCGACGAAGAACAGGCGGTTGACCGGCAGGCGCGCAGCGTTGCCCTGCACAGCCAGCGCGGCCACGGGCGGAGGGGTCCAGAGGTAGGTCGTCATAGCTTGGGAGGCGGGTCGATGCCCGTGATTGTGCGCCAACGCCGCCCCCGTCACGGGCGTGCGGCGGCGCGGGCGCGACGCGCGGCGTGGTGCGACAATCGCGCTCATGAACACGCTGTCCGTTTCCGACTTGATGCAAGGGCTGGGCCGGCAGGCCCGCGCCGCTTCGGCCGTGATGGCCCGGGCCAGCACGGCGCACAAAAACGCCGCTTTGCGGGGTTTGGCGGCGCTGTTGCGCGCCAACGTTGACGCGCTGCAAGCCGCCAACGCCCAGGACGTCGAGCGCGCCCGCGCCAGCGGCCTGGCCGAACCGATGGTGGACCGCCTGCGCCTGACGCCCAAAGTCATCGAGACCTGCGCCCAAGGCTGCGAGCAATTGGCCGCCATGCCCGACATCATTGGCGAGGTCATCGGCCTGCAGCAGCAGCCTAGCGGCATTCGGGTTGGGCAGATGCGCGTGCCCATCGGCGTCTTTGGCATGATCTACGAGAGCCGCCCCAACGTGACCATCGAAGCGGCGTCGCTGTCGATCAAGAGCGGCAACGCCTGCATTTTGCGCGGGGGGTCGGAGGCGATCGCGTCCAACCAGGCGCTGGCAGCTCTGGTACAGCAGGCGCTGCGCGACGCCGGACTGCCCAGCGAGGCGGTGCAGCTCGTGCCCACCACCGACCGCGAGGCCGTGGGTCACCTGATCGCCATGCCGCAGTACGTGGACGTCATCATCCCGCGTGGGGGCAAGGGCCTCATCGAGCGCATCAGCCGCGAGGCCAAGGTGCCCGTCATCAAGCACCTAGACGGCAACTGCCACACCTACGTGGACGACCCGTGCGATCTCGACCTCGCGGTCAAAGTCACCGACAACGCCAAGACGCAAAAGTACAGCCCGTGCAACGCGACCGAGAGCCTGCTGGTGGCGCGCGGGGTGGCGGCGGCGTTTTTGCCGCGCATCGGTGCCGTCTTTGCCGCCAAAGGGGTCGAGATGCGGTGCTGCCCCGAAGCCAAAGCCCTGCTGGCGGCGGTGCCGGGGGCGCATGTGGTCGATGCCACCGAGGAAGATTGGTCCACCGAATACCTCGCCCCCATCATCAGCGTCAAAGTGGTGGCGGGGTTGGATGAGGCCATCGACTGGATCAACCGCTACGGCAGTCACCACACGGACGCGATTCTGACCACCGACCACCGCCACGCCCAGCGCTTCTTGCGCGAGGTGGACTCCAGCAGCGTCATGGTCAACACCAGCACCCGCTTTGCCGACGGCTTCGAGTACGGGCTGGGTGCGGAAATCGGCATCAGCACCGACAAATTCCACGCCCGCGGCCCCGTGGGTGTCGCGGGGCTGACGTCGCTCAAATACGTCGTGCTCGGCGAGGGCGAGGTGCGGGGCTGAGCGAACCAACCAGCGTTTTCAGACCCCGCGCTTGAACGCCGCCAGCCATGCCCCGGCGGCCACGAACAGCGAGCCAAACACGTGGTTGAGCGCCCGCATGTATGCGGGCGACTTCAGCGACGCCAGCAGCCGCGCGGCGAGGGCCGTGTAGCCGCCCATGACCACCAAGTCGGTAAAGCCCAACGTCAAGCCGACGATGACGTATTGCCACAGGAGTGGCGCATGGGGGTCGAGAAACTGCGGCACCACGGCCAGCAGAAAGACCGTGCCCTTGGGGTTGACGGCGTTGACCATCCAGCCGCGCACAATGGCGTCGCGCGCGCGCACGGGCGCTGCACCCGCTGCCGCCGTCAACGGGCGCGCGGGCGCACGCCACTGCTGCACACCCAGCCATACCAAATAAGCCACCCCCACCCACTTGACGACCTGGAACGCCGTGCTGGAAGCGGCTACCACCGCGCCCAGCCCGGCACCGACGACGGCGAGCTGGGTCCAGATGCCCGCCACCAGCCCGATCGTGGTCAGGTAGCCACGCCGAAAGCCGTGATTGAGCCCCGCGCTCATCGCCGCGACGGCACCGGCGCCCGGCGACAGGCTGATGGCCCAGGAGGCGGCGAAGAGGGCGAGCCAGGTGGAGAGTTCCATGGGGGCGGCTGATGGGTCCGAGCGGGTGCGGTTGGCACAGGGATCCATTATCAACGCCCGCGAGCACCCACCCTTTACACATCAAATGGGAATCAGTATCATTGACGTAACGACCACTTTGCACCGTTGGCCATGATTGTCTGCATCTGTCATCGCGTCAGCGACCGCACCATCCGTGCCGCCGCACGGCAAGGACAAGCGTTCGAGGATTTGCAATTCGAGCACGGGGTGGCGACCTGTTGCGGGCGCTGCGAAGCGTGCGCGCGCGACATCTGGGCGCAGGCGCGCTGTTCGCAGCGCTTACTCGGCGCCGGGCCTGGCGTGGGGGGCGCCGCAGCGCCCGCCGCGCTGGGCGTTGCTCTCTGAGGGTGCAGACGTGCCCGTGGGTGGGCAGCCTCGAGAGGGTGCAGGTTCCCGAACGCTGTGCGCCGAGCGTGTAGAGCGTGTAACATGATCAGGTTACCGTTACCCGTCAATGAAAGGCACAACCCCGTGAAAGGCTCGCCCGACGTACTGGCTGCACTGCAAGCCCAGCTCAAAAACGAACTGACCGCCATCAACCAGTATTTCGTGCATTACCGGATGCTCGACCACTGGGGCTTGACCAAGCTGGCCAAGAAAGAGTATTCGGAATCGATCGGCGAGATGAAGCACGCCGACCGACTCATGGCGCGCATCTTCATGCTCGACGGGCTGCCCAATTTGCAGGATTTGGGCAAGCTTCAGGTGGGTGAGACCGTACCTGAGATCTTGCAGGCTGACCTGGCATTGGAGCGTGCGGCGCAGCAAACCATCAAAGATGGTATTGCGACCTGCGAAGCCGCGCGTGACTTCGTTTCCCGTGATGTGTTGCAGGGCATTCTCGAAGATACGGAAGAGCACATCGATTTCCTGGAAACCCAGCTCGAGCTGATCGAGAAGGTAGGATTGCCCAACTACCTGCAAAGCCTCATGGGCGAGCCGTCGTAAGGGCGGCGTTGGCGGTGACTCCGTCGCAAGGCGTGCCTAGAAGGCGGCACCGACCATCATCGCCTAGCCACGTGTGGCCGTGGCCTTGGCATCCGGCTTGGCACAGCGCGCGCTGTGCGATCGCGGTAGCCGATAGACGGTCGGTGCGGTCAGATGTTGGCGCCGCGCTCGTGGCATGGTGTTGGCGCGGCCAGCAGGACCCTTGTGGCTTCAGCCCCCACAGCCAAGCGGTGCGCAACACCAGCAGCGCACCCCGAAGCCGCAGCAATTCCGACTCCAAAGCCATGCGCTCTGCCAACCACTGACGTTGACAGATTTCGGTGAGGCGTTGCGCGCGTGCCCACTCGCGGCAGACCGCTGTGTATTCTTCCATCCATTCCATCGCCGTTTCCCAAGGTGTTGCGCTACGTCAGTGATACAGGGGGCCATCACGCCCCGACGGCCCGTCGGCATCGCCCGCGATCGCGGCTTGATGGGCGCGCTCGCGCCAAGCGCCTGACAGGCGTGCCAGCACCGTGGCCATGGCGTCGCTCCATGCCGGGTGGTTGGCCAGCCGGTGCAGATTGTGTGCCAGCTTGAAGGCGGCCCTGGGACACACGGGACGATCGAGATCGCTCGTCGCGTGCAAATGGAGCAGGGCCAGCGTTCCAGCCAGCAGGGGTTCGAGGGGTTCAGTCTGCCATTCCATGGGGGCTCCTTGCGACTCACCACGAGCCGACCACCGATCGTAATGCAAATCATTCGCAATGACAATACCTCACGGAGGGAACGGCTGATCTTTGGGGCCCGATAATCGGGCCATGATCAAGCAACGTATCGTCGTCGGGCTTTCGGGCGGGGTGGACTCGGCCGTCAGTGCCTACTTGCTCAAGCAGCAGGGCCACGAGGTAGTCGGCATCTTCATGAAGAACTGGGAAGATGACGACGACAGCGAGTACTGCTCCAGCCGACAGGACTGGCTCGACGCGGCCAGCGTGGCGGATGTGATCGGCATCGACGTCGAGCACGTCAACTTTGCGGCCGAGTACAAGGACCGCGTCTTTGCGGAATTCTTGCGCGAGTATGAGGCCGGGCGCACGCCAAACCCAGACATCTTGTGCAACGCCGAGATCAAGTTCAAGGCGTTTCTGGACCATGCGATGCGGCTCGGGGCGGACAAGATCGCCACCGGCCACTACGCGCGCGTGCGCTTCAACGATGCCACGGGCCGCTACGAGCTGCTCAAGGGTGTCGACCCCACCAAGGACCAGAGCTACTTCCTGCACCGCCTCGAGCAGAGCCAGCTGGCTCGCACCGTCTTCCCAGTGGGCGAATTGCGCAAGACCGAGGTGCGCCGCATCGCCGCCGACATTGGCTTGCCCAACGCCAAAAAGAAAGACTCGACGGGCATTTGCTTCATCGGCGAGCGGCCGTTTCGGGCTTTCCTGCAACGCTATCTCGCGGCCACGCCTGGCCCGATCGTGGACGAGCACGGGCGCGAGGTGGGCCGCCATGTGGGCCTGAGCTTTTATACCTTGGGCCAGCGACAGGGGCTGGGCATCGGCGGGGTCAAAGGCGACGCGGCGGGCCGTGGGCCAGGGGAGCATGCGCCGTGGTTCGTCGCGCGCAAGCAGCCCACCACGAATACACTGTGGGCCGTGCAGGGGCACGACCACCCGTGGTTGCTCTCGCGCTGGCTGCTGGCGCAAGACGTGAGCTGGATCGCGGGTGAGCCGCCCGCCTCGGGGCGCTACCGTGCCAAGACGCGCTACCGCCAAGTGGACGCCGCGTGCGAGCTGGCGCTGACCCCGGAGGGGGTGCGCCTGGCCTTCGACGAGCCGCAATGGGCCGTCACGCCGGGGCAAAGTGCCGTGCTGTACGACGGCGACGTGTGCCTGGGCGGCGCCATCATTCACCGGGCCGAAGCGACCGAGCGGCCGTTGCCTGCGCTGCCGACGCCACGCACTTTCGCGGCCATGCGCGCCAGATAGGCGTCGCGCTAGGGACGGTCACCCCGGTTCGCTCGCGCCCTTGTACCAGCGGTACCCGCCACGCCAGCAGGCGGCGCGCTTCGTGTGGTTGCGCGCCCTCGTGGTCGTGGGTGCGCAAGATCCAGCGCAACTTCAGCCGCTCGGCGTGCAGCACGGCGTCCAGCACGACGCGGTCGCTGCTGCGCGGATCGATCAGCACGGCCTCGCGCGTCGCCTCGTCGCCCAGCAAGTAGCTGAGCACCCCGCTGGCTTCGTCGTGCAAGATCCGAAACAGCATGGTCAGCCCCCTGCCGCCGCATCCCCACCGGCGAGCCGGGTGCCGTTGACCGGATCGCATTGACGTCGCGCGCCAAGTGGGCAGGGCCTGGCTCCGTGAGGGTCGGTGTCGGGTTCATGGTTCTGCCGTGATCGTTTTCTCCTCTTGGTCCGTAACAAAAACCGTGCCAGCCATCACCGTGGCGGGTGTACCGGCTCCGCCCGCGGGTAAACCCTCGCACAGAAAACCCCCCGGGCGCACCGGGTCTGTCACGTGTGACAGAAAATGGCAGCTCAATGTCACCGCCAGGCGCCAGTCCTTCGCGTCATGAAACCTTTGAGCCTACTGACGGCGTATCTCGAAAACCTTTCCGAGCCGCACATCTTGTTCGATGCCGAGTACCGCATCTTGGCGGCCAACGAGGCGTACCGACGCGCCTTCGGCTCGCAGCACAGTGTGGTGGGACGACGCTGCTACGAGGTGTCGCATCACTTCTCCGTGCCCTGCGATCAGGCAGGCGAAACCTGTCCCCTGGCGCGTGCGCGCCAGTCGGGCCAACGCGAGCACGTTTTGCACCTGCATCACACGCCGGTGGGTGAGGAGTATGTCAACATCGAGCTCACGCCATTGCCGGGTGAGGGCGGCGCACCGGCGTACTTCGTCGAAAAGATGGAGACCTTGCCCGGCGCACACGGGCGGCCCGATCGTCAGGGCTTGATTGGGCGTTCGCCCACGTTCCAGCGCATGTTGGCGCTGGTGGCACGCGTGGCTCCCTCGCGCGCCAGTGTGCTGCTGCTGGGCGAGTCGGGGACGGGCAAGGAGATGGTGGCGCGCGCCATCCATGAAGCCAGTCCCCGCGCGGGCAAGGCGTTGGTGCCCGTGGAATGCTCGAGTCTCCCCGAGAGCCTGTTTGAGTCAGAGCTGTTTGGGCATGAGCGCGGCGCGTTCACCGGTGCCAGCGGTGCGCGTGCCGGTTTGGTCGAGGCCGCCAGCGGAGGCACCCTGTTTCTGGATGAGGTGGGTGACATTCCGCTGTCCATGCAGGTCAAGCTGCTGCGTCTGCTGGAGGCGGGCACGTACCGGCGGGTGGGCAGCAACGAGATTCGCCACGCCGATATTCGCGTGGTGGCGGCCACGCACCGCGATTTGGTCTCGATGGTGCGACAAGGGCGGTTTCGCGAGGACTTGTATTACCGGCTCGCGACCTTCCCGGTCCACTTGCCGCCCCTGCGCGAACGCCGCGCGGACCTGCCGCTGCTGGCCGAAGCCTTGCTGCAGCGCATCGATCCCCAGCGCCCGCGCACGCTGGCTCCGGCGGCGTTGCAGGCGCTGATGGCCTACGACTATCCCGGCAATGTGCGCGAGCTGCGCAACGTGCTAGAGCGGGCCGTCTTGCTGAGCGACCAGCCGGTGCTGGATGCCGACACCGTGCGCGAAGCGATCGACGCCGGCCGCATCGGTCTGCGGCGCGAGCCAGTGCTCGCCCCTCCAACGGCGGCCGATGTCGTGGCCCCTGGTGACACGCCCGTGGCGACCGCTTGGCGCACGCGCGAGGCCCAGGCGCTGCGCGAAGCCGTGCAGCGCCACCGCGGCACGCGCGCGGAGCTGGCGCGCCAGCTGGGGATGAGCGAGCGCACGCTCTACCGCAAACTCAAGGCACTGGGTTTGGCGTCGACCGGCGGCAGCGACCGGCCGTGATCGACCATGAGCTCGGATAGACCTCAGGGCGGGGCCCGATGGTACAACGCCCGCGATTGCGCTATAAACCCCCATCCGTATCAAAACGCAGGGTGTTGCGATCAACCGTTGGTTGGCGTTTGGTGAGGTGGTCGATGGCTATCCCGTGCCCGTGGTCAACGAGCGCCAGGTGCGCGCTGCGGCCGGGCTGCTGTTCTTCCCGGCCGTGGTGTCGTTCATGCACTCGTTTCTGCTGGGCAACTTTCAGTACACCCGGTGGTTCATCGTGGTGTTTTTGGTGGACATGACGCTGCGCGTGCTCAGTCCGCGTTGGTCGCCCAGCATGATCGTGGGCGGCTGGATCGTGCGCCACCAGACGCCAGAGTGGGTGGGCGCGGCGCAAAAACGGTTTGCGTGGGGTTTGGGGCTGCTATTGGGCCTGGCCATGCTGTACCTCATGGTGCTCAACCGCTACATGGGGCCGGCCAATATGCTCATCTGCGGTGCTTGTCTGTTGCTGATGTTTTTCGAAACCGCCTTTGGCATTTGCCTGGGCTGTCGGCTCTACAACGTATTCCACCGCGAAAAGGCTCAGCTATGCCCGGGCGGCGTGTGCGAAGTGCCCGCCTCGGCGCGGGGGTGGGGCTTGTCGCTGCCCCAGGCGCTGGTGCTGGTGGCCTTCGCGGGCCTGACGGTCGCCGCCAAAAACTGGGTCGACCGCACCGGCCCGCTGCAAGGTTTCGACGAGATGGCCACGCTGGAGATGGGCTTGCAGCCCACGCCCGGCGCGTCCTCGGCCGCGGAGCGCCAGCGCTGCGAAGTGCCAGCCTTTGCCAAGGCCATCGGTCACGAGGAGATGTGGAAGCGGCACAACGGCTGCAGCTAAGCCGCATCCCCGCGCGTGTCTCCTCAACGCTGCCGAGGCAGGTCGGCGTAGTAGCGCGCTAGCGCGTCGATTTCGGTGGCGGTCAGGCGCTGTGCGAACACCCGCATGCCTTTGGCCGCGTCGTTGGTGCGCTGCCCGCCGTGGTAGTCGAGCATGGTGCGCACGAAGTACAGCGGGTTTTGACCGGCCAGCGCGGGGGCTTCCCACTTGCCGCCCTGGCCCTTGACTCCGTGACAGCTCGCGCACGGTGTGATTAGGCGCGCGGGGTCGCCTTTCGTGACCAAGCGAAGCGCCGCCTGTTCCGCTTCGGCACTGGCCGCGCCGGGGCGCGGCGTGACGGCATCGTGCGGGGCGGGCAGGCTGGCGTAGTACGCCGCCACGTCGGCGATTTGCTGCGGCGTCATGGCCACCGCCACGTCGTGCATCAGTTGCGCGCCACGGTTGTCCCGGCGCAGGCCGCGCTGGTAATCCAGCAGCATCTTGGCGGTGTAGGTGGCGCGTTGGCTGGCGGTGTGCGGCCAGTTGAACGTTGGCGCCTGGCCCTGCCCACCGTGACAGGAGGCGCAAAACAGCTCCTCGTGCACGCGGCGCCCCCGCTGGGTGTCCCCGGATGGCAGTTCGGCCAGCGCGGCGCGCAGGCTGGCGGGCGTCCATGCGGGCGCAGGTGCCGGCGCCGGCGCACTGGCCAGGGCAGCGATGGGCAACCAAGCGGCCAGATCGGCGGCCAAACCGACCCACGAGCGGATGTATCGGGTGGTCATGGCAGACTCCATCAGGCAAAGCAGTCTTGGGTGAAGGTGCACAGCCACGCCTGCTGGTAGCGCGCGCCGAGCTTGATCTGCATCGGTGACGCATCCAGCGGCAGATAGCGCGATGCGCCGTTGATGCGGGCGATCTTGCCGTCCACGATCTTGAACACATCGGCCACGAACAGGCCATAGTCTTTGCCGGCCAGGGCGTAGCAGGTGTTTTCCCACAGCGGCTCGGGGGCGGGGCGGCCGGCCAGCTCCTCGACGATGGCGCGGGCCACCACCTTGGCCTGCGTGTTGGCCGAAAAGCCGCTCTTGGGCATGGCGTCGGCGATGCTGGCGTCGCCGATGACGTGCACCTGCGGCACCATGGTCGAGGCGAAGGTGCGCCGATCGACGGGGCAAAAGCCGCTGCCGTCGGTCAAGCCCAGCGTGGCGGCCAACTTGCCCGCGCGCATCGGGGGAATGACATTGATGACGTCGGCCTGGATGGTCTCGCCCTCGGTTTCGATGCGCATGCGCCGCCCGTCGATGCGCAGCGGGCGGCCCCCTTCCTTGCCACGCACCCAGGTCAGCATGCCGGGGCCGGGGTGTCGCTGGATTTCCACCTTGGTGGCCATGCGCTTGGCGTAATCGTCGGGCAGGTTGAAGCGGTAGAGCCGGTTCCAGCCCAACATCATCGTTTCGTCGGTGACGAAGGCGTCTTTCGGGTCGACGATGATGACCTTGGCCGTGGGGTTGTGCGTCATGAACCATTCGGTCATGAGCGCGGCGCGCTCGTACGGACCCGGCGGGCAGCGGTAGGGGTTGGGGGGTGCGGCCAGCACAAACACGCCACCCGGGCGCATGCCTTGCAGTTGGCGTGCCAGCAGCGCGGTCTGCTCGCCCGGGATCCAGCCCGAGGGCACCGCAGTACGCGCCACGGCTTCGGAGTAGCCCGGGTACGCGTCGTACAACAGTTCGATGCCGGGCGAGACGACCAGGCGGTCGTAGCCGATGCGCCGCCGCCCGGCGGTGGTGACCACGCGCGCCGCTGCGTCGAGCCCGGTGACGGTGTCGATGACGATCTCGATGCCGTAGCGCTCGCGCAGCGTGTCGTAGCGGACCTCCAGGTCGGCCATGGTGACGTGGCCGTTGAGCACCTCCGACGATCCGTAAGGGCGGATGTAGACGGGGTGGCGCTCGATGAGGGTGACGCGCAGCGCGGGGTTGAACAGCTTGAGATACTTGGCCGTGGTGGCACCTCCCACACCGCCACCGACCACCACGACATGGGCGCGCTCTTGGGCAAAGGCCAGACTCGGTGCCGAGCACGCGGCCAACAGGCCCAGCATGTGCCCCAGCCAGGCGCGCCGCTGGGGGCTGGACAGGGATTCGGGATGGTTCATGATGCGGCTCCTTTGTCGGCGCGCGCGGCCAAGGGGGCGGGTGGTTGCGCGGCGAACCATTGCGCCATCGCCTCGATATCGGCGTTGGTGAAGCCCCGCGCGACGTGGCCCATCAGGGTCGAAGGGCGCCGACCCTCGCGAAAATCGATCATGGTGCGCACGAATTGCTCCACCGGCATGCCCGCCAGTGGTTTGAAATACTCGTCCCCCAGCTGGCCGTGGGTGCCATGGCAGGCCGCACAGGTGTGGGCCATGACGTCGGCCGGCACCGGCTGGGGGTTGAGTGCGGGTGACGGCTCGGGAGGAGCGACTGGGGTGCTACCCGTATTGGTCGCCGCAGCGGGGGAAGCGCCCGCGGCGGTAGCCTGCGCGGACAGCTCTGCCGCGGAGGCCGCGGTGGCGGTCGCGCGAGCGATGAGCGAGACTCCGCCTGCGCCGGCGGTCACGACCACGATCCCGAGTGCGACCGCGATGGCTTCCAAGCGGCGGGCGCGTTGACTGGTATTGAGGGGCGTATTCATCTGTCTACCTCCGTCAGGATCAGCGCAGCCACACCCACAAGCCCACGCCGAAATAGGCCAGCGTCCACGCGACCAGCAGGCCGATGGTCCAGGTACCCAGACGCGTGACGGCGGCAGGGGGCGTGTACGGTTGGGGCCCGCGGTGCTGCCCGGCCTGCCAGGCCACGGTCAGGAAATAACCCAGCGCGGCCCCGCCCAATGCGGCGAAGGTGAAGAAGAACAGCACTGTGCTGTACCAGTCCATTTGCACGCGGTAGTCCAGCGCGTCGTAGCCATGGGCACCGGTGAGCGTGAAGTAGCACAGCGCTTCGCGCGCGCTGGCCAGCGCGATCAGGGCCAGGGTCGCCACCCCGAACGCGGTGTAACCCCTCCAGCCACCGTCGAGCTGCGTACGCAGCAGCGTTGGCAGCAGCAGCAACGCCAGCACGGCCAGTGCGCCGACGCCCATCCACGGCGACGTGGCAAACCACGCCATCTCCGGGGGCAGCGTCGCCATCCACAGCGCTCCCAGCGCACCCGCAACGGCAGCACCGACCCGCATCATGCGCTGCCCCAGCTGAAGCAGGAACGCGAGGTAGCCCGTATCTGGCTCCTGCGCGCCTTGCAGGTAGCGACGATAGGCCAGCAGCCACGCCCCCGCCACCGGTGCGGACAGCGCGATGAAGAAGCCAAAGCGCGGCAGGTGCCACAGGTGCAACGAACGCCCGCTCGGATCCACCGTGCCTCCGGGGGCGTACCACGTCATCCATTGCTGGGGAAACAGCGCCTGGTACGTCAGGCTGTGCACGATGAAGCCCACCCCCAGCAGCGCCAGCACCGACAGCACCATCCATCCCGTCGAGCGCCCCCCCATCTGCGCCAGATCGGGGTTCTTCCAATAGAAAGCGTACATCGCGATGTAGCCCACGATGAGCAAGCCGATGAAGCCCATCACCCACCAGGCCGACAGCACGTTGGAGGTGTACCAGAACGGGTCGTAGATGACCTGCACGAACAGCAGTGGCGCCACGCCCAGCACGATGGCCACCGACACAGCGATCTTGGCGGTAGTCAACATGGCGGCGGCCAGGCGGCGCCAAGAGGCATCGGTACTGATCGCACCGCGCAGCGTCAGCGCACTGGCGCCCAACATCACTTGTACGGCCACCATGTGCAGCGCAAAGGTCAGCACCCCCAGCACCAGAAAGATCAGTGGGTGCGCGGGAACGCCCGCTTGGTCACGAAGGGCATATAGCATTTCGGGTGTCATGGCGTCACTCCGTGCGGATCGTGGGTTGGGCTGCGGCCTGCGCAGCGCCCTGTCCGGACATCGTGCTCAGAATCCAAGCGGCCAGGGCGCGCGCTTGGTCGTCGTTGAGCGGGATTTGCGGCATGTACAGCGTGTTGCCGCCCGCCAGCGCGGCTTGCAGATACTCGGCCACGTCGCGCTCGCTGTGGCCGGGCCCGAAGTAGCGCTGCAATGGGCGCATCCCGGTAGCGGTCAGCGAATGGCAGTTGGCGCAGGTCGTCAGTGCCAACAGGCGACCCGCTTCCACCCGGTTGCCGTCGTCGATGGTGCGCAGTTTCTCGGGCACGAAGATGTGCGTCTTGAGAAAACCGTGCGCCTCGATGGTGGGGATTTCCGAGCGCACGCCCACGCTGGGCACATCCGCGCCCACCACCTGGTTGGAGTACACATACTGGCCGGCCACCCAAGGTTTGCGCAACGATTCGCGCGCGACTTCTTCGGGCCACAAGCCCGCCACCAGGATGACCACCGTCATGGCCGCGGCGACCGACGACACCAGCGCGCGGGGCTGCACATACGTCACCAAGAAGTACACGAGCGCCGCGCCCACGGCCACCGCCATGGCCAGCGGAAAGTGTTCCGGCAGGCGGTTTTCCAGCACCACCCCGGCCGACTCGGGCAGCGTGGCCAGGTACCACTGCAGCATGGCTGCGCCGGCCAGCGTCGCCACGATGCCGAGCACCGAGAGTTTGCGGGCGATGTCACGCTTGAGCTGCGCATCCTCGAAGCGCGCCGTCACGATGCCGTCCACCACCGCGGTGATTGCGAACATGAAGGGAGCTCGCATGCCCAGCTGTGCGAACGTGTTGCCACCGTAAAAGGCGTTGAGCACACCGCCGGTTGTGGCCCATTCGGCCTTGCCCGGCCACATCATGGAGCTGAGGATGCCCACGATGATGAGCATCGTGGTGTAAGACGCCAGGCCGAACACCAACGCGATGCGGGTGTGGGTTTGGCAATCCACGCGACCCACGAGGTAGACCAGCATGTACACGCCCACCACCTCGATGACGAAGACCACCCACTCGGTGGCCCACATCCAGACGAATGTGTGGATCAGGGCCGAGATGCCACGCGGGCTCGCCACGGTGGTGGAGTACCAGATGCCAGGCCGGGTGATGGAGCCCAGCACGTAGCTAAAGACCAGCAGGAACAAGCCGTAGCGTCGGACAAACTCCAGATACTGCGGCTTGTCGTGCCGATAGGCGTAGTTGGCCAGTCAGGCGAAAAAGATCGCGGCGCCAACCGATGTGTGTGAGAACAACACGTGCGCGGTGGCGATGATGCCGACGATCCAACCGCTGCCCAGCCCTGGCTCGAACCACGTGGGATAAAGGCCGATCATGTCCATGGATGCTCCTTGACCGAAAGCTGGTGCTGTAGCTGACTACACCACCTTGCATGACACGAACGCAAAAGGCGTGCCGGTCTGTGCCAACGGTTAAAAATTCTTGTAAATCAGTCGCTTGTGATCATTCCGGCGCCACCCTCGACCAACGGCACGCGATTTGTCATGACAGCGCTGACAGAGGGCTGTCAGACCCGCTGGTCGAGCGGGCGTGGTCTGGCTGCAGCCGCTCTAGGGGCAATCGCACCGCGCGACAATCCAGGGCATGCCGTCTGCCGCAATGCCCGCTGTCCCGCGTGACTTCCCGCCCACGGTCGAGGCGGCCCGCGCGCGGCTTGCCGCGGTGCGCCCCGCTGACTATGCGCGCAGCCGCAACCATTTGAACGGCGCGGTCACCCGGCTGTCGCCATACCTGACGCACGGACTGCTGGCGCTGGCCGAGGTGGTCGACACGCTGCGCACCGCGCATCGCCTGCCGCTGACCCACAAGCTGATGCATGAGCTGGGCTGGCGCGCCTTCTTCCGCCATGCCTGGCGGCACGACGGCGAGCGCATTCTGGAATCGCTGCACCCCGGCCCCTTGCCCGATGCCGCGTATGGCACCGCCGTGCCCGAAGACGTGCGGGCCGGTGCCACCGGCGTGCCGGTCATCGACCAGGCGGCGCGCACGCTCTACGCGACCGGCTATCTGCACAACCACACGCGGATGTGGCTGGCGTCCTACCTCGTGCACATTCGCAAAGTGCACTGGCGCGCGGGTGCCGACTGGATGGTCGCGCACCTGCTCGACGGCGATTTGGGCAGCAACCATCTCTCCTGGCAATGGGTGGCAGGCACGGCGAGCGCCAAGCCCTATCTGTTCAACGCCGACAATGTGGCCAAATACGCGACGCCAGACTGGCACAGCGTCGGTACCGCCATCGACCAGTCCTACGCCGTGCTCGACACCTTGGCCCGCAGCGGCACGGCGCTGCCGCCTGAGCCCGGCGCGCACCCGAGAGTGTCGGAGCCGCCTCGTTTCCCGTACCCGCTCGAAGGCGGCTACGGTGCGCCCGACCCGGCTACGATCGCGGGGCAGAACGTCTGGCTGGTCCACCCGTGGTCGCTGGCCGACCCACCGGCGGGTTGCCTGCCCGTGGCCGTGCTCGACGCCGACTGGCATGCGCGCTGGCCGTGGTCGCAACGGCGCTGGGCCTTCGTCTCGACCCGTTTGCACCGTATCGCGGCGCTGCGCTGGTTCGCGCCGGCCGCCGAGCTGGTCGAGGCCTTGCAGGCCGCCCGCAGCGTGCGCGGCTGGCATGACGCGCACCTGAGCGCGCCGGCCTGGGCGGCCCTCAAGTTGCCACCACCGCCGGTCCCCTGGCCCGAGCCCGCCGTGCGCTGCCGATCGTTTTCGGCGTACTGGGCCCAGGTTCGTCGCCATTCGGCGAGCAGCCCCACCACTGGAGAGCTATTCCATGACTGAAGCGTGGATCGAGTCGCGCCGCGCAGCGCAGGCGCTGGGTGCCGCCGTGCTGGTGAGTTCGGTGGTCGCTGGCATTGGTGTCGCCAACCACGAGGCGATCGCTGCGGCCAAGGCCGGGGTCGAAGGGCTGGTGCGCAGCGCCGCGGCCACCTATGCGGGGCTGGGGCTACGGGTCAACGCGGTGGCGCCGGGCATGACCGACACGCCGATGACGGCGGGCATGCTCAAAGTCCCGGCGATGCGTGAAGGCGCGGGCAAGCAATATCCGCTCGGCGGCGTGCAAACACCCGATCAGGTCGCGCAAGCCATGGCCTGGCTGCTGTCAGACGCTGCCAGCCGTATCACCGGCCATGTGCTGCCGGTCGATGGCGGCTTCAGCCATGTCCGGCCGCTGGTCAAGTGAAGCGCAGCCAGACAGGGGCATCATGCCAACGCCCCCGTTGGATATTCCTAGAAAGGAATATCGTCGTCCATATCCTCGAAGCCGCTGGCTGCGGGCGCCGGGGTGGTGGGGGCAGCCGGCCGCCCGGCGGCGGGTGCGGATGCCGCCGCCGCGCGTGCCGGTGCGGCCGCCCGGGGCGCGATGCCGCCCTCGTCGGCGGGGGCGCCCAGCCCTTCGCGGTTGCCCAGCAGTTGCAGCTCGGTGGCGATGATGTCGACCGTGTTTCGCTCGATGCCGTCTTGTCCCGTGTATTTGCCGTACTTGAGCCGTCCCTCGACATAAACGGAGCGGCCTTTTTTGAGGTATTCACCCGCGATCTCGGCCAAGCGGTCATAAAACGTGACGCGGTGCCATTGGGTGTCTTCGACCATCTCGCCGGTGTTGCGGTCCTTGCGGCGGCTGGAGGTGGCGATGCTGACGCTGGCCACGGGTTGGCCGGAGGGGAGGTAGCGAATCTCGGGGTCGCGGCCGCAATTGCCGACCAGGATGACTTTATTGACCGATGCCATGGGGTGTCCTTGCGTAGGGGTGACCGTCGATGTCGTCGATTGTGCCTGATTCGCTGGTGCCGACCATCCCCCGATGCGGGGAGGCACAGCTTTCCTGCCTTCAAGACGACTGGACCGCCACCGGCTTGGGCGCCGGCGCGCGCAGCCCCCAGCTGATGGTCAGCCACAGCGCGCAGCAACCCGCGCCAGCAAGCATCACACCGCTGGGGCCCCATTGTGATTGCAGCCAGCCGCCCACGGCGCCACCGGCAAACAGCCCCATCGACTGCAGCGTGTTGTACACGCCGAGTGCCGCGCCGCGCGCATGGGCGGGCGCAAGCCGCGACGTCAGGCTGGGTTGGCTGGCTTCCAGCGTGTTGAAGCCCAGAAAAAACACCACGAGGCATGCGCCCAGCGTGAGCACACTCGCGACCTCCGCGTGTGCCACCCATGTCAGCCCCAGCTGCGCCACCAGCAGCAGCGCGATGGCACCGCGTAACACGGCGGTGAGGTACCCCCGGCGCTCCAGACGAAACAGCAAGCCGCCCATGACCAGGAACGACACGAGCAGCGCCGGCAAATAGACCTGCCAGTGGTGGGCCTTGGGCAAACCAGCGCCCAGCAATAAACCGGGGACGGCGATCCACATCGCCATTTGCACCGTGTGCAGCACCAGCACGCCCACGTCGAGCCGCAGCAGATTGGGGTCACGCAGCACGTCGCGCAACCCGGCGCGATCGGGGCCGACGGGGCGTGCCGGCTCTGCCGGCACCACCCAGGCCACGACCGCCATGCCCACCAGCGCGAGCACACCCGTCACCCAGAACAAGCCCGACAGCCCGATGGCCGCCGCCAGCGGCGGCGCGACGACCAGCGACAGCGCAAACACCGCGGCGATGCTCACGCCCACCAGCGCCATCGCCTTGGTGCGCACGGTGTCGCGCGTCAAATCGGCCAGCAGCGCGGTCACGGCAGCCGAGATGGCGCCCGCGCCCTGCAGTGCGCGCGCCAGGATCAGCGTCTCGATTCTGGTGGCCAACGCCGCCCACGCACTGCCCAGGGCGAACAACGCCAATCCCATGAGGATGACTCGCTTGCGTCCGTAACGGTCCGACGCCATGCCCAGCGGGATTTGCAGCAACGCCTGAGCCAAACCGTACACACCCATGGCCAGCCCGACGCGCGCCGGATCGTCGCCCCCGGGCAGCCGGGCCGCTTCCAGCGCGAAGACCGGCAGCACCAAAAACAGCCCGAGCATGCGCAGCGCAAAAATGCCCGCCAGCGCCAGGCTGGCGCGGCGCTCTGCGGGCTGCATGCGTTCGGGATGAGGGGGTGCGCGATCCGGGACCACGGAGACGGACAGAGCGATTCAATGACGAAGCCGCGATTGTGCCGCACGCGCGGGCGGCCCACTGCCCGCGGGGTCAGTCACCCAGCGACGTGCGCTGGCGCTCGGCGGTCGATTTCATGGCGCTACGGTACGCGCCACAGCCGATGATGAGGCCATTGGGCAGCGGCGCGACGAAAGACGATTTCGCCCGCACTTGTCCGGTGACCGGATTGATGATGTTGTACTCGACCCAGCCGCCCCCTTGCTCGACGCGGTGCAAGACGTCGGCCATGAAGGCGTCGGCATCGATGCCCGGTGCGTCGTGCACGCGCGTGCCCACCTTCGCCGGATCCAGCCCCATGACGCGGTAGGTGCCCTCGCGGTCGAGCACGAAGATATACAGATCCCGATCGACGAAGGGGCCTTCGCGGTTTTGCATGTCTCGTGCCGCTTGATCGTAGCCGACTGCCTGAATGTGGGCCAGGGCTTTTTGCACCAACTCGTACGCCTCGTCAGCGGTGCCCTGGCGCAGCTTCATGTGGTGCACCGCTTCGTCCAGATCGCGCGTGCGCTCCATGAGTCGGTTGGCACGGTGCGTCGTGCGCTCGACCATGGCCGAGTTCTCGTAGGTCACCTTGTCCAGGTCACCCACCGCCGCCACCACTTCGGCCAGGGCGGTGCTTTGCTGCCGGCTGGCATCGGCCATGGTACCGATGCGCGCTGCGATGTCGCGAATGCCTTGCACCAGCTTGCCCATCGCGTCGCTGACGGTGCGAATCTCGGTCACCGTGCCCTGTACGCGCTCGGCTGACTCGGCGATGAGCTGGCGCACTTCGTTGGCAGCCTCTTGGCTGCGTTGCGCCAAGCGACGGACTTCGCTGGCCACGACGGCAAAGCCGCGTCCCGCCTCTCCGGCGCGCGCGGCTTCCACCGCTGCGTTGAGCGCCAGGATGTTGGTCTGGAAGGCGATACCGTCGATGGTGCCGATGATTTCGGTCATGCGCTGCGAGGTGGCCTGCAACGAACCCAGTCCGCCGACGGTGTGCTGCATCAGCTCGCCGGCGCGCTCGGTTTCGGCGTTGAGTTCCGCGGTCAACCGCCGCACTTCCTGCGCCGATTCGGCATTGCTGCTCACCGTTTCGGCCACCTGGCGCACGTTGGCCGTAGCTTGCTCTAGGCTCGCGGCCTGGCTCTGCGTGCGGTCGGCCAGTTGTTGGCTGTCTTGTACGAGTTGCAGCCCCACGTGTCCCAGCACCGCCGCGGCGCTGCGCACGTCGGCCACCAATTCCGACAAATGCGCCAGCATGTTGCGCAGACGCTGGCTCATGTCGGCCATCTCGTCGCTGCCCGGCAGCACCGCGTCGCCCGTGAGGTCGCCTTCGGTCGCCCGGTCGATGGCCTGATTCAGGTGCTGAAGCCCCCCGACGGTGGCGCGGTAAAACGCCACTATGCCGTAGCCCAGCACCAACAGCACGACCGCGCATCCGGCCACCACCCATGTCAGCCGCCGTTGCAGCGCTCGTGCCCGATCGGTCAGCCGTGCCTCGGCCTGCGTCAGCAAGGTGTCTTCCAGCGCGATCTGCGCTGCGATTGCCCGCTCGGACAATCGAAAAAACGCGGGAGCCTCGATGGTCATGGCCGCGGTGCGCAGGTGGGCGTCCACCGCGCGCAGCCACTCGTCGGTCTCGGTGCGAAACGCGGCCCATTCGGTGGGCGCCGCCATGCCGCGCCGCTGCAGGCTGTCCAGGCGCTCTTGCATGGCGGGCAGCAGGGCCTGCACGCGCGCGGCCTCGCCCGCCAGCCGCACGATGTCGGAGATGATGACCGAATCGGTCATCGCATTCGGGTCGGCCAACTGCACGCTGGCGCGCCCGCGCAGGAAACTCACCGTCTCGCGCGCCACGGGCAGCAGGTCGGTGGCCAGCGCGACTTGGTGCACGACCAGCGGGTCGGTATCCAGGCTCAGGCCCGAGCCTTCGGCGACGGCGTTGGACAGCCGCTGCAGGCGCTCCAGTGCCGCCGTGGCCTGCGCGTGGCGAGCCGACGGCGCCAGCTTGCCGTCTTGCATGAGCTGTTGCACGCTCTCGAACACGGGTGCCCATGCACCGCCAAGGCCGGCACTGTCTTGCCGCATCGGCGCGTCGAGTGCCTGCAGCGCCTCGACCACCGCGCGTTGCGCCGCCTCGTGCCGAGCGGCGACGTCGGGCACGCCGGCGATCGGCTGTGCGGTGTCACGCCACTCCTGCAGTTGTCGGGACAGACGTTGCAGGGCGTGCACCCGGTCCGCCCCTTGCGCCGCCTGCGCGGCCCGCTGGGCCTGTTGCCAGGCGTCTGCCGACAGCAGCCAGGCGAGGACCAGCAGGGGAATCGCCACCACACCCGCCATCCCGAGCATCTTCAGGGTCATCGGCAGCCGTTGCAACAACGCGACGGCTGGTTGAAAGGGGTCGATGCGCATGGGTTGAGTATCGGCCAAAAAAGCACGCCGGCGAGTCATCGAAAACCCCAACGCGGTCGCGTGGGTTGAGGGTCCAGGCGAGGCGCAGGCCGCGGGCGGATCAGGCCGAAAGCGCCGCACGCATGCGCTCGATCACCGCGCGGTAGTCGGGCTGCCCAAAGATGGCGCTGCCCGCCACGAAGGTGTCGGCTCCGGCGTCGGCCACGCGGCGGATGTTGTCGGCCTTGATGCCGCCGTCCACCTCCAGCCGGATGTCCTTGCCGCAGGCGTCGATGCGCCGGCGCGCCTGCTCGATCTTGCGCAGCGCGCTGTCGATGAAGCTCTGACCGCCAAAGCCCGGGTTGACGCTCATGATGAGGATGAGGTCGATGTCGTCGATGACCCAGTCGAGCACGTCCAGCGGCGCGGCGGGGTTGAAGACCAGACCCACCTGACAGCCGCGCGCGCGGATGGCCTGGATGCTGCGGTGCACGTGGGTGCTGGCGTCGGGGTGAAAGCTGATGAGGTCGGCCCCTGCATCGGCAAACATCTGCGCCAGCGCATCCACCGGCTGCACCATCAGGTGCACGTCCAGCGGGATACGGCGGCCGTCGGGCGCCACGCAGTGCGGCTTGAGCGCCTGCGCCACCGCCGGCCCGATGGTCAGGTTGGGCACGTAGTGGTTGTCCATCACGTCGAAGTGGATCCAGTCGGCGCCGGCGGCGATGACGGTGCGCACTTCTTCACCCAAGCGGGCGAAATCAGCCGAGAGGATGGAGGGAGCGATGCGGTAGTGAGGCATGGCGTGGGTTGGCAGTGCAGGGGCGGGGGGTATCGTGCTGGCGCGTATTGTGGCAGCGATCGGTGAGGGGGTTGTGGTAAAACCTCCGCCATGCGTGAAAACCCTGATCCGCTGTGGGGGCCGCACCGGGGGCGTGGGGAGTAGCCCATGGCCGGTGAGTTCGACTGGATCGCGCGCCACTGGTGCCCCGCAGGCCCCTGGCCGCCGCATGTGGTGCTGGGCAACGGCGATGACGCGGCCCTGCTGCAGCCGACGCCGGGCATGGCGCTGGCCGTTAGCAGCGACATGCTGGTGCAGGGGCGGCATTTTTTGCCCGACGTCGATCCCGAAGACCTGGGGCACAAGGCACTGGCGGTCAACTTGAGCGACCTGGCGGCCATGGGTGCGCGGCCGCTGGCGTGCACGCTGGCGCTGGCGCTGCCCGGTGCGCCGACTGAGGCGTGGTCGGCCGCGCTGGCGCGGGGTTTTCTGGCGCTGGCGCAGGCGCATGGGTGCCCGCTGGTGGGTGGCGACACCACCGCCGGGCCGCTGACGCTGTGCGTAACCGTGCTGGGCGAAGTGCCCGCGCCGCAGGCCAGCGCGCGCCACCGTGCCCAACCGGGCGACGAGATTTGGGTCAGTGGCGCACTGGGGCTGGCCCGCTTGGGGCTGGCCCTGCTGCGCGGCGAGCAGTCCTTCTCGGGGCCAGACGCCGACGCCGCGCGCGAGCGCTTGCTGCGCCCCACACCGCGCGTGGCGCTGGGGTTGGCCTTGCGTGGGTTCATCCATGCCGCGGCCGACGTCAGCGACGGGCTGGCGGCCGATCTGGGCCACATCTGCGCCGCTTCGGGCGTGGTGGCGCGGCTCGACGCGGCGGGTTTGTGGCAGTCCGCCCTGGCCCCGGCGCTGCACCGCTTGCCCGCGCCACTGGCTTGGCACTATGCCCTGGCCGGGGGGGATGATTATGAGTTGGTGTTTACCGCACCGGCGGCCCAGCGCCCCGCCATCGAGGCCGCCGCTGCGCGTGCGCAAACGCCGGTGGCGCGCATCGGCCGCATCGAGCCCGGCCCGCCTGCGTCGCATCCCTTGACCGACGGCACGTCCCGCGTGCAGCTGTGCGACGCCGCGGGGCGGCCGTTCGATCTGCCCGCCGGGGTGTCGCTCGCCGGCTTCGACCATTTCGCTACCATGTCGGCATGACGGATTCCGCGCCGATGCCCATCCCCAGTACCGTGGCTGCCCCGCGCGCATCCGCCTCCGTCGTGCTGCTGCGCGAAGCGGGCGCTGGGTTGCAGGTGCTCCTGCTGCGCCGCCACGCCGACGCCCGCGTGCTGGGGGGCGTATACGTCTTTCCGGGTGGCAAGGTCGACGCCGATGATGCCGCCCCCGATTGGGCCCCGTGGCTGGATCGGCCGCCCGAGGCGCTGGTGGCGGGGCTGGGCGAGCCCGGTTTGACCCCGGCGCAGGCGCAGGCGCTGTACGTGGCGGCTGCGCGCGAGCTGTGGGAGGAAGCCGGCGTGGCCCTGGTGGATGCGCCCACGCGCTGGGCCGACGCGGTGCCACGGACGGCGACGACCGCGTGGCGCACGGCGCTCGCGGGCGCCGGGGTGCGGCTGGCCACGCAGGCGCTGCGCCCGTGGTCGCGCTGGATCACGCCGCTCGATCCGCCGGTGGGCACGCCACGCTTCGACACGCGCTTCTTTCTGGCGCGCCTGCCCGACGGTGCCCGGGCGCAGCACGACGACCACGAGACCACCGACAGCGCGTGGATGACCCCGCGCGAGGCGCTGGCGCGGTACTGGGCGCGGGAGATCGACCTCATCCCGCCGCAACTCATGAGCCTGGCGCAGCTCGCGCGGCACGCGAGTGTGGCCTCCGCTTGGGCCGAAGCCGCCCAGCGCCCGCCGCCGTGTATCCTGCCGCACACGTTTCGTGACGGTGAGGTGCGTGCCATCTGCTACCCCGGCGACGCGTGCCATCCGGTGCGCGAGCGGGCGCTGCCGGGCCCGACGCGGCTGCGGTGGGTCAACGGGCGTTTCGAGCCCGAGGACGGATTCGAAGGGTGGTTCCGGTGAAGCCCGAGCGGGTGGACGTGGTCGAAGTGCCGGCGCCGCTGCCCTGGCCGGTGGCCAGTGCGCGCTTCATGTGGGCGCGCCTGTCGCACCTCGTCGCCATGGGGTTTGGCGCCGGGCTGTCGCGCACCGCCCCTGGCACCGTGGGCACGCTGTGGGCGTGGGCGGCATTCGTGCTCATCGATGCGCTGGCCGCGCCGGGCGACCGTGGCTGGGCGCTGATCATCGGTGTGGGGGTGTTGGTGGGTTGGTGGGCCAGCACGCAGACCGCGCGCCGCAGCGGCATCGCCGACCCGTCGTTCGTCGTGGTGGACGAAGTGGTGGCGTTCTGGCTGGTGCTGTGGATGGCCGCGCCCACCAGCCTGTGGGGGCAAGCGGTGTGCTTTGCGCTGTTTCGATATTTCGACGCCGCCAAGCCCGGCCCCGTGGCCTGGGCCGACCAGGTGTTCAAGGGCAGCGGCTGGCGCGGCGGCTGGGGCGTGATGTTCGACGACCTGGTGGCCGCGTTTTGCACGCTCCTGGTGGTGGCGTTGTGGCGCTTCGTCTGGGGGAGCTGAGGCGATGAACCCAGGGTCTTGCCGCGCTACCGTGCCCGCCGACGGCGGCGGCAGCGGGCTGCTGTGGGTGCCACCGGCGGTCTGGCCGCTGTTGCACGACCTGGCACAAGCCCTGCTCGGGCGCGGCGAGCGCCTCGTGTGCGCCGAGAGCTGCACGGGTGGGCTGGTGGCGGCCTGCTGCACCGCGCTGCCGGGCTCGAGCGACTGGTTCGAGCGTGGCTACGTCACCTACTCGAACGCCGCCAAAGTGGCCGAGTTGGGCGTGGCGCCCGATCTGCTGGCCGCCCACGGCGCGGTCAGCGAGCCCGTGGCGCGCGCCATGGCGCATGGCGCCGCGGCCGTGGCTGGCGTGCGGGTGGCGCTGGCCATCACCGGCATCGCTGGCCCCAGTGGCGGCAGCGCCGCCAAGCCGGTGGGTACCGTGTGGTTTGGCTGGTGCGTGGACGGCCTGGTGCACGCCGAATGCCAGCGCTTCGACGGCGACCGCGCTGCCGTGCGCGCCGCGGCGGCCGAGCACGCCCTGGCGGGCCTGCTGGCGCGCCTCAGGGCCTGCGCCTGACCGGCCGGGCGCGTCCGTGACGGCAAGGCGTCACGCCGCGCCGCAACACTTCTTGTACTTCTTGCCGCTGCCGCAAGGGCAAGGGTCGTTGCGGCCGGGGGTCACGGCGCGGCGGATGGGCTCGATCTGTGGCCCCACCTCGCGTGCGATGTCGTACAGGTCGTACACCGCCCACAGCGCCTCGCCAAACAGCGCCCAGCGCGCCTCACTCACCGTCGGCGGCCCGTCGGCGTTGCCCGGGTTGAGGGCAGGCGGGTCGGCGTCGTCCTCGGTCAACGCGTAGACGGTGTCGAGCGCGTCGCCCCAGGCCTCGGCCAGCTCGCGCTCGCGCGGCGCGCGCCAGTCGTCGAGCCAAGCCTCCACCACGTCGGTAAAGCCGATAGCCCAGTATTGGCTAAACGCCGGCAGCACTTCGTCGCTGCGTTCGGTCAGCGCTTCGCGCTCCGCCGGGGGCAGTGCGGCCACCGCCGCGCGCACGTCGATGAGGTAGGGCACCAGCGCCCGCTCGTCGTCCAGCGACTCGATGGGGGCTTGCAGTGCGGCGGCCACCTCGTTCCAGCGCCGAAACCACAACCCAACGAAGTCCTGTAACTGTGCCTCGTCGCGAAATTGCGCCTGTCCGAACCCTGGGCCGCCCGCGCCGTCACCGCCAAACAGCACCGGGAAATACTCGCTCGGCGGGATCGAGCGACGGCAGCACAGCAGCGCTGTCAGAAAGCCGTCGCAGTACTCCCATGAGCGCGGGATGCCGTCGCTGCGCGAGGCGAGGTCGTCCAAAATCGTTTCCAGCCGCTGGTAGTCCTCGTCGCCCAAGGGGGGCGAGTCGGGGGTGGCGAGCATCTGGAAGGGCGGGCGGGGTTGTGGATCCATCGCCGCAGTGTAGCGTGGGCGGCTCTCCAGCGGCGGGCGTGCTGCCGGCACGGCCGATGAACGGCGCTAGACTGGGCGCATGCAAGAGATACCCCGGCACGACGAGACCACCGACACGCCCCAGGCGCCCGTGGGTGCGCAGCGCTTGGCGCCCGAGGCGCTGCGCCTGCGCATCGACCCGGCGTGTTTGGGCTTCGATGACACGTCGGCGCTGGAGCACGAGCCGTTGCCCTGGATTGGGCAGGCGCGGGCCCAGACCGCCGCCCGCTTTGGGCTGGCGATCGACCAGCCGCACTACCACCTGTTCGTGCTGGGCGAGATCGGCACCGGGCGCTCGACACTGCTGGAGCAGGAGATGCGTGCTGCCGCCGCCAGCCGACCGGTGCCCCCCGACCTGTGCTATCTGCACCACTTTGCCGCCCCCGAGCGGCCGCGGGCGCTGCGGCTGCCCGCGGGTCAGGGGCGGGCGCTGCGCCAGCGCATGGCCGAGTTTTGTCGCCGGCTGCAGGTCGAAATTCCCAAGCGGCTGAGTGAGCCCAGTTTCAAGGCCGCGCTGTCGGCGCTGGAAAAGACGTACAGCGATCGCGAGGCGGAGGCGTTCGCGGCCCTGTCTGCCTACGCACGGGCGCGGCACTTCGCCCTGCGGCGTGAGGGCGGGCAGCTCATCTTCACCCTCATCGACGATCAGGGCGAACCGCTGACCGCCGAGGCCATGGCCGCGCTCGAGCCCGAGCGACGGGCCGCCTACGACGAGGGCGAACGCGAGTTGCGCGCCGAGATTCTGCGTTTTCTGGAAGTGACGGCGCCCTTGGAGCGTGCCCTGCGTGACGGGGTGGAGGCGTTGCGTCGGCAGGCGGTGCGGCCACTGCTCGATCGCGAGCTCGACGCCATCCGGCAAGGCTTGCGCAAACAGTTCAAAGACACGCGCAAGCTGGGGCAGTGGCTGGACGCGGTGGAGCAGGATGTGCTGGAACACCTGGCGCTGTTCGAGCCTGCCGATGCCGACGAGGAGGCCGAGCGCCGCGCGGCGTTGGAGCGCCAGTTGCAGCGCTACCGCGTCAATCTGGTGGTCGACAACGCCGAGACGGTGGGCGCCCCCGTCATCATCGAGAACAACCCGCTGTACCGGCCGCTGTTCGGCAGCATCGAGTACCAGACCGACAACGATGTGCTGGTGACCGATTTTTCGCGCATCCGCGCCGGCAGCCTGCTGCGCGCGCACGGCGGCTTTTTGATGCTGCACCTGCGTGATTTGCTGGCCGATGATTTGGTGTGGGAGAAGTTGCGGCGTTTTCTGCGCAGCGGCCGCTTGCAGATCGAAGAGCCCGGGACGATGTTTTCAGCGCTGGCCACCACCTCGCTCGAGCCGGAGGCGGTCGATGTCGATGTCAAATTGGTACTGATCGGCTCCAACGAACAGTTCTACGCGCTGCAGGAGGTCGACCCGGAGTTCGCGCGGCATTTCCGTATCAAGGTGGACTTTGCCGAGACGTTCAGCGCCAACCCCGACACCTGGCGCGCCACCGGGATTTTCATCGCCCACACGGCGCGTCGGCTGGGGCTGCTGCCGTTTGGTGCGGCGGCGGTGGCGTGCCTCATCGAAGACAGCCACCGCGAGGCGGAGGACCGCACGCGCCAGAGTGCGGCATTCGCACGCACCGAGGCGCTGGCCATCGAAGCGGCCGAGCTGGCACGCCGCCGCGGCGCACGGCGCGTCGAGCGCGACGACGTGGCGGCGGCGATCGCCGCGCGCAACCATCGGCACGACTATCCCGACCAGCGGCTGCGCGAAGCCGTGGCCGATGGCGACCGTCTGGTGCATCTGTACGGTGCGCGCGTGGGCCAGCTCAACGGCCTGTCCGTCATCGACCTCGGGGACTACCGCTTCGGCTTGCCGATCCGCGTGGCCGCGCGCACCGTGCCCGGCACCGAAGGCCTGCTCAACATTGAGCGCGAGGTGGCCCTGTCTGGCCCCATCCACGACAAGGCGGTGCTCGTCCTGCACAGCTATCTGTCGGCCCTGTTCGCGCCGCTGGCACCGCTGGCGCTGACCGCCTCCATCGTGTTCGAGCAGGAGTACGCCGGCATCGAGGGCGACTCGGCGTCGTGCGCCGAGTTCTACGCCCTGCTGTCGTCGTTGTCCGGTTTGCCGCTGCGCCAAGGCATTGCCGTGACCGGGGCGATCAATGCGTTTGGCGAGGTGCTGCCGATCGGCGGCGTCAACGAAAAGATCGAGGGATTTTTCAAAGTCTGCGCCACCGCCGGGCTTGACGGCACACAGGGCGTGCTCATCCCGGCGCGCAACTGGCGCCACCTGATGTTGGCCGACGAGGTGTGCGAAGCGGTGGCGACGCAGCGCTTTCACATCTGGACCGTCGACCATGTCGCCGACGGCATGGCGTTGCTGACCGGTGTGCCCTTTGGCGCCGACGCCTCACGCGCTGCCGGCGGCGCCGTCACTGCGGCGCAGGACGCTTTTGTCCCCGATACGGTACTGGGTCGCGCGGCCGCCACCCTTGCGGCCTACCGCCGCGCGTGCCTGCGCGCAGGCAACCCGCGCGCCTGGCGGCAGCGCGGGGGGTGAGTGCTGTCATCTGAAGCCAGCCCCTCACCCCCGCATCAGCGCCTCGATCGCGTCCGGCTCGACGGGTACGTCGCGCGTGATGAGTTCGCAGCCGGTGTCGGTGACCACCGCGTCGTCTTCGATGCGGATGCCCAGGTTCCAAAAATGCGCGGGCGCGCCACTGGAGGGGCTGACGTACAGGCCGGGCTCGATGGTCAGCACCATGCCCGGGCGCAGGATGCGGCTGGGGCGGTCGCGGATGATTTCGCCGCTGAGCGAGTCCCGCCGCTCGCTGGTCTGGCCGACCTCGCTGGGCTCGACGTAGCTGCCGACGTCGTGCACGTCCAGCCCCAGCCAGTGGCCGGTGCGGTGCATGTAGAAGCGAAAGTAGTGCCGCTGCTCGATCACGTCGTCCAGGTGACCGACGTCGTTGCGGTCGAGCAAGCCCAGATCCAACATGCCCTGGGCCAGCACCTTGACCGCCGCGTCATGCGCGTCGACGAAGCGCGCACCGGGCCGGGTGGCGTCGATGGCGGCTTGCTGCGCGGCGCGCACCAGCTCGTACAAGTCGCGCTGCGGGCCGGTGAAGCGTCCGTTGGCCGGAAAGGTGCGGGTGATGTCGCTGGCGTAGCCGTCGAGCTCGCAACCGGCGTCGATGAGCACCAATTCGCCCGCGCGCACCGGAGCTGCGTCGGCGCGGTAGTGCAGCACGCAGGCGTTGGCACCCGCAGCGACGATGCTGCCGTAAGCGGGGTATTGCGAGCCGTGGCGACGAAATTCGTGCAGCAGCTCGGCGTCCAGGTGGTATTCGCGCACGTCCTCGCCGGCGCGGATCATGGCCGCGCAGCGTTGCATGGCGCGGACGTGGGCGTGCGCGCTGATGCGTGCGGCGCGGCGCATGACGTCGAGCTCGTGCGCGTCCTTGATGAGTCGCATCTCGTCCAGCAGCGCGCACGCGTCGCGCAGCGCCTGCGGGCACAGCACGCCGAAGCGCACGCGCGCGCGCACCTTTTGAAGCCAGCCCTCGATGCGCGCCTCCAGCCCGGCGTGGGTGGCGAAGGGATACCACACGCTGCTGCGGTTTTCCAGCAGCGGGGGCAGGCGGGTGTCCAGTTCGTCGACGGGATAGGCCTCATCGACGCCGAGTGCGGCGGGTGCCGCCTCGGGCCCGAGGCGGTAGCCGTCCCAGATTTCGCGCTCCAAATCCTTGGGCTGGCAAAAGAGCGTGCTGTGGCCGTCGGCGGTCAGCACCAGCCAGGCGCGCGGCTCGGTAAAGCCCGTCAGGTAGTAGAAATAGCTGTCGAAGCGAAACAGGTATTCGCTGTCGCGGTTGCGGATGCGCTCCGGCGCGGTGGGGATGATGGCGATGCCGCCATCACCGAGCTGGGCGGCCAGGCGTGCGCGCCGCTGGGCGTAGAGGGTTTGGTGGGGAATGGGGGGCGTCATGGCGGTGATGATAGGCCGTCGCGGTTGAGCGCCGCCAAGCGCTCGGGCGTGCCCACGTCGGCCCAGGTGCCGCTCCAGACCTCGGCCGTGACGCGGCCCTCGGCCATGGCCCGCCGCAAGACGGTGGCCAGCGGTGCGCTGACGCCTTGTGGGTTGCCGGCCGGGATGTCGCACCAGGGCGGCGCAAACAGCGCACGCCGCAGCAGCGCCACGCTGGAGTAGGTCCAGCGCGGGCGGGGGTCGTCGGCGGGCAGGTCGAGCGCGCGCCCCTGTGCATCCAGGCCAAAGTCGCCCCGGGGATGGTGCGGCGGGTTGGGCACCAGCCACAGATGGGCCAGCGCGTCGCTGGCGGCAAAGCGTTGCCGTGCCGCCGCCTCGAACGGAAAGTCGGGCATGAACACGTCGCCCGCCGCCAGCCAGAAGACCTCTTCGAGATGCGGCAGCGCGCGCGCGATGCCGCCAGCGGTCTCCAGCGCACGGCCGAAGTCGCGACCTTCCATCGAATACGACAGGGTCACCGGGCCGAACGGGCTGCGATAGGTGTGACCCAGGGCGGCTGGGATGCGCTCACCCAGCCAGGCGGTGTTGATAAGCACCTGCCATACCCCCGCGCGGGCCAGTGCGTCCAGGTGCCAGGCCAGCAGCGGCCGGCCGCGCACGGTCAACAACGGTTTGGGGCAGGTGTCGGTGAGCGGGCGCATGCGCTCGCCACGGCCGGCGGCCAGCAGCAGGGCGTCGGCGCGCGTCGTCGCGGGCGGGGTGGGGTGACGCATGGGGGGATTTTGACTAAAATCAAGCAACGGGTTTTCTTTCACTGCCACTGTTCAGGAGTCGTCCATGGCGCAAGCCCCCTCCACCGAGCACACTGCCGACGCGGCCGATCCGGCCGAAGCGATCGTTCACGTGATTCCCTGGCTGATCCCGGTGGCCGGCGCCATTTTGATGTTCTTGTTGGCCTTCATCGCCGTGGTCATGGCCTGACGGGTACCGACCTGGCCTGGCCCGGGCCGGTGCCTGGGTGGGCCTGGTTCGCCAAGCCCCTCCTTCTTCGGTCCCGCCGGGCGTCGGTCCGGCGGGATTCGTTTTTCGGCCGCCCGCCGCCACGTCACGGGGCTGTCATGATGCGATGCAAATTTTGCATGACGCATGCGACGAAAGTCAGCCACCGTGCAGCCCCGCTTTCTACAATGCCGTCAACCCCGTCATGCCGATGCGCGTCCAGGCCAACCCGTGGGCGCGCCGTTCTTGGTTTGCCACCGGCATCCCCGGTGGCGGGCGGCGGGGCGGGTTCGCAGGCGGCGTGCGCGTATCGGCCGCCTTTGTCCACTGGTTGCCGCGATCTGGTCGTGGGCGCAGCGGCGCCCTTGGTCCAGACCGTGTGAGTATGGGTGTTTGCCTCCATGAATGCTCCCGTGATGCAGGGCCTGCCGTTGCATATTCCTGCGTATGTTCAACATCCGCGCCTGATAGCCTGGGTGGCCGAGATGGCCGCGTTGTGCAAGCCCGATCGCATCGAGTGGTGTGACGGCAGTCAGGCCGAGTACGACCGCCTGTGCGACCAGATGGTCGCGGCCGGCACGCTCAAGCGCCTCGACCCCGTCAAGCGCCCCAACTCTTATCTGGCGTGGACCGATCCGTCCGACGTGGCGCGGGTCGAGGACCGCACCTTCATCTGCTCGGCGCGGCCCGAGGACGCGGGCCCCACCAACCACTGGATGGCCCCCGACGAGATGCGCGCCATCCTGCAGCACGGGCGCGACGGCCAGCCTGGCCTGTTCGATGGCTGCATGCGCGGCCGCACGATGTATGTCATCCCGTTCAGCATGGGGCCGCTGGGCTCGCCGATTGCCCACATCGGCGTCGAGCTCACCGACAGCCCCTACGTGGTGGTCAACATGCGGCTCATGACCCGCATGGGCCGCGCCGTCTATGACGTGCTGGGCCGCGATGGCGACTTCGTGCCGTGCATGCACACGGTGGGCGCCCCCTTGGCGCCGGGGCAACGCGACGTGCCGTGGCCCTGCAACCCGACCACCAAATACATCGTCCACTACCCCGAGACGCGCGAGATCTGGTCCTACGGATCGGGCTATGGCGGCAACGCGCTGCTGGGCAAAAAATGCCTGGCGCTGCGTATCGCCTCCGTCATGGGGCGCGACCAAGGGTGGCTCGCCGAGCACATGTTGATTCTGGGCGTGACCAGCCCCGAGGGCAAGCGCTACCACGTTGCCGCCGCCTTCCCCAGCGCCTGCGGCAAGACCAACTTCGCCATGCTTGTGCCGCCCCAGGGCTTCGACGGCTGGAAGGTGACTACCATCGGTGACGACATCGCGTGGATCAAGCCCGGGCCGGACGGGCGCCTGTACGCGATCAACCCGGAGGCGGGCTATTTTGGTGTCGCACCCGGCACCAACACGCTGACCAATCCCAACTGCATGGCGAGTCTGACGCGCGACGTCATCTTCACCAACGTGGCGCTGACCGACGACGGCGACGTGTGGTGGGAGGGCATGGGCGAGCCGCCGGCGCATTGCCGGGACTGGCAGGGGCGCGACTGGACGCCCGCTGACGGCGCAGCGGGCCGCAAGGCTGCGCATCCCAATGCCCGCTTCACCGTTGCCGCCACCAACAACCCTGCACTCGATGCGCATTGGGACGACCCGTCGGGCGTGCCGATCGACGCTTTCATCTTCGGCGGGCGGCGCTCCGATACGGTACCGCTGGTGACCGAGGCGCGCAGCTGGCAAGAGGGTGTCTACATGGCGGCCACCATGGGGTCTGAGACCACGGCAGCGGCTTTCGGGGCGCAGGGCGTGGTGCGCCGCGACCCGTTTGCCATGCTGCCCTTCTGTGGCTACCACATGGGCGACTATTTCCAGCACTGGCTGAACATGGGGCGGCAGTTGCAGCAGAGGGGCCACGCGCTGCCGCGCATCTTCTGCGTCAACTGGTTCCGCAAAGATGCCGATAGCCGTTTCATCTGGCCTGGCTACGGCGAGAACATGCGCGTGCTGCGTTGGATGATCGACCGCCTGGAGGGCCGCGCTCCGGGGGTGGAGCACGCGCTGGGTATCAGCCCGACCTACGACGAGATGCACTGGGACGGATTGGCCTTCGGGCGCGACCGCTTTGACGCCGTCACCCGAATCGAGCGCGACCACTGGGTGCGCGAGTTCGACATGCACCAGGCGTTGTTCGACCAATTGGCAGACCACTTGCCGGCTGCACTGGCTGACACGAAGGCCCAGCTGGCTCAGCGCCTGCTGGGCTGATGAGCGGCCGCGCCGGGCGCGGTCGCGGTGTTCAGACGTAGAACAGGCGGTAGCGCTGCCCGCTCGGGAAGGCGGCCAGCCCGCGGGGGCTGGCGGCCCCGATGTGCTGCTCCCGGGTAGGGAGCGAGATTTCTGGCCCCAGTGGCGCCAGCGCACGGGCCCAGGCTTGCGCCGGGGTTTCCTGGCGCAGGCGCATGGCGGCCAGCTCGGCCTGCAAACGGGCATCGTGCCGCGCCAATGCCTGCGTGCGCGCCTCGGCGCGTGCCCGCGCCCGTCGCAGCGCCCAAGCGTTGAGGGCTGCCATGGCGCGATGCGCAGCGTGGCGCGCGGGGCTGGCCAGCAGCAGGCTGCCCAAAAAGACCACCGCCCACATCAGAACCCAGGCGGCCAGCAGATGCCCGTCGGCCCAGGTGTCGATCAGGCGTTCGGTCACCACCGCCAGCGCGGCGACGCCCGCGGCCAACAGCAGCGTGGCCAGCGCCCGCGGCGCCACCGCCCGACGCGCCGCATCGACGTGCGACGCGCCGGCCGCCGAGGGAGAGGTAGAGGTCAGCGAGGGGTTCATGGTCGACTCCGTGAATGCTGCGTTGCAGCAAATGTGGCCCTATACTAGGGTTTTCCCGGAGTGATGGCAACTGATTTTTCGGAATGTCATACATTCATCCGAAGAATGAATGAACTCAATTTCCGCACGCTCGACCTGAACCTGCTGCGCGTGTTCGACGAGGTGATGGCCGAACGCAACCTGACGCGGGCGGCGCACAATCTGGCCCTGTCGCAACCGGCGGTCAGTCACGCCTTGCGCCGCCTGCGCGAGGCGCTGGGCGACGACTTGGTGCGGCGTGCGGGCTACGGGGTCGAGCCCACACCGCTGGCGCTGCAGCTGTGGCCAGCCGTGCGCGAGGCGCTACAGCGGTTGCGCGAGTCGCTGGCGCCGGGAGCGTTCGACCCCGCGCGCGCGCAGGACACGTTCGTACTGGCCATGGCCGACGCCACCGCGTCCAAGATTGCACCGGGGTTGGTGGCGATCCTGGACCGCGAGGCACCGGGCGTGACCCTGCGCGTGCTGCCCCTGACGACGCGCGATCCGCGCCCGCTGTTGGAAGACGGTGGGGTCGATCTGGCGATCGGCTACTTTCCGGGCGTGCTGGCGGAGCTGGGCGCCACCCACTTGCAGGAGCAGGCGCCGCGCTTTCTGTCGCGGCGCCTGTATGAGGGGCACTACGTGGTCGTCATGCGCCGCGGGCATCCGCTGGCCCGGGGGCCGCTGACGCTCGACGCGTATTGCGCGGCCCGTCACCTGCTGGTGAGCTTTTCCGGGCGGCCGTTCGGTTTCGTCGATGAGGCGCTGGCTGCGCGCTCGCGCCGCCGGCGTATCGTGCTGACCGTCAATCAATTTTTTACCGCTGGGCAGGTCGTCGCGACGTCAGACCTGCTGACGGTGTTGCCGCGCCACTTTCTGAGCAGCACCGGTCGGGCGGCCGAGCTGGCGGTGCAGCCGTTGCCGATCGAGGTGCCGGCGGTGCACGTGGACATGCTGTGGCACCGCTCGCGCGAGGTCGGCAGCGCCCAGCGCTGGTTGCGCGAAGCGGTGGTGCGCGCGGTCGCCGCGGCCCCCCACGAGGACGCCTGCTGATGCGCCTGCAACTGTTGTCCGACCTGCATCTGGAGGTCAACCCCGATTTCGTGCCGATGCCGGCGCCCGGTGCCGACGTGCTCGTGCTGGCGGGTGACATCGGCTCGTACCAGCGCCGCAGCGACGGTTCGGTGTGGGCAGTGCCCGACTGGGGTTTGCGCGCCTTTTCGCCCTTGCCGCAGTATGGTGCCTGGCCGACCCCGGTGCTGTACGTGCCGGGCAACCACGAATACGACGGGCTGGACTGGGACGAAGCGCACGCTGCGCTGCGTGCCACCTGCGAGCGGCTGGGCATTGTTTGGCTGGAGCGCGAGGCGACCGTGATCGACGGCGTGCGCTTCGTGGGCACGACGCTGTGGGCCGACTACGACGCGCTGGCCGAGGTGCCGCTGCTGCGCCGTGGGCGGCCACGGCCGATCGCCGATGCGCAGGCCCACCGCTTGCGGCAGCGCGAGCGCGCGTTTCGAGCAGCCAATTTTTACCTGACCAAAATGGCCACGCAACGCGCCGGTTGCTTGTTCGACGCCGCCGCCATGCGCGAGGAGGCCCTGCGCTGCCAAGCATGGTTGCGCGCGGCGCTGGCCGCGCCGTTCGATGGCCCCACCGTGGTGGTGACGCACTTTGCGCCTTCCCTGCGCAGCGCGGATCCCCGCTATGGCCTGCAGCCGGGTACGGCGGGGTTTTGCAATGCGCTCGACGAGCTGCTTGCGCAGGCGGACCTCTGGTTGCATGGTCACCTGCACTGCCGACACGACTACCGCGTGGGCCGCTGCCGGGTGGTGGCCCAGCCGCTGGGGTATGCCGACAAGGACGAGCAGGCCGGCTTCGATCCGACCAAGCTCATCGACGTGCCGCCCCCGCACGCACGGGTGCCTGGGGCCGCCGGCGGCGGGTGATAATGCGCGCCGGGGTATGGCATCCATGTTGAAGCGCATTCGCGTCGAAGACGTCCGCCTGGGCATGTTCATCCACGGGTTTGCCGGATCGTGGCTGGATCATCCGTTTTGGCGCAACCGGTTTTTGCTCGACGATCCCGAGGATCTGCGCCGCATTCGCGCCAGTGCCGTGCGGGAGGTCTGGATCGACGTGGCCCAGGGCGCAGACGTGGCCGACGATGCCGTGGTGACCGCCGAGGCGCCCGACGCCGCCGAGGTGGAGTCGCCCGCTGCCGTTGCGGCGCCGAGGCCCGCAGACCTCGCTCCCACTCCCCACGATGTCGAACTGCAGCGTGCGCACCGATTGCTGCACAGCGCCCGCGATGCGGTGGCCAGCATGTTCCGCGATGCGCGCATGGGGCGCGCGATCGACCGCCAGGTCATGCAGGCGGTGGCGGCCGACATTGCGGACTCGGTCACGCGCAACGGGGGGGCGCTCATCAGTTTGGCGCGTCTGAAGACCGCCGACGACTACACCTACCTGCACTCGGTGGCGGTGTGCGCGCTGATGGTGGCGCTGGCGCGCCAGCTTGGCCTGCCGGACGAGCAGGCGCGCGCGGCGGGCTTTGCTGGCCTGCTGCACGACGTGGGCAAGATCGATATTCCGCTGGAGATCCTCAACAAGCCTGGCAAGCTCACGGACGACGAATTTGCCATCGTGCGTGAGCACCCGCGCCGTGGCTGGCAGCGGCTGCGTGATGCGGGCATCACGGACGACGTGGCGCTGGACGTGTGCCTGCACCACCACGAGCGCATGGATGGCAAGGGCTACCCCGACGGACTGGCCGGTGAGGCGATCACGCTCGTGGCCCGCATGGGCGCGGTGTGCGACGTGTATGACGCGATCACGTCCAACCGGCCGTACAAGGCGGGCTGGGACCCGGCCGAGTCGCTCAAGCGCATGGCGTCGTGGCAAGGGCATTTCGACACGCGGGTATTCCAGGCGTTCGTGCGCAGCCTCGGTATTTACCCCACGGGGTCGCTGGTGTTGTTGAGCAACGGGCGCTTGGCCGTGGTGACCGAGCAGTCGCCTGACAGCCTGCTCAAGCCCGTGGTCAAGACGGTGCTGTCGACCCGCTCGGGGGAGCGGGTCGTGCCCGAGCGCATCGACCTGTCGGCGCCGGGCTGCCGCATCACCATCGTGCAGCGCGAAGACCCGGCGCAATGGAAGATTCCGGACCTCGACGAAATCTGGTCTGGCATCCCTGGTTTGGGTCGGGCCTGAGGCACTGCTGCGAAGCCCCCAGCTCAGGCGGCCATCGGCTCCAGGGCCCGTGCGGCCGCCTCGCGCAGCGCGCGAGTCAGTCGCGCCAGCACGTCCGAATCCAAGTTCCAGCAGTGCCAGTACAGCGGCACCGTGTAATGGCTGTCCGGTGCCACGTCCACCAACGTCCCCGCCGCCAGCGCCGGGCCCGCCACCAGTCGGGGCACCACGGTCACGCCCCAACCGTCCAGTGCGGCGCGCACCTGCCCCTCGGACGACGGCACGTGGCACTGCTGCAGCCCGACTTGCGTCAGTCCAAACGTTTGGCAGACAAAGTCGCGTTGCAGATCGTCCTTGCGGTTGAAGGCGACGAAGGGTACGCGGTGGAAGTTGTGGCGCGTCAGCCGCCCCTGCAGCGCGCTGGCGGCGAACGCCGGGCTGGCGACGGCCACGTACGCCATCCGGCCCAGGGGCTCGAGCCGACAGCCGCGCAGTGGCTGCGCCAGCGACGTCACGCAGCCCATGACCTGCCCCTCGCGCAGCCATTCGTGGGTGAAGTCCTGGTCGTCGTGGATGATTTCCAACGGTACGCCATCGCGCACCAGCGGCGTGACCGCGGGCAGCGCCCAGCTCGCGATGCTGTCGGCGTTGATCGCCACCGAGACGCGGCCTTCGTCGCGCGCGCGATGCGCCAGCGTCGGGGCTAGCTCGCGCAAGTCGTGCTCCAGGTCCGCGCGCAGCAGGCGCATCATCTTGGCGTGCTTGATCAGCAACTGGCCTGCGGGCGTGGGCTTGAGCGGGCGGCTGCGCACCAGCAGCACGGTGCCGACTTGCGCCTCCAGCGAGCGCAGCCGCTGCGAGACGGCTGACTGCGTGATGGACAGCCGCTGCGCGGCGCGCTCGAAGCCGCCCTCTTCGACGATCGCCGCCAGGCATTCGAGCGCATCGGGGTCGAAGGGGGTGCTCATGGTTGCTCCATTAGATGGGCTGATGTTACCGCCGTTTGGTGAATGATGCTTTATCTTTGTCGTGGGCTCGCGCACACTTGCGCCCATGTTGGGGGGTCGCTTGGGCCGCGCGCGGGCGCGCAGCGACCGCCGCAGGAGACGACGGATGCGAGTGGTGGTTTTGGGGGCCGGCATCATCGGCACATCGACGGCGTGGCACCTGCTGCAGCGCGGGCACGAGGTGGTGCTGGTGGACCGCCAGCCCGACGCGGCGCTGGAGACGAGTTACGCCAACGCGGCGCAGATTTCGGTGAGCTACTGCGAGCCGTGGGCCAACCGGCAAGCGCCGCTGAAGGCGCTCAAATGGATGTTCGACAAGCAAGCCCCGTTGTTGTGGCGCCCCCAGTGGGACGTGGCCCAGTGGCGCTGGTTGTTGCAGTTTCTGGGGCAGTGCACGGACCGTGCGTTCGAGCGCAACGTGGCGCAGCTGGTGTCGCTGGGGGCGTACAGCCATGCCACCCTCAAGCGCATGATCGTCGAGGCCGGCATCGACTACCCGCGCAGCGAGCGCGGCATCGCGCACGTCTACACCGACGCCCGCGCGTTCGAGGAGGCGGCGCAGGCCGCGGAGTTGATGCGCCGCCACGGCGTGCAGCGGCGCGTCGTCAGCCGCGAGGAGCTGCTGCGTATCGAGCCGGCCCTGAGGGCCGCTGGCGACCAGGTGGTGGGCGGCACCTACACGCCGACCGACGAACATGGCGACGCATGCGTGTTCACGCAAGCGCTGGCGCGCCGGTGCGCCGAGCGCGGGGCCGAGCTGCTGTTCGGCCACGACGTCGAACGGCTGGAGGTGGTCGGCGGCGCCGTGCAGCGGGTGCACTTGCGTGCCCGCGCGGACGGCACTGTGCGTGCGCTGCAGGCCGATGCGTTCGTGGTAGCCTGTGGTTCGTACACCACGCCGCTGTTGGCGACGGTGGGCATTCGCGTGCCGATCTACCCGGGCAAGGGCTACAGCGCCACGCTGGCGCTGCGCGATCCGGCGCGCGCGCCGCTGGTGAGCTTGCTCGACGACGGACGCAAGATCGCCATTTCGCGCTTGGGCGACCGGCTGCGTGTGGCGGGGACGATCGAGCTGGCGGGGTTCGATCTGCGCTTGGACACGCCAGTGGCGCGGGCGCGCTGCCACATGCTGCTGCAGCGCATCGAAGAGCTGTTTCCGGGCGTGGCCGACACGCGCACGCCCGAGCAAGGCGGCGAGCCGCATTTCTGGTGTGGCCTGCGCCCGGCCACGCCGACCAATATTCCGCTCATCGGCCGCTTGCCGCTGCAGCGGCTGTGGATCAACGCCGGCCACGGCACGCTGGGGTGGACGCACGGCGCGGGCTCCGGGCGCGCGCTGGCCGAGCTCATGAGCGGCCAGCGGCCGGCCGTGGCGATGGATTTCGTCGGCTTCGAGAGCCGTCGCCGAGCGGCGACGGCAGCATCGGCTCCCTCGGCCGCGGCGTGAGCGCGCCGCCTTGCGATCCTGCAGCCGCCACCGCCGGTGGTGGGGGCATGGCGGTAGCGGGCGGTGCGCCGTTGTGCGGCGCGGCACAATCGGGTCCCATGTTCGATCCTGTGCCCGAGCGGTTTCGGGCCGCTCTTGGGCGCTTTGCCACCGGCGTGACCATCGTCACCACCCGGGCGGCGGACGGCGCACCGGTCGGCCTGACCGTCAGTTCCTTCAATTCCGTCTCGCTCGAGCCCCCGCTGGTGCTCTGGAGCCAAGATCTGCGCTCGCGCGCGCTGCCGGTCTTCGAGCGCGCGTCGCACTACGCCATCCACGTGCTGGGTGGCGAACAACAGGCCTTGGCGGAGCGGTTTGCGCGCCGTGACGTGGACCGCTGGGCGGGCGTCGACTGGCAGCCCGGCTTGGGCGGCGTGCCGTTGTTGCCGGGGGTGGCTGCGGTGTTCGAGTGCCGCAGCCGCAGCCGTTACCCGGAGGGCGATCACGTGATTTGGGTGGGCGAGGTGCTGCGTTGCGCCCACGACGCTGCCGCCGCGGTGCTGCTGTACCATGGCGGGCGCTTCCACATCCATCCCACGCCGTGACGACCGCCGTCCTCACCCAACCGCAGCGCAAGACCCGGCTCGACACCCTCGCGGTGTCGTTGCTCATCGCGTGTTGCGCGTTTTGGGGGTTTCAGCAGATCCTGATCAAGTTTGCTGGGCGCGAGATGGCGCCGCTGTGGCAGGCGTCGATGCGCATGTGGGGTGCCACGGCGCTGCTGTGGCTGTGGTGCCGCTGGCGCGGGGTGGCGTTGTTCGAGCACGACGGCTCGCTACGCGGTGGGTTGCTGGTGGGCACGCTGTTTGCGGCGGAGTTCGTCTTCATCTACCTGGGTCTGCAGTACACCAACGCCTCGCGGTTGACGGTCTTTCTCTACACCAGCCCGTTCTGGGTAGCGCTGCTGGTGCCGCGTTTCGTGCGCGCCGAGGCGCTGCGGCGCACGCAGTGGATCGGCCTGTGCCTGGCATTCGTGGCCGTGGCCGCGGCGTTTGGCGAGGCGCTGTTGCGGCCCGGCACGCCGGATCAATGGATCGGCGACGCGATGGGGCTGGCCGCAGGACTGTTCTGGGGCTTGACGACGGTGGCCATTCGCACCACGCGCATCGCCACCGTGTCGGCGGAGAAATGCCTGTTCTACCAACTGGGTGTCACAGCCGTCGTGGCCCCGCTGCTGTCGCTGGCCCTGGGCGAGACGTGGTCCCTGGACTATTCTGCGTTGGCCTGGGGGGCGGTGTTCCTGCAAACCGCGGTGGGGGCGTTTGCCAGCTACTTGGCCTGGATGTGGATGCTGCGCCACTATCCCGCGACGCAGCTGTCCACCTTTACCTTCCTGACGCCGCTGTTTGCGCTGGTGTTTGGCGTGCTGTTGTTGGGCGAGCCGTTGACGCTACAGCTCGTGTTGGCACTGGCTGGGGTGGCGCTGGGCATCGTGCTGGTCAGTCGGCGCTGACAGGCCACTGTGCCCGCTATGCCGCCTGTACCGCCTCGAATGCCGGGTACAGCGCGTCGACCCACAGATCCACTTCGGCCGCGCCGATCTGCAGGTGTTGCAGGCACGCGGGGCCATGCGCCGTCCAGTCGGCCGATGGCGGTACGTTTTCGTGTTGCTGCACCAAGTGGTCGGCCACCAGCGCCATGGCCACCAGGTGGCGCACGGTGTCGCTGTAGCGCATGTCGCCCAGGCAGGTGAAATCGTGGTGCAGCCGGATGGCCACCGCCACTGGTGCGGGCAGCCGCCACGTGCGCGCAACGATCGCGCCCACCACCGCGTGATCGGTGCGGTGGTTGGCGTTTTCGGTTTGGGTAAAGGTGCGGTCCTTGCGGGCCAATGCCTCGGCGATGGTGGCCGCGTAGCCCCGTACGCCGCGCAGCAGTACCGGCATCCCGACGTGGCAAAACAGCCCGAAGGTATATGCCAGTCCCGGGTCCATGTCGTAGAGCTGGGTGCCGATGTGTTCACAGGCGATCGCGCGCCGCGTCGAGCTTTCCCAAAAATGCGCGAGTACCGGCGACTGCACATGCAGCGCCTGCCGCGTCAAAAAACCGAGCAGCAGTTGCACCGCCGGGCGCATGCCCAGCACGGTCAGCGCCTGGCCCACCGTCACCACGGGCGTCTGTAGCCCGTACAGGGGGCTGTTGGCCTGGCGGATCAGCGCGGCCGCCATGGCCACGTCACTGGCGGCGATGGCCTCCAACTCCGCCGGGTCCGGTTCGCCGCGGGCGGTGGCCTCCTGCAGCCGGCGCAGCAGTTCCGGGCAGGGGGGAATGACGATGTCGCGCACCGGGCCCCGCGTGCGGACCTGGTCCAGCTCGGCTTCGATGGTGTGGTCGCTCATGCCGCCATTGTGCCCGCGCTTTTTGACCGTTCGGCAGCGTAGGCGACGTACCAGTCCAGGCACTGCGGGTTGGCCATCGCGTCGCGGTTGAGCACGCGCTCCAGCGGCTGGCCGAGTAGCAGCTTTTTGATCGGCAGCTCCTGCTTCTTGCCCGAGAGGGTGCGCGGGATATCGGGCACCTGTTCGATGGCGTCGGGGACGAAGCGTGGTGACAGCGCGCGCCGGATCGCGTCGCGGATGCGCTCGCGCAGGGGCTCGTACAGCGTCAGCCCCGGGCGCAGCACCACGAACAGCGGCATGAAGCTCTCACGCCCTAGGAATTCGAGATCGATGACCAGGCTGTCGAGCACCTCGGGCAGGGCTTCCACGGCGGCATAGATTTCGCTGGTGCCCATACGCAGGCCATGGCGGTTGAGGGTGGCGTCCGAGCGACCGTAGATCACGCAACCGCCGTCCGCCCGTACCTCCAGCCAGTCGCCGTGGCGCCATACGCCAGGATAGGTGTCGAAGTAGCTCGACAGGTAGCGCGCGTGGCCTTCGTCGTTCCAAAAGTACAACGGCATCGAGGGGATGGGGCGCACGCAGACCAGCTCGCCGACTTGGCCGGTGACGGCGCGACCGTTCTCGTCCCACGCCTCGACCGCGCAGCCGAGTTGGCGGCACTGCATCTGGCCTGGCACCTGCGGCAGCCCACGGTGGCCGCCGATGAACGCGCCGCAGAAGTCAGTGCCGCCAGAGATGTTGCACCACCAGACGGGTCCCCCGGGACCGCCAGGCAGTGCTGTGGGATCGCGGCTTCGTCCTGCCAGCGCATGCACGCGCTCGAACTGCGCGCTGCCCCAGCGCTGCACGTCTGGCGGCAGCGGCGAGCCGGTCGAGCCCAACGCGCGGATCGCCGACAGGTCGTATCCCGCGGCTTGTAGCGCCGCCAGGTCGACGCCGGTTTTCATCGCATTGCCGTAGAAGGCCGCGCCGGCGCCGAAGAAGGTGACGCGGTGCCGTGCCGCAAAGCGCCACAGCACGCTCCAGTCGGGCTCGTCCTTGCGCCCGCCAGGGCTGCCGTCGTAGAGCACGATGGTGGTGCCACCCAGCAGCCCCGCGACTTGTGCGTTCCACATCACCCAGCCGGTGGAGCTGTACCAGTGAAAGCGCTCGCCAAAGCTGTTGTCGTCGTAGCTGGGGCCGATGTCGTTGTGCAGGGTCTTCAGTGCCAGCGACGTCAGCACGATGCCCCCGTGCCCATGCACGATGGGTTTGGGCAGGCCCGTGGTGCCGCTGGAGTAGACGATCCATAGCGGGTGGTCGAAGGCCAGCCATTCGGGCTCGAAGGCGTGTACGGCCGCGTCGTCGCGGTCCACCAGCGCGGTGAAGTCGTGCGTGTCGGCCACGCGCTCGGCCGCATAGGGCGTGCGCAACGTGACCACGTGCTGCAGCGTGGGCAAACCCGCACGCAGCTCGCGCACCGTGGTGCTGCGGTCCAGCGGCCGGCCACCGTAGTGCACGCCGTCGGCGGCGATCAACACGGTGGGCTCGATTTGCCGGAAACGGTCCAGTACCGCGGCCGTGCCCATGTCCGGCGCGCATACGCTCCAGATGGCGCCGATGCTGGCGCAGGCCAAAAAGGCCACCACCGTCTCGATGCGGTTCGGCAGGTAGGCCGCCACGCGGTCGCCGCGCTGCACGCCCAGGGCGCGCAGCCCCACCGCCAGCGCCGCCACTTGGCGCTGCAGTTCGTGCCAACCCAGCGTGCGCACGCGGCCCAGTTCGTCCTCGGCAATGATGGCGGGCTGCCCAGCAGCCTCGGCCCGCGCGACGTGGCGAAACACCTGCCGCGCGTAGTTGACCTGCGCGCCGGAGAACCAGCGCACGTGCGGCATGACGTCGCCCTCCAGCACCGCCCGGTGCGACGTGGGCGACTGCAGATCGAAGTAGTCCCACACACTTTGCCAGAAGGCGGCCAGATCGGTGCTCGACCAGCGCCACAGCGCGTCGTAGTCGGCAAAGACCAAGCCGCGCTGTTCGTGCAACCAGGCTTGGTAGCGGTGGATTTGCGGTACGTAGGGGCTGGACATCGGGTTTGCGGGCAGCGGTGGTGCGGGGTGACAAGGGTATCGAAATCCGTAGGGTCAGCGCCGTCACCTGGGTGTCAGGCGGGGCGCTGATGGTGGAAGCTTGGTTTTCAAAGCGTTTTTAACGGTGGATTTTCAATAACCGGTTGTGATCCGGTATGTTGCCAGGGTCAGAGCACATGTATTCGAGGCAAGAAAAAAACGTGTGTTATGACAACGTCATAAAGACGCGCATCAGTGTTTACCCGAATCGGGCGTGGTCTGGTCCAAGGTTTGCAACTGGTCAGATACATGTCTGCTGCATCCGTTCGAGGTGTACGGCGCAGCGGTCCCCAACAACACCTGGAGACACCCTGCCATGGAAACGTTCTACGAAGTCATGCGCCGCAAGGGCATCTCGCGACGCAGTTTCATGAAGTACTGCTCGCTCACCGCCACCTCACTGGGGCTGGCGCCGAGCTTTGTGCCGCAGATTGCCCACGCCATGGAGACCAAGCCGCGCACGCCGGTGATCTGGCTGCACGGGCTGGAATGCACCTGCTGCACCGAAGCCTTCATCCGTTCGGCCCACCCGCTGGCCAAGGACGTGGTGCTGTCCATGATCAGCCTGGATTACGACGACACCCTGATGGCCGCCGCCGGCCACCAGGCCGAGCAGTTGCTGGAAGAGCTGCTGGTCAAGTACAAAGGGCAGTACATCCTGGCGGTGGAAGGCAACCCGCCGCTCAATGAAGACGGCATGTTCTGCATCCAGTCGGGCAAGCCCTTCATCGACAAGCTGCAGAAGGTGGCCAAGGACGCCAAGGCCATCATCGCCTGGGGCTCATGCGCCAGCTGGGGCTGTGTGCAGGCCGCCAAGCCCAACCCGACCCAGGCCACGCCGATTCACAAAGTCATCACCGACAAACCCATCATCAAGGTGCCGGGATGTCCACCCATTCCCGAGGTGATGACAGGCGTGATCACCTACATGCTGACGTTTGACCGCGTCCCCGAACTGGATCGCCAGGGCCGGCCCACGATGTTCTACAGCCAACGCATCCACGACAAGTGCTACCGCCGCCCGCACTTCGACGCCGGCCAGTTCGTCGAGGCCTGGGACGACGAGTCCGCGCGCAAGGGCTACTGCCTGTACAAGGTGGGCTGCAAGGGGCCGACCACCTACAACGCCTGCTCCACCATCGAATGGAACGAGGGCACCAGCTTCCCGATCAAGGCCGGGCACGGGTGCATCGGCTGCTCGGAGGACGGTTTTTGGGACAAGGGATCGTTTTACGACCGCCTGACCAACATCCATGCCTTTGGCATCGAGGCCAATGCCGATCAGATCGGCGGCACGGCCGCAGCGGTCGTAGGCGCAGCAGTGGCCGCCCATGCTGCCATCTCGGTGGCCAAACGGGCGCGCGACACGTCCAAAGAAAAATTCCAGCACAACGCGTGACGCACAGAGGACCACATCATGGGTGCATACGAAACTCAGGGCTTCAAGCTCGACGACGCCGGTCGGCGCATCGTCGTCGATCCCGTGACCCGTATCGAGGGACATTTGCGGTGCGAGGTCAATGTCGACGCCAACAATGTGATCCGCAACGCCGTCTCGACCGGCACGATGTGGCGCGGGTTGGAGGTCATCCTCAAAGGGCGAGATCCGCGCGACGCGTGGGCCTTTGTTGAGCGCATTTGCGGGGTGTGCACGGGGTGTCACGCACTGGCTTCGGTGCGGGCCGTGGAGGATGCGTTGGGCATACGCATCCCGCTCAACGCCCATCTGATCCGCGACATGATGGCCAAGACGTTGCAGGTGCACGACCACGCCGTGCATTTCTATCACCTGCACGCACTGGACTGGGTCGATGTGGTGTCAGCTCTGAAAGCGGACCCGAAGAAGACCAGCGAATTGCAGCAGCTGGTCTCGCCGTCACATCCCTTGTCGAGCCCGGGCTATTTTCGCGACGTGCAGAATCGGCTCAAGAAATTCGTCGAGTCTGGGCAGTTGGGGCCATTTGCCAATGGGTATTGGGGGTCCAAGGCCTATGTGCTGCCGCCGGAAGCCAATTTGATGGCAGTGACCCACTACCTGGAAGCGCTGGATCTGCAGAAGGAGTGGGTCAAGGTTCATACCATTTTTGGCGGAAAAAACCCCCATCCCAATTATTTGGTGGGTGGCGTTCCTTGCGCTATCAACATTGATGGCAATCTCGCATCCGGTGCGCCCATCAACATGGAGCGTCTCAACTTCGTCGAGGCTCGCATCAAGGAGATGATCGAATTCAACAATAACGTTTACATCCCCGATGTGCTGGCCATCGGCACCCTGTACAAGCAGGCCGGCTGGCTCTATGGCGGTGGTCTGGCCGCGACCAACGTCGCCGACTACGGCACCTACGAAAAGGTGCCTTACGATTCGAGCACACAACAGTTGCCTGGAGGGGTGATTCTGGGTGGCAATTGGGACGAGATCCATGAGATCGACCCGCGTGATCCCGAGCAGGTGCAGGAGTTCGTTGCCCACAGCTGGTACAAGTACGCCGATGAGACCAAGGGATTGCATCCCTGGGACGGTGTGACAGAGGCTGACTTCAAACCCGAGGGGCCCAACTTCAAGGGGTCGCGAACGAAGATCGAGAGGGTCGACGAGTCGGCGAAATACTCTTGGATCAAGGCCCCACGCTGGCGTGGCCATGCGGTGGAGGTGGGGCCGCTGTCGCGCTACATTCTGGCTTATGCCCACGCCCGGCGGGGGAACAAATATTGCCAGCGCGTCAAAGAGCAGCTGGAATACTCCGCGGAGATGGTCAACAGCGCGTTGCCCAAGGCGTTGGGTCTGCCAACTACGCAATACACCCTGAAGCAGTTGTTGCCCACCACCATCGGCCGTACATTGGCTCGCGCACTGGAGAGTCAATACAGCGCTGAAATGATGATGGACGATTTCAAGCAGCTGGTCGCCAACATCAAGGCCGGAGATACGAGCACCGCCAACGTCGAGAAATGGGACCCAGCCACGTGGCCGAAAGAGGCCAAAGGCGTGGGCACCGTGGCCGCGCCGCGTGGCATGTTGGGCCACTGGATCAAGATCAAAGACGGCAAGATCGAGAACTACCAATGCGTGGTACCGACCACGTGGAACGGCTCACCGCGAGACGTCAAGGGTCAGATCGGGGCCTTCGAGGCCTCTTTGCTCAACACACCGATGGTCAATCCGGAACAACCTCTCGAGATTTTGCGTACGCTGCATAGTTTCGATCCTTGCTTGGCCTGCTCTACCCATGTGATGAGCCCCGACGGTCAGGAGATGGCCAGGATCACCGTCCGCTGAACGTCCCCGCAGAAGGAGAAACCCATGCAAGCCACAAGCATCCGCCAAATCTCCGCCGCCGTGCTGCTGGTCAGTCTGGCCGGTGTTGCGCAGGCTCACACCGGCCACGGCACCCACAGCCTGATGGAGGGTCTGCTGCACCCGTTCGGGCTGGATCACCTGCTGGCCATGGTGGCCGTGGGCGTCTGGTCGGTGTCCGCCTTGCCGCAGGGCAAAGCCTGGCAGGGGCCGGCCACCTTCCTGCTCGCGCTGGTCATCAGCGCCGCCCTGGGCGCGGCCGGTGTCACCGTGCCGTACCTGGAGCACGCCATCTCCCTGAGCGTGGTGCTGTTCGGCCTGATGCTGGTCGTTGCCCAGCGCGCGATGCCGGTGGCGCTGGGCCTGGGGCTGATCGCCGCCGCCTCGTCGCTGCACGGTCTGGCCCACGGTGCCGAAACGCCCGAAACCGGCTTCGCGGGTTACGCCGCCGGCTTCATGCTGACCACCGCGGTGCTGCACATCAGCGGCGTCGGTGTCGGCCTGGCCATCCAGCGCTGGCTGGCCGAGCGCCGTGGCGCCGTGCTGGGCGGGCTGGGTGCTGCCGTCGGCGCCGCAGGGCTCTACCTGTTCGGCCAGTTGGCCGCCTGATGCTTCCCCTCCCCCTCGCACAGGAAGGAGTGCTCCATGTCTACCTTGCCTGCCGACCAACGGACCCGGCAACGCCTGGCCGATGTCACTGGGACCGACACCGAAGCCGTCTCGCATGGCCAGATCACCAAGTCGGTGTATGTGTATGAAGCGCCAGTGCGCATCTGGCATTGGGTCAATGCCTTCGCCATCACCGTGTTGTGCATCACGGGCTACTTCATTGGTGTGCCGCTGCCGACCATGCCGGGTGAAGCCAGCGACCACTATGTGATGGGGTATGTCCGGTTTGCCCACTTTGCGGCCGGCTACATCATGGCCGTGGGGCTGTTGGGCCGGGCCTACTGGGCGCTGGTTGGCAACCACCATGCGCGCGAGCTGTTTTGGGTGCCGTTGTTTCAGAAGGCCTATTGGACCGAGGTGTTCAGGATGCTGCTGTGGTACCTGTTCATCATTCCCAGGCCCAACCAGTACGTTGGCCACAACCCACTGGCGCGGCTGGCCATGTTCAGCGGCTACCTGATGCTGTCGATTTTCATGATCGTCACCGGCTTTGCGCTCTACAGCGAAGGCGCGGGTGCTGGCTCGTGGCAGGACTGGCTGTTCGGGTGGGTGATTCCGCTGTTTGGTCAAAGCCAGGATGTGCACACGTGGCACCGGATGGGGATGTGGGCGATGGTCATCTTCGTGATGTTGCATGTGTACGCGGCGATTCGCGAGGACATCATGGGGCGTCAGTCGATCGTCTCGACGATGATCTCGGGCCACCGCACGTTCAAGGACTGATGCCCCATGGCATCCGTCTGCAGCTAGCGCCGGTTTGCACCGCTTGCCATCGATTTCTGATGGGTAACGATCGCCATGGACTTCGCGACGCCCGCATCGACTTGCCACCCCGGGTCGGACAGCCCGCAACACCGTATCGTCGTGCTGGGGATCGGAAACCTGCTGTGGGCCGACGAAGGTTTCGGGGTGCGGTGTGTCGAGGCGCTGCATCAACGCTACACCTTTGCCGACCACGTCCATGTGATCGATGGTGGCACGCAGGGGTTGTACCTGTTGCCGTATGTCCAGGAAGCCGATCGGCTGTTGATCTTCGACGCCATCGACTACGGGCTCGCGCCGGGCACGCTGCGGCTGGTGCGTGACGACGATGTTCCGCGCTTCATGGGGGCCAAGAAGATGAGCCTGCACCAGACGGGTTTTCAAGAGGTTCTGTCGCTGGCACAGCTCACGGGGAAATATCCCTCGCAGGTTCTGCTCATTGGCTGTCAGCCGCAAGAGCTCGAAGACTATGGCGGGAGTCTGCGGCCGGTCGTGCGGGCGGCGGTGGAGCAAGCGCTCGCGTTGGCGCTCGTCGAGCTGCAGCGCTGGGGAGCTGACCCGGCGCCCCGCCCCTTGCGGCCGGTACCGGCCGAGTCCGTCACGTGCGCAGAGCTGGCTCTGGCCACCTATGAGGCGCAGCGTCCCGGGCCCGACGCCGCGTGCCGCACTGGCGACGAGCGCTTTTTCGCGCCTGCGGGAGGGTGATGCATGTGTATCGGCGTACCCATGCAAGTCCTTCAGGTCGACGGCGCGTTTGCGTTGTGCCACGGCCGTGGCGAGCGGCGGCGTATTCGCACCGTGCTGGTCGATGAGGTGTCGGCGGGCGATTGGCTCCTGGTATTTCTGGATGATGCGCGAGAGCGCATCGACGCCCAGCGTGCCGCCGAAGTAAACGCGGCGCTGGATCTGCTGGAGGCCGCCATGCAGGGGCATCGTCGACCCCACCAGCATGCCGACTTCGTGCTTCCGTCGCAGATGAGTGCCGAAGAGATGCGCGCCTTGACGGGCGCCCCCTATCGTCCGGAGAACCGATGATGAACGAAACACAGTTACATGCCCCGCTGATCGAGCGGTTGGTGCAGGTCCACGGAGCAACTTGGGTCGATGAACACAGCGTTGGCGACTGGGTGGCCGGAGAGGGTGACCGGGTCCTACTGCTGGCAGGGGACCCGGTGCGTTTTCCGGAGGGCGTCGATGTGGCCGTCGTGCTACCCGAGCTCATGAAGGCGTTCCCGGGTCGTTTCGTGATCGCGGTCGTGCCACAGGCACGGGAAGAAGCCGTGGCGCGTCGGTATGGCACGCAGCGCTGGCCCACGCTGTTGTTTTTTCGCGAGGGTCAGTATGTGACGGCCATCGCCGGCATGCAGGACTGGGACGTGTATTTGGCCCAGGTGGCGGCTGCGCTGGCCATGCCTCCTTCTCGCCCGCCGAGCATCGGCATCCCCGTGGTCTCCCTCTCCGGGGCTCACTGTCATTGAAGGAGTGTCCATGGTAGCGTTTCCCATTCCCGTCGTCGCGGAGGGTGCGGGCGTGTCGGCCGAGGACGAGGCGCTCGACTATCTGCCGATGCCCAAGGGCATGCACACCTACGCCCCTCCCGTGCTGCCCCAGCCGCAAGAGCTGCTGGGCCTGGATCGGGCATGCCTGACCTTGCAGCAGGTATTGGGGCTGCTGCAGCGGGTTGCCGATACCGGTACCGCGGAACGGTTGCGGCTGGAGGGGCTCTCCGAGCGGGAGGTGGCCGTCCTCAATCAGGTGTTGGGTGAAGGTGAAACGAGCGTTGTGGTTCCGCTCGAGCCGGGGCGACTGGAGGTGCACGTCCAGGAAGCCATCTTTACCGGTGTCTGGCGGCTCATGACCTGGCGCACCGGCGAGTGTGGCACGGTCGAGCTGGTGGACGATGCGATCGAAGTCGGTCCAGTGCCCTCGTTGTTCGGCGCGGTGGCGGCGCAAGATGTCTGGGAGCGCTTCCCCGTTTGGGAGGGTGAGTTGCCACCCAACGTGCAAAACGCCCCGCTGTTGCTCACCGAAATTCGTGACCGGGTGGCGCGCTGGCAACCGGGGCAAGCGGCGCATGTGGTCAACCTGTCGCTGCTGCCCGTCTCGGCCGAAGACATTGCCTTTTTGGACCACCACTTGGGGACTGGCCGCATCCGTTTGTTGGCGCGCGGCTATGGCAACTGCCGCATCTCCAACACGCGGTTGCCGAACTGCTGGCGTGTCGTCTACTACAACTCGATGGACAAGGTCATTTTGAACACCGTCGAGGTGGTCGACATGCCGGCGGTGGCGCTGGCAGCGCCGGAGGATCTTCGGGATTCCCATGCGCGCCTCGCTGATGTCTTGTCGTATCTGGAGTCGGCATGAACCACAGTCCACTGGCACCCGGCGATGACTCGAGGGTCGTCGCAATGACGGCGGGAGATGCGCCGTCCGCCCCCATTGGTCAGGATGCCAGCGGTGGTCACGGCTTCGAGGGTAGCTACCTGGGGAAGCGGGAGCAGCTGCGGCCCTGGTCGCGGCTGGAGTGCAAAATCTGCTGGTGGGTCTACGACCCCAACGAGGGCGATCCGCAATGGCAGATCCCGTCCGGAACCCCGTTTGCTGAGTTGCCGTCGCACTGGCGTTGCCCGCAGTGCGACGGGGATGCGCGACAGTTTCTGCTCTTGCCCGATGAACGCGATGGCAACTGACGCCCACCCCTTCGGGCCGACGGCGGCCCTGCGGATATCGGCAACCGCGCGTGTTGGCGGCCCCGCCGGGCTGGCAAGCCGCGTCGAACAATTGGAGGCGTTTTACCGCTGGGTACACACCGAGCGCATGCAGGGGCTCCCGATCCTCAATCCTGCCCTTCAGGTGGAGGCGGTGGGTTTTCGGCTGCTCGATGGCGATGGCATGGTCGCGGGAGGGGTGCTCATCACACCGTGGTTCATGAGTCTGGTGTGTCTGCCCTTGACATGGCAGGATGGCGGGCAGCGCATCGGTTGCAAGCGTGAGCGTGCGTTTGGTAACCAATGCTTCGAGTTCATCGGTGCGCACGACCCCGCGATCGGTTGGCACGAGGCATGCGCGTTGTTTTCACCCATGGGGGGATTCGATCGGCACGAACTGGCGCGCGAGACGGCGTGCGCGGTGTTGGCATCGCTGTTTGCCGAGGGCCAGAAGACCTCTGTGGCACCGGGTGATAGGGCGTCGCGCCGGGCGTTTTTGCTGGGGCGGCGCGCGGGTGCGTCGTCATGACTGCCATCGCCGGCAGCCTGGAGATGCGCCCGGGCGTTGCCGCCCCCCACAACGTGCGCAGCACGAGGCGGAATTGGGTGTCACCGCTGGTGCAGGGGCGGCCCATCGACCAAGTGCCGGGGCTGGTGGCCACTGTGCTGAGTCTGTGCGGGGCCGCGCATCGCTGCGCCAGCACGCTCGCCATCGAGGCGGCGGCGGCGATGCCCGGTTCGGCCAAGGGCACCATCGATACCATGCTGCATCGCGAGACGGTACGGGAGCATCTGTATCGGATTGCACTCGATTGGCCGCGATTGCTGGCCGGGGGCGACGGCGGTGCACTGGCAACGGCCGCACTGGCTTCGATGCAGCGCTGCCCGTTGGCTGGCGCGCGAGCATCGCCGGCGCAGCTCTGGCCAGCCCTGAGTCATTGGTTGCGGGACGAGTGGTTGCATACCGATCCCGCGCGCTGGTTGCAGGCATGGCTGGCCGAGGGTATCGATTGGTTCCACGCGTGGAGTCGGCGGCATACCGGGTGGCTGGGCGCGTTGCTGCGCACGGCCCGACAGGCGGACGTGGCGTGGCCGCGGGGAGTCGTCCTGCGCCCTTTGTTCGCGCACGGCAGCGAGGTCGAGCTGCGCCGGCTGGCGGCAGACATCGCGTCACGGCCGGGGTTCGACCGTCTGCCGCAGTGGCGGGATGCGCCCGCGAGCACGGGTTCGTGGGCGCGTTTGCGGCAGCCAGCCGAACCCGTGCCTCGGAGTGTTGGGGAATTGCTGGGTTATCGGCTTGCCGAGTTGGTGCGCCTGTGTTTGCCGGATGCTGGGGGTGAGTCAGGCGCGCAGTGGCTGGGTTGGGGGGTGGTTGCCGTTGGAGAGCGCCAATGCTTGGCCTGGGTGGAAATGGCGCGAGGGCTGCTGATCCACCTCGTGCGCCTCGGGCAGCCTCAGTCGGGAGCGGTGGCAACGGTGCTGGACTACCACGTCGTGGCGCCGACCGAGTGGAACTTTCATCCGGCGGGGTTGGCCGCGCAGGTGCTCGCCACGCTGTCGATCGACGATCCCGAAGTACGCGCTCGGGTGAATCTTCTCACCGCCGCGCTGGATCCTTGTGTGCCGGTTGAGATCTGCGCGCCGAACGAGGATACTGCAGGATACCAAGAGAGCAGTCATGCATGAAGCAAGTTTGGCCGGTGGCGTGTTGCAGCTGGTGGAAGAGGTGGCGCAGCGCGAGGGTTTCCGACGGGTGCTCGAGCTGCGGCTGGAAGCCGGGCAGCTCTCGGGCGTCGATGTGCGGGCGCTGCGCTTTGCGCTCGAGAGCCTGGCGCCAGGCACCCTGCTCGAGGGCGCACAGATCCACATCGACGAGCCCGCTGGGCAGGCGTGGTGTTTGTCCTGCAGCCAAAGCGTGCCGTTGGCCCAGCGGGGCGAGGCTTGCCCCGTCTGTGGGGGTTACCAGCTGCAGCCAACGGGGGGGATGGAGTTGCGCGTCGTCGACTTGCGGGTCAGCGACGCGGATGCGTGATTTGACCAAAGGAGTGAACGATGTGTGTCGTGTGTGGTTGCAGTGAGGGCGGCGCGGGGCACGCCCATCATGCGATGCTGGGCCAACAGGCGGACGCTGCTGCTGCCGAGACGGCGCGCGATACCCTGCACTTTGGCACGGGGGTGGCCCGGGTGTCGGTGCCTGGCTTGAGTCAAGAGCGTGCCATTCGGCTCGAGCGCGATATCCTGGGTGCCAACGATCGGGTGGCGCAGCAAAACCGGGCCCACTTCCGGGCACACGGTGTGTCGGCGCTCAACCTGGTGTCCAGTCCGGGTTCGGGCAAGACCACCCTGCTGTGCGCCACCATCGAAGCGCTGCGGCAGCAGGGGCCGCAGTGGGAGGTGGCCGTCATCGAGGGCGACCAGCAGACCAGTTTCGATGCCGAGCGCATCCGAGCCACCGGCGTACCTGCGATTCAGGTCAACACCGGCAAGGGCTGTCACCTCGACGCGCCGATGGTGGCGGAGGCGTTTGCGCGTCTGCACGCGCACTTCCATCACCACGGGGACGGGCACGAGCATGGGCACGCAGCGGTGCGTCGTCTGTTGTTCATCGAAAACGTGGGCAATTTGGTGTGCCCCGCGATGTGGGATCTGGGCGAGACGGCCAAGGTCGCGGTCCTGTCAGTGACCGAGGGGGATGACAAGCCCCTGAAGTATCCCGACATGTTTGCCGCCGCGCGGCTGATGATCATCAACAAAGTCGACTTGTTGCCACATGTTCGGTTCGATGTCAATCGTTGCATCGAGATGGCGCGTCGCGTCAACCCCACCATCGAGGTCATCGCCTTGTCGGCCACCTCTGGCGAGGGGATGCCGGTGTGGCAGGATTGGCTGGCCCGGGTGGTTGACGGCGAGCACCGTCAGGCGTCAGAGGCCGACGCGGAGGCTTTGCGCGCGCGGATTTCGCGGCTCGAGGCCGAACTGGCGCAGGCCAGGGCCGCGCTGGCGGAGCGTTGAGCCATGGGGGCTTCGGTCTTGGCGGTCGGCGCCTGGCTCAAAAACCGGGCTTGCCGGATGGGCGACGACGGTGTCGAATGGTCCGAGCTGCACGGAGACCTGAGCGATCCGCAGGCCTGTGCGGCGCTGGAATCGTCGGTGCAGGCGCTGATTCGCTCGGCGTCGAGCCGGGGTCGACCGGTGCGGGCCATCGCGCACGATTGGCATCCGGATTTTTTCAGTACTTGGCTGGCGCTGCGGATGGCTGACACGTTGGGGGTGGCTGCTGTGGGGGTCCAGCACCACCATGCGCACTTGGCGGCTGTCATGGCCGAGCACGGGATCGAGGCGCCCGCGCTGGGGCTCGCGCTCGACGGCGTAGGTCTCGGTACGGATGGCGCGGCCTGGGGGGGGGAGCTGCTCTGGACCGACGGGGCGACCTTCGAGCGCCTGGGCCACCTGCAGCCGCTGGCGCTGCCGGGGGGTGATCGCGCGGCGCGCGAGCCCTGGCGCATGGCCGCCAGCGTCTTGCACGCGCTAGGGCGTGGCGATGAAATCGTGCCGCGCTTCGTTCACGGCGTCGGCGCCGGGGTGGCCGCGGGTGTGCAGCAGCTGCTGCAGCGGGGGCTGAACTGTCCCACCACCAGCAGCGCCGGGCGCTGGTTCGACGCTGCCGCGGCAGCGCTGGGGCTGTGCCTGCGACAAACCGACGAGGCCCAGGCGGCGGTGGCACTGGAGCGTGTGGCGGCCGCAGCGCTGGCGCAATGGCCCCAGGCAGTGCCTTTGCCGGGGGCGGTCGTTCACCCGGACGGGTGTGTCGACCTGCGCACGGTCGTCGCCCCATTATTCGACATCCGCGATCCGCGGGACGTCGGTGTGGCCGCGGCGGGCTTTCATCTGGCGCTGGCCGATGCGCTGTGCGACGCGCTGCTGGCGGCGGCGCGGGTGCGCGGCGTGCGCCATGCGCTGCTCGGGGGCGGCTGCTTTTTCAACCGAATCCTGCGCGAGCGCTGCGTGCAGCGGCTGCAAGCGGCAGGGATGGACGTATTTCTGCCGGGCGCCATGGGGTGCGGGGATGCCGGTTTGGCCATCGGCCAGGCGTGGGTGGCCGCGCACCGGCTTGCCCTGCCCCGCCCTCGCAATGTGACCAAGGAGTTCATCGCATGTGTCTAGCCATACCCGCGCGCGTGGTCGAAAAACTCGACGGCGAACAGGCCGCGGTCGACCTGGGCGGCATACGCAAGACCATCTCGACGGCGCTGGTGCCCGAGGCGCAGGTCGGCGACTATGTCATCGTGCACGTCGGCTATGCGTTGGGTCTGCTCGACCCAGAGGAGGCTCGCCAGACGCTGGCGATGTTTGCCCAGTGGCAGGCCATGGGCGATGCGCAGGGGGCGCCATGAAGTACGTGGATGAATTCCGTGACGGCCAGCTCGCGCGGCGCATCGCCGCCGCGATCCACGATGAGGTCGGCGAGCGGCACTACCATTTCATGGAGTTTTGCGGCGGACACACCCATGCGATCAGCCGCTACGGGGTGCAGGACCTGCTGCCGCCCAACGTGCACATGGTGCACGGGCCCGGTTGTCCGGTGTGTGTGCTGCCGATCGGCCGCATCGACCAAGCCATCCGGCTGGCGCTGGAGCGCGGTGCGATCGTCTGCGCGTATGGCGACACCCTGCGCGTGCCGGCCAGTGACGGGCTGTCGCTCGCCAAGGCCAAGGCGCGCGGTGGTGACATCCGCATGGTGTATTCGGCCGCCGATGCGCTGGCCGTGGCGCGCGCGCACCCCGAGCGCGAAGTGGTTTTTTTCGCCATCGGTTTCGAGACCACCACCCCGCCGACGGCGTTGGTGATCCTGGAGGCACAGCGCGAGGGTCTGCCAAACTTCAGCGTGCTGTGTTGTCATGTGCTCACGCCAGCGGCCATCACGCACATCCTGCAGTCGCCCGAGGTACGCGAATTCGGCACCGTCCCGCTCGACGGCTTCATCGGACCCGCGCACGTGAGCATCGTCATCGGCACCGAGCCGTATGAGCATTTCAGCGAGGAATACCGCAAGCCTGTCGTGATCGCCGGATTCGAGCCACTGGACGTGATGCAGGCCATCCTGATGTTGGTGCGGCAGGTCAATGAGGGTCGCGCGCAGGTGGAAAACGAGTTCACGCGCGCCGTCACGCGCGAGGGCAACCAGCGTGCACAGGGGATCGTGTCGCAGGTGTTCGAGCTGCGAGCGCAGTTCGAGTGGCGCGGTCTGGGCACGGTGCCCTACAGCGCGCTGCAGATTCGCGAGCGCTTTGCGGCCTTCGACGCGGAGCGGCGGTTCGGCTTGACATACCGACCCGTGCCCGACAACAAGGCGTGCGAATGCGGAGCCATTCTGCGCGGGGTCAAGCGGCCGACGGATTGCAAAATCTTTGGCACCGTTTGCACACCGGAACACCCGGTCGGCTCGTGCATGGTGTCGAGCGAGGGCGCGTGCGCGGCGCACTACACGTATGGGCGCTTCCGGGACATCCCGATCGTGCATGCCGGCGCTGGTGTCGAGGAGAACGTTTCGTGACGGCGAATCTCCCCCTTTCCACAGCACCCGTGGCGCTCGATGCGCCGGCGGCCGACCCGACCCGAGCGTACAGCCGACCGCTGTCGATCCGCCACGGACGCATCGACGCCGCCCACGGCGCTGGCGGCAAGGCGGCCATGCAGTTGATCGAAGAGCTGTTTCTGGCCGCTTTCGACAACGAAGCGCTGCGCCAGGGCGACGATGGCGCGGTGTTGGCGTTGCCCGCTTTCGACCCCACACAGGGGCGGCTGGTCATGGCCACCGACGGGCACGTGATTTCGCCGCTGTTCTTCCCCGGTGGCGACATTGGCAGCCTGGCGGTGAACGGCACCCTCAACGACGTGGCCATGATGGGCGCGCAGCCGCTGTACCTGAGCGCGAGCTTCATTCTGGAGGAGGGCTTGGCGCTGGCGGACCTGCAACGCATCGTGTACAGCATGGGGGCGGCGGCGCGCGCGGCAGGGGTGCCCATCGTCACGGGCGACACCAAGGTGGTCGAGCGCGGCAAGGGTGACGGCGTCTTTATCAGCACCACGGGCGTGGGGGTGCTTGCCCCCGGCGTACACATCAGCGGGCGCAACGCGCGTGCGGGCGACGCGATCCTGCTGTCGGGCAGCATCGGTGACCATGGCGTAGCCGTACTGTCGCAGCGTGCCGGCCTGCAGTTCGAGACCACCATCGAGAGCGACAGCGCTGCCCTGCACACGTTGGTGGCGGCGATGCTGGCGGCGGCGCCAGGGGGTGTGCACGTGTTGCGGGATCCGACTCGTGGGGGCTTGGCCACCACGCTCAACGAGATCGCGCGCCAGTCCGGTGTGGGCATGGTGCTCCAAGAGGCCGCGATCCCGGTCAAGCCGCAGGTCGAAGCCGCCTGCGAGCTGCTCGGGCTGGATCCGCTGTACGTTGCCAACGAGGGCAAGCTCGTGGCCCTGGTGGCGCCGGAGGTGGCCGAGCGTGTGCTGCAAGCCATGCGTGCGCATCCGCTCGGACGCGACGCCGCCTGCATCGGCCAGGTGATCGCCGATCCCCACCACTTCGTGCAGATGGCTACCCGCTTCGGCGGCCGCCGTGTGGTCGATTGGCTCAGCGGTGAGCCGTTGCCGCGTATTTGTTGAAGGGCAAAGCAACGGTTGGTTCGTCATGGCGCTGCGTATTTTGTTGCTGTGCCACGGCTTCAACAGCCTGAGCCAGCGGCTGTATGCCGAGCTGCGCGCGCGCGGCCATACCGTGAGCGTCGAGCTCGATATCGCCGACCGAGTGACCGAAGAGGCGGTGTCCCTGTTTGCGCCCGACCTGGTGCTGGCGCCGTTTTTGAAGCGGCGTATTCCCGATACCGTCTGGCAACGCGTGCCGTGTTTCGTGGTCCATCCGGGGCCACCCGGAGACCGCGGGCCGAGCGCATTGGACTGGGCGGTGCGGGAACGGCTCTCCCACTGGGGGGTCACCGTGTTACAGGCGAACGGAGAATTCGATGCAGGCCCGGTGTGGGCCCATGCCGATTTCGCCACGCGAGCGGCCACCAAGAGCAGCCTCTACCGGCGCGAAGTGACCGAGGCGGCGCTGCAGGCGACGTTGGCTATGTTGGCCCGATTCGAGTCTGGCGTGCGCACGCCGCCCGCAGGGCCGTCCCCCACGATGCGTTGGCAGCCAGCGATGCGGCAAGCCGACCGTGCCATCGACTGGGAGTGCGACGACACCGCGACCGTGATGGCCCGCTTGCGCTGCGCTGACGGGCAGCCCGGGGTTCTCGACGCCCTCTGGGGGCAACCTTGCTATCTGTATGACGCGCACGAGGCCAGTGCCGCCACCATGGCGGCGTTTACCAATCATCGGCCCGGGCGCGTGTTGGCAGTGCGCGACGGCGCGCTGTTGCGGCGCACGGTGGATGGCGGTGTCTGGATTGGGCACGTGCGTTTGGCCGATCCCCCCGGCACCGCGGCGGGACTCGGGCATGTCAAGCAGGTGGCGGCGGACGTATTTGCCGAGCAGGTGCATGCCCTTGCGCACTCCCCCGCGCCGCTGACGCGACCCGACGACGAGTGGGGTGAATTGCGCTACCGGGAACATGGCCCCGAGGACGCCCGAGTGGGTTGCCTGTCGTTCGACTTCTACAATGGAGCAATGACCACCGTGCGCTGCGAGCGCTTGCTCCGGGCGTTGCAATGGGTGCGCCAACGGCCGCTGCGGGTGCTGCTGTTGTTGGGCGGTGAAGATTTTTTCAGCAACGGCATCGATCTCAACGCCATCGAGGCGGCGGCGCAGTGTCCCGGAGACAGTGCGGCCGATGCGTCATGGCGCAACATCCAGGCCATCGATGACGTGGCGCTGGCCATTTTGCAGATGACCGACCGCGTCACGGTCAGCGTGATGCGTGGCAATGCAGGGGCGGGAGGTGTCTTTTTGGCGCTGGCGGCCGATCTCGTGTGGGCCCACGAGGCCGTGGTGCTCAACCCACACTACAAGAACATGGGCAATCTGTATGGATCGGAGTATTGGACCTACGCGCTACCGCGTCGCTTGGGGGATGATGGCGCGCGTGCCCTCATGGCGACTCGGCTGCCGATGCGGGCCCGTGATGCCTGGCAGATGGGGTTGATCGATGCCTGCGTTGAGGGGCCGCGGCATGTGCTGGAATCCGAGGTGTTGGCACGAGCGTTGGCGCTGGCGGCCGCCGCGGATCACGTCGAGCGCATAGCGGCGAAACAACGGCAGCGGCAGGCCGACGAGGCGATTCGACCGCTATCGTGGTACCGTGAACAAGAGCTGCAGCGCATGCATCGCAACTTTTATGGATTCGATCCCAGCTACCACGTGGCCAGGCACCATTTCGTGCACAAGTTACCTCCCGCATGGACGCCGCGCCATCTGGCCATACACCGCTGACCGATCGTCATGTCTCGTCCCCTAGCGCAGCCTGCGATGCCTACGGTTTTGATCGTGGATGACGAGCAGCGTTCGCAGGAAGCGCTGCGTCGCACGCTTGAGGATGACTTCACCGTCATCACCGCCAGCAGTGCGGACGATGCCCGCTGCCTCTTGGAAGAGCACCCAGTCCACGTCATTCTGTGTGATCAGCGCATGCCGGGACAGACCGGTGTGCAGTTTCTGCGCGAGGTACGCGAGCGCTGGCCCGACGTCGTGCGCATCATCATTTCGGGATATGCCGACAGCGAGGAAATCATCGCTGGCGTCAACGAGGCGGGCATTCACCGCTACATCCTCAAGCCTTGGTTGCCGGATCATTTGCTGGAGTCGGTGCGCAGTGCGGTCGAGGCACTGGCGCTGCAGCAGCAGACCGCGCGCCTGGACTTGGAGCTGCGCACCAGTACACGTGCGCTGCGGCAGCGCATAGCGACACAGCTGTCGCTGGTGCAGCAGCAGTTTGGTTTCGATCGCCTCGTGCGCATGCCAGGCAGCCCCCTCGATGGCGTGTGCGCCATGGCCGAACGTGTCGCGCGCTACGACATCTCGGTGTTGTTGCAGGGCGAATCCGGGACGGGTAAAGAGTTACTGGCGCGTGCCATCCACTACGCGAGCCCGCGTTGTGCAGGGCCTTTCGTGGTCGAAAACTGTGCCGCCATTCCGGATACCTTGCTCGAGTCGGAACTGTTCGGTCACAAGCGCGGGGCTTTTACGGGGGCCTTCGAGGACCACGTCGGCCTGTTCCAGCGCGCCAACGGTGGCACGATATTTCTCGACGAGATCGGCGAAACGTCGCCGGCTTTTCAGGTCAAGTTGCTGCGCGTCTTGCAGGAAGGGGAGGTGCGCCCGGTGGGCGCGGCACGACCGGTACCGGTCGATGTGCGCATCATTGCGGCCACGCACCGCGACCTGGAGCAAAGGGTGCGCGAGGGATTGTTTCGCGAGGACTTGTATTACCGCATCGCTGCCGTCACGCTTACTTTACCCCCGTTGCGCGAGCGCGTGGGAGACATTCCGGCCATCGCGCGCCAGATCGTGCAGGACGTGGCCGCCGAGTTGGGTCATCCCGGTGTGCAGCTCTCCGACGAGGCGCTGGCGTGTCTGCTTGCTTACCCCTGGCCGGGCAACATCCGCGAGTTGCGCAACGAGTTGGCGCGCGCGATGACGCTGCATGACGGCGCGGTATTGTCCTCGGATGTGTTTTCGCTTCGCGTGCGTCAGGGGCGGGGGAGTGGTGCCGGTGGGCGCGGCTGGATCACCGAGCCCGGCAGTGGTACCCTTAGCGAGCGGCTCGAGGTGGTCGAAGCCGTGATCTTGCGAGACGCTTTGCTGCGGCATCGCTGGAACAAGACCCGTACGGCGGCCGAGCTGGGACTGTCGAGGGTCGGTTTGCGCGCCAAGATGCGCCGCTTTGGGTTGGATCACCCATGAAGGCCGAGCCTGGTGCATCGTGTCTCGGCACGCCGGATGAGCTGAGGAGAGTTGCCCATGAACGTGTTGTGGCTGCAATCTGGCGGCTGTGGGGGATGCAGCATGTCGCTGTTGTGCGCGAATACGGCCGATTTCGATGGACAGTTGCGCGCCGCGGGCATCGATCTGTTGTGGCACCCCTCGCTGTCGTTGGCCAGTGGTGAGGAGGTCCGTGCGCTGCTGCAATCGGTGCTCGACGGTGCGACACCACTCGATGCACTTTGTGTAGAAGGCGCCCTGCTGCGCGGTCCAAACGGCACCGGCCGCTTTCACGTGCTCGCCGGCACCGGGCGACCAATGATCGATTGGGTGCGCGAGCTCGCGACGCGGGCGTCTTATGTATTGGCCATCGGCAGCTGTGCCGCCTGGGGTGGCGTCACCGCTGGTGGGCCCAACCCCACCGACGCCTGTGGCCTGCAGTACGACGACGAGATCCCCGGTGGTTTGCTGGGTGCGGAGTTTCGATCCAGCAGTGGACTGCCGGTGATCAATGTTGCGGGTTGTCCCACGCATCCCGGTTGGGTGATCGACACCTTGATGGCCCTGGCCGCGTCCGAAATCGCGGCGCAAGACCTCGATGCCTACGCGCGCCCGCGGTTTTACGCCGATCATTTGGTGCACCACGGTTGCACACGCAACGAGTACTACGAGTTCAAAGCCAGTGCCGTCAAACCATCGGACCTGGGCTGCCTGATGGAGCACCTTGGCTGCAAGGGTACACAGGTCCACGCCGACTGCAACACCCGGCTCTGGAATGGCGAGGGTAGCTGCACTCGTGCCGGTTACGCCTGCGTGGCTTGCACCGAGCCGGGTTTTCAAGAGCCTGGCCATCCCTTCCATCAAACACCCAAGATCGCCGGCATTCCGGTTGGCCTGCCCACGGACATGCCCAAGGCGTGGTTCGTCGCGCTGGCCTCGCTGTCCAAGAGTGCAACGCCCAAGCGCGTTCGGGTCAACGCCGTGGCCGATCACTTGGTCGAGAAACCTGCCATCCGGCGGACCCGGCTCACATGACATCGCGCCTGTTGGTCGGCCCCTTCAATCGTGTCGAGGGGGATTTGGAGGTGGCGCTGCAAATCAGCGATGGGCGTGTGCAGGACGCACGCGTCAACGCGCCGATGTTCCGAGGGTTCGAGCAGATCCTGCGCGGCAAGGTGCCACAGGACGCCTTGGTATTCGTGCCCCGCATCTGTGGGATCTGCTCGGTATCCCAGTCGGTGGCGGCAGCGCACGCCTTGGCCGAACTGGCCGGCGTGGCGATGCCCCCCAACGGTCGACACACCATCAATCTGATGTTGGCGACCGAAAACCTGGCCGACCACCTCACGCACTTCTACCGGTTTTTCATGCCGGATTTCACGCGCCCCGTGTATGCTGACAGACCCTGGCACGCAGAGGCAGTGCGGCGCTTCGCGCCCGATGGGGGGCAACAGATTCGCGCGGCGACGGCAGCGCGCCAGCGTTGGCTGACTATTTTGGGCACGCTCGGTGGTCGGTGGCCGCATACACACAGTGTTCAGCCTGGTGGATCGACGCGCGCGATCGACAACGCGGAGCGACTCCGCCTGCTGGCCACGGTACGCGAATTTCGTTTTTTCGTGGAGCGGGAGTGGATTGGCGACTCACTGGACGCCTTCATCCACCTGGACAGCGAAGCCGCGCTTTGGTCTTGGCATGCGCGGGCGCCCCTCGGGGGGGATCTGCGGTTTTTTCTGACACTGGCGAGCGAGTTGGGTTTGCAGAACCTGGGGCCGGGCCCCGGTCGTTACCTAAGTTTCGGCGCCTACCCGCAGCCCGATGGTTCGTTCGCGTTACCTCGCGGTGTATGGCGCCAAGCGCAACACCGGCTCGACACCGTCGATGTCGGCTCGATTTCGGAGGACGCCACCTGTGCCTGGCTCGAGCATGGGAATGGCGCCCTGCATCCGTGGCAGGGTCGTACCGAGCCGGACGCGGACAAAGCCGGCGCGTATACCTGGAACAAGGCCCCTCGGCTGGCTGGAGAGGTGGTGGAGACCGGTGCCATTGCCCGGCAGGTCGTCGACGGTCACCCGTTGCTGCGTGATGCACTGGCTCGCCACGGCGGCACGGTATTCACCCGGGTCTTGGCGCGCGTGCTGGAGCTGGCGCGGGTGATTGGGTGGATGGAGGCTTGGTTGCACGCGTTGCGCCCGGGGCAGCCGTATTGCGTGCCAGCCAATCTGCCCGCGGAGGGTCGCGCGGCCGGATTGTCCGAAGCCGCGCGCGGCGCTTTGGGTCACTGGCTCGTGGTGCGTGACGGCAGGATTGCCAACTATCAGATCGTCGCACCGACGAGCTGGAATTTTTCGCCTCGCGACGCGCAGGGAACGCCTGGCGCGCTCGAGCAGGCGCTGGTCGGGGCACCCGTCGTGCCGGGCGAGACGACGCCGGTGGCGGTTCAGCACATCGTGCGCTCGTTCGATCCCTGCATGGTCTGTACCGTCCATTAGAAGACGAGAGAGGGTCGAATCGTGAGTAGAGATCGCTCCCGCATCGAGGCGCCTGCCGCGACGCTCGACGGCGTGGACGAGTCGACCTGGCTGGATGTGATCCAGAAAATGGACGAGGTCTACACCCGTCTGATCGCCGACGAGGTCGAGCTGGAGAAAAAGAACGCCGAACTGGAACAGTCGCAGCAGTTCATCCTGAGCGTGCTCGGTGCCATGTCGGACGTGTTGATCGTCTGCGACGGGCAGGGGCGTATCGAGCAGGTCAATGCCGCGCTGTGCCAACTGGTGGGTAGGTCCGAAGAGAGTCTGTGCGGTGTGCGGTTCGTGGAGCTGCTGGCTGACGACGGCAGCGCCGCCATGGCTCGCGCTGCCATGGCCCAGGTCGATGGCGTGAATGCCCGACAAGGGATCGAGCTGCAGTTGTTGGATCGGACAGGGCAAGCGGTTCCCGTAGATGCGAGTTGTGCGCCGCGTCTTGGGGGCAACGGAAAACGACTGGGCACGGTCTGGGTGGGCCGGCCAATGGCCGAGCTCAAGCGTGCCTACCATGAGCTGCGCTCTGCACACGAAGCTCTCAAGCGCACCCAGCAACAGCTGCTGCACTCCGAGAAAATGGCGTCATTGGGGCAACTCGTGGCCGGGGTGGCGCACGAGCTCAACAATCCCATCAGCTTCGTGCTTGGCAATGTGCACGCGCTGCGCAAGTACTGCGAGCGGCTGCAGGTGTATCTACAAGCCCTGCAAGACCGGGTGCAGGACGACGAGATCGATGTCCTGCGCCGGCGGCTGCGTGTGGAGCATCTGTTGTCGGATTTGCCTTCGTTGATCGAGGGTACGCTGGAGGGTGCGCAGCGTACCGCCGATATCGTGCAAGGTCTCAAGCGCTTCTCGGCCATGGATTCCGAGGAGCGCCGGCCCGTCGATCTGGTGCCGGTCATCGAGCGCGCCATTCATTGGGTGCAAAAAGGGCGGCCTTCACCCGTGCAAGTCCACTGGGCTCCTCAGTGTGGTTGCACGGTGTTGGGTAGCGCGGGGCAGCTGCAGCAGGTGATGATGAACCTGCTGCAAAACGCGTTCGACGCGGTGGCGGGTGTGCCTCAGCCGACCGTGTGGGTCGAGCTGCGAAGCATCGACGATGGGCCGCCACGGGTGCAGGTGACCGTCCGCGACAACGGTCCAGGCATCGCCGCGGAGCATCTACTGCGCATCTTCGACCCATTCTTCACCACCAAACCGATCGGCAAGGGCACTGGCCTGGGGTTGTCGATCAGCTACGGCATCGTCGAGCAGCACGGCGGGCGACTGAGCGCGGCGAATGCCGAGGGAGGCGGCGCTCTCTTCGTGCTCGAGTTGCCGTGCGCTCGCACCTGAAGGGATAGGGGTTGCGTCGGCGGGGTTTTTGGTCCTGCTACCCCCGCTGCCGCAGTTGCAGGCAGAATCGTGCCCCGTTTTCAGCCACATTGACGAGGAGTGAGAGCCATCATGTTCCAATGGACCCCCAAATCCGACGCGGCGCTGGCCGCCGGCGGCGTCATCGGCCCCGACGAGCGGCTGCCTTGGCCGCAGACGGCGATGCTGGGCGTGCAGCACCTGATTGCGATGTTCGGCGCCACGGTGCTCGCGCCCATTCTGATGGGGTTCGACCCCAACGTCGCCGTGCTCATGAGTGGCATTGGCACGCTGCTGTTCTTCCTGTTCACCGGCGGCAAGGTGCCCAGCTACCTTGGGTCGAGCTTTGCCTTCATCGGCGTGGTGATCGCGGCCACCGGTTACGCCGGGCCGGGGCCCAATGCCAACATCGGCGTGGCGCTGGGCGGCATCATTGCCTGCGGGCTGCTGTACTTGATCATCGGTGCCATCGTGCAGGCGGTGGGCACGGGCTGGATCGAGCGCTTGATGCCCCCCGTCGTCACGGGCGCGGTGGTGGCCGTGATCGGGCTCAACCTCGCGCACATTCCGGTCAAGAACATGGCTCCCACGCCGTTCGATGCCTGGATGCAGGCTGTCACTTTCGTTTGCGTCGGGCTGGTCGCGGTGTTCACGCGCGGCATGGTGCAGCGCTTGCTCATCCTCATGGGCCTGATCGTGGCCAGTGTGGTGTACGCGGTGTTGGCCAACGGCTTGGGGTTGGGCAAGCCGCTCGATCTGTCGGGGGTGGCCAACGCGCCGTGGTTTGGGCTGCCCCAGTTCAGCACGCCGGTGTTCAGCGCCCACGCCATGCTGCTGATCGCGCCGGTGGCGGTCATCTTGGTGGCCGAAAACCTGGGCCACATCAAGGCGGTGACGGCGATGACCGGCAAGAATCTGGACGTCTACATGGGCCGTGCCTTCATGGGCGACGGCGTGGCCACCATGGTCGCTGGCAGTGTCGGTGGCACGGGCGTGACGACCTACGCCGAAAACATCGGCGTCATGGCGGCGACCAAGATCTATTCGACCGCGATCTTCGTGGTCGCGGGCCTGATGGCCATTCTGTTGGGCTTCAGCCCCAAGTTCGGCGCGCTCATCCAGGCCATCCCGCTGGCGGTCATGGGCGGGGTGTCGATCGTGGTGTTCGGCCTGATCGCAGTCGCGGGCGCCAAGATCTGGGTGGACAACCGGGTGGACTTCTCCGACAACAAGAACCTGTTGGTCGCGGCCATCACGCTGGTGCTGGGCACGGGTGACTTCACGCTGAAGTTTGGCGACTTTGCCTTGGGCGGCATCGGCACCGCGACGTTTGGTGCCATCGGGCTGTACGCGCTGCTCAACCGCCGGCGTTCGGCGTGACGCCACGTGGCGCGCCGGGCCTGGGCGTGGCGTGCCTGCGGGGTGTGCCGCCGTTCGTCGGGAGCGCGCGCGTTGGCGAGGCGGCGGGACTACACTGCCGCCATGGACGTGATCTCGACCACGCTGTCGGGCCTGCGCGCCGCCCAGGTGCGGCTGGACAGTGCAGCCCACAACATCGCCAATGCCCAGACCGAGGGCTTTCGGCGCCAGCAGGTGCGCGCCAGCGCTGATCTCGCAGGCGGCGTGCGCACGCAAATCGACCGGCTGCCCACGCCCGGCGCAGATCTGGCCGCCGACCTGGTGGCGCAAAAGCAGGCCGCCAACGCGTTTGCCGCCAACTTGCAGGTCTTCAAGGCCGCCGATCAGGCCTTGGGTCGGCTGCTCGATGCCCGCTCGTAGCAGGCACGCTCAATAGTCGGCGCCGCAATAAAAACACCGGGCTCGCCGGTGTTTGTAATTGCGGCCCTTTGACGGCGCGTGCTCGTGATGCCAATGGTGTCTCCACCCTGACGTGGATGGTCTGCTTGCCGTCCTCTGGCACGGTGGGGCTGTCTCCTCGGCCCTCTTGGAGCCGCCGTTGCCGCGAGCGCGGCGCGCGACGACCGAATATGCCCATTCTAGAGGCGCACTGGGCCGCACGGGCATGGGACTAACCCGAACCCCACCGGTCCGCGGCGCTCATTGGCCGGCCAGGATCCAGCGCGCGGCCTTCTCCGCGATCATGAGGGTTGGGCTGTTGGTGTTGCCGCTGGTGATGGTGGGCATGATGCCCGCATCCACCACGCGTAAGCCAGCGATGCGTCCCCCACGCCCGTCGCGCACGCGCAGGTGCGGGTCCGTCACGGCCATGGGGTCGCCGTCGCGGCCCATGGCCGTGGTGCCCACGGGGTGGAAGATGGTGGTGGCGATGTCGCCCGCCAGTTTGGCCAGGTCCTCGTCGCGCTGGTACTGCACGCCAGGTTTGTATTCCTGGGGCTGGTACGGTGCCAGCGCCGGTTGCGCGACGATGCGCCGCGTCAGGCGCAGGCTCTCGACCGCCACCTGTCGGTCTTCGTCGGTGGACAGGTAGTGCGGCGCGATGGCCGGGGCCTCTTGAAAGTGCGGGCTGCGGATGCGTACCGTGCCGCGGCTGGTGGGATTGAGGTTGCACACGCTGGCCGTGAACGCGGGGAAAGAGTGCAGCGGCTCGCCGAACGCATCGAGGCTCAAGGGTTGCACGTGATACTCGATATTGGGCCAGGGCCGATCCGGCGCGCTGCGTGTGAAGGCGCCGAGCTGGCTGGGGGCCATGCTCATCGGCCCGCTGCGCGTGAGCAGGTATTGCAGGCCGATGCGCGCCTTTCCCCACAGGCTGTGCGCCAGGGTGTTGAGCGTGGGCACGCCGTGCACCTTGAATACGGCGCGGATCTGCAAATGGTCTTGCAGGTTGGCGCCCACCCCCGGCAGGTCGGCCAGCACGTCGATACCCAGCGGCTGCAGAACGGAGGCGGGCCCGATACCCGACAGCTGCAGGATTTGCGGACTGCCGATGGCGCCGGCGCTGAGCACCACCTCGCGCGCAGCGTGGGCGGTCACCGTCCCATCGCGGGTCCAGACCTCGACGCCGCGGCAGCGCAGCGCGCCATCCGCGCCTCGCTCGAAGAGCAGCCGTTTGACTTGCGCCTGCGTCCAAAGGGTGAAGTTGGGGCGGCGCTCACACGCCGGGCGCAAAAACGCCTTGGCCGCGTTCCAGCGCCAGCCGCGCTTTTGGTTGACCTCGAAGTAGCCCACCCCTTCGTTGTCGCCGCGGTTGAAGTCGTCGGTGGCGGGAATGCCCGCTTGCTGCGCCGCGCGGGCAAAGGCGTCCAGGATGTCCCAGCGCAGGCGTTGTTTTTCGACCCGCCACTCGCCGGTGCTGCCGGTGCGGCGATGGCCATGCAGCGCGGCGAACGCAGGGTCGGTATCGGCGTCCAGTCGGTAATGATCCTCGTGCGCCTTGAAGTCGGGCAGGCAGCGCGCCCAGCTCCAGTCGTCGTCGCCCGTCAGGCGTGCCCACTGGTCATAGTCGCGCGCTTGCCCGCGCATGTAGATCATGCCGTTGATGCTGGAGCAGCCCCCCAGCACCTTGCCGCGCGGGTAGCGCAGCCGCCGACCGTTGAGGCCGGCGTCGGCTTCGGTTTGGTACAACCAGTCGGTGCGCGGGTTGCCGATGCAGTACAAGTAACCCACCGGGATGTGCACCCATGGGTAGTTGTCGCGCCCGCCGGCTTCGATCAGCAACACCCGGTGCTGGGGATGAGCCGACAGGCGGTTGGCCAGCAGGCAACCCGCGGTGCCTGCCCCGACGACGATGAAGTCGAACGTGTTCACTGCGCGGTCGGCATGGCGAATTCGGCGCCCTTGGGCGTGCTCTCGGGCCAGCGCTGCATCACGCTCTTTTGCGCGGTATAGAAGCGCACGCCTTCCTCGCCATAGGCGTGCAGGTCGCCAAAGAGGCTCTTTTTCCAGCCGCCGAAGCCGTGCCACGCCATCGGCACAGGGATCGGCACGTTGATGCCGACCATGCCCACACGCACGCGCCGGGCAAACTCGCGCGCGATGTGGCCGTCGCGCGTGAAGCACGCCGTGCCATTGCCGTATGGATGGTCGTTGACGAGCTGCAGCGCGGCCGCGAAGTCCGGCACGCGCACGCACGACAACACTGGCCCGAAGATTTCCTCGCGGTAGATCGACATCGACGGCGTGACATGGTCGAACAGCGTGCCGCCCAACCAGAAGCCACGCTCGCACCCCGGCCCCGCGCGCCGCGCGTCGAAGTCGCGGCCGTCCACCCGTAACAGTGCTCCCTCGCGCAAGCCGGCCTCGATGTAGCCGGTGATGCGCTGGCGCGCGCTGTCGGTCACGATCGGGCCCATCTCCGCCTGGGGATTCATGCCGTCGAGGACCTGCAGCGCGCGCGTGCGCTCGACCAGCCGCGGCATGATGCGCTCGGCCACGTCGCCCACCAGCACGGCCACGCTGATGGCCATGCAACGCTCGCCGGCCGAACCGAACGCGGCGCCGATCAGCGCGTCGACTGCCTGGTCCAGATCCACATCGGGCATGACCACCATGTGGTTTTTGGCCCCGCCCAGCGCTTGCACCCGTTTGCCGTGGCGCGCGCCCGTCTCATAGATGTGCTGCGCGATCGGGGTGGAGCCGACGAAGCTGATGGCGCGCACATCCGGGTGTTCGAGCAGCGCATCGACCGCCACCTTGTCGCCCTGCACCACGTTGAACACCCCATCCGGTAGGCCCGCTTGCTGCAGCAGCTCGGCCAGGCGCAGCGACGGCGAGGGATCGATCGGGCTGGGCTTGAGCACGAAGGTGTTGCCGCACGCCAGCGCGATCGGAAACATCCACATCGGCACCATCACGGGGAAGTTGAACGGCGTGATGCCCGCCACCACCCCCAGCGGCTGGCGCAGCGTCCAGTTGTCGATGCCGGTGGAGACCTGCTCGGTGTAATCGCCCTTGAGCAGTTGCGGGATGCCGCAGGCGAATTCGACGATCTCGATGCCGCGCGTGACCTCGCCTTGCGCGTCGGCGAAGACCTTGCCGTGCTCCGCGGTGATCAGGCGCGCCAGCTCGTCGCGATGCTGGTGCAGCAACTCCAGAAAGCGAAAGAGGATGCGCGCGCGGCGCAATGGCGGCACCTCGGCCCAGGCAGGGAAGGCGGCGTGGGCGGCGGCCACCGCGGCGTGCACCTCGGCCGCATCGGCCAGGGCGACCCGTCCGGTGACGGTGCCCGTGGCGGGGTTGAAGACGTCTTGTTGGCGACCGCTGTGGCCAGCGAGCAGGCGACCGCCGACATAGTGGCCGATCGCGGTGGGGGTGGCATGCATATCGAGGATAAAAAAAGCTGATGACAAAGAACCCACTGTAGCGAAAGCCATTGCGCTCGACCAGCGAGTTTTTCTAAAGTAAGGCATAACGCCATCTAATATCCAAAACCATGGATCACACCGCATTGCGCGCCTTCGTCACCGTGGCCCGCGAAGGCAGCCTGTCGCGCGCGGCCCAGCGGCTGCATCTGACGCAGCCGGCCGTGAGCCTGCAACTCAAATCGCTGCAGGAGCGCCTGGGCGTGCGCCTGTTCGAGCGCACCGCGCGCGGCATGCGACTCACGCCCGACGGCGCCGCTTTGCTGCCGTTGGCCGATCGCGTGTTGGCGGCGCAGCGCGAGTTCGACGGCGCCGCGCAGCGCCTGCGCCAACAGGTGCGGGGTGAACTGGCCATCGGCACCATCCTGGATCCGGAGTTCACACGGCTCGGCGCCTTTTTGCGCGAGTTGGTAGAGACGGCGCCGCACGTGCAGACCGCGCTGCGCCAAGGCATGAGCGGTGAGGTGCTGCAGAGGCTCGACGCCGGCGAGCACGACGTGGGCTACTACCTGGGTGACCCCAACACCGACCGTGGCGTGCCGGATCGCTACCGCGTGCAGTCGCTCACCCCGTTTACCTACCGGGTGTTGGCCCCGGCAGGCTGGGGGCCGCAGGTGCATGGCAAGGGCTGGCCCGAGCTGGCAGCGCTGCCGTGGATCGAAACCCCGCCAGCGTCGGCCCACCACCGGCTGCTCGCGCGCGTGTTGCAACCGCTGGGCGTGCGCGTGCGGCGTGTGGCCCTGGTGGACCAAGAGGCGTCGATGCTCGACCTCGTACGCTCGGGCGTGGGGCTCAGCCTGGTGCGTGACGCGGTGGCGATTCGCGAGGCGCAGGCGCGCGGGCTGGTCGTGGCCGACCGGGTGTCGCTGCCGTGCGAGCTGACCTTCGTGAGCCTAGCCGAGCGCGCGGCCGAGCCGGTCATTGCGGCGGCGTGGTCGGCACTGGGGCGCGTGTGGGGCGAGCCGCGTCTAGACGCGGCGGATCGTGAGGGCGGTTGAAAAGTCACCACCCCTTGGGCAACTTCAGCGGAGTGTAAGACGTCACGGGTTTATCCGGTGCCGCTTTGAATTCGCCATCGGGGAGCCCTGCTTGTTCACGCAATTTGTAAAACTCCCCTGATTTCAGCATCAAATCGTGTTTGATGTCCATCAACGCCGCTGCCGTCGTGAAGTCGAACCCACGCCGCGTGCCGCCGCGGGTATCGAGGAAGAGGTGGTTGACGTAATCCAGCATGGCCTGGGGGTCATCGCGCAGCTGCAACAGCCGCTCGCGAATGTGCGGATAGGCGATCTGCTCGAGTCGGCCCTCGAGAACATCGGGCAGGCGGTCCATGGTGGCTCAGCGGACGAATGGATGATGGATGCATGCAATCGTAGCAGCCCGGATCGATTTCGGCCATCAGGGCCGCCCCGGTATTCAGCCGCGCCAGAAAAACACCGCGCTCATGGCCAGCCCAGTGGCGATGACGATCCCGCGCACCGCTGCCGCCGGCAAGCGCTGCGCCCAGCGCGCACCCGCGTAGCCGCCCATCGTCGCGGCGGCCATCATCAGCAGCGCCGGTGTCCAGGCGACGGCCCCGGCCACGGCAAACGTGGCCACTGACAGCAGCGACAGCACCAGCGAGTTCAGGTTTTTGAGCGCGTTGGCGGTGTGGATACGCGACTCGCCCGTGACGGTGTAGAGTGCCATCAACAAAATACCCAGGCCGCCGTTGAAGTAGCCGCCGTAGATGGCCACGGCCAGCAGACCTCCGTGGCGGGCGGCGGCGGCGCTCGTGCCCGGGCGGTGTGTAGCCAGCCAGCGCACGGCATACGGTCCGGCCAGGAAGACCGCGGTGGCAAACAAGAGCAGCCAGGGCACCAGCGCGCGAAAGGCGCTGGCGGGCGTCACCAGCAGCAGCGCTGCGCCCAGCACGCCACCGGCGGCGGCGATGCCGGCTTCGACGAGCAGCCGCCGGCGCGGCAGCGCCGCCAGCTCGCGACGAAACCCCAGGGTGCTGCCGAGATATCCTGGACTGACCGCCACCGCGCTCGTGGCGTTGGCTACGATGGGCGGAATGCCCGTGAAGACGAGCGCGGGAAACGTCAGAAAACTGCCGCCACCGGCGATGGCATTGAGCACGCCCGCCGCAAAGGCCGCCACGGCCAGGAGTGGCGCGTCGGCGGGCGTCATGTCAGTTCGATGCCGGCACGATGGGGGCTACCGGCTCGGGCGCGAGCAGCGTGCCCTCGCGCAGGCCCTTGACGGTGGCCAGCAGCAGCGCCGCGATCACCACCGACGTCAGCGCCAGCAGTACCAGCGCCACCATGCGCAGTGGGGGCAGCGCCAGCGCCTCGGCCAGCCGCACGGTCAGGGTGGTGAAGGCCGCCAGCGGAAACGAAACGCTCCAAAACGGCACGCCGAACGGCTGCGCAAAGAAGCGCCGTGCCTGCGTGCCGACCCACAGCAAGGTGAATAGACCCACACCCCACACGGCCACGGCCACCAGTGGCGCTGCGCCATAGCGCAGCAGGCACAACCCCACCACGGACACCGGTGCCAGCGTGATGAACCAGGTGGGATGCAGCCGCGGAGGGATGGGCCCATGCGCCAAGCGCCGCGCCACCAGCAGCGCAAACACCACCGGCCAGAAAAAGACGCCAATACCGAGGTGGATGGCCGACCACACGTCGTGGCCGAACCCGACCCCGGCCAGCGGTGCGACCACATTGCCCACCACGGGGATGTAGAGCACCGGGGTGATGCCGTTCCAGAGCGATTGCGCATCTGGCGCGTGGGCCACCGTGGGCGCGAGCCAGCGCCCCAGTACCCATACCGTGACGGCCAACTGGCCCAGCGCGCCCAGCCACCACAGCCCGTGCGCACCGTCCCGCCACAGCTCCATGGCCTGCATCCACGTCGCCAGCAGCAGCGCCGACACCGGCAGCGCTGCCACAAAGGTGTGGCGCACCGGGTGACGCAGGTCTTCCGCCAATGCTGGCGGGTGGCGTTGTGCCCGCACGGCCGAGCCCACCAGCAGCACCCCGAATACCGCGGCCGCCAACACGCCCAACACGAGCGACGCGCCCTGCGCCCACTCACCCAGCCAGTGACCGGCGGCGTGCCAGGCCAAGGCCAGACCCGTCAGTCCCATGACGAGCGAAAACCAACCCGGGTGCAGATATTTCAGCGGTGTGGGAGAAGGTGTCATGGGGCACCGTGTGGCAAGAGGGCGAACGAATCAGCAAGCTTTGCAGGGCAGGGCGCTCTCAGGCACGCCCAGCTTTTTGAGGATGATGGCCAGCGGGCAGAAATTGGTAAACCCAAATTGGAACAGATTCAGCCCCACGAACGCGGTGAAGGCCAAAAACCACTCGCTGACGAACAGCGGGCTGGAGGGCGTCCCCAGCGCCACCGACACGAATACGAACAGACCGGCGATGATGCGGATATAGCGTTCGACCGTCATGATGAAAGACTCCTTGACAGGGTTGGACAAGAAACAGCAGTGGGGTGGCAGCAATCAGGCGTTGCCCGCCGCCTGCGCCGCGTAGCGGCGACGGTAGACGGCGTAGTACAACACCGGAATCACCACCAGCGTCAGCAAGGTGGAGACCGCGATGCCAAAGATCAAGGACACGGCCAGGCCGTTGAAGATGGGGTCGTCCAGGATGAAGAACGCCCCCATCATCGCGGCCAACGCGGTGAGTGCGATCGGCTGCGCGCGCACCGCCGCCGACTGCACCACCGCCTGCGCAAACGGCACGCCCTTGGCGGTCTCCAGCTCGATGAAATCGACCAACAGGATCGAGTTGCGCACGATGATGCCCGCCAGCGCGATCATGCCGATCATGCTGGTGGCGGTGAACTGTGCCCCCAGCAGTGCGTGCCCGGGCATGATGCCGATCAGGGTCAACGGGATCGGAGCCATGATGATGAGCGGGGTCAGGTAGCTCTTGAACTGGGCCACGACGAGCAGGTAGATCAGCACCAACCCGACGGCGTAGGCCGCCCCCATGTCCCGGAACGTTTCGTAGGTGATCTGCCACTCGCCGTCCCACTTGATGGCGTATTGCCGCCACGGGTCGGTGGGCTGGCGAATCCAGTATTCACCTAGCTCGCCCGCGTCGGGCAGGGCGGCCTGCGCCAGTTGCGGGCGAATGCCGAACAGCCCGTACAGCGGCGAGTCGGTGCGGCCTGCCATGTCGCCCAGCACGTACACCACCGGCAGCAGGTCCTTGCTGAAGCGCGGCGCGTCGATGACGCCGTGTTCGACGCGCACCAGCTCGGACAGGGGCACCATGCGCCCGTTGGCGGCGCGCAACGGCAGCGCCAGCACCGCATCCAAGCCCACCTGCGCCTCGCGCGGCAGCTGCAGCCGCACCGGCACGGCGAACTTGGCGTAGCCGTCGTGCAAATAGGCGGCGTCCATGCCCGACAGGGCGGTGTAGACGGTTTGCGCGATCACCTGCGCCGGGATGCCCAGCGCCTCCGCGCGCGCGCGCTCGATGCGCAGGAAGGTGCGCGGCGCGTCTTCTTTGAGCGTGGTGTCGATGCCAACAATGTCCGGGGTGGCGGCAAACGCCTGGGCCACGCGGCGGGCCAGCTCGGCGCGACCGGCCTCATCCGGGCCGTAGACCTCGGCCACGATGGGCGCAAGCACCGGCGGGCCCGGGGGCACTTCCACCACCTTGATGCGGCCACCGTGCGCCTGCGCAATCGCTTCCAGGCCCGGGCGCAGGCGTTGCGCGATGGCGTGGCTCTTCTCATGCCGGTGGCGCGAATCGACCAGGTTGACCTGCAGGTCGCCTTGCTCCGGGTCGGCGCGCAGGTAGTACTGCCGCACCAGCCCGTTGAAGGTGATCGGGCTGGCCGTGCCCGCGTAGCCTTGCACGTGCGTGACTTCGGGCTGCTGGGCCAGAAAGGCCGTCATGTCCTGCAAGGCGGCCGCGGTGTCTTCCAGCGCGCTGCCGGCGGGCATTTCCAGCACGACCTGGAATTCGCTCTTGTTGTCGAACGGCAGCATCTTCAGGATCACCGCCTGCACCACCACCAGCCCGACCGACAGCACCAAGCCGGCGAGCACCCCGGCCGCGAGCAGCCAGCGGTGGCGCGCGCTGTGCAAAAACGGTGTCAGCGTGCGGGTAAAGAACGCTTGCAGCCCGCGCGTCAGGCGCGAGGGGGCGTGCGCGGCGTGCCCGTGCGAGCGCGTCAGGTGCAGCGCCAGCCAGGGCGTGACCGTGAAGGCGATCGCCAGCGAAATCGCCATACCCATGCTGGCGTTGATGGGGATGGGGCTCATGTACGGCCCCATCAGGCCGGTGACGAACGCCATTGGCAGCAAGGCGGCGATCACGGTCAGCGTGGCCAGGATGGTGGGTCCACCGACCTCGTCGACCGCGCGCGGGATGATCTCGCTCAGCGGGGCGTCGGGCGTGAGTTGCCGGTGGCGGTGGATATTTTCCACCACCACGATGGCGTCGTCCACCAGAATGCCGATGGAGAAGATGAGGGCAAAGAGCGAAACACGGTTGAGCGTGAAGCCCCACGCCCAAGAGGCAAACAGCGTGGCGGTCAATGTCAGAATGACCGCGGCGCCCACGATGACGGCCTCGCGCCGCCCCAAGGCCACGCCCACCAACACGATGACGCTGGCGGTGGCAAAGATGAGTTTTTGGATCAGCTTGTTGGCTTTGTCGGCCGCGGTGGCGCCGTAGTCGCGGCTGATGGTGACCTCGACGCCCTCGGGGATGAGGGTGTTGCGCAAGCGCTCGATCTGGGCGCGTGCCGCTTGCGCCACATCCACCGCGTTTTGGCCCGGTTTTTTGGTCACGATGACGGTGACGGCCGGGTACGACTGCCCGACCTGAGCCCCGGCGGGCAGCGCGTCACCCGGCCCTGGCGTGTGCCACACGTAGCGGCGGGGCAGCTGGGCCCCTTCCTCCACGCGGGCGACCTCGCGCAGATAGACCGGCTTGCCGTCGTGCACGCCCACTACGATGTCGCCCACCTCCTGCGCCGAGCGCAGGAATTCGCCCGTCTCCACCGTCAACAAGCCGGGTTGCCCCGGTTGGCCCGCTTGCGGGTTGGCCACCGTGCCCGCCGGCAGTGCCTGGTTGGCCGCCTGGATGGCCTGGTACAGTGCCTGCACTGGCACGCCGCGTGCGCGCAACTGGGCAGGGTCGAGCCAGACATGTACCGCCCGGCCCGGGCCACCGATGGTTTGTACTTCGCGCGTGCCCGGCACGCGCTTGAGTTCGGTTTCGATGGCATGTGCCACGCGTTCGATATCGAGCGCGCTGCGCCCGTCCGGGCTCCAGAGTGTGGCCGCCAGCACGGGCACGTCATCGATGCCTTTGGGCTTGACGATGGGTGGCAGCACCCCGAGCCCTTGCGGCAGCCAGTCCTGGTTGGCGTTGAGCACGTCGTACAAGCGCACCAGCGCCTCGGTGCGCGGCACGCCCACCTGAAACTGCACGGTCAGCACCGCCACCCCCGGGCGCGAGACGCTGTACGTGTGCTCGATACCGTGGATCTGCGACAGCACGTGCTCCGCGGGCTGCGCCACCATCTTTTCCACGTCCGCGGCCGACGCGCCGGGGAAGGGGATGATAACGTTGGCCATGGTCACGTTGATCTGCGGCTCTTCCTCGCGCGGGGTGACCAGCACGGCAAACAGCCCCAGCAGCAGCGCCACCAGCGCCAGCAGCGGGGTGATGGCATTGGCCTGGAACAGGCGCGCCACCGCGCCGGAGAAGCCCAGGCGTTCGACGGAATCCGATTTGGGTGTCATGGTACGGCGCGTCCCTCGAGGTCAGCGTTGGGCCGGTTGGGCGCCCGCCAGACCGGCGCGCACGGGGTCCAGGGCCACGCGCTCGCCGGGCTGCACGCCGGACAGCACTTCGATGTTGTCGCCGTGATCGGTGCCCAGGCGTACCGCCCGCAGCACGAAGCCGCTGGCCGCCCCGGCGGGAGAGGCGACGTAGACGGCGGTCAACTCGCCGCGGCGCAGCACCGCGCGCGCCGGTACCACCAGGCGCTCCTCGGCGCTGGCCACGAAGCGTACCTTGACCGCCTGCCCGGGCACGTGCGAGGCCGTGTCCGCCGGGGCCAAATCCAGTCGCCACTCCACGGTTTGCGCCACCGGGTCGGCCGCGGGCAGCCGAGTCTGCGCCTGCGGCGCGACCCAGCGTCCATCCGGCAAGCGCACCTGCACCTGGTGCGCCGCCCCGGCAAGCGCTGCGCGCGAGGCCGGGACGTGTACGACCGCGCGCAGCGGCTGCGGCGCGTGCAGCGTCAGGATGGGTCGGCCTGGTGCCGCCAGGTCGCCCACTTCGGCATGGGTGGCCAACACATACCCGTCGTACGGTGCCGTCAGGCGCGTAAACCCTTGCGCCAGCGCCGACTGGGACTGCGCCGCGCGCGCTTGCGCGAGCGCCGCCCGCGCGGCGTCGGCCTGTGCCTGGGCGGTGTCCAGTGCTGCCTGCGACACGAATCCCTGTGCCCGCAATTCGCGCGTGCGCTTCAGGTGGGCGTCGGCGTTGCGCGCCTCGGCCTCGGCCTGCTGCACCGCGGCTTGCGCGCGCTGCACGCCCGCGCTGGTTTCGCGGTCGTCGATCACGGCCAGCACCTGCCCGGCGCGCACCCGGTCACCGGCCTTGACGGGCAGTTGCACGATGCGGCCAGCGGCCTGCGCCGCCAGTGTGCTCTGTTGCACCGCCTGCAGCGTGCCGTCCAGCACCAACCCCTGCGCCACGGGCTGACGGCTGACGGTTTGCACGTCGACCCGCGGGCCCTCGGCGGCCCAGGCGGCAGGCAGTGCGGCGGACAGTGCCACGGCGGCAGTGGCCAGCCAGTGGCGGCGCCCCAATGGTCGCGGGGCGGTGGTGTCGGCACGGAGGGGCGGACGCGGCATGGACATGGACGGACTCCTCATGCCGATCAGTATACCAAGATACCCCAGGGAGTACAAGTGGCTATCCATCGCCGTCCACGCGCACCGGCACACGCGCGGCCAGTGCACACAACAGTTCGTAGGCGATGGTACCCGCGGCGCGCGCTACCTCGTCGACGGCCAGCACGGGCCCGTGCACGCTGCGCCCCCACAGCACCACTTCGTCGCCCAGCTGGCACGGGCCGCCGGCGGCTTCGACCGGGGTGAGGTCAACCGCCAGCATGTCCATGCTGACGCGCCCCACCAGCCGCGTGCGCACGCCGCGCACCAGCACCGGGGCGCCGTGGTCTTGGCCCTGGCTGGCGTGGCGGGGATACCCATCCGCGTATCCGCAGGCCACGATCCCCACCCGCATGTCGCGGGGGGCCGTGTAGGTCGAGCCGTAGCCCACGGTTTCCCCGGCGCGCACGTCCTGGATGGCGATCAGGCGGCTGGCCAGCGTCAGGGTGGGCTGCAAATCCCAGTGGGCAGTGTCGTGATGGGGGTGGTCCGGTGCGCTGCCGTACAGGGCGATGCCCGCGCGTACCCAATCGGCAGCCAAGGCCAGGGTGTCGTTCGGCCCCAGCAGCCGCGCCGACTGCGCATGGCGCAGTAGCGCGGCGCTGTTGCACAGGCTGCGCTCGCCGGGCAGGTCGGCCGTGGCGCGCACGAAGGCCTCGACCTGATGCGCGATGCCCTCGCGCCCCCAGCGCAGGCCATCGGCGTCGCTGAAGTGCGTCATGAGGCTCACCTCGTCGACCTGCGGCAGCGCTTGCAACCGCGCCCAGGCGGCGCGAAACGCCTCGGGCCGAAAGCCGAGCCGGTTCATGCCCGAGTTCATTTTCAAAAAGACACGGTGGGGTTGGTGGGTTTTGTGCGCCCCCAGCCACTCGATTTGTTCCTCGCAATGCACCACGTGCCACAGGTTCAGTCGCGAGCAGACCTCGAGGTCGCGCGGCTCGAAACACCCTTCCAACAGCAGGACGGGGCCCCGCCAGCCGAGCGCGCGCAGGCGTTCGGCTTCGGCCAGGTCGAGCAGTGCAAACCCGTCGGCCGCGCGCAGGGCATGGAAGACGCGCTCGATGCCGTGCCCGTAGGCGTTGGCCTTGACCACGGCCCACAGGCGGGCCGATCCCGCTGCGGCGCGGCAACGCTGCAGGTTGTGGCGCAGGGCATCGAGATGGACGGTGGCGTGGATGGGACGGGGCATGGCAAGACGGCGTGCTATAAACGCGCGCACTTTCGCACAAAATGCGCCGCTGGCGCAGCGCCTACGATCCTCTTTCACCGGCATGAAGCGCGGCTTCTACACCATCATGACGGCGCAGTTTTGCAGCTCGTTGGCCGACAACGCGCTGTTCGTGGTGGCGGTCGAGCTGCTGCGCAGCCGCGGCGCGCCCGAGTGGCAGGCGGCGGCGTTGGTGCCCATGTTCGCGCTGTTCTACGTGGTGCTGGCGCCGTTCGTCGGCGCCTTCGCCGACGCCCGCCCCAAAGGGCAGGTCATGTTCATCAGCAACGCGATCAAGGTGGTGGGCTGCTTGCTGATGCTCACCCCCGTGCACCCGCTGCTGGCCTACAGCTTGGTTGGGTTGGGGGCGGCGGCGTACTCTCCGGCCAAGTACGGCATCCTCACCGAGCTGCTGCCGCCGTCGCAGTTGGTCAAGGCCAACGGCTGGATCGAGGGGCTGACGATCGCCTCCATCATCCTGGGCGTGGTGCTGGGGGGGCAGCTCGTGGGGCCCACCGTCTCAGGCTGGTTGCGCGGGTTGGGCATCCCGTTGATCGGGCACACCGCCTCAGCACCCGAGGCGGCCATCATCGGGCTGGTTTTCGTGTATGCGCTGGCGGCCGCGTTCAACCTGCGCATCCCGCGTACCACGGCGCCGTTGCGCCATCTGCCGGCCAACCCATTGGCGTTGCTGGGCGACTTCTGGCGCTGCAACCTGCGCCTGTGGCGCGACCACTTGGGCCAGATCTCGCTGGCCACGACCACGCTGTTCTGGGGCGTGAGTGGCAACCTGCGCTACATCGTGCTGGCCTGGGCGGCGGCGGCGTTGGGCTATGGCACGACGCAGGCGTCGTCGCTGGTGGGGGTGGTGGCCATCGGCACCGCGTTGGGGGCCGTGGTGGCATCGCTGCGCATGCGGCTGGAGCATGCCCCGCGCGTCATGCCGCTGGGCATCGCGATGGGGGTGCTGGTGATCGCCATGAACGCCATCGACAACGTCTGGGTGGCTGCGCCGTTTCTGATGCTGCTGGGGGCGCTAGGGGGCTTTTTGGTGGTGCCGATGAACGCGCTGCTGCAACACCGCGGCCACAACCTGATGGGCGCTGGGCGCTCGATCGCGGTGCAAAACTTCAACGAACAGGCGTGCATCCTGGGCCTGGGCTTTCTGTACACCGCCGCCACCGGGGTGGGGGTGTCGGCGTTCGGCGCCATCGCGGCCTTCGGCGCCCTGGTGGCGTTGGTGATGTGGGGGATTCAGCGATGGCACGCCGCCAACCTGCGCCGCTACCCGCATGAGTTGCAACGGCTGTTCGAGATTGCGCGGCGCGACGATTTGCACGGGTGAGCGGGGAGTCCGGCGCTTAGCCGGAGAGACGCGCCACATGCGCCCACCCGGTCTGGCGGCTTGGGTACAGCAAAGGCCGCCTAGACTGTTGGGCCATGTGGCGGTGCTGACGCCAGCGCGGCGTCCACCAGCTCGACCCAGTGGCGCACCGGGGTGTCGGTGCCGCTCTGCAGGTGGGTGATGCAGCCGATGTTGGCCGAGACGATCACCTGCGGCGACTCGGCCTGCAAGTGGGTGAGTTTGCGGTCGCGCAGCTGCTGGCTCAGCCCGGGCTGCAGCACGCTGTAGGTGCCGGCCGAGCCGCAGCACAGGTGCGACTCCTGGCGCGCCAGGGTCACCGTGAACCCCAGCTCACCCAGATACCGCTCGACGCCGCCACGCAGCTTTTGCCCGTGCTGCAGCGTGCAGGGCGGGTGAAAGACGACCCGGCGCGCGATCCCGTCGGGCAGCGTGTCGCCCAGCCGGGCTTTCCAGGCCGGTACCAGATCGGGCAGCAGCTCGCTCAGGTCGCGCGTCAGCTCGCTCACCCGGCGCGCCTTGTCGGCGTAGTCGGGGTCATGACGCAGCGCGTGCGCGTAGTCTTTGACCATCACGCCGCAGCCAGAGGCGTTCATCACGATCGCTTCCACCCCGGGACTGCCGTCGGTCGGTGCGATCCATGGCCACCACGCATCGATATTGGCGCGCATGTCGGCCAGCGCGCCGACCTGGTCGTCGAGGTGAAAGCGCAGCGCCCCGCAGCAGCCCGCCTTCGGCGCGATGAGGGTCTGGATGCCGGCCGCGTCGAGCACCCGTGCCGTGGCAGCATTGATGTGGGGCAGCATCGCGGGCTGCACGCAACCGGCCAACAGCAGTACGCGCCGCGGGTGGGTCGCCGTCGGCCAAGGGCCGGGGTCGCGCCGCTCGGGGACCTTGGCGCGCAGGGGCTCGGGCAGCAGGGCGCGCACGCTTTGCCCCAGCCGCATGGCGGGCGCAAACAGCGGCGACGTCAGCCCCTCGCGCAGCAGCCAGCGCACGGCGCGCTCGCCCACAGGGCGCTCGACGCGCGCCTCCACCACCTTGCGGCCGATGTCGAGCAGGTGCCCATATTCGACGCCGCTGGGGCAGGTGGTTTCGCAATTGCGGCAGGTCAGGCAGCGGTCCAGGTGGCGCTGGGTGGCGCGCGTCGGCGGCGCACCTTCGAGCACTTGCTTGATCAGGTAGATGCGGCCGCGCGGGCCGTCGAGCTCGTCGCCCAGCAGTTGGTAGGTGGGGCAGGTGGCGGTGCAAAAGCCGCAGTGCACGCAGCGGCGCAAGATCGCCTCGGCGGTCTGGCCATCGGGCGTGTCTCGAAATTCGGCAGCGAGTTGGGTCTGCATCCTCAGTATCCCCAGATGCCGGGCTGAAAAATCCGGTGCGGGTCGAACGCGGCGCGCACGCGCTGCTGCAGGGTGCGCAGCGTGGCCTCGGGCGGCGTGAAGCGCTCGTGCGCTTCGGGCTGCGCCGCGGGGGGGCGAAACAGCGTGGCGTGCCCACCGCCCTGGCGGGCCAGGGCGCGCAGCGCCTCGGCCGCCGACACCGGGGCCCAGACCCAGCGCTGGCCACCGAACCATTCGATCACGGTATCACCGGGCCAGGCCAGCATCGGTGTGGTGGGTGCGACGGACAGCCGCCACAGCCCGTGCTCGTCTGACGGCGGCTGGGCGAAGAAGTCCGACGTCTGTTCGCGCACGCTGTGCCACACAGTGGCTGCCGCGGCTGGCTCCAGGCGCTGGCCGCCGGTTTCGCGCAGCAGCCGCTCGCTGGCGGCCTCCACCGCCGCAGCGGCCCCGCGCAGCCGCAGCCACAGCGTGCCGCCGGCGTGGGGCGACCAGAGGCTGGCATTGAGCGGCAGGGGCTGGCTGCGCCAGTGCGCCAGGCGTTCCAGCGCGGCGTCGGCGGGCAGCGCCGCGCACAGGGTGGCCTCCCCCGCGGCCACCGGCAGCACCTTCAGCGACACCTCGGTGATGACGCCCAGCGTACCCAGGCTGCCAGCCAAGGCGCGGCTGACGTCGTAGCCCGCGACGTTCTTCATCACCTGACCGCCGAAGTGCAAGTCCTCGCCCCGGCCGTCGAGCAAGCGCACGCCCAGCACATAGTCGCGCACGGCGCCCACCGCGGCGCGTGCCGGGCCGGCCAGCCCCGCCGCCACCATGCCCCCCACGGTGGCGCTGGGTCCGAAGTGCGGGGGCTCGAACGGCAGGCGCTGGCCGTGGCGGGCGAGCACGGCTTCCAGCTCGGCCAGGGGGGTGCCGCAGCGTGCGGTCACCACCAGCTCGGTCGGCTCATGGTTGACGATGCCGGCGTAGGCCCGGGTGTCGAGGACTTCGCATTCCGCGTCTAGGGGGTTGCCGTAAAACGCCTTGCTGCCACCGCCGCGGATGCGCAAGCGCGGTCCGCCGGCGGCCGCCGCGCGGATGCGCTCGGCCCATGCCTGCAGCAGGGCATCATCGCCGGCCGGCGTGTCGGCGCGTAAAAGGGGCTGGGATTCGACCATGGGGGCAATGGTAGCCCGCCCCGGCAGGCGCCGTGTGAAGAATTTGAATGATCGCTGTGAACGGCGACAGCGCGGCCCCTGCCGTTCAATCCCCGTACAGTGGGGCAGGCAGCCCGGGTGCGTCCAGCGGATGCGCGAGCACGGCACCGCTGTCGGGATACTGCGCCAACTCGTCCGCCGGGCGGTGCTGCCGGGCGGTGGTGACGAACAGCGTGCGCAGGCCGGGCCCGCCAAAGCACAAGCCGGTCGGGCACTGCGCGGGCAGTGGCCATTCGCTGGCGATCTGCCCCTCCGCCGTCAGGCACACCACGCGCGCACCACCCTCCAGGGCCAGCCAGTAGCGGCCGGCCCGGTCCACCGCCGCGCCCGCGGGATGCTCGCCGCCGCCGGGCGCAGGAGAGGCCAGGCGCCGCAGGGGCAATCGCACACCCAATTCCGGCGGCCACCGACCGGCGGTGTGCATCGGCTGGGTGTACACGATGCGCGCCACGCCATCTGCGCTGTACAGCAGCGTGCCGTCGGCTGACCAAGCCAGCCCGGCGCAGGCTGCCGCAGCCGGTCCGATCCGGGCGAGCTCGGCCCGGTGGCGCTCGCCTGTGCGCAGGCAATACAGCGTGGCTGCCGGGTCATCGCCGGTTTCGGCGCACGCGGCCAGCCACAGTCGTCCCCAGGGGTCGCAAACGCCATCGACGAAGCACACCCGCCGCGTGTCGTAGGGGGCATCGATCACGCGTTGCAGCGGTAGGTTCCAGTCGGGCAGGTGGAAGATGCCGTCGCGCAGCGCGATCAACCAGCCGCCGCGCCGGCACGGCACGAGCGCCGCGGGTGTTTGCGGCAGCTCCATGGCCTCGCTGCGCCCACTGGGGACATGCATGCGCCACAGGCGCTGCAGGCCCTGGTCGATCCAGTACAGCCGATCTTCCAGCCCGCGCCACACGGGTGCCGCCCCCCGGGCGCTGACCGGGGGCGTCACGGGCGCCCAGCCCCCTGCCGCAGGGGGCTCCGGCGGGCGCGATGGGGTCGCAGGCGCAGCCATGGCCCCATCTTATGCCATCCCCGCGGGTGTGGCATACACTGCGCGCATGCTGTGGGTCAAAACCTTTCACATCGTCTTCATCGCCAGTTGGTTCGCTGGGTTGTTTTACCTGCCGCGCATCTTCGTCAACCTGGCGATGGTCGATCCGGGCAGCGTCGCCGAGCGCGAGCGGTTGCTGCTGATGGCGCGCAAGCTGCTGCGCTTCATGACGCTGCTGGCCGTGCCCGCCTTGGGGCTGGGGCTGTGGTTGTGGCTGGGCTATGGCATCGGCCTGGGGCCGGGCAACGGCTGGATGCACGCCAAGTTGGCGGTCGTGCTCGTGCTCATCGGCTATCACGTGGCGTGCGCGCGTTTGCTGCGCGCGTTCGAGGCGGGGGCCAACCGCCGCAGCCACCACTGGTACCGCTGGTTCAACGAAGTGCCGGTGATCCTCATGGTCGTGGCGGTGGCGCTGGTGGTCATCAAGCCCTTCTAAAGGACGGCGAGTGGCGCGTACGCGGCAGGCGGTGGCCATGGGCGCGCAGCGGCACGGCTCGCTCGCGTGGCCGCTGTTGCTCAGTTACGCGGTCCTGGTCGTCTATGCCAGCCTGTTTCCCTTCGAGGGGTGGCGCTCGCAGGGCGTGGCGCCGTGGGCGTTTCTGCTGGCGCCGTGGCCGCGTTATTGGAGCGGTTTCGATATCCTGGCCAATCTGCTGGGCTACGCGCCGCTGGGCGCGTTGTTGACCGTCGCGCTGACGCGCACGGGCTGGCCCCGGCTGGCGCCTGTTTTGGGGGTCGCGGTCCCGACGCTGCTCTCGCTGACCATGGAGGCGCTGCAAACCTACTTGCCGCAGCGGGTGCCTTCACAGCTGGATGCGCTGCTCAATGCCGCGGGTGCGCTGCTCGGCACGGGGGTGGCGCTGCTGCTGTTGCGCTGGCGTTGGCTGGGGTCGTGGGGGCAGTTTCGCGCCGAGTGGCAGCAGCCCGGCGCCCAATGGGCATGGGGTGTGTTGCTGCTGTGGCCGTGGGCGGTGCTGTACCCGACCTCGGTGCCTTTCGCGACGGGGCAGTTCTGGCCCCGCCTAGAGGCGGCGTTGTGGCGGGCCGCCGAGGGCTCGCCCCTGCAAGCCTGGTTGCCGCAGAGCGCCCCGCTGTCGCCACCCAGCCCGTTGACCGAGGCGCTGCTGGTCGCGCTGAGCCTGTGGTTGCCCGTGCTGCTGGGCTACGCCAGCCTGCGCCGGGTCGGCCAGCGCGTGCTGTTCGCGCTGCTGTTTGGTGCGGCGGCGTGGGGCGTCGGCACCTTGTCGGCGGTGCTGACCTTCGGCCCCTCCCACGCCTGGGCGTGGTTGACCCCGCCCGCCCAGTTGGGCTTGGCCGCCGCCGCGGCCATGTCGCTGTTTGCGCTGCCACTGGGCGCGCGGGCGGCCGCGTTGCTGATGGTGCTGATCGGGGGCCTGATGCTAGGGCTGGTCAACCGCGTTCCCGATCCCGCGTATCTGGATGTGGCGCTGCAGACCTGGGAGCAGGGGCGCTTCAGTCGCTTCCATGGCGTATCGCAGTGGCTGGGCTGGATCTGGCCCTGGGCGGCGCTGGTGGTGGCCGCCCGGCTCGCGTTGCGCCGCGACGGCCACGCGGGGCGCGGCCCATCCTACAATCGCCGCCCATGACCGACGCTGTCGCCAACGATCCCAACCCCACCGCGCCGTACTACCGCCGGCACATCTTTTTTTGCCTCAACCAGCGCGACAACGGCCAAGCCTGTTGTGCGCAGCACGCCGCACAGGCTGCCTTCGAGCACTGCAAGGCCCAGGTGCGCGCGCTCGGCCTGGCCGGACCCGGCCAGGTGCGGGTCAACAAGGCGGGTTGCCTGGACCGCTGCGCCGGCGGGCCGGTGGCGGTGGTGTATCCAGAGGGGGTCTGGTACACCTACGTCGATTTGGCCGATATCGACGAGATCGTCACCTCGCACCTGCGCGACGGCGTGGTCGTTGAGCGGCTGTGTCTGCCGCCCGACGTGGGCCGCTGAGGCGGCGCCGCTGTTGTCGGCGATGAACGCGCAAACCACCTTTATCACCATCCCGGGCCCCGCCGGCGCGCTGGAGCTGGCCATCGACCGGCCCGCGCTCGCGCGGCCCGGCGGCGGCGTGGCCGTGATCGCCCACCCGCATCCGCTGTTTGGCGGCACGCTGCACAACAAAGTCGTGCAGACGCTCGCGCGCGCCTGTGTGCAACAGGGCTGGGAGGCGGTGCGCTTTCACTTTCGCGGCGTCGGGGGCAGCGCTGGGGTGCACGACCATGGGGTGGGCGAGGTCGATGACCTGCTGGCCGTGGTGGCGGCGCGCGGCCTGGGGGCGCCGCTGGTCTTGGCGGGGTTTTCCTTCGGGGGCTATGTGGCCGCGGCTGCTGCGGCCCGCTTGTGGCTGCAGCAGCCGGCGCACGCCTTGTGCCTGATCGCGCCCGCGGCGAGCCGCTTCGAATTGCCCCCGTTGCCCGAGGAACTCCAGGCGCGCACGATGGTCGTGCATGGCGAGGCGGACGACACCGTGCCACTGGCCGCGGTGCTCGACTGGGCGCGCCCCATGGGGTTGCCGGTGACCGTGGTGCCGGGGGGCGAGCATTTTTTTCATGGCCGCCTGCCGCTGCTGAAGTCCCTGACCCTGCGCCATTTGCGCGCGCTGGATTGACGGCCGCCCCGGCCTGGGTGGCTCGCAAGGAACGATCGACGTGTCTGTACTGCAACGAATCCGAATCCTGAGTCAAGCCTGTGCCCGCCGCACCGGGCGCCGAACGGGCGCGACCGCGTGGCTCGTCGCGCTGATGCTGGCGTGGATACCGATGGCGCATGCCCAGGCGCCGCAGCCGCCCGAGATCGCGGCGCGCGCCTGGCTGCTGCTGGATGCCACCAGCGGGCAGGTGCTGGCGGCCAAGGACCCGGATGAGCCGGTCGAACCTGCCTCGCTGACCAAGCTGATGACCGCCTATGTGGTGTTCGATGCGCTCAAGGCGGGCAAGCTCACGCTGGACCAAAAGCTCACCGTCAGTGAGCGCGCGTGGCGCATGCCCGGCTCGCGCATGTTCATCCAGCCCAATCAGCAAATCCCGGTAGAGGACCTGCTCAAGGGCATGATCGTGCAGTCCGGCAACGACGCGACCGTGGCGCTGGCCGAGGGTGTGGGGGGCACGGTCGAGCGCTTCGTGGAGCTGATGAACCAGCAGGCCAGGGCGCTGGGGTTGACGCGCACGCGTTACCAGAACCCCGAGGGGTTGCCCGCGCCGGGCCACACCACCACGGCGCGCGATTTGGCCACCCTGGCGCAGCGGCTGATACAGGATTTTCCGCAGTACGTGGGGTACTACGCCATCCAGCGCTACCGCTACCCTGGCACGCCGGCAGCCAACGACACCAACCGCAACCTGCTGCTGTTTCGGGATCCCACGGTCGATGGCCTCAAGACCGGCTACACCGCCGCCGCGGGCTACTGCCTGGTGGCCACGGCGCGCCGCCCCCAGCCCGGGTTGGGCGAGGGTCCGGCGGGGCAGCGCCGCCTGATCAGCGTCGTGCTGGGTGCGGCCAGCGAAAACGCGCGCGCGGCCGAGAGCCAGAAACTGCTCAACTGGGGTTTCAGCGCCTTCGAGGCCGTGCGCCTGACGGCCCCGGGCCAGCCCATCGCCACGCCGCCGGTGTGGAAGGGACGCACGAGCGACGTGCGGCTGGGCCGCCCGGAGGGCATCGTCGTGTCGGTGCCGGCTGGCACGGCCAAGGGCCTGCGCACCGAGGTCGTGCGCCCCGATCCACTGGTGGCGCCGCTGCTCAAAGGCCAGCCGCTGGGCACGCTGCGCGTGCTCTCGGCGGGCGGCGTGACCCTGGCCGAGGTGCCGCTGACGGTGCTGGAGCCGGTGGAAGAGGCGGGGCTGCTCGGCCGCCTGTGGGGCGCGTTGCGGTTGTGGATCCGGTGATTGCATCCCGGGACGTGTCGTGCTACAGTAGAGGGCTTTTCGGGTCTGCCCGAGGGCGGATCGTTCACTTTTGACGTTTAGGGACGTTATGCCAACCATCAACCAACTCGTGCGCCACGGGCGGACGGTCGAGAAGGACAAGTCCAAGAGCCCGGCGATGCAAAACTGCCCCCAGCGCCGGGGCGTGTGTACGCGTGTCTACACCACGACGCCCAAGAAGCCGAACTCGGCGCTGCGTAAGGTCGCCAAGGTGCGCCTGACCAACGGCTTCGAGGTCATCTCCTACATCGGCGGTGAAGGCCACAACCTGCAGGAGCACTCGGTGGTGCTCGTGCGCGGCGGCCGCGTCAAGGACCTGCCGGGTGTGCGCTACCACATCGTGCGCGGCTCGCTCGACCTGCAAGGGGTCAAGGACCGCAAGCAAGCGCGCTCCAAGTACGGCGCCAAGCGGCCCAAGAAGGCCTGAGCCGCGCCCGCGAAGCGCGTTTTCGCGTGGGCGGCCGTCATCGGCCTGTCACGCATCGGTGTCGAAATGCCTGGCTGGCGGGTGTTTCGGCAGTGTGGCCCCGGACGCCCTTGGTGCGCCGGTGGTCGAGTAAGTGGGGGTCCCCGTCGGCCCTCGCGGCACCCAGTGGTGCCAACTGAAGCAAAAAGGATACGAACATGCCACGTCGTCGCGAAGTCCCTAAACGTGAAATCCTGCCGGATCCCAAGTTCGGCAATGTCGAGCTCTCCAAATTCATGAACGTCATCATGGAGAGCGGCAAGAAAGCGGTGGCCGAGCGCATCGTCTACGGCGCGCTCGAGCACATCGAGAAGAAAACGGGCAAGGACCCGCTCGAGGTGTTCACCACAGCCATCAACAACGTCAAGCCGCTGGTCGAGGTCAAGTCTCGCCGCGTCGGTGGCGCCAACTACCAAGTGCCGGTCGAGGTGCGCCCCGTGCGTCGCCAAGCCTTGGCCATGCGCTGGGTCAAGCAAGCCGCGCGCAAGCGCAGCGAAAAATCCATGGCGCTGCGTCTGGCCAACGAGCTGATCGAGGCCACCGAAGGCCGCGGCGGCGCGATGAAGAAGCGTGATGAAGTGCACCGCATGGCCGAAGCCAACCGCGCGTTCAGCCACTTCCGTTTCTGACGCTGCGACTGCTCGTCCAGGCCGCGTCCCCCGTTCCCTCGAGCCCGCCACCCCCACACACGAGGTCGGCGGGCTTTGCCCATCCGAATCTGGAGTTTTTTCATGGCACGTACCACGCCCATCGAGCGTTACCGCAACATCGGCATTTCGGCGCACATCGATGCCGGCAAGACCACCACGACCGAGCGCATCCTGTACTACACCGGCGTCAACCACAAGATCGGTGAGGTGCACGACGGTGCCGCCACCATGGACTGGATGGAGCAGGAGCAAGAGCGCGGCATCACCATCACCTCGGCGGCCACCACCTGCTACTGGCGCGGGATGGACTTGAACTATCCCGAGCACCGCTTCAACATCATCGACACCCCGGGCCACGTGGACTTCACCATCGAGGTCGAGCGCTCGATGCGCGTGCTCGACGGCGCCTGCATGGTCTATTGTGCGGTCGGTGGCGTGCAGCCGCAGTCCGAGACCGTCTGGCGCCAGGCCAACAAGTACCGCGTGCCGCGGCTCGCGTTCGTCAACAAGATGGACCGCACCGGCGCCAACTTCTTCAAGGTCTATGAGCAGATCAAGACGCGCCTGAAGGGCAACCCGGTGCCCATCGTGATCCCGATCGGTGCCGAGGAAAACTTCCAGGGTGTGGTGGACCTCATCAAGATGAAGGCCATCATCTGGGACGAGGCGTCGCAAGGCATGAAGTTCGAGTACCGCGACATCCCGGCCGACTTGGTGGATCAGGCCAACGAATGGCGCGAGAAGATGGTCGAGGCCGCTGCCGAGGCCAGCGAAGAGCTGATGAACAAATACCTCGAGACCGGCGAGCTCAGCGAAGACGAGATCATCGCCGGCCTGCGCCAGCGCACGATTGCGGTCGAGATCCAGCCCATGCTGTGCGGCACCGCGTTCAAGAACAAGGGTGTGCAGCGCATGCTCGACGCGGTGATCCAGTTCCTGCCGTCGCCGGTGGACATCCCGCCCGTGCAGGGCACCGACGAAAACGAGCAGCCCGTCACGCGCAAGGCCAGCGATGACGAGAAGCTCTCGGCCCTGGCGTTCAAGCTCATGAGTGACCCGTTCGTGGGGCAGCTAACCTTCGTGCGCGTGTACTCGGGTGTGCTGCGCAAGGGCGACACCGTGCTCAACTCGGTCAAGGGCAAGAAAGAGCGCATCGGCCGCATCGTGCAGATGCACGCCAACAACCGCCAGGAGATCGAGGAAATCCGCGCCGGCGACATCGCCGCCTGCGTCGGTCTCAAGGAAGTCACCACCGGCGAGACGCTGTGCGACCCGGCCGCACCGATCGTGCTGGAGCGCATGCAGTTTCCCGAGCCCGTCATCCGCCAGGCCGTCGAGCCCAAGGCCAAGGCCGACCAGGAAAAGATGGGCATCGCGCTGTCGCGCCTGGCGGCCGAAGACCCGTCGCTGCGCGTCTACACCGACGAAGAGTCGGGCCAGACCATCATTGCCGGCATGGGCGAGCTGCACCTGGAGATCATCGTCGACCGCATGAAGCGCGAATTCGGCGTCGAGGCCAACGTCGGCAAGCCGCAGGTGGCGTACCGCGAAACCATCCGCAGCACCGTCAACGAGGCCGAAGGCAAGTTTGTGCGCCAGTCGGGTGGTAAAGGCCAGTACGGTCACGTGGTGTTCAAGATCGAGCCCAACGAGCCGGGCAAGGGTTTCGAGTTCATCGACGCCATCAAGGGCGGTGTGGTGCCGCGCGAGTACATCCCTGCGGTGCAAAAGGGCGTCGAAGAGGCGCTGCAGGCCGGCGTGCTGGCCGGCTATCCCGTGGTCGACGTCAAGGTCACGCTCCACTTCGGTTCGTACCACGAGGTCGACTCGTCCGAGCAGGCGTTCAAGATGGCGGCCATCTTCGGCTTCAAGGAAGGCTGCAAGAAGGCCAACCCGGTGATCCTTGAGCCGATGATGGCGGTCGAGGTGGAAACGCCCGAGGAATACGCGGGCAACGTCATGGGCGACCTGTCGTCCCGCCGCGGCATGGTGCAGGGCATGGACGATCTGCCGGGTGGCGGCAAAGTCATCAAGGCCGAGGTGCCGCTGTCGGAGATGTTCGGCTACTCCACCACGCTGCGCTCGATGTCGCAGGGCCGCGCCACGTATACGATGGAGTTCAAGCACTACGCCGAGGCGCCGCGCAACGTGCAAGAAGCCATCATCGCCGCGCGCGCCAAGTAAGCCGCGTCGCGCATCCCTCCGGTCTGAGGCGCCCTTCGGGGTGGGCCCGCTGCCCGTGGCGGGCCCGTGCCGCAGACGTAAAACCCACACGGGCATCGTTCTTTGATTGAAGGAATCCATCATGGCAAAAGAGAAATTCGAGCGGACCAAGCCGCACGTCAACGTGGGCACGATTGGTCACGTGGACCATGGCAAGACGACGCTGACGGCGGCGATCACGACGGTGCTGGCGTCCAAGTTTGGCGGCCAGGCCAAGAAGTACGACGAAATCGACGCGGCGCCCGAAGAAAAGGCGCGCGGCATCACCATCAACACCGCGCACGTCGAATACGAAACCGCCAACCGCCACTACGCGCACGTCGACTGCCCCGGCCACGCTGACTACGTCAAGAACATGATCACGGGTGCCGCCCAGATGGACGGCGCCATCCTGGTCGTGTCGGCCGCCGACGGCCCCATGCCGCAAACCCGCGAGCACATCCTGCTGGCGCGTCAGGTGGGTGTGCCCTACATCATCGTCTTTCTCAACAAGTGCGACATGGTCGACGACGCCGAGCTGCTCGAACTCGTCGAGATGGAAGTGCGCGAGCTGCTCTCCAAGTACGACTTCCCTGGTGATGACATCCCCATCATCAAGGGCTCCGCACTCAAAGCGCTCGAAGGCGACAAAGGCGAGCTCGGTGAGCAAGCCATCCTGAAGCTGGCCGAGGCGCTCGACAGCTACATCCCCACGCCCGAGCGCGCGATTGACGGCGCCTTCCTCATGCCCGTGGAAGACGTCTTCTCCATCTCGGGCCGCGGCACCGTCGTGACCGGCCGCATCGAGCGCGGCATCATCAAGGTCGGTGACGAAGTCGAAATCGTCGGCCTGCGCCCCACCGCCAAGACCACCTGCACCGGCGTGGAGATGTTCCGCAAGCTGCTCGACCAAGGTCAAGCGGGCGACAACGTCGGCATTCTGCTGCGCGGCACCAAGCGCGAAGAAGTCGAGCGCGGCCAAGTGCTGGCCAAGCCCGGCTCCATCACGCCGCACACCCACTTCGTGGGCGAAGTCTACGTGCTGTCCAAGGAAGAAGGCGGCCGCCACACGCCGTTTTTCAACAACTACCGGCCGCAGTTCTACTTCCGCACCACCGACGTGACGGGTGCCATCGAGCTGCCCAAGGACAAAGAGATGGTGATGCCCGGCGACAACGTGACCATCACGGTCAAGCTGATCGCCCCGATCGCGATGGAAGAGGGTCTGCGCTTTGCGATCCGCGAAGGCGGCCGTACCGTCGGCGCCGGCGTGGTGTCCAAGATCATCGAGTGAGGCTGGCCCCCATGAACAAGCAAAAGATCCGCATCCGCCTCAAGGCGTTCGACTACAAGCTGATCGACGCCTCGGCGGCCGAGATCGTCGATACCGCCAAGCGCACCGGCGCCATCGTGCGCGGCCCCGTGCCGCTGCCGACGCGCATGAAGCGCTTCGACATCCTGCGCTCGCCGCACGTCAACAAGACCAGCCGCGACCAGTTCGAGATCCGCACCCACCAGCGCCTGATGGACATCGTCGATCCGACCGACAAGACCGTCGACGCGCTCATGAAGCTGGATCTGCCCGCTGGCGTGGACGTCGAAATCAAGCTGCAGTGATGCACGCCAGTGTCGAGCGCTGCGCGAAGCGCTTGACGAACGCAAGCCCGCACGGTATAGTTGCGGGCTTCGTCCTTTTTGGGCGAGGAAAACCTGTAACCTGCCCGCTGCCAGCGGGGCATCGCAGCTTGGCGATGCGGCTGGAGTGGGCCATCAGACCCGGCCAATTGCAGTCGGGAACGGAGAAAACCATGAGTCTGAGCAACTCTCTCGGGTTGTTGGGCCGCAAGGTGGGCATGATGCGTCTGTTCACCGAAGACGGGGACGCAGTGCCCGTCACGGTGGTCGATGTGTCGAACAACCGGGTGGCGCAAGTCAAGACCCAGGCCGTCGATGGCTATGACGCCCTGCAGGTGGCGTTTGGCAAGCGGCGCGCCTCGCGCGTGACCAAGCCGATGGCGGGTCACTATGCCAAGGCCGGTGTCGAAGCCGGTGAAATCCTTCAGGAATTCCGCGTCAGCGCCGAGGTCGCGGCGAAGTTCACCCCGGGCGCCGTCATCCCCGTGGCCGAGCTGTTCCAGCCGGGTCAAAAGGTGGACGTGCAAGGCACGACCATCGGTAAGGGCTTCGCGGGCACCATCAAGCGCCACAACTTCGGTTCGCAGCGCGCCTCGCACGGCAACAGCCGTTCGCACAACGTGCCGGGCTCCATCTCGATGGCGCAAGATCCGGGCCGCGTGTTCCCGGGCAAGCGCATGACCGGGCACATGGGCTGCGACACCGTCACCACCCAGAATCTCGACGTGGTGCGCGTCGATGCCGAACGCCAACTGCTCCTGATCAAGGGGGCCGTTCCCGGTGCCAAGGGCGGCTTCGTGACCGTCCGTCCGGCCGTCAAGGCCGCCAAGTAAGGAGCGCACGGATGCAAGTCGAACTCCTCAACGACCAGGGTCAGGCCGCCTCCACCGTCGAGGTGCCCGAGACCGTGTTTGGTCGCGAATTCAACGAAGCGCTGGTGCACCAGCTGGTGGTGGCCTATCAGGCCAACGCCCGCCAAGGCACGCGCGCGCAAAAGGACCGCGGCGCTGTCAAGCACTCCACCAAGAAGCCGTTCCGTCAAAAGGGCACGGGCAATGCGCGTGCCGGTATGACCTCGTCGCCGCTGTGGCGCGGGGGCGGCAAGATCTTCCCGAGCAGCCCCAACGAAAACTTCAGCCAAAAGCTCAACAAGAAGATGTACCGCGCTGGCATGGCGTCCATCTTCTCGCAGCTCGTGCGTGAAGGGCGGCTGTCGGTGGTCGATTCGATCAAGGTCGAAGCGCCCAAGACCAAGCTGCTGGCCAGCAAGCTCAAGGCCATGAACCTGAACTCGGCGCTCATCATCGCCGACGAGATCGACGAAAACCTCTACCTGGCGTCGCGCAACCTGCCCAACGTGCTGGTGGTCGAGCCGCGCTACGCCGACCCGGTGTCGCTGGTGCACTTCAAGAAGGTGCTCGTCACCAAGGGTGCGCTGGACCAGATCAAGGAGATGTTCGCATGAGCCAGCCCAAGTTCGACCAAGGTCGCCTGATGCAGGTGCTGGTGGCGCCGATCATCTCGGAGAAGGCCACCCGCGTGGGCGAGAACTCCAACACGGTTCTGTTCAAGGTGCTGCGCAATGCCAGCAAGCCCGAGATCAAGGCCGCGGTGGAGCTGCTGTTCAACGTCAAGGTTCAGGACGTCAACGTGCTGAACCAAAAAGGCAAGGTCAAGCGCTTCGGCAAGACCATCGGTCGCCGCGACCACGTGCGCAAGGCCTATGTGACCCTGGCCGCCGGTCAGGAGATCCAGTTCGGCGCTGAAGGGATCTGACATCATGGCAGTCATCAAGATGAAGCCGACCTCGCCAGGCCGTCGCGGCATGGTCAAGGTCACGCGCGAAAACCTGTACAAGGGCCCTGCCTACGCGCCGCTGCTGGAGCCGCTGGCCAAGACGGCGGGCCGAAACAACAACGGCCACATCACCGTGCGCCACAAGGGTGGCGGCGCCAAGCACCACTACCGCATCGTGGACTTCCGTCGCAACAAGGACGGTATCCCGGCCAAGGTGGAGCGCCTGGAGTACGACCCGAACCGCACCGCGCACATCGCGCTGCTGTGCTATGCCGATGGCGAGCGTCGCTACATCATCGCGCCGCGTGGCATCGAGGTCGGCCAGACCCTCGTCAGTGGTGCCGAGTCGCCGATCCGTGTCGGCAACACGTTGCCGATCCGCAACATCCCGGTGGGTTCGACCATCCACTGCATCGAGCTCAAGCCCGGCAAGGGCGCGCAGCTGGCGCGCTCGGCGGGCGCTTCGGCCGTGCTGCTGGCGCGTGAGGGTGTCTATGCCCAGGTGCGTCTGCGTTCGGGCGAAGTGCGCAAGGTGCACGTGGACTGCCGCGCCACCATCGGTGAGGTCTCTAACCCCGAGCACAGCCTGCGCCAGCTCGGCAAGGCCGGTGTCAAGCGCCACATGGGCATCCGCCCGACGGTGCGTGGCGTGGCGATGAACCCGATCGACCACCCGCACGGTGGTGGTGAGGGCCGCACCGGTACCGGCAAGCCGCCGGTGGATCCGTGGGGCAACCTGACCAAGGGTTACCGCACCCGCCACAACCGCCGCACGCAAAACATGATCGTGTCGCGCCGCAAGAAGTAAAGGGTTGAGCCATGTCCCGTTCTCTGAAAAAAGGTCCCTTCGTTGACCATCACCTGATGGCCAAGGTCGAGAAGGCGCTGGCTGCCAAGGACAAAAAGCCCATCAAGACCTGGTCGCGGCGCTCGACGATCCTGCCCGAGTTCATCGGCTTGACGATCGCCGTGCACAACGGCAAGCAACACGTGCCGGTGTACGTGACCGAGCAGATGGTCGGCCACAAGCTGGGTGAGTTTTCGCTGACGCGCTCGTTCAAGGGCCACCCCGGCGACAAGAAAGCCAAGAAGTGAGGATTGCATCCATGGAAACCCGCTGTATCGTTCGCGGCGTTCGCCTGTCGGCCGACAAAGGCCGGCTGGTCGCCGACCTGATCCGCGGCAAGAAGGTGGATCAGGCGCTGCAGATCCTGACCTTCACGCCCAAGAAAGCCGCCGGCATCATCAAAAAGGCGTTGCTGTCGGCCATCGCCAACGCCGAGCACAACGACGGTGCCGACATCGACGAGCTGAAGGTCAAGACCATCCACGTCGAGCAAGGCACCACGCTCAAGCGCTTCACGGCGCGCGCCAAAGGCCGCGGCAACCGCATCAGCAAGCCCACCTGTCACATCTACGTGACCGTCGGCAACTGACCAGGAAAGGAAGACCATGGGACAGAAAATCCATCCGACCGGCTTCCGCCTGTCCGTCAGCCGCAACTGGGCCAGCCGCTGGTACGCCAGCAACCGCGAGTTCGCCGGCATGTTGGCCGACGACATCAAGGTGCGCCAATACCTGCGTGACAAGCTCAAGAACGCCGCCGTCTCGCGCATCGTCATCGAGCGTCCCGCCAAGAACGCCCGCATCACCATCCACTCGGCACGCCCGGGTGTGGTGATTGGCAAGAAGGGCGAGGACATCGAGCGCCTGAAGAAGGATCTGGCCGCGATGCTGGGCGTGCCGGTGGCCGTCAACATCGAGGAAATCCGCAAGCCCGAAGTCGACGCGCAGCTCATCGCCGACAGCATCACCCAGCAGCTGGAGAAGCGCATCATGTTCCGCCGCGCGATGAAGCGCGCGATGCAGAACGCCATGCGCCTGGGCGCGCAGGGCGTCAAGATCATGTCGTCGGGCCGCTTGAACGGCATCGAGATCGCGCGCACCGAGTGGTACCGCGAAGGTCGCGTGCCGCTGCACACGCTGCGCGCCGACATCGACTACGGCACCTCGGTGGCCAAGACCACGTATGGCACCATCGGTGTCAAGGTCTGGGTCTACAAGGGTGACAACCTGGGCCGCAACGACGTGCCGTCGCTCGACAGCACGCCGCGCCCCGACGACGAGCGCCGTCCGCGCGGCCCGCGCCGCGACGGCGCGCGCCCGGCCCGTGGCAGCGCCCGCCGTGGCAGCAATGCCGCACCGGCCGACGGCAGCGACAAGCCCGCCGAGGCCACTGCACAACCCGCCGTTAAGCGCGTTCGGTCCGACGCACCCGCATCTGCAGCAGCGGACGGCAAAGGAGAATAAACATGTTGCAACCAGCCCGTCGCAAATTCCGCAAGGAACACAAGGGCCGCAACACCGGAGTCGCCACCAGCGGCACCACGGTGGTGTTCGGTGATTTCGGCCTCAAGGCCACCGACCGCGGCCGCCTGACCGCGCGCCAGATCGAGGCGGCGCGTCGCGCCATCTCGCGCCACGTCAAGCGGGGGGGACGGATTTGGATCCGCGTCTTCCCGGACAAGCCCATCACGAAAAAGCCGGCCGAGGTCCGCATGGGCAACGGCAAGGGCAACGTGGAGTTCTACGTCGCCGAGATCCAGCCCGGCAAGGTGCTGTACGAGATCGTCGGCGTGCCCGAGCAGCTCGCCCGTGAGGCGTTCCAGCTCGCCGCGGCCAAGCTGCCGCTGCGCACCACGTTCGTGACCCGCATGTTGGGCCAGTGAGGAGGAGCCGACCATGAAATCCGCTGAACTGCGCCAAAAAGACGTCGCCGCCCTGCAGGCCGAAATCCAGTCGCTGCAAAAGGCCCACTTCAACCTGCGCATGCAAAAGGCCACGCAGCAGTTGGCCAACACCGCGGCGCTGCGGCAAACCCGCCGCGCCATCGCGCGCGCCAAGACCATCCTGGCCGAAAAGCTGGCGGCCGCCGGCCAGTAAGGAGAGACCACCATGACGCAAACCAAAGTCAAGCGTACGCTGATTGGCAAGGTGGTCAGCGACAAGCGCGCCAAGACCATCACCGTGCTGGTCGAGCGCCGCGTCAAGCACGAGCTCTACGACAAGATCGTGATCAAGTCGAGCAAGTACCACGCCCACGACGAAAACGGCGAGTACAAGCTGGGCGACATCGTCGAGATCACCGAGAGCCGTCCGCTGTCCAAAACCAAAAACTGGGTGGCCACGCGCCTGGTGCAAAAGGCCTCCGAGGTCTGACGCCCAGCGCGGCGCCGGCCCGGAAATCCTGCCCTGTTGTCAGGGCAAAGGGGACGACCGACAATGCGGTCGTCCTTTTTTACTTAGCGAGGAGGTTTTCCATGATCCAAGTGGGTGATACCCTGCCCGACGTGACGCTGATGGAGTTCGTCGAGACCGAAGGCGAGGGCTGCAGCATCGGCCCGCGCCCCGTACCCGTGCGCGCCGAAGCGGCGGGCAAGACGATCGCGCTCTTTGCCGTGCCTGGCGCGTTCACGCCCACTTGCTCGGCGCAGCACGTGCCAGGGTATCTGCAGCGCTACGACGAGCTGCGCGCGGCTGGCGTGGACGAAATTTGGTGCGTCAGCGTCAACGATGTGTTCGTCATGGGCGCGTGGGCCCGGGACCAGGGGTGCGCTGGCAAGATACGCATGCTGGCCGACGGCAGTGCGGCGTTCGCCCGCGCCACGGGGCTGACGCTGGATCTGACCGCCCGCGGCCTGGGGTTGCGCAGCAACCGGTACTCGATGTTGGTCCAAGACGGCGTGGTGCGCACGCTCAACGTCGAGGGGCCGGGCGAGTTTGCGGTCAGCGACGCCGATACGTTGCTGGCCCAGGCGCGTCGGCTCCAAGCCGCAGCTTGAGGTAGTGCGCGCCCGGCAACGGGTTGTGGTAGTAAGGCGGGATTTCCTCAAACCCCAGCTCGTGGTAGAGCGCGCGCGCTGCCTCCATGTCGCGCAAGGTGTCGAGCAGCATGCAGTCGTAGCCCGCCTGCTCGGCCAACAGCACGATCCGTTCGGCCAGCTGCCGCCCCAGCCCAAAGCCCCGAAACGGCCGACGCACGAACAGCCGCTTCATCTCGCAGGCGTTGCCGTGGTCGCTCTCCAGCAGGGGGCGCATCGCGCAGCAGCCGGCCGGCTCGCCATCGACCGTGGCCAACACCAGTGCGCCCTGCGGCGGCGCGTAGACACCTGGCAGCGTGGCCAGCTCCTCGGCAAAGCCCTGGAAGCCCAAATCGATGCCGATGTCGTCCTGATACTCCAAAAATAGCGTGCGCACCGCGTCGAGCGCCGGGCCTTGCGGTGCCACCCACAAGCGAATGTCCGGTTCGGCGGCCGCGTCACCACACGGCGGCGGGTCGGATGCCTCGTTCATGCCGCGATGATAGAGCCAAGCGCGGTGCCTGGGTGGCGCGTGCGATGCAGGACAGGCGACCCTAGGCAGCGCCCAACGAAACGATCCAAACGGTGACGGCGACGCTGACGGCCGCCACGGCCAGGGCCCGCAGCCGCTCGCGCCAGCCATCGGCGCTGGCGGGGGTGCCCGGCGGCAGCGGCTTGTCGCCGTGGATCATGGGCGGCACCAGGGATTGCGCCCGCAGCCGGTACACGACGATGGCGGCCACGTGCAGCACCACCAGCCCCAGCACCAGCAGCTTGCCCCATTGCTTGTGGTAGGCCGTGGCGGCGTACGCCGTCTCTGACGACACGAAGCGCGCCAGTGGACCGACGAAGGCGATCTCGTCGTCGCTGATCAGCCCGGTGCCCACTTGCACCGCGAGCACCGTCAACAATGCAAAGACCGACAGCGCCCCCAACGGCGAATGCCCCACCGACCACAGCGGGTCGCCGCGGCCGCGCAGGTAGGCCCACAGCGACCCTGGGCCATACAGAAAGGCGACGAAGCGCGACCAACGCCCGCCCACCAGCCCCCACAGCACGCGAAAGATCAACAGCGCCAGCACTGCATAGCCCAAGCGCTGGTGCCAGGTCATCCAGTTGCCGCCCAGGTTACCGGTGATGACCAGCCCCACCACGGCCAGCACCAGCAGCCAGTGAAACAGTCGCGTGGGCAGATCCCACACGCGCACGGGTACGGTCTCGGCGGGCGTTGTCATGGCAGAGTTCGGCACATTCGCATACACTGAGGATTCCCCCAACTCTACACCAGGAGGTGTTCTCATGCAGCATCGACTTCTGTTGGCCGTGGCGGCGCTCGCGCTCAGTGGTGCGGCGCACGCGCAGTTTCAAAAGCCTGAGGACGCGGTCCGTTACCGCCAGTCGGCGTTCAACGTGATGGGCGCGCACTTCAGCCGCATCGGCGCCATGGTGCAGGGGCGCGTGCCGTTCGACGCCAAAGCCGCGCAGGAAAACGCCGCCATCGTGGCCACGATGGCCAAGTTGCCGTGGCAGGGGTTCACGCCGGACACCGAAAAAATCAAAAGCCGCACCAAGCCCGAAGCCTGGATGGAGATGGACAAGGTGCGCGCCGGTGCGGACAAGATGATGAAAGCCGTCGCCGACCTGGACGCGGCCGCCCGCACGGGCAACCTGGACGCGATCAAAAAGACCTTCGGCGACGCTGCGGCCACCTGCAAGGCGTGCCACGACGCCTACCGGGAGTAACGCGCAGAGGCATCGGGGGCGGGCTTAGTGCCCGCCCACGCCCCGCCTCGCCCGGCGACGCATCGCTTCGACGGATCCGCGCTCATCCTTGCGCCAGGAGTTTTTCCAGCAAGGCGGCTAGCGCGTTGAAGTCGGGCTCGCCCACGTAGCGCTTGACGATGCGGCCCTGCCGGTCCACGATGTAAGTGGTGGGGGTCAGTTTGACCTCCCCCCAGTCACGCGCCAGGCTGCCATCGGTATCGAGCGCCACCTTGAACGGCAGTTGCCGCGTGCGGGTGAAGTTGGCCACCCACTCCGGCGGGTCATAGCTCATCGCCACCGCCACCGTCTCGAAGCCGCGCGCGTGGTAGCGCCGGTACAGCTCGACCAGTTGTGGCATCTCCTTGACGCAGCTCACGCACGTGGTGGCCCAGAAGTTGACCAGCAACACGCGCCCGGCCAGGTCGGCGCTCGTCAGCGTGCTGCCGTCGAGCAGTCGGAAGGTGGACTGCGGTGCGCGTTCGGCGGCGCCACAGCCGCCCAAGCTCAGGGAGGCGCCCACCGCCAGCCATACGGGGGCGGTCAGCAGCCAGGGTCGCCATCGTGGGGTCATCGGTGTCATTCCTTCGTTCGTTAGCGTCGGTGTTCGTCAGCGTCGGTATCAGGGGCGGGGCCTGGGGATGAGACCACGGCAAGCGCGGTGTCGGCGAGCGCCTGCCCCTGCGGGTATGGGAGCGTGCCGCGGCGGTAAAAGTTCGACAGCGTCGATTTTGGCCTCACAATAGGGTGCACACACGGCATTCTCGTTATAAAGCACCCATGGCCCGACCCTTGCGCGTTTTGGTCGCTGACGACAACCCCCTCAACCTACGCATCGCCGCGCGCTTGCTGCGTGACATGGGCCACAGTGGCGTGTTGGTCAACGGTGGCCGGCAGGCGTTGCAGGCCCTGCAGACGCAGGCCTTCGACGTGATGTTGCTCGATGTGACCATGCCCGACATGGGCGGGCTGGAGGCGCTGGCCGAGCTGCGCGCGCTGGAGCGCGCCGGCCGGCGCCACACCCCGGTCATCATGGTCACGGCCTACGACCTGCCCGAGGACCGCCGCCGCCTGCTCGATGCGGGGGCGGATGGCTACGTGGCCAAGCCGCTCGATGCCGAGCGGCTCGCGGCCGAGCTGGCGCGCGTGGTGCCGTGACCCGAGGTTGCGAACCCGCCGCGTTGAGCAGGAGCTGTTGACGATGGAGAGCCGATCGCACCCCAACGCGCCGCCGCCGATGACGGGGCAGCCGGTGCAGCGCGGTGCTGCCTGGATGGCGGCACTGGCCGTGTTGCTGGTGTGGGTGCTGGCCGCGGCCATCTCCACATGGCTGTACCAGCGCGCGCAAGACGATCTGCAGCAACAGCTGCAACACGAGATGGACTTGGCCGAGCGGCGGCTGGACAGTGCCTTCGAACGCTATGGCGCCCTCCTGCTGGCCACGCGTGCCTGGTTGCACGCCAATCCGGCCGCCAGTGGTCTGGCCTTCGCGCGCCGCGTGGCACCCGCGGCCGTGGACGACTGGCTGGCCGAGGCGCGCACGCGGGGATTGCCGGTGGACGTGCAATACCGGCGTTTGCGGCCCGACCCCGACCCCGAGCGCGACCGCTTCATCATCGACTGCATCGAGCCCTCGGGGCAGGAGCGTTTGATCGGACTGGATATCGCGAGCGACCCCGTGCGCTGGGAGGCCATGCAGCGTGCGGTCGTCACGGGCGACTGGGCCGTGACGGCGCCGGTGCGATTGGCCAATACCGAGCGGCTCGAGTACGGCCTGTTGCTGGTGATGCCAGTCTATGAGGGCGGGTGGACTCCTGCCAGTGTGCCCGAGCGCTGGCGGCAGTTGCGCGGCTTCATCGTCACCGGTGTGCCGGCGGCCGAGCTGGTTCGCGACGCGGGCCTGCTCAACCCCAAATACGACTGGCACTGGGTGGATCCCAAGGCGTCGCCAACCCTGGCTGTGGCCGCACCAGGCCAGCCCGTACCACCTGACGATGGCCGCCGCGGCGTGGCATTGCACGATTCCGACGGTCATGGGCCCGAGGCGCTGCTGAGTGATCGCGCGTATTGGCAAGGTGCTGCCGACGCCGCGGTGCAGCGCACCCTTACCGTCGGCCAGCGCGAATACGTGCTGGGCGTGCGCAGCACCCCGGCGTTGGAGCGGCAATGGTGGCCGGTCGCGTCGGCGCTCATTGCCGTGGGTGCCTTGCCCATCGGCCTGCTGGCAGGCTGGGCGACGCTGGCCGCCTTTCGCCTGCGCCGTGCCGAGCACGAACGTCTGGAGGCGCTGCGCAGCGACGTGCAGCGCCTGTCGCTGGTGGCGCGCTACACCCACAATGCGATCATCTTCACCGACCGCGCGGGGCGCGTGACCTGGGTCAACGCGGCGTGCGAGGCGCTGACCGGCTACACGCTGGACGAGCTGCGCGGCCAGGTACCGGGTAAGCTGCTGCAGTGCGAGCGCACCGATCCGGCCGCCGTGGCCCGCTTGCGCGAGGCGGTGCAGCGCGCCGAGCCGTGCGAGGTCGACATCCTCAACCGCGCCAAGGACGGGCGCGAATATTGGATCAACGTCGAGCTGGTGCCCCTGCGCGACGAGACGGGCACCTGCACCGGCTTCATGGCGGTGGAGATCGACATCACCGAACGGGTGCGCAGCGAGGAGCGCCTGCGCGTGGCGCTGCAAGAGGCCCAGACGCTGATGGACACCGTGCGCCAACACGCCATCGTCAGCCAAGCGGCGCCGGACGGCACCATCGTCGACGCCAACGAGGCCTTTTGCGCCATCAGCGGCTACACGCGCGACGAGCTCATCGGCGCGCCACACCGCATCATCAACTCGGGCCACCACGACGCGGCGTTCTGGCACGATTTCTGGACGACGATCGCCAGCGGCCGTGCCTGGCGCGGCGAAATCTGCAACCGCGCCAAGGATGGGCGGCTTTATTGGGTCGACAGCATCGTCGCGCCGCTGTTCGACGCGCAGGGGCAGATCGAGCGCTATTTGTCGATCCGCTTCGACATCACCGCGCGCAAGGAGGCCGAGGCGCAACGGCGCGCGGCGCAGCAGCGGCTGGACAACCTGGTGCGCGCCACGGGTGCGGGCACCTGGGTGCTGGATCCGGACACGGGCGACGCCGAGGTCGATGCGCGTTGGTGGGCGATACTGGGTGAGCCAGGCGGTCCCCCGTTCATCGGCATGGCCACCTGGGCCGAGCGCGTGCACCCCGACGATCTGCCCGGCGTGCAGCTGGCGCTGCAGGCCTATGTCGAGGGCATGAGCGAGGCGTTCGAGGCCACGCTGCGCATGCGCCACCGCGACGGCCGCTGGGTGTGGGTGCGCACGCGTGCCGAGGCGTTCGAGCGCGATGCCAGCGGACGCGCCCGCGCGCTCTATGGGGCCAACCTGGACATCAGCGACGTCAAGGCCGCCGAGGAGCACGCACAGCGCGCCGAGCGGCTGCTGCGCAGCGCCATCGACACCATCGACGAGGGCTTCGTGCTCTACGACCCGGACGATCGCCTCGTCTACTGCAACGAGACCTACCGCCAGATCTACCCCATCGCGGCGCCTCTGATGGAGCCGGGACGCACGTTCGAGGAAATCATCCGCTACGGGGCCGAGCGCGGCGAGTACCCGGCGGCGGTCGGGCGCGTCGAGGAGTGGGTGGCCGAGCGGCTGGCGCAGCACCGCAGCGGGGTATCCAGCCTGGTGCAGCGCCTGGCCAGCGGGCGCGTCATCCGCATCGTCGAGCGGCGCACGCCGGAAGGGTATATCGTCGGTTTTTGCATCGACATCACCGAATTGGAGCGTGCACGCAGCGAGGCCGAGTCGGCGCGTCAGTTGCTCGAGAGCGCGCTCGACGCGGCGGGCGCCGCCCTGTGCGTGTTCGACATGGACGAGCACCTGCTGTGGGCCAATGAGCGCTTCTACTACATGCACGCGGCGCTGGCCGACATCCTCCAGCCCGGCGTGCCGTTCGAGACCTTCATTCGCACCGGGGTTCAGCGTGGTGGCATCGACCTGGGCGGCCTGGACGCCGAGGCATGGCTCGCGCGGCGACTGGCCGAGTTTCGCACCGGCACCACCGACCGTGTGGTGCGGCTCGAGGACGGGCGAGCGCTGCGCATCGTGGAGCGCATCACGCCGGCCGGGCTACACGTCGGGCTGCGCTACGACGTCACCGAGCTGGAAAACGCCCGCCGCGCAGCCGAGGAGGCCAGCCAGGCCAAGAGCCAGTTCGTGGCCAACATGAGCCACGAAATCCGCACCCCCATGAACGCGGTGCTGGGTATGCTGCAGCTGCTGCTGGGCACGGCGCTGGACGCGCGCCAGCGCGACTATGCGGAAAAGGCCGAGTCCGCCGCCAAGTCGGTGTTGGGCATCCTCAACGACATTCTGGACTTTTCCAAGATCGAGGCCGGCAAACTCGAGCTCGACCCCGAGCCGTTCGCCATCGACCGGCTGTGGCGCGACGTGGCCACCATCATGGCCGCCAGCCTCAAGGGCAAACGGCTGGAGCTGCTGTTCGACCTGGACCCCGCCATCCCGCGCGTGCTGGTGGGCGACGCGATGCGCCTGCAGCAGGTGCTCATCAATCTGGCCGGCAACGCCATCAAATTCACCGCCGCGGGCAGCGTCACCGTACGGGCACGGCTGCTGCAGCGGCACACCGATCCCGACGGATCGCAGCGCGTGCGGCTGCGCATCGCCGTCATCGACACCGGCATCTGCATCGCGCCCGAGGCACAGGCGCGGTTGTTTTCCGCCTTCACGCAGGCCGAAAGTTCCACCACGCGGCGCTTTGGCGGCACCGGGCTGGGGCTGGCCATCAGCCGCCGGCTGGTGCAGATGATGGGGGGCGACATCACCGTCGACAGCACGCCCGGGCAGGGCAGCACGTTTGCCTTCGAGGTCGAGTTAGGGGTGGCGCGCGAGGTGCCCGCGGCGCTGGCTGCGGAAGGCGTGCCGCCCGAGCTGCAGTCGCTGCGCTGCCTGGTGGTGGATGACCACCCGCTGGCGCGCGAGCTGCTGTGCCACACGGTGCAGCAGCTCGGCTGGCAGTGCGACGCGGTGGCCGATGCCGAGGCCGCGCTGCAGCGCGTGCGCGCCGCCGACGCGCCGTACGACGCGATCTTCGTCGACTGGTCGCTGCCCGGCATGGACGGCCTGACCCTGGCCGAGCGGTTGCGCACGACCCTGCCGCCGGCGCAGCGCTCGGCGGTGGTGATGGTCACCGCCAGCGGCCGCGACGTGCTGGCGCAGGTGCCGGCGCAGCGGCAGGCCGCGCTCGACGGCTTCTTGGTCAAACCGGTCACGGCGTCGATGTTGCTGGAGGCGGTGCGCATGGCGCGCGCCCAGCAGGCGGGGCCCGCGCCCCAGCAGGCCCCCATCCAAGGCACCCGGCGGCTGGCGGGCATGCGCATCCTGCTGGTGGAGGACAACCCGATCAACCAGCAAGTGGCGCGCGAGCTGTTGCAACGCGAAGGCGCGCGGGTATCGGTGGCCGACCACGGACAGGCGGCGCTGGACCAGCTGCGTGCGCGCCCCGACGGTTGGGACGTGGTGCTGATGGACATGCAAATGCCCGTCATGGACGGGCTGCAGGCGACCCAAGCCATCCGGCACCAGCTCGGCTTGACCGACTTGCCCATCGTGGCCATGACCGCCAACGCCATGGCCAGCGACCGCGAGGCGTGCCTGGCTGCGGGCATGAACGACCACGTGGGCAAGCCCTTTGCCATCGATCAACTGGTGCAGGTGCTGCTGCGGTGGGCGCCGCACGCGGTGCGCGCATCGCTGGACGGGGCTGACGAAGACGCTGCCCCCCCGGAGACGCCGTCCGCCGCCGGAGCAACCGACGCCGCGGCCGTGCACGCGCCCTGGCCCGACGCCGATTGGGTGGACGTCCCGGCGGCGCTGGAGCGCCTAGGGGGCGATCCGCGCCTGTACCAGCGCATCGCGCGTAGCTTCCTGCAAGGGCTGCCGCACACGCAGGCGGACCTGCAGACCCGCCTGAGTCAGTCCCCCGACGGTGCCCTGGCCGCGGCCCTGCACACGCTCAAGGGCACGGCGGCCACCATCGGCGCGCAGCCGCTGGCGGACGTGGCCGCCCAGGCCGAGCGCGCCGTCAAGGCGGCACTGGCCGATGGGGCCGGGGCCGTGCCGGCCGTGGTGCCGCCCTGGTGGCCGGCGCTCGCGCAGGCGCTGCAGGCCACGGCCGAGGCCCTGCCGCGCGTGCTGGCCGAGCTGGTTGCGCGCGGCCTGGTGCCACCCGAGTCTGGGGCCGAGGCCACGCGCGCCGGGGCCGACGCCGATCCCGCGCGCTGGCGCGAGTCGCTGCAGCGCCTGTACACGCTGCTGCAGGCCAGCGACATGGAAGCGCTAGACCTGCACGACCAGCTGCTGGCCGACCCCGCCGTGGCGCAGGATGCGCGTTGGGCGCCGCTGCATCAGGCGATGGAGGCCATGGATTTCGAGGCCGCAGCTGCCGCGGCACAGGCGCTGCTCGCCAGCGCACCAGGAGAGTCCGATGCCACCTGACGCCATCACGACCGCTTGGCCCGTGCGCAAGCCGCGCGTGCTGCTGGTGGACGACCAGCGCGTGCACCTGCAGGTGCTGCACCGCGCGCTCGGCGGTGACTACCAGCTCTTCATGGCCACCAGCGGTGCCCAAGCCCTGAAGGTGGCGCGCGAACAGCAGCCCGACCTGATGCTGCTCGACATCGTCATGGAAGACATGGATGGTTTTGCCGTTTTGCAGGCCATGCGGGCCGATCCGCTGACGCGCGACATGCCGGTGATGTTCGTCACCGCGCACACTGGCGAAGACATCGAGACCCGCTGCTTGGAGGAGGGAGCGGTCGACTTCATCACCAAGCCCATCAACGCCAGCGTGGTGCGCGCGCGCGTGCGCACCCACCTGACGCTCAAATTTCAGTCCGACCTGCTGCGCTCGCTCGCCTTCGTCGATGGCTTGACAGGGGTGGCCAACCGGCGCCAGTTCGACGAGCGGTTGGCCGTGGAATGGGCGCGCGCGCAACGCCACGGTACGCCGCTGAGCCTGATTTTGGCGGACGTGGACCATTTCAAGGCCTACAACGACCACGTCGGCCACCAAGCGGGTGACGAGGCGCTGCGCCGGGTGGCGGCCTGCCTGCGCGAATCGGTGCGCCGCGGCACCGATCTGGTGGCCCGCTACGGCGGCGAGGAGTTTGTCTGCCTGCTGCCCGACACCGACGCCGACGATGCGGTGCGGCTCGCCGGGCAACTGCTGGACGCCGTGCGGCTCATGGCCATCCCGCACCGGCTTGGGACGGAAGGCGGCGTGCTGACCATCAGCCTGGGTGTGGCCACGCGCCGCGGTCCGGCGCAGCCAGGCTGGCAGGCCGCCACCCTGCTGGGCTTGGCCGATGCGCAGCTCTACGAGGCCAAGCGCGCCGGGCGGGCGCGCGTGTGCGCGGCGGTGTTGGGCGAAGACGGGGGGGTTTGAGCCGCTCCCCGCGGGGTGCCGAACTAGCGCGGCGCCAATCGCTGGCGCGCCTGGCGTAAGCGCTCGTCCAAGTAAGGCCCGTAAAAGTCCGCCAGCCCCATGCCCTCCATGCGTTCGGCCAGTTCCCGCCCTTGGGCGTCCACGAACAGCAAGGTGGGCGCCACGCCGATGCGCCATTGCCGCGCCAGCGCCTGGCCCGTGGTGGGGCGCTGGTCGAAGCCGACGATGGGCGTTTGCCGGTCCAGCATGTCCACCTGCACTGCGGCGACTTCTCCGCGGCGCAGCATGGGCAGCAGGTGGCTGCGGCGCACCACGTCGCAGAACGCGCAACCTTTGAGCGTGACCATGACCACCAAGGGCTCGCCACGGGCGGCGGCGGCGCGCGCCGCGTCGGGCAGCGATGCAGGGACGGGCAACTGGTCATCGGTGCGGGTGGACATGCGCGTAGCCCTCTGGGGTAGGATGCGGAGTATGCAATGGTGCCATGATAGGCCGTCTGCCGCCGTCGTGTGGGCGGCCATGGGTTTCGTGTTCGTCGCCGGCTGCAGCCCGGCGCTGGACTGGCGCACCGCGCGCTTCGAGGCGGCGCCGGTGGAGGCAACGCTGCCGTGCAAGCCGGAACGGGCCACGCGCGAGGTGCCGCTGCGCGGCCCGCAGCAGCCGCCCGTGGCGCTGCACATGCTCAGTTGCCAGGCAGCGGGGCGGACCTTCGCGGTGGCGGCGGTGCGGCTGCCCGATGCCCCGGCAGCGGGCGCGGCGGCGGCCTCGACCCCGCCCATGGATTGGATCGAGACCTGGCAGCGCGCCAGCTGGGCCACGCTGCGCGTCGATGCCGGCGCGGCGCCGGCGCCCGCGGGCTGGCAGGCCGTGCCGTGTGCGCTGCGCGATGCCGCCTGGTCGCGCTGCTGGCGCGGCAGCGGCCAAGGGCCGGATGGCCAGCCGGTGGCGGCCGAGCTGCACTGGGCCAGCAACGGCCGCTGGCTGGTGCAAATGGCGCTCTATGGGCCGAGCCTGCCGCCCGAGGTGCACGCGCTGTTTTTCGGCGGCGTCGCGCTGCGCTGAACCCGCCCATAATCACGGGTTGTGAACGGCATCCTCGTCATCGCCCACGAACCGCTGGCGTCTGCCCTGCGGCAGTGTGTGTTGCACGTCTTTCCGGATGCAGCGCTGGCGGTCAGCGCGCTGGACGTGCCGCCGCACCAGCCGCCCGAGGTGACGCTGGCCCAAGCCCGGCACCTGATCGCCCTGCAGGGGGCCGACGATACGCTGGTGTTGACCGACGTCTTCGGTGCCACCCCCTGCAACGTCGCCGCCCAGCTCATCGACGGCGTGCACACGCGGCTGGTCACGGGCGTGAATCTGCCGATGCTGCTGCGGGCCGTGACCTACCGCCACGAGCCCATCGATACCCTGGTGGCGCGCGCCACGCTGGGGGGCACGCAAGGCGTGATGCCGCTGTCGCCCACCGCACCCCAGAACCAATCCCGCCGACCTGCCCATGATCCAGCGCACCGCGACCATCAGCAATAAGCTCGGCCTGCACGCCCGCGCCTCGGCCAAGCTCACCAAGCTCGCCAGCTCGTTTGCGTGCGAGGTCTGGCTCAGCCGCAACGGGCGGCGCGTCAACGCCAAGAGCATCATGGGCGTGATGATGCTGGCGGCCGGGTTGGGCAGTACGGTCGAGATCGAAACCGACGGCCCGGACGAGCAGGCGGCCATGGACGCCATCGTGGCGCTCATCGACGACAAATTTGGGGAGGGGGAATGACGTTCACGCTGCACGGGCAGGCCGTCTCGCGCGGGGTGGCCATCGGGCGTGCGGTGCTGGTGGCGTCCAGCCGCATCGACGTGGCGCACTACTTCATCGCGCCCGAACAAGTGGAGGCCGAGCTGATCCGCTTGCGCGGTGCGCGTGACGCGGTGATGGACGAGATTCGTCGCTTGCAGCAAGGGCTGGCGCAGGCCGAAGCGATGGAGACCCATACCGAGCTGGCCGCGCTGCTGGAGGTGCACCTGATGCTGCTGCAGGACGAGCACCTGCACGAAGGCGTCAAGCACTGGGTGACCGAGCGCCACTACAACGCCGAGTGGGCGCTGACAGCGCAGCTGGAGCTGGTGGCCAAGCAGTTCGACGAGATGGCCGATCCTTACCTGCGCGAGCGCAAGGCGGATCTGGAGCAGCTCGTCGAGCGCATGCTGCGCGCCATGCGCGGCGTGGCCTCGCCGGTGGCGGCCGCGACCCCGGGGGTGGAGGGCGACCCCCTGGTGCTGGTGGCGCACGACCTGTCGCCGGCGGACATGCTGCAGTTCAAGCAAAGCGTCTTTGCCGGCTTCGTCACCGACGTCGGTGGCAAGACCAGCCACACCGCCATCGTCGCGCGCAGCCTGGACATCCCGGCCGTGGTGGGGGCGCGCCACGCCAGCCAGCTCGTTTGCCAAGACGACTGGGTCATCGTCGATGGCGATGCGGGCGTGCTCATCGTCAACCCCACGCCGATGGTGCTGGCCGAGTACGGCTACCGCCAGCGCCAGGGCGTGATCGAGCGTGAGCGGCTCGCGCGCATCAAAAACACCCCCGCCGTGACGCTGGACGGCGAGCGCATCGAGCTGCTGGCCAACATCGAGCAGCCCGAAGACACCTTGCCCGCGTTGTCGGTCGGCGCGGTCGGCGTAGGCCTCTTTCGCACCGAATTTCTGTTCATGGGGCGGGGCGGCAAGCTGCCCGACGAAGAGGAACAGTACGACGCCTATCGCCGCGCGGTGGAGGGCATGCACGGCCTGCCGGTGACCATCCGCACCGTGGACGTGGGTGCGGACAAGCCGCTGGACCACCACCGGCGCGACGAGCACCTCAACCCCGCGCTGGGGTTGCGCGCCATCCGCTGGAGCCTGGCCGAGCCGGCGATGTTTCTGACCCAGCTGCGCGCCATCCTGCGCGCGGCCGCGCACGGCAAGGTCAACCTGCTCATCCCGATGCTGGCGCACCTGAGCGAAATCCGCCAGGTACACGCCATGCTGACCAAGGCACGCGAGCAGCTCGACCGCCGCGGCGCGGTCTACGGCCCCGTGCGCGTGGGCGCCATGATCGAAGTGCCCGCCGCCGCGCTAGCCGTGCGGCTGTTCGTGCGCCACTTCGACTTTTTGTCCATCGGCACCAACGACCTGATCCAGTACTCGCTGGCCATCGACCGTGTGGATGAGTCGGTCGCGCACCTGTACGACCCGCTGCACCCGGCGGTGCTGCGCTTGGTGGCCGACACCATCGTCGCCTGCTGCGAGGCGGGCAAACCGGTCAGCGTCTGCGGCGAAATGGCCGGTGACGTCACGCTGACCCGCTTGCTGCTCGGGCTGGGCCTGCGCAGCTTTTCCATGCACCCGACGCAAATCCTGGCCGTCAAGCAGCAGGTGCTGCGCAGCGACACGCGCAAGCTGCGCGCCTGGGCGCAGCAGGTGGTCGGCAGCGACGAGCCGGCGTTGCTGTTGGGGGATTGAGTCTGAAGGGGTGGCCGAGGTCTGCCACCGGATGTTTCCGCGATGTCGACATAAAGAAGTCGGGCTTCTGGCCGATAATCTATCGTCGTCTTCCAAACGTCAACGATCGTTCCAGCACCGAAGCGCAAAGAGATCCATGAAATTACAAGGGTTCCACCCGTGGGCGCGTGAGCCGTGGCGCGCGTGGGGTTGGGCGTGGGTCTTACTTGCCTTCGTCTGGGTGTTCTTGGCATGGATCCCGGTCCCCGTGGCGACTCAGGCGGTTTTGGCGTGGGGCGTTGTGGTTTTGGTCGCCTGCATGCAGCCGTGGGCGCGGCACAAGCCGTTGGCGCGGTTGGTGGTACTCTGCCTTGCCGCCTGGGTGACAGCGCGCTACCTCGTTTGGCGCACCACGGAAACACTGGGTTTTCACGATCCGCTGTCGTGGGTCGCGGCGGTGCTACTGTTTGCCGGGGGATGTCCTGTTTTTTGTGTGTGGGGCGGTTTCTGAATCTGTCCTCGTGTCGTTCAGCGTGGTGCGAGGGTGAAGCGGTCGCCGTATAGTATCGCGAACTGGTTCATCGCCGATTTCCACTCCTTGCTCGCCCGCTTCCAGTCCGCGGTGATGTTGCGCAAGGCCAGCCAGATCAGCTTGGTGGCCGCCTCGTCGCTTGGGAAGTGCCCGCGGCTCTTGATGATCTTGCGTAACCGCGAATGCACGCTCTCGATGGCGTTGGTGGTGTAGATGATCCGCCGCACTTCGGGCGGGAACGCGAAGAACGGGATCACCCGGCTCCACGCCCGCCGCCAGGCCGCGACCACGGTCGGGAAGCGCTGGCCCCACGGCCCTGCCTCGAACGCGTCCAGCGCGCGCTCGGCGGCCTCCGCGCTCGGTGCGGTGTAGATCGGCTTGATCGCCGCGGCCAGCGCCTTACGGTCCTTCCAGCTCGCATAGTCGAGGCTGTTGCGGATCAGGTGCACGATGCAGGTCTGCAGGGTCGTGGCCGGAAACACCGCCTCCAGTGCCTCCGGCAGGCCCTTCAGGCCGTCGGCCACGCCGATCAGCAGGTCCGTGACCCCGCGGGTCTTGAGATCGTTGAACACCTTCATCCAGAACTTCGCGCCTTCGGTGTTCTCGATCCAAAGCCCCAGAATGTCGCGGGTCCCGTCCGGCAGCACGCCCAAGGCCAGATACACCGCCTTGTTGCGCACCACGCCGTCCTCGCGGATCTTCACCCGCAGGGCATCGAAGAACACCACCGGGTACATCGGCTCCAGCGGCCGGGCCTGCCAGGCCCCCACCTCGGCCATCACCGCGTCGGTGACGGCGCTGATGAACTCCGCTGACACCTCGATGGCGTACATCTCGGCCAGATGGCCCTGAATCTCGCGCACCGACATGCCGCGGGCATACATCGAGATGATCCGGTCGTCAAAGCCGGCAAACCGGCGCTCATGCTTCGGGATCAGCTGCGGTTCGAAGCTGCCGGCCCGGTCGCGGGGCACCTCGATCCGCAGCGGCCCGCCGTCGGTCAGCACGGTCTTGCCGCTGCGGCCGTTGCGATGGTTCCCGCAGCCGCCCTCGGGGCTGGCCAAGTGCACGCCCAGCTCAGCCCCCAAGGCGCGCTCGATCACGGCCTTCTTCAGCTTCTGGAACACGGCCTCGACGCCGGCGGCGTCCATCGGTCCGGGGATCAGCTTCTCAAGCAGCTCGTCGGGAAGAATGGCGTCCGGCTTCGCGGCGGGGGTGGTCTTCTTGCGTGGCATGGGGGCTCCTGGAAGTCGTCATGGTAGGCCCCTCACACAAAAATCCTGACACCCTCGTTTGCCGCGGAACTCTACGGCATCGCGATCTACGCCTTGGGGTTGTTCGTCAATGTGTATCCCAAGGTGCGGCGGCCGGTACCGTTGCCTGCAGACCCTGCCGATTGGCCAACGGTCGATGTCTTGGTGCCCACTTACAACGAAAGTCCAGAGTTGCTCGAGACGACGTTGCTCGGCGCGCTAAACATGCGCTACGCCCCGGGAAAACTCACGGTTTATTTATTGGACGACGGTGGAACCCGGCAGCGCTGCAACGATCCGGACCCTGTGCGTGCAGCGGCGGCGCAAGAGCGGGCGCAGACCCTGCGCGCGCTTTGTCAGCGGTTGGGGGTCCAGTATTTGACCCGGGACGACAACCGCGGGGCCAAGGCGGGCAATATCAATGCTGCTTTGCCCCGCATCCATGGCGATCTCGTGGCAGTCTTCGATGCCGACCACGTGCCAACCGTCGACTTTTTGGAGCGCACGGTGGGCGCATTCTGCGCCGATCCAAAGCTATTCTTGGTGCAAACCCCCCACTTTTTCGTCAACCCCGATCCACTGGAACACAACTGGCGGGTGTTTGGCCGTATTCCCAGCGAAAATGACATGTTCTATCACGTCATTCAGCATGGTCTGGATTCGTGGGATGCTTCGTTCTTTTGTGGTTCGGCGGCGGTGTTGCGGCGCAAAGCCTTGTTGTCGATCGGGGGGTTGCCCGGGCAATCTATCACGGAAGATGCCGAGGCTGCGCTGTTGCTGCACGCCAACGGCTGGCGCAGTGCCTACATCGATCGCCCGATGGTGGCGGGCCTGCAGCCTGAGACTTATTCTAGTTTCGTCTCCCAACGAGTGCGTTGGGCGCAGGGCATGATGCAAATCATGCTTATACACAATCCGTTGACTTTGCCGGGTTTGCGTTGGTGGCAGCGTTTGGCTTATTTCAATAGTGTTTTTTTCTGGTTGTTTCCATGGGCGCGTTTGGTTTTTATGCTCGCGCCTGCCTTGTATCTGATTTTTGGTTTGCATGTCTATCAAGCCAATTTGGCACAATTTTTTTCCTATGCCCTGCCTCATCTCGCTGCCGCCCTGTTGACCAATCAGGTGCTATATGGGCGTGTGCGCTGGGCGTTTATTTCGGAGCTCTACGAGCTGGCACAGTCTTTCTACGCGGCTTCTGGTATTTGGCGTGTGTTGCGCAATCCCCGATCACCACGGTTTCTCGTGACTCCCAAGGGCGAGCAGCGAGAACAGGTTTTCATCTCTCAATTGGCGAGGCCGTTTTATGTGCTCATACTTATCGGGTTTTTGGCGCTGGGGTTTGCGGCTTGGCGTTGGATAAATGATCCGGCTGCGCGTGAAACCGTAATTATCACGGTGGCATGGCAAATTTTCAACCTGATTTTGCTCGCTGGCGTTATGGGGGTTTTGCTGGAGCGGCAGCAGCGCCGTGTCGCGCCCCGTATGCCTTCGGATGCGCGAGCGTCTTTGTGGGTGGGCAATGGTGCGCAGGTCAACGCCCGGTTCGCTGATCTTTCCGCTTCAGGCTGCCGCTTGATTTTGGATCAGTCAGTGGCTGGGCGCTATGGAGATGAGATGACGCTCGAAGTTCACGTCGATGTGTTGCAGCGGACGATCTTGATACCCACTCGGGTGGCTTGGATAAGGGGGCAGGAGATGGGATTGCATTTCGAACCTGAATCGGTTGCCATGCAGCGCGACATCGTCGCGCTCGGCTACGGCGATAGCCGACGCTGGGTAGCGTTCCGACAGCAGCGAGAGTCCCAGGAGCGTCCCATTTTGTCAGCAGCCTGGTTTCTTGTGCGTCACGGTTGGTCCGGCACAGCGGCGCATCTGTGGCAGCTGGGTCGAGAAGGCGTTCAAGGCGCGCTGCGCTTTATACTTCGCCGACAAGAACGTGGCGTTACGCCAAGGCATAGCTGAACCGATCCTGGCTCATTGAGCTTTTTCGTCTATCAAAAAAGCATTTCATGATCATGAAGAAAACAATCGCCTGGCGGTGCTGGCTCGTTGGCGTATCACTCCTAGCAGCGACGGTTGGGTGGGCGAAACCTACGGCACAACCGACGGCGGCCGTGGTCGCGGCGGCTGCGGCGGCGTCCGCACCGCGCGACGCGACGCTGCTGGCGGCACCGTTGCGCGCGTTTATGCCGAGTCCAGGGCCACTGACGTTGCGGGGCACCGACGGGCAGGCGACGGTATTCCTACCCATTGCCACGCGGCTGGAGGTGCGTCGCGCAGTGTTGCATTTGGTGGCTAAGAATTCGTTGTCTCTTCTGCAGGGGCGATCCCAGCTACAGGTGCGTCTAGGTGGGCGAGTTGTGGCTCAGGTGCCACTAGACCCGCGGTTGCCCCAATTGGAGGCGCAAATCGCATTGCCGCTGCGCGAAGTCAAGCCCGGTTACCACGCATTGACATTCGCGGTCGCGCAGCACTACACCATGGAGTGCGAAGACCCCTCTGCCCCTGAGCTGTGGACGGAGATCGACACCGAGCGATCGTGGATTCAGCTCGAAGGTGGGCTGCGCCAGTGGCAGCCGACCGTGGCCGAGTGGGGTGCAGTATTCGATAATCGCTTGTGGGGACCGCAGACACTGCTAGTGGCGACGCCTGGCGCCACCGTGACGCAACAGCTGCGCTGGGGGGGCTTGGCAGCGCAAGCGGCCGCCCTGCGGCTGGCTTACGTTCCACTGAGGGTTCGCTCTGTATTGGCCAGACCCGGCGGTGGCGACACGGGAGATCGCACCACACCCGTGCGCGTCGCCAGTGCCGAGTGGCCCGATGCCGATGCGGTGTTGATCGGCACGGCGGCATCGTTGCAGCCCCTGCTCGAGGCCAATTGGCACGCGCGTATTCGCGGTCCTTTTCTGGCGTTATGGCCTCTTCCGGAGCGCCCAGGGCGGTTTGCCCTGGTTGTCAGCGGCGCGACCGAACAGGAAGTCGATCAGGCGCTCCACGCATTGGCGCTCATGCGCACCCCGCTGCCGCGGGCGTCGGCTGCCGTCGTCTCCGCCCTGCAGTGGCCATCGTTGTCGGAGCCGCCGGGGGCGGATCGCGTGCTGCCAGGACAATCTGTCACGTTCGCGCAATTGGGCGTGCGCACGGTTCAGTGGCAAGGCCGCTTTGGTGAGTTAACCGTGCCCCTGGTTTTGCCCGCCGACCTTTATTCGCCAGATGAGTCGAGTGCTCGTCTGCGCCTGCGATTTGCGGTCGGCGCCGGTTTGCGCGAGGACTCGGTCATCAATGTCTTCGTCAATGGGCTGTTTCAAACCGCCGTTGCGCTGCGGCAGCCTGACGGCGGGTACATGCGGGATTACGCCATCTCGCTGCCGATATCCGTCTTTCGCTCCGGCCGCAACGAGTTGACGTTCGCCGTGTCCATGGTGCCCACCCGTAGCGGTCGGTGCGAATGGTTGCAAACCGACAACCTACGCTTGACGTTGTTCGATGACTCCCGTATCGAATGGCCCCAAGCGGCCCGCCTGACACAACTGCCCGATCTGGAGCTGTGGCAGCGCGCCGCGTTTCCGCACGCCAGCGTCGCGTGGGGCAGGCGTACGTCAGTCGTGGTGGCGGAACCGAAGCCCCAGGCGATGGCCGCAGCCTGGATGTTGGCGGCCAAGCTCGCCCAGGTGCAGGGATCCCCGTGGCTCGAGGCTCACTGGCAGGCGGGGCTGGACGGCCGCTGGAATCATGATCACGTTTTATTGGTGGGAGCATGGGCCGATTTGCCCCCTGACCTGCAGCCGAGTGCTTTGTTGCGCAAGGGGGGTGGTACCTGGCTGGAGGGGGTTGCCCTGAGGGCGTCGGCCGCAGGGCCGACGGTGCAGGCGACCGCGATCTGGGACGTATTGCAGGGCGGTCTGTTGGGCGAGGGAGCCTTGTTGTTGCAGACGGCGCTCCCTGGGCGTTCGGCGGGCGCGCTCACGCTACTGACGGCGGACGAGCCATCCGGGCTGCAGAATCAGACCGATGCGCTCGTCGATCCGGCGGTTTGGGGACAGTTACGCGGGGACGTCGCTTGGTGGCAGGGACGCGACGATATCTTCACGCAGTCATGGTTCGATCGATATACCGTGGGGGACGCGTCGATTTGGCAGGAGCTGAGTTTTGCACTTTGGCGCCGACCTTGGATGGGTTTGGGTGCACTGGCGTTGTTCGTGTTGGTGCTGGCGTGGGTTACGTGGAACCTGTTGCGCCGTTGGCGGGGGGCATCTTCTGCGCCTGGCGACGCGCGGATGACAACAGAGAAAGGTTGAATACCCATGGTCGTGGCGCAACGAGCCGACACGCTCTTCGATAAAGGGTGTACCCGCCGACAGGCCGCCGTTTGGACGGCTGCGGGTTTGATGGCTGCGCTTGGGGGTTTCGAGGCGCGTGCAGCCCTTGCCGGTCGGGAGTGGTCCAGTCTGTATGCCGCATGGAAAGCGGCGTTCGTACAACCCTCGGGGCGCGTCGTGGATGATGGCCAACAGGGCATCACCACATCGGAGGGTCAAGGCTACGGCATGCTGCTGGCATGGGCCGCGGGCGATCAGCAGGGGCTGGAGTCGATGTGGCAGTGGACGCGGACCCATCTGGCGGTGCGCGACGACGGTTTGCTGGCGTGGCGCTGGTCTCCCGGCGAGGGGGTGACCGACCGCAACAACGCGACCGACGGCGACTTGCTGGTGGCGTGGGGCCTGGCATTGGAGGCCCGGCATCGACCGTCGTGGCGTGAACCGGCTCGGGCGCTGGCCCAGTCGATTCGGCGTCATGCGGTGCGATCTACCAACTGGGGGACCGTTTTGCTGCCGGCTGCGCAGGGGTTCGAGACGCCGCGCGGGCTGGTCGTCAACCTTTCGTATTGGGTTTATCCCGCGTTGTTGGATCTCCCCGAGTTGGACCCTGACCCGGTCTGGGGTGAACTGATTGCCAGTGGTCACAAGCTGCTGGCGCTGGCTCGCTTCGGCACTTGGGGGCTGCCGCCGGATTGGTTGCTGCTCGTCGATCCGCTGATACCGGCGCCCGAGCGCCCAGCCCGGTACGGGTATGAAGGCGTTCGCATACCCCTCTATCTTGTTTGGGCGGGCATGGCAACGCCGCAGCGCATGCAGCCATGGCGGGATTTCTGGGCGCAGTTTCCGCGCGCGGGCTTTATGCCGGCCTGGGTCGATTTACACAACCCGTGCTTGAGTTCAGAGGCAGCCAGCCCCGGGGCTCGCTTGATCCGGGATTGGGTGGAGTCGCGCAACCCACCCGTCGTCGCCGACCGAGAGGGTTTGATACGCTCAGGGTACTACTCGGCGACGATCGGAATGCTGACTGTGGCGGCGTCCCGATGGCCGGCGGCACGAAGGCAACGGGTCGTCTCCCTCATGCGCGAAACCCATTCCCCCTTGACTCTATGAAGCGAATCCCTCGATCGCTTGCCGCCCTGCCCGACCCTATCGGGCGGCCCCGAGCCCGAGGGCCTTGTTGGCCGGTCGTCCTGGTCTGCCAGGCAGTGGTGGGAGTTGGGGCGGCGTCTGCCGAAGAGACATTGCTGTATCTGCGGCAACGACCACCGGGCAGCGTCGAGGAAGTCCGTCAGCTGCCGCCTGCCGCGGATTGGCGACGAACAGCCCAACCCCTGATCCGGCTGCAGAAGGCGCCCGAACGGGCGTCACCGCCGATATTCGGCATCGACGCGCCGCCGCAGCCCCGCGAGGCGCAGGCCCCAACACCTGCGCCAACGGCGACGAGAGAAGCGCGCCGCCGCCCGCTCGCCACCGATCGGCGTGAGCCCGCACCCGGTATTCAGTTGCGCTTGGACTGGCTGCTGCAGACGTCGCCCGTTGGCGAGCGAGCGGCGCGAGCCGGGATCGACACCGACCGCGCAACGCCGTCGGCACCGCTGGAGGATGCGTTGCAGCGCAGCGAGGCGGGCGATCCGGTGCCTGATCTGTCCGAAAGGGTGAGCCAAGCAGCGCCTGATTTGTTGGCCAGCCAAGACCCCGATCGCTGGCTACGGGTGGCGTGGGCGCTGTATCGCCAGCAACACGACCGCGAGGCAGCGGATTGGTTTCGGCGAGTGCTGGCCGCGCAGCCCGAATCCCTGCCCGCCCGAGAGGGACTTTTTTACACCTGGCGACGGCTCGGATTGTGGGAGGAGGCGCTCACCGTGGCAGAGCCGGTGGCCGGTTTGGCACGCGCGCGGGCCGATCTGGCCGTGGAGCTGGCGCTGAGCGCCCGAGAGCGTGGCGAGTGGGCGCAGGCGCGCGCCTGGCTCGAGCGGGCCCAAAGCGAAGGGCGACGCGACGAGGATGTCGAGCGCCTGCTGGCCTGGACGTCGTTGCAAGGCGGGGAAGCTGCCGAGGCGGTGCAGCGGTTCGAGGCGGTGCAGCGGTTCGAGGCGCTCTTGCGGCGTCATCCAGAGGACGACGATCTGGCGCAAGGGCTGTGGCTGGCGTTGCGCGGTGACGGCTCCCACCCCGCAGACCCCCGATGGCTGGAGGAGCTGCCCGCGCTGGCACGCGTGGACCGGCGCGAGCGTGCCCGGCGCTGGCGCGATGTGGGGTTGGCCATCGATGCGGCTGCCCTAGACGAATCGGCCGACCCAGGTCTGCAAGGGCTGGCGCAGCCGCGCCTGACGCTGGCGTGGGCGCAGCAGGAGCGCTCGGGCGAGGTCGGCACGAGTCGGCTGCGAGTGCAGCGGCAGCCCTCCCTGCAATGGCAGTGGTGGGGATACGGCGCGGCATGGACGCTCACGGTCGAGCAGCAGCAGTTCGACGTGCGGGGCCCGATACCATTGTCGCGCGTGGGCAGCGCGCTCGAGAACGGATCGCCACCGGCCGTCGCGGAGCGGGGCTGGGGCTGGGAACTCCAAGGCCGCGCGTTGGGGCCACAGGGATGGCGGTTTCGCCTCGGCTCCACTGCGCACAGCGTTGATTTGCCCGCCACGTGGACGGGCGCAATCGGTTGGCGCCAGCAAACGGACGACCGCGCGTGGGAGGCGCAGGGGTTTCGCCGCGCGATACAGGAGTCGCGCCTTGCCGCCACAGGATGGCGCGATCCGGCCGGCGGCCAGCCTTGGGGGCGCGTGCTGGGACAGGGGGTGCGCATCGAGGGCAATATGGCGTGGCCGACGCCCGGGCAGCGTATCGGCGCGGAATGGCTCTGGGAGCGCCTCAGCGGCGTGAACGTCGCGTCCAACACCCATCGCTCGGTTGACTTCAGTTGGATGCACGACGGGTCTTTGCCGTCCATGCGTTGGGCCGCTGTCGGTCCCTACATCACGTTCGAGCAATACGGGCGGCGCCTGTCGGACTATCACTGGGGGCACGGGGGGTATTTCAGCCCCCAGCGCTTGCTCAGCAGTGGGATAAGAGCAGCATGGCAGACGCGAGAGCCGCACGCGTGGGTCTTGGCGGGGCAGGCACAGGTGGGATGGCAAACCCTTCGTGAAGACGCCGCACCGTGTTTTGCCTTGCCGCCGCCGATCACGCCCGGCCCGTGTGAGGGGCTGTCCGCCAGCCGGAACGCCGGTTGGACGGGCAGCTTGGCATTGCAGGGTGCGTGGCGGCTGGATCCGCGCTGGGCGCTGGTCGGCAGCGTCTTGCTCCGTTCCGCGCCGTCATACCGGGAACACAGCTGGACCCTTGGGCTGCGCTACCACTGGGCTCCCCGGGGCCCGATCGTGGGGCAAGATCTGCCCGCACCGTTGCGCTGATACGCCTGCCAGCGCAACGGCCCGGCTCAGGCCACCCCCGCCGCATGCGCCTGCTGGTCGGCGTGGTAGCTGCTGCGCACCAGCGGGCCGACGGCGGCGTGGGTAAAGCCCATCGCCGCTGCTTCTCGTTCGAACATCCGAAACGTCTCCGGGGGCACGTAGCGGCGCACCGGCAGGTGGTGCGTGCTGGGCGCCAGGTATTGCCCGATGGTGAGCATGTCCACGCCGTGGGCGCGCAGATCGCGCATGACCTGCAGGATTTCCTCGTCGGTCTCACCCAAGCCCACCATCAGGCCGCTCTTGGTCGGGATGTGCGGAAAGCGTTCCTTGAACTTGCGCAGCAGGTTCAGGCTGAACGCATAGTCCGACCCCGGGCGTGCTTGCTTGTACAGGCGCGGCACCGTCTCCAGGTTGTGGTTCATCACGTCGGGCGGCGCGGCTTGCAGAATGTCGAGCGCGCGGTCGTCGCGGCCGCGGAAGTCGGGCACCAGGATCTCGATGCGTGTCTGGGGTGAGAGCGCGCGCACGCGCTGGATACACGCCACGAAGTGCCCCGCACCGCCGTCGCGCAGGTCGTCGCGGTCCACGCTGGTGATGACGACATAGCGCAGTTGCAGGGCGGCAATGGTGCGCGCCAGGTTTTCTGGCTCGTCGGGGTCGAGCGGGTCGGGGCGGCCGTGGCCCACGTCGCAAAACGGGCAGCGGCGCGTGCATTTGTCACCCATGATCATGAACGTCGCCGTGCCTTTGCCGAAGCACTCGCCGATGTTGGGGCACGACGCTTCTTCGCACACAGTGACCAGCCGGTTGGCGCGCAGGATGTCTTTGATTTCGTAAAAGCGCGTGCTGGGGCTGCCCGCCTTGACGCGGATCCACTGCGGCTTTTTGAGCGCGGGTGCCGCCTCGACCTTGATCGGGATGCGCATCGTCTTGGCCGCGCTCTTTTGCTTGGCGCTCGGGTCGTAGGCGGTGGCGGTGGGGGTGGCGGTCGGGGTATTCATGGGGCGATTTCGGCAGGCGCGCGGCGCACTCGCTGCCGCATTCAGCAGCGCGGCGCGAGGAGCGCTTGCAGTTGTTGGGCCAGTTCCGCCTGCACGGCGGACACCGACGCGGGCACCCCAATGGTAGCAAGGTCAACCGTGCGCAGGCCCGCGTAACCGCAAGGGTTGATACGGGAAAAGGGGCTCAAGTCCATCGCCACGTTGAGCGCGACGCCGTGGTAGGTGCAGTGGCGGTGCACCTTGATGCCCAGCGCCGCGATCTTGCCCAGACCGGCGAACGGGTCCCCACCTGGTCGGGGGCCGGTCAGGGCGGCGTGCGCAAACGGATCATCCAGCCGCACGTAGATACCCGGAGCGCCCGCCACGCGGTGCCCGGTCACGCCCCACGCGGCGAGGGTGCGGATGACCGCCTCCTCCAGCCGGTGCACGTATTCCTTGACGAAGTAGCCGGCGCGGCGCAGGTCGATCAGCGGGTAGGCCACCACTTGGCCGGGGCCGTGGTAGGTGACCTGGCCGCCGCGGTTGGTGGCCACCACCGGAATGTCGCCCGGGGACAGCAGGTGTTCGCGCTGGGCCGCCAGCCCCAGGGTGAAGACCGGGGGGTGTTCGCACAGCCACAGCTCATCCGGGGTGGTGGGCTGGCGTTGCGCGGTGAACGCCTGCATCGCCTCGTAGGTCGGGGCGTAGGGCACGCACCCGAGTGCGCGCACGATCACAGCACCACCCGCACCATGGGGTGGGTGGTGAGCGTGCGGTAGAGCTCGTCGAGCTGCTCGCGCGAGGTCACGCGCACCACGAGTGTCAGGCCCAGGTAGCGCCCACCGCGGCTTGCGCGCCGTTCGATGGTGGTGGCGTCGAAGTCGGGGTCGAACTGCCGTGCGACGTGCGCCATGGCCTCGGCGAAGCCCTCGGCGTGCGCGCCCATCACCTTGAGCGGGAAGTGGCAGGGGAAATCGAGCAGCGGTTTGGCGTCGTGCATGCGGTGGCGAATCGTTGGTTGGGGTTTGCCTCTATAATAAGGAGCTTTGCCAGCGTGGCCACAAGCCCAGCTGGTGCCGCGTCCGCTGTCAGGCGCACGTCATGCGAAGTGTCGATCATCGCGGGTTTGGCAGTGTCAGCGCAACGTTCCGATTCCTCTTTGGATCCCGAGTCGTCCGCAAGGGTGTCGCCCCGCAAGGCGGGATTGGCTGCGGCTAACGGGTGGGATGAGGTCGAAGATGGGGATGATGCGCTGGATTGCAAGCCCTTGACGCCCGAAGAGGCTCGTGAATGGCGCGCGCGGTACTCCGCGCCGTCGGTGTGGCGGGTGGTAGCGTGGCAGGTCGCGCTGACCGTGTTGGCGGCGGGCGTGGCTGGGGTCGGCGTGTGGGCTGGCATGGGCGGCACGTCGATGGTGGCGTCGGTGGCATACGGCGGGCTGTGTGTCGTGCTGCCGTCCGCGGCCATGGCGTGGGGCATGACATCCAGCGCGCTGACGCGTTGGCTGCAGCGTGCCGCGCCCGGTGTGGCGCGGGCGTCGCTGGCGGGTTGGTTATGGTGGGAAGGGGTCAAGGTGTTGTTGACGCTGGCCATGCTGTGGTCGGCGCCGCGCTGGATCCCGGACCTGAGCTGGCTGGGCCTGGTGGCCGGGCTGGTGGTGGTCCTCAAGTCGTACTGGCTGGCCTGGGCGGTGCGGCCAACGGCGCGAGGGCGGGCGTAAGGTTTGACGAAACTGGAATGGGATGACGAATGGCAGCAGAAGGACATGCACCGACCGCGGGTGAGTACATCCGGCATCACCTGGTTCACCTGACCAACCAGAAGCAAGGCTTCATCGTCGATTTTTCGGTGATCAACATCGACTCGGTGGTGTTTTCCGTGCTAACGGGGCTGCTGGGCGTGTGGCTGTTGTGGTTGGGCGCGCGCCGCGCCACCGCCGGGGTGCCGGGGCGCTTCCAGGCCGCGGTCGAAATCCTCGTCGAGCTCGTCGAGACGCAAGCGAAAGGTGTGATTCACAACGCCGCCAGCCGCAGGGTCATCGCGCCCATGGCGCTGACGGTGTTCGTGTGGATCTTCTTCATGAACGCCATGGACCTGCTGCCGGTGGACTTGCTGCCGGCCATCTGGCACGCCGTGGGCCCGGCGCTGGGCTACCCCGACTACCTGCGCGTGGTGCCCACCGCCGACCTGTCCACCACGCTGGGGCTGTCGGTGTCGGTGTTGTTGATGTGCCTGTACTACAACATCAAGATCAAGGGCCTGGGTGGCTGGGCGCACGAGCTGGTCACCGCGCCGTTTGGCACCAGCAAGAACCCGTTTTGGGCGCTGCTGCTGGGTGTGGTGAACTTCCTGATGCAAATGATCGAGTTCGTGGCGAAGACGGTGTCCCACGGCATGCGGTTGTTTGGCAACATGTTCGCGGGTGAGTTGGTCTTCATGCTGATCGCGCTGCTCGGTGGCTTCGCCGCGCTGTCGTTCACGGGTGGCCTGCTCTTCGTCGGACACCTGATCGCGGGCACGGTGTGGGCCATCTTCCACATCCTCGTGATCACCCTGCAGGCGTTCATCTTCATGATGCTGGCCCTGATTTATCTGGGTCAGGCGCATGATGCGCACTGACGGTTCGTTTTTCCCCTAAACCTTCCTCTCAACCTCCAAAAGGAACCATCATGGAAAACATTCTGGGTCTCGTTGCTCTGGCTTGCGGCATCATCGTCGGTCTGGGTGCCATCGGCGCGTCGATCGGCATCGCCCTGATGGGTGGCAAGTTCCTCGAGTCCTCCGCTCGTCAGCCCGAGCTGATGAACGATCTGCAGACCAAGATGTTCATTCTGGCCGGTCTGATCGACGCGGCCTTCCTGATCGGCGTGGCCATCGCGCTGCTGTTCGCGTTCGCCAACCCGTTCGCGATCTGATCGTTCTGCGGTGAGGAAGGGTGCGCTCGGGCGCGTCAAGCCCCGAGTGCACGCCGATCGAACCCGGCATCAGTCTCTCGCTGCCCACCCCGCACTCCATCCGAAAGGCGTTGCGATGAACATCAATGCAACCCTCTTTGCGCAGGCCATCGTCTTTGCGATCCTGGTGTGGTTCACGATGAAGTTCGTGTGGCCGCCGATCGCCAAGGCGCTGGACGAGCGTGCGCAAAAGATTTCCGAAGGTCTGGCCGCCGCCGAAAAGGCCAAGACCGAGCTCGCCGTGGTCAACAAGCGTGTCGAGGATGCGCTGGTGCAGTCGCGCAACGAAGCCGCGGCCCGTCTGGCCGACGCCGAGCGCCGCGCCCAGGCCACGATCGAAGAAGCCAAGGCGCGCGCGGCCGAAGAAGCCGCCAAGATCATCGCCGCGGCCAAGGCCGAGGCCGAGCAGCAAGCCGTCCAGGCGCGCGAAGCGCTGCGTGAGCAGGTGGCGCTGTTGGCCGTCAAGGGTGCCGAGCAAATCCTGCGGCGCGAGGTCGACGCGGGCGTGCATGCCGAGCTGCTGCAGCGCCTCAAGACCGAACTCTGACCCCCAACGACCCGCGCGTCCGAAGGTTGAACCATGGCCGAACTTGCCACCATTGCACGACCCTACGCCGAAGCGCTGTTCCAGGCCGCTGGCGCGCAGGCGGGCGACGCCTGTGAATGGCTCGATGAACTGGCCGCCATCGCGGCCGAGCCGGCACTCGCGGCCTTTGCCGCCGACCCCAAGGTCCGCCCGGATCAGGTGTTCGACGTCATCACGGGTGTGATGAAGGCGCCGCTGCCGGAGATCGGCCGTCGTTTTCTGCGCACCGTCATCGACAACGACCGTGTCGCGGCGCTGCCCGAGATCGCGCGTCAGTTCCGCGAGCGCGTCAACGCGCAGCGCGGCGTGGCCGATGCCACCGTCGAGAGCGCCTTCCCCATCGATGCGGCGCAGTTGGCCGAGCTGCAAGGCGTGCTCGAGCGGCGGTTTGGCCGCCAGCTGCGGCTGCACGTGCAGCTGCGCCCCGAGCTCATCGGCGGGGTGCGCGTGGTGGTGGGCGATGAAGTCCTCGACACCTCGGTCAAGGCCCGCTTGGAACACATGCGTGTGGCGCTGACGGCCTGACGGCTGGCCCAACGCCTGAAGTCGAACCTCCGAAAAGGAAAGCGTCATGCAACTCAATCCCGCTGAAATCTCCGAACTGATCAAGTCCCGCATCGAAGGGCTGGCCCCGTCGACCGACGTGCGTAACCAGGGCACCGTCGTGTCCGTGACCGATGGCATCGTGCGCATCCACGGCCTGTCGGACGCCATGCAGGGCGAAATGCTCGAGTTTCCCGCCGGCAAGGATGGCCAACCCACCTTTGGCCTGGCGCTGAACCTGGAGCGTGACTCGGTCGGCGCCGTGATCCTGGGCGAATACGAACACATCTCCGAGGGCGACACCGTCAAGTGCACCGGCCGCATTCTGGAAGTGCCGGTGGGCCCCGAGCTGATCGGCCGCGTGGTCGACGCGCTGGGCCGCCCCATCGATGGCAAGGGCCCGATCAACGCCAAGCTGACCGATGTGGTCGAAAAGGTGGCGCCGGGCGTGATCGCGCGCAAGAGCGTGGACCAGCCGGTGCAGACGGGTCTCAAGGCGATCGACTCCATGGTGCCGATCGGCCGCGGCCAGCGTGAGCTGATCATTGGTGACCGCCAGACCGGCAAGACCGCGGTGGCCATTGACACCATCATCAACCAAAAGGGCCAGAACATGGTCTGTATCTACGTCGCCATCGGTCAGAAGGCGTCGTCGATCAAGAGCGTGGTGCGGGCCCTGGAGCAGCACGGGGCGATGGACTACACCATCGTCGTGGCCGCATCCGCGTCCGAGTCGGCCGCGATGCAGTTCCTCGCGCCGTACTCGGGCTGTACGATGGGCGAATACTTCCGTGACCGCGGCCAAGACGCCCTCATCATCTATGACGACCTGTCCAAGCAGGCCGTGGCCTACCGTCAGGTGTCGCTGCTGCTGCGCCGCCCGCCGGGGCGCGAAGCCTACCCGGGCGACATCTTCTACCTGCACAGCCGCCTGCTGGAGCGCGCGGCGCGCGTCAATGCCGAGTACGTCGAGAAGTTCACCAACGGTGAAGTCAAGGGCAAGACCGGGTCGCTGACGGCGCTGCCCATCATCGAGACGCAAGCCGGTGACGTGTCGGCCTTCGTGCCCACCAACGTGATCTCGATCACCGACGGCCAGATCTTCCTCGAGACCAACCTCTTCAACAGCGGCATCCGTCCCGCGATCAACGCCGGTATCTCGGTGTCCCGCGTCGGTGGTGCGGCGCAGACCAAGCTGATCAAGTCGCTCTCGGGCGGTATTCGTACCGACTTGGCGCAGTACCGCGAACTGGCGGCGTTTGCCCAGTTTGCGTCCGACCTGGACGCGGCGACCAAGAAGCAGCTCGACCGCGGCGCGCGCGTGACCGAGCTGCTCAAGCAGCCGCAGTACAGCCCGCTGCCCATCAGCCTGATGGCCGCGTCGCTGTATGCCGCCAACAAGGGCTACCTGGACGACATCGACGTCAAGAAGGTGCTGCCGTTCGAGGCCGGGCTGCACGCGTACCTGAAGGACAAGCACGCGGCGCTGCTGGACAAGCTCGAGACGCAAAAGGCGATGGACAAGGACGCCGAGGCCGAGCTCGACGCCGCTATCCGCGCCTTCAAGCAGACCGGCACCTACTGATTCCGGGCGCAACCGGGAATCCCCCCGAAGGAGCAGCGATGGCAGCAGGCAAGGAAATACGCGGCAAGATCAAATCGGTGGAAAACACCAAGAAGATCACCAAGGCCATGGAGATGGTCGCCGCCTCCAAGATGCGCAAGGCGCAAGAGCGCATGCGCACCGCCCGGCCGTACAGCGAGAAGGTGCGCCAGATCGCGGCCAACCTCAGCCGGGCCAACCCGGAGTACGTGCACCCGTTTATGGTCGAACACCCGGATGCCACCGTCAGTGGCATGATCGTGGTGACGACCGACAAGGGCCTGTGCGGCGGCCTCAACACCAACCTGCTGCGCGCGGTGACCCATCAGTTCCGTGAGCTGCAGTCCAAGGGCCACACGGCCCAGGTGGTGGCGATCGGCAACAAAGGTTTCGGCTTCATGAACCGCATCGGCGCGCCGGTGGTCTCGCACGTCACCGGGCTGGGCGACACGCCGCACCTGGAGCGCCTGATCGGGCCGGTCAAGGTGCTGCTCGACGCCTACGCCCAGGGCAAGCTCAACGCCGTCTATCTGTGCTACACCAAGTTCATCAACACGATGAAGCAGGAGCCGGTGGTGCAGCAGCTGCTGCCCCTGACGGCGGCCGAGTTGGAGCAGGGCGGTGACGCCGCGTACGACTGGGACTACATCTACGAGCCCGACGCGCCCACCGTCATCGACGAGCTGCTCGTGCGCTACGTCGAGTCGCAGGTCTATCAGGCGGTGGCCGAGAACATGGCCTCCGAGCAGTCGGCCCGGATGGTGGCCATGAAGGCCGCCACCGACAACGCCGGCAACCTGATCAGCGAGCTCAAGCTGGTCTACAACAAGACGCGCCAGGCCAGCATCACCAAAGAGCTGTCGGAGATCGTCGCCGGTGCCGCGGCCGTCTGACGCCGTCCGCCCTCTCGTCTTTTCCCTATCGACAAGGTTTCAATCATGGCTCAAGTTCAAGGCAAGATCGTTCAGTGCATCGGCGCCGTGGTGGACGTGGAGTTTCCGCGCGACCAGATGCCCAAGGTCTACGACGCGCTGAAAATGGAAGGCTCGCCGCTGACGCTGGAAGTGCAGCAGCAGCTCGGGGACGGCGTGGTGCGCACCATTGCGCTCGGTTCGTCCGACGGCCTGCGCCGCGGCATGACCGTCTACAACACGGGCGCGCCCATCACCGTGCCGGTGGGTAAGGCAACGCTGGGGCGCATCATGGACGTGCTGGGTCAGCCGATCGACGAGCGCGGCCCCATCGACCAGTCGCTGACCAGCTCCATCCACCGCAAGGCGCCGGCCTACGACGAGCTGTCGCCCTCGACCGAGCTGCTCGAGACCGGCATCAAGGTGATCGACTTGATCTGCCCGTTCGCCAAGGGCGGGAAGGTGGGCCTGTTCGGCGGTGCCGGCGTGGGCAAGACCGTCAACATGATGGAGCTCATCAATAACATCGCCAAGGCGCACTCGGGTCTGTCGGTGTTTGCCGGTGTGGGTGAGCGTACCCGCGAGGGCAACGACTTCTACCACGAGATGATGGAGTCCAAGGTCGTCGTTGCCGACAACCTGAGCGAGTCCAAGGTGGCCATGGTGTACGGCCAGATGAACGAGCCGCCGGGCAACCGCCTGCGCGTGGCGCTGACCGGCCTGACCATCGCCGAGTCGTTCCGCGACGAAGGCCGCGACGTGTTGTTCTTCGTGGACAACATCTACCGCTACACGCTGGCCGGTACCGAAGTGTCCGCGCTGCTGGGCCGTATGCCCTCGGCCGTGGGTTATCAGCCCACGCTGGCCGAAGAAATGGGCAAGCTGCAAGAGCGCATCACCTCGACCAAGGTCGGCTCCATCACCTCGATCCAGGCCGTGTACGTGCCTGCGGACGACCTGACCGACCCGTCGCCCGCCACCACCTTCGCGCACTTGGATGCGACCGTGGTGTTGTCGCGCGACATCGCCGCGCTCGGTATCTACCCCGCGGTGGATCCGCTGGACTCCACCAGCCGTCAAGTCGACCCCAACATCGTGGGCGAAGAGCACTACACCACGACCCGCTCGGTGCAGGCCGTGCTCCAGCGCTACAAGGAACTGCGCGACATCATCGCGATTCTGGGCATGGACGAGCTGTCGCCCGAGGACAAGCTGATCGTGGCGCGCGCGCGCAAGATCCAGCGCTTTCTGTCGCAGCCGTTCCACGTGGCGGAAGTGTTCACGGGTCAGCCTGGCAAATATGTGCCGCTGAAGGAAACCATCCGCGGCTTCAAGATGATCGTCAACGGCGAATGCGACCACCTGCCGGAGCAGGCGTTTTATATGGTCGGCACCATCGACGACGCCTTCGAGAAGGCCAAGAAGCTGGCCGCCTGATCGGCCCCGCCGGGTGCGGTCGTCGCGGCCGAGTCGTCGGCGCGGCGCCCCCCGGTGATTGAACAGGAGTCGAGATGAACACGATACAGGTCGAAGTGGTCAGCGCCGAAGAGTCGATCTTCAGCGGTCCGGCCAAATTCGTCGCGCTGCCCGGCGAAGCGGGCGAGCTGGGCATCCTGCCCGGCCACGTGCCGCTGATCACGCGCATCAAGCCCGGTGCCGTGCGCATCGAGAAGGCCGACGGCGAGGAGGAGTTCGTCTTCGTCGCCGGGGGCATCCTGGAGGTGCAGCCCAAGGTCGTGACCGTGCTGTCCGACACCGCCATTCGTGGCAAGGACCTGGACGAGGCCAAGGCCAACGAGGCGCGCAAGGCGGCCGAAGAGGCGCTCAAAAACGCCAAGAGCGAGGTCGATCTGGCCAAGGCGCAGTCGGAGCTCGCCATCATGGCGGCGCAGATCGCCGCGTTGCGCAAATATCGCCAGAAGCGCTGACGCGCGCGCGATGTGGCCCACCGACTGGCCACGGCCCCCGGTGTGGCAGCACAACGGCCACTGGCAAACGATTGGTGCTGCGCTGTGGGGCCGCGCAGGCGGCTCGACTGCCGTGCGTTGGCGGCGCACGCGCTGGCTCACGCCAGACGGCGACTTCATCGACGTCGATCACGCGGTGCCCCCCGGCGCCGTGGCGCTGGTGGTGTTGTTTCATGGACTGGAGGGTTCGTCCGCGAGCCACTACGCGGGGGCGTTCGCGGCGGTGGCGACGCAGCGCGGCTGGGGCATCGCCGTGCCGCATTTTCGCGGTTGCTCGGGCGAACCGAACTGGGCCCCTCGCGCCTACCATTCTGGGGACTACGAGGAGGTGGGCTGGATGCTGGCCCGTGCCGCCCAGCAGTGGCCGATGCTGCCGCGTGTGGCCGCGGGGGTGTCGCTGGGCGGCAACGCGTTGCTGCGCTGGTTGCAAGAGGCAGGCGAGTCCGCCAAGGCCACGGTGCGCGCCGCCGCGGCGATTTCGGCGCCGCTAGACCTGGCGGCCGCGGGCGCGGCCATCGACCAGGGGTGGAACCGCCTGCTGTACGCGCGCCATTTCTTGCGCACCATGCGACGCAAGGCGCAGGAAAAAGCCGCGCGCTACCCCGGCCTGTTCGACCTGCAGCGCGCCCTGGCGGCGCGCACCTTGCGCGAATTTGACGACGCCTTCACCGCGCCGCTGCACGGCTTTCGGGGCGTGGACGATTACTGGCGCCGCGCCTCCGCCAAGCCGCACCTGCACGCGGTGCGCGTGCCGACCCTGGTGCTCAATGCCCGCAACGATCCCTTCGTACCCGCGGCCAGCCTGCCCACGCCCCAGCAGGTGAGCGCGGACGTGCACCTATGGCAGCCCGCCCGGGGTGGTCACGTCGGCTTTGTCGAACCGATCGCACCCGGCGACTGGCGGGGCGACGTCGCGGCGCTGCCCGCGCAGGTGTTGCCGTGGCTGGCGCGGGCAGCGCAAATACCGCTGGCGTGACACAATCGCGGCGCTGAAGGCTCGGCGTCCGTGCCGGGCAGAAAGAGACGCAGCGATGGACGAGATCGTCAAAGCCGCCATGGCCAAGTGGCCCAACGTGCCGGACTGCTATGGTTGGCTCGGGTTGGACGCGCGTGGGCGTTGGTGGATGCGGGATGAAGCCGCCCAGGCGGCGGGGCCGTTCGCCGGTCCCGGGGCCACACCGGCGAGCCGCGGCGCGGAGCTGCGCCACGAAAAGCTGATTGCCTTCATCGGGCGCAACTACGCTGCGGACGAGCGCGGGTGTTGGTACTTTCAGAACGGCCCGCAGCGAGTGTTCGTCGAGCTCGAACGGGCGCCATGGGTTTGGCGCGTCAGCGCGGATGGGAAAGTCGTCAGCCACACGGGGGTCGAAACCACGGTCGACGACGCGTGGCTCGACGAAGCGGGTTATCTGTATTTGGCTGGGCCGTTGGGGGTCGGGATCGTCCATAGCCAAGACATGCACCTGGCCGCCGACTGGGTGGCAGCAGGTCGTTGGAATCCGCGACCGTGTCACGCCGCAGAGCTACCGGCGCGCTACGGCTACGTGCTCAGCCCCGCCGCCCTACGCCGCGCCAGCGCGTCGAGCGCCAGCAGATAACCGTCGACCCCAAAGCCGATGATGCTGCCCGCCGCGACCGGTGCGATCCAAGAATGGTGCCGGAACGGCTCCCTCGCGTGTACGTTGGACAGGTGGACCTCGATCACGGGCATGGGCGCCACACCCTTGATGGCGTCGTGCAGGGCGATCGAGGTGTGGGTGTAGGCCCCGGGGTTGAACACCACACCGACCGCCTGCCTATCGCGGTAGTGCTGCCCCCACGCGTGCAGGTGATCCAGCAGGACCCCTTCGTGGTTGCTCTGCACGCACTCGACCGCCACGCCCAGCCGTTCGCCATGGGCGCGGCAGCGCGCCTCCAGGTCGGCCAGCGTATCGGCCCCATACACGCTGGGTTCGCGGGCACCTAGCAGGTTCAGATTCGGCCCGTTGAGGACCAGCACGCGCGCCATGGTGAGCTACCTGCGCGAGGGGGCGCGGATGGTGCTTACTTGCCGTTGCCCGCAGGTGCTTCGGGCTCAGGGAAGTTGGCGCCAGCCTCGTTGGCCATGTAGGCCACGGCGCGGGCGATCTCAATGTCGCGGAACGCGCCACCGCCTTGCGCACCCATGGCGCCTTTGCCTTTGAGGGCCGAGTTCACCAGCGTATCGAAGCCTTGCGTGATGCGCGGCGCCCATGCGGCTTTGTCGCCAATTTTCGGTGCGCCGACCAACCCCGCGTCGTGGCAGGCCGCACACTGGGCTTTGTAGACGTCTGCACCGGCCGCCAACGGCCGGTTGGCGTCGCGCAGCTCGACCGTGCCGACTTTTTGTATCCGCTGCGCGGTTGCCAGCTCGGGGTTGACCACGCCGGCCTGCGGCTTGGCGTCGCGGGTGACGTACGACACGAGACCGATGATCAACGCCACCGGGACGACGAACGAGAAAAAGGCCGTCCACCACAGTTGCTTCGGGGTTTTGATCGGGCCAGTGTGGCTGTCGTGCGCATGCTCGCTCATGGTGTCCCTTCTAGGCAGGCGATGAGTAAACCCTTGCATTATATCGGGGTCAACGAGCCCGCGGCGGCCCTGCCCCCGCGGCATGGCCGGCCCTGCTAGAATGTGGCTTTCTTTGTGTGCGGCTGTAGCTCAGTGGATAGAGTGTTGGCCTCCGAAGCCTGTGGTCGTCCAGGCAACGCACGAAAATTTGACGACAGGTCTCAGTGCCCAACGCGGCTGTAGCTCAGTGGATAGAGTGTCGGCCTCCGAAGCCGAAGGTCGTGGGTTCGATCCCCGCCAGCCGCGCCAAATCAAGCACTTATGAGATCCCGGGATGATGTCATGCCCGAGTTTTAGACCATTGATGACGGCTTCGACGCCGATTCTGCCGCCGATCTCATCGGTCGACCGATGGTCATCTCCTCAAAAGCGACCTTGCCATGGCCCATCCGTGGCCCAGCCGTAGCCCATGGCGGCTCGATTCGCTTCCCTTCGTGACCATCGGTCTCGTGGCCCATTGAGACTGTTCCGTCGGCAACCAGCGACGTCCAGCGCGGCGCACGCCGACGAAGTCAATCGGCTTGACTGGCGTTCCCGGGCACGTGCTCGAACAGATCCCCCACGGACACGTTGAACAGGGTGCACAGGCGATCGATGGCATCCAGATCAACGCGGGTCGCTCGCTCGTAGTACAGCAACGTGACGGTGTTTCGGTTTAGGCCCGTCTGACGTGCGACATCACTGATCTTGAGCTTGCGCTCGCCCATCAAGCGCGAGAGATGGCAGCGGATCATGTTTGTCTCTGTAGAAAAGTTTCATGCAGGATAGCACAACGCTGTTGCAAACGCCAAAATCCATGCTATAATGCGATCCAGGATAGCAAAACATCATTCACGATGTCGTTTGGCTATCCTGTGCATGAACCCTGTTTCGTCAAAGGAGGCTTGAACGATGAGTTGTACCTATCTCACGACTGACGAGCTGGCCCGGCGGATCAAGTACGACCCGCGCACGATACGCAACCGGCTCAAAGACAGCGTCTTGCTGGAGGGGCGGCACTACATCCGACCTTTCGGCGGGCGCAAGACGCTCTACATCTGGGAGCACATCGAGGCCGACATGGCCAAGGCGTCACAGAACGATGCCTTCGCGATTCCGCTGCTGGGGGGAGGTGCCATCCATGGCTAGTATCCGCGTCTTGCCCACCAAGGGCACGCTATTCATGGACTTTCGCGTGGGAGGTCGGCGCTATCGGGAATACACCGCACTGCCCGACACCCCCGCCAACCGCCGCCGTCTGCAAAAGGTTCTGGACCGCATCGAGGCCGAGATCGCCGCTGGCACCTTCGACTACGAGCGCATCTTCGGGCGGCCGGCGCCGGCGGCATCGGCCGCGTCCAAGGAGCTGTTGCCACCAGTGCCAGCCAGTGAGCTCGTGCCGGCGGCAGCCCCTGCCGCGTCGGCCGCCGCAGCGTCGGCAACACCGCGCTTTGCCGACTTTGCCGAGCAGTGGTTCGCCGAGGCCAGCGTCGCGTGGCGGCGCAGCTACGTCATCACACAGCGCGGCGTGCTGGATCGATACCTGCTGCCGCACTTCGGAGATCGGGCGGTCGGCAGCATCACCAAGGCCGATGTCCTGGCGTTTCGGGCAACACTCGCCAAAGTACCCGCCCGAGGCCGCCAGGGCACCTTGTCGCACCGACGCATCAACGCGATCATGAAACCGCTGCGCCAGATCCTCAACGAAGCCGCCGACCGATTCGAGTTTACCTCGGCCTTTCGCAACATCAAGCCGCTCAAGATCAAGCGCAGCGACGTCATGCCCTTCACACTGGAGGAGGTGCAGCGCATCTTGCGGGCGGTGCGCCCGGACTGGCGCAACTACTTCGTGGTGCGCTTCTTCACCGGCATGCGCACGGGCGAAGTGCACGGGCTCAAATGGCACCACGTCGACTTCGAGCGTCGCCTCATCCTGGTGCGCGAATCCTTCGTGCTGGGCGAAGACGACGAGCTCAAGACCGACGGCTCCATGCGCGACATCCAGATGAACCAAATGGTCTACGAGGCGCTGGCCGCGCAGCGCCGCGCCAGCCGCGAAGACGCGCTGTACGTGTTTGCCAACCGCGCTGGGCGCCCCATCGACAACAAGAACTTCATGACGCGGGTGTGGTACCCGCTGCTGCGCCACCTCGATTTGGCGCCGCGGCGGCCCTACCAGATGCGCCACACCGCCGCCACGCTGTGGCTGGCCGCCGGCGAGTCGCCCGAGTGGATCGCGCGCCAGCTCGGGCACAGCAGCACCGAGATGCTGTTTCGCATCTACTCGCGCTTCGTGCCCAACCTCACACGGCGCGATGGCTCGGCCTTCGAGCGGTTGCTGTGCCAGCACCTCGGGCCAGTGGGCGTGGTCGGCGCGGGTGCCGCCGCCGTCGCCACCGATGTCGACCATGGTGCCTGGGAGGGCAGCCATGAGCGCGTATGAACCGCCGGCGCTGATGCCGGCGACGGCGTGCCCGGGCGTGGCGCGCCACGTACTGGTGCGGCTGCTGCGCCCGCGCGGCGTGCCCGATGGCGGCCGGCGCCGGCTGCGCGCCGAGGTCTGGGTGCCCGGGCAGGGCACGCGCACCCTGCACTGGAGCCAGCCGCTGCGCGCTGACACCCTCGCGCCGGGACGGCTGGCGCGCGCGGCCGTCGCCGAAGCGGACCTCGCCGCTACCGCGCCCATCGAGGCGCTGCGCGTGTGGCCCGCGGCGCTGGCGGCCGACGTCGATCTGCTGCAGACCGTGCCCGATGCGTGGCTGGGCCCGCAGGCGGCGCACACCCGCGCCGCCTTTGCGCTCCTGTGGCAGCGCCTGAGCGAGCCGATGCGCGCCTGGTTCAACGCCCTGTTTTGGCGCCACCCGCAGCGCCTGTGGGCCTTTGTCCAGGCGCGCGCCTCGCTGCAGCACCACCACGCGCGCGCGCACGGTCTGCTGCAGCACAGCCTGGACTGCGCGCAGCGCGCGCTGCGGCTGGCCGCCGGCGACCCCAGCGTCGACGCCGAGGTGCTGATCATGGCCGCCTTGCTCCACGACCTGGGCAAGGCCGACGAATACCGGTGGGATGCGGCGCAGCGGCGCTGGCGGCTGACGCTGCGCGGCGAGCTGATCGGGCACCGCCTGAGCACCCTGCAGTGGATGACCGAAGCGCTGGCCGAGCTGCCCCTCGCATCGCGGCCGCAGGCGCTGCGCGAGATGGCGGTGCACCACGCCATCCATGCCTGCTGGGCCCCGGACTGGGTCGGGCTGCGCCGACCGCGCACTCCCGAGGCGCTGGTGCTGGGCAGCGTCGATGCCCTTTCCGGCCAAATCGACCTGATCGAGCAGTGTCGCGCCCGCGGCGCGCCGGCAGGACGCTACGTGCCGGCGCTGGGCACGCGGGTCTACTGGGGGCTGGGGGCGTCTGCGACGGCGACCTGAGCGCGCGGGCGGGCAGGGCGCGCCCACGCGCTGCGCCGTTTTGGGTAGCATGCGCGCGTGCGACCTTCCGCTTGCACCGCGCCGCCATGTCCCGTCGCCCCGCCACCGCCGCCTGCCCAACCACTCCCGCCGCGCCCGCCCCTGCCGCGTCAGCGGATACCGCATCGTGCGGCGCACCGCTGCCGTGGATCATCGCGGCTGACCACCCGTGGGCGGTGCAGCTGCAGCTGGCACGGGTGCCACTGGCGGCCATCGTGGCCGACGCCGAGGCGGACCTGCAGGGCGAGCCGGGCGCGGCGATCGTCGACTGGAACGCCTGGACGTTGCCGGCGGTGCAGCTGCTGGCGCTGCTGAGCCCCATCGTCGTGCGGCGCACCCGCGGCGGCCAGTGGCGGCTGCTGGCCGGAGCGCGCACCTGGGCCATGCTGTGGCAATGTCTGGGCCGCGACGCCGAGGTCGTGGTGCTGGTGCTGAGCTGCCCCCGATCCCAGGCACCCGCGGTGCGTGCCTTGCTGGCGGCGCTGGACGCCGTGGGGCAGCGGGCGCTGCACCGCTGGGCTGCGGGCCTCAACGCGCTGCGCGAGCGCTACGAGCGGCTGCCGAGCGCGCCGCTGCCGATGCTGCGTGATGCCCAACTCCAAACCCTGGCACAGGCGCTGGGCTGCACCACCGCGGCGCTGGCCAAAGCCCTGCGGAGTGAGCGCCATGAGCCATGAACCGCCGGCTTGGCGCGCGCTCATCGACGCCGCTGTCGCCGACGGCGCCGACGCTGCGGCGCTGCGCGCGCTGCTGCACGACGTGCGCGCGCACCCCGAACTCATCGGCCATGCCCGCATCTTCGCGTGTATGGCCGCGATCCTGCAGCATGCCCAGCGCGGTGACTTCGGCGCGCTGCCCGCGCTGCCGCCCGAGCGCCTGCGCCAGTGGCTGGAGGGGGCACGCTGGGCCGCCGATTGGACCCGAGCCCACGCCGCCGACCTGCGGCAACACCCGCTGCTGGCGCCGCTGCTGCACGGCGCTGCCGGTGCACGCGGCCACCCGCTCATGCGGCATGGCATCCGCGCCGCACCACTGGTGTCGGCGCTGTGGAACGAACACGAGCGGCCGGGCAGCGCGGCGGCGCCGAGCCTGGCGCGGCTGCAAGGCCACCTGCTGCTGGGCAGCTTGGCGCTGCTGCGCGATCGGCACTCGTCGGCTGCGGCACGCGACGCCCTGCCGAGCGCGACGCTGGCCAACGCGGCGCTGGTGGTGCGCGAGTGCAGCCTGGCCCGTGCCGAGCCCTTGCTCGCAGCCTTGCCGGTGGCGCAGGACACTGCCACCTTCTTGCAGACACTGGCCCGCGCCCGGCGTGAGGCCCTGCTGGCGCTGGCGGCTGCGCACAGCGCCGCGCCCGCGTCTGCGCGGCAGCGCCACCGTTGGGCACTCTATCTGGGCTACCTCATCGCCTGGGCCCAGCGCTGCGTGGGTCGGGTGCGCCCGCGCGCGCGCCGCCGCCGCGGCGGCGGTCGCGGCCCGCGCCAGCCCGTGCACGGCTGGGTCGGCTTGATCGGGCCTGCGATGCGGCGTCAAGCCCCGGAGCTGCTGCCACCGCAAGACGAAGACGAGGAGGCGCTGTGGTGGTACGACGACCTGCCGCGCGACGAGCGCGAGCTCGCCGACGTCATCGGCCAGGAGCAAGCGCTGGGGGCCTCGCCGCTGGAGACGGCCGAGCCGCTGTACGAGCTCCTCGATGCGCGCGCCTGCGGCGCACGCTTGTTTGCCGGCCGCTGGGGGCAGCCGACGCGGCAAAGCGCCGCACAGCGCTTCGGCTGGGACTGGCGCGTGCTCACACCGTGGGAGCTGCAGTGTCTGGGGCGGGCCGTGCGCGCGGCGCTCGACGCTGGCCAGCAGCGCGGCGCCGCCGGTGGTGCGCGCGCGCAGGCCGGCGCGCTCGTACTGGTCGCGCTGCTGCTGGGCCGCAGCCTGGAGCAAGCGCGCACGCTGCGCTGGCGTTGGGTGCACGCGCCCAGCGCCGAAGACGCCCTGGTTGCGGTCCTGCGCCAGGCGCTCATCGATGCGCCCACCCTGCTGTGCTGGGGCCCGCCGGGGCACGAGGCGGCGCCGCCCGAGCCGCTCGGATGCGTGCTGCCGGCGCTGCAGCCACGCTACCGCGTCCCGCTGCCCGAGGCGGTGCAGGCCTGGGGCGAGCCGGTGGCCGCAGCGGTGTTTCTGCCCGGCGCCACCCACTGGTGGGCGCTCGTGCTGCGCGCCAGCGGCGCGCCCGAGCGCGCGCGGCCGCACAGCCACGCCAAGCTGGTGTTCAGCACCCAACCGAGCACGCTCGACGCCCAAGCGCAGGCGCTGCTGCAGGCCATCGGTGAGCCGCGCATCACGCCGCAGCGCATCGCGCAGACGATGCCAGCGATCCTGCTGCACGTCACGGCAGACGCCAGCTGCGTGTGGCTGACGCTGGCGCAGACGCAGCACGCCGGCGAGCCCCGCCTGCACTACACCCAGCACACGCTGGCGCACATCGCCCAGGCCTGGACGCAGGGCTGCGCACGGCTGGCGCCGTGGCTGGCCGCCCTGGGGCCGCCGCAGCCAGCAAACGCACCGCACCCAAGCGCCGTGCTGCCACCCACACCCGCAGCGGCAAAGGCAGAGGCAGAGGCAGCGCCCGCCTGGCCCATCTGGCGCGCGGGGGCGCGCTTCGTGCTGCAAGAAGCGTGGCTGCAGGCGCTCGTGCGCGACACCCAGCGGCGCCTGGCGACCAAGGTGCGCAGCTGGGCGCAGCTGCGCGAGTACCACGAGACCTGGGTGTTCTACACCGTACTGCTGCAGCTGCTGTGCACCGGCATGCGCGCGCAGCGCGACCTGCTCGGGCCGTGGCAGGCCTGGCGGCAGATGATCGACGCGGCCGGCTCGCAACTGTGCGCGCTCAGCGACAAGGCCCCAGCCTGGCACGACCGCACGCGCGTGGTGTGGCTGCCGGCGGCGCTGACGGCGCACTTCGCCCAGCACCGCCGCCACCTGCAGGGGCTGCAGCAGCGCCTGGCCGAGTACGGGGTGCTGTGGCCGCTGGATGAGGCCAACGGGCTGGCCGTCTTCGACGGCGATGCCCAACAGCCCGCCCTCAGCAGTGTCGGCGCCTACTGGATGGGGCAGCAGCTGGCGCGCCGCCTGCACACCGTCTCGGCCGCCGCGACCGCGCCGAGCGCATCCTCAGCCGCGCTCGCGCCCGGTGCCGACGATCTGGTGCCGCCCAACTTCGCGCGTGCGCGGCTGCGCTCGCGGCTGCTCGGTGCTGGCATGCGCGCCGAGGTGATCGACGCCTACCTCGGCCACGCGCGTCAGGGCGAGTGGCCCTGGGGGCCGCTGAGCACCTTCGACTGGCGCGGCGCCCTCGCCGATCTCTGCGTCGCCATCGAGCACGACCTCCAGTCCCTGGGCATCGTGCCCCTGGTCAGTGCCCTGGCCGCACCCACCCGCTCACCGGCATGAAACCCGTGGCCGACATCGAGGCCCTGTGGGCGCGCCTGGCGCACGGTCAAAGCGCGCAGGCCACCGCGTCGCTGGCCGCGCTGCGCGCCGTGCTGCGCGAGCACGCCGACAATCCCCATGCGCAGTGGTTGTGCGAGGGCGTCGGCCCGATGGCCGACGCCAGCAGCGCCAGCGCGCTGTGCGAGGCGCTGGTGCAACACTGTCTGAATCAGCCCGACGCGGCAGCGCCGTCGGCGCGTGCGCGCCACCACGCGGGGCTGCAGCGCGCCGCGCAGTGGCTGCGCTGGGTCTACCAGCTCGTGCGGGCGCTGCGCGCGGCCGCGCGCGCCGCCGTCGTCGAGCCGCCGGCGCCGACACTGCTGCTGGCCGCCGTGCACCCACCCGAGAGCCCCTTCGCCGGGCAGGCGCTGCAGCGGCTGCAGCGCGCCGAGCGCTGGCGTGCTGCCTTGCTCGAGGCCTTGCGCCGGCCCGCATCGGTCTCGAGCGCCCCGCGGTGGCTGGCGGCGATGCTGCTCAGCGCGACCCTGCTCGGCGGCTTGCTTCAGCGGCGCGCCCTGCAGGTGCTGCGCGCGTGCCTGTGCGCGAACGCGGCGCTGCCGCGCACCGGCTTGGGCGTGCCCTACCTCGACATCGAGCACCCCGCGCGCGGCGCGCAGCGCGCGCGACTGCAGCGCTGGCTGTTCGATCCGGTCAGCGCCTGGCTGCTCGAGCACCGCCCGGGTGGTGACATCGTCGCGCCGTCGTCGCTGCCGGCGCAGTGGCGCCGTCTGCTGGGCAGTGCCCACGCGCCGCGCGACCTCGACGACCTCATCGAAGGCGCCAGCGTCCTGTGGCTGCGCTGGGGCACGGCGCTGGACGTGCAGCTCATGCGCGGACACTACCCCACCCACGATATCGAGCCGCGGCTGTGGCAGCAATTGAGCGCGTCGCTGGGGGCTGACGAGCAGCCGCGCGCGGCCGCACGGCTCATCGCGCCTGCCGACGACGAGGAGGACGAGGCCACCGCCGAGGAGGCCCAGCCTTGGGCGGCGGACGCCGCGCTGCTGTACCCGTGGCTGGACGGCCTGTGCACCATCGCCGCTGCCGACGGCCCCTGGCCGACCGAAGAGTCGGCGTGGCAGCAGCGGCTGCAGGCCGCAGGCACCGCGCTGCCCGACACCCAAGCGGTGCTGCTGCGCTGGCTGGCGGCGCTGGCGGTGCGGCGCGCCCAGCAAAGCCCGTCGGTGCAACGGCGCATCGCGCACCAGGTGCACACCCTACTGCCGGCATGGGTGGCGGTGCTCGGCCAGCTGGGCAGCGCCGAAGCAGCCGACGCCGGCGCCGAGCCAGACGGCGGCGATGAGCCGCCGCTGCCCGACCCCACCCAGTGGTCGCACGAGGAGCTCGACAGCGCCGAGCAGCTGCTGCTGGCGTCGGCCAGCGCACGGCGCCAGCGCACGCTGCGCCTTGCCTGGGCGGGGCTGCGCCGCAGTATCGAGCGCACCGTCGCCGGCCGCAGCCGAGCGCGCGAGCGCGTGCCCGACGGCGTCGATGCGCGGCCGCTGCCGGCCGGCGTCTTGATGCGGGCGCTGCAGACCCTGCAGCGTCAAGCGCTGCTGCAGCGCGACCCGCAGAGTCCGCCGGCGTTGTGGGAGATGGCCTGGCTCAGCGCGGTGCTGGCGTTTCGCACCGGCATGCGCCGCGCCGAGATCCTGGGCCTGCGGCTGCTCGACATCTCTCCCGAGCCGGACCTGACGATCGTCGTGCGCCCCACCGCCCAGCGGCGGCTCAAGACCGCGCATGCGCAGCGCATCATCCCCGCTGGCGCGCTGCTGCTGCCCGCCGAGCGCCAGCGCTTGCTGGCCTGGGTGCACCAGCGCTGGGCCCAGATTGGCGCCGATCCCCGCGCTGCGTTCGCACCCGCTCGGGCGCAAGTGCCGCTGTTCGACCTCGACCTCGGCCGCACCCGCGCCTCGGCCGAGCGCACCGCCGAGCGAATCATCGAGGCGCTGGCCGACGCTCTTGCCGGCGCGCACATCCACCACTTGCGCCACGCCTTCGCCACCTGGACCTACCTGGCCTTGCGCGCCGTGGAGCTGCCGCCCATCATCGATGTCTTCGCTGGCGACCCCGACACGCAAGCCCTGCTGCGCCGCGGCGCCGAGCTGCACCGCGCCTTGCTCGGGGGACCATCGGGCAGCGCGCGCCAAGCGGCCTTCGCCGTGGCGCGGCTGCTCGGACACACCTCGCCGCTGGTGTCGCTCGAGCACTACATCCACGCCCAGGCCATCGTCACCTGGGCGCTGGCGGTGCGCGAGTGCGAGCGCTTGGCGCAGCTCGGCGACCGCGACGGCGTGGCGCAGCGGGCGCTGCGGGCGTGCGCTGTCACCAGCGCCCCCGCTGCGACCGAGGCCGCCGGCAGTGTGGCGGCCGCACCCGCATCGATCGGGTCGGCTGCTGCCGCCGTGCCCGCGCACTGGCCCTTGCCCGGCGCCTACGCCGTGCTCGGCCAGTTGCAGGCGACCCAGGGCGATGCCGTCGCTTGCGTGGATCGCGTGCGCGCGCACCTGCCCGCTTTGGAGCTGAGCGAGCCGCAGGCCCACGCACTGCTGCAGCGCGCCGCCGAACTGGCGCACTGCCTCAGACGTGACGACGATCCTGCCTTCCGCTGGCCCACCGGCGTGCGCCGCGCTTGGGTGCGCGACGGGCCGCACGGCCCCTACCTCGCGCTGCCGAGCCTGCGCGCGCCGGCTTGGCTGCAGCAGTGGCAGCGGCGCTGGCCGCGTAATGCCGACATCCGCGCTCTGGCGCTGCCCGCCTTGCGCATTCATCTGCTGCGCACCACTCCGCGCCGGCGCGACGTCGCTTTCTGGGGGGCGGAGCAAGCAAGCGCCCTGCAGACCTATGTTCGGCTGCTGGTGGGGCTGGGCCTGCACGACGATGGGCTGCGCGTGGTGCTGCGCCGCGCCGATGGCAGCACCGACTTGCCGCCCTGGGTGCACGGGGCCGTGCCCGAGCCCGCGCTGCGCCAAGTGCTGCAGCGGCTGCCGCGCGTCGGCCTCGCGGTCAAGGATGCGGGCCGCGCCGGTGCCTTTGCGCGCTGGCTGGGGCTGGAGTGGAGCGCGGGCCGCAACGCCCGGCCCGACACGCTGACCACCGCATTGATCTTGCTCGGGCTGCTCAGCGCGGGCGAGGCGCCGCTGGCGTGGTCGTGAATGCGCCTGTCATGTGCTGGCGCTCGTGTTCAATATGGTTCACGCTGTCGTTTTGCGCTGCGCCCGCACCAGCGTTGCGCGAGCGGCAACGGGTCCAGATAACCTCGGGTCGAACGTGCGCCCGTAGTGATCGCAACAGGCTTCGACACGGATGAGAACTTTCGTGGAGAGGGGGATCGCCTCGCGTTCCGCAGGCGGCTCGCCGGTAGCCGCCCGCTGTCGGACTGGGGCCAGTTGCTGGCCGCAGCCCGTGCCAGTCGCGGCACCTTCGTCGGCTCGCATCGGGGGCTGGGCCTCAATTCGCCGGGGAACCGTCGAGCAGCGCGTGAAAGCTTGGTGCTGCGAGCGTCGCTTGCTATTTCGCTACTGCGGGTTCCTGAGCAAGTCTGCGTGCGTCAGCGGAGTTGGTCGTCGAGGGTAGGAAGAGCGAGGCGGAACACGGAACCGAACCCGCGTCCGAGTATGCGGTTCTTTAGGGAAGGTCTGCAAAACCTTCCTGCCAGACTGCCGGGATGGGACAATAGCGACATGAAGCAGATGAGTCTGGAGGCGCCGATGTATACGGGCTTTGAGCTGCGCGCCAAGCGCACCCGCAAGCGTGCGTTTTTGGAGCAGATGGACCGTGTGGTGCCGTGGGCAGAGTTGGTCGCACTCATCGAGCCGTATGCGCCGAAGGCGGGTCCCAAGGGTGGGCGGCCACCCTTTGCGGTAGAGAAGCTGCTGAGGATTCATTTTTTGCAGCAGTGGTTTGGTCTGTCGGACCCGGCGGTGGAGGAAGCCTTGTACGACACGCCGCTGCTGGCGAGCTTTGTTGGTCTGGACCTGGGGGTGGATGTCGTGCCGGATGAGAGCACCATCCTGCGCTTTCGCCACCTGCTGGAGCAACACGGCCTGAGCCAGCGTATCCTCGAGACGGTCAATCGCATCCTGACCGAGCGTGGCCTCATGCTCAAGAGCGGCACCATCGTGGATGCCACGCTCATTGCTGCTCCCAGCTCGACCAAGAACGCCCGCCGTGAGCGCGACCCTGAGATGCACCAGACGAAGAAGGGCAACCAGTGGTACTTCGGCATGAAAGCGCACGTTGGGGTCGACGCCGAGACAGGGCTGGTACACACGGTGGTGGCCACCGCTGCCAACGTCTCGGATGTGACGCAGGCGCATCGGCTCTTGCACGGGCAAGAGACCGACGTCTTTGCCGATGCGGGCTATCAGGGAGTGGACAAGCGAGCGGAAAACCAGGGCAAGCAAGTCGCTTGGCACGTGGCCATGCGGCCGGGCAAGCGCCGGGCATTGGACAAGCGCACTTTTCTTGGCCAGGTGATGGATGCCTTGGAACGCACCAAGGCGCGCATTCGTGCCAAGGGTGAGCATCCGTTTCGGGTACTCAAATGCCAGTTTGGCTACCGCAAGACGCCCTATCGAGGCTTGGCCAAGAACGGCGCGCAGCTCAACGTCCTGTTTGCGCTGGTCAATCTGTGGCTGGCGCGCAAAGCCTTGCTGGCTGCGACGGGATAAGTGCGCCCGCAGTGGGCTCACTGGGGCCGGATGAGGCTGCAGAGGGCCCACGAAGGGGCTTGCTGGAGCCCAAGAACCGTTCAGCATCTGTTTCGATCCCATCCTACGAAACGATATTGACCCTGAACTCGTCGCCACGAACGAGTGGGCGGGGTAGTGCAGAGGTTCCTTAGCAAAGCACTGATCTGGAGGGCGCTCGCCTCTATCAAATGGCCGGTTTGCATCGTGAAAACTCCAGGCCCGGTCGGTGCAGGGTTGCGATAGTCCCAAAATGGGACTACACTGCGACTCATGCGCGTGATTGCCGTGTCCACTCTTCGAGCCTTCTGGGAGCGCCATCCCGACGCTGAGCAGCCGCTGAAGGCTTGGTATGAGGAGGCAACGAATGCGACCTGGACCCAGCCCGCCGACATCAAGGCGCAGTACCGCAGCGCCAGCGTGCTGAAGAACCGTCGCGTGGTCTTCAATATCAAAGGCAATGACTACCGGCTGATCGTGGCCGTTGCGTACAAGTTGCAGATCGTCTACGTGAAGTTCGTCGGCACCCACAAGGAGTACGACGCGGTGGACGCCGAAACCATTGATGCGGCCTGACCGGCCACGGAGGAAAAACATGGACATCCGCCCCATCCGCACCGAAGCAGACTACAAGGCCACGCTCAAAGAGATTTCGGCCTTGATGGAGTCCGACCCCGATCTGGGTACGCCAGAGGGTGATCGCCTGGACATCCTGGCCACGCTGGTGCAAGCCTACGAGGCCAAGCACGTACCCATCACCGCGCCCGATCCGGTGGAAGCCATCAAATTCCGGATGGATCAGAGCGGCCTGTCCGTCAAAGACCTTGAGCCGATCATCGGCAAAAGCAACCGCGTCTACGAAGTCCTGAGCCGCAAGCGCCCGCTGACTCTGGCCATGATCCGCAGGCTGCACAAGAGCCTGGGCATCCCGGCCGACGTGCTGATTGCGGAGACGGCCGCAGGGTGATCATCGAACACGGAACTTGGCTTCCACGTTGAACAGCGTTGTCATGGGGCACCTGTTTTGGAGAAGAAGATGCACTACCCCGTGATGACCGAAAGGCAACTTGCCTTCCGCTGGAAGATCAGCCTGAAAACCCTGCGGCGCTGGCGCCTCCGCACCGCCCGTTCACGCACCTCGGGTGCGTACCTCGTCAATTTGTTGCTCATGGCTCCATCCTCTCAAGGTTTGGAGCCTCCGGGAAAGGCGGGGCGATTCAGTGGAGAAGATTCATACGGCGTTTAACCAATCTCTTATCGCTCCTACGCAATAATGTCATCAACGGTTCGGGCCACCACATATCGAGCCGGTGTCTCTGACCTTGCCCGCGAGTTCCGGATCCCATAGCTGAGACCGTTACGCAGCCTGCCTTTTCTGGGCGGCAAGCCAAGCCCGTTCGAATTGCATCGGACTGACATAGCCCAACGACGAATGAAGCCGCCGGTGGTTGTAGAACGTCAGCCAGTCGACGATCTCGTCCATGGCGTCGCGCCGGGTCTTGAAGCGTTTGCCGTGCAGCCTGCCCACCTTGAGCGAGCCCCACAGGCTTTCCGTGGGCGCATTGTCCCAGCAGTTCCCCTTGCGACTCATCGAGCTGCGCATGCCGTAGCCGGTCAGCGCCTTCTGGAAGTCGGCACTGCAGTATTGGCTGCCGCGATCGCTGTGGCATATCAGTCCCGGCGGCGGATGGCGGCGGAACCAGGCCATGTGCAACGCGTCAATCACCAGCTCGCGCCGCATGTGCGGCTGCATCGACCAGCCCACGACCTGGCGGCTGAACAGGTCGATGATCACCGCCAGGTACAGCCAGCCCTCGTCGGTGGCCACATACGTGATGTCGCTCGTCCACACGGCGTTCGGCGTGGCCGGCTTGAACTGCCGATCCACAAGGTTCGGCGCCACCGGCAGCTTGTGGTTGCTGTCGGTCGTAGCCTTGAACTTGCGCTTGCCTCGGGCGCGGATGCCGTGCAGGCTCATGAGCTTGCGAACGCGCTCCTTACCCACCCGAATGCCGCGTGCCAGCAGTTCCTTCCAGATCCGCGGCCAGCCGTACTCGCCACGCGTTTCGGCATGGATCGCTCGGATATGAACCAGCAGAGCATCGTTGCTGATCCCACGTCGTGGTCGTGCCTGGCGCACACGGTGGTCGTGGTACCCACTGGGGCTCACCCCCAGAACTGCGCACGCCACCGACACGGGCCAGCGCTTGCGGTTACGCTCGATCCAGGCGTACTTCACCCCCGCTCCTTCGCGAAGTACGCCGTCGCTTTTCCCAGGATGTCGCGCTCCATCTTGACCCGCGCCAGCTCCGCGCGCAGCCTGGCGATCTCCATCTGCTCTGGGCTCACCGGCTTGCTTCCAGCCCCCGCCAGACGACCGTCTCGGTCCGCACGGATCCAGTTGTGCAGCGTCTGTTGCGCAATGCCCAGGATCTTCGCCGTCGCCGCCATGCTCTGGCCAGCCTTGACCAGCCTGACCGCTTCCAGCTTGAACTCCAGCGTGTAGCGCGCTCTCGTTGCCTTCGTCACTTCCGTTCTCCTTGCCTGTATTCAACCACTCAGCAAGGGATCCGGTTTCCAGGGGCAAGGTCACTCTCGAACCTCCAATGCCTTGAAGTGCGCCTTCCCGCATTTGATCTTCGCGCTCTCCTTGTCGCCGAGATCGTCCATGAACAGGCTGCTCTTGGTCTCGACCACGAGGTAGAGCCGCTCGGCACCATCCTTCTCCACCAGAACTGCCCAGTCCGGGTTATACGACCCGAGCGGTGTCGGTACCTTGAACCAGCCGGGAAGCTTGGCGTAGACCTTGACCGCCTCGTTCTTCTCGAGGCCGTCCGCAAATGCGGCTTCCGTGCCCGAGTCGTAAACGACACTCTCGAATACGGACTTCCTGGTTTCGGTGAGCATGTTCCTGATGTAGCCGGTCAGCTCTTCCTGTTCGAAGAGCTCCTGCGCGTAGTAGTACTCATCGCCGAGCCGTTGGTACTTGATCCCATCCACGATCGCCAGCCGCTTGCATCGATTGATCGCTTCGGCGGCCAGCTCGATGAAGGCCTGCGGGTTCCGCTTGAAGTCATCCAATCTCCCGCAGCCAGTGAGGACGCGGCAGATGGTGCGACGCGTGAGCTGCGTGCGGTCCTGGAGCTGGGTGAGCAGGTCGGGAAGCTCGATGTCGGTTTCGTCCAGGACCACCGTTTGTGCGCCGTCACGTTCGGTCGCTTCCACGCCCCCCTTGCCAATGGCGATGTCCGCCTTTCGCCACTGCAACCGCGTTTTCGGAAGCGGCGGCGCGTCGCGCAGCGCCTTGATGCACGCCTCGACCAGCTTCTCGTTGTCGAATTCGACCCGGTAGGTGGTCTTGTCCTTGATCCGGTCCCACAGCGCCTTGAACTCCGGACTGTGGAGGATGGCCTGGCGCGGCCGCACCTGCCGGCGTTCGTCGGCGTTCTTGATCTCGAGGCGACCGGCGACCTTCGCGATGATGTCGGCGATCTGGGCATGGTGCGGACGGAACTCATCCGGCAGCTCGATATGGCCGTTGGCCAGCGCCTGTTTCAGGGACTCCTGAACCTTGCCGCGGGCGTCGATATACCCGGCCGACCTGAGATGCTCCCAGAGCGCCTTCGATTTTTCGAGCCCCAGTGGCGTCATCTCGCCGCTCTCAGAGGTAACCTTCACGGCCACGAAGTGGTGCGCTTCCAGGATGCCGAACCGGATGCCGGTCTCGGCCTCGATCTCCTTCTGCAGGTTCTCGGCGAATTGTTCGTAGCTTTCGGTCGCGATCACGGTCAACGTGTTGACATCGAACCCGCGAACGCGCTGGCCATCCTGGTTCACGCAAAGCCGCAGCCCCCGGCCGATGGTCTGCCGCCGCTCGCGCTCCGTCCTGATGTCGCGCAGCGTGCAGATCTGGAACACGTTCGGGTTGTCCCAGCCCTCGCGCAGCGCCGAGTGGGAGAAGATGAACTTGAGCGGGGTGTCGAAGGAGAGGAGTCTTTCCTTGTCCTTCATGATCAGGTTGTAAGCCTGCTCTGCCGCCTCGCGACCGGCTTGATTGCTCTCGGTCGTATCCACCGCGCGCTTGGACTTCTTGTCGATGGAAAAGTACCCCTCGTGAACCTCCTCTGCGGCGCGGCTCAGGTCTACTTCCTGGAACAGCGGCCGGTAGTCGGGATGGTTCGCGAGGCGCTTGTACTCCTCCTCGAAGATGCGCGCGTAGTCGCCTTTGACCGGATTGCCGTCGTCGTCGTACTGCCTGTACTTCGCGACTTCGTCGATGAAGAACAGGGACAGCACCTTGATCCCGAGCGGGCGCAGGCGCTTCTCCTTGTCCAGATGTTCCTTGATGGTGCGGCGGATCATTTCGCGCTGAACGGCCAGCGGATCAACGTCACCCCATGCCTGGCCCGGGCGCAGGTACTGCTCCCCGCCGGGCACCCGAAGCTCGAGGAACTCATTTCCTTTGGCAACGCAGATCTCGCCGATGCGACAGTCGCGGTAGATGGGACGGCGGGTCGTCTGCTCCAGGTCGTCGCCGTCGTACACGGTGACCTCGCGGCGCTGCACGCCGGTGGCTGTCTCCACATCCAGCTCCACCCTGGCGCTGATGCTGCCGCGTTTGTTGCTGACCGACACCAGACGCACGAACGGCCTGTTGTGCGCGTCTTCCACCGTTGCCGACGCGACCTCGATCTGCTTGACCAGCCGACGCTCGTAGGCGTCCACCGCGTCGAGGCGGTAGACCATGTGGTGCTTGTCCACGTGCGTGGCGGAGTAGCGCAGGGTGCAGAGCGGGTTCATGGCATCCAGCGCCTGCTTGCCCGCGCCCGTCAGCCCGCCGTCCACGCTCTGCGGCTCGTCCACGATCACGATCGGGCGCGTGGCCTTGATCAGGTCGATGGGCTTTTCACCGCCGGTCTTCTCGCTGTCCTTATAGAGGTTGTTGACGTCCTTCTTGTTGATGGCGCCGACCGTCACCACCATGATCTGGATGTGTGCGTTGGTGGCGAAGTTGCGCACCTGTCCGAGCTTGGCGGAGTCGTAGAGGAAGTAGTCGAAGGGCACGCCTGCGTAAAGGCTCCTGAAGTGATCCTCCATGATCTGGAGCGACTTGTAGACGCCTTCCTTGATGGCGATGGACGGCACCACGATCACGAACTTGGTGAATCCGTAGCGTTTGTTGAGCTCGAAGATCGTGCGCAGGTAGACGTAGGTCTTGCCGGTGCCGGTCTCCATCTCCACCGTGAAGTCGCCTGAGGCGAGCGTTTCGGACGGAGCGATGCCGTTGCGAAGCTGGATGGCCTGGAGGTTGGCCAGCAGTTCCTCGTCGAGCAGCGTCAGGCGGTTGCCGATGCCAAGGTCGTTATGCGCGAAGCCAAGGCGCATCTGCGTGTCCGCAGGGTCGCGCGTAACCGTGAATTCGGTGCGGCAGATTTCCTGCCCGCGAAACAGGTCGCAGACCGCCTCGATGGCCTGGAGCTGGTAGTCGAGATCGGGTTCGAAGTGCAGTTTCATGGGCGCGCGTACTCACAGACTCCGAACGTTGGTGATACCGTGCTGCTCGAGGATCGCGGCCATGTTGGTCTTGGCCACGTCGTCGGCGAAGGCGCTGTCGCGGAAAACGCAGGTCGTGTCGCCGGCGGGCGCGAGCGCCTTGTGCCAGTCCACGATGCCCTGCGCCAGCGCTTCCACTTCGGCCCGCTCGATCTTTGGCGCGAGGCATGCCATCAGCACGCCCCCGCCGACGGAGTGAACCTCCTTGCCGGCGAACGTGCGTGTCTCGATGGGGACGCAGAGGTCGAGGCCGAGCTTGAGCAGCAGCTCGTACAGCACATCGGACTCGGTGCGATCGGCCTTGATGTGTTCTATGGACTCAAGGAGCGTCTGGTCAAGGTTGTCGCGGTCGGGCTCCCACGCGCGGATGTTGCTGGAATCGAGCTTGAAGACACGGAAGCCGAGGTCGCCCGTGTACGTCGGGTTCTCGTCCTTGATCTTCTTTGCGGCGCGGCGGAGGCGCTCCTTGGTCAGCTCGGCGATGTTGCGAGGCTTATTGAGTTTGTCGCAGAAATCGGCGGCAACCTTCTGATCCTTGTTATCCGAGTCGAGTCGCTCTGGAAGCTGGGCGAGGATGTAGCGGCGATTGCCACCATCGGCGGCGTTCTGCGCCATGACAGCATGGCCGGTAGTGCCAGACCCAGCAAAGAAGTCCAAAACGACGGAATCCTTGTCGCTCGTGATCGATAACAGAAAGGATAGCAATTTAGTGGGCTTTGGATTGTCAAATAATTGCAATCCCATTAGATGCGCAAGCTCGGTCTTCCCGGTTCGAGTTCGTCCGAACCGATCGTCTATAAGAAGACTTCGCGGAATCGCTCCATCTTTGCGGTAGTTCTTTGTATAGACGTAACCATCCTTGAATACGAGCTCATCGTACCGTGCGGCGACGGTTTCCCTGGGGATGTCCTGTTTTTTGTGTGTGGGGCGGTTTCTGAATCTGTCCTCGTGTCGTTCAGCGTGGTGCGAGGGTGAAGCGGTCGCCGTATAGTATCGCGAACTGGTTCATCGCCGGGGGATGTCCTGTTTTTTGTGTGTGGGGCGGTTTCTGAATCTGTCCTCGTGTCGTTCAGCGTGGTGCGAGGGTGAAGCGGCCGCCGGGGGTATCGCGAACTGGTTCATCGCCGATTTCCACTCCTTGCTCGCCCGCTTCCAGTCCGCGGTGATGTTGCGCAAGGCCAGCCAGATCAGCTTGGTGGCCGCCTCGTCGCTTGGGAAGTGCCCGCGGCTCTTGATGATCTTGCGTAACCGCGAATGCACGCTCTCGATGGCGTTGGTGGTGTAGATGATCCGCCGCACTTCGGGCGGGAACGCGAAGAACGGGATCACCCGGCTCCACGCCCGCCGCCAGGCCGCGACCACGGTCGGGAAGCGCTGGCCCCACGGCCCTGCCTCGAACGCGTCCAGCGCGCGCTCGGCGGCCTCCGCGCTCGGTGCGGTGTAGATCGGCTTGATCGCCGCGGCCAGCGCCTTACGGTCCTTCCAGCTCGCATAGTCGAGGCTGTTGCGGATCAGGTGCACGATGCAGGTCTGCAGGGTCGTGGCCGGAAACACCGCCTCCAGTGCCTCCGGCAGGCCCTTCAGGCCGTCGGCCACGCCGATCAGCAGGTCCGTGACCCCGCGGGTCTTGAGATCGTTGAACACCTTCATCCAGAACTTCGCGCCTTCGGTGTTCTCGATCCAAAGCCCCAGAATGTCGCGGGTCCCGTCCGGCAGCACGCCCAAGGCCAGATACACCGCCTTGTTGCGCACCACGCCGTCCTCGCGGATCTTCACCCGCAGGGCATCGAAGAACACCACCGGGTACATCGGCTCCAGCGGCCGGGCCTGCCAGGCCCCCACCTCGGCCATCACCGCGTCGGTGACGGCGCTGATGAACTCCGCTGACACCTCGATGGCGTACATCTCGGCCAGATGGCCCTGAATCTCGCGCACCGACATGCCGCGGGCATACATCGAGATGATCCGGTCGTCAAAGCCGGCAAACCGGCGCTCATGCTTCGGGATCAGCTGCGGTTCGAAGCTGCCGGCCCGGTCGCGGGGCACCTCGATCCGCAGCGGCCCGCCGTCGGTCAGCACGGTCTTGCCGCTGCGGCCGTTGCGATGGTTCCCGCAGCCGCCCTCGGGGCTGGCCAAGTGCACGCCCAGCTCAGCCCCCAAGGCGCGCTCGATCACGGCCTTCTTCAGCTTCTGGAACACGGCCTCGACGCCGGCGGCGTCCATCGGTCCGGGGATCAGCTTCTCAAGCAGCTCGTCGGGAAGAATGGCGTCCGGCTTCGCGGCGGGGGTGGTCTTCTTGCGTGGCATGGGGGCTCCTGGAAGTCGTCATGGTAGGCCCCTCACACAAAAATCCTGACACCCTCTCCGCCGAAGTGGGCGAACGCCGCCTCGATGCCAGCGAACCAGGCGCTTTGGCGCTCGTGGCGGAATGCGCAGGCAAACCCCTTGCGTGAGTAGCCCAGTGTGGCCACAAAGAGGAACACCCGTACCGACTCGCCGCCGATCATCACGCGCGTCTGCCCAAAGTCGATCTGCATTTGCTCACCCGGCGCGGTCTCGAAGCGGATCGTCGCACGGCGACTCGCTTCGAGTTCCTGGCGGAACCCTCGGCACGCGCGCTCGACCGTGCGCAGGCTCGTGTCGATCCCAAGCTCCTTGCTCAACTGCTGACGCACCACGTCGCAGTTACCCCGGTGCTGCAGGTAGCGCTCCCGCAGCCATGCTTCATGACCGACCAAAACGCCGGTGCGCTGTGGCCGCTTATACGGCACCGGCCCACCCGCGTTCAGATACCGCCGCACCGTGTTGCGCGCGACGCCCAACGTCCTGGCGATCCGCTTCGCGCCCCACCCCGACTGCCCCAAGCGAACGATCGTCGTGATCGCTTCCGGCTCCAACATCTCCTGCACTCCGCAAACCACACGGCGCACAGGATCTACCTCAATGTGCTTCGTTTCCAACGATGGCCTCCTTGCGAACGAGGGGGTCAGTTCCTCGTGTCGCTAGGGGGTCAATTTACGGTGTCGCCTGACACCTAGGGAAACGCTGATCAAGTTGCAGCAGGGGTAGCGATGCGGGCTGTACGGGCTTGGGCGGCACGATTTTGCTCGCTCTGGCGGCCCCTGCGGGCCCGTTTTCGGGCCACCTGGCCCGCATTGGGCGCACTATGGGCGCACCAACGCCGGCACGCGCCGCGCGGCCATATACAGATTGACCATCGCTAGCGCCGTGAAGACGCGGTTGGCGTTCTTGGCAAGTCCGCGGTAGCGCACCTTGACGAACCCCCACAGGCGCTTGAGCACGTGAAACGGGTGCTCCACGCGCGCCCGAGCGCGGCTCTTGGTGCGGTTGCGCAGCCGCTCGGCCTCGTCCTGCCCGTCGGGCTTGCGCACGCGCCGGTTGGTGAAGTCGCGCGCCTGGGGTGCTGCCGCCTTGATGAGCGTGAGTCCAGACATAGGTGTTATCTATAGATACCCCTATTTTTCGGGGTGCAAGTTTCATATTGATGTCACATTCCACGAATAAACTGCACGCATGCCTAGCCGTATCGAACTTCTTTCTGCGGCAAATGTGCGTCATAAGCGCTCTCGCGCTGCTCGCAGGCAGAAACTTGCAAAGGTAACAACATGAAGTTGGAGAAGGACCGAGACGTCGTTCTGAGTCTCAAGGGAGTTTCCGTCCGCTACGGTGACTCGACCGTGGCCTTGCACCCGACGAGTCTGGATGTGAAGCAGGGAGAGTTTTTGGTGCTTCTGGGCGCCTCGGGCGCAGGGAAGTCCACCTTGTTACGAAGCATCAATGGACTGGTGCTGCCCACAAAAGGCGAGGTATCGATACCTGGCCTGGCAGGTGGGGTAGTCAACGCAAAGACGCTGAGAGAGCACCGCAAGCGCTGTGGGATGGTTTTCCAGCAGCATCATCTGATTGGACGTCAGTCGGTCCTCAGGAATGTTCTGATGGGAAAGCTCGGTGACAGGGGTGCATTCGCTTCGCTATGGCCGTGGAGCAAGAAGGACAAGCTGGAGGCGCTCACAGTGATTGAGCGTGTCGGGCTGCTCGAAAAGGCGCTCTCCCGGGCTGATGCCTTGTCTGGGGGGGAGCAGCAGCGCGTAGGCATAGCTAGGGCGCTAATACAGAAGCCACGAATCCTGCTGGCCGATGAGCCTGTTGCCAGCCTGGACCCGGTAACCGCACATAGCGTGCTCACCTTGTTGCATGAGATCTGCAAGAAGGACCACCTCACCGCAATCGTGAGTCTTCACCAGGTGGAGCTCGCGCGCTCGTTTGCAGACCGAATCATTGGGCTCCGCCAGGGAGCTGTTGTATTCGAGGGTAGGGCAGAGCAGCTGAGTCCTGATGTTGTGCGGAACCTCTATGCAAAGCAGTCCAACGCTTCCAACACGAGTGCGTCCACTGATAGCCCCCGAACTCTTCAATCCAGTCAAACCAAGGAGCTCTTGCCATGCTGAATCGCCGTAACTTCTGTCTTGTTGTCAGCGCAGCTTCTTTTGCTGCACTCCTTCCTCTGTGGGCTCATGCGCAGGGAAAGGATCCATCAAAGCTTCGTGTCGCCCTTCTTCCAGATGAGAACGCTGCCAGCATCATCCAGAACGCGCAGCCTCTTAAGCGCTATCTTGAACAGCGGCTCAAGAAGGATGTTGAGATTGTGGTGACTACCGATTACTCCTCGATGATCGAGGCAATGCGGTTCGGTCGGATTGAGGTAGCGTACTTTGGACCGTTTTCGTACGTTTTGGCCAAATCTAAGGCGCCCGGGATTGAGCCCTTTGCGGTGGGCGTTGAACGTGGGTCGCCCACATACCAGTCGGTCTTCATCGCAACGGCCGGAGGGCCGGTGAAAACGCTTGAAGACGTGCGCGGCAAGCCCTTCGGATTTGGCGACCAGGCGTCCACATCAAGCCACCTTGTACCACGTGCACACCTGCTCAAGAAGTACAAGCTTGATGGTGAGAAGGACTATCGGCCAGTTCACCTTGGGGCACATGACGCGGTCGCACGTGCGGTGCAGTCGGGTCAGATTCCAGCCGGGGCTCTGTCCAAGCCGATTCTGGACAACCTCATCGCTCGAGGAAGCATTGATGCCACGAAGATTGTTCAGCTTGACCTTTCTGCTCCCATTCCAAACTATCCGGTCGTCATGCAGGGGGACCTCAAGCCTGAGCTCAAAGCTGCCATCCGCTCTGCCTTTCTGGACATGAAGGATGCTGAGGTGCTCAAGGCGTTTCGTGTCCAGGCGTTTGCCCCCACTGATGACGCTGCATATGACGTCCTTAGGGATACCGCAACCATCCTGAAGCTTGATTTGGGCCGTATGCAATGACCTCGGCTGCATTCGAGAACATCATCAGTCGCGACAAGCGGGAGCAGTTCATTGGACTGCGCAATACAGCGTTCGTCCTTCTGGTTTGCCTTGTAGCCCTGTACGTCACGGGGTTCTTCGATGCACAGCGGTTCATCGAAGGCGCCCCGGCTGTCAAGCAGCTCTTATCTGAGATGGTCCCTCCCAACTTCGACCGCTGGGAGCACTGGGTCATCCCGCTGAGGGACACCTTGGCGATGTCGATTGCCGGCACAGCACTGACTATCGTGCTTTCACTTCCGCTGGCGCTCCTGGCGGCTCCAAACACCACCCCCAATCCTTTGGTGGGAAGAGTGGCCAGAGTCATCCTGGCGGCATTCCGGTCTGTGCCTGAAATTATCCTGGGCATTCTGTTCGTCGCGGCCGTTGGTTTCGGCGCTCTGCCGGGTGTGCTGGCGTTGGCCCTGCATTCCACGGGCATGGTAGCCAAGTTCTACGCCGAAGCCATAGAGCACGTGGACCCGAAACCTCTGGAGGCCGCTAAGGCCGCGGGCGCAAGCCGGTTTCAGGTCATCACCCATGCTGTGTTACCGCAGGTTTTGCCCCAGTTGGCGGACATCACCATCTACCGATGGGAATATCACTTTCGCGCATCGGCAGTGATGGGCATCGTGGGTGCGGGCGGCATCGGCTTCGAGCTGATGGCAGCACTTCGCCTTGTCAAGTATGACGAGGTCTCAGCCATTTTGCTGTCCATCCTCATATGCGTGCTCGTGGTCGACGGCATTGGGTCGGCGCTTCGCAAACATCTGAAATAGAAAGAGAGAGGAAGGTAATGATGCCGAAAATTGTGGTGACGCAGCCCATCCATGAAGAGGTACTGGCGCGTCTTATGCAGGTTGGTGAAGTGGTGATGAATCCCGGTCCTGAGCCGTGGAGCGAGGCCGAGCTCCACCGTCATCTGAAGGATGCCGACGCAATGATGGCTTTCATGTCTGACTGGGTAGATCAGCGAACCCTGTTGCACGCTCCCAGGCTCAAGACCATCGCTTGCGCCCTGAAGGGGTATGACAACTTTGACCTGAGGGCTTGCGCACAAGCCGGGGTGACCGTCACCTTTGTTCCTGACCTCCTCACAGAGCCCACAGCCGAGCTGGCCATCGGATTGGCTATTGCTGCTGGCAGGAACGTGCTTCAGGGTGACGCCGCTACAAGAGCAGGCTACTCTGGGTGGAGGCCAGCTCTATACGGAACCGGGCTTCATGGGTCGGTGGCCAGCGTGATCGGTCTCGGAAAAGTTGGGCAGGCCATATTGGCGCGACTCGCGGGCTTTGGCTGCGCGCGGCTGCTTGGTGTAGACCCAAATGTGCGTCTAGATCAGGTCGAACTGGTCACGCTCGATGAGGCTTTCAGCACATCGGACTATGTGTTCCTGGCAGTGCCTCTTGTTAGCGATACGCGCCACCTGGTTGACTCCAGGGTGCTTCAACTATCGAAAAAGGGCCAGATCCTTGTAAACGTGGGTAGGGGGTCTGTGGTCGACGAAAGGGCGGTTGTCGATGCCTTGGCGAATGAGCAACTTGGCGCGTACGCCGCTGACGTCTATGAGATGGAAGATTGGCTACTTCCAGACAGACCTCGCGAAATTCATCCGGGATTGATCAACAACCCCAGAACAGTACTCACTCCCCACATCGGCTCGGCTGTGAGACGCGTACGGTTCGAAATTGAAATGCGGGCTGCTGAGAACCTAGTCCGCTCACTCAGGGGCGAGAGTTTGAGTGATGTTGCTGTCGAGGCCAGCGCGGCAGCATAGGTATGGTTGCTCGGCGGTTTGCACGCCAGCTGAAATGGGCGCGGCTTCAGAGCCTATGTCCTATGGCTGGGTGCAACCTGCCCGTGTGATGCCATTCTGCTCGCCAAGGGGAAATGACTTGAGTCATCATCGAAGTGGTTTAGCGATGATGTTCTCTGCACGGCGCAGCTCATGGGGTAAGCCCAAATGGGCGCATGGCAAACACCAGATACTTCGAGGGGTCAGGCTACAACACTGATCGTTCTTGGCCTCTGATAGTGGTTTCAACCCAGGACGTTTCAGCTGAGGTCATTACATTCGGGCACTTCGCAAAACCCCATTTCCGAGAGCTGAACCGAAATAAGGGCGCCCGCGTCACTCGGTTCGGGGTTCTCGGTGCCGCTCAGGCCCCGTCATCGCAGCCTTGGCGGGCGCCCGAGGCCCTGCAAAACGGCGTTTGCAGGCTGCAGCGGGCGCACCTCTGCCTTCATCGCGCACACCCGCACGGGTCATCGGCTACGGGCATCTGTGCGACCCGAAGCACCCGCCGATCACGGAAGGCGAGGCCGAGGCCTACCTCGCCCAGGATCTGAAGGTGGCGCTTGCTGCCACGTTGCGGTACTGCCCGGTGCTGGCCGCGGAGCCCGAGGGACGGCTGGCGGCCATTACAGACTTCACGTTCAACCTCGGCGCCGGGCGGCTGCAGACATCGACGCTGCGGCGGCGGGTCAATCAGCGGGACTGGTCAGCCGCCGCCGCTGAACTTCGCCGGTGGGTGTACGGCGGTGGCAGGGTGTTGCCAGGACTTGTTGCTCGACGGGAAGCCGAGGCGCGTCTTCTCGTGCACGGGTAACAGATCCGGGAGCAGGGACGTGCATGCATTATGTGCATTGACGTGATAAATTATGCTCTTGACGCATCAACGGCTAAGGCAATGGCGATCACCAGCGTGGGAGAACTGGTCAAAGCCGCCCGCAACGGGCGCAGCCAGAAAGAGTTCGCTGCCTTCCTGGGCGTGAAACAGTCCTCGGTGAGCCGCTACGAGAGCGGCAAGGCAAGCCCACCGATCCGAGTGATCGAGCAGTGCATGCAGCTGGTGCATGCGGCAAACGCGGAAGACGCCCCCACCGCCGACCAACTGGCAGAACGCATTCGCGCCGCCCTGGCGGACCCCGACCTGCGGCAGGCGCGCTTGGCGCTATCTCGGTTGGTGGATGCCTTTGTGTCCGAACACGCGCAGACTCGCGTTACGCGTGCTGCGCCTCAATGATCACTGGAGGCTGACGTGGCGACTCAATCGACCATCGAGTGGACTGAGCAGACGTGGAACCCAACCACCGGTTGCACCAAGGTTTCACCGGGGTGCAAGAACTGCTACGCGGAAGTGATGGCGCGCCGGCTCCACGCCATGGGCGCGCCCGGCTACGAGAACGGGTTCAAGCTCACGTTGCATGAGACCCGGCTCGAACAGCCCCTGCTGCGCAAAAAGCCGACAACGTACTTCGTCAACAGCATGAGCGATCTGTTCCACGAGGCCGTTCCGGACGCCTTCCTGGATCGTGTGTTCTCGATCATCGAGCGTACCCCTCACCACACGTACCAGATCCTCACCAAGCGCGCGGAACGGTTACCGGAGTACTTTGCTCGCCGTGCCTGCCCGAGAAATGTTTGGCTTGGAGTGTCGGTCGAAGACAAGAAGTACGGCGTTCCGCGCATCGCACACCTGCGCAAGGTAGATGCGCATATTCGATTCTTGTCCGTCGAGCCGCTGCTGGAAGACCTCGGACGAATCGACCTGCGCGACATTCACTGGGTCATCGTCGGTGGCGAGTCCGGGCACAAAGCCCGGCCGATGCGAGAAGAATGGGTGGCGAACGTACAGGCCCAGGCCGAGGCTGCTGGTGCGGCATTCTTTTTCAAGCAATGGGGCGGCTGGGGTGCCGACGGTGTCAAGCGCCACAAGAAGGCAAACGGCCGCATCTTCCGGGGCCGCACGTGGGACGAGTACCCGGAAGCGATGACTTGCGCTTAGAAGTCGAACTTACCCTGGCCTTCCACGTTGGACGCGGTTGCCCAGAACTTGTGTGCGAGCTCGTGTTTCGCTGCTAGCAACAACCAATACAGGGGCTGGTTCTTCCCGCCCTTGAGCAGCCTCATCTCGGTGGATGGCCACACCCCGAGGTCTGCTACCTTTCCTCGCCAATACTGGAGGACCTGTTGCCGCAACGCTTGCTGCGATTGGTCGCGGGCTACCTTGTCCCGCCATCCCGGCGCGAAGGAATCGAAGGCAGATTCATCGGCAATCGCGTAGGAAACCGCATTCCGCTGCAAGTCCATTTGACTGACGTGAATCAGCATGTCGATTCGCTTCAGGCTGGCCAACGCGACGATGATGTCGAAGCTCAGGTTGGCCAGGTCAAACGGATCAAGGAAGGCAAAATTCAGGCCGTAGGGATTCACCCGGGTGACGACCTCTTTCACGGCCTGTGCTGCAGCACCATCAATTTCAATGACTGGTGCATTCAACTGCCGCAGTCGTTCGGCGGCCGCCCGCCGCCGTTGTGCATCGAGGTCGGCAATGTAGATCTGCGTGAAGGGTGCTCCGCCTTCACAGCTTTTCTTCCACGCAGCAACAACGCCACCGTCAATCCAATCCCCAGTCTCCCGGACCTGGCACCTGCCTGGTCCGCAGAAGAGGTCGATGAACGTGGCGCCCCCTTTTCGATCACCGATGTACTTTGCTCGGGTTGCGCGGGAGATGTCGATGTACCGGCAAAGGTAGTCATGCTTCTCTTTGGCCCAGCTGCCCACCTCCTCAGCCGGCATCCCGTCGTCACCTTCGATCAACTTTCCCATCGATGATCACCTCGTCCCCTCTGGTTCTTCGATCTGGACCTGCTCTTACGGTGTCGGTCGATCTACGGTCTTGGGCCTGCTGGCTGCAGTGGGCATCACATCCCAATCTTGACGTTGTACCCAAGCGCTCGCAGTCCCTTACTCGTACGCATGTTCCTCGGCGGATACTCGTCAGGCCTGGCCCAGCCGACGATCTCGCCAAGACTGCTCAGACCGATATGAGGGATTGCCCAGTCGTCACTGCGAATGGCATTCCAAATGCGCTCTGCCACATGGCCACTTCCCCACACAACGTAGTTCAGCAGATCGAGCATCGTCTTGCCTTCGCGCGAGCGTTGCTTCCACAGCCACTCGCCGAACTTCTGCACCTTGTCGTCGCCAGCCTGCGGTCGGTCGGGCAAGCCCAAGTGCTCGTTTTCCTGCTTGATCGCGTGATCTCGGATCGCGTGCACCCGGGAAACGGCATCCACGAACTCCTGTTCGGTCAGTTTGAGAATGCGATCGCGTGCCAGCAGCTCGCGCAGCCGGGGCGACCACTCATAGATCGTGCGCTCTTCAAACGAGTGGTCGAAGTCGGCCTCGTGCCACCACTCCAGCGCGTCGCGCAGCGCCAGTTCCGGGTTCTTCGAGTTCCTGGCGAAGAACTCCTCGTAAGGATGACGGTTTCCATCCTTGACCTGCTTGTAGTAGGGCACTTCGCATAACCCCGTTTCCGAAGGCTGAACCGGCATGAGGGCGCCCGCGTCGTTCAGTTCGGGGTTCTCGGTGCCGCTCAGGCCCCGTCATCGCAGCCTTGGCGGGCGCCCGAGGCCCTGCAAAACGGCGTTTGCAGGCTGCAGCGGGCGCACCTCTGCCTTCATCGCGCACACCCGCACGGGTCATGGCGCACCAGCCAGACCAGCCGCTTGGCGTTGTACGCCGCGCACTTCAGCAGGATCGCCAGTTCGTTTCTCGCCAGCGTCATCGCCCGCACGCACTTGCCGCCCAACTGCTCGAGGCCGGCGAACACATGTTCGCCTCTGGCGCGGACGCGGTTGATCGCCTTGTTGCGCGCGTCCAGTCGCACGCGCCGCTCCTGCCCGGGCTTGGCACGCCGCGCGATGCCGTCGCGCAGCCCGTGGGCCTGCAGCAACTGGCGGTTGGTCTGCGCGTCGTAGCCTCGGTCGGCCAGCAGCCGCGCGCCGGTGTTGGCGCGGTCCAGCACCTCCTTGAGCGTCTGGCCGTCATCGACATTGGCCGGCGTGACCTTGACCCGGCGGATCAGCTTGTAGCGCGCGTCCGCGTTGGCGTGCACCTTGTAGCCGTAGAAGCTCTTGCCGTGCTTCTTGGTCCAGCGCGCGTCGCGGTCGGTGTGCTGCAGCCGCTTGGCATTCCAGCCCTCGGGCCTGCGGCCTTCGTTGAGCGCTTCGCGCTCGTCCTTGTTCGCCTGGGTGAGCGGTGCCTGCACGATGCTGGCATCCACGATCTGCCCGCCGCGCGGGATGTAGCCGTGCTGCTGCAACTGCAGGCTCACCGCCTCGAAGATGGCGCGCCCGCCCAGTCCCCCTTGGGCCAAGCGCTGCTTGAAACTCCACAGCGTGCGCGCATCGGGGATGTGCAGTGCTCCGTCCAGGCGGCAGAAGTGCGGCAAGCTCATGCGGTCCAGCACCTGGTACTCGCAGTCCTCGTCGCTGAGGTTGTACAGCGACTGGATGAACAGCAGCCGCACCATCACCTCGGTGGGGTACGGCGGGCGCCCGCCTTTGCTACGGTCAGCGCGAGGGCAGGCGGTGTCGACCCGGGCGGCAATGGCCGCGAAGTCGATCAGTTCGTCCATTGCTGCCAGGTTGGCGATGAAGCCGCCGAGCTTGGCTTGGCGCTGGTCCTGCACGAAGCCGCAGCCTGCGGATGTACCGGTTCGGCAGTGACATCCTCCATTTCCTCGTCTGGACGATGGGCCAGCCGATACAGAATCGGTAGCACCAGCAGCGTCAGCACGGTGGAAGACAAGATGCCTCCGATCACTACGGTAGCCAGCGGGCGTTGCACTTCCGCGCCTGTTCCCGTGGCAATCGCCATCGGGATGAAACCCAGCGACGCCACTAGGGCCGTCATCAGCACCGGCCGCAAGCGTGTCAGCGCGCCCTCGCGGATGGCTTCATCCAGCGGCGTTCCGTCCTCGCGCAAGCTGCGGATGTAGGAAATCATCACTAGGCCATTGAGCACGGCCACACCTGACAGCGCGATGAAGCCCACGGCAGCGGAAATCGACAGAGGAATGTCGCGCAGCCACAGCGCCAGAATGCCGCCGGTCAAGGCAAACGGAATACCGGTGAAGACCAGCAAACCATCCTTGACATTGCCGAACATTGCAAACAGCAATACGAAGACCAGAAGCAACGACACAGGGACGACGATTTGCAATCGCTGTGTCGCGGACTGCAGGTTTTCAAATGTGCCACCCCAGCTCGTCCAGTAGCCTGCGGGAATCTTGACCTGCGCCAAAGCAGCTTCAGCATCGGCCACAAAGGAACCGACATCACGGCCACGCACGTTGGCGCTGACCACGATGCGGCGCTTGCCGTTTTCCCGGCTGATCTGGTTGGGGCCGGGCGCCAGCTCGAAGCTCGCCACCTCGGCCAGTTGGATGAAGTTGGTTCGGCCCTCGCCGCCGCCCGCGCCACCCGTTGCGCGCGGCAGAGGAATCGGCAGGCGCTTCATGCTTTCCAAGTCATTACGCAAGGACTCGGGCAAGCGCACCAGAATGTCGAAGCGGCGGTCGCCCTCGAACAGCGTGCCGGCCTCGCGCCCACCGATGGCGGTGGCCACGGCGTCCTGGATGTCGGCCACGTTCAGCCCATAGCGCGCGGCTTTCTGGCGGTCGATGTTCACGGTCAGCATCGGCAAGCCGGTGGTCTGCTCCACCTTGACTTCGGAAGCGCCGGGAATCTTCTGCAGCATGGACGAGACCTCCTCGGCCGTCTTGTTCAAGACATCCATGTCGTCGCCAAAAATCTTCACCGCCACATCGCTGCGCACCCCCGAGATGAGTTCGTTGAATCGAAGTTGGATCGGCTGGGAGAATTCGTAGTTGTTACCCGGTATCTTGCCCACGACCTCCTGAATGGCCGCCAGCAATTCGTCGCGCGACTTGCGCGGCTCGGGCCACTCAGACATTGGCTTGAGCATGATGTAGCCGTCAGAAATGTTCGGTGGCATGGGGTCGGAGGCAATTTCCGCCGTTCCAGTGCGTGCAAATACACGGTCGATCTCTGGAAATTTGGCTTTCAGCGTTGCTTCCAGTTGCTGCTGCATCGCCACCGATTGCGACAAACTGGTGCCAGGAATGCGCAAGGCCTGAATGGCGAAGTCTCCTTCGTTCAAGCTGGGCACGAACTCACTGCCCATGCGCGTTGCGATCAAACCGCACAGCACCACTGCCACGGCTGCGGCAGCCAACACAACAGCCTTGGCCTCCATCACGCGATCCAGCAGCGGGCCATACCAGCGCTTGGCTTGCACCATCAAGAAGTTTTCCTTCTCGCTGACGCGGTTGCCAATGAACAGTGCGACCGCAGCCGGAATGAAGGTCACCGACAGGATCATGGCCCCCACGAGTGCAGCCACCACCGTGAACGCCATCGGGTGGAACATCTTCCCTTCCACCCCCGTCAGGGCGAAGATGGGCAGGTAGACCACCATGATGATGAGTTGCCCGAACAGCAGCGCGCGGCGTGATTCCTTCGATGCCAGGAACACCTCGTGAAAGCGTTCCGCCCGCGTCAACGGCCTGCCGTATTGAGCTTGCGCATGCGCGAGACGACGGACACAGTTCTCGACAATCACAACCGCACCGTCGATGATGATGCCGAAGTCCAGCGCCCCGAGGCTCATCAGATTGGCACTCACCTTGTTGGTCACCATCCCCGTGAAGGTGAACAGCATTGACAAGGGAATCACGGTCGCCGTGATGATGGCCGCTCGAATGTTGCCCAGGAATAGGAACAGGATCACGATCACCAGGATCGCACCTTCCAACAAATTCTTCTTCACCGTGCTGATGGCTTTATCCACCAACACGGTACGGTCGTAAACGGTGACCGCATGCACGCCTTCAGGCAGGCTGCGGTTGATTTCTTTCATTTTTTTGTCGACGGCCTGGGAAACCGTTCGGCTGTTTTGCCCGATGAGCATGAAGGCCGTGCCCAGCACCACTTCGCGCCCGTTGGCTGTGGCGGCACCCGTGCGCAGTTCACGCCCCAGCCCAACCTCGGCCACGTCACGCACCCGGATCGGCACACCACCGACGCTGCTGACGATCACGTTGCTGATGTCCTCCAAGGTTTTGACCTGACCGGGCGCTCGAATCAGATATTGCTCGCCACGCTTTTCGATATAGCCCGCGCCCACGTTGCCGTTGTTGCGCTCCAATGCCGTCACGATGTCCTGCAAGGTGACGCCCAGCGAGGTGAGGCGCTCAGGATTAGGGGCGATCTGGTATTCCTTGGAATAGCCGCCAATGGAGTTGATTTCTGTGACGCCGGGCACGTTGCGCAACTGTGGCTTGATGATCCAGTCCTGAATCTCGCGCAGATCGGTGGCCGTATAGGGTTGGCCATCAGGCTTCTTCGCACCATCCTTGGCTTCGACCGTCCACAGGTAGATCTCGCCCAAGCCGGTCGAAATCGGACCCATGGTCGGGGTAATTCCGGGGGGCAACTTGTCGCGCGCCTCCTGGATGCGTTCGTTGACCAATTGGCGCGCAAAGTAGATGTCGGTGCCATCCTTGAAGATCACAGTCACTTGCGACAGCCCGTAGCGGGACAAGGAACGGGTCTGCTCCAGATTGGGAAGACCCGCCATCGCGGTTTCAATCGGGTAAGTCACACGCTGCTCGATTTCCAGAGGGGAATATCCCGGCGCTTGGGTGTTAATCTGCACTTGGACGTTGGTGATGTCCGGCACTGCATCGATGGGGAGCTTCTGGTAGTTGAATACGCCGACGGCCGCCATACCGATGACTGCTAGCAACACCAACCATCGATGTTCGATGGCTGCTCGAATAAGTTTTTCAAACATGTGCGCGACTCCGGTATCAATGGGTGTGTTCGGCAGAGGCTTTGCCGAGCTCAGACTTCACGACAAAACTTCCTGCTGCCGCGTAGGGAGCCCCCGGCTTGAGTCCTTGCACCACCTCGACCCGCTTGCCATCACTGCGGCCCAACTGCACGGGCTGGGCAATGAAGCCTCCGTTCACTTTCAGGAACACCACGGGCTTGTCGCCCAAGGTCTGAATGGCGTCACTGGCCACAGTCACGGGTACTTCCGCCTCCGATGCAGTCACCTCCACACTGACAAACAGACCAGGACGCCAAACGCCCTTGGGGTTGGACAAAACCACGCGGGCCTTGGCCATGCGGGTTTGTTCGCCAATCAGCGACCCAACAAAGGTGATGACGCCAGTAGCGCTGGCATCGAATGCAGTTGCCTTGATGGTCACTTTTTCGCCGACTCTAACCAGCGGCAAGTCCTTGGCTGGCACGTTGATTTCAGCCCAAACCTGCCCCAGATCGGACACGGTAAACACGGCGGCGTCTTCCTTGACGGCTTCACCCAGGCTCAGATGCTTTTCAATCACCAAGCCGTCGAATGGCGCGCGCAGCTCGAAGCGATTGAGCCCCCCCGAAGATCCTGATGTCAGACCCAAGGCGGACAGCTTCTGCTGGGCGTTGGCCACGGCGACCTCTGCCTCGTGTAAGGCTTGCTTGGCTTGCAGGTAGTCCTGCTCGGCAGAGATCTTCTGCTCCCAGAGCCGCTTTTCACGCTCATACGTGGTCTTGGCCAAGGTCAATCGCTTTTGTGCTGTCTGCAACTCGCTGCGCAGCTCTGATGCCGCCGGGCTGGCGATGACGGCCAAAACTTGGCCTCGTCTGACCGCCTGCCCCAGACTGACCTGCACACTCTCGACCACCCCCGCAATGCGCGGAACAATGTGCGAAGTCCGGTCTTCATTCAGACGAATTTCGCCTGGCAATTGCAAAACAGACTTGATGCGCGCAGGACCTGCCGTGTCGATGCCAATGGATGCGGCCTTGATTTGTGCATCGCTAAGCTCGACCTTCCCTTCCTCTTGGTTCAGGACGAACATGAAGGACTCGGTGGCAGTCTGGGCAACGATGCTGATCTCGAACGCGTGTGGCTCGGGCACCACCTCACGGCTCACCAGGCTGTCCTTGTCAGGTGCAAAGTTGAGGGTCTGCGTCTCTCCGGTCAAGCGCGTGATGGTGGCGCTGACTTTGGCTGCATTGTTTGGAAGCGGCTTATCTTTGCTGAACAGCCAGATCCGCAGGCGTGGTTCGCCTCCGTCCTCGGCCAGCAAAGCCTCCAGCCCAAAATCTCCTTCCTTGAACAGCTTGCCGCCATGAGGCCCCTTGCTGGGGCCTTCGTGGTGCTCGCCGTCAGCGTGGCCTTTGTCATGATCGTGCCCATCGCCACTCGTCTTGCCGTGGTGCTCACCATCACTGTGCGCTTTCGCTTCAACGTGGCTGCCATGACCGTGGCCATCATCTTCCGCCGTCTTGCTTGTCTTGTTGCTCAGAATGGCGGTGCCAAGCACTACGCCAGTCACGGCAATTGCAGCGATGGCGACCAACTGCTTTTTGCTGATGTTCAGTTTTTTTGTGTCGATTTTCATATTCATTCCTGATTGGATGGCTTGTCGGCATTCGGGGTGGAGTCGCCGAGCACCCGGTCAATGTCCGCCGCCGCGCGATGCGCTTCGGCCAGTGCCTTGAGGTATTGGGACTTGGCGGCGAAGTAGGTGCGCTGCGCGTCTAGCACTTCGAGGAAGTTGAACTTGCCGTTCTCGAATCCGATGGTGGCTGCGTCGTAGGCACTCTTAGCCCCGGGGAGTACGTCCCGTTGCAAGACCTCGACTTCCCTGCGAATGGCGTCCAGCCGCTCGCGGGCTTGCATCACTTCAGTGCCGACTCGCACGTTCAACGCCTGGAGTTCGTCCCGGGCTTTGTCTTCGCGCTTCAGCGCTTCCAGCAAGTTGCCCTGATTGCGATCAAACAACGGCAACGGCACGGAGACGCCGAACAGCAGCTGATCACGCTGCAGCTCATTGGAGCGCTTCACTCCCAGGCTGAAGGTGACATCGGGTACCCGCTTGCTGCGCTCCAAATCGACCAGTGATCTGCGGCGTTCCACCTCTAGCTGCGCACGACGCAAGGTTGGCGAGACAGACAGGCGTTGCTGGACACTGTCGAAGCTTGGAACGGGCGGGAGCGCTTCAATATTGCCCGCGACGAGGGTGAAGCGAGGTGGATTGGCACCCAGCAAGCTGGCAAGACGTCCCCGAGCGTTGCGCAGCTCGCTTTGCGCCTGGGCGAGTTCAACGCGCACCCCGGCCTCAGCCACCCGGGCCTTTGATTCTTCGACGGGAGAAACCTTACCCGCTGCCACGCGCTTGGCAACCGCGTCGGTCGCTTTTCTCGCCAAATCGACACTGTCAAGAGCCAGTGCTACACGCTCCTGGGCTGCCAGCGTTTCGAAGAAGGCGGCGACCACAGCGGCGCGAATTTCGACGCGCCGCGTGTTCAGTTCTTCAACTGCGACGTCACGCCCTCGCTCTGCCGCGGCAATGCGGGCAGCGCGCTTGCCCCCCAGCTCGATGGGCAGATTGATCTGGACGCTTTGCGTGCGGGTTGGCGTGCGTTGGTCTTCGAGCGAGTACGCCAGCTCGGGATTAGGACGTACTCGTCCCTGAATTACCTGGCCCTCCACGGCCTCGATCTCCCGTTGGGCGACAGTCAGGTCAAGATTCGCCTCCAAAGCCAGCGCGACGGCCTTTTGCAGGGTCAGGGGCGTTGCTGCTTCAATCTGCTCTACGCCGTTGGCGCTCTGCCCAAGAGCTGGTGCCGTCGGCAATAACTGAGCGAAAGCCGTCCCCGTCATGAGCGCAAGGAGCAAGCCTGCCGCAACCGCCCTCGCGTTGTAATTGTGAATATCCTTCAGCATCCGATTCTCCAGTGATTTGAAATACACAAGGGAATCGGCGGGGGGGCGATCCAGATGATCGCCAGCAACGTCATCACATCAGCCGCGCGAAGCCGGCTGGATACCGTAGCGCGCCATGCGCGACGGCAGGGGTGAGGACGAAGGGAAAGGAACGCGCTCCCCGCCGATCAGGCGAGGACACGCCACTGAGGGCGCTCTAAACGTTCAGGTGGAGGCGCAGCAAGGTGCTCCGGGAGATACCCCGTAACCAGGGACGGGCTGACTGGCGACGCCAGCTTCACATCCCCTGACAAGACCGAGAAGCACCCGGCATGACAGGACGCGCAATCAGGATCGCCACCCAGGGTCTTGGCCGGATCAGGGCTGGCATCCTTGCCGTCGGCCGCCTTGTGCTGATGCGCATGGTGGCCGAAGTGCTTGGCCGCAGCTCCGGTTTCATGCTGGCAATAACTGGCCACTGCCGCCCAACTGAATTGAAGCGGCAAGAACACCAGCAAGACGAGGGCCAGCCATTTGCGCATAGGGGTAACAGTGTAGCAGCTACAGGGCACTTCGCAAAACCCCATTTCCGAGAGCTGAACCGGCATGAGGGCGCTCGCGTCGTTCAGTTCGGGGTTCTCGGTGCCGCTCAGGCCCCGTCATCGCAGCCTTGGCGGGCGCCCGAGGCCCTGCAGAACGGCGTTTGCAGGCTGCAGCGGGCGCACCTCTCCCTTCATCGCGCACACCCGCACGGGTCATGGCGCACCAGCCAGACCAGCCGCTTGGCGTTGTACGCCGCGCACTTCAGCAGGATCGCCAGTTCGTTTCTCGCCAGCGTCATCGCCCGCACGCACTTGCCGCCCAACTGCTCGAGGCCGGCGAACACATGTTCGCCTCTGGCGCGGACGCGGTTGATCGCCTTGTTGCGCGCGTCCAGTCGCACGCGCCGCTCCTGCCCGGGCTTGGCACGCCGCGCGATGCCGTCGCGCAGCCCGTGGGCCTGCAGCAACTGGCGGTTGGTCTGCGCGTCGTAGCCTCGGTCGGCCAGCAGCCGCGCGCCGGTGTTGGCGCGGTCCAGCACCTCCTTGAGCGTCTGGCCGTCATCGACATTGGCCGGCGTGACCTTGACCCGGCGGATCAGCTTGTAGCGCGCGTCCGCGTTGGCGTGCACCTTGTAGCCGTAGAAGCTCTTGCCGTGCTTCTTGGTCCAGCGCGCGTCGCGGTCGGTGTGCTGCAGCCGCTTGGCATTCCAGCCCTCGGGCCTGCGGCCTTCGTTGAGCGCTTCGCGCTCGTCCTTGTTCGCCTGGGTGAGCGGTGCCTGCACGATGCTGGCATCCACGATCTGCCCGCCGCGCGGGATGTAGCCGTGCTGCTGCAACTGCAGGCTCACCGCCTCGAAGATGGCGCGCCCGCCCAGCCCGCCTTGGGCCAAGCGCTGCTTGAAACTCCACAGCGTGCGCGCATCGGGGATGTGCAGTGCTGCGTCCAGGCGGCAGAAGTGCGGCAAGCTCATGCGGTCCAGCACCTGGTACTCGCAGTCCTCGTCGCTGAGGTTGTACAGCGACTGGATGAACAGCAGCCGCACCATCACCTCGGTGGGGTACGGCGGGCGCCCGCCTTTGCTACGGTCAGCGCGAGGGCAGGCGGTGTCGACCCGGGCGGCAATGGCCGCGAAGTCGATCAGTTCGTCCATTGCTGCCAGGTTGGCGATGAAGCCGCCGAGCTTGGCTTGGCGTTGGTCTTGCACGAACAGGTCAGCGCCGGGCTGAGAGCGCCAGAAGGACGAGGGCTTGATGCGCGGGGTGATCATGGGCGACATCATGCCGGCTCACTGGCGACAACGGTTAGGGAGGTTTCGAGAAGTGCCCTATGGCGTGACATGGCGCGACCGCCCGATCCGCAGCAGCTTAGGCGGCCTTCTTCGCGGCGAGCTGGCGCAGCACGTAATGCAGGATGCCGCCGTGGCGGGTGAGGGAGGGCCGCTTGCGCGGCACTGCCGCGCGGCCCTTCCGAACGCCCGCGCCGCTGGCGCGGGCGGGGCTTCCGCCCGATCCGCAGCGGCTTAGGCGGCCTTCTTCGCGGCGAGCTGGCGCAGCACGTAATGCAGGATGCCGCCGTGGCGGAAGTATTCGACTTCCTTCGGCGTCAGCAGCAGCACGCGCACCTCGAAGCGGACCTCGCCGCCGTCGGCCTTGCGGGCGATGACGGTGGCGGTCTTCGACTGGCCGTCGGCGAGGCCGACGATGTCGTAGGTCTCGGTGCCGTCGAGGCCGAGCGTCTGCGCGTTCTGGCCGTCGAGGAACTGCAGCGGCAACACGCCCATGCCGACCAGGTTGGAGCGGTGGATGCGCTCGAAACTCTCGGCGATCACCGCCTTCACGCCCAGCAGTTTGGTGCCCTTGGCCGCCCAGTCGCGCGAGGAGCCGGTGCCGTATTCCTTGCCGGCGATCACCACCAGCGGCACGCCGTCGGCCTTGTACTTCATCGCCGCGTCGTAGATCGCCAGCTTCTCGCGCGAGCCGTCCTTGCCGAAGTAGATCGTGTTGCCGCCTTCCTCGCCGCCCAGCATCAGGTTCTTGATGCGGATGTTGGCGAAGGTGCCGCGCACCATCACTTCGTCGTTGCCGCGGCGCGAGCCGTAGCTGTTGAAGTCGGCCGGCTGCACGCCGCGCGAGATCAGGTAGCGGCCCGCCGGCGAGTCCTTCTTGATGCTGCCGGCCGGGGAGATGTGGTCGGTGGTGATCGAGTCGCCGAACAGACCCAGCACGCGCGCGCCGTGCACGTCGTCGATGGTGCCGACGTTCATGCTCATGCCGTCGAAATAGGGCGGGTTCTTGATGTAGGTCGACGAGGCGTCCCACTTGTACGACTCGCCCTCCGGCGATTCGATCTGGTTCCAGCGGGTGTCGCCCTTGAACACGTCGGCGTAGTTCTTGGCGAACATCTCCGGGCCGATGGTCGCGGCGATGACGTCGCCGATCTCCTTGTTGCTCGGCCAGATGTCGCGCAGATAGACCGGCTTGCCGTCGGGCGTGTGCGCCAGCGGGTCCTTGCTCAGGTCGATGTCGACCGTGCCCGCGATCGCGTAGGCGACCACCAGCGGCGGCGAGGCGAGGTAGTTCATCTTCACCTCGGGGTGCACGCGGCCCTCGAAGTTGCGGTTGCCCGACAGCACCGAGGCGACCACGAGGTCGTTCTCGGCGATCGCGCGCGAGACCTCGTCCGGCAGCGGGCCGGAGTTGCCGATGCAGGTGGTGCAGCCGTAGGCGACCACGTAGAAGCCGAGCTTCTCCAGATCGTCGAGCACGCCGGCCTTCTTCAGGTAGTCGGTGACCACCCGCGAGCCCGGTGCGAGCGAGGTCTTGACCCACGGCTTGGCCTTCAGGCCCAGTCGCGCGGCGTTGCGCGCGAGCAGGCCGGCACCGAGCATCACCGCCGGGTTGGAGGTGTTGGTGCAGGAGGTGATCGCGGCGATCACCACCGAGCCGTCGGTGAGCTCGCAGTCCTGGTCCTGGATGCGCAGCTTCGAGATCGGACGGGCGGCCAGGTGCGCGGCCTGCGGCTGCGCACCGCCCTCGGCGGCCATGGTCTCGACCGCCGCCTTCGGCGTGCGCTTGGCGGTGAGGCCGGCGATCGCGTCGCGCGCGTTGGCCTGCATGTCCTGCAGCAGCACGCGGTCCTGCGGGCGCTTCGGGCCGGCCAGCGACGGCTTGACGTCGCCGAGGTCGAGATGCAGCACCGCGGAGTACTGCGCTTCCGCCTGGCCGGGCTCGTGCCACAGGCCCTGCGCCTTGGCGTAGGCCTCGACCAGCGCGATCTGCGCCTCCGGACGGCCGGACAGGCGCAGGTAGTTCAGCGCCTCGGCGTCGATCGGGAAGATGCCGCAGGTGGCGCCGTACTCGGGCGCCATGTTGGCGATGGTGGCGCGGTCGGCCAGCGGCAGGTGCTGCAGGCCGTCGCCGAAGAACTCGACGAACTTTCCGACCACACCGAGCTTGCGCAGCATCTGGGTGACGGTGAGCACGAGGTCGGTGGCGGTGGAGCCCTCCGGCAGCCGGCCGGTCAGCTTGAAGCCGACCACCTGCGGAATCAGCATCGACGAGGGCTGGCCGAGCATCGCCGCTTCCGCCTCGATGCCGCCGACGCCCCAGCCGAGCACGCCGATGCCGTTGATCATGGTGGTGTGCGAGTCGGTGCCGAACACGGTGTCCGGGAACGCCTGCAGCACGCCGTCCACTTCGCGCTCGACGACCACGCGCGCGAGGTACTCGAGGTTCACCTGGTGCACAATGCCGGTGTTGGGCGGCACCACCTTGAAGTTGCGGAACGCCTTCTGGCCCCAGCGCAGGAAGCTGTAGCGCTCCTTGTTGCGCTCGAACTCGATCTTGCCGTTGAGGTCGAGCGCGTCCGGACGGCCGAACACGTCGACCTGCACCGAGTGGTCGATCACCAGCTCGGACGGGATCAGCGGATTGATCTGGGCCGGGTTGCCGCCGAGCCGCGTCACCGCGTCGCGCATCGCGGCGAGGTCGACCACGCAGGGCACGCCGGTGAAGTCCTGCAGCACCACGCGGGCGGGCATGAACGCGATCTCGGTGTCCGGCTCCTTCAGCGGATCCCACTTCGCGACCGCCTCGATGTGCTCGGGCAGCACGGTGACGCCGTCCTCGTGCCGGAGCAGGTTCTCCAGCAGGATCTTCATCGAGTACGGCAGCTTCGCCAGATCGAATCGCTGGGCCAGTTTCGGCAGGCTGTAGTAGGTGTAGGTCTTGCCGTTGAGGTCGAGATGCGCGCGGGTGGCGAAGGAGTCGGCCATGTGGGGCTCCGTGGCTGCAGCGAGGAGGGGAGAATCCGCGCGGCGCGCGGAGACGGCGCCGGCGTCAGGCGCCCAATTATGCCGGAAATGGCGACCTTCCTGCAGCGATCGGCATGCCTGCGCGGTCTCAGCCGAGGTGCGCGCGCACCGCTTCCAGCAGCGCGCGGCGCCGCAGCGTGAGGTCCCACAGGCTGCCGCCGAGCTGCCGCCAGAGCATGGCCGAGCGCACGGCGGCGAGCAGCACCGCGCGCACCTCGGCGACCACCCCGGGCTGTCCGAGGTAATGCGGATTGCCCTGCACGAGCACGCGTGGACGCAGGTGGCTCAGGGTATCGGCGTAGAGCGCGCCGAGCGCGGACAGCACGTCCGGATGCGTGCCGCCGAGCTGCGCGGCGCGCGCGGTCTGCGCCTGCAGTCCCTCCCGGACCCGCCGCATCATGTCCTCGTCCTGCGCGAACCGCCGTTCCAGTTGCAGCACGGACAGGGCCAGACGCGGCAACTGCTCGTCCCGGCCGCGGCTTTCGAAGTAATCGCGAAGGAGCACCAGCCCGTCGCGCACGCGCTCGGCGCCGCCGTACACCGCGGCGGTGCTGGGCGCCTGGAAGCGGAACACCGAATCGATCGCGGTCGCCAGGGTGGCGGCGTGGGCCTGGCCGGTCTCGGCGATGCGGCGCACCTGGGCCAGCGCCTGGACGAGTCCGGCCAGCGCCAGCGCGCGCTCGGACATCGGTTGCGGTCGCGACGGGCCAGGCGTCATGCGGCATGTGCTCCCAAGCGTTGCTCCAGCGGAGCGTCGGTTCGTTCGATCACCGCCCCGCCGAGGCAGATCTCGCCGTCGTACAGCACGACCGACTGGCCGGGGGTGACCGCACGTTGCGGGCGGTCGAAGCGGACTTCAAGCCGGCCGTCGTCGTTCACCCGGACTTCGCAGGGCTCGTCCGCCTGGCGATAGCGGGTCTGGGTCGAGCAGCGGAACACGGACGCGGGCGGCTGGCCGGCGATCCAGTGCGCGGGCTCCGACCACAGGCGCCGCGAACGCAGGTACGGGCTGTCCGCGCCCTGGTCGACGTACAGCACGTTGCCTCGCACGTCCTTGCCGACCACGTACCACGGCGCCGCGGCATAGCCGCGCACGCCGCCGATGTTCAGCCCTTCGCGCTGGCCGAGGGTGAAGTAGAACACCCCCGGGTGCTCGCCGATGCGGTCGCCCGCCGGGGTGCGGATCTCGCCCGCGCGGGCGGGCAGGTAGCGCGACAGGAACTCGCGGAAGTCGCGTTCGCCGATGAAACAGATGCCGGTCGAGTCGCGCTTGGCCGCGGTCGGCAGACCGGCCTCGGCGGCGATGCGGCGCACCTCGCGCTTGAGCAGGCCGCCGAGCGGGAAGCGGGTGGCGGCCAGTTGCGCCTGGCCGAGCTGGTGCAGGAAGTAGCTCTGGTCCTTGCTGCGGTCGACCGCGCGCAGCAGCAGGTGGCGGTCGCCGCGGCGCTCCACCCGGGCGTAGTGCCCGGTGGCGATGAACCCGGCGCCGAGCGCGTGCGCGGCGTCGAGGAAATGCTTGAACTTGATCTCGCGGTTGCACAGCACGTCCGGATTGGGCGTGCGTCCGGCGGCGTACTCGGCGAGGAAATGCGCGAACACGCCGTCCCGGTATTCGCGCGAGAAATCGCGGAAGTGGATCGGAATGCCCAGGCGCCCGCACACCGCCACGGCGTCGCGGCGGTCGTCCTCGGCGCGGCAGTCGCCGCTGCCGTCGTCGGCCCAGTTGCTCATGAACAGGCCGGCGACGGGTTCGCCGGCGTCGCGCAGCAGCAGGGCGGCGACCGAGGAATCGACGCCGCCCGAGATGCCGACGATCGTGCGCACCCCGCTCATGCGAGGTGGCGAGCCAGGTGCAGCGGGTGGCGCTGCCCGCCCAGGAAGTCGGCGACCGCCTGCCAGACCAGCGGGCTGCGGTGGCGCGGGCGGGCATCGCGCAGCTCGGCGGGGGTCATCCACAGCGCGCGGACGATGCCCTCGTCGAGGGTGCGGACGGAGTCGTGCCGCACCGGCACCGCGGCGAAGGCGAACCGCAGGTAGTGCCGGCCGGGACCGTCCGGTCCGTCCGGCGCCTTCCACTGGTAGGCGCCGACGAACGCGGTGAGCTCGACCTCCCAGCCGGTTTCCTCGAGCGTCTCGCGGCGGGCCGCCTGCAGCAGGGTCTCGTCGGGTTCCAGGTGCCCGGCCGGCTGGTTCAGCACCAGCGCCCCGCGCACCGCCTCCTCGACCATCAGCAGCCGCCCGCCGTCCACGACGATCGTGGCGACGGTCACGTCCGGCTGCCAGAAGCGGCCCTCCCGGTAGCTCACCTCAGAACGCGTCCTTGCCGGGCGTCAGCTCGGCTTCCATCTGGTCGGCCGTGCGGAAGGCGGCTGCCATGGCGTCGTCGAGGGTCTCGGCATCGGCGTCGGCCGGGATCTTGACCACGAACACGCCGTACTTGTCCTGCTTCACCCAGCCGCCGAGCTTGCTGTCCTGGCTGTCGGCCAGCAGGCGGTTGGCCACCGCGGCCGGCAGGTCGGAGCCCTTGGATTCGTAGCCGGGCGACCAGATCTCGCGCACACGCACCGAGCCGAAGCTCTCCAAGGTCGACCGCACGAACACGAGCTGGGTACGGCCGTCGTCCAGTTCGAAGACGAGCTGGTAATCGCCGTCGTCGTCGATTTCGTACTGGTAATCAAGGGATTTGAGCTGGCGGCCGATGAGAGGGTCGGGCTCGGCGGCGGCGGCCGCCACCGGAGCGAGACAGAGGGTTGCGAGCACGGCAAGGACGACGGCAGGGCGCATGGCGGTGTCTCCGGTTGGCTGAACGATTGTGCGGGGAAACCGGGAGCCCGTCCACGCCGCTTGCGCGCACCGTCGGCCGCGCTCACGCTTCGTATACTGGTTCGCATGTCAAAGAAAACCGAGCACGAACATCACCACGGCGTACTCGTGGAGACCGGCAAGCCGGAGCTCGCGCGTCCGCCGCTGTACTCGGTGGTGCTGCTGAACGACGACTACACGCCGATGGACTTCGTGGTGGAAGTCCTGATGCGTTTCTTCCCGCTCAACATCGAACAGGCGACGCAGATCATGCTCCACGTGCACACGCGCGGTCGCGGCGTCTGCGGCGTGTTCACCCGCGAGATCGCAGAGTCGAAGGTGGCGCAGGTGAACGAATATTCAAGACTGCACCAGCACCCCCTGTTGTGCACCATGGAAAGGGCCTAAGAAGAGCCGTACGGCGGCGTCGGCTCCGGAGATGGAAAAGCGGACGGGTGCCCCCACCTAGGGCCTGTTAACACTATCGCAACGATTCGACGATCAGTGCGAAGTGGATGAAGGCCGCAAACATGACGTCGAGCTTGTCGAAGCGGCTGAAGATGCGGCGGAACCCTTTCAGACGGCGCAACAGGCGCTCGATTTCGTTGCGGCGCTTGTAGATCTCGGTGTTGTACGCCCATGGCTGGGCCCGCAGCGGATGCGGCGGCACGACCGGATCCAGGCCCAGATCCAGCGCGAGCTGCCGGATTTCATTGCCCTCGTAGGCGCGATCCATGACCAGATGGCAGCGCGCGGGCAGGGGTGGCAGGGCATGCAGCAGGGCGCGACCGGCTGGGGCATCGCCCGCCTGGCCCGGCGAAAGCGAGAAGGCTAACGCGCAGCGGGAATCCGCGGCAGCCATATGAATTTTGGTGGTCCAGCCTGCGCGGGAGCGGCCGATGGCCTGCGGGCCGTTTTTTTTCGTGCGCCGGTGCCGTCCGGGTGGACCTTGACGATCGTACTGTCCAGGCTGACCGCCTCCAGCCGCACCCGGAGCAGCTGTTCGGCCTGCATGCGCTCGAAGACCCGATCCAGGACCCCGGCCTTGGCCCACCGGTTCATCCGCGTGTAGATCGTGTGCCAGTTGCCGAACCGCTTGGGCAGGGCCCGCCACTTGCAGCCATTTTCGGCCACGAACAGGATCGCGTTGAGCACTTGAAGGTTGTCCAGCGACACATTGCCCCGCTGCCGCGGCAGGCAATCCTCGATACGCGCGAATTGCGCAGGCGTAAGTTCCATGCGCAGTATGTTAGCACGTAGTGTTAACAGGCCCTAGCGCGTCTCGACCTCGAACCCCACCACATTGCGCTGCTGGCGGCTGAACTCGATGCCGACCAGATGCAGCGGCCGGCCATCGGCGCGGTATTTGTCCGCATAAGCCTTGGCCCGCAGCTGCGCCAGCGCCTGCCCGGTGGCCTGGTCGGGCACCACCTTGAACTCGAACAGATAGATGCGCTCAGGGAGTTTCACGGTGAGGTCGATGCAGCCCTGGTTGGTGACGTCTTCGGCAATCAGCTCCAGGCCCAGCGCGGCCAAGTGGCTGTAGAAGACGCTGGCCCAGTAGCCCTCGTACTGCGTGATGGGGTTGTTGCGGTACCAGTCGTGCGGGATGGCGGCGTAGAGGCTTTCCAAGTGGTGGCGCAGGGCGCTGGCATCGGCGCGCTGCAGCGCTTCGCGCAGGAACCGCACCCCGGCGGCCCAGTCTCCATCCGGGGGCAACCAGGCGTGCAACAGCGCGTGGTTGAGCGCCGTACGCACTTCCTGGTTGGGCAGTCGCAGGTAATACTCGGGCAGGCCGGGGCCGCTTAGGCGCTCGGCAAACGTCAAATAACCCGTCTGCCACAGCAGGGCCTCCGCGCGCATGTGCTCCACATCAAAGGCCGACAGCAGTTCGTCGGTGGCAAACAGGCGCTCGAGCTTGGGCGTGAAGGTGCGGTGGCGGCGCAGCCACTCGACCAAAAAGGTCGGCGTGCCGGTCTCGAACCAGTAGGGGCGGAATTCGCGTTTGTCAAACAGCAGCAGCAGGTCGAACGGGTTGTAGACCGCCTCGCCCAGCCAGTTGTAGCCGTTGTACCAGTCGCGAATGGCTTGCCGGTCCAGCCCCTGCAGCTCCGGTGCGAAGACCGTATCGAGATCAGTCTCGGTGTAGCCACAAATGGCCGAGTAGGCCGCATCGACCGTGATGTCGTTGAGGTTGTTCAGCCCTGAGAAGATCGAGACCTTGCTGATTTTGGACACGCCGGTCAGAAACGCAAAGCGGATGTGCGCGTCGCTGTCTTTGATCACCGAGTACAGATTGCGCAGCCCCTCGCGCAGGGTTCGTGCCACTTCGGGGTCGCTCAAGTTGTCCAGGATCGGTTTGTCGTATTCATCGACCAGCACCACGGCACGCTGGCCATGGTGCGCGACCGCGCGCTCGATCAGGCGCTTGAAGCGCAGGTGCACGTCTTGCGGCGGTGGGGGTAGCTCCACCCCCAGGCGCTGCGCGTTGTCATCGAGCAGGGCGTGGATGTGTTCGTCCAGCCCCCGCCCGTCGTGCAGCCGCCCACCGCCAAAGCTCAAGCGGATCACCGGGTGCTTGCGGCTCCAGTCCCACTTGTCGTGTACGAACAGGCCGCGAAAGAGCGGCTCGTTGCCGGCGAAGAGCTCGGCCAGCGTGTCGAGAAAGAGGCTTTTGCCAAAGCGGCGCGGGCGCGAGAGGAAGTAGTACTTGCCACTGGCAGCCAGCCGGTGCGCAAACGCCGTCTTGTCGACGTAGTAGTAGCCCTCCTCGCGGATCTCGCGCAGGGTCTGGATGCCGATGGGGAGCTTTTGGCGTTGCACGCAGTGATTATGTCACCGCCCCTTGCCGCAGTGGGCGGTGCGCACTGAAGGGACGCAGTCCACCGAGAGATAGACGCGGGTGCGGCACCAGCAATGGCGCTCGGTCAAGAGAGGACAGAAACGCCACGTCCGAGCGGGAGGAAGAATTCTGTGCTGAGTGCGTGGCCCCCATGCGCGAGCTGCTCGGGTCGATCCGCTGGTGCACGACAAGCCTCATTCTCCCCACGGGCCCAGGGGCGGCGCGCCTGGGTCCGTGCGCTGACTGCTCCTCAAATCGTATCCCTCGTCCGAGGAAGCCAAAAAAGCGCGGCGAGCTTGTGGTCAGAGATGCAAAAAATATCGTTAACAAGAAACTGTGTCGTCAAATGACGTAAAGTTATTCACAAGGGATCTTTGCCTGCGATGTAGGGGCAGTGCAAGACGCTGAAAAATATAGATTAAAAGCACGCAGGGCCGTTGTACGTACATTGGTGTCACGTGTGTTGTTTGGCCTCCGAAGCCAAAGGTCGTGGGTTCGATCCCCGCCAGCCGCGCCAAATCAATGGGTTACGCGCATCCAACCGCTCCTGGCGAATACGCATGACGGAGTTGTGCAACCGGCGCAATGTGTCCGCGGAGGCTGCGCCGAAAAAAAGACTTGTGGTCCGGGTAAAGCGTGCCGCCAAACGCGTGGCCCATTCGTGGCCCAACCGTGGCCCGAGCAGGCTGGGACTGCTCTGATTTTCGACCATAGGCTCGATGGCCCATCGCTATCGCTAGATAGTGCGCCACCAGTAGCCGGGCGTCGCCTTCGGCATGCCGTCGTGTCGATCACGTACCCTCAGCAGCATTGTCGACGACTTCGAACAGGTCACCGACTTGGATGCCGAAGTAACGGCACAGGGCCTCGACTGCGGGAAGATCGACCCGCGTCGCCGTCTCGTGGTAGAGCAACGCCACGGTGTTGCGGTGCAAGCCCGTGTCTCGGGCGACGTCGCTGATCTTGAGCTTGCGCTTGCGCTCTCCCATCAGTCAGGACAAGTGGCACCTACGCCCAGGCTGGGCAGTGTTTCCCGTGGGTGACAGCGGTCACGATGGCATTGGCGCTCAAGGGGGGGCGGCGGGGGGGGGGTAATTTACCGGTTGGGTGACCTTGCCCGCGAGTTCCGGATCCCATAGCTGAGACCGTTACGCAGCCTGCCTTTTCTGGGCGGCAAGCCAAGCCCGTTCGAATTGCATCGGACTGACATAGCCCAACGACGAATGAAGCCGCCGGTGGTTGTAGAACGTCAGCCAGTCGACGATCTCGTCCATGGCGTCGCGCCGGGTCTTGAAGCGTTTGCCGTGCAGCCTGCCCACCTTGAGCGAGCCCCACAGGCTTTCCGTGGGCGCATTGTCCCAGCAGTTCCCCTTGCGACTCATCGAGCTGCGCATGCCGTAGCCGGTCAGCGCCTTCTGGAAGTCGGCACTGCAGTATTGGCTGCCGCGATCGCTGTGGCATATCAGTCCCGGCGGCGGATGGCGGCGGAACCAGGCCATGTGCAACGCGTCAATCACCAGCTCGCGCCGCATGTGCGGCTGCATCGACCAGCCCACGACCTGGCGGCTGAACAGGTCGATGATCACCGCCAGGTACAGCCAGCCCTCGTCGGTGGCCACATACGTGATGTCGCTCGTCCACACGGCGTTCGGCGTGGCCGGCTTGAACTGCCGATCCACAAGGTTCGGCGCCACCGGCAGCTTGTGGTTGCTGTCGGTCGTAGCCTTGAACTTGCGCTTGCCTCGGGCGCGGATGCCGTGCAGGCTCATGAGCTTGCGAACGCGCTCCTTACCCACCCGAATGCCGCGTGCCAGCAGTTCCTTCCAGATCCGCGGCCAGCCGTACTCGCCACGCGTTTCGGCATGGATCGCTCGGATATGAACCAGCAGAGCATCGTTGCTGATCCCACGTCGTGGTCGTGCCTGGCGCACACGGTGGTCGTGGTACCCACTGGGGCTCACCCCCAGAACTGCGCACGCCACCGACACGGGCCAGCGCTTGCGGTTACGCTCGATCCAGGCGTACTTCACCCCCGCTCCTTCGCGAAGTACGCCGTCGCTTTTCCCAGGATGTCGCGCTCCATCTTGACCCGCGCCAGCTCCGCGCGCAGCCTGGCGATCTCCATCTGCTCTGGGCTCACCGGCTTGCTTCCAGCCCCCGCCAGACGACCGTCTCGGTCCGCACGGATCCAGTTGTGCAGCGTCTGTTGCGCAATGCCCAGGATCTTCGCCGTCGCCGCCATGCTCTGGCCAGCCTTGACCAGCCTGACCGCTTCCAGCTTGAACTCCAGCGTGTAGCGCGCTCTCGTTGCCTTCGTCACTTCCGTTCTCCTTGCCTGTATTCAACCACTCAGCAAGGGATCCGGTTTCCAGGGGCAAGGTCAGGTCTTCTACAACGCCGAGCGTCCGCACCACACCCTCGGCCAGCAATCCCCGCTATCCTTCCTCCTGCAACATCAACCCGAGTGCCAAAGGTACTGGACTCATACATTGACTGGCAATCTATTGCACTAAGTGGTATACTTTTTATGAGAAGGGTATTCCGAACCCGCACCTTCACCCGCTGGATGGCGAAGTCCGGTTTGACCGACGAAGCCTTGTGGGAAGCCGTCGCCGAGATGAGTCAGGGCCTTGTCGACGCGGACTTAGGCGGCCATGTGGTCAAGAAGCGGGTTGCACTGGCTGGCCAGGGCAAGCGGGGCGGAGCGAGGACCATCGTGGCGACCAAGCTGGCTGAGCGGTGGTTTTTTCTGTACGGGTTCGGCAAGAACGAGCGCGCCAACATCGACCAGGACGAATTGAAGGTGTTCCGGGAGATGGCAAAGGAACTGTTGGGTTTCGATGATCGGCAACTGGCGACCGCTCTGATGGCGGGCGAGATCGTGGAGGTGTGTCATGGCAACGACGAAACGTAAGAGTCGAATTCTGGATGAAATGCACGAGACCGCGCGTGGGCTGTACAGCGCAGGACTGATCAGCAAGCGCCGTATGGGCGAGTTCGATGCGCTGTGCCATCTCGATGTCCACGAGATGCCCCCGCAAAAGATCAAGTCCCTGCGTGAGCGGGCGCGTATCAGCCAGGCCGTGCTCGCCGCCGTGCTGAACACCAGCCTGTCAACGGTGCAAAAGTGGGAGGTGGGTGACAAGAAGCCCAGTGGTCCGTCCTTGAAACTTCTCAACCTGATCGAACGCAAGGGGCTTGAAGCCGTGCTGTAGGCTAAACCAGATGGGCGCGCTGTGCTTCGCGAAAGGGCCGGGAAGGATGGCATTCGTAGTGCGCGATAACGAGCATAAGCTCAGAAATCTTTGGCACTCCTATGAATCAGGAGGAGTGCCATGCAAATCCACCCCGTTCTTGAAATTCTTCGTTTCTTCGACAAGCACGGACTGGCCGCGACCCGTGACGCCTTCGGTGTCTCGCGCCGCACGCTCTACCGCTGGAAGGCCACCCTCAAAGCCCAAGGCGGCAACCCGGCTTCCCTGGCAGCGAAGTCCTGCGCGCCCAAAAAGCGCCGAACCCCCAAGACCGACCCCAGGCTGGTGATGGAGATCCGCCGCCTGCGCACGCTATAACCCAATCTCGGCAAGACCAAACTCCACGTGCTCCTTGGCCCTAGGTGCGCCAGGCATGGCATCGCGCGACCCACTGTCTCCACCATTGGCCGCATCATCGCGAAAGCGCCCGACAAGATGCGGCATGCGCCCAGCCGCGCCAACCCCAAGACACGTCAACCGCCCGTCTCGGCCTCGAACCCCACCACCCGTCGGCTCTCCTTGCTGAACTCGATGCCCACCAGGTGGATGGGCACGCGCGCAGCGCGGTACTTGGCGGCGTAGTCTTTGGTTTTCAGTTGCGCGAGGGCCTTGCCTTCCGGTTCGAGCTCGACCACTTTGAACTCGAACAGGTAGATGCGCTCCGGGAGCTTCACCGTCAGATCGATGCGGCCCTGGCTCGTGACGTCTTCGGCGATCAAATCCAGCCCGAGCGCTGCGATGTGGCTGTAGAAGACGCTGGCCCAGTAGTGACCTTGCCCGCGAGTTCCGGATCCCATAGCTGAGACCGTTACGCAGCCTGCCTTTTCTGGGCGGCAAGCCAAGCCCGTTCGAATTGCATCGGACTGACATAGCCCAACGACGAATGAAGCCGCCGGTGGTTGTAGAACGTCAGCCAGTCGACGATCTCGTCCATGGCGTCGCGCCGGGTCTTGAAGCGTTTGCCGTGCAGCCTGCCCACCTTGAGCGAGCCCCACAGGCTTTCCGTGGGCGCATTGTCCCAGCAGTTCCCCTTGCGACTCATCGAGCTGCGCATGCCGTAGCCGGTCAGCGCCTTCTGGAAGTCGGCACTGCAGTATTGGCTGCCGCGATCGCTGTGGCATATCAGTCCCGGCGGCGGATGGCGGCGGAACCAGGCCATGTGCAACGCGTCAATCACCAGCTCGCGCCGCATGTGCGGCTGCATCGACCAGCCCACGACCTGGCGGCTGAACAGGTCGATGATCACCGCCAGGTACAGCCAGCCCTCGTCGGTGGCCACATACGTGATGTCGCTCGTCCACACGGCGTTCGGCGTGGCCGGCTTGAACTGCCGATCCACAAGGTTCGGCGCCACCGGCAGCTTGTGGTTGCTGTCGGTCGTAGCCTTGAACTTGCGCTTGCCTCGGGCGCGGATGCCGTGCAGGCTCATGAGCTTGCGAACGCGCTCCTTACCCACCCGAATGCCGCGTGCCAGCAGTTCCTTCCAGATCCGCGGCCAGCCGTACTCGCCACGCGTTTCGGCATGGATCGCTCGGATATGAACCAGCAGAGCATCGTTGCTGATCCCACGTCGTGGTCGTGCCTGGCGCACACGGTGGTCGTGGTACCCACTGGGGCTCACCCCCAGAACTGCGCACGCCACCGACACGGGCCAGCGCTTGCGGTTACGCTCGATCCAGGCGTACTTCACCCCCGCTCCTTCGCGAAGTACGCCGTCGCTTTTCCCAGGATGTCGCGCTCCATCTTGACCCGCGCCAGCTCCGCGCGCAGCCTGGCGATCTCCATCTGCTCTGGGCTCACCGGCTTGCTTCCAGCCCCCGCCAGACGACCGTCTCGGTCCGCACGGATCCAGTTGTGCAGCGTCTGTTGCGCAATGCCCAGGATCTTCGCCGTCGCCGCCATGCTCTGGCCAGCCTTGACCAGCCTGACCGCTTCCAGCTTGAACTCCAGCGTGTAGCGCGCTCTCGTTGCCTTCGTCACTTCCGTTCTCCTTGCCTGTATTCAACCACTCAGCAAGGGATCCGGTTTCCAGGGGCAAGGTCATAGCCCTCGTACTGCGCGATCGGGTTGTTGCGGTACCAGTCGTGCGGGATGGCGGCGTAGAGGCTGTCGATATGGGTTCTGACCCCGGCGGCCACCCAAAGTGCCCCACTTATGGCCACCCAAACTGAACCGCCCCGGGAATTGAGGAGGCTCCAACTCTTGAGAAGATGGAGCCATGAACAAGACATCGAAGTTCTCACCCGAGGTCCGCGAGCGCGCCGTGCGCATGGTGCAAGAGCACCGGGGCGACTACCCTTCGCTGTGGGCGGCCGTTGAATCGATAGCACCCAAGATTGGCTGCGTTCCGCAGACGCTGCTCGAATGGGTCAAGCGCCAGGAAGTCGATGCCGGCCAGCGCGAGGGACTGACCAGCGGCGAGCGCGAGCGACTGCGGCAACTGGAACGCGAGAACCGGGAACTGCGCCGGGCCAACGACATCCTCAAGGCTGCCAGCGCGTTTTTCGCCCAGGCGGAGCTCGACCGCCGTTTGAAGAACTGAAGCGCTTCGTCGACCAGCACCGCCATCTGTACGGGGTCGAGCCCATCTGCCGCGTGTTGCAGATGGCCCCGTCGTGCTACCGACGCCATGCCGCCCGCCGACGGCAGCCGCAACTGCGCAGCCAGCGGGCCCAGCGCGATGAGGCCCTGATGGCCGACATCCAGCGCGTGTGGCACGCCAACTGGCAGGTCTACGGTGCCGACAAGGTCTGGCTGCAACTCAACCGCGAGGGCATCGAGGTCGCGCGCTGCACGGTCGAGCGCCTGATGCGTGTCATGGGACTGCAGGGAGCACGCCGTGGCAAGACGGTGCGCACCACGGTGCCCGACAAGGCAGCGCCGTGCCCGCTGGACCGTGTCAACCGGGTCTTTCACGCCAGTCAGCCCAACGAGTTGTGGGTGTCGGACTTCACCTACGTCAGCACGTGGCAGGGCTGGCTCTACGTGGCCTTCGTCATCGACGTGTACGCCCGGCGCATCGTGGGCTGGCGGGTCAGTCGCACCATGCAGACCGACTTTGTGCTCGATGCGCTGGAGCAAGCGCTCTATGAGCGGCGACCCGCTGCCAACGCCTTGGTTCATCACAGCGACAGGGGGTCGCAGTACCTCTCCATTCGCTACACCGAGCGACTAGCCGAGGCCGGCATCCAACCCTCGGTCGGCAGCCGGGGCGACAGCTATGACAACGCGCTGGCCGAGACCATCAACGGGCTGTACAAGGCCGAGTTGATTCACCGCCGGGGACCCTGGAAGACCAGGGAATCCGTGGAACTGGCCACCCTGCAGTGGGTGCACTGGTTCAACCACACCCGACTGCTCACGCCGATTGGAGGCATCCCGCTGGCAGAAGCTGAGGCAAACTACTGGAGGCAACTCGCCGTCAGCGACACCTCGATGGAGGCGTCAACTTAAACCCAACAGCCTCCTCGATTCCCGGGGCGGTTCAAACTGCTCCACCCGGCCAGGGGTGACCTGATGCATTGATTGGTGTCTGTCGGTCATCCAATAACCTACAGGCAGGACGTTACTTTCACCCCCTCACCACCGAGGGGACCACTGGAGTGAACGTCTTGAAGCCACACTTGCAAACCACCATCTGGACGCTGTTGCAGGCCAACGCCAGCCAGCGAGAGATCGAACGGGTGACGGGCATTTCCCGCCACACTATCCGCGCCTACCAACAGCGCTTCGCCGCCGAACAGTCAAACTGCCCCGGGGTGGCCACCGGCTCTGAGGCCGTGGCCAGTCAAATTGCCCCACCCCGGCCACCGGCCTCTCTGTCGGCGGCCACCTCCCTGTGCGAACCCCACCGTGAGTTCATCGATGCCCAGCTACGGCTTGGACGCAACGCCATGGCCATCTACCAGGACCTGGTCGACCATCACGGCTTTGCCGGTCAGTACAACTCGGTCAAACGCTTCGTGGCCAAGCTGCGCCACAAGGTGCCCGAACAGTTCGACCGCCTGTCCTTCCTGCCCGGCGAGGAGATGCAGGTCGACTACGGCGAAGGCGCCCCTACCCGAGTAGCGGGCTCTGAGCGGTACCGCAAGCCGCGTCTGTTCGTGGCCACGCTGCGCTACTCGCGGGCCAGCTTTCGTTGCGTGGTCTGGAAGTCCAGCCAACGGGTCTGGGCTGAGCTGCATGAACGGGCCTTTCGGCACTTCGGTGGCTGCCCCCAGTACGTGGTCCTCGACAACCTCAAGGAAGGTGTGCTCACCCCGGACCTCTACGAGCCCGAGCTCAACAAGGTCTACGCCGCCACCCTGGGGCACTACGGCGTGGTGGCGGACCCGGCCCGGGTACGTGATCCCAACCGCAAGGGCACGGTCGAGCATGCCATCGGACACACGCAATCCACGGCCTTGAAGGGCCGGCGCTTTGAGTCCCTTGAGGCCCAGAACGAATTCCTGGCGCACTGGGAGCGCAACTGGGCGGCCAAGCGCATCCACGGTACCGAGCGCCGCCAGGTGCAGGCCATGTTCGAGGAGGAGCGCGCCCACCTCAAGGCGCTGCCGTTGCTGGGCATGCAGTATTTCGACGAGGTCGAGCGCACGGTCTGCGATGACAGCTGCGTGCGGGTGCAGCACTGCAGCTATGCCGCGCGGCCGGCGGCCATCGGGTCGAAGGTGTTGGTGCGCATTTACGTCCAGCGTCTGGAGATCCGGGACATCCGAACGGGCAAGCTGCTACGCACCCATGCCAAGGCCGAGCGCCCCGGTACCGTGGTGCTGCCCCAGGACGAACGGGTCTTCAATCCTTCGCGCGAGACCCGTCTGATCTTGCGCCAGGCCAGCGAGATTGGCGAGCATGCGGCCCGGCTGTGCCAGCTTCTCTTTGCCATCGAAGGCAGGGTCGGCCAACGCAAGCTGTGGGGCATCGTCGGCTTGGTTCGACGTTACCCCGCGCACTGCGTTAACGCCGCCTGCGCCCAGGCGCTCGAGCAAGGCATCTACAGCTACAAACGGGTGCAGGGCCTGACCGAATCCCTCTTTGCCGAGGCGCTGGCTGCGATTGAAGCGCAGGCCAGTGCCAGTAGCACCACCACGGTGGCGGCAGCCGGGTTGACCCAGCAGCACGAGCTGATCCGGGAGGCCGAGGAATACGGTGATCTGTTTGCACAGGCCGCGGCCACCGCTGTTTGCACCATGGTGGCCACTGCCAGCACGCAAAGGAGCCGGTCATGAACATGGTGGAGATCGAACGCGCCCTGCGCGAGTTGCGCCTCTCAGGGATCGCCGAGACCCTGTCGACCCGGGTGATGCAGGCCCAGGCCAGCCAGGAGCCCTTCCTGGAGACCTTGGGCGCCATGCTGCAAGACGAGCTCGACCGGCGCCGCACGCGCCTGCTGGAGCGTCGCTTCAAACGCTCGGGCCTCGACGAGAAGGTCACCCTGGCCGACTTCGACTGGCGATTCAACCCGAAGCTGCCACGGGCCGCCTGCTTCGAGTTGCACACCCTCAAATTCATCGCCGAAGGCGCCAACGCGCTGATCGTGGGCAAGCCCGGCACGGGCAAGAGCCACCTGGCCAAGGCGGTGGCCTACCAGGCCACACTGGCCGGCCACGACGTGCGCTACCTCGAGGCCGACACCGAGTTTGCCCGCTACGCGTTGGGCAATCCCACAGAGCGCAGCGAATTGCTCAAGGCGTGGGTGGAGCCGGATTTGCTGGTTCTGGATGATCTGTTCCTGACGCGGCGCATCAGTGAGCACGCCGCAGAGGTCTTGCAGACCGTCGTGCACCAGCGTTACAAGCTTCGCCGTGCCATCGTGGTGACCTCCAACCGCGTGGTGCAGGACTGGGGCCGATATCTGGGCGACGCCACCATGGCCACCACCATACTGGACAGACTCATGCACCGCTGCGCGATGCTGGAGTTCGAGGGCAAGAGTTACCTGTCAGGTCCCGGACGATTACGTGGTTTGAAGATGAAAAGATCGGGGCGTTGAGCGTACCACTTTTTCAAGGCCTCCAGAGGTGTTATGTGTCCGATTGCCTTCTGGGGTAAATGATGGTTGTACAGCCAAACATAACGGGTCAAGGTAGTCTCGAGGTCCTCGGCGCTGTTGAAGTGATGGGTGGCAAGGACCTCGGCAATACGGCCGTTGAAGCGTTCGACCATGCCATTGGTCTGAGGGTGTCTGGGCTTGGTGAGGCGATGCTCGATGCCAAGGGCCTGGCAGAGCTGATCGAACTCGTGCTTCCCGGACGGTGCGCGCGCGCCTGAGGCGAAGAGGCGATCCGTGAACTCCTTGCCGTTGTCGGTGAGGATGTGCGTGATTCTGACCGGGCAGGTCTTGTGCAAGGCCTTCAGGAAGCTTCTGGCCGCGGCTGCGGTCTTGTTTGGCTTAATCTGGATGAAGACCCAACGGGTGGCGCGGTCAATGGCGACGAAGAGATAACGCCTCTGATGTTCGTCGGGCATCTGCGGCAGGTACTTGACGTCGATGTGCAGGTAGCCCGGCATGTAGGTCTTGAATGGCTTGGAAGCAGGCGCATCCTTGGCTTCACTGGGCAGTTGGGATAGGCCATGGCGCTTGAGCAGACGATACAGCCCAGAACGTGAGGCCCGGGGGTTGATGAACTCCCGTGTGACCACCAGCAGATCGTCAAGGGGTAGCTGGAGGGTCTTGCGCAGCTCCACCACCAAAAGCTCCTGCGCCGGGGTGAGCGTCGTCTGCAAACGATGCGCGGTATGCGGGCGATCTTCCACAAAGTCCCGACGCTTCCAGCGGCGGATGGTGTCTTCGGATACGCCCAACTCGGCTGCCAAGGCCGCAACCGACAAGGACGAGGACTGGATGTAGGCGCGGGTGGCGGGGGTTGTGGTGGCGTTTTTGTGTAGGCGAATAATCATGGTTGAGCGCTCCGGAGGTTGTCGATCAGCTCTCGCATCACTGCGCGACTAACGAAGAGTGCACGACGCGAAGGATCTATGCAATCGTCCGGAACCCTACAGTTACCGCCTCAAGGAGGCCGCCGCTCGCATCGTCAACAGCCCTGAACCGTCATAATCCAGCTGTCCTGCCTGGAGCAGTTTGACCGGCCATAAGTGGAGCATTTTGGGGTGGCCATCGGGGTTCTGAGGCCCGATAGGTCACCCGCGTGCAGCACGTCGTAGAGCCGACTGATCGCCCGTCCCGCCGCCGACGGCGCACCCACCAGCGCCTTGACCAGCGCGTCGTTGAGGGCGCTTTCGACCTCCAGGTTGGGGTAGCCCAAGGTGTATTCGATGCGCGCACCGATGCGGCGCTGGCTGCGAAACGTCAGATAGCCGGTCTGCCACAGCAGCGCCTCGGTGGTCATGCCCTCGACATCGAAGCTGTTGAGCAGCTCGTCATCCGCCCGCAGCGACGCCAGCTCCGGGGTGAAGCAGCCGCGCTGCGTCAACACGTCGATGAGGAACGTCGGCGTGCCCGTCTCGAACCAGTAGGGGCGAAAGACACGTTCCTGAAAAAGCAGCAACAGATCGAAGGGGTTGTAGACCGAATCCCCCAACCAGTTGTAGCCGTTGTACCAGTCGCGGATCGCCTGGCGGTCGAGTCCTTCCAGTTCCGGCGCGAAGACGGTATCGACATCCGCTTCCGTATAGCCACAGATGGCCGAGTATTCCGCCGAGACGGTGATGTCGCGCAGGTTGTTGAGCCCCGAGAAGATCGAGACCTTGCTGAACTTGGAAACCCCGGTCAGAAACGCGAACCGGATGTGGGCGTCCTGATCCTTGATGACGGAGTACAGGTTGCGCAAGCCCTCGCGCATGGCGCGCGCCACCTCCGGCTCGGTTAGGTTGTCCAGGATGGGTTTGTCGTATTCATCGACCAAAACGACGGCGCGCTGGCCAAACCGCTTTTCCCCGGCCTGGATGAGGTTGGCAAAGCAGCCGGCGATGTCGTCCACATTGGGGCATGTGATGCCCAGCCGTTCGCGGTTTTGCTCCAGGTTCCAACGGATGCGCTGATCGAGTTCTGCCCGACTCTGTACCCTCCCCCCGCCGAAGCTGATCCGAATGACGGGATGTTTCTTCCCCCAATCCCACTTGTCGTGGCAGTACAGCCCGCGAAAGAGCGGCTCGTTGCCGGCGAAGAGTTCGGCGAGCGTGTCCAAAAAGAGCGATTTGCCGAAGCGCCGCGGGCGCGAGAGGAAGTAGTACTTGCCTGTGGTGGCCAGCCGGTGCGCAAACGCGGTCTTGTCGACGTAGTAGTAGCCCCCTTCGCGGATGTCGCGGAAGGTCTGGATGCCGATGGGCAGCTTCTTGCGCTTCATGGCGCTGATTATGGGGCGCAAAGGCCGTGCAGCACCCACCTGCCCGAGCCGCCCACCCGCGTTCAGGCATGATAGGCGCCCTATGTGGCGCATCACCACCCTCAACCTCAACGGCATCCGCTCGGCCGTGGCCAAGGGCCTGCCCGACTGGGTCGCCGCCACCGCCCCCGACTTGCTGTGCGTGCAAGAACTCAAGGCACAGGCCGCCGACATGGCGGGTCGTTATGACACCCTGGCGGGGTTGCGCGGGTATTTTCATTTCGCCAAGAGAAAGGGCTACTCGGGTGTGGGCATCTACACCCGGCACGAGCCCAGCGACGTCATCACCGGCATCGGCGTGCCAGAGTTCGACGACGAAGGGCGCTGGATCGAGCTGCGCTTCGACACCCCCGCGCGGCGGCTGAGCGTGGTCAGCGTCTATTTCCCCAGTGGCTCGTCGGGCGAGGAGCGGCAGCAAGCCAAATTTCGCTTTCTGGACCAGGTGGCGCCGGTGCTGGCGCGCCTGGCGCAAGGGCGCGAGGCGCTGGTGTGCGGCGACATCAACATCGCCCACACCGAGCGCGACTTGAAAAACTGGCGCAGCAACCAAAAAAACAGCGGCTTTTTGCCCGAGGAGCGCGCTTGGATGACCGGGCTACTGGGCAGCGGCGCCTGGGTGGACGTGTACCGCCGCCTGTACCCCGACGCCGAAGGCGAGGGCTACACCTGGTGGAGCCACCGCGGCCAGGCCTGGGCCAACAACGTGGGCTGGCGCATCGACTACCAGTTGGCCACGCCGGCGCTGGCCGAGCGCGCGCGCAGCGCGCAGGTGTATAAGGCGCAGCGCTTCAGCGACCATGCACCGTTGACGGTGGGGTACGAGGGGCCGCTGTGGTGAGCGGGCGGCTTGGGGCTTGCCTGGTGCGGTCCTTGGGTGTGCGTTTGGGGTCGAGTGTTGCGTGGTTGCAACGTTTTGCCCCTTTTTCGGGGCTTACCTATCCCCACGTTGGCCCACTTCTGGTGCAATACGGGGCAGCTTCCCCACGGAGGCCGGTCGGGTCTGCCCCGGCCCCTGTTCCAAACCCTGGACAACTCTTGGAGAGATTTCGATGAAAAAGACCCTCATTGCCCTGGCTACCTTGGCCGCTGCCGGAGCCGCCTTCGCCCAGTCGTCGGTCACCCTGTATGGTGTGGCGGATATCGGTTTGCAAGACACCAATGCCCCGGGCAGCAAGCTGCAACTGAACAGCTCGGCCACGATGAACAACGGCAACTCCCGTTGGGGCATCCGTGGTACGGAAGATCTGGGTGGCGGCCTGAAGGCGGGCTTCAACTTTGAAGCGGGTCTGTCGCTCGACGACGGTAAGACGGGCCAAAGCGGTGGCGGTGGCAACTACTTCTCGCGCGCTGCCTACATGACCCTGGCAGGTGGCTTCGGCGAGCTGAGCCTGGGTCGTCGTCTGAACCCGGCGTACTACACCGCTGAGGCTTGGGCACTGACCGGCTATGCCAACTACTTGGCCGGCTTTAGTCAGTTCGGCGCTGCGGTGCGCGGCTTTCGCTACAGCGACATGATCATGTACACCTCGCCGTCGTTCAGCGGGCTGACCGTGCAGTTCGGTCATGTGCTCAAGGGTGACGCCGGTGTGGGCGCGATCAACGATCTGTCGTTGCGCTATGCGCAAGGCCCGCTGTCGGTGGCGTTCGACTATAACAAACAATCCAACGTGCCGGGCAGCAACAAGCACCTCGGCGCCAGCTACGACTTCGGCGGCTTCAAGCTGGCCGGTGCGTGGGCCGATCCAGCGGGTGTTGCGAAGGGCTTTGTGATTGGCGGTACCGTCAAGCTCGGCACCGTGTCGCTGTTGGCGGAATTCGCGCGTGATACGAACGCCGACGACACCGACTTCCTGCTGGAAGCCAAGTACCCGCTGTCCAAGCGCACCTTCGCTTACGCCGCTTACCTGCAGGACGGCAAGAAGAAGAACGGTGCGTTCAATGCTGCCACTGTCGGCAAGAATGTCAACGGCTTCGGTCTGGGCATCCGCCACAACTTCTGATCGACGGTCGTCTGACGGCTGAGAAACCCGCTGCTTCGGCAGCGGGTTTTTTGTGTGCGCCCGGCACGGGCGCACTCTTGTGGGTGAAAGTCCCACCGTAAGTTGATCACAGCGAACGAAGCGAAGCGCAACTGCATGAGGGCGACCGAGTGTGGGGAGGAAGCGTGGAGCGAAACTGCGAGCCGATGGACAAGAACCGGATAGAAGGCGCTGCCGAGCAGGGCGAGCGGGCATGAATCCGCGAAGCTCTCGTGATCAAGGCGAAGCGGCGTAAATCCGGCGGTTGTGCAGTGAAGGAGTGCGTTCTTACCCGGGGAGATCTCGCCTTATGCCTGAAAGGGCGACGTGGTGACACGGAGCGAGAAGTCAGCAGAGGCCATAGTAGCTGCCAGTCGTGGGCGAAGGGCCGAACGAGAAGGAGTGCTTGAGACCATGTCGATGCTGGAAGCAAGGCGTCAGAAGTCTGCGCAAGCAGAGCGGGCGGGGGTAGCGCACGGTGAAGCCGGGCGGGAACCTGTCAGCGACGAAGCGGCCGGCCCGCGACGGGACACCGAGAGCACAGGGCCGGGACTGCTGCAAGCGGTTCTGGCGAGAGAGAACCTGCGGCGAGCATGGAAGAGAGTCAAAGCCAACAAAGGCGCAGCCGGCGTGGATGGGCTGGACATTGACCAGACCGCCCGCCATCTGGTGACGGCGTGGCCATTGATTCGGGAACAACTGCTGCAGGGGAGGTACCGGCCCAGTCCGGTACGACGGGTAACGATCCCGAAGCCGGACGGTGGCGAGCGCGAGCTCGGCATTCCGACGGTCACGGATCGGCTGATCCAGCAAGCACTGCTGCAAGTGCTGCAACCGCTACTTGACCCGACATTCAGCGAGTGCAGCTACGGCTTCCGGCCGGGCCGACGAGCCCACGACGCGATACTGGCGGCGCAGGGCTACATCCAGTCCGGACGGAAGATCGTGGTTGATGTCGATCTGGAGAAATTCTTTGATCGAGTCAACCACGACATCCTCATCGACCGCCTACGCAAACGCATCGACGATGCTGGAATCATTCGGCTGATACGGGCGTACCTGAACAGCGGCATCATGAGCGATGGCGTAGTGTTTGAGCGGTATCAAGGCACGCCGCAAGGTGGGCCGCTGTCGCCGCTGCTGGCGAATGTGATGCTGGACGAAGTGGATAAGGTACTGGAGAAGCACGGCCACTGCTTTGCGCGCTATGCCGACGACTGCAACGTCTATGTCCGTAGTCGGAAAGCTGGCGAACGGGTCATGGCGCTGCTGCGCAAGTGTTACGGCAAGCTGAGGCTCAAGATCAATGAAGCCAAGAGTGCGGTGGCCAGCGTCAAGGGAAGGAAGTTCTTGGGCTACAGCTTCTGGTTTGGCAAGGAGGGCGTCAAGCGCAGGGTGGCCGACAAGCCGATGGCGACGTTCAAGCAGCGGGTGAGGCAACTGACCCGGCGCTCAGGCGGACGCAGCATGGCGGAGGTCATTGAGCGACTGAAACCTTATCTGTTGGGATGGAAAGCCTACTTTGGGCTGGCGCAAACACCGGGCGTCTGGCGATCGCTGGACGAATGGCTGCGCCACCGACTACGGGCGATCCACCTCAAGCACTGGAAGCGGGGTAGCACGATCTACCGGGAACTGCTCAACCTAGGCGCGTCCGAACACGTGGCAAAGCGGGTGGCAGGCAATTCCCGCTGCTGGTGGCGGAATAGCGCGGGCGAGCTCAACCGGGTGCTGACCATTGCCTACTTCGACAAACTTGGCGTTCCCCGTCTCTCATGACCTCAACTTCTCGAACCGCCCGGTGCGGACCCGCATGCCGGGTGGTGTGGGAGGGGCCCGGTCAGGTATCCTGACCGCCCCTATCTCGATGTGCGCCCGGCACGGGCGCACATAAAAAACAACCTCCCGAAGGAGGTTGTTTGAAATCGTGGCGGGCCCACAAGGACCCTTCCCCTGTCCACTCAATACGCGTTAGAAGCGATGGCGGACACCCACGGTGATGCCGGTACGGCTGCGTGCACCGCTCGCCGCATCCAGCACGACCGCGCTGCCGCCGCTGATGCTGGTGTGGTCCACGCCGAAGTAGGCATCGGTGCGCTTGCTGAAGGCATAGTCCACCACGGCCACGTAGAAGTTGGCGTTGCCGTTGGAAGCACCCGTGGCCGAGCCCGACTGCTTACCGCGGAAGTAGTGCGCGCCCAGGTTGAGCTGAGGAGTCAGCTGATAGCCCACGCCCACCTTGAACAGCTGGCGCTTGTTGGCGTCGCCCGGCTGGAAGCCGCCATTGGTCTGGCCGGCCCAGAATTGCCCCAGAATCCGTCCGTCGACGGTATTACGGAAACCCTGGATCGGGTTGGTCACCTTAGCGTATTTCGCCTTGTTCAGGCCATAGCCTGTACTGAAGTACCACGGACCCGTGCGGTACGAACCGCCCAGAGTCCAGGCGTCTACGTCGGTGCCGCCTGGCAGCGTCGTGCGCATGTAGCCGCCGCCGACGGCAAACCCGCTCGCGGAGTAGCGCAGGTAGCCGCCAACCGTCTTCCAGGCGCCACCACCCAGGGTGCCTGCAACGAAGGCAGGCACTTGCGCCTGCGAGGCAGGCAGGCCAGCTTCCAATGCCTTGGTGTCGTTGTTCTCGTCAAACGAATATTGCAGCGAGCCTACGAAGCTGCGGTCCGGCGTTGCGAAGGTGTACTTCAGCATGTTGCTGGTACGCGCGCCCATGGCCATTCCCAACTCAGGCTTGTAGGCTTCCATGTAGGGGGAGTACGGGAACGAAGCGTAGGTGCTGGTCACCACGTCGAACAGGACGTTCCACTGACGTCCGGCAGTCAGGCGGCCATAAGGGCCTTGCAGACCCAGATAGGACAGTTGGAAGAAGGGGGTGGAAACACTGCCGTCATCGGCATTGAGACGGTTTTCCAGCACCACCAGGGCCTTGGACCCGCTACCCAGGTCCTCCTCCACATTGATACCCCAGCGGCTTTGCGACATGCCGCCACCGATCATCCTCGTCAGGCCATCCTTGCCGGCACCTTCGTTGTTGGTGTGGCGCACGGCGGCATCCACGATACCCCACAGCTCCACCTTGCTGGTACCGGCGGACTGGGCCATTGCCACGCCCGCGCCGCACAGCGCCAGGGCAGCCACAATTTTCTTTTGCATACGACAGACTCCTCTTGGATTGAAGTTGTGCGCGAAAAACGATGGGGCGGTATGGCCCGGTCGGCATACTGCAGCCCGGTCGGCATACTGCAACGTTATGGTAGTCAATGGCGCCCTAGAAGCGAACGATCGTTAGAAAAAATTCGTGATTTTCGCCACAGGGGTTTTCCCTTGGTTGCCAGCGCGGCGCACAGGTTACCAAGGCTTTTCCGCGGTCCGTGGTTTTGGCGTGGCTGTTGCTGGCTCGGCCTCGGCGAGCGCCCCGAGAGTTGTGAATCAGCGATCCTGAAGCTCAAGCGCGCGCTGTCGGTGGTAGCGCCCGTCGCCCCGCGTAATCACCGTATCCTGCGGCAGCACCGCGTCGGCGCTCAGAGTGTCCAAACGGCTCACTTGTTCGTACAGCGGGGCGAAGTCGATCTCGGCCAGCCGCAGCAGGTCGTCCAGGTGGTCGAGCACAAAGTAGGTCTGCTGAAAGTCGTCGATGCGGTAGCGGGTGCGCATCACCCGCGCCAGATCGAAGCCCAGGCGGTGGGGCGAGGGGGATTCCAGGCAAAAGCGGCTCTCGGACGCAGACGACACGATGCCTGCGCCGTAGATGCGCAGCGCGCCGCTTTCTCGCACCAGGCCAAACTCCACCGTGTACCAGTACACGCGGGCCAGCATGTCCAGCGCACCCAGGCGCTGCGCACGCAGGCCGCCGTGCCCGTAGGCCTGGATGAAGTCGGCCATGACCGGGTGCATCAGCATCGGCACATGGCCAAACACGTCGTGGAAGACGTCGGGCTCCTGGAGATAGTCCAACTGGTCGGCGCGGCGGATGAACTGCCCGGCGGGAAAGCGCCGGTGGGCCAGGTGCTCGAAAAAGACGTCGTCCGGCACCAGCCCCGGCACGGCGACCACCTGCCAGCCGGTGTGGCGCATCAGCACCTCGGACAGGCGCTCGAAGTCCGGGATGCGGTCGGGCTCGATGGGCAGGCGGCGCATGCCGTCGACGAAGGCGTCGCACGCCCGGCCGGGCAGCAGCGCCATCTGGCGTCGGTACAGCGTGGCCCAGGTGGCGTGTTCCTGCGGGGTGTAGGCGGACCAGTTTTGCGGGATGGTCCAGTCCGGGCTGTCCGGGCGGCCGGCCTCGCCGGCGGCCAGGCCGTGCAGGACGGTGTCAGCGGTTGCGCTCATCGATCGCCCCCATGGCCGGGGCGGTGGCATCGACCCAGTGCGCAAACGCGATGTCGCGCTCGGTCAGCCCCCCGGCATCGTGCGTGGAAAACAGGATGTCCACCCGGTTGTAGACGTTGAACCACTCCGGATGGTGGTCGCGGCGCTCGGCCTCCAGGGCGGCGCGTGTCATGAAGCCGAAGGCCGCGTTGAAGTCCGCAAAGCGCAGCGTCCGGCGGATGGCGTGCCGTTCGGCGTCGAACGTCCAGGCGGGCAATTGGGCGAGAGCGGCTTGCAGGGCGGGGCCTTCGAGCTTGGTCATGGTGGTTTTCCTTCTGTGGGGATCAGGCTGCGGCGGTCTCGACCTTGAGCGTGCCGCGTCGGATCTGGTCGCGTTCCAGGCTTTCGAAAAGGGCCTTGAAGTTGCCTTCGCCAAAGCCCTCGTCGTTCTTGCGCTGGATGAATTCGAAGAACACCGGCCCGAGCAGCGGCTGGCTGAAGATCTGCAGCAGCAGGCGCTTGTCACCACCCGCGGTGGAGCCGTCCAGCAGAATGCCGCGGGCCTGCAGCTCGGCCACCGGCTCGCCGTGGCCCGGCAGGCGTTCTTCCAACATGTCGTAGTAAATGTCGTTGGGCGCGCTCATCAGCGGCACGCCGGCCATCTGCAGGGCGTCCACGCTGGCCAGCAGGTCGTCCGTCAGCAGGGCGATGTGCTGGATGCCCTCGCCGTTGAACTGCATCAGGAATTCTTCGATCTGGCCGTTGCCACCGGAGCCGCCTTCCTCATTGAGCGGAATGCGGATGAGGCCGTCGGGCGCGGTCATTGCGCGGCTCTTGAGGCCCGTGTACTCACCCTGGATGTCGAAGTAGCGGATCTCGCGGAAGTTGAACAGGCGCTCGTAAAACTGTGCCCAGTAGGCCATGCGCCCGCGGTAGACGTTGTGCGTGAGGTGGTCGATGATTTTGAACCCATGCCCCACGGGGTGGCGGCTGGCCGGGTCCTCGAAGCCGGGCAGGAACTCGAAGTCGATGTCGTAGATGCTCTTGCCGTCCTCGTAGCGGTCGATCAGGTACAGCGGCGCGCCGCCAATGCCTTTGATCGCCGGCAGGCGCAGCTCCATCGGGCCGGTGGGGATGTCGATGGGTTGCGCGCCCAGCTCCAGCGCGCGGTAGTAGGCCTTGTGGGCGTCCTTCACGCGGAAGGCCAAGCCACAGGCGCTGGGGCCGTGTTCCTGCGCGAAGTAGTACGCCAGGCTTTTGGGCTCGCGGTTGAGGATGAAGTTGATGCCGCCCTGGCGCCAGAGCTCGACGTCTTTGGAGCGGTGGCGCGCCACGAGGGTGAAGCCCAGGGCTTGAAACAGCGGTTCGAGCACGTTGGGGCGGGGCGAGGCGAATTCGACGAATTCGAAGCCGCACAAGCCCATGGGGTTGTCGAACGGGGTGGTCATGGCAACACTCCAATAGCAATGATCATGGGGTAGAGCATATGCCTGCAATGGCGCAATGGGTTTGCATCGTGCTGCCGGAAAAACCCGAAGATTTGTAAGATTCTTGTGCGTTTATCGTAATTAACGAGAGAAAATTACGCCCAGCCGCGCTTTGCCTGCGGTGCTGGTGCGCGCCGTGCCCCGGCGCAACCGTTCGTCTGGAGTCCGTCATGTCCGCAGCCGTACCGCCCGCTGTGCTCGATGCAGTAGACCGTCGCATGTTGACCCGTCTGCAAGAGGACGGGCGCATTACCAACCAGGCGCTGGCCGAGGCGGTGCACCTGTCGCCGGCGCAGTGCAACCGGCGCCACCGCCGGCTGGAAGAGCTGGGCCTGATTCGCCGCTACGAGGCGCGGCTGGACGCGCCGCGACTGGGGCTGGGGGTGACGGCTTTCGTGCACGTGACCATGGAGCGTGGCCACATCCGCGAAGTGGAGAAGTTTCGCGAGCGGGTGCGCGCCATGACACAGGTGCAGGAGTGCTATGCCGTCACCGGCGACTTCGACTACGTGCTCAAGGTGGTGGCGCGTGACCTCAAAAGCTTGTCGGATTTTTTGCTGGGCACGCTGGCGCAGCTGCCCGGGGTCAATGGGGTGCGCTCCAGCGTGTGCCTGGACGAGATCAAGTGCACCAGCGCGCTGCCGCTGGACTAGCCCCCCAGGCTAGCCGCGGCCGACGAAGGGCATCTGCGTGGCCAGCACGGTGGTGAACAGCACGTTGGCTTGCAGCGGCAGGCGCGCCATGGTCATGAAGGTTTGAACCACCGCGTCCATGTCCATGCGCGCCTCGGGGCGGATGCTGCCGTCGGCCTGCAGCACGCCGGCAGCCATGGCCTCGGTCATGTCGCTGGCCACATTGCCGATGTCGATCTGGCCCACGGCGATGTGAAAGGCGCGGCCGTCGAGTGCGGCGGCTTTGGTCAAGCCGGTGATGGCGTGCTTGGTGGCGGTGTAGGCGATGGAGCCCGGGCGCGGCGTGTGGGCCGAGATGGAGCCGTTGTTGATGATGCGCCCGCCCTGTGGGCGTTGTTCGCGCATGAGGGCGAAGGCCGCGCGCAGACAGTAGAACATGCCATCGAGGTTGGTGCGCACGGCGCGCTGCCAGTCCTCCAGCGCCACCGCGTCGGGCGTGGCGGTGGGTGTGAAGATGCCGGCGTTGTTGAACAACAGGTCCAATCGTCCATGGGCAGCGCGCACGGCGTCGAAGACGGCCTGTACCTGAGCGGGGTCGCCGACGTCGGCCGCGTGCGCGTGGGCCCGCGCGAGCGAGCCCGGCTGGGTCGCGTCGGCGAGTACCGCGGTCTCGTGCAGGGCGGGCACGCGCCGGCCCACGAGCCAGACGGTCCAGCCGTCATGCAACAGTGCGATGGCGCAAGCGCGGCCGATGCCGCTACCTGCGCCGGTGACGAGGGCGATGCCCTGAGGGGAAAGACCCGTGTTCATGGAGCGATTGTCGCGCACACGGGCGCGCATGCGGGCACAATGACGCCACCATGCTGCGCTACCAGACGATACCCGTTACGCCCTTTGCCCAAAACTGTTCGCTCGTGTGGTGCGACGCCACGCGGCAGGCCGCCGTCATCGACCCCGGCGGCGACCTGGACACGGTGCTCGCCACCGCCGAACGACTGGGGTTGGATCTGCGCCAGATTTGGCTGACCCATGCGCACATCGACCATGCGGGCGGTGCGGGTGAATTGGCCGAGCGGCTGGGCGTACCCATCGTCGGCCCGCATCCGGGGGATCAGTTCTGGATCGACGGGCTGCCGCAGCAAAGCCAGATGTTTGGTTTCCCGCCGGCGCGCGCGTTCACGCCCACGCGCTGGCTGTTCGATGGCGACACGGTGACGGTGGGCGAATGCACGCTGCAGGTGCGGCACTGCCCGGGGCACACGCCGGGGCACGTGGTGTTTCATTCGCCCGAGGCGCGGCGTGCTTTCGTGGGGGACGTGCTGTTTGCGGGCAGCATCGGCCGCACCGACTTCCCTGGGGGCGACTACCAGCAGCTGATCGACAGCATCACGCAGCGGCTGTGGCCCATGGGGGACGACACGGTGTTCATCCCGGGCCACGGGCCGGAGAGTACGTTCGGCCGCGAGCGGCGTACGAATCCGTTCGTGGGCGGCACGTGAGCCGGCGCGGGGCAGCGCAGCGTCAACCGGCGCGGCGCGCTTGTTCGTACAGGGCCTCGACCTTGGGGATGTTGGCCTCCAGCTCGCGGATGCGGTTGGGTCCGCTGGGGTGGGTGGACAGAAACTCCAGTCCGTTGTTGCCCGAGGCGGCGGCCATCTTTTGCCACAGCGTGACGCTGGCGCGCGGGTCGTAGGCGCCGCGCGCGGCCAGCTCCAGCCCGACCAGGTCGGCTTCGACCTCGTCTTCGCGGCTGAACTTCAGGCTCAGCAACTGCGTGCCCAAGTCGGCCGCCAGCCGGCCCAGGTCGCCCAAGCCCAGTAACTGCGCGCCCAGCGACAGGCCCAGGCCGGTGGCCTGCGTTTTGGCGATGCGCTCGCGCGCGTGTTCGCGCAGAGCGTGCGCCATTTCGTGCCCCATGACCATGGCCGCCTCGTCGTCCGCCAGGCGTAGCTGGTCCAGGATACCGGTGAAAAACGCGATCTTGCCGCCCGGCATGCAAAAAGCATTGATCTGGCGGCTGCCGATGAGGTTGACCTCCCAGCGCCATTGGCGCGCGCGCTCGTTCCAGGGCAGCGCGTGCGGAATGAGCTGGCGCGCAATGGCGCGCAGCCGCCGCAGTTGGGGGTGGTCGTCCGGCGCGAGCGCCCCCTGGGCGCGGGCTTGCGCCAACATTTGTGCGTACTGCTGCGCGGCCGCTGCCTCGAGCTGTTGCGCGGGCACGAGCGAGCGCAGCTTGGACGGTGGCCCCACTTGCACTTGTCCCCATGCGGGAGCCAGGGCGGTGGCGCCGGCCGCAGCGGCGGCAGCACGCAGAAAGCCGCGGCGTGCGGCCAATGGAATCCGGGCGTTGCACATCCAGCACATGGTGCCATCATAGGCACAATCGCAAGGGGGCGGTGTAAGCGGTTTGTGTCATCGGTAACGGTTGCATCGCTGCTCTCCACGCCCCTCGTTGCCATCCATCACTGTCCCGTCCATGCCCACGCCCCCCGCTGCGTCACCACGTCCCGAAGCGCCACGTTCCGCTCCTGCGTGGTGGCGCGTATTGTGGGACTGGCGCGTCGCCGCCATGGTGGCGCTGGGCTTTTCGGCGGGGTTGCCGCTGTTGCTGATTTTTTCGTCGCTGTCGCTGTGGCTGGGCGAGGCCGGGGTGGAGCGGCGCGCGGTGACGTTTTTCAGTTGGGCGGCGCTGGCGTATTCGTTCAAATTCATCTGGGCGCCGCTGGTGGATCGGCTGCCGCTGCCGGGGCTGTCGGCACGACTCGGGCGGCGCCGCGCGTGGCTGCTGGCCGCACAGTTGGGGGTGGTGGTGGCCATTCTGGGCATGGCGGCCACCGACCCGGCCGCGGGGCCAGCGGCGTTGGCGCGCATGGCAGGGTTTGCCGTGCTGCTTGGCTTCATGTCGGCGACGCAGGACATCGTCATCGACGCTTACCGCATCGAAATCGCGGCTGCCGAGCAACAGGGCGTGCTGTCGTCGGCGTACATCGCGGGCTACCGCATCGGCATGGTGGTGGCGGGGGCGGGCGTGCTGTTTTTGGCCGCGGCGTGGGGGTCTGCCAAGGGCGCCTACGACTACGGTGCCTGGTCGGCCGCCTATGGGGTGGCGGCGCTCGCCATGGCCACGGGGCTGGTCACCACGCTGCTGGTGCCGGAGCCGCGTGCGTCGGCAGCCGTGGCGAGCGCCCCGGCGGGCGAGCACGCCTGGCTGCTGGGGGTGTTTGCCTGCGCGGTCGCGGCGTTCGTGGCGGTGTTTTGGGGTGTGGGCCACGTGTGGGCGGCGTGGGGGTGGGCGGCCCCGGGGCCGCTGGCCGCGCTCGCGTTGGAGGGGCTGCGCCTGGCGCTGGCGCTGGCGGCGGCCTTCGGCGCGGGGGCGGTGCTGGTGCGTGCTGGGCTGGCCAGCCGCGCCGCGGCGCGCCAGACTTGGGTCGAGCCGGTGCAGGCGTTTTTCGAGCGCCATGGCTGGGTCGATGCAGCGTTGCTGCTCGCCTTGATCGGTTTGTACCGTATCTCGGACATCGTGCTGGGGGTCATCTCCAACGTGTTTTATCAAGACCTGGGCTTTTCCAAGCCGGACATCGCCACCGCGGTCAAGACGTTCGGGGTAGTGGTGAGCATCGCCGGCGGTTTTTTGGGCGGGTTACTGGCGCTGCGGCTGGGGGTGCTGCGCGCGTTGTGGTGGGGGGCGTTGCTGTCGGCGCTGACCAATCTGGCGTTCGTGGCGCTGGCGTTGGCTGGGCCACAGCGGCCGCTGCTGTACGCCGTGGTGGCGGCGGACAACCTGGCGGCGGGTTTTGCCAGTGCGGCGTTCGTGGCCTTTTTGTCCAGCCTGACGCAGGTGCGCTTTACGGCGGTGCAGTACGCCATCTTCAGCTCGCTCATGACGCTGCTGCCCAAGGCGCTGGGCGGCTACTCGGGCGCCATGGTGGACGCGCTGGGCTACCCGGGCTTTTTCGTGCTGACCGCGGCGCTGGGGCTGCCGGTGCTGGCGCTGGTGAGCGGGATCGCGCGCCGCGTGGCGCAGCGCGAGCAGGCGCATCTGGCCTCGGCCTCCCCCAAATAGGGGAGCCGGTAAATGCCATTTTTGGCAGATAATGCCAAACGTTCGCTGTCACGTGTCCACAAAGGCCCCTAAAACGAAGCTCACAAGAGGGGCGTCGGTGGCTCGGCATGGCCGCGGTTTACACCGCGGTCGTGCCGGCCCCGTCACCAGCGTAAACGACGCGTTTGCCTGGGGTGTCGGGTGGCGGCGAGTGCCAGTCCCAACGACGTCCTGATGGACTTTGCCGCCACGGTGCACCACCGAGGCGGCTTTTTTCTGTGCGCCCGGCACGGGCGCACTCTTGTGGGTGAAAGTCCCACCGTAAGTTGATCACAGCGAACGAAGCGAAGCGCAACTGCATGAGGGCGACCGAGTGTGGGGAGGAAGCGTGGAGCGAAACTGCGAGCCGATGGACAAGAACCGGATAGAAGGCGCTGCCGAGCAGGGCGAGCGGGCATGAATCCGCGAAGCTCTCGTGATCAAGGCGAAGCGGCGTAAATCCGGCGGTTGTGCAGTGAAGGAGTGCGTTCTTACCCGGGGAGATCTCGCCTTATGCCTGAAAGGGCGACGTGGTGACACGGAGCGAGAAGTCAGCAGAGGCCATAGTAGCTGCCAGTCGTGGGCGAAGGGCCGAACGAGAAGGAGTGCTTGAGACCATGTCGATGCTGGAAGCAAGGCGTCAGAAGTCTGCGCAAGCAGAGCGGGCGGGGGTAGCGCACGGTGAAGCCGGGCGGGAACCTGTCAGCGACGAAGCGGCCGGCCCGCGACGGGACACCGAGAGCACAGGGCCGGGACTGCTGCAAGCGGTTCTGGCGAGAGAGAACCTGCGGCGAGCATGGAAGAGAGTCAAAGCCAACAAAGGCGCAGCCGGCGTGGATGGGCTGGACATTGACCAGACCGCCCGCCATCTGGTGACGGCGTGGCCATTGATTCGGGAACAACTGCTGCAGGGGAGGTACCGGCCCAGTCCGGTACGACGGGTAACGATCCCGAAGCCGGACGGTGGCGAGCGCGAGCTCGGCATTCCGACGGTCACGGATCGGCTGATCCAGCAAGCACTGCTGCAAGTGCTGCAACCGCTACTTGACCCGACATTCAGCGAGTGCAGCTACGGCTTCCGGCCGGGCCGACGAGCCCACGACGCGATACTGGCGGCGCAGGGCTACATCCAGTCCGGACGGAAGATCGTGGTTGATGTCGATCTGGAGAAATTCTTTGATCGAGTCAACCACGACATCCTCATCGACCGCCTACGCAAACGCATCGACGATGCTGGAATCATTCGGCTGATACGGGCGTACCTGAACAGCGGCATCATGAGCGATGGCGTAGTGTTTGAGCGGTATCAAGGCACGCCGCAAGGTGGGCCGCTGTCGCCGCTGCTGGCGAATGTGATGCTGGACGAAGTGGATAAGGTACTGGAGAAGCACGGCCACTGCTTTGCGCGCTATGCCGACGACTGCAACGTCTATGTCCGTAGTCGGAAAGCTGGCGAACGGGTCATGGCGCTGCTGCGCAAGTGTTACGGCAAGCTGAGGCTCAAGATCAATGAAGCCAAGAGTGCGGTGGCCAGCGTCAAGGGAAGGAAGTTCTTGGGCTACAGCTTCTGGTTTGGCAAGGAGGGCGTCAAGCGCAGGGTGGCCGACAAGCCGATGGCGACGTTCAAGCAGCGGGTGAGGCAACTGACCCGGCGCTCAGGCGGACGCAGCATGGCGGAGGTCATTGAGCGACTGAAACCTTATCTGTTGGGATGGAAAGCCTACTTTGGGCTGGCGCAAACACCGGGCGTCTGGCGATCGCTGGACGAATGGCTGCGCCACCGACTACGGGCGATCCACCTCAAGCACTGGAAGCGGGGTAGCACGATCTACCGGGAACTGCTCAACCTAGGCGCGTCCGAACACGTGGCAAAGCGGGTGGCAGGCAATTCCCGCTGCTGGTGGCGGAATAGCGCGGGCGAGCTCAACCGGGTGCTGACCATTGCCTACTTCGACAAACTTGGCGTTCCCCGTCTCTCATGACCTCAACTTCTCGAACCGCCCGGTGCGGACCCGCATGCCGGGTGGTGTGGGAGGGGCCCGGTCAGGTATCCTGACCGCCCCTATCCCGATTGTCTGGAAGGGTCGAGCGGACGGGGTGACGGGTGTCAGGCCCCGGTGGCCGGACGCGGCACCGGGCGCGGTCGACCGTTTTCGTCGATGGCGACGTAGGTTAGCGTCGCTTCCGTCACCTTGACGCAGGTGTACTGCGGCCGCTGGCGCTCGGCCCACACCTCGACCTGGACCGTGATCGAGGTGTTGCCGATGCGCACGATGGAGCCGTAAAAGCTCAGCAGGTCGCCCACCTTGACCGGTTGCTTGAACAAAAACTGGTTGACGGCGACGGTGGCGAAACGCCCGCCCATGTGCCGGGCGGGCAGGACGGAGCCGGCCAGGTCCACCTGCGCCATCACCCAGCCACCAAAGATGTCGCCGTTGGCATTGACGTCGGCGGGCATGGGGATCACGCGCAGCACCAGTTCTTTGTCCTGGGGTAGCCCATTCGGGGGCGCCGGGATGGTTGGGGTTGGGGGTACGATGGCGTCTGTCATACACGGAATTGTCGACGATGCGCGAGCGAGCCATGCCGTCGTCAGCCGCGGCGCGGCTGCCGGCCCCCGCCCCTACCCCCGGGCGCAGCGATGCCCAGACGCTGCGCCGCCTGCTGCCCTACCTGTGGACATACCGCTGGCGGGTGGCGGTGGCGCTGCTGTTGATGGTGGCGGCCAAGCTGGCGACCGTCGGGGTGCCGCTGCTGCTCAAGGCGCTGGTCGATGCGCTCACGCCGCTGCCTGGACTGTCGGCCGAAGCCACCGCGGCGCTGGTGGTGCCGGTGGGGTTGCTGCTGGCGTATGGCGGGCTGCGGCTGGGCACGACGCTGCTGGCCGAGCTGCGCGAGCTGGTTTTCCTCAAGGCCACCGAGGGTGCCACGCGCACCATCGCGTTGCAGGTGTTCGAGCATCTGCATGCGCTGAGCCTGCGCTTTCATCTGGAGCGCCAGACCGGGGCACTGACGCGTGACATCGAGCGCGGCACGCGCGCGGTGCAGTCGCTCGTGTCGTACTCGCTCTACAGCGTGGTGCCCACGCTGGTCGAGGTGGCGCTGGTGCTGGCCATTTTGGGCCTGCGCTTCGAGGCGTGGTACGTCTGGACCACGCTGGCCGCGTTGCTGGCCTATGTGGTCTTTACCGTGCAGGTGACGCAGTGGCGCACCCACATCCGTCGCCAGATGAACGAGCTGGAGTCCGCCAGCCAAGCGCGCGCCATCGACGCGCTGCTCAATTACGAGACGGTCAAATACTTCGACAACGAGGCGTGGGAGGCACGCCGCTATGCCGACAGCCTGGAGCGCTTGCGCCGCGCGCGGGTGCGCACGCAGGCGTCGCTGTCGCTGCTCAACGTGGGCCAGCAGCTCATCATCGCGGTGGCGTTGGTGGCCATGCTCTGGCGCGCCACGGTCGGTGTCACCGAGGGGCGGCTGACCCTGGGCGACCTGGTGATGATCAACGCGTTCATGATCCAGCTCTACATGCCGCTCAATTTTTTGGGGGTGCTCTACCGCGAGATCCGCCAGAGCTTGACCGACCTGGGCCGCATGTTCGACTTGCTGGAGCGCGAGTGCGAGGTGTGCGACGCTCCGGATGCCCGCCCGTTGGTGCTGACGCGTGCGCCCGAGGTGCGCTTCGAAGCGGTGCACTTCGGCTACGAGCCGCAGCGCGAGATTTTGCATGGCGTGGACTTCGTGATCCCGGCCGGCCGCACGGTGGCGGTGGTGGGGCCGTCGGGTTCGGGCAAATCGACGCTGGCGCGGCTGCTCTACCGGTTTTATGACGTAGGCCGCCCCGGTGACGATGCCGCGGCGCGGGCGGCGGCGGGGCGCATCACCGTCGATGGCCACGACATCCGCACCCTCACGCAAGCCAGTCTGCGGCGCGCGATCGGTATCGTGCCGCAGGATACGGTGCTGTTCAACGACACCATCGAGTACAACATCCGCTACGGTCGGCCCGACGCTTCGTTCGACGAGGTGCGCGAGGCCGCGCGCTCGGCGCAGTTGCTCGACTTCATTGAGCGCCTGCCGCAGGGCTGGCAGACGGTGGTGGGCGAGCGCGGGCTGAAGCTGTCGGGTGGCGAGAAGCAGCGTGTCGCCATCGCGCGCACGCTGCTGAAGAACCCCCCAATTCTGATTTTGGACGAGGCCACGTCGGCGCTCGACTCGGCTAACGAGCGCGCCATCCAGGCCGAGCTGCGCCGGCTGGCCAGCGATCGCACCACGCTCGTGATCGCGCACCGCCTGTCGACCGTGGTCGATGCGCACGAAATCCTGGTGCTGGAGCACGGGCGCATCGTCGAGCGCGGCCGCCACGCCGACTTGCTGGCGCAGGGCGGCCGTTACGCCCAGATGTGGGCGCTGCAGCAAAGCGGTGCCCTCGACTGACCCGCCAGCCCCCCGCGTTGGAGAGCATGCCCCATGGAAACCAAATGGTTGGAGGATTTCGTCAGTCTGGCCGAGACGCGCAGCTTCAGCCGCTCGGCCCAGTTGCGCCACGTCACGCAGCCGGCGTTTTCGCGCCGCATCCAGTCGCTGGAGGCTTGGGCCGGTGTCGATCTGGTGGACCGCACCTGTTACCCCACGCGCCTGACCGAGGCGGGTCAAACCCTGTACGCGCAGGCGATCGAGCTGCTGCAGACGCTGCACACCACGCGCGCGCTGCTGCGACAGCACACCGCGGTGGCCAAGGACACGATCGAATTCGCCGTGCCGCACACGCTGGCGTTCACCTTTTTCCCCAGCTGGCTGTCGCGGCTGCGCACCGTATTGGGGCCGATCAAGACACGGCTGGTGGCGCTCAACGTGCATGACGCGGTGCTGCGCCTGACCGAGGGCGGCTGCGACCTGCTGCTGGCCTATCACCACGCCTCCCAGCCCATCGAGCTCGACGGCACCCGCTACGAGATGCTGCCGCTGGGGCGCGAGGTTCTGGCCCCCTTCAGCCGCCCCGGGCCCGATGGGCAGCCGTTGATGCGCCTGCCGGGCACGGCGCGCGCCCCGGTGCCCTACCTGGCCTATGCGCCGGGGGCGTATCTGGGCCGGGTCGTGGACTGGGTGCTGCGCCAGGCGGGTGAGCCCGCGCACCTGGACCGCGTGTACGAAACCGACATGGCCGAGAGTCTGAAGGCGATGGCCATCGAGGGCCATGGGTTGGCCTTTTTGCCCACCAGCGCGGTGCAGCCGGCGCTGGCCGATGGCCGGCTGGTGCCGGCGGCACCTGCTACCGGATGCTGGCAGGGTGAGCTCGACATCCGCCTGTATCGGGCGCGCGGGGCGCGGCCCAAGGCGGCTGCGCAGCGGTTCTGGGACGACGTGTGGCGCTTGGCCGGCAGCTAGCCGGTGAGACGGCAGGGTTTTTCCCGTCCGCTGGCATGGCGAATGCTTGTAAGATTCGCGTCACCAACCACCACTCTGAAAGGACTGCCGCATGAAAAAACCATTGCTGGCACTGGCTCTGACGGCCTTGGCGGCCACCGCTGCCCTGGCGCAGGCCAACGATACCCTGGGCAAGATCAAGTCTACCGGCACGGTCACCATGGGCGTGCGCGAATCGTCGGGCGTGCTCTCGTACACGCTGGGCGATGGCAAGTACACGGGCTACCACGTCGAAATATGCCAGCGCGTGCTGGGCGACATCCAAAAGCAGCTCGGCTTGGCCAAGCTCGACATCAAATACCAGCCGGTCACGTCGCAAAACCGCATTCCGTTGGTGCAAAACGGCACCGTCGACATCGAGTGCGGCTCCACGACCAACAACCAGGCGCGCCAGCGCGACGTGGCGTTTGCCGTGACCACCTTCATCGAGGAGGTGCGCATCGCGGTCAAGGCCAACTCGGGCATCAACTCGATCAAAGACCTCAACGGCAAGAACGTGGCCACCACCACTGGCACCACGTCGGTGCAGACGCTGCGCCGCCACGAGCGCGCCGGTGGCGTGGACTTCAAGGAGGTCTACGGCAAGGATCACGCCGACAGTTTCTTGCTGCTGGAGTCGGGCCGTGCTGACGCCTTCGTGATGGATGGCTCCTTGCTCGCAGGGCTGATCGCGCGCTCCAAGAACCCGTCTGACTTCAAGATCGTGGGTGAGGTGCTCAGCGTCGAGCCGATCGCCATCATGTTCCGCAAGGACGATCCGGCCTTCAAGAAGGCGGTCGATGACTCCATCATCGCCATGATGAAGTCGGGCGAGCTGGCCAAGATCTACGACAAATGGTTCATGCAGCCCACCCCGCCCAACGGCGTGCGCATGAACATGCCCATGAGCGACGCCCTCAAGGCGGCGATTGCCAACCCCAACGACCGACCGATGGAGGCCTACCAGGCCAAGTGACGGCCTGACGAAGGCGGTGCACACGCAACCCCGGGCACCCCACGGTGCCCCGGGGTCTTTTGTTTGGTTTCTTGGGAGCCTTCCGCATGCAATGGGATTGGCAAGTCTTCTGCGAAGACACCCTCACGCGCGAGCTGCAGCCGCGCTGTTTCGGGCAGGGGGGTGACATCACCTACCTGGAATGGATGCTGTCGGCCTGGGGCTGGACGGTGTCGGTGTCTGTGTTGGCGCTGGTGTTGGCGCTGGTCACGGGCAGCCTGATCGGCACGCTGCGCACGCTGCCGGGCGCGCCGTGGCTGGTGCGCCTGGGCAATGCGTGGGTGGAGCTGTTTCGCAACATTCCGCTGCTGGTGCAGATTTTTTTGTGGTATCACGTGATCCCGGCGCTGGTGCCGGCGCTCAAGGGGGTGCCCGGTTTCGTCCTGGTCGTGGTGGCCCTGGGACTGTTCACCTCGGCGCGCATTGCCGAGCAGGTCAAGTCCGGCATCCAGTCGCTGCCGCGCGGGCAGCGGGCCGCGGCGCTGGCGCTCGGGCTGACGCAGGCGCAAGCCTACCGCTACGTGCTGCTTCCCATGGCGTTTCGCATCATCATCCCGCCACTGACCAGCGAGACGATGAACATCTTCAAGAACTCGTCGGTGGCGTTTGCGGTGTCCGTGGCCGAGCTGACCATGTTTGCGATGCAGGCGCAGGAGGAGACCGCGCGCGGCATCGAGATTTACCTCGCGGTCACGGGGCTGTACATCGTGTCGGCCTTCACCATCAACCGGGTGATGGCGGCTATCGAGCGCCGCGTGCGCGTGCCCGGTTTGATCGCCGCCGGCGGCGCGGGGGGGCACTGAGATGCTCGACAACCTCGACTGGTCCTTCTACAACTGGGACGTGCTCAGCGGCTTCGTGCTCAAGGGGCTGCAGTTCAGCGTGATGCTGACGGTGGTGGCCACGCTGGGCGGGGTCGCGTTTGGCACGGTGCTGGCGCTGATGCGGCTGTCGGGCCGTCCGTGGCTGGCGTGGCCGGCTACGGTGTACGTCAACGGCATGCGCAGCATCCCGCTGGTGATGGTGATCCTGTGGTTCTTCCTGCTGGTACCGCTGGTCATCGGTCGCCCGCTGGGGGCGGAGTGGTCGGCGGTGATCACCTTCATCGCGTTCGAGGCGGCGTATTTCAGTGAGATCGTGCGTGCCGGTATCCAGTCCATTCCGCGTGGCCAGGTTTATGCCGGCCAGGCGCTTGGGCTGACCTACGGGCAGAACATGCGCTACGTCATCTTGCCGCAGGCGTTTCGCAACATGCTGCCGGTTTTCCTGACGCAGACCATCATCCTGTTTCAGGACACGTCGCTGGTGTATGCGATCGGGGCGTATGACTTGCTCAAGGGCTTCGAGGTGGCGGGCAAGAACTACGGCCGCCCCATCGAGGCGTATCTCGCGGCGGCCGTCGTGTACTTCGTGATCTGCTACAGCCTGTCGGCGCTGGTCAAGCGGTTACATGCGCGCATCGCCATCATCCGCTAAACGGCGCTGTTGCCCCCTTTCGTCGTAAAAAAGGACGTCGTCATGGAACGACCGATGATCGAACTGAAAAACGTCTCCAAATGGTACGGCCCGGTGCAGGTGCTCAGCGACTGCTCCACCACGATCCACAAGGGTGAAGTGGTGGTGGTCTGTGGCCCGTCGGGCTCGGGCAAGTCCACGCTCATCAAGACCATCAACGCGCTCGAGCCCATCCAGAAGGGCGAAATCTGGGTCAACGGACAGCCGGTGCACGACCCGAAAACCAACCTGCCCAAGCTGCGCGCGCAGGTGGGGATGGTGTTTCAGCATTTCGAGCTGTTTCCGCACCTGACGGTGACCGAAAACCTGACGCTGGCGCAAATCAAGGTGCTCGGCCGCTCGCCGGAGGACGCGAAAAAGCACGGCTTGAAGTACCTGGAGCGCGTCGGGTTGCTCGCGCACAAGGACAAGTATCCGGGCCAACTCTCGGGCGGTCAGCAGCAGCGCGTGGCGATTGCGCGCGCGCTGTCGATGGACCCGATCGTGATGCTGTTCGACGAGCCTACCTCGGCGCTGGATCCGGAGATGGTGGGAGAGGTACTGGACGTGATGGTGAGCCTGGCGCAAGAGGGCATGACCATGATGTGCGTGACGCACGAGATGGGGTTTGCGCGCAAGGTCAGCCACCGCGTCATCTTCATGGACGTGGGCGGCAAGATTTTGGAAGATTGCCCGAAGGAGGAGTTTTTCGGCAACCCCGAGGCGCGTCAGCCGCGCACCAAAGACTTCCTCAACAAGATCCTGTCGCACTGACGGTTGTGGCGTGACGCGGGTGGCCAAGAAAAAGGCCGCCCGCGGGCGGCCTTGGGCTGTGGGTGGCCAGGGGCGCTCACATGGCGGCGGGCACGGGTGCCGTCATGGCGCGCTTTTCCAGCGTCCACTGGTGCAGCGAGCCGTCGTAGTTGCGCGCTTGGGGGTTGCCCAGCACTTCCGACAGCACGAACCACGGCAGCGACGAGTCGTTGCCGCTGTTGCAGTAGGTGATGACGGGCTTGGACGGATCGATCCCCTGCGCCTGGAAGACGGCGCGGTAGATCTCGGGCGTCAGCAGCCGGATGACGCCGCCGCGCGTGACGAACAGCGTCTCCAGCGGTACGTTGCGCGCCGCCGGGATATGCCCGTACCCATACACGTAGTCGCGCTTGAACAGACCCAGGTACATCGACGGCGCGCGGGCGTCGAGCAGCTGCACGTCTTTCTTTTCCATGGCAGCGGCGACGTCGGGCGAGTCGGCCACATAACGGGCAAAGCGGTCGGCGCTGGCCTTCCAGGTACCAGCCATGGTCGTGGGTGCGCCTTTGCTCCAAGGACGCCCTTCTAGCAGCCAAGCGACCATGCCCCCGTCGAGCATGGCCACCGGCGTGTCGGCGTAAGCCTTGAGCAGGATGATCAGGCGCGCGGCGTCGTTGAAGTCGGCGATTTTCTGCCCTTCGGGCACGACCACGATCGGCTTGTCGGCCAGGATGCCCGCCGCTTGCGCCACGCGCTCGAACGCAGCTTTTTCGGGCAGCAGGTACTTGACCTTGTTGCCGGCGATGTCACGTTCGGTGCGCAGCTCTTTGGCCAGGAACAGGCGCGAGTCGGGAATGTGGCCGCCAAACTCGTCCAGGACCTTCTTGCCGTCCTTGGTGGTTTCGAACTCGGGCTCACGGGTGAAGCTCTTGGGGTCGTTGCGGATCTCGACCACCTGCACCTTGTCCAGATGGTCGGCCAGCCACTGGGTGCTGACTACCGGGCCGGGCAGGATGCCTTGCGCCCAGGCGCTGGCGGCCAGCAGCCCGGCGCCGACGGCGGTCGCGAGTCGTTTCAGGGTTTTCATGGGTTGTCCTCCTCGAACGTGGGTTTGCATAGGGTCAGGTCAGGCCCAGCCGCTGCAGGCGCGCGGGTAGCGATGCGCTGCAGTGGCTGAGGATGTCGATGCGGCGGTCTTCTAGCACCGCTTCTAGGCGCTGGTGCCGCGTGTAGGGGGCGAGCGCGGCATCGCGCGCCTGCAGCAGGGCAGCCAAGTCGTCGCTAAACAAATGCACCATCGCCGTCAGCCAGCGTGCCAGCGGGGCCAGCCGCCCGCGCGTGTGCAGGGCGAACGTGGGCAGGCGATCGATCAACGCTGCCGCTGGCTCCCAGCGCCCCGCCGTTACCCAACGGTTGGTGGTGAACCAGTGCAACGGCTGGCCGCGCGTATCCAGCGCCAGCGCCACCAGGTGCACGTGCATGTCGGGCTGCGGGCCGTCCCAGAACAAATGAAAGTGCCCGTGCTCGGGCGGCTGGTCCGGCCCCCAGCGCGTGGCACCGTCGTGGGCGTGGTAGTAGGCGCGCGTGGCGTGTCGGGTGTCCACCACATCGCGCGCCGGGTAGTGGCGCAGCTCCACGAAGCGCTTGGCCCCGGCCAGCGCGGCCTGGGCCAGCGTCTGGCCGCGGCGCGCGTAGGCCAGCGGCACTTGCAGCGCCACTTCGGCCCACGGGGTCCACGCAGCAGCGTCCATGCACTGTCAAGGGGCGGGCAGGGGTGGCGTCAGCGCTTGGGCGCGCACGGGTTGGCCGGCGCGCAAGGGTTGTCCCCCTCGGTGCGCTTCTTTTTCTTTTTCTTTTCGCCGGGCGCGCAGGGGTTGCCCGGTGCACAGGGGTTGCCGGCGCTGCTGGCGGCCGGTTTGCCGTCGGCTTTGGGCGCTGGCTGCGCCATCGCGGCGGGGGCAACCAAACTGGTCGAGACCAGCAAGGCGGTCAGGGTTTGGGCAAGGGTCGTCGTTTTGGTTTTCATCGAACACACTCCGTGATGGTGTCGGTCAAGGGATCAGCCGTGCGCCGAGCGCGCGCCTGGCGGGGTATCGGTGGCCTGCGTCGGGGTGCAGCTGGGTTGGCCACAGACCGCTTCATCGGCCGAGATGGGGCCGCCGTGGCGGGCTTCGAACCAGCGGCCCAGGTAGTACACGCCGACCAAGGCGGCGCCCATGGCCACGATGATCCACCACGGTGAGATGCCCCACGCGTCGTGCAGCGTGTCGGCCGATTCGACTTCGCCCATGGCCATGAGGGCCTCGATGGTGGGCCCGTACAGGCCGGCGAAGGCAAACGTGCCCACGATCAGGCCGACGAAGAAAACCAAGGCGTCCAACCGACCCGAGGCCACCCCCACGACCGAGGTGCCGGGGCAGTAGCCACCGATGGCAAAGCCAGCCCCCACCAGCACGCCGCCCACGGCCGAGGCCACCATCAGTGACGTCGGCACGAAGACGGCGTCGATGTCGAGCACACCGAGCGCGGCCAGCCCCTGCAGTCCGGCGGCTGCGACCACGATGGCGGTGAACATCACCTTGAGCACGGACCAGTCGCGCAACGTGAACTGCCCCGTCAATTTGCACGGGCTGCCAAAACCGGCGTTCTCCAGGATATAGCCAAAGGCCACGCCGACCAGCAGGGCGGACCAGACGGTTTCGGTCATGGGAAACATGGTTCAGACTCCTTTGACCCAGCGGCTGACGATGAGCCCGGTGACGAAAAAGGCGCCGAGAAAGACGAACGCCGCGATGGACAGCGTGGCGGCGCCCGACAGGCCCAGGCCGCTGGTGCAGCCCGCTGCCACGCGCGCCCCGAAACCGGCCAACAGCCCCCCGATGAGCGCGGTCGCCACCCGCTTGCCGGTGCCGACGCGCTGGGCGCCGTCGAATTGCACGCGCAGCCGCCCGGCCATGAAGGCCCCGAGCAGCGCCCCGGCGAACACCCCCAGCACCTGCCAGGTGATCCAGCCGTCGAGGATGTCGGGGCGCGCCATGGCGCCCAGGTAGGGGTTGGCCTGTATGGCCTCGGGCGCGACCTGCAGGCCCAGCCAGGCGCTCAGCCGGGTGGTAAAGCCGGTGGCGCCCAGTCCGTGCCCGGTGAGGATGAACGTGGCCAGCAACGTGATGCCGAGCGCCACGCCGGCCAGCCACGGATTCCAAAAAGGTTTGGGAGAGGTGGTGGTCTGCATCGTCTGTTTCCGGATATGAACAATACCGGGTTGAGTATAGGGGCGGGTTTGGGGAAAGACAAGGGGCGGTGCGACAATACCCTTCCATGACGACCCGCGACTCTCTGACCCTCACCCGACCCGACGACTGGCATGTGCACCTGCGTGACGGTGCGGCGCTGGCCACGACCGTGCCGCACACGGCCGCGCAGTTCGGGCGTGCCATCGTCATGCCCAACCTCAAGCCGCCGGTGACCACGGCGGCGCAGGCGCGGGCGTATCGCGAGCGCATCCTCGCCGCCGTGCCACCAGGGGTGTCGTTCGAGCCGCTCATGACGCTGTACCTGACCGACCATCTGCCGCCGGACGAGATCGCGCGCGCGCGCGAAGCCGGCGTGGTGGCCTGCAAGCTGTACCCGGCTGGCGCCACCACCCACAGTGACGCGGGCGTGACGGACATCCGCAAGACCTACCGCACGCTGGAGGCGATGCAGCGCGAGGGGCTGCTGCTGCTCATCCACGGCGAGGTCACGGATGGCGAGATCGACATCTTCGACCGCGAGGCGGTGTTCATCGAGCGTGTGCTCGAGCCGTTGCGACGCGATTTTCCAGGCCTCAAGATCGTGCTGGAGCACATCACCACACGCGAGGCGGCACAGTACGTGGCCGACGGCGGGCCGAATCTGGCCGCCACGATCACCGCGCATCACCTGCTCTACAACCGCAACGCCTTGTTCACGGGGGGCATTCGGCCCCACTATTACTGTTTGCCCGTGCTCAAGCGCGAGATACACCGCCAGGCGCTGGTGGCGGCAGCCACCAGTGGCTCGCCGCGCTTCTTTCTGGGCACCGACAGCGCCCCGCACGCGGCGCACCTGAAGGAGCACGCGGTGGGTTGCGCGGGCTGCTACACCGCGCCCGCCGCCCTGGAGCTGTATGCGCAGGCGTTCGAGGCCGCGGGGGCCTTGGATAAGCTGGAGGGTTTTGCGAGCTGGTACGGGCCGGATTTCTACGGCCTGCCGCGCAACCGCGGCACGCTCACGCTGCGGCGTGAGCCGTGGGTCGTGCCGCAGGGCTACCCGTTGGGGGACGCCGTGGTCAAGCCCCTGCGCGCGGGCGAGACGCTCGCTTGGCGCGTCGTGCCCGCGGCCTGAGCGGGGGCCGCCCGCGCCACGGGCACAAGGAGGCGCCGATGCGACTGTTGAGCTGGAACGTGCAGTGGTTTTGCGGCATGGATGGCCGCGTGGACGTGGCCCGCGTGCTCGCGCACGTGCTGGCGTGGGGGCAGCAGCCCGATGTGATCGCCCTGCAGGAGGTGGCGCAGGGATACCCGGGTCTGGTGGGCCACGACGGCGCCGACCAGTTGGCGCAGGTGCGGGCGGCGCTGCCGGGGTATGAGGTGTTTTACGCCCCGGCGCTGGACGAATGGCGCCCCGGGTTGGCGCAGCGTCAGCGCTTTGGCAACTTGATCGCCACCCGCCTGCCCGTTTGGCGCGTGCAGCATGTGGCGCTGCCGTACCCGGCCGACCCGTGCGTGCCCTCGATGCCGCGCGTACTGGCGGCGCTGACGGTGCAAGCCCCCTGGGGGCCGCTGCGTGTGGGCAGCACCCACCTGGCGTATTACAGCCTGCGTCAGCGCACGGCGCAGGCGCGCGCCCTGCTGGCCTGGCAGCAGGAGGCCGCCGAGCTGGCGGCCCATCCCCCCATCCTGGGCGAGGAGCGCGCGGATACCCCTTTCCAGACGCGCCCGCACGCGGCGGATGCGGTGCTGATGGGCGACTTCAACGCGGCCCCGGACGATCCGGCGTATGGCGTGCTGACGGGCGCTGTCAGTCCCGTTGGCCAGCCCCTGTGGTGGGACGCCTGGCGGCTGTGTCGGCCTGAGACCGCGCAGCCGCCCACTTTTCGCGTGCACGAGGATGGTGTCCATCCGGTGACGTGCGACTACGCGTTCGTCAGCGCCGGCCTGCGCGCGCGCGTCATGCGCGTGCAGATCGATTCTGCTACCCTGTGGTCAGATCATCAGCCGTTGCTGGTGGAACTTCGGGGCGCCGACGGAATCGCAGGCCACGCCCACGGTTGAAAACGGGTCGCCGTGGCCCCATCTCGATAGCACCGCAACCACCACCCCTGTTACGCTGACTGGAGATCCCATGAAACGCATTTTGCTGCTGGTTCTGACCAACCTCGCCGTCATGGCGGTGCTGTTGATCACCACCCGCATCCTCGGGGTGGATCGGTTCCTGACCGCCAACGGGCTGGATGTGACGGCGCTGGCCGTCTTCTCGCTGGTGATCGGCTTTGGTGGCGCGTTCATCTCGCTGCTCATCAGCAAGCCCATGGCCAAGTGGAGCACGGGCATGGTCATCATCGACCAGCCGCGCAACGCGGACGAGGCGTGGCTGCTGGCCACCGTGCGCAAACTCGCCGACAAGGCCGGCATCGGCATGCCCGAGGTCGGCATCTATGAGGGTGAGCCCAACGCGTTTGCCACGGGCGCGTTCAAGAACGACGCGCTGGTGGGTGTATCCACCGGGCTGCTGGCCAACATGACGCGCGAGGAAGTGGAAGCGGTGCTGGCGCACGAGGTGGCGCACATTGCCAACGGCGACATGGTGACCATGACGCTGATCCAAGGCGTGATGAACACGTTCGTGGTGTTCTTGAGCCGCGTCATCGGCTACGTGGTCGACAGCTTCTTGCGTCGCGGGGACAGCGAGTCCTCCGGCCCGGGGATCGGCTATCTGGTCACCAGCATCGTGATGGAGGTCGTGCTGGGGTTCCTGGCCGCCATCATCGTGGCGTGGTTCAGCCGCCAGCGTGAATTCCGCGCGGACGCGGGGGCGGCCATGCTGATGGGGCGCAAGCAGCCCATGATCAACGCACTGGCGCGCTTGGGTGGCTTGGAGCCCGGTGCGTTGCCGCAGGGGATGCAGGCACTGGGCATTACCGGCAGCCTCGGCAAGCTGTTCGCCACCCACCCGCCGATCGAGGAGCGCATCGCCGCCCTGCAGGCGTTGTGAGCGGCAGCAGGCCGACCCGACGTTGGGCGCCCAGAGATGGGCGCCCTTTCGTTTGGTGCACCGTCAACCGTAGGCGACGCCGGCGTGGACGGTGCGGTCGGGTGGCGGGGCAGGCACGCCGAGCAAGTCGCAGCCCAGTGCCTCGGCCACGCGGATGCCATCGACCGCGGCCGACAGAATGCCACCGGCGTAGCCGGCGCCTTCGCCTGCGGGGTACAGCCCGCGGGTGTTGAGGCTCTGGTAGTCGGCCCCGCGCGTGATGCGCAGCGGCGACGAGGTGCGCGTCTCGACCCCGGTCAGGACGGCGTCGGGGCGGTCGTAGCCCCGGATCTGGCGGCCAAACGCCGGCAGCGCCTCGCGCATGGCGGCCACCGCGTAGGCGGGCAGTACCGTCGCCAAATCGCCCGGGGTGACGCCGGGCCGGTACGAGGGCAGCACGTCGCCCCAGCCGCTGGAGGGGCGCCCGACCAAAAAGTCGCCGACTTGCTGGCCCGGGGCCCGATAGCCACCCCCGCCCGCATGGTAGGCGGCGCGCTCGAGTTGGCGCTGCAGCACGATGCCCGCCAGCGGATGGGTGACGCCGCGGCTGACGCAGTCCCGGGCTTGCGCGGCGTAGCGATCGCCGCGTTCGGCGCCGAACGCGGCGTGCCAGGCGTCGCGGTCACCCTGCGGGTAGTCGGCGGGCCCGATGCCCACGACCAACCCGGCGTTGGCGTTGCGCTCGGCGCGTGAATATTGGCTCATGCCGTTGGTGACGACGCGTTCGGGCTCGCTGGTGGCGGCCACGACCGTGCCGCCTGGACACATGCAAAAGCTGTAGACCGCGCGGCCGTTGGCGGCGTGGTGGACCAGCTTGTACGCCGCTGCGCCCAGCAGCGGGTGCCCGGCGTGTCGTCCCCAGCGCGCGCGGTCGATGAGGGATTGCGGGTGCTCGATGCGCACCCCGATCGAAAACGGCTTGGCCTCCAGAAAGACGCCGTGCAGGTGCAGCTGCTCGAAGGTGTCGCGCGCGCTGTGGCCCAGCGCCAGCAGCACGCGCTGCGCGGGTAGCGTGATCTCGCTACCGTGCGCCAGATCGCGCACGCGCAACCCTTGCAGGTGCAGACGGCCATCGCTGTCGCGTTCCACGACGAAGTCCGTCACCTGCTGCTCGAAACGCACCTCGCCCCCCAACGCCACGATGCGTGCGCGCAACGCCTCGACCACTTTGACGAGCTTGAAGGTCCCGATGTGGGGATGGGCGTCGTAGAGGATTTCCGGCGGGGCACCGGCGTCGACGAAGGCGCGCATGACACGCCGGCCCAGGTGGCGGGGGTCTTTGATCTGGCTGTAGAGCTTGCCGTCGGAGAACAGTCCCGCACCGCCTTCGCCGAATTGCACGTTCGACGCCGGGTCGAGCACGCCACGCCGCCACAGACCCCAGGTGTCCTGGGTGCGCCGGCGCACTGGGCGGCCACGCTCGAGCACGAGCGGGCGCAACCCCATCTCGGCCAGCGTCAGCGCGGCGAAGATGCCGCACGGGCCAAACCCCACCACCACCGGCCGCTCGCCCGCTGACGGTACCCAGTCTTGCGCGGCACGGGCCGGCGGGTGCCACGCCATGTCCGGCGTGGGCTGTACGTGCGGGTGGCGCGCCAGGCGCTGCAGCAGCGTCGCTTCCTGGGCGGGGTCGGCCAGCGCCACGTCGACGATGTAGACCGCGCGCAGGGCGGCGCCGCGTGCGTCGAAGCTGCGCTTGTGCACCTGCAGCGCCGCAATGGCGCCGGGCGCGATGCCCAGCGTCTGCGCCGCCAGCGCGCGCAGGGCATCCAGCGGGTGGGGCGGCGGCGCACGGTCGGCGTCGGTCTCGGCGGGCGCATCGGCGGCCCGGCGCACTTCGACCGGCAGCGCCTCCAGCGGGAGTTTCAGTTCGGCGATACGGATCATGTCGGGTCCTCGGGGCCCGTGGTCATCGGGCAGCGGTGCCGATGATACGCGTGCAGCCAGCCCGGCGTTGCGGGATAATAGCGGTGTGAAGTCTGCCAGACCGTCGCTGGCGCAAGGCCCGCAAGGGTGCGCTGGAGGAACGTCCGGACTGCAAAGGGCAGCGTAGGAGGTAACGCCTCTCCACCGCGAGGTGCGGATCAGAGCCACAGAGACGAGCCGGTTCAGACCGGGGTGAAACGCGGCAATCTCTACGCGCAGCAACACCAAGTAGGCCAGCCTGGGGGCAACCCCTGCCCGTGGCCCGCGGGCCGTGCTGGCGGGTAGGTGGCACCGAGCCGACCGGGTGACCGGCGGCCCAGAGGAATGACGGTCACGCCGGGGGCAACCCCGGCGCACAGAATCCGGCGTATCGGCAGGCTTCACCCATTTTCAGGGTTTCCGGGGCGCGCGGCGAGGCCCCGCAGCCGCTGTACGTGCGCCAGCAGCGAGCGCCGGGCCACCGGCCACAGCGACTCGGGCACGTCATCGTAGGCGTACCGCACCCACGTGTCCAGATCCCCGTCGGGGTATTGCGCCAGGACGCGCGCGATCTTGGCCTCGCGTTGCAGGCGGTGGGCGTGCAGCCGCTCGATGGCGCGCGCTGCGTCGCCCAGCACGTACCCGTGGGCGGGCAGAATGTAGCGGATGCGGAAGGTGTCGCAGGCGGCGCGCAGGCGCTGCAGCGACGCCAGGTAGGCATCCATGTTGCCATCGGGTGGGTCGATGACGGTGGTGCTGCCGTTGAGGATGTGGTCGCCGCTGAACAGCAGGCCGTCTTCTTCCAGTACCAGGCACAGGTGATTCGCTGCATGGCCGGGGGTGTGCAGCACGCGCAGGGTGTGTCGGTGGCTGCCATCCGGAGCGTGCAGCACGAGCGTTTCGCCGTCGGCCAGGGCACGTTCGGGCTGGAAACGGCTGTCGGGGCGCGTGGTCGGGGCGCTGGGCAACCCGAGCACCGCTGGCGTAGGCCGGCCAGCGGCGGTGCACAGCGCCTGCAGCGGGTAGGCGCCCGGTGCGTGATCAGGGTGCGAGTGGGTGCAGACGATGGCGCGGATGTCGCCCCCGGCGGCGTCGAACAGGCGTTGCAGGTGGGCCTCATCGTGGGGCCCCGGGTCGATGACGAGGTGGCCGGTCTCGGGCTCGCCGACCAGGTAGCTGTTGGTGCCCGGGCCGGTCATGGTGCCCGGGTTGGGGGCGGTCAGGCGTTGCACGTGCCGCAGCAGGGCGACGGGGGCGTCGTGGCGCCAGTCCAGGTGGTGTTCGAGCTGGCCATCGGGGCAGGTCAGCTCCAGCTCGCCAAACGGGGGTTCGTGTTCCATGAAGCGCGCCTCGCGCCCCTGCCACCAGCCGGCGCGCGGACAACTGACCCACTGCGGGCCGCCGTGCGCCGCGCAAGCCTCGAGCAAGGCGGCGCTGTCGGCGTGCCGCTGCAGGTATTGCAGCGTGCGCACCGTGGGATAGACCAGCGGGAAGTCGCCCGCCGCGTGCCGCTGCAGCGCCGCCTGGGGTGTGATCCAGACGGGCTCGAATTGCTCGTGGTCATCGGCCAGCGGTGTTTGGCCCGGCGGCATGGGGGCGACGAAAAACGGCACGTCGAAGCGAATCGGCAGGTCGCGGTCCGTGATCCAGTGCGCGAGCCACCACAGCTCGTCCAGCGCCAGCGTCAGCCCGCGGTTGTGGCATTGGGGTAGCAGCGGCTGGTGCCGTTGCAGGCGCGCGAGCGTGTCGGGGGATGCCCACCGACCGTGGGCGTCTCGTGCCAGCAAGATGCCCAGTTCCTCGAAGGTCTCGCGCACGGCGGCCAGCAATGCGGGGCGCACGGCCGCCTCCTGGTCGCGCCGCCAGGCCAGGGCGGGGTCGTCGATGGCCGCCCGGTCCGCCTCGTCGATCGCCCCGCCGGGGAAGACGTAGGCCCCTGGCGCGAAGCGGGCGCGCGCCGAGCGCCGGGTCATCAGTATTTCCAGCCCCTGCGGGCCATCGCGCACCAACAGCAAAGTGGAGGCCGGCCGCGGCTCGGCGGGCGGTGCGGGCGGACGCAGGCGCAGATGCGGTCGGACCATGGTGGGTGTCGAGTGTGACCGTTGGTAACAAAGCCGCGGGCAGGGTGGCCTTGCGCGCGAAGCTGGCGCACAATGGTAATGAATCGCGCCTTGGGGCGCGCAAGACAAGGAGACGGTGATGACGATTCGACGGACATTCATGCGCGGATCGATGGCGATGGCCGCGGCCAGTGCCGTGCTGCTGGCGGGCTGTGCCAATATGTCGGAAGAGCAAAAGTCCGGCACCGCTAAGGGCGCGATGATCGGCGCGGCGGCGGGGGCCGTGCTGGGCGCGGTGACCGACGGCAGCAAGGGCGCGGTGCGCGGGGCGGCGATCGGGGCCGGGGCCGGGGCGCTGGGCGGCTACGTCTGGTCCAGCCGCATGGAGCAGCAAAAGCGCGAGATGGAAGCCGCCACCGCGGGCACCGGCGTGGCCGTGACGCAGACGGCGGACAACCGGCTCAAGCTCGAGATCCCGAGCGACATTTCGTTCGACGTCGGCCGTGCTGACATCAAGCCCAACTTCCGCTCCGTGCTCGACACTTTTGCCGAGGGCCTCAAGCGCAACCCGGCGGCGCGCGTGACCATCGTCGGCCACACCGACAGCACGGGCAGCGACGCCATCAACAACCCGCTGTCGATCAATCGCGCGGCAGCCGTGCGCGACTACCTGGTCACGCGCGGGGTGGCGATCCAGCGCATCGCCATCGATGGGCGTGGCTCGCGCGAGCCAGTGGCCAGCAACGACACCGCCGAAGGCCGCGCGCGCAACCGCCGGGTGGAGATCTTCGTCGCGGAGCAGGCGAGTTGATGCGGGTGCCGTTTACCAAGATGCAGGGGGCGGGCAACGATTTCATCGTGCTTGACGAGACGCGCACGCGCTATCCCCTGAATGAAGCGCAGATCCGCTGGCTGGCCGACCGGCATTTCGGGGTCGGTGCCGACCAGATCCTGCGCGTGCGGCCCGCGCCGCACGCGGGCGTGGATTTCGAATACGTGATCCACAACGCCGACGGCGGTGAGGTGGAAAACTGCGGCAACGGCGCGCGCTGCTTTGCGCGCTATGTGCACGATGCCGGGCTGACGCAGGCCCGGTCGGTGCGGGTGCAGACCCGCGCCGGGGTGCTGACGCTGTTGCGTCAAGACGACGGGCGCGTGACAGTGGACATGGGCGCGCCCGTGTTCGAGCCGGCGCGCGTGCCGTTCGACACCGCAGGGCTCGTGCCACGGGCCGAAGGGGACTGGTGCCGCTGGCCGCTGACCCCACCGGACGGCGGCCCCGAGTGTTGGCTGGCCGTGTTGTCGATGGGCAACCCCCATGCCGTGCTGCGTGTCGACGACGTGGACAAGGCCCCGGTGGCGCAGTGGGGGCCGTGGATCGAGTCGCATCCGCGCTTCCCGCGCCGGGTCAACGCGGGTTTCGTGCAGGTGCTCGATCGCGGGCGCGCCCGGCTGCGCGTGTACGAGCGTGGCGCCGGCGAAACGCTGGCCTGCGGCACGGGGGCCTGTGCCGCGGTGGTGGCGGGTATTCGTCTGGGGTGGTTCGACGAGCGCGTGGACGTCGATTTGCCGGGGGGGCGCTTGACCATCGAGTGGCCGGCGCACCAGGGGCTGCACAGCACGGTGCGCATGACCGGTCCGGCCGAGCCGGTATTCAGCGGCGTGGTGGATGTGCCGGATAGCTGCTGATGCGCGACAATCCGCGTCAAGCCGCCTTGGCGCGGCGACCGCAGGAGACGCCCTTGAATCCCACCGCCCCGCTGCAACCGATCACCGAAGACGATATCGTCCAGTTTCTGGTCAACAGCCCCGATTTTTTCGAGCGGCATGCGGATGTGCTGGCCTCGGTGCAGCTGACCAGCCCGCACGCGGGCAGGGCCGTCAGCCTGTTGGAGCGCCAAGTCGAGATCCTGCGTGAGCGGCTGCGGCAGCTCGAGCTGCGCACGGCCGAGATGATCCGCCACGGACAGGACAACACCGCGCTGCTGCAGCGGCTGCACCGTTGGACGTGTGGGTTGCTCGCGGTCGACGCGCCCGACGCGTTGCCGGCGGCGGTGATCGAGGGCTTGCAGCGCGAGTTCGACGTGCCCATGGTGGCGCTCAAGGTTTGGGGCGTCGATGTGCCGTGGACGAATGCCCCGTTTGCCCAGGGCGTCAGTGACGACGCCCGCGCGTTCGCCTCGTCACTGCCGCAACCCTACTGCGGGGCCAATCCGGGTGTGGAGGCGGTGCAGTGGCTGCCCGATCCGGCGGCGGTGGCCTCGGTGGCGTTGCTGCCGCTGCGCCGCGCGGTACAGCAGCCCGCCTTTGGGCTACTGGTCTTGGGTTCGCCCGATGCACGGCGCTTCCAGGCCAGTGCCGGCACCGACTTTCTGGCGCGCATCGGCGAGCTGGCCGCAGTCGCCCTGGGCCGCCTGTTGCCCCCGGGAGATGGGGCCGATGGATGCAGTCGCTGACGACGCCGCGCGGGTGGCGGCATACCTGACCCATGTGCGGGTCGAAAAACGCTTGGCCGCGCGCACCGTGGCCCTGTACGAACGCCACCTGCAGGACTTGTGCCATCGCGCCCACGCGCAAGGGTTGACGCTGGGCGCCGTGCGCGCCTCGCATGTGCGGCGCTGGGTGGCGCAGCTGCACGCGGCGGGGCGCGCGCCACGCGGCATTGCGCTCGTGCTGTCGAGCTGGCGCGGTTTTTACGACTGGCTCGGCCGGCAGGGAGGCATCGCGCAGCATCCCTTGCAGGGCGTGCGCGCGCCCAAGGCGGCGCGTCCTTTGCCCAAGGCGTTGCCCGTGGAGGCGGCCCTGCAACTGGTGCAGGGCGCGCCGCCGCCCGCGCCCACCGCGTCGCCGCAGGCGCAGGCCGAGGCGCAGCGCGACCACGCCATGGTCGAACTGCTGTACGGCTGCGGCCTGCGCATCGGCGAGCTGCTCGGGCTCGATCTGCAGCCCGGGCGCGACGGTGGCGGCTGGATCGACCTGGCCGCGGGCGAGGTGCATGTCGTGGGCAAAGGCGGCAAGCGGCGCAGCGTGCCGATGGGCCCACCGGCCGTGGCGGCGTTGACGGCGTGGCTGCGGGTGCGCCCGACGTGGGTGCGTGGCACCGACCCTGGGGCGGTCTTTCTGGGCGCGCGTGGCGAGCGCTTGACGCCGCAAGTGGCGCGCCGCCGTTTGGCGGCTTGGAGTGCCCAGACGGGCGTGGGTGTGCACGTGCACCCGCACGTGTTGCGCCACAGCTTTGCCAGCCACGTGCTGCAGTCCAGCGGCGACCTGCGCGGGGTACAGGAGCTGCTCGGGCACGCCAGCATCGCCAGCACGCAGGTCTACACCCGGCTGGACTTCCAGCACCTGAGCCGCATCTACGAAGCGGCGCATCCGCGCGCGCGCCGAACGGCGCCGGCCCCCACCGAGCGGGGATGCGCCGAAACCCCTGCCAGGGGTGATGGTTCGGGAAACCCCGGGGTGTAGCCGGTTGGTATTTTGCGCCACAATCGTCGCGCTGGCTGGGGGTGCGCCCAGTCGATCGTTGGATGCATAGATCATGACGTGGTTGTGGCGTTGGTTGACCGTATTCGTCGTTTCGCTGACCCTGGCGTCAGCCGCCCGCGCGGCCGAGCCGATCAAGGTCGTGTACCACCTGAGCGAAGGCATCCCGCAAGCTTCGCGGGCGATTGGCAATATCCGCAACCACCTCGCGGCCGATCCCTCGGCCAAGATCGTCGTCGTCACGCACGGCTTGGGGATCGACTTTCTGCTCGAGGGGGCAACCAACCAGCAAGACCAGCCGTTTGCCGGTGCGGTGGCGGACTTGGCCAACAAGGGGGTCGAGTTCCGCGTCTGCAACAACACGCTGGTGGCGCGCAAGATCGACGCGGCCAAGCTGCTGCCGGAGGCGAAGATCGTGCCCTCAGGCGTGGCCGAGGTGGCGAAGTTACAGGCACGCGAGGGCTTCGTGTATCTGCGTCCCTGAGCGGGGGCGGTGGGCGGGGCGAACAGCTTAGATAAAAGTGCATGCATAAGCTCAGAAACCTTTGGCACTCCTGTGAACCAAGAGGAGTGCCATGCAAATCCACCGCGGTGGGTACCGCATCCGGGGGTTTTACCGGGTAGCGGCTCTGGGGCATCTTTGGGACATGACACCCAAAGATGCCCACAGACGCCTTGAAATTCTTCGTTTCTTCGACAAGCACGGACTGGCCGCGACCCGTGACGCCTTCGGTGTCTCGCGCCGCACCCTCTACCGCTGGAAAGCCGCCCTCAAAGCCCAAGGCGGCAACCCGGCTGCCCTGGCCGCACAATCCTGCGCTCCACGAAAGCGCAGGGTGCCCAAGACCGACCCGCGCCTGGTGAGCGAAATCCGGCGGCTACGCACCCTCCACCCCACCAAGGTCAAAGCCCAAGCCCTGGAGGTGCTGGCCTGCTCTACCCGCGAGCGCAGTCGCTTGCGGCATGCCCCGCTACATCGTCACCTTCATCGATCCAGTTTCACACTTTGCTTTTGCCGTGGGGCTACCCTCCAAGCACGCCCGGTACACCGCCCGCGCCCTCGAACGGGGCCTGTCCCTGCTGCCCCAGAGCCCCACGACGGTGCTGTCCGACAACGGCAGCGAGTTCGAAGCCGACTTCGCCCAGCTCCTTGAAGGAGCGCGGCGTCAAGCGCTGGTACACCTACCCCAAAACGCCCGGACGCCCGCCCACGCCGAGCGCTTCCATCGCACGATCCAGGAGTCCTTCGTGGACGACCACGAGGAGTTGCTCTTTACCGACCTCGCCCTCTTCAACCGCAAGCTCGCCGACTGGCTCGTCTTCTACAACGCTTCAGCGTCCGCACCACACCCTCGGCCAGCGTTCACCGCTATCCTTCTTCTTGCAACATCAACCCGAGTGCCAAAGGTACTGGACTCATATAAAAAGTTGACTGTTATTGCGCAGAAGTGTATATTTTGATCATGTCTCGCAAGATGGTCAGCATTCAAGAGGCCGCCGAGTTCGTGGGCGTGTCGCCGCAGACTCTGCGCCGCTGGGAGCGCGAAGGTCGGCTTTTGCCCGATGAACGCACGCCGGGTGGCCGGCGTCGCTACGACCTTGCGCGGCTTCGGCCAGAGCAATTCCGCGCAGCGGAAACGGCGCGGCGCACCATCGCCTACGCACGGGTCTCCAGCCACGACCAGAAAGACGACCTAGAGCGGCAAAAGCAGGTGCTCGAACGCTACTGCGCCCGCCAAGGCTGGACGTTCGAGGTCATTGCCGACCTGGGTTCCGGCATGAACTATCACAAGAAGGGCCTCAAGCGCCTGCTCGATGCAATCATCGACGGGCAGGTCGGGCGCTTGGTCATCACGCACAAAGACCGGCTGCTGCGCTTGGGCGCGGAACTGGTGTTTGCCATCTGCGAGGCGAAGAACGTCGAAGTCGTGATCCTCAACCAGGGCGAGGACACGACGTTCGAGGAAGACTTGGCAAAAGACGTGCTGGAGATCATCACCGTCTTCAGTGCCCGGCTCTATGGCAGCCGCTCCCGCAAGAACCAGAAGCTCATCGAAGGCGTGCGGGCTGCCGTGGAGGCTGCGCAATGCTGATTGCCCACCGCATCGCGCTCGATCCGAACAACGCACAGGCGACCTACTTTGCCCGTGCGTGCGGTGTTGCGCGCTTTGCCTACAACTGGGCACTAGTCGAGTGGAAGCGCCAGTACGAGGTATGGAAAGCCAACCCTAGCCTGCCCAAGCCATCGCAGCAGTCCTTGCGTCGACAGCTCAACGCCATCAAGCGTGAGCAGTTCCCTTGGATGCTGGAGGTGACCAAGTGCGCTCCGCAGATGGCAATCATCCAGTTGGGGCAGGCGTTCCAGAACTTCTTTGCAGGCCGTGCCCGCTATCCGCAGTTTCGCAAGAAGGGCGTGCATGACCGCTTCACGCTCACCAACGACCAGTTCAGCATCGACGGCTGTCGCATCCGCATCCCCAGTCTGGGATGGGTGCGCATGCGCGAGCCGTTGCGTTTCGCTGGCAAGCTCATGTCGGCCACCATCTCCCGTGTGGCCGACCGCTGGTTTGCCAGCATCACCGTGGACACATCCGACACGTCGCACCTGCCCAAAGCCGAGAACCAAGGCGCGGTAGGCGTCGATCTGGGTGTGTCGGCACTCGCCGCGCTCTCGACGGGAGAGATGTTTCCCAGCCCGAAGCCCCACAAGGCGCTGCTGGACCGATTGCGAAGGCTCTCGCGCAGCCTGAGTCGCAAGCAAAAAGGCTCGGCCAACCGCAAGAAGGCCAGAGCCAGACTGGCAAAGCTGCATGCCAGGATCGTCAACATCCGCGCGGACGCGCTGCACAAGCTCACGACAGACCTCACGCGCCGGTTTCACACCATCGGCATCGAGGATCTGAACGTGCGCGGCATGGCAAAGAACCGCCATCTGGCCCGCTCCATCATGGACATGGGATTCTTCGAGTTCCGGCGGCAACTGCAATACAAGGCCGCGATGCGCGGCGGGCAGGTGGTGGTGGCAGATCGCTTCTTTGCGAGCAGCAAGACGTGCTCGGCGTGCGGGCACAGGCTCGATGATTTGCCGCTGTCGGTGCGTGAATGGACGTGCCCGGACTGTGGAATCATCCATGATCGCGATGTGAATGCCGCCAGGAATCTCCTGGCGTATGGCCTGGCCGCCCTAAGCGGCCCTACGGCGAGTTCCGCCGGATGTCAAGCCTGTGGAGAGGCAGGCTCTGGCCTTGGGCGCAAGCTCAAGACGAAACCAGCCTCTGTGAAGCAGGAAGTCAGCTTCGTTCCTGCGTGAGCAGGAATGAGTAAGTCTGATGGAACGGTGGGACAATCCATCCCCATGAAGACGATTCGACTGAAAGCGGGCAAGGAGCGCTCGCTACTGCGCCACCACCCGTGGGTGTTCGATGGCGCGATCGAGCGCGGTCAGGCGGATGCCGGCGAGACCGTGCGGGTGGAGAGCGCCGACGGGCGCTTTCTGGCCTGGGGCGCGTATGCGCCGCGCTCCAAGATCCGCGTGCGCGTCTGGAGCTTCGACGAGGCCGAGCGCATCGACGGCGCGTTTTTCGAGCGGCGTCTGCGCGCTGCGGTCGAGCTGCGCTCGCGGCTGGCCATCGACAGCGACGGCGTGCGGCTGGTGCACGGCGAGTCCGATGGGCTGCCGGGCTTGGTCGTGGATCGCTACGGCGAGACGCTGGTCGCGCAGTTTGGCAGCAGCGGCGCCGAGCGGCACAAGGCCGCGATCGCCGACGCGCTGTTGCGGGTGACGGGCCTGACGCGACTGTACGAGCGTTCCGACGCCAGCGTGCGCCAGCGCGAAGGGCTGCCGCCGGTGACGGGCTGGCTGCGGGGTACCGGCCCCACCGAGTGCGTGATCCAAGAAAACGGCTGGCGCCTGAGTCTGGACGTGGCCGAGGGACACAAGACGGGCTACTACTTGGACCAGCGCGACAGCCGGCGCGATTGCGCGCACCTGACGCGCCGCTTTGGGGTGGCGGAGGTGCTCAACTGTTATTGCTACACCGGGGGGTTCACGGTGGCGGCACTCGCCGGTGGGGCGCGCCACGTGACGTCGATCGACTCCTCCGCCCCGGCACTGGCGCGCGCGCAACGCAACGTGGCGCTCAACGGCTTCGAGGCGGCACGCTGTACCTTTTTGGACGCCGATGTCAACGCGAGTCTGCGCGCCTTCGCGACCGAGGGGCGGCAGTTCGACCTGATCGTGCTCGATCCGCCCAAGCTCGCGCCGTCGGCGACGCACCTGGAGCGCGCCGCGCGGGCATATAAAGACGTCAATCGGCTGGGCTTCAAGCTACTGCGCCCGGGTGGTTTGCTGCTGACGTATTCGTGTTCGGGCGCGGTGGGGGTCGAGTTGTTTCAGAAAATCATCGCCAGCGCCGCGCACGAGGCGGGGGTGGACGCCACCATCGTGGCGCGGCACGGCGGTGCCCCCGACCATCCGACCGGGCTCGCCTTTCCCGAGGGCGAGTACCTCAAGGGGCTGGTGCTGTGGCGCCGGCCTTGACACCTGCTCTACACTGATCCCATGGCACTCATTCCTGCAACCATCCTCACCGGTTTTCTGGGCTCGGGCAAGACCACGCTGCTCAAGCGCGTGCTCACCGAGGCGCACGGCCAGCGCATCGCCGTGATCGAAAACGAGTTCGGCGCCGAAAACATCGACAACGAGATCCTGGTGGCCGACACCGAGGAACAAATCGTGCAGATGAGCAATGGCTGCGTGTGCTGCACCATCCGCGAAGACCTGCGCAGCACGCTGTCGCTGCTGGCGGCCAAGCGGCGCAAGGGCCTGCTGGCGTTCGATCGCGTGATCATCGAGACCACCGGGCTGGCCGATCCGGGGCCGGTGGCGCAGACGTTTTTCATGGACGACGAGATCGCCGAGAGCTACCTGCTCGACGCGATCGTGACCTTGGTGGACGCCAAGCACGCCCCGCAGCAGCTCGACGAGCGGCAGGAGGCGCGCCGCCAGGTGGGCTTTGCGGACCAGATTTTCATCAGCAAGGCCGATCTGGTAACGCCCGAGGCGCTCGATGCGCTCATCCATCGCCTCAAGCACATGAACCCGCGCGCGCCCATCGAGCCGGTGCACTTCGGCCAGGTGCCGCTGTCCAAGGTACTCGATTTGCGCGGCTTCAACCTCAACGCCAAGCTCGAGATCGACCCGGACTTTCTGCAGGCCGACGGGCACGCGCACGACCACGAGCACGACGACCACCGCCACTGCGACCATGAGCACGGCCATTGCGCGCACGAGCACGGGCATGGCCATGGCCACGGCAAGCACCATCACCACGACGACGATGTCCAGAGCTTCGTCTGGCGCAGCCAGCGTCCGTTCGATCCGTACAAGCTGGAGGACTTCCTGGGTGCGGTGGTGCAGGTCTGGGGGCCGAAGCTGCTGCGCTACAAAGGGGTGTTGTACATGCAGGGCACCGACCGCAAGGTCATCTTTCAGGGCGTGCACCAACTGATGGGCAGCGACCTCGGGCCGGTGTGGAAGCCGGGCGAGACGCGCGAGAGCAAGATGGTGTTCATCGGCATCGACCTGCCGCGCGACATCCTGGTGCAGGGGTTGGAACAATCGCTGGCGTGACGCGCGTCGGCCTGCTGCCACATGCGGGGCCAGCGCAGCCCCGACTGCGCTTACAATCGGCGCCCATTCGGTCGGGTGTGCCCAGGCGGCGGGGAGGCCGCCAGGGTGTCGCCGCTCAGCGTCCGCACCCGTTCAGACCAGAGGAGATGCGCCGTGAAGAACCGTTCGCCATCGAGCGAGGTCCCGTCCTCCGATGCCGCCTCGGCCGCCCCGTCCGACGGGGGCGGTGGTGAGGCCAAGCCGCGCGCGGCGCGCAAACCGTCGGTGGCGGCCTCGCGCCGCGCCGAGAAGGCCGCCATGCATGCGCAGACCACCGAAGCGGTGGCGCCCACGCACGACCCGCGCGCGGCCAAGGCCAGCTATGCCCCCGAACCTGCCATGACGACCACCGTTGCCCCGACGACCGCCTCCGCCCTGCGCAAAGATCCCGCCCGGGCCGATAACTGGAAAAAGCTGCCCGTCGAGCAGCTGACCGACGCCGACATCCTGGCCATGCCCGACAGCGAGTACATGAACGATGTGCAGCTGGCGTATTTCCGCCGCAAGCTGCTCGCGCTCAAGGCCGACATCCTCAGCAATGCCGGCGAGACCACCGAGCACCTGCGTGAAGACACGGTGGTGGTGCCCGACCCGGCCGACCGCGCCACCATCGAGGAAGAGCACGCGCTCGAGCTGCGCACGCGCGACCGCGAACGCAAGCTGCTCAAAAAGATCGAGCAGGCGCTGGCGCGTATCGACAGTGGCGACTACGGTTATTGCGAAGAGACCGGCGAGCCCATCGGGGTCGGACGGCTGCTGGCGCGGCCGACGGCGAGCCTGTCGATCGAGGCCCAGCAGCGACGGGAACTCAAGCAAAAGCTGTTTGGCGACTGACGCGCCAACGGGCTGGCGAGCCCGGCGTTTTTGCGAGGGTGCACCCCATGCCTGACCAGCCCACGACGCCCACCAGTGCTGGCTGGTGGCGGCAGCTGTGGCAGCGCTGGTGGCGCCCGGGCGCGCGCCGCGATGGCGGTGTTGCCGGGCTGGACGAGGAGCGGCGCGCCCTCAAGGCGGCCATTTTGCGCAAACGGCGCAACGATCGCGTGCGCCACCAGGAACTCGATGAGCTGCGCGAGCTGATGAGGGTGCGGCCGGCGGCAGGCACTGCGTCCGAGCCGGTGGCTTCGCCGTCCAGCAGTAGCCACGCCCGCAGTGGCTGGCACCGCTCTGGGCCGGACAAATCCCGCACCATCGAGCAAATCGCGCGCATCGAGGCCCAGATGGCGCAGCACTGGATGCCCCGCGCCACGGACGCGCCGGGTCTGCGCATCGGCGCGCCGGGAGACGCCCGAGCGGGACCGATCGTCAGTGGCCATTTGCAGGCGCGTGCCGGGGCTCCTCGCATGAGCATCGACTTGGTGGCGCACGAGACCACCCCCCCGGAGGCGGCGCTGGAAACGTGGCTCGCGCATCCGGTGTTGACCGAGGCAGCGGTGCGATTCGCCAACGGCCGGCTGGACGAGGCGCGGCGCGCACTGGAGGCCCTGCAGGCGCAAGAAGTGCGTTCGCCGCTGGCCCGCGTGGCGGGGCGCATGCTGCTCGATCTGTTGTGGGCGGCGGGCGACGTCGAGGGGTTCGACGAATGGGCCGCAGAGTGGGCGGATCGTTTCGGGCAGCCGGTGCCGCGCTGGCCTGTGGTGCTGCCGCCCGCGGCAGCGGCGACGCCCGCCTCCATGCCGGCCGAGCCGACGGGGGCGCCGGTGGCGTGGGTTTGCCCGCCCCTGCTCGATGCGGCCGCCGTCGAAGCGATGGCGCAGCGGGTGGACGACGCCGACGGCGTGGTGTGGCTGGACTGGACGGATCTGCTGTCGGCCGATATCGAGGCTGCCGAACGGCTGGCGACGGTGTTGGCCCAGTGGGCCCAGCGGCCACTCGTCATGCGTTGGCGCGGCTGCGCCGTGCTGCGGCGACGCTTGAAGGCCAGCACGCCGTCCGGGCGGCGCGAGAATCACCCCGTGTGGTGGCGCCTGCGGCTGGCGGCCCTGCACCTGATGGGGCGGCGCGACGAATTCGATCTGGTCGCGCTCGACTGGTGTGTGACCTACGGCGAGCTACCCCCCACCTGGCGGGAGCCGGTGGCGCGGGTCGAGGCCACGGACGCCTGGCCCGAGCTGCCGCCAGCGCCCGCGCCATTGGCTCCGGCCCAGCCCGCGGCGTCACTGGACGAGGTCGCTGCGTGGCCCGAGCTTGCCACGTCGGCACTGCCGGCGGCCGAGTCCGAGTTTCCCGCTGTACCCACGGTGCAGGCATCGGGTTGGTCGGTGCCCACGCACGGCCCCGAGGCCGCCCCCGTGTTGCGGTTGGAGGGGGTGCTGCTCGGCGACATCGCCGCGGTGCTGGCCGCGTGGGATGCGGCGCTTCGAGACGCCGACGTGCAACGGCGGCTCGTCCTCGATGCCCGGCGGCTGCAGCGGGTCGATTTCGCGGCCGCGGGGGCCTTGCTGCAGTGGCTGTTGGCGGCACGCGGGCGCGGCGTGTGGGTCGAGTTCGACGGCGTGAGCCCGCTGTTGGCGGTGCTCTTCCATGTGGTCGGCATCGACGAGTTGGCCACCGTGCGCCTGCGACAATAGCGGGCATGGAAAGCCCCTCGTCCTCTTCTGCCGTCTTTCACGGCACCACCATCGTCAGTGTGCGGCGCCCCGATCCGGCCGACCCCGGCCGCGTGCAGGTCGCCATGGGCGGCGACGGCCAGGTCACGCTTGGCCACATCGTGGTCAAGGGCAGTGCGCGCAAGGTGCGCCGGCTCTACCGCGACCAGGTGTTGGCCGGTTTTGCGGGCGCGACGGCCGACGCCTTCACCCTGTTCGAGCGGTTCGAAGCCAAGCTGGACAAGCACCAGGGCCACCTGCTGCGCGCCGCGGTCGAGCTAACCAAGGACTGGCGCACCGACCGCGTGCTGCGTCGGCTGGAGGCGATGCTGGCCGTGGCCGATCGCAGCACCAGCCTGGTCATCACGGGCAACGGCGATGTGCTCGAGCCCGAGCGCGGTATCGTGGCTATCGGCTCCGGTGGCGCCTACGCGCAGGCGGCGGCGCTGGCGCTGCTCGACCACACGGCGCTGCCGGCCGAGGCCGTGGTGCGCGAGGCGCTGCGCATCGCGGGCGACCTGTGCATCTACACCAACCAACACCACACCGTGGAGGTGCTGTCGTGAGTGCTGCCATGACCCCGCAGGAGATCGTCTCCGAGCTCGACGAGCACATCGTAGGCCAGCAGGCGGCCAAGCGCGCGGTGGCCATCGCGCTGCGCAACCGCTGGCGGCGCCAGCAGGTCGACCCCAAGCTGCGCGCCGAGATCACACCCAAGAACATCCTGATGATCGGCCCGACCGGCGTGGGCAAGACCGAGATCGCGCGGCGGCTGGCCCGGCTCGCTGGCGCGCCCTTCATCAAGGTCGAGGCCACCAAGTTCACCGAGGTCGGCTACGTCGGCAAGGACGTCGACAGCATCATCCGCGACCTGGCCGACATCGCCGTCAAGCAAACGCGCGAGGCCGCGATGGCGCGCGTGCGCACGCGCGCCGAGGATGTGGCCGAAGACCGCATCCTGGATGCGCTGCTGCCCCCGCCGCGCGACGGCGACGTGGAGCGCGACGGCGCGGCGCGCCAGGTGTTTCGCAAAAAGCTGCGTGAGGGTCAGCTCGACGACAAGGAAATCGATATCGAGCTGGCGGCGAGCCAGCCGCAGTTGGAGGTGATGACGCCCGCCGGCATGGAAGAGATGGCCGAGCAGATCAAGGGGCTGTTCGGTCAGCTCAACCTGGGGCGGCGCAAGACGCGCCGCCTGCGCATCGCCGAGGCACGCCGCCTGCTCATCGAGGAGGAGGCCGCCAAGCTCGTCAACGAGGAGGACATTCGTGCCGAGGCGATCCATAACCTTGAGCAAAACGGCATCGTCTTCATCGACGAGATCGACAAGGTGGCCACGCGCAGCGAGGTCGGCGGCGCCGACGTGTCGCGCCAGGGCGTGCAGCGCGACCTGCTGCCGCTGGTGGAGGGCACCACCGTCTCCACCAAATACGGGCCGGTCAAGACCGACCACATCCTCTTCATCGCCAGCGGCGCGTTTCACCTGAGCAAGCCCAGTGACCTGATCCCGGAGCTCCAAGGGCGCTTTCCGATCCGGGTGGAGCTGCAGCCGCTGTCGGTGCAGGATTTCGAGGCGATCCTGACCCAGACGCACGCCAGCCTGGTGCGCCAGTACCAGGCACTGTTGGCCACCGAAGGGGTGCAACTGGTGTTTGCCGACGACGCCATCCGGCGCATCGCCACCATCGCCTACGAGGTCAACGAGCGCACCGAAAACATCGGGGCGCGCCGTCTGGCCACGGTCATGGAGCGGCTGCTCGACGAGATCAGCTTCGACGCGGTGCGCCACAGCGGCCAGACCGTCACGGTGGATGCCGCCATGGTCGACGCCCGGCTGGGCGAGCTGGCCCGGCACGAGGATTTGTCGCGCTTCATCCTCTGACCGGCGCCGCGCGCGAGGGCGCCGCGCTTCTTGACAAGCTGCTTGCACGCTGCCTTGTAAGCATTTGATTCGGCGTCTGTTTTTTAAGGCCGATTGGGGTGCCCAATTGGCCTTAACTCTTTGATTTCACGAGAAAAAACCCGCGGCGGACTTGTCGTGCGGAGGTTTTTGGTGCTAAAGTGGGAGCTAGTGCAAAAAAGTGGTGAAAAGTGGTTTTTCACGGCGGGATCTGATCCGTGTTCCAAGGCGCCTCGTCCCTCAGTCTCGATGCCAAAGGTCGGCTCTCGGTGCCGACCCGGCATCGCGACGTCCTCAGCGCCACGGCGGGCGGTCTGCTCACCATCACCAAGCACCCGCACGGCTGTCTGATGATCTTTCCCCGCCCGGAGTGGGAGGCGTTTCGCCAGCGCATCGCGCAGCTGCCCATGTCGGCGCAGTGGTGGAAGCGCATCTTCTTGGGCAATGCGCAGGACGTCGAGATGGACGCCCAGGGGCGCGTGCTGATTGCGCCCGAGTTGCGCGCGGCGGCCGGCATCACCAAAGAGGCCATGCTGCTGGGCATGGGCAATCACTTCGAACTCTGGGATGCGGCCACGTACGCGGCCCAGGAGGCCGAGGCCATGAAGGGCGAGATGCCCGAGGCCTTCCAGGACTTTTCGTTCTGAGGAGCGGGCGGTGCCGATGACCCATCCCCATCGCACCGTCCTGTTGAACGAAGCGGTCGAGGCCCTTCAGATCCAACCGGACGGTCACTACATCGACGCGACGTTTGGCCGCGGCGGTCACAGCCGCGCGATTTTGCAGCGCTTGTCGCCGCGGGGGCGCCTGACGGTGTTCGACAAGGACCCCGAGGCGATTGCGGTGGCCCAGGCGCTGGCGGCGACCGACCCGCGGGTGGCGGTGCGGCACGAGGGCTTTGCGGCCCTGGGCACGCTGCCGCCGGCCAGCGCGGACGGACTGCTGATGGATTTGGGGGTCAGCTCGCCGCAACTGGACGATCCGGCGCGCGGCTTTTCCTTCCGCCACGACGGGCCGCTGGACATGCGCATGGATCCCACGCGCGGGTTCAGCGCCGCCCAGTGGCTGGCCACGGCCAGCGTGGCCGAGATGACGGAGGTGTTTCGTGAATACGGCGAAGAGCGGTTTGCTGCATCGGTTGCAAAGGCGATTGATCGTCGCCGACAGGAACGGGGGCCTGTTCGAACCACCGCCGAGCTGGCCGAAATCGTGGCTGGCGCGGTCAAAACCCGCGAGCCGGGCAAGGACCCTGCAACGCGCACATTTCAGGCTATTCGGATTTACGTCAACGCCGAGCTTGAAGAGCTGCAACAGGCGCTGAAGGCGTCGCTCGTGCTGCTGCGCCCGGGCGGGCGGCTGGTGGTGATCAGCTTCCACTCGCTGGAAGACCGCTGCGTCAAGCGCTTCATGGTGGCGCACGCGCGGCCATCGGTCGATCGCCGCGCTCCCGTGGTCGAGCCGCCGCCCGCGTTGCTGGCACACGTCACGCGCACCCTGCCGTCCCCGGCAGAGGTCGAGGCCAACCCGCGTGCGCGCAGCGCCGTGATGCGCGCGGCCACCCGCACCGCTGCACCGGCGCCAGCCGATACGAGGGGGCCGCGATGCGCTTGAACCTCGTGCTGTTGCTGGCGCTGTTGGCCAGCTGTTTCTATCTGGTGACGCTGCAGTACGACTCGCGCCGCCTGTACGTTGCCAACGAGCGTGCGCGCGCCGAGGCCAACCGCCTGGCCGCCGAGCACGAGCGGCTGGTGGCGCAGCAGCGTGCGCTGGCCGCCCCGTCGCGTGTGCAGCAGATGGCACAACGCCAGTTGCAAATGCGTCCCGCGCACCCGGGCATCACCGAATACGTGACGTTGGCGACCACCGTGGTCGAGCCGGGGGGGCAGCCGTGAGCCGCAAGCCGACGCCCGCCCCGGTGCCGCGCAGCATCGCCTACGGGAGCAGTCCGCTGTTGACCAGCGCCACGCCCGTATGGCGCAGCCGCTTCATCGTCGCCATGCTGGCGCTGGCCTTTGCCGGGCTGGCGGCGCGGGCGGCGTACGTGCAGGTCATCGGCAACGACTTCTTCCAACGCCAGGGCGAGGTGCGCTATGCCCGCACGCTGGAGCTGCCCGCCAGCCGCGGCCGCATCCTGGACCGCAACGGCATGATTTTGGCCACCAGCGTGGTGGCGCAGAGCGTCTGGGCCGACCCCGAGGACGTCGATCCCAACCACCCCCGATTGCGCGAAGCGGCACGGTTGCTGGAGATGCCGCTGGCCGAACTCCAGCGCCGGCTGCAGGTGGGTGAGCGAAACTTTGTCTGGATCAAGCGCCAGGTGGACGAGCCGGTGGCGCGTCAGGTGCAGGCGCTGGGCATCAAGGGCCTGTACCTGCGCAAGGAGTACAAGCGCCAGTACCCGCAGGGGGAAGCGCTGGCGCACGTGGTGGGTTTCACCAACGTCGAAGACCGTGGCCAAGAGGGGGTCGAGTTGGCGTTCGACCGCGAGCTCAGCGGTCGTCCCGGTTCGCGCCGCGTGATCAAGGATCGGCTGGGCCGCATCGTCGAGGATGTGCGCGACATCGTGCCGCCGGTCGATGGCCGAGACCTGCAGCTGTCGATCGACGGCAAGGTCCAGTACTTTGCCTACCAGCGCCTGAAAGACGCGGTGCTACAGCACAACGCCCGCGGGGGCAGTGCGGTGGTGCTGGATGCGCACACGGGCGAGGTGCTGGCGTTGGCCAACTACCCCAGCTACAACCCCAACGACCGCCGCAGCTTGACCGGCGAGCAACTGCGCAACCGGGCGCTGACCGACAGCTTCGAGCCTGGCTCGACCATGAAGCCGTTCATCGCCGCGCTGGCGCTGGACAAGGGGCTGGTCACGCCCGAGACACCGATCCCCACCGCTCCGGGGCGGCTGCAGATGGGGGGCTTCACGATTTCCGATGTGCACCCCTATGGCGTGTTGACGGTCAACGAGGTGATTCAGAAGTCCAGCAACGTCGGCACGGTAAAGATGGCCATGCAGTTGCAGCCGCGCGACATGTGGGAGGCTTACACCCGCGCCGGCTTCGGGCACAAGCCACCAGTACCGTTTCCGGGTGCCACCAGCGGCCGACTGCGGCCGTACAAAACGTGGCGCCCGATCGAGCAGGCCACCATGAGCTATGGCTATGGGTTGTCGGTGTCGCTGCTGCAGCTGGCGCAGGCCTACACCGTGTTCGCGCGCGATGGCGAGCTGGTGCCCATCACCCTGTTGCGCACCGACCAGCCCGCGCATGGCGTGCGCGTGTTCAGCGAGCGCCATGCGTTGGCGGTGCGGCACATGCTGCACATGGCCGCCGGCCCCGGCGGCACGGCGCAACTGGCGCAGACGGTGGGTTACTCCGTGGGGGGCAAGACCGGCACCGCGCGCAAGCAGGAGGGCAAGGGTTACGCCGCCCGCAAGTACCGCAGCTTTTTCGTCGGCCTGGCGCCCATCGATCAGCCGCGCGTGGTGATCGCGGTGATGATCGACGAGCCCAGCAACGGCGTGATCTACGGTGGCGCCGTGGCGGCGCCGGTGTTTTCGGACGTCGCCCAGCAGACGCTGCGCCTGCTGGGGGTGCCGCCTGACATGCGTGTGCAGCCGCAGATCGTGGCCGATGCCATCGAGGAGGATCCGGTGTGAGCGCGCTGCCATCCTTCGAGTCGCTGGATGCCCTGTTGGCGTGGTTGCGCGCGTGCGGCGCCACTGGGCTGTGCGCCGACAGCCGCGCGCTGCGGCCCGGCGACGCTTTCATCGCTTGGCCCGGGGCGGCGGTCGATGCGCGCCGGTTCGTGCCCGCTGCGCTCGACGCGGGCGCCGTCGCGGCGGTGGTGGAGGCCGAGGGCCTGGCCGAGTGGCAGCAAGCGCACCCCGAGGCGGCATTCGATCGAGGCGAGCCAGGGTCGGCTCGGGTCGCGACCTTCCGCGGCCTGCGCGGCGTGGTCGGCGCCCTAGCCAGTGCTTTTTGGCACGCCCCCAGCCAAGCGCTGGACGTGGTGGCGATCACCGGCACCAACGGCAAGACGTCCACCGCGTGGTGGACGGCGCAGTGGCTGCAGGCCGCGGGAGTCGAGGCAGCACTGATCGGCACGCTGGGCATGGGACGCCCCGGTGCGGCGTTGGTCCCCACTGGCCTGACGACGCCCGACCCCGTGACCCTGCAACGTGCCCTGCGCACCTTTGCCGACGACGGCGTGCGTGCCGTGGTGATGGAAGCATCGTCGATCGGCATCGAAGAAGGGCGGCTCGACGGCACTGCCGTGCACACCGCGGTCTTTACCAACCTGACGCAAGACCACTTGGACTACCACGGCACGATGGCGTCTTACTGGGCCGCCAAGCGCCGCCTGTTCGACTGGCCGGGGCTCCAGGTGGCGGTGGTGTGCGTGGACGACCCGTATGGTCACGAATTGGCGCAGGCGCTCGCGTGCCGCACGGGTGAGGCGGGCGTGGAACTCTGGACCGTGGCCACGCAGCCCGAGACGCCGGCCCGCTTGCGCCTGCTGCAGCGCGAGTGGCGCGCGCAGGGCGTGCGCTTTACGGTCGCCGAGGGCGAAGCGCGCGCGACGTTCGAATTGCCCGTCGTGGGCGACTACAACGTCGCCAATTTGCTGGCGGCCATGGCCGTGCTGCGCAGCCGCGGCCTGTCCTGGCCCGTCATCGAGCGCAGCAGCCGGGCACTCGGGGCCGTGCCGGGCCGCATGCAGTCCGCCTGGAGTGCCGACGACGGCCCCGACGAGGGCTTGCCGCTGGTGCTCATCGACTATGCGCACACGCCCGACGCGGTGGCCAAGGCGCTGCAGGCGGTGCGCGCGCTGGCGGTGCGCCGGGGCGGACGCCTGTGGTGCGTGCTGGGCTGCGGTGGTGACCGTGACCCGGGCAAGCGCCCGCTCATGGCCGCCGCTGCCGAACGCGGCGCCGATCGGGTCGTACTGACGAGTGACAACCCGCGCAGCGAGGACCCGCTGCATATCCTGGCCCAGATGCGTGCGGGGCTGGCCGATCCTGCCGCCGCCATCGTCGAGCCCGACCGTGCCGCAGCCATCCGCTGGACGGTACAGCACGCTGCCGCTGCCGACGTGGTGCTGCTGGCGGGCAAGGGGCACGAGGACTATCAGGAAGTGGCCGGCGTGCGCCGACCTTTTAGCGATCGCGCCCATGCGCACGCGGCGCTGCGCCAACGCCGGGAGGCACAGGGATGACCGAGATGCCGATGAATCCGGCCCCCGCGCCCATGCACGGCTTGGGGGAGCTACTGGGGTCGCTGCCCGGCGCGCGCGCCGTGGGCGACGTGGCGCCGCTGGCGCCGCTGCGCGTGCACACCGACACGCGCACGCTGCAGGCCGGCGATTTGTTCGTCGCGTTGCGCGGCGAGCGTTTCGACGCACACGACTTCTTGCCACAGGCGGCGGCAGCGGGTGCCGTCGGCGCGCTGGCCGAGCATGGACTGGCCGCCGCGGGGCTCAGCGGCGTGGAGGTGCCCGACAGCCGCACGGCGCTCGGCGCGCTGGCGACCGCGTGGCGGGCGCGCTGGTCAGGGGGGTTGATTGCCGTCACTGGCAGCAATGGCAAGACGACGGTGACGCAGATGACGGCCGCCATTTTGCGCGCCGCAGTGGGCGAGGCGGCGCTGGCCACGCACGGCAACCTGAACAACGACATCGGTGTGCCGCTGACGCTGCTGCGCCTGCGACCCAGCCACCGGCTGGCGGTGGTCGAGCTGGGCATGAACCATCCCGGCGAGATCGCCCACCTGGCTGCGATGGCGCAGCCCACGGTGGCACTGGTCAACAACGCGCAGCGCGAGCACCAGGAGTTCATGGCCAGCGTCGAGGCCGTGGCGCGAGAAAACGGCGCGGTGCTCGCCGCCCTGCCTGCGCAAGGCACGGCGGTCTTTCCGGCGGACGATGTCTACACCCCCCTGTGGCGCACGCTTGCGGGTGCGCGTGCCACGTTGTCTTTTGGCGAGCACGGTGCCGATGTGCAGCTCATCGGCGCCGAGTGGATCGACGGCGCGTGGTCGCTGCGCATCCACACGCCACAGGGCGCGTTCGAGACACGCTTGCGCATCGCCGGTCGGCACCACGTGCGCAACGCCTTGGCGGCCACGGCGTGCGCGTTGGCGGCCGGGGTGCCGTTGGCGGCGATCGCGGCGGGTTTGGCTGCCTTCGAGCCGGTGGCGGGCCGCTGCCGCACCCGGGTGTTGACGCTGCACGGTGCGCGCTGGACGGTGGTCGACGACACCTACAACGCCAATCCAGACTCGGTGCGCGCTGCCATCGATATGTTGGCCGCCTTGCCGGGGCCGCGCTGGCTGCTGCTGGGCGACATGGGCGAAGTGGGCGCGCAAGCCTTGGCCTTCCATCGAGAGGTGCTGCAGCACGCGCTGGCACAGGGCATCGAGCGCGTGTGGCTGCTGGGCGACTGGATGGGCCGAGCCGCGGCGACGCTGGATACCGCACCGCTGCGCCTGCAGCACTTTGCCACGGCCGAGGCGCTGCTGTCGGCGCTCACGGACGCCGTGCCCGCCGGCGGGGGCAGTGTGTTGGTCAAGGGATCGCGCTTCATGCGCATGGAGCGGGTGGTGGCGGCACTGGCCGCCATGCACGCGCTCGCGGACGAGGAGGAGGCCCCCCATGCTGCCTAGTCTGGCACAGTGGCTGCAGGGCATTTGGCCCGAGCTGGGCTTTCTGCGGGTCTTTCAGTACCTGACGTTTCGCGCTGTCATGGCGGCCATGACGGCGCTGCTGGTCGGTGTGACGGCGGGGCCGTGGTTCATTCGGCGCCTGACCGCGCTCAAGATCGGCCAGCCCGTGCGCGCCTACGGCGTGCAGAGCCACCTCAGCAAGAGCGGCACGCCCACCATGGGAGGGGTGCTGATCCTGTTTGCCATCACGGTCGCGACGCTGTTGTGGTTCGAGTGGTCGAACCGTTTCGTGTGGATCGTGCTGGCCGTGACCTTGGCGATGGGGGCCATCGGCTGGGTGGACGATTGGCGTAAGGTGGTGCGTAAAGACCCGGAGGGTATGCGCTCGCGCGAGAAATATTTCTGGCAGTCCGTCATCGGCCTGGTGGCGGCGTTCTATTTGGTGTTTGCCATCTCCGAGAGCTCCAACGCGCGGGTGTGGGCATTGTTCGTCGAGTGGGTCCGCTCCGGTTTTCAGGTCGAGCTGCCGCAGCAGGCCGGACTGATGGTGCCGTTTTTCAAAGAGATCAGCTACCCGCTGGGGGTGACCGGGTTTGTGATTCTGACCTACCTGGTCATCGTGGGCTCGAGCAACGCGGTCAACCTGACCGATGGCCTGGATGGCTTGGCCATTATGCCGGTGGTGATGGTGGGCTCGGCGCTGGGCGTCTTTGCCTATGTGACGGGCAACGCGGTGTTTGCGCGCTATCTGCTGCTGCCCTACATCCCAGGCACGGGCGAGCTGTTGGTCTTTTGCGCCGCCATGGCCGGGGCGGGCCTGGCCTTTCTGTGGTTCAACGCCTATCCCGCGCAGGTATTCATGGGCGACGTCGGTGCGCTGGCGCTGGGTGCCGCCCTGGGCACGATCGCCGTTATCGTGCGCCAAGAGATCGTGCTGGCGATCATGGGCGGCATCTTCGTCGCCGAGGCGCTGTCGGTGATGCTGCAGGTGGCGTGGTTCAAATACACCAAACGCCGCTGGGGCGAGGGCCGGCGCCTGTTCAAGATGGCGCCGCTGCATCACCACTTCGAAAAATCCGGCTGGCGCGAGACGCAGGTCGTCGTGCGCTTCTGGATCATCACCATGCTGTTGTGCCTCATCGGCCTGTCCACCCTCAAGCTGCGATGAACACGACCGTCTGGACCCACGACCTGCTGCCCGGTGTGCGCGAGCGCGATGTGCTCGTGCTGGGGCTGGGTGCCTCGGGGCGGGCGCTGGCGCGCTGGCTGCACGCTGCTGGGGCGCGCGTGACCGTGGCCGACACGCGCGCCGAGCCGCCGCAGGCCGACGCGCTGCAGGCGGTGGCCCCGGGCAGCACGCTGCTGCGTGGCGTCGCGTTCGACGCCGATCTCTTTGCGCGCGCGCCCTGGGCGCTGGTGGCGCGCAGCCCGGGCATCGCCCCCGCGCAGCTGGCGCCGCTGCGCGACGCCGCGGCCGCCGTGGGCGTGCCGGTGCGCGGTGAGCTGGACCTGTTTGCTCACGCCCTGCGCACCCTCGCCGAGGCGCGGGCCTACCGCCCCGCGGTGCTGGCTGTCACCGGCACCAACGGCAAAACCACCACCACTGCGCTCACCGGCCACCTGCTGCGCAGCATCGGCTGGGACGTGGCCGTGGCCGGGAATATCGGCCCGACCCTGCTCGACACCCTGGCCGATCGGCTTGCCGCCGACGCACTGCCGCGGGTCTGGGTGCTGGAGCTGTCGAGTTTTCAGCTCGACGGGGTGGAGGGCTTCGAGCCCACGGCGGCCGTGGTGCTCAACGTGACCCAGGATCACCTGGACTGGCACGGCACCCTGCAGGCCTACGCGGCCGCCAAGGCGCGCATCTTCGGCCAGCACGGGCAGATGATCCTCAACCGCGACGATCCCATCGTCGCGGCCTGGCAGCCGCCCCCGCCCGAGCCGGTGCGTGGTCGCCGTGCGCCGCCGGTGCCGGCACGGGCGTGGACGAGTTTCGGTGCCGGGCTGCCACAGCGCCCGGGCGAATGGGGGCTGGAGACCGTCAACGGCATCACTTGGCTGGTGCGTGCCCGGCCCGACGACGATGCGCCGGTGCGTGGGGCTGCAGCAGCAGCGGCCGATTCGCTGCCGCTGCAGCGGCTCATGCCCGCCGAGGCGCTGCGCATCCAGGGCCGCCACAATGCCACCAATGCGCTGGCGGCGCTGGCGCTGGCCACGGCGGCGGGCGCGCCGTTGGCGCCACTGCTGCACTCGCTGCGCGACTACCGCGGCGAGCCGCACCGGGTCGAGTCCGTGGCCATCGTCGGCGATGTCGAATACATCGACGACAGCAAGGGCACCAACGTCGGCGCCACGCTGGCTGCCATCGAAGGGCTGGGGCCACAGCGTCGCTTGGTGGTGATCTTGGGCGGGGACGGCAAGGGACAGGATTTCGCGCCGCTGGCGGCGCCGGTGCGCCGTTACGCGCGCGCGGTCGCGCTGATCGGCCGCGACGCCCCCGCCATCGAGGCCGCGCTGGCCAACACGGACGTGCCACGGGCCCGGTTCGACGATTTGCCAGCCGCCGTGCGCTGGTGCGCGGCCCAGGCACAACCCGGCGACGCGGTGCTGCTGTCGCCTGCGTGTGCCAGTCTGGACATGTTTCGCGATTACGCGCACCGGGCCCAGGTGTTCGTGGACGCGGTGCGTGCGCTGCAGCACGACGAGGGGACACCCGCATGAGCGTGATCGATCGTTGGCAGCGGTGGCAGGCATCCACACGAAAGGTACTGGCGCGGTGGCTGCCAGGCGGGGGGCACGCCAGCGGCGGGACCATGACCGCTGACCTGCCCGTGCGCCTGATGCGTCGCGACTGGGCGCGCGCGCCCGCGCCGGCGGCCAGTGCCAGCGGCATCGACCAGCCCCTGCTGTGGGTGATCGTGGCGCTGCTGTGCTGGGGGCTGGTGATGGTGTACTCCGCCTCCGTCGCGCTGCCGGACAACCCGCGTTTTGCGAACTACAGCCCGACTCACTTTGTGCTGCGGCATGCGCTGGCCATCGGCATCGGCGCGGTGGCCGCCACGGTCGTATTCCAGATTCCCACCGAGCGCTGGCAGCAGTGGGCCAACCCGCTGTTCGTGCTCGCGCTGGCGTTGCTGGTCATCGTCCTGGTGCCGTTCATCGGCAAGGGCGTCAACGGCGCACGGCGCTGGATCCCGCTGGGGTTCATGAACTTCCAGCCGTCGGAGCTGGCCAAGTTCGCCGTCGTGCTCTACGCCGCCAGCTACATGGTGCGCCGCATGGAGGTCAAGGAGCAATTTTTCCGGGCGGTGTGGCCGATGGCCTTGGCGGTCGGTCTGGTGGGGGTGCTGCTGTTGGCCGAGCCCGACATGGGCGCGTTCATGGTGATCGCGGTCATCGCCATGGGTATCTTGTTCCTGGGCGGGGTCAACGCGCGCATGTTCTTCCTCATCGCGCTGGTGGTGGTGGCGGCGTTTGCGATCGTGGTGCTGACCAACGAATGGCGGCGCGAGCGCATCTTCGCCTACCTCGATCCGTGGAGCGAGCAGCACGCACTCGGCAAGGGGTATCAGCTCACGCACGCGCTCATCGCCCTGGGCCGTGGCGAGTGGTTCGGCGTCGGGCTGGGTGCCAGCGTCGAGAAGCTGCACTGGCTGCCCGAGGCGCACACCGACTTTTTGCTCGCCGTCATCGGCGAGGAATTCGGCTTCGTGGGCGTGCTCACGCTCATCGTGCTGTTCATGTGGCTGACGCGTCGCATCATGCAGATCGGGCGGCAGGCCATCGCGCTGGACCTGGTGTTTGCCGGGTTGGCCGCGCAGGGCGTGGGCCTGTGGATCGGGTTTCAGGCGTTCATCAACATTGGCGTCAACCTGGGTGCCCTACCCACCAAGGGGTTGACGTTGCCGCTGATGAGCTACGGCGGGTCGGCCATTCTGATGAACCTGGTGGCGCTGGCGTTCGTGCTGCGGGTGGACTGGGAAAACAAATTGCGCATGCACGGGAGGCGGGCATGACGGCGCGTTGCGCACTGGTGATGGCGGGCGGCACCGGGGGCCATATCTTTCCCGGGCTGGCGGTGGCCGAGGCGCTGCGCGCCGAGGGCTGGCGCGTGCACTGGCTGGGCGCACCCGGCAGCATGGAGGCGCGTCTGGTGCCGCCGCGCGGCTTTCCGTTCGAGCCCGTGGATTTTGGCGGCGTGCGCGGCAAGGGACCGCTGACGCTGGCATGGTTGCCCGTGCGCCTGCTGCGTGCGTTTTGGCAAGCGTGGCGCGTGGTGCGCCGGGTGCGGCCGGACGTGGTCGTCGGCCTGGGCGGCTACATCACCTTCCCCGGCGGGATGATGGCCGTGCTGGCTGGCCGGCCCCTGGTGCTGCACGAACAGAATTCGGTGGCAGGACTGGCCAACCGGGTGTTGGCGCAGGTTGCCGACCGGGTGTTTTGCGCCTTCCCCGGCGCGCTGCCTGGTGGCCAGTGGATCGGCAATCCGTTGCGCGCCGCGTTTTTGCAGCAGGACCCACCGGCACGGCGGTTTGCCGGGCGGCAGGGGCCGCTGCGGCTGCTGGTGGTCGGGGGCAGCCTGGGAGCGCAGGCGCTCAACGAGACCGTGCCCCGCGCACTGGCCCTGCTGCCGCCATCACAGCGGCCGATGGTGTGGCACCAAAGCGGCGAGCGGCACCTGGACGCGTTGCGTGCGGCCTACGCGCAGGCCGGGGTAGAAGCGCAATGCGTGGCCTTCATCGACGACACCGCGCGCGCCTTTGCCGACGCCGACGTGATCATCGCGCGCGCGGGGGCCAGCACCGTGACCGAAATTGCCGCGGTGGGCGCCGCGGCGCTGTTCGTGCCGTTTCCGCATGCGGTGGACGACCACCAGACCGCCAATGCCCGCTTTCTGAGCGACGACGGCGCAGCCTGGCTGCGTTCGCAGTCGGAACTGACGCCCGAATGGCTGGCCGACTGGCTGCGTGGCCTGACGCGCCAGGACCTGGCGCAGCGCGCCGAGCGTGCCTGGGCGCACCGCCAGACCGGCGCCGTGGATGCCATGGTGCGCGCCTGTACCGCGTTGGCTGCCAAGCAGACTCAAACCCCGACATGAAACACGCGATTCGACACATTCACTTCGTGGGCATCGGCGGTGCCGGCATGAGCGGCATCGCCGAGGTGCTGCTCACGCTGGGGTACACCGTCTCGGGCTCCGACCTTGCCGACAATGCCGCCACGCGTCGCCTGCGTCAGTTGGGTGCGCGTGTGCTCATCGGGCACGACGCCGCGCACATCGAGGGCGCCGACTGCGTCGTCGTCTCCAGCGCGGTGCAGCCCAGCAACCCCGAGGTGCAGGCTGCGCAGGCGCGCATGCTGCCGGTGGTACCGCGCGCGGTCATGCTGGCCGAGCTGATGCGCATGAAAAAAGGCATCGCCATCGCCGGCACGCATGGCAAGACGACCACCACGAGTTTGGTCGCCAGCGTGCTGGCCGCCGCGGGGCTCGATCCCACCTTCGTGATTGGCGGACGGCTCAACAGCGTGGGGGCCCACGCCCGACTCGGCCAGGGCGAATACATCGTGGTGGAGGCCGATGAATCGGACGCCTCGTTCCTGAACCTGCTGCCGATCATGGCCGTGGTCACCAACATCGACGCCGACCACATGGACACGTATGGCCACGACTTCGGTCGCCTGCAGCAGGCGTTCGTGGACTTCCTGCACCGCATGCCGTTTTATGGCGCGGCGGTGGTGTGTATCGACGACCCGCACGTGCGCGCGCTGCTGCCGGCCATCCAGCGCCCCATCACGCCGTATGGGTTGAGCGACGACGCGCAGGTGCGCGCGCTCGACGTACGGGCGGTGGGCGCGCAGATGCATTTTCGCGTGCAGCGGCGCAACGGCATCGATCTGCCCGATCTGGACGTCGTGCTGAACCTGCCCGGCGAGCACAACGTGCGCAACGCACTGGCCGCCATCGCGGTGGCGGTGGAGCTGGGCGTGCCGGATGCGGCGGTGCTGCAGGCGCTGGCAGAGTTCAAAGGGGTGGGACGGCGCTTCCAACGCCATGGCGAGGTGGCGCTGCCTGCCGGCGGGCACGCCACGGTGATCGACGACTACGGCCACCATCCGGTGGAGATGGCCGCGACCATGGCCGCGGCGCGTGGTGCCTACCCGGGCCGGCGGCTGGTGCTGGCGTTTCAGCCGCACCGCTACACCCGCACGCGCGATTGCTTCGAGGACTTCGTGCGCGTGCTGGGGCAAGCCGACGCCGTGTTGCTGACTGAGGTGTACGCCGCCGGTGAGCCCCCGATCGTGGCGGCGGATGGCCGCAGCCTGGCGCGCGCGCTGCGCGTGGCAGGCCGGGTGGAGCCGCAGTTCGTACCCGACGTGGCCGAGCTGCCGCAGGCCATCCTGCAACACGCGCGCGACGGGGACGTGGTGCTGTGCATGGGGGCGGGCTCGATTGGCGCGGTGGCGGCCCAGGTGGTGGCGCTGGCGCAGGCACAGACGCTGGCGACCCCCACCCTGGCCGGGGAGGCGACGACATGACGCGCCACGACACGATGCCCGATCCGCGCGCCTTTGGCAAGGTCGCGGTGCTCATGGGTGGCCGCTCGGCCGAGCGCGAGGTCTCGCTCATGTCCGGGCAGGGGGTGCTGCAAGCGTTGCGCAGCGCGGGCGTGGACGCGCACGCCTTCGATCCCGCCGAGCGCTCGCTGTGGATGCTGGCGCAAGAGGGGTTTGCGCGCGCCTTCATCGCGCTGCACGGGCGCTATGGCGAAGATGGCACCGTGCAAGGCGCGCTGGAGCTGATGGGCATCCCCTACACCGGCTCGGGCGTGCTGGCGTCGAGCCTGGCCATCGACAAGACCATGACCAAGCGCCTGTGGCGCGCCGAAGGGCTGCCCACGCCGGACTGGCGCCTGGTCGGCAGCGTCGAGGAGACGCAGGCGGCGTTCGACGCGCTGGGCGCGCCGATGATCGTCAAGCCGGCGCGCGAGGGCTCCACGATCGGCCTGACCAAGGTCACCGCCCGGGGGCAGTGCGCCGATGCCTACCTGCTGGCGGCGCGTCACGATGCACAGGTGCTGTGTGAGCAGTTCATCGCCGGTGACGAAGTCACGTGCGCGGTGCTGGGCAGCGGCCGCGAGGCGCAGGCACTGCCGCTCATTCGCATCGTGGCGCCCGGTGGCAACTACGACTACGAGCACAAATATTTCAGCGACGAGACGCGCTACCTCATCCCCAGCGGTCTGCCCGCGCACGAGGAGGCGGCCATCCAGACCTTGGTACTGGCGGCCTACCGCGCATTGGGCTGCCGCGGCTGGGCGCGCGCCGACGTGATGATCGACGCCGCCACGCGCCGTCCCTATTTGCTGGAGATGAATACCTCGCCCGGCATGACCGGGCATTCGCTGGTACCCATGGCCGCGCAAGCCGTCGGGCTGGACTACGGTGCGCTGTGCCTGCGCCTGCTGGCGGCGGCCACGTTGGACAACCCGCCGTCCGCCGACACCGCGTCTGGAGGAGAGCGCTGAGATGGCGACGCGCGCCGCGACCCCTCCCACGCCCATGCCGGCCGATGTGCGCTGGATGAACGCCGTGGCCGCGGCGCTGTGGGCGCTCGCCGCGGGGGCCGTCGTGGTGGCGCTGGGGGTGTGGGTGGCGCGGCATCCGCTGTGGACGCTGCAGGCCATCACCCTGCACGGCGACTTGACCCACCAAAACGCGGTGACGGTGCGCGCGCTCGTGGTGCCGCACCTGCGCGGTACCTTCCTGACGCTGGATCTGGCCGAGGCCCGCGCCCGCTTCGAGGCGCTGCCGTGGGTGCGCGAGGCCGTGGTGGAGCGCGAGTTTCCGAACCGTCTGCGCGTCACACTGCGCGAGCACGAGCCGCTGGCGTGGTGGGGTGAGGCCGGTGGGGGGCGCTTGGTGAGCGTGCGTGGTGAGGTGTTCGAGGCCGACCCCGACGACCCCGCCGCCGACCAATGGGGCGTGCTGTATGGGCCCGCAGGCGAAGCCGAAGCCGTGGTGGCGATGTACCGCCGCCTGTCGCCCCTCGTCGAGCGGTTGGGGCGTGACGTCGGACGGCTGGAGCTGTCGGGCCGCGGCAGTTGGCGGCTGACGCTCGACAGCGGCGCGCCGATCGAGCTTGGCCGCGGCGAGGCCGAGGTCGTCGAGCGCCTGCAGCGCTTTGCCACCACCCAGGCCGCGCTGCGCGCCCGCTACGGCGCGCGCGACATCGTCAGCGCCGACCTGCGCTACCCCAACGGATACGCGCTGCAGCTGCGCGGCGTGTCCACCCAGCCCGACGCCCCCGCAAGCCCGCGAGCGCGTGCCCCCGCCACCGCACGGCCCGCGCCCGCGTCTGCCCGTCAACCCACCCGCTGAACGCATCATGGCCAAGGAATACAAGGACATCGTGGTCGGACTCGACATCGGCACCGCCAAGATCATGGTGGTGGTGGCCGAAGTCCTGCCAGGTGGCGAGCTCAAGCTCGCCGGTCTGGGTGTCGCCCCCAGCAATGGTCTCAAGCGCGGGGTGGTCGTCAATATCGACGCCACCGTGGCCAGCATCCAGCAGGCCCTCAAAGAAGCCGAGCTGATGGCCGACTGCCGCATCGCGCGTGTCTACACCGGCATCACCGGCAGCCACATTCGCGGCATCAACTCCAGCGGCATGGTGGCGATCAAAGACCGCGAGGTCAGCCCGGCCGACGTCGCGCGCGTCATCGAGACGGCCAAAGCGATCAATATCTCCACCGACCAGCGTTTGCTGTTGGTCGAACCGCAGGAATTCATCATCGACGGCCAAGAGGTCAAAGAGCCGATCGGCATGAGTGGCATCCGGCTCGAGGCCAAGGTGCACATCGTCACCGGCGCCCAGAGCGCTGCCGAAAACATTCTCAAGTGCGTGCGCCGCTGTGGCTTGGAGGTGGACCAGCTCATGCTCAATCCGCTGGCGGCGGCGCAGGCCGTACTGACGGAGGACGAAAAAGAGCTGGGCGTGGCGCTGGTGGACATCGGCGCGGGCACCACCGACGTGGCGATCTTCGCCGGCGGTGCCATCCGCCACACGGCGGCCATCCCCATCGCGGGGGATCTGATCACCAACGACATCGCGATGGCGCTGCGCACCCCCACCAAGGATGCAGAGGACATCAAAGTCGAGAGTGGCTGCGCCAAGCAGTTGCTGGCCGATCCGGATCAGCAGGTGGAAGTCCCTGGCCTCGGGGATCGCGGGCCGCGCCTGCTCAGCCGCCAGGCGCTCGCCGGTGTGATCGAGCCGCGCGTGGAGGAGATTTTTGCGCTGGTGCAAGCCGTGATTCGCGAATCGGGGCACGAGGAGCTGCTCTCCAGCGGCATCGTGCTCACCGGTGGCAGCGCAGTCATGCCTGGCATGGTCGAGCTGGGCGAGGACATTTTTCTCAAACCCGTGCGGCGCGGCGTGCCCCAGTACGCCGGTGCCCTCGGGGACATGGTCGCGCAGCCGCGCGCGGCCACGGTGATGGGTTTGCTCGAGGAGGCGCGCCTGGCGCGCCTGCGCGGGCACAAGGTGGCGCAGAAGGCGGGCTCGGTCGGGGGCTTGCTGACGCGCGTCAAAGAGTGGTTCGTCGGCAATTTCTGAACACAGGCAAGGAGCGTTCCATGAGCATCGAGATGATCGAAGTCGAAGAATTCAACCGCGGCACGCAGATCAAGGTGATCGGCGTGGGTGGTGGCGGCAGCAATGCCGTCGAGCACATGATCCAAAGCCGGGTGCAGGGCGTGGAGTTCATTTGTGCCAACACCGACGCGCAGGCGCTGGCGCGCTCGTCGGCGCACCGGTTGATCCAGCTCGGTCGCACCGGGCTGGGTGCGGGCAGCAAGCCCGACAAGGGCCGCGAGGCGGCGTTGATGGCCGAAGCCGACATCCGCGAGGCGATCGAGGGTGCGCACATGCTGTTCATCACCGCCGGCATGGGCGGCGGCACCGGCACCGGCGCGGCCCCCGTGATCGCCAAGATGGCCAAGGAAATGGGCATTTTGACCGTGGGTGTGGTGACCAAGCCCTTCGACTGGGAAGGCGGCCGGCGCATGGCCAACGCCGAGGAGGGCCTGGCCGAGCTGGAGCAAAGCGTCGATTCGCTCATCGTCGTGCTCAACGACAAGCTGCACGAGGAGCTGGGTGAGGACGTCACGCAAGACGAAGCGTTTGCCGCCGCCAACGACGTGCTCAAGAACGCCGTCGGCGGCATCGCCGAGATCATCAACGTCGAGGCGCTGGTCAACGTCGACTTCGAGGACGTGCGTACCGTGATGGGCGAGCCCGGCAAGGCCATGATGGGCACGGCGGTGGCCAGCGGTCCGGATCGTGCGCGCATCGCCGCCGAGCAGGCCGTGGCCTGCCCGCTGCTGGAGGGCGTGGACATGCGTGGCGCCAAGGGCGTGCTGGTGCTCATCAGCGCGGCCAAGGGGTCGCTCAAGCTGTCCGAATCCAAGCTGGCGATGAATACCATTCGCGCCTTTGCCGCGCCGGACGCGCACGTCATCTACGGCACTGCGTACGACGAGTCGCTGGGCGATGCGCTGCGCGTGACCGTGGTCGCCACGGGCCTGAACCGCAACGGCCAGCGCCAGCCGCTGACCGTGGTGCAATCCCAGCCGCACCAGGGCCTGCGCACGGGGACCGACAACATGCCGTTCATCCCGACGCTGAACCAGGCGGTGCCGACGGGGGCCGCCGGCACGGGCGGTGGCGCGGCCACGGCGGGCAATCCTGCCGTGCCCAGCGTCTGGCGCACCCGCAACGCGGCTGCGCGCGTCGAGGCGCTGGCTTCCAGCGGCATGGACGACTTCGAAATCCCTGCCTTTCTGCGCAAGCAGGCGGACTGACCGCGCGCATACGCCTGGAACGCCTCGATCAGCCGGTGGGCCGTCTTGCCGACGCGGCTCACCGGCGCGCGCCCTGCGCGGCGGCAGGGCATGACCGACCGGATGGGCGCGGATCCGACCCCGCGCCTACAATGCCGACATGATTGCGCAACGCACCCTCAAGACCCTCACGCGCGCCGTGGGCGTGGGCCTGCACAGCGGTGAGCGGGTCGAGCTCACGCTGCGTCCCGCGGCGCCCGATACGGGCATCGTTTTTCGCCGGGTCGATTTGGCCGATCCGGTGGACATCCCAGTCAGTGCCACGGCGGTGACCGATACGCGGCTGGCCTCCACTTTGTCACGCGATGGCGTGCGCGTGCACACCGTCGAGCACCTCATGAGCGCCTGCTGTGGCCTGGGCATCGACAACCTCATCATCGACATCACGGCCGAGGAGGTCCCGATTCTGGACGGCTCGGCGGCCTCGTTCGTCTATCTGTTGCAAAGCGCAGGCATCGAAGTGCAGCGCGCGCCGCGACGCTTTTTGCGGGTGACGCGCCCGGTGGAGGTGCGCGAAGGCGAGGGCCGCAGCCTCAAATGGGCGCGGCTGGAGCCGTACCACGGGTTTCGGCTGCAGTTCGAAATCGAGTTCGATCACCCCGCCGTCAGTGCGACCGGGCAGTGTGTCACTTTCGATCTGGGCAGCGGGCAGTACGCGCGCGAGATCGCGCGTGCGCGCACCTTTGGCTTCACGCGCGATGTGGAGCACATGCGCTCGCAAGGGCTGGCCCTGGGCGGCGGGCTGGACAACGCCATCGTGCTCGACGACGTTAAGGTCCTCAACGCCGACGGCCTGCGCTACGACGACGAGTTCGCCAAGCACAAAATCCTCGACGCGATGGGTGACCTGTACCTGGTGGGGCGGCCTCTGCTGGCCGCCTACAGCGCCTATCGGGGCGGGCACGCGCTCAACAACCGGCTGCTGCGCGCGCTGCTGGCGCAACCGGACGCGACCGAGATCGTCACCTTCGAAGACGAGCGCCGTGCCCCGCCGGGCTTTGCCCAACTGGCCTTGGCGCGCTGACGCCCCACGCCGCTGGAGTCCGCGCCGTGTTCATCTTCCGCTTCCTGATGTTTGCCCTGCTGGGCGGGGCGGCGTTGTGCTTTGCGTTTTATTTGGGCACCGGGCGGCGGCACTATCTGCGCTGGGGCCTCGTGATTCTGAAGTGGACGGTCATCGCCGCCTTGGCCTTCTTTGCCGTGTTGATCTTGTCGCGCATCGGGTAGCGGTGGGCCGTGCCGAGCGGGCGACTCAGTAATGGCGTCCGTCCTTGTAAGCCGCATGGGTGCGCGCGCGCAACGGCGCCACCTCGCGGATGGCTTGGGTGGTGCGGGCCACCTGCGCGTGTGTGATGCACAGGCCCAGCGCGTCCGCCGCGTCCTTGCCGGGTAGCCCCGGCAGGTCGAGCAGCCGGCGCACCATCTCCTGCACCTGGGCTTTGTGCGCCTTGCCGTAGCCGACGACGGCTTTTTTGAGCTGCAGCGCGGTGTATTCGGCCACTGGCAGGTCGTTGGCCACCAGCGCCGTCAGGCAGCAGCCGCGCGCCTGGCCCAGGATGAGCGTGGCCTGCGGGTTGACGTTGACGAATACGATCTCCAGCGCCGCCACCGTGGGCTGGTAGCGCCGCACCACTTCGCCAATGCCGTCGAACAGCGTGCGCAGCCGCTGCGGCAATAGCGCTCCACCGTCGGGGCTGGTGCGGATGGTGCCACTGGCGACGTAGCGCAGGTGGGGGCCCTCGGCGTCCACCACGCCAAAGCCGGTGGCGGTCAGGCCAGGGTCGATACCAAGAATGCGCATGGCGCGATCTTAGCCGGGCGGCCCACCATCAGGGCACCCGAACGGCGCCCATGCGCGCCAGAATGGTTTGCGTGCGGCTCTCGAGATAGCCCGAACCGAGCCGCGCCCCGTAGCGCTTCGGGGCGGGCAGCAGCACCGCCAGTCGGGCTGCCTCGGCCGGCGTTAGGCGGGCGGCGGGCTTGCGGAAGTAGTGCTGGGCGGCAGCCTCGGCGCCGAAGATGCCATCGCCCCACTCCACCGCGTTGAGGTAGATCTCCAGAATGCGGCGCTTGTCCAGCGTGGCCTCCAGCATCCAGGTCAACAGCAGCTCCTGCCCCTTGCGCCACAGCGTGCGCTCGCCGGAGAGCAGCAGATTCTTGGCCAGTTGTTGCGTGATGGTCGAGCCGCCCGCCAGCCGTGCTGGGCGCACGGGGCCGCTGCTGGCGCGGCGTTGCGCCTGCGCCATTCGGCGTTCGTTGCGCTCGCGCGCGGCCTGTACCGCCTCCCAGTCCACGCCGAAATGCTCGACGAAGCCGGCATCCTCGGCGGCGATGACCGCGCGCTTGAGGTGCGGCGAGATCTGGTCGTAGGGTACCCAGCGCTGGCGCCAGCGCTGCCAGCCGCCGTCTTCTTGCCACAGCCGCCACGCCTCGGAGCGCTGAAACGCGGTGCTCTGCGGATCCACCACCGCCATGAGCGCGATGCGTGCGACAAACCAGACTTGCAACAGCAGCGCCGCCAGCGCGATCCAGCCCAGCACGTGCCACAGCGCGCGCCCGACTCGCCCCATCAGCGGGATTCCCCTAGCTGCGTCTGCAAGCCCGCCTCGCGTGTGAAGCGGAAGCGGGAGACGACGACGATCTGGTCGGCACGCTGGCGCATGGCCTGATTGAAGCGCGCAAACTGCAGGCTGCGCACGATGGCCTGCGCGCGCTCGTCCAGATACGGATTCCCCGAACCCTGTACCACCTCGGTATCGAGCACGCGGCCGTCGTGGTTGACGGTGATGACCATGGTCAGTTCGCCGTACAGCTTGCGCCCGCCCTGCTCGGGAAACTGGGCCGTGCCGCGGTCCTCGATGCGCCGGCGCAGCTCGTCGTAGTACAGGGCATAGACCGCTTCGCGGGTGGCCGGGCTGATGTAGCGGCGCCGTGGGCGGGCGTTTTCTTCTTCGATGCGCTTTTCGATTTCGGCCAGCGCCTTTACCAGCGCCTGCCGGCGTTGCTCGCGCGCCTGGGCCTGGGCCACATCCGCCGGCGGCGCCGCGCTCAGTTGCGCGATTTCTCGCCGCAGCTGGGCCAGCAGGCGGTTTTGTTGCGCCTTCATGGCCTCGATGCGCTGCTCCTCCTCGTCCAGCGCGTCACCCGCGCGCATCCGCATCGCCGGCGGCAGCGGCGATTGGGCGCGTCCGCGCTCGGCGTCGCCGCCACCGGCCAGGTTGGCTTGCGCGATGGCCTGCGCCCGCTCAGGCGCTTGGTCGCCGCGGGCGTTGACCAGAATGACTTCCAGCGGCGTGTCCTGCAACACACGCTCGGGCCGCAGTGGCGGCACGAAGCGCACCGTCAGCACCACCGCGTGCACCGCCACTGAAAACGCCAGCGCCCACGGCAGTGGGTCGGCGCGCACGCGGGCGCCGAGGGTGGCAAAGGCGCTGGCACGGGCCGTCATCGGCAGCGATCTCCCGATGCCGTCCTAACGCGGCGTCTCGCCCGCCGCCCCTTGGGGACCGGCATCGGTTTCGCCGTCATCCACGGCCACGGCGATGGTCAGCGGGGCGGCGAGCGCGTCGTCGGGCTCGCCCTCCAGCGTGTCCTCGACCTCGGCCACGGGTTCGGTGTCGCCCAGCCGCTCGATGACGGTGCCCGTGACTTCCAGCGTCAGCTCGTCGATCGCGCCCAGCCGCACGCGCACGCGCTCACCGCGCTGCAGCCCGTCGGTGCCCAGCACCGCAAACACCAGTGGCAGCGTCTCGGCGCGCACCAGGTTGTCTTTCAGGAACGCCGCCTCCAGCTCGGTGATGCCGTGCTGGCGCAGGTAGCGCAGCGTCCAATAGCGCTCCATGCTGCTCTGGAACTGGGCGTAAGCGGTGTAGGCGGCGTCAAACGCGCTGATGATGGCCATCAGCGCCGCGTCCTTGGGCTTGAACGGCGCCGCCAGTGCGGCGGTGGCGCCGTGGCGCGCGCAGGCGATGAGCTGCCACTGGTTGACCAAATCGGTGTAGCGCCGCAGCGGCGAGGTGCTCCATGCGTAGCAGGGCACGCCGATGCCCGCGTGCGGCAGCGGCTTGGTGCCCATGCGCACCTTGATGCCAGGCGCCAGGCTCGCCTGGCTGCGGTAAATGCCGGGTACACCCAGCTCGGCCAGCCAGCCGCCCCAGGTTTGGTTGGCCAGGATCATCGCCTCGGCCACGATCAAGTCGAGCGGGGCGCCACGCGAGCGCGTGCCGATGATGACCGTCTCCTCGCCGGTGGGGCCGTCGGGGCCGACACCGTCGAGCTTGAACGTGTAGTCGGGGCGGGTGAAGGTCTCGGGCCGACCGCGGACCGCCTCGCGCCGTGCCTTGCACGCCTGCGCCAGCCGCCACAGAAACGCCAGCGTCGGCCGCAGCGCCTCCACCTCGGCGGGCACCGGGGCCCCCGCCGGGGCGCTGGGGTCTTCCAGCCACGCCGGGGTGATGGCCGCGTCGATCTGGTCGTGGCGCAGGTTGTGCGCGATCGGCACGCGCTCGAGGCGCGTGTGGTGACTGCGGATCTCCAGCGACGCCTCATCGAGCGTCAGATACAGCGACAGCGCCGGCCGGGCTGCGCCAGCCTCCAGCGTGTAGGTTCGCACCACCTCATCGGGCAGCATGGTGATCTTGTGCCCCGGCATGTACACCGTGGATAGCCGCTCGCGCGCCAAGCGGTCCAGCGCACTGTCGGGTGTGATCGCCAGGCCCGGTGCGGCGATGTGGATGCCCAGCGTCACGGTGCCGCTGCCCAGCCCCTGCACACTCAGGGCGTCGTCGATTTCGGTGGTGCTGGAGTCGTCGATCGAAAACGCGGCCACCCCCTCGGCCAACGGCAGGTCGTCGGGCGCGGGTGGCGCCGGCAGCGCGGGAAATCCCGTGCCGCGCGGAAAAAACTCGTGCAGGAAGCGCTGCCAGTGGAACTGGTAGGCGCTGGTGATGGCCCCGGCGCGTTGCAGCAGCGCCAGCGGCGCCAGGTGCGTCTCGCGCGCGGCGTGCACGACCGCCTTGTACTCGGGGGCATTTTTGTCCGGCTTGAACAGAATGCGGTAGAGCTGCGCGCGGATCGGCTCGGGGCAGCTGCCTGCTGCCAGTTCGGCGGCCCAGGCGTCGATTTGCGCCTGTAGGGCCTTCTTGCGCTCGATGGCGGCGAGCGCTTGTTGCAGCACGTCCGCGGGCGCCTTGCGAAACCGCCCCTTGCCCGCGCGGCGAAAGTAGTGGGGCGCTTCGTGCAGGCGCAACAGCATGGCGGTTTGCTGCGCCAGCGTCGCGCCGTTACCGAAGTAGTCACGCGCCAGCTCGTCGAAGCCGAAATCGGCCTCCGGTGCGAATTCCCACGCCAGGTCGAGGTCGATATCGCCGCTGAGCGCGCTGGCGTCGGCCAGCAGCGCCGCAGGGGTGGGTTGGGCAAAGGTCAGCAGCACATGGGCGGCCTTGACCTTGAGCCGCTTGCCCGACTCCAGCTCGATCTGGTGCGAGGCTTCGGCAGATGACAGGATACGGCCGGCGAGCAATTTGCCGGCATCTTCAAACAGGGCAAACAACGTGTGGACTCTCGTGCGGGCGCGCACGCCACACGGGCGGGCGCGCCGGTTGGGGTCGATGCGGCCCCACAGTGTACCGACTTGCCCACCGATTGCGGCACGCCGCGCGGTGCCTGCGCCGTCAGGCCGTGCGCACCGGCGGCGGTGGCGCGGGCAGCCAGCGCAGCAGCGCACGTAGCGCCGCGCCGTACAGCGGCAGCAGCGCCAGCAGGCTGAACGCCAGCTTGGTGGCGTAGTCCACCCAGGCGATTTCGACCCAGTGCTCGGCCATGAACGGGTCGGCGCTGCGCCAGAACGCGACCGAGAAAAAGACGAACGTGTCGAGCAGGCTGCCGATCACGGTCGAGGCGGCCGGGGCGATCCACCACTGTGGCAGCGCGCGCAGGCGGGCAAACACGGCGATGTCGGCCAGCTGCCCGACGACGTAGGCGATGAAGCTGGCCAGCGCAATGCGAAAGACGAAGGCATTGAACTCGCCGAGCGCCGCCCAGCCGTTGAAGCGGCCCTCGAAAAACAGCACCGAGACGACGTAGGACGCCACCAGTGCCGGCAGCATGACGCGCGCCACCACGCGCCGTGCGGCCGGTGCGCCGATCAGCCGAACCGTCAGGTCGGTGATGACGAAGATGAGCGGGAAGGTGAACGCCCCCCACGTGGTGTGCACGCCGAACAGCTGAAACGGCAATTGCACCAGGTAGTTGCTGGCGATGATGATGACGATGTGGAGGGCCACCAGCGTGGGCAGCCCCAGCCAGCCGGGCCGCTGGCCGGCGGCGATAGGGGTCGAGTGCATGAGAAGTCCTTTTTTTTTGCGATGACGATGGGGTGAGGGAACCCATCCGACGGGATGCGGAGCATACCCGAAATCGGCCCGAGATGATTTACCTCACCACGCGCGCACGATGTCGAGCGCTTCCTCGATGCGGCCGATCGGGTGCACCTCCATCGCGTCGAGCACCTCGCGCGTGGCGGCGTCGGGCTTGCGTGGCAGGTTGGCCGCCGGCACCAGCGCGACGCGAAAGCCCAGCTTGGCCGCCTCGCGCAACCGCTCCAGTCCCCGCGGCGCGGGGCGCACCTCGCCGGCCAACCCCACCTCGCCAAAGGCGACGAAGCGCGTCGGCAGCGCGCGGCCGCGCAGCGACGACTGGATGGCCAGCAACACCGCCAGGTCGGCCGCGGGCTCGGCGATGCGCACACCGCCCACGGCGTTGACGAACACATCCTGATCCGCGCACGCCAGCCCCGCGTGGCGGTGCAGCACGGCCAGCAGCATGGCCAGCCGGTCGCGCTCCAGCCCCACGGACAGCCGCCGCGGCGCGGCGCCCCCGCCGTCGACCAGCGCCTGGATTTCCACCAGCAGCGGGCGCGTGCCTTCCAACGTCACCAGCACGCAGCTGCCCGGTACCGGCTGGGGATGTTGGCTCAGGAACAGCGCGCTCGGGTTGCTCACGCCTTTCAAGCCGCGCTCGGTCATCGCAAACACGCCCATCTCGTTGACGGCGCCGAACCGGTTTTTGATCGCACGCACCAAACGGAAGCTGCTGTGCGTGTCGCCTTCGAAGTACAGCACGGTATCGACCATGTGCTCGAGCACGCGCGGGCCGGCCAGCGCGCCTTCCTTGGTCACGTGGCCCACCAGCACCAGGGTCGTGCTGCGCTGCCCGTCGCCGCCCGATTTGGCCAGTCGCGTCAGGTGCGCTGCACACTCACGCACCTGCGCGACCGACCCCGGTGCCGAGGCGAGCTGTTCGGTATAGACGGTCTGGATCGAGTCGATCACCGCTACTGCGGGCCGCTCGCGCTCCAGCGTGGCGACGATGCGCTCGAGCTGGATTTCGGCCAGCACCGGCACCTGGCTGTCGATAAGGCCCAGTCGGCGCGCGCGCAGCGCCACCTGGGCGCCGCTTTCCTCGCCGGTCACATACAGCGTGGGCAGCCCCGCACGTTGCAGCGCATCCAGCGCCTGCAACAGCAGCGTGGATTTGCCGATGCCGGGGTCGCCGCCGATGAGCACCACCGCGCCGGCGACGATGCCGCCGCCCAGCACCCGGTCGAGCTCAGGCAAGCCGGTGGGCGTGCGCGCCACGTCGGCGGCCTCGATGTCGCCCAGCCGCGTCAGCGTGCCGGTGCTGGCCAGCCCCTGGCGTAGGGCGCTGAGGCGGTGCCTGCCCGGGGCCGGCTCGGCCAGCGCCTCTACCAGCGTATTCCAGGCGCCGCAGTGCGGGCACTTGCCCAGCCAGCGCGGGCTGCTGCCGCCGCATTCGCTGCAAATGTAGGTGGTTTTGTCCTTGGCCATGCGGTCTCAAATCAGATGCAGGTGCGCCAGCACCGCGTCCAGGTGCGCCGCGAAGTCCGACAGCGCGTGATCGCTGCCGGGCACGATGCGCTGCGGGCTGCCGGGGTAGCGCGCCACCATCTCGCGCCAGTCCAAGACCTCGTCCCCGGTGGCGGCCACCAGCAGCACGCGCGCCGGCTCGGGCAGGGCACCCACTGCCAGCGCGCGCAGCTCCTGCACGTATTCGGGGCGAAAGAAAAAGCGCTCCTGTGGGTCGTGCCACGCGGTGTGCTCGCCGATGTGCCGAGCCAGGTCACGCGCCGGGTCCACCGCCGGGTTGAGCAGCACCGCGCGGCAGCCGGTCAGCGCCGCCAGCCGGGTGGCGTAAAAGCCGCCCAGCGAGGAGCCGATGACGCCCATCGCGCCCCGGGGCCAGTCTGCCACGCTGCGCTCGATCAAAGCCCAGGCCGCCGCGGGCGACGGCGGCAACTGGGGGCAGCACCAGGTCACGCGCGGGTGGTCGCGCGCGACGCGCTCGGCGACCATGCGCGCCTTGGTCGAGCGCGGCGACGAGCGAAAGCCGTGCAAGTACAGCAAATGGCTCACGGGCGCGAGCGCCGGCAGCGATGGACGGGGCGTTGGTGCGGATGCCATGGCGCGCAGCATAATCCATGCCCCATGGCTGTCGTCCTGCAAAAACCCCCGCTGCTGTCGCGTCTGGCGCCGCTGGTGCGCGGCTTTGATGGGCGGTTTTTACTCGCCGTGGCGCTGCTGGCGCTCATCGGCCAGGGGGTGATGTGGTCGGTGGCGTACGACATCCCCGGGCGCTACGCCGACCACCTGCGCAACCTGCTCATCGCGGCCGTGGTCATGTTTGCGGTCGCGCAGATACCGCCGCAGCGGCTGCAGGCGCTGGCGGTGCCCACCTACGCCGCCGGTGTCGTCCTGCTGGTGGCCGTGGAACTGTTTGGCGTCACGCGCAAGGGGGCGCAGCGCTGGCTCGACTTGGGCGTCATCACCATCCAGCCCAGCGAGATCATGAAGATCGCGATGCCACTGATGCTGGCGTGGTGGTTCCAGCGCCGCGAGGGGCGGCTGCAGGCGCGCGAATTCGCGGTGGCGCTGGGCTTGTTGGCCGTGCCCGTCGCGCTCATCCTCAAGCAGCCCGATTTGGGCACGGCGCTGTTGGTGGCGGCCTCGGGCTTGTTCGTCATTTATCTGGCCGGGCTGAGTTGGAAGCTGATCGTGCCGCCGCTGCTGCTGGGGGCCGTGGGCATCGTCACGCTGATCGTGATGGAGCCCCAGTGGTGCGCGCCGGGGGTCGATTGGGTGGTGCTGCACGAATACCAGCGCCAGCGCGTGTGCACGCTGCTGGATCCGACCCGTGACCCGCTCGGTAAGGGGTTTCATATCCTGCAGGGCCTCATCGCCATTGGCTCGGGCGGCCTGTGGGGAAAAGGTTTCATGCAGGGGACGCAGACGCACCTGGACTTCGTGCCCGAGCGCAGCACGGATTTCATCTTCGCGGCGTTTGCCGAGGAGTTTGGCTTCGTCGGGGTGCTGATATTGCTGGCGGCGTACACCTATTTCATCGCGCGCGGGCTGATGCTGGCGGCCGAGGCGTCCACCTTGTTTGGGCGCCTGCTGGCGGGAGCGCTGATATTGGTGCCGGCGGTCTACGCGTTTGTCAATATGGGCATGGTCAGCGGCATCTTGCCCGTGGTGGGCGTGCCGCTGCCGTTTTTGAGCTACGGTGGCACCGCCATGGTCACGCTGGGAGCCAGCCTTGGCATGATGCTGTCGGTGGGCCGCCACAAGCGCCTGATTCCCACTTGAGGGAGTGTCCCCGTGCACGGTCGGACGGGGCTGCCTACAATGCCGTCATGATCGCCGTCGAACCCACCCTAGCGCGCCTGGCCACGGCGCGCGCTTTGTTGCTCGAGCCTTATGGCTTGGACGAAACCCATCTGCGCCGCGCGCTGTCGGCCATCATGGCGCCCGGTGTCGATGACGCCGACCTGTACTTCCAGTACACGCGCAGCGAGGGCTGGAGCCTGGAGGAGGGCATCGTCAAGACCGGGTCGTTCAGTATCGACCAGGGGGTCGGCGTGCGCGCCGTCAGCGGCGACAAGACGGCATTTGCCTACTCCGACGACTTGTCGTGGGCCGCGCTGCGCGAGGCGGCCGAGAGTGTGCGCGCCATCGGCCGCCAGGGCGGGGCACAGTGTGCGCGCGTCGGGCGGCGCCGGACGCGCCCTTCGGTGGCGCCGTCGCGCCAGCTCTACGGGGGGCACGACCCCATCGCCACGCTGGAGAGCGCCGCCAAAGTGGCGCTGCTCGAACGCGTCGAGAAGATGGCGCGCGCGCGCGACCCGCGTATCGTGCAGGTGATGGCCGGGCTGGCAGCGGAGTACGACGTGGTGCTGGTGGCGCGCGCCGATGGTGTGCTGGCGGCCGATGTGCGGCCCTTGGTGCGGCTGTCGCTGACCGTGATCGCGCAGCAAGGCGAGCGGCGCGAGGTCGGCACCTCGGGCGGCGGCGGTCGCTTTGGGCTCGACCGCTTCGACGACGCGCTGCTGGCGCGCTACGTGGACGAGGCGGTGCAGGCCGCGCTGACCAACCTGGAGTCGCGCCCCGCCCCGGCGGGCGAGATGACCGTGGTGTTGGGCCCCGGGTGGCCTGGCGTGCTGCTGCACGAGGCCGTGGGCCACGGGCTGGAGGGGGATTTCAATCGCAAAGGTTCCAGCGCGTTTGCCGGTCGCATCGGCGAGCGCGTCGCGGCCAAGGGTGTGACCGTGCTCGACGACGGCACCCTCGAGGGCCGACGCGGCTCGCTCAACATGGACGACGAGGGCAACGCCAGCCAGCGCAACGTGCTCATCGAGGACGGTATCTTGCGCGGCTACTTGCAGGACCGGCTCAACGCCCGCCTGATGGGGGTGGCCCCCACCGGCAACGGTCGGCGCGAGAGCTATGCCCACTTGCCCATGCCGCGCATGACCAACACCTACATGCTGGCGGGCGAGCACGACCCGCAGGAAATCATCGCCAGTGTGCGCCGCGGTCTGTACGCCACCCAGTTCGGCGGCGGACAGGTCGATATCACCAGTGGCAAGTTCGTCTTTTCGGCCAGCAGCGCGTGGTGGGTGGAAAACGGCCGCCCCGTCTATCCGGTCAAGGGCGCGACCCTCATCGGCAGCGGGCCGGAAGCGCTCAAGCGCGTGGTCCTGATCGGCCGTGACCTCGCGCTCGACAGCGGCATCGGCACCTGCGGCAAAGAGGGCCAGAGCGTGCCCGTGGGCGTTGGGCAGCCGACCCTGCGCCTGGACGGGCTGACCGTGGGGGGGACGGCCTGATGGCCACCGTCGCAGCGCGCCCGAGCGTTGCACCCGCACGACAACGGCGCGGTGCGTGCGGGTTGTCAGCATCGTGTCATGCAGGCTGTGCTACAGTCAGGCCTATGCAACTGCGCGGCTTTTACTTCGGCACCTTTTGGTTCTCACGCGTCACCGACGGCAGAGAGGTCTGAAAGCGCCCTGTAACAGCCCACTGAACTCGAAACCGTCGGTCCCCACCGGCGGTTTTTTTTTGACTTCATCTCCCACCCTCTCCAAGGAGCGACCCATGAGCCCGAGCCCCAGCAAAGCCAGCAGCACCGATGCGTGGTATCCGCACCCGGCCGACCGCACCAGTCAGACCGACGACCAACGCATCGAGGACATCACCGTGCTGCCGCCGCCCGAGCATCTGATTCGCTTCTTTCCGATTCGCGGTACCGCGATCGAAAAGCTCATCACCCACACGCGCCGCGCCATCCACCAAATCCTGCACGGCAAGGATGACCGGCTGCTCGTCATCATCGGGCCGTGCTCCATCCATGACCCGGCCGCGGCCATGGACTACGCCCGGCGTCTGAAGGCGCTGCGCGATCAGCACGCCGACACGCTGGAGGTGGTGATGCGCGTGTATTTCGAAAAGCCACGCACCACGGTGGGCTGGAAAGGGCTGATCAACGATCCCTACCTGGACGAGAGTTTTCGCATCGATGAAGGCCTGCGTATCGCGCGCCAGCTCCTCATCGACATCAATCGGCTGGGGCTGCCGGCGGCGAGCGAATTTCTCGACGTCATCAGCCCGCAGTACATCGCCGACCTGATTGCCTGGGGTGCGATCGGCGCCCGTACCACCGAGAGCCAGGTGCACCGTGAGCTGGCCTCGGGGCTGAGCGCGCCCATCGGTTTCAAGAATGGCACCGACGGCAACATCCGCATCGCCACCGACGCCATTCAGGCCGCTAGCCGGCCGCACCATTTCCTGTCGGTGCACAAAAATGGCCAGGTCGCCATCGTACGCACCAAGGGCAATACCGATTGCCACGTCATCTTGCGCGGCGGCAAGCTGCCCAACTACGACGCCGATAGCGTGGCCATCGCCTGCCAGCAATTGCAAGAGGCCAAACTGCCCGCGCGCGTGATGGTCGACTGCAGCCACGGCAACAGCCAAAAACAGCACGAGCGCCAGGTGGACGTGGCGCGCGACATCGCTGGTCAGATCGCGGCGGGGTCGGACCGCATCTTTGGCATCATGGTCGAGAGCCACTTGCGGGCTGGGGCGCAGAAATTCACGCCCGGCAAGGACGACCCGGCCACGCTGGAATACGGCCGCAGCATCACCGACGCCTGCATCGACTGGGACACCTCGGTTCAGGTGCTGCAGATGCTGGCCGATGCCGTCGCGCAGCGGCGCTCGCGCAAGGCCAAGCGGGCATGAGCAGAGTGGGGCACGCGGCCGACGGGTCTCGGGTAGGATAGGCACCCATCGTCCCACCCCGCAAAGCCCTGCCATGCGCAACCACGTCATCGTTCACTTCGGCCCCGATCGGGAGTACACGTTCGACCTCGACGAGGTGCAGCCCATGCCGCACGAGCTGGCGCGGCAGTGGCTCGATCAGCAATTCATCGAGCTGGGCTGCGAGCCGCTGCGTCTGAGCGGCAAGGTGCTGACGGCCGACAAGGTGCTGGCCATCGCCCAGACCGTGGGCGAGGAGCGCTTTGCCGACCCGGCCCACCGGCCCTGGGCCATGGTGTACGCGCGCGCCGCCAGCAGCCTGCTCGGCAAGCCCGTCGTCAAGGTGGACGTGCCGGCGATGACCGTGGGCTACTGAGCGCCAGCGCGCGCGCGCAGCGCTGCCAACAGCCGCTCGTGCACGCCGCCGAAGCTGCCGTTGCTCATGCACAACAGGTGGTCGCCCGGCTGCACCGTGGCCAGCACCTGCGTGACCAGGGTGTCGATGTCGGGCGCCACCTTGGCCCGCTCGCCCAGTGGGGCCAGTGCGGCGGCCGCGTCCCAGTCCAGCCCGCCGGCGTGGCAAAACGCCCACTCGGCCCCCGCCAGCGCCCACGGCAGCTGGGCTTTCATCGTGCCCAGCTTCATGGTATTGGAGCGCGGCTCGAAAATGGCAAGAATCCGCTCGTGCGCACGCCCCTCGCGCTGCAGGCGTCGGTGCAAGCCGTCGATCGTGGTGCGTATCGCCGTCGGGTGGTGGGCGAAGTCGTCGTACACCGTCACCTCGCCACCGGGCAGGGCCACGCGCCCGCGCACCTCCAGCCGCCGCCGCACGCCTTGAAACGCTGCCAGGGCCTCGGCCGCCTGCGCCGGATCGACGCCCACGTGCTCGGCGGCCGCGATGGCGGCCAGCGCGTTGAGCTGGTTGTGCACCCCGGCCAGCGACCAGCGCACCCGCGCCACCGGCTGCCCGCGGCGCAGCACCGTGAAATCCTGCGGCTCGCCCTCGGCCGTGTAATCGCTGTCGGTGGCGCCGAAGGTGCGCAGCTCGCTCCAACATCCTTGGTGAAGCACGCGGGTCAGGCTCTCCTCCAACCCGTTGGCGATCACGCGGCCGCTGGCGGGCACGGTGCGCAGCAGGTGGTGAAACTGCCGCTCGATGGCCGCCAAATCGTCGAAGATGTCGGCGTGGTCGAATTCCAGGTTGTTGAGCACCGCCGTGCGCGGCCGGTAGTGCACGAACTTGCTGCGCTTGTCGAAAAATGCGGTGTCGTACTCGTCGGCCTCGATCACGAACGGCGTGCGTTCGTCGGGTGTCGGCAGCCGCCCCAAGCGGGCCGAGACGCCAAAATCGTGCGGCACGCCCCCGACCAGAAAGCCCGGCTCGCACCCGGCGTGCGCCAGGATCCACGCCAGCATCGCGGTGGTCGTCGTCTTGCCGTGCGTGCCAGCGACCGCCAGCACGTGGCGGCCGTGCAGCACGTGCTCGCCCAGCCACTGGGGGCCACTGGTGTAGCGCGCCCCGGCGTCCAGAATCGCCTCCATCAACGGAAACTTCGGCGAGCCGTCGGCCAGCCGGGCGCGGCTGACCACATTGCCCACCACGTACAGGTCGGGCCGCAGCGCCAACTGATCGGCGCCATAGCCTTCGATCAGGTCGATGCCCAAGGCGCGCAGTTGATCGCTCATGGGCGGATAAACGCCGGCGTCGCAGCCGGTCACCCGGTGGCCCGCTTCGCGCGCCAGCGCCGCCAGCCCGCCCATGAAGGTGCCACCAATACCCAAAATGTGGATGTGCATCCCGGCATTATCGCGGCCGCGCCTGGGGTCTCGCGCCGATGGCGGACAATGCGGGCATGGATGACGACGTGCAGCGGGAATGGGCGGCGGTCGCTGCCGCCTTGATGGTGGACGAGGGGCTGGAGGCGCGCCGGGCGCTGCAGCGCGCGCTGACCCGGTTGCGCCTGCCCGCCCGTACGCCGCCGCCCGGGCCTGCCATGATCGATGCCGCGGTGCGCGAGCACTTGGCGATCTTTCACGCCGACACGCAGCCCGCCGAGTTGCGTGCCTTGCGCGAGACGGCGCTCGCCTGGATGGAGCGGCTGGCGGCGTTCGAGCCCTTGCTGGGGGGTGCCGTCTGGCACGGCACGGCAACGCGCCTGTCTGACATTCACCTGCAGCTCTTCAGCGACGACCCGAAGGCGGTGGAAATCGCACTCATCAACGCGGGGCTGGATTACGACGCGCGCTGCGCGCCGGGTTTGCAAGGCAAGGAGACGAGTGTGCTGAGCCTGACCGTGCGCTGCGATGGACTGGGCGAGGCGGTCGGCCTGCACCTGTGGGTCAACGATGCGCAGGCCCAGCGCGGCGCGCGCCTGCCCGACGCGCTGGGGCGGGTACCGCGCGGCACGCGTGCCGAACTGCGAAACTTGCTCGCGGCGGCCGAATCCGACGCGGCGAAAGGATGCGAGACATGCAACGACGGACCGTGACGATCGCTGCCGTGGCGGCCGCGGCGGCGGCCGCTGGCGGCGCGCTGTCGTGGTGGCGGCTGGCGCCGACCGATCCCGCCGCCGGGGCCGAGCAGGCGTTTTGGGCGCTGCGCTGGGACGCGCCCGACGGCGGCGAGATCCAAGCGCAGGCCTTTCGCGGCCGGGCGCTGCTGGTCAATTTCTGGGGCACCTGGTGCCCGCCGTGTGTCGAGGAACTGCCGTTACTGGAGCGCTTCTACCGCGAGCGGCAGGCCCAGGGCTGGCAGGTGCTGGCGCTGGCGATCGATCAGCCGAGTGCGGTGCGCCAGTTTCTGCAGCGCCAGCCGTTGTCGTTCCCCATCGGGCTGGCGGGCTTGGGTGGCACGGAACTCGCGCGGTCGTTGGGCAACACCACAGGGGCGCTGCCGTTTACCGTGGTGCTCGATCGCAGCGGCCGGGTGGTGCAGCGCAAGCTGGGGCAGGTCAAGCTGTCGGATTTGCAGGCCTGGGCCGACGCGATTCGATGAGCGCCGGGTCACGCCGCTGCCGGGCGTGACGGCTCGGCGGATCGCTGCTGCAGCCAGTCCTGCAGCGCGTCGGCGGGCATCGGGCGCGCGTACAAAAAGCCTTGGCAGTGGTCGCAATCCAAATCGAGCAGCGCCTGCACCTGCTCGGGCCGCTCCACGCCCTCGGCCACGGTTTCCATCGACAGGGCATGACCCATTTGCACGATGGCGGCCACGATCGCCGCATCGGTCGGGTTTTCTGGCACCGCTGTGATGAAGCTGCGGTCGATCTTGAGCCGGTGCAGCGGAAAGCGTCGCAAATACACCAAGCTGGAGAAACCGGTGCCGAAGTCGTCCAGTGCCAGGGTCACCCCCAGGTCGGCGAGCGCCTGCAGCTTGGCCAGCGCCTCGTCGGTGTCACGGATCAGGATCGACTCGGTCAGTTCCAACTCCAGCCACTGCGGTGGCAAGCCGTGCCGCTGCAGCGCATCGGCCACGTCCTGTACGAAGTCGGCCTGCTGAAACTGCAACGCCGACACGTTGACGGCCACTTGCAGTGGGCGGCCTTGTGCCGCCCATTGGGCGGCCTGCGCGATGGCGCTGTCCAGCACCCATTGCCCCAGCAAGGCGATCAGCCCCGTTTCCTCGGCGACGGCGATGAAGGTGCCCGGCATCACCAACCCCTCGCCCGGGCGCTGCCAGCGCAGCAGGGCCTCGCAGCCCGTGGCCCGGCCGGTGCGCAGCTCCACCCGGGGCTGGTAGTGCAGCATAAACTCGCCGCGTTCCAGGCCCTGCCGCATCGCGTGGTCCATCTGGATGCGTGCGAGCAGGTCGGCATTCATGTCGGCTTGGTAGAAGCGATAGTGCCCTTTGCCGCGCTCCTTGACCTGGTACATCGCGGTGTCGGCGTGCTGGATCAGCTCATCCAGGGTCGCGCCATCGTCGGGATACATCGCGATGCCGATGCTGCACGAGAGTGTGAACTGCATTTCCTCGATCGAGACCGGCTGCTCGATCGCCTCGATGATGCGTCGTGCGGTGATCTCCGCGGCACGGCGGTCGGCGTCGTGCAGGTGGATGACGAACTCGTCGCCACCCAGGCGCGCCAGCGTGTCGGTCTGGCGCAGACAGCGCTGCAGGCGCGCGGCCACCTCGACCAACACGCGGTCACCAAACAGGTGCCCGAGCGAGTCGTTGATGCTCTTGAAGCGGTCCAAATCGAGGAACAGCAGCGCAAAGCCGCGGCCATGGCGCTGTGCCAGCCGCACGGCGTGCCCGACGCGCTCACCCAACATCAGGCGGTTGGGCAGGCCCGTCAGCGGGTCGGTGTAGGCCAGTTGTTCGATGCGGCGTTGGGCCTCGAGTTTTTCCGACAAATCCTTGGCAAACAACACCGTGTGCAAGGGCTGGCCTTGGCCGTCGCGCAGCAGCACCCACGACGCCAGCAACGCCACGCCGGGTGCCTCACGCCGGCGCAGCCAAAGCTCGCCTTCCCAATAGCCCTTGGCTTGCAGCGCGGTGTCTACCTCCTGCAGCCAGTCCGGCCGCCCAGGGGCGTATAGCAGGGCCTCCACCGAATCGCCCTGTGGGTCTGCCGCATCCAGCCCCGCCAGCCGCAGGGCGGCGGGATTGCAGGCGACGATGCGGTGCCGCGGGTCGGTCAGGACGATCGGGTCGAGGCTGGCTTCGAACAGCTTGGCCGCCAAGCGCAGTTTGGCGTCGGTGGCGGCGCGTTCGGTCACGTCGCGGTGGGTGTAGACGCGCCCGATCGGGCGGCCGCGCGCCAGTTGCGGGCGTGAGGCCCGCTCGAGGATGCGGCCGTTGCGCAGCACGATGACATCGTGCGCCTCGAGCAGCGGGGCGCGTTGCAGCTCGCCGAGCCGGCTCTGAAAACCCGTCGGATCGGACACGCTGCTGGCCAGATGGGCCCAGATCGCGGCGTCGTCCTGGTGTGTGAGCAGCTCGTCCGGCAGCCCCCACAGTGCGGCAAACGGGCGGTTGAACGCGCGGATGTGGCCTTGCAGGTCGCACACCAGAATGCCGTCCGAGGTGGACTCCAGCGCCGCGCGCAGCTCGGTCAGCAATGCTTCGAGCTGCTGACAGGTTTGCTGCCATTCACGGCAGTCCTGCATCGCCACCAGCACCACCGTCTCGCCGCCGTCGGGCGTCACGGGGGTGATGCGCCGCTGCACGCGCACCAGCGAGCCGTCGGCCCGGCGCACCGTGGCTTCGGACTCTAGCGTCTGCACGATGCCGGCCTGCCACTCCTGCCAGTACACATGGTCCTGCGGGTCGGCGATCCAGTCCTGCACCGGGCTGCCCAGCAGCGTCTCGCGCGGCACGCCCAGCAGCCGCGCGGCCGACGCGTTGACCGTCAGCACGCGCAGCGTGCGCGGGTCGATCACCCATACCGCCTCCAGCAGCCCCTCGATGATCGGTGCCCAGTGCACATAACTCATGCCGCGGCCTCCCGGGCCTCGCCCTCGGGTCGAAGCGCGCGCTCGAAAAAATAGCAGTACCGGGGTCGCGGCTCCAAATAGTCGAGCGCGGCGCGCGGCAGCTGATCAGGGCGCAGACTGCGTTGGATGGATAGGTCTGGCGTGTCTTGCAGGTCGAGCAGCAGCGCTTCGCTGCGTGGCGTGCGTGGATCGTGCACCAGCACGCGCGGCTTGAGCGGGCGAGCCGCGTTGACCGCCTGCACTTGCGCAAAGCGCCCGTCGCTGAGTTGCACGATCGAGCCTGGCGGATAAACGCCGACCATGCGGATGAAGGCGCTCAAGGTCTTGGCATCGAAGCGCGACTTGTGCATGGCAAACAGCCGTGACAGTGCCTCGTGCGGCGTCAGGGCCCGCGCCGGGTTGAGGGGGTTGCACATCCCGTCGTAGCGGTTGATGAGCGCCAGAACGTGGGCCGCAGGGGACATCTCCGCACCGCTGCATCCCCGGGGAAAGCCGCTGCCGTCGGCCGCCTCGTGGTGCTGCGCGATCGCCTGCACCACGGCAGGCGCCAAGGCCATCGCCTGCGCCAGCGTCACGCCGTGCTCGACGTGCTCCTGGTACACCTTGAGCTGCGTCGCGGTGAAGGCATCGTCTTTGTAGCGCACCAAGTCGGGCAGGCGCACCTTGCCGATGTCGTGCACGAACGCTGCCAGGCCCAGCGCCGTCTGTTCGTCGGCGCTCAGCCCCATCGCGCGGCCGAGCAGCAGCGCCAGCACCGTTACGTTCATCGCGTGCTGCGCGCCGCGGTCACCCTGCACATCGCCCAGCAGACGGATGGCCGACTCGCCCTGGCCGTCGATGTCGGCCAGCAACGACCCGACCAGCGTGTGCGCCTCGGCCGCAGCGGCCCGTGGATCGCGCTCCACCGCCTCTTGCAGCGCCCGATAGCGCCGCGCCCCTTCGTGGTATTGGCGCTCGCAGCGCTGCAGCGACCGGCGTTGCTCGGCCAGCGCCTGGGCGCGCGGGTCGGAGGGCGTACGAGGGGTGGAGGCCTCGGCCGCTGGGGTATCCGCGGGGCGCCGATCCGCGCCGGGCAGCGCGGGCGCTTCCAGTGCCTCCAGGTCGCTGCGCGCGGGGTCGATGCGCACCCGGGTCAGGCCCAGCGCCTGGATGGTCTCGATCTGCCGCTGCGACGTCAGCCGAAACTGGTTGCGCGGAAACGGATGCTCCATCCAGCCGAGGTCGAGCAGGACGTAGTGCCCGACCCGCAGATCCGCTACGGGGATCAGGGGTAGCGACGCGTCAGGCATCCTGGGGTCCTCGGGTCAACATGACGGGATTATCGCAACGAAACCCCGATTCGAGCGCTTTTTGCGGCTTGCGGCACTGTCGGTCGTACTACAGTATGGGTTGGATGCCACTCTATGTACGTTCCATTGCCGATCGATGACATCACCCTGGGCGAGCCGCTGCCGGTCGACGTCTGGGATGGCCACGGCCAGCTGCTGCTGCGCAAGGGGCAGCCGGTTCGCGATGAGCGCCATCGCGAATGGTTACGCCTGCACAACGCACAGGTCAAAAGTGACGAGTTTCGCGACTGGACCTACCGCTATACCGCGGCCATCGACCGCGCGCTGCGTGGCGAGCAGCCGCTGGAGGACATCGCGGCCGTCGCGCGGCCCATGGGCGTGGCGGAGGCGCCCGCGCCCGATCCCGAGCAGCGGCCGATCGAGGAGCACTGGGCCGACGTGCACGAGCAGCTCACCCTGCTGCTGCACCAGGGGCAGGAGGTCCATGACTTTGGCGACCGCTTCTTGCGCATCGAACAGCGCGTGCTGGCGCTGACGCGCTTGCGCATCGACGACAGCCTGTTCGTGCTGGTGCAGATGTTGATGGACCGCCGCCAGGGCTACAGTGCCAGCCATGCCTTGCTGTGTGGTCTGGTGGTGCGGCTGGTGGGGCAGACGTTGGGCTGGGCGGCGCCGCGTCTGCAGGCGCTGCAGCGCGCCGCCATGACCATGAACGTCGGCATGGCGCGGCTGCACGACGATCTGGCGCGGCAGGACACCCCGCTGACGCGCGATCAGCGGCGCGTCGTCTTCGACCATCCGGTGCGTGGCGAGGCGCTGCTGCGCGCCGTGGGCGTGCGCGACGAGGCCTGGCTGGAGCTGGTGCGCGACCACCACGAGCAGCTGGGTGGCGCAGGGTACCCGCTGGGCCGGGTCGTCATCAGCGACGACGCCCAACTGCTGCGCATGGCCGATGTGTTCGTCGCGCGCATCAGCCCGCGTCTGAGCCGTGCCGGGCTGCCGGCCCCGCGTGCCGTGCGCGACGTCTACCTGGATGCCAGCGGCATGCCCACGCCGCTCGGGTCGGCGTTCGTCAAGGCGCTGGGCCTGTACCTGCCCGGCACGTATGTCGAGCTGGCCAGCGGCGAGATCGCCGTCGTGGCGCGCCGCGGGCGGCGCGCCAACGTGCCACTGGTGTTTGCCCTGACCACGCGCGACGGCTTGCCGCGCGGCGAGCCGCCGCTGCGCGATACCGCCGACCCGGCCTATGCCGTGCGGCGGGCGGTCGAAGCCGATGCGGTCAAAATCCGAATTCAGCCGTCGCGGTTGTTGGTGAGGATTTGAGGAAGGGAGCGTCTTTGTCGAGGTGCTCTGGGCAGCTCGGCTACCCCGCGGGAGATCGCGATGCGCGCGGGCGATTCCTGGTCGGGGTGAGAGGATTCGAACCTCCGGCCTCTACGTCCCGAACGTAGCGCTCTACCAGGCTAAGCTACACCCCGATGTGCTCCAGCGCTGCCCTCAAGAGCGGCGCTGCAATAGCTGAGCCGCTAATTGTAGCAGAGCTTGCCGGTGCAATTCCTGCGCGGCGCTGCCCGCAGGCAGCGCCGCGGCCGCGTCGATGGCCCGCTGCGCCTCGGCGGCGGCATGGGCGCGCGCCTCGTCCAGGCCGCCGCTGCGCCGCACGATGGCCAAAATGTCGTCGAGCCGCTCCGCGTCGCCGGCTTCGATTGCCTGGCGGATCAGGGTCGCTTCGTCCGGGGTGCAGCGGCGCAGCGTGCAAATGAGGGGCAACGTCACCTTGCCTTCGCGCAGGTCGTCGCCCAGGTTTTTGCCCAACTCGGCGGCGTCGCCCTCGTAGTCCAGCACGTCATCGACGATCTGGAACGCCGCCCCCAGCGCTTCGCCGACGGTGGCGCAACGTTCCTCCGTCTCGGCATCGGCGCCCGCCAATATCGCGGCCAGGCGTGCGCTCGCTTCGAACAGCTTTGCTGTCTTGGCGCGGATGACGCGCAGGTACGCCGCCTCGTCCAGGTGCGCGTCGTGCATGTTCATCAGCTGCAGCACCTCTCCTTCGGCGATCACGTTGGTGGCATCGGCCAGCACGCGCATGATGCGCATGTCGCCGCAATCCACCATCATCTGAAAGGCGCGCGAGTACAAAAAGTCGCCCACCAGCACGCTGGCCGCGTTGCCGAACACTTGGTTGGCGGTATCGCGTCCGCGGCGCAGGGTGGACTCGTCCACCACGTCGTCGTGCAGCAGCGTGGCGGTGTGGATGAACTCGACGACCGCCGCCAGCGTGTGGCGGCGCGGGTCGTGGCAGCCCAGCGCGCCGCACAGCAGCAACAGCAGCGCGGGCCGCACCCGCTTGCCCCCGGCACCGATGATGTAGTGCGCCACCTGACCCACCAACGGTACCTCGCTGCCCAGGCGCTGCTGGATGACGGCATCCACCGCCTGCATGTCGGCGGCGACCAGGGACAGCGCGTGCGCGGGGGAGGAGGGCGGGGTGGCGTTCAAGATGGGGCGTGACGTCCGGGTACCCGGGGCGGCCGGGCGCCGATCAACCCGGCAATTATAGGAAGGCCACACGGCCGGCCCCGACCGCCTATAATGGGGTCGTTCTTCGAGGAGCGTTGCAGCGTTGGCCCCACCGCCAGCGCGAGGCTCGGGGGACGCGGCCGCGCCCGTGCTGGGATGGCGGCTCTCTGGCACAACGACGCTCACCCACCGACGTGGCGTGAGCAACCGTGTGCGCCACGGCGGTGGATGACCATCGAAGGAGTCATCCCATGAACGCACCGCTGAAACAGACCCTCCCCACCGATTGTGTGATCGCCGACATCGGCCTGGCCGATTGGGGCCGCAAGGAAATCCGCATCGCGGAAACCGAAATGCCCGGCCTGATGGCGATCCGCGAGGAATACGCCCCCAGCCATCCGCTCAAAGGCGCGCGCATCGCGGGCAGCCTGCACATGACCATCCAGACTGCCGTGCTGATCGAGACGCTGCAGGTGCTGGGGGCGCAGGTGCGCTGGGCCTCGTGCAACATCTTTTCCACGCAGGACCACGCGGCCGCGGCCATTGCCGCCGCAGGTACGCCGGTGTTCGCCTTCAAAGGCGAGACCTTGGAGCAGTACTGGGACTACACGCACCGCATCTTCGAGTTCGGGCCCGCGGGTGCGCCGGATGAGGGCCCGAACATGATCCTGGACGACGGCGGCGACGCCACGCTGCTGATGCACCTGGGCAAGCGTGCGGAAAAAGACCCGTCCGTCCTCGACCGTCCGACCAGCGACGAAGAGCGCGTGCTGTTTGCCGCCATCCGCCAGCGCCTGGCGCAAGATCCCACCTGGTACAGCCGCAAGAGCGCGCAGATCATCGGCGTGACCGAGGAGACCACCACCGGCGTCAAGCGCCTGCAGCAGATGGCTGCGCGCGGTGAGCTGATGTTTCGCGCCATCAACGTCAACGACTCGGTCACCAAGAGCAAGTTCGACAACCTCTACGGCTGCCGGGAATCGTTGGTGGACGGCATCAAGCGCGCCACCGACGTGATGATCGCCGGCAAGATCGCCGTCGTGTGCGGCTATGGTGACGTGGGCAAGGGCTCGGCGCAGGCGCTGCGCGCGCTCTCGGCCCAGGTGTGGGTGACCGAGATCGATCCCATCTGTGCGCTGCAAGCCGCCATGGAGGGCTACAAGGTCGTCACCATGGACGAGGCGTGCGACAAGGCCGATATCTTCGTCACCGCCACCGGCAACAAGCACGTCATCACCTACGAGCACATGGGGCGCATGAAGGACCAGGCCATCGTGTGCAACATCGGGCACTTCGACAACGAGATCGACGTCGCCTCGCTCGAGGCACGCTGCCGCTGGGAGGAGATCAAGCCCCAGGTCGATCACGTCATCTTCGAAGACGGCAAGCGCATCATCCTGCTGGCAAAGGGGCGCTTGGTCAACCTGGGTTGCGCCACCGGCCACCCCAGCTACGTGATGAGCAGCTCGTTTGCCAACCAGACCATCGCGCAGATCGAGCTCTTCACCCACCGCGACTATTACGAAGTGGGCAAGGTCTACGTGCTACCCAAGCACCTGGACGAGAAGGTGGCGCGACTGCAGCTGAAAAAACTCGGCGCCCGCCTCACCGAACTGACCGATGAGCAGGCCGCCTACATCGGCGTGCCCAAGGAGGGGCCGTACAAGCCCGACAGCTACCGCTATTGATCCGTCCCGCCGTGCGCGCCGACCAACAGCTGGTGCAGCAGGCGCTGGCGCCGTCACGCTCGGCGGCGCAGCGCCTGATCGCGCGCGGGGCCGTGCGCTGGCGCGCGCACGTGGGCGCGCCCTGGCAGCCGGTGCGCAAAGGGGGTGACGAGCTGCCTGCGCAGGCCGAGCTGGCGCTGCTGGACGACGCGGAGCTGCGCTACGTCTCGCGCGGTGGGCTCAAGCTCGAGGCGGCGCTGGCGCGCACCCGGCTGGACGTGCGCGGCTGGCGCTGCTTGGACGTCGGCCAGAGCACGGGCGGCTTTACCGACTGCCTGCTGCAGCACGGCGCCGCGGCCGTGGTGGGGGTCGACGTGGGGCACGGCCAGTTGCACCCCCGCCTGCGTGCCGACCCGCGGGTGCGGGTGCTGGAGCGCTGCAACGCGCGCGACCTCACCGCCGAGGCACTGCGGGATGCCGCGGGTCCAGCGGCCGCCCCGCCGTTCGACTTGATCGTCGGCGACCTGTCCTTCATCTCGCAGACCCTGGTGTGGCCGGCATTGGTGCCGCTGCTGGCCGCGCACGGGCAGATGCTGATGTTGGTCAAGCCGCAGTTCGAGCTGCAGCCCGCCGATATCGGCAAGGGTGGCTTGGTGAAGGATCCGTCCGCCTACGCGCGGGTGCAGGCACGCATCGCGCAAGCGGCGCAGGCGCTGGGTCTGCAGTTGCGCGACTACTTTGATAGCCCCATCGAGGGCGGCGATGGCAACCGGGAGTTTTTGGTATGGCTTTGCCGTTGAGTTTCGAGTTTTTTCCACCCAAGACGCCCGAAGGGGCGCAAAAGCTGCGTGCGGTGCGCCAGCAGCTGTATGCGGCGCGCCCCGAGTTTTGTTCCGTCACCTATGGTGCGGGCGGCTCCACGCAAGAGGGCACCATCGCCACGGTGGCCGACATCCTGGCCGAAGGGGTACCGGCAGCGGCGCACTTTTCGTGTGTCGGGGCGACGCGCGCGCGGGTGCGCGAGCAGCTCGCGCAGCTGCAGGCCATGGGCGTGCGCCGCCTGGTGGCGTTGCGCGGCGACCTGCCCAGCGGCTACGGCCTGGGCGGCGAATTTAGCTACGCCAGCGATCTGGTGGCCTTCATCCGCGCCGAGTTTGGGTCTGCCTTCCACATCGAGGTGGCGGCCTACCCCGAGATGCATCCGCAGGCGCGCTCGCCCCAGGCGGATCTGCAGGCCTTCGCCACCAAGGTGCGTGCGGGGGCCGACTCGGCCATCACGCAATATTTTTTCAACACCGACGCCTACTTCCGCTTCGTCGACGACGCCTACGCGCTGGGGGTAGACATTCCCATCGTGCCCGGTATCATGCCCATCACCAATGCGTCGCAGCTGCTGCGCTTCTCCGACGCCTGCGGCGCCGAAGTTCCGCGCTGGATCCGGCTGCGCCTGCAGGGGTATGGCGACGACACGGCGTCCATCCGCGCCTTCGGGCTGGATGTCGTCACCGACTTGTGCGACCAGTTGCGCACCGCGGGCGTGCCGGGGCTGCACTTCTATACCATGAACCAGGCGGACGCGACGCTCACCATTCTGCAGCGGTTGGGCTTGTTGCCCGCCGCGCACTGACCCCCTTACCCTAACCCGCCACGACAGCAAGGAGACCCCATGCGTTTCGAAACCCAGGCCGTGCATGCCGGCTACCGCCCCGACCCGACCACGAAAGCGGTCGTCCCGCCCATCTACCAGACCGTGGCCTACGCGTTCGACAGCGCGCAGCACGGCGCCGATCTGTTCGACTTGAAGGTGCCGGGCAACATCTACACCCGCATCATGAACCCGACGCAGGCGGTGCTGGAGGAGCGCCTGGCCGCGCTGGAGGGGGGTATCGGCGCGCTGGCGCTGGCCTCGGGCCAGGCAGCGATCACCTACGCCATCCAAACCATCACCGAGGCGGGCGACAACATCGTCTCGGCCAGTGCGCTCTATGGCGGCACGTACAACCTATTTGCGCACACCCTGCCGCAGGTCGGCATCGAGGTGCGGTTTGCGGACAGCGACCGGCCCGAGACGTTCGAGTCGTTGATCGATGCGCGCACCAAAGCGCTTTACTGCGAATCGATGGGCAACCCGCGCGGCAACGTCACCGACATCGCGGCGCTGGCGGCCATCGCGCACCGCCACGGGGTGCCCCTCATCGTCGACAACACCGTGCCCAGCCCCTACCTGTGCCGCCCGTTCGAGCACGGTGCCGACATCGTGGTGCACTCGCTGACCAAATACCTGGGCGGCCACGGCAACAGCGTGGGCGGCGCCATCGTCGATTCGGGCAAATTCCCGTGGGCCGAGCACCGGGCGCGCTTTCGGCGCCTGAATGAACCCGATGTCAGCTACCACGGTGTCGTCTACACCGAGGCGCTGGGACCGGCGGCCTACATCGGGCGCGCGCGTGTGGTGCCGCTGCGCAACATGGGTGCGGCCATCTCGCCGTTCAACGCATTTTTGATCCTGCAGGGCATCGAGACGCTGCCGCTACGCATGGACCGCATCTGCGACAACACGCTGGCAGTGGCGCAATACCTGAAACAACACCCCAAGGTGCGCTGGGTGCGCTACGCCGGCTTGCCCGACGACCCGTACCACGCGCTGGCGCAGCGTTATTTGGGCGGGCGTGCCTCGGGGTTGCTCACGTTCGGCATCGAGGGTGGGCGCACCGCAGGCGAGCGTTTCTTGGATGCGCTGCAGCTGTTCACTCGCTTGGTCAATATCGGCGACGTGCGCTCGCTGGCCACGCACCCGGCGTCCACCACGCACCGCCAGCTTTCGCCAGAAGAGCTGGCCCAAGCGGGCGTGACCGAGGACACCGTGCGCCTGTGCGTGGGCATCGAGCACATCGACGACCTGCGCGCCGATCTGGCGCAGGCGCTGGCCGCGGCTTGACCGTGGCGCGGCGCGTGCGCCTGGGCAGTCCGGCACGCCCCGCGTCAACCCTCGGCCGCCTCGACCGTCCAGGCCGCGCCGCGCCCCTGCCGCAGCGCAGAAAGTACCCAAGGCAGCGCCTCGCGCAGCTGCGGGGCCAACGTGTACGGCGGGTTGATGACGAAAACGCCGCTGGCGCGCAGACCCCCCACGGGCCGGCCACGCGCAGCCTGCGCCTTGGCCTGCGCATCGGGCTGGGCGCCGATGTTGAGCTCGGCTTGCAACCACGGTCGCTGGGCGCGCTGCGCCAAGGCGCGCAGCCGGCGCGGCAGCGCGTGCGCCTCGGGCCGTCCTATCACGGGATACCACACCAGATAGCACCCTTGGGCGAAGCGGCGCAGTGCCTCGGCCGCGGTGGCGAACACGTGCCCGTAGTCCGACTTGAGCTCGTAGCTGGGGTCGATCAGCACCAGCGCCCGGCGCGACGGCGGCGGCAGCAGTCGCCGCAGACCCTCGAAGCCGTTGTCGCGCCGTAGCTCGATGGCGGGGTGCGGCTCGCGCGCGCGCCACTGCTGCACGGTCCGATCCAGCAGCCGCCCGTCGGTGGGGTGCCACTCGAACAGCTGCAGCCGGTCCTGCGGGCGCAACAGTGCCTGCATCAGGGCGGGTGAGCCTGGGTAGTGCTGCAGCAACCCGTGGGGATTGGCGGCCTGTATCTGTTGCCAATAGTCTTGTACGGCGGGTGGCAACGCGTCGCCGCGGGCGTGCGCCGCCATGGCCGCGTCCCACACCGCGGCGATACCCTGCGCCGCCTCGCCGGAGGTGCGCGCGTGCTCGTGGTCCAGCCGGTACTGCCCCGCCCCGGCGTGCGTGTCTACCAGCAGCAGCCCCCCTTCCTTGCCCTGCAAGTGGCGCAGGGCGGCCAGCAGGGCGATGTGCTTGAGAACGTCGGCATGATTGCCGGCATGAAATGCGTGGCGGTAACTGAACATGCGGCGATGGTAGCCGAGGTAGGCTTTGCGGCCTAGTCGCTGATTGCGATACAATGTTGGGCTTCGCAGCGATACGGCTGGGCCCCGCGGCGAAACGTTCCACCCCACCTAAGAGGCTGCCAGCAGAGCAGCGCCGACCGTGGAAAAGGGTCTGCCCAAACCACAGGAAACTGACATGACCAAAACCTTCAGCGCCAAACCCGCTGAGGTGGTGCATGAGTGGTTTGTGATTGACGCCACCGACAAGGTGCTCGGACGTGTCGCCAGCGAAGTGGCACGCCGACTGCGCGGCAAGCACAAGGCCATCTACACCCCTCACGTCGACACGGGCGACTTCATCATCGTCGTCAACGCCGACAAGATCAAGGTCACGGGCAACAAGGCCCTCGACAAGATCTACTACCGCCACACCGGCTACCCCGGCGGCATCCGCTCGATCAACTTCCGCGACATGCAGGCCAAGCACCCGGGCCGCGCGCTCGAGAAGGCCGTCAAGGGCATGCTGCCCAAGGGGCCGCTGGGCTACGCCATGATCAAGAAGCTCAAGGTCTACGCCGGCCCCGAGCATCCGCACAGCGCGCAGCAGCCCAAGGCGTTGGAAATCTAAGGAGCGGCCATGATTGGTGAATGGAACAATGGCACGGGCCGTCGCAAGTCCAGCGTCGCGCGCGTGTTCCTCAAGAAGGGCTCCGGCAAGATCACGATCAACGGACGCGACATCCAGGACTATTTCGGTCGCGAAACCTCGATCATGATCGCCAAGCAGCCGCTGGTGCTGACCAACCACCTCGAGACGTTTGACATCCAGGTCAACGTGCACGGCGGCGGTGAGTCGGGCCAGGCCGGTGCGGTGCGCCACGGCATCACCCGAGCGCTGATCGACTACGACGCTAGCCTCAAGCCCGCGCTGAGCGCGGCCGGCTACGTCACCCGCGATGCGCGCGAAGTCGAGCGCAAGAAGGTGGGTCTGCGCAAGGCCCGCCGCGCCAAGCAGTTCAGCAAGCGCTGATTTGCACGGTCTTGCAGGAAAACCGCCCTTCGCTTCGTCGGGGGCGGTTTTTTGTTGGCGGGCGAAGCGCCGCGCCGCGCGCCACAAGGCACTGGCCCCGTCATGGCTTTTGTGTGGAACGGATTTGGGGTCTGCCGTGCTCCTTTGCTATCCTTCAAGTATCTTGTCATCATCAGGAACGCCACCATGTCCGCTGTCGCCGAAACCCCGTCCACCACTGAAACCGAGATGCCCGCGCCGTTGGTGTTCACCGATGCCGCCGCGGCCAAGGTTGCCGACCTGATCGCCGAGGAGGGCAATCCGGACCTCAAGCTGCGCGTCTTCGTGCAAGGTGGCGGTTGCTCGGGCTTCCAGTACGGCTTTACCTTCGACGAGGTGGTCAACGAAGACGACACGGTGATGACCAAAAATGGTGTCACGCTGCTGATCGATGCGATGAGCTACCAGTACCTGGTCGGCGCCGAGATCGACTACAAAGAAGATCTGCAGGGGGCGCAGTTCGTCATCCGCAACCCCAACGCCACCACCACCTGTGGCTGCGGCTCGAGCTTCAGCGTCGGCTGAAGCGTCGGCTCAAGGGGCGTAGAGCGCGCCCAGCACGCGCTCGCCCCGTGCCCCCGTGACGGCGGAAAGGTTGCCGCTGCGGCCCAACAGGCGCTGGCGTGCCAGCCAAGCAAAGGCGGCCGCTTCCACCCACTGCACGGGCCAACCCAGGCGGGCCGTCGTGTCGATGGTGACCGCGGGCAGGCGCTGCGACAGCGCGGCCATGATGGCTTGGTTGCGCGCGCCGCCCCCACAGACGAGCACCTGCCGCGGGGCCAGGGTTGGTTCGTTTCCCCAATCCAAGGTTTCCAGCGCGCGGGCGATGCCTTCGACCGTCAACGCCACCAACGTGGCCTGCACATCCACGGGTGCCACGCCCGGGTGCCGCGTCAGGATGGCGTCGAGCCAGCCCAGGTGGAAGTGATCGCGTCCGGTGCTGCGCACACCGGTGCGGGAAAAATAGGGGTCGGCCAGCAGATCGGCGAGCAGCGCCGGCAGCACGCGCCCCTGCCGCGCCCAGGCGCCGTCAGCGTCGTAGCGCGCCCCGGTATGGCGCTCGCACCAGCCGTCGAGCAAGACGTTGCCCGGCCCGCTGTCGCAGCCTAGCACGCCACCGTCGGCGCGCAGGGCAGTTAGATTGGCGATGCCGCCGATGTTGACCACGGCGACCCCCTCCCCCGCGCGCCCAAAGGCCGCGCGGTGAAAGGCGGGCACGAGGGGAGCACCTTGGCCCCCGGCCGCGATGTCGCGGCTGCGAAAGTCCGCCACGACGGCGATGCCGGTCGCTTCGGCCAGACGGGCCGGGGCTAGCAGTTGCAGGGTATAAGGGGCTTCGTCCTCGCCCAGCCCGGGATGTCCAGGCGGCAGGTGGCGCACGGTTTGCCCGTGCGCACCGATGGCCGCCACCTGCGTCGGCGCCATGTCGGCCGCGGTCAACAGCCGCTCGACGACGTCGGCATAGACCGTGGTGAGTTGGGCCGCGGCCTGGGCCGCGCGGTGTAGCTCGTCAGGCCCCGGGTGTTGCAGGGCCAGCAGCGCGGCGCGCAAAGCGTCGGTCAGGGGCACACTGGCGTCGGCGACGACGCGTCCCGTGCCACTGTCGCCTTCCGGGCCGAAATCCACCAAGACACCATCGACGCCGTCCAGCGAAGTGCCGGACATCAGCCCGATGCAGTGCATGGCCCGTTGCGCGATCGGGGGGTTATTCCGCGCTGGCCTGCACCACCGTGGCCGCCGCCGCGAGCTGTTCGCGCATGGTCGCAGCGACGCGCTCGAACGCGGACCGCCAGCGTGCCTCCAGGGGTTCGCCGCCACTGTTGTCACGCGCGATCGTCAACGGGTCGCGGTGCGCGCCAGCGACGATGTATTCGAAGTGCAGGTGCGGCCCGGTGGCGGTGCCGGTGGCGCCCACGGCGCCGATGGTCTGCCCCTGTTCCACGCGTTGGCCCTTGCGCACCTCGATGCGGCTCAGGTGCGCGTAGATCGTTTTGCGGTCCTGCTTGTGCTGCAGGATGACGACATTGCCGTAGCCGCGCTGCCAGCCCGCGAATTCGACCACCGCATCGGCCACGCTGCGCACCGGTGTGCCCGTGGGCGCGGCGTAGTCCACGCCCAAGTGTGCACGCCGATCGCCATAGACGGGGTGAAAGCGCATGCCGTAGCCGCTGCTGACGCGCGAAAAAGCCAGCGGCGAGGCAAGGAAGGCGCGCTGCAGGCTCTCGCCCTGGAAGTTGTAGTAGCCCCCCTTGGCACCACCCGGCGGCTGGAACCACACGAGTTGGTGGCGCCGACCCGCGTTGACAAACTCGGCGCCCAGCAGGCGGCCGTAGCGCAGCACCTCGCCGTCGGCGGACAGCGCTTCGTAGACGACGTGGAAGGTGTCGCCCGCGCGCAGGTCGCGCCGGAAATCGATCTCGCCGCCGAACAGATCGGCCAGCTGCGAGGCGACGCTGTCGGGCAGGCGGGCCGCGTCGGTGGCGGCAAACAGCGAGGTGCGGATGGTACCGCTGGCCAGGTGGACGGAGGCGACGAGCGGTGCGGACTCCAGGCGTGCGCGCCACACGCCGCCGTCGCGCTGTACCGTCAGGCGCTGGAAGGTGGGACTGTCGTCGCGCGGCAGCCAGCGCGCGGTCAGGCGCAGCAGCCGCCCATCATCGTCGACCTCGGCGCTGACCAACTTGCCGGGCCGTCCGCGCCACAGCGGGGCCGCGTCAGGGTGGCGGCGCAAAAACTCCGCGGCTTGGGCGTCGCTGACGCCCAGCCGCTGCAGCAACGTGGCCAGCGTGTCGTCGCGGCGCGTGGTGTCGGTGCGGTAGAGGATGAAAGGGGCGGTCGGGGTCTCGGTGTCTGCGGGGGTGAAGGCGACGGGCACCGCCTCGACGAGCTCGCGCTGTGGCAGCCGGTCGAGGGCGGCGTCCAGCGGGTCGGTACCGAAGGCGGTGATGCCCGTGCCCAAGAGCAGAACACCCAGGGCTGCCACGACACGCCGCGGATGCCGCTGCAGCCGGCGCTGCCAGAGTTGCAGCCGTTCTTGCAATCGTTCGATCATGCCGTATCCAGTGAGGGGGTGGGCCGCGCGAGACGACACTCACCCGGACCTCGAGCCTGCTTGGCAGGCCCGCAGGGCGCGCATGGAGGGATGGATCCGCCGTCTACAATCGGGACCGCGGCCGGCGCTCGAGGCTACCGAGCCGCGCCGAATCGCAATCCGCGGCGGGCGAATGGGCGGAGTATACCGGCTCTTCCACCGCCGTCATCTGTGTAAACCCCAATGAATATTTCCACAGTATCCACCGACGCGGCGACCGAAGAGGCCTTGCAGGGCGCCTCGGATGCGGTGCGCGCGGCGCTGGCCATCACCCTGCGTGGCTGCGACGAGCTGCTACCGGTGGCCGATTGGGTGCGCAAGCTGCGTCGCAGCGAAGCGACGGGACAGCCGCTGCGCATCAAACTGGGGCTCGACCCCACGGCCCCCGACATCCACCTGGGACACACGGTGGTGCTCAACAAGCTGCGCCAGTTGCAGGACTTGGGGCATCAGGTCATTTTCCTCATCGGGGATTTCACCTCGCTCATCGGTGATCCGTCCGGGCGCAACAGCACGCGCCCGCCGCTGACGCCCGAGCAGATCCAGGCCAACGCCGAGACCTACTACCGTCAGGCGAGCCTGGTGCTGGATCCCGCGCGTACCGAGATTCGCTACAACAGCGAGTGGAGCGACGCGCTGGGCGCGCGCGGCATGATCCAGCTCGCCGCCAAATACACGGTGGCGCGCATGATGGAGCGTGACGACTTCACCAAGCGCTTCAAGGCCGGCACACCGATTTCGATTCACGAGTTTCTCTACCCCCTGATGCAGGGCTACGACTCGGTGGCGCTGCGCGCCGATCTGGAACTGGGCGGCACCGACCAGAAGTTCAACCTGCTCATGGGCCGGCACCTGCAACAAGAGTATGGGCAGGAGCCGCAGTGCATCCTGACCATGCCGCTGCTGGAGGGCTTGGACGGCGTGGACAAAATGTCCAAGTCCAAGGGCAACTACATCGGCATCACCGAGGACGCCAACACCATGTTCGCCAAGGTGATGTCGATCAGCGATGAGCTGATGTGGCGCTGGTATACGCTGCTGTCGCGGCGCTCGCTGGCCGAGATCGAGCAGCTGCAGCGCGAGGTGGCGCAAGGCCGCAACCCGAAAGAGGTCAAGGTATTGCTGGCCAAGGAGATCACCGCGCGCTTTCACAGCCCCGCCGCGGCCGAGGCGGCGCAGCAGGACTTCGAGTTGCGCGCCAGGGGCGGGGTGCCGCAGGAGATTCCCGAGGTCGCGCTCAGCGGCGCGCCGATGGGCATTGGGGTGCTGCTGAAGTCGGCGGGGCTCGCGCCCTCGACGAGCGAGGCCAACCGCCTCATCGACGGCGGCGGCGTGCGCGTGGACGGCAGTGTGATCAGTGACAAGGGGCTCAAGCTGTCGGCGGGCACCTACGTGGTGCAGGTGGGCAAGCGCAAGTTTGCCCGCGTGACGCTGGCCTGAAAACGGCCCGGCAGCGATGGCACGCATGTGGCAGCGGCTGACCCCGAAGCGCTTGCTGGCCGTCTCGGTCGCGGTGGCGCTGGCCACGATCGCGCTCAAGACCCTGGCGTGGTGGCTGACCGGCTCGGTGGGTCTGCTGTCCGACGCCATGGAGTCGGGCGTCAATCTGGCGGCAGCGCTGTTTGGCCTGTGGATGGTGACGGTCGCGGCGCGCCCGGCCGACGACGATCACCCTTACGGCCACCACAAGGCAGAGTATTTTTCTTCCGGCTTCGAGGGCATCCTCATCATCGTGGCGGCGCTGGGTATCGTCTGGGCGGCGCTCGATCGCCTGTGGTCGCCGCAGCCGTTGCAGCGGCTCGATTGGGGGTTGGTGCTGTCGGTGTTCAGTGCCGCGCTCAACGGGGCGCTGGCGTGGGTGATGCTGCGCGCCAGCCGCGTGCACCGGTCGTTGGCGCTGGAGGCCGATGCGCGCCACCTGTTTACCGACGTGTGGACCTCGGCCGGCGTGGTGGTGGGCTTGGGGCTGGTGGTGGCCACCGGCTGGTGGTGGCTCGATCCCCTGATTGCCATCGCGGTGGCGATCAACATCGCCCGCGAGGGCGTGCATCTTCTGTGGCGTTCCAGCCAGGGGTTGATGGATGAAGCGGTCGAGCCCGAGGTGCGCGCCGCCATCGATGCGGTGTTGGCCGACTTTGCGCACACCCGCGGCGGCGCCGAGATCATCCGCTTCGATCATGTGCACACGCGCAAGGCCGGCCAGCGCCGCTACGTCGATCTGCACATGCACATGCCCGCGCATTGGACGCTGGGGCGCGCCGCGGCCTTGCGCGCCAGCGTCGAGCAGGCGCTCATGAGCGCAGTACCCGGGTTGCGCGCCACCATCCAATTGCTGCCCACGGACGTGGAGGCGCACTTCGACGACACGCACGACCTCAAATGATCGGGCCCAGCGTCAGCGGTCACGCGCGGCGTAGGGGTTGGCAAAGCCCAGCCGGGTCAAGATGGCGATTTCACGCGCCTCCATCGCCTCAGCGTCGGCGTCACTGGTCTCGTGATCCCAGCCCTGGGCGTGCAGTGTGCCGTGCACCAGCAAGTGGGCGTAGTGGGCCTGTAGCGACTTGCCCTGCTCGGCGGCCTCGCGGGCCACCACCGGCGCGCACAACACCAGATCGGCCTGCACCACGGGTTCGGTGGCGTAGTCGAAGGTCAGCACATTGGTCGCGTAGTCTTTGTGCCGGTAGTCGCGGTTGAGCGCGCGGCCTTCCTCGGCATCGACGATGCGCACGGCGATCTCGGCATCGCGCTCGAGCGCGTGGCGGATCCAGCGCGCGACCGCATGGCGCGGTAGCGCGGCGCGGTGCGCGGCTGCGTCGTCGAAACGGGCAAACTGCAACGACAGGGTGAGCGTGGGCAGGGGCATGGCAGGTCAAGCCGCCGCGGGTGGGCGGGCTTCGTAGGCATCGACGATGCGCGCCACCAGCGGATGGCGCACCACGTCGGCGCTGGTCAGGCGCGCAAACGCGATGCCTTGCACGCGCCGCAGCACGCGCTCGGCGTCGATCAAGCCCGAGAGTTGCGAGCGCGGCAGGTCGATCTGGCTGACGTCGCCCGTGATCACGGCCTTCGATCCAAAGCCGATGCGCGTCAAAAACATCTTCATTTGCTCAGGCGTGGTGTTTTGCGCCTCGTCCAGGATGACGAAGGCGTGGTTGAGCGTGCGCCCGCGCATGAACGCCAGCGGCGCGATCTCGATCTGCTGGCGCTCGAAGGCTTTTTGCACCGCCTCGAAGCCCATCAGGTCGTACAGCGCGTCGAACAGCGGTCGCAAGTAGGGGTCGACTTTTTGCGCCAGGTCGCCGGGCAAAAAGCCCAGCCGCTCGCCGGCCTCCACCGCCGGGCGCGTCAGCACCAGGCGTTGCACCGCGCTGCGCTGCAGCGCATCCACCGCGCAGGCCACGGCCAGGTACGTCTTGCCGGTGCCCGCCGGCCCGATGCCAAACGTGATGTCGTGGCTCGCGATGGCGGCCAAGTAATGCGCCTGGTTGGCGGTTCGGCCACGAATCTCGCCCCGGCGCGTTTGCAGCACCGGGCCGGGGGTGCCGGGCGCGTCCGGCGGCCCATCACCGGCGAGCATGAGTTGCACCGTCTCGGCCGCGATCGGCTCGCGCGCCAGCTCGTACAGGGCTTGCAGCACCTCCATCGCCTGGGTGGCGGCGGCCTTGGGGCCCTCGACGCGAAAGTGTTCGAAGCGGTGCGCGATGCGCACCTGCAGGGCGGCCTCGACCGTGCGCAGGTGCTGGTCCAGCGGCCCACACAGGTTGGCCAGCCGCGTGTTGTCGGCGGGGGAGAATGCGTGGCGCAGGATCAAGCCGATAATCCCAGGGTGTTGAACGAGAGGCCCCAATGATAGGCAAACTCACCGGCACCCTGCTGGACAAACACCCGCCGCAGATCGTGGTCGACTGCCACGGCGTGGGCTACGAGGTCGAAGTGCCCATGAGCACGTTCTACGGCCTGCCCGCCACCGGCGAGCGCGTGGCGCTGCTGACGCACCTGGTGGTGCGCGAGGACGCGCACCTGTTGTACGGCTTTGCCAGCGCGGCCGAGCGCGACGCGTTTCGCGCGCTGATCAAGATCAGCGGCGTGGGTCCGCGCATTGCGCTGGCGCTGCTGTCAGGCCTGAGCGTGGCGGAACTCGCGCAGGCGGTGGCCGCGCAGGAGGCGGGTCGCTTGGTCAAGATCCCGGGCATCGGCAAAAAGACCGCCGAGCGGCTGCTGCTGGAGCTCAAGGGCAAGCTCGCTCCCGATTTGGCACCGCCCACGGCGGCCCCGGTGAGCGACGCGCACGCCGATATCCAGCAGGCGCTGCTGGCGCTGGGCTACCACGAGCGCGAGGCGGCGGCGGCGCTGCAGGCGCTGCCTGCCGACGTGGGGGTGAGCGAGGGCATCAAGCTGGCGCTCAAGGCGCTGGCCAAGTGAGGAAGCCGCCGTGACGATCGAGACCGACGATTTTGCGCCCAGCCCGCGGTCGCGGCTGGTGTCGGCCGCGCCGGAGTCAGGCCGCGAGGAGGCCCTGGAGCGCGCGTTGCGCCCTAAGGGCTTGGACGAGTACGTGGGCCAGACCAAGGTGCGCGAGCAGCTCGAAATCTTCATCGGCGCGGCCAAGAAGCGCGGCGAAGCGCTGGACCACGTGCTGCTGTTCGGCCCGCCCGGGCTGGGCAAGACGACGCTGTCGCACATCATCGCGTACGAGATGGGCGTCAATCTGCGCCAGACGAGTGGCCCCGTGCTGGAAAAGCCCAAGGACTTGGCGGCTCTGCTGACGGCCTTGGAGCCCAACGATGTGTTGTTCATCGACGAAATCCATCGGCTGAGTCCCGTGGTCGAGGAGATTCTGTATCCGGCGCTGGAGGACTACCAGATCGACATCATGATCGGCGAGGGGCCGGCGGCGCGCTCGATCAAGCTGGATCTGCAGCCTTTTACGCTGGTGGGGGCCACCACGCGCGCGGGCATGTTGACCAACCCGCTGCGCGATCGCTTCGGCATCGTGGCGCGGCTGGAGTTTTATTCGGCCGAGGAACTCACGCGCATCGTGACGCGCTCGGCGGGGCTGCTGGGTGCGCCGATCGAGCCCGAGGGTGCCTTCGAGATCGCGCGCCGCTCGCGCGGCACGCCGCGCATCGCCAACCGGTTGCTGCGGCGGGTGCGCGACTACGCCCAGGTCAAGGGCAGCGGCACCATCACGCAGGAGATGGCCAACCGTGCGTTGGCCATGCTGGACGTGGACCCGCTGGGCTTCGACCTGATGGACCGCAAGCTGCTGGAGGCAGTGATCCACAAGTTCGACGGCGGCCCAGTCGGGCTGGACAACATCGCCGCCAGCATCGGCGAGGAGCCGGGCACGATCGAGGACGTGATCGAGCCCTATCTGATCCAGCAAGGCTACTTGCAGCGCACGCCGCGTGGCCGCTGCGCCACCTTGGCCGCGTATCGCCATCTGGGGCTGCAGCCGCCGGCGGCCGCGGGCGGGCTGTTCGCCGACGCGGGGTAGGGTGATGCGGCGGTCGGCGTCATGCCGACGCGGACTCGTCGCGCGGGCCGGCTTCGTCGGCCTCTTCCAGGTGGCGCGTATCGCCCCACGACAACAGCGCAAAGCCACTGTCCGCGGTCCACAGCACGCGGTGGATGGCGGCGTTGCCCATGGCCCAGGCACGCGGCGCCTGCAGGTCGACGCGTGCGGCGGCCCGGTACAAGATGTCGAGCACCCCGCCGTGGGCCACGACCACGATCTGACCGCCGAGGTGGCGCGCCGCCAGCTCGGCAAACGTCGTCTCCACGCGCTGACGCAAGTCCCGCAGTGATTCACCGCCCGGAGGGGCGAAGTCGGGGTCGCGGGCTTTCCAGGCGCGCACGACGTCGGGGTGGGCCTGCTCCAGTTCGGCCCACGTGCGGCCTTGGAAGGCGCCGAAATGGCGTTCGCGCAGGCCCGGGTGGGTCTGCACCGGTAAGCCGTGGCGGCGCGCGACCGCGGCCGCCGTCTGGTGGGCGCGGCGGAGGTCGCTGGCATAGACCGCTTGCAGCGCCTCGTGCGCCAGCGCCTCGGCGGTGCGCTCGGCTTGCCAGTGCCCCACATCGTTGAGTGGGATGTCGATCTGGCCTTGGATGCGCGCATCACGGTTCCAGGCGGTCTCACCATGACGGATGGCCAGAATCCGCGTCATCTGCATCGGGTTGCCTTGCGGGAAAGGGAAAGAAGTGCCTAGAATGGTAACAGCCCGCCCCGAGTGGCCCCGGCCCCCAACCTCGCAAGGCCCATCCATGAGCAGCACCGCGTTTCAAAAAGAAGTCGACGAGCGCACCAATCTGACTGGCTCCAACAAGTTCGAGATGCTGTTGTTTCGCCTTGGGCGCTCGCCCGGCGCCCAGCAGTCCGAGCTGTTTGGTATCAACGTCTTCAAGGTGCGCGAGATCGTGGCCATGCCGCCGCTGACCGCCATGGCGGGGGCACCCCAGCATGTGCTGGGCATGGTCAACCTGCGCGGGCAGGTGATTCCCGTGATCGACCTGCCTGCCGTCATCGGCTGCACGCCCGAGACGGGCCTGAACCTCATGCTGGTGACCGAATTTGCCCGCTCCACGCAGGCGTTTGCCGCCGAGTCGGTAGAAGACATCGTGCGCCTGGACTGGGGCAAGATTTTGCCCGCCGACCACACCGCGTCGGTCGCGCGTGGGCTGGTCACCAGCATCGCGCGCCTCGACGATGGGCAAGGCGGCGTCAAGCTGGTGCAGATTCTGGACGTGGAGTCGATCCTGCAGCGCGTCATGCCCAGCGAAGCGCTGGAAATCAAGAAGGAGGATGTGGGGTCGGCCCTGCGGCTCAAGCCGGGCGCGGTGGTGTTGGCGGCCGACGACTCGTTCGTGGCGCGCAGCATGATCGAGTCGGAGCTCAAGGCGCTGAATTTGCCGTTCGTGATGACCAAAAACGGGCAGGAAGCGTGGAAGGTGCTGCAGGAAATGGCCGCCGACTGCAAGGCGCAAGGCATACCGGTCACCGACCGCGTGGCGGTGGTGCTCAGCGACCTGGAGATGCCTGACATGGACGGCTTCACGCTCACGCGCCAGATCAAGGCCGATCCCGCGCTGCGCGCCATTCCAGTGGTCATCCATTCCTCGCTGACCGGGGATACCAACGAGCAGCACGTGCAGCGCGCTGGGGCCGATGCGTACGTGGCCAAGTTTGCGGCGAAAGAGCTGGCTAGCACCTTGCGCAGTGTGTTGGCCAAGGCGCAGGCCGTCGCGGCCTGACGCCGCAGTGGTGGTCAGGGGTGCGGGGACTCGACCACCACGCGACGCGGGCTCGACGGCGGCTCCGGAAATCCATCGAGTGCTGCCTGCAGCAGCGCCCGCCACAGGGTTGGTGCGTCCGACCGCGGACCATCTTGCACGGCCCGGGTTTCATACACCACGTCGCCGCTGCGGCGGTCGCGCAGTGTCAGTGTCAACTCGCGCACGTAGTAGGGCGGGCGCAGCGTCCAGTGCAGGCCGATGCTGCTGACCACGCCGCGGCCGACCATCACCTGCCCATACGGGGCCCAGCCCGGGCGGGGCTCGGGGGCGTCCCACGGTGCATAGGGATACTTGACCGAGCGCGCCACGATCTGCACCCCCCAGGGCACCGCGCTGGGGGCGCCACCACTGGCCGTCTCGGCGCGCTGCAGACCCAGGCGGGCCAACTCGGCTGCGGCCAGCGCTTCGATCGCCTCTTGCTCGCGCGCCGCATCGCCGCTGCGCTGCGACGGCAGCCGCTCGAATACATAACGGTCCCCCGCGGCCGGGCGGACGCCACCGTTCCACGCGGCCTGGCTGCGCACCTCGTGTTCCAGCCGCAGCGGGGTGGCGCAGCCGGCCAACCACGCCGCCCCGATCAGCAGGGCGATGAAACGCCACGTGCGTAGCCCGCGTCGCATGTCAATCCTCCGGCAGCAGGGCAAACACAGGCCGTGGCGGACGCGCTACCGCGTCACTGGCGGCCGGTGTCTCGTCATCGTCCGCCGGGGCGGCCATGCCCTCGGTCGGCAAAGGCTCGTCGTCGAAGGCGATGTCGCCATCGGCTTGCGGGCGGCCGCTGGCGCGCACCCCCGCGAAGTCGTACAGCGTGCGGTCCATCAGGTGGCTGGGCACGACGTGCTGCAGCGCCTTGAGCATGTTGTCGACGCGGCCAGGGAAGCGTTTGTCCCACTCGCGCAGCAGGTCGCCCACCTGTTTGCGCTGCAGGTGCTGCTGGCTGCCGCACAGGTTGCACGGGATGATGGGGAACTGCCGCACCTGCGCCCAGCGGATCAGGTCCTTTTCGGGTACGTAGGCCAGGGGACGGATAACGACATGCTCGCCGTTGTCGCTGACCAGCTTGGGTGGCATGCCCTTGAGCTTGGCGCCAAAGAACATGTTGAGCAGCAACGTCTGCAGAATGTCATCCCGGTGGTGCCCCAACGCGATCTTGGTGGCCCCCAGCTCGCGCGCCACGCGGTACAGGATCCCGCGCCGCAGCCGACTGCACAGGCTGCACATCGTCTTGCCTTCGGGGATGACCTTCTTGACGATGGAGTACGTATCCTGCGTTTCGATGTGGAACCGCACCCCGAGCTGGCGCAGGTAGGCCGGCAGCACGTCGGCGGGAAAGCCCGGCTGCTTCTGATCGAGGTTGACCGCGATCAGCTCGAAGCGCGCCGGGGCGCGGCGTTGCAGCCGCATCAGGATGTCCAGCAGCGAGTAGCTGTCCTTGCCGCCCGAGAGGCACACCATGACACGGTCGCCGTCCTCGATCATGCGGTAGTCGTCGATGGCCTGGCCGACCAGGCGGCACAGGCGTTTTTCCAGCTTGCGGTTTTCAAAAGCCTCGTCCATGGGGGGTCCGGTGCGGTCGGATGCGGCAGGCCGCGACAAGCCTGGGATTGTCCCGCAAACGGGGCCGCCCTGCCTACCACTGGCCGCATTCCATGCGGATGGCGACCTCGCAGTCGTCGAAGATCTCGAGCTTGGCGATGCGCACGCGCACGCCGATCACGCCCGGCAGCTGCATCAGGCGCAGCGCCAGCTTGCCCACCAGCGTCTCCAGCAGGTTGATGTGCTCGGCGGTGCACTCGTCGATGATGATCTGGCGCACCTTGCGGTAGTCGAGCACGTGGCGGATGTCGTCGTCGTGCGGCTGCAGCGGCTGCAAGCCCTGGTTGATCTCGGCATCCACCTCGATGGGCTGCGGGCCTTGGCGCTCATGGTCCAGGATGCCCAGGTTGGCATGAAAGCGCAGGCCCGTCAGCGTCAGCACCTGACGGCCGATCTTGTGGGTGGGGGCAGCAGCGTTGACCATGTTCGACGTCCGCGGCGCTCAGCCCATGCACGAGAAGTCGCGCTCGAAGCGCCACAGGTGCTGCCCGCCATCGACGAGCAGATGGGTGCCGGTGAGCGAGCGATTCTCCAGCGCGAAACGCACGGTCTCGGCCACGTCTTGCGGGGTGGACGAGCGCCCCAGCGGGGCCTGCCGATGCAGGCGCTCGAACGCGTCTCCCAGCAGGGTCTCGCTGGTCAGCGTCAGCCCGGGCGCCACGCCCACCACGCGCACCCATGGCGCCAGTGCCAGTGCCAGCAGCTCGGTGGCGGCGCGCAGTGCGGCTTTGGACAGCGTGTAGCTGAAGAAGTCTGGGTTCGGGTTCCAGAGTTTTTGGTCGAGCAGGTTGACCACGCAAGCGCGCGCACGCCACGCTTGGCGCTCGTCCTCGCTTTCGGCGAGCGCCAAGCGGGATTGGACATGGGCATACAGACCCTGCGCCAGCAGCACCGGCGCGGCCGTGTTGGGCAGCCAGTGGTCACGCATGGTGGCAGGGCTGGCGCCCAACGCATCGTCATACGAGAAGCGCGATGCCGAGTTGACCACCGCGAGCAACCCGCCGAACTGCGCCACCACGGCGGGGACCAGCGCGCGGCAGGCCGCCTCGTCCGCCAGGTCGGCCGCGAAAGCGTGTGCGCGCACGCCCAGCGCGCGGCAGTCCTGCACCGTCTGCTCGGCCTCAGTGGCCGAGCCGCGGTAGTGCACCGCCACGTCCCAACCGGCGCGCGCCAGGGCCAGCGCGATGGCGCGGCCCAAGCGCCGGGCGGCCCCCGTGACCAGCACCACACGGGGGCAAGGCAGGGGCTCCGATGGCGGCGGGTCGGTCGTCATGGTCGAGTGAGTCAGGGGTTGGGCAAGGCACAATCATGCCATGCAAGTCGCAGCCCCAGATCCAGGGCCGGCCATGCCGGCGGTGCAGCACGCCCTGCGGGAGACCGGCGGCTGGCTGCCGTTCGAGCGCTTCATGGCGTTGGCGCTGTACGCGCCGGGGCAGGGCTACTATGCGCGCGGTGCGCGTATCTTTGGCGCCACCCCGGCCGATGGCAGCGACTTCGTGACCGCGCCCGTGCTCAGCCCCCGCTTTGGCGCGACGCTGGCGCGGCAGGTGGCGCAGGCGCTGGCCGAAACCGGCACCCATGCGGTGTGGGAGTTCGGCGCCGGCACGGGGGCGTTGGCGGCTCAGATACTCGCGGCGCTCGATGCGCTGGCCCCCGCGGACAGCGGGGGCGCGCGCGTGGCCTACCACATCGTCGAGGTCTCGGGCGCGCTGCGCGCGCGGCAGGCCGAATGTCTGGCGCCATGGAGCGGGCGTGTGACATGGCACGAGCGCTTGCCAGATGCGCTGGAGGGCGTGCTGATCGGCAACGAAGTGCTCGACGCCATGCCGGTGACGTTGCTACACCGGCGGGGGGGCGTTTGGCACGAGCGCGGGGTGGCGTGGGATGCGCAACAGGCGCGCTTCGTGTGGGTGGATCGGCCGACCGACCGGCGGCCGCCGCTGGCGATCGCGGGCACGCACGACTATGTGACCGAGATCCACCCCCAGGCGGAGGCGTTCGTGCGCACCGTGGGCGAGCGTTTGCGCCGCGGCGCGGCGTTTTTCATCGACTATGGCTTCCCCGAGCACGAGTACTACCATCCGCAGCGCGCCGGGGGCACGCTGATGTGCCACCGCGCCCACCGGGCCGACGCCGACCCGCTGACCGACGTGGGCGCCAAGGACATCACGGCGCACGTCAATTTCACGGGGGTGGCGCTGGCGGCGCAACAAGCCGGGGTGGAGGTGCTGGGCTACACCAGCCAAGGCCGCTTTTTGCTCAACGCGGGCGTGCTCGACGGGCTGGACGACGCGCCGCTGGCCGAGCGCGCCGCGGTGCTCAAGCTGGTGCACGAGCACGAGATGGGCGAGTTGTTCAAAGTCATCGGTCTGGCGCCGCCCGCGAGCAGCCGCGGTTGGGTGCCGATCGGGTTCGCCCAGGGCGACCGTACGCACACGTTGTGACGGCGGAGCGTACCGATGATTCGCTGGTTGATCGTCGTTTGTCTGGCGCTGCTGATCTTCAGTTGGCTTACGCCCTGGCTGCGGCGTCTGGGCTTTGGGCGCTTGCCGGGTGACCTCCATTTCCGGCTCTTCGGGCGCGAGTGGGACATTCCGCTGGCCAGCACGGTGTTGCTCAGTCTGCTGGCGGCGGCGATCGCGCGCTGGATCTGAGGGTGCGGCACTGGCCGTCGGCACGGGGCGTCGATTCGGTACCCAGAGGGGTATGACTTGAAACCGCGGATTTCGGCCCCATGTGCGGGCTATCGTTGTCACCAGGAGCCCCCGCATGTCCGCCGAACCATTGCACATCGTCTGCCCCCATTGCCACACCACCAATCGCGTGCGCGCCGACCAGTTGAACCAAGCGCCCGACTGCGGTCGCTGCCACCGGCCGTTGTTCGACGGCCACCCGGTCGAGCTCGACGCGGCGGCCTTCGAGCGCCACGTCGGGCGCAGCCAGATCCCGGTGCTGGTCGACTTTTGGGCGCCGTGGTGCGGGCCGTGCCGCATGATGGCGCCGGCGTTCGAGGCGGCCGCGCGCCAGCTCGAACCCCACGTGCGGCTGGCCAAGGTCAACACCGAGGCCGAGCCGGCGCTGGCGGCGCATTTCGGTATTCGCAGCATCCCGACGCTGGCGCTCTTCGTCGGCGGACGCGAGGTGGCCCGCCAGCCCGGCGCGATGGGGCAGGCCGACATCGTGCGCTGGGTGCAGGCGGCGTTGGCGCAGGCGCGCTGACGGCACGCGCCAGGCTCGGTCCGCGGTCAGTCGCCGCGCAGCGCGTCGGCGATGGCGCGCTGGCGCGCGTGTTCGATCGCGGCCCCGATGCGCAGCCCCAGATCGTGCGCGCTGGGATGACGGGCCTGCTCCTGCTGGGCGAGCGCGGCGGTGTCCACCGCCAGTGCGGCCTGCAGCGCGCGGCGCAGCCGTGCCGCCTGGGGGTAGGGCCGGTCTTCGTGGTGCAGGCGGCCGCGCGCGTCGCATTCGCAGGCTAGCAATACCTGCTCAAAGCGCTCGGGCCGGCGCAGGGCATCGCAGCGCTGCAGCAAGCGCAGGATGGCGGCGGCCCCCAACGCGTCGCTGCGGTGGATGTGGCCGTGCTCGCGCGCCACCACCTCGGCCAGTTCGCGGCAGTCGCGCGGCACGCGCCAGCGCTCGCTGACCTGGCGCAGCAGCCGCACGCTGCGCTCCTCGTGTCCCAGGTGGCGCGGCAGGATCTCGGGCGGTGTCGTCCCCTTGCCCAGGTCGTGGCACAGGCAGGCGTAGCGCGTGGCCAGCGGCGCGTTCAGGCGCGCGCTCATGTCCAGCACCATTTCTAGGTGCACGCCGGTGTCGACCTCGGGGTGGTAGTCCGCACGTTGCGGCACGCCCCATAGGCGGTCCACTTCGGGCAGCAGGACGCGCAGTGCGCCGGTCTCGCGCAGCACAGCCAGCATGCGCGAGGGGCGTGGTTCCATCAGCCCGCGCGAGAGTTCTTGCCACACCCGCTCGGGTACCAGGTGATCGACCTCGCCGTGCGCCACCATGTCGCGCATCAGCGCCATCGTCTCGGGCGCGATACGGAAATCAGGCCAGCGCGCGGCAAAACGCGCCATGCGCAGGATGCGCACCGGGTCTTCGGCAAACGCCGGGGTGACGTGGCGCAGCACTTTGGCCTGCAGGTCGCGCCGGCCGCCATAAGGGTCGACCAGCCGCGGATCGTTGGGGTCGAAGCGCCCGTCGGCGTCCAGCGCCGCTGCGGGCAGCGCCATGGCGTTGATAGTCAGGTCGCGGCGCGCCAGATCTTGCTCCAGCGTCACACTGGGGTCGGCAAAGAAAGCGAAGCCGTGATAGCCGCGTGCCGTTTTGCGCTCGGTGCGCGCCAGCGCGTACTCTTCGCGCGTGACCGGGTGCAGAAAGACCGGAAAGTCCCGCCCGACCGGCACATAGCCGGCGGCGACCATGGCCTCAGGCGTGGCGCCAACCACGACCCAGTCGCGGTCGGCGTGCGCCGTGCCGTCGGGGCGCTGGTGTGCCAAGTGGAAGTGCCCCAGCAGACCGTCGCGCACGGCGCCGCCGACGAGGTAGATGTTCATGGGTTCGACACACCTGCGGTGCTTCAGGGGTGCAGCCGGTAGGGCTCCTCGGCGGGCAAGAAGTCTCGCTCGGCTAGCGCGTCGCGCACCCATTCCTGCACACTCGGCAGCGTAAGCACGCGTTCCACGTAGTCGGCCACGGTTGCCGACATCGGCAGCGCATAGGTACGCAGGCGCAGGCAGACCGGCGCGTAATAGGCGTCAGGCACGCTGAAATCGCCGAACAACAACGGCCCCCCGTGCTGCGCGAGCAACCCTTCCCACATCACCGTCAGCCGTGCGACGTCCGCGCGCACGGCGGCGTTGTCGCGCCAGATCAGGGCGCCAGTGTCGGGCAGGTGCGCTTCGACGTTCATCGGGCAGGCCCGGCGTAGAGCAGCGAAGCCGCTGTGCATTTCAGCGCAGACGCTGCGGGCTACGGCGCGCTTGCGCGGATCCGCTGGCCACAGGAGGCGGTCGGCAAAGCACTCGGCTACGTACTCGACGATGGCCAGCGAGTCCCACATTATGAGCGGCCTGCCAGGCGCGCTCTGGTCCAGCAGCACGGGCACCTTGCCCGTCGGGCTCCAGCCCTGCAGCGCACGTTTGAAGGCCGAGTCCGGGGCGTAGGAGTCGAAACGCAGCTTCACCTCCTCGAACGGGATGCCCGCCTGGCGCAGCAGCACCCACGGCCGCATGGACCACGACGAGTAGTTCTTGTTACCGATGATCAGCCGTAGCATGGCAATCTCAGGCGTACTTTTCGAGGATGCGCGTGGAGCGCTCGACCTCGCGCAGCGTGTCGTCGTCCGAGACGGCGACGGACTCCATCACGGAGCACGCCATCATGCGAAAGAACGCTTTGTCCATGGCCTTGCGCGCGGCCGACATCTGCTGCGCGACGTCCTCGCACGGGCGGCCGGATTCGACCATCTCGATGAGCGCGCGCACCTGGCCTTCGATGCGCTTGAGCCGGTTGACCACATCGCGCTGGTGCTCGCTGCGGTAGCGCGACGACGGCGCCCCGGTCGGATGGGTAGTAGTGGGGCGGGTGTCGTGGCCGGAGGGGGCGGAGGCTTTCATGGGGTGATCCTTCGATGTCGGACGCAAGCCCCGAGTGTGCCAAAAAACATGGCCCCCAGCGTGGTGTGCCCATTGAGGCGCACCCATCGCGGCTTGCGCCTTTGGTGGCCTTGATCAAAACCCTACCCCCTAGGGTAAATGCGGATGCCGTTGCGCGGTCTGCCTTGCTAATCTCCACGTGCCTTGACAAATATCAAAGCCCTGCGGGGCGGAGGAGTTGGACGCATGAAGATGACACGTGAAGGATGGCGCAAGAGCTGGCTGGCGCTGGCGATGGTCGCTGTCGTGGGATTGACCAGTGGCTGTGGCACCGTGGCCACCATCGGCAAGCTCGAGGACGGGGCGGGCGCGGAGGCGATGAAGATGTGGGACCGCTGGATCGAGGGCGGCGGTGACATCGCCGTCGCGACGACCTGGGAGCGCAAGGTCAAGCCCGGCCTGAGTGTGGCAGACGTCGAGGAGATCATGCGCACCGTGATGGTGGAGCGCAATATGCGCGACGTCGGCACGCTGCCGCTGTCCAAGGAACTGGAAGCCCGCTCCGGCAAGAAGGAGCCGGTATTGACGATCTACCAGTTCTGCAGCCCCAACATCGCACGTCGCATGGCGGATTTCAGTCCGGCCATGGCTGCTTACATGCCGTGTCGCATCGCGCTGGTCGAGCGCCCCGACGGATTGTGGCTGTACACGCTCAACATGGACATGATGGTCAAGATGGGCCGCAAACTGCCCTCGCCGCTCAAGGAGGAGGCCTGGAGCGTGCGCGAGGCCGTCTGGGACATGATGGAGCGTGCTTCCAAGGGCGAATTCTGAGCACACGGGCCAAGATCCGATCCCACCCAAAAAGACAGAGGAGAACCGCATGCATCACGCAACCGAAGGGCGGCCGCTCGCGGCACGCCGCATTCCCCGTATCACCCTGGCCGCCGTGGCGCTGGCGTGCGCCGGTGCGGCACAGGCCACCAATGGCTACTTCCCGCACGGATTCGGGCTGAAAGCCAAAGGCATGGGTGGCGCGTCGATCGCCCTGGCGCACGACGGATTTGCCGGGGTCAACAACCCCGCCGCGGCGCTGTTTGCAGGCAGCCGCATGGACGTGGGGGCCGAGATTTTCCGGCCATACCGCGACGCGCAGTTCGTGGGCCAGACGCCCGTGGTGGACAGTGGCCGCACCGCCTTTTTGATTCCGGAGTTCGGCTACAACGCGCGTCTGTCCGAGACATTGGCCGTGGGCCTGACCGTCTATGGCAACGGGGGCATGAACACGTCGTATGCGCCCTTTCCCAACGGGCAGAACCTATTGGGCGGCACAGGCAAACTCGGCGTCGATCTGATGCAGATCATCGTGGCGCCGACGCTGGCGATCCAAGTCGCGGAGGGGCATGCCCTGGGCGTATCCCCGTTGCTGGTGTGGCAGCGCTTCGAGGCCTATGGGCTACAGGGGTTTGCCGGGATGTCGTCCGATCCAGCCAACCTGACCAATCGCGGCAAGGACAACAGCACCGGCATCGGCGTGCGCGTGGGCTACATGGGCAAACTGGGCGATCGGGTCACGGTCGGTGCCGCCTACTCGCCGCGGGTGCGCATGGGGCGCTTCGACAAATACCGCGGCTTGTTCGCGGGGGCGGGCGATTTGGACATCCCGGCCAACTACGGCGTTGGTGTCGCGCTGCAGCTGACGCCGGCCTGGACGCTGGCGCTGGATGCGACGCGCATCCGCTACGGCGGTGTGCCCTCGATCGCCAACGGCAGCCTGTCACAGGTGATGGCAGGCCAGCCGCTGGGCGCGGCCAGCGGTCCCGGTTTCGGCTGGCGCGACATCAGCATCGTCAAGCTGGGGGTGCAGTGGCAAATGGACGAGCGCTGGACGCTGCGTGCCGGCGTCAACAAGGGCGGCAATCCGATTCGCGCCCAGGATGCGATGTTCAACATTCTGGCGCCCGGCGTGATCCGCGAGCACGTGACGTTTGGTGCGACCTACACGCCCGACAAGCAGACCGAGTGGACGTTTGCGCTCTGGCACGGCCGACGCGAGACCGTGGTGGGGCCGAGCGTCGACTTCTCGACGAACCCGCCGGGAGTGAACCCGACAGGCACGCGCATCGGCATGCACCAAAACGGCTTTGGTGTGCAGTACAGCCGCAAGTTCTGATATCTGGGGGCAACCGCTTGCCGCCGTCCGCTCGGGGCGGCGGCTCTTTTTTCAGCGTCGTAGGTGCGCGCGGCGGCGCAGCTGGATCAGCGGATCGGCCGGGCCGTCCAGGTCCAGGTAGCGCGCCGCTACCGGCTCCACCGCGCTGGGTGTGATGCCAAGGTCGGCCAGGGTCGGTCGCGTGCCGGTGGCGACGTTGTCCACTTCCATCGAGCGCAGGTTGTCCCTGGACAGCAGCGGCTCGCCCGGCAACAGCTCCATCAGCAGGGCCTGGAAGTACGCCAGCGCACGCGGCAGCGGAATGACCGGCCGCGGATGGCCGCTGAGCCGTCCGGCCAAGCGCACCAGATCCGCGAGCGTCCAGACTTCGGGGCCGACGCATTCGAACGTCTTGCCGATGGTGTCCTCACGGCGCAGGCACTCGACGATGGCGTGGGCGACATCGCCCACCCACACGGGTTGGAAGCGCGCCTGCGCGCCTGCCAGCGGCACAACGGGCAGGGTTTGTTGCAGCCGCGCAAACAGGTTCAGGAATCGATCCTCGGCCCCGAAAATGACGCTGGGCCGCAGCACGGTCAGCGCCAGCCCCGCGCTGGTCATCGACCACAGCGCGGCCTCACCGGCCCCTTTGGTCTGCTGGTACAGCGACGGGCCTTGCGGGTCGGCTCCCAGTGCGCTGACGTGCACAAGCCGCTGGATTTGGGCGGCCAACATGGCTTGCGCCAGGCGTTGAGGAAACGCCACGTGCACCTGCTCGAACTGGTGGCGACTGCCGTGCAGAATGGCGATCAGGTTGACGACGGCGTCGTGTCCCGGCAGCAGGCGCTCCAGTTCGCGGTCGTCGTGCACGTTGGCGACGATCACGTCCACCATCGGCAACATCTGGATCGATTTGGCGTGCTCGGCATGGCGCGTCGGCACGGTGACGCGCACCCCCACGCGGTTGAGCCATTCGCAAACGTGGCGGCCAACGAAGCCGGTGCCGCCGAGTACCAGCACGTGTTTCATGGTGTCATCGCTCCACTGGGGCATGGCCGTGGTCGTCGCCGCGTCGGCGCCGTCACGGCAGGTCGGTATCGGGCGCGCGTGCCGTCGCCGGCCGGGGGCCGATGGGCCCCAAGCGGCTGCTCAGCCGCTGCGGTCGCTGCTCCAGGATGGCAGCGTAGACCGTGGTGTTGGACAACACACGCTTGACATAGTCGCGTGTTTCGTCGAACGGAATGTTCTCGATCCACACCGAGGCCTCCAGCTCCGGTCCCTGGCGCCACTGGCGCGGGCGCCCTGGACCCGCATTGTAGGCGGCGGCGGCCAGCGCCATTGAGCCCTCGAAATCGTCCAGCGCCAACTTCAGATACGCGGTGCCGATGCGCACGTTGGTGTCGGGGTCGGTGATCTGGTGCGGCTCGAAGTCTCGCAGGCCGATCTTGCGTGCGGTCCAGCGCGCGGTGGCGGGCATCACCTGCATCAGCCCCGAGGCGCCAACGTGCGAGCGCGCGTCGGTGATGAAGCGGCTTTCCTGCCGGATCAGGCCATAGACGTAGGCCGGATCGAGCCCGATTTCGCGCGCACGCGGCACGACCAACTCGCGCAGCGGCATGGGAAAGCGCTGCGCGATATCGACCACCTCGCGCGTGCGCAGGCTGGTGTTGATACACCGGTCCCAGACGCCGCGCTCGCAGGCCCACTCGGCTGCGGCCAGCAGCTCGCGGTCGCTCATCCCCCCCGGCGTGTGGAGGGCGACTTCGTAGTTCCACTCGCGCACACCCTCCGCGCGCAGGCCCAGCTCGATGGCGAGCAGCGCGCGTTGCAGCCCCGCATGGGCGCGGATGGCCGCCCGCTCGGCCGGCGTGGGCGGCGGTGGGGCGGGCGGCAGCGCGACGTCGCGGCCCAGCGCTTCTGCCGCCAATTTTTCATAGAAGCCGTCCAGTCCCGCGATGCGCCCGTACAGCTCGCGGGCCTGCGCGGCGTCCTCAGGGCGTGGGCTGGTTTGCAGGGCGCGCGCGAGCCAATACGTCCAGGTGGGGTCGCGGCGCTGCGCCTCGCTCATGTGCTCGATGGTGCGCCGCACCATGCCCCAGTCGCCCGCGCGCAGCGCGGCACGCACTTTCCAGGCGCGCAGCTCGTCGGGCAGCAGCGCGTCGTTGGCACGGGCGAAGTAGCGCACCGCCTCATCCGACAGGCGCAATGCCGCGCGTTTGCCGATCACTCCCCACACCCAGGCCTGTTCCTCAGGGGTGAGCTGGGCACGCCAGCGCAGATCGTCGGCGGCCTGTGCCGCTGCCACTGGGTCCTTCGTCGCGAGGCGGATCAAGGCCAGGGTGACGATCTCCTTGGTGCGATCGCGCACCGCAGTGACTTTGTCGTCCAGGTAGCGCTGGGGGTTTTGGGTGGCGCGATCGACCAGCCCGACCCACTGCGGGTCCAGCAGCCCGACGGCCTGGGTGGCGATACCGATTCGCCCAGCCTCCACACCCAACCGTGCGCGCTGCCAGGCCACCTCGCGCGGCAATGCACCGGCCTGGATCAGCCGTTGCGCGGCGGCGGCGCATCCCGGCGCTGCGGTGCGCTGCGCCAGCCAGTTCTCGCGCACCAGTGCGGCCACCTCGCTCGGGGCGGCACGGGCTGTCTCGACGCGCGCTAGCGCCGTGTAGCAGCGCACCTCGGGGTCGTCGTTCATGCGAAACGCGATGGCCTCTTGCAGCAGCGTGGCCCAGTCCTGTTGCCGTCCCAGCACCAACAGCCAGTCGTTGCGCAGGCGGTCTTCCCAGTAGGTGCCGCGCCAGCGCTGCAGAAAGGCGCGGATCTCGTCCGCACTGGCACTGTCCAGCCGCGCCCGCAACGCCCAGTACGCCGCCAGCGGCTCCAGCGGGTGGCCCTGCACCAGGGGCAGCAGCTGCGCCAGCCGTTGCGCATCGCCTTTTTGGAAGGCGGCGCGCATCTCGACGAGCGCACGCTCCGCGGCCGCGCGCGGGGCCCCGTCGCCGACGGCGACCGGCTGCGCGGCCGCCGACTGCGCCATGGCTGGCGCGACCCACGCGCCACTGCCCCACAGCGGTAAGATGACAGCCGCCCTGACCGCCACGGCCCTGATGGTGCGCCAGACGGCAGTGCTCGACGAACGCGCCCTGAGGCGTCCAACAAACGAACCCATGCCCACGATTATGGACAACATCGACCCCTCACGCCAGTCGGAACCCACCGATGCTGCCCAGCGCAAGCAGCAGTGGCGCCAGCGTCTGGTGGCCGAGCGGCTGCGACTGTCCGATCGACTCGCGCGCAACGAGGCGCTGCAGCGCGTCATGCGGGTGTGGATGGTGGGTCGCACCGACACGGTGGTGGGGGCGTACTGGCCGATCAAGGGGGAGTTCGATCCGCTGCCCGCGCTGCACCGCTGGCAGGAGGCGGCCGATGTCGACGACGCCGCCCGCGCGCGGCAGCGCCGCCGCATCGGGTTGCCGGTCATCGACAAGGTGGCGCGCACGCTGCGCTTTCACGTCTGGTACCCGGGCTGCCCGATGGAGGAGGACGCCTACGGCATCCCCAAGCCCAAGGATACCGAGGTGGTGCAGCCCACGCTGCTGTTCGTGCCCTGCGTGGGCTACGGGCCGGGCGGTACGCGGCTCGGCTACGGCGGGGGTTTTTACGACCGCACACTGGCCTCGCTGCAGCCGCGGCCGTTTACCGTCGGGCTGGCCTATGCGCACGGCTTCGTGCCGTGGTTGCAGCCCGAGCCGCACGACGTGCCGCTGGACGCCATCCTGACCGAGCAAGGCGTGGCGTGGCCCGTGACCGACGATTGAGGCGCGAAAACTGCGCGCCACACTCACATGTTGCGCCGGTACTGGCCCCCCACCTCGAACAAGGCTTGCGTGATTTGCCCCAGCGAGCAGCAGCGCACGGCGTCCATCAGCACCTCGAACACGTTGCGGTTGTCGATCGCGGCGTCTTTCAGGCGCTGCAGCATCGCCGGGGCTTCGTGCGCGTGGCGGGCGTGGAAGTCGCGCAGGCGCGCGAGTTGCGACTGCTTTTCTTCTTCGGTCGAGCGCGCCAGCTCCAGCGCCTCGGGGATGGGATCGCCGTGCGGGTTACGGAAAGTGTTGACGCCGATGATGGGCAGCTCACCGGTGTGCTTGAGCATCTCGTAGTGCATGCTCTCGTCTTGGATTTTGCCGCGCTGGTAGCCGGTCTCCATCGCGCCCAGCACGCCCCCGCGCTCGGCGATGCGCTCGAACTCTTGGAGCACCGCTTCTTCCACCAGCTCGGTCAGCTCTTCGATGATGAAGGCGCCCTGGTTGGGGTTTTCGTTCTTGGCCAGGCCCCACTCGCGGTTGATGATGAGCTGAATCGCCATCGCCCGACGCACCGACTCCTCGGTCGGCGTGGTGATGGCTTCGTCGTAGGCGTTGGTGTGCAGGCTGTTGCAGTTGTCGTAGATGGCAATCAGCGCCTGCAGCGTGGTGCGAATGTCGTTGAAGGCGATTTCTTGCGCGTGCAGGCTGCGGCCGCTGGTCTGGATGTGGTATTTCAGCTTTTGGCTGCGCTCGTTGGCCCCGTACTTGTCGCGCATGGCCACGGCCCAAATGCGCCGCGCGACCCGACCCAGCACGGTGTACTCCGGGTCCATGCCGTTGCTGAAGAAAAAGCTCAGGTTGGGCGCGAAGTCGTCGATGTGCATGCCGCGCGCCAGATACGACTCCACGTAGGTGAAGCCGTTGGCGAGCGTGAAGGCGAGCTGGCTGATCGGGTTGGCGCCCGCCTCGGCGATGTGGTAGCCGCTGATCGAGACCGAGTAGAAATTGCGCACGTTGTGGTGGACGAAATATTCCTGGATGTCGCCCATCACCTTCAGGCTGAACTCGGTGCTGAAGATGCAGGTATTCTGGCCTTGGTCTTCCTTGAGGATGTCGGCCTGCACCGTGCCGCGCACGTTGGCCAACACCCACTCGCGGATCTTGGCGATTTCGGTGTCGGTCGGCTCGCGGCCGTTGTCGGCGCGGAATTTGTCGATCTGCTGGTCGATGGCGGTGTTGAAAAACATCGCGAGGATCGTCGGAGCGGGACCGTTGATGGTCATCGACACCGAGGTCGCCGGGTCGCACAGGTCGAAGCCCGAATACAGCACCTTCATGTCGTCCAGCGTGGCGATCGACACGCCGGAGTTGCCGATCTTGCCGTAGATGTCTGGGCGCGGATCGGGGTCGTGGCCGTAGAGCGTGACCGAATCGAACGCGGTGGACAGCCGCTTGGCCGGCATGCCCTCCGACAGCAGCTTGAAGCGCCGGTTGGTGCGAAAGGCGTCGCCCTCACCGGCGAACATGCGCGTCGGGTCTTCGCCCTCGCGCTTGAAAGCGAACACCCCGGCGGTGTAGGGGAAGGAGCCGGGGACGTTTTCCAGCATCAGCCACCGCAGCAGCTCGCCGTGGTCCTCGTACTTGGGCAGGGCCACCTTGCGGATTTTGTTGCCCGACAGCGTGGTGTGCACCAGTCGCGTGCGGATCTCCTTGTCGCGGATCTTGACCACGTACTCGTCGCCCGCATAGGCCTTTTGCATGTCGGGCCACTGCTGCAGCAGCTTGCGCGCGTCGGCGTCGAGCCGCTGTTCGCGCTGCGCGGCCAAATCGAGCGCCGCCTCGGCTGCCTTGGGGCGGTGCGGTTTGTCGACGCTGAGCATGGCGGCGGCGGCGCGCAACTGCTGCACCTCGCGCGCCAACGTGGCTTGCTGGCGCACGCGGCGTTTGTAGGCGCGCACGGTGTCGGCAATCTCGGCCAGGTAGCGGCTGCGCTGTGGCGGCACGATCGCGTGCAACTGGCTGCTGTGGCGCGTGCTCACGCGCGGCAGCCGGCCGCCGTCCGCGCCCAGCGGCAGCGTCAGGCCCAACTCGGCCAGCCGCGGCAACAGCGCCTGATACAAGGCGGTCACGCCATCGTCGTTGAAGCGCGCCGCCATCGTGCCGAAGACCGGCATCTCCTCGGGCCGCTTGCCCCATGCTTCGCGATTGCGCTGCACCTGTTTGGCCACGTCGCGCAGCGCGTCGAGCGCGCCCTTGCGGTCGAACTTGTTGATCGCCACGAACTCGGCGAAGTCGAGCATGTCGATCTTCTCGAGCTGGCTGGCCGCACCAAACTCGGGCGTCATCACATACAGCGGCACGTCCACGTGCGGCACGATGGCGGCATCGCCCTGGCCGATGCCAGAAGTCTCAACGATGACGAGGTCAAAGCCCGCCACCTTGCACGCCGCCACCACGTCGGGCAGCGCGGCCGAGATCTCGCTGCCCGCCTCGCGCGTGGCCAGGCTGCGCATGTACACACGTGCGCCTTGCTGCCAGGGGCCGATCGCGTTCATGCGGATACGGTCGCCCAGCAGCGCGCCGCCACTCTTGCGGCGGCTGGGGTCGATGCTGACGACCGCAATGCGCAGCGCATCGTCTTGGTCCAGCCGCAGGCGCCGGATCAGCTCGTCGGTCAGGCTCGATTTACCGGCTCCGCCCGTACCGGTGATGCCCAGCACCGGCACGCGCGCGCTGGCTGCCGCTTCGTGCAGTTGCGTGCGCAAGCCGGGGTCGGCTTGGCCGCTTTCCAGCGCCGTGATGAGCTGCGCCAGCGCGCGCCAGGCGGCGTCCGTGTGGCCGCGGATGGCCTCCAGCGATGTCGGCGCGTAGACCGACAGGTCGCGGTCGCAGCGCATCACCATCTCGCCGATCATGCCCTGCAGGCCCATGCGCTGGCCGTCTTCGGGGCTGTAGATGCGCGCCACGCCATAGTCCATCAGCTCGCGGATTTCGCTGGGCACGATCACGCCGCCGCCGCCGCCGAAGACCAGCACGTGCTCGCCGCCGCGCGCGCGCAACTGATCGACCATGTATTTGAAATATTCGACGTGCCCGCCCTGGTAAGAGCTCACGGCGATGCCCTGCGCGTCTTCCTGCAATGCCGCGGTCACCACCTCGTCCACCGAGCGGTTGTGGCCCAGGTGGATCACCTCCGCGCCCATGCTCTGCAGGATGCGGCGCATGATGTTGATGGCCGCGTCGTGCCCGTCGAACAGGCTGGCGGCGGTGACGAAGCGCACCTTGTGCGTTGGGCGGTAGTTGGCCAAGGCCTGATAGTCGGCAGACAACTGGGTCATGCAGGTCTCCTCGGGGTGGCTGGGCGGCGGCACGCGCGACGGCGTTCGTGTTTGACGTTTACGTAAACGTCAATATTACCCGAGTCCGCGCGGCTCGCCAACCGGGTTGGCCCGGTCCGGGAGGGGCATCGCCACGTGCGCGGGTCTTGGCAGCCCGGACCGTTTGCCATACCATACGGGGTATATACCTTTCCATGTTTGGCATGTCATGACCGCCGTCCACGACCCCGAGCGAAAAAAGGCCCTGTTGCTGCGCCTGCGGCGCGTGGAAGGGCAGCTGCGCGGCATCCAGCGCCTGATCGAGGCCGATACCGATTGTGAGAAGGTGACGCAACAGTTGGCGGCTGCCCGCAAGGCGCTGGACAAATCGTTTTTCATGATGGTGGGCTGCGTCATGGCCCAGGGTGACACACCGCCCGACGACGTGGCCGAGCTGCTGTCGCGCTTTGCGTAACCGGGGGTCGTCGCTACCATGGCGGACATGAACCCGATCCAGCTCTTCGACCCCGACTCCTGCACCTATACCTACGTCTTGTTCGACGAGGCGTCGCGCGAGGCGCTCATCATCGACCCCGTGGACGTGCAGCTCGAGCGCGATTTGACCGTGCTGCGTGAGCACGACTTGCGGCTGCGCTGGGTGCTCGAGACGCACGCCCACGCCGATCACATCACCAGCGCGCTGCGGCTGGCCGAGCACACCGGCGCCCTCACGGCCGCCCCGGCCGCCTGCGGCATCGCCACCGTGCACCGCCCCTTGCAGCACGGCGACGAGGTGACGTTCGGTTCCCAGCGCGTGCGCGCGCTGGCCACCCCGGGCCACACTGCGGGCAGTATGAGCTACTTTTGGGAGCGTGCCACGAGCCAGGGGGTGCAGCGGCACGTCTTCACCGGCGACACGCTGCTCATCGACGGCTGTGGGCGCACCGACTTTCAGTCGGGCGACGCGGCGGCGCTCTACCGCAGCATCACCGAGGTGCTGTTCGCCCTGCCCGACGATACCGTGGTCTGGCCGGGGCACGACTACCGGGGGCGCACGCACTCCACCATTGGGCACGAGAAGGCGCACAACGCCCGCGTGGCCGGGCGCACGCTCGACGAGTTCGTCGCGTTGATGAACGGCTTGAACCTGTCGCGCCCCCGCCGCATGGATGAGGCGGTGCCGGCCAACCTGCATGGCGGCATCCGGCACGACGCGGACGGCGCGGCACTGGACGCACCCCAGCCCGCCGACGGCTATGCGGGCGACGTTCCACCCGCCGTCGCGTGGGACTGGGTGCAGCAGGGCCGCGCCGTGCTGGTGGACGTGCGTACCGACGCCGAGCGCGAGTGGGTGGGATACGTGCCCGGCGCCGTGCCGCTGGCGTGGAAGCAGTGGCCCGGCATGCAGCCCAACCCGGGCTTCGATGACGGTGTGCGCTCACTGCTGCGCGGCGACGGCCGACCGCTGCTGATGCTGTGTCGCAGCGGCGCGCGCTCGATCGCGGCGGCACGGCGCGCCACCGAGCTGGGCGCCACCGCCTACAACGTGCTGGAGGGCTTCGAGGGCGATTTGGACGAACATGGCCAGCGCGGGCGTCGCGGCGGCTGGCGCTACCGTGGTCTGCCGTGGCGGCAGAACTGAGCGGTAGCGGCAGGTGACACCGGCCTTCCGAGGCCGGGTTTATGATGGCGGCATGACAGCGTCGCCGCCGAACGTCCCGGTTTTTGCTTCCCCGACCCCTGCGCATGGCCCAGCCGTATCGGGAGGCACCGCCCTGTTGGCGCTCGACGTGGGCAACACGCGCCTGAAGTGGGCGCTGTACGAGGCGCCGCGCCCGGGTGCGCGATTGCTGGCGCACGGGGTGCAATTCCTGGAAAACATCGAAACCCTGGCCGAAGGCGACTGGCGCGCCCTGCGCGCGCCGCACTGGGTGCTGGGCAGCATCGTCGCCGGTGCTGGCGTGCGCCACCGGGTGGAAGAACAGCTCGAACTCTGGGATGCACCGGTGCATTGGGTGGTGCCCAGCGCGACCGAGGCGGGACTCGTCAACGGCTACGACCATCCGGCGCGCCTGGGGTCGGACCGCTGGGTGGCCATGATCGGTGCGCGCCAGCGGCTGCTCGCGCGCGGACAGCGGCGGCCCTGCGTGGTGGTCATGGTCGGCACGGCGGTGACGGTGGAAGCCATCGACGCCGAGGGCCGCTTTCTGGGTGGCTTGATCTTGCCTGGCCACGGCATCATGCTGCGGGCGCTCGAGTCCGGTACGGCCGGGCTGCACGTGCCCACCGGCGAGGTGCGCGCGTTCCCCACCAACACCAGCGATGCACTGACGAGCGGCGGCACGTATGCCATCGCCGGGGCGGTGCAGCGCATGGTAGACAATTTGCGTGCCCACACCGGGCAGGAGCCAGTATGCCTGATGACCGGTGGCGCCGGCTGGAAGATGGCGCCGCACATGACGGTGCCGTTCGAGCTGGTCGAGGGGCTGATCTTCGACGGGCTGCTGGCGATTGCGCGCGAGCGCTATGGCAACGCGCAGGCACCGGTGCCCCCCGCGCCAGCGCGTCGGCCGTGAGCGCTCGGTACGCGCAGCGTCACTGGCCGCGCGCCAGCCAGCGCTGCGCCAGCCGCACCCAGAACGTCGCGCCCAGCGGAATCAACGCATCGTTGAAGTCGTAGTGCGGGTTGTGCAGCGTGCACGGCCCCGCGTCGTGCCCCGGCCCGTGTGCGTGCCGGTGGCTGCCATCGCCGTTGCCGATGAACACATACGCCCCTGGCTTGGCTTGCAGCATGTACGCGAAGTCCTCGGCGCCCATGGTGGGCTCTTGCGCCACGACGTGGTCTGCTCCCACGATGTCGCGCATCACCTCGGCGGCAAAGGCGGCTTGCGCCTCATGGTTGATGGTGGGCGGGTAGTTGCGCCGGAACTCGAACGTCGCCTCGGCGCCGAACGCGGCGCAGATCTGGCGGGACAGCTCGCGCATGCGCGTCTCGATCAAATCCAGTGCAGGCAGCGAGAAGGTGCGCACTGTGCCCCGTATCTCGCAGGTGTCGGGGATGACGTTGGTCGCCTCGCCCGCGTGGATCATCGTGACCGAAATGACCCCAGGCTCCACCGGGCGCAGGTTGCGTGTGAGGATGGTCTGAAACGCCTGCACGAGTTGGCACGCCACCGGGACCGGGTCGATCGCATGGTGCGGCAGCGCCGCATGGCCGCCGCGGCCGCGCACCGTGATGGCAAATTCGTTGCTGGAGGCCATCACCGGCCCGGGGCTGACGGCAAAGTGGCCCACGGGCAGCCCCGGCCAGTTGTGCATGCCAAAGACGGCCTCCATGGGGAAGCGCTCGAACAGCCCGTCGGCGATCATCTCGCGCGCGCCGCCACCGCCTTCCTCGGCGGGCTGGAAAATCAGGTACACCGTGCCGTCGAAGTCGCGCTGCTGGGCCAGGTATTGCGCGGCGGCCAGCAGCATCGCGGTGTGGCCGTCGTGCCCGCACGCGTGCATGCGCCCGGGGTAGCGGCTGGCGTGCTCGAACGTGTTGCGCTCCGTCATCGGCAGTGCGTCCATGTCCGCGCGCAGCCCCAGCGCTCGCCCACAGGCGCCGCCATCGCGCCCGTGGACGATACCGACCACCCCCGTCTTGCCCAGACCCCGGTGGATCGAGATGCCCCACTGCGTCAGCAGCGCGGCCACGCGGTCGGCGGTGCGCACCTCCTCGAAGCACAGTTCCGGGTGCGCGTGCAGATCGCGCCGGATGGCAGCCATGGCCGCTGCCTGCTGGACGATGGGTTCGATCAGTTTCATAGGGGGGATGCTAGCGCGGATTGGGATGACTGTGGGCCTTGGCGTACCATGCACCCATGACCACCACCGTTGAAGCCCCGATAGAGGCCTCCACCATCCGAGGCGCCTGCCCGCACGATTGCCCCGACACCTGCTCGCTGCTGACCACGGTGCGCGCGGGGCGCGCCGTGCATCTGCAGGGCAACCCTGACCATCCGCAGACGGCCGGCGTGCTGTGTACCAAGGTCAGCCGGTACCTGGAGCGGGTCTATCACCCCGAGCGTTTGTTGCAGCCGCTGCGTCGCGTGGGCCGCAAGGGCGAGGGCCGCTTCGAGCCCGTCGGCTGGGACGAGGCGCTCGACGACATCGCCGCCCGTTTGGGGGCGCTGGCCGCGCACGACCCGCAAACCATCCTGCCCTACAGCTACGCGGGCACCATGGGTCTGGTGCAAGGCGAGTCGATGGCGGCGCGGTTTTTTCATCGCTTGGGCGCGTCGCTGCTGGACCGCACCATCTGCTCCAGTGCTGGCGCGGCGGCGCTGGAGGCCACGATCGGCGCCAAGGTTGGCATGCGCGTGGAGCATTTCGCCGACAGCCGCCTGATCCTCATTTGGGGCAGCAACAGCGTGGGCAGCAACCTGCACTTCTGGCGCTACGCGCAGCAGGCCAAGCGTGCGGGGGCGCGGCTGGTGTGCATCGACCCGCGGCGCAGCGAAACTGCCGACAAGTGCCACGACCACCTGGCCCTGCTACCGGGCACGGACGCCGCGCTGGCCTACGCGCTGATGCACGAGTGCATCGTGCACGGTTGGGTGGACGAGGACTACGTGCAGCACCACACGCTCGGCTGGCCTGCGCTGCGCGAGCGCGCCTTGCAATGGCCGCCGGCGCGCGCGGCGGCTGTTTGCGGTCTGCCCGTGGCGCAAATCCAAGCGTTGGCGCAGCACATTGGCGCGTGTGTGCAGCAGCGCCAGCCCGTCGCCATCCGGCTCAACTACGGCATGCAGCGCACGCGCGGTGGCGGCAACGCGGTGCGTGCCATCGCCTGCTTGCCCGCAGTCATCGGCGCGTGGCGTTACCGGGCAGGGGGGGTGCTGTTGTCCAGCTCGGGTTGGTACCCCGTGCAACGCGACGCGCTACAGCGCCCCGATTTGCTGCTGCGCAGTCCGTGCCCGCAGCCGCGCACGCTCAACATGAGCACGCTGGGGCAGCTCCTGTGCCATCCCGGCGACGCCCACTTCGGCCCGCCGGTGCAAGCGCTCGTCGTTTACAACAGCAACCCGGCGGCGGTCGCCCCGCAATCGGGCGAAGTGGTGCGCGGGCTGGCGCGCGAGGATCTGTTCACCGTGGTGCTCGAGCAATTCCTGACCGACACCGCCGATACCGCCGACTACGTGCTGCCCGCGACCACGCAGCTCGAGCACTGGGACATCCACCTCAGCTACGGCCACACCGACGTGCTGCTCAATCGGCCCGCGATCGAACCCTTGGGTTTGGCGCGGCCCAATACCTGGGTGTTTCGGCAGCTCGCGCAGCGTCTCGGGTTCGATGAACCCTGCTTTGCCGATGACGACCTCGCGTTGTGCCGCCAGGCGTTTGGTGACGCGATCGATTTCGACGCGTTGCTGGGTCGGGGCTGGGTGTCGTTGCCGGTGCCCGACGCCCCGTTTGCCGACGGGGGCTTTCCCACCCCATCGGGTCGGTGCGAATTCGCGAGCGATCGCTTGGCAGCGCTCGGGCTGGACCCGCTGCCTGAGGTACTGCCCAACCACGAGCCCGCCGGTGCCGATCCACGCTACCCCCTGGCGATGATCTCGCCCCCGGCGCGGCACTTCCTCAACTCGACCTTCGTCAACGTCGTCTCACTGCGCGATGCCGAGGGCGAGCCGTTGCTGGACATCCACCCCGACGACGCCGCTGCGCGTGGCATCGCCGACGGTGACTGGGTGGAGGCGTTCAACGACCGGGGTTGCTGCCGCCTGCGCGCCCGGGTCGGCACACGCACCCGTCCCGGGGTGGTGGTGGGGCTGGGCATTTGGTGGCGCAAACTCAGCCCCAGTGGCACCAACGTCAACGAACTGACCAGCCAGGCACTCACCGATCTGGGCCGCGCGCCCACGTTCTACGACTGCGCCGTCGACGTGCGGCGCGTCGATTGAGGCACCAGCGCGCCGTCAGGCCAGCGAATCGACCAGTGCTGCGTAGCGCTGCATCGCGTCCTCGCGCGCCACGCCCTTGAGCTTGTTCCAGGCGTCCCACTTGGCGCGCGCCACCACATCGGTCAGGCTGGGCTTCGGGGTCGTGTTGTCCCCTTCCGTCGCCTGCTTGTACAGCGCGTACAGTTGCAGCAGGGTGTTGTTGTCGGGGCGCTGGGTCAGGGTTTTGACGCGTTGCAGCGCGGTGTCGAAGGCAGCTTGGGTTGGGTTATCCATACTGCAATGATACGAACGTTCGTTCGAATATTCAACTGCTGCCGCCCGCTGGCGGCCATCAGCGCGCAGGCGCCGACAGACCTGGGATCGGCGGATAGGCCGGCGCAGGCGGGGGCGCGGCGGAACGGGTGCCGTCCCGACGCGGTGGGGCAAGGGCGCCCACCCCGGCGGGTGCGGGTGCCGCGCCTTTGCCCGGCGCCGAATCTCTCCCTCGCGCGAGCTCGCTGCCCCAGCTCGTGCCGTTGACGCGTAAGCCCTGTACCGATAGCGCCTCGGCCCTCTTCGGCCCCAGGCCGGACACCCGGGCTTGCAGATCGGCCCAATCGCGAAACGGCTGCTGCTGGCGCGCCTGCACGATGCGCTCGGCCATGACGGGTCCCACGCCTCTGAGCGTCTGCAGCTGCGCAGCGGTGGCCGTGTTGGCCTCCAGCCATGCGGCCCAAAGGGGCGTTGGTAGGGCCGCGCAAGCCGACAAACACCACCACCCCAAGAGCGCCGCCACCCGTTGGGTGGCATGGCGCATCCGTCTTCTCATCCAAGACTTCACCCCGAGTCCCTCCCTTCCTCCTTGGTTGTCGTGCAGCCAAAGCCACGATCGGGCCTGGTGCTGCCGCGCCTTGTCTGGCCGCGCGATGTTTCCTCCCTACGGGCGCAGCAGTTCCTCCAGCGTCTGCGCCGAGAGGATCTTCTCCAGGCAACGCTCCAGCTGCTCGTCGCTGGCAGTGGTGGGGTCGATGGTAGCGTTGAGCCTGCTGCGGCGCAACCAGCTGCCCAAGCTCGAATGCCGCCAGCGCCACGTCGCCCAGCATGCGCAGCGCCATCTGGCCCTGCCAGCCTCGCTGGGCGCAAGACCCTGTTCCCATTGCGCACGCGCTACACTCCGCGCCGATCAGTCTCAGGACCCAACCATGACCATCCTCGTCACCGGCGGCGCCGGCTTCATTGGCAGCAATTTCGTGCTCGACTGGCTGCGTCGGCATGACGAACCCGTCGTCAATCTGGACAAACTCACTTACGCGGGCAACCGCGAAAACCTCGCCAGCCTGGAGGGGGATGCACGGCACCATTTCGTGCACGGCGACATTGGCGACCGTGCGTTGGTCGAGCGCCTGCTGGCCGAGCACCGGCCGCGCGCGGTGCTGCACTTTGCGGCTGAAAGCCACGTCGACCGCTCCATCCACGGACCCGAGGACTTCATACAGACCAACGTCGTGGGCACCTTTCGCCTGTTGGAGGCGGTGCGCGCGTACTGGACGGCACTACCGGCGGCAGAGCAGGCGGCGTTTCGTTTCCTGCACGTGAGCACCGACGAGGTATTCGGCTCACTCGGCCCGCACGACCCGCCGTTTGCCGAAACCCACCGCTACGAGCCCAACAGCCCGTATTCGGCGAGCAAAGCCGCCAGCGACCATCTGGTGCGCGCCTGGCACCACACCTACGGGCTGCCAGTGCTCACCACCAACTGCTCCAACAACTACGGGCCCTACCACTTCCCGGAAAAGCTCATACCGCTCATGATCGTCAACGCCCTGGCGGGCAAGCCGCTGCCCGTCTATGGCGACGGCCAGCAAGTGCGCGACTGGCTCTACGTTGGCGACCACTGCGCGGCCATCCGGCGCGTGCTGCAGGCCGGCCGCGTGGGCGAGACGTACAACATCGGCGGTCACAACGAGCGCACCAACCTCGACGTGGTGCGCACGATCTGCCGACTGCTCGATGCGCTCGCGCCCGCCCCGGCGCGCGGCGTGTGCGACGTGCGCAGCGGTGCGCCCGTGCAGCGCTACGAGCAGCTCATCACCTTCGTGACCGACCGCCCCGGGCACGACCGCCGCTACGCCATGGACGCGCGCAAAATCGAGCGCGAATTGGGCTGGCGCCCGGCCGAAACCTTCGACAGCGGCCTGCGCAAGACCGTCCAGTGGTACCTGGACCATCCCGACTGGGTGCAGCGCGTGCAAAGCGGCGCCTACCGCGCGTGGGTGCAGCGGCAGTACGGCCAGGAATCGCTGGCATGACGGCCCCCGTCATCCTGCTGTTGGGCAAAGACGGCCAGGTCGGCTGGGAGCTGCAGCGCAGCCTGGGGGTCATCGGTGACGTCGTGGCGCTGGGCCGCGCGGGCGCGAGCGTCCCCGGGATCGATGCGCCGCTGTGTGGGGACTTGACCGACCTCGACGGTATCTCCCGGACCGTCCAGGCATTGCGGCCGGCGGTCATCGTCAACGCGGCGGCCTACACCGCCGTGGACCAGGCCGAGGCCGAGCCGGCGCGTGCCCAACGCCTCAACGCCGAAGCGCCAGGCGTACTGGCTCGGGCCGCTGCGGCCTGTGGCGCGTGGCTCGTGCACTACAGCACCGACTACGTATTCGACGGCAGCGGCGACCGGCCGTGGTGCGAGGACGACGCGCCTGCCCCGCTCAACGTCTACGGCCACACCAAATGGGCAGGCGAGCAGGCCATCCGCGCCAGCGGCTGCCGCCACCTCATCCTGCGCACGCAATGGGTATATGGCGTGCGGGGCGGTAATTTCGCTCGCACCATGCTGCGCCTGGCGCTCACGCGCGAGCGACTGACGGTGGTGGCCGACCAGATGGGTGCGCCCACGGGGGCCGACCTGATCGCCGACGTCACCGTCCACGCGCTGCGCCACGCGCTGGCCACGGGGCAGGGCAGCGGCACCTACCACCTGGCAGCAGCTGGGGTCACGTCGTGGCACGGCTACGCGTGCGTGCTGATCGAAGAGGCCCGGCGGCGCTGGCCCGACGCGCCGTGGCGCGTGCAGGCCATCGACCCGATTCCGAGCAGCGCCTACCCCACACCGGCCCAGCGTCCACGCAACAGTCGGCTCGATACCACACGCTTGCGCCAGACGTTCGGCCTGCACCTGCCGCCGTGGGAGTCCGGCGTGCGGCGTTGGCTGTCGTCTGTTTGCGCCGACCAGGGAATCACCTCGTGATCGTATGAATATTCGAAGCACTTTGCGCAAAGGCATCATCCTCGCGGGCGGCTCGGGCACCCGCTTGCATCCCGCCACGCTCGCGGTCAGCAAACAGCTGCTGCCGGTGTACGACAAACCCATGGTGTATTACCCCTTGAGCACGCTCATGCTGGCGGGCATCCGCGACGTGCTCGTCATCAGCACGCCACAAGACACCTCCCGTTTCGCGCAACTGCTGGGCGATGGCAGCCAATGGGGCATGAATCTGCAGTATGCCGTGCAGCCCAGCCCCGACGGACTGGCGCAAGCCTTCATCATCGGTGCCGACTTCGTCTCGGGTCAACCCAGCGCCTTGGTGCTGGGTGACAACATCTTCTACGGCCACGACTTGCAAGTGCTGTTGCAAGCCGCCAACGCCCAGGCGAGTGGCGCCACCGTCTTTGCCTACCACGTGCAAGACCCCGAACGCTACGGCGTGGTCGCCTTCGACGCGCAGGGGCGGGCGCTCAGCATCGAAGAAAAGCCCCAGCGTCCCCGGTCGAACTATGCCGTCACGGGCTTGTACTTTTACGACGAGCAGGTGGTCGACATCGCCCGCGCCGTGCGGCCCAGCGCCCGCGGCGAGTTGGAAATCACCTCCGTCAACCAAGCGTACCTGGAGCGCGGACAGCTCAACGTCCAGATCATGAAGCGCGGCTACGCCTGGCTCGACACCGGCACCCACGACAGCCTGCTCGATGCCGGCCACTTCATCGCCACGCTCGAGCGCCGCCAGGGGCTCAAAGTCGCCTGCCCCGAGGAAATCGCCTGGAGAGCCGGTTGGATCGACGACGCACAGCTGCAGCGCCTGGCTGCGCCGCTGGGCAAGACCGGCTACGGCCGCTACCTGCTGTCGCTGCTGGGGTGAGCCACATGCCCGTCACCGTCACCCCTACCGCGATCGCCGACGTGCTCATCCTCGAACCCCGGGTCTTTGGCGATGCGCGCGGCTTTTTTTTCGAGAGCTTCAACCTGCGCGACTTCGAGGCCGCCACGGGCCTGCAGGGCGTCACCTTCGTGCAGGACAACCACAGCCGCAGCGCGCGCGGCGTGCTGCGCGGCCTGCACTACCAAGTTCCCCCGCACGCGCAGGGCAAGCTCGTGCGCGTGGTGCGCGGTGCCGTCTTCGACGTGGCGGTCGACATCCGCCCCGACTCGCCCACCTACGGGCGCTGGGTCGGCGTCGAGCTCAGCGAATCCAACCACCGCCAACTTTGGATACCGCCGGGCCTCGCGCACGGCTTTCTGACACTCAGCGACGAGGCCGACTTCCTCTACAAAACCACCGACTACTACAGCCCCGCCCACGAGCGCTGCATCCGCTGGGACGACCCGACGCTGGCCATCGAGTGGCCGCTGGGGGGGAGGGCGCCTGTGGTTTCCGAGAAGGACGCCCGGGGCCAACCGTTCGGCGCGGCGGCCGATCGGTGACATTGCTCGGGGCCGCCTCCCGTTGATCGGTGCCAGTGTCACCGACGTAGCGACCAGCGTAACGCAAAGAGGAGTGTGCTACACTGAAACTCCTATATGAATATTCGTCGCATCGTCATCCCGCTGGACGCCGCCGCGCCGCACGTGGAGCAGCTGCGGGCGCTGCAGCGCGCGTTCGCCGACGCGTGCAACCTGCTCGCGCCAATGGTACGGGATCATCGGTGCTGGAACCGCGTCGCACTGCACCACCTGGCCTATCGCTCGTTGCGTGAGGCCATGCCCGAGCTGGGCTCGCAGATGGCGTGCAACGCCATTTACTCGGTGTGCCGAGCGGCGCGGTTCGTTTTTCAACACCCGAGCAGCCCTTTTCACGTCAGCCGCTGGGGTGAACGGCCGCTGCCCCTGCTGCGGTTTGCCCCCAATTGTCCGGTCTACTTTGATCGCCACACGCTCAGCCTGCGCAATGGGCGGGTGTCGTTATTCACGCTCGAAGGTCGTTTGCGCTTCGATGTGGGATTGAGCGCTGATGATGAACGGGCGTTTCGCGCCCTGCGCTTGCGTGAAGTGATGCTCACCAGCGGTGTCGACGGGCGTTACTACTTGACGTTTGTGTTGCAAGAAGACGAGCACGAGTCGTCGGGTGAACGAAGCTCGCCCAAACGGGTGGCAGAGGCGTCCAGCGATTGGCCGGAATATCTCATGGTCGAGGAAGCGCAATGACCCCTATTCAGAAGTCGTCCGAGCTCGCTCAAGCGGTGCGAGATCTCTTGCCATCGATTCGCCGTGCGTGGATTTATGCCACCGTCGCTTCACTGCTCATCTTCGCCCCAACGTTTTACATGTTCGAGGTGTACGGGCGTGTGCTCAACAGCCGCAGCGTCACCACGCTCGCCATGCTGACCCTGGCGGTGCTGCTGGTCTACGTCGTGATGGAAGTGTTGGAATGGTCCCGGTCGGAGATCATGCGCGAGGCGGGACACTGGTTCGACGAGCGACTCGTGCCCCGCGTGATCGATGCCATTCATGTGCTCAATCTTCAGCGTGGCGGGGCGGGCCAAATACAAGCCCTGAACGATTTGCGCACGGTGCGCGATTTTTTTCATCATCCCGCGGTGGCCGCCGTCATGGAAGCGCCGGTGGGCATCGTCTTTTTGTTGGTGCTGTTTTTGATTCACCCCATCTGGGGTTGGGCAGCGCTGATTGGTGCGGTGTTGCAGGTGGGTTTGGCGTGGTGGAACGAGTCGACGACGCGGCCACCGCTGACGCAGGCCAACCGCACCGCGATTGCCGCGCAGCAGTCCGCTGACGGCATGCTGCGCAATGCCGAGGTCGTGGAGGCCATGGGCATGATGCGCGCGCTACACGGGCGATGGTGGCGCCTGCAGCAGGAATTTTTGCGCTTACAGGCGCTGGCATCGGATCGCGCCGGGGTCTTCGCGGCCATCACCAAATGGGTGCAGACCGTGTGGGGCTCCTTGCTGCTGGGTCTGGGCGCGTGGCTGGTGCTCGAGAACGTGCTGCCCGGTGGGGCCGCGATGATGATCGTCGGCTCGGTATTGGCGGCACGCGTGTTGGCCCCTCTCGTGCAGCTCGTGACCCAGTGGCGGGGTGTGGTCGGTGCCCGCGACGCCTGGCAGCGCCTGGAGCAGTTGCTGCAACAAGTCCCACCCCAGCCGCCCGTCATGTCGCTGCCTGCGCCGCGCGGTGCGCTCAGCGTCGAGGGGGTGATCGTGGCTCCCCCCGGCACCCAGGTCCCTATTCTACGCGGCGTGGCCTTTGCCTTGCAGCCCGGTGAGGCGCTCGCGGTGGTTGGGCCCTCAGGGTCGGGCAAAACGACACTAGCGCGCGCGCTGGTGGGGCTGTGGCCCTCGGCGGGGGGCAAAGTGCGCCTCGACGGCGCAGACGTCTACGCGTGGCCCAAGGCCGAGCTGGGCCCCTACCTCGGCTACCTCCCTCAGGGGGTCGATCTCATTGAGGGCACGATCGCCGAGAACATCGCCCGCTTCGGCGACGTAGACACGCCCCGTGTGCGAGAGGCTGCGCGCTTGGTCGGGCTGGACGCGTTCATCGAATCCCTGCCCCAGGGCTATGACACCCCGGTCGGACCCGAGGGCGTCAACCTCTCTGGCGGCCAGCGGCAGCGCATCGCGCTGGCGCGAGCGCTCTACGGCGATCCGGTGCTTGTGGTATTGGACGAGCCCAACGCCAGCCTGGACGAAGCGGGGGATGCCGCCCTGGTCAACGCCATTCGCACCCTTAAAGCGCGCGGCACGACGTTCGTGGTCATCACGCACCGAACGAGTGTCTTGGTCGCCATCGACAAGATCCTCGTGTTGGCCGATGGAATGACCAAAGCATTTGGCCCGCGTGACGATGTCCTGGCTGCTTTGCGTCGTGCCCAGTTACCTGCGGAAGCCGGTTCGACCGCTGCCGCCCCACAACCGTTGGTGAAACCCGCATGAGCTTTTCCGACACCGCCCAGCGCTCCGAATTGCGCGCCTCGCTGTGGGCCTTTCGGCGCGAATTCTATGTGGTCGCACTTTTCAGCATGATTGCCAATGTGCTCATGCTGACTCCCACGCTGTACATGTTGCAGGTGTTCGACCGCGTCATGGTCAGCCGCAGCGAGCTGACCTTGCTGGTGGTCTCGATCATTGCGCTGGCGCTCTTGGCCATCATGGCGGTGACCGAATGGATGCGCTCGCGCGTGTTGGTTCGCGTGGGCATGCGCATCGACGATATGCTCAGCACCCGCGTCTTTCAGGCCGCTTTCGATGCCAGTCTGCGTCCGGATGCAGCCAGACAGGGCCGGGCCTTTGCCGATCTGACGGAACTGCGCCAATTCATCACTGGCAATGGGGTGTTTGCATTTTTTGATCTGCCGTGGATGCCGATTTATACCGCGGTGCTGTTCATCATGCACCCGCTCTTGGGATGGCTGGCCATTGGATTCGCCTGCGTTCAGGGTGGGTTGGCATGGGCCAGCCAACGGCTCATTCAGCAGCCTAGCGAGCGCCTGATGCTGGCGCAAGGCGACGAAGCGCGCACCCTGCAAAACAAGCTGCGCAACGCCGAGGCGGTCGAGTCCATGGGCATGCTCAAAGGGCTCAAGCAGCGCTGGCTGCAAAGGCATGCCGACGTCCTTCTGCAACATGGCCAAACACAGGGCTTACAGCACCGGCTCACCGCCATCAGCAAATTCGTGCGTTACAGCCAACAGTCCTTGGTGCTGGGGGCGGGCGCCCTGCTGGCGATCGAAGGCGAATTGACCCCCGGGGCGATGATCGCGGCTAACGTGCTCGCGGGGCGCGCCCTGGCGCCGATCGACCTGTTGGTGTCTACGTGGCGCTCGTTTGCCAGCGCTCGCGCCGCGTTTGCCCGTCTGGAACAGCTGCTCGCCACCCACCCTCCCCGAGACCCAGCGCTGCGCTACGTGGCGCCCAAAGGCGACGTCGAACTGCGCGGTGTCGCCGCCCGCGCTGCAGGAAGGATGTCCCCCATTCTCCAAGACATCAACCTGACCTTCGCGCCGGGGACCGTGACTGTGATCATGGGACCGTCAGGCTCTGGCAAATCGACGCTGGCGCGCGTCATCATCGGCATTTGGCCACAGGTCGAAGGCGAGGTGTTGTTGGATGACAAGCCCATCCGAGACTGGAGTCGCGACGACATTGGTCCCTTCATCGGCTACCTGCCGCAAGACGTCGAGCTGTTCGACGGCACAATCGCCCAAAACATCGCCCGCATGGGCGAGCCTGACCCCGAGCGCGTCATCGAAGCCGCCCAGATCACAGGGTTGCACGCCGTGATTCTGCGCTTTCCGAAAGGCTACGACACCCCGATGGGCGAGGCCGGCCAGCTCCTGTCGGGCGGGCAACGGCAACGCGTGGCGTTGGCGCGCGCGCTCTACGGCCAGCCCTCCCTCATCGTGCTGGATGAGCCCAACGCCAACCTCGACGACGCGGGCGAAGCCGCGCTGCAAAAGGCGCTTGCAACCTTGAAGACCATGGGCAAAACCGTGGTGGTTATTTCGCACCGCCCGGGCGTGCTGGCGGTCGCCGATCGCATCGTCTTGATGCGCGATGGCCGCGTGGTGGACGCCGGTGAGCGCGATGCGGTGCTGCGCCGACTGCAGGGCGCTGCCGCCCCCGCTCCGTCGCAACCCTTGCCGGACCCTGATGACCGCGCCGCAGCACCCGCCTAATGCCCCTTGTCGACGACTACCATGAGCAAAACACCTCCCATGAAAACCCACGAAGTCATCACAAAACCCGCCGACGTCGGGAACGATGCAGTGCTGGGGGCGCCGACCACCGTGCGGCCCCCCAGCCGTGCCGCGCGCATTGGCGCACTGGCCCTCGTGCTGGGGTTTGGGGCATTCTTGGCTTGGGCGGCGTTTGCCCCCTTGGACGAAGGCGTACCCACCCACGGCACCATTGCGCTGGACACCAAGCGCAAGGCTGTACAGCACCCCACCGGCGGCATCGTGCGCGAGATCCACGTGCGCGAGGGTGATGTCGTTCAAACCGATCAACTGCTGTTCGTGCTCGATGCGGCCATCTCTCGCGCCAACTACGAATCGGTGCGGCAGCGCTACCTGGGGCTGCGTGCCATGCAGGGTCGCCTGTTGGCAGAGCAGGCGGGCGCCGGTCGTATCGATTGGCACCCCGACTTGCTGGCGGCGCAGGATGACCCGTGGATTAGCTCGCAGATGATGGCGCAAGAGCAGCTGTTTCGCTCGCGCCGCGCCGCGCTGCAAGCGGAGTTGCAGGCCATCGAGGAGTCGATTCAGGGCCAACAAGCGCTGCTCAAGGCGCTGCGCGAGGCGCTGCCCAACCGACAGCAACAGCTCGCGCTGCTGCAAGAAGACTTGCGCAACATCAGCGCGCTCGCGGCCGAGGGCTACGCGCCCCGGGTGCGACAGTCCGAGCTGCAGCGGCAAGTGGCGGAACTACAAGCCAGTTTGTCCGAGCTGCAGGGCAACATCGCGCGCGTGCAGCGCGCCATCGCCGAGCTGCAGCAACGCGCCCAAGTGCGGCAACAAGACTATCGCAAAGAGGTCGAAGCCGATCTGACCCGTGTCAACCTGGACGTACAGGCCGATGCCGAGCGCTACGTCGCGGCCAAAGCCGACCTGGACCGCACCTACATCCGGGCGCCCGCTGCGGGCCAGGTCGTCGGCTTGGGCGTGCAAACCGTGGGCGCAGTGATTCAGCCGGGACAAAAACTCATGGACATCGTCCCCGAAAACGAGCCGCTGCTCATCGAAGCCAAGCTCGAGCCGCACCTGATCGACCGGGTGCGCGAGGGGCTAAAGACCGACATCCGGTTTTCGGTGTTTTCGCACTCGCCGCAGCTCGTGGTGGAGGGGGAGGTGATCTCCGTCTCCAAAGACCTGCTGGCCGACCCCCACACTGGCGTGCCATATTACCTGCTGCGCGTAGCGGTGACGCCCCAAGGCATGCAAACGCTGGGCGCGCGCCGCCTGCAGCCCGGCATGCCGGCCGAAGTCATTGTCAAGACGGGGGAGCGCTCGCTGCTGACCTACCTACTCAGCCCGCTGACGCGGCGGGTCGCTGCCAGCCTGACCGAGGAGTAAACCGTGCTCACACCGTTGCTGGCGCCGCTCGTGCGCCGACCCCTTCCCTGGTTGCTGTGGGCCTTATTGGCCGCACCGGCGGCCCACGGCATGGGCCTGGCCGAGGCGCACCGGCTAGCGTTGCAAAACGATGCCACGCTGCGCGCCGCCCGCGCCGCTGCCGACGTCCAGCGCGAGCGTCTGCCTCTGGCGCAGGCCCAGCTGCTGCCCAACGTGGCCTTGGGCGCCAGCCGCGTCTACAACGACCTTTCTCGCACCGCCTCCGACTTTTTGGGCCGACCGCAGCGCATCGACGAGCAATATCCCAGCTACAACGCGACGCTGTCGATCCGCCAGCCCCTGTACCGGCCAGCGCTGCGCGCCGGTGTCGAACAAGCGCGATCGGTGGTCGCCGACGCGGAAGCGGTGCTTGCCGCGGAGACCAACCGCCTGGCCGAGCGGGTTACCGCAGCGTACCTGGAGGCGCTGCTCAACCAAGACCAGCTTGAGCTCGTCCTCAAGCAGCAACAGGTGGCGTTGCGCCAGCTCGACGCCGCCGAAAAAGCCTGGAGGGTGGGCACGGGCATACGCACGGACATCGACGAGATACAAGCCCGGCTTGACCTTTTGCGTGCCGACGAGCTGCGCGCGCGCCAAGCGCACGACATGGCGCGCCGTCAGCTGGAAAACCTCACCGGCGTGAGCGCGTCTACCCTGTGGCCACTGGCGCCCGAACGACTGGTGCTCGAACCCCCGCAACCGTCCACACTGGCCGAGTGGCAGGCCGCTGCCGAAGCCAACAGCCCCGAACTCGCGGCACTGCGCGCCCGCCGCGATGCCGCCCGGCAAGAGATCGAACGCGCCCGTGCCGGCCACTTGCCCACGCTGGATGCCGTGGCACAGATCACGCGCAGCGCCAGCGAAAACGTCACCACCCCTAGCTCCAGCTACACCAACCGACTCATCGGGCTGCAGCTCAACGTGCCGCTCTATGCCGGGGGGGCGGTCGATGCCAGCGTGCGCCAAGCCGTGGCCGAACTCACCCGGGTCGAGGAAACCTTAGAGGCTACGCGCCGCGACCTCGGCCTGCGCGTGCACCGAGAATTTCGTGCCGTCACCGAAGGCGTTGCGCGCATTCGTGCCCTCGAGCAAGCCCTGCGCTCCGCCGATCAAGTCGTTACCGCCAACCGCCGCTCGTACGAGGCCGGCACGCGTACCGTGCTGGATGTCCTCAACGCCGAGCAGCAGCGCCAGTCCGTGCTGCGTGACCTGGCGCAGGCGCGCTATGAATACCTCCTGGCGCGTGTGCGGCTGGTCAGTTTATCGGGTGGCGATGTAGAAGGCACGATCGCGGGGGTCGATGGCGTGCTGCGGGGCGCGCAATAAAATTGCAAAAAAACGAAAAGGGAATTGGGCATCACTGATACCGGGCACGAACGCAAGTGCCGAGTCAGGCAAGATATTTCAATGTCTGTCACAAAAACAGTCACCGTTTCCATTGTTAGCCATGGTCATGGCGACATGATTCCCCTCCTGCTGCAAGATCTGGCGCAGCACGGGGCCACTGCTATCCATCGAGTGGTAGTGACGTTGAATATCCCTGAGCCGACACTGTTGCGGTGGATCACGAGTAGCTCGTGGCCTTTTTTTGTGCGTGTGTTGCAGAACGACCGTGCGCAGGGATTTGCGGCCAACCATAATCAATCCTTTGCCGAGTGTGACACGGAATATTTTTGTGTGATGAATCCGGATATTCACCTAATCGGGAACCCGTTTCCCGCCCTCATCGAGCGTCTGCAAGATGGGCGCGTGGGATGTGCTTACCCCATGCAGACCGATGGGCGAGGGCCGGCCAAAGACCTTGCACGAGAGGTGCCCTCTCCGCGGGGGTTGTTTCGCCGCTATGTTCCTTGGGGTAAATCGCAAGAAGCCCCCAAACACTGGATCAATGGTTCCTTTATGTTGTTTCCATCTGTTGTCTTCAAAGCCATAGGTGGCTTCGATGAACGCTATTATATGTATTGTGAGGACGTCGATCTGTGCCTGCGTATGCGCGCTCAGGGATGGCAGATTGCGGTGGCTACAAAGGCGATAGTACGGCATTCACCAAGGCGCGCGAGCCACCGCCACTGGCAGCATTTCTGGTGGCATTTGCAAAGTCTGTGGATGCTTTGGCATACACCCCATTATCGTGCTGTAATCAGCAAGCCCGTTCGATCTGTATGGCGATGACTTTCATTGCTTCCACCCGTCAAGGACTATATCTCTACCGACTATGGCTGAGACGGGAGATTCACGGTCGTTACCGTGGCTCCATGTTGGGGGTGGCATGGACATTGATTCAGCCAGTGCTGCAGTTAATGCTTTTTACCCTCGTGTTTCATGAATTCATGGGCATTAGATGGCCTATCGATGGGATGAGCGGAACTGCTACGGGCGTAGGATACTACATTGTGCAGGTCTTCGTGGGGTTGGCTGTGTTCAATTTTACGGCAGAGGTTTTGAACCGGTCGCCGCAAGCGATCCTCTCGCATGCCAATCTAGTGACAAAGGTTCGCTTTCCCGTGGTGCTACTACCGGTGGTAACCGTAGGCGCTGCAGCGGTGCAAGCCGTCTTAAGCTTGATTTTGGTTATGCTAACTGCCCCTTTTTGGGGAAAAGTGACACTCGCGTGGGTCGCTGTACCCGCCATTGTGGCTATTTTGGCCGTTTATGTCGTCGGATTGGCGTGGTGCCTTGCTGCGCTTGGTGTGTATGTGCGCGATACCGCGCAGATTATCCCCTTGGTGAGTTCGGCCCTTCTGTTTATTTCACCCGTATTTTATCCCGGTAGTTTTTTTCCTCCATCTTGGGATTGGTTGCTATGGGCAAATCCCGTCGCGTGGGCAATGGAGGCCGTGCGCTCGACATTGATGTTGGGGCGGCTATCGGATATTTCCTTGCTTTTCTGGCATGGCGTTTCTGCGCTTGGATTTGCCGCCGTGGGATACCTGTGGTTCCAGCGGCTACGTGAAGGGTTTTCTGATGTGCTCTGACTGGGTCATCGAAGCTGAGCAAATCGGTAAGTGCTATCGGGTTTTTCAGCGACCGATCGATAGGCTTCTGAATGCCTTGTGGCCACGGGCCGCAAGTGTTGGAAAAGATTTTTGGGCGCTTCGAGATGTGAGCTTTCGCCTGGCTCGCGGCCAGGCGATGGGAATCGTCGGTCTGAATGGCGCAGGCAAATCGACGCTATTACAGCTCGTCGCAGGCACCCTTGCCCCGAGCGAGGGGCGCATGCAAGTTCATGGACGCGTTGCGGCACTGCTGGAACTTGGGTCGGGCTTCAACCCAGAGTTTACTGGACGTGAAAATATTTATTTGAACGCAGTGACGTTGGGATTGAGTGAACAAGAGATCGCCCAGCGGATGGATGCGATCATCGATTTTTCTGGTATCGGTCACCATATCGATCAGCCCGTCAAGACGTACTCAAGCGGGATGTACGTCCGTCTGGCGTTTTCGATCGCCACGAGCGTCGATCCCGATATCCTCATCGTCGATGAGGCGTTATCGGTCGGTGACGGTGCGTTTGCGCGCAAGTCATTTGATCGTATTATGGAGATTCGGCAGCGTGGTGCAACCATTCTGTTTTGCAGCCATGCGCTTTACCACGTCGAAATCTTCTGCGATACCGCCATGTGGCTGCACGAGGGTCGGGTGCGTGAGCAGGGAGAGGTCAGCCGAGTGTTAGCGAAATATCAAGAATTTCTTGATCAATCGACCGGACAATTGTCCGACGCGAAGGGTCGATTGCACGAAGAGGAAGCACCAACCAATCCGCTCCATGCGCCTCCCTCGCCACGTGGTCATGCCAGGTTAGAAGCGGTGCGTGTTTTTCTCGATGGACAAATGGGGGATGAGCTTTATGGTCGCAGTGGTGAATCTAATTTGCGAGTAGAGATTGATGTGGAAAGTGATCCTGATATCCCGACCCCAACCGTGGCAGTCGTGGTTTCTGCGGAATCTGGGCGTATTCTAGCTACCCAATTTTCTCTCGATAGCGGGCGTCCTTTGTTGCGCGATCGAAAGGGGCGTTTAACCGCGATTATGGAGTGTGATCGTCTTCCATTCAACAAAGGTCGGTACCGCATCGGCGCTTACGTTCTGTGTGAGCGCGGGATGCACGTCTACCAGTGGATCGACCCCGTTGCTCACGTCAATCTTCATCGTGATACGCCGGATCTAGGATTCTTTGTCTGGGAGGGCCGTTGGTTGTCCAAGGCAAGCCGCGAGTGCGACTAGGGAACCTCTGCACTACCCCGCCCACTCGTTCGTGGCGACGAGTTCAGGGTCAATATCGTTTCGTAGGATGGGATCGAAACAGATGCTGAACGGTTCTTGGGCTCCAGCAAGCCCCTTCGTGGGCCCTCTGCAGCCTCATCCGGCCCCAGTGAGCCCACTGCGGGCGCACTTATCCCGTCGCAGCCAGCAAGGCTTTGCGCGCCAGCCACAGATTGACCAGCGCAAACAGGACGTTGAGCTGCGCGCCGTTCTTGGCCAAGCCTCGATAGGGCGTCTTGCGGTAGCCAAACTGGCATTTGAGTACCCGAAACGGATGCTCACCCTTGGCACGAATGCGCGCCTTGGTGCGTTCCAAGGCATCCATCACCTGGCCAAGAAAAGTGCGCTTGTCCAATGCCCGGCGCTTGCCCGGCCGCATGGCCACGTGCCAAGCGACTTGCTTGCCCTGGTTTTCCGCTCGCTTGTCCACTCCCTGATAGCCCGCATCGGCAAAGACGTCGGTCTCTTGCCCGTGCAAGAGCCGATGCGCCTGCGTCACATCCGAGACGTTGGCAGCGGTGGCCACCACCGTGTGTACCAGCCCTGTCTCGGCGTCGACCCCAACGTGCGCTTTCATGCCGAAGTACCACTGGTTGCCCTTCTTCGTCTGGTGCATCTCAGGGTCGCGCTCACGGCGGGCGTTCTTGGTCGAGCTGGGAGCAGCAATGAGCGTGGCATCCACGATGGTGCCGCTCTTGAGCATGAGGCCACGCTCGGTCAGGATGCGATTGACCGTCTCGAGGATACGCTGGCTCAGGCCGTGTTGCTCCAGCAGGTGGCGAAAGCGCAGGATGGTGCTCTCATCCGGCACGACATCCACCCCCAGGTCCAGACCAACAAAGCTCGCCAGCAGCGGCGTGTCGTACAAGGCTTCCTCCACCGCCGGGTCCGACAGACCAAACCACTGCTGCAAAAAATGAATCCTCAGCAGCTTCTCTACCGCAAAGGGTGGCCGCCCACCCTTGGGACCCGCCTTCGGCGCATACGGCTCGATGAGTGCGACCAACTCTGCCCACGGCACCACACGGTCCATCTGCTCCAAAAACGCACGCTTGCGGGTGCGCTTGGCGCGCAGCTCAAAGCCCGTATACATCGGCGCCTCCAGACTCATCTGCTTCATGTCGCTATTGTCCCATCCCGGCAGTCTGGCAGGAAGGTTTTGCAGACCTTCCCTAGAGGCCGACCGATAGCTGATCAGAGGGAAGCGGAGGAGCTGAACCAGGAGGCCAATCGTTCGAACCGCCGTGGCCAAGCGTTCAGCGCACAAAAACTTTGGCGGATAGTTTCATGCGATGCTGCCTTCGCGATGGCTTTCAGCTCTTGTGCCGTGGGTTGCGTATCGAAGAATAAAACCTGATCGTCGACGCCGCGATTCGCCATCGTTCCAAATCTTGTGCTCAGAACCCCCAGTCCTGCCGCACGGTATTCGTAATATTTTACGGGATCGACATGTTGCGTGAGCGAATTGCTCAAGAACGGAATCAGGCCGATGTCGGCTTCCTCCAACACGGTGGGGAGTTCCTCGTGCGGCAAGGGGCCGCAAAGAACCACGTTGGAGGGTGTGTCAGGGGGAGGCTTGCGGTAACAGGGGCCGTACAAACGGATGGGTGAAAATGGAAAACGCCTGGCGAGGGCGGTGACCACGTCCCAGTCGAACCAGTCTGCAATCACGCCGACATAGACGAAGCGCGGCGGTCGATCGATGGTGGACACCCGTTTAGCCGAGTGATTCGGAGGAGGTGGTTCCAGTCCGTTAGGGATTACGTTGACGCGAGGATCATTTGGATCGATTCCCAACCGAAACAGTAATGAGGGCGCCGAGACCACCACGCGTGTGCAGCACGTGGCGAGAAAGGCTTCGCAATGAGACAGCCAACGCTTAGATGCTCCGCTGCTAAACTCCGGTACGGCATCCATGACGTCGAACATCGTGGGGCGGTTGGCGTATCGACGACATAGGGTCAGCGCCAATGCACAGGGCTTGGCGAGTACTAGCCAGGTGTGCTCGTCGACCCAACGGTCGAGCTGGCGGATCGCGGAACGTTGCAGGCGGCCATTGATTGCACGGCCAACCGCCCAAGGTTCGAGTGGTATTGCAGGGAGGTGCAACCGCTCGATCCATGGTTGCTGCGTCCATGGACTCGCCAGCGCCCCACTACCGCCCGAGTTTAATATCAAACGCCGCACGTCAGCCCATCGCGGCAGCCGGGCGGGTGGGGGATCGATCCACAAGACACGCGCCCCGAAGCGTTCATGCACCCACCGGACGAAATGGTGGGGCCTCTGGGCAAAGCTTGCCAGTGGTACCGGTGCTAGGTAGAGTAGTTTCATTGGCGTGCCGCGGCGCGCAGATCGCCCATGAGGCGTGCGACGATGCGAACAGCCGCGTGTCCATCTCCGAATGGTGAGCCAGCGGCGGCCATGCGGGCGTAAAGCGCGGAGTCCTCCAACACTGCGTGGGTCGATGCAACGATATCCTCCGTCTGCGTACCCACAAGTCGGTTGGCGCCGATGGCCACGGCTTCGGGGCGCTCGGTTTCCTCTCGCAACACCAGTACCGGCACGCCAAGCGCAGGCGCTTCTTCTTGTATCCCCCCAGAATCGGAAAGGATGAGCCGTGCACCTTTCATTAGCCAGCAAAAACTGCCGTAGGGAACCGGCGCGATCAGACGCACATTGCTGACGCCGCTCAGAAGGCGCTGCAGAGACTCGCGCACGGCAGGGTTCGGATGCACGGGTACTATCCAATCGAAGCTGGGGTACCGGGTTGCCAATTGCCGCAACGCGTTGGCGATCCGAATCAGTGCTTCGCCATGATTTTCGCGCCGGTGTACAGTCACCAATACATAAGGGCGGTTTTCATCGACGGGAAGGTCCGCTGGCTTGGGCATGGCCAATACGTCGAGTAACGCATCGATCACCGTATTGCCTGTAACTTCAATCTGTGTCGCGGCGTGTCCTTCACGCAACAAGGCGGCGCGCGCGTTTTCGGTGGGGGCAAAATGCCAGCGAGCGACCTGTGCCGTCAGACGTCGGTTCATTTCTTCGGGAAAAGGCAGCAGTGGATTGCGTGTGCGCAAACCGGCTTCCACATGGGCAAACGGGATATGACGGAAAAAGCTCGCCAGCGAACCCGCGAGTACGCTCACCGTATCCCCCTGACCCAGTACCACATCGGGTTTTGCCGTCTCGAGCCAGCGATCCAATCCAGCCAATGCCCGTGAAGTCAGCGCCGCCAGCGACTGCTGCTCGCGCATCGCCTGCAAATCGTGTACGGCTTTCAGTCCGAAGAGATCCAAAATCGGTTGCACCAAGTCCCGATGCTGCCCGGTCAACACCAAACTGCAGTGCGCGTCATGCTCGGCCTCGATCGCTCGAACCACGGGTGCCATCTTGATCGCCTCGGGGCGCGTACCTATCAGCACTGCCAAATGCCAACGCTTCATACAGAGGTCTCCGGTTTATTTACGGGCGCCATGCGATAGCGGTGCGGCTCCCAGCGACCCCACTTCTCTTCGTATCGCTGCCGATTGCGTTCAAAGATTTCCCGCTTGCGTCGCGCACCTTCCTGGTCGAAGGTTGCCGACAGTTCGTGGTAGACGAACACGTCCTCCGCACACCCGATCTCAAATCCCGCGGCCTGCAGTCGCCGACAATAATCATCGTCCTCGAAAAAACCCGGGAAAAAACGCTCATCCATCGGGCCGATCTGCTCCCATACCCAACGTGGCAGCATCACGCAAAAGAAGGCTGCGGTTTGCAGAGGAAAACACTGCCCGGAATGACACCGGGTGTAAGTCCGTGCTGCGCGCAACACGGCTTCCAGTCCATCTGCGGGTAACTCGATCCGGGCCTCATTCCCGATGTTGTTCGTTACTGGACAAAGCAATCCCAGCCGCGGGTTGCGTTCGAAGTGCCGTCGCAAACCCCGTGCCCATCCCGGCGTGACGACGGTGTCGTTGTTGAGCACGACCAGGTAGTCACCCGTCGCGTGGGCCATGCCAGCGTTGACCCCGCCGGCGAAGCCAAGATTTTTTTCGAGGATGACCGCCCGACGTCGGTGTGGGTCTTGCGCTTGCCAGCGCTTTAGGCCTTGGGCGGTCTCGTCGCTAGAGGCGTTATCAACCGCGATGACCTGTGTGGGCACCCCATCGGTACACGCTTGCAGGCTGTCGAGACAGCGCTGGGTCAGGGGCCATTGGTTGTAGCAAACCACCACCACGCTCACGCGGGGTTCGGATACATCGTTGAGTGACGCCTGCAGGCTCTGTGCGCGTGCGTCCCACGTCTGTTGCCGAGCGAACGCCATCCGCCGCGCTTCCAATACCGTCTGGGTAACTGGCGATTCGGCCAGGGCGTTGCGAATCGCGCGCTCGAAGCCATCGACGTCGCTCGCCAGCGCCACTAACCCCTCATCGGCGAGAGGGGTCAATTCCGGCAGATCCGTGGCGACGACCGGTTTCCCGGCGCTCAAGTACTCGTAAACCTTCACGGGGTTGGTAGCCAGTGTCAGCGGTGTGCGTTTGAAGGGAATGAGACACACATCAAAGGAGGCCAACCATGACGGCAGCTCGGCATAGCGCACTTCGCCGGGTAAGCGGACGTGGGTATGGTGGGCCAACAACTGACGGGCGCCTACCGTGTCTTCGCCAATGAGTACCCAGTCGACATCCGGGATGCGGCTGGCAAGGGCATCGATCAGTGCCATGTCGAACCAGCTTGCGATGGCACCGTAGTAACCCACGACGGGCCGCGCCTTCGCAGGCGACGCCGGTGTTTGCGTCCGAGCCGCTCGAGAAAAGTGGGTGTAGTCAGCGGCGTTACGTATCATTGCTACCGCGCGCGCGTGAGGTCGTGCCCAGGTTTGCAGGAAGTCTGAAGTGACCACCGTCAAGTCACTCTGCGCCAGCAGTGCCAACTCCCGTGGCGCGTGGTCGTCCGCCGTGTTGTCGAATCCCGCGTGGTGATCCATGCAGTCATAAACCAGCAGCGCGTCGCCAAAGCCGCGGGCCAGCTCCAGCCAAAACGGGTGTTGCACGACGCAGACCGCTGAGCCGATCTCGGCATCCAGCCATAGGCGTGCGAGACCGGCGCGCAACTGGTCCAACGACTCGCCGTCGGCAACATGTTCATAGATGTTGGGGATCCGGGCCGTGTGCAAAGCGATCTGGTACACCGCCCTCTCGGGATCGACACACTCAGCCGCATAACCCGCACCCGCCACTGGCCGCAGATGCGGTGTCAGGTAAAAAACCCGTGCTTCGCATTGTCGCGCCAGCGCCAGCGCCAACTGCTGCGGTCTTTGATGGCGGAAGTGCCAATCGATCACCCCAAAAAAAATCCAGTCGCGCACCCCAGGTCGCGCAGATGGCCAAGAGGGGATCGCCCCGGCGTCGCTCCCCGCTGTCGAGGCCGCTGCCTCGTGTGACACGCCCTTCGCGCGCGCAACCTGCCAGCGGTGGCGCTGGGCTTGCAGCCAACGTTTCCAGCTCGGTGGCAGTGGGAGACGGTGATAAAGTTGGCGAAGCATGACATCCCATGACACGCCCGTGAGGGCGTTAGCAAAACACAAAACTATACCTGTAACCGAGATGAGAACCCAACGCTCGCTCAAGAGCCGTGCCGCCCATGCTCGATCGCCCGCATGACCCCGCATGGGGGCACCCGGCCCACCAGACGGCACTGGATCCGCGCGAACTCGGTCGCGTCCTGTGCGTCGCGCCCCATCCGGACGACGAGGTCCTTGGCGCGGGCGGCTTACTGGCGCAGCTCGCAGAGTCCGGCCTCGAGCCGCGAGTGTGGCTGTTGACGTCTGGCGAGGAGGGCTTCACCGACCGCGCAGTGGCCAACCCGCCCGTTGAGGATCGACTGCAGGAGTCGGCTGCGGCGGCGGCGCGGCTCGGGTACGCCCCGCCCATTCGTGTGCCGGGTCTTCGCGACGGCGCCGTACGCTACGGTCCGGCGCTCATAAACATGCTGGTGCGCGCCCTTGCCGAACACGCCTGCCAGACAGTGCTGCTGCCGGCGCTCACCGAGCCTCACCCCGACCATCAGGCCGTCGCCTTGGCCGGCGTGGCCGCGGTGGTCCAGGCGCTGGAAGCTGGACAGGCTGTCGAGCGTATCTTGTTTTACGAAGTGGGCGCACCCACGGTACCCAACGCCTGGGTCGATATCACGGCGGTGGCTGCGCGCAAATGGGCCGCCATCGAATGCTTCCAGTCCCAGCTGGCGTTACAGCCCTACCTCGAGCAGGCGCAGGCGCTCGCCCGTGTGCGCGCGTTCGGACATCCCGGTTGCGCGGCGGCCGAAGCGTTTCTGCTCGTGGATGCGGCGACACTGCGCCGTCAGGGACCGTCTGCCGCAGCCTGGTTTGCCCCGCGTCGCGCCCTGGCGCTGGCGCTGCAGCCAGCGGATTTGCCGCGCGTTGCGGTGCTCATCCGCAGCATGGACCGCGACTGCCTCGCCGACGCGCTCGCCAGCGTCGCGGCGCAGACCTATCCGAACGTCGAAGTGTGGGTGCTCAATGCCAGCGGCCGTCGGCACCGGCCTCTTCCATTGCTGGATCCGGCGCTGGCCTGCCGCTTGATCGAGCCCGGGCCCACCGTCAATCCGGGGGCGTTTGCCGATGGTGCGCCCCCGTTAGGGCGTGCCGAGGCCGCCAACCAGCTCCTCGACGCGTGCGATGCCCCCCTGGCCCTTTTTCTGGATGACGATGACGTTGTGCTGCCAGAGCACATCCAGCGGCTGGTCGCCGCGCTGGAGCGAGCCCCTCAGGCGGTCGCTGCCTACGCGGGTGTGCGCGTCATCGATGTGCTCGGCCAGACCGTGCGCGAATACGACCTGCCATGGGCGCCGCAGCGCCTTCACGGCATCAACTTTCTACCTATCCATGCAGTGCTCTTTCGGCGTGACGCGGTACGGCGTGCGCGGGCGCGTTTCGATCCTACCCTGCCTGTGCTCGAGGATTGGCATTTTTGGTGCCAGCTCGCCGCCCTTGGCCCCTTCGAGCACGTGCCCGGCGTCAGTGCGCTGTACCGCCAGGGGCAGGGCCATTCTCAGCTCGCCAACCCGGCGCATCCCCATCACTGGTCAGTTTGGCATCGTCGCATCCTCGAACGCGCGGCTGACCGATGGTCGGCGGCGCAGATCGCGGACGTGGTGGCGTGGCACGCCATCACCCTCGATGCGCGTGAAACCGACCTCGCCCGGGCGCACGTGCAGCTAAGCGCCGCCGAACAGGACCGGCACGCTACAGAGGCTCGCCTGCGCGACACCGAGGCCCGCTTGCGTCACACCGAAAGCGAGCTGGCTTTGGTTCTGGGTTCGCGGACCTGGCGCTGGACGCAGCCTTTGCGCTCGCTGGCACGGCGTCTGCGCGGAGGGTAAAGCGGTGGTGGTTCAGCTGCGGCCCATGACTGCGGACGACATCGAGTCCGCTTGCGCGCTTTTTCATACCGTTTTTGGCCATCCGCGTAGTCCACAAGAGTGGCGCTGGAAGTTCGCGCAAGCCCCGGGCTTGGGCGCGGTCAATATCGTCGCTGTCAACGGCAGCGGTCAGCTACTGGCCCACGCCGGCGCTCAGATGTTCGAGGGCCGTTGGGGCGACCAACCCGTGCGCTGGGTTCAAGTTTGCGATGTCATGGTCCATCCCCAGGCGCGTGGCGATTTGGGCCCGGGCAACCTCTACCGCAAGCTCATGCGCGCCCTCGATGACACGCTCCAGCCACTCGGCCCTGCATCGTGGCCGATGTTTATTTACGGTTTCCCAGGCATACGCCCCGCGCGCCTGGGCGAGCGCATGGGTCTCTACCGGCGGCTCTACACCTGTGCGGCGCAGCAAGGCGATGACCTTCCGCGCGGGCTGCTCGCGCGCTGGCGCGCCACCCAAGGTTGGCGTGCGCAGGCCGTGCCGTGGTCTGCCTTGCACGATCCAGGTTTGGCCGCGTTCTGGCGCCGCACCGCGGCGCCATCGGTTGCCGGCATCGGCCTGCTCAAAACCGCCGCCTACCTCGATTGGCGCTACGCCCGTCATCCCACGCAGCGCTACCGCCTGTGGCTGCTGCGCCGCGCCTGGGCATCGCCGCGGGGCTGGCTGGTCACGCGAGAAGCCGGCTCACCCGAGGTGATCGACGCCAGTCTGCCCGCAGATCTGCCGCTGCGGCCGGCACTGGCCGCTTTGGCTGCGGCCAGCCGAACCGGCGGCTGGTGCTGCTGGCTGCCAGGGGATTTTCCGATGGTCTCGACCCCGATCGTCGCGGTGGAGATCAGCGGCAACGGACGCTTCCACCCCGACTGGCCGCTGCCCCGGTTTCAGCCGGGTGACACCGACGTCTTTTGACGAATCCAAGCGGCAGCCCACTGCCGCCCCCAAGCGCGCGCGGGCGCTTCGACCAACCGGTGCAAGCCTTCGGCGCTCAAAATAAGCAACACCAAACCCAGCGCCAGTGCCTGCCATGCTCCGACTGCCGATCGCAGAACCACCAGCCACGGCAGCCATGCCATGTGCAGCAGATAAACCCCATAACTCAGTCGCCCAGCCCACCAACCCACATCACGCAACCAGCCCCAGACGGGCGTCGCGTGGGCCGTGCCGGCCAGCCACAACGCAAAGGCTGCCCCCGTTACCGCGCCGAGCTGCCCGTTCTTCCAATCGTGCCCGCCTGCCCAATGCTCGAGCACCGGGTACGCCCACACGGTCGCGACAGCCAGTGTTGCGCCCAGCACCGCGGCCAGGGGCCGCCGACTCTGGTTGGTTGTGCGCCCCCAGTGCCACGCCCACGCACCCAGCAAAAACTCCAGTATCAAGCCCGGCAGATGGTGCAGCGCGAGGTAAGCCAGGTTTTGCGACTGCGCATCCGCCGCTGCCATCAACCCCAGCCGCAGCGCGATGGCCGCGGCCAGCATCGCGGCGAACCCCCGCGGACCCCAGCGCGCACATACCCAGGCCAAGACCGGCAGCAGCGCGTAATACTCCAACTCCGCGGGCAGGCTCCAAAACGCCGGGTTGTAGTAAAACGCCATCTCCCGGCTTTGCAGATGTGCCAGCACCACATGTTGCGGCAGGTACAGCAGCGGCTTTCCGGCAGCGGCAGCCAAGGCGACATAGACTGCCAGCGCCACCCAGTAGGCCGGTAGCATCCGCGTGGCCCGCCGCACCGCATACGGCAGCAACGGCCCCACGCCGCCGAACAGACTCGGCGCAAACACAAAACCGCTCAGCACAAAAAACAGATCCACGCCCACGAAGGCATAGCGCCCATAGTTAGGCTCGAAGCCCAGCGGCACCGCCCAGTGCGCCCACACCACCAGCAGCGCCGCCGCGCCGCGCCATGCCTCTACCGACCAAATCATGTGGGGCTTTCCGGCTGCGCCAAGCGACGCAGCGCGTCGGGTTGATAAACCTGCCAGCGCTCGCCATCGCGCCGCACCACGCCATCCTGCTGCAGTCGCTGCAACACCCGCGTCACCGTCTCGCGTGTCGTATTCAGTCGCCAGCCCAGCTCCGCATGGGTCGGCAGCCGCAGACGGCCCCCTGGCTCCATCAGGTGCAGCAGGCTGGCGCACACCCGCGCACTCACCGGGTGGATGGCCAAAAACTTCTGCCATGCTGCCATGTCGTTGACTTGCTGCGCCAACCACCGCGCGGCGCGCAGCGCCACGGTGGGCATCTGCAGCCATTCCAAGGCCCGTGGTCGTGGCAAAACCGCCACCGTGGCTGGCCCTTGGACCGCCACCCAGTGCATGAGCAGCGGGCGATCGGCCAGCAGCTGCGCCAGTCCCAGCACATCGCCCGCAGAGGCAGAGACCAGCGGCGCCTCGCGGCCATCCAAGGTTCGCTCCACGGCTTGCACCGTTCCCTGAACCACCAGCGCAAAACCCGCAAACGGCCCTCCATTGGGGGGCAGAACCTCGCGACGGCGCAGGCTCCACAGCTCCATATGGCTGGCAGCGAAGCTCAGCACGTTTTCGGGTGTCTCGGCAAAAAAAGGGCTGGCCTGCAAAACCAGGGCTGAGACCGGCAAATCCGCTCCTCTCTTAGCGTAGATTTCGTAAAATGGGAACGATTCGAAACCGTCGCGGGGCATATTTTGCCTTGTGTGCTGGTTCTCCGGGAGCCGATCATGTGCACGCCTGTCCGCCTTTTGCTTACACTCGTTGGGGTCATCGTCGCCGCGACGATGCATGCCGTCGCGTGGGCGCAGTCGTCCGCGGTGCCGGTCGCGCGCGTGGCGCTTGCCGTGGGGCAAGCGCAGCGCATTGATGTGCGCGGTCAGGCGCAGCCCATAGTGCTGGGGTCCGAGCTTGCCGAGCAAGACCGTATCGTCACTGGCAAGGACGGCATGCTCATGCTGGTGTTTAGCGACCAGGCCCGGGTCGCGGTTCGGCCCGAGACCGAGCTCGTCATCCGTCGCTACCGCATCGATCCTGCTGGGGTTGATACCCGCATTCACATCGACCTCATTCGCGGCGCCATGCGCCAAATCTCCGGGCAGGGTGCGCAGCTGCAGCCAGAGCGCTACCGCCTCAACACCCCCATCGCCGTCATTGGCGTGCGCGGGACCGACTTTCTTGCCAAAGTGGGCGACAGCTCCGTCGAAACCTACGTTCATGAAGGCATGATCGTCGTCCTGCCAGTGTTGGAGGCGGAAGGCACTCTCAGCGCCATGGCGACCTTGAGCGCCAGCAACGCGGCGCAATACCTCGTCGTACGGCCCGGCGGCCAGATCGAGCGGCGCCACGTTTCCCCCGCCGAGATCGAAGCCCTCTTCGGCATTCGTGTCTCTGTCAATGGCCGCCCCGCCGCTGCCGAGCCCTCGGCGCGCGCCCCGCAAACTACTGCGCTCGACACCCGTCGCGTCGATTCGGGCCTCGATGTCGCCGACAACCAAACCCCCTCGGTCGCCGAAGTCTTGGCGACCAGCCGCGAGATTCGGCCCCTCCCCGCCGTTCCCCCCATGCCCAAGCAGCTCGTCTGGGGCCGCTTCTCGGGCGCGGACGATCTGCCCTGGCGGCTGACCCTCGAGTACGCCGCTGCCGCGGCTGGTCGTCACCCCACCGTCGGGGAGTTGGGCCAATTCGCGTTGTTTCGCGACGATCCCCGGGCAAGCCTCGACCGCAATCTGCGCGGGCAGGTCGATTTTGCGCTTGCTGCGGCCGATGCCCTGCTCATCCAGGCCACGCAAGCCAGCCCCGTGCGCATCAGCGCCCCCGCGTTGTCGGTCGACTTCGACCGCATGCGTTTTGCCACCCAAATGACGCTCAGTGCGGATGGCCAGCCGCAGCAAACGTTGTCGGCCAACGGCAGCGTCAACAGCGACGGTATTTTGCTGTCGCTCGGCCCGCAACAGCGTGTCGCGGGCGCCCTCACGGCCAATGGCCGCGAGGCGGGGTACTTCTTCAACCTTCAAGCGCCCGCGGGCCTGTACCAGGGTATGACGCTCTGGTCAGCCAAATGACCCCCGTGGCGGCTGCGCGCGCGTGGCGTGATCACGCCGTGCCCGGGATGCTGGCCTTGGCGCTGTCCCTGGCGCTTGCAGCCGTGCTGGCGCGGTTGCCCATCAGCGCCGGGCTCGACCGTCTTTGGCAAGACCAACTCACGCGCTGGCAAACACCAGTACCGGCGCCAGACGACATCATTCTCATCGACATCGACGAACGTAGCCTGCAAGAACTGGGCCCCTGGCCGTGGCCGCGCCCCGTGCTGGCGCGCATCGCCGAACGATTGCGCAGCCTGGGCGTGCAGCTGCAGGTCTGGGACTTACTGCTGCCCGAGCCGGCCGCGGGCGACGCGGAGCTGCAACGCCAACTTGCTGTGGGGGACATCGTTCTCGGCCAGGTTCTCGTGATCGACCCCGCCGTCCTCGATCCCCCTCGGCTCGGGCGCCTGCTAGCCGCCGATGACGCTCCCCCGCTGTGTACCCCGGGGATCACACTGCATGGCTACCTCGGCCTGGCCGAAGGCTTGACGCCACGCGCGAGTGGCCACCTCAGCGCCACGCCCGACGCCGATGGCCGCCTGCGCCGACTGCCCGCCGTCATTTGTGACCCCGCTGCGTCAGACGGCGAAACAACCGGGCAAACACGGCCCCCCGCGCCGCAGCGCTACCCCCAGCTCGCCCTGGCGGCGGCGGCAGCGGCCAGCCCGGCCGACTCGTCCTGGCAACTGCGCTCGGGGGACGGCTGGCTCGACGCCCCGCAATGGCTCCAGCGCGGCCGCTGGCGCTTCGCGCTCGACGCCCAAGGGCAACTCCACATCCCGTACCGTCGCGCGCACACCCAGTGGCACGCCATCAGCGCACGCCTATTGCTACAGTCCGACGCACCGCTGCCCCCGCTGCAAGGGCGCATCGCCTTTCTCGGTGCCACCGCGGTGGGCGTGGGCGACGTCATTCCCACCCCGCTACACCCCCGCGCCCCCGGCGTCAGCATCCATGCCGAGCTGGTCGCGCAATCGCTCAGCCCCGGGCCCTGGCCCGGCATCCCCCTGCCGCATCCAGTGACGCTGGCCGCGGGCATCACGGGGCTGGCGGCCTTGGCGCTGTGGCCCTGGTGGCGGGGGTTGGTGCGGCTCCGTGGGCGCCTCCTGCGTACCCATGGCTCGGTGCCGGCCGCGTTGCCCCATGACGCTGGCGGGTCCCGCACATCCGCGGCCGCGTGGGCTCCCCACGGTGCCAGTACGCTGGCGGCCTCGGCCCTGCTGGCGCTGGCCCTGCCCCTGCTGCTGAGCGCTTGGGCGCGTCTCCAGGCCGGGCTCTCCCTGCCCATGGCGGCTCCCACGGCTGCCGTCATGGGCCTGTGGGTCGTGCTGCTGGGGGCGCAGTGGATGGCCCAGCGCCGCCGCGCGCAGGCACTCGCGCGCATGCTCGAGAGCTTTGTGCCGCCACAGCTCGCGCACCGTATCGCGCACCAAACCGCCGACGGCGACAGCCTGGGACAAGCCTGCCAAGGCAGCCTGCTGGCGCTGCGCATCGAGGGGCTCGACGCCTGGGTGGCGCGGGTCGACAGCCTACAGGCGCTCGCCCTCATTCATGCCCTGCACAGCACCGTTCAGGACATCGCCCAGCAGCACGGCGGCACCATGGAGCACGCCCAAGGCGGCATCCTCTACCTAGGCTGGCCAGGCCAATCCCCGGTCGAGGCGCGCGCTGTCCTGGCGTGCGCCCGCGTGTTGCATGCCCAGCTCACGCCTTTGCTGCGCCAAAACGAGCACCCGGCCTGTCCCCTGTCCGCCTACATCGCCGTGGAGTGCGGCAGCTACCTGCTCGGGCTCGTCGGCGGCCCCCGCAGCCGCCGCAGCGTGCTGCTCGGGCCGGCGGCCAACGACGTCGCCGCCATGCTCGCCCTCGGGCCCGAACTGGCAGCCCCCATCCTCGTCGGCTCGGCGGCGGCGCAACGCCTACAGCAAGCAGACGCCGCGCCGCCGCTGCAACCCCTGGGCCACTTCCTCCTCCCGGATCGGCCCCAGTCGCAACCGCTGTGGTGGTGCGCCCCGTGACGTTGCCCTTGCTTGCGCATCGCTCGGGCGGCGCGATCGCGGTCGGCCCCGCACTGATACTTGCTGCGTCGTTGGCCTGGGGGCCGGCGGTGGCGCAGCCCGCAGTGGCCGACGCCGCGCCCGGCCCCGGCGCGGAATCCACCGCCCGCCCATCCCCCGATCTATCCCCCGAGGCCCAGGCCGCCTGGCAAGAAGCCCAAAGCGCGCTGGCCCGGCAGGACTGGGTGCAGGCCGAGCTCTGGCTCGAGCGTACCCTCATGCTAAGCCCCGAGCACGCCGAAAGCCTCATCCAGCTCGTGCTCGTGCTGCTGCACCGGGGTCGTACCGAGACCGCGCAAGCCCTCATCGCCGCGCTCGAAGCCGACCCCCGCACCCCCGCCGACCAACGGGCCCGCCTGGCGCAGCTGCGCCTGAGCGCGGTTGGCTCCATTCTGCCTGGGCCCGACACCCCCGCGCGCACCACCGTCCAAGTCGGCTTGGGCCGCAGCAGCAATCCGCTCGCCCTCACCGGCGCGCGCGAAATCCGCCTCACCCTGCCGGAAGGCGACGTTTTCGCGACCCTGAGCCAGCGTCCCCAACCCGCCGCCATCGCCAGCACCGAAGTGACCCACCAAGCCGCAAACGGCAGCCAATGGGGCCTGCAGCTGCGCCGCAGCGACCTGCCCGACACTGCGACCGCCTGGCGGCTGCGGGTTTGGGCTCCCCTGGGGCAGGGCGACGCGGCCACGCCCGCCGCGGCCAGCCAATGGGCGCTACAACTCGGCGCCCAGCGCGACCTCGACCACAGCGCCCGCGCCAACCTGCAGCTCATCCACCGCTGCGCTGACGCGCCCGATACGGGCACCGTCTGGCTCTGCGGCCTGGGTTGGTTCGACGAAAACAACGGCCGCCGTGGCCTGCTCGTGCGCGCGCTACGCACCCAAACCGCCCCTCGTCCAGCAGCGCGGTGGCCTTGGCCCTCCGCCACGCAGGCGTGGGCCGAGGCCGACATCCTGCGCCACGCCACACAGCCCAACCAAGTTCGCCTGGGCGCGCAGTTGGCGTGGCAGCTCGCGCCCCACTGGCAGCTGCTCGGCGCCCTGCAGTGGCAAAGCGACACCTCGGGCTACAGCCCCTTGCTCGCCAACGGCGCGCGCCGCCGCTTGCTCACCGGGCAAATCGTGCTGCAGTGGCGCCTGCCCATCGACCCCTCTGTGGGCCAATGGACCCTGCAACTCGCCTCCACCCGTCGGCACGCCAACCTGCCCCTATTTGCGTGGCGCGAGCACAACGTGCAGCTGCTGTGGCAGCGTACCCTGCCTAACGGCCGTTGACGTCGCGTACTGTTGTGCACACGCCACATGTTTTTGGGCAACCGTGTGACCGCCATCACATCCCGTGGAACCGCCGGCGGCGGCCGGTGACATACAATGTGCTCGGGCACCCGCAGCCTAAGCCTGCTTCGGGGTCGATCCATCTCTTTCCTTTCAAGGAGTGCAACCCATGGCTATGACCACTCAGCAACAAACCGATGCCTATCGGTTCTTTGCCATCGCGTTTGGTGCCGCCCCCGGCGTCACTTATATGAACCAAATCGCCGATGCCTACGCGGCTGGCATGACGACCAAGCAAATCGTCAACGTCTACACCACCAAGCCGCAGTTCACCTCGGTGTATCCCAACTTCTACACGAACGCGCAGTTCGCGAACGCCTTGATCGAAAACGTCGTTGGCACCTCCGCCAGCGCCGCCGCCAAGGCGCAAGCCAAGGCCGACGTCGAGGCTGCCCTCAATATCGGCTGGAGCCGGGGCGACGTGATCTACCAAATCTTCACCAACCTGGCCAACAAGCCCTTGACGGATCCCGACTGGGGCAACACCGCCAAGCTGCTGGCCAACCAAGTGGCCGTTGCGCGGTACTACACCGAAGTCAAGCTTGGCAACACCACCGATCTGGCCACTCTCAAGGCAGTTATCGCCAATGTGACGCCGACGACCGACGTGTCGACGCCGGCGGCGCTGGACGCGGTGTTGGCCGGTGTGGCGACGGGGCAGACGTTTATGCTCACTACAGGTATTGACACCCTGACCGGTACGGCTGGTAATGACACGTTCGTCGCCTCGTCCGACGGTGCTGCTACCTCCACGTCCAACCTGGGCGACAGCATCGACGGTGGTGCTGGTATCGATACGGTCAAGATTTACTCCAACGCCGCTAATACCGTCATCCCGAACCTGACCAACGTCGAAAACCTGTGGATTCAGGACACCGTCCATGAGTCGTACAACGTCTCGACTATTGCTGGTCTGACCAATCTGTCGCTGAACTCCGGAACGACGGTCGATGGCGCCACTATCACGCAGACCCTTGGCGCTGGCCAGTCTCTGACACTGTCGAATATTACCGACGGTGACACTGCTGCAGCAGCACTGACCGATGGCGGTATTTCTATCGCCCAAGCCGCCAGCATTACTTCGCTGAACCTGAACCTCAATGCTGTTGGCGCTCAAACTGCAGCTACGGCGAACAACGCCCTGCAACTCGACCTGGCCGGCACGGGTCTGAATACTCTGAACGTTGTTGCCACTGGCACGAACAACATTGGCCTTGCCAACGCTGGTGGTGCTTTGACCACTGTGAACATCTCCGGCGCAGGCACGATCACCGTCTGGGGCACGACTGCTGCCACCATCACCACCTTCAACGCAGCTTCGAATACTGGCGGCGTGACGGTAGACTTGTCCGCTTCGACCGGTGCCAACCAGACCGTCAAGGGTGGCTCGGGTAACGACACCCTGACCGTGGACCTGGCTCGCAACATCACTCTGGACGCTGGCGCTGGTAACGACGTTGTCGTTCTGGCCAACGCGACCGCCGCTAACCTGTCTTCCACGACCGGCGCTGCTGACAGCATCGACGGTGGTGCAGGCACCGACACCCTGTCCGTGACGGCTGCTGGTGCTGTTGCACTGGCAGGCGACACTGCTGCCGACCGCGCTGTGATCAAGAACTTCGAGCAACTGCGTGTCTCTAACGATCTTAACGGCTCGACTTTCTCGATCGCCAACTTCGGTCTGAATTACCTCCAGATCGACGCCGCTACGACCACGGCTGCTGCAACGGTCAACGGTTTCACCTCGGGTGCAACGGTCGAATATCGTGCGAACGCTGACTCGACTGGCGCTAACGGCCAAGTCAACATTGGCATGACTGGTGCTACCAACGCTGGTACGCCGGATGACCTGCTGAACATCAAGCTGAACGCCAACCTCGCCAACCAAGCGACTGCTGCAGACGCGATCGAGTTCACTGCTGGCATTTCGGGCATCAACAAGCTCGTCATCACCACGGCGGATCGTGACAATACCGACGGCGCAACTGCACGTGACGATGGTTACATCCTTAATCTGGCTAACGACAACAGCCTGACCCAGATGACCATCTCTGGTGACCGTGAGCTGTCCTTCACCTCGACCGCTTCGACCGCTGCTCTGGCCACGGTTGACGCGTCTGGCCTGTCCGGCGACCTGATCCTGAACCTGGCTGTCAACGGCCTGACCCAGGGTGTGGTGGTTACCGGTGGTTCGGGTGCCAACACCATCACCGGTACCGGCTTCGCCGACACCATCACTGGTGGTGCGCGTGCTGACGTCATCACTGGTGGTGCTGGTGCCGACACACTGACCGGCGGTGCTGGTGCCGATACGTTCGTGTTTGCTGCTGCTGACTACACGGCTGCCTCTGCTGCTGCTCTGGCAGCCGCTGCTGACACCATCACCGACTTCGGTAAGGCCAGCGACATCATCCAGTGGGGCGCCAACCTGGCCGTCGTAACCAACGCTACGGCTGTGAACGGTGTTGCTGCCATCAACGCTGAAGGCAAAGCTTCCTTCACCGCTGACGATGACACCCTGGTTGAGCGCATCATTGCTGTTGAAGCTGCCATCAATGCAGGTGGCGCGGCAGCTTCCGGTCAAACGGCTTATTTCGAATTCGGCTCTGACACCTATGTCTTCATTTCCGAAGGCACGGATGGTGTCGGTGCTGGTGATGCACTGATCAAGCTGGTTGGTGTGACCGGTTTGAGCGATATCACCATTACTGGCGCTAACATGACGATCGCCTAATCTCCCCCGGAGACAAGCACCCGCCCTCGGGTAGGTGCTTGAGGTGAAAGCCAAACCCTGTCCTTCTCACGAGGGGCAGGGTTTTTTCCATAAGGGCCTTGCGGGTGAGCAGGGGCTTTACGGAAGAAATGACAAGGAGTTATCGCCATCGCCAAACCAGATCCTGCCCTGGTCGCCGTGCTCATCAACCGCGAGCACAGCCGCCTGTCTAGCCAGGTCAAGACGCTGGAGAAAGTGCTGCACGCGCCGTTCTCTGACAAAGAGCGCCAGCGACTGATCCAATTGGCCGCCAACTGGCGCGCGTTGCTGGCCTTTGACGACGGCGCTCCGAAGCTGGCCGACGCGCTGGAGGTGTTTATCGCCGCCTACCGGCAGCAGTCACCCGACCAGGAGAAGCTCCACGACGAGGTGGTCTTCCAGGCCGGCGTCTACCGCATGGGCCATTGGGCACTGGTCAAGCACTTCATCCCCGGCGTCACCGACTGCCTGGACAACTTCGGCAGCGTCCTGCCCAAGTACCGCGAAGCCTTCAAACCCCGATACGAGGCCGAGGGTAATCTGTCTGTCGAAGCGCAATCCCAACTGCTCAAAGCCCAGTACGCCTTGATCCCCAACCGCCGAGACCCATACCGGCACGAGGAATTGAAGCGCCGAGGGCTGGTTACCGCCGACGGCATCGTGCCGATGGGCGTGAAGGAAGCGCTGGCGTTAATTGAGCGCGAGGAGGCGCAGGCCGAGCCTCGGCCCAAGTGCGGAGTGGTGGCGTGGGTGGCGGATCGGTTTCGGCGGAGGTGATTCGACCACCTGAGCCAGGAGCGTCTGCGGGAGAATAAACGCAAAGATGCCCTGCTGACACGCACGATAGAGGGAGCGAAAAATGAACGACTGGTCGATTGTTCTCGGCGCACTGATCGGCTCAGTGGCTTGGCTGTACCAAAAGGCCTGGGAGCGCCGCAGCCAGCGCGCAGCCTTGTATGAGAAGATCGTTCGCCTGCTGCCCGCGGTTACCCTCGAAAGACGCAATCCACAACAGCTTGACCAGATGTTGGAGGAAGGACGCGTCTTGTGGCTGCACGCCCCAGACGATGTGGTGCGGGCCTTCCAGGCATGGATGGCTGCCATTCAGAATGCCGACGCCGTTAACGAACCACGTTTGAAAGACACCTTCCTGGCCCAGATGCGCCGCGACCTGACCTTCCAGTCGGCGCTCATCCCGCGTTTCTGGACAACTAGGATGGGGGTGGGGGATTTTCCGGTGCTGCACGCCCGCAAGGGGTGATGCAATGACGCCGCTGGTTACCCAACTGCTCGGTCAAAGTGCCTCGGACTTTGTGAACATCGTCTGGCCGGTGGTCAAGGAGCTGCCTCTGATTGGAGGCGGGCAACTGCAGCCTGTTGAGGCCAGCAGCGATGCCGAGTTTGCCAAGACGCTGGATATGCTTGCCGGCATCGATGCCTGGCAGGTACTCAGCAGCCCGATGGCGATGCGGGGCTTGGCCAGCCGCGTCCAATGGGGTCAGGCGCACAACACGTTCACGGTCCGTATTGCATTACCCAGCGGCGCCGAGACCGAATACCACAAGCGCATCCGCGCACTTGGCCAACGGGAGCAAGGCTTTCTCTACCCGCACCTGACCGTGCAGGCCTATCTTGATCAGGCGGGCGGTGCGCTGCTGTCGGCAGCCGTCGTGCGCACGGCGGATCTGTTCGAGAAAGCTAGGCTTTTGGTGGAAAACCGCAGCAAACTGCGCCTTGACGAGCGGAGCAGACTGTTCGGCTTCCGGCAAAACCCCGATGGCACCGAGTTCTTGTATATGAGCTGGAGCTACCTGCGGCACCAGGGCGTGCTCACAGCGGAAAACGTGTGGGGCGGTGTGGCCACCGAATAACGGATACCCGCTCGCTGGGCTATTGGCACTGATGGGGTTGCTGGTCTGGTGGCTGCTGTCATGAGTGCGTCCATGACCGCGCAGGCCGCCCGAAGTCCCAAGCCCCCAAGCGCGGTGTGGTGGCGTGGGTGGCGGATCGGTTTCGGCGGCGGTGAATCAATAAGGCTTCTGTTTTCGGGAAATGAACCGGTCGTAGTTATCCTCCACCGGCTCCTCGTCCTCATCCCGCCGCCGCCAGCGCTTCTCCGCCTCCGGCATCACCAGCAGGGTCAGCGTGTAGCCGTAGTTGCCGGCCACCTTGGTCATCTCGGTAATCGGCATCTCGGCCGGCTCGCGCGCGAACCAAGCCTGCGCTCGGGTTTCATGGGAAAAGCATACACCAGCTCTTGTGCTCATCAGCGCTTGACGATCCGCCCAGCGCTGGGTTCTGACAGGCTGGCATCGACCACCTGGTACCAGCGGATCAACAACAAACGTGGTAATTCCAGCGAGAGATAATTAGCTTCTCGTATATTCCATTTCGTCATATGCTGTACAAAATAACAGTGATAGAGTAGCTGCAATCCGTCAGCTGAACCTTCCCGGCACAAGTTCAGTGAAGTCACGTGTCGAGGTCGTCAATCAAGGTGCCGGGGCACTGCGAGACGGAGGGCCGGCGAGCGCGGGGCGGCTACTTGTCTTGGCGCGCAACGCCGATTTCAGGTTTGATACGGAGTTGCCATGAGCGTCTTCAACCCACCCCATTTCCTGCGTCACATTGGTATGCCGACGCTGCGCGAGTTCACCGAGGCCCATGTTCTCGGCCCGCACTTGACGCTGGACTGGACGCAGGAAGAGGCGACGCTGCCGGCCATGGTGAGTCAGGCGGTTGAAGCGCTGGCCACGGAACTGCCGACGCGTGAGATGACGCCCGAGGAGCGCAAGGCGATTGCCGATGCGCTGGGCTACTGGTATGACGACCTGCGCCGCTGCCACCTGATGGCCAACCCGCTGGCGGTCGAGGAATTCCAGCTTACGTGCGCCGACGATGAGGAGGTGTTGGCTGCCTTTGCCGACCGCGACGACCGTGAGAAGGCGATGTGGATGTTCACCTTCCGCGATGAGGCCTTCCGCCAGACCGAACTGCACCTGTCCTTCCTGGCCAAAACCCACGGCAAATACTGGAAGAAGCACCGGATCGAAGCCGGGCTTGATCCCACGGCGGATCGTGCAGCGCTGGAAGCGTTCAGTCAGGCGGTGGCCGACATTTACAAGAAGGCTGGTGCCGGCAAGTCCACGCACATCGAGGTCAGCCAGCGCGAGCACCACATCCAGATCACGCTCTACGTCGAAGGCCCGGTGACCGCCCTGGCGCATTTCAGCCAGAACCATTTCAGCCGCATCACCACCCGCATCGCGCTGGAAACGGCGCTGCTCTATGACCCGCAGACCGGGTTCGTCGAAACCATCGTCAAGGGCGGTGCCAAAAACCACAAGGCCGTACTGCAGCTCTTTGGCAAACACCTGGTCGGCCACGAGATCAAGCCCGAAGAAATCGAGCCCAAGCGCTACCGCCTCAACGCACTGCGCGATGGGCTGGCCCCCTTCGAGGACTGGAGCCACTACGGCATTCGCAAGGTGCGCCTGCGTCGTGCCCAGTTCACGCCGATGAACAGCAGCGGCGAGATCATTCACTTTGAAGCGTCGGAAGCCGAATCCGAACCCGATGCCTTGGCACTCGCCCGTGCCCGCCTGAAGGTCAGCCATGCTTTCGAGGCCGAGTACAACCTTGATGGCGCCACGCTGATGGTCTATCCCACGGAAAAAATCCGCCGAGGCCATTTCAGCTTCAACGTCTACTCCTCGGGTTCGTCCACCATCAAGAACCTGTCGGCCAAGCATCAGCCTATGGCCCAGGCGGTGCTGCGCGCCCTGAACGTCATCGATGGCGATGAGCCTGCCCCGACGATTGTGCTGGACAACGAGGCTGACGAGGAGGCGCTGACGGTATGAGCACGGCCCAGGTAGAAGCGACGGCGCTGATGTGCCGGTTGCTGGATCAACAAGACACCCGCATCAACGGCAAGGCGGTCTTCGAGGGGGAATGGTCGACAGCTGCCAAGACGTTGATGGAGGTGGGGTTGCTGGTCAAGGACGACGATCTGCCCTCGGCGATCTGCTACGACTGCTGGATCGAACGGGCACGCGTGGTCGATGATCCCCCGAAATCCTACGCAGTGCGTGAGGATCAGGTGCTTCAGATGTGTCCGCAGTGCGGTCCCATCGTGGCGCCAGCCTATGTCCGTCAGATGTACCGCCTGACGTTGCCACGGTTGATCACCAAGCTCCTGGTGGGCCTGGATTTCAGCCCCAACGGCATGAAGGCCATCGACAAGGACGTCTTCGCGGACGAACGGACCTGGCAGCTGTGGCGGCTGGGCACCAGTACGGCCAAGCGCGGCAAGGGTGTGACCTGGTACTTTGGCCGCCAGCTGCACCAAGTTGAAGTGGCGCTGCGTCTGCGCGAGCAGATTGCCGCCGATCAGGCTGTGCAATCCTGCGTGATCCTGACCAGCAGCGAGGTGCCACTACCCAAGGCTTCGCCGCTGACGGGCTTTGAGGTGCGCAGCCTCATCACTGTTGGCCAGATCGAAGCGCACAGCTTCACTTTCTTTGCGGATCGCCACCCTGCCCCGGGTGTACAGCGTCTGGAGGAAGCCGTACCGGGGACCACGCTTCGCTACCTCAAGCCCGATGGGGTGGTTTACATCGATGGCGAGGCCATCAAGCTCGAGCCACGCGAGCGCAAGTTACTGCTCGCGCTGATCGATGACCTGGACCACGAGATGGACAACGCCGGCCTGCGTGACAAGGTCGGGTCGGCAGCTGAGAAATTCAGCCCCAGCAAGGTCTTCGACCGCAAGCCCCGTGTCTATCGCACCTTCATCCGCTTCCTGCGCGAGGACGATCGCTATCAGCTGCAGATTCCGCCAGAGGACCGTAGCTGGCTGATCTGATCGTCCCCATTCATGTATCCGGCACCTGAGAAGGTGCCGACCCTGAGCATCCGGATTGCCCGGCTGGTTTGACCAGACCGGGCTTTTTTGCGTCTGAAGCTCGGGGCGGTCGTTCCGCAGCCGATTCCGCAGGACGTTCCGCAAGTGATTCCGCAAGTTCTGCGGAACGTGTTGCGGAACGCTGCCCGGGCTGGAATCGGCGTGGACAGGGGCTTTGCGAAGGTGATTCCGCAAACGCCAATGTGAGTTTGCGGAATCAGTCTGCGGAATCTGCGGAACGTCTTGCGGAACGCCGGCTGGAAAAGTTCGGGTCAAGGCACGGCGCGCGACGGGCCGATACCCGCAAACCTTCACAGGAGCATTTCCATGACCCGCAACACACTGAATCCGGCCCTCGCGGCCAGGGCTTCGGCCACCCCGCTGACCCCCACGCCGCTGGCGGCAGCGCTCTCCCAAAGCGGCATCTCGCTGCCCATCCCCTTCCTCGACCTTTCCGCCCAGGTCATCCGTGACCTGCCGCTGGAGAACGTCGCTGCCCTGCAGCGTTTCATCAGCGACGCCAAGTCGGAGCTCGCCACCCTGGCTGCGATGGTGCAGACGGGCCTGGAGATGCGCTACGCCGATGCGGCCCGCGCGCAACTGCTGGCCAAGGGCCAGGACACCGGTACTACGCACATCCTGGATGGCGACTTCGACATCACGGTCGAGGTCGGCAAGGACGTGAAGTGGGAGCCCAAGGGCCTGGCCGACCTGGTGGCCAAGATCGAAGCCACCGGTGGCGATCCGCGCGAATACGTAGAGGTCAAGTACAGCGTCAGCGAGGCCAAGTTCAAGGCCTGGCCGCAGACCCTGCGGGCACCCTTTGAAGCACTGCGCACCGTCACGCCCAAGGCGCCGAAGTTCGTGCTGCGCCGCCTGGACACGACTGGGGAGGGTAAGTGATGACCACTGCCTTTCCCCTGCATCCAGCCGCCGAGCTCTTCCCGGTCATGGATGAGGCGGCCTTCGCAGCCCTGGTGGCGGACATCGCCGCACACGGCCAGCGCGAACCGATCCTCGTTCTGGATGGCCAGGTCATCGACGGTCGCCACCGCCTGCGCGCTTGCGAGCAACTGGGACTGGAGCCCCTGGTGCGTCAGGTCAGCGCCGACGACGGCGACCCCTTCGGTCTGGTCGTTTCGCTCAATCTGCATCGTCGGCATCTGAGTGAAGGGCAGCGCGCCATCATTGCAGCGCGTTTGGCCACACTGCCTCATGGCAGGCCTGATGCAAATGCGCAAATTTGCGCATTTACCCAGGACGAGGCGGCTCAGCACCTCAAGGTCTCTCGACGTACTGTGCAGCACGCACGGGCAGTGCTCGATCATGGCATTGACGAGCTACAGGCCGCAGTCAAGGGTGGCGAAATTTCAGTCTCAGCAGCGGCCGAGCTCTCTCGTTTGCCCGCCGACACCCAGCGCGCAGCCCTCACCAAAACGCCCGAGGAGATCCGCGCCATCGCCCGCGAGGTGAAAGCGCGCATCAAGGAGGCCGGCGTCTGCGGTCCCTCGGCCGTGAAGATCTTCGATCAGGTCGCTGCCGATCAGCACCTCTCCGGCATCGAGCAGTGCGCCGTGGTCGAGGTGATCAAGGCCGAAGAACCGCCGCTGCCTACCCCCAGCGAGGCCAAGCGCATCGCCCAGCAAAACCGCACGCTGGTGCTTGGCTCCGACGGTCGCTACCACGGCCCGGAAGTCTCCCCCGAGTCCGCCCTTGCCACCGAACGGTGGCTGGCGCTGCGCGAAGGCCTGGAGTCGCTGTGCCGCATCGACACCGACCCGGAGTCGCTCATCGACTGCGTGCCGCACTACCAGCACCAGAACCTCTCGGCCTGGCTCGCGCAGGCCGTCCCCCTCATCACCCGTTTCGACCAAGCCTGGAAAGGAGCTCGCCATGCGTGATCCCGTCATGAGCCTGCTGCGCGAAGCCGTGCGCGCAGAAATCAGCAACGCCTTCGAAGTCATCGGCCATGCCCGCCCGCGTGAGGTTGCCCGTGTCGTCTGCGCCCTGCACCCGAGCGATGTGCAGAGCATCGGCGCCCGTCTGGCTGAGGACGCCCTGACCGACATCGCCCGACGTGAATTGAAGCGTCGTCCGAGCAAGAACGAGCGCACCCAGATCACGCTACCGGGCATACCCGATGCCTTGCAGGCGCATCTGCCGCCAGCCATCAGCGTGCCGCCACCGGGTGTGGAACTGGAGTCGGTGGATGACGAGGGCGTCATCTACAAGCCGCTCGCCCAAGCCACCTTGGCCGACGTCGATGCGCATCTGGCACTCCTGGGGGCACAGATCAGTGCCGACACCCGGCGCCACCGGGCCTTGAAGGAGTTGCGTGACCTCGCGCTTGCCGCCGGCGCCACCGACGACAGCCCGCTCTTGGCCACGCTCTCGACGGCCGACCTGCTGATGACGGAAGTGGTGTCGTGATCCGCGCGAAAGCACGCGTTCCCTGACAGAACACCGAGGTACCCGCAAGGCTGGGTTTGGCTCGGCGCGCACTGCCATGGCATGGCGGGGCAAGCAGCGGCATGGCTGGAGCAGCCCAAGGTGAGGCGTGGAACGACGTGATGTGGAACCGCATGGTGTGGCATGCCGTGGCGTGGCATCGCGTGGCAAGGATTTTTTTGATTTCTGGAGATTTGATGATGGAAACCCTTTTGAGAAACGAGGATGCCCTCGGCAACGGTGCCGAGTCGGCGGTCCTGATGGGGGCGCCTTACAGCGTCCACGTGGCCATCGAAGGCGTGGCGGACTTGTTGTTCCACCGCTGGAACTGCGAGGCAGTCGACGCCAAGGCCAAGGCAGCCAAGAACAGCGCTGCCAAAAAAACCGATGACATCGAGAGCTACGTCTACCGCGATGCTCAAGGCCAGCTGTGCATGCCCGGCGAGTATCTGCGTCAGGCGCTGATCGGCGCGGCCAAGTTCAAGCAGGACCCCAGGAGTCCACGCAAATCGGCGCAGGACATCACCAAGGCCGGCGTGGTTTCGCTCACCCACCTGGCCAGCCTGGGGACCGACCGCTGGGATTACGAAGACCGTCGCCGCGTGGTGGTGCAACGCGCAGGGGTCAATCGGGTGCGGCCTGCCATGCGTGCGGGCTGGCGTGCTGAGTTCGATCTGATGGTGGTGCTGCCCGAGTACCTCGACCGCGCCTGGATCAAGGACAGCCTGGATATGGCAGGCCGACTCATCGGCGTGGGCGACTTCCGTCCCACCTTTGGCCGTTTCACGGTCGTCTCATTCGAGTGAGGAGCCAGCCATGCCTTTACCAATCGTGACGGCCGACCAAAGACTCGCCGAAAAACGCTGCGCCAAGGTCGCCCTCGTCGGTGCGCCCGGGGTGGGCAAGACCTCCCAGATCCGCACGCTCGATGCCGAACGCACCTTACTGGTGGACACCGAGGCCGGCGATCTGTCGATCCTCGACTGGGCCGGTGACACCCTGCGTCCGCGCACCTGGCCAGAGTTCAAGGACCTGGTGGTGTTTCTCGCCGGGCCGAGCCCGAGCGCCTCACCCGAGCAGGCTTTCTCGCAGGCCCACTTCGACCACGTCTGCCAGAAGTACGGCGACCCGGCGCAGCTGGCCAAGTACGACACCTACTTCGTCGACAGCCTGACCGTGCTCTCGCGGATGTGCCTGGCCTGGTGCAAGACCCAGCCGGCCGCATTCTCCGAGAAGACCGGCAAGCCCGACACCCGGGGCGCCTACGGCCTCTTGGGCACCGAAATGATCGGCGCGCTCACGCACCTGCAGCACGTGAGGGACAAGCACGTCATCTACGTCTGCATCCTCGAAGAGAAGCTGGACGACTTCAACCGGCGCATCTACCAGCTGCAGCTGGAAGGCGCCAAGACCTCGGCCGAGCTGCCGGGCGTGCTCGATGAAGTCATCACGCTGGCCATCCTGAAAGCGGACGACGGCACGCCCTACCGCGCCTTCGTCACCGGCGCAGACAACACCTGGGGCTTCCCGAGCAAAGACCGCAGTGGCCGCCTCGACCCCATCGAAGAACCCCACCTGGGCAAGTTGATCGCCAAGTGCCTCGGCCGCAATGGCCCTGCTGCACCGGCTGCCTTCGCCCAATCCACCCCCTTCACGGAATCCAAGGAGTAATCCGCCATGAGTTTCTTTGACTTCAACACCGCCGACCAACAGCAATCCTTCGACCTGATTCCCAAGGGCACGCTGGCCCGGGTGCGCATGAGCATCAAGCCGGGCGGCTTTGACGATCCGAGCCAGGGCTGGACCGGCGGATGGGCCACCCAGTCCCATGACACCGGCGCCGTCTATCTCGCCTGCGAGGGCGTGGTGATGGAAGGCCCATTCGCCAGGCGCAAGGTGTGGTGGAACATTGGCCTGTACTCTGCCAAGGGACCGACCTGGGGCAACATGGGCCGCACCTTCATCCGTGCCGCGCTCAATTCCGCGCGCAACGTCCACCCGGCCGACAACAGCCCCCAGGCGCAGGCCGCCCGTCGCATCAGCGGTTTTGCCGACCTCGATGGCCTGGAGTTCGCCGCGCGCATCGACATCGAGAAGGACGGCCGGGGCGAGGACCGCAACACCATCAAAGCCGCCATCGAGCCGGATCACAAGGACTACGCCCTGGTCATGGGCGTGGCACCCAAGGGCAACATGGGCGGCGGCCAGTCCAGTGCACCGGCGGCTGTTGCTGCACCGGGCTACTCGCCAGCGCCTGCTGCGCGCCCGGCATCCTCCAGCGTCCCCAGCGGCAAGCCCGCCTGGGCACAGTAAGGGGAGGCCATCACCATGATGCTTCGACCCCGACAAACCCAACTGGTCGAGCGCACGCTGGCCGCACTCGGTCAGCACGGCAATACGCTGGCTGTCGCCCCGACCGGGTCGGGCAAAACCATCATGCTCTCGGCCGTCACCGGCCGGGTGCTGACCGAGCCCGACGCCAAGGCCTGCATCCTTGCGCACCGCACCGAGCTCACCGGACAGAACCGCGCCAAGTTCTCGCGGGTGAACCCGACGCTCACCACCTCGGTGGTCGATGCCAACGAGAAATCCTGGGCCGGCAACGCCACCTTTGCCATGGTGCAGACCCTGTCGCGCAAGGCCAATCTCGATCAGATCCCGACCCTGGATCTCTTGGTGATCGATGAGGCGCACCACGCGACGTCCCCGAGCTACCGGGCCGTGATCGAGCGCGCCCAGCAGAAGAACCCGAAACTGCTGCTCGCAGGCCTGACCGCCACCCCCAACCGGGGTGATGGCACGGGCTTGCGTGAGGTCTTCAGCAACGTCGCCGACCAGATCACCCTGGGCGAGATGATCGCCGCCGGGCACCTGGTGCCACCGCGCACCTTCGTGCTGGACGTCGGTGCCCAGGAAGCCCTGGGCAAGGTGCGCCGCACCGCCGACGACTTCGACATGAACGAGGTGGCGAGCATCCTCAACAAGGCGGTGATCAACGAGGCCGTGGTCGCCCAGTGGAAGGAGAAGGCCGCCGGTCGCAAGACCATCGTGTTCTGCTCGACGGTGGCCCACGCCCTGGATGTCTGCGTGGCCTTCAACACCGCCGGCGTGCCAGCCGGGTTGATCCATGGCGAACTGCCCGATGCCGAGCGCAAGGCCTGTTTGGCCGCCTATGAGCAGGGTGATCTGCAAGTGCTGGTCAATGTGGCCGTCCTGACGGAAGGCTACGACTACACCCCGACCAGCTGTGTGGTGCTGCTGCGCCCCAGTTCCTACAAGTCCACGCTGATCCAGATGGTGGGCCGGGGTCTGCGCACAGTCGATCCGGAGGAGTTCCCCGGCGTGGTCAAGACCGACTGCGTGGTGCTGGACTTCGGCACCGCCACCTTGATGCATGGCTCGCTGGAGCAGGAGGTCAATCTCGACGGTGAGATGCACAACGGCGAGGCCCCAACCAAGGACTGCCCAGAGTGTGACGCCGTCGTCCCGCTGTCGGTGATGGAGTGCCCGTTGTGCGGCCATGTGTGGGAACGCCAGGCCAAGGACATCGAGGTGCTGAGCGGTTTCGTGATGAGCGAGATCGATCTCCTGAAGCGCTCGAACTTCCGCTGGTGCGATCTCTTCGGCATGGACGATACCTTGATGGCCACGGGCTTCAACGCCTGGGGTGGCGTCTTTTACCTGTCCGGACGCTGGTACAGCGTGGGGGGTGCCAAAGGACTCCGTCCACACCTGCTGGCTGTCGGAGATCGCACGGTATGCCTGGCCAAGGCCGACGACTGGCTCAACGAACACGAATCCGAGGACTCGGCGCACAAGAGTCGCCGCTGGCTGAACCAGCCCGCCACGGACAAGCAGCTGCAGTACCTGCCGCCCGAGATGCGCACGGACTTTGGCCTGTCGCGCTACCAGGCCTCGGTACTGATGTCCTTCCAGTTCAACAAACGCGCCATCCAGCGTCTGGTGATGGAAGCCGGTGCGGCCCGTGCCCAGCACGAGTTGTTTGCCGAGGAGGTGGCGTGAAATGCCTCATCTGCACACGACACGCGCGTGGCCTGGGCCACAGCGACAACCGCTTCAAGCTCGGCGAGCCGCGCCGCTACCCGATGAACTGGACGTTCTGCAGTCGCCGGTGCCAGGACGCATTCCATGCGCGCTACACCGCCTGGCTCAAGACCGATCCGAAGCTGGAGGACGTGCTCATGGTTGATCCGACTGAATTCGAGCAAGCGGCGATGCGCCAGTGCCTGCGCTTCTTCGGCGAGGCGGCCAGCGAGATCGGCTTTGACAAACCGCTGGGGCAGTACAGCGAGACGGAAGCCTTGGCGGTGATCGAGGCCATCGTGACGGCCTGGACCGAAGCGATGGTGGCGCACCACGAGGCGAGCAAATACCCGCCCGTGCGAGGCCTCGAGCCCTACGAGACGACAGCGGCAACACCTGCCGCAGGGAGGGTGTGATGCTGGACTTCAATTCCACCACCACCTTCTCCGAGCGCTTCGAGGCGCTGGTCGATGCCGGGCTGCAGGCGCGCGAGCAACAGCAGGCACGTCGGCAGTACCTCGGGGCCTCGCGCCTCGGGGTGAGTTGCGAGCGCCAGCTGCAGTACGAGTACGCCCAGGCGCCGGTCGATCCGGACAAGGGCTTCTCGGGTCGCATCCTGCGCATCTTCGAGCGGGGTCATCGCATCGAGGATGCCATGGTCGGCTGGCTGCGGGCAGCGGGCTTCATCCTGAAGACCGAGGGCAAGGACGGCCAGCAGTTCGGCTTCTCGGTGGCCGATGGCAAGTTGCAAGGTCACTGCGACGGCGTCTTCGTCGGTGGTCCCGAGGGCTTTGCTTACCCGGCGCTGTGGGAGTGCAAGGCGCTGGGCAGCAAGTCCTGGAACGACCTCGCCAAGAAAGGCCTGGCGGTCTCCAAGCCGATCTACCACGCCCAGGTGGTGACCTATCAGGCCTATCTCGGACTGCATGAGCATCCGGCGATCTTCACGGCGGTGAATGCCGACTCGATGGAGATCTACACCGAGTTGGTGCCCTTCGATGCGGCGCTGGCACAGAAGATGTCCGACCGCGCGGTGCGGGTGATCCAGGCGACCGAGGCCGGCGAGCTCTTGCCGCGCGCCTTCGCCGAGGCCAGCCACTTCGAGTGCCGGTTCTGCAGCTATGCCGAGCGCTGCTGGGGAGGTGCGCAATGAGCACACCTATCCAGTTTCAATGCAAGGCTGCGAGGGCTGCCTCAGGGGCTTTATCGAGCACCTTAAGCAGTGCCTTGGCCGCGCCCGTTGGGCTGCGCTTGCCCTGTTCCCAGTTGCGGATGGTGTCCAGTGAGACATCGATGCGCTCGGAAAACTCGGCCTGGCTCAATCCCAAGCGCTTGCGGACACGACGCGCAAATTTTGCGGCGTCCTGCATGGCCTCCGCTTCGTCGGCAGCGGCTTGCTTGGCAATGTCCGCCTCGGTCGTGGCATCTACGCGAGCAGGGTCAATGCGCCCGGAGGCCTGTGTTGCCGGGACGGCCGGATCAATCGTCATGCGTACTGTTTTCATAGTGCTTGACCTCTCGTTGGTTGGCTTTGCGTGCCGAAATGATGCGGATGACGTCATGCCTGGGCGTGTAGACCACCACGAACAGGCGATGTTCGATCTTGCCCATCAGTTGGTAGCGATCTTCGCCGTAGCTGTGCCGAGTGTCGGCCTGGATCAGACGATCCGGGTCGAAGAAGGCTCTGGCGGCGTAGGCGAAATCAAACCCGCGCTCGGCAAAGCACGCATCGCTTTTCGCTTCATCCCATTCGAAATTCATGGTTCAAGTGTAGTTCATTGGCCTACTTTCGGCAAGTTTGGAGGTGCGCAATGAGCACCACCTCCAAACGCATCCCCGCACGCAAGACCTACCGCACCGTGTGGGTCGAGCGCTGGGCACCGCCCAAGCCCCTGGTCGGTGTGCATCCCATCGAGAAGATGCTCAACCGCCACACCTTCCTGGTGACGCCCGAGTCACGCCTGGTGGTTGCTGTCATTGCGCGGGCCATCGGTGACTGTCTGTCGCTGTCGGTTCGGCCACGCCGCGAGGCCCGGCGCTTTCTGCTCGGTGATGACTTTGGCCTGTGGTGCGACCTGGTTGGCTTGCATCCGGACTTCGTGCGCTTCGTCGCCAGGAAGGCCGGCTACCTCGCCGACGAGAAGGCGCATTGGCAGAAGGTGCCGATCAAGGTGCCCGTCCTGGCCCCATCCCCTGATCCCGGCATTGCCGCCAGCCACGAGACCGTGCGCTCTAGCGCTGTTGGCCTCTGCGCGGCCACCCCTTTGAACACTTCTGGAGAAACGACCCATGCTTGATTTCAACGATATTCCGCCCGTTGCAGGCGGTCCTGTGGACCTCAACGCCCAGCGCGATGAGCTCAAACGCGAACTGCTGGCGCGGCTGCCAGCGGTGCTGATGGCACTGTTTCCGGCCGGCAAGATCCGGGGCAACAAGTTCCTGATCGGCAACATCCAGGGCGAGGCGGGCGACAGCCTGGAAATTGCGCTCGATGGCGACAAGGCCGGGCTGTGGCACGACCACGCGACCGGTGAAGGCGGCGATGTCTTCGCCGCGATTGCCGGCCACCTGGGTCTGGATACCAAACGCGACTTCGCGGCGGTGCTGGAGGCCGCTGCCCGGCTGGTGGGCCGGTCCCTGGTCACGCCGATGCCCACCCGCTCGGAGGTGCCCATCGATGCACTCGGGCCCCACACCGCCAAGTGGGACTACCTCAGCGCTACGGGCGAGCTGATCGCCTGTGTCTATCGCTACGACCCGGAGCCCGGTAAGAAGGAGTTCCGCCCCTGGGATGTGCGCGCCCGCATGTGCCGCGCCCCTGATCCCCGACCGCTCTACAACTTGCCCGATGTCTCGCGCGCCGACAGCGTGATCCTGGTCGAAGGCGAGAAGTGCGCCGACGCCCTGATCCGCATGGGCATCACCGCCACCACGGCGATGAACGGCGCCAAAGCGCCCATCGACAAGACCGACTGGACCCCACTGGCGGGCAAAGCGGTGCTGATCTGGCCGGATCGCGATGCGCCCGGCTGGGACTATGCCGAAGCCGCCGCGCGGGCCTGTGTCAGTGCCGGCGCGGTGTCGGTGGCGATTCTCGTGCCGCCCACGGATCGGCCTACCGGCTGGGATGTGGCTGATGCCGTCGAGGAAGGGTTCGAGGTGCAGGCCTTCCTCGACACGGGCGAGCGGCGCATCGTCAAGGCCGCCCCGAGCCTGTTGCCGACCTATAGCCTGGGCCATCTGCTCGATGACGATTCCCCCTTGCCACCGGATCTGATCGAGCCGCGCGTGCTCACCCCGGGCGGGATGCTGGTGTTTGGTGGTGCGCCCAAGGTGGGCAAGAGCGATTTCCTCTTGTCGTGGTTGACCCACATGGCCGGTGGCGCGGCGTTCCTGGGCATGCGCCCGAGCCGTCCGCTGCGCGTCTTTTACCTACAGGCCGAGGTGCAGTACCACTACCTGCGCGAACGGGTGAAGGGCATTGCCCTGCCGCCCAGCCGCGTCCTGGATGCGCGCACGCACTTCGTGGCCACGCCGCAGCTGCGCCTGATCCTCAACGACGAGGGGCTCGCGCAGGTGATTCCAGCGATGGAGCGTGCCTTCAACGGCTCGCCACCGGACGTGATCGCCATCGATCCGATCCGCAACGTCTTCGACGGTGGCGAGGGCCAGGCCAGCGAGAACGACAACGCGGCGATGCTCTACTTCCTGTCGCAGCGGGTCGAGCGTCTGCGCGATGCGGTCAATCCCAGCGCCGGGATCATCTTGGTGCACCACACCCGAAAACTCGGCAAGAAGCAGTTCGAGGAAGACCCGTTCCAGGCCTTGGCCGGGGCCGGCAGTCTGCGCGGCTACTACTCGACCGGGATGCTGCTGTTCCGCCCGGATGAGACGCGCACGCCACGCGAGCTGATCTTCGAGCTTCGCAACGGCGTGGCCATCCCGCAAAAGCACATCGACAAGATCGAGGGCGAGTGGCGCGAGATCAACCCCAGCGTGCGCCTGGCGATGCAGGACTACGGCGCCAAGCTCGATGCGGAGCGGCGGCGCAAGCATGACGTCATCTTGCAGATCATTTTTGAGGAAGCCTCCAAGGGGCGCTGCTACCTCGCGAGCCAGTTCGCCGACGCCTTTGAAAACGCCGATGGCCTGGGTGGCAAACGCACCATCCTCGACCGCCTCTCGGTGCTCGCCACCAAGGGCTACATCAAGTATTTCCGCAACGCCCATGACTACGGGCTGCCATCGGTCGGGCGCAGCAAATACGGCTACCTGTGTGTGGAAGACATGGTGCTGACCAGCACGCTCGATGAGATCGATCCGGCCACCGGCGAGCTCAGGAAAGTGCCCCTGCGCGTACTGCCCACCCACTACAAATCCCCGCTCACCGGTGCGCTTGTGGACGTCGAGAACCCTGACGTCTGGGTCTATCGGGACGAAGCCAGCCAGGAGTCCAATCCATGAAAAAAATCACCCGATACCCTGTCCAAACCGGCCTGCAATCTGGGCAGAAGTTTTGCATTCTGCATTCTGGCTGCACAGCCAAGCTTTTGATTCATATGGTTTTTCGTGGAAATTCAGACTGCAGAATGCAGCCTCGAAAAAATCGTCTGCATTCTGAAAAAACCAATGCACATCAACAACTTAGGTGCCAGCCAACACTGCACTGCAGACCCCCTATCTCTTATAGAGATAGAGAGGTAATACCCGCTGACGCGGTATTACCTCTCAGCTACTGCGTAAGGGGTGTGCGCGCCCGGGAGGTGGTGTGATGAAAAAACAGCCCCTGTGCTTCAGCACACCTCCTGGCCTGGGTGCCCGATTCTCGCTCGAGGGCCAGTCCTATGTGCTGGTCAAGACGCAGCCCCATATCCGCCGCGACGGCCAGCCCTCCGTGATCCTGACCTGGCGCAGCCAGTGCCTGAGTTGCGGTGCGGATTTCGAATTCACGACGGGGCTGTCGCTGCTGTACGTCAATCGTCGCTGCCCGGCGCACCACGCGCCCGGTCGGCGTCCCCGCGCCCAACGGGCAGGAGGTGCACAATGAACACGAGCATTCTGGCCCTGGATCTGGGCACGACCACCGGCTGGGCCTTGGTCAGCCGCGACGGACTCCTCGACGGTGGCAGCGAGTCCTTCAAGACCACCCGTTTCGAGGGTGGCGGCCTTCGCTACCTGCGCTTCAAGCGCTGGCTCACCGACATCAAGCAGTGTGCCGACGGACTCGACTGGGTGGTGTTCGAGGAAGTACGTCGACACATGGGCGTTGATGCGGCGCATGCCTACGGTGGCTTCATGGCGCACCTGACGGCCTGGTGCGAACACCACCAGATCCCGTACCAGGGCGTGCCCGTGGGCACGATCAAGAAGCACGCCACCGGCAAGGGCAATGCCGGCAAGGCCGAGATGATGGCGGCCGCCAAGGTACGCGGCTTCGATCCGGTCGACGACAACCACGCCGATGCGCTGGCGCTGCTGGACTGGGCGATGGCCCAAGGGGGTGTGGCATGAGAACTCACACCGCTTCCATCCCCTGCGCCCTCGGGCGCCTGGCGCCAGCATCACCCGCCAGCAGCGACGAACTGCGCGCCATGCGTGCGGCAGCCTGGCACAAGCAAGGCATCGTGGTCGTGCCGCTGGAGGACATTTACGATGAGTGGGATCGGGCATTTCTGACCGGCATCGCCACCAAGCTCTACGGCGCGCGCACTGTGGCTTCCCGCAAGAGCACACCTTGGGCTGAGGGTGAGGTGATTGACCGGGGCGATGGCGAGACCTGGACGGTGATCGCCACGACACCGAAGTCAGTCACAGTGCAGCGCAGCCGCGATGGTGCGCTGGCGACCCTCGGGCAACTTGGGGAGGGACGGTCATGACCAAGAAGACGCAACGCGCCAAGGCCCGGGCAGAACGCAAACCCCGTCTGGGTGAAGAGCACATCCGCCCGGATGGCAGCGTGATCCGCTACGTCCGCGAGGAGGACGATGACCAGAAGCCGGTTGACCATTACCGCACGGTGGACACGCTGGCGCTGATGCTCAGGAACGGCAGTATCACCGGCGCCATGCACGATGCGGGGCAGCAGTTCTCGCAGGATTTCGCCCGGGCCTTTGCCAGCGGCGTGGCCAGTAGCCGGCTCGATGGACTGCCCTGCGGCACGGCACCGGGGGAAATGCTGATTGAGCGCAACGCCAGTGCCGCCCGAGCGGTTCGGGATGCGCTGGAGGCGGTGGGCGGCAGTGGCTCTCCGGCAGGATCGGCGCTGTGGTACGTGGCTGGGCTGCAGATGTCGATCCGCGATTGGGCATTGCGCGATGGCTGGAACGGTAAGCGTGTCGAGAAAAACGAGGCCAAGGGCATCCTGGTCGCTGCACTCGGCGTGCTGGCCCGGTACTACGGCTATGAGCGAGCGCCCAGGTCTCGGCGCCGAGAGACATCAACGCACGTCTGACTTGTCAGGACATCGTCCGGACGCTATTATGGAGGTAGTTTCATAACATGGGGGTTGCCATGAGCACCTTGAACCTCTCCAAAACCGAACGGATCGATGTCCGCGCCAGCAGCGCTGTCAAGCAGCTGCTGCAGGAGGCTGCGCGTTCTTGCCACAAGAACGTCAGCGAATTTCTGCTGGATGCCGGGGTGATCGCGGCCAACCAGGCGCTGGCAGATCGTCGTCACTTTGTGCTGAACGACGACCAGTGGCAGGCGTTTCAGCAGGCGCTGGATCGCCCCGTGCAAGCCAAGCCGCGCTTGAAGAAACTGCTCAGTGAACCCGGGGTGCTGGGTTGAGTGCAGCGTATGAATCGGTCCGCAAGCTCGCACCAGCGGATTCGACGGAAGGCTTTGACTGCGGGCAACCGTCGCTCAACCAGTTCCTGCAACGCTATGCCCTGGTCAACCAGAAGGCCAACAGCGCCCAGACCTACGTGTGCTGCCTTGGCGGTGAGGTCGTGGGCTTCTACAGTCTGGCGGTCGGCAGTGTTGATCCGGAGGATGCGCCAGCTCGCGTCATGAAGGGCTTGGCCCGGCATCCTGTGCCAGTCATGATCCTGGCGCGACTGGCCGTGGATCGTGATCACCAGGGAAAGGGTCTTGGCAAGGCGCTGCTCAAGGACGCGCTGCTGCGCACTGCACAGGCGGCTGACATTGCGGGCATTCGTTGCCTGCTGGTTCATGCCAAGGATGAGGCTGCGCGGCGGTGGTATGAGTCTTGGGAGTTCGAGCCCAGCCCAACCGATCCCTATCACCTGTTCCTGATGCTCAAGGATCTCAAGGCGCTACTGGCGGGGTGATTCGATCAGAAGCGGAAAATTTTTTGAGGTTGTTTTCCGAAACCTGATTGAATCCCGTCCGGACACAAGGTACAGTGTTCATGTACTGCTGATAACTGCGCCCACCGGGGAGACCTTGGTGGGCGTTGTCGTTTCTGGGCTTGGCCTTCGCCTGTCTGCCCAGCCTTGGAGACCCCCCATGAAAATCCTCATCACCCGCCCGGTGGTTCTCACCGGCGACGGTGGCGTGCGCTCGTTCGTCCCCGGCCTGACAGTGGATGTCGATGTGCCTACCGCCGAACAGATCCTGGCGCAGCAGGCCGGCATTGCTTTCGAGTCTGCTGACCAGCACGACACTCCAACCGCCCCACGCCGCCGGAAGCCTGCCGATGCTGAAACTTGACGTCACCGCCGATGTGGCCAAGGCGACTGAGTACCTGTCGGACGTTGCCGCCAAGCGCATCCCGGATGCCGCTGCCAAAGCCCTGACCCGAACAGCATTCGATGCCCGCGATGCGGTGCGCGAGGGTCTGCCCGAGCGCTTCAACCTGCGCCGCCCGTGGGTCAGCCGGGGCATTGGCGTCACGCCGGCCAAGCCCCGCACGCTGATGGCCGAGGTCTGGTCGCGCGACCGCTTCATGGCGCTGCAGGAAACCGGGGGCACCAAGACCGGCAAGCTGGCGATTCCGGTCGGGCCGATGGCGCAGAAGGCTCGCACGCAGGTGATCCCCAAGAGCCAGTGGCCGGGCCAGATGCTGGCGAAGAAGAACGTGTTCTACCGTGCCGGTGCCGTGTTCGAGCGTCGTGACGAGAAGCGCATCCTGGCCTTGTACCTGCTGCGTCGCCAGCAGAAGGTCGAGCCGCGCTTTGGCATGGCCGACACGGTGCGCAGCGTGGCGCTGCGGGAGTACCAGCGGCAGATAGAACGGGCGCTGCGGGAAGAACTGACGAAGGGCTGATCAGCGCGTCGGAACACTGAAAGTCGATAGCCCTAAAACGCGATAGGAAGCCTTTTGAGCGACTTTGCGATGCAGGCATCACCGAGTATTGCCAGGGTCGCAATCGCGCCTCTGGCGACGATTAACGGGTCCTCCCGGGCCATCTGAAGCGCGGGGGCCGCGCGCAGCGCGACGCTTGCCTAGCGTCAGACTCAAAAAATAGGTGGTCAGGTGGTCAGTGGTCACCCGGACTGCCATCGACCCCTTGGAGACCCCCATGAGCATGAGCTTGCGTGCCTACGCCCGGCATCGCGGCGTGGCCCTGTCCGCTGTCCAGAAGGCGATTGCCACCGGGCGCATTCACCCCGAACCCGATGGCAGCATCGATCCGGCCAAAGCCGATGCCCAGTGGGATCGGCACACGCGCACCGCCCAGCCGACCACCCCGAGGGTGACCACCGCCCGACCACCACCGGTGTCCCAGCCCACTGCACCGCCGCCGATGCACCCGACCAGTGACGAGGCCCGGGGTGTCGATTACCACAAGGCCCGGGCGGTGCGCGAAACCTACTCGGCGCGCCTGGCCAAGCTCGAATTTGAAGAGCGCACCGGCAAGCTGATCAGCAAGGACGAGGTCGACATCAAGTATTTCCAGCTGGCCCGCCAGCTGCGCGACCGCATGCAGCAGATCCCGCGCAAGGTTGCCCCGGAGATCGTGGCGCTGGTCGTGGCCGACCCGGATGTACGCGGCGTCACCGACATCCTCGATGTCGCCATTCGTGAAGCGCTGGAGGATCTGGCCCGATGAAGAAACACCCGATCAAAACCCACCCGATGTGGAACCCCAAGGAGCCGACCTACGCCGATGTGAGCGACGTGGTCGGCAAAGCCTTCGCAGCGGGCCTGCGCCCCGATCCCGTCGAGGAGCCCGCAGCGGCGGACTTGTCGCCCGAACTCCTCGAAGCCCTGGTGCGCGACATCCTGCGCCAACACCTTGATGCATTGATTCCGGTGATCGCCCGCGAGATCACCCAGCGCTTGCGCTGACTTCTTCGTCAGATCCCCCTGACGAATGTTTCAACACTTTCGTCGAGGGTCATCCATGACGACTCCCTTCACCCCTGCCATGGCCCGCCGCATCGAGCTGTGGCCGCTGGACCGGCTCAAGCCCTACGCCAAGAATGCGCGCACCCACTCCGATGCCCAGGTGGCGAAGATCGCCAGCAGCATCGTCGAGTACGGTTTTATCTCGCCGATGCTGGTGTCCGGAGAAGGCGAGGTCATGGCCGGGCACGGTCGCTTGGCCGCCGCGAAGAAACTCGCGCTCGACGTCGTGCCGGTGGTGGTGCTCGATCACCTGACACCCACCCAGCGCCGCGCATATATCCTGGCGGATAACCAACTGGCGCTGCAGGCAGGGTGGAATGAGGAGTTGCTGGCGGCCGAACTGGCCGAGCTGTCCGCCGCCGGGTTCGACCTGGCACTCACCGGCTTCAGCGACGAGGAGATCGACGACCTGCTCGGCGATGCCGATCCGGGCGACGAAACAAATCCGCCCATGGGCGGATTTACCGAAAGCACCGACGAGGACATCCCGGAGGCGCCCGCCACCCCGGTCAGCCGAGCTGGCGACATCTGGCAACTGGGTGCGCATCGCCTGATCTGCGGCGACTCGACCGATCCGGCCGTGGTCGCGGCGCTGATGGCGGGCGACCAGGCGAGCCTGTGCTTCACCAGCCCACCCTACGGCCAGCAGCGTAACTACACGCAAGGCATCGCCGACTGGGATGCGCTGATGCGCGGTGTCTTCGCCAACTTGCCGATGGCCGGCGACGGTCAGGTGCTGGTGAACCTCGGCCTGATCCACCGCGACAACGAAGTGATCCCGTACTGGGACGGCTGGATCAGTTGGATGCGCACGCAAGGCTGGCGGCGTTTTGGCTGGTACGTCTGGGACCAGGGGCCGGGGATGCCGGGCGACTGGGCCGGACGCCTCGCACCCAGCTTCGAGTTTGTCTTCCACTTCAACCGCCAAAGCAGGAAGCCCAACAAGATCGTGCCGTGCAAGCACGCCGGCCAGGACTCGCACCTGCGCGCCGATGGCAGTTCCACGGCGATGCGCGGCAAGGATGGCGAGGTCGGTGGATGGACCCATGCCGGGCAGCCCACCCAGGACTTCCGCATCCCGGACAGCGTGATTCGCGTGATGCGCCACAAGGGCAAGATCGGCCGGGACATTGATCATCCGGCGGTGTTTCCGGTGGCCCTGCCCGAGCACATCCTGCTGGCGTACTCGGACCCGGGGGACTTGGTATTCGAACCCTTCGGCGGTTCGGGCACCACGATCCTGGCCGCCCAGAAAACTGGACGACAGGCCCGTGCCATCGAACTGGCCCCGCAGTACACCGACGTGGCGGTCAAGCGCTTCCAACAAAACCACCCGGACATCCCGGTGACGCTCATCGCCACCGGACAGACCTTTGCCGAGGTCGAAGCTGAACGATTGGAGACGGCAGATGCAACTGAGTGACCTCAAACTCGAACACTGGCCGACCAGCCGGCTGATCCCCTACGCAAGAAATCCCAGGAAGAACGACCACGCCGTCGAGCAGATGGCCAGCGCTATCCGGGATTTTGGCTTTCGCATCCCGATCATCGCCAAGAGCACCGGCGAAATTTGTGATGGTCATCTTCGTTACAAGGCTGCGCTGCATCTTGGCTTGGAACAGGTGCCAGTCATCCTGGCTGACGACCTGACCGAGACGCAGCTCAAGGCCTTTCGTATCTTGGTCAACCGCTCGGCTACCTGGGCGGACTGGGATGAGGATCTGCTGCGCCTCGAACTCGAAGAACTCAAGCTCGACGACTTCGACCTGGCGCTCACCGGCTTCGATGCCGACGAGTTGCTGGAAATCATGGCCGGCGAGGAGACCACCACCGAGGGCAACACCGACGAGGATGCCGCCCCCGAGGTGCCGGTCAGACCGGTCTCCAAACCCGGCGATGTCTGGATCATGGGCCAGCACCGGCTGCTTTGTGGCGATGCGACCGATCCGGCAAGTTACGACACGCTGCTGGGCACCGAGCGGGTGGCGATGATCTTTCAAGATCCGCCGTACAACGTGGACTATGCCAACAGTCCCAAGGACAAGCTGCGCGGCAAGCACCGACCTATTCTGAACGACAACCTGGGCGAAGGCTTTCAGGCCTTCCTGCTTGCCGCACTCAAGCCTGCGCTACAGCGGTGCGACGGTGCAATCTACATCGCCATGTCCTCCAGCGAACTCGACACACTGCAAGCGGCTTTCCGCGCCGCCGGCGGCAAGTGGTCGACCTTCATCATCTGGGCCAAGCACACCTTCACGCTCGGGCATGCCGACTACCAGCGCCAGTACGAGCCCATCCTCTACGGTTGGCGTGAGGGGGCTAATCGGCACTGGTGCGGTGATCGTGACCAGGGCGACGTGTGGGAGATCAAGAAGCCCGCGAAGAATGCCTTGCACCCGACCCAGAAGCCGGTGGAGGTGCCTGAGCGCGCGATTCGTAATTCCAGTCGTCCGGGCAGTCTTGTTTTGGACTGCTTCGGCGGTTCGGGTAGCACGCTGATTGCCTGCGAGAGGACGGGCCGCGTTTGTCGGGTCATGGAACTCGATCCGAAGTATTGCGACGTTATTGTTCGTCGCTGGCAAGACTGGACCGGACAGAAGGCGCAGCGCGCCGACGATGGCTTGCTGTTCGATGAGCTGGCGAGCGATCAGCCCCTCGAGGCAGGGATGATCGACTGAAGGTCGTAAGGCAGGGTGTGGTCCAGGTCCGGTACCGCATGCCAAGCCCCGGCGTGGCGAGATCTGGCGTGGAAAAGGCATGGCATGGAATCCACGCCCGGGAAGCTGAGGAGGCAAGATGAAGCAGTCGCGCTGGATGTCGCTGCTGGAAGCCGTGACCAATGTGCTGGTCGGCTACGGGGCGGCGGTGGCGACCCAGTGGGCGGTGTTTCCGCTCTTTGGCCTGCACGCCACGCTGCAGGAGAACTTGCTGATCGGCCTGATTTTTACCGTCGTCTCTTTGATTCGAAGCTACCTGCTGCGCAGGGTGTTTGAGGCGCTGCGCGTGCGTCAGCTGTCCGCAAACTCGGGGTAAAGGTCGCCGCTGCTGATGTCGGCGCGGTACGTGACGTTGCGAAACTCGTCCGGGGCGTCGGCCAGGATCACGCCACCGACCGACTGGATGGCGATGCCGTACTTGCGGGTGAGTACCGTCAGCTCGGCGATGAACTGGTCGTAGTTGGCTTCGAGTTGTGGGCTGGTGGGTGCGACGGCCATGGTGTGCTCCTTATGCCGCCAGAGACTCTTCGACGATCTCGCAGTGGATCACGAAGCCCGTCAGGTAGGGAAGGCCCTTGGGGATGCCGTGCTGTTTGCTGGTGCTGCGGCCAATCGTCCAGCCCATCCAGCGCTGCGTGGCAGCGTTGATCGCGTCGGCCAGGGTGGCGCCGGCGTAAAGGCCGTTTTGCACATCGTCGGCAAAGTGGCGACCGTGGCGGCTGTCGAGGAAGGTGCGGACCGACTCGAGCGGCTGGCAGGTGGCATCCGAGATCGCAGTCATGGCCAACGGCCAGGCAGCTTCGGCCTGCTCGTTCATCGTGCCGTAAAAGCCCCACGACACGTTCTGGGTAGCGGGGATTTGGGTGGTGGTGTTCATCTCTGGCTCCTGGTGGTTGATCGTTGCGATACCCAACGTGCCGCGCTTCGGGCGATGGAAGCCAAGCGCCTGTTCGATCTTTTTTGCGCTTGGCTCGGGGTTCCTTATTTCATCGTGTCGGCGCGCACCAGTTCCGCCTGGGCGCTGGCGATCAGGTCCAGGCGCAGGTTCGGCGTGATGCTGCAGGCCAGTTCGTTCAAGGTCCAGTTCATCACATCTGCCTTGTCGCGCAGCGACTTGGCCTCCTCGAAGCGGCTGGTGTAGCGATCCAGTTCGCGCAGGGCCCGTTCCAGGGTGGATCGGGCCTGGGCCAGGGCCTCGCGGGCGCGGCGTTCGGCGTGCTGGGTCTGAAATTCGCGGGGGGTGTTCATGGTGTGCTCTCCTTCTCAGTTGATCGTTGCGACACCTGTATGAACGCGCTTCGGGCCACTGAAGTCAAGCTCAATCTGCATCGTGCTGGGCATCAAGGGCTTCAATCGCCAGCACCAGATCGGCGATGCGGTCGGCCTCGAAGCCAAAGCCCCGGTGGCGCAGAAGGTGCTCAATGCTCGGATGCTTCATCCGGGCGATCTCCCGGCAGGCATCGAGCAAGGCCTGCAGCGGTGCTGCCGGGGTCAGGGCGTCAGGCTGCGTGCTCACGCGGTGGCTTCCTCGGCAATGCGGTAAAGGCGCTGCCCTGCACCTGGCGTGCCGGCGGGGCCTTCGATCTTCTCGGAGACGATGGTCAGGCCCAACTTCTTCTTGAGTGCGCCGGCAAAGGTGCCGCGTACCGTGTGCGCCTGCCAGCCCGTGGCCTCGCAGATCTGCGCGATGGTGGCGCCCTCCGGGCGCTTCAACATCTCGATCACCAGCGCCTGCTTGCTGTGCTCGCGACCGCGCTTTGGGGCGGCATCGGGCTGGTCCTGCTGCCAGCTGGCCTCGGCGGCGGCGACTGCTGCTTCCAGTTCCGGATCGCTGGCCAGCGGCGGCGTGGCAACGCGGGTGGCCACCGTCGGCGGCAGGACATCTTCCGGCTGCGCCTCGCCCTTGATGATCGCGATGGCTGCTGGGCTCAGGCGCCACTGGCCGCCTTGCTGCTCGATCAACCCCCGCTGCGCGAGGCTGGCGATCATCTTGAGCTTGGCGCCGCCCTTGAGCTCGAGCAGCGGCTCGATCAGGCCATTGGCATCGCAATGGGCGCGGGTGATGAGATCGAGTTGGCGTTCGGTGATGGGGGAAGTTTGTGCAGACATGGTGTTTCTCCTGGTCGTTGGATGGATCGGCGCGAGTCAGTCTTCCCACAGGTGCTCGCCATCGAGGCTGATCCACAGGCGCGCATCGCGCGCGGTGGCCATCTCGCGCACCGGCAGGCCGGTTTTGAGGTTGGTGCCGGTCTTGCCGGTGAAGTCGTAACGCTGGCCGTCGTACATCACGGTCGCTGGGCCTTGATCGTTGAACTCGACGCGGATCAGGCGGGGGCCGAGGGCGTTGCCGTTGGTGTCGGTGACCTGGGGTTGGCGGATGCGCAGGGTCATGGTCTGCTCCTTGGTGCGTGGTGATCGGGTGAGGTGATGAACGCGCTGTTCAAGCAGAAAGCCAAGCGTTCGGTCCATCTATTTCGCATCGGAGTGGCTTGTGTTCGACACTGCTGAATCGGCGGTCGAATCCGCCTGGAAACGGGGGCTCGCGCCCGACCCCATCCTCACCGTCGATGACTGGGCCAACCGGCACCGGATGCTCTCGTCGGTCGCCTCCGCCGAACCCGGGCGATGGTCGACCAGCCGCACCCCGTACCTGAAGGCGGTGATGGATGCGCTGTCGGCCACCTCGCGCATCGAGCGTGTTGTGTTCATGGCCGGAGGGCAGGTGGGTAAAACCGAATGCGGACTCAACTGGGTCGGCTACGTCATCCACCACGCCCCGGGGCCGATGCTCTTGGTACAGCCGACCGTCGAAGGGGCCAAGCGCGTCTCCAAGCAGCGGGTGGATGCGCTGATCGAGGCGAGCCCTGAACTCGCCAGTCGGGTGAAGGACCCACGGTCACGCGATTCCGGCAACACCCAGCTGATGAAGGAATTCCCCGGTGGCGTGCTGATCATGACCGGCGCCAATTCGGCGGTGGGTTTGCGCTCGATGCCGGTGCGTTACCTGTTTCTCGATGAGGTCGACGGCTACCCAGGGGATGCCGATGGTGAAGGCGACCCGGTGGCGCTCGCTGTGCAACGGGCGGCGACCTTCGTCAATCGCAAGGTCTATCTCTGCTCGACCCCGACGCTCAAAGGTTTCTCGCGCATCGAGGCGGCCTACCTGGAGTCGGATCAGCGGGTGTATGAGGTGCCGTGCGACCACTGCGGGACGTATAGCCAGATACTCTGGCGCGACATCAAGTGGCCGACCGGCAAGATGAGCGAGGCCGCCTGGCACTGCCCGCAGTGCGACGGCATCCATCCCGAGTACCGCAAACCGGCACTGCTCGCCAATGGCCGCTGGACAGCACGGGCTGAGGGTGATGGCAAGACGGTGGGCTTTCATCTGTCGAGCCTGTACAGCCCGTGGCTGACCTGGGGCGAGATCGCCCAGGAGCACCATGCCGCCAAGGACGATCCGGTACGGCTCAAGGTCTGGGTCAACACCAAACTGGCTGAGACCTGGGAAGACCGGGAGGGCGAGACTTTGGACGCTGAAGGCCTGATGGAACGTCGAGAAGCCTACGGGCCGGCGATTCCTGCCGAGGTGGCACTGCTGACCTGCGGTATCGACGTGCAGGACGACCGGCTCGAACTCGAAGTGGTCGGCTGGGGCCGGGACGAGGAGTCCTGGTCCATCGACTACAAGGTGCTGTGGGGCGACCCGTCCGCGCCCGAGGTCTGGGCGCAGCTGGACGAGTATCTCGCGCAGCGATTTGAACACGAAACCCTGGCCAACGGCCTGACCATCGAAGCCGCGTGCCTCGACACCGGCGGCCATCACACCCTGGCGGCCTATGCCTTCTGCAAGGGCCGGGAGCGCAAACGCATCTGGGCGATCAAGGGGGGCTCAGGCAAACGGCCGATCTGGCCCAAGCGACCGAGCAAGGCCAACAAGGGCAAGGTCAATCTGTTCACGGTGGGCGTCGATGCCGCCAAGGAAGCGATCTACGCCCGGTTGAAGAAGTCAGACGCCGGGGCCGGCGCGATGCACTTTCCGCTGGATCGGGATGCGCAGTATTTCGAGCAGCTGACGGCGGAACGGATTCGCACCCGTTACGTGAAGGGCTTCCCGCAGCGCTTCTGGTGGAAACCGGATGGCCGGCGCAACGAAGCCCTGGACTGCCGGGTGTACGCCTACGCGGCATTGCACGGCCTGCTGTCGATGGGGCTGAACCTGAACAAGCGGGTAGAAGCGCTGCCGCCGGTCCCGACCAGTCGCCAAGGCAAGAGCACACCTGTTTCGGCCCCGATGACCGCCAGCCCGCGCCGTCGGCGCATGGCGATTTCTTCGAACTACGTTTGATCAGTTCGACCAGGGGTTGAATATCTGGACTGGCAAACCTGCGAAGTCTTTGACGTTACGCGTGACTAATACCAGATCGTGCTCCAGTGCGGTGGCAGCCAGCAGGCTGTCGATGGCAGGAAGAGGTCGGCCTGATGCTGCGACCAAACGTCCCCAGCGATCGGCTACGGCGGCATCGACCGGCAGTACCCGGCCAGTGAAGAAAGTTGGCAAGTCTGTCTCCAACCAATCGAGCAGCGACTGGCGGCGCAATTCATCGCTGACGCCTTCAAGGCCTTTACGGATTTCACCCAAGGTCAGCACAGAGAGATACAGGGTGGACGGTGGTCGCCGCGAGAACCAGGCAACAACCCCGGGGTCGGGTGCCTTGCGGCGCAATTCAGACAGCACGTTGGTGTCGATCAGGTAGCTCAAAACGCTACCTCCCGGGTCAGGCTCTGATCGCGCTCAAAAGTAATGTCATCCGCCCCATAGAGCGGCGAGCGCCGCATGAAATCCACCAGCGAGTCCTGTGATTGCGACAAGCGATCAAAGGTCTCGCGCGAAATCACCACGGCCACCGACTTGCCATGCAGGGTGATGTCTTGGGGTTGGTTTTGTGCGCGTTTGACCACTTCAGACAACCGCGCCTTCGCTTCTTGCATTTGCCAGGTTTGCATTGGGATCTCCTAGTCTGACCAGACAGGTCAGAGTTTAGTGCATGCTGCCCCTTATTTCAAGGCGCTTGCCTGGAAAGGCTTTTTATGACCCTCGAACAACTCAAGGCCCAGCGCGAGGCGCTGCAGGCCGCCCGCTTCAATGGGGTGCTCACCGTCAAGGCTGGCGACAAGTGGGTGACCTACAAGTCGGACGCCGAACTGCAGTCGGCCCTGGGAGACCTGGATCGTGAGATCGCCAAGGCAGAAGGCCGCCCGCGCGCCAGGCGCATCCGCGCTTACGCCGGGAAGGGGTTGTGATGGGGATGCTCAAGAACTTGCGCCGCAAGGTCGGTGCCATGGTGGGCGGCTTCGAAGGTGGTTTATCCGCGCGACGCCTCAAGACCTTCGCCGCCAGCCGTGCCCACGTCAACACGCTGATCCAGGCCGCCGGCGCCGACATGACCGCCCGCGCCCGGTACCTGATCCGCAACAACGGCTATGCCGCTAATGCGGTCGAGTCCTGGGCGGGCAATGCCGTGGGCACGGGCATCAAGCCCTCGTCGGGCATCGCCGATGCCGTGCTCAAGGATCGGGTGCAACGCCTGTGGCTGCGCTGGACCGACGAGTCGGACGCCGAAGGGCTCACCGATTTCTATGGCCAGCAGCGCCGCGCCGCTCGGGAACTGTTCATCGCCGGGGAGGTGTTCTTCCGTATTCGCCCGCGCCGCCCAGAGGATGGTTTGAGCGTGCCGCTGCAGTTGCAGATGCTGCCGGCCGAGATGCTGCCGCTCAATCACAACCAGGCGCTCGACAACGGTCACCGCATCCGCCAGGGCATCGAGTTCGATCGCATCGGCCGACGCGTCGCTTACCACTTCCTGCGCCGCCACCCGGGCGACATCACCGATCCAGGACTGGCCGGGGAGACCGTGCGGGTGCCGGCCGAGTCGGTGCTGCACATCGTTGATCCGGTGGACGCCGGGCAACTGAGAGGCGTGTCGCGCTTCTCGCCGGCGCTCGTGAAGCTCTTTCTGCTCGACCAGTACGACGACGCCGAGCTGGATCGCAAGAAGGTCGCCGCGATGTTCGTCGGCTTCGTGCGCCGGCCCGAGCGTGACTTCGACAACGGTGGCGAGACCGATGACCGGGGCGAGCCGCTGCTGCCGCTCGAACCCGGGCAACTCCAGATCCTGGACGACGGCGAGGACATCACCTTCTCGACCCCGGCCGATGTCGGGGGCAACTACGAGTCGTTTCAGTACCGCACCTTGCTGCAGGTGGCCGCCGCGCTGGGCTTGCCCTACGCGAACCTGTCGGCCGATATGTTGAAGGCCAACTACTCCAACACCCGGGCAGCACTGCTGGAGTTTCGCCGCCGCATTGAAGCCTTCCAGCACTCGGTGCTGGTGTTTCAACTGTGCCGAGCGGTGTGGGCGCGCTGGATGGACACGGCGGTGCTCTCTGGGGCGTTGGACCTGCCGGACTACGAGCAACGCCGCGCCGACTACCTGGACTGCAGTTGGCTACCGCCCCGCTGGGACTGGGTCGATCCCTTGAAAGACATCCGCGCCGAGATCAACGCCATCGAGGCCGGGCTCAAGTCGCGCACCCAGGCGATTGCCGAGCGCGGGTTTGATGCCGCGATGGTCGATGCCGAGATCGCAGGCGACCACCGGCGCGAGGACAGCCTGGGGCTGCGATTTGGACGTGAGCCTGCACCGGTCCCGGCACCGGTCCCGGCACCGACTCCTGCGCAGGCGCCGCCGCCAGCCCCCTCGAACTGAGGAATTCCCATGACCGATTTGCCCTACCTGGCGTCCCGCCTGTATGGGACGCCACTCCTCATTGCGCGCCCCAAACTCGAAGTCATCCTCGGAGTGGTGGCCAGAAAGCTCGCAGGCGACACCCTGGCCACGCCACCGCCCAGCCGCACTGATAGCGGACTGGGGGGCGACCTCCAGGTTCAGGACGGCATCGCCATCCTCCCGATCCTCGGCACCCTGGTGCGTCGCTCTTCGTATATCGGTGCAGCCAGTGGCCTCACCAGTTATCACGACATCGAGGCCATGGCTGAAGCAGCCTTTGCCGATCCAGAGGTCCGCGCCGTGCTGCTGGAGATTGACTCCAGCGGTGGCGAGGCGGGCGGCGTGTTCGATCTGGCGCAGCGCCTACGGCAGTTGGCTCAAGCCTCCGGCAAACCCCTGTGGGCCATCGCCGATGAGGCGGCGCTGTCGGCAGCCTACGCCATTGCCTGTGCCGCTGACCGCCTCTGGCTCACCCGCACCGCCGAGGTCGGCTCCATCGGCGTGGTGGCGGTGCATGTCGATGAGTCGGTCGCCGATGCCAAAGCCGGTCTGAACTACACCTTCCTGCACGCCGGCGCCCACAAGGTCGACGGCCATCCGCACGCGCCGCTGCCGGCATCGGTCGCCGCCGACATCCAGGCCGACATCGAGCAGCTGCACGACCAGTTCATCGCCTTGGTCGCCGGATTTCGCCGCCTGACACCCGAGGCGATTCGTGACACCGAGGCTCGCGTCTATCGCGGTGAAGCCGCCCTCCGCGTGGGCCTGGCCGATCGGATCGGTACCCGCGCTGATGCGATCACGGCCCTGCAACGCCAGCTTGCCATGCGTGACGGACGCAGGTCGCGCAATGAGTCGGCCGCCCGCGCATCCCATCCATCTCAACTGACCCAGAAGGAGACCTACATGATCGATCACAACACCACCGATGCGCCGGTGGAGGATGTCCACGAGGACGGCGCGCCGAACTCAAGCCCGACCCCGCCGACGCTCGATGAAGCGGCCATCACCGCCCAAGTCGAGCAGCGACTGCGCCGCCAGCTTGCCGAGCTGACCGAGATCGCCGCCCAGGCCAAACGCATCGGCGTAACGGTCGATCCCGCCCTGGCCCTAGCGCGCGGTGTCACCCCGGATGCGCTGCGCCAGTCGGTACTGAAGCAGGCCGCCGAACGTGATGCGGCGCAAGACATCGTCGCCGAGGCACCGCAGCAACCCCACACCAAACCCCAATCCGTCGCTGACAGCCCTCTGGTCAAAGCGGCCCAAGCCTATGGAGGTCGTAAATGAGCACACCTTTGATTTCTCCCGCGACCCTCGGTGATCTGATCAAGCGCGAGTCCGACCCGGACTACACCCGCGAGACCGTAACCCTGAAGGCCGGCACTGCCTATCCCTTGGGGGCCGTGCTCGGTCGCATCACCGCCACGGGTGTCTATACGTTTTCGCCGGCGGCCTCCACCACAGGGCTGGAAGGCGCTGAGATTGCCTCGGCCGTGCTGCTGCACCCGGTGGCCGCCAGCGACACCGATACCCAGGCCGTCGTGCTCGCGCGTGGCCAGGTGATCGTTGCCGACCGTGCGCTGGCCTTTGATGCCTCGGTCACCGATGCCGCCGCCCAATCCCTCAAACACCAGCAACTGGCTGCTCACGGCATCGTCGTGCGCGCCGCTGCTTGATTCGAATTCACAGGAGTTTTTCCATGACCGTGATCGTCAATCCGTTCGACGCCGGCGGCTTTACGCTGGCCGAGATGTCGGCCGCCATCCAGATGCTGCCCAATCCCTATGGCCGGGTCGGCCAACTGGGGCTGTTTGCGCCCGAACCCATTTCCCAGCGCAACGTCACCATCGAATCCATCGAAGGCGAGCTGCGTCTGCTGCCAGCCGTCGCCCCAGGCGCGCCTGCGACGGTGGGCACTACCGACAAGCGCTCGGTACGCTCGTTTGCCGTTCCCCACATCCCGCACAACGATGTGGTGCTGCCCGAGGAGATCCAGGGGATTCGTGGCCTGGGTCTGGCCGCTGGTGAAGACCCGCTGGTCACCGTGATGACACGCAAGCTCGCCCGGATGCGTGCGAAACACGCGCAGACGCTGGAGTACATGCGCGTTAATGCACTCTTGGGTATCACCAAGGATGGTGCTGGCAACACCCTCTACAACTGGCACGACGAGTTCGGCATCCAGAAGCCCGAGGTGGATTTTGTGTTCGGCAGCACCGAGGACATGGTCATCCACTGCACCCAGGTCGCGCGCCACATCGAGGAGAACCTCAAAGGCGAGATGATGACCACCATCCACGCCCTGGTCAGCCCCGAGTTCTTCGATGCACTGGTCAAGCACAAGACCGTCAAGGAGGCCTATACCTTCTACCAAGGCACGGCCGGTACCAATCCGCTGCGCGATGATGTCCGCCGTGGCTTCCGTTTTGGCTCCATCCTGTTCGAGGAGTATTTCGGCACGGTGACGCTGGCCAATGGGCAGACCGAGCGGCTGATTCCGGCCAAAGAGGGCGTGGCGTTCCCGCTGGGCACGCTGGACACCTTCCGCACTTATTTTGCCCCGGCGAACCTGATGGACGCCGTCGGCACCTACGGCCAAGAGCTCTACGCCTACCAGCTGGCACGGCCCAACGGCACCGGCATCGACATCTACACCCAGTCGAACCCGCTGCCCATCGTGAAGCGCCCGGCGCTGACCGTGCGGCTCTTCTCCAGCAACGGCTGGTGATGGTCATGACGGCCTTCGGTGACCTGACTCGGGCGGTGTCATCCATCGTGCTCGACACCTTCGGCGAGCCGGTGGTGTTTCACCTCGAGGGGCAAGCCCAGGCGCTGCCGGGCCGGGGCGTGTTCTCGGCGGCGCACCAGGAGGTGGATGCCAGTACGGGTGTGCCGGTGTCCATGGTCCAGCCTGTACTGGAGGTGCGGCTGGCGGATCTGCCGGCCACACCGACCGAGGGTGATGCCGTGACGGTGCAAGGCGTGCACTACTTGATCGTCGAGGTGCGACCCGATGGGCACGGTTTTCTGAAACTGATGCTGCACAAAGGGGGCGGCCATGAAGCATCCACGCACCCTGATTCGTGAGGTGGTGGCCGCGCGACTCATCGATGCTTTGCCGAAGGTCGATGCGCGCATCACGCCGCAGCGCATCAGCATCCACCGCAGCACGCCGCTGTTTGCCGGCAAGTTGCCAGCCGTCCTGATCTACACCCGTGACGAGCGCATCGAGGAGCAGCCCAATGCCGATCCAGGGCTGCGGCGTCGCTTGCTCGAACTGTCGGTGGAAATCATCGCCAGCGGTGACGCCGCTGCCGAAGAGGCCGACACCTTGGCGCAGGCGGTGGAAGCCACCCTCGATGCCGACGAAACCTTGGGCCTGCTGGTCGAAGGCACGCGCCTCACCCGCACCGAGGTCGATCAGGGCGGTGAGGGTGACACGCCGGTGCTGGCCGCTCGATTGTCGTTCGAGGTCAGCTACTGGACCCGACCGGCGGAAACACCCGAGGGGGCGCTGCCATTGCAGGTGCTCTACAGCTGGGCGCCGCGCATTGGGATGCCGCACGAGTCCGAGTACCAACCCCTGCTTGATCCCGCCGGAGCGATGCCATGAGCGAGCGCCATCTGCACCAGGATATGACCGAGGCTGAGCGGCGGCTGAGCAATGTGGTGATGCTGGGGCAAGTCGCCGAACTCGATGCGAAGAAGGCCCGGGTGCGGGTACAGGCCGGTCCCATCCTCACGGCCTGGCTGCCGTTTGCCACCGTGCGTGCCGGCCCCGACCGCACCTGGCATGCGCCGGAAGCGGGTGAGCAGGTGGTGCTGGTCGCGCCAGGCGGCGATCTCAACCAGGCGGTGGTGGTGGGTTCGCTCTACCGCGACGCCTATCCTCCGCCGGCCGACAGCGCCGACATCACCCGCACCCTGTGGCAGGACGGCGCGGTGATGGAGTACGACCGGGCTCAGCACCACTGGCGTCTGTCGGTACCGTCAGGCGGCAAGATCGTCCTGGAGATCGGCCCCAGCAAGATCGAGATGACGGACGCCGGCATTCGCCTCACCGCTCCCCGGATTGATCTGAACTGAACCTTCCGCAAATTTGCGGAAGGTTGGCAACCGAGGAGAAAGCAATGCCTGCAGCCACACGTTTGGGGGATCGCTGCACCGGTCACGGTTGCTGGCCACCCCGGCCTTCTACCGCAGCGAGCGCCACGGTTTTCATCAACGGCATGGGTGCGCACCGCCAAGGCGACAGCTGGGCCACTCATTGCTGTGGACTGGCCTGTCACGCCAGCACGCTGGCCCAGGGCAGCGGTTCGGTGTTCGTTGAAGGACGCGGCTTGGGGCGCATCGGCGACCCGGTCGCCTGTGGGTCACGGGTGGCGCAGGGCTCGCCGAATGTCTTTGCGGGTGGGTAGGCAACAGCTGACCCTTGAGCGCGACGTAATTGCGCAAATTTGCGCATTTATCCGAATGGGATGAAGGGGGTGCTTTGCGATGAATGGCTTCAACGCCCACACCGGCCAGCCCCTCGCTGGCCTCGATCACCTGCGCCAGAGCATCGCCGACATCCTCTCCACCCCCCTGAACACCCGGGTGATGCGCCGTGACTATGGCTCGCGCTTGCCGGAGCTGATCGACCAACCCATCACGCCACGTCTGGCGGTCGAACTTTACGCCGCCACCGCCGAGGCGCTGCGCCGCTGGGAGCCGCGCTTCAAACTGACCCGCGTGCGCCTGACCAACGCGCGGGCCGGCTGGGTGGAACTGACCCTGGAAGGCGAAGTACGGCTGCAGGGCTTTGAAGGCCAGACCGTCACCCTGTCGGGGCTGAGCATCGGCACTGGAGGACCTCCATGAATTTCACCCCCTCGCTGGCGCCAGAGCTCGCCGGCCTGCCCACGCCGCAGGTGCTGGAGACCCTGCGCTTCGAGACCGTGTTCGATGCGCTGCTGCGCGACTTTCAGGTGCGCTACCCGCAGTACAGCGCGCTGCTGGCCTCCGACCCGGCGATCAAGCTGATCGAGGTGGCGGCCTACCGCGAGTTGCTGCTGCGTGCCCGCATCAACGAAGCGGCGCGAGCGAATTTGCTGGCCTTTGCGGTCGGCCACGACCTGGAGCACCTGGGCGCCTTCTATGGCGTTTCCCGGCTGCCCCAGGAACAGGACGAGCCGCTGCGCCGGCGCATCCGGGCTCGCATCATGGGCTTTGCCAACGCCGGCGGCGCGGCGCACTACCGCTACTGGGCCTTGTCCGCCTCACCCGAGGTCGCCGATGTCGCCGTCGACAGCCCCGGCCCGGGTCGGGTGCGCATCAGTGTGCTGCCCACCGGCCACAGCGACACCGTGCCTGAAGCGCTTCTGGAGACGGTGCGTGCGACGGTCCTGCGCGACGACGTGCGGGTGCTGACGGATACCGTGGAAGTGGTGCCGGTGAGTCTGGTGCCAGTGACGGTATCGGCCCAGATCTGGCTTTACCCCGACACGCCCATGGCGGTGTTTGAGGGGCTGACCCCACGGCTCACCCGAGAACTCGCCCAGGCTGCCGTGCTCGGCTGGGATCTCACCCGCTCCTGGCTGATTGGGCAGCTGCAGCAACCTGGCATCCACAAGGTCGTGCTGATCCATCCGGATGCCGACATCCGCATCCACAGCACCCAGGCGGTGCGCCTGACCGATGTCCAGCTGACCTTCGTGGGCAGAGACCGGTAAGCGCGCTGCCCTGGGGTTTTTCTCCCCAGGAGGGCGCATGACACCCAACGATCTGTTGCCGCCCAATGCCACGGCACTCGAATGTTCGCTGTCGCTCTCGAGCGACCTGCTGACCCGACTGGGACACCAGACTGAGGCCCTGGCTGGCTTCAAGACTGACCCTAGCGACAGTCTCTTGCCCTGGCTGATCTGGGAATATGGCCTGGGCGAATTGCTGCCCTACCTGCCTGATCCTCGCCGGGCCATTGCCGAAGGCATCCGCTGGCAACGCCTGCGGGGCACGCCAGCGGCACTTACCACAGCGCTATCCTGGATCGGTGCGACCGCCACGGTCGAACAGGAAACGCCCGGCATTCACTTCGCCGAGTTCCAGTTCGATCCGGGTCAGGTGCTGGATGACGATGCCCTCATCGCCAGCCTGATCGCTATTGCCCGGCTGTCGGCACCGGCCCGATCCCGCCTGTCGCGCATCTACCACGGCTGGGATCTGCGCCGGCTGGTGCTGGACGAGAGTCGGCTGGGCGAAGCGCTGCTGTCGGACCATAGTGGGGTGTTCTGGACAGACGGGCAGACCAAGCTCTCCTTTGGCCGGGTCCGCCAATTGGCGAACCCTCCGCCCGACATCGTGCTGGCGCCCGCGCGAGAGGCCGTGCGCTTTGCAGTGGCCCGGCTGATGGACCGCTACCTGCTGAGCTTCTCGGCGCTGGGCGATCCCGGCCATACGCCGAACGAGGAGATCCTGCATTCGCACCTTTTTACGCTCGCCAATGCGCTGGGGGTGCCCGACCCGGTTGGGATGCGACCCGAGCGCAAGTTCTGCCGGGCGATGGTGGTGCTCTCGGACAGCACGCCCTTGGGCGACATCAACGCCAACCTGCCGAGATTTGTCTGGCAGGAGGAGGGGCAAGTCCTGACCCTGGGTAGTGGCGACAAGCTATCGTCCACACCGCATCGGCTGGTCAGGGTGGAAGTGCTGGAACGTTGGGCTGCCCAGCATCCAGGCGCGCTGGTCGTACCGACCCTGAGTCTGCAGGCCTACCGCGACCATCGGGTCGCTCATCGCGTCCAGGCCCGCGCCGATCAGTCGCTGGGGATGTGGGCCTTGGGCGAGTCCGTGCCCAGCCTCGACCGGGGTTTTGTGCGGCGTGATCACACCCGAGGCAACTTGGGCCTGCCCGATGCTGCTGGCTGGCGGCCAAGCCTTTACCAACGGGCGCAGGTGGTGCTCAGTGAGGGCATTCTGGGCGAGGTCAATACCCGTACGCCCCGGCGAGCACTGTTGCGCAACCGGCCGCTGCCCACCCTCGGCGATCTCACCTTGGGGGATGTGGCCGAGGTCGAGTGGCGAACGCTGACCGAGATGCACATCGCTATCTCGAGCTTCACCGATCTGGCGCCTTACGGGTTTGCCGATTCACCGACCAGCCTGCAGCGCCTGCTGACCCGAAGCACCGAGCGCAACACCAGCGCGTTGGCCTCGCCATCACGCATTGCCTTGGCCAGTACCCATGCCGGCTGGCGCGGCCAGACCTGGACCGGCGTGCGCTGGCCGACTTCGACCTGGACCGACACCCGCGAGCTGATCGGCAGCGCCCACAGCACGCAGTCCTGATTTCTTGACCACATTCATTTCCTGGAGCACCCGATGGCCATCCTGACTGCCAGCGGTCGCGCTGCGCTTGCCGCCGCGATCAAACAACAGACCTTGCACCTCGCCCTGGGCGAGGGCGACCCCTTGTGGGACACCACCAAGGCGATCAGTACCCCTTTTGATGAGGCGGGGGTGATCGAGCTGGGTTTCCAGCATCTGGCCGACATCCGCGTCACCTCGCTCGATGACCAGACCGAGTACGTGTTGGATGCCGACTACAGCGCCAATGCCCGCGAGGGCGTGATCCGGCGTCTGCCGGCGAGCACGATTCCCGAAGGCGGTGACGTCACGGTCCACTTCAAGGTTTCCCATCCGCCCGAATCCATCGGCCAGACGGCGCTGCTGCGCGAAGTCGGCCGGCGCGTCGTCGATGAGGTGCATTTCGTCACGGCCGACCCTGAAGGCGAGATCGTCGTGCCGACCGGTCGCTACCGACTCTCGGTTGAGCCGACCAACCATCTGTTCATCCGGGTGCGTTTCGACTTCGAGGACGCCGCCACCAGCGTGGTGCGCGAGCAAGGCCTCTTCGTCGGCACCCAGACAGATCCCGCTTTGCCCATCGGACAAAAGTTCTTCATTCCAGCCCAGATCACCGATCCGGGCATTTTGCTCGTGCTGCAGAACTCGGTGCCCATCGTGCGCCAGCCCAGTACGCGCGAGACCTTCGAATTCGTCGTCACTTTCTAAATCGCGAGGCCCCCCATGATCGAGCGTTACTACAACCTGTTTGACCCGGCCAAGCACTACACCCAGTTGCTGTTCCGTGCCGGCGATGGCCTGCAGTCCCGAGAACTCAACGAGATCCAGACCACCCTGATCCACCGCCTGCAGGGCGTGGCCGATGCCTTGCTCAAGGACGGCGACATCGTCAGCGGCGCCAACCTGCAGATCGATGCCGACACGGGCTTGGTCACCCTGGAGGCGGGGCGCGTCTATCTGCGCGGTGCCGTGCGCGAGGTGCCGGCCACCACTTTCACGGTGCCGACCACCGGCCGCATTGCCGTCGGCGTGCGCTTCACCACCCGCACCGTCACCGAACTCGAAGACCCCACCTTGCGCGAGCCGGCGGTGGGCGTGCGCAACTACCAGGAGCCGGGGGCCGGCCGTCTGCAGGAGACCCTCGCCTGGGGCTGGGAAGGTGCCGGCACCAGTGACGGTAAGCCCGGAGATTTCCACGCCGTCTATGCGTTGGACAACGGTCTGCTGGAGAACCGCCGCCAGCCGCCTGTGCTCGATGGGGTCATTTCGAGCCTCGCGCGCTACGACTACGACGCCAACGGCCACTACGTCACCGAGGGGCTGGGCGTGCGCTATCTCTCCCAGGACAGCGACAGCCAAGAGCACATCTTTTCCGTGGCGGAGGGGCGCGCCAACATCGACGGCTTCAAGGTCGAGCGCACGCAGTCCCAACGTCTGCGGCTGCCTATCGATCCCGATCTACAGCGCGTCTCCAGCGAACCGCAGGTGTTCAATGACAGCGGCGATGGGTCGATGGTGGTGACCATCAACCGGCCGCCGCTGGCGCAGGTGCTCGACATCAAGGTCACGCAGCAGAAAACCGAGACGGTGGTCCATGGCGCCTTCACAGGCAGCCGCGATGTGCTGACCGAACCGACGGTCGTCGCCGTGCTGGAGGTCAAGCAAGGCGGCACCACCTACGCCCAGGGCACCGATTACAAGGTCGTGGGCGATGAGATCGACTGGTCACCCGGCGGCGCTGAACCGGCCCCGGGATCGAGCTACCAGGTCACCTACCAGTACATCGCCAGCATCACCCCAACGAACCTGACCGACACCGGCTTCACCGTCTCGGGCGTCGTGCAGGGTTCCACGATGTACATCGACTACCTGTGGAAGCTGCCGCGCGTGGATGTGCTGGCGCTCACCGCCGATGGCCAGGTGGAGCGCATCAAGGGCATCAGCCAGGTGAGGAACCCCGTCGCGCCCACGGTGCCCGCCTCGCGCCTGGCGCTGGCCGAGATCGCCTATGACTGGCGCAGTGGTTCGGAGCCGGTTGTGCGTAACGTGGCGATTCGCACCATCAAGGTCTCGGAACTCACCGCGATGCAGCGCCAGATTGCCGACCTCTATGACCTGATGGCGCTCGAACGCCTGCGGGTCGATGCCAACATTCGGGAGCCGGCCGCCAAGAAAGGTCTCTTCGTGGACAACTTCCTCGACGACGATCTGCGCGACCAGGGCGTGGCGCAAACCGGGGCCATTGTGGCCGGGGTGCTGACCCTGCCGATCACGGCCAGTGCGCAGCACGCCAAGGAGAACGGCAACGCCCTCATCACGCTGGATTACACACTGACCCCGGTGATCGAGCAGCTGGCCCGTACCGGGTCGATGAAGATCAACCCCTACCAGGCCTTCGAACCGGTGCCGGCCCGGGTCACCTTGAACCCAGCGGTTGACCAGTTCACGGTGACCAACACCACCTGGGCGTCCAACGTCACCGAGCGCCTGGTCATCGGCAGCGGTGTGCTCGAGCAGGTCGTGGAGACGCGTCGTTCGGAGCAGGTGCTGGCCTCCTCGAGTGAGGAAGCCCAGTTCCTGCGCAGCCTCAGCGTCGCCTATCGGTTGGAAGGTTTCGGGCCGAGTGAGGCGCTGGCTGCCTTGCGCTTCGACGGTATCGGGATTTCGCAGCCGGCCGGCACGGCCGCCAATGCCTCGGGCCTGCTCACGGGCAGCTTCCAGATCCCGCCAGCGATTCCGGCCGGTGCGAAGCTGGTGGAGTTTCTGGGGGCCGGTGGCAGTTACGGCTCGGCGACTTATGTAGGACGAGGCCAGATCGTCACCGAAACGCGCCGGCGGATTCTGACCACCGTGGTACGCCGCTGGGACCCGCTGGCGCAGACCTTCACGCTGCCCGAGCGCCGCACCATCGGCGGGCTGGAGCTGTGGTTCACGACCAAGGGCGGCACCGCGCCGGTGATCGTGCAGATCCGCGAGACGCAGGTTGGCCTCCCGACCACCACAGTGCTGACGGAAGGTCGCCTGGCGGCCTCGGACATCAAGACCGACGGCAATCCGACCCGGATCGCCCTCGATCCGGTGGCACTTGAGGCCAACCGCGAGTACGCCATCGTGGTGCTCACCGACGATGCCAATCACGCCGTGTCGGTGGCCGAGCTCGGCAAGTACGACCCGCGCACCGGTTGGGTCACCGCTCAGCCCTACCAGATCGGCGTGCTGCTCTCATCGAGCAATGGCATCACCTGGACACCGCACCAGACGCAGGACCTGACGTTTCGGCTGCTCGGCTGCCGCTTCACGCAAACGAGCAAGACGGTCTCGCTGGGCCAGTACACGGTGACGAATCTGTCCGATGTGATGGCGCTTGCGGGTGTCGAGCGTCCGGCCGCCGGCACCGATGTGCAGTTTCTGGCGACCGATGCCCAGGGGCGGATCTACACCTTGTCGGAAGACCGGGGTCTGGCCTTGAGCGAGAAGCTTTCCGGCAATCTGGCCGTGTCAGCCCGGCTGACCGGTACCGATACCGCCAGTCCGATCCTGTATCCGGGCACGCAGCTGGTGTTCGGCACGCTGGAGGCCGCTGGCGACTACCTGTCCCGCGCCATTCCGGCTGCTGCCACCTTCAATGTGGCGGTGACTTTCGATGCCCTGACACCTGGCACGTCCAGCGTGACGGTGCAGGCGGAGTCAGGCACGCCGGGCAGTTTCCAGACGTTGTCCTTGTCGTCGGGCGTGGAGGTGGGCAACGGCTGGGTGGAACGTACCTACAAGGCCAGCAGCCTCGTTGGCGTCGGTGCCGACCGCACCACGCGCGTGAAGCTGGCGTTATCCGGCTCACCGCAGCACCGGCCCTTCGTGCGCAACCTGCGCGTCATCGTCACCTGATGGGAGTGACCGATGACGCAGGAGCGCACGCCGCGCGGCTATCCCTTGCCGCACCCCGAGCACCTGCTGTCTGAAGACGTCCTCAACCTGCGTGAAGCCCTCACCCGCATCGATGCGGATGTGGCCGCGCAGGAGGCATCCGCTCAGCAGGGGCAAGACCAACTCACCGAACGGCTGCACCGCCAGCAACTGCGGGTGTTTCACCAGTTCGGCTTTTAAGGAGCACTCCCCATGGCCAAAGACCCCTTGCTGCGTGATGCGGTGCGCGCGATCAAAGCCAAGATCGAAACCGCCGCCGAGATCGCCACCCCGGAAGAACTGGCGTACCTCGGCACCGCCATCGACCGCATCGGTGGTCGCGCCACCGTCCTCGAGGTCGAGGAGATGGGCGACATCAAGATGGCGGAGATGTCGGCGCACGCCAACGCAGTGGAGTCGGCGACGCTCGACACCATTGCCACGGCCGCTGAGGTCGCGATTGCCAACGTCACGGCTACCAAGACAGCGGCCGAGACCGCGATCACCGCCACCAAGACGGCAGCGGAATCCTCGGTCACCCAGACCAAGAACGCGGCCTTGGCCGTGATGGCACAGACCGAGGCCAGCACAGTGGCCACCGTCAATGCGGCGGCCCAGACCGCGATCCAGCAATCGGCCAGTGCTCGCGACCAGGCGATTGCCGCCACGCAAAGCGCGGCCGATGCGGCCGTGGCCACGGCGCAAGCCGCTGCCAACAGCGTCACCCAGCAACTGGTGCTGGGGCGCAAGACCTTCTTCTTTGCCCAACTCTAAGGAGCCCCCTCGATGTCCATTCTGGGAACGGCGCTGCCAGCCGCCAACACGCTGGCAACCCTCTACGAAGTACCGACCGGCCGTCGCGCGGTGGTCAATGTCGCCGCCTGCAACAAAGGCTCGGCGGCCGCCAAGGTGCGCGTGGCGCTCACTGCATCGGCCACGCCAGCCGAGAGCGAGTTCATTGAATTTGATGTGAGTCTGGCGGCGACGGAAGTGCTGGAACGCACCGCGCTCTCCTTGGCCGCCGGTCAGAAGATCGTGGTGCAGGCTAGCGCTGGCACGGTCAGCTTCAACGCATGGGGAATTGAGGAGGTGGCGTAATGGGACGGTATCTATCCAATCCGCTCGGCCGCAGTGAGAGCGATGTGCGTTACGCCGTGTGCAACTTCGGGGGCAGCGGCGGCCACTACTACCGCCTGCTCGATGGCGACTTCAAACCGGCGCGCCAGATTCCGAATCTCGCGCCCGCGATGGCGCCCATCTCGGTCAGTGGCTACGCCTCCTACGGCACCGTCCAGCCTTCGGGGCTGGGGGTTTCGCTCGACCCGGTGTTTGCGCTGGGCGGGGCTTGGTCCGGGCCGGCCAACACCAGCGGCAACTCGTACTACTTCGACGGTGCCCAACAGCAGGCCATCAATTTTGGTGGTGCCACCACCGCCCCTGGCAGCAGCAACAGCAACTTCGACCACTACACCGGCCGCTGCGGCGAGTTCGGTCATGACCGCTGGAACCTCGACAACCGTGGCGCGATCCTGCTGCCTCAGCGCAGCCCGACCTTCGGGCTGGAGACCAAGACCGAGGCGAACGATGCCTTCGTCAATGGCGATCTGGCCGATGGGAGCCTCACGCTGCTGCTCTGGAACGGACGCCTGTATCTCACCCGCCGCACTGAGGTGGAAACGGTGGTGGTCTCCAACGGCGTCCGGGGCTGGATCAGCCGCTTCACCGTCGCGGGGCTGCCCAACGGCTACTTTGGCACGGCGTCCTACAACCGCACCCGCAACGAGCTCGTCATCTTGGGCGGAAGTTCCGCCACCTCCAGCAGTGGGATGTGGCTGCGGCTGTACCGCAATCTGCCGGTGCTCGACGAGACCAGCAACCTCGAGACCATCCTGTCGGCCATCACGCCGCTCGAGGTGGCGATCACCTGGTCGGGCTGGACGCCGGCAGCCAATGCCGAGGCGGTCGGTGGGGCCACGCCGGTGCTCACCGACAACGGCGATGTCTACATCGGCTTCTTCAACGCCAGTACTGCGCTGTACGTGGTGCGGGTGCCGCGTACCGGGGACACCACCTTCAGTGCCCTGGTCAACGCCATTTCCTTTGGCGTGACGACCAGCTACGGTCGTCATTCGGCCCGGGGTTCCGGGATGCAGGTGATGCAGACCCGCGATGGCAGCACCGTGGCCTTCTACAGCCAGTACTACTACTACGGCGCGGGCCTGGGGGTCATCACCGTCAACAAGCGCTCCAACAGCGCCCGGGTGATGTACGCCGACAGCCAGACCTCGGACGGTCGCAGTCTGCTGCACTGGGGTGCGTCGGGTTTTGCGGTGGCGTTCAATGCGTCGAGCAGCTACAGCGCGGCCAGCAGCGGTGCGGTCTACGGCTACGACTGTGCGGTGCAAACCGCTACCGTGTCCCCGTCGCAAATCGTGCTACCCATTCCCAACGGCTACAACACCGGCGGCACCTATCCGTTCTATGTGGAGGTCAGCGTATGAGTGTCTATTTCGATATCCGCAACGATGCGGTGGCGGTGATTGAGACCGACGCACCCGAGACCGGCTGGATCAAATTGACCACCAAACAGTCGCGGCTGGCGGCCCGCTACCGGGTCGAGGCGGGCAAGGTGGTGGACGCCTATCCCGGCAAGACGGACGAGGAGGTGCTGGCGGCCATCGAGGCCACGCAGGTGGCGCTGACCACCCCGCCGGCGGTGCCGACCCGGGTGATCACCAAGCTCGCCTTCATGAACCGCTTCACCATGGAGGAGTTGGCCGCGATCTATACCGCTGCCAAGACCGAAGTCATGGTCGAGGTATTCCTGGACAAGCTCAAACTGGCGGAATACGTCGATGTCACCGATCCGCAGACCATTGCGGGCCTGCAGGCGCTCGCCGCCAGCGGGCTTCTGACGGAGGCCCGAGTCCAGGAGATCCTGCAGTGATGGCCGCCTTGGCTCGTGTCCTCCTGCACCGTCTGTCGCTGCTCGGGTTGTGGGGGCTGTGCCAGATTGCGGCGGTGATCGCGTCGCTCTGGATGCTCATCGCTGCCCTGGCCGGTAGTCGACGCGCTTGGACCCTGGCGGTCGCCCACGACCAACTGGCGAATGCGGCCTTCGGTGGTCACGAGGACGAGACGCTCTCCAGTCGCGCCGGGAAAGCTGCTCGCGAGGGAAAGCGCTGGGCCTGCATCTTCTGTCGGCTGCTGGATCGGTTCGATCCGAACCATTGCGAGAAATCCATCGAGCCGGACGAGGGCAAGTCGCTGCGGTCGTAGCCGATCACTCGCCTGCTTGCTTCCTGAAGTTTCTTTTTATTCCGCCCATGGGCGGATTTTTTGTTTCTGGAGAACCGTTATGGCAGACCGATTCCTGCACGGGATTGAACTCATCGAAATCGAGGACGGCGGGCGCACGGTGCGTACCGTCAAGTCCTCGGTCATTGGCCTGGTGGGCACGGCGCCCCAGGCCTCCACTGCCCGCACCGCCACCCTGACCCTGGGCCAGGGCGAGGCCGCACTGACTTTCACCGCCAAAGCCCCGGGTGCGCTGGGCAACACCCTGCGCGTCCAGATCCACGCCGCTACAGCACCGGAGGCACCACTGGCGGTCAATCTGGACACCCGCAGCCCAGGCACCCCTCTGATCGACGTGACCCTGGCGACCAACACCCAGGGCGAGCGCATCAGTACGGCCGCTCAAGTCGCCCAAGCGCTAATGGCCGAACCGACGATTGCTGACCGCGTCAGCGTTACGGCCGGCGGCGATGGCTCGGGGGTGGTGGCGGCCACCCTCGGTTCGCGGGGCCTCGACGGCGGGATGGACGAGCCGTTTCCGCTCAATGTCCCGGTGCTGGTCAACAACCGGCGCTTGGCCGCCCACCTGGGCGAATCCGGCACCTTGCCCCAGGCGCTGCGGGCCATCCAGGACCAGGCCTCGCCCTTTGTCTACGTGGTGCGCGTCCCGGAAGGGACGACGCTAGATGAGACGATCAATGCCGTCATCGGCGGCCTCGATCCGGCGACTGGGCAACTGGCAGGCATCGCGGCACTGCAGGAAACCCGCGCGGAAATGAAGTCGCGCATCCTGATCGCCCCGGGGTTCAGCCAGCACAAGGCCGTGGCCGATGCACTGATCGCAGTGGCCCAGAAGACCCGGGGGATTGCCGTGATCGATGGGCCCAACACCAACGATGAGGCCGCCATCAACTACCGCGCCGAGTTCGGCAGTGACCGCGCCTACGTGGTCGATCCCTGGCTGGTGGTGCGCGCTCGCGATGGCTCGGAGCTCGTCGAGCCGCCTTCGGCGCGCGTCGCCGGCCTGATCGCCCAGTCCGACGAGACGCGGGGCTTCTGGTTCAGTCCGTCCAACCAAGTGGTGGCTGGCGTGCTGCGACCCGCGCGTCCGGTGTCCTGGGCGATCAACGATCCCAACACCCAGGCCAACTACTTGAACGAGTTCTCGGTGGCGACCTTCGTGTCGCACGACGGCATCCGGCTGTGGGGCAACCGTACCTGCGCCACCGACAGCCGCTGGGCCTTCCTGTCGGTGCGGCGCACCGCCGACATGATCAACGAGTCACTGGTCAAAGCGCACCTGTGGGCGGTGGATCGCAACATCACCCGCACCTACGTCGAGGAAGTGACCGAGATGGTCAACGCCTACCTGCGCCAGTTGAAGGCCCAGGCAGCGATTTTGGGTGGACGCTGCTGGGCCGACCCAGAACTCAATACCGCGCAGGCCATTGCCGATGGGCGGGTGTACTTCGACTTTGATTTCACAGCGCCGTACCCGGCCGAGCACATCGTGTTCCGCTCGCACCTGGTGGGTGACTACCTCGAGGAGATTCTGTAATGGCCATCGAACTGCCGCACGTCTTGAAGAACATGAACCTGTTTGTCGATGGCCGGGGTTACGCCGGGCGGGTCGATGAGATCAAGCTGCCCAAGCTCACCCTGAAGACCGAGGAGCATCGCGCCGGAGGGATGGACATCCCGGTCGAGCTCGAACTGGGCATGGACAAGCTCGAAGCCGAGCTCACCCTCTCGGACTTCGATCCGGAAGTCTTCAAGCTCTTTGGGCTGCTGGATTCCACCCGCACCCAGATCACCCTGCGCGGGGCGATTCAGGCCCAGGGCACAGTGGCCCGGCCGGTGATCGTCAATCTCGCCGGCGGCTGCAAGGAGATCGAGGCCAGCGCCTGGAAGCCCGGCGACAAGAGCACGCTCACCCTACAGGTGGCGGCGCATTACTACAAGCTCACCGTCGCTGACGAGGAACTCGTCGAGATTGACGCCGTGAACCTCGTGCGCAAGGTCGGCGGAGTCGATCAGATGGCCGAGATTCGTGCCGCGATTGGCGTTTGATCACACACCCAGGAGAACGATCCCATGAAACCCATCCCCGAACGCATCACCCTCAATTTCCCCATCGAACACGACGGTCTGCCGATCCAGGAGATCGCTTTGCGCCGCCCCACGGTGGGCGACCACCTGGCTGCGCAGAAGTCGGCCGGCACCGATGCCGAGCGCGAGATCCGGCTGATCGCCAACCTGGCCGAGCTGCCGCCGGCCGCCATCCACCAGCTGGACATGAAGGACTACGCCCAGTTGCAGAAGGTGCTGGGCGGTTTTTTGCAGTGAATCCGGGTGAGCTCTCCGCCCTCGTGGTGGAGCTCGCCCTCTACACCCACTGGCCTCGATCCGAGTTGCTTGCCCTGGAGGTGAGAGAGTTGGTCGAGGCCTTGTCGTTGGCGCGGCGGCTGTCGCCTGCCACGGCCACATCCTGATTTTGTCGTTTCCCGAGGTACGCCATGGCCACTGCGCATCCCGTTCAGATCAGCATCGGTGCCACGCTGGCGGCTTCCCTGGGCTCGGCGGTGCGCGGTGCTCAGGCCCAGCTCAACCAGTTGGGCAGCACGATGGCCGAACTGGGCAACAAGCAGTCGGGTATCAAGCAGCTGGAGACCTTGCGCACCCAAGCCAAGGATGCCGCCCTGGCCATGCGTGCTGCCCAGCAGAAGGTCTCTGGACTGGAAGCGAACATCGCCAACCAAGGTGGCGAGCCTTCGGCCAAGCAAGCCCGCGAACTCGAACGGGCGCGTGCCGCAGCGACGCGTGCCGAGGAAGCCTACCGTCGCCAGCGCTCGGCCGTCGATGAACTTAGCGCCTCTTTGCAACGTGCTGGCGTCAACACCCGTGCCATGGGCAGCGAGTCTGCGCGCCTCGGTAGCCAGCTGGAGACCCTGCGCACCCGCACCGAAGCCCTGACCCGTGCCCAGCAGGCACAGGCCCGCAACCTGGAGAGCCGCAGCGCCTACCGTGCCCAGATGATGGATGCGGTGGCCCTGGGCGGTGCGCTGTATGGCCTGGTGCAACCGGCTGTCCAGTTTGAGTCGGTGATGGCCGACGTCAAGAAGGTGGTCAACTTCGATACGCCGGATCAGTTCGGGCAGATGAGCAAAGATGTGCTGTTGATGTCGACGCGCATCCCGATGGCCGCTGACGGCATCGGCGCCATCGTCGCGGCCGCCGGCCAAGCCGGCATCGCCCGCGAGGAATTGCTGCGCTTTGCCGAGGACGCCGCCAAAATGGGCGTGGCCTTTGACCTGTCGGGCCAGCAGGCCGGCGCGGCGATGGCGGGCCTGCGCTCGATCTTCGGGTTGACCCAGGACGAGGTGGTGAAGTTGGGGGATGCCATCAACCACCTCTCGAACAACATGGATGCCAAGGCGTCCGATCTCTTGAACATCGCCAACCGGGCCGGTTCGACCGCCAAACTCTTCGGCCTGTCCGGCGCACAGTTGAATGCTTTGGGCGCGACCTTTCTGGCGCTCAAGACGCCCCCGGAGGTGGCGGCTACCGGCATCAATGCCTTGCTGATGAAGTTGGCCACCGCCGACAAGCAGAACGAGAAGTTCCAGCAGGGCTTGCAGGACATCGGGCTGTCGGCCGAGGTCATGAAGCAGATGATCCAGCGTGACGCCCAAGGCGCGCTGACCACCTTCCTGCGGCAGGTCAAAAACGCCCCCGACCTGATGGGCACGCTGTCGGATCTCTTCGGCATGGAGTACGCCGACGACATCGCCAAGCTGGTGGGCTCGATGGAGACCTACGAGAAGGCAGTGGACCTGGTGGCCGATCAGACGGCCTACGCCGGCTCGATGCAGAAGGAGTACGAGGCGCGCTCGGCCACCACCGCCAACAATCTGCAGCTCCTCAAGAACCAGATGAGCCGGCTGGGCATCACGGTGGGCAATGCGCTGCTGCCGGCCTTGAACAGCCTGGTGGGCGCGTTGATGGGGCCTATCGATAGCCTGGCCCATCTCGCCGAACGGTTTCCCATCGTCACCCAGGTGGTGGTGGGCACCGTCGGTGCCGTGCTGGGCTTGAAGGTGGCCACCATCGCATTGGGCTATGCCTGGACCTTTGTGAAGGGGCCGATCCTCGGTGCCCAGGTGGCGTTTCAATCGGCGCGGGCAGGACTTGCGCTGTTGCAAGTGCAGGCAGCAGCGACCGGTGCCAGCAGCGGGTTGTTGTCACTGGCCTGGGCGCGGATTCAGACGGGCGCCCTCGGGCTGATCGCGCCGATCAAGTCGGCGGCGCTGGCTTTCTGGGGCATGCTGCCGGCCATTGGTGCCACCACGACTGCGCTCTTGACCAACCCGATCACCTGGATCGTCGCTGGCATCGGGGTCGCCGTCGCAGGCCTTGCCTTGGTGATCCGCAAATATTGGGACCCCATTGCTGCCTATGTGGGTGGCGTGTTCCAAGGCATTCGCGCCGCAGTGCAGCCGGCCATCGCGAGCCTCTCCACGGCGCTGGCGCCACTGGCACCGATTGGGCGGGCGGTCGCGTCGGTGTTCGGATTCATCGCCGATGCGATCAGCGGCCTGGTCGGCTGGGTGGGCGATCTGCTCGCTCCAGTGACGCTCTCCAAGGATGAATTCGACAGCCTCTCGGCATCGGGCCAGTCCCTGGGGACGGTGATCGGCAGCGTGTTGAGCACGGCTTTTACGGCACTGACGTTTCCGATCCGGGCCGTGGGCACCCTGGTGGGCTGGGTGATGGAAGGCTTTCGGTGGCTGGTGTCGTTCTCGCCGCTGGCTGCACTGCAAGCCGCCTGGCAACCCCTCTCGGGGTTCTTCGGCGGCCTGTGGGGCAGCGTGGTCAGTGGTGCGCAGTCGGCCTGGCAGCAACTCACTGCGGCTTTGGGATCTTTCGCGCCCTTGCAGGCACTGCAGTCGGTTCTGGGGTCGATGCTGAGTGCGCTCGGCAGCCTGCCCGGCCAGTTCATGAGCCTGGGCAGTGCGATGCTGCAAGGCCTCGCCCAAGGCGTGCGCAATGCCGCAGAGCAGGCCGTCGCCGCTGTGGGAGAAGTGGCCGCTGGGGTGCGTGACCGCTTCAAGGCGATGCTGGGCATCCACAGCCCGTCGCGGGTGTTCGCCACGCTGGGCAGCGCGCTGTCGCTTGGCCTGGCGCAAGGGGTGGCGGCGGCCGGGCCGGCGGTGGTGAGTGAAGTCGGGCAACTGGCCCAATCGCTGCAGGCCGTGCCGTTGTCGCTGGCCAACCCTGACGTGGTATCGCCAGCACAGGGTCTGCGGCTGCCCTCGCCGGATCGGCCTTCGATGGGCTTGGCCGTGCCGCCGGACTGGGGCGTGTCGATCCGTCGTGATGGGGCCAATCAGGGTGACGAGCCTGTTCTCCCTCGTTCAATGCGTGCGGTGCCGTCTGGTCAGATCTCCACACCCGGGAGCCCGTCACTGGCGGCACCGTCTTCGTCCAGCGCACCGCACACGCCCGGTGCGCCCTCGATCCACTTCGCGCCGCAGATCACCATCCACGCACCTGCGGGCAGCGACCCGCAGGCACTGGCCGATCTGCTCGACAGTCGGCTGCGCAGCCTGATCCGGGAGGCGCTGCGCGGCTCCAGCGCGGCACTGCACGACTGATTTGCTTCTTTCCTGTTGCGGAGGTTGGCCATGGCCGAACGTGTGATGTTGGCCCTGGGGCCGTTTCGTTTCGAGATGGGGCACGCGACCTACCAGAGCCTGGCCATGAGCCAGTCCTGGCGCTGGCCCGAGCAGGCCCGTATCGGGCGCGAACCCGCGCTGCAGTTCACTGGCCGCGAGCCTGCCGAGATCCGGCTGCAGGGCGTGCTGTTTCCGGGGTTCGATGCCGGCTTGGCACAAGTCGAAGAGATGCGCGAACTGGCCGACCGAGGTGAGCCGCTGCAACTGGTCGATGGCCTGGGCCGGGTGTGGGGGTCGTGGGTGATCGTCGAAGTGGGCGACACCCGCAGCGTGCTGATGGACGACGGCCAGCCGCGCCGGGTGGGCTTTGAAGTGAAACTCAAGGCCTACGGTGAGGACGAGACCGTCACCGATTACTCGGGTGGTTGGAGCCCGTTCGCGGTGCTTTCGGTCATCGATTCGGTGCTCACCGATCCCATTGGCGCCATGGATGACCTGCTCGGATCGTTGCCCGGTTTGCTGGAAGAAACAGGGACCAGGAGCGATGTGAGCACGGTGACCTCGGTCCATACCGCCCTGAAGGAGCTGCTCGCCGCCTTCGGCCCCAGCCTCAACGGCCTGCACAGCCAGCTGAGGTCGGCCGGCCTCACGATCCCCGCCATCGATCCGCTGGTGCAGCAGGTGATCACGGCTTCCAATGCACCGCTGAGTTCCTCTGCTGCGCTGGACACACAGATCACCGCCTTGCTCACCGCCATCAATGCGCTGTGGACCACGGCCGCCCAGATCCAGGCGCGCATCGACCCGGTGCTCTACAGCCAGCGCCACAGCGAGATCGCCGGCGAGCTCATCGCCTTGCTGGAAAAAACCCGCACCGCCTTGGTCTGGTTGCAGGAGGCCTTGCCATGAGCCGCAAGACATTCGACGCCCAGGTGGTTACCGCCCGCGAGGGCGAGATGCTCGATGCCCTGGTCTGGCGGCACTACGGCCGCCTCGACGTGCTGCCGCTGGTGATCGAAGCCAACCGGCCACTGGCACGGCTACCGGTGGCGCAGATGCTGCATTTGCCGGGAGGTACGCCGGTGTTGATGCCCGCACTTCGCGACCAGCCCGTGCTGCCGCTGGTGCGGATCTGGTCGTAGAGGAGACGTGCGATGCAACCCACCTTCCTGATCCTCGCGGACCGCACCGACATCACCCGCGCCGTGGCCGACCGGCTGCTCGAACTGGTGGTGACCGATGAAGCCGGTCTGTCCTCGGATACCCTGCGCCTGACGCTGGATGACCGACGCCGCGCCGATGGGGCGATTGCGCAGTTGCCCAAGATCGGCACGGTGCTCGAAGTCTCGCTGTCCTACGCTGGCCGCGCCTGGGTGGCGATGGGCAAGTTCATCGTCGATGAGATCGAAATCCGTTCGCCCCCAGCGACGCTGTCGGTCTCAGCCAAGGCGGCCGACATGGTCGGGCCGTTTCGCAGTCCCAAGACGCGCTCCTGGGAGGCGACGACGCTCGGGGCCGTGGTCGAAGCCATCGCTACAGAACACCGCTACCAGGCCAAGATCGACCCCGAACTCGGTGCCATCGCTGTTCCCCATCTGGACCAGACGGCCGAGTCGGACATGGCGTTGCTGACGCGTCTGGCCACGAAGCACGATGCTGTAGCGAAGCCTGTCGCGGGCTTTCTGGTGCTGGCTCGCCAAGGTGCGGCCAAGACCATCACCGGTCAGGTGCTGCCGACGCTACGGCTGGAACCCGAGCAACTGGCGCAGTGGCGCTACCAGCACAGCGCACGCAAACCGGCTGGTACCGGCAGCGCCCAAGGGGAAAACGGCCAGTCGCCCCCGCAGGTCAGCACCGGCGGCACCAAGGCTTATTGGTGGGACTTCGAGAAAGGCGAGCGCCGGGAAGTGACCACCGGATCGCCGCCCTTCGAGGAAATCCGCTACGTCCATGCTACGGAAGCCGAGGCCAAGGCCGCAGCGGCCACCCGCAAGAACACCGGTGAACGCGGCCAGGGCGAGCTCTCGTTCAGCCTGCCGGGCGATCCCAGGCTGGCGGCAGAAGGCCGGCTGTCCATCCATCTGCGCCCGGGCATCCCCACCGACTGGCGCATCAAGCGCGTCGAGCACCGCCTCGGTGCCCAGGGCTACACGACGCAGGTCGAGTGCGAGCGCTTCACCGCCGCCCCCGTTCCCATCACCCAATCTGAGTAAGGAGGCCACTGTGCCCGAAAAAGATCCTTCGACCTACGGCCTGATCACCTACCTGTGGGTGACGGGTCTGGCTGCCTGGGGTGGCCTGGTCAATTTCTATCGCAAGGTGAAGTCGGGCGAAACCCGGGCCTTCAACGTGGTCGAGCTCATCGGCGAGATCGCCACCTCGGCGTTTGCCGGGCTCATCACCTTCTGGCTGTGCGAGGCCGCGCAGTTCAATCCGCTGGTCACGGCAGCCTTGGTCGGTATCTCCGGCCACATGGGCAGCCAGGCCATCTACCAATTGGAGCGCTGGGCGCAGACGCGCTTGGGTAATTCGACCAGCAAGGAGCGGTCATGAACCCCATCGAACAGATTCTGGATGACATCCTGCGACGGGAAGGCGGCTACGTGAATCACCCGGCTGACCGGGGCGGGCCGACGAACTTCGGCATCACCGCGCAGACGCTGGGCAACTGGCGCAAGCTCGGTCGCCCCGCCACGGTTGCTGAAGTGCAGGCGCTGACGGAAACCGAAGCCCGTGCCCTCTACCGCCAGCAGTACATCACCGGCCCAGGGTTCGAGGTCATCACGCATCCGGCGCTGCTGCATTTGCTGGTCGATGCCGGTGTGCATTCCGGACCGAAGCGAGCGGCGCAGTGGTTGCAAAGCGCTCTCGGCGTCACGGCCGACGGCGTGATCGGTCCCAAGACCAGCGCGGCACTCGCACAAGCTGACCAAGGTGTGCTCTACGGCAAGGTGCTCGGCCAGCGCCTACGCCACCTCGGTCGGCTGATCACCAACGATCCGAAGCAGTCGGCCTTCGCCGCTGGCTGGATGAACCGAATGGCGGAATTCGTGGAGGGCACGGTATGACCCCGATACTTACCACCTTGGCCCCGGGCTTGCTCGAAGCCGGCAGCCGACTCATCGACCGCCTGGTGCCTGACCCAGCCGAACGTGAGAAAGCCAAGCTCGCGCTGCTGCAGGCCGAGGGGCAGCTGGCGCTGCAGGAGATGCAGACCAGCCTCTCGGCGATTCTGGCCGAGGCCAACTCGGCCGATCCCTGGACCAGCCGGGCACGCCCGACGTTTCTGTACGTGATCTACGGCGTGATCCTGCTGTGCGTGATTGGCGCCATCATCGGTATCTGGTGGCCCACGCACGTCTTCCAGGCGGCGGAGAACCTCAACAAGCTGCTGGGTGCGGTGCCCGAGAGTCTGTGGTGGCTGTTCGGTGCTGGCTACCTGGGCTACACCGGCGCGCGCAGCTTCGACAAGTGGCGCGGGCCGGCTCGGTGACTGGTGCTGCCCGGCACGACAACCTGAAACGACGATCCCCCGATCTCACTGCCTGCATGGGTAGTGGGGTCGGGGGTGTTGCGTTTGGGTTGCCACCAGGCCTTCTTGAATGGATCAAATCAGGTCATTTTTTGGTATCGACTTGCAAAATGGGTCTAAATGGGTCTATTATTGGATCATGTTACGAACTGATACCCTTCGGATCACCCCAGAGATCTTGGCGCTGATCGCCAAGATCGATGAGTTCAAAGGCGCTTGGCGTGCCTTGGGGACTCTTGCGCCAGAGCGTCTGTCGGCTTTACGACGCGTGGCCACCATCGAGAGTATTGGCTCTTCGACGCGGATCGAGGGCAGCAGGTTGACCGATCGCGAGGTCGAACAGCTGCTAGCCAACCTAGAGATCAAGCGGTTCGAGACGCGTGACGAGCAGGAAGTCGCGGGGTACGCCGAGGTGATGGACGTAGTGTTCAACGCCTGGCAAGACATCCCCTTCACCGAGAACTACATCAAACAACTGCACCAGATTCTGCTCAAGTACAGCGACAAGGATGCTTGGCACCGGGGACAGTACAAGACCAGCACCAACAGCGTGGCCGCCTTCAACGAGCGCGGTGAGCAGATTGGTGTCGTCTTTGAGACTGCCTCCCCGTTCGACACGCCACGGTTGATGACAGAACTCGTCAATTGGGTGAATGAACAGCGCGAGTCCAAGCTGTTGCACCCACTACTGATTGCAGCGATCTTCGTGGTGGTGTTTCTGGAGATTCATCCCTTTCAGGATGGCAATGGCCGGCTCAGCCGTGCCCTCACTACGTTGATGCTCTTGCAGGCGGGCTATGCTTATGTGCCATACAGTTCACTCGAGAGCGTGATCGAACTCAACAAGGAAGCGTACTATCTGGCGCTGCGCCAGACCCAAGGCACGATTCGTACCGAGGCTCCGAACTGGCAGCCATGGCTGGTGTTTTTTCTGCGTTCCCTGGCCGAGCAGGTGCGGCGGCTGGAGAAGAAGATCGAGCGCGAGAAGCTCTTGCTTGCCAAGCTTCCGGAATTGTCGCTGCAGATCGTGGAAATGGTTCGCGAGCGCGGGCGGGCCACGATGGCTGAGATTGTTCAAGTTACAGGCGCCAACCGCAACACGATCAAGCACCATCTGCGTCGTTTGGTAGAACACGGACACCTCAGCCAGCAAGGCAGCGGCCGAGGTGTTTGGTACACGTTGCGCTGATCACACCCTGCCTGCCAGCGCCTGCCCTGCCACCGGCCTCCGCCCCACGACACTCCCCACCACATTGACCGCCTCGAGCATCGCCTGTGGCGACAGGTGCGCATAGCGCATCGTCACCTTGGGATCGTGGTGGCCGAGGAGCTTTTGCACCTCGTACAGCGACCGTCCGGCATTGACCAGGAAACTCGCGTAACTGTGGCGCAGGTCATGCAGCCGTACTTCCTCCAGCCCGACCTTTTTGCGGATCGAGTCCCAGGCATAAAAGATCGACACCGGCGGCTTCTTCGTCTTGGGGTTGAAAAACACCCAGGGGATGTCCTCCTGCCGTGGCAGCGCTTGCAACAACTCGATGGCCGCATCCGACAGCGGAATGTGGCGTGGCTTCTTCGACTTCGAGCGCGCCGCCGGCACCGTCAGCATCCGCCGGTTGAAATCGATCTCATCCCAGCGCGCATCCAGGATCTCCCGCTTCCTCGCCCCGGTGTAGAGCAGCAGCCGGATCACCTGGCCCACCTGCACATTGCGGTTGGTGTCCAGCTCGTCAAACAGCCGCTGCACCTCCTCGGTGGTCAGGTACCGTTCTCGCGCACCGTGGTCCTCAAAGGGCTCGACGCCATCGCAGGGGTTGCTCTTGGGCGGCAAGATGTCCCAGCGGATCGCGCAGTTGTAGATGAACTTCATCAGCACGATCATCCGGTTGCAAGTCCCGGCCGCGTAGCCCTTCTCGAACACCGCGTGGTGGAAGGCCACCACATCCGAACGGGTGATCCGGTTCATCCGGAAATCGGCAAACACCGGCAGCAGGTGATTGCGCAGCATCGTCTCATCCGTTTCCCAGCTGCGCTTCCTCGTCTTGGCGTAGGGCAGATAGCGCTCGGCCACGAAAGCACCAAAGGTCGGCACATCCTTGAAGCGGTGGCTCTCCACCTTGGGGTCACCACCCTCGGTCACCATCTGCTTCATCTTGTGCGCCTTGGCCCGGGCGTCCGACACCGAAATCTCATCGGCCCGGCCAATCCGGTTCAGTCGCACCTTGCCGGCGGCATCGCGGTAGCGGAAGTAGAAGGTCGCTCCGCCACTGGCGCGATGCTCCAGCAAGAAGCCCTTGATCTCCGTATCGAAGTAACTCACGGCCCCGGAGGCAGGCTCGCGACCTGGCAGCGTGGCCAGGAATTCGGTCGTCAACGCTTGTGCAGGCATCGTCGTGCTCCTCTATCTATTGAGGGTCATGTTACGATACAATGCGCCGAAAAAGACACAAAAAAAGTCTAATCAAGCAGAAATATTTACCTACCAAGACCGAGCAAAAAGAAGGAGTCGACCATGATCGACGGAAGACAAATCCGCGCCGCGCGCGCGATGCTGGGCTGGAGCCGGGAAGACCTGCTCAAGGCCTCGGGCATCTCGATGTCAGCGCTGCTGCGCATGGAAGGAGCGCTGGCCGACAGCCGAGGCTCCACGCTGAACAAGGTGGTCAAGGCCCTGACCCTGGCCGGCATCGAATTCGTCACGCGCGATGACGGCGCGATTGGCGTCATTCTCAAGGCACAAAATCCGCCTGATCCGCCACAATGAGCACAGCATCCTGTGCCACCCCAAAAGGCACAAAGGCCACCTGATGAGACACATTGGGTGGCCTTTGTACTAGATGGCTTCGGTTGGTAGGTAGTTGGTACGTCGGATTGGCTGCAAATTGCGTCTATATAGATAGGTGACGCGGCTAAGTCTTTGAAAAGACAAAGGAAATATCCGATCAGACTGAAAATATGCCTTTTGCGGTAGGAAAGTGGTCGGAAGTGGGTGCTTCGAGGGCTGCGAAACGCGCGTAAGTCTTTGACTTACAAAGGGATTGCAGAGTAGCTGGCTATTACGCTCACTACGGGTACGGACAATCTGACCGGCACGTCGGGCAACGACACTTTTACCGCTGGCGAGTCCGGTGGCGTAGCAACCCTGACGGTTGGCGACCAGATCAACGGTGGTGCAGGCAACGATACCCTGAACTGGATTCAAACCGCTGCCGTCACTGGCCTGCCCACTGGTGTGACTCTGACCAGCATTGAAACCGTCAACGTCACCTCTGGTGGCGCTATCACGCTGAATACCGCGTCTAATTTTGCAGGCCTGACTGCGCTGAACACCACGACTTCTGGCGCTCCGCAAACCTTGACCGCTGGCGCGACCACTGATGTCACCGCAACTGCTGGCGCCCAAGCTGCTAACGCCGTTGCTGTCAATGGCGGCAAGAATGTGACCGTGAATGCGACCGGTGTGACGACCGGTACCGTTACCGTGGGCGGCACGACGGCTGCGGCTGGTGCAGTGGTGGTTAATGCAGCAGGTACGCTGGCTGATGGTACAGGCGGCACGACGCTGACGATGGGCCAAGTCTCCGTCACGGGTGGCACGAAGGTTAATGTCGACGTGAAGGGTACCGTCACGGGCGGATCGGATGACGCGACTGATGCATTGACATTGAGCGCGGTCAACGTTACCGGCAATGCCTCGACGACCGAAGTTAGCGTGTCTCAAACCGCTGCTCAGACTCGAGTCGCTGGCGCCGCTGGTGTGGGGCGTGCAGCAATCGTAAACGGCCAAGTGACTGTCACCGATGTCAACGCTGCTTCGGCTACTGCTGCAGGCACGATTGCTACCGTCACCCTCAACAACTACGGCAACTCCACCATCGACTCCAGCGCGCTGACCACCGTCAATCTCTCTGGTACTGGTGGCACCCTTGGAATTAGCCGTGGCGCACTGACCGCTACCCCGACCGCCAACACGCTGAACCTGAACGTGAGCGGCCTGACCGCTGGCGCGATCACCGACGCAGAAGCTGCTTCTGACGATGGTTTCACCACCATCAACTTGGCTTCCACCGGTACCGCTTCCACCATCGCGGACCTGATCGCTGCTGACGCAACCGCGCTGAACATCTCTGGCGACGCCAAGGTGACTCTGACGGCTCAGACGATGGCCAATGTCAAGACCATCACCGTGACCAACACCGGCGGCGCTTCGCTGGGCACCGCTCTGGCTAAGGAAGGTCTGCAAAACCTTCCTGCCAGACTGCCGGGATGGGACAATAGCGACATGAAGCAGATGAGTCTGGAGGCGCCGATGTATACGGGCTTTGAGCTGCGCGCCAAGCGCACCCGCAAGCGTGCGTTTTTGGAGCAGATGGACCGTGTGGTGCCGTGGGCAGAGTTGGTCGCACTCATCGAGCCGTATGCGCCGAAGGCGGGTCCCAAGGGTGGGCGGCCACCCTTTGCGGTAGAGAAGCTGCTGAGGATTCATTTTTTGCAGCAGTGGTTTGGTCTGTCGGACCCGGCGGTGGAGGAAGCCTTGTACGACACGCCGCTGCTGGCGAGCTTTGTTGGTCTGGACCTGGGGGTGGATGTCGTGCCGGATGAGAGCACCATCCTGCGCTTTCGCCACCTGCTGGAGCAACACGGCCTGAGCCAGCGTATCCTCGAGACGGTCAATCGCATCCTGACCGAGCGTGGCCTCATGCTCAAGAGCGGCACCATCGTGGATGCCACGCTCATTGCTGCTCCCAGCTCGACCAAGAACGCCCGCCGTGAGCGCGACCCTGAGATGCACCAGACGAAGAAGGGCAACCAGTGGTACTTCGGCATGAAAGCGCACGTTGGGGTCGACGCCGAGACAGGGCTGGTACACACGGTGGTGGCCACCGCTGCCAACGTCTCGGATGTGACGCAGGCGCATCGGCTCTTGCACGGGCAAGAGACCGACGTCTTTGCCGATGCGGGCTATCAGGGAGTGGACAAGCGAGCGGAAAACCAGGGCAAGCAAGTCGCTTGGCACGTGGCCATGCGGCCGGGCAAGCGCCGGGCATTGGACAAGCGCACTTTTCTTGGCCAGGTGATGGATGCCTTGGAACGCACCAAGGCGCGCATTCGTGCCAAGGGTGAGCATCCGTTTCGGGTACTCAAATGCCAGTTTGGCTACCGCAAGACGCCCTATCGAGGCTTGGCCAAGAACGGCGCGCAGCTCAACGTCCTGTTTGCGCTGGTCAATCTGTGGCTGGCGCGCAAAGCCTTGCTGGCTGCGACGGGATAAGTGCGCCCGCAGTGGGCTCACTGGGGCCGGATGAGGCTGCAGAGGGCCCACGAAGGGGCTTGCTGGAGCCCAAGAACCGTTCAGCATCTGTTTCGATCCCATCCTACGAAACGATATTGACCCTGAACTCGTCGCCACGAACGAGTGGGCGGGGTAGTGCAGAGGTTCCCTAACGACGTGCTGTTCGTTGGTGGCGCTGGCGCCGATGCCATCTCGATTGGCGCGACCACCAAGGCTATCAACATGGGTGCGGGTAATGACGTTGTGACCCTCTCTTCGGCGACCTTGGGCACCGGTGGTACCCTGAACGGCGGCGATGGCAAGGACACCCTGGTTGCCAACACCAACGGTTCTTCCTTCATTGCTGACCCGGCCTTTGGTGGCTTCGAAGTCCTGCGTGTTGCAGGTGCTGCTGCTCAAGGTAGCCATAACGCCAATGGTTTCATCGAGCTGGAAATCGGGAATACGGCTGGTGCGACGACCTTCACCAATGTTGCTGCTGGTGTCGGTCTGACCGTTCTGGGTAACCCGACCGGCGGTACCACTGTGACGCTGGCGAACGCCACCGGCACGAATGACACCTTCAACCTCACCCTAAAGTCTGCCTCCGCCTTGACTGCCGGTAGCGTGACCCTGGCCGGCGTTGAAACTGTCAACATTACGAGCACCGATACTGACACCACAGCACATACAAACACGCTGACCCTGGTGGCCACCGCTGCCAAGTCGGTTGTGGTGACCGGTAACGCTGGTCTGAACCTGACCAACACCGGCAACACTGCCATCACCAGCTTCGACGCTAGCGGTGTGACTGGCGCTGCTGCTGATGCAGCTGCTCTGGCTGTGACTTTCGTCTCTGCCAACGTAACCGTTGCTGAGAATGTCACGATCAAGGGCGGTTCGGGTAACGATTCGCTGACTGGTAGTGCCACGGCTAACGACAGCATCTTTGGTAATGACGGCGCTGATACCCTGGTTTACACCGGTGGCGCTGACGTGTTCACAGGCGGCGCAGGCAACGATACGTTTGTTGCCGGTGTAGCAGGCACAAAAACGGCCTACCTGACCATCGCTGATGCAACTGCTGGTGACATCATTGATTTGTCTGCATTGGGTACTGTCGCAGCAAAAACTGCTGCTCAAATGCTCGCAGCTAAGGTCACGCTGGGTGCTGCCGCTACATTTGACCAGTACTTGGACGCCGCTGCAGCAGGTGCTGCCAACACTCTTGCGTGGTTCAACTTTGGTGGTGACACGTACTTGGTCGTTGACCAGTCCGCCGGTAATTCCTTCGTGTCGGGCACCGATGCCGTCATTAAGCTGGCCGGCGTTGTGTCCTTGGGCACATCGAGCATTTCTGCAACTGAGCTGTTGACTATTGCCTAATCTCCCCCGGAGACAAGCACCCGCCCTCGGGTAGGTGCTTGAGGTGATTGAAACCCTGTCCTTCTCACGAGGGGCAGGGTTTTTTCCATAAGGGCCTTGCGGGTGAGCAGGGGCTTTACGGAAGAAATGACAAGGAGTTATCGCCATCGCCAAACCAGATCCTGCCCTGATCGCCGTGCTCATCAACCGCGAGCACAGCCGCCTGTCGAGCCAGGTCAAGACGCTGGAGAAGATGCTGCACGCGCCGTTCTCTGACAAAGAGCGCCAGCGACTGATCCAATTGGCCGCCAACTGGCGCGCGTTGCTGGCCTTTGACGACGGCGCTCCGAAGCTGGCCGACGCGCTGGAGGTGTTCATCGCCGCCTACCGGCAGCGCTCACCCGACCAGGAGAGGCTGCACGACGAGGTGGTCTTCCAGGCTGGCGTCTACCGCATGGGCCACTGGGCACTGGTCAAGCACTTCATCCCCGGCGTCACCGACTGCCTGGACAACTTCGGCAGCGTCCTACCCAAGCACCGCGAAGCCTTCAAACGCCGATACGAGGCCGAGGGTAAACTGTCTGTCGAAGCGCAGTCGCAACTGCTCAAGGCCCAGTACGCTCTGATCCCCAATCGCCGCGACCCGTACCGGCACGAGGAATTGAAGCGCCGAGGACTCGTCACCGCCGACGGCATCGTGCCCATGGGCGTGAAGGAGGCGCTGGCGCTGATTGAGCGCGAGGAGGCGCAGGCAACACAACCGGCCAAGCGCGGTGTGGTGGCGTGGGTGGCGGAGAGGTTTCGGCGGCGGTAATCCGCCCACCTGAGCCAGGAGCGGCTGCGGGAGGCGGTGGAGGTGGTGGCTGTGAGGTGAGGCTGCTTACCCGTAGGCAGCCATGCGGAATCGGACGCGATCAACAACCTCTCTGAACTGCTCCATCAATCGCTCCTCTGAGGTTTCAATATCGAGGCCGCTCCAGTTCAGTCGTGGTGTTGCAACCACCTTTATCCCTGTTGTCGTCTGGATTTGGACTGTGTCGATGGGATTGTCAGTTTCCGCAGTCCATTCGGCCAGCCGTTGCAACGCACGCTCGATTTGGCTTTCGGTGAATTCGCTCAGAGATTCGGCTCGACGGGCAAGCTCGGCGGCCGCGTCTGCCGGGAATAGTGCAGCGCCCTGGTCGAAAGCATTCCAAATACGGTGCGAGATGTGCGCCTGGTGCAGGAAACGAAATGTCTCGACGGTAGGCAGTGAAGTGAAATCCTGGCCGGGCTTCATTTTTACGACAAAAGCGCGCTGTTGCTCAGGTCGGGGAAGCGGCTGCCAGCCGACGATATGCACTGGGCCGAACGGTTCATCGGGTCGCGCCATGCTGCACATGAGCGCAGGGGTGATTCGGTAGATGACGCCAGTAGCGAGATTGTCGGTGACCGGCTCATATTTGCGCAGAACTGAATTCCATGCACAGGTGGCGAAGAAACTGGCAACGTCAAAGTTGCTGGTGACATCCAGCATATCGGTGGCCAGTCCGTAGTGTTGCGCGAGTCCCTCTCGGTCAACGTACAGGGGCGAATCCCAAAGCCTTATCCGTTCAGCCAAGTTCACCATCGGGTGCTCGCCAATGGCATCCTCGAAGGCGATACGGCGGCATAGGGCCAAGAACTGATCCTCGACTTTCTCCAGCCTGGCCAGCGTGGGGATGCAGCGCGGATATGCCTGTGCCTGCCCCCTGTACATCTGCATCGAAAACTCGGTGCCAGAGATCAATCGGATGCAGCCATTCTCGTCGGCAATGGCATGCAGGCCTTCCAAGTCATCGGTGACTAGGCCGGCAGCGTGGCCAAAAAGGTGGATCTGTCGGCCGGTGTTAATTGCCGGGATCGCGAGCCGGTCACGGAGTTCGTCAAGGTTGGGCAGGATAGGCATTCTGCGAAGCTCACACCGGGATCAGCCGAACTTCCATCGGCGTCGGAATGGCGCTGAGTTCGCCATGGGTGAATTGCCAGTGCGTCGTCTCGACGGTTGGGTAGTAAGCGCGCAAGAGTTGCATGATCGCGCCCCAGTGCTCACCATCCGTACGGACAAAGTGGACGCGCTTCAGAACCTCGCCCAGAACTGGAAGCGCGCCAGATCTTGGCGCCAGTAGGCGAATTTCTTTTTCATGCGTCCAGTCGGTGTGTTTGATCGAGGCGGCTCGTGTTGCAGTCCGGCGTCCCCATTCTCGGCTGACTTCCTCTTCAAGTGACAGCTTGTGCAAAGCATCAAGACTGGCGTCGGGATGCTCTTGGGCGAGCTCAAGGAACACATGGCGCCAGTCCTCGGCACGGTTATGAACGCGCGTCTCGCCGTGGTACTGCACGTCCGTTGCCCAGAGCTGATGTCGCTCAGCGATCTCATGGCTCCATTCCAACTCGAAACAAACACCAGATGCATTGTCGGCATAGTAGGCCCACATCGCTTGGTGATCCGGGCGTTGCGCTGCCGAGAAAATGCCGATCTGGTCTGTGAAAGCCTGCAGGTGCTGGCATTCCCGGGCGTGAGCTTCCGCTATATCAGCCATGCCACGCTGATCGAGTTCGAGTGCAGGCCCACCGCGCTGCTGGCTGATCTCACTGTAGGTCTGCGCCATCACCCGAGTGAAGTTCTGTGGGGTGTCGTGGTCGTACTTGGCCTCAAGCGTGTCGTTGAGTTTCGACGGTTTGGCGAAGTACAGCGAGCCTTCCGCCAAGCAACGGAGCGCGGCAGCGGGGCTGCGGTATTTGAAGCAGGTCAGTCTTGTAGTCATGGATCTGAATGAACTCAATAAGGCTTCTGTTTTCGGGAAATGAACCGGTCATAGCTATCCTCCACCGGTTCCTGGTCCCGCCGCCGCCAGCGCTTCTCCGCCTCCGGCATCACCAGCAAGGTCAGCGTGTAGCCGTAGTTGCCGGCCACCTTGGTCATCTCCATGATCGGCATCTTGGCCGGCTCGCGCGCGAACCAAGCCTGCGCTCGGGTTTCATGGGAAAAGCATACACCAGCATCTTGTGCTCATCAACGCTTGACGATCCGCCCAGCGCTGGGTTCTGACAGGCTGGCATCGACCACCTGGTACCAGCGGATCAACAACAAACGTGGTAATTCCAGCGAGAGATAATCAGCTTCTCGTATATTCCATTTCGTCATATGCTGTACAAAATAACAGTGATAGAGTAGCTGCAATCCGTCAGCTGAACCTTCCCGGCACAAGTTCAGTGAAGTCACGTGTCGAGGTCGTCAATCAAGGTGCCGGGGCACTGCGAGACGGAGGGCCGGCGAGCGCGGGGCGGCTACTTGTCTTGGCGCGCAACGCCGATTTCAGGTTTGATACGGAGTTGCCATGAGCGTCTTCAACCCACCCCATTTCCTGCGTCACATTGGTATGCCGACGCTGCGCGAGTTCACCGAGGCCCATGTTCTCGGCCCGCACTTGACGCTGGACTGGACGCAGGAAGAGGCGACGCTGCCGGCCATGGTGAGTCAGGCGGTTGAAGCGCTGGCCACGGAACTGCCGACGCGTGAGATGACGCCCGAGGAGCGCAAGGCGATTGCCGATGCGCTGGGCTACTGGTATGACGACCTGCGCCGCTGCCACCTGATGGCCAACCCGCTGGCGGTCGAGGAATTCCAGCTTACGTGCGCCGACGATGAGGAGGTGTTGGCTGCCTTTGCCGACCGCGACGACCGTGAGAAGGCGATGTGGATGTTCACCTTCCGCGATGAGGCCTTCCGCCAGACCGAACTGCACCTGTCCTTCCTGGCCAAAACCCACGGCAAATACTGGAAGAAGCACCGGATCGAAGCCGGGCTTGATCCCACGGCGGATCGTGCAGCGCTGGAAGCGTTCAGTCAGGCGGTGGCCGACATTTACAAGAAGGCTGGTGCCGGCAAGTCCACGCACATCGAGGTCAGCCAGCGCGAGCACCACATCCAGATCACGCTCTACGTCGAAGGCCCGGTGACCGCCCTGGCGCATTTCAGCCAGAACCATTTCAGCCGCATCACCACCCGCATCGCGCTGGAAACGGCGCTGCTCTATGACCCGCAGACCGGGTTCGTCGAAACCATCGTCAAGGGCGGTGCCAAAAACCACAAGGCGGTGCTGCAACTCTTCGGCAAACATCTGGTCGGCCATGAGATCAAGCCGGAAGAGATCGAGCCCAAGCGCTACCGCCTCAACGCCCTGCGCGATGGGCTGGACCCCTTCGAGGACTGGGGGCGTTATGGCATTCGCAAGGTGCGCCTGCGTCGTGCCCAGTTCACGCCGATGAACAGCAGCGGCGAGATCATTCACTTTGAAGCGTCGGAAGCCGAATCCGACCCCGACGCCTTGGCACTCGCCCGCGCCCGCCTGAAGGTCAGCCACGCCTTCGAGGCCGAGTACAACCTCGACGGCGCCACGCTGATGGTCTACCCCACCGAAAAAATCCGCCGTGGCCATTTCAGCTTCAACGTTTTCTCCTCGGGCTCGTCCACCATCAAGAACCTGCCAGCCAAGCATCAGCCCATGGCCCAGGCGGTACTGCGCGCCCTGAACGTCGTCGATGGCGATGAGCCGGTGCCGACGATCACCGCGGAGTCCGATGCTGATGCGGCAGCGCTGGCGGTATGAGCACGGCCCAGGTAGAAGCGACGACGCTCTTGTGCCGACTGCTGGATCAACAAGACACCCGCATCAACGGCAAGGCGCTGTTTGAAGGGCCTTGGGCGCCAGCTGCGCACTCCCTGTTCAGGGAGCGACTGTTACGGTTCACCGGCGATCTGGCGTCGGCGACCTGCTACGACTGCTGGATCGAATTGGCACGCGTGGTCGATGATCCGCCCAAGTCCTATGCCGTGGGTGACAACCAAGTGCTGCAAATGTGCCCGGAATGCGGACCCATTGTGGCACCGGCCTACATCCGTAAAACCTACCAACCTGCCGCCGAGCAGCTGATTACGCACCTGATGATTGGCCTGGGGCTGATGCCGCAGGGCGTGCGTGTGATCCAGCCGGGTGTGGTCTGGCGGCTGGGCACCACCCAGCCTCGCGCCGGCCAACTGCATACCTGGTACTTTGCCCGCACTTTGCACGAGCTTGCTGTCGCCCAAGCCTTGCGTGAGCACCTCCAAGGCGAGGGCGTACTGCAAGATGCCATGATCCTGACTACCAGCGAGACGCCGCTGCCGGCCTTTTCGCCACTGGCCGGGGCTCAGGTCAGAACGCTGCACACAGTGGGGCGATTGGGCCAAAGCACCTTCGAGTTCTTCGACAACCGCCTCAAGACGGGCGGTGCCCAGGTCGTGGCAGCGGATGAGCGCTCGCATACCAACACACTGCGTTACACAGCCAGCGAGGCGCTTGTGTATTGGCAAGGTCAGGCGATCAGACTGACTCGCCAGCAAAAGGCCATCCTGGTGGCGCTGATCGACAGCCGCGATCACGAATTGGGGCGCGATGCATTACGGGCGGCAACGGGCTCCAAGGACGAGAAGTTCTCGCCCAGCAAGACCTTTCAGCGCATCCCCGAGGTCTACCATGGCTTCATCCACTACGACGATGACGAGGAGCGCTATGCCCTCAAGATCAGCGATGAGGATGCGTACTGGCTGAAATAGCACATCCATACCCCCCCCTCACACAAGAACCCGGCTGGCGATCCCAGACCGGGTTTTTTGCATTCTGCAGGCACGAAACGCGTTTGTGTAATGGGTCTGTGTAATGCGTGTAGCGCTCTGTGTAATGCGCCTTGAGGAAATGCACCTGTCGGCGGCGGCGAGTCCGCAACCGAATTCAGGCCAATTTTTTAAGGAGCATTTCCATGACCAGCAACACGCTGAATCCGGCCCTCGCGGCCACCCCGCTTGCCCCCACCCCCCTGGCGGCAGCGCTTTCCCAAAGCGGCATCTCGCTGCCCATCCCCTTCCTCGATCTCTCGGCCACGGTCATCCGTGACCTGCCGCTGGAGAACGTCGCGGCGCTTTTGCGCTTCATTGCCGAAGCCAAGTCCGAGCTCGGCACCTTGAGCAACCTGGTGCAGGCGGGCCTGGAGCTGCGCTATGGCGAGCAGGCGCGTGCGCAACTCTTGGCCCAAGGTCAGGACACCGGCACCACCCACATCCCCGACGGTGACTTCGACATCGCCGTCGAGATCGGCAAAGACGTCAAATGGGATGCCCAAGGTCTGGCCGAGCTGGTGGCCAAGATCGAAGCCACCGGTGGCGATCCGCGCGAGTACGTCGAGATCAAGTATTCGGTGTCGGAAGCCAAGTTCAAGGCCTGGCCCCAGACCCTGCGCGCGCCGTTCGAGGCCCTGCGCACCGTCACGCCCAAGGCGCCGAAGTTTGTGCTGCGCCGCCTGGACACGACTGGGGAGGGTAAGTGATGACCACTGCCTTTCCCCTGCATCCAGCCGCCGAGCTCTTCCCGGTCATGGATGAGGCGGCCTTCGCAGCCCTGGTGGCGGACATCGCCGCACACGGCCAGCGCGAACCGATCCTCGTTCTGGATGGCCAGGTCATCGACGGTCGCCACCGCCTGCGCGCTTGCGAGCAACTGGGACTGGAGCCCCTGGTGCGTCAGGTCAGCGCCGACGACGGCGACCCCTTCGGTCTGGTCGTTTCGCTCAATCTGCATCGTCGGCATCTGAGTGAAGGGCAGCGCGCCATCATTGCAGCGCGTTTGGCCACACTGCCTCATGGCAGGCCTGATGCAAATGCGCAAATTTGCGCATTTACCCAGGACGAGGCGGCTCAGCACCTCAAGGTCTCTCGACGTACTGTGCAGCACGCACGGGCAGTGCTCGATCATGGCATTGACGAGCTACAGGCCGCAGTCAAGGGTGGCGAAATTTCAGTCTCAGCAGCGGCCGAGCTCTCTCGTTTGCCCGCCGACACCCAGCGCGCAGCCCTCACCAAAACGCCCGAGGAGATCCGCGCCATCGCCCGCGAGGTGAAAGCGCGCATCAAGGAGGCCGGTGTCTGCGGTCCCTCGGCCGTGAAGATCTTCGATCAGGTCGCCGCCGACCAGCACCTCTCCGGCATCGAGCAGTGCGCCGTGGTCGAGGTCATCAAGGCCGAAGAACCGCCGCTACCCACCCCGTCTGAAGCCAAACGCATCGCCCAGCAAAACCGCACGCTGGTGCTCGGCTCCGATGGTCGCTACCACGGCCCGGAAGTCTCTCCCGAATCTGCCCTTGCCACCGAGCGCTGGCTCGCGCTGCGCGAAGGCTTGGAATCGCTGTGCCGCATCGACACCGACCCGGAGTCGCTCATCGGCTGCGTGCCGCACTACCAGCACCAGAACCTCTCGGCCTGGCTCGCGCAGGCCGTCCCCCTCATCACCCGTTTCGACCAAATCTGGAAAGGAGCTCGCCATGCGTGATCCCGTCATGAGCCTGCTGCGCGAAGCCGTGCGCGCAGAAATCAGCAACGCCTTCGAAGTCATCGGCCATGCCCGCCCGCGTGAGGTTGCCCGTGTCGTCTGCGCCCTGCACCCGAGCGATGTGCAGAGCATTGGCGCCCGTCTGGCCGAGGACGCCCTGACCGACATTGCTCGCCGCGAATTGAAGCGCCGCCCCAGCAAAAACGAGCGCGCCCAGATCACGCTGCCGGGCATACCCGATGCCTTGCAGGCGCATCTGCCGCCAGCCATCAGCGTGCCGCCACCGGGTGTGGAACTGGACTCGGTGGACGACGAGGGCGTCATCTACAAGCCGCTCGCCCAAGCCACCTTGGCCGACGTCGATGCGCATCTGGCACTTCTGGGTGCCCAGATCAATGCCGACACTCGTCGCCACCGCGCCCTGAAGGAGCTGCGTGACCTGGCGCTTGCTGCCGGCGCCACGGATGACAGCCCGCTCTTGGCCACGCTCTCGTCGGCCAATCTGTTGATGACGGAGGTGGCGTGATGGCATTCCCGATCATCTCCGCCGATCAGCGCCTGGCCGAACGCCACGGCGTCAAGCTCGTCCTGCTGGGCAAGAGTGGTCTGGGCAAGACCACCCAGCTCAAGACGCTGCCTGAAGCGAGCACCCTGTTCGTCGATCTGGAAGCCGGCGATCTGTCGGTCAAGGACTGGCGCGGTGACTGCGTGCGCCCCAAGACCTGGCCCGAGTTCCGGGATCTAGCGGTGTTTCTGGCGGGACCGAATCCGGCCCTGCCGGCCGAGGCACCGTTCTCGCAGGCGCACTTCGACCATGTCTGCCAGCAGTACGGCAGCCCAGAGCAACTGGGCAAGTACGACACCTACTTTGTCGACTCGATCACGGTGCTTTCACGCCTGTGCCTGACCTGGGCCAAGAGCCAGCCGGCAGCGTTCTCGGACCGTACCGGCAAGGCAGATCTGCGCGGCGCCTACGGGCTTCTGGGCAGCGAAATGATCGGCGCACTGACCCATCTGCAGCACGCCCGGGGCAAGCACGTCGTCTTCGTGGCGATCCTGGATGAAGTCACCGACGACTTCAACCGCAAGGTCTTCGCGCCGCAGATCGATGGCGCCAAGACCAGTCTGCAGCTGCCCGGCATCGTCGATGAGGTCATCACATTGGCCGAGCTCAAGACCGACGAGGGCGAAGCCTACCGGGCCTTTGTCTGCCACACGGTCAATCCCTGGGGGCTGCCGGCCAAGGACCGTTCCGGCCGACTCGAGCTCGTCGAGCCCCCGCATCTCGGTCAGCTGATCGCCAAGTGCGCCCAGGCGCAAAGCGGCGCACGCGCTGCGTCTGCGCCCCTGACCACCGCATTGCCTTCTCTCAACGAATCCCACGCATCCCAGGAGTAATCCGCCATGTCATTCTTCGACTTCAACACCGCTGATCAACAACAATCCTTCGACCTGATTCCCAAGGGCACGCTGGCCCGGGTGCGCATGAGCATCAAGCCGGGCGGCTTTGACGATCCGAGCCAGGGCTGGACCGGCGGATGGGCCACCCAGTCCCATGACACCGGCGCCGTCTATCTCGCCTGCGAGGGCGTGGTGATGGAAGGTCCGTTCGCCAGGCGCAAGGTGTGGTGGAACATTGGCCTGTACTCTGCCAAGGGCCCGACCTGGGGGAACATGGGCCGCACCTTCGTGCGCGCCGCACTCAACAGCGCCCGCAACATCCACCCCGGCGACAACAGCCCGCAAGCCCAGGCTGCACGGCGCATCAGCGGCTTTGCCGACCTGGATGGCCTGGAATTTGCCGCCCGCATCGATATCGAGAAGGACGGCCGGGGCGAGGACCGCAACACCATCAAGGCCGCCATCGAGCCGGATCACAAGGACTACGCCCTGATCATGGGTGTTGTGCCCAAGGGTGGTACTGGCAATCCCGGTGGCAACTCTGGTGCGCCGGCAGCGGTCGCTGCACCCAGCTATACGCCACCAGCCGCTGCCGCACGTCCTACGTCTTCCACCGTCCCCAGCGGCAAGCCCGCCTGGGCACAGTAAGGGAGAGCGTGACGATGATGAGCACACCTATCCTGACCACCAGCCACTATGGCGTGGTGCGCTTCGGTGACCTGGCGGTGGAAGCCGTGGTACTGGAAGACGGCACCCGGGGTTATGTGCAGCGCCAGTTGGCCACCGCCATCGGCCTGCACGAATCGCGCCGGGGCAGCCAATTCAAAACCCTGCTGTCCGATGTCGCCCCGGGCGCAGCGGAGGTCTTGCAGGAGAACGCCTGCAGCATCCGCCTGCCGTCGGGGCAGACCACGGCGTTTTTTCCGGCCGGGGTGATCAGTGAGGTCGCCTCGGGCGTGATCGACGCCGCGCTCGAAGGCCGTCTGCACCGCAAACGCCAGCACCTGGTGCCCAACTGCCAGCGCATCCTGAAGGCGCTCGCCAAGACCGGCGAAGTCGCGCTGATCGATGAGGCCACCGGTTACCAATACCACCGTGCCCCCGATGCCCTGCAGGCCTTGATCTCGCGTTTGCTGCGTGAGCGGGTGGCCAGCTGGGAGCGGCGCTTCAGCCCCGATTACTACCGGGCGCTGTTTCGCCTCTTTGGCTGGCACTACCAGGGCCATCAGCAAAACCCGCCGGCGGTGATCGGCCAGATCACCCTGCGCTGGGTGTACGACGTGATCATGCCCCGCGAAATCATTGAGGAGATCCGTAACCGCAAGCGCCTCTCCGACAAGGCCCACCAGTGGCTCTCCGAAGGCGGTCTCGCCCTCCTGGAAAAGCAGATCCACGCGGTGACCATGATCGCGCGCTCGTCGATGACCTACCGGGACTTCGACACCCGCTGCGCCACGGCGTTTGGCAGCCAGCCGCTGCAGATGACCCTCTTCATCGGTGCGCTGGAGGGAGGGCAATGAATGGCCGGGCAGTGTTGGGTCTGCAAGCGGCAGGCCCGTGGCCTCGGCCACAGCGACAACCGCTTCCGGGTGGGCGAAGCCCGTCGGTATCCGATGGACTGGGTCTTTTGCAGCCGGCGCTGCCAGGACGCGTTTCACGCGCTCTATGGCCAGTGGCTGCGAACCGACCCCAGGCAGGAGGACGTACTCATGGTTGATCCAACCGAATTCGAGCGCGCGGCGATGCGCGCCTGCCTGAAGTTCTTTGGCGAGGCCGCTGGCGAGATCGGCTTTGACAAACCGTTGGGTCACTACAGCGAAGCCGAGGCCTTGCAGGTGATCGAGGCCATCGTCACCGGCTGGACGGAAGCCATGGCGGCGCTCCACCAACAGGCGAAGTATCCGCCGGTGCGGGGGATTGCGCCCTATGAGACGCAGGCGCCACAGCCGGTGGCCAAGCTGGAGCCGGCACCGGCAACGACCGCCTTCGATCCGGCCAACCCCTTCGCCGATCTGGAGGACGACCTGCCCTGGGAGACCGGGGAGTCGGTGGAGGCCAAGTCGGGCAAGCGTGGGAGGGCGAAGTGATGCAGAAAGACGCCACTCATCAGCCGAACACAGGGCGGTGCGTCGTTCGGCGCAAGCCTCTCCCCTTATCGGTACGGCTTTGGAGCCGCGTTGATCTGGGTGCAGGCCCCGATGGTTGTTGGCTGTGGCTGGGTAGCACCAACGTCAGGGGCTATGGACAGATCCGTCGCGAGCCAGAGGGCAATGCGCTTCGAGGCGCAAAGACCACCACTCACCGCGCAGCGTGGGAGCTTACCTACGGCCCTATCCCTGATGGGCTGCATGTCTGCCATCGCTGCGATACGCCACGTTGTGTGAATCCGGCGCACCTCTGGCTTGGGACACACGCCGAGAACCTGGCTGACATGAAGGCCAAGGGGAGAGCAGCTCGCGGAGAGCGTAGTAGTTCAGCACGTCTGAACAGCAAACAGGTACAGGTCATCAAGCGCCTGCTTGCAGTTGGTGCGTGCTCACCCAAGGAGCTATCGGTGCTGGCCGGGGTGACGCCCAGTGCCATCGACGCGATCAAGCACCAAAAAACATGGAGGCATATCGATGCTGGACTTTAATCACAGACCGGCTTTCCACGAGCGGGTAACGGGCTTCATCGATGCCGCCTTGGATGCCGAACGTGCGGAACAGACGCCGCGCGACTACCTCGGCGCCTCCCGTCTGGGTGTGGCCTGCGAACGGGCGCTTCAGTATGAGTACGCCGGTGCGCCGGTCGATCCCGGCCGGGGATTTTCTGGCCGCATCCTGCGGGTGTTCGAGGTCGGCCATGCGCTGGAAGACCTGGCTGTGCGCTGGCTGCGCATGGCTGGCTTCGAGCTGCACAACCAGAAGGCCAACGGCGGCCAGTTCGGATTCTCGGTGGCCGGTGGCCGGATCAAGGGCCACGTCGACGGGATCATCACGGCGGCACCGCCAGAGCTGGGCCTGTCGTTCCCGATGCTCTTCGAGTGCAAGACCATGGCCGACAAGCACTGGAAGGCCTGCGCCAAGTCTGGCGTGGCGGTCGCCAAGCCCATCTATGCCGCCCAGATCGCCGTGTACCAGGCCTACATGGAAGGCACGGTCGCAGGCATCAGCCGCAACCCGGCGCTCTTCGCCGCCATCAACAAGGACAGCGAGGAGCTGTGGTTCGAGCTGGTGCCCTTCGATGCGCCGCTTGCCCAGAAGATGTCCGACCGCGCGGTGCGGGTGATTCAGGCGACCGAGGCCGGTGAGCTGCTGCCACGCGCCTTCGCCGAGGCCAGTCACTTCGAGTGCAAGTTCTGCCCCTATGCGCAGCGCTGCTGGGGAGGTGTGTGATGAGCACAGCTTCTAAGCCCCGCAAGATCTACCGCACCGAGTGGGTGGATCGCTGGTCGCCACCCAAACCCCTGGTCGGGCTGCAGGCCATCGAGAAGGTGTTGAACCGTCACACCTTCCTCGTGTGCCCGGAGTCCAGACTGGTGGTGGCGGTGCTCGCCCGCGCCATCCACGACAGCCTGAGTTTGACCAACCGGCGGATGCGGCGCGAGGCCCGGCGCTTTCTGCTCGGGGACGACCTCACGCTCTGGTGTGACCTCGTCGGCTTGCATCCGGACTTCGTGCGCTTCGTCGCCCGCAAGGCAGGCTACCTCGCCAACGAGAAATCGCATTGGCAGAAGGTGCCGATCAAGGTGCCGGTGCCGCCAGTTCCTGCCGAGCCGGTGGTCAGCGCCAGCAGCGCGCCCGTGCATTCCATCACCTGCCACGCCGCCCACAACCATCCGCTACAGGGAGGACTGATCCATGCTTGATTTCAATTCGGTGCCACCGGTGGCCAATGCTTCTGGTGGTGATCTCAACCAACAACGCGACGCCATCCGTGCCGATCTGCTGGCGCGCCTGGAGTCGGTGCTGATGACGCTGCTGCCGGCCGGCAAGAAGCGTGGCCAGAAGTACCTGGTCGGTGATGTGCTCGGCAGTCCGGGCGACAGCCTCGAGGTGTCGCTCAAGGGGGAAACCGCCGGTCTGTGGCACGACCACGCCACGGGTGAAGGCGGTGACATCTTCGATCTGATCGCCGCTCACCATGGGCTCGACACTCAGGCGGACTTTACCCGGGTGCTGGAAATCGCCGGGCAACTGGTCGGTCGGGCCACCAGCCATCCGCCGAAGCGCAAGAAGGCCGAAGCCCCGGTCGACGAGCTGGGGCCGGCCACGGCCAAGTGGGACTACCTGGATGCAGGCGGCAATCTGATCGCCTGCGTCTACCGCTACGACCCGGCACCGGGCTGCAAGGAGTTCCGACCCTGGGATGCCAAGCGCCGCAAGATGGCCCCACCCGAGCCACGCCCGCTCTACAACCAGCCGGGCATCGTTGCTGCCGAACAGGTGATCTTGGTCGAGGGCGAGAAGTGCGCGCAGGCCTTGATCGAGGCCGGCATCGTGGCGACCACGGCGATGCACGGCGCCAATGCGCCGGTCGACAAGACCGACTGGTCGCCGCTCGCTGGCAAAGCTGTGCTCATCTGGCCGGACCGTGACAAACCGGGATTCGGCTACGCTGAGGCGGCGTCGCAAGCTGTGCTCATGGCGGGGGCTACCTCCTGCGCGATTCTTCTGCCCCCTGATGCGAAGACGGAAGGCTGGGATGCGGCGGACGCCTTGGCCGAGGGCTTCGATGTCACGGGTTTTATTGCGACCGGCCCGCGTATCACGGTGCAGCCCTTCGACGATGACCAAGCGCCATCGACTCACTTCGATGCTGCCGACCATGACGATGTTCACGACAGCGATGCCACGGTCTGGGGCACCGAAGATGCGCTTGCGGTGAGCTTTACCCGCCGTTACCAGCGCGACTGGCGCTACATCGCGGCCTGGGGCAAGTGGCTGATGTGGGATGGGCAGCGCTGGCGGGCCGAGGAGACGCTGGCGGCCACCGATCTGATTCGCCACGTCTGTCGCCACGCGGCGGTGCGTGCGGACAGCAGCAAGGTCGCGGCCAAGCTCGCCGCCAGCAGCACCGTGGGCGGGGTGGAACGTCTGGCCCGCACCGACCGCCGGCACGCAGCGACCACCGACGAGTGGGATGCGGACATCTGGCTGATCAACACGCCGGGTGGCGTGGTGGATCTGCGCACCGGTCGGATGCGCCCCCATGACCGTGCCGACCGGATGACCAAGATTGCTTCGGCCACCCTGGTGCCGGGGAGCACCTGCCCGACTTGGATGCGCTTCCTGGAACAGGTCACCGGCGGCGATGCCGAGCTGCAGTCCTACCTGCAGCGGGTGTTTGGCTACTGCCTGACCGGCGCGACCAGCGAGCACGCCTTGTTCTTCCTCTACGGCACCGGCGCCAACGGCAAGTCGGTGTTCGTGAACACGCTCTTCACGCTGCTCGGGGACTACGCCGCCAACGCGCCCATGGACACCTTCATGGAAACGCGTGGGGATCGGCACCCGACCGATCTGGCTGGGCTGCGGGGTTCGCGCTTCGTGGGCGCGACCGAGACCGAACAGGGTCGGCGCTGGAACGAGTCGAAGATCAAGGAGATCACCGGCGGCGACCGGGTGTCCGCGCGCTTCATGCGCCAGGACTTCTTCACCTATGTGCCGCAGTTCAAGTTGGTGATCGCGGGCAACCACAAGCCGGCCATCCGCAACATCGACGAGGCCATGCGCCGGCGCCTGCACCTGATCCCCTTCACGATCACCGTGCCCCCGGAAAAGCGCGACAAGCAGCTGCAGACCAAGTTGCTGGCGGAAGCCAACGGCATCTTCAGCTGGGGCGTCGAGGGGTGTCTTGCCTGGCAGCGCGAGGGGCTGCGCCAGCCTCAATCGGTGCTGGATGCGACGGACGAGTACTTCGAGGCGGAAGACGCGCTGGGCCGCTGGCTCGAGGAGCGCTGCGTGCGCCACCCCAATGCCAAGTCGCTGACGGCCGAGCTCTTCACCGACTGGAAGCAGTGGGCGGAGGCGGCCGGGGAGTTCGTCGGCTCGCAAAAGCGTTTTGCCGATCTGCTGCTCACCCGGGGCCTGGAGAAGTGGCGCAACGGCATGGGACTGCGGGGATTCCAGGGGGTGGGCCTCAAGGAGACCCCGAAGGACCGCTTCACGCCCTATGCCGACAACTGACCCAAACCATGAATCGACGCGGTTCTGACGGATCGGACAGACTCACTGATTTACGCCTACACGCGCGCACGCGTGAAGAGGGTAACCGGCAGACCTGTCCGATCCGTCAGACCGCCCACAACACAGGACTGACGAACATGACAACAACGATTTTGGCCCTTGATCTGGGCTCGCAACTTGGGTGGGCCTTGTCTGCCCGTGACGGACTCATCAACGGCGGCAGCGAGAACTTTCGCCCGCAGCGCTTCGAAGGCGGCGGCTTTCGGTTCTTGCGCTTCAAACGCTGGCTCACCGATATCAAACAATGCGCCGATGGCATTGATCTGGTGGTCTACGAGGAGGTGCGCAACCACAAAGGGGTGGATGCAGCGCACATCTACGGCGGCTTCATGGCGCACCTGACGGCCTGGTGCGAGCACCACCAGATCCCATACCAGGGCGTGCCAGTGGGCACGATCAAGAAGCACGCCACCGGCAAGGGCAACGCTGGCAAGGCCGAGATGATCGCGGCGGCCAAGGCGCGTGGCTTCGATCCGGTCGACGACAACCACGCTGATGCGCTGGCGCTGCTGGACTGGGCAATGGCCCAAGGGGGTGTGGCATGAGAACCAGCACCGCTTCCATCCCCTGCGCTCTCGGGCGCCTGGCCCCGGCGTCACCCGCCAGCAGCGACGAACTGCGTGCCATGCGCGCCGCTGCATGGCACAAACAAGGCATTGTGGTCGTGCCGCTGGAGGACATCTACGACGACTGGGACCGCGCATTTCTGTCTGGCATCGCCACCAAGCTCTACGGTGCCCGTACTGCGGCTTCCCGCAAGAGCACACCTTGGTCAGAGGGCGAGGTCATCGACCGGGGTGATGGCGAGACCTGGACGGTGGTGGCGACCACGGGCAAGTCCGTCACGGTGCAACGCAGCCGCGATGGTGCGCTGGCGACCCTCGGGCAACTCGGGGAGGCACGGCCATGACCAAGAAAACCCAACGCGCCAAGGCCCGTGCCGAGAAGAAGCCGCGTATCGGCGAGGAGCACATCCGCCCGGATGGCAGCGTGATCCGCTACGTGCGTGAGGAGGACGATGACCGCAAGCCCGTCGACCACTACCGCACTGTGGATACGCTGGCGCTGATGCTCCGAAACGGCAGCATCACCGGTGCCATGCACGATGCCGGCCAGCAGTTCTCGCAGGACTTTGCGAGGGCATTTGCCAGTGGCGTGGCCAGTCCCAAGCTCGATGGTTTGCCGCGTAGCACGGTGCCGGGGCAGATGATGGTCGAGAAGAACGCTGGTGCTGCGCGTGCCGTGCGGAATGCACTGGATGCGGTGGGCGGCAGTGGCAGTCCAGCCGGATCGGCGCTCTGGTACGTGGCCGGATTGGGGCAATCGGTCCGTGAGTGGGCACTTCGCCAAGGCTGGGCCGGCAAGGCAATCTCCCTGCACGAGGCCAAGGGTATCCTGATCGCTGGGCTGGGCGTGTTGGCTCGGTACTACGGTTATGACCGCAGTGGAAGCGGCCGTCACCGACGAACAGCATCGGCCGAAGCCACGCCTTGACAAAGGACTGGGGGCTGAGTTTAATAACTGTTATTAGTCGTCAGGAGAAATTGCGATGCCGACCAGTGTTGTGCTCAGCCCCCACTTCGAAACCTTCATCCGCCAGCAGGTCGACTCGGGCCGCTTCAACAACGTCAGCGAGGTCGTCCGCGCCGGACTGCGCCTGCTCGAGGAGCGCGAAGCCGAGCAAGCTGCCAAGCTGCAAGCACTGCGCGAAGCGATTGCGGTGGGCCTGGCCAGCGGGCCGGACCTGTCGGAGGAGGAAGTCTTTGACGAGTTGGAAGCCAAGCTGCAAGCGATGGCTGAAAAAGCCGAATGACGCGCTTGGGGATGTCCTGTTTTTTGTGTGTGGGGCGGTTTCTGAATCTGTCCTCGTGTCGTTCAGCGTGGTGCGAGGGTGAAGCGGTCGCCGTATAGTATCGCGAACTGGTTCATCGCCGATTTCCACTCCTTGCTCGCCCGCTTCCAGTCCGCGGTGATGTTGCGCAAGGCCAGCCAGATCAGCTTGGTGGCCGCCTCGTCGCTTGGGAAGTGCCCGCGGCTCTTGATGATCTTGCGTAACCGCGAATGCACGCTCTCGATGGCGTTGGTGGTGTAGATGATCCGCCGCACTTCGGGCGGGAACGCGAAGAACGGGATCACCCGGCTCCACGCCCGCCGCCAGGCCGCGACCACGGTCGGGAAGCGCTGGCCCCACGGCCCTGCCTCGAACGCGTCCAGCGCGCGCTCGGCGGCCTCCGCGCTCGGTGCGGTGTAGATCGGCTTGATCGCCGCGGCCAGCGCCTTACGGTCCTTCCAGCTCGCATAGTCGAGGCTGTTGCGGATCAGGTGCACGATGCAGGTCTGCAGGGTCGTGGCCGGAAACACCGCCTCCAGTGCCTCCGGCAGGCCCTTCAGGCCGTCGGCCACGCCGATCAGCAGGTCCGTGACCCCGCGGGTCTTGAGATCGTTGAACACCTTCATCCAGAACTTCGCGCCTTCGGTGTTCTCGATCCAAAGCCCCAGAATGTCGCGGGTCCCGTCCGGCAGCACGCCCAAGGCCAGATACACCGCCTTGTTGCGCACCACGCCGTCCTCGCGGATCTTCACCCGCAGGGCATCGAAGAACACCACCGGGTACATCGGCTCCAGCGGCCGGGCCTGCCAGGCCCCCACCTCGGCCATCACCGCGTCGGTGACGGCGCTGATGAACTCCGCTGACACCTCGATGGCGTACATCTCGGCCAGATGGCCCTGAATCTCGCGCACCGACATGCCGCGGGCATACATCGAGATGATCCGGTCGTCAAAGCCGGCAAACCGGCGCTCATGCTTCGGGATCAGCTGCGGTTCGAAGCTGCCGGCCCGGTCGCGGGGCACCTCGATCCGCAGCGGCCCGCCGTCGGTCAGCACGGTCTTGCCGCTGCGGCCGTTGCGATGGTTCCCGCAGCCGCCCTCGGGGCTGGCCAAGTGCACGCCCAGCTCAGCCCCCAAGGCGCGCTCGATCACGGCCTTCTTCAGCTTCTGGAACACGGCCTCGACGCCGGCGGCGTCCATCGGTCCGGGGATCAGCTTCTCAAGCAGCTCGTCGGGAAGAATGGCGTCCGGCTTCGCGGCGGGGGTGGTCTTCTTGCGTGGCATGGGGGCTCCTGGAAGTCGTCATGGTAGGCCCCTCACACAAAAATCCTGACACCCTCGACGCGCTTGGTCTATACCCCGCAGTCCAAGAAAGATCTGAACGACATTGGCCTGTACATCGCTCGCGACAACCCACGGCGGGCGATGAGTTTTGTTCGGGAGCTGCGGGAACAGTGCCGAAAGATCACGGAGGCGCCCAAAGCCTACCGGCCACGACCGGAGCTCGGCAAAGGCCTGCGCTCATGCGCCTACGGCAACTACGTCGTGTTTTTCTTCGAGGAGCCCGGTCTGGTGCGCATCGTCCGGGTGTTGCATGGCGCGATGGACATCGAAGCGCAGTTCGCTGAAAAAAATGCGGCGCCTGACGCCAAAACCTAGTTGAATCTTTGTACATGTAAGGTATAGTAATCCTGTACTGCTGATAACTGCGCCCACCCGATTCGTTCCGGTGGGCGCTGTCGTTTCTGGGCCTGGCGTTCGCCTCTCTGCCCAGCGCTGGAGACTCCCCCATGAAACTTCTCATCACCCGCCCGGTGGTCGTCACCGGCGACGGCGGCACGCGCTCGTTCGGAGGGTGTCAGGATTTTTGTGTGAGGGGCCTACCATGACGACTTCCAGGAGCCCCCATGCCACGCAAGAAGACCACCCCCGCCGCGAAGCCGGACGCCATTCTTCCCGACGAGCTGCTTGAGAAGCTGATCCCCGGACCGATGGACGCCGCCGGCGTCGAGGCCGTGTTCCAGAAGCTGAAGAAGGCCGTGATCGAGCGCGCCTTGGGGGCTGAGCTGGGCGTGCACTTGGCCAGCCCCGAGGGCGGCTGCGGGAACCATCGCAACGGCCGCAGCGGCAAGACCGTGCTGACCGACGGCGGGCCGCTGCGGATCGAGGTGCCCCGCGACCGGGCCGGCAGCTTCGAACCGCAGCTGATCCCGAAGCATGAGCGCCGGTTTGCCGGCTTTGACGACCGGATCATCTCGATGTATGCCCGCGGCATGTCGGTGCGCGAGATTCAGGGCCATCTGGCCGAGATGTACGCCATCGAGGTGTCAGCGGAGTTCATCAGCGCCGTCACCGACGCGGTGATGGCCGAGGTGGGGGCCTGGCAGGCCCGGCCGCTGGAGCCGATGTACCCGGTGGTGTTCTTCGATGCCCTGCGGGTGAAGATCCGCGAGGACGGCGTGGTGCGCAACAAGGCGGTGTATCTGGCCTTGGGCGTGCTGCCGGACGGGACCCGCGACATTCTGGGGCTTTGGATCGAGAACACCGAAGGCGCGAAGTTCTGGATGAAGGTGTTCAACGATCTCAAGACCCGCGGGGTCACGGACCTGCTGATCGGCGTGGCCGACGGCCTGAAGGGCCTGCCGGAGGCACTGGAGGCGGTGTTTCCGGCCACGACCCTGCAGACCTGCATCGTGCACCTGATCCGCAACAGCCTCGACTATGCGAGCTGGAAGGACCGTAAGGCGCTGGCCGCGGCGATCAAGCCGATCTACACCGCACCGAGCGCGGAGGCCGCCGAGCGCGCGCTGGACGCGTTCGAGGCAGGGCCGTGGGGCCAGCGCTTCCCGACCGTGGTCGCGGCCTGGCGGCGGGCGTGGAGCCGGGTGATCCCGTTCTTCGCGTTCCCGCCCGAAGTGCGGCGGATCATCTACACCACCAACGCCATCGAGAGCGTGCATTCGCGGTTACGCAAGATCATCAAGAGCCGCGGGCACTTCCCAAGCGACGAGGCGGCCACCAAGCTGATCTGGCTGGCCTTGCGCAACATCACCGCGGACTGGAAGCGGGCGAGCAAGGAGTGGAAATCGGCGATGAACCAGTTCGCGATACTATACGGCGACCGCTTCACCCTCGCACCACGCTGAACGACACGAGGACAGATTCAGAAACCGCCCCACACACAAAAAACAGGACATCCCCCTCGTTCGTTCCAGGTCTGACGGTCGAGGTCGATGCCGCCACTGCCGATCAGATCCTGGCGCAACAAGCTGGCATCGCTGCCGAGCCTGTTGCAAACGCCGAAGCGCCAGCCACTCCTCGCCGCCGGAAGTCCGCCGATGCTGAAACTTGACGTCACCGCCGATGTGGCCAAGGCGACCGAGCATCTGTCTGATCTGGCGAAACGGCACGTCCCCAATGCCGCCGCCCAGGCGCTCACTCGCACGGCATTCGATGCCCGCGATGCGGTGCGCGAGGGTCTGCCCGAGCGCTTCAACCTGCGCCGCCCGTGGATCAGCCGGGGCATTGGCGTCACGCCGGCCAAGCCCCGCACCTTGATGGCCGAGGTCTGGTCACGGGATCGGTTCATGGCGCTGCAGGAAACCGGGGGCACCAAGACCGGCAAGCTGGCGATTCCGGTCGGGCCGATGGCACAGACCGCCCAGACCCGCGTCATCCCCAAGAGCCAGTGGCCGGGCCGACTCTTGGCAAAGAAGAATGTGTTCTACCGCGCCGGTGCCGTGTTCGAGCGTCGTGACGAGAAGCGCATCCTGGCCTTGTACCTGCTGCGCCGCCAGCAGAAGGTCGAGCCGCGCTTTGGCATGGCCGACACCGTGCGAAGCGTGGCTCTGCGGGAGTACCAACGGCAGATGGAGCGGGCGCTGCGGGAAGAGCTGACGAAGGGCTGAAGCGTGCGTCGGAACACTGAAAGTCGATAGCCCTAAAAAGCGACAGGAAGCGTTTTGAGCGATTTTGCGATGCGGGCATCTCCGAGCATTGCCAGGGCTGCAATTGCGCCTCTGGCGACGATTAACGGGTCCTCCCGGGCCATCTGAAACGCGGGGGCCGCGCGCAGCGCGACGCTTGCCTAGCGTCAGACTCAAAAAATAGGTGGTCAGGTGGTCGGTGGTCACCCGCTCTGCCATCGACCCGTTGGAGATTTTTATGAGCATGAGTTTGCGCGCCTACGCCCGGCATCGCGGTGTAGCGCTGTCCGCCGTTCAGAAGGCGATTGCCAGTGGCCGCATTCACCCGGAACCCGATGGCAGCATCGATCCCGCCAAGGCCGATGCCCAGTGGGATCGGCACACCCGAACCGCCCAGCCGACCACCCCGAGGGTGACCACCGCCCGACCACCGCCTGTTGCCCAGCACGCTTCCCAGCCTGCCGCACCACCGCCGCAGCCCCAGGCCAGCGACGATGCCCGAGGCGTCGATTACCACAAGGCCCGGGCAGTGCGCGAAACCTACTCGGCCCGCCTGGCCAAGCTCGAATTCGAAGAGCGCACGGGCAAGCTGATCAATGCCGACGAGGTGAAGGTCAAGTACTTCAACCTTGCGCGTCTGCTGCGTGACCGCATCCAGCAGATTCCCCGCAAGGTCGCCCCGCAGATCGTGGCGGCCGTGGTCGCACAACCCGACCAGCGCGTGGTGGAAGACCTGCTGATGGAGGCGATCCGCGAAGCCCTGGAGGAACTCTCCCGATGACCGTCACCCCTGCTATGGCCAGCCGCATCGAGCTGTGGCCACTGGATCGGCTCAAGCCCTACGCCAAAAATGCGCGCACCCACTCGGATGCGCAGGTGGCACAGATCGCCAGCAGCATCGTCGAGTACGGTTTTACCGCGCCGCTGCTGGTCTCGGGTGATGGCGGCATTCTGGCTGGACATGGTCGCTTGGCCGCTGCGCAGAAACTCGCGCTCGACGTCGTGCCGGTGGTCGTCCTGGATCACCTCACGCCCACTCAGCGCCGCGCCTACATCCTGGCGGATAACCAGTTAACGCTGCAGGGAGGATGGAATGAAGAGTTGCTGGCTGCCGAACTGGCCGAGCTGTCTGCCGCCGGGTTCGACCTGGCGCTGACTGGTTTCAGCGACAAGGAGATCGAGGATCTGCTCGGCGATGCCGATCCGGACGACGACACAAATCCGCCCATGGGCGGATTTACTGGGGACGCCGACGAGGACATTCCTGATGCGCCGGTGATCCCGGTGTCACGCCCGGGCGACATCTGGCAACTCGGCGACCATCGTCTGATCTGCGGTGACTCGACCGACCCGGCTGTGGTCGCCGCGCTGATGGCGGGCGAGCGTGCGGCGCTGCTCTTTACCAGCCCGCCGTATGCCAACCAGCGCGACTACACCACCGGCGGCATCGCGAACTGGGACGCGCTGATGCAGGGCGTGTTCGGCGCTGCTCGCGCGGCACTGCGCGAGGACGCGCAAATCCTGGTCAACCTCGGGCTCGTGCATCGCGACAACGAGTGGCAGCCGTACTGGGACGGCTGGATCGCATGGATGCGCACTCAAGGCTGGCGGCGCTTTGGCTGGTACGTGTGGGACCAGTCGGTGACCGTGCCCGGCGACTGGGCCGGGCGGCTGGCGCCCCGGCACGAGTTCGTCTTCCACTTCAACCGACGCTCGCGCAAGCCGAACAAGATCGTGCCCTGCAAGTGGGCCGGGCACGAGACGCACCTGCGCGCCGACGGATCGTCCACCGCGATGCGCGGCAAGGACGGCAAGGTCGGCGCCTGGAACCACGCCGGGCAGCCGACGCAGGCGTTCCGCATCCCGGATTCCGTCATCGAGGTGACGCGTCAGCGCGGGCGTATCGGGGAGGGCATCGACCATCCGGCGGTGTTCCCGGTGGGGTTGCCCCGGTTCTTCATCGAGGCCTACACGGAGGCGGGCGAGATCGTCTTCGAGCCGTTCGCCGGCTCGGGCACCACGCTGCTGGCCGGCCAACTCACCGGCCGCCCGGTACGCGCCATCGAACTGGCTCCGTCCTACACCGACGTGGCGGTCAAGCGCTTTCAGCAGAACCACCCCGACATCCCGGTGACCTTGCTGGCCACCGGACAGACCTTTGCCGAGGTCGAGGCAGAACGCCGGATCAGTAGTGGTAGCGCCCCTGCAGAAACTCGATCCGATCCGCTTTCACCAGATAGACGCAGCGGTGCTCTTGCGTAATGCGACGTGACCACACATCCGCGCCCAAGTACTTCAGTGGTTCGGGATTGCCGATGCCCTTGAAGGGATCACGTAGTGCGGCCTTGACCAGTTCCAGTAACCGTTTGGCCGTGCGGCGTTCCGTTTCTACCCAGTAGCTCAAGTCTTCCAGAAACTCGGGCTGAAACACCGCGACGCGTTTGGCCTCAGGCTTCGAGGCCATAGTGCTTCTCAAGGGCATCGACGGCGGTCGGGGCGACATCCCCAGCACGGGCGCGTGCCAAGGCGGCCAGCAGACGCTCGGCATTCTTCGGCGAGCGCAGCAGGTGTGCCGTCTCCATCAGGCTTTGCAGCTCATCGGCGGCAATCATCGCCACCGCATCCCCGGAACGGCGGCGTACCAGTATCACTTCTCGGTCATCGACTGCGCGGTCCATGAGCGTCTTGAACTGCTCCCGGGCTTGGCTGTAGGTGGTTTCGATGGTCATGGCAACCTCCTTCTAATTGGACAGAATTATTGTACAACTATGGACCAACAAATGCTCGCTGACAAAATCGAACTCTGGCCAACCAGTCGGCTGATCCCCTACGCCAGAAACCCCAGGAAGAACGATCACGCGGTCGAGCAGATGGCCAGTGCCATCAGGGAGTTTGGCTTTCGCTTGCCCATCGTCGCCAAGAGCACCGGCGAAATTTGTGATGGCCATCTTCGCTACAAGGCCGCGCTGCATCTGGGCTTGGAACAGGTGCCGGTCATCCTCGCCGACGACCTGACCGAGACGCAGATCAAGGCCTTCCGTATCCTGGCCAACCGCTCGGCCACCTGGGCGGACTGGGACGAGGACCTGCTGCGCCTCGAACTCGAAGAGCTCAAGCTCGACGACTTCGATCTCGCGCTCACCGGCTTCGATGCCGACGAGCTCCTGGAAATCATGGCCGGCGAAGAAACCACCACCGAGGGCAACACCGACGAGGATGCTGCTCCCGAGGTGCCAGTCAACCCGGTATCCAAACCCGGCGACGTCTGGATCATGGGCCAGCACCGGCTGCTCTGTGGCGATGCGACCGATCCGGCAAGTTACGACACGCTGCTGGGCACCGAGCGGGTGGCGATGATCTTTCAAGATCCGCCGTACAACGTGGACTATGCCAACAGTCCCAAGGACAAGCTGCGCGGCACCAACCGTCCGATCCTGAACGACAACCTTGGGGACGGATTCCAGGACTTCCTGCTGGCGGCGTTCAAGCCCGCGCTGGCCCGATGCAATGGCGCGGTCTACGTGGCGATGTCCTCATCGGAACTCGACACCCTGCAGTCCGCCTTTCGGGCTGCCGGGGGCCACTGGTCCACCTTCATCATCTGGGCCAAGAACACCTTTACGCTCGGGCGCTCGGATTACCAGCGCCAGTACGAGCCAATCCTGTATGGCTGGCCCGAGGGCGCCACCCGCCACTGGTGTGGCGACCGCGATCAAGGGGATGTGTGGCACTTCAACAAGCCGCGCGTCAACGATCTGCACCCGACGATGAAGCCCGTGGAGCTGGTCGAGCGCGCCATCCGCAACTCCAGTCGGCCCGGTGATGTGGTACTCGACCCCTTCGGCGGCTCCGGTACCACGCTGATCGCCGCTGAGAAGTCCGGTCGTCAGGCGAGGTTGATTGAGCTCGATCCCAAGTACGTGGACACCATTGTTCGCAGGTGGCAGGACTACGCTGGAGCGCAGGCAGTGCGTGAGGCCGATGGCGTTCGATTCGATGACCTCGTTGGCGCTGACCCCGGAGAATCGTCACGCCTCAGTGACGGCAGCGGTGTGGCGGCACTTGGGGAAGTTGGCGCAACCGAGGAAGGGACGTCCTGCATTGGGGCCTGATTTGGCTGTGCGCTGAATCAGATCCCCACCGCATTTCGGGCAGGTTGTCGTGCTGCTATGGCGCTGCTGCAATGACGCGATGTGCGCGTTCCGGGTGGCCCAGGTCTTGGGCAACATCCCGGTGCGCAGCGCCTCGATCAACTGGGCGACTTCCTCATCCGAGAACAGCACGGTCTGCTTGCTCTTGATGTAGGTCGCGTAGCCCCTGGTCATCACGTTTGGCGGCATCGGGGTTTTCAGTTCAGCCTCACCCCAGAACATCACGACCGAATGCAGTTTGTCGTGATCGATCCCCAGGAAGTCAGCCAGCGCCTTGGTGTGCCGGTAATTCTGGTGCAACGGGTTCTGGAAGCGGTGCTTTTTGCCGAAGAGGCTCTGGGTCCACTGCTTGCTGTGCTCGTCGCCGAAGATCCAGCCCTTCATGTTCTTGGTCTCGACGACAAAAAGACCGAAGCGCGAGACGATGACGTGATCGATTTGCGTGGTGCCGTTGGCCGTCGGAATCGTCACGTTGTTGATCGAGTGATAGACCGTGTCGTCCAGGAACAGCGTGTGCGCCACCGCTCCCTGCGCTTCTCCCAGCCAGCCTTTGAATACCGACAGCAATGACATCTTCTCTCCCGTTTGCTTCTTATGACGGGTCGATGATGCCACCGATAGGGACTGAATGAACAACCGGGGTGCAGGGATGAAGCAGACACGCTGGATGTCGCTGGTGGAAGCTGTGACCAACGTGCTGGTCGGCTACGGGGTGGCGGTGGCCACCCAATGGGCGGTGTTTCCGCTTTTCGGTCTGCACGCCACATTGCAGCAGAACCTGGTGATCGGCCTGATCTTCACGGCCGTGTCGCTGGTCAGGAGCTACGTGCTGCGCCGGACGTTCGAGGCGTTGCGTATTCGTCAGCTGTCCGGAAACTCCGGATAAAGATCGCCGCTGCTGATGTCGGCGATGTAGGTGACGTCGCGAAAATCTCCGGGCGCGTCGGCCAGGATCACGCCGCCGACCGACTGGATGGCGATGCCGTACTTGCGGGTGAGTGCCGTCAGTTCGGCGATGAACTGGTCGTAGTTGGCTTCGAGTTGTGGGGTGGTGGAGATGGCGGCCACGTTGTGATCCTCACGCCGCCAGGGACTCTTCGACGATCTCGCAGTGGATCACGAAGCCCGTCAGGTAGGGAAGGCCCTTGGGGATGCCGTACTGTTTGCTGGTGCTGCGGCCAATCGTCCAGCCCATCCAGCGTTGCGTGGCCTGCGCGATGGCGTCGGCCAAGGAAGCACCGGCGTAGAGGCCGTTTTGCACATCGTCGGCAAAGTGGCGACCGTGGCGGCTGTCGAGGAAGGTGCGGACTGACTCGAGTGGCTGGCAGGTGGCGTCCGAGATCGCGGTCATGGCCAGCGGCCAGGCGGCTTCGGCGTGCTCGGCCATGGTGCCAAAAAACCCGAAGTCGGTGACGGTCGGGGCGGGGATCTGGGTGGAGGTGTTCATCTCTGGCTCCTGGTGGTTGATCGTTGCGACACCCGTAGTAACGCGCTGTTCGAGATGGAAGCCAAGCGCCTGTTCGATCTTTTTGCGCTTGGCCCCGGGGGCCCTCAATCGGCCATCGTGTCGGCACGCACCAGTTCTGCCTGGGCGCTGGCGATCAGGTCCAGGCGCACGTTGTTGGGCACGTAGGTGGCCAGATGGCTCAGCGTCCAGTTGAGGACATTGGCCTTGTCTTTGAGCGACTCGGCTTCGTCATAGCGGGCGATGTAGCGGTCGAGTTCTTCCAGGGCGCGCTGCATCGTGGCTCGGGCGTTGGCAAGCGCATCACGGCCACTGGTTTCGGCGTAGTGGGTTTGAAATTCGCGGGGGGTGTTCATGGTGTGCTTTCCTTCTCAGTTGATCGTTGCGACACCTGTATGAACGCGCTTCTCGCCACACGAGCCAAGCTCAATCTGCATCTCCCGGCAGGTCACCAGCAACGCTGGCAACAGGTTTGCCGGGATCGGGGCGTTGGGCTGCGTGCTCACGCGCTGGCTTCCTCGGCAATGCGGTAGAGGCGCTGTCCTGCACCCGGCGTGCCGGCGGGGCCTTCGATCTTCTCGGAGACGATATTCAGGCCCAGCTTCTTCTTGAGCGCGCCGGCAAAGGTGCCGCGCACCGTATGCGGTTGCCACGATGTGGCCTCGCAGATCTGCGCGATGGTGGCGCCCTCGGGGCGTTTCAACATCTCGATTACCAGCGCCTGCTTGCTGTTGCCCGGGCCACGCTTGGGCGACTCAAGGGTGCTGGCGGGTTGAACCTGCTGCCAGCTGGCTTCGGCGGCAGCTACGGCGGCTTCCAGTTCCGGGTCGTCGGCCAGGGGCGGTGTGGGTGAGGTGGCGGCACCCTTTACCGCAGGCAGCACGTCCTCCGGTTGGGCTTCGCCCTTGATGATGGAGATGGCGGCACCCGTGATGCGCCACTGGCCATTCATCTGCTCGATCAGCCCGCGCTGCGCGAGGTTGGCGATCATCTTGAGTTTGGCGCCGCCCTTGAGGTCGAGCAGCGGCTCGATCAGGCCATTGGCATCGCAATGCGCGCGGGTGATGAGCTCCAATTGGCGTTCGGTGATGGGCGTGGTTTGTGCGGACATGGTCATGCTCCTTGTGGGTGATGAAGGTCAGGCGGCTTGTTGTTCGATCGGCCGATCAGTGGCCTTGGCGGCGGCGCTTTGGCCTGCGGCCAGGCCTGCTTGGTAGGCCGCCACCAGGGCGCTTTTGACGCCCCAGACGCTGACGTCGTGGAAATCCAGGCTGTCGCTGTTTCGTGTGGCCAGGGTCTCGATGAAGAGGTGCTCCTGGGCGATCCGGGCGAGCAGCAGGTCGAGTTGCTGCGCGGCTTTGGTGGTGGTGGCTTTGGTGGTGGTCTTGCGCATGGTGTTCTCCTGGGGGTGGGTTGCTGTGCTTGTAGTAACGCGCTGTTCAAGCAGGAAGCCAAGCGCCCGTTCGATCTTTCTGCGCCAGGCGTGCCACTCAATCTCGCCCGTCCTTGAGCACCTGGATGCCGGCGTGTGCCAGGCTCAGGGCCGCGCTCTGGAAGGCCACGTGCGCCACCGTCGGCGCCTCGCGCGCATCGGTGAGCAGTTCATCCAGCACCGGCCCGACCTGGGCGCGCATCGCGGCGCAGGCGGCGTCCAGTTGGGCGGTCGTGGCCTGGCGCACCTCCGGGTAGAGGCGCACCAGTGACCTTGCCCCTGGAAACCGGATCCCTTGCTGAGTGGTTGAATACAGGCAAGGAGAACGGAAGTGACGAAGGCAACGAGAGCGCGCTACACGCTGGAGTTCAAGCTGGAAGCGGTCAGGCTGGTCAAGGCTGGCCAGAGCATGGCGGCGACGGCGAAGATCCTGGGCATTGCGCAACAGACGCTGCACAACTGGATCCGTGCGGACCGAGACGGTCGTCTGGCGGGGGCTGGAAGCAAGCCGGTGAGCCCAGAGCAGATGGAGATCGCCAGGCTGCGCGCGGAGCTGGCGCGGGTCAAGATGGAGCGCGACATCCTGGGAAAAGCGACGGCGTACTTCGCGAAGGAGCGGGGGTGAAGTACGCCTGGATCGAGCGTAACCGCAAGCGCTGGCCCGTGTCGGTGGCGTGCGCAGTTCTGGGGGTGAGCCCCAGTGGGTACCACGACCACCGTGTGCGCCAGGCACGACCACGACGTGGGATCAGCAACGATGCTCTGCTGGTTCATATCCGAGCGATCCATGCCGAAACGCGTGGCGAGTACGGCTGGCCGCGGATCTGGAAGGAACTGCTGGCACGCGGCATTCGGGTGGGTAAGGAGCGCGTTCGCAAGCTCATGAGCCTGCACGGCATCCGCGCCCGAGGCAAGCGCAAGTTCAAGGCTACGACCGACAGCAACCACAAGCTGCCGGTGGCGCCGAACCTTGTGGATCGGCAGTTCAAGCCGGCCACGCCGAACGCCGTGTGGACGAGCGACATCACGTATGTGGCCACCGACGAGGGCTGGCTGTACCTGGCGGTGATCATCGACCTGTTCAGCCGCCAGGTCGTGGGCTGGTCGATGCAGCCGCACATGCGGCGCGAGCTGGTGATTGACGCGTTGCACATGGCCTGGTTCCGCCGCCATCCGCCGCCGGGACTGATATGCCACAGCGATCGCGGCAGCCAATACTGCAGTGCCGACTTCCAGAAGGCGCTGACCGGCTACGGCATGCGCAGCTCGATGAGTCGCAAGGGGAACTGCTGGGACAATGCGCCCACGGAAAGCCTGTGGGGCTCGCTCAAGGTGGGCAGGCTGCACGGCAAACGCTTCAAGACCCGGCGCGACGCCATGGACGAGATCGTCGACTGGCTGACGTTCTACAACCACCGGCGGCTTCATTCGTCGTTGGGCTATGTCAGTCCGATGCAATTCGAACGGGCTTGGCTTGCCGCCCAGAAAAGGCAGGCTGCGTAACGGTCTCAGCTATGGGATCCGGAACTCGCGGGCAAGGTCACAGCAAGGTCAAGGCGGCTTCGCCGAGCTTGTGGCCGAGGGTGTCGAGGGATTGGGTGTTGGCGGTGTTCATGGTGTGCTCCGTGGGGTGTTGATGACATCTGTATGAACGCGCTGTTGCCGATTGAAGCCAAGCGTTCGGTCCATCTATTTCGCATCGGAGTGGCTTGTGTTCGACACTGCTGAATCGGCGGTCGAATCCGCCTGGAAACGGGGCCTCGCACCCGATCCGATCCTCACCGTCGATGACTGGGCCAACCGCCACCGGATGCTCTCGTCGGTGGCCTCCGCCGAGCCGGGACGCTGGTCGACCAGCCGCACCCCGTACCTGAAAGCCGTGATGGAGACACTGTCGGCCACCTCGCGCGTCGAGCGTGTGGTGCTGATGGCCGGGGCGCAGATTGGCAAGACCGAAGCGGGATTGAACTGGCTGGGCTACGTGATCCACCACGCTCCCGGCCCGATGCTGCTGGTGCAGCCCACAGTGGAAGGCGCCAAGCGCGTCTCCAAGCAACGGGTCGATGCGCTGATCGAAGCCAGCCCCGAGCTGGCCAGCCGGGTGAAGGACCCCCGCAGCCGCGATTCGGGCAACACCCAGCTGATGAAGGAATTTCCCGGTGGCGTGCTGATCATGACCGGCGCCAACAGTGCCGTGGGCCTGCGCTCGATGCCGGTGCGCTACCTGTTTCTCGATGAGGTGGATGGTTATCCGGGCGATGCCGATGGCGAAGGTGATCCGGTGGCGCTGGAGGGTGTCAGGATTTTTGTGTGAGGGGCCTACCATGACGACTTCCAGGAGCCCCCATGCCACGCAAGAAGACCACCCCCGCCGCGAAGCCGGACGCCATTCTTCCCGACGAGCTGCTTGAGAAGCTGATCCCCGGACCGATGGACGCCGCCGGCGTCGAGGCCGTGTTCCAGAAGCTGAAGAAGGCCGTGATCGAGCGCGCCTTGGGGGCTGAGCTGGGCGTGCACTTGGCCAGCCCCGAGGGCGGCTGCGGGAACCATCGCAACGGCCGCAGCGGCAAGACCGTGCTGACCGACGGCGGGCCGCTGCGGATCGAGGTGCCCCGCGACCGGGCCGGCAGCTTCGAACCGCAGCTGATCCCGAAGCATGAGCGCCGGTTTGCCGGCTTTGACGACCGGATCATCTCGATGTATGCCCGCGGCATGTCGGTGCGCGAGATTCAGGGCCATCTGGCCGAGATGTACGCCATCGAGGTGTCAGCGGAGTTCATCAGCGCCGTCACCGACGCGGTGATGGCCGAGGTGGGGGCCTGGCAGGCCCGGCCGCTGGAGCCGATGTACCCGGTGGTGTTCTTCGATGCCCTGCGGGTGAAGATCCGCGAGGACGGCGTGGTGCGCAACAAGGCGGTGTATCTGGCCTTGGGCGTGCTGCCGGACGGGACCCGCGACATTCTGGGGCTTTGGATCGAGAACACCGAAGGCGCGAAGTTCTGGATGAAGGTGTTCAACGATCTCAAGACCCGCGGGGTCACGGACCTGCTGATCGGCGTGGCCGACGGCCTGAAGGGCCTGCCGGAGGCACTGGAGGCGGTGTTTCCGGCCACGACCCTGCAGACCTGCATCGTGCACCTGATCCGCAACAGCCTCGACTATGCGAGCTGGAAGGACCGTAAGGCGCTGGCCGCGGCGATCAAGCCGATCTACACCGCACCGAGCGCGGAGGCCGCCGAGCGCGCGCTGGACGCGTTCGAGGCAGGGCCGTGGGGCCAGCGCTTCCCGACCGTGGTCGCGGCCTGGCGGCGGGCGTGGAGCCGGGTGATCCCGTTCTTCGCGTTCCCGCCCGAAGTGCGGCGGATCATCTACACCACCAACGCCATCGAGAGCGTGCATTCGCGGTTACGCAAGATCATCAAGAGCCGCGGGCACTTCCCAAGCGACGAGGCGGCCACCAAGCTGATCTGGCTGGCCTTGCGCAACATCACCGCGGACTGGAAGCGGGCGAGCAAGGAGTGGAAATCGGCGATGAACCAGTTCGCGATACTATACGGCGACCGCTTCACCCTCGCACCACGCTGAACGACACGAGGACAGATTCAGAAACCGCCCCACACACAAAAAACAGGACATCCCCGGCGCTGGCCGTGCAACGGGCGGCGACCTTCGTCAATCGCAAGGTGTATCTGTGCTCAACCCCGACGCTCAAAGGCTTCTCGCGCATCGAGGCGGCCTACCTGGAGTCGGACCAGCGGGTGTTCGAGGTGCCTTGCGATCACTGCGGGGCGCACAGCCCGATCCAGTGGCGGGACATCCGCTGGCCCAAGGACAAGATGGCGGACGCCGCCTGGCACTGCCCAGCCTGCGACGGCATCCATCCCGAGTACCGCAAACCGGCACTGCTCGCCAATGGCCGCTGGACAGCACGGGCTGAGGGTGATGGCAAGACGGTGGGCTTTCATCTGTCGAGCCTGTACAGCCCGTGGCTGACCTGGGGCGAGATCGCCCAGGAGCACCATGCCGCCAAGGACGATCCGGTACGGCTCAAGGTCTGGGTCAACACCAAACTGGCTGAGACCTGGGAAGACCGGGAGGGCGAGACTTTGGACGCTGAAGGCCTGATGGAACGTCGAGAAGCCTACGGGCCGGCGATTCCTGCCGAGGTGGCACTGCTGACCTGCGGTATCGACGTGCAGGACGACCGGCTCGAACTCGAAGTGGTCGGCTGGGGCCGGGACGAGGAGTCCTGGTCCATCGACTACAAGGTGCTGTGGGGCGACCCGTCCGCGCCCGAGGTCTGGGCGCAGCTGGACGAGTATCTCGCGCAGCGATTTGAACACGAAACCCTGGCCAACGGCCTGACCATCGAAGCCGCGTGCCTCGACACCGGCGGCCATCACACCCTGGCGGCCTATGCCTTCTGCAAGGGCCGGGAGCGCAAACGCATCTGGGCGATCAAGGGGGGCTCAGGCAAACGGCCGATCTGGCCCAAGCGACCGAGCAAGGCCAACAAGGGCAAGGTCAATCTGTTCACGGTGGGCGTCGATGCCGCCAAGGAAGCGATCTACGCCCGGTTGAAGAAGTCAGACGCCGGGGCCGGCGCGATGCACTTTCCGCTGGATCGGGATGCGCAGTATTTCGAGCAGCTGACGGCGGAACGGATTCGCACCCGTTACGTGAAGGGCTTCCCGCAGCGCTTCTGGTGGAAACCGGATGGCCGGCGCAACGAAGCCCTGGACTGCCGGGTGTACGCCTACGCGGCATTGCACGGCCTGCTGTCGATGGGGCTGAACCTGAACAAGCGGGTAGAAGCGCTGCCGCCGGTCCCGACCAGTCGCCAAGGCAAGAGCACACCTGTTTCGGCCCCGATGACCGCCAGCCCGCGCCGTCGGCGCATGGCGATTTCTTCGAACTACGTTTGATCAGTTCGACCAGGGGTTGAATATCTGGACTGGCAAACCTGCGAAGTCTTTGACGTTACGCGTGACTAATACCAGATCGTGCTCCAGTGCGGTGGCAGCCAGCAGGCTGTCGATGGCAGGAAGAGGTCGGCCTGATGCTGCGACCAAACGTCCCCAGCGATCGGCTACGGCGGCATCGACCGGCAGTACCCGGCCAGTGAAGAAAGTTGGCAAGTCTGTCTCCAACCAATCGAGCAGCGACTGGCGGCGCAATTCATCGCTGACGCCTTCAAGGCCTTTACGGATTTCACCCAAGGTCAGCACAGAGAGATACAGGGTGGACGGTGGTCGCCGCGAGAACCAGGCAACAACCCCGGGGTCGGGTGCCTTGCGGCGCAATTCAGACAGCACGTTGGTGTCGATCAGGTAGCTCAAAACGCTACCTCCCGGGTCAGGCTCTGATCGCGCTCAAAAGTAATGTCATCCGCCCCATAGAGCGGCGAGCGCCGCATGAAATCCACCAGCGAGTCCTGTGATTGCGACAAGCGATCAAAGGTCTCGCGCGAAATCACCACGGCCACCGACTTGCCATGCAGGGTGATGTCTTGGGGTTGGTTTTGTGCGCGTTTGACCACTTCAGACAACCGCGCCTTCGCTTCTTGCATTTGCCAGGTTTGCATTGGGATCTCCTAGTCTGACCAGACAGGTCAGAGTTTAGTGCATGCTGCCCCTTATTTCAAGGCGCTTGCCTGGAAAGGCTTTTTATGACCCTCGAACAACTCAAGGCCCAGCGCGAGGCGCTGCAGGCCGCCCGCTTCAATGGGGTGCTCACCGTCAAGGCTGGCGACAAGTGGGTGACCTACAAGTCGGACGCCGAACTGCAGTCGGCCCTGGGAGACCTGGATCGTGAGATCGCCAAGGCAGAAGGCCGCCCGCGCGCCAGGCGCATCCGCGCTTACGCCGGGAAGGGGTTGTGATGGGGATGCTCAAGAACTTGCGCCGCAAGGTCGGTGCCATGGTGGGCGGCTTCGAAGGTGGTTTATCCGCGCGACGCCTCAAGACCTTCGCCGCCAGCCGTGCCCACGTCAACACGCTGATCCAGGCCGCCGGCGCCGACATGACCGCCCGCGCCCGGTACCTGATCCGCAACAACGGCTATGCCGCTAATGCGGTCGAGTCCTGGGCGGGCAATGCCGTGGGCACGGGCATCAAGCCCTCGTCGGGCATCGCCGATGCCGTGCTCAAGGATCGGGTGCAACGCCTGTGGCTGCGCTGGACCGACGAGTCGGACGCCGAAGGGCTCACCGATTTCTATGGCCAGCAGCGCCGCGCCGCTCGGGAACTGTTCATCGCCGGGGAGGTGTTCTTCCGTATTCGCCCGCGCCGCCCAGAGGATGGTTTGAGCGTGCCGCTGCAGTTGCAGATGCTGCCGGCCGAGATGCTGCCGCTCAATCACAACCAGGCGCTCGACAACGGTCACCGCATCCGCCAGGGCATCGAGTTCGATCGCATCGGCCGACGCGTCGCTTACCACTTCCTGCGCCGCCACCCGGGCGACATCACCGATCCAGGACTGGCCGGGGAGACCGTGCGGGTGCCGGCCGAGTCGGTGCTGCACATCGTTGATCCGGTGGACGCCGGGCAACTGAGAGGCGTGTCGCGCTTCTCGCCGGCGCTCGTGAAGCTCTTTCTGCTCGACCAGTACGACGACGCCGAGCTGGATCGCAAGAAGGTCGCCGCGATGTTCGTCGGCTTCGTGCGCCGGCCCGAGCGTGACTTCGACAACGGTGGCGAGACCGATGACCGGGGCGAGCCGCTGCTGCCGCTCGAACCCGGGCAACTCCAGATCCTGGACGACGGCGAGGACATCACCTTCTCGACCCCGGCCGATGTCGGGGGCAACTACGAGTCGTTTCAGTACCGCACCTTGCTGCAGGTGGCCGCCGCGCTGGGCTTGCCCTACGCGAACCTGTCGGCCGATATGTTGAAGGCCAACTACTCCAACACCCGGGCGGCGCTGCTGGAGTTTCGCCGGCGCATCGAAGCCTTCCAGCATTCGGTGCTGGTGTTTCAACTGTGCCGAGCGGTGTGGGCGCGCTGGATGGACACGGCGGTGCTCTCTGGGGCGTTGGACCTGCCGGACTACGAGCAACGCCGCGCCGACTACCTGGACTGCAGTTGGCTACCGCCCCGCTGGGACTGGGTCGATCCCTTGAAAGACATCCGCGCCGAGATCAACGCCATCGAGGCCGGGCTCAAGTCGCGCACCCAGGCGATTGCCGAGCGCGGGTTTGATGCCGCGATGGTCGATGCCGAGATCGCAGGCGACCACCGGCGCGAGGACAGCCTGGGGCTGCGATTTGGACGTGAGCCTGCGCCGGTCCCGGCACCGGTCCCGGCACCGACTCCTGCGCAGGCGCCACCGCCAGCCCCCTCGAACTGAGGAATTCCCATGACCGATTTACCGTACCTGGCGTCCCGTCTGTATGGGACGCCGCTCCTCATTGCGCGCCCCAAACTCGAAGTCATCCTCGGGGTGGTGGCCAGAAAGCTCGCGGGCGACACCCTGGCCACGCCGCCACCGACCAACGTCGATGCCGGCATGGCCGGTGGCCTCCAATTTCAGGACGGCATTGCCATCCTCCCGGTCCTCGGCACCCTGGTGCGTCGCTCTTCGTATATCGGTGCAGCCAGTGGCCTCACCAGTTATCACGAGATCGAGGCCATGGCCGAGCAGGCCTTTGCCGACCCGCAGGTACGCGCCGTGCTGCTGGAAATCGACTCCAGTGGCGGCGAGGCCGGTGGGGTGTTCGATCTGGCGCAGCGTCTGCGGCAGCTGGCCCAGACCTCCGGCAAACCCTTGTGGGCGATTGCCGATGAGGCGGCGCTCTCAGCCGCCTATGCCATGTGCGCCCGGCACGGGCGCACTCTTGTGGGTGAAAGTCCCACCGTAAGTTGATCACAGCGAACGAAGCGAAGCGCAACTGCATGAGGGCGACCGAGTGTGGGGAGGAAGCGTGGAGCGAAACTGCGAGCCGATGGACAAGAACCGGATAGAAGGCGCTGCCGAGCAGGGCGAGCGGGCATGAATCCGCGAAGCTCTCGTGATCAAGGCGAAGCGGCGTAAATCCGGCGGTTGTGCAGTGAAGGAGTGCGTTCTTACCCGGGGAGATCTCGCCTTATGCCTGAAAGGGCGACGTGGTGACACGGAGCGAGAAGTCAGCAGAGGCCATAGTAGCTGCCAGTCGTGGGCGAAGGGCCGAACGAGAAGGAGTGCTTGAGACCATGTCGATGCTGGAAGCAAGGCGTCAGAAGTCTGCGCAAGCAGAGCGGGCGGGGGTAGCGCACGGTGAAGCCGGGCGGGAACCTGTCAGCGACGAAGCGGCCGGCCCGCGACGGGACACCGAGAGCACAGGGCCGGGACTGCTGCAAGCGGTTCTGGCGAGAGAGAACCTGCGGCGAGCATGGAAGAGAGTCAAAGCCAACAAAGGCGCAGCCGGCGTGGATGGGCTGGACATTGACCAGACCGCCCGCCATCTGGTGACGGCGTGGCCATTGATTCGGGAACAACTGCTGCAGGGGAGGTACCGGCCCAGTCCGGTACGACGGGTAACGATCCCGAAGCCGGACGGTGGCGAGCGCGAGCTCGGCATTCCGACGGTCACGGATCGGCTGATCCAGCAAGCACTGCTGCAAGTGCTGCAACCGCTACTTGACCCGACATTCAGCGAGTGCAGCTACGGCTTCCGGCCGGGCCGACGAGCCCACGACGCGATACTGGCGGCGCAGGGCTACATCCAGTCCGGACGGAAGATCGTGGTTGATGTCGATCTGGAGAAATTCTTTGATCGAGTCAACCACGACATCCTCATCGACCGCCTACGGAAACGCATCGACGATGCTGGAATCATTCGGCTGATACGGGCGTACCTGAACAGCGGCATCATGAGCGATGGCGTAGTGTTTGAGCGGTATCAAGGCACGCCGCAAGGTGGGCCGCTGTCGCCGCTGCTGGCGAATGTGATGCTGGACGAAGTGGATAAGGTACTGGAGAAGCACGGCCACTGCTTTGCGCGCTATGCCGACGACTGCAACGTCTATGTCCGTAGTCGGAAAGCTGGCGAACGGGTCATGGCGCTGCTGCGCAAGTGTTACGGCAAGCTGAGGCTCAAGATCAATGAAGCCAAGAGTGCGGTGGCCAGCGTCAAGGGAAGGAAGTTCTTGGGCTACAGCTTCTGGTTTGGCAAGGAGGGCGTCAAGCGCAGGGTGGCCGACAAGCCGATGGCGACGTTCAAGCAGCGGGTGAGGCAACTGACCCGGCGCTCAGGCGGACGCAGCATGGCGGAGGTCATTGAGCGACTGAAACCTTATCTGTTGGGATGGAAAGCCTACTTTGGGCTGGCGCAAACACCGGGCGTCTGGCGATCGCTGGACGAATGGCTGCGCCACCGACTACGGGCGATCCACCTCAAGCACTGGAAGCGGGGTAGCACGATCTACCGGGAACTGCTCAACCTAGGCGCGTCCGAACACGTGGCAAAGCGGGTGGCAGGCAATTCCCGCTGCTGGTGGCGGAATAGCGCGGGCGAGCTCAACCGGGTGCTGACCATTGCCTACTTCGACAAACTTGGCGTTCCCCGTCTCTCATGACCTCAACTTCTCGAACCGCCCGGTGCGGACCCGCATGCCGGGTGGTGTGGGAGGGGCCCGGTCAGGTATCCTGACCGCCCCTATCTCGATGTGCGCCCGGCACGGGCGCACTCTTGTGGGTGAAAGTCCCACCGTAAGTTGATCACAGCGAACGAAGCGAAGCGCAACTGCATGAGGGCGACCGAGTGTGGGGAGGAAGCGTGGAGCGAAACTGCGAGCCGATGGACAAGAACCGGATAGAAGGCGCTGCCGAGCAGGGCGAGCGGGCATGAATCCGCGAAGCTCTCGTGATCAAGGCGAAGCGGCGTAAATCCGGCGGTTGTGCAGTGAAGGAGTGCGTTCTTACCCGGGGAGATCTCGCCTTATGCCTGAAAGGGCGACGTGGTGACACGGAGCGAGAAGTCAGCAGAGGCCATAGTAGCTGCCAGTCGTGGGCGAAGGGCCGAACGAGAAGGAGTGCTTGAGACCATGTCGATGCTGGAAGCAAGGCGTCAGAAGTCTGCGCAAGCAGAGCGGGCGGGGGTAGCGCACGGTGAAGCCGGGCGGGAACCTGTCAGCGACGAAGCGGCCGGCCCGCGACGGGACACCGAGAGCACAGGGCCGGGACTGCTGCAAGCGGTTCTGGCGAGAGAGAACCTGCGGCGAGCATGGAAGAGAGTCAAAGCCAACAAAGGCGCAGCCGGCGTGGATGGGCTGGACATTGACCAGACCGCCCGCCATCTGGTGACGGCGTGGCCATTGATTCGGGAACAACTGCTGCAGGGGAGGTACCGGCCCAGTCCGGTACGACGGGTAACGATCCCGAAGCCGGACGGTGGCGAGCGCGAGCTCGGCATTCCGACGGTCACGGATCGGCTGATCCAGCAAGCACTGCTGCAAGTGCTGCAACCGCTACTTGACCCGACATTCAGCGAGTGCAGCTACGGCTTCCGGCCGGGCCGACGAGCCCACGACGCGATACTGGCGGCGCAGGGCTACATCCAGTCCGGACGGAAGATCGTGGTTGATGTCGATCTGGAGAAATTCTTTGATCGAGTCAACCACGACATCCTCATCGACCGCCTACGGAAACGCATCGACGATGCTGGAATCATTCGGCTGATACGGGCGTACCTGAACAGCGGCATCATGAGCGATGGCGTAGTGTTTGAGCGGTATCAAGGCACGCCGCAAGGTGGGCCGCTGTCGCCGCTGCTGGCGAATGTGATGCTGGACGAAGTGGATAAGGTACTGGAGAAGCACGGCCACTGCTTTGCGCGCTATGCCGACGACTGCAACGTCTATGTCCGTAGTCGGAAAGCTGGCGAACGGGTCATGGCGCTGCTGCGCAAGTGTTACGGCAAGCTGAGGCTCAAGATCAATGAAGCCAAGAGTGCGGTGGCCAGCGTCAAGGGAAGGAAGTTCTTGGGCTACAGCTTCTGGTTTGGCAAGGAGGGCGTCAAGCGCAGGGTGGCCGACAAGCCGATGGCGACGTTCAAGCAGCGGGTGAGGCAACTGACCCGGCGCTCAGGCGGACGCAGCATGGCGGAGGTCATTGAGCGACTGAAACCTTATCTGTTGGGATGGAAAGCCTACTTTGGGCTGGCGCAAACACCGGGCGTCTGGCGATCGCTGGACGAATGGCTGCGCCACCGACTACGGGCGATCCACCTCAAGCACTGGAAGCGGGGTAGCACGATCTACCGGGAACTGCTCAACCTAGGCGCGTCCGAACACGTGGCAAAGCGGGTGGCAGGCAATTCCCGCTGCTGGTGGCGGAATAGCGCGGGCGAGCTCAACCGGGTGCTGACCATTGCCTACTTCGACAAACTTGGCGTTCCCCGTCTCTCATGACCTCAACTTCTCGAACCGCCCGGTGCGGACCCGCATGCCGGGTGGTGTGGGAGGGGCCCGGTCAGGTATCCTGACCGCCCCTATCTCGATTGCCTGTGCGGCTGACCGACTGTGGCTCACACGCACCGCCGAGGTGGGCTCGATTGGTGTGGTGGCTGTGCACGTCGACGAGTCGGTGGCCGATGCGAAGGCGGGGCTTAACTACACCTTCCTGCACGCCGGCGCCCACAAGGTCGATGGCCATCCGCACGCACCGCTCTCAGCGCCAGTCGCCGCCGTCATCCAGGCCGACATCGAGCAGCTGCACGACCAGTTCATCGCCCTGGTCGCCGGGTTTCGGCGCCTAACCCCAGAGGTGGTGCGCGCCACCGAAGCCCGTGTCTATCGCGGTGAAGCCGCGCTCCAAGCGGGGCTGGCCGATCAGATCGGCACCCGCGCTGAAGCGATCACGGCCCTGCAGCGCCAGCTGGCCATGAGTGCCGGCCGCAGCCTGCGCACCAAGGCCGCTGCACTGTCGGCGGCACGCACACCCCCTCGATCCCAACCATCCCCGAAGGAGATCTCCATGAATGATCACAACCCCGTCACGCCGGTGGACGATGCCCAAGAGCACACCACTCCGAACTCAAGCCCGACCCCGGCGCAGTCACCGCAAAATCCGCCGCTCGATGAAGCGGCCATCACCGCGCAAGTTGAGCAGCGACTGCGCCGCCAACTCGCCGAGCTGACCGAGATCGCCGCCCAGGCCAAACGCCTCGGCGTGACGGTTGATCCGGCGCAGGCCCTGGCCCGTGGCGTCACCCCGGATGCGCTGCGTCAGTCGGTGCTGAAGCAGGCCGCTGAGCGCGATGTGGCGCAAGACATCGTTGCCGAGGCACCGCAGCAACCCCACACCAAACCCCAATCCGTCGCTGACAGCCCCCTGGTCAAAGCGGCCCAAGCCTATGGAGCACGTCAATGAGCACACCTTTGATTTCGCCTGCGACCCTCGGTGATCTGATCAAGCGCGAGTCCGACCCGGACTACACCCGCGAGACCGTGACCTTGAAGGCCGGCACCGCCTATCCCCTGGGCGCCGTGCTCGGCCGCATCACCGCTACGGGCGTCTATGCCTTCTCGCCAGCGGCCTCGACCACAGGTATCGAGGGTGCCGAAATTGCCTCGGCCGTGCTGCTGCACCCGGTCGCCGCCAGCAATACCGACACCCAAGCCGTCGTGCTTGCGCGTGGCCAGGTGATCGTCGCCGACCGTGCGCTGGCCTTCGATGCCTCGGTCACGGATGCCGCCGCCCGTTCCATCAAACACCAGCAACTGGCTGCCCACGGCATCGTCGTGCGTCCGCTCGCTTGATAAGGAGTTCCCCCATGACCGTGATCGTCAATCCTTTCGACGCCGGCGGCTTTACGCTGGCCGAGATGTCGGCCGCCATCCAGATGCTGCCCAACCCCTATGGCCGGGTCGGCCAGCTGGGGCTGTTTGCGCCCGAACCCATCTCGCAGCGCAACGTCACCATCGAGTCCATTGAAGGCGAACTGCGCCTGTTGCCGGCGGTAGCGGTGGGTGCGCCAGCCACCGTGGGTACCACCGACAAGCGTGAAGTGCGTTCTTTCTCGGTGCCGCACATCCCGCACAACGACGTGGTGCTGCCCGAGGAGATCCAGGGCATCCGTGGCCTGGGTCTGGCGGCCAGTGAAGACCCGCTGGTCACCGTGATGACCCGCAAACTTGCCCGGATGCGTGCGAAACACGCGCAGACGCTGGAGTACATGCGCGTCAATGCACTCTTGGGTATCACCAAGGATGGTGCTGGCAACACCCTCTACGACTGGCACGACGAGTTCGGCATCCAGAAGCCCGAGGTGGATTTCGTGTTCGGTGGCACCGAGGACATGGTCATCCACTGCACCCAGGTGGCCCGCCACATCGAGGAGAACCTCAAAGGCGAGATGATGACCACCATCCACGCCCTGGTCAGCCCCGAGTTCTTCGATGCCCTGGTCAAGCACAAGACCGTCAAGGAGGCCTATACCTTCTACCAGGGCACCGCCGGCACCAACCCGCTGCGCGACGATGTGCGCCGGGGTTTCCGCTTTGGCTCCATCCTGTTCGAGGAGTATTTCGGCACGGTGACGTTGGCCAACGGTACGTCTGTGCGCCTGATCCCGCCGCGCGAAGGCGTGGCGTTCCCGCTGGGCACGCTGGATACCTTCCGCACCTACTTCGCGCCGGCGAACCTGATGGAGGCGGTCGGCACCTACGGCCAGGAGCTCTACGCCCATCAGTTGGCGCGTCCCAATGGCACGGGCGTCGACATCTACACCCAGTCCAATCCGCTTCCCATCGTGAAACGTCCGGCGCTGACCGTTGACCTTGCCCGCGAGTTCCGGATCCCATAGCTGAGACCGTTACGCAGCCTGCCTTTTCTGGGCGGCAAGCCAAGCCCGTTCGAATTGCATCGGACTGACATAGCCCAACGACGAATGAAGCCGCCGGTGGTTGTAGAACGTCAGCCAGTCGACGATCTCGTCCATGGCGTCGCGCCGGGTCTTGAAGCGTTTGCCGTGCAGCCTGCCCACCTTGAGCGAGCCCCACAGGCTTTCCGTGGGCGCATTGTCCCAGCAGTTCCCCTTGCGACTCATCGAGCTGCGCATGCCGTAGCCGGTCAGCGCCTTCTGGAAGTCGGCACTGCAGTATTGGCTGCCGCGATCGCTGTGGCATATCAGTCCCGGCGGCGGATGGCGGCGGAACCAGGCCATGTGCAACGCGTCAATCACCAGCTCGCGCCGCATGTGCGGCTGCATCGACCAGCCCACGACCTGGCGGCTGAACAGGTCGATGATCACCGCCAGGTACAGCCAGCCCTCGTCGGTGGCCACATACGTGATGTCGCTCGTCCACACGGCGTTCGGCGTGGCCGGCTTGAACTGCCGATCCACAAGGTTCGGCGCCACCGGCAGCTTGTGGTTGCTGTCGGTCGTAGCCTTGAACTTGCGCTTGCCTCGGGCGCGGATGCCGTGCAGGCTCATGAGCTTGCGAACGCGCTCCTTACCCACCCGAATGCCGCGTGCCAGCAGTTCCTTCCAGATCCGCGGCCAGCCGTACTCGCCACGCGTTTCGGCATGGATCGCTCGGATATGAACCAGCAGAGCATCGTTGCTGATCCCACGTCGTGGTCGTGCCTGGCGCACACGGTGGTCGTGGTACCCACTGGGGCTCACCCCCAGAACTGCGCACGCCACCGACACGGGCCAGCGCTTGCGGTTACGCTCGATCCAGGCGTACTTCACCCCCGCTCCTTCGCGAAGTACGCCGTCGCTTTTCCCAGGATGTCGCGCTCCATCTTGACCCGCGCCAGCTCCGCGCGCAGCCTGGCGATCTCCATCTGCTCTGGGCTCACCGGCTTGCTTCCAGCCCCCGCCAGACGACCGTCTCGGTCCGCACGGATCCAGTTGTGCAGCGTCTGTTGCGCAATGCCCAGGATCTTCGCCGTCGCCGCCATGCTCTGGCCAGCCTTGACCAGCCTGACCGCTTCCAGCTTGAACTCCAGCGTGTAGCGCGCTCTCGTTGCCTTCGTCACTTCCGTTCTCCTTGCCTGTATTCAACCACTCAGCAAGGGATCCGGTTTCCAGGGGCAAGGTCACGTGCGGCTTTTCTCCAGCAACGGCTGGTGATCGTGATGGGAGGTGACCATGACGGTCTTCGGTGACTTGACCCGGGCCATGTCATCCATCGTGCTCACTACCTTCGGTGAGCCGGTGGTGTTTCACCTCGAAGGGCAAGCCGAAGCGCTGCCGGGTCGGGGCGTGTTCTCGGCGGCGCACCAGGAAGTAGATGCCAGCACCGGTGTGCCGGTGTCCATGGCCCAGCCGGTGCTGGAAGTGCGGCTGGCGGATCTGCCGGCCACCCCGACCGAGGGTGATGCGGTGACGGTGCAAGGGGTGCTCTACCTGATTGTCGAGGTACGCCCCGATGGGCACGGCTTTCTAAAACTGCTGCTGCACAAGAACAAGTAAGGAGGGGCGGCCATGAAGCACCCACGCACCCTGATCCGTGAGGCGGTGGCCGCGCGACTCATCGAGGCTTTGCCCAAGGTGGATGCGCGCATTACCCCCGCGCGCATCAGCATCCACCGCAGCACCCCGCTATTTGCCGGCAAGCTGCCGGCGATCCTGATCTACACCCGCGACGAGCGCATTGAGGATCAACCCAATGCCGATCCGGGGCTGCGCTATCGGAAGTTGGAGCTGTCGGTCGAGATCATCGCCAGTGGCGACGCCGCTGCCGAAGAGGCCGATGTCCTGGCGCAGGCGGTGGAAGCCACCCTCGATGCCGATGAGACCTTGGGTCTGCTGGTCGAAGGCACGCGCCTGACCCGCACCGAGGTCGATCAAGGCGGCGAGGGCGACACGCCAGTGTTGGCCGCTCGATTGTCGTTCGAGGTCAGCTACTGGACCAAGCCTGTGATCGATGACGGGGTGTTGCCGCTGCAGGTGCTGGTGAGTTGGGTGCCGGAGATCGGCACTGGCCATGAGCACAGCTATCAGCCGGTCGGCACCCACTACCGGGAGCCGGGGTCATGAGCCAGCGCAACCTGCACCAGGACATGACCGAGGCCGAACGGCGGCTGAGCAACCTGGTGATGCTGGGGCAAGTAGCCGAACTCGATGCATCGAGGGCCCGGGTGCGGGTGCAGGCCGGCCCCATCCTCACGGCCTGGCTGCCGTTTGCCACCGTGCGTGCCGGACCGGATCGGACCTGGCACGCCCCGGAGCCCGGCGAGCAAGTCGTGCTGGTGGCGCCAGGCGGTGATCTCAATCAGGCCGTGGTGGTGGGTTCGCTCTACCGCGATGCCTATCCACCGCCGGCCGACAGCGCCGACATCAGTCGCACGCTATGGCAAGACGGTGCGGTGATGGAGTACGACCGGGCTCAGCACCACTGGCATCTGTCGGTGCCGTCAGGCGGCCAGATCGTACTGGAGATCGGCCCGAGCAAGATCGAAATGACGGACGCCGGCATTCGCCTCACCGCACCCCGGATTGATCTGAACTGAACCTTCCGCAAATTTGCGGAAGGTGGCCGACCGAGGAGAAAGCAATGCCTGCAGTCACACGTCTGGGTCACCGCTGCACCGGTCACGGTTGCTGGCCGCCCCGGCCTTCTACCGGAGCAAGCGCTACGGTTTTCATCAACGGCATGGGTGCCCACCGCCAAGGCGATGGCTGGGCCACCCATTGCTGTGGGCCGGCCTGCCATGCCAGCACCCTAGCCCAGGGCAGCGGTTCGGTGTTCGTCAATGGTCGTGCTTTGGGGCGCATCGGCGACCCGGTTGCCTGTGGATCACGGGTGGCGCAGGGCTCGCTGAACGTCTTTGCGGGTGGGTAGGCAACAGCTGACCCTTGAGCGTGACGTAACTGCGCAAATTTGCGCAGTTACCGTTTCCAGTCAGACTTGCTGGCTGCCAGCAGAGCATCCCAGTCATCCGGCGGATGGCCAGACTTGAGCATTTTCTGGAAGACGATGTAGGGGTCGGTCTTGGCACCAGATGAGCGCAAGGTGTGCTCGTCGTTCACCCAGGCGAAGATGATGATCTTGGTCTTGGAGTCAAACCGAAAGAACAATCGAAAGCGCCTGCCGATCTTGGCCCGCCGCCAGTGGCGAAACGCAGGCCCCATGGTGTTGCCTTGCCGGTACTCATCCCGGTTCGGGTCACTGGGGACCACCTCGAGGATCAGCGTCGCAAGGGCATCAAAAAGTTTGACGTTGGCATTGGACTCGAAACCTGCTGGATCTTGTGCCTTGGCACGCGACGCTGCTGCCTCCAGTTTCTGCAGCTGCTCTATCAGACATTCGTGGAAGAGCAGATTCCACCCGTGACGCTGAATCACAGCGCCACGTCGCCTTCAATGTCCTCGTTCAGATCGACCCGCTTGCCAAGCGCTGCGAGCATCGAGCGCGCCAAGCCATCAGGCAGCGTCGTGATGTGTCGGCCGGACTGAATGTCTTTCTCCAGCAGGGCGAGGAAGCTGCCGATGGCCGGATCTTCGTGAGGCTCGTCGGTCACGCGGGTGACGATGACGCGGTCACCCGTGAAATCAAAGGCCACCTTGCCCCCGGCATCCACGCCCAAGGCCTGACGGATGGGCTTGGGCAGTGTGATCTGTCCCTTCGATGTGATGGTGGCAACTTCGCGAATGGCTGGCATGGTGGCCTCCTGTGAATCTGAGTGTGTTGTTATGGTAAGGAATAATCCTTACTTCGTCAAGGTGAGGTATTCGATGCTCGGAATGAACGCCCACACCGGCCAGCCCCTCGCTGGCCTCGATCACCTGCGCCAGAGCATCGCCGACATCCTCTCCACCCCCCTGAACACCCGGGTGATGCGCCGTGACTATGGCTCGCGCTTGCCGGAGCTGATCGACCAACCCATCACGCCACGTCTGGCGGTCGAACTTTACGCCGCCACCGCCGAGGCGCTGCGCCGCTGGGAGCCGCGCTTCAAACTGACCCGCGTGCGCCTGACCAACGCGCGGGCCGGCTGGGTGGAACTGACCCTGGAAGGCGAAGTACGGCTGCAGGGCTTTGAAGGCCAGACCGTCACCCTGTCGGGGCTGAGCATCGGCACTGGAGGACCTCCATGAATTTCACCCCCTCGCTGGCGCCAGAGCTCGCCGGCCTGCCCACGCCGCAGGTGCTGGAGACCCTGCGCTTCGAGACCGTGTTCGATGCGCTGCTGCGCGACTTTCAGGTGCGCTACCCGCAGTACAGCGCGCTGCTGGCCTCCGACCCGGCGATCAAGCTGATCGAGGTGGCGGCCTACCGCGAGTTGCTGCTGCGTGCCCGCATCAACGAAGCGGCGCGAGCGAATTTGCTGGCCTTTGCGGTCGGCCACGACCTGGAGCACCTGGGCGCCTTCTATGGCGTTTCCCGGCTGCCCCAGGAACAGGACGAGCCGCTGCGCCGGCGCATCCGGGCTCGCATCATGGGCTTTGCCAACGCCGGCGGCGCGGCGCACTACCGCTACTGGGCCTTGTCCGCCTCACCCGAGGTCGCCGATGTCGCCGTCGACAGCCCCGGCCCGGGTCGGGTGCGCATCAGTGTGCTGCCCACCGGCCACAGCGACACCGTGCCTGAAGCGCTTCTGGAGACGGTGCGTGCGACGGTCCTGCGCGACGACGTGCGGGTGCTGACGGATACCGTGGAAGTGGTGCCGGTGAGTCTGGTGCCAGTGACGGTATCGGCCCAGATCTGGCTTTACCCCGACACGCCCATGGCGGTGTTTGAGGGGCTGACCCCACGGCTCACCCGAGAACTCGCCCAGGCTGCCGTGCTCGGCTGGGATCTCACCCGCTCCTGGCTGATTGGGCAGCTGCAGCAACCTGGCATCCACAAGGTCGTGCTGATCCATCCGGATGCCGACATCCGCATCCACAGCACCCAGGCGGTGCGCCTGACCGATGTCCAGCTGACCTTCGTGGGCAGAGACCGGTAAGCGCGCTGCCCTGGGGTTTTTCTCCCCAGGAGGGCGCATGACACCCAACGATCTGTTGCCGCCCAATGCCACGGCACTCGAATGTTCGCTGTCGCTCTCGAGCGACCTGCTGACCCGACTGGGACACCAGACTGAGGCCCTGGCTGGCTTCAAGACTGACCCTAGCGACAGTCTCTTGCCCTGGCTGATCTGGGAATATGGCCTGGGCGAATTGCTGCCCTACCTGCCTGATCCTCGCCGGGCCATTGCCGAAGGCATCCGCTGGCAACGCCTGCGCGGCACCCCGGCGGCGCTCACCACGGCACTGTCGTGGATCGGCGCGAGCGCCACGGTCGAGCAGGAATCGCCCGGTATCCACTTTGCCGAGTTCCAGTTCGATCCGGGTCGGGTGTTGGATGACGATGCAGCAATAGCCAACCTGATCGCCATTGCCCGGCTGTCAGCGCCGGCCCGATCCCGCTTGTCACGCATCTATCACGGCTGGGATCTGCGCCGTCTGGTGCTGGACGAGAGTCGACTGGGCGAGGCGCTGCTGTCCGATCACAGCGGCGTCTTCTGGAGGGACGGGCAGACCAAGCTGTCGTTTGGGCGAGGCTTCGTGCAGCACACGCTGGCATCCGGACAACAGATCGCGCCGAACCGTGAGGCCGTGCGCTTTGCTGTGGCCCGCTTGATCGACCGGTATTTGCTCGACTTCTCGGCGCTGGGCGATCCTGGGCACACGCCCAACGAGGAAATCCTGCACTCGCATCTCTTCACACTGGCCAATGCGCTGGGGGTGCCGAATGCGACCACCTTGCTGCCCGAACGCCGATTTGCACGGGCGATGGTGGTGACCTTGCCCGCGAGTTCCGGATCCCATAGCTGAGACCGTTACGCAGCCTGCCTTTTCTGGGCGGCAAGCCAAGCCCGTTCGAATTGCATCGGACTGACATAGCCCAACGACGAATGAAGCCGCCGGTGGTTGTAGAACGTCAGCCAGTCGACGATCTCGTCCATGGCGTCGCGCCGGGTCTTGAAGCGTTTGCCGTGCAGCCTGCCCACCTTGAGCGAGCCCCACAGGCTTTCCGTGGGCGCATTGTCCCAGCAGTTCCCCTTGCGACTCATCGAGCTGCGCATGCCGTAGCCGGTCAGCGCCTTCTGGAAGTCGGCACTGCAGTATTGGCTGCCGCGATCGCTGTGGCATATCAGTCCCGGCGGCGGATGGCGGCGGAACCAGGCCATGTGCAACGCGTCAATCACCAGCTCGCGCCGCATGTGCGGCTGCATCGACCAGCCCACGACCTGGCGGCTGAACAGGTCGATGATCACCGCCAGGTACAGCCAGCCCTCGTCGGTGGCCACATACGTGATGTCGCTCGTCCACACGGCGTTCGGCGTGGCCGGCTTGAACTGCCGATCCACAAGGTTCGGCGCCACCGGCAGCTTGTGGTTGCTGTCGGTCGTAGCCTTGAACTTGCGCTTGCCTCGGGCGCGGATGCCGTGCAGGCTCATGAGCTTGCGAACGCGCTCCTTACCCACCCGAATGCCGCGTGCCAGCAGTTCCTTCCAGATCCGCGGCCAGCCGTACTCGCCACGCGTTTCGGCATGGATCGCTCGGATATGAACCAGCAGAGCATCGTTGCTGATCCCACGTCGTGGTCGTGCCTGGCGCACACGGTGGTCGTGGTACCCACTGGGGCTCACCCCCAGAACTGCGCACGCCACCGACACGGGCCAGCGCTTGCGGTTACGCTCGATCCAGGCGTACTTCACCCCCGCTCCTTCGCGAAGTACGCCGTCGCTTTTCCCAGGATGTCGCGCTCCATCTTGACCCGCGCCAGCTCCGCGCGCAGCCTGGCGATCTCCATCTGCTCTGGGCTCACCGGCTTGCTTCCAGCCCCCGCCAGACGACCGTCTCGGTCCGCACGGATCCAGTTGTGCAGCGTCTGTTGCGCAATGCCCAGGATCTTCGCCGTCGCCGCCATGCTCTGGCCAGCCTTGACCAGCCTGACCGCTTCCAGCTTGAACTCCAGCGTGTAGCGCGCTCTCGTTGCCTTCGTCACTTCCGTTCTCCTTGCCTGTATTCAACCACTCAGCAAGGGATCCGGTTTCCAGGGGCAAGGTCATGGTGCTGTCTGACAGTACGCCCCTGGGCGACCTCAATGCCAACCTGCCGCGCTTTGCCTGGCAAGAGGTGGGGCAGGTGATCACCCTGGGGGGCAGTGACAAGCTGTCCGCGACGCCGCACCGGCTGATTCGTGTCGGAGTCCTGGAGCGATTTGCTCGGGGCCATCCGGGCGACCTGGTCGTGCCAACCTTGAGTCTGCTGGCCCACCGCGACCATCTCGCTGTTCACCGTGTCCAGGCCCGCGCCGATCAGTCGCTGGGGATGTGGGCCTTGGGCGAGTCCGTGCCCAGCCTCGACCGGGGTTTTGTGCGCCGTGATCACGCCCGAGGCAACTTGGGTCTGCCCGATGCCGCTGGCTGGCGGCCACGCCTGTACCAGAGGGCGCAGGTGGTGCTCAGTGAAGTCATTCTGGGCGAGGTCAATACCCGCACGCCCCGGCGAGCACTGTTGCGCACCCGGCCGCTGCCCACCCTGGGCGATCTCACCTTGGGTGATGTGGCCGAGTTCGAGTGGCGAGCGCTGACAGAGATGCAAATTTGCATCTCTGGCCTGACCGAGAACCTGCCCTATGTCTTCGACGACGCCCGCCCGAGCCTATCGCGCTTGCTGACCCGTAGTGCTGAAGCGAGCGACGCTCCACAGATATTGACCGCGCGCGAGGCCGCCCTCAGTACACGCGCTGTTTGGCAAGGCCAGAGCTGGACCGGCGTGCGTTGGCCGACTTCGACGTGGACTGACACCCGTGAGTTGATCGGCGCTAGCTACCGCGCAGAGTGATCTCGCGTTTGTTCAGGCGAGCTTGAGCAGGGCCTTGATCTTGGCTTTGATCTCAGCGAGCTCTGCCGGCGTAGCAGAACCCTTGCGCTCAGCCTGGCGGGATTTCCAGTCCAGATTCTTGACTTGGTCAGCCAGAGCGGCCCCGGTGGCGCCATTGCCACTGAGCACGACCTCAAACGGGTAGCCCTTGATCTGGTTGGTGATCGGAACGCAGACGAGCAATCCCGAGCGCTGGTTGTAGGCCTTGGGACTGAGCACAACAGCTGGGCGCCGGCCGGCCTGCTCATGTCCGCTTTGCGGCGTGAAGTTCAACCAGACGATATCGCCCTCATCCGGAACGTACAGCGCCATCAAAGCAACTCCTGGCCCTGGGGCATCCCGAAGTCCTGCTCACCATGCCGATTCGTGGCTGTGATGCCAGCCAGTAGCTCGTCCAGGCTGTAGGTCGGCACAGCCGGTTCAATGACGATGCGACCGTTCTCGGCACGAACTTCGACCGCTTGTTCAAGTGTCAGATGTGCCGCTTCCATCACCGCTGCGGGCAAGCGAATGGCCGGGCTGTTGCCCCATTTTTTGACGAGCTGAAGCGCCATGGCAGCCTCCGTAGAAACAAAAGTAGATACGGATGAATTGTAGGCGACTTATCTCGATGTATCAACAAAAGTATCTACCAACGAACTGGAGCACCCGATGGCCATCCTGACCACCAGCGGTCGCGCCGCGCTTGCCGCCGCGATCAAAGCACAAACCCTGCATCTCGCCCTGGGCGAAGGCGACCCCTTGTGGGACACCACCAAGGCGATCAGCACACCCTTCGATGAGGCGGGGGTGATCGAGCTGGGCGTGACGCACCTGGCTGACATTCGCGTCACCTCGCTCGATGACCAGACCGAGTATCTGCTCGATGTGGACTACAGCGCCAACGCCCGCGAGGGCGTGATCCGGCGTCTACCCGATAGCACGATCCCGGAAGGCGGTGACGTCACCGTCCACTTCAAGGTCACGCATCCGCCCGAGTCGATTGGCCAGACGGCGCTGCTGCGCGAAGTCGGCCGCCGGGTGGTGGATGAGGTGCATTTCGTTGCCGCCGACCCCGAGGGCGAAATCGTGGTGCCGACCGGACGCTACAGGCTGGTCACCGAGCCCACGAACCACCTGTTCATCCGCGTGCGCTTTGACTTCGAGGATGCCGCGACCTCCATCGTGCGTGAGCAAGGACTCTTCGTCGGCACCCAGACCGATCCTGAATTGCCTATCGGGCAGAAATTCTTCGTGCCGAGCCAAGTCGTTGAGCCCGGCATCCTCCTCGTGCTGCAGAACTCGGTGCCCATCGTGCGCCAGCCCAGTACGCGCGAGACCTTCGAATTCGTCGTCACTTTCTAAATCGCGAGGCCCCCCATGATCGAGCGTTACTACAACCTGTTTGACCCGGCCAAGCACTACACCCAGTTGCTGTTCCGTGCCGGCGATGGCCTGCAGTCCCGAGAACTCAACGAGATCCAGACCACCCTGATCCACCGCCTGCAGGGCGTGGCCGATGCCTTGCTCAAGGACGGCGACATCGTCAGCGGCGCCAACCTGCAGATCGATGCCGACACGGGCTTGGTCACCCTGGAGGCGGGGCGCGTCTATCTGCGCGGTGCCGTGCGCGAGGTGCCGGCCACCACTTTCACGGTGCCGACCACCGGCCGCATTGCCGTCGGCGTGCGCTTCACCACCCGCACCGTCACCGAACTCGAAGACCCCACCTTGCGCGAGCCGGCGGTGGGCGTGCGCAACTACCAGGAGCCGGGGGCCGGCCGTCTGCAGGAGACCCTCGCCTGGGGCTGGGAAGGTGCCGGCACCAGTGACGGTAAGCCCGGAGATTTCCACGCCGTCTATGCGTTGGACAACGGTCTGCTGGAGAACCGCCGCCAGCCGCCTGTGCTCGATGGGGTCATTTCGAGCCTCGCGCGCTACGACTACGACGCCAACGGCCACTACGTCACCGAGGGGCTGGGCGTGCGCTATCTCTCCCAGGACAGCGACAGCCAAGAGCACATCTTTTCCGTGGCGGAGGGGCGCGCCAACATCGACGGCTTCAAGGTCGAGCGCACGCAGTCCCAACGTCTGCGGCTGCCTATCGATCCCGATCTACAGCGCGTCTCCAGCGAACCGCAGGTGTTCAATGACAGCGGCGATGGGTCGATGGTGGTGACCATCAACCGGCCGCCGCTGGCGCAGGTGCTCGACATCAAGGTCACGCAGCAGAAAACCGAGACGGTGGTCCATGGCGCCTTCACAGGCAGCCGCGATGTGCTGACCGAACCGACGGTCGTCGCCGTGCTGGAGGTCAAGCAAGGCGGCACCACCTACGCCCAGGGCACCGATTACAAGGTCGTGGGCGATGAGATCGACTGGTCACCCGGCGGCGCTGAACCGGCCCCGGGATCGAGCTACCAGGTCACCTACCAGTACATCGCCAGCATCACCCCAACGAACCTGACCGACACCGGCTTCACCGTCTCGGGCGTCGTGCAGGGTTCCACGATGTACATCGACTACCTGTGGAAGCTGCCGCGCGTGGATGTGCTGGCGCTCACCGCCGATGGCCAGGTGGAGCGCATCAAGGGCATCAGCCAGGTGAGGAACCCCGTCGCGCCCACGGTGCCCGCCTCGCGCCTGGCGCTGGCCGAGATCGCCTATGACTGGCGCAGTGGTTCGGAGCCGGTTGTGCGTAACGTGGCGATTCGCACCATCAAGGTCTCGGAACTCACCGCGATGCAGCGCCAGATTGCCGACCTCTATGACCTGATGGCGCTCGAACGCCTGCGGGTCGATGCCAACATTCGGGAGCCGGCCGCCAAGAAAGGTCTCTTCGTGGACAACTTCCTCGACGACGATCTGCGCGACCAGGGCGTGGCGCAAACCGGGGCCATTGTGGCCGGGGTGCTGACCCTGCCGATCACGGCCAGTGCGCAGCACGCCAAGGAGAACGGCAACGCCCTCATCACGCTGGATTACACACTGACCCCGGTGATCGAGCAGCTGGCCCGTACCGGGTCGATGAAGATCAACCCCTACCAGGCCTTCGAACCGGTGCCGGCCCGGGTCACCTTGAACCCAGCGGTTGACCAGTTCACGGTGACCAACACCACCTGGGCGTCCAACGTCACCGAGCGCCTGGTCATCGGCAGCGGTGTGCTCGAGCAGGTCGTGGAGACGCGTCGTTCGGAGCAGGTGCTGGCCTCCTCGAGTGAGGAAGCCCAGTTCCTGCGCAGCCTCAGCGTCGCCTATCGGTTGGAAGGTTTCGGGCCGAGTGAGGCGCTGGCTGCCTTGCGCTTCGACGGTATCGGGATTTCGCAGCCGGCCGGCACGGCCGCCAATGCCTCGGGCCTGCTCACGGGCAGCTTCCAGATCCCGCCAGCGATTCCGGCCGGTGCGAAGCTGGTGGAGTTTCTGGGGGCCGGTGGCAGTTACGGCTCGGCGACTTATGTAGGACGAGGCCAGATCGTCACCGAAACGCGCCGGCGGATTCTGACCACCGTGGTACGCCGCTGGGACCCGCTGGCGCAGACCTTCACGCTGCCCGAGCGCCGCACCATCGGCGGGCTGGAGCTGTGGTTCACGACCAAGGGCGGCACCGCGCCGGTGATCGTGCAGATCCGCGAGACGCAGGTTGGCCTCCCGACCACCACAGTGCTGACGGAAGGTCGCCTGGCGGCCTCGGACATCAAGACCGACGGCAATCCGACCCGGATCGCCCTCGATCCGGTGGCACTTGAGGCCAACCGCGAGTACGCCATCGTGGTGCTCACCGACGATGCCAATCACGCCGTGTCGGTGGCCGAGCTCGGCAAGTACGACCCGCGCACCGGTTGGGTCACCGCTCAGCCCTACCAGATCGGCGTGCTGCTCTCATCGAGCAATGGCATCACCTGGACACCGCACCAGACGCAGGACCTGACGTTTCGGCTGCTCGGCTGCCGCTTCACGCAAACGAGCAAGACGGTCTCGCTGGGCCAGTACACGGTGACGAATCTGTCCGATGTGATGGCGCTTGCGGGTGTCGAGCGTCCGGCCGCCGGCACCGATGTGCAGTTTCTGGCGACCGATGCCCAGGGGCGGATCTACACCTTGTCGGAAGACCGGGGTCTGGCCTTGAGCGAGAAGCTTTCCGGCAATCTGGCCGTGTCAGCCCGGCTGACCGGTACCGATACCGCCAGTCCGATCCTGTATCCGGGCACGCAGCTGGTGTTCGGCACGCTGGAGGCCGCTGGCGACTACCTGTCCCGCGCCATTCCGGCTGCTGCCACCTTCAATGTGGCGGTGACTTTCGATGCCCTGACACCTGGCACGTCCAGCGTGACGGTGCAGGCGGAGTCAGGCACGCCGGGCAGTTTCCAGACGTTGTCCTTGTCGTCGGGCGTGGAGGTGGGCAACGGCTGGGTGGAACGTACCTACAAGGCCAGCAGCCTCGTTGGCGTCGGTGCCGACCGCACCACGCGCGTGAAGCTGGCGTTATCCGGCTCACCGCAGCACCGGCCCTTCGTGCGCAACCTGCGCGTCATCGTCACCTGATGGGAGTGACCGATGACGCAGGAGCGCACGCCGCGCGGCTATCCCTTGCCGCACCCCGAGCACCTGCTGTCTGAAGACGTCCTCAACCTGCGTGAAGCCCTCACCCGCATCGATGCGGATGTGGCCGCGCAGGAGGCATCCGCTCAGCAGGGGCAAGACCAACTCACCGAACGGCTGCACCGCCAGCAACTGCGGGTGTTTCACCAGTTCGGCTTTTAAGGAGCACTCCCCATGGCCAAAGACCCCTTGCTGCGTGATGCGGTGCGCGCGATCAAAGCCAAGATCGAAACCGCCGCCGAGATCGCCACCCCGGAAGAACTGGCGTACCTCGGCACCGCCATCGACCGCATCGGTGGTCGCGCCACCGTCCTCGAGGTCGAGGAGATGGGCGACATCAAGATGGCGGAGATGTCGGCGCACGCCAACGCAGTGGAGTCGGCGACGCTCGACACCATTGCCACGGCCGCTGAGGTCGCGATTGCCAACGTCACGGCTACCAAGACAGCGGCCGAGACCGCGATCACCGCCACCAAGACGGCAGCGGAATCCTCGGTCACCCAGACCAAGAACGCGGCCTTGGCCGTGATGGCACAGACCGAGGCCAGCACAGTGGCCACCGTCAATGCGGCGGCCCAGACCGCGATCCAGCAATCGGCCAGTGCTCGCGACCAGGCGATTGCCGCCACGCAAAGCGCGGCCGATGCGGCCGTGGCCACGGCGCAAGCCGCTGCCAACAGCGTCACCCAGCAACTGGTGCTGGGGCGCAAGACCTTCTTCTTTGCCCAACTCTAAGGAGCCCCCTCGATGTCCATTCTGGGAACGGCGCTGCCAGCCGCCAACACGCTGGCAACCCTCTACGAAGTACCGACCGGCCGTCGCGCGGTGGTCAATGTCGCCGCCTGCAACAAAGGCACGGCGGCTGCCAAGGTGCGCGTGGCGCTCACCGCGTCGGCCACGCCGGCCGAAAGCGAATTCATCGAATTTGAGGTGAGTCTGGCGGCGACCGAGGTGCTGGAGCGCACCGCGCTCTCCTTGGCCGCCGGTCAGAAGATCGTGGTGCAGGCCAGCGCCGCCACGGTCAGCTTCAACGCCTGGGGCATCGAGGAGGTGGCGTAATGGGACGATTTTTGCGCACGCTGCCGGTGGAAACTGTCCCGGCCTATGAGAAGCAGCCCCTGCCACTGGTGGGGGTGTTCTCCTCGTACAACAACAGCCCGGACTGCAGCATCTACGACTCGGATTTCAATCTGGTCAGTCGGGCCAACCAGACCAATGCAGGCAATGCCTGGGCGACCTCGGGCGAGATCTGGTCAGACTACACCGGCTGGAACTACACCAACGGCCAGGTCGGCTCGAGTTCGGCAGGTTCCTATTGGATCAAGGCCACGCCCTGCTACTCGGTCGATGGCCACCAGCTGCTGCGCCTGTCCGCCAATGGCGGCATGGCGATGCGCCAGCCCGATCAGATGGGCAGCTTCATGGCCAATTTCGGTGTGGTCGTGGGGCCTGAAGGCTACCGCCAGCCGATGTCGCTGTGGTTCTCCGGCACCACCTTGCGCCAATACACGCGCGGTGGCTTTGCCCAGCTGGATCAACTCACCACCGGCCTGGCAACGGCCTCGGCCACCACCTGGGCCGGGGCCAATACCAATATGCGCAGCGCTGTCGGCTACCACTGGGTAGCCGGGCTCTTGGTGCTGATCGAGGCGCGTGACGCCAGTTGCAACTACCGCGCTCATATCTGGAAGCACCCAACGGCCAAGCTCTCGGGCAAGCCTGGCGAACTCAACCAGTTCATTCTGGAAGCCAAGGCCGGCAGCAATGGTGCGAGTTACCAGTATGTGGATTTCAGCTGGAACGCCAACGGTTCGACCGGTTATACCGAGAGCCAGTACCGGATGCGGGTGATTCCGACCAAGAGTGGAAAGATCGCCCTGGTGCGTTTTGTGCCGAGCAACTGCTCGCACATGGCCGTGCTCACCCCAGGGGTCGGCAACACCGGCACGCTGGACACGAATTTCACGACGGTGTCCTGCACCACGTCCTACGGCATCGAGCAGGGCAGCTACTACGGGATGCGTCACCAGATCACCTGGGACAACCAGTGGGTAGCAGCGTTCGCGCCCTATTACTACTACGGCTCAGGTATCTCGGGGCACGTGGTCAACACCGATGACCCCACGCGCTACTACCGCTTGTCCTACAGCAGTTCCAGTTGTGGTGTGTCGATCATCCCGATTCGCGCCAGTGGCTTTGCCTATTCCTTCCACGAGAACAACGCCGACTCCAGCCAGGGCTTGAACGTCGGCTTGATGGATTTTGCGGGGGCGGGATTCCAGACCACGGGGGTGCTGGCCAACGGTGGCGCAGTCAGTTTGTCGACCAGCCGCTACTGGATCGATACAGGTTACACGAGCACCAATTACCCCTGCCTGATGCCCGTTGAGAACTGGAAGATCTAAGGAACCGCTGAATAAACCCCACCCGCCCGTCTCGAGCGCTGCCGCGCTGGCGGATTGCGCAGAGGTGCGGCCGCAGGCGGCGGGGATGTGGTCATCAGGGGTAGAAAGCGGCCGATTTCTGCCTCCTTTGCAGCCCCCTCGGCTCTGATTGATCCGGTTTTGCCGGATTCAGGACGCACTTGGTCCTTGAGGTGCCAACAACCACCGGCGCGCCAGCACCAGGTTGGCCAGGCCAAACAGGGTGTAGAGCTGCTTGGTGTTCTTCTCCAGCCCCCGATAGCGCGTCTTGCGGTGATGAAACAGGTTCTTGATCACATGAAAGGCATGCTCGCCCTTGGCGCGGATGCGCGCCTTGACCTGCTCGAGTTTGTCCATGACCACGCCCCACGGCGTCTCGGGCAGCGCTTTGCGCTTGCCCGGCCGCATGGCGATGTGCCAGCTGAGCTGTTTGCCTTGGTTTTCTTCGCGCTTGTCTGCGCCCTGGTAGAGGGTGTCAGGATTTTTGTGTGAGGGGCCTACCATGACGACTTCCAGGAGCCCCCATGCCACGCAAGAAGACCACCCCCGCCGCGAAGCCGGACGCCATTCTTCCCGACGAGCTGCTTGAGAAGCTGATCCCCGGACCGATGGACGCCGCCGGCGTCGAGGCCGTGTTCCAGAAGCTGAAGAAGGCCGTGATCGAGCGCGCCTTGGGGGCTGAGCTGGGCGTGCACTTGGCCAGCCCCGAGGGCGGCTGCGGGAACCATCGCAACGGCCGCAGCGGCAAGACCGTGCTGACCGACGGCGGGCCGCTGCGGATCGAGGTGCCCCGCGACCGGGCCGGCAGCTTCGAACCGCAGCTGATCCCGAAGCATGAGCGCCGGTTTGCCGGCTTTGACGACCGGATCATCTCGATGTATGCCCGCGGCATGTCGGTGCGCGAGATTCAGGGCCATCTGGCCGAGATGTACGCCATCGAGGTGTCAGCGGAGTTCATCAGCGCCGTCACCGACGCGGTGATGGCCGAGGTGGGGGCCTGGCAGGCCCGGCCGCTGGAGCCGATGTACCCGGTGGTGTTCTTCGATGCCCTGCGGGTGAAGATCCGCGAGGACGGCGTGGTGCGCAACAAGGCGGTGTATCTGGCCTTGGGCGTGCTGCCGGACGGGACCCGCGACATTCTGGGGCTTTGGATCGAGAACACCGAAGGCGCGAAGTTCTGGATGAAGGTGTTCAACGATCTCAAGACCCGCGGGGTCACGGACCTGCTGATCGGCGTGGCCGACGGCCTGAAGGGCCTGCCGGAGGCACTGGAGGCGGTGTTTCCGGCCACGACCCTGCAGACCTGCATCGTGCACCTGATCCGCAACAGCCTCGACTATGCGAGCTGGAAGGACCGTAAGGCGCTGGCCGCGGCGATCAAGCCGATCTACACCGCACCGAGCGCGGAGGCCGCCGAGCGCGCGCTGGACGCGTTCGAGGCAGGGCCGTGGGGCCAGCGCTTCCCGACCGTGGTCGCGGCCTGGCGGCGGGCGTGGAGCCGGGTGATCCCGTTCTTCGCGTTCCCGCCCGAAGTGCGGCGGATCATCTACACCACCAACGCCATCGAGAGCGTGCATTCGCGGTTACGCAAGATCATCAAGAGCCGCGGGCACTTCCCAAGCGACGAGGCGGCCACCAAGCTGATCTGGCTGGCCTTGCGCAACATCACCGCGGACTGGAAGCGGGCGAGCAAGGAGTGGAAATCGGCGATGAACCAGTTCGCGATACTATACGGCGACCGCTTCACCCTCGCACCACGCTGAACGACACGAGGACAGATTCAGAAACCGCCCCACACACAAAAAACAGGACATCCCCCCCTGGTAGCCAGCGTCACCAAAGACATCCGTCTCCTTGCCATGCAAAAGATGATGCGCCTGGGTCACATCATTGACATTGGCCGCTGTGCCCACCACCGTGTGCACCAGGCCCGAGTCAGCATCGACCCCGACGTGCGCCTTCATGCCAAAGTGCCATTGGTTGCCTTTCTTCGTTTGGTGCATCTCGGGGTCGCGCTCTCCCGTGCTGTTCTTGGTCGAGCTGGGCGCAGCGATCAGGGTGGCATCCACAATGGTGCCCTGGCGCATCAAAAGCCCGCGCTTGGCAAGATGGGCGTTGATGGCCTCAAAGATCGCGGCCGTGAGGTTGTTCTCTTCGAGCAGGCGACGAAACTTGAGCAACGTCGTGGCATCGGGGGCGGCCTCGCGCCCCAAGTCAATGCCCACGAAGCGGCGGATGGCCTGGCTGTCGTACAACGCGTCCTCAATCCCTTCGTCGGACAGCCCAAAGCAGTTTTGCGCGATGTACATCCTGAGCATGCGCTCCAGCCCGATGGGCGGGCGGCCTCGGTTGCCCTTGGGGTAGTGCGGCTCGATCACCGCCACCAGCTGCGCCCAGGGGGTTGCCGCCTCGATCTGGGCCAAAAAGCGCTCACGTCGGGTCTGCTTCTTCTTGGAGATGTACTCGAGTTCGGCAAAGCTCGTCTGGGTGGGCATGGGCACTTGTCTGCGGGCTGGGCGCGTTGGCGTCATTGTGCCAAGTCTCGGGGGCTGCGTCGATTAAATCAGCGGCTCCCTAAAGGAGACCGCGATGTCCAAGCTCTACATTGCATTTCATGACAACGGGGTGGTGCGCGATATCTCCACCGAGGCGCTGGAGGGCTATTTACCAGCACCCAGCAAAGCCACTTCGACACTGGCCCTGCGCTATGCCCTGCAGGACGGCAAGGCGGTTGATCGCTTTCCCGGCAAAACCGATGAGGAGGTGTTGGCCCTCATCGCTTCGGAACAAGCAGCCCGGGTCGTGGCTGCTCCATCCCAGAAGGTCATCACCAAACTAGCCTTCATGAACCGCTTCACCATGGAGGAGTTGGCTGCGATCTACACCGCCGCCAAGACCGAGGTCATGGTCGAGGTGTTTCTCGACAAGTTGAAGATCGCTGAAGAGGTGAATCTGGCCGATGCCCAGACCATCGGTGGCCTGCAGGCGCTCGCCGCCAGCGGTCTCTTGACCGAGGCCCGGGTGCAGGAGGTGCTGCAGTGATGTCCGCCCTGATCCGCGCGATCTCACACCGCCTGTCGATGCTGGCCATTTGGATACTCTGCCAGATCGCCGCTGTGATCGCTTCCGTGTGGATGTTGGCCGCTGCTCTGACAGGCAGTCGGCGTGCCTGGACCTTGGCCGTGGCCCACGACCAGCTGGCCAACGCCGCTTTCGGTGGTCACGAAGACGAGACGCTCAGTTCCCGCGCCGGAAAGGCCGCGCGCGAGGGTAAGCGCTGGGCCTGCGTCTTCTGTCGGCTGCTGGATCGGCTTGATCCGAACCACTGCGAGAAGGCCATCGAGCCTGACGAGGGCAAGCCGCTGCGCTGAAACCTGCATTCCCCATTCACCCCCGATTTATTCCGCCCATGGGCGGATTTTTTGTTTCTGGAGAACCGTTATGGCAGACCGATTCCTGCACGGGATTGAACTCATCGAAATCGAGGACGGCGGGCGCACGGTGCGCACCGTCAAGTCCTCGGTCATTGGCCTGGTGGGCACCGCCCCCGATGCGGCCCCGGCACGGCACGCCACCCTCACGGTCGGTACGGGCGACGCCAGTTTAACGGTGCGCGCCAAGCAGGCCGGTATCGTGGGCAACAGCCTGCGACTGGAGCTGCGCCCAGCCACCGCCCCGAACCAGCCGCTGTCGATCACGCTGGATACCCGCACGCCGGGCATGACCCTGATCCTGGTGACGCTGGCGAGCGACGCCACCGGCCAGCGGGTGAGCACGGCCCAAGAGGTGGTCGCAGCCCTCAATGCCGACGAGGCGGCTTCAGCCCTGATCACGGCCGAAGTGGCCGAAGGCACGGGCGCCGGCATCCTGGCCTCGACCCTGGGCTCCAAGCCGCTGGCAGGTGGCATGGACGAGCCGTTTCCGCTCAACGTGCCGGTGCTGGTGACCAACCGGCGTCTGACCGCGCACCTGGGGACTTCAGGAACCCTGCCCTGGGCGATCACCGGCATCTACGATCAAGCCAGTCCCTTCATCTATGTGGTGCGCGTGCCCGAGGGCGACACGCTGGAAGCCACGATCAGCCATGTGATTGGGGGACAGGACGCCGCGACCGGCCAACTCTCGGGGATCGCCGCGCTGATGCAGACCCGCGCCGAGATGAAGTCGCGCATCCTGATCGCGCCGGGCTTCTCGCAGTTCAAGCCGGTGGCCGATGCGCTGATTGAAGTGGCCCAGAAGACCCGGGCGATTGCTGTGATCGATGGCCCCAACACCAACGACGAAGCGGCCATCGACTACCGCAGCCAGTTTGGCTCGGATCGAGCCTACCTGGTCGATCCCTGGCTGGTGGTGCGCAAAAAGGATGGTTCGGAAGTGGCCGAGCCGCCTTCGGCACGCGTGGCCGGCCTGATCGCCAAGTCTGACGAGACGCGGGGCTTCTGGTTCAGTCCGTCGAACCAGGTGGTACTCGGGGTGCTGCGCACCGCACGCCCCATCTCCTGGGTGATCAACGACCCGGACACCCAGGCCAATTACCTCAACGAGTTCTCGGTCACCACCTTCATCGCGCAGGACGGCATTCGCCTGTGGGGCAACCGCAGCTGCGCGACCGACAGCCGCTGGGCCTTCCTCAGTGTGCGACGCACCGCCGACATGATCAACGAGTCCTTGGTGCGCGCCCACCTGTGGGCGGTGGATCGCAACATCACCCGCACTTACATCGACGAGGTGGTGGAGATGACCAACGCCTACCTGCGGCAATTGAAGGCCCGCTCGGCGATCCTCGGCGGGCGCTGCTGGGCCGATCCTGAGCTCAATACCCCGGAGTCGATCGCTGACGGTCGGGTGTATTTCGATTTTGACTTCACCCCCCCGTACCCGGCCGAGCACATCGTGTTTCGCTCGCACCTGGTCGGTGACTACCTGGAGGAGATTCTGTAATGGCCATCGAACTACCCCGTGTCTTGAAAAACATGAACCTGTTTGTCGACGGGCGCGGCTATGCCGGCCGGGTCGATGAGATCCAGTTACCGAAGCTCACGCTGAAGACCGAGGAGCACCGTGCTGGCGGCATGGATCTGCCGGTGGAGCTCGATCTGGGCATGGAGAAGCTCGAAGCGCAGCTCACGATCTCGGACTTTGACCCGGAACTCTTCAAGCTCTTCGGGCTGCTGCCCCGGCGGCCACCCAAAGTGCTCCACTTATGGCCACCCAAATTGCTCCACCTGACCAGTGGTGACCTGATGCATTGAGCTTGGCATGTTGGTCGCCCGCTGGCCGACAGGCAGGACGTTACTTTCACCCCCTCACCAACGAGGGGACCACCGGAGTGAACGTCTTGAAGCCACACTTGCAAACCACCATATGGACGCTGCTGGAGGCCAACGCCAGCCAGCGAGAGATCGAGCGGGTCACAGGTATCTCCCGTCACACCATCCGCGCCTACCGGCAACGCTTTGCGGCCGAACGGGCAAACTGCCCCGGGGTGGCCACCGGCTCTGAGGCGGTGGCCAGTCAAACTGCCCCACCCCGGCCACCGGCTCCTGCTGTTGCCCCTGCGCCACTGGCTTCCTCCCTGTGCGAACCCCACCGTGAGTTCATCCAGGCGCAGTTGCGTCTCAAGCGCAACGCCATGGCCATCTTCCAGGACCTGGTCGACCAGCACGGCTTTGCCGGCCAGTACAACTCCGTCAAACGCTTCGTGGCCCGACTGCGCCAGAAGGAGCCCGAGCAGTTCGACCGCCTGAGCTTCCTGCCCGGCGAGGAGATGCAGGTCGACTACGGCGAAGGCGCTCCCACCCGGGTGCCGGGTTCTGATCGGTACCGCAAACCCCGCCTGTTCGTGGCCACGCTGCGCTACTCGCGGGCAAGCTTTCGCTGCGTGGTCTGGAAGTCCAGCCACCAGATCTGGGCCGAGCTGCACGAGCGGGCCTTTCGCTTCTTTGGTGGTTGCCCCCAGTACGTGGTGCTGGACAACCTCAAGGAAGGCGTCATCACGCCCGACCTGTACGAACCCGAACTCAACAAGGTCTACGCTGCCACCCTGGCGCACTACCATGTGGTGGCCGACCCAGCCCGGGTACGCGACCCCAACCGCAAGGGCACGGTCGAGCACGCTATCGGCCACACCCAGGCCACGGCCTTGAAGGGCCGGCGCTTCGAGTCCATCGAGGCCCACAACGAGTTCCTGGCGCACTGGGAGAAGAACTGGGCGGCCAAGCGCATCCACGGCACCGAGCGGCGCCAGGTGCAGGCCATGTTCGAGGAAGAACGCGCCTACCTCAAGGCGCTGCCGCTGTTGGGCATGCAGTATTTCAGCGAGGTCGAGCGCACGGTGTGCGATGACAGTTGCGTGCGCGTCGCGCACAGCAGCTACGCCGCGCGCCCGGCGGCCATCGGATCGAAGGTGCTGGTGCGCATCTACGCCCAGCGCATCGAGATCCGTCAGGCCAGCACGGGCGATCTGCTGCGCACCCACCCCAAGGCCGAGCGTCCTGGCTCTGTCGTGCTGCCCCAGGACGAGCGGGTGTTCAACCCCTCGCGCGAGACCCGCTACATCCTGCGCCAGGCCAGCGAGATCGGCGAACATGCGGCCCGTCTGTGTGAGCTGCTCTTTGCCATCGAGGGGCGGGTCGGGCAGCGCAAGCTCTGGGGCATCGTGGCTCTGGTGCGGCGCTACCCGGCCCACTGCGTCAACGCCGCCTGTGCCCAGGCCCTGGAGCAGGGCATCTACAGCTACAAGCGCGTGCTGGCTTTGAGCGAGGGTCTTTTTGCCCAGGCGCTCGCCGCCATTGAAGCCCATGCCAGCGGTGACAACGGCGCGGTGCTCACCACCCCAGAGCTGACCCAGCAGCACGGGCTCATCCGCGATGTCGATGAGTACGGTGATCTCTTCGCGCACGCCGCAGCCACGGCCACGGCAACCGTATCCAGTACCACCGCTGCCACCACCACCGCACCGGGGAGCCTGGCATGAACCTGGCCGAGATCGAACGCGCGCTGCGCGAATTGCGCCTCTCGGGCATTGCCGAGACCCTGTCGACCCGCGTGATGCAGGCCCAGGCCAGCCAGGAGCCGTTCCTGGAGACCTTCGCCGCCATGCTGCAAGACGAGCTGGACCGGCGCCGAACGCGCCTGATGGAGCGCCGCTACAAGCGCTCGGGGCTGGATGAGAAGGTCACGCTGGCCGACTTTGACTGGCGCTTCAACCCCAAGCTGCCCAGATCGGCCTGCTTTGAGCTGCACACGCTCAAGTTCATCGCAGAGGGCGCCAATGCACTGATCGTGGGCAAGCCCGGCACGGGCAAGAGCCACTTGGCCAAGGCGGTGGCCTACCAGGCCACGCTGGCCGGTCACGATGTGCGCTATCTGGAGGCGGACACCGAGTTTGGCCGCTACGCGCTGGGCAATGCCACCGAGCGGGGCTCACTGCTCAAGGAGTGGGTGCAGCCCGACCTGCTGGTCCTGGATGACCTGTTCCTGGCGCGGCGCATCAGCGAGCACGCCGCCGAGGTGTTGCAGGCCATCGTGCACCAGCGCTACAAGTTGCGCAGGTCGATCGTGGTGACCTCCAACCGGGTGGTGCAGGACTGGGGTAAGTATCTGGGCGACGCCACCATGGCCACCACCATCCTGGACCGCCTGATGCACCGCTGCGCGATGCTGGAATTCGAGGGCAAGAGCTACCGCCTCAAGGAGGCCGCCGCGCGCATCGCCATCAGCCCTGAAGCCTCATAATTCGACCGTCCTGCCTGGAGCAGTTTGACCGGCCACAAGTGGGGCAGTTTGGGGTGGCCATCGGGGGCTGGACGTCTCGGAAGCCCAGCTCACCCTGCGCGGTGCCATCCAGGCGCAGGGCCAGACCGCGCAGCCGGTGGTGGTGAATCTGCGTGGTGGCTGGAAGGAGCTCGACCCCGGCACCTGGAAGCCGGGCGACAAGAGCACGCTGACCGTGATGGTCGCGGCGCGCTACTACAAGCTCGCGATCAACGAAGAAGAGCTGATCGAGATCGATGCCGTGAACCTCGTGCGCAAGGTCGGCGGGGTCGATCAGATGGAGGCCATTCGCACGGCCATTGGGTTATGAGCCCGCCAGTGCGCAGGTCGGAGCGATCAATCTGAAATCAGCCGCTCGATGGCCGCACGGTAAGCCGCCATGTCCTCGCGCTTGGCCACTGCCAGAACCAAGACGACCAGAACGTCATCCTCGACCCGATAGACCAGCCGGTAACCCTGTTTGAGGAGTTTGATCTTGTAGCAGTCGCGCAGATCCCCATGCAATTCAGCACCCGGGACACGCGGCTGCTCAAGGCGCTTCTTCAGGAGTTTCTTGAGCACCGCTTTGACGCTGCCGTCCAGCGCATTCCATTCGTCGAGCGCTGCCGGCAGGAATTTCAGTCGGTACTGCGTCGCGCCTGGCGGCACCTCAGAGCTGGTCAAGATCGACCTCAATCGCTTGATCGACCATGGTCAGACGCTGGCGAGCCAGCTCCACCAGATCGCGGTCGGCCAGTTCCTCGACCAGCGCCTCGAAGAGCTTGGGCGTGATCATGTAGAAGGCCGGACGGTTGTGATTCAGCACTGCCACGGGCTTCTCGCCCGCTGTGCGCAGCACGCGCGCCGGGTTCTTCTTGAACTCGGACATGCTGATCGAGTAGTCGGCGTAGATCGCATCCATGGTTGATTCTCCAAATTAATGACTACGAATATAGCGCCAAATACGGCGCTATTTCAAGATGAACAGGAATAGTCTCATGAACACCACCGAACGCATCACCCTGAACTTCCCCATCGAGCACGACGGTCTGCCGATCAAGGAGATCGCCCTGCGTCGCCCCACGGTGGGTGACCACCTGGCCGCGCAGAAGGCAGCCGGGACGGACGCCGAGCGCGAGATCCGGCTGATCGCCAACCTGGCCGAGTTGCCGCCAGCGGCGATCCATCAGCTCGATATGAAGGACTACGCCCAGCTGCAGAAGGTGCTGGGCGGTTTTTTGCAGTAAATCCGGGTGAGCTCTCCGCCCTCGTGGTGGAACTCGCCCTCTACACCCACTGGCCTCGATCCGAGTTGCTTGCCCTGGAGGTGAGTGAGTTGGTCGAGGCCTTGTCATGGGCGCGGCGCTTATCCGCTGTGCCATCTTCCTGAGGTTTCACCATGGCCACTGCGCATCCCGTTCAGATCAGCATCGGTGCCACCCTGGCGGCCTCCCTTGGCTCGGCGGTGCGCGGTGCTCAGGCCCAGTTGAACCAGCTGGGCTCCACGATGGCCGAACTGGGCAACAAGCAGTTGGGCATCAAACGGCTGCAGGAGCTCAAGCATCAGGCCATCGAAGCGGGCGAGGCATGGCGCAAGGCGCAGGCCGAGGTCATGCAATTGCAGCAGACCAAGGCCGCCGGGCAGTGGTCGACCAAGGGACTGGATGCCGCTCGCGCCAGGGTGTCTGCGCTCGAGGCGAAAGCAGCCGATCCGGCATTATCCGAGGTCAAGCGCGCCCGCGCCGCCGCTGCGCTGGAGACTGCGCGTCAACGGCTCGCCGAGCAGGAGGCCAAGGCCGAGGCCCGCTATGCCCGGCAGCTCGATCACCTGGTCGAGAAGGCGGGCAAGGCCAAGACTGCCTACGAACAGATCAAGGCATCGGTGGCCAACCTGACCACCGAACTGCAAAAGTCCGGTGTCGCCACAAACAAACTCGCCAGCGAGCAGGCCCATCTCGGCTCCACGATGGAGACCTTGCGCGCCTGCACCGAAGCCCTGACCCGCGCGCAACAGGCCCAGGCCAGCAATCTGGAGCAGCGCAGCGCCTACCGCGCCCAGTTGATGGACGCGGTGGCCCTGGGCGGTGCGCTCTATGGCCTGGTGCAACCGGCGGTCCAGTTCGAGTCGGTGATGGCCGACGTCAAGAAGGTGGTGAACTTCGACACGCCGGATCAGTTCGGGCAGATGAGCAAGGATGTGCTCTTGCTGTCGACGCGCATTCCGATGGCCGCTGACGGCATCGGCGCCATCGTCGCGGCTGCAGGGCAAGCCGGCATCGCCCGCGAAGAGTTGCTGCGCTTTGCCGAGGACGCCGCCAAGATGGGGGTGGCATTTGACCTAACCGGTGAGCAGGCGGGTGCGGCCATGACAGGCCTGCGCTCGATCTTCGGCCTCACTCAGGACGAGGTGGTCAAACTCGGCGACGCCATCAACCATCTGTCCAACAACATGGATGCCAAGGCATCCGACCTGCTCAACATCGCCAACCGTGCAGGCTCGACCGCCAAGCTCTTCGGCCTGTCCGGGGCGCAGCTCAATGCCCTGGGCGCGACCTTCCTGGCACTCAAGACGCCACCCGAGGTAGCCGCCACCGGCATCAATGCGCTGCTGATGAAGTTGGCCACCGCCGACAAGCAGAACGAGAAGTTCCAGCAGGGCTTGCAGGACATCGGGCTGTCGGCCGAGGTCATGAAGCAGATGATCCAGCGTGACGCCCAAGGCGCGCTGACCACCTTCCTGCGGCAGGTCAAAAACGCCCCCGACCTGATGGGCACGCTGTCGGATCTCTTCGGCATGGAGTACGCCGACGACATCGCCAAGCTGGTGGGCTCGATGGAGACCTACGAGAAGGCAGTGGACCTGGTGGCCGATCAGACGGCCTACGCCGGCTCGATGCAGAAGGAGTACGAGGCGCGCTCGGCCACCACCGCCAACAATCTGCAGCTCCTCAAGAACCAGATGAGCCGGCTGGGCATCACGGTGGGCAATGCGCTGCTGCCGGCCTTGAACAGCCTGGTGGGCGCGTTGATGGGGCCTATCGATAGCCTGGCCCATCTCGCCGAACGGTTTCCCATCGTCACCCAGGTGGTGGTGGGCACCGTCGGTGCCGTGCTGGGCTTGAAGGTGGCCACCATCGCATTGGGCTATGCCTGGACCTTTGTGAAGGGGCCGATCCTCGGTGCCCAGGTGGCGTTTCAATCGGCGCGGGCAGGACTTGCGCTGTTGCAAGTGCAGGCAGCAGCGACCGGTGCCAGCAGCGGGTTGTTGTCACTGGCCTGGGCGCGGATTCAGACGGGCGCCCTCGGGCTGATCGCCCCGATCAAGTCGGCGGCACTGGCCTTCTGGACGATGCTGCCGGCGATTGGTGCGACCACGGCAGCGCTCTTGGCCAACCCGATCACCTGGGTCGTGGCTGGGATTGGTGTGGCGGTCGCCGGTCTCGCCCTTGTCATCCGCAAATACTGGGACCCCATTGCTGCCTATGTGGGTGGCGTGTTCCAAGGCATTCGCGCCGCAGTGCAGCCGACCATCACCAGCTTGACCACGGCCCTGGCCCCGCTGGCCCCTATCGGGCAAGCGGTCGCGTCGGTGTTTGGATTTATTGCCGATGCAGTCAGCGGCCTGGTCGGCTGGGTCGGTGATCTGCTGGCCCCGGTCACCCTCACCAAGGATGAGTTCGACAACCTGTCCGCATCCGGTCAGTCCCTCGGGACGGTGATCGGCAGCGTGTTGAGCACGGCGTTTACGGTGCTGACATTCCCGATTCGGGCAGTCAGTACGTTGGTGGGTTGGGTGATGGAGGGCTTTCGGTGGCTGGTGTCGTTCTCGCCGCTGGCTGCACTGCAAGCTGCCTGGCAACCCCTCTCGGGGTTCTTCGGCGGCCTGTGGGGCAGCGTGGTCAGTGGTGCGCAGTCGGCCTGGCAGCAACTGACCGCTGTGCTGAGTTCGCCCAGCCCACTGCAGGCGCTCCAGTCCGTCCTTGGCTCTATGCTCACCGCTCTGCGTGATCTGCCCGGCCAGTTCATGAGTCTCGGCAGTGCGATGCTGCAAGGACTCGCCCAAGGCGTGCGTAATGCCGCAGAGCAGGCCGTCGCCGCAGTCGGTGAAGTGGCGGCTGGGGTGCGTGACCGCTTCAAAACGATGCTGGGTATCCACAGTCCTTCGCGGGTATTTGCCACGCTGGGCAGTGCGCTGTCGCTCGGCCTGGCGCAAGGGGTGGCCGCCGCGGGGCCAGTGGTCGTCAATGAAGTCGGGCAGCTGGCGCAGTCGCTGCAGGCGGTGCCGTTTGCGCTGGGGACGCCCGAGGCGTCGTCGCCAGGGCTGCGGTTGCCCTCACCGGATCGGCCTTCGGTGGGCTTGGCCGTGCCGTCTGGTCAGATCTCCATACCCGGGAGCCCGTCACTGGCGGCACCGCCTTCGCCCAGCGCACCGCACACGCCCGGTGCGCCCTCGATCCACTTCGCCCCGCAGATCACCATCCACGCGCCCCCGGGCAGCGACCCGCAGGCCTTGGCCGATCTGCTCGACAGTCGGCTGCGCAGCCTGATCCGCGACGCCTTGCGCGGCTCCAGTGCCGCGTTGCACGACTGATCGTCTGTCCTGAGTTCCATTTCCTGTTGCGGAGGTTCGCTATGGCCGAACGCGTGATGTTGGCCTTGGGGCCGTTTCGTTTCGAGATGGGGCACGCCACCTACCAGAGTCTGGCCATGAGCCAGTCCTGGCGCTGGCCCGAGCAGGCGCGCATCGGGCGCGAACCCGCGCTGCAGTTCACTGGCCGCGAGCCCGCCGAGATCCGGCTGCAGGGTGTGCTGTTTCCGGGCTTCGACGCGGGCCTCAAACAAGTCGAAGAAATGCGCGAACTGGCTGATCGGGGGGAGCCGCTGCAACTGGTCGATGGCCTGGGACGGGTGTGGGGCGCGTGGGTGATCGTCGAAGTGGGCGACACCCGCAGCGTCTTGATGGACGACGGTCAGCCGCGCCGGGTGGGGTTTGAGGTCAAGCTCAAGGCCTACGGTGAGGACGAGACCGTCACCGACTACTCGGGCGGCTGGAGCCCCTTCGCGGTGCTCTCGGTCGTCGATTCGGTACTTACCGACCCCATCGGTGCGATTGATGACCTGCTCGGGTCGTTGCCCGGCTTGCTCAACGGTCTGGGCAATACCAGAGAAGTCACGCGGGTGGCGTCTGTTCACCTTGCCCTGAAGGACCTGCTCGCCACCTTCGGCGCCAGCCTCAACGGCCTGCACAGCCAGTTGATGTCGGCAGGGCTGACGACCAACGCGGTCGATCCGCTGGTCCAGCAGGTGATCACGGTGGCCAATGCACCGCTGACTTCCTCTGCCGCACTGGACGCACAGATCAGCGCCTTGCTCGCCGCGATCAATGCGCTGTGGACCACCGCTGCCCAGATCCAGGCGCGCACCGACCCCGTGCTCTACAGCCAGCGCCACAGTGAGATCGCCGGCGAGCTCGTCGCCTTGCTGGAAAAAACCCACACCGCACTGGTTTGGTTGCAGGAGGCCTTGCCATGAGGCGTAAATCGTTCGATGCCCAGGTACTTACCGCTCGCGAGGGCGAGATGCTCGATGCGCTGGTCTGGCGGCACTACGGCCGCCTCGATGTACTGCCGCTGGTCATCGAGGCCAACCGCCAACTGGCACGACTGCCGGTGGCGCAGATGCTGCGTTTGCCTGCGGGCACGCCCGTCTTTCTGCCGGTACTCCACGACCAGCCCGTGCTGCCGCTGGTACGCATCTGGTCGTGAGGAGAACGCACGATGCAACCCACCTTCCTGATCCTCGCCGACCGCACCGACATCACCCGCGCCGTGGCCGACCGGCTGCTCGAACTGGTGGTGACCGATGAAGCCGGTCTGTCCTCGGATACCCTGCGCCTGACGCTGGATGACCGACGCCGCGCCGATGGGGCGATTGCGCAGTTGCCCAAGATCGGCACGGTGCTCGAAGTCTCGCTGTCCTACGCTGGCCGCGCCTGGGTGGCGATGGGCAAGTTCATCGTCGATGAGATCGAAATCCGTTCGCCCCCAGCGACGCTGTCGGTCTCAGCCAAGGCGGCCGACATGGTCGGGCCGTTTCGCAGTCCCAAGACGCGCTCCTGGGAGGCGACGACGCTCGGGGCCGTGGTCGAAGCCATCGCTACAGAACACCGCTACCAGGCCAAGATCGACCCCGAACTCGGTGCCATCGCTGTTCCCCATCTGGACCAGACGGCCGAGTCGGACATGGCGTTGCTGACGCGTCTGGCCACGAAGCACGATGCTGTAGCGAAGCCTGTCGCGGGCTTTCTGGTGCTGGCTCGCCAAGGTGCGGCCAAGACCATCACCGGTCAGGTGCTGCCGACGCTACGGCTGGAACCCGAGCAACTGGCGCAGTGGCGCTACCAGCACAGCGCACGCAAACCGGCTGGTACCGGCAGCGCCCAAGGGGAAAACGGCCAGTCGCCCCCGCAGGTCAGCACCGGCGGCACCAAGGCTTATTGGTGGGACTTCGAGAAAGGCGAGCGCCGGGAAGTGACCACCGGATCGCCGCCCTTCGAGGAAATCCGCTACGTCCATGCTACGGAAGCCGAGGCCAAGGCCGCAGCGGCCACCCGCAAGAACACCGGTGAACGCGGCCAGGGCGAGCTCTCGTTCAGCCTGCCGGGCGATCCCAGGCTGGCGGCAGAAGGCCGGCTGTCCATCCATCTGCGCCCGGGCATCCCCACCGACTGGCGCATCAAGCGCGTCGAGCACCGCCTCGGTGCCCAGGGCTACACGACGCAGGTCGAGTGCGAGCGCTTCACCGCCGCCCCCGTTCCCATCACCCAATCTGAGTAAGGAGGCCACTGTGCCCGAAAAAGATCCTTCGACCTACGGCCTGATCACCTACCTGTGGGTGACGGGTCTGGCTGCCTGGGGTGGCCTGGTCAATTTCTATCGCAAGGTGAAGTCGGGCGAAACCCGGGCCTTCAACGTGGTCGAGCTCATCGGCGAGATCGCCACCTCGGCGTTTGCCGGGCTCATCACCTTCTGGCTGTGCGAGGCCGCGCAGTTCAATCCGCTGGTCACGGCAGCCTTGGTCGGTATCTCCGGCCACATGGGCAGCCAGGCCATCTACCAATTGGAGCGCTGGGCGCAGACGCGCTTGGGTAATTCGACCAGCAAGGAGCGGTCATGAACCCCATCGAACAGATTCTGGATGACATCCTGCGACGGGAAGGCGGCTACGTGAATCACCCGGCTGACCGGGGCGGGCCGACGAACTTCGGCATCACCGCGCAGACGCTGGGCAACTGGCGCAAGCTCGGTCGCCCCGCCACGGTTGCTGAAGTGCAGGCGCTGACGGAAACCGAAGCCCGTGCCCTCTACCGCCAGCAGTACATCACCGGCCCAGGGTTCGAGGTCATCACGCATCCGGCGCTGCTGCATTTGCTGGTCGATGCCGGTGTGCATTCCGGACCGAAGCGAGCGGCGCAGTGGTTGCAAAGCGCTCTCGGCGTCACGGCCGACGGCGTGATCGGTCCCAAGACCAGCGCGGCACTCGCACAAGCTGACCAAGGTGTGCTCTACGGCAAGGTGCTCGGCCAGCGCCTACGCCACCTCGGTCGGCTGATCACCAACGATCCGAAGCAGTCGGCCTTCGCCGCTGGCTGGATGAACCGAATGGCGGAATTCGTGGAGGGCACGGTATGACCCCGATACTTACCACCTTGGCCCCGGGCTTGCTCGAAGCCGGCAGCCGACTCATCGACCGCCTGGTGCCTGACCCAGCCGAACGTGAGAAAGCCAAGCTCGCGCTGCTGCAGGCCGAGGGGCAGCTGGCGCTGCAGGAGATGCAGACCAGCCTCTCGGCGATCCTGGCTGAGGCCAACTCGGCCGACCCCTGGACCAGCCGGGCACGGCCGACGTTTCTGTATGTGATCTACGGCGTGATCCTGCTGTGCGTGATGGGTGCCATCATCGGCATCTGGTGGCCAACGCACGTCTTCCAGGCAGCGGAGAACTTGAACAAGTTGCTGGGTGCAGTGCCCGAGAGCCTGTGGTGGCTATTCGGTGCTGGCTACCTGGGCTACACCGGCGCGCGCAGCTTCGACAAGTGGCGTGGGCCAGCCCGGTGACTGGTGCTGCCGGGCACGACAACCTGAAACGACGATCCCCCGATCTCACTGCCTTCATGGGTGGTGGGGTCGGGGGATTTTTGCTTTGTATTGGGGTGCGCCGGTAAAATGACGGCTTGGACAGGGGACAGGGGACAGGGGACAGGGGACAGGGGACAGGGGACAGGGGACAGGGGACAGGGGACAGGGGACAGGGGACAGGGGACAGGGGACAGGGGACAGGGGACGGAATCGTAATTTTCCGACCCCAGAAAAAACTAACCCCGGGTTCATCACCAGACTCATTGGAGACTGGGAGAGGAATAGCCCGGGGACTGCAGACGAAATATAACACACCCCCGCCACTCGTTGCCAGTTGCTCTTCCGCTGTGCCTTGACGGCGGAGTTGAGAAGGCCACCTATGCAACATACAGGCTCCAGCAGCCAAGCAGCACCAAGCCCCTCGGGCACGACGATCACCTGGTCGGAGCTCGAGGCTGCCTTTGCGCCTGAGCGCTTGGCGCCTTACCTGAACCACTCGGGGGGTGACCGCGACCGGGCGGTGGCACTCTACCTCTGGAACATCGCCCTGTGTGAGAGTCTGTATCCCTTGCTCAACTGACCTTGCCCGCGAGTTCCGGATCCCATAGCTGAGACCGTTACGCAGCCTGCCTTTTCTGGGCGGCAAGCCAAGCCCGTTCGAATTGCATCGGACTGACATAGCCCAACGACGAATGAAGCCGCCGGTGGTTGTAGAACGTCAGCCAGTCGACGATCTCGTCCATGGCGTCGCGCCGGGTCTTGAAGCGTTTGCCGTGCAGCCTGCCCACCTTGAGCGAGCCCCACAGGCTTTCCGTGGGCGCATTGTCCCAGCAGTTCCCCTTGCGACTCATCGAGCTGCGCATGCCGTAGCCGGTCAGCGCCTTCTGGAAGTCGGCACTGCAGTATTGGCTGCCGCGATCGCTGTGGCATATCAGTCCCGGCGGCGGATGGCGGCGGAACCAGGCCATGTGCAACGCGTCAATCACCAGCTCGCGCCGCATGTGCGGCTGCATCGACCAGCCCACGACCTGGCGGCTGAACAGGTCGATGATCACCGCCAGGTACAGCCAGCCCTCGTCGGTGGCCACATACGTGATGTCGCTCGTCCACACGGCGTTCGGCGTGGCCGGCTTGAACTGCCGATCCACAAGGTTCGGCGCCACCGGCAGCTTGTGGTTGCTGTCGGTCGTAGCCTTGAACTTGCGCTTGCCTCGGGCGCGGATGCCGTGCAGGCTCATGAGCTTGCGAACGCGCTCCTTACCCACCCGAATGCCGCGTGCCAGCAGTTCCTTCCAGATCCGCGGCCAGCCGTACTCGCCACGCGTTTCGGCATGGATCGCTCGGATATGAACCAGCAGAGCATCGTTGCTGATCCCACGTCGTGGTCGTGCCTGGCGCACACGGTGGTCGTGGTACCCACTGGGGCTCACCCCCAGAACTGCGCACGCCACCGACACGGGCCAGCGCTTGCGGTTACGCTCGATCCAGGCGTACTTCACCCCCGCTCCTTCGCGAAGTACGCCGTCGCTTTTCCCAGGATGTCGCGCTCCATCTTGACCCGCGCCAGCTCCGCGCGCAGCCTGGCGATCTCCATCTGCTCTGGGCTCACCGGCTTGCTTCCAGCCCCCGCCAGACGACCGTCTCGGTCCGCACGGATCCAGTTGTGCAGCGTCTGTTGCGCAATGCCCAGGATCTTCGCCGTCGCCGCCATGCTCTGGCCAGCCTTGACCAGCCTGACCGCTTCCAGCTTGAACTCCAGCGTGTAGCGCGCTCTCGTTGCCTTCGTCACTTCCGTTCTCCTTGCCTGTATTCAACCACTCAGCAAGGGATCCGGTTTCCAGGGGCAAGGTCAAACCTGAGTGAAATCACGTTACGCAATCGGTTCCATCAGGTGCTCAGCCAGCATTTCCAGCGACTGGACTGGTACGACGACGCGTGGCTGGATCAGCGGGATGCATCCAAGGTGTTGGAGGCCAAGCAGAAGATTGCTCGTCACCGGCTGAGTCCGACACCCGGGCGCGTGGTGGCCGAGTTGACGTTCGGATTCTGGACCAGCTTGCTCGACGTTCGCTACGAACGCAGCCGGGTTCTCTGGCCTGCCTTGGCGCCGAAGATTTTCAGCAACGCGCCTCGCAAGCTGCGCACCCGAAAAGATCAGTCTCCTTATGCAGCTCGACTGCGCACCCTGCGCAACCGGGTGTTCCACCACGAGCCGGTCTGGCACTGGCCCAATCTGCCGGCAGTGGTCAGGGAATCGGAAACCTGGCTACTCTGGTTGAATCCTGACATTGCCCGCTTGCACAGTCTGCTGGATCGCTTTCACAGCATCCACGCGGCCGGCCCAGGTGGTATGCCCAACATCAAGGCAGTTTGATGGCATCGGTACTGGGCATCCAGTTGCCCAGTCCAAAAGCCAAAGCGCGACAGCAATGTGTCGCGCTCCATTCCTCTCCAGCGTTGCCCGAAAAGTGATGACACTCTTCGGACAAAAAATCAGGCGGTGGCCACCGCCGCCGATTGATTCACCACCGGCCGCCGCCCCACGACATTCCCCACCACGTTGACCGCCTCAAGCATCGCCTGCGGCGACAGGTGCGCATAGCGCATCGTCACCTTCGGATCGTGGTGTCCCAGGAGCTTCTGCACCTCATACAACGACCGCCCGGCATTGACCAGGAAACTCGCATAACTGTGGCGCAGGTCGTGCAGCCGCACTTCCGAGAGTCCCACCTTCTTTCGGATCGAGTCCCAGGCGTAGAAGATCGACACCGGCGGCTTCTTGGTCTTCGGGTTGAAAAACACCCAAGGGATGTCGTCCTGCCGAGGTAGCGACTGCAGCAACTCGATGGCCGCATCCGACAGGGGAATGTGGCGCGCCTTCTTCGACTTCGAGCGCGCCGCCGGCACCGTCAGCAGCCGACGATTGAAATCGATCTCGTCCCAGCGGGCATCCAGGATCTCCCGCTTCCTCGCCCCGGTGTAGAGCAACAGCCGGATCACCTGACCCACCTGCACATTGCGGTTGGTGTCCAGCTCGTCAAAGAGCCGCTGCACTTCCTCGGTGGTCAGGTAGCGCTCCCGTGCCCCGTGGTCCTCAAAGGGCTCCACGCCATCGCAGGGGTTGCTCTTGGGCGGCAGGATGTCCCAGCGGATCGCGCAGTTGTAGATGAACTTCATCAGCACGATCATCCGGTTGCAGGTCCCGGCCGCGTAGCCCTTCTCGAACACCGCGTGGTGGAAGGCCACCACATCGGAGCGGGTGATCCGGTTCATCCGGAAGTCGGCAAACACCGGCAGCAGGTGGTTGCGCAGCATCGTCTCATCCGTTTCCCAGCTGCGCTTACGGGTCTTGGCGTAGGGCAGGTAGCGCTCGGCCACGAAAGCACCAAAGGTCGGCACATCCTTGAAGCGATGGCTCTCCACCTTCGGGTCGCCACCCTCGGCGACCATTTTGCTCATAGCATGGGCGCGAGCCCTGGCGTCAGCCAGTGATATTTCCTCCGCTCGACCAATGCGCGCCAAGCGTACCTTCTGCTCAGCATCGCGATAGCGGAAGTAGTAGGTGCCATTTCCGCTGGATCGGTGTTCCAGCAAGAAACCCTTGATCTCGGTGTCGAAGTAGCAAGTGGTCCTCTCGTCAGGTAGTTGCTTGCTCAGGCGTTCGATTAAACGGGGGGTCAGCAGCTGGGTTGGCATCTTCAATCTCCTCTATCTACGAACACCATACTACGATACAATTCTCCCGAAAGGACATAAAAAGCGTCCAATCAAGCAGAAATATTTAACTGCTAAGACCGAGCAAAGAGAAGAGGAGTCGACCATGATCGACGGAAGACAGATCCGTGCCGCGCGCGCGATGCTGGGCTGGAGCCGGGAAGACCTGCTCAAGGCCTCGGGCATCTCGATGTCGGCACTGCTGCGCATGGAAGGAGCGCTGGCCGACAGTCGCAGCTCGACGCTGAACAAGGTAGTCAAGGCCCTGAGCCTGGCCGGCATCGAATTCGTCACCCGCGATGACGGGGCGATTGGCGTGATCCTGAAGGCACAAAACCCACCTCAAGCGCCACAATGAGTACAGCGTCCCGAGCCACCCAAAAGGCACAAAGGCCACCTGATGAGACACATTCGGTGGCCTTATTTGTTGCAGCCCGAGGCAAAGTATGAGGCTTGTAGGTCGAACAAAGATTGTGGTAGAAAAAATCCTTAAAAGGAATATTTTGTGTTCTATGTGACTGGTAGGACGTTGGTAGGACGATCTACAGCACTTTCACTGCTATATAGATAGGTGGCGCGGCTAAGTGTTTGATAAGACAAATAAAATATCCGTAAAGACTGAAAATATGTCTTTTGTGGTAGGAAAGTGGTCGGAAGTGGGCGCTTAGGAGGCTTCAAAACGCGAGTAAGTCTTTGACTTAAAAATGGATTGCAGAGTAGCTGGCTATTATGCTCACAACGGGTGTGGACAACATCACCCTGTCCAACGCCCAGAAGTCCGTCGTCGGTATCGTGGACTTCAACAACTCCGTCTCCACCCTCAACGCCGGTGACGTCATCGTCGGCACCGGCGTCGTTGGCGACGAGCTGCGCGTGATTCTGGATAGCACAAGCTACCCCGGCTCGGCGACGATCACCGATGTCGACACGATCACCGTCCAGGTGGGCGCGGGTGGTGGTGTTACATTCAACGCCACCGGCGTCACGGGCGCCAAGCAGATCATCATGAAGGATGCCGTTGGCGCGCAGACCATCAGCAACATCGGTTCGCTTTCCACCGCGGTGGGGATCACCAACACCACGCAAAGCCTGACCGCCAACTGGTCCAACGCCTTGCTCGCCGGCTCGAACGACGCCGTGACCGTACTGCTCGACACCGCGACAGGCGCGGCAGCGCAAACCGTTACCGTCAGCAACGGCGTCGAAGTGGTCAACGTCAAGACCTCCGGCGGCAAGTCCGACATCAACAACATCACCGACAATGTTGCCAGCGGCTCGCTGAAGACCATCAACGTTGCTGCCGACGCTGCGCTGCGTATCCGGAACCTCGATGCCGACATCACCACCTTTGATGCCAGCGCCTCCACGGCCGGCGTGCGTGTAGCGTTCGGCGCAGGCAAAGACATCACGGCCACCGGCGGCAAGGGGGATGACCGCTTCACATTTGGCCTAGGTGTCAGGTCCCGGACGATTACGTGGTTTGAAGATGAAAAGATCGGGGCGTTGAGGGTACCACTTTTTCAAGGCCTCCAGAGGTGTTATGTGTCCGATTGCCTTCTGGGGTAAATGATGGTTGTACAGCCAAACATAACGGGTCAAGGTAGTCTCGAGGTCCTCGGCGCTGTTGAAGTGATGGGTGGCAAGGACCTCGGCAATACGGCCGTTGAAGCGTTCGACCATGCCATTGGTCTGAGGGTGTCTGGGCTTGGTGAGGCGATGCTCGATGCCAAGGGCCTGGCAGAGCTGATCGAACTCGTGCTTCCCGGACGGTGCGCGCGCGCCTGAGGCGAAGAGGCGATCCGTGAACTCCTTGCCGTTGTCGGTGAGGATGTGCGTGATTCTGACCGGGCAGGTCTTGTGCAAGGCCTTCAGGAAGCTTCTGGCCGCGGCTGCGGTCTTGTTTGGCTTAATCTGGATGAAGACCCAACGGGTGGCGCGGTCAATGGCGACGAAGAGATAACGCCTCTGATGTTCGTCGGGCATCTGCGGCAGGTACTTGACGTCGATGTGCAGGTAGCCCGGCATGTAGGTCTTGAATGGCTTGGAAGCAGGCGCATCCTTGGCTTCACTGGGCAGTTGGGATAGGCCATGGCGCTTGAGCAGACGATACAGCCCAGAACGTGAGGCCCGGGGGTTGATGAACTCCCGTGTGACCACCAGCAGATCGTCAAGGGGTAGCTGGAGGGTCTTGCGCAGCTCCACCACCAAAAGCTCCTGCGCCGGGGTGAGCGTCGTCTGCAAACGATGCGCGGTATGCGGGCGATCTTCCACAAAGTCCCGACGCTTCCAGCGGCGGATGGTGTCTTCGGATACGCCCAACTCGGCTGCCAAGGCCGCAACCGACAAGGACGAGGACTGGATGTAGGCGCGGGTGGCGGGGGTTGTGGTGGCGTTTTTGTGTAGGCGAATAATCATGGTTGAGCGCTCCGGAGGTTGTCGATCAGCTCTCGCATCACTGCGCGACTAACGAAGAGTGCACGACGCGAAGGATCTATGCAATCGTCCGGAACCCTACACCTAGGCGACTTCACCGACAAGGACAAAGTCACCGGCGGTGACGGCACCGACCGCCTCGATGTCACGCTGAATGCCAACCTCGCCACCAAGAACCAGATCAGCGGCATCGAGACCATTTCGGCGAGCGCCAATGGTGCCGCCTTCACCTTCAACCTCAGTGGCAACACCGACATCAAGACCTTTATCGTGCGTGAGGACGGTGGAGCGAACACCATCACCCTCACCAACGCCGAACAGGTGCTGCAGACGGTCGGCTACCAGGGGAATGAAACGAACGGCAACCAGACCTTTGACAACCTCACCGTCAACCTCGCCCCGGGCAAAGGCACGGGCTCGTCTGACGCCACCACGGTGGTCGTCAATAACAAGGACGCGAGCGGCGCTGAAGTGGCGCTGGCGACGGGGAATGCGTTCAACCTCGGCACCCTCACCCTGCCCAACGTCGAAAACGTCACCATCGACGTGCAGGCCAACGGCAACGCCAACCTGACGCTGTCCGACACCGCGCTGACCTCGCTCACCCTGAAGGCCACCAAGGACCTGACCTTCAATGCTGCGCTCAACTCGACCAAGCTGACCACCGTCGATGCCACCGGCGTCAATGGCAAGCTGACGATCGATACCAGCTTCTCGAACGAGTCGGTCACCATTTCGCTCGGCAATGGCAACAACGTGGTCACCGTGGGGGGGGGTAACGGCACGGACGACATCACGCTGGTTCAGCTCGGCACGGGTGCCAACACCATCGCCCTGGACCCCACAACGGTCGGTCCAAACGGCTTCTTCATCGCTACCGGCTTCAACGCCGGTGTAGGTGGGGATTTGATCGACTTTACTGGTCTTGTAAACTTTGAGAGCAAGGCTCTTAATGCCGCAGCGACAGGTTCGGCAGGTGTGGACGTCGTCGCCGTAACAAACGCTAACGCCATGAACGTGACAGGTAGCGATGAGGCGACCCTGATTGCCAATTTCCTGGCGCTGACCAACCCCACGGCTGGCAACGACAACGCTTTCGACAATAACCTTTCCGTGGGAGACCTCGTCGTTGTCAACGGTAATGATAGCAATGCCTATATCTTCCGTGTCACGGCAGTTAACGCTGATGTCGATATTAGCGGAGCTCAACTCGTCGGTGTTCTGACGGGTGTGAATGCGGCCCAACTCGTCCCCGGCAACTTCTCGTAAGCCGCTCGATCGGGCAGGGGGAACGCATAACGCCCCTGCTCTCCCGTCACCCTGCCCCGCCCTTCGCAAGAGGGGCGGGGTTTTTTCAGGGGGCCTGGGAGATGCGCAGGGCCTCTACTGTGCTGGTGAAAAGATCCCATAAACCACTTTTTGCACAGTTTGGTGCCCGACACCAGACGCATCAAGCGCGTGCTCGGGATGAATCCACCCCGTCAGACCGCTCTCTGGCGGCAAGGGTGGGACAAAGCGCCGGGCAAGGGCGGTCCCCCGGGCCGCCATGGCCTCGGCTGTCGGCGCCGATGGCCGCGAGTGGCGGCATGTATCCGTCGGGATTTACGCTGCCCAGCGGTAGCTGGAGTGCAGGCCACCGGTCCACTGCTTTCGAACCAGCTCGCGCGGCGATTTGAAGAAGTCCGGATCGTTGACCGCCGGATTGTTCGTCACGTCGGCAATGATGGGCGGCTCTGTGCCGCAAGCCATGTGCGGCCGGGCGGTGTTGTAGTACTGGCGAAACTCAGTCAACAGCCACTTGAGGTGCCGCTCGTTGAGCGGTTGCCCATAGCGCAGCAGTTCATCGTCGAGTATGCGGTGAAAGCGCTCCACCACCGCGTTCTGCCAAGGGCATGGGTAGCCGATGCGGATGGTCCGTATCCCCATGGCCGGCAGGGTCTGTTTGACCAGCGGCAGGAAAATACTGTCGCGGTCCATGACGATGGCCTGCGGCAGCTCGTCGACCTCCATGAACTATGTTGGTAAAAAAGCTCGGACAAGCCAGCGCCGCCAGACCTGCGCCAGCCGGCCGAGGCCGAACAAAAATGCGGACGCACGGGCGGCACCAGTGCCCGACGGGCCACGCCACGCCCGCCGCTGCGGGATAATGTGTGGCAGCCGCCGACATTCCCCAAGGGAGAGCCCCATGAGCACCAACGCCGCCGAGATGAGCTGGGACGACATCAAGGCCCTCGTGGCCGAACTCGCCATCCAAAGCAAGGAAACCGATCGCAAGTTTCAGGAGACCGAGCGCCTGCTCAAAGAGCGTTCGGAAGAGACCGACCGCAAGTTTCAGGAGACGCGCGAGCTACTCGATCGCCTCTCACGCCGCTTTGGCGATCTGGGCAACCGCCTGGGCGAGTTCGTCGAGGCGATGGTCGAGCCTGCGTTGGTGGACTTGTTTCGCGCGCGCGGGCTCGATGTCAGCGAGGTCCATCGCCGCGTGACCTCGCGTCGGGGTGGCGAGGCGATCGAGATCGACCTACTCGTGGTCGATGGTGACACCGCGGTCGCGGTCGAGTGCAAAAGCCGCTTGACCAAAGAGGAGGTCGAGCGCCACGTCGAACGCATGAACAAGTTCAAGCGGCTGCTGCCAAAGTATGCTGACATGCGGGTTCATGGCGCAGTAGCCGGGATGGTGGTCGATGAGGATGCCATCCAAGCCGCCCAGGCCGCCGGGCTGTGGGTGCTGGCCCAATCGGGCGAGACGGTGGCACTCAAGAACGACCCTGGCTTTGCACCCCGGGTGTGGTGAACCAAAAACACCCAGCGCGTGCTGATGAGTAAACCCGCCCCGTCGGACTAGCTCCAGCGGCAGAGGCCCAACAAAAATGCTGACGCGCGGGCGGCGCCAGTGCCCGACGGGCAACGCCACGCCCGCCGCTGCGCGATAATGGGGTAGCCGCCGACATTCCCCAGGGGAGTGACCCATGAGCACCAACGCCGCCGAGATGAGCTGGGACGACATCAAGGCCCTCTTTCGTGAGACCGACCGCAAGTTTCAAGAGACCGAGCGCATGATCAAAGAGCTCGGGCGGCAAATTGGCGGCCTGGGCGACAAGTTTGGCTACTTTGCCGAGGGCATGGCGCTGCCCTCGATGGAGCGATTGCTCCAGAAGCGCTTTCACATGACCAACGTCAGTGCGCGCCACCGCGTGCGCCTGGGCAGCCGTGAGCAAGAGTACGATGTGCTGGCCTGGGCGAATGGCAAGGTGAATCAGGCGGTGGTGGTCGAATTCAAAAGCCGCGTCAAGCGCGAGGCGATCGCGCAGCTTATCGAGCAAGTCCAACGCCTGCCGGAGTTGGTTCTTGTGCTTTCGGGCAAGACCCGCATTGGGATTCTGGCGGGCATCGACTGGGATGCAGGCGTGATGGAAGAAGCGCAGGCGGCGGGCCTCTACACTGCCACGATCCATGACGACCTCTTTGAGCTGACCACGCCCAAAGGCTTTGAGCCGCAGCGCTGGCAGTAAGTGTTGAAGCTGGCGGCTCGAGCCGCCCCACGACAATCTGCAATGACTGTGACGCACGACAGGGAGCCCTACGATGACCGACTGGAGCGCCGGCTATGTGGCCGACATCACTTACACCTACGGCTACTACGCCGAACTCAACCCGCTGCGTGCGCGGCAGGCGCTCGTCAACGCTGGCATGGTACCGCCAGAGGTGGTTACCGCGTGCGAACTGGGCTTTGGCCAGGGGCTGAGCATCAACCTGCACGCGGCGGCGTCCCCCATACAGTGGGTTGGCACCGACTTCAACCCCGCGCAAGCCGGCTTTGCCCAGCAGCTCGCTGTCGCCGCCGGCTCAGGGGCCAAGCTCTACGACGACGCCTTTGCCGAGTTCGCCCAACGGTCAGACTTGCCCGACTTTGACTTCATCGGCCTGCACGGCATCTGGAGCTGGATTTCGGACGACAACCGCCGCGTCATTGTCGACTTCATCCGGCGCAAGCTCAAAGTGGGTGGCGTGCTCTACATCAGCTACAACACGCAGCCGGGCTGGGCGGCCATGGTGCCGCTGCGCGAGCTCTTGACCGAACACGCCCAGGTGCTGGGTGCACACGGGGTGGGCATCGTCAGTCGCATCGATGCCGCCCTCGACTTCGCTCAGCAGCTGCTGGCCACCCAACCGGCGTACGCCCGCGCCAACCCCCAGGTCGCCGAGCGCCTCAAGCGTATCCAGGAGCAAAACCGTCACTACCTCGCGCACGAATACTTCAACCGCGACTGGCACCCGATGAGCGTGGCGCGCATGGGCGAGTGGCTCGCCAGCGCCAAGCTGCAATACGCCTGCTCCGCGCATTGCCTCGACTCTATCGATGCCCTCCACCTGACGGCGCAGCAGCAGGCGCTGCTCGCGCGCATCCCCGACCCGATGTTGCGTCAGTTGGTGCGCGACTTTTGCGTCAACCAGCAGTTCCGCCGCGACTACTGGGTCAAGGGCGCTCGCAAGCTTGGTGCGCTAGAACAAGTCGAAGCCTTGCGGGCACAGAAGGTCATTCTTGTCACCCATCGCCCGGATGTTTCGCTGAAGGTGACCGGGGCCCTGGGTGAGGCCAACATGAGCGAAGCCGTCTACACGCCTATCCTCGACCTACTGGCTGACCACAAGCCCAAGTCGCTTGCCCAGATCGAGCAGGCGGTCAAGGACAAGGGTGTCGCCTTCGCTCAGGTCGTCCAGGCGGCCACGGTGCTCACTGGAGCGGGGCATCTGGCGCCGGTGCAGGACGAGCAGGCCATCACCAGAGCAAAAAAACAGACCGACAAGCTCAATGCGCATCTGTGCCTGAAGGCACGGGGCAGCAACGACATCAGCTTCCTCGCCAGTCCAGTGACGGGCGGTGGCGTTGCCGTCAACCGATTCCAGCAGCTATTCCTGCTGAGCATGGCGCAGAACAAGAAACAGCCCGCCGAGTGGGCACAGGCGGTGTGGCAAACCATCGCGGCTCAGGGGCAGAAGCTGGTGAAGGAAGGCAAGGCGCTGGAAACGGCCGAGGAGAACATCGCCGAGTTGACCCAGCAGGCGCAGACCTTTGCGCATAAGCAGCTGCCCATCCTGAAGGCGCTGCAGATTGCTTGAGACGCCACTGTGGTCATCTGACGCGCGAGGGGGTCGAGCGGCATGTTGAGCGCATGAACAAGTTCAAGCGGCTGCTGCCCAAATATGCCGACATGCGCATTCAAGGCGCGGTGGCCGGGATGGTGGTCAATGAGGATGCCATCGAAGCAGCACAGGCCGCGGGGCTGTGGTACTGGGGCGTGACCCGGCACGCCTGGCCGCGCTGCGCGAGCGCCTACCGCGCAATTCACGAGCGGGTGCTGGCCGGGTTGCCGCCAGCACTGCTAGAGGTCGGACTGGACGGGCGGGTGACTGCCGTAGAATGAAAAAATGCGAAATCGGCAGATAGTTGTTCGGTGGAACATGCGCGGCAAAGTGGCGCGTGCGGCGTTGGCGGTCGCGATGGTTTGCGTGCCCCCTTGGGCGTGCGCGTCGCGGCTTTGGACGTACGTGGATGCCCAGGGGGTTACCCATATAGGTAACGTTGCGCCGCCCCCCGTCAAACGGTTGCAGTGGCTCGGGCCGGACGAGCGAGTGAAAGTCAGGGTTGCCACCCGCTATTTGGCCGATCTGCTGCGCATGTTCGAGGGGGAGCTGGAGCTTGCGATCGCGGCCTACAACGCGGGTGAGGGCGCCGTGCTGCGCCACGGTCAGCGCATACCGCCCTATCCCGAGACGCAGCAGTATGTCACCCGCGTCATGCGCTACTACCGCGCATTGACGGGCTCTGCAGGGTAAGCCCCTAAGTCGAGCGAGCCCACCACGCCACGCCATGTTGACGCAGTTGGTCCTTTCTTTTCTGGTGTCACTGCTCGCATGCGGATGGCTGGTACGCGAAGGCCGCAGGTTCGCCCATCGCTACCCCGCAGACGCGCCGCAGCGTTTCCACGCGGGGGACGTGCCACGCTTGGGCGGCGTAGCGATGCTCGCCGCGTTTGTGTTGGTCTCGGCACGACAGGTGCACCCCATCATGGGAGATTTACGCTTGTCGGTCGTGTCATGGCCAGTGTGGGTGGCTGTCGTGTTGACGGTGCTGCCCGCCGTGCTGGGGGGGATCTTCGAGGATTTGACGCACCGGCTCCGCCCGTTTCTTCGTTTTGCGTTGACGGGTGTTTCCGCAACGCTCGCGGTCGCCGTGCTGGGGTTGAATATCGATCGCTCTGGCTTGCCGTGGTTCGACGAATGGTGGCGTTGGACGCCGTGGTTTGGCATCGCCCTGGCATGGCTGGCGGTGGCAGGTTTGCCACACTCCTTCAACCTGATCGATGGCTACAATGGGTTGGCGGGTGCCGTGGCATTGGCCATCACAGCCGCACTGGCATATGTAGCGCTGAAGGTCGGCGACTGGCCGCTGGCGGCGCTGCTGTCGTCACTGGCCGGCGCGACGGCGGGCTTTCTGGTGTGGAACTACCCGCGTGGCCTGCTGTTTGCAGGGGATGGCGGCGCCTACCTGTGGGGCAGCGTGCTGGCCATCGCGGCCATTGCGTTGGTGCAGCGCAATCCGGCGGTGTCACCCTGGTTTCCGATGTTGCTGTTGTCGTATCCAGTCGTCGAGACACTTTTTTCCGTTTATCGCAAAGTGGTCCGGGGCGATTCTCCAGGGGTGGCGGATGCGCTGCACTTTCACCAGTTGATTTACCGACGCATCGTGCGCGGCGTGTTCCACGACGATGCCGCGCGGCAACTGTTGATGCGAAACAACCGAACGTCTCCCTACCTGTGGGGCTTTGCCATGACGACCGTCGTACCGGCGGTCCTGTTTTGGGACATGACGCCCGTGCTGATGCTGGGGTGTGGGTTATTCGTGGTGGGCTACGTCGCCGCGTATTTGACGATTGTGCGGTTCAAGGTGCCACGCTGGTTGCGGCGGTGAGATATGCGTTTCGGTGACCATTGATTCGACGATACCCCGAATGCACCCGCTTGCGACGCTCAGCCCTTGATTCCCGCCAAATCCCGCAACACCTGCACCTTGTCGGTGTGCTCCCAGGTGAACTCGGGCTCATCGCGGCCGAAGTGGCCGTAGGCTGCCGTTTTGCTGTAGATCGGCCGCAGCAGGTCCAGCATCTGGATGATGCCTTTGGGCCGCAGGTCGAATACCTCGTTGACGATGGCGGCGATCTTGTCATCCGGGATCACGCCCGTGCCTTCGGTGTACACGGTCACGTTGATCGGGCGCGCCACACCGATGGCGTAGCTGACCTGGATTTGGCACTGGCGCGCAAGCCCCGCGGCGACGATGTTTTTGGCCACGTAGCGCGCAGCGTAGGCCGCGGAACGGTCGACTTTGGTCGGGTCTTTGCCGCTAAAGGCGCCGCCGCCGTGCGGGCAGGCGCCGCCGTAAGTGTCGACGATGATCTTGCGCCCGGTCAGGCCACAATCACCCTGCGGGCCACCGATGACGAAGCGCCCCGTGGGGTTGATGAGGTAGCGCGTGTCCTTGAGCCACTCCTTGGGCAGCACGGGCTTGATGATCTCTTCGATGCACGCCTCGATGAACGCGGGCTTCATGTGCTTGCCGTCGCTCATCTCCGGGCTGTGTTGGCTGGAGAGCACCACGGTGTCGATGCTGTGTGGGCGGCCATCCACGTAGCGCATCGTGATCTGGCTCTTGGCATCCGGGCGCAGAAAGGGCAGGCGCCCGTCCTTGCGGAGTTGCGCCTGGCGCTCGACGATGCGGTGCGCGTAGTAGATGGGCGCGGGCATCAGCTCGGGCGTTTCGTCGCACGCGTAACCGAACATCAGCCCCTGGTCGCCCGCGCCGGTGTTGAGGTAGTCGTCACTCGCGTGATCCACGCCCTGCGCGATGTCGTTGCTCTGCTTGTCGTAGGCCACCAGCACCGCGCAGCCCTTGTAGTCGATGCCGTACTCGGTGTTGTCGTAGCCGATGCGCTGGATGGTGTCGCGCGCCACTTGGATGTAGTCCACATGCGCGTTGGTGGTGATTTCGCCCGCCAACACCACCAGGCCGGTGTTGCACAGGGTCTCGGCCGCCACGCGCGAGCGCGGGTCTTGTGCCAGGATGGCGTCCAGGATGGCATCCGAGATCTGGTCGGCCACTTTGTCCGGGTGACCTTCGGAGACGGATTCGCTGGTGAAGAGGAAGTCGTTCGCCATGGTGTTTACACTCCGTGTGTGGGTTGGCTGCCGGCGTTGCGCCGGCGCCCCGTGAGCGGGTGGTGTGGCGAACGCTTTAGCGGCATTTGTGAATCGCCCGCAAGTAGTTCGGTAACTCGGCGATAGGCCCGGATTGTATCCGCGTCGCCGAGAGATGTGTCGTTCCCTTGCTCAATCCCGCCGTCATGATGCGTTGGTTGTCGCTGCTGGCCCGCTGGCCCTTGCCGCTGCTGCACGCCCTGGGCTGGGTGGGCGGCTGGGTGGTGTGGCTGTTGTCGCCCCCCTACCGGCGGCGCTGGCGCGAGCACACCCGGCTGGCCGGGCTGCGCGGGTGGCCGCGCTGGGCGTCGGTGGGGGCGGCGGGCCAACAGGTGGCGGAGCTGCCGCGTCTGTGGTTTGGGCCGCCGGTGCGCGTGGGTTGGGAGGGGGCGGCGCACATCGAGGCGGCGTTGGCGCAGGGGCGTGGGGTGTTGTTCTTGACGCCGCACCTGGGGTGTTTCGAGGTCACGCCGCGCGCTTATGCCGAGCGCTTTGGCCGGGCCGGCGCGCCGATCACGGTGCTGTACCGCCCCGCGCGCCACGCCGGGCTGGATGCGGTGCTGCGCCAAGCCCGACAGCGCCCTGGCATGGCGGCGGCACCCACCTCGCTGGCCGGCGTGCGCCAGTTGATGCACGCCTTGCGCCGCGGCGAGGCGGTGGGTCTGCTGCCCGATCAAGTGCCGCCCGAGGGGCTCGGGGTGTGGGCGCCGTTTTTTGGTCGCCCGGCCTACACCATGACGCTGGCCGCGCGGCTGGCGCAGCAGCCCGGCGTGCAGGTGCTGCTGGCGTGGGGGCAGCGGCTGCCCTGGGGGCGTGGCTATGTGGTGCACGTGCAGCCGTGGTCGCAGGTGATGGACGAGCCCCTGGCCGCTGATGCCGCCCTGGCGGCTGCGCAGATCAACCGTGCGATGGAGCGCCTGATCGCGCGAGCCCCGGCCCAGTACTTGTGGGGTTATGCGCGCTACAAATCACCGCGCCCGCTGGGCTGACGCGACGAACGCTTCGATCGACGCGAGCACCCGCTCGGGTTGCTCGTGCAGCAACCAGTGGGTGGCGTCGGGCAGCCGCTCGATACGCAAGTCCGGGACCCACGCCTCCAGTCCCTCGAGCAGGCCGGGCAGCAGCGCCTGGTCGCGCATGCCCCAGATGGCCAGCGTAGGCACGGACACGCGCAGCAGCGCATTGGGTAGCTCCACCCCGGCGGCACCGGGGTCGTCGGCACTGGGTGGGCGCAGCGGCGACGCGGCGTAATAGTGGAGCCCTCCCTGCAGGCCGAGGGCCCACACCGCCTCGTGCTGCGCCTGCAGCGCGGGCGTGAGCCACCGGGACGTGTCGGACATCCCCCGAAAAAAAGCCCACAGCTTGGCGTAGCCGTTGGCCGCCAGCCACTGTGCGGCGTCGGGGCGACACAGGACGTTCATGTAGGCGCTGGCCTGCTGCTGCGCGGCCGAGGTGCGCAGCTCGCGCCAGAACGTGCCCGGGTGTGGGGAGTTGAGGATGACGAGCCGATCCAGCCGCTGCGGCTGCAGCGCGGCCAGGTTCCAGGCAACGGCGCCACCCCAGTCGTGGGCGACGAGCCCGGCCACGCGCCCGGGTGTGGGGCCATGGACGGTCACCTGTTCGATGAGTGCCGTGATGTCTTGCACCAGGTGCTTGGCGCGGTAGGCTTGCACGTCCTTGGGTGCGCTGGAGCGCTCGTAGCCGCGCAGGTTGGGTGCGATGCAGCGAAACCCACCATGTGCGGGGTCGACAAAGTGGCGCAGCGCGTCGTCCCACACGAAGGCGGCTTGCGGAAAGCCGTGCAGAAACAGCAGCACTGGGCGAGTGGGGTCGCCAGCGGCGCGCACACTCAGAGTGATGCCGTGGGGCAGCGGTAGATCGAAGGTTTCAATCATGGGAAGGGGCTCCGGCGCATGGCCCCGCCGCACCGTGGGTCAAGCAGAGGCTGGCGCGTGCGTCCAATCCCACAGCCGTTGGGCCACTGCCTCCACACCCTGGCGCTTGAGGGCGGAAAAGAGCATCGCATCCCCGCCGTGGGTTTGGAGTCGCGCAATGGACAGCGCCTTGGTTTGTTCGGGCCGCGAAAGCTTGTCGGCTTTGGTGAGCAACACGAGAAAATCCAACCCCTGCTCCACGCGCGGGCGGATGATGTCGAGCAGTGCTTGGTCGAGTTCGGTCAGGCCCAGACGCGCGTCACACAGCATCACCACCGCGCGCAGGTTGGGGCGGCTGACCAGATAGTTGGCCATGACCTGCTGCCAGCGCCGCTTGGCGGCCTGTGGCACGGCGGCGTAGCCGTAGCCCGGCAGGTCGGCCAGCACGGCATCGGTGGCGCCTTGCTTGCCCAGCGCGAACAGCACGATGCTCTGGGTACGCCCGGGCATCTTGGAGGCGAACGCAAGCTGGCGCTGTTGCGCGAGCGTGTTGATGCAGGTCGACTTGCCCGCGTTGGAGCGGCCGACGAACGCGATCTCGGGCACGTCCAGCGTGGGCAGGTTTTGCAGTTGCGGCGCTTCAGTGAGGAAGCGCGCCGTGTGCAGCCAGGCCATTGCCTGTGCTGCTGTCGAGGGGTTGATGGTCGTCATACGGGGTGTGTTTGGCGCCATTGTAGAATTGGGCGTTCCGTACAGGGCGTCGGGGTCGGCCCCGGTGCCGTCCCATCCTTCAGCGACCCAGCCATGAAACCCATCGCCACGCTCATCGGAGCCGTCCTGGCCGCCACCTTGCCCTGGAGCGCCCAAGCGCAGACCGCGCAGCCCAACCTCAAACGCGGTGCCGCGCTCTACGGTCAGGTGTGCGTGGCCTGCCATGCCGCGGATGGCAACTCCACCACTGCCGCCAACCCCAAGCTTGCACAGCAGCACCCCGAGTACCTGATCAAGCAGCTCAAGGAATACAAGTCGGGCAAGCGGGCCAACGCCGTGATGGTGGGTTTTGCGAGCGCGCTCTCCGACCAGGACATGACCGACATCGCCCACTGGCTGGCCAGCCAGAAGGGCGCGCCGGGATTTGCCACCGATGCCGAGCTGGTGCGCTTGGGTGAGCGGATTTATCGCGGTGGTATCGTCGATCGGCGCATTCCCGCCTGCGCGGGGTGCCACGGGCCGGCGGGCTCTGGCATCCCGGCCGAGTACCCGCGCCTGAGCGGCCAGCATGCCGAGTACACCGCGACGCAGCTCAAGCTGTTCCGCAGCAACGAGCGGGCCAACAACAAGACCATGCACGAGATTGCGCGTTACCTGACGGACCGCGAAATCCAGGCCCTGGCCGAGTACACGGCTGGGTTGCGCTGAGTGCCGGGGTGGGTGGCCCGACGCGCCCACCACGTGCCCACCCATACGCCCGCAGGCGGTCAGGGGAATATCAGTGTCGGGTAATATCTGCACGGGTCGTTTGTCTGCCCTCGGAACCTTCTCCCGACGCTCCACTCTCAATCCAGGCAGGCCCACCGTCGGCCTGCCTTTTTCGTGTCGTCTGCCCGCATGAGCGCCTCCACCGCCGGTATCGAGCTCAAGCTGCCCTCGCGCCGTTTCGCCACGGTGGTGGAGCTGCTGTCGTCCATGCGCTTTGCCATCGCGCTGCTGACGGTGATCTGCATCGCGTCGGTGGTGGGCACGGTGCTCAAGCAGCACGAGCCGATCAACAACTACATCAACCAGTTCGGGCCGTTTTGGTCGCAGGTGTTTGACGCGCTGGATCTGTATTCGGTCTATAGCGCGTGGTGGTTTTTGCTGATTCTGGCGTTCTTGGTGGTCAGCACCTCGCTGTGCATCGCGCGCAACACGCCCAAGATTCTGGCCGACTTGCGCCAGTTCAAAGAGCACGTGCGCGAGCAGAGCCTGCAGGCGTTTCACCACAAGGCGCAGGCGACCCTGCCCGAGGCGCCCGAGCGTGCGGCCCATCGCATCGGGCAGGCGCTGCTGGCGCGCGGCTGGAAGGTGCGGCTGCAATCGCGCGAAACGCCCCACGGCACCGGCTGGATGGTGGCGGCCAAGGCAGGGGCCGCCAACAAGCTCGGCTATCTGGCCGCGCATTCGGCCATTGTCATCATCTGCATTGGTGGGCTGCTCGATGGCGACCTCATGGTGCGCGCGCAGATGTGGTTTGGCGGCAAGGAGCCCCTGCAGGGCGGCGGCATGATCGCCGAGATTCCGGACAAACACCGACTGCGCGACACCAACCCGACCTTTCGGGGCAACCTGCTCGTCACTGAAGGCACGCGCGCTGGCGTCGCGGTGCTCGCGCAACCCCAGGGGATGATCCTGCAGGAGTTGCCGTTCGACGTCGAGCTCAAAAAATTCATCGTCGAGTACTACGACACGGGCATGCCGCGGCTGTTTGCCAGCGATATCGTCATCCACGACCGCTACACCGGTGAGGCGCGCCCAGCACGGGTGGAAGTCAACCACCCGGTCGAGTACCGGGGGATCCAGATCTATCAGTCCAGCTTCGACGACGGCGGCTCGCTGGTCAAGCTGCGGGCGCTGCCGATGGGCGCCAACGTCAAGCCGTTCGAAGTGCAAGGGCGCATCGGCGAAGCCACCACGTTGACCAATGGCGAGCAGCGGCTGCGGCTGGAGTTCACCGGGCTGCGCGTCATCAACGTGGAAAACTTCAGTGGCAACGCCGGCGCCGGCGCCGATGTGCGCAAGGTCGATTTGCGCCAAGCGATCGAGTCGCGCCTGGGGGCGGGCAACAAGACCGCGACCGAACGGGTGCTGCGCAACGTCGGTCCCAGCATCACGTACCGGCTGCGCGACGAGGCTGGGCAAGCGCGCGAATTTCATAATTACCAGTTGCCGATCGACTTGGACGGCCAGCGCGTTTACTTGCTGGGCGTGCGGGAATCCCCGTCCGAGCCGTTTCGTTACCTGCGCGTACCGGTGGACGAGAAGGACAGTCTCGACGGCTTCATTCGCCTGCGCGCCGCGTTAGCGGACGACGCGTTGCGAACGATGGCGGTGCGGCGTTATGTGGCGATGGCGGCCGCAGGCCAGCCCGCCAGCGTGGTCGAGGCGCTGACCGCGTCGGCGCACAGGACCTTGAATTTGTTTGCCGGCGACGACCCCGAGCTCGAGCGCCTGCCGCACAACGGCGCCCCGCGCTTGGGCGGCTTGCAAGCGCTGTCGGCTTTTCTGGAGGCCAACGTCCCCGAGGCCGAGCGCGAGCGCGCGGGCGAGGTGTTGCTGCGCATCCTCAATGGCACGCTGTTCGAGCTGCACCAGCTCAGCCGCGAGCGCGCCGGCCTGCCGCCCGCCGAGCGCAACGACGCCACGGCCGCGTTCATGACGCAAGCGGTGCTGGCCCTGTCGGATGCGTTTTTCTATCCGGCGCCGCTGACGTTCGAGCTGACCGACTACGAGCACGTACAGGCCAGCGTGTTTCAGGTCGCGCGTGCCCCTGGCAAGACCATTGTTTATATCGGTTGCCTGTTGCTCATCATCGGCGTTTTTGCCATGCTGTACGTGCGCGAGCGGCGCTTGTGGGTGTGGTTGGCGCCCACTGGCAGCGCGGGTAGTCAGGCGACGATGGCGCTGTCGAGCAACCGCAAGCTGCTCGACAACGATCGTGAATTCGACGGCCTCAAGGGCTTGCTGCATCCGCCCACCCAGGAGGGGACGACATGACATCGGCATCGCAGACGATCGATTTGCAACTGGACAAACAGCGCACCGGCGCCACGGGCTGGCGTGGTTGGCTGGTGGCGCGCACGCGCTGGGACTGGCTGTACGCCCTGCTGGTGCTGGCGGGCACGGCCGTTGCGTTTGCCGTCTATGGCGCGCGCATGGACGTCTATGAACGCGCGATCCTGGCTGGCACGGCGCCCAGCCTGATCGCACTGGCGTGGTTCTGGCGCCCGGTGCAGGCGCTCACGGTGGTGGTGGCGGCGCTGTCGCTGCTGGCCATCGGCTTGTATCAGGTCGATGGGCGTGCCGACTTGGCACGTGCCGATCAAGTGTTTTTGCTCAAGTACTTTTTGTCCAGCCAGTCGGCCATCCTGTGGATGAGCGTGCTCTTTTTCATGAGCACGGTGTTTTACTGGATCGGGCTGCTGGCACCGCGCGGTGGGCAGACCGCGCAGATGCTGGGCTCGCGCCTGGCGTGGGCGGCGGTGACGCTGGCGCTGGTGGGTACCATGGTGCGCTGGTACGAGAGCCACCAAATCGGCCCGGGGATCGGCCATATTCCGGTCAGCAACCTGTATGAAGTGTTCGTGCTGTTTTCGTGGTTGACCGCGGCGTACTACCTGTATTACGAGGATCGCTATCAGACCCGCAGTATGGGCGCATTCGCCATGCTGATCGTCAGTGCGGCGGTGGGCTTTTTGCTGTGGTACACCGTCGTGCGCGAGGCGCACCAGATTCAGCCGCTCGTGCCCGCGCTGCAGAGCTGGTGGATGAAGCTGCACGTGCCGGCCAACTTCATCGGCTATGGCACGTTTGCCATCGCGGCGATGCTGGCGTTTGCCTATCTGATCAAGCAAAGCGCAGCGGAGACGCGCTGGTGGAAGCTGCTGCCGCTGTGGGTGCTGGGGATCGTGCTGTGCTTCGAGCCGCTGGTGTTCCGTCAAGGGGCGGCAGACAAGGGAGGCAGTTACTGGTTCGTGTACTTCGGCGTCTCGGCGCTGATCGTGGGCGGCATTCTGGCCGCGCGGCGGCGCATTGCCGAGCGCTTGCCCAGCCTGCAGGTGCTCGACGACGTGATGTACAAAGCGATCGCGGTCGGATTTGCGTTCTTCACCATCGCCACCGTGCTGGGTGCGCTGTGGGCGGCGGAGGCGTGGGGTGGCTACTGGAGCTGGGACCCGAAAGAAACCTGGGCGCTGATCGTGTGGCTGAACTACGCCGCATGGCTGCACATGCGCTTGATGAAGGGCCTGCGTGGAACGGTCGCTGCCTGGTGGGCGCTGGTGGGGCTGGCCATCACCACTTTTGCTTTCCTCGGTGTCAACATGTTCTTGAGCGGCCTGCACAGCTACGGCTCGCTCTGACGGGGATTCCCAGCCATGTCTGCCGTGCGGCCCAGCGAGATCACGCCACGTACGGTCTATGAAAACCGGCGCGACTGGCTGCGCCGCCTGGGCCTGGTCACTGCCGCCGCATGGGCGCCAAAGGGATGGTCGTCATCGACCTCGGCGGTCGTTCGGCCAGGCAAGCGCCCGCCGTTGGCAGCCGTGCCCAGCACGCTGCCTGGCGCCCGCACCGCCGACGCATGGACGCCCTACGAGCAGGTCACCCAGTACAACAATTTTTACGAGTTCGGCGTCGACAAGGACGAGCCAGCTCGGCTCGCGCACCGCATGCCCCTGCGGCCATGGACAGTGCAAATCGATGGCCTGGTGGCCAAGCCGTTGACGCTGGACATCGACGACCTGCTCAAACTCGCGCCGATGGAGGAGCGCATTTACCGGCTGCGCTGTGTCGAGGGCTGGTCGATGGTGGTGCCGTGGATCGGTTACCCGCTGGCCGCACTCATCGAGCGCGTGCAGCCGCTGGGCAGTGCGAAGTTCGTCGAGTTCCACACCCTCGCCGACCGCGAGTCCATGCCGGGCCTGCGCTCCAACGTGCTGCTGTGGCCCTACGTCGAGGGCCTGCGCCTGGACGAGGCGCGGCACCCCCTGACGTTGCTGACCTTTGGTCTGTACGGCGAGATGTTGCCGCCGCAAAACGGCGCACCGCTGCGTGTGGTGGTGCCGTGGAAGTACGGCTTCAAGAGCGGCAAGTCGATCGTGCGCGTGCGATTCGTGGAGAGACAGCCGGCAACCGCCTGGACGGTGGCCGCGCCACACGAGTATGGCTTTTACGCCAACGTCAACCCGGATGTGCCGCACCCGCGCTGGAGCCAGGCCAGCGAGCGGCGCCTCGGGCAGGGCGGGCTGTTCGCGCCGCGTGTCAAGACCCAGTTGTTCAACGGCTATGCCGAGCAGGTCGGCCAGCTCTATGCGGGCATGGACCTGCGGCGCTTTTATTGACGTGGATCGCTGGCTGCGCGCGGCCAAGCCCTGGGTGCTGCTGGCACTGTCCGCACCGGCGCTGTGGCTGTGGGGGATGGCGCTGGCCGACCGGCTGGGTGCAAACCCGGCCGAGGCGCTGATTCGTGGTCTGGGCGATTGGACGCTGCGGCTGCTGTGCCTGACACTGGCCATTACCCCGCTGCGGCGCTGGACCGGCTGGGCGGCGCTCGCCGGATGGCGGCGCGGGCTGGGACTGTGGACGTTTGCTTATGCGCTGCTGCACCTGCTGGCCTATGCATGGCTGGATCAGGGTTGGGATGGGCACGCCGTGTTGCGCGACGTGGCCGAGCGGCCGTTCATCCTCGTCGGCGTGCTGGCGGTGCTGCTGTTATTCCCGTTGGCCGCGACGTCGTTCGATGCCGCCATCCGTTGGCTGGGCGCGCGGCGCTGGCGGGCCTTGCACCGGGCGGTGTACGCGGTGGCGGGGCTGGCGATCCTACACTTTTTCTGGATGCGCAGCGGCAAGACGCTCTACGGCGAGGTTATCGCCTACGCGGCCGTGCTGGCAGTGCTGCTGGGCTGGCGGGTGTGGGACGCCGTCAGTCGAGCGCGAGGCCGCGCTCCTGCCGCCACAGGTCGTTGATCGACTCGCGCGCGCGGATCAACTGGGCGCGATCGCCGCTGACCAACACCTCGGCCGCTTTGCCGCGCGAGTTGTAGTGGCTGGCCATGCTCATGCAATACGCGCCGGCGGACCCGACGGCGAGCCAGTCGCCGGCCTGCACGGCCAATGCGCGCTCGCGGCCCAGCCAGTCGCCGCTTTCACACACGGGGCCCACCACGTCCCATACTTGGGGCGGCTCGGTGCGGGGGCGTACCGGCGCGATGGCGTGGTAGGCGTCGTACATGGCTGGGCGTGGCAGATCGTTCATGGCCGCGTCCACGATCAGAAAGTTTTTGACCGGGCCGGGTTTGGTGTAGAGCACCTCGGTGATGCAGATGCCGGCATTGCCCACGAGGGAGCGACCGGGCTCCAGCAGCAGCCGCCGCTGCCCATGCCCGCGCGCGTCCAGGCGCGCCAGCAGCGCTTGCCACAGCGCGTCGGCCGCCGGGGGCTGTTCGCCGTGGTATTCAATGCCCAGCCCGCCGCCCAGGTCCAGGTGGTGCAGCCGGATGCCCTCGGCTTCGATCGCCTCCACCAGGTCGAGCACGCGCTCCAGCGCGTCCAGGTAGGGCCCCGTGCTGGTGATCTGCGAGCCGATGTGACAGTCGATGCCGACCACCTGCAGCCCAGGCAGGCTGGCCGCGTGGCGGTAGGCGTCGAGTGCCTCGTCGTGCGCGATGCCGAACTTGTTGTCTTTCAGACCCGTGGAAATGTAGGGGTGCGTCTGCGCGTCGACGTCGGGGTTGACGCGCACGCTCACCGGTGCGCGCGCGCCCAGCTCGCGCGCCACCGCATCCAGCACGTCCAGCTCGGCGCGGCTTTCGACGTTGAAGCAGCCGATGCCTACCTGCAGCGCGCGGCGCATCTCGGCTCGCGTTTTGCCCACGCCGGAAAAAACGATGCGCTCGGGCGCCGCCCCGGCACGCAAGGCGCGCTCGAGCTCGCCGCCCGAGACGATGTCGAAGCCGCACCCTGCACGGGCGAAGACCTCCAGGATGGCCAGATTCGAATTGGCTTTCATCGCGTAGCACACCAGCGCGTCGCGGCCCGCCAGGCCGCGCTGGTAGGCGCTCAACGCGCCCAGCATGGCCGCGCGCGAGTACACGAACAGAGGGGTGCCGTGTTCGCGTGCCAAGTCGGCGACGCGCACGCCTTCGGCCCAGAGCTCGTCGTCGCGATAAGCAAAGAAGGGAGCGCCGGGCAGATACGGCGTCAGGGGTGTGTCAGCGCGGGACATGCGATGGGGAATGGGAAGGGGAGGAAGGGGAAGAAGCGGCCGCGGTCGGCAGCGTCAGCGGCCCCTTTTGTCCGCAGCCCACCAGGGCCAAGGCCAACACGGCACCCCAAGCGGCGGAGCGCCATCCTACAATGCGCCGTCTCGTTTGCATCTGGACGATTGTAGTGATGACCGACCTCGAATACCTGGACCGCGCCGAAGCCGTGCTGAAGGCGGTGGAGTTGAGCTGTGACCGCATCAACGAGACGACCGACGCCGACATCGACAACCAGCGCGTCGGCGGCATGGTCACGCTCACGTTTCGCAACGGCAGCCAGATCGTGATCAACCTGCAAAAGCCGCTGCACGAGATCTGGATGGCGGCACGCTCGGGCGGCTACCACTACCGCTTCGACGGCCAGCGCTGGATGGATACCAAGGGCGCGGGCGAATTTTTCGAGCATTTGTCACGTGAGGCTTCGGCGCAGTCTGGCATGACATTGACATTCGCCCCTTGACGAGGCAAGAAGCCGCCACAGCGCGTACCCGGCCCCTCATGGCCTGAACAGGTCCAGGATGCTGCGTTTCTCGCGTGTCTCGGCGTCCGCATCGGGGGGGACGTCCCCTGCAGGCGTGGTCGCCGCATCCTCGAAGCCCAGCCGCCGCACATAGCTGCCATCCGCATATTCGTCATACACCCAGTCGCCCCCGGAGAAGCTCACGCCCGGCGGGGGCATAAGCTCTTGCACGGGCGTATGGCGTAGCGCCTGGCCCATGAAATCGATCCAGATCGGCAGCGCCAAGGCGCCACCCGTGGCGCGCCGCCCTAGGTTGCGTGGCGTGTCATAGCCCAGCCACGCGGCGGCGGATAGGGTGGGGTGATAGCCCACGAACCACGCATCTTGGGCGTCGTTGGTGGTGCCGGTCTTGCCGTAGAGGTCGGGTCGCTTGAGCGTGGCCTGCGCGCGCGCCGCGGTGCCCGAGCGCGTGATTTCGTTGAGCAACTGGCTCATGAGGAAGGCGTTGCGCTCGGGCAGGGTGCGGTTGTCCTCGGACGGCGCCTGCGCGGGGACGTCGAGCAGCACGCGGCCTTTGTGGTCACTGATGCGGGTGATGAGCACCGGCGGCAAGTAGTGCCCGCCGTTGGCAAAGACGCCGTAGCCTGCGGCCATCTCCAGCGGTGTGACGGCGCCAGCGCCCAGCGCCATCGTCAAATAGGGCGGATGTTTGGCCGGGTCGAGTCCAAAGCGCGTGATCCACTGCTGAGCCGACTGCGTGCCCACAACCCGCAGCACCTGGATCGAGACCATGTTCTTGGATTTGGCCAGCGCCGTGCGCACCGTCATCGGTCCCTCGTACTGGCCGTCGTAGTTTTTGGGCTCCCAGGGCTTACCCCCCGTGACGCTGGCCGGAAAGAACAGCGGTGCGTCATTGACCACTGTCTGGGGCATGATGCCCTTTTCGAGCGCGGCGGAGTAGATGAAGGGCTTGAAGCTCGATCCCGGCTGGCGCTGCGATTGCGTGACGCGGTTGAACTTGTTGCGCTCGAAGTCGAAACCGCCGATGAGCGCGCGGATACCGCCGTCGCGTGGGTCAACGGCCACGAACGCCGCTTCGACCTCGGGCGTCTGGGTCAGATACCAGCCCTGCGACACCTTGACGATGCGCACCACGGCACCGGGACGCAGGCGCAGGTGGGGCGGGGCACTGGGGTCGAGTCCGGAGCGCACGGGCTCCAGCCCGGCGCCGGTGATCTCGATCGGCGCGTCGTCGCCGCGCACCACCACCACCCGGCGCGGGTCGGCCGACAGCACGACGGCAGTCAGCAGCGGCGGGTTGTCCGGCACGGCCGCCAGTGCTTCGTCGATGGCGGCCTCGCGCCGTGCCGGGTCGGTGGGTAGGTCGATGAACCGCTCTGGGCCCCGATAGTGCTGCTTGCGCTCGAAGTCGAGCACCCCTTGGCGCACCGCACGCCACGCGGCGCGCTGCAACGCCGCGTCGATGGTGGTGTGGACCTGCAGGCCCGCGGTGTAGGCGTCTTCGCCGTAGCGCGCGACGATCGCTTGGCGTACCATCTCGGCAATATAGTCGGCGTGCACGTCCTGTTCCGCGTCGTAGCGGCGCAGCCGCAACGGCTCTTCGCGCGCGGCTTTGGCCTCGGCCTCGGTGATGAAGCCGTTTTCCAGCATGCGATCGATGATGTAGAGCTGGCGGGCGCGCGCGCGCTTGGGGTTGCTGATGGGGTTGTAGGCAGAGGGGGCCTTTGGCAGGCCGGCGAGCATGGCGGCTTCGGCAATGGTGAGTTCCTGCAGGGACTTGCCGAAATACGTGCGTGCTGCCGCCGCAAAGCCATAGGAGCGGTGCCCGAGAAAAATCTGGTTCATGTAAATCTCGAGAATCTGCTCCTTGGTCAGCAGGTGCTCGAGCTTGAACGTGAGCAAAATCTCGTAGATCTTGCGCAGGTAGCTTTTTTCGCTGGAGAGGTAGACGTTGCGCGCCACCTGCATGGTGATGGTGGACGCGCCCTGGCTCTTGGCTTCGCTCAAGTTGGCCAGCGCTGCCCGCAGCAGGCCCCGGTAGTCGATGCCGCTGTGTTCGAAGAAGCGGGCGTCCTCGATGGCCAGCACTGCGTTGATCATGACGGGGGGGATGTCCTCGAACGGCACGAGATTGCGCCGTTCCTCGCCGAACTCGCCCAACAGCGAGCCGTCGCGCGCATAGACCCGCAGAGGCAGCTTGGGGCGGTAGTCTGCCAGTTCGCTGACGTCGGGTAGATTGGGGTACGCCATCGCCAACCCGAGCGCGACCAACATCAGTCCCGCCAACGCAAGCCCTCCCAGCGCACCGAGAACGCCCAGCAACACACGCAGCCAGGCGGGTCGGGCAGGCTTGGGAGCCGAGGGGGGAGAGCCAGAATCAGACATGGAAGGCAGGGTAGGCTCTGTATTATAGGAACCCACGCGCGGACGGCTCACCCAGCGGAACTGTCGGTTGCCGGCAACAGCGGAGAGATAGTCGCATGCCGAATGAGATGTTTCTGGCTGACTGCAGCCACTGCTGCTAGGATACCTTGGGTAGATACTGTGCCAGTAGCGGGCCGTGTGGCCCATGGGGGTGGGATTTGATTGCACTCGGATCATGGTGGAGCCGCGAGCCTGCGCCGCTGCTCGGCATCGACATCAGCGCGACGACGCTCAAGCTGGTCGAGTTGGGCCGCCGGCGCGATGGGGGCTATGCGCTGCTGCACTGTGCGATCGAACCCTTGGAAAAAGGCTGGATCGTCGAGGGCAACATCGAGAAATTCGATGAAGTGGCCGAGGCCATGCGGCGCCTCGTGCGCAAGGCGGGCACCAAGACGCGCGACGTGGCGCTGGCACTGCCCGGCTCGGCGGTCATCACCCGCAAGGTGCATCTGCCCGCCGGTCTGCCCGAGGATGTGCTGCAAATCCAGGTCGAGGCCGAGGCCGCGCAGTTGATCCCTTTCCCTCTGTCGGAGGTGGCGCTCGATTTTTGCGTCATCGGGCCGTCTGCCAATGCGCAGGGATACGACGAAGTTTTGGTGGCGGCTGCACGCAAGGAAAAGGTGGCGGATCGCCAAGGGGTAGCCGAGGCCGCCGGCCTGCACCCCGTGATCATGGATGTCGAGCCCTACGCCTCGCGCCTGGCCGCGCGCCGGGCGATCGAGCGGCTGCCCAATGGCGGCAAGAACCTGCTCGTCGCCCTGTTCGAGATCGGCTCGCAGTCGACGGCGCTGCAGGTGATTCGCAACGATGAAATGATTTACGAGCGCGACCAGCCCGTCGGCGGGGCGGCGCTGACGCAGCTCATCGCGCGCCAGTATGGTCTGTCGATCGAAGAGGCCGAGCAAAAGAAAAAGCTCGGGTCGGGCTTGCCGGCCGACTATCCCCAGCTCGTGCTGCAGCCTTTTTTGGACATGCTGGGGCAGGAGTTGGGCCGGGCACTGCAGTTTTTCTTCACCAGCACGCCGTACAACCGGATCGACCACGTCCTGTTGTCCGGCGGGTCGGCCAGCCTGCCCGGTATCGCCGAAGCGGTCATGGCCCAGACGGGGTTTGTGGCGCGCGTGCTCGATCCTTTCGAAGGCATGACCTTGCCGCCCAGCGTGCCGGCGGCCCGCCTGGCTGTGGAGGCGACGTCGTACCTGGTGGCCACCGGACTGGCGCTGCGGAGGTTCGTGTCATGATCGCCATCAATTTGCTGCCCCACCGCGAGTGGGCGCGCAAGAAGCGGCGCGAGGCGTTTTACCTCCAGCTCGGCTTGGCCGTGGTTGGCGCCATCGGCATTGCGGCCGTGGTGTATGGGGTGTACGAGGCCCGCATCGCGATGCAGGAGGGGCGCAACCGGCAGTTGCAGGCGGAAATCGCCAAGCTCGATGGGCAAATCAAGGAAATCGCCACCCTGCAGACCGAGCTCGACGCGCTCAAGGCTCGCCAGGATGCCGTGCAAAGCCTGCAGGCCGACCGTAACATGCCCGTGCACCTGCTCAACGAAGTGGTGCGACAGCTCCCCGATGGTGTCGTCGTGCGCTCCCTCAAGCAAGACGGCGACGCCATCACCCTCGGCGGCGTGGCCCAATCGCAAGAGCGCGTTTCGGAGCTGTTGCGCAACCTGTCGGGGCGCAGCCCGTGGCTGCATCAGCCGCAGCTCATCGAGATCACGGCGGGCACCATGAACTTCAATCCGGGTGGGCAGCGCCGCGTGTTCAACTTTTCGCTGCGTGTGCAGCAGCGCAAAGGCGAGGCTGGCGGTGCGGCGGGTGTCGCCCCAGCCGGTCAGGGCGCAGCGGTCTGATTCCCAGCGGGCGACTCCATGGCTTCCAAACGCACTTCCCCTTCTGTCGACTGGTCTGCCCTGCAGCAGCGTCTGCAGGCGCAGTTCAGCGGGCTCGACCCCAACGACCCGTCGCGTTGGCCGCCCCTGCCGCGGGCACTCCTGCTGCTGGCCGTGACGGGTTTTGTGCTTGCGGGGCTGTGGTATGCCTGGCTGTCCGAGCGCAGCGACGCGCTGCAGGCCGCCCAGCAGCGCGAGGGTGAGTTGCGCGCGCAGTACACCCAGAAGGTGGCCAAGGCGGTGGCGCTCGATGCGCTCAAAGCCCAGCTCGAACAGGTGCGGCAGTACGTGGTCCAGCTCGAGAAGCAGTTGCCCAACCGCGCCGAGATGGACGCGCTGCTGTCCGACATCAACCAAGCGGGTGTCGGTCGCGGCTTGCAGTTCGAGCTGTTTCGTCCTGGGCAAGAGGTGGTGCGTGACTACTATGCCGAGCTGCCCATCACGGTGCGCGTCAGCGGCTCCTACCACGACATCGGGATGTTCGTCTCCGACGTCGCGCACCTGTCGCGCATCGTCACGTTGGGCAATCTGGCGCTCAACCCCGCCCCCAACCGCAACGACTTGCTGGTGATGGAGACGACGGTGCGCACCTACCGCTATCTGGACCCGGATGAGGTGTTGGCGCAGAAAGCGGCCACCAAGGCGGCGCAGGGGGGCAAGAAATGACGGGTCGTCCGCTTTCCTGGTCGGTCCTGGCGCTGGCTGTGCCGCTGGCGGCCTCGGGCCTGTTGTCCGGGTGCGCCGATGGCGAGCGTGACGACCTGAGCCAGTGGATGGCGCAGCAGCGCGCGTCGGCGCAACCCAAGGTACCCGCCGTGCTGCCTCCGAGCAGTTTTACGCCTCAGGCGTATCTGGGCAGTGAGGCCGTATCGCCCTTCAGCGAAGAGCGCTTGACCCGCGTGCTGCGCAGTGACACATCGGCCGCGGCATCACGTCTGATCGAGGCCGAAATGCGGCGCCCGCGCGAGCCGCTGGAGGCGTTCCCGCTCGATGCGATGGCCATGGTCGGCCTGCTCGACAAAGGTGGCCGACGGGTGGCGTTGGTGCGGGTCAATGGCCTGCTGTATCAGGTCAGCGTGGGCACCCGTCTGGGGCAAAACTTCGGGCGGGTGACCGCCATTACCGAGAATCAAATCGCGCTGCGCGAGATCGTGCAAGACGCCACTGGCGAGTGGATCGAGCGCACGGCGACCCTGCAGTTACAAGAAGGAACCGGTCCATGACCTCGAGCCTCACAACCCGACACAACGCCCCCGGGCGATCGAGCGTGACGCGGGGGCTGCGCCGATGGGCGCCCTTCTTCGCCGTGGCCGCTGCCGCGCTGCAGATGGGGTGGGCGCATGCGCAGGGCGCCATTCGGTCGGTCAGCGCCAACCTCTCCGGTGGACTCGAGGTCGTTCGGATCGAAACCGCGCAACCGCTCAAGGAGCTGCCCGCCGCGTTCACCATCCAGACGCCGGCACGTATCGTGCTCGATTTCCCCGGCGCCGTCAATGCCACGGGTCGCAGCACCATCGAGGTCAACCAGGGCAACCTGCGTTCGGTCAACCTGGTCGAGGCAAGCGGGCGCACGCGGCTGGTGCTCAACCTCAACCGCGCCGTTCCGTACGACACCGAGTTGCAGGGCAACGTGCTGGGCATCCGGTTGCAAAACCCGCCGGCGGTGGCTGGCACGGCGCCGTCGGCAGTCGGCGGCACCACCTTCGACGCGGGCAGTAGCGCCACCGGCATGGCCGCCCTCAACGATATCGACTTCCGGCGCGGCGACGAGAGCACCGGGCGTGTGATCGTCGAGCTGGGCAACCCGCAGACCGGCGTCGACGTGCGCCAACAGGGGCGCAACCTGGTGGTGGAGTTTTTGCGCACCACGCTGCCCGAAGGGCTGCGCCGACGGCTGGACGTGGCGGACTTCGGCACGCCGGTACGCATGATCACGGCGACCCAAGTCGGTGACCGTGTGCGCCTGTTGGTCGAGCCCGCCGGTGACTGGGAGCACAGTGCGTACCAGAGCGACAACCGGTTCGTGCTCGAGGTGCGGCCGGTCAAGGCCGATACGAACAAGCTCGTCCAGGGGCCCAAATACAGCGGTGAGAAGTTGTCGCTGAATTTCCAGAATATCGACGTGCGCGCACTGCTGCAAGTGATCGCGGACTTCACCAACTTCAACATCATCACGACCGACACCGTGCAGGGCAACCTCACGCTGCGCCTGAAAGACGTGCCGTGGGACCAAGCGCTGGACATCATTCTGGAGTCCAAAGCGCTGGGCATGACGCGCACAGGCAACGTCATTCGCGTCGCGCCCAAAAAGGAACTCGATGCCGAGGCCGTGGCGCAGCGCGAGGTCAACAAGAAACTCGAAGAGCTCGAACCCTTGCGCACCGAGGTATTCCGCCTCAATTTCGCGAAGGCGGAGGAGGTGGCCAACACCCTCAAGGACGCCACCGCCAGCGGTAGTGGTGACAACCGTGCCACCAACCGCATCCTGTCGACCCGCGGGTCGGCGATCGCGGACGTGCGTACCAACCAGGTTTTCGTGACCGACGTCGCCGGTCGGCTGGAGTCGGTGCGTGACTACATTCGCCGCGTGGACAGCCCCAAGCGGCAGGTGATGATTCAGGCGCGTATCGTCGAGGCGACGGAAGGGTTTGGCAAGTCACTGGGGGTCCGCCTCGGTGTTGGCGGGCAGCGTCTGGTTCTGGGATCTGTCGATGGCAGTCGCATCAATGCGAATGTGGGTGGGAGCTACAACCAAATCGGTGCATCGCCAAGCTCGCAAACCTTGTCCGGTAATCCGCCAGCGGCGATGGTCAACCTGCCTGCGCCCAACGCTTTGGCGACGGGTGCGGCAGTTCCAACGTTTGCAGCCTCCATCTTCAGCCCCAATGCCACTCGATTCCTAACGTTGGAGTTGTCGGCGCTCGAGTCGGATTCTCGTGGTCGGATCATCTCCAGCCCTCGGTTGGTGACGGGTGACTTGAGTAAGTCCAAGATCAAACAGGGCGATCAACTCAAGCTCATCCTGCCTGGCGGCAACAACGCTGCCCCACGTGTAGAGACGGTCGATGCGAATTTGCAGCTCGACGTTGAGCCCCAGATCACTCCTAGTGGGAAAGTTTTGCTGAAACTCAATATCACAAAAAATCGTGTGCAAAGTTTGAGTGCGGCTGGGGCGAGTCTCGCAGTCAAAGAAATCAACACGGAGGTGATGGTCGACAATGGTGGTACCGTCATGATTGGTGGGATTTTTGAACAGGAAGAGTCCAATGATGTGGATAAGGTTCCTGTCCTCGGCGATCTCCCCGGAATTGGTAATCTTTTCAAGGTGCGGGCCAACAAGGTGGAGAAAAAAGAGACGCTGATCTTCATTACTCCGGTCATTTTGGAAGGCCAGGATACCGCGCAGTGATTCGATTGGTTTTGATTGGCCTGCCCGGCGCGGGCAAGACCACCGTCGGCCGCCAGCTCGCGCGGCGGCTGCAGGTGCCGTTTCTCGATTCCGACCAGGTGATCGAGGAGCGCATCGGCTGCAGCATTCGCGAATTTTTTGAGCGCGAGGGCGAGCAGGCCTTTCGCGACTTGGAGGAGGCGGTGATCGACGAACTCACGCAGGGCGGGCCGTGCGTGCTGTCCACCGGTGGGGGGGCAGTGTTGCGGCCCGCGAACCGGCAGCGGCTGCGCGAGCGGGGGCGGGTGTTTTATCTGTGTTCGACCCCTGATGCCTTGATGCGCCGCCTGCGCCACGACCGCACACGCCCGCTGCTGCAGGTGGCCGATCCGGCGCAGCGGTTGCGCGAGCTGTATGCGGCGCGCGACCCGCTGTATCGCGAGACGGCGCATTACGTGATCGAGACGGGCCGCCCGTCGGTCGCCACGCTGGTCAACACGATTTTGATGCAGCTGGAGTTGGGCGCCGATGCGGCTGTGCCGGATTCGGCCGCCGGCGCGGCCCGCTAAACTCGGGGGTATGGTCGCCTCCCGTTCTTCCGTCGATCCGGCGCCGCCGGCCACCCTGTTGCACACGGTCACCATCGAGCTGGGTGAGCGCAGCTACCCGATATTCATTGGGCACGGCCTGCTCGACGATCCGCAGACCTGGGCCGGACTGCCGCGGGCCTCGACCGCGGTCGTGGTCAGCAACGAGATCGTGGCGCCGCTGTACGCGGCGCGGCTGCGCGCGGCGCTCGCGCCGCACTATGCCCGCGTGCTGGAGGTCGTGCTGCCCGATGGCGAGGCGACCAAGGATTGGGCGACGCTGAACCGGATTTTCGATGCGCTGCTCACGCACGGGTGCGATCGCAAAACCGTGCTGTTGGCGTTGGGCGGGGGCGTCGTCGGCGACATGACCGGTTTTGCCGCCGCCTGCTACATGCGCGGGGTGCCGTTCGTGCAGGTGCCCACGACGCTGCTGGCGCAGGTGGATTCGTCGGTGGGCGGCAAGACCGCGATCAACCACCCGTTGGGCAAAAACATGATCGGCGCCTTTTATCAGCCGGTCCGGGTGGTGTGCGACCTGGCGACGTTGGCGACGCTGCCCGAGCGCGAGTACTGCGCCGGCCTGGCGGAGGTGATCAAATACGGGCCGATCCACGACTCCGTGTTTTTGGACTGGATCGAGGCCCACATCGAGGCGTTGCGCTCGCGCGAGCCGGCGATCGTGGCCCACGCGGTGCGCCGCAGTTGCGAGATCAAGGCGGCCGTGGTCGGGCAGGACGAGCGCGAGTCGGGCCTGCGAGCGATCCTCAATTTTGGGCATACCTTCGCTCACGCGATCGAGGCCGGACTGGGCTATGGCCAGTGGTTGCACGGCGAGGCGGTGGGCTGCGGCATGGTGATGGCCGCCGTGCTGTCTCAGCGGCTGGGCTTGGTGTCGCCAGCGTATGTCGAGCGGCTGACGCGCCTTGTCGCGGCGGCGGGGCTGCCCACACGCGCGCCGGTGCTGGCGCCCGACAACGCGGCGCGCTACCTGTCGCTGATGCGCGTGGACAAAAAGGCCGAGGCGGGCGAGATCCGCTTCGTCGTTGTCGATGAGCGCGGCCAGGCGTTCGTGCGTGCGGTGCCCGACGCGGTGGTGGCCGAAGTGATCGAGGCCTGCGCGGCGGGTGGAGGCGACACCGATGCTGGCACCCTACGCGTGTGATCCGGCACGCAGTCGCGGCCGCCGTCACCCCGAGCCGGCGGCGCCGACGCGCAACGATTTTCAGCGCGACCGGGACCGCGTGATCCACTCGACCGCGTTTCGGCGCCTGGTGTACAAAACCCAAGTCTTTCTCAACCACGAGGGCGACCTGTTTCGCACGCGGCTGACCCATTCGCTGGAGGTGGCGCAGCTCGGGCGCAGCATCGCTCGGCCGCTGGGGCTGCACGAGGATTTGGTGGAAGCGATCGCGCTCGCGCACGACCTGGGTCACACCCCGTTTGGGCACGCGGGGCAAGACGCGCTCAACGCCTGCCTGCACGAGGACACGGGCCCAGCGGCGCTGGAGCCACCCGGCGAGGACGAGCCGCATGGCGGCTTCGAGCACAACCTGCAGAGCCTGCGCGTGGTGGATGCGCTGGAGGAGCGCTACCCGGACTTCGACGGTCTGAACCTGTGCTTAGAGACACGCGAGGGCATCCTCAAGCACTGCTCCCGCGCCAACGCCCAGTGGCTGGAGGCGCGCGAGCCTGGCGGCGTAGGGGCCCGCTTTCTGCGCGGGCAATCGCCGTCGCTGGAGGCACAGTTGGCCAACGTGGCCGACGAGATTGCCTACAACGCGCACGACATCGACGACGGCGTGCGCAGCGGGCTGCTGACGCTGGAGCAGCTGGAAGCGGTGGCGCTGTTCGACCACCACCGGCGTGCTGCCTTGGCCGATCATCCACGGCTACAGGGCCGGCGGTTGCTCTACGAGACGATCCGCCGCATGCTCAGTGCCCAGGTGTACGACGTGATCGACGCCACGCGGCAGGCGTTGCGCGAGGCCGACGTCCGCTCGCTCGACGACGTGCGATCGCGCGCGCCCCTGCTGGGCTTTTCGCCCGCGATGCGCGAGGCGTCCGCCGCCCTCAAGCGGTTTTTGCTCACGCACTTGTATCGCCATCCCCAGGTGTTGGAGACGACCGGACGGGCGCGGCGTATCGTGGCTGATCTGTACCAGGCCTATTGCGCCGATCCGTCGCTGCTGCCAACGGGTGCCCGGCGCCCCGGGCTGTCGCTGCGGCGGCAGGTGGCGGACTACATCGCCGGCATGACCGACCGGTTTGCGATCCGTGAGCACGAGCGCCTGACCGGCGAGCGGCTGTTTACCTGACGCACGGAGCCCGGCGACATGGCACGCTTGCCCCGGCTGGCGGTGACGGACGCGGCCCATCTGGTGGTGTGGCGCGGGCACAACGGGCAGCCCGTCTTTGTCGACGACGACGACCGCCAAGCGTGGCTGGCGTCGATGGCGGAGGGCGCGGTGCGCGAGGGCGTGGAGTGGCATGGCCACGCGCTGCTGGTGTCGGCTCTTTGGATGCTGGTCACACCGTGCTTCGACGGGGCGCTGTCGCGTTGGATGCAGGCGCTCGGGCGAACCTATGTGCGCCGCTTCAACCAGCGCCATGGGCGGCGCGGCACCCTGTGGGACGGTCGCTACCGGGCGGCGGTGCTGGCGCCCGACTGGGTGCTGCCGGCATTGGTCTTTTTGGACCAGGAGCCGGTGAGCGAGGGATTGGCCGCCACGCCGGAGGCCTGGCGTTGGTCGAGTCACCGCCATTACGTGGGCGCCGAGCCGCAGCGGGCCGTGACGCCCCCTGCCGCCTGGTGGTCGCTGGGCGACACGCCGTTTGCGCGCGAAGCCGCTTACCGCCGCCTGGTGCAGGAGGGGCTGTCCCGGCAGCAGGCGCAGCGCCTGCGCGAGGCCGCTCTCAAGGGGTGGCCGGTAGGGGATGCCACCTTTTTGGCGGCGTTGCAGGCCCAGACTGGCCGCCGCACCGAACCGGCGCGGCCTGGGCGCCCACGCAAGGTGGTCAATGATCTGTCCCCAAATAATTCCGAGAAGGCTGCGGTGTCAATGAAATAGTGATCTGACCCCAAAAAAAGTGCTTGCCCGTTATGCTGCAATGCACTATCCTGTGGCCCTTCGTCTTTCGTCAACCCGGCCAAGGAGTCAGGCGTGACCGCTACCCCCCAATCCACTGCCGAGCAGCACGGGCTGTACTGCGCTGCCCATGAACACGATGCCTGCGGTGTCGGCTTCGTCGCCCACATCAAGGGACACAAGAGCCACGACATCGTCACCCAGGCGCTCAAGATTCTGGAAAATCTCGACCACCGCGGCGCGGTCGGGGCTGATCCGCTGATGGGTGACGGCGCGGGCATCCTGATCCAGATCCCGGACCAGCTCTACCGCGAGGAGATGGCCAAGCAGGGCGTGACCCTGCCGCCGCCGGGTGAATACGGCGTGGGCATGATCTTTTTGCCCAAGGAGCACGCCTCGCGCCTGGCTTGCGAGCAAGAGATGGAGCGCGCGATCAAGGCCGAGGGCCAGGTGCTGCTGGGCTGGCGCGACGTGCCGGTCAACCGCGACATGCCGATGTCGCCCGCCGTGCGCCAGACCGAGCCGATCATCCGCCAGGTGTTCATCGGCCGCGGCAGCGACGTCATCGTGCAAGATGCGCTCGAGCGCAAGCTGTACGTCATTCGCAAGACGGCCAGCGCCGCCATCCAGCGCCTGCAGCTGACGCACAGCAAAGAGTACTACGTGCCCAGCATGAGCAGCCGCACCGTGGTCTACAAGGGGCTGCTGCTGGCCAACCAGGTGGGCGAGTACTACCGCGACTTGCAAGATCCGCGCTGCGTCTCGGCGCTGGGGTTGGTGCACCAGCGCTTCTCCACCAACACCTTCCCCGAGTGGCCGCTGGCGCATCCCTACCGCTACGTGGCGCACAACGGCGAGATCAACACCGTCAAGGGCAACTACAACTGGATGCGCGCGCGCGAGGGCGTCATGAGCTCGCCGGTGCTGGGCCCGGATCTGAAGAAGCTCTACCCCATCAGCTTTGCCGGGCAGTCGGACACCGCGACGTTCGACAACTGCCTGGAGCTGCTGACGATGGCGGGCTATCCACTGGCGCACGCGGTGATGATGATGATCCCCGAGCCGTGGGAGCAGCACACGCTGATGGACGAGCGCCGACGCGCGTTCTATGAGTACCACGCCGCGATGCTGGAGCCGTGGGATGGGCCGGCGTCGATCGTGTTCACCGACGGGCGCCAGATCGGGGCCACGCTGGACCGCAACGGCTTGCGGCCGTCGCGCTATTGCATCACCGATGACGACATGGTGATCATGGCGTCCGAATCGGGCGTGCTGCCGGTGCCCGAGAGCAAGATCGTGCGCAAGTGGCGCTTGCAGCCAGGCAAGATGTTCCTCATCGATCTGGAGCAGGGCCGCATGATCGACGACGAGGAAATCAAGGCGACCCTGGCCAACGCCAAGCCGTACAAGCAGTGGATCGAAAACCTGCGCATCCGCCTAGACGACGTGGAGCGCCCGGTGGCCGGCGACGACGAGGCCAGCGTCAAGGCGGTGGCGGATGAATCGTCCCAGGCGGCGATGGAGCGGGTGGACGCCAACCTGCTCGATATGCAACAGGCCTTTGGCTACACGCAAGAGGACATCAAGTTCTTGATGGCGCCGATGGCCCAGAACGGCGAAGAAGGCGTGGGCTCGATGGGCAACGACAGCCCGCTGCCGGTGCTGTCGGACCGGCCCAAGCCGCTGTACAACTACTTCAAGCAGCTATTCGCGCAGGTCACCAACCCGCCGATCGACCCGATCCGCGAGGCGATCGTGATGTCGCTGGTGTCGTTCATCGGCCCCCGCCCCAACCTGCTCGACATCAACCAGGTCAACCCGCCGATGCGGTTGGAGGTCAGCCAGCCCGTGCTCAGCGACGCCGACATGGCCAAACTGCGCGACATCGAGCGCCGCACCGGTGGCAAATTCCGCAGCACCACGCTGGACATCACCTACCCGGTTGCCTGGGGCAAGGAGGGGGTGGAGGCCAAGCTCGCCTCGCTGTGCGCGGAGGCGGTCGACGCCATCCGCAGCGGCAGCAACATCCTCATCGTCAGTGACCGCGGCGTCAACCGCGAGCGGGTGGCGGTGCCCGCGCTGCTGGCGCTCTCTGCCATCCACCAGCACCTGGTGCGCGAGGGGCTGCGCACCGCCACCGGTCTGGTGGTGGAGACGGGCAGCGCGCGCGAGGTGCACCACTTCGCGGTGCTGGCCGGCTACGGGGCGGAGGCGGTCTACCCCTACTTGGCGTTCGAGACGCTGCGCGCCATCCACAAGGATTTGCCCGGTGACCTATCGGCCGACAAGGCGATCGCCAACTACATCAAGGCGGTGGGCAAGGGGCTGTCCAAGATCATGTCCAAGATGGGCGTGTCCACCTACATGAGCTACTGTGGCGCGCAGTTGTTCGAGGCGGTGGGCATCAACAGCGCGACCATCGACAAGTACTTCACCGGCACGCCCAGCCGGGTCGAGGGCATCGGCGTGTTCGAAATCGCCGAGGAGGCCATCCGCTGGCACCGACAGGCGTACAGCAACGACCTGCCGATGCGCGACATGCTCGACGTCGGTGGCGAATACGCGTGGCGCGCCCATGGCGAGCAGCACATGTGGACGCCAGATGCGATCGCCAAGCTGCAGCACGCCACGCGTGCGGGCAACTTCGCCACCTACAAAGAGTACGCGCAGCTCATCAACGACCAGTCGCGCCGGCACATGACGCTGCGTGGGCTGTTCGAGTTCAAGGTCGATCCGGCCAAGGCGATTCCGATCGACGAGGTCGAGCCCGCGTCCGAGATCGTCAAGCGCTTCGCCACCGGCGCCATGTCGCTGGGGTCGATTTCCACCGAGGCGCACACCACGCTGGCCATCGCGATGAACCGCATCGGCGGCAAGTCCAACACCGGTGAGGGGGGCGAGGACCCGGCGCGTTACCGCAACGAGCTCAAGGGCATCCCGATCCGCAAGGGCGAGACCGTGGGTTCGATCATCGGCCGCGACAAGGTCGAGGTCGACATCGAGCTGCAAGACGGCGACAGCCTGCGCTCCAAGATCAAGCAGGTGGCCTCTGGCCGCTTTGGTGTGACGGCCGAATACCTGGTGAGTGCCGACCAGATCCAGATCAAGATGGCGCAGGGTGCCAAGCCCGGCGAAGGCGGTCAGCTGCCCGGCAGCAAGGTGTCGCCCTACATCGGCTATTTGCGCTACTCCGTGCCGGGCGTGGGCCTGATCAGCCCGCCGCCGCACCACGACATCTACTCCATCGAGGATTTGGCGCAGCTCATCCACGACCTGAAAAACGTCAACCCGCGCGCCGACATTTCGGTCAAGCTGGTGGCCGAGGCGGGTGTGGGGACGATCGCCGCTGGCGTGGCCAAGGCCAAGGCCGACCATGTGGTCATCGCCGGCCATGACGGCGGCACGGGCGCGTCGCCCTGGTCGTCCATCAAGCACGCGGGCAGCCCGTGGGAAATCGGCTTGGCCGAGACGCAGCAAACGCTGGTGCTCAACCGCCTGCGCGGTCGCATCCGCGTGCAGGTGGACGGGCAGATCAAGACCGGGCGCGACGTCGTTATCGGCGCGCTGCTGGGGGCCGATGAGTTTGGCTTCGCCACCGCGCCGCTGGTGGTCGAGGGCTGCATCATGATGCGCAAGTGCCACCTCAACACCTGCCCGGTGGGTGTGGCCACGCAAGACCCGGTGTTGCGCCGCAAGTTTGCCGGCAAGCCCGAGCACGTGGTCAACTACTTCTTCTTCGTGGCCGAAGAGGTGCGCGCCATCATGGCGCAGCTGGGCATCCGCAAGTTCGACGACCTGGTGGGCCGCACCGACTTGCTCGACATGCGCCGTGGCATCGAGCACTGGAAGGCCAAGGGGCTGGACTACAGCCGCCTGCTGCACCAGCCGCCGGTGGCCGACGGCGTGGCGCGCCGCCACGTCGAAACCCAGGATCACGGGCTGGATCGGGCGCTGGACGTGCGGCTGATCGAAAAGGCCCGTCCTGCTATCGAGCGTGGCGAGAAGGTGCACTTCATCGAGAGCGTGCGCAACGTCAACCGCACGGTGGGCGCGATGCTGTCGGGCGAGGTCACGCGCCACCACCCGGAGGGGTTGCCTGACGACACCATCCGCATCCAGATGGAGGGCACGGGTGGCCAGTCGTTCGGCGCCTTCCTGTGCAAGGGCATCACGCTGTACCTGATCGGCGACGCCAACGACTACACTGGCAAGGGTCTGTCGGGTGGGCGCATCGTGGTGCGCCCCAGCATCGACTTCCGCGGGGATGCGGGCCACAACATCATCGTGGGCAACACGGTGCTGTACGGTGCGACGCGCGGCGAGGCGTTCTTCCGCGGCGTCGCTGGTGAGCGTTTCGCCGTGCGGCTGTCCGGCGCCACCGCGGTGGTGGAGGGCACCGGCGACCACGGCTGTGAGTACATGACCGGGGGTACCGTCGTCGTACTGGGCAAGACGGGGCGCAACTTTGCCGCCGGCATGAGCGGTGGTATCGCCTACGTCTACGACGAAGACGGCCTGTTTGCCAAGCGCTGCAACACGGCGATGGTGGCGCTCGACCGCGTGGTCTCGGCCGCCGAGCAGGAGGCCACGGTCGATCGCGCCATCTGGCACCGCGGCATGACCGACGAGGCGCAATTGCGCCAGTTGCTGGAGGAGCACCACCGCTGGACCGGCTCCACCAAGGCGCGCGCCCTGTTGGACGACTGGGCGACGGCGCGCACGCGCTTCGTCAAGGTGTTCCCGCACGAGTACAAGCGCGCCCTAGGCGAGCTGGCCGCCAAGCAGTCGGCCGCCGAGGTAGCGGCCGAGGCCGCGCCTGCCAAATCGGCGGGCAAGTCCCGCAAGACCGCGCCGGCCGCGTGAAGGCGGCGCCGTTCATCGACTGACGAGGCAATCGATCATGGGTAAGATCACTGGCTTCATGGAATACGCGCGCGTCGAGGAGGGCTACCAGCCCCCGCAGGAGCGCGTCAAGCACTATCGCGAGTTCGTCATCGGGCTGGACGAGGCGCAGGCCAAGATCCAGGGCGCCCGCTGCATGGACTGCGGCACGCCGTTTTGCAACAACGGCTGCCCGGTCAACAACCTCATCCCGGACTTCAACGACCTCGTCTATCGGGGCGAATGGAAGAACGCGATCGAGGTGTTGCACACCACCAACAACTTCCCCGAGTTCACCGGGCGCATCTGCCCGGCGCCCTGTGAGGCGGCGTGCACGCTCAACATCAACGACGATCCGGTGGGGATCAAGTCGATCGAGCACGCCATCATCGACCGCGCCTGGGCCGAGGGCTGGGTGCTGCCTCAGCCGCCCAAGGTCAAGACCGGCAAAAAGGTGGCGGTGGTCGGCTCTGGTCCCGCCGGACTGGCGGCAGCCCAGCAGCTCGCGCGCGCGGGGCACGACGTGACGGTGTTCGAAAAGAACGACCGCGTCGGCGGGCTGCTGCGCTACGGGATCCCCGACTTCAAGATGGAGAAGTGGCTCATCGACCGCCGCGTCGAGCAGATGCAGGCCGAAGGGGTGACTTTCCGCACCCGGGTGCTGGTGGGCACGCTGCCCGAGGGCGTCAAGGTGAACAATGACGCGCGCGAGGTCATTGCGCCGGAGCAACTGAAGGCCGAGTTCGACGCCGTGCTCTTGTGCGGCGGGGCCGAGCAGCCGCGCGACCTGCCGGTGCCGGGCCGCGAGCTCGATGGCATCCATTTCGCGATGGAGTTCTTGCCGCAGCAAAACAAGGTCAACGCCGGCGACAAGCTCAAAAAGCAAATCACCGCCACCGGCAAGCACGTCATCGTCATCGGCGGGGGCGACACCGGCAGCGACTGCGTGGGCACCAGCAACCGGCACGGTGCGGCCAGCGTGACGCAATTCGAGGTCATGCCCCAGCCGCCCGAGCAGGAAAACAAGCCGCTGACCTGGCCCTACTGGCCGCTGAAGCTGCGCACCAGCACCAGTCACGAGGAAGGCTGCCAGCGCGAGTTCGCCATCGCCACCAAAGCCTTCATCGGCAAAAACGGCAAGGTTACGGGCGTGCGCACCGTGCACGTCGAGCTCAAGGACGGCAAGCTGGTCGAGATTCCTGGCACCGAGAAAGAATACAAGGCCGACTTGGTGCTGCTGGCGATGGGCTTCGTGTCGCCGATTTCTACCGTGCTGGATGCCTTCGGCGTCGAGAAGGATGCACGCGGCAACGCCAAGGCGCACACCGAGGCCAACGGCGGCTACGCGACCAACGTGCCCAAGGTGTTTGCCGCGGGCGACATGCGGCGCGGCCAGTCGCTGGTGGTGTGGGCGATCCGCGAGGGCCGCCAGGCCGCGCGCGCGGTCGACGAGTACCTGATGGGGCACTCTTTGTTGCCCCGCTGACGCGCAAGCCCGCGATCGCGCCCGTGCGACGCGCTTGCGGGTTATCCCGTATGATTCGGCAGCCGGAGCCACCGGCTGTTGTTATTTTTTGCATCCATGATCGAGTCCCCCCTCGTCGAGCTGTGCCGCGTCACCTTCGGGTACGGGGATGGGCGTCCCGTGCTCGACGACGTGAGCTTGCACGTGCCCCGTGGCAAGGTCACCGTGCTGATTGGAACCTCGGGTGGGGGCAAGACGACGCTGCTGCGGCTCATCGGTGGGCAGTTGCGGGCCCGCAGCGGCCAGGTGCTGTTCGACGGACAAGACGTCGGCGCGCTCGACCGCGACGGTCTGTACGCGGTGCGGCGGCGCATGGGCATGCTGTTTCAGTTCGGCGCGCTCTTTACCGACATGTCGGTCTTCGACAACGTGGCCTTTCCGCTGCGCGAGCACACCCGGCTGTCGGAGCCGCTGATTCGCGACATCGTGCTCATGAAGCTGCACGCCGTCGGTTTGCGCGGCGCGCGCGACCTGATGCCGGGCGAACTCTCCGGCGGCATGGCGCGCCGCGTGGCGCTGGCGCGCGCCATCGCGCTCGATCCGGAGCTGATCATGTATGACGAGCCGTTTTCGGGCTTGGACCCGATCTCGTTGGGCACGGCTGCGCGGCTGATTCGGCAGCTCAACGACACGCTGGGCCTGACCAGCATCATGGTCTCGCACGAGCTGGAGTCCACCTTCGCGGTGGCCGACCACATCATCGTGCTGGCCAACGGGCGCGTGGCGATGCAGGGCACGCCAGACGAGGTGCGGCACAGCGAGGACCCGCTCATTCGCCAGTACGTGACCGCGTCGCCCGACGGCCCGGTGCGTTTTCACTATCCGGCCGTTTCGGTGGCCGAGGATTTCGGCCCCACGCTGCGGGGAGGGCGACAGGCATGAAAGGGTGGCATCCCGCCGATATCGGCTTTGCCGTGCGCGCCAAACTGGCCGACCTGGGGCTGGGCGCGCGGTTGTTCGTGCGCCTGTTGCTGGGCACGTGGGCGAGTTGGCGGCGCTTCGGGCTGATCCGCGACCAGATTCACTTCTTGGGCAACTATTCGCTGTCGATCATCGCGGTCTCGGGGCTCTTCGTGGGTTTCGTCTTTGGGCTGCAGGGCTACTACACGCTGCAGCGCTACGGCTCGTCCGAGGCGCTGGGCCTGCTCGTGACGTTGAGCCTGGTGCGCGAGCTGGGGCCCGTGGTCACCGCGCTGCTGTTCGCCGGGCGGGCCGGCACCTCGCTGACCGCCGAGATCGGCCTGATGAAGGCCGGCGAGCAGTTGAGCGTCATGGAAATGATGGCGGTGGATCCCATCGACCGCGTGCTTGCGCCGCGGTTTTGGGGCGGGGTCATCGTCATGCCGCTGCTGGCGGCGGTCTTCAGCGCCATGGGGATCATCGGTGGCTGGGTGGTCGGGGTACTCATGATCGGGGTCGACGGCGGCGCGTTCTGGAGCCAGATCCAAGGCGGTGTCGACGTGTGGGCCGACGTCGGCAATGGCATGATCAAGAGCGTGGTGTTCGGCATCGCGGTGACGTTCATTGCCCTGCTGCAGGGGTTCGAATCGCACCCGACGCCCGAAGGGGTGTCGCGCGCCACCACGCGCACGGTGGTCATGGCGTCGCTGACGGTGCTGGGCTTGGATTTCATCCTGACGGCGATGATGTTCACCATCTGACTGAGCGAGGAACGTGGAGTGATGCAGCGATCCAAAATCGACGTGTGGGTGGGGCTGTTCGTGCTGATCGGGGCGGTCGCCATCCTTTTTTTGGCCCTGCAGGCCGCCAACCTGTTGAACCTGAGCTTCAACCCCACCTACCGCGTCACGGCGACGTTCGACAACGTCGGCTCGCTCAAGCCCAAGGCGGCGGTGCGCAGCGCCGGTGTGGTGGTAGGGCGGGTGGAGTCGATCGCGTTCGACGACCAGACGTATCAGGCGCGCGTGGTGCTGGCGCTCGAATCGCGGTATGCTTTCCCGAAGGACAGCTCGCTCAAGATTCTGACCAGCGGCCTGCTGGGCGAGCAGTATGTGGGGATCGAGCCCGGCGGCGCGGACGCCAACCTGTCCGAAGGTGACGTGGTCACCCACACCCAGTCGGCCGTGGTGCTGGAAAACCTGATCGGTCAATTCCTCTTCAACAAGGCCGCCGAAGCGGGAGGTGCACAATGAACCGAGAAATGGTCATCCGCTGGCGCCGGTCGGGTGCCGCGATGCTGGCGGTGGCCGCGATCGCTATCTCGGGCTGTGCCACCGGGCCGGATGCCAACCCGCGCGATCCGCTCGAGCCGTTCAATCGCGGCGTTTACCAGTTCAACGAGGCGGTCGATACCGCCGTGCTGCGGCCCGTGGCGCAGGGATATGTGGCGGTGGTGCCGTCGCCCGTGCGCACGGGGGTGGGCAACTTCTTTGCCAACCTGCGCGATGCCTGGTCGGCGCTCAACGCCGCGCTGCAAGCGCGCCCGCAGCCAGCGGCCGAGAATTTCATGCGCTTTAGCGTCAACACCTTCCTGGGCCTCGGGGGTGTGCTCGACATTGCCAGTGAGATGGGCATCCCGCGCACGACGCTCGATTTTGGTCACACGCTGGGTCGATGGGGCGTGCCGCCTGGCCCCTATCTGGTGCTGCCGCTGCTGGGGCCGTCCACCGTGCGCGAGACGGTCGCACTGCCCGTCGACCGGCGCGGCGACCCCGTCTCGCAAGGGGTGGACGATGTCGCCACGCGCAATAGCGCGCAAGCGCTGCGCTTGGTCGATACGCGCGCCTCGCTGCTGCGCGCGGGGGAACTGCTGGAGCAGGCGGCGTTGGACAAGTACGGGTTTACGCGCGATGCCTACCTGGCGCGCCGTCAGCGCCAGATCGATGCCTCGCGTGGCGACGACGAGTGACGCGCCGACGTCACCAGTGGTAACAGTCCGGAACCCGGCGCGTCTTTTCTGAACCGAATGGATATGCAAACGACCCTTGTATCTCCGACCCGCCCGGTAGCGGCCGTGATGAACCGCCGCCGCTGGTGGATCACCAGCGCGGCCGTTGCGCTCGCGGCGACCCTTGCGTGGCAGCCCCACGCCCGCGCCCTGGCGATGGAAGCGCCCGATGCGCTCATCCAGCGCGTGGGCACCGAAGTGTTCGAGGCCGTCAAGCGCGACCCCGCCCTGCGCAACGGTGACATCACGCGCATCATGGAGCTGGTCGACAGCCGGCTCATGCCACACGTCAACTTCGAGCGCATGACCGCGTCGGCCGTCGGGCGCTTCTGGCGGCAAGCCACGCCTGAGCAGCGCCAGCGCCTGATGGCGGAGTTCAAAATCCTGCTGGTGCGTACCTACTCGGGCGCGCTGACCCAGATTCGCGACCAGACGCTGGTCATTCGCCCCCTGCGTGCGGCACCCGACGCGACCGAGGTCGTGGTGCGCTCCGAGATTCGCGGCGGCAAGGGCGACCCGATCCAGCTCGACTACCGGCTCGAACAGACGCCCACCGGCTGGAAGGTGTACGACCTCAACGTCATGGGGGTGTGGCTGGTCGAGACGTACCGCACACAGTTCGCGCAGGAGATCGCGGCCAAGGGCATCGACGGGCTGATCGCCGCGCTGGCCGAGCGCAACCGCGCCAACGCCAACGCGCAGCGGAGCTAAATCGGCATGGCCGAGGCACTCGTCACTCCCCTGCCGCCGCTGCCCGCCACCCTGACCCACGCACAGGCCGAGGATTACGTGGCGCGCTGCCGTGCCGCGCTCGCGGCCGTGTCGCCCGCCCCGTTCGTGGCGCGGGTGGATGCCGCGGCGCTGCAGGAGTTCGATTCCTCGGCGCTGGCGGCGCTGCTGGCCGTGCGGCGCGAGGTGCTCGCCCGCGGGGGCGACTGGCAGGTGAGCGGCTTGCCGCCCCGGGCGCGGGTACTGGCAGGCCTGTATGGGGTGGCGGAGCTGCTGCCGTCGTAGAATGGCGGGTTTATGTCCGCCGCCGTCCGATTCGATCACGTCAGCAAGCGTTTCGACACGCCACGCGGGCTCTTGCACGCCCTGCAAGACGTGGCGTTCGACATCGAAGCGGGCGAATTTTTCGGCCTGCTCGGCCCCAATGGCGCGGGCAAGACCACGCTCATCAGTATCCTGGCCGGGTTGAGCCGACCCAGCAGCGGGCGCGTGGCGGTGTTCGGGATCGATGTGCATGCCGATCCCATGCAGGCGCGGCGGCGCTTAGGCATCGTGCCGCAGGAGCTGGTGTTCGACCCCTTCTTCACCGTGCGCGAGGCGCTGCGCTTTCAGTCGGGCTACTTCGGCATCCGCGGCAACGACGCCTGGATCGACGAGCTGCTGGCCGGGCTGGGCTTGACCGACAAGGCCGACACCAATATGCGGCAATTGTCCGGTGGTATGAAGCGGCGGGTCATGGTGGCGCAGGCGTTGGTGCACCGGCCGCCGGTCATCGTGCTCGACGAGCCGACGGCGGGCGTGGACGTCGAGCTGCGCCAAACGCTGTGGGCGTTCATTTCGCGCCTCAACCGTGAGGGCAGCACCGTGCTGTTGACCACGCACTACCTGGAAGAGGCCGAGGCGCTGTGTGGCCGCATCGCGATGCTGCGCGCCGGGCGCGTGATCGCCCTGGAGCGCACGGCGGATTTGCTCAAACGCGCGTCGGCCAACGTGTTGCGCTTCAAGACAGATCAGATGCTGCCGGCGGCGCTGGCGGCGCGCGCGCGCGTGACCGGGCGCATCAAGCAGATCAAGGTGCACGACGCCTACGAGGTCGAGCAGACGCTGGCGGCGTTGCGCCAAGCGGGCGTCGTGATGGAAGACATCGAGGTGCACAAGGCCGACCTGGAAGATGTGTTTCTGGATTTCATGGCCGTACAGCCGACTGCGGAGGCGCCGGCATGAGTGGCTGGCAAACCCTGCTGCGCAAGGAGGTGCTGCGCTTCTGGAAAGTGGCGTTCCAGACGGTGGCCGCGCCCATCGTGACCGCCATGCTGTACCTGCTGATCTTTGGCCACGTGCTCGAAGAGCACGTGCAGGTCTACGACGGCGTGGGCTACACCGCGTTTTTGCTGCCTGGGCTAGCGATGATGAGTCTGCTGCAAAATGCCTTTGCCAACAGCTCGTCCAGCCTCATCCAGAGCAAGATCATGGGCAACCTGGTCTTCATCCTGGTGGCACCGCTGTCGCACTGGGCCTGGTTCGTCGCCTACGTCGGCTCGTCCGTGCTGCGCGGGCTGGTCGTGGGCACGGGGGTGTTGTTGGTCACGGCATGGGCGGCCGAGTTGCGTTTTGCCCATCCGCTGTGGATCGGGGTGTTTGCGGTGCTGGGGGCGGGTCTGTTGGGCGCGCTGGGCGTGATCGCCGGCCTGTGGGCCGAGAAGTTCGACCAGATGGCGGCGTTTCAGAACTTCCTCATCATGCCCATGACGTTTCTGTCCGGCGTGTTCTACTCCATCCACTCGCTGCCGCCGTTTTGGCAGGCGGTCAGCCACCTCAACCCGTTTTTTTACATGATCGACGGTGCGCGCTACGGCTTTTTTGGGGTGAGCGACGTCTCACCTTGGCTGAGCCTGGCGGTGGTCGGCACGGCGTTCGTCCTCGTGGCGGCGCTCACGCTGCACCTGCTGCGCATCGGCTACAAGATACGCCATTGATTTTGCTGGGCGCTGCAGCGCCAGACCTCACGAGAGCACCGACCATGACTGCCGACCAACTGCGCGCCCTGATTGCGGCCGGACTGCCGTGCGAACACCTGGAGGTCAGCGGTGATGGCCGTCACTGGATGGCCATCGTCGTCTCGCCCGCCTTCGAGGGGTGCCGCGCCATCCAGCGCCACCAGATGGTGTACGCCACGCTGGGGCAGCGCATGCACACCGACGAGGTGCACGCCCTGTCCATGAAGACCTACACACCTGCCGAGTGGCAGGCCGCCCGCCGCACAGCGCAGGAGTGACGATGGAGCGGCTCAGTATCCGGGGCGGCCAGCGGCTGCACGGCGAGGTGGAGATCTCGGGCGCCAAAAACGCGGCGCTGCCCGAGCTGTGCGCCGCCTTGTTGACCGACCAGCCGGTGACGCTGCGCAACGTGCCGCGGCTGCGCGACGTGGCCACCATGCGCGCGTTGTTGGAGGGCATGGGGGTGCAGGTGCGCACGCATGGCGAGCGCGGCGGCATGACGCTGCACGCTGTCGGCGCGCTGCAGCCGGTGGCGCCGTACGAGATGGTCAAGACCATGCGCGCCTCGATCCTGGTGCTGGGGCCGTTGCTGGCACGCTGCGGCCAGGCGCGCGTGTCGCTGCCCGGGGGGTGCGCGATCGGCTCGCGCCCGGTGGACCAGCACATCAGGGGTTTGCAGGCCATGGGGGCCGAGATCGTGGTCGAGCACGGTGACATCGTGGCGCGGCTGCCCGCTGGGCGCAGCCGGCTGCGTGGCGCGCGCATCACCACGGACATGGTTACTGTCACCGGCACTGAGAACCTGATGATGGCTGCGGCGCTTGCCGAGGGCGAAACCGTGCTGGAAAACGCCGCGCAGGAGCCCGAGGTGGTCGATCTGGCGCAGCTGCTGATTGCCATGGGCGCGCGCATCGAGGGCCACGGCACCAGCCGCATCCGTATCGAGGGCGTGGCAGCGCTTGCGGGTGCCGAGCACACGGTCGTCTCGGACCGCATCGAAGCGGGGACGTTCTTGTGCGCGGTGGCGGCCACCGGGGGCGAGGCGTGGCTGCGCGCGGCCCGCGCCGAGCACTTGGACGCGGTGATCGACAAACTGCTCGACGCCGGCGTGCAGGTGCAGGCCGAGCCCGACGGTATGCGCGTGCGCTCGCCCGGCGGCGCGGCGTTGCGGGCGCAGAGTTTTCGGACCACCGAATATCCGGGTTTTCCGACCGACATGCAGGCGCAGTTCATGGCCCTCAACGCCATCGCGCAGGGGCCCAGCGCCATCACCGAGACCATTTTCGAGAACCGCTTCATGCACGTGCAGGAGCTGGTGCGGCTGGGGGCGCAGATCCGCATCGACGGGCGCACCGCGTTCGTCGAGGGGGGGCGGCGGCTGTCGGGCGCGACCGTGATGGCGACCGACTTGCGCGCCTCGGCCAGTCTGGTCATCGCCGGATTGGTCGCCGACGGCGAGACGGTGGTCGACCGCATCTACCACCTGGACCGCGGCTACGACCAGATGGAGCGCAAACTGCGTGCGCTGGGCGCCGACATCGAGAGGATCGCATGAGTGCCGACACCGTGACCCTGGCCCTGTCCAAGGGCCGGATCTTCGACGAGACGCTGCCGCTGCTGCGTGCGGCGGGCATCGAGGTGCTCGAAGACCCCGAGACCTCGCGCAAGCTGATCCTGCCCACCAACCGGCCCGAGGTGCGTGTGGTGCTGGTGCGCGCCACCGACGTGCCTACCTACGTGGAGCACGGCGGCGCCGATCTGGGCGTGTGCGGCATGGACACGCTCATCGAGCACGAGGCCACCTGGGGCGACGCGGCCCGGGTGGGTCTGTACCGGCCGCTCGATCTGGGCATCGCCCGCTGCCGCATGAGCGTGGCGGTGCCGGCCGATTTCGACTACGCGCGCGCAGTGCGCCAGGGGGCGCGCCTGCGCGTGGCGACCAAATATGTGGCGATCGCGCGCGAGTTCTTCGCCAGCAAGGGCGTGCACGTGGATTTGATCAAGCTCTATGGCAGCATGGAGCTGGCGCCACTGACCGGGCTGGCCGACGCCATCGTCGACTTGGTCTCCACCGGCAATACCCTCAAGGCCAACCGGCTGGTCGAGGTCGAGCGCATCATGGACATCTCGTCGCAGCTGGTGGTGCGGCCGACCGCGCTCAAGCTCAAGCGCGAGCGCATCCGCCCCATGCTGCAAGCCTTTGCGCAAGCGGTCGCGCAGCGCTCTGCGACAATGGAATCATGACCATGGCAGATCGACTCTTGGCCCGCCCACTGCGGCTGGACACCACGGACGCGGATTTCGAGGCACGCTTCGCGGCGCGCCTGCACTGGTCGGCCGAGACCGACGCGGACATCGAAGCGCGCGTCGCGCAAATTCTGGCCGACGTGCGCACACGCGGTGATGCGGCGGTGCTCGAGGTCACGCGTCGCTTCGACGCGCTCGAGGCGGCCAGCGTGGCCGAGTTGGAGTTGGGCGCGCCCGTCCTGCGCCAGGCCTTCGATGGCCTGCCTGCCGCGCAGCGCGACGCCCTGCAACAGGCGGCCGCGCGCATTCGCCGCTACCACGAGGCGCAGCTCGACGCGTGCGGCCGCTCGTGGGAGATTCGCGAGGCCGACGGCACGCGGCTGGGGCAGAAGGTCACGCCGCTGGACCGCGTCGGCATTTACGTGCCGGGTGGCAAGGCGGCCTACCCGTCGAGCGTGCTCATGAACGCGATACCGGCCCACGTCGCGGGCGTGCCGGAGATCGTCATGGTCGTGCCCACGCCGCGCGGCGAGCGCAACCCGCTGGTGCTGGCCGCGGCGCACGTGGCGGGCGTCAGCCGCGCATTCACCGTCGGGGGGGCGCAGGCGGTGGCGGCGCTGGCCTATGGCACCGCCACCATCCCGAAAGTGGACAAAATCACCGGCCCGGGTAACGCCTACGTGGCCAGCGCCAAGAAGCACGTTTTTGGTACCGTGGGCATCGATATGATCGCGGGGCCTAGCGAAATCCTGGTGCTGGCGGACGGCACCACACCACCCGATTGGGTGGCGATGGACCTGTTCAGCCAAGCCGAGCACGATGAGCTGGCGCAGTCCATCCTGCTGTGTCCGGATGGGGCCTATCTGGACGCGGTGCAGGCAGCCATCGACCGCCTGTTGCCCACCATGCCGCGCGCCGACATCATCGCCAAGAGCCTCAACGGCCGTGGCGCGCTCATTCGCACGCGCGACATGGCCGAGGCGTGCGCAATCAGCAACCGCATTGCCCCGGAGCACCTGGAGATCGCCAGCCGCGAGCCGCAGCGCTGGGAGCCGCTATTGCGGCACGCGGGCGCGATCTTTCTGGGTGCCTACACCAGCGAGAGCTTGGGCGACTACTGCGCCGGCCCCAACCACGTGCTGCCCACCAGCGGCACGGCGCGTTTTTCCAGCCCGCTCGGGGTGTACGACTTCCAGAAGCGCACGAGCCTCATCGAAGTCAGTGCCGACGGCGCGCAGACGCTGGGCCGCATCGCGGCGGTGCTGGCGCATGGCGAAGGCTTGACTGCGCACGCGCGCGCGGCCGAGCTGCGCCTGTGCTCGGAGGGCGATGCATGAGCGCGCGGCTCGACGCCGCCCTGCAGCGCATCCGAGACGACGTGCAGGGCATGCACGCCTACGCGATCCAGGATGCCGTGGGCCTCATCAAGCTGGACGCGATGGAAAACCCCTTCGCGCTGTCCGAGCCGCTGCAGCGCGCACTCGGTGAGCGCCTGGGCCGCGTGCCCGTGCACCGTTATCCGGGGCCGCGCATCGACGACCTCAAGCGCGCGCTGGCCGCGCACGTCGACCTGCCCGCGGGTGCGGCGCTCATGCTGGGCAATGGCTCGGACGAATTGATCGCCTTGTTGGCCCTGGCGTGCGATCGGCCCGGGGCCGCCATCGTGGCGCCGGTGCCCGGCTTCGTCATGTACGCCATGAGCGCGCAGCTACAGGGCCTGGCCTTCCACGGCGTGCCGCTCACACCCGACTTCGCGCTTGACGAGGCGGCCATGGTCGAGGCGATCGCGCGCGTGCGGCCGGCAATCACCTATTTGGCGTATCCCAACAACCCCACCGCCAACCGCTGGGATCCGGCGGTGATGCGGCGCGTCATCACCGCCGTCGGCGCGGCAGGCGGCCTGGTGGTGGTGGACGAGGCGTACCAACCCTTTGCCAGCCACACCTGGCTGGACGAATGGCGCGCTGACCCCGACGCGCACGCGCACGTGCTCGTCATGCGCACCCTGTCCAAATTCGGGCTGGCGGGCGCTCGGCTGGGCTACCTGATCGGCGCGGCGCCCCTCATCGCCCAAATCGACAAAGTGCGGCCGCCCTACAACGTGAGCGCCCTCAACGCCGAGTGCGCGCTGTTTGCGCTGGAGCACGCCGACGTGTACGCCGCGCAGGCGGCCACCATCCGCGCCGAGCGCGAACGCCTGCAAGGGGCACTGGCCGCGCTGCCGGGCGTGCGGCCCTATCCCAGCGAGGCGAACATGATTCTGGTGCGCGTGCCCGACGCCGCGCGTGCCTTTGCAGGCTTGCGCGCGCGTGGCGTCTTGGTCAAGAATGTTTCTACAATGCACCCGTTGCTGGCCAACTGCCTGCGGCTGACCGTCGGCACCCCCGCCGAAAACGACGCGCTGCTGGCGGCGCTGCCTCCCTCGCTATGACCACCTTACCCGCTCCCAGCGTCACCCCGCGCACCGCGGAAGTGCAGCGCGTCACGGCCGAAACCCGCATCCGCGTGCGCGTCGACCTCGACGGCACGGGGCAGGCCCGGCTCGACACCGGCATCGGGTTTTTCGATCACATGCTGGATCAGATCGCCCGCCACGGGCTGATCGATCTGGAGATCGAGTGCCGCGGAGACCTGCACATCGATGGCCACCACACGGTGGAGGATGTCGGCATCACCTTCGGGCAGGCGCTGGCGCGCGCGGTTGGTGACAAGCGCGGCATCCGCCGCTATGGGCACGCCTACGTGCCGTTGGACGAAGCCCTGTCGCGCGTGGTGGTGGACTTTTCTGGCCGGCCTGGGCTGCACATGGACGTGCGCTTCACCGCCGGCATGATCGGGCAGTTCGACACCCAGCTCGTGACCGAATTTTTCCAGGGCTTCGTCAACCACGCGGGCGTGACGCTGCACATCGACAACCTCAAGGGCGTCAACGCACACCACCAGTGCGAGACGATCTTCAAGGCGTTTGCGCGCGCGCTGCGCGCCGCGCTGGAGCGCGATGCCCGCCTGGGGGACGCCGTGCCCTCGACCAAGGGCAGTTTGTGAGCGCCACCGTCACCGGTCACGAGGCGAACGCAGCTTCCACGAGCACGATGTATACCCCGATCAGGCGCGAGACGGTCGCGGTCGTCGATTACGGCATGGGCAACCTGCGCTCGGTGGCGCAGGCGGTCATGCACGCGGCGCGGGCCAGCGATCGGGTCGACGTCGTCGTGACGGCCAGCCCGCAGGTGGTGCGCGACGCCCACCGCGTGGTGTTGCCCGGGCAAGGGGCCATGCCCGATTGCATGGCCGAGCTCGAGCGCAGCGGCCTGCGCGAGGCGGTGCTGCACGCGGCGGCCACCAAACCGCTGTTCGGTGTGTGCGTCGGCATGCAAATGCTGCTCGACCATTCCGAGGAAGGCGACACCCCCGGCCTGGGCTTGATCGCGGGCGAGGTGGTGCGTTTTCGCCTGCAGGGCCAGCGCCAGCCCGACGGCAGCCGCTACAAAGTGCCGCAGATGGGCTGGAACCGTGTCTGGTACGGCTTCGAGCATGGCGCGAGCGAGCAGCCACCGGCCCATCCGCTGTGGGCGGGCATCCCGGACGGCAGCTACTTCTACTTCGTGCACAGCTACCATGCGCACCCGGCGCATCCCGCCCACGCGGTGGGCGTGACCGAGTATGGCGTGCGCTTTGCCAGCGCCATCGCGCGCGACAACCTGTTCGCTACCCAGTTCCACCCAGAAAAGAGCGCCGCCCAAGGGCTGGCCCTGTACCGCAATTTCCTGCACTGGAATCCCTGAACCCTCAACCCCGCCCGAAAGCCATGCTGCTGATCCCCGCCATCGACCTGAAAGACGGCCAGTGCGTGCGCCTCAAGCAAGGCGACATGGAGCAGTCCACCATCTTTAGCGACGACCCCGCCGCCATGGCGCGCCACTGGGTCGAGCAGGGCGCCACCCGCTTGCACTTGGTGGACTTGAACGGCGCCTTCGCGGGCAAGCCCCGCAACGAAGCCGCCGTGCGCAGCATCTTGCGCGAAGTCGGCGACGACATCGACGTGCAGCTGGGCGGTGGCATCCGCGACCTCGACACCATCGAGCGCTACTTGGACGCCGGCCTGCGCTACGTCATCATCGGCACCGCCGCCGTCAAGAATCCCGGCTTTTTACAGGATGCCTGCAGCGCCTTCGGCGGACACATCATCGTCGGGCTCGACGCGCGGGACGGCAAGGTGGCCACCGACGGCTGGAGCAAGCTCACCGGCCACGAGGTCGTCGATCTGGCGCGCAAGTTCGAGGACTACGGCGTCGAGGCCATCGTCTACACCGATATCGGCCGTGACGGCATGCTCACCGGCATCAACGTCGAAGCCACCGTGCGGCTGGCGCAGGCGCTGTCCATCCCGGTCATCGCCTCGGGCGGCCTGTCGGGGCTGGACGACATCTGCCGACTGTGCGAGGTCGAGTCCGAGGGCGTGGAGGGCGTGATCTGTGGCCGCGCCATCTACAGCGGCGAGCTAGACTTTGCCGCCGCGGTGCGGCTGGTCGACGAACTGGGCGCCTGACGGCCGCCCCGACGCCATGCTGGCCAAGCGCATCATCCCCTGTCTGGACGTCACGGGTGGCCGTGTCGTCAAGGGCGTCAACTTCGTGCAACTGCGCGACGCCGGCGACCCGGTCGAGATCGCCGCGCGCTACAACGACCAAGGCGCCGACGAACTCACATTTCTGGATATCACCGCCACCAGCGACGGGCGCGACCTGATCCTGCCCATCATCGAAGCGGTGGCCTCGCAGGTGTTCATCCCGCTGACGGTGGGCGGTGGCGTGCGCACGGTGGAGGATGTGCGCCGCCTGCTCAACGCCGGGGCGGACAAGGTCAGCTTCAATTCCGCGGCCATCGCCAACCCCCAGGTCATCCGTGACGCCTCGGGCAAGTACGGATCGCAGTGCATCGTGGTGGCCATCGACGCCAAGCGCCGCACTCCCGCCGATGAGGCGCGGCCCGGCCCCGACGGCCAGCCCATCGGTCCCGGGTGGGACGTGTATTCGCACGGCGGCCGCAAAAACGTCGGGCTGGACGCCGTGGCCTGGGCGCGCCAGATGGCCACTCTGGGCGCGGGCGAAATCCTGCTCACCAGCATGGACCGCGACGGCACGCAAGCGGGCTTCGACCTGGCGCTCACCCGTGCCGTCAGCGACGCGGTGGACATCCCTGTGATCGCCTCTGGCGGCGTCGGCACCCTGGAGCACCTGGTCGAGGGCATCCAGCAGGGCGGCGCGGACGCGGTGCTTGCGGCCAGCATTTTCCATTACGGCACCTACACGATCGCCCAGGCCAAGCAGCGCATGGCCGAAGCGGGCATCCCGGTGCGGCGCTGACGCCGCCGCCATCCCCTTGACGGACGTGCTACGCTAGACCCATGACGACGTGGCTGGACGACGTGCGCTGGGATGCGCAAGGGCTGGTGCCGGTGGTCGCGCAAGAGCGCGACAGCGGTGACGTGCTGATGGTGGCGTGGATGAACCGCGAGGCGCTGCAAAAGACCGCCGAGCTGGGCCGCGCGGTCTACTACAGCCGCTCGCGCGGCCGGCTTTGGTACAAAGGCGAGGAGTCCGGGCACGTGCAACGCGTGCACGAGATTCGCTTGGATTGTGACCACGACGTCGTGCTGCTCAAAGTCACGCAAACCGGCCACACCCCGGGCATCGCCTGCCACACGGGGCGGCACAGCTGCTTTTATCAGCGGCTGGATACGGCGCAGGGTGCGTGGCAGGCGGTCGACCCCGTGCTCAAAGACCCTGAGACCATCTACCGCTGAATGGCCATGACCGACACCGCCCCGCCGCTGGACACCCTGCTGCGCCTGGCCGCTGTCATCGACAGCCGCAAGCCCGCCGCTGGCGGCGACCCGCAGCGCAGCTATGTCGCGCGCCTGCTGCACCAGGGGCCAGACGCCTTTCTGAAAAAAATCACGGAAGAAGCGGGCGAAGTGGTGATGGCCGCCAAGGACCTGCAGCATGGCGCCGGCAGCGCCCAGGCGCTCGTGGGCGAGGTGGCCGACCTGTGGTTCCACAGCCTGATCGTGCTGGCGCACTTCGGCCTCGGGCCCGCCGACGTGGTGGCCGAACTCGCGCGCCGCGAGGGTTTGTCGGGCCTGGACGAAAAAGCGCTGCGCAAGGCGCGCGAGCGCGAGGCGGCCCACCCCGGAGCGGCCCATGGATGATCCCCGCATCATCGACGTTCGTGCCACGACGCCGCAGCAGCTCGAGAGCCTGCGCCGCCTGACGCTGGCGGTGTATCTGCTGTATGCCGCGTCGTGGTTTTTGGCGGTCACCGCGCTCATCGGCATCATCATCAACTACGTCAAGCGCGAGGACGTCGTCGGCACCCTCTACGAGAGTCACTTCACCTGGCAGATCCGCACCTTCTGGTGGAGCCTGTTGTGGGCGGTGCTCGGCTTCATCACCCTGTTCATCGGCGTGGGAGCGGTCATTTTGATCGCGGCGGCCATCTGGTCGCTGTACCGGCTCGTCAAGGGCCTGTTGTACTGGAACGACCGCAAGCCCATGCCCGTTTGAGGCGCCCGCATCCTTACGATGTCACCGACCATGTCGCACGACCCGAACTGCATCTTTTGCAAGATCGTCACCGGCCAGATCCCCAGCCGCAAGGTGTACGAGGACGACGAGCTGACCGCCTTTCACGACATCCACCCTTGGGCGCCGGTGCACTTTCTCATCGTGCCCAAGGCGCACATCCCGTCGATGGCGCAGCTCACGCCCGAGCACGAGCGCCTCATGGGCCGCCTGATGGTGCTGGCCCCGCGCTTGGCGCTGGAGCAGGGCTGCGAGCCGTATCCAAAAGGGGGGTTTCGCATCGTGTGCAACACCGGCGAGCACGGCGGGCAAGAGGTGCATCACCTGCATGTGCACGTCATCGGCGGGCCGAGGCCCTGGCGCAAGGGGTGAGCCCCGCCGGTCTTCGTCGCACGGCCGCGCTTTCGGGCACAATCACGGCAGGCGCTATTGGCGGTGCGGTGAACCCTCGGAGGCCGCACCGGATCGAAGGCATTATGGGGCGCAAGCCCCGTCATTGGAGTGAACCATGGGCAGTTTTTCCATTTGGCACTGGCTGGTCGTGCTGCTGATCGTGGTGCTGGTGTTTGGCACCAAGAAGCTCAAGAACATCGGCTCGGATCTCGGCAGCGCCGTCAAGGGTTTCAAGGATGGCCTGAAGGATGGGGGTTCGGCCCCCGACGCGGCCGCCACCGCCACGGCACAGGTCGGCCAGGACAAGGCGGCCGAGAAGACCACCATCGACGTCGACGCCAAGACCAAGTCGTGATCGCGGCCACTCCCGCATGATCGACCTCGGCATCTCCAAGCTCGCCCTCATCGGTGTCGTGGCGCTCGTCGTCATCGGCCCCGAGAAGCTGCCGCGCGTGGCCCGCACGGTGGGTGCGCTGCTGGGCAAGGCGCAGCGCTACGTCGCCGACGTCAAGGCCGAAGTCAACCGCACCATCGAGCTCGAAGAGCTCAAGCGCATGAAGGAGACGGTCGAGAAGACCGCGCGCGAGGTGGAGTCGCAAGTCAGCGCCACCGCCAGCGACTTCGAGCGCGACTGGGCCGAGGTGACCGCCGGGCTGGGTGGCACGTCGTCATCGGATTCGTTGGCCGACTCGTCCTCGATCGGCAGCCCCGTCTATCCCCAATACCGCCGGCCGAAGAAAAACTTCCGCCTCAAGCGCCAGGCCGTCCCCCAGTGGTACAAGGCTCGTGCCGGTGTTCGCACGCGGGCGTTGTCCGGTGCGGCCCGGGTGGCGCGTTACCGCCCCAAGATTCCCCCGCGCTGAGCCATGGCCGATTCCAAAGAGCCCGCCGACGAGCTTGCCGGCACCGAGCAGCCCTTCGTCGCGCACCTGATGGAATTGCGCGACCGAATTCTCTATGCCCTCTATGGCGTGGGGGTGGCGATGGCGCTGCTGGCCATCTGGCCCGGCCCCAGCGGCCTGATCGATCTGATCGCCGTGCCCATCCGTGCCCACATGCCACCGGACGCCAAGCTGATCGCGGTGGGGGTGTTCACGCCGTTTTTCGTGCCCCTGAAGGTGCTGATGATGGCGGGCCTGCTGCTGGCGCTGCCGTGGGTCATCTATCAGATCTGGGCCTTCGTCGCCCCGGGGCTGTATAGCCACGAAAAGCGCTTTGCCCTGCCGCTCATCATCAGCGGTAGCGCGTTGGCCTATCTCGGCATCGCGTTCGTGCAGTTTTTCGTGCTCGACAAGATGTTTGCCTTCATCCAGGGCTTCACGCCCGCCAGCGTCAACGCCACACCCGACATCGCCTCCTACGTCGAGGCCATTCTGTCGCTGTACCTGGCGTTCGGCCTGGCCTTTCAGGTGCCGGTGGTGGTGATGCTGATGGTGCGCTTCGACATGGTCACCATCGACAAGTTGAAGGCGTTTCGGGGCTATTTCATCGTCATCGCGTTCGTGATCGCCGCCATCGTCACGCCGCCGGACGTGATCTCGCAGCTGGCCCTGGCCGTCCCCATGTGCCTGCTCTACGAGCTCGGCATCTGGGGAGCGCGCTGGTTCGTCAAAACCAAGCCCGCCGAGGACGAGTCCGCCGCTGCAGACAGTCGCTAGCGGGCAGAAGGGGGCGGACGGCGCGCCGGAATCACCGTCAGCGTGCGGCGGCCTTCGCGCCGCAGCACCTCGACCTCGGTGGCCACTCCCGGTTGGCGTGCCGCCACCGCCGCCAGCAGGCCGGCAACGTCGCGCACGGGCGTGTCGCCCACGCGGCTGATGACGTCGCCGGGGCGGATGCCGGCTTGCGCCGCCGGCCCGTCTTGCAGCACGCCCGCCACCACCACGCCCTGCGCGCCTGGCAGGCCCAGGTGGTCGGCCAGTTCTGGGGTCAGCTCTTGCGGCTCCACACCGATCCAGCCGCGCGTGACCGCGCCATCACGCACGATCGCTTCCATCACCTCGCGCGCGGTGGCGATCGGGATGGCGAACCCGATACCCATCGAGCCGCCCGAGCGCGAGTAGATCGCGGTGTTGATGCCCACCAAATGCCCCTCGGCATCGACCAACGCGCCGCCTGAGTTGCCCGGGTTGATGGCGGCATCGGTCTGGATGAAGTTCTCGAACGTGTTGATGCCGAGTTGGCTGCGGCCCAGTGCGCTGACGATGCCCGCCGTCACGGTCTGTCCGACACCGAACGGATTGCCGATCGCCAACACCCGGTCGCCCACTTCCAGCAACTCCGAGCGCCCCAGCACGATCACGGGCAGATCGTCCAGCGCGATGCGCAGCACCGCCAAGTCGGTCTCGGGGTCGGTGCCGATGACCTGCGCCGGCGCTTGCCGACCGTCGCTGAGCTGCACCAGTATCTCGTCGGCCTCTTCGATCACGTGGTTGTTGGTCAGGATGTAGCCCGCTGGGCTGACGATGACGCCCGAGCCCAACCCCGTCTGTGGCTCGAATTCGGGTCGGTCGCCAAAAAAGAAGCGAAACCACGGCTCCTGCGCGTGCGGGTGGCGCACCGCCTTGCTGGTGCTGATGCTGACCACGGCCGGTGCCGCGGCGCGGGCGGCCGCGCTCAGGCTGGCGCTGGCGATGGTGGGGCTGCGTTGGTCGCCTTCGATCTGGAATACCGGCACCACGCTGGCCAGCGAGGGCCGCTGCGCGAGCCAGTGCGGCTTGAGCGTCGCGACGACGAACCACACCGCCAGCAGCACGGTGACGGTTTGCGAAAAGAGCAGCCAGTGGCGTTTCATGGGTTCCTCGGGCCGGTGCAGGCAAGTTTCATACCCCTGTTTGCAGCGGGGTTGATATGGGTCAATGCGTCGGCGGGCGCGCACCGCTTCAATGGAGGTCGCGTTTGTCGAACGACGCAGGAGCCGAACATGAAAGCGATTGTGGACCTTTTTTCGACCGACTATGGGCTCATGAGCGCCGGGGTGATTGCCTTCGTGATCGTCATGGGGGTGTGGTTCTACCGATTCTTCGCGCGCAAGATCGCCGAGTCGGAGCAAGCCGCGCGCAAGTCCTGACGCCCGGCGTGGCGCCAGCGGTCCGTCCGGGGCCGGGGCCGTCCGCGATGCGACAATGCGGGCATGTCTGATCGAAACACGGTCACCGACGCGTTGACGCCAGCGGACGGCGCGCCGCGCGAGGAGCTGCTGGCAGCGTTCGATGCGCTGCTGGAGCCCACGCGCTTTCAGGACTACGGCCCCAACGGCCTGCAGGTCGAGGGCAAGCCCCGCATCCGCCGCTTGGTCAGCGGCGTCACCGCAAGCCTGGCGCTGATCGAGGCCGCGGTCGAGGCGGGTGCCGATGCCATCGTTGTGCACCACGGGCTGTTCTGGCGCGGCCAGCGCGGCACCGTCACCGGCTGGATGAAAGCGCGCCTGCAGCGGTTGCTGGTACACGACATCAACCTCTACGCCTACCACCTGCCGTTGGACGCCCACGCCGAGCTGGGCAACAACGCCCAACTCGGGCGCCGCCTGGGCTTCGTGCCCGACGAAGGCGGCTGGCAGCGCTTTGGCGAGCAGCAGCTCGGGTTTTTGGGTGCGTGGGAGGGCTCGCACGCCCAGGCGCTGGCCGACCACGTGCAGCGGGTGCTGGGGCGCGCCGTGGTCTGCGTGCCGGGTGATGGGCGGCCGATCCGGCGTGTGGCCTGGTGCAGCGGTGGGGCGCAGGGCTATTTCGAGGCTGCCATCGCCGCGGGTGCCGACGCCTTTCTGACGGGTGAAATCTCGGAACCGCAGGCGCACTTGGCACGCGAGTGCGGGGTGGCATTCTTGGCCTGCGGCCACCACGCCACCGAGCGCTACGGGGCCCCCGCGCTCGCGGCACACGTGGCCGCGCAGTTCGGCATCGAGCACCGCTTCATCGACATCGACAATCCCGCCTGATGACCGACTCGCTCCCGATGCCGCCCGTGGCAGGCACCCTCCCGCTCGCGATCACCATGGGTGACGCAGCCGGCATCGGCCCGGAGATCGTCGCCGAGGTCTTTCGCCGCCGCCCCGAGTGGTCGCCGCGCTGCGTGGTCGTGGGCGACGTAGCGGTCATGCGGCGCGCGGTGCAAGTCACCGGTGGCGCATTGCCCATCGCCGTGCTCGACGGGCCCGCCGACGCGCACCGCGCGCCGCCGCGCTGCGTGCCGCTGTGGCCTGCCGTCAGCCTATCGGCCCTGCCCCGCTTCGGCGAGGTCAGCGCGGCATCGGGGCGTGCCGCGGCCGACGCCGTCATCGTGGCGGCGCAGGCCGCGCTGCGCGGCGAAGTTGCGGCGGTGGTGACGGCGCCGCTGAACAAAGCGGCCTTGGCGGCCGCTGGGGTCGATGCGCCGGGACACACGGAACTGCTGCAGGCGCTGGCGGCCCAACACCGTGGCGTTGCACCGGCCGATTTGCCCGTGCGCATGATGCTGTCCAACGACGAGCTGCGCACGGTGCTGGTGAGCATTCACGTGTCGTTGCGCGACGCCATCGCCGCCGTCACCGAAGCGGCAGTGTGGGAGACGCTGCGCATCACGCACGAACACTTTACCCGGTTGCTGGGCTGGCCGCACTGCCGCATCGCGGTGGCGGGCCTCAACCCGCACGCGGGGGAAGGGGGTTTGTTCGGCCGCGAGGAGATCGAGCACATCGCACCGGCCATCGCGCGCGCTCAGGCAGCGGGCTGGGCGGTCAGCGGCCCGCACCCACCGGACACGGTGTTCATGCGCGCGCGCCGCGGGGAGTTCGACGTCGTCGTGGCCATGTACCACGACCAAGGCCTGATCCCGGTCAAATACCTGGGCCTGGAGCGCGGCGTGAACACCACGCTCGGGCTGCCGTTCGTGCGCACCAGCCCCGACCACGGTACCGCGTTCGACCTCGCCGGGCGGGGCCGGGCCGATCCGTCCAGCCTGATCGCGGCGTTGGAGGCGGCTTGGGCGATGCGCGCGGGCCAGCGCGAAGTGGCATAGGCCAACGGGGTTGTTTGCGTCTCGTCAAGGTTTGCCCCCGTGGCGATCCCTTACAATGCCAAATGGTTTATACGCGGCGTGGCGTCCATGCTGCCAAGAGTCCGTCCATCGCATCCCGTTTTACCAGAGAGTCTCCCATGAGCGAAGCCACCCCAGATCCAGAACGCCGGACTTGGCTGATCACGTCGTGCGCTGTGGGCGGCGCAGGCGTGGCCGCCGCCGCGGTTCCCTTCGTTGCGTCCTTCGCGCCTTCCGAGCGGGCCAAGGCCGCCGGTGCCTCGGTCGAGGTGGACGTCTCCAAGCTGCAACCGGGCGAAAAAATCGTCGTCGAATGGCGCGGCAAACCGGTGTGGATCATGCGCCGCACGCCAGAGATGTTGGCCTCGCTGGAAAAGGTGGAGGATCAACTGGCCGACCCCAACTCCGACCGTAAGGCGTACCCCACGCCGCCTTACGCCAAGAACCGTCACCGCTCCATCAAGCCGGAATACCTTATTGCGGTGGGTATCTGTTCGCACCTGGGCTGCTCGCCCATCGACAAGCTGCAGCCCGGTGCGCAACCGTCGCTGCCCGACGACTGGCAAGGCGGCTTCTTGTGCCCCTGCCACGGCTCCACGTTCGACCTGGCCGGGCGCGTGTTCAAGAACAAACCGGCGCCCGACAACCTCGAAGTGCCGCCGCATTACTATGTCTCTGACACGGTGGTGCTGATCGGCGAAGACCCGCCCAAGGCCTGATTCATCGCCTTCGCACCGTCTCCACGCATGAGGGAACCACCATGGCCGAGTTCAAGGAAGCCCCACCCAACGCGTCCCGCGGCGAGCAGCTCCTGACCTGGATCGACAACCGCTTTCCGTTGTCCAAGCTCTACAAGGAGCATCTGGCGGAGTACTACGCGCCCAAGAATTTCAACTTCTGGTATTTCTTCGGGTCGCTGGCGCTGCTGGTGCTGGTTATCCAGATCGTCACCGGCATCTTCCTCGTCATGCACTACAAACCGGACGCGTCGCTCAACGCTGCCGGCGTGCCCGTGGCGTTCGCCTCGGTCGAGTACATCATGCGCGACGTGCCCTGGGGCTGGTTGATCCGCTACATGCACTCCACCGGCGCCTCGGCGTTCTTCGTCGTGGTGTACTTGCACATGTATCGCGGTCTCATCTACGGTTCGTACCGCAAGCCGCGCGAGCTGGTGTGGATCTTCGGGTGCGCGATCTTCCTGGTGCTGATGGCCGAGGCCTTCATGGGCTACCTGCTGCCCTGGGGTCAGATGTCGTACTGGGGCGCGCAGGTGATCGTGAACCTGTTCTCCGCGATCCCCTTCATCGGTCCCGATCTGGCCATCCTCATTCGTGGTGACTTCGTCGTCAGCGACGCGACGCTCAACCGCTTCTTCAGCTTCCACGTCATCGCCGTGCCGCTGGTGCTGCTGGGGCTGGTGGTGGCGCACATCATCGCGCTGCACGAGGTGGGCTCCAACAACCCCGATGGCATCGAGATCAAGGCCACGAAGGGCCCCGACGGCAAGCCGCTGGATGGCATCCCGTTCCATCCGTACTACACCGTGCACGACATTCTGGGCGTGTCCGTGTTCCTGATCGTGTTCTCGGCGATCGTGTTCTTCGCGCCCGAGCTCGGCGGCTACTTCTTGGAGTACAACAACTTCATCCCGGCCGACCCGTTGGTGACGCCGCCGCACATCGCGCCAGTGTGGTACTTCACGCCGTTTTACTCGATGCTGCGCGCCACGACGTCCGAGATGATGGTGGTCTTGGTGGCGGTGGTGCTCATCGGCGCCGTGCTGGCCGCGCTCAAGTCGCCCATGGGCATGGTCGGCAAAGCGGGCCTACTCGGTGGCGCCGTGGTGCTGTCGGCGCTCATGCTGACCATCGACGCCAAGTTCTGGGGCGTGGTCGTCATGGGGGGTGCGGTCATCATCCTGTTCTTCCTGCCTTGGCTGGACAAGGCCCCGGTCAAGTCGATCCGCTACCGGCCGAGCTGGAACAAGTATCTGTACGGCCTGTTCGTCATCAACTTTCTGATCCTGGGCTACCTGGGTGTGTTGCCGCCGTCGCCGATCGGCGAGCGCGTCTCGCAAGTGGGTACGCTGTTTTACTTCGCGTTCTTCCTGCTCATGCCGTGGTGGAGCCGCTTGGGTGAGTTCAAGCCCGTTCCGGCCCGCGTCAATTTCCAGGCCCATTGACAGACACACAGGAGTCGATTTCCATGAAACGATGGATTGCCACCGGCCTGGTGGCCTTGGGTGCGATGCTGGGCGGGGCCACCGCAGCCCTGGCGGCGGGGACGAATTTCCCGATGGACAAGGCCCCCCGCCTGACCACCGATCAGGCGGCGCTGCAAAACGGCGCCAAGATCTTCGTCAACTACTGCCTGAACTGCCACTCGGCGTCGTTCGTGCGCTACAACCGCCTGACCGAGCTGGGGTTGACCGAAAAGCAGATCAAGGAAAACCTGATGTTTACCACCGACAAGGTGGGGGACTTGATGATCGCGACCATCGATCCCAAGCAGGCCAAGGCATGGTTCGGCGCCCAGCCGCCGGATCTGTCGCTGGTGGCGCGCTCGCGCGCGGCACAAATGAGCTACAGCGGCAGCGACTACCTCTATACCCTGCTGCGCGGGTACTACCGTGACCCCAACCGCCCCACGGGCTGGAACAACGTCGTGTTCCACAACATCGGCATGCCCCATCCGCTGTGGGAACTGCAGGGCGAGCGCAAACCCATCTTCGAAAAGGTGGTCAGCCACGGGCACGAGACCGAGGTCTTCCGCGGCTGGGAGGTGGTCAAACCCGGCAAACTGACCGAAGCCGAGTACGACCGCACCGTTGCCGAGTTGGTGGCGTTCTTGGAGTGGATGAGCGAGCCCGTCAAAAACGATCGCATCCGCCTGGGTGTGTGGGTGCTGATCTTCCTGGGTATCTTTACCGTGATCGCCTGGCGCCTCAACGCGGCGTACTGGAAAGACGTCAAATGATCCCCATCTGACCGCGCGCCTGCGCGGTCTGCACAGTGGGTGCGCCAGCCGGCAGGCGGCCATCCACTGCTTTGCTTTGTCGAGGAGCGAACACACCATGATGGTTTTGTACTCGGGCACCACCTGCCCGTATTCGCACCGCTGCCGTTTCGTGCTGTTCGAAAAGGGCATGGACTTCGAAATCCGCGACGTGGACCTCTACAACAAGCCGGAGGACATCGCGGTCATGAACCCGTATGGGCAGGTACCGATCCTGGTCGAGCGTGACCTGATCCTGTACGAGTCCAACATCATCAACGAGTACATCGACGAGCGCTTTCCGCATCCCCAACTCATGCCGGGCGACCCGGTGGACCGCGCACGCGTGCGGCTGTTCCTGCTCAATTTCGAGAAGGAGCTGTTCACGCATGTCTCGGTGCTGGAACAGCGCACCCCGAAGCCGACGGACAAGCAGATCGAGAAGGCCAAGCTGCACATCCGCGACCGGCTGACGCAGCTCGCGCCCGTGTTCCTGAAGAACAAGTTCATGCTGGGCGATCATTTCTCGATGCTGGACGTGGCCATCGCGCCGCTGCTGTGGCGGCTCGACCACTACGGTATCGAACTCAACAAAAACGCGGCGCCGCTGCTCAAATACGCCGAGCGCATCTTCTCGCGCCCGGCCTACATCGAGGCGCTGACCCCGTCCGAAAAGGTCATGCGCAAGTGATGGACGCCGAACTGCCCTCCACCCGCCCGTACCTGATCCGTGCCATGCACGAGTGGTGTACGGACGGCGGTTTTACGCCCTATATCGTGGTCGCCGTGGACGAGCACGTGCAGGTGCCGCGCGAGTACGTGCGCGACGGCCAGATCGTGCTCAACGTTGGCTACGAGGCCACGGGCGGGCTGGTATTGGGCAACGACGAGATTCGCTTCAAGGCCCGCTTCGGCGGCGTGGCGCGCGAGGTCGTGGTCCCTGTCGACCATGTGATCGCGATTTACGCGCGCGAAAACGGCCAGGGTATGGCATTTCCGGCACCCGAGCCCTCGGCGGCTGAGGACGATAGGGAGCCGCCGGTGCCCCCGGGCAGCAAGCGTCCGGCACTCAAGCGCATCAAGTGAGGGCCCCGGCGGTGGGGCGGCACAAGGCACTACAATAACGAACGCTGCGGGGCCATCGGCGTCATCGGTCCGGTCGTGCGTCCCCCGAGCCGCTTTAGCTCAGTTGGTAGAGCACCCGCCTTGTAAGCGGTAGGTCGTCTGTTCGAGTCAGACAAGCGGCACCAGCGATGGCACCTTTGCGCACGGTGGCCACGAACGGCCCGCACTCCGTCGCGACACCCTAAAAAAACAAAAACCCTTTCCGCACGACCCATGCAGGAAAGGGTTGAGTGGCGGAGAGAGAGGGATTCGAACCCTCGATACGGGGAAGACCCGTATACCGGATTTCGAGTCCGGCGCATTCGACCACTCTGCCATCTCTCCGCAGGTGTCAAGCCTGCTATTGTAGCAGGCCCGTCGGGGGTTCTGCGGTGGCTCAGGTTTCGCGCAGCGCGGCCAGCGCTGCTTCGATGCGCTGCGGGTCGGCCAACGCGTGCACCTGGGTGTGCAGGTCGGCGCAGGCGGCCCAACCCTCGGTTTTGAGGCGCGCCACAGCCTGACCGGCTGTCTTGGGCGAGTCGAAGCCCGCGCTGTGCAGCAGCACGTGTCCCTTGGCGTCCGTGAGCTTGAAATAAAAGCGCCCGTCGGCCTCGCGGTATTGTTTAAAGATGGGTGGCGCGCTTTTGCTCGTGCGGACGGTGTCGGCTGGCGGCTGAGCGAGCGCGTCCAGCGACCGCAGACCGACGGCGGCGCGCAACCGGGCGGCAAAGGGGGTGGCTTGGGCACGGGCTTTGGCCGCCCCCGCGCGCAGGATGGCTTCGACGCGCTGCGGGTCGGCCATGAGGGCGTCGTAGGTGGCGCGCATGGGGGCGATCTCGCGGTCGATGCGCTCGAACAGCCGCTCTTTGGCCTGGCTCCAGGCGATGCCGGCGGCGAACTCGCGTGCAAAGACCGCCGTCTCCTCGGGTGTGGCAAAGGCCTGAAAGAGCTGGAATACGGCGGAGCCCTCCGTGTCCTTGGGTTCGCCTGGCACGCGCGAGTCGGTGACGATGCCCATGATGAGGCGACGCAACTGCTCGCGCGGCGCGAACAGCGGAATCACGTTGTCGTAGCTCTTGCTCATCTTGCGCCCGTCCAGTCCGGGCAGGGTCGCCACCTGCTCGTCGATGACCGCTTCGGGCAGGGTGAAATGCTCGCCGTAGAGGTGGTTGAAGCTCGACGCCAGGTCGCGCGCCATTTCGATGTGCTGGATTTGGTCGCGTCCCACGGGCACCCGGTGGGCGTTGAACATCAGGATGTCGGCCGCCATCAGCACGGGGTACATGAACAGCCCCATGGTCACGCCGTCGTCGGCGTCACGCCCGTCGGCCAGGTTTTTGTCCACCGCTGCCTTGTAGGCGTGGGCGCGGTTGAGCAGCCCCTTGCCGCAGACACAGGCCAGCAGCCAGGTCAGTTCGGGGATTTCCGGGATGTCCGACTGCCGGTAGAAGGTCACGCGCTCGGGGTCGAGTCCGCAAGCGATCCAGGTGGCGGCGATCTCCAGCGTGGAGCGCTGCACGCGTGCGGGATCGTGGGTGGAGATGAGGGCGTGGTAGTCCGCCAGAAACAGGTAGCTGTCGATGCCGGGCTCGCGGCTGGCGCGCACGGTGGGGCGAATGGCGCCGACGTAATTGCCCAGGTGGGGGGTGCCGGAGGGTTTGATGCCGGTGAGGACGCGAACGGTGGTCATGGGGCGGCAGGGTAGGGAGAAAAGCGGCGGTTTCAGGTCCGCCTTCGGTCAAAACAGCAGCCAGCGCAACGGGGTGAGCAGCACTTCGATGGCCTGAGCCGTCACGCGCATGAGGGGGCGCAGCCAAAGCGTGCTGACCACCCCGGTGAGCACGAGCGCCAGCACGATGAAAAAACCATAGGGCTCGACGCGCGACACGGCGATGGCCTGGCGCGTGGGCAGCAGGCCGACCAGGATGCGGCCGCCGTCCAGCGGAGGCAGCGGAAACAGGTTGAAGACGAACATCACGATGTTGACCAGCACGCCCGCACGCGCCATCCCATTGAAAAATGGCTCTTGCACGCCGCCCGCCACGAGCAGGTAGCCAACGGCGGCCCAGGCGATCGCCTGGATCAGATTGGCCCCGGGCCCGGCCAGCGCCACCCACACCATGTCGCGCTTGGGGTGGCGCAGGCGGCCAAAGTCGACCGGTACGGGCTTGGCATAGCCGAACAGAAAGGCCCCCGCCGTGGCAAAGTACAGCAACAGCGGCATGGCGATGGTGCCGATGGGGTCGATGTGCCGCATGGGGTTGAGCGTGATGCGGCCGAGCCGCTCGGCGGTGGGGTCACCGAAGTACCGTGCCGCGTAGCCGTGCGCTGCCTCGTGCACGGTAATGGCGAACAAGACCGGCAGCGCGTAAATCGTGACGGTCTGGATGATGTGGGCGATGTCCATGGTGGGATTGTCGCAGGTGCGCCGCGGCGCCGCCTCACAGCCCCAACGTGGCCAGCGGACCACGGCCAACGCGCAGCACCTCGGGGTCGCCGCCAGTGCTCATGGGCGTCAGATCGACGACGGTGGTGGGCTCTTGCGGGCACGAGCCAGCGTCGATGACGGCCGCCACGGCGTGTTGCAGCCGCTCGCGGATCAGGGCCGCGTCGTTGAGCGGGCTGTCGTCGCCCGGCAGGATGAGGGTGGTGGCCAGCAGTGGCGCGCCGTGCAGCGCCAGCAGTTCGCTCAGCGCCCGGTGTGCGGGCACGCGCAGGCCGATGGTTTTACGTTGCGGGTGGCTGACGCGGCGCGGTACTTCCTTACTCGCTTCCAGGATGAAGGTGTAGGGCCCCGGTGTGGCTGCCTTGAGCAGGCGGTACTGCCGGTTGTCCACGCGCGCGTAGCTGGCCAGCTCCGACAGGTCGCGGCACAGCAGGGTCAGGTGGTGCCGTTCGTCGATGCCGCGGATGCGCCGCAGGCGCTCGACGGCAGCCTTATCGTCCAGGTGGCACACCAGCGCGTAGCAGGAATCGGTCGGTACCGCCAACACCGCGCCCGCGTGGAGCGCCTGCACCGCCTGGCGCAGCAGGCGCGGCTGCGGATTGTCGGGGTGGACCTCGAACAACTGGGCCATGGTCGCTCAGTGCAGCACGCGGTGGGCCAGCAGCTCCCACACCGGGGTGAGCCGCCCGTCCAGATAGGGCAGCGCGCCCAGATCGGTGTGCGACTCGTCGGGGCTGTGGAAGTCGCTGCCGCGCGAAGCGGCCAGGTCGAACTCGCGCGCCATGTCGGCGTAGCGCACGATCTCGGCGCTGCTGTGGCTGCCGGTGACGACCTCGACCGCACGGCCGCCGTGCGCCTTGAACTCGGCAAACAGCGCATACTCCTGCGTTGCATTGGCCCACGCGTAGCGCGCCGGGTGGGCGATTACGGCGACGCCGCCCGCGTCGGTGATCCAGCGCACCGCGTCACCCAGGGCCGCCCAGCGGTGTTCGACGTAGCCAGGTTTGCCCTCGGTCAGAAAACGGCGAAACACCTCGTGCGTGTCGTGGCACACGCCAGTCTCGACCAGATAGCGCGCAAAGTGGGTGCGCGAGATCAGCTCTGGGTTGCCGACGTATTTGAGGGCCCCATCGTAGGCGCCGCGGATGCCGACGGCGGCGAGCTGCTCGGCCATCTCTCGCGCGCGCCGCTCGCGCCCGCCGCGCGTGTGCGCCAACCCCGCGACGAGTTGTGCATCGTCCGGGTCGATGCCCAGGCCCACGATGTGCACCGTCATCCCGGCGAAGGTGACCGAGATCTCGACGCCGCACAGATACGGCAGCCCCAGCGCCTGTGCGGCCGCTGCCGCCCGGTGTTGCCCGCCCACCTCGTCATGATCGGTCAGCGACCACAGCTCCACCCCGTTGCCGTGGGCGCGCGCGGCCAGCGCTTCGGGCGTGAGCGTGCCGTCCGAGACGATGGAGTGGCAGTGCAGGTCGGCGTTGACGATGCGCATGGCACGCCCATTGTAGGCGCGCGGCTACACTCGCGCGGTGTCTCTGTTCAAATCCGCTTCCATCGTCTCGCTACTGACGTTGGCGTCGCGCATCACCGGCTTGGTGCGCGAGCTGCTGATTGCTGCCACGTTCGGCGCCAGCGCGCTCACCGACGCCTTCAACGTCGCGTTTCGCATTCCCAACCTGCTGCGGCGCCTGTTCGCGGAAGGGGCGTTTTCGCAGGCCTTCGTGCCGGTGCTGGCGGCGACGCGCGCCACCGACGGTGACGCCGCCACCCGGGAGCTGATCGACCGCGTGGCCACCGTGCTGTTAGCGGCGCTGCTGCTGACTTGTGTGGTGGGCGTGCTGGGCGCCCCGGTGCTGGTGTGGGCCATGGCAGCGGGTCTGCAGCAGCACCCGCAGGGCTTCGAGACCGCGGTGGTGCTGACGCGCTGGATGTTTCCCTACATCGGCTTCATGTCGCTGGTGGCGCTGAGTGCCGGCATCCTCAACACCTGGCGTCGCTACGCGATACCCGCGGCCACGCCGGTGCTGCTCAACCTGGCCATGATCGCCGCCGCTTGGTGGGGGGCGCCCGCGCTCGCCCGTTGGGGCGTGGAGCCCATCTATGCGCTGGGCGGGGGCGTGATGCTGGGCGGGGTGTTGCAGTTGGGTGTGCAAATTCCGGCACTGGCGCGGCTGGGGCTGCTGCCGCGCGTGCGCCTGTCGTGGGCGGGCGTGCGCGCGGGCTGGCAGTATCCGGGCACGCGCCGGATACTCACGCTCATGGCGCCTGCGCTGCTGGGGGTGAGTGTGGCGCAGATTTCGCTGCTCATCAACACCCAGATCGCCTCGCACCTGGGGGCAGGCAGCGTGTCGTGGCTCACCTACGCCGACCGGCTGATGGAGTTCCCCACCGCCTTGCTGGGCGTGGCGCTGGGCGTGGTGCTGTTGCCGCAGTTGTCGGCGGCGCAGGCGGCGGGTGACGCAGATCGCTACAGCCAACTGCTCGACTGGGGGCTGCGCTGGGTGGTGCTGCTGGCCGTGCCCAGCGCGCTGGGGCTGCTGTTGTTTGCCCAGCCGCTGGTGGCGGTGCTCTACCACTACGGGGCCTTCACGGTGCACGATGTGCGCCAGACCGCGCTGGCGCTGACCGGCTACGGCGTGGGGCTGTTGGGGCTGATCGCGATCAAGGTGCTCGCCCCGGGGTTTTACGCCCGACAAGACATCCGCACGCCGGTACGCATCGCCATCGTGGTGCTGGTGTTCACCCAACTCATGAATGCGGTGTTGGTGCCGCGGCTGGCACATGCTGGCCTGGCGCTGGCCATCGGCATGGGCGCGCTGCTCAATGCAGGCTGGCTGCTGGTGGGTCTGGTGCGCCGGGGGGCGTATCGCCCGCAGCCTGGGTGGGGGCGCTTCGGGGGACAGGTGCTGGCGGGCGCGGTGCTGTTGGCGGTGTATCTGCTGTGGTTGGCGCAGGCATTCGATTGGACCGGCACATCCGCGCGTGCCCTGCGGGCGGGCGTGTTGGCCGCGGGGGTTGCCGGTGCGGCGGCGGTGTACTTCGGGGCCTTGGCGCTGGCGGGTTTGCCGCTGCGGCAATTTGTGCGAAAGTAGTGCCATGAACTGGGCTGCACGGGTGCCGTCGTCGCTGGACTACTTTGCTGCGCTGGTGGCGCAGGACGAGGGCTTCCCGTTGCTGGAGGCCACCGCCGCCGTGGCGCTGGATGAGTACCCGGAGCTCGATATCCAGTCCGTGTTGGACGACGTGGACCGGATGCTCGAGCGGCTGCGCCGCCGCCTGCCGGCGGATGCGGGCCACCTGCACCGGCTGCGCGTGCTCAACCAGTACTTTTTTCACGAATTGGGCTTTGGCGGCAACGTCAACGACTACTACGACCCCGAAAACAGCTACCTGCACACGGTGCTGCGCACGCGCCGCGGCATCCCCATCAGCCTGGCGGTGATTTGGCTCGAGCTGGCGCAGGGCATACGCCTGCGCGCGGCGGGCATCAATTTTCCCGGGCACTTTTTGGTCAAGGTCAACCTGCCGCAGGGGCAGGTCATCCTCGACCCGTTTACTGGCCAGTCACTCAGCCGCGAAGACTTGGCCGAGCGGCTGGAGCCGTACAAACGCCGCCATGGGCTGGTGGACGACTTCGACGTGCCGGTGGGCTTGTACCTGCAGGCGGCAGCGCCACGCGACATCGTGGCCCGCGTGCTGCGCAATCTGAAGGAAATCCACCACTCACAGGAGGACTGGTTGCGCCTGATTGCGGTGCTCGATCGGCTGATCGTGCTGCGGCCCGACGCCTGGGCCGAGGTGCGCGACCGAGGCCTGGCCTGGGCCGAGCTGGGGCAGCCCCAGCGCGCGCTGCAAGACTTGGAAGCCTACCTGCCACACGCCGACGATCCGCTGGAGGCGCAGGCGATCGCTGACCGGGTGGCTGCGCTGCGGCGGGCGGGCGGGTAGGGCAGGGCCAGTTTGGGCTATCTTAGCCGACGACCACCGCGGCACCATCGCCGCGCGGGGCGATGGTGCCGATGCGGTAGACCGTCTCGCCCTGGGCGGCCAGCGTCGCCGCAGTGGCGTCGGCGTGCGTGGGGTCGACGATGACCACCATGCCGATGCCGTTGTTGAAGGTGCGGTTCATCTCGTGGTCGTCGATACCCGCGGTGCGCTGCAGCCACGCGAACAGCTCGGTCTGCGGCCAGCTGCCCTTGACCAGGTGCGCCGCCAGCCCGTCGGGCAGCACGCGCGGGATGTTTTCCAGCAGGCCGCCGCCGGTGATGTGCGCCAGCGCTTTGATGGGGTGCTGCTGCAGCGCGGCGAGCACGGGTTTGACGTACAGGCGGGTGGGCGCCATGATCGCCTCGCGGAACGGGCGCCCGTCCAGCGTGGTGGGCAGGTCGTGCCCCGCGCGTTCGATGCACTTGCGCACGAGGCTAAAGCCGTTGGAGTGCACGCCGCTGGAGGCCAGCCCCAGCACCACGTCGCCCGCGCAGACGTCGGCGCCGGTGAGGATGCGCGATTTTTCGACCACGCCGACGCAAAAGCCCGCCAGGTCGTACTCGCCCGGAGGGTACATGCCGGGCATCTCCGCCGTCTCGCCGCCGATGAGTGCGCAGCCTGATTCTTCGCAGCCGCGCGCGATGCCGCCCACGACCCGCGCCGCGGTGTCGACATCCAGTTTGCCGCAGGCGAAATAGTCGAGAAAGAACAGCGGCTCGGCGCCTTGCACCAGCACGTCGTTGACGCTCATGGCCACCAGGTCGATGCCGACGGTGTCGTGCATATTCCAGGCGAAGGCGAGCTTGAGTTTGGTGCCGACGCCGTCGGTGCCACTGACGAGTACCGGCTCACGGTAGCGCCGGGGCACCTCGAACAGGGCACCAAAGCCGCCGATGCCGGCCAGCACGCCATCGCGCAGGGTGCGTCGTGCCAGCGGTTTGATGCGCTCGACCAGCGCGTCCCCGGCATCGATGTCGACGCCGGCATCCTTGTAAGAAAGCGGTGTGGTGTTCATGGGGTCGGTAGAATCCCCACGATTGTACGGGCGTCCCGACCCCCGGGGCCCGCAAGCGCGCTGTGCTGCTGCCACCCCTGCCATGCTGACCGAATCTCAACGACACGCCCTGCTGTGGCTGGCGCTGGCCGTCGCCGCCTGGTGGGGCGTGTCGGTGCTGGCGCCGGTGCTGCTGCCATTCGTGGTGGCGGCGGTGCTGGCCTATGCCTTGCAGCCCGCGGTGGCGTGGCTGGCGGCGCACCGGGTGCCGCGCGCGCTGGGGGCGGGCCTGGCCATCGCGCTGCTGATGCTGCTGTTGCTGGCGGTGGCCTTCATCATCGTGCCCGTGGTCAGCCAGCAGTGGCCCCTGTTGCGCGAGCAGATTCCCGCGCTGCTGGAACGGCTCAATGCCTGGCTGGTGCCGCTGTTGCGGCGCCACGGGATCGATTTGTCGATCGATGTCGATGGGGTGCGGGCCTTGTTGCGGCGCATGGTCAGCGGCCACGAGGATCAGTTGCTCGAGCACGTGCTGGCGTCGCTGCGCATCGGCGGCAGCGCGCTGCTAGCGCTGCTGGGCAACCTGGTGCTCATGCCGGTGGTGGCGTATTACTTGCTGTTGGATTGGGACGCGGTGGTGGCGCGCAGCGCCGCGCTGGTGCCGCCCGCGTGGCGATCTTCGGTGGGGCGTTTTTTGGCCGATGTGGACGCGGTGCTGGGCCAATATTTGCGGGGGCAACTGCTGGTCATGGGCATCATGGCCGTGTTCTACGCGGCGGGGCTGTGGTTGGCGGGGCTGCAATTGGCGGTACCGATTGGGGTCTTCACCGGGTTGGCGATGTTCGTGCCCTACTTGGGCTACGGGATCGGCCTGGTGCTGGCGCTGCTGGCGGCGCTGCTGCAATTCCAGAGTCTGGGGGGCGTGTTGCTGGTGGTGGCGGTCTATGCAGTGGGGCAGGTGGTGGAGAGCTTCTTCCTGACCCCGCGTTTGGTGGGCGAGCGCATCGGCCTGCATCCGATCGCGGTCATCTTCGCCCTCATGGCGTTTGGGCACTTGTTCGGGTTCGTCGGCGTGTTGATCGCGTTGCCGGCTTCCGCCGTGTTGTTGGTGGCGGTGCGCCGGTTGCAAGTGCTGTATGTGCGCAGCCCGCTGTATCGCGAGCGGCGGGCAGCGGCGGGGGCCGGACGCGCGGGGCAGGAGGACTAAAGTGGAGCAGCTCGTGCTCGACCTGGGATTGGCGCCCCAGCCGACGCTGGCCAATTTCGTGCCCGACGGCAACGAGTCCGCTTGGGAGTACCTGCGTGTGTGGCTGCAGGGTAGCCCCCGCTCGCCGCTGCCGCTGTACCTTTGGGGCCCCACTGGCAGCGGCAAGACCCATTTGTTGCGTGCCGTTGCGCTGGCGCTGCAGGCGCGTGGCGAGGCGGTAGGCTGGCTTGCACCCGACGTCCACGCGCCGGGGCCGTTCGACGAGCGCTGGTCGGCGGTGCTGTTCGACGACGTGCATCGGTACACGACCGAGCAGCAGGCGGCGGCGTTCAATTGGTTCGTCAACGCCCAGTCACCCGCCAGCGGCGGCCAGCGCGCCGTGCTGGCCAGCGGGGATCGCCCCCCGGCCGACCTGCCGCTGCGCGACGATCTGCGCAGCCGCCTGGGCTGGGGTCATGTCTTCCAACTGCAGCCGCTGGACGAGCGCGCCCGCCGTGCCGTGTTGCGTCGCGCGGCCGATGCGCGTGGCGTCGCGCTATCCGATGAGGTGATCGATTTTCTGCTCAGCCGCTTCGCGCGTGACCTGTCCAGTTTGATGGCCTTGCTCGATCGCCTGGACGGCTACGCGCTGCGCACCCAGCGCGCCATCACCATTCCACTGGTGCGCGCCATGCTCGCGACCGATTGATGTTGTCGATGTCGTCTGCTTCCTCCTCTGTTTCGCCTGTGGCAGCGCCGCCTGCTGCTTCCACCTTGCGCGATGGGCGCATCGCCGTTGCGCTGTTCGACCTCGACCACACGTTGCTGCCGCTCGACTCCGACTATGCGTGGGGTGAGTTCACCACGCGCATCGGCTGGACCGATCCGCAAGACTTCACGCGCCGCAACGATGCGTTCTTTGCCGACTACCAGGCGGGGCGGCTGGACGTGCATGCCTATGTGCGCTTTGCCACCGAGGCGGTGCGCCTGCGCGGGCCGCAGGCCGCGGCGCAGGCGCACGCGCGCTTCATGGCCGAGGTGATCGCGCCCGCCATCCGGCCCGAGGCGCGTGCCCTGGTTGCGGCCCACCGCGAGCGTGGCGAGCGCATCGCCATCGTCACCGCGACCAACGCCTTCGTCACGCGCCCAATCGCGCATGCGTTCGGGGTGGATGCACTCATCGCCGTGGAGCTGGCGCGTGGGCCCGACGGCTGGATCACCGGCGAGATCGACGGCGTGCCCTCGTTTCGCGAGGGCAAGGTCACGCGCGTGGCGCAGTGGCTGGCGCAGCAGGGCTTGGGCTGGGACGACGTGCACGTGACGTTTTATTCGGACTCCACCAACGACCTGCCCCTGCTGGAGCGTGCCGACGTCCCCGTGGCGACCAACCCCAGCGCGGGCTTGCGCGAGCTGGCGCGTGCGCGCGGCTGGCGCATCCTCGACCTCTTCGAACCCCACCCATGATCAAGACCCTGATCGACAAACTGCTCGACAAGACCGTGCGTCCGACGTTGCGCCGTTCGCGCTTTGGCAAGCGGCAGGACGTGCCGGCCACGGTGCATGGCATCGACCCGTCGCTGGTCGACGGGCGCGCCATCGACGTCGTGCGCACGCTCAAGCGGGCCGGCTACGAGGCCTACATCGTCGGCGGCGCGGTGCGCGACTTGCTGCTGGGCCTGCGACCCAAGGATTTCGACGTCGCCACCAACGCCACGCCAGAACAGGTCAAGGCGCTGTTTCGGCGCGCCTTCATCATCGGGCGGCGCTTTCGCATCGTGCACGTGGTGTTTGGCCGCGGCCGCGAGCACGAGGTGATCGAGGTCTCGACCTTTCGCGCCTATCTGGATGCCAACGCCGCCGAGGCCGTGGCGGGCGACGAGCGCAGCCACAAGCGAGAGCTGGCCGGCGTGTCGCACGCGGTCGATGCCAGTGGCCGCGTGCTGCGCGACAACGTTTGGGGCCCGATCGAGCAGGATGCGGCGCGGCGCGATTTCACCATCAATGCCATGTACTACGACCCGGAGACCGAAACCGTGGTCGATTTCCACCACGGCATTCGCGACGCGCGCAAGCGCGTGCTGCGCATGATCGGCGACCCCGCGACCCGCTACCGCGAGGATCCGGTGCGCATCGTGCGCGCGGTGCGCTTCGCAGCCAAGCTCAGCCACCTGGGTTTCAAGCTCGATGAGAAAACCCGCGCGCCCATGCTGCCGTGCTTGCCGCTGCTGGCGGACGTGCCGCCGAGCCGATTGTTCGACGAGATGCTCAAGCTGCTGCAGACGGGGCACGCGATCGCCAGCATCGAGGCGCTGCGGGCCAACGGGCTGGCGCGCGGCATCTATCCGCTGCTGGACGTGGTGGTGGCGCGCGGCGACGAACCCTTCGTGCGCGCGGCGCTGCTGGACACCGACCGGCGGGTGGCCGAAGGCAAGCCCGTCGCGCCGAGCTTTTTGCTGGCGTGCGTGCTGTGGCAGGACGTGCGTGCCGCGTGGCAGCGCCGCTTGGGCGAGGGCGTGCCGACGTTCCCGGCGCTGGCGGAAGCGGTGGACGAGGTGTTCGAGTCGCGCATCGGCGACGTCTCCGGGCGCGGCAAGCTGGGCGCCGACATGCGCGAGATCTGGATGATGCAGCCGCGCTTCGACAAGCGCACGGGGCAAAGCCCCTTCACGCTGGTGGAGCAGCCGCGGTTTCGGGCGGGTTTTGACTTTTTGCGCCTGCGCGCTCAGGTGGGCGAGGTGGAGGAGGAGTTGGCCCACTGGTGGGAAACCTTCAGCCTGGCGGGCGAGGCAGTGCGGCGCGACATGATCGAGGCCATCCGGCTGGAGCAACAGCGCAGCAAAACCCCGGGCAAGCGCCCGCGGCGCCGCCGCAAACCCGCCGCCGGGGGCGGTAGCGCGGCAGAGGCAGCGGGGCCTGTCCCCGATGCGTGAGGCGGTCACGGCCTACATCGGGGTCGGCGCCAACCTGGGCGAGCCGGAAGCGCAGGTGCGCACGGCGCTGCGCTGGCTCGACGAGCTGCCGCAGTCGCAGCGGGTAGCGGTCTCCAGCCTGTGGCGCACCGCGCCCTGGCAGGCCAGCGGCCCGGACTACTGCAATGCCGTCGCGGCCGTGTCGACGCGGTTGACGGCGCCGGACCTGCTGGCCGCACTGCAGGCGCTGGAAGCGCGCGCGGGTCGCGAGCGCCCATACCCCAATGCGCCGCGCACGCTCGACCTCGATCTGTTGCTCTACGGCCAGGCGCGTATCGCCTCGCCCGACTTGACCGTGCCGCACCCGCGCCTGTGGGCGCGCGCGTTCGTGCTGGTGCCGCTGGCGGAGGTGGCGCCCGCGTTGGTGCCCGTACACGCCCTACAGGCGGTGGCGGGGCAGGGCATCGAGCGCTGGGCCTCGGGTGGGGCCTCAGGCGACTAAGGGGCCAGCCGCTCGCGTACCCACCGCCCGTTGTCGAGCCGGTAGCGCAGCCGGTCGTGCAGGCGGCTCTTGCGGCCCTGCCAGAACTCCCAGGCGTCGGGCTTGAGCCGGTAGCCACCCCAGTGCGGCGGGCGTGGCGGGTTCAGTAGAAACTGCGCTGCGTACTTGGCCGCGTTGGCCACCAGCACCGCGCGGCTGTCGATGACTTGGCTTTGCGGACTGGCCCAGGCGCCGATGCGGTGGTCCAACGGGCGGCTGGCAAAGTAGGCGTCGCTTTCTTCGGGGGAGACCTTTTCCACCACGCCCTCGATACGTACCACGCGCTCGAGCTCCACCCAGTGAAACTGCAGCGCGGCATAGGGGTTGCCGGCCAGTTCGCGCCCCTTGCGGCTGTCATAGTTGGTGTACCAGACGATGCCGCGCTCGTCGCAGCCTTTGATGAGCACGACGCGCGTGCTGGGGCGCAGGTCGCTGCCCACGGTGGCCAGTGTCATCGCGTTGGGCTCGGGCAGCTCGGCGCGGATGGCTTCGTTTAGCCACTGGTCGAACTGCTGCAGTGGGTCGGCGTGCGAGGCGTCCTCGCTCAGCTCGGCTTTTTCGTAACTCTTGCGCAAGTCGGCGATGTTCATGCTCATGCCCATCAGTATGGCACGCGACCTTTGCGCCGCGCCACGGTCGGGGGATAATCGCGTCCATGTCCCCGCCCCCTTCCGACACCGCTGACACCCGCCACGAATGGATCGACGTCGAGGCCTTGGCGCGCCGCGCCGAGCCGCTTGCGGGGCGTTTTGCACTGTCCCGGCTGCCGCGCCTGCTGCTCGACGCGCCCGGGCTGCGGGACAGGGATCCCGCAGCGATCGACTGGCACGTCCGCGCCGAGTGGCGCGATCCGCCGCCCGCGGTGACGGCGGCCGTGCGGGCATTGGCGGGCGGCCGGCGCGCGGCCGTGCCGCGTCAGCTCTGGCTGCACCTGCGCTTGGCAGGCGCGGTGCCACTGGTGTGTCAGCGTTGCCTGGAGCCGTACTGGCAGCCGCTCGCGGTGGATCGCTGGTTTCGCTTCGTGGCCGACGAGGCGACCGCCGAGGCCGAAGACGAGTCGTGCGAGGAAGACCTGCTGGTACTGGCGGGGACGCGCTACCCGTTGCGCGAGTTGGTGGAGGACGAGCTGCTGCTGGCAGCGCCGTTGGTGCCCATGCACGACGCCTGCCCGCACCCGATTGCCCTGACCAGCGGGGAGGTGCTGACGCCTGCCGTCGCAGACGGGGACGAATCGGCCGAGGCGCGACGCCGTCCCTTCGAGGTGCTAGCCGCCCTCAAAGCGCGTCGGCCCTGAGGGCGCGTTGCCCCGATGACGGGCGGCCGGCTATAATACGGGGTTTTCCTAGACTATCCTTGTCTTTTTCCAGGAGCCGATCATGGCCGTTCAGCAGAACAAGAAGTCGCCGTCCAAGCGCGGCATGCACCGCTCGCACAACGCGCTGTCGGTGCCTGGGATCGCCGTTGAGCCCACCACGGGCGAGACGCACCTGCGCCACCACATCAGCCCCAACGGCTTTTATCGCGGCCGTCAGGTGCTCAAGAACAAGTCCGAGGCTTGATTTCCGCGACGGTTCCCGTCACGCGGGTGTCGGTCGCGCGCCGAGGTGGGCGCAGCGGGCCGCCCGCGCGCGCATGAAGCCACCGTGATCCGGATTGCCGTCGACTGCATGGGGGGCGACCACGGCCCCTCGGTGACCCTGCCGGCTTGCGCCGCGTTTCTTGCCAGCCATCCCGAGGCGTGCTTGCTCTTGGTGGGTCGGCCCGACGCGCTGTCGTCGCTGCCTGCCGGGCTCGACGCTGCCCGTTGCAGCGTGGTGCACGCCTCCGAGGTCGTGGCGATGGACGATCCGGTCGAGGTGGCCCTGCGCCGCAAGAAGGACTCGTCCATGCGCGTGGCGATCGCGCAGGTCAAGGACGGGGCGGCCGATGCGGCTGTGTCTGCTGGCAACACGGGGGCGCTGATGGCGATTGCGCGCTACGTGCTCAAAACGCTCGACGGCATCGACCGACCCGCCATCGCGACCCAAATGCCCAACGCGGCCGGTGGGGCGACCACCGTGCTGGACCTGGGGGCCAATGTCGATTGCACCGCCGAGCACCTGTTGCAGTTCGCGGTCATGGGCTCGGCGCTCGTGGCCGCCAGCGGTCGCGAGAACCCGACCGTGGGGCTGCTCAATATCGGCGAAGAGGTCATCAAGGGCAACGACGTCATCAAGCGCGCGGGGCAGTTGCTGCGCGAGGCCGCCGCGCGCGGTGACCTGAACTTCCACGGCAACGTCGAAGGCAACGACATTTTCAAAGGCACGGTCGACATCGTCGTCTGCGACGGCTTCGTCGGCAACGTCGCGCTCAAGGCCAGCGAGGGGCTGGCCAGCATGATCAGCACCTTTTTGCGCGAGGAGTTTGCGCGCAGCGCGTATGCGCGGCTGGCGGCGCTGGTGGCGTGGCCGGTGCTGATGCGCTTCAAGCGCCGGGTCGATCATCGGCGCTACAACGGCGCGGCGCTACTGGGCTTGCGCGGCCTGGTGTTCAAGAGCCACGGCTCGGCCGACGCGTTTGCGTTCGAGCAGGCGCTGCGGCGTGCGTATGATGCGGCCGAGGCCCGATTGCTGGATCGTGTGCAGCGTCGCATCGCCCACGCGGCCCCGTTGATGGCGACGGCCGCGCACGGGGTCGAGGCCGGCCCGTTTACTTGAGCAGGTCGTCCATGGTCTGTTGCCAACCACCGGAGCACCGATGAGTCTGTACGCCCGCATCACTGGCACGGGCAGCCATTTGCCCCAGCGGCGCCTGACCAACCAGGACATGGCCGAGTGGCTCGCCCAGCGCGGGCTGCAGACGAGCGACGAGTGGATCGTCGAGCGCACGGGCATTCGCGCGCGCCACTTCGCCGCCGACGGTGAGATGGCGAGCGACTTGGCGCTGGCTGCCAGCCTGCGCGCCTTGCAGGCCGCGGGGCGCGAACCGCACGAGGTCGATCTGATCGTGCTGGCCACGTCCACTCCGGACATGGTGTTTCCGTCCACGGCCTCCATCCTGCAGCGCAAGCTGCACGAGGCCGCCAGCGCCGAGGGCGGGCGCGGGCCGATCGGTGCGCCCGCGTTCGACGTGCAGGCGGTGTGCACCGGTTTCATCTACGCGCTGACGGTGGCTGATGCGCTCATCCGTACCGGCACGGCACGCTGCGCGTTGGTGGTGGGGGCCGAGGTGTTTTCGCGTATCCTCGACTTCGATGACCGCACGACCTGCGTGCTGTTTGGCGACGGCGCTGGCGCCGTGGTGCTGGAGGCCACCGAGCACGACGGCAGCGGCCCGGGCGTGCTGGCCACCGACATCCACGCGGATGGTCGGCACACGGGCATCTTGTGCGTGCCCGGCGGGGTGGCCGGCGGGCAGGTGCTGGGTGAGCCGCTGCTGCGCATGGATGGGCAGGCGGTCTTCAAGCTGGCGGTGCATGTGCTGGAGGAGACGGCCCGCACCACGCTGGCCAAGGCGGGCAAGACCGAGGCCGACGTGGACTGGCTCATCCCGCATCAGGCCAACATCCGCATCATGCAAAGCACGGCGCGCAAGCTGCGGCTGCCCATCGAGCGCGTGGTGGTCACCGTCGATCAGCATGGCAACACGTCGGCGGCATCCATCCCGCTGGCGCTGGACCACGCGGTGCGCGCCGGCCGTATCCAGCCTGGCCAGCTGCTGCTGCTCGAAGGGGTCGGGGGCGGCTTTACCTGGGGATCGGCCCTGGTGCGGGCATGAGGCGACGAACGACTCTAGGAGACACGATGACCGCATTTGCTTTCGTTTTTCCGGGGCAGGGCTCGCAATCGGTGGGCATGCTCGACGCCTGGGGTGATCACCCGGAGGTGCGCGCCACGTTGCAGGAAGCCAGCGACGCGCTGGGCGAGGACTTGGGCGCCCTGATCCATGAAGGCCCGAAGGAAGCCCTGGCGCTGACCACCAACACCCAGCCGGTGATGCTGGTGGCCGGGGTCGCCGCATGGCGGGTGTGGAAGGCCGAGGGCGGCGCCGACCCGATCGCGCTGGCCGGCCATTCGCTGGGTGAATACAGCGCGTTGGTGGCGGCCGGTGCCCTGACGCTGGCCGAAGCGGCGCCGCTGGTGCGCTTTCGCGCCCAGGCGATGCAGCAGGCCGTCCCCGTGGGTGCGGGGGCCATGGCCGCCATTCTGGGACTGGATGCCGATGCCGTGCGCACGGGCTGCGCGCAGGCACAAGCCGCCTTTGCCCCGGACAGCGGCGAGGTGGTGGAGGCCGTCAATTTCAACGATCCGGCGCAAACCGTCATCGCTGGCTCCAAGGCCGCGGTGGACAAAGCGTGCGAGGTGCTCAAAGGCATGGGGGCCAAACGGGCGCTGCCACTGCCGGTGTCGGCGCCGTTTCACTCCAGCCTGATGCGGCCGGCCGCCGAGGCGTTGCGCGAGCGTTTGGCCAGCGTTCCCCTGCGGCCGCCTGCCATTCCCGTGGTCAACAACATCGACGTGGCGGTCGAGACCGAGCCCGATCGCATCCGCGACGCCTTGGTGCGCCAGGCCGCTGGCCCCGTGCGCTGGGTGGAGTGCGTGCAGGCGCTGCGCGCACGTGGCGCACAGGCGATCGTCGAGTGCGGGCCGGGCAAAGTGCTCATGGGGTTGACCAAACGCATCGCGCCCGACGTGGCCGCCGCCGCTCTGTACGATCCCGCCAGTTTGACCGACGTCAAGGCGATGCTGGCGCGTTGACGCCAGTATCCCTTCCCGATATCCACAGGAGGAGCACCGCATGACCGAACCCATCTGGGAGGGGCAAATCGCCCTCGTCACCGGCGCCACACGCGGCATCGGCGCGGCCATCGCGCGCGAGCTGGCCAGCCGCGGCGTGCGCGTCATCGGCACCGCCACCACCGACGATGGCGCGCAACGCATCACGCAGGCGCTGGCCACGTATCCCGGGTGCCGCGGCGTGCGGCTGGACGTCACGGACGGCCCCGCAGCCGAAGGCTTGGTCGACGCGCTCGTCAAGGAGCACGGGGCGCTGCACATCCTGGTCAACAATGCCGGCATCACGCGCGACATGCTGGCCATGCGCCTGAAGGACGAGGACTGGGACGCCGTGCTCGACACCAACCTCAAGGCGGTCTTTCGCCTCTGCCGCGCCGCGATCCGCCCGATGATGAAGCAGCGCTACGGCCGCATCGTCAACATCACGAGTGTGGTGGGGGCGGCGGGCAACCCCGGGCAAGCCAACTACGCGGCGGCCAAGGCCGGCGTGGCGGGCATGACGCGCGCGCTGGCGCGCGAGCTGGGCAGCCGGCGCATCACCGTCAACTGCGTCGCGCCCGGCTTCATCGAAACCGACATGACCGCCAGCCTGCCGCCGGAGCAGCAGCAAGCGCTGCTGGCGCAGATCCCCCTGGGCCACCTAGGCAAGCCGGCCGACGTGGCGCACGCGGTGGCCTTTTTGGCCAGCCCGCAGGCGGGCTACATCACGGGACAGGAAGTGCACGTCAACGGCGGCATGTTCATGGCCTGATACCGGCCAGGCGCGCTGCCCTGGCCTATGCCGCGCCGGGGCCGCTACAATGCCGGGGCTTTTCAACCACCCGACGAGGGAATCCATGAGCGACATCGAAGCACGCGTCAAGAAGATCATCGCCGAGCAGCTCGGCGTCGAAGAGAGCCAGGTGACACCGGAGAAGGCGTTCGTCGCCGACCTGGGCGCCGACTCCCTCGACACCGTCGAGCTGGTGATGGCTCTCGAAGACGAGTTCGGCATCGAGATCCCCGACGAGGACGCCGAAAAGATCACCACCGTCCAGCAGGCGATCGACTACGCCAAGGCGCACCAGAAAGCCTGATCGCCCATGAGCCGCCGCCGTGTCGTCGTGACCGGCCTCGGCTGCATCAGCCCCGTGGGCAACACGGTCGATGCCGCCTGGGCCAATCTGCTCGCGGGGCGATCGGGCATCGATCGCATCACCAAGTTCGATGCCAGCGCCTTTGCCTGCCAGATCGCCGGTGAAGTCAAGGACTTCGATCTCGAGTCCTACCTCCCGCCCAAAGAGGCGCGGACGATGGACACCTTCATCCATTACGGTATCGCTGCGGCGGCGCAGGCCGTGGCGGACGCAGGATTGCCGGTGGGGGAGGCGCTGTCCGAAGACGAGGCGTGCCGCATCGGCTGCGTGATCGGCTCGGGCATCGGCGGCCTGCCCCTGATCGAGGCGACACACACCGAGCTCACGAATCGAGGGCCGCGTCGCATCTCGCCGTTTTTCGTGCCCGCGTCCATCATCAACATGGTCTCGGGCCACGTCTCCATGCGCTACGGCTTCAAAGGGCCCAACTTGGCGGTGGTGACGGCGTGCACCACCGGCCTGCACTGCATTGGCGAAGCGGGGCGCATGATCGAATACGGCGACGCCGACGTGGTCATCGCCGGTGGCACCGAGGCGACGGTCTCACCGCTGGGTATTGGCGGCTTTGCTGCCATGCGCGCGCTGTCGACCCGCAACGACGATCCGCAGGCCGCTTCACGCCCGTTCGACAAGGGGCGCGACGGCTTCGTGCTGGGCGAGGGGGCCGGGGTGATGGTGCTCGAATCCTACGAGCACGCCAAGGCACGCGGCGCGCGCATCTATGCCGAGCTCGCAGGCTATGGCATGAGCGCGGATGCCGGGCACATGACGGCGCCCAACATGGACGGCCCGCGCCGCGCCATGCTGGGCGCGTTGCGCAATGCGGGTCTGAATCCGCACCAAGTGGACTACCTCAACGCGCACGGTACCTCCACCCCGCTGGGCGACGTCAACGAAACCAACGCCATCAAGGCGGCGCTCGGCGATCACGCACGCCGCGTCGTGGTCAGCTCGACCAAATCCATGACCGGTCACCTGCTGGGCGGCGCGGGCGGGCTGGAGAGCGTCTTCACCGTGTTGGCCCTCTATCACCAGAAGATTCCGCCCACCATCAACCTGGTCGACCCCGACCCCGAGTGTGACCTAGACTACTGCGCCAACACCGCACGCGATGCGCGCATCGACGTGGCGCTGAAGAACAACTTCGGTTTTGGCGGCACCAACGGTACGCTGGTGTTCAAGCGCGTCTGACGCATGGACGACGGCGACACCGTCGAGGTGCGCGTGCCCGTGCGCTCGCGCGGGCCAGAAGCGTGGATGAGCGGCGTCGGCGGGTCGCTGGCCGGGCTGGCCCTGGCGCTGTGGGCGGTGCAGCGCCCGGATTTGCCCGGCCCTTGGTGGCTGATGCTGGTTGGGACAGGGCTGTCGGCGATCTGGACGTCGTGGGTTTGGCGGCGTCCGCTGCAGGGGACATTGCTGTATCGCGCGCCGCCGGATGCGGGCCTCGGGGTGACGGGTGGGTGGTTTTGGATCAGCCCGGCGCGGCCGCACGGGGTGGCGCTGACGGCGCCGCGCGTGGCCATCGACACGCCGTACGCCGTGCTGATCGACGCGCGGACGCCCGATGGTTTGCGTCTGTGGCTGTGGTGTCGGCAGCGCGAGGCCTCCACCCCGGCCGACTGGCTGGCGCTGCGACGGGCGCTGGCTGCCGGCGCTGGCGAGGGGCGATCGGGTATATTCGGGCCCGCCACGCCCGCGCCATGAAAGATGATCCGCCCCGCTCCCCTGATGCCGACGCCGCGCTTGTCCAGCGCGCGGTCGAGGGCGACCCGCGCGCGTTCGAGTTGCTGGTCATCAAATACCAGCGTCGCGTCGAGCGCCTGATCGCGCGCCTGGTGCGCGACAGCGACCTGGTGCAGGACCTGGCGCAGGAGACGTTCATCCGCGCCTACCGGGCGCTGGGCCAGTTTCGTGGCGACGCCAAGTTCTACACCTGGCTCTACCGCATCGCCGTCAACACCGCCAAGAAAGCGCTGCAGGAGCGCAAGCGCGACCCGGTGGTGACCATGAGCAGCCTGCACAACGGGGACGAGGGCGATGAAACTTCCAGCCTGGAACAGGAACTAAACGCCCAGGTGGCCGACACCGAGACGCCCGAGGCGGTACTGGCGAGCAAGGAGATCGCCCAGGCCGTGCAGTCGGCGGTCGAGGCGCTGCCGACCGAGCTGGCCCAGGCGATCACCTTGCGCGAGATCGACGGCTTGAGTTACGAGGAGATCGCGCAAGCGCTCGACTGTCCGATCGGAACGGTGCGTTCGCGCATCTTTCGCGCCCGAGAGGCGATTTCGGCGCGTATCAAGCCGATGCTGGAGCGGCAAAGCGGCAAACGTTGGTGACATGTCAGTGTGGCGTCACCCCACTGGATGAATGACCATGAAGCCTGAAGTCTCTGCGAACGAGTGCCGTACGGACGACGCCAGCGCCACCCGTGGCGAGTGGCTGTCCGCGCTGTTCGATGGTGAATGCACGATGCCGCAGGTCGAGGCTCTGTTGACCCGAGGCGACGCGGCGGCTGACCGCGCCACGTGGGATGCGTACCGTTGCATCGGCCAGGCGTTGCGGGCACAGGCCGCGGCGCACGGCGGGGCGGACCCGGCGTTCGTGCGTGCGGTGATGGCGCGCGTAGCGCACGAGACCGGCGAGACCTTTGTGGCGGCCTCGTCGGTATCTGAGGCGGCCACGCCGGGGGCTGTGTCCGCGCGGATGCCGGCCGCCAACGACGCGGTGTTTCGCTGGAAGGTGGTGGCAGGCGTAACCGCGGTGGCCGCCATCGTCGCGGTCGTGTGGGGTTCGGGGGCGCTGTCCGGTGCGCCCTCGGGTGGGGCGCAGTGGGCAGGGAGTACGCACAACAGTGCCCCGGTGCCCATCGTGGTGTCCGCGCCGGTGGTGCCCGCCAGCGCCAGCAGCGGCGTGGTCCGCGATCCCCAGATCGAGGAATGGATGGCCGCGCACCGCCAGTGGGGGGGCGCTTCGGCGCTGCAGACCAGCGCGGGTTTTCTGCGCGCGGCCAGCTATGACGTGCCGGCGCGCTGACACCCTGGCCCCCAAGCGATGATGCACGAGTCGATCGCCCTCGACCCTCTCCGCCGGCGCTGGGCGCGGCGCGTCGGGACCGTGCTCCTGGGTTTGGTCGTGTGGACGGCGGCTGCACCATCGATGGGGCGCGACGCGGCAGAGCCGCCGCGCGACATTCAAGGATGGATCGCCCGTCTGCACGAGGCCACGCGCAACCGTGCTTACAGTGGCACTTATGTGGTCACGCGCGGCAGCGAGATCGCCAGCGCCCGCATCGCCCACGTCTGCGATGGGCGCCAGCAAATCGAGCGTATCGAGGCGCTCAGCGGCCCCGCGCGGGTGACGTGGCGCCGCGACGACGAGGTGATGACGCTGATGCCGGAGCGCCAATGGGCCGTGCGCGACCGCCGCGAGCTGCTGCGCCTGTTTCCGGGGCCGCTGAAGGTGCCGGGTATCGATGTGGCCGATTTTTATCGCGCCGAGCTGCGCGGCAGCGAGCGCCTGGCCGGCTTCGACGCGTGGGTGGTGGAGTTTTTGCCCAGGGACGCCCTGCGCTATGGCTACCGCATCTGGTCCGAGAAGCGCACGGGGCTTGCGCTCAAGCTCCAAACCCTCGATGGTGGCGCGCAGGTGTTGGAGCAGGTGGCGTTCACCGAACTGCAGATCGACGCGCCCCTGCGGCTGGACGTGTTGGCGCGCCAGATGGAGGACACGCGCGGCTACCACATCGAGCGGCCGACGTTGCGCAAAACCACGCTCGAAGCCGAGGGCTGGCGCCTGGGGGCGGAGGTGCCAGGCTTTCGGCCGGTGACGTGCTGGCAGCGGGTCGAGGAGTCGAATCGACCGAGGTCCCCGCTGCAGTGCGTGTTCTCGGATGGTTTGGCGTCGGTGTCGTTGTTTTTCCCCGCGGGCGATGGCACGTCTGTCAACCAGGTGCGGGCGGGGGCAACGCACATGCTTTCGCGGCGCGTGGCGGGTCAGCTCGTCGTTGCCCTCGGTGAAGTGCCTCCGCAGACCCTGGAGCGATTTCTGGCTACGCTGGAGCGTAGTCGGTGAGTGTGTTTCGACAAGACCAAGGATAGGACATCATGGACATGCGTGAACCTTCTGCCGCGGCGGCCGCGTCGCCGCGTCGCCGCTCGGCCGTTTGGGCCGCCGTCTCGCTGCTGGCGGCGGTGGCCTTGGTGTGGGGCGCCAGCCAGCACGGCGTGGGCGCGCAGACCGCGCCCCGCAGCGCCGCGGCAGCCAGTGCATCGGCAACGCCGGGCGACGCGCCGCGCTTGACTGGTCTGCCCGACTTCACCGTGCTGGTGGACGAGGTGGGCCCATCGGTCGTCAATATTCGCACCATCGAGCGCGTGCAGCGCGAGCCCGATGCCGGCGGGCCCGACGAAGACATGCGCGAGTTCTTCCGTCGCTTTGGCATCCCGCTGCCGCCGGGCGCGTTTCCGCGCTCGCCCCAGCGTCCTGGGCCTGGCGGCCCCCAGGAGCGCCAGCGCGGCGTGGGCTCGGGCTTCGTCTATGGCGCAGACGGCTACATCATGACCAACGCCCACGTGGTCGACGGGGCTGACGAGGTGATCGTGACGCTGCCGGACAAGCGCGAATTCAAGGCGCGCGTCGTGGGGGCCGACAAACGCACCGATGTGGCCTTGGTCAAGATCGACGCCACCGGTCTCAAGCCGGTGCGCATCGGCGACGTCGAGCGGCTGCGCGTGGGCGAATGGGTCATGGCCATCGGCTCGCCGTTCGGGCTGGACAATACGGTCACCGCGGGCATCGTCAGCGCCAAGCAGCGCGAGACGGGCGACTTTTTGCCGTTCATCCAGACCGACGTGGCCATCAACCCCGGCAACTCCGGCGGGCCACTCATCAACATGCGCGGCGAGGTGGTGGGTATCAACAGCCAGATCTACTCTCGCTCGGGCGGCTTCATGGGGATCAGCTTCGCCATCCCGATCGACGAGGCGGTGCGCGTGGCCGAGCAGCTCAAGGCCACGGGCAAGGTCACGCGCGGGCGCATCGGCGTGGCGATCGAGCCGGTGGACAAAGAGGTGGCGGAGGCGCTGGGCCTGCCGCGTGCCGGTGGCGCGCTCGTGCGCGGGGTGGAGGACGGCTCGCCCGCAGCCAAGGCGGGGATCGAGCCGGGCGACATCATCCTGCGCTTCGATGGTCGGCCCATTGAAAAATCGGCCGATTTACCGCGCATCGTCGGCAACACCAAGCCGGGCACGCGCGCCACGGTCGAGCTCTGGCGGCGTGGCGCCACCAAGACCGTCACCGTGACCGTGGGCACGTTCGAAGAAGAAACCGCCGCCGCGCCCGCCGACAAGCCGCAGGCCGCCAAGGCTGGGCCGCTCGGGCTGACGGTGCGCGAGCTGACCGCTGCCGAGCGGCGCGAGCTCAAGCTCAGCGGTGGCGTGCGCGTCGACGAGGTGGCGGGCCCGTCCGCAGCCGCCGGTGTGCGCCCGGGCGATGTGATCGTGGGTGTGGGCAATCAGGAGGTCTCGGGCGTGCGCGAGTTCGAGCGCGCCGTCGCCGACTGGCCCAAGGGGCGGCCCCTGGGCCTGCTGATCCGGCGTGGCGATTGGGCCCAATGGGTGCTGGTGCGTCCCTGACGGGTGGCGGCGTGCGCGTGCCGCACCGCCTACAATCGGGGGTTTGATTTGATCGGGCGCGCTGCTGGTGGAGCGCGCCCTTTTTCTGTCGCCATGAAGCACATCCGCAACTTTTCCATCATCGCGCACATCGACCACGGCAAGAGCACGCTGGCCGACCGGCTGATCGCGCGCTGCGGGGGCTTGAGCGAGCGCGAGATGACCGAGCAGGTGCTCGACTCCATGGAGCTCGAGAAAGAGCGCGGCATCACCATCAAGGCCCAGACCGCCGCGCTGCAATACACCGCGCGCGACGGGCAGGTGTACAACCTCAACCTCATCGACACGCCCGGCCACGTGGACTTTTCCTACGAGGTGAGCCGATCCCTGTCGGCCTGCGAGGGGGCGCTGCTGGTGGTGGACGCGAGCCAGGGGGTGGAAGCGCAGACGGTGGCCAACTGCTACACCGCGCTCGACCTGGGTGTGGAAGTGCTGCCGGTGCTCAACAAGATGGACTTGCCGCAGGCCGACCCCGACCGTGCCAAGCAAGAAATCGAGGACGTGATCGGCATCGACGCCTCGGAGGCGATCCCCTGCTCGGCCAAAACCGGCATGGGCATCGACGATATCCTGGAGGCGGTGGTGGCCAAGATCCCGCCGCCGCGCGGCAACCCCGATGGTCCGCTGCGTGCGATGATCATCGACTCGTGGTTCGATAACTATGTGGGCGTGGTGATGCTGGTGCGCGTGGTGGACGGGTGCCTCAACCGTGGCGACCGCATCCGCCTGATGGCCACGGGCGCGCAGTACCAGTGCGAAAAGCTCGGCGTGTTCACGCCCGCCAACCAGCCGCGCGACCGCTTGCAGGCCGGCGAGGTGGGTTATGTGATCGCGGGCATCAAGGAGCTCAAGTCGGCCAAGGTGGGCGACACCATCACCTCATTCAAGGCCGCCAGCGGCGCCAACCTGACGGCCGCCACCGAGCCGCTGCCAGGTTTCAAGGAAGTGCAGCCCCAGGTGTTCGCGGGCCTGTACCCCACCGAGGCGAGCGAGTACGACCAACTGCGTGACGCGCTGGAGAAGCTTCAGCTCAACGACGCCTCGCTGCACTTCGAGCCCGAGGTGTCGCAGGCGCTGGGCTTTGGCTTTCGCTGCGGCTTTTTGGGCCTGCTGCACATGGAGATCGTGCAGGAGCGCCTTGAGCGCGAGTTCGACCAGGACCTCATCACCACGGCGCCGAGCGTCGTGTACCAGGTGGTCAAAGGCGACGGCGAGGTGCTGATGGTGGAAAACCCCTCGCGCATGCCGGAGCCGAGCAAGATCCAGGAGATCCGCGAGCCCATCGTCACCGTGCACATCTACCTGCCGCAGGACTATGTGGGCCCGGTCATGACGTTGTGCAATGGCAAGCGGGGGGTACAGCTCAACATGGCCTACCACGGCAAGCAGGTGATGCTGACCTATGACCTGCCGCTGGCCGAGATCGTGCTGGACTTCTTCGACAAGCTCAAGTCGGTCAGCCGCGGCTATGCGTCGATGGACTACGAGTTCAAGGAATACCGCCCGTCCGACGTGGTCAAGGTGGACATCTTGCTCAACGGCGAGAAGGTCGACGCGCTGTCGATGATCGTGCACCGCAGCCAGGCGCAGTCGCGCGCGCGGGCGGTGGTGTCCAAGATGCGCGAGATCATCAGCCGTCAGCAGTTCGACGTGGCCATCCAGGCCGCCATCGGGGCGCAAATCATTGCGCGCGAGACGGTCAAGGCGCTGCGCAAGAACGTGCTGGCCAAGTGCTACGGTGGCGACATCACGCGCAAGCGCAAGCTGCTGGAAAAACAAAAGGCGGGCAAGAAGCGCATGAAGCAGATCGGCACGGTCGAAGTCCCGCAGGAGGCGTTCCTGGCCATCCTGCAGGTGGAGGAATCATGAACGACCAGACCATGGGCACGCTGACCGGGGTCGTGCTGGGTGCTTTCGTCGGCTATGGGGTGGCGTGGTACCTCGGGGCCATCGACGGCAATTTTTCGCTGCTGCTGCTGCTGGCAGTCGTGGTGACGGGCGTGTATTGGGCGGCCGAGCGCTGGGTCTTTTTGCCCCGGCGACGCGCGGCGGCTGAGCGCGCCGTGGCCGACGCCCAGCGCCGCCAGCAGGAGCTGGCGCGCCAGGGCATCGCCGCCGAGCCGACCGACCTGCAGGCACTGCACCAAAAGCTGATGGCGCAGCCCTGGTGGCTGGACTGGACCGCGGGGCTGTTCCCGGTGATCCTGGCGGTGTTCCTGCTGCGCTCGTTTCTGTACGAGCCGTTCAAAATCCCGTCCGGCTCGATGATTCCTACGCTGCACATCGGCGACTTGATCCTGGTCGACAAGTACCACTACGGCGTGCGCTTGCCGGTGGTGCACACCAAGGTCATCGACAACCACGAACCGCAACGTGGCGATGTCATCGTTTTTCGCTACCCGCCGCAGCCGAGCCTGGACTACATCAAGCGCGTCGTCGGCCTGCCCGGCGACGAGGTGGCGTACCTGAACAAGCAGCTCTTCATCAATGGGCAGGCGGTGCCGCGCCAGCCCACCGACGATTTTTACGACGCCGAGGCGATGCGCTACCGCAAGCAGTTCATCGAGGAGATCGGTGGGCGGCGGGTGCGCACCCTGATCGACGACGAGCGACCGGCGTTCATCCCCGCGGTGGTCGATTTTCCGGGCCGCGAAGCGTGTCGATACACGGTCGAAGGTGTGACCTGCCGTGTGCCGGCGGGGCACTACTTCGTGATGGGCGACAACCGCGACAACTCGCTCGATTCGCGCTACTGGGGTTTCGTGCCCGAGCGCAACATCGTCGGCAAGGCAGTGCTCGTGTGGATGAACTTCCGCGACCTGAGCCGCATCGGCCGTTTCGAATGACGCCTGAGCGTGGTTTGCCGCTATCATGGCCCCAGGCCGCCATGGCGGCGGCCCACGACGATCCGGGGGTGGTGCAGATGCGACAACGTGGCGTGACCGTGTTCGGGATGTTCTTCGTCGGCGTGGTCGTCGCCGTGTGTCTGGTGCTGGCGGCCAAGATCGTGCCCGCGGTGACCGAATACCTGGCAATCCAGAAAGCCGTCAACCGGGCCGCCCAGAGTAGCAGCACGGTGGGTGAAATCCGCAGCGCCTTCGAGCGCGCCCGCACCGCCGACTACTTCGAAGCCGTCACGGGCAAGGATCTCGAGATCAGCAAGGACGGCGAACGCATCGTGGTCGAGTTCGCCTACGACAAGGAAATCCACCTGGCGGGCCCGGCGTATCTGCTGCTCAAGTTCCGCGGCCGTAATCAGTGATCCATGGCTGATCCCCTGTCCCCTGGGCTGGAGGCCCTGCAGAGGCGCCTCGGTCACCGTTTTCGCGACCCGGGTTTGCTGCTGCGCTCGCTGACGCACCGCAGCTATGGCGCCGATCATTACGAGCGACTGGAGTTTCTCGGCGATGCGGTGCTCGGCTTGGCCGTCTCGACGCTGCTGGTCGAGCGGCTGCCGCAGCAGCCCGAGGGCGAGCTCTCGCGCCTGCGCGCCAGCCTGGTGCGCCAGGATGCACTGCATCGCATTGCGCTCGACCTGGGGCTGCCGCCGTTGCTGCGCCTGGGCGAGGGTGAGCAGCGCTCGGGCGGACGCGAGCGCGCATCCATCCTGGCCGACGCCGTCGAGGCCTTGCTGGGCGCGCTGTATCTGGATGCGGGATACGAGGTGGCGCAGGCCGTGGCGCGTCGTTGGTACGAGGGGCTCGAACTGCGCCCGGGGCAGGGCAAGGATGCCAAGACCGCGCTGCAGGAGTGGCTGCAGGCGCGCCGCCGCCCCCTGCCGACATATGAGGTGGTGGCCATCCACGGCGAAGCGCATGCCCAAACCTTCGAGGTCGCGTGTCGGGTCGAGGGGGCTGGGCCCACGGTCGGGCGGGGGCCATCGCGTCGCGCCGCCGAGCAAGCCGCTGCCGCGCATATGCTCGAACTCCTGCAAACGGGCGGCACGAGCCGCCGCGCCCCTACGCCATGACCATGCTGCCTGCCGAGTCGTCTGCTGCGCCTTCCCCGTCTGCGCCCGCGCCGTCGTCGGCGCAGCGTTGTGGTTTCATCGCCATCGTGGGCAAGCCCAATGTCGGCAAGTCGACCTTGCTCAATGCCCTGGTGGGCCAAAAAATCAGCATCACCTCGCGCAAGGCGCAAACCACCCGGCACCGCATCACGGGCATTCGCACCGAGGGCGCGACCCAATTCCTGTTCGTGGATACCCCCGGCTTTCAAACCCGGCATGCCAGCGCCCTCAACCGCGCGCTCAACAAGGCCGTGCTGGGTGCGGTGACCGACGTCGATCTGGTACTGTTCGTGGTGGAGGCGGGCCGCTTCGACCTGGCCGACGCCAAGGTGCTGGCCCTGCTGCCGCCCGGGGTGCCGGTGATCCTGGTGGCCAACAAGCTCGACCGCGTGCACCGCCGCGTCGAGATCGCGCCCTGGCTGCGCAGCATGCAGGAGCGCCACCCGTTTGCCGAGTTCTTTCCGATGTCGGCCAAGCAGCGTCGCGACGTGCAGCGCCTGCTGGCGCTGTGCGAGCGCTACCTGCCCGAGCAGCCCTGGCTGTACGAGGCTGACGACCTGACCGACCGCAGCGAGCGCTTTTTGGCCGGCGAGCTGGTGCGCGAGAAGCTGTTTCGCCTCACGGGCGATGAGCTGCCCTACACCTCCACCGTGGTCGTCGATCGCTTCGAGCAAGAAGGCGAGCTGCGCCGCATCGCTGCCACCATCATCGTCGAGCGCGAAAGCCACAAGGGCATGGTGATTGGCGAGGGTGGCGAGCGGCTCAAGCGCATCGGCACCGAAGCGCGGCAGGAGCTGGAGCGCCAGTGGGGCGGCAAGGTGTACCTGGAACTCTGGGTCAAGGTGCGCTCCGGCTGGTCGGACGACGAAGCGCGGGTGCGCGCCTACGGCTACGAGTGACGTGGGATCGCGGCCGCGCGCGCGGGTGCACGACGAGCCCGCCTTCGTCCTGCATCGGCACGACTGGAGCGAGTCCAGCCTGATCCTGGAGCTGCTCAGCCGCCACCATGGGCGCGTGGCCCTGGTGGCCAAGGGGGTCAAACGCCCCACGTCGCAGTTTCGGGCCGTGCTGCTGCCGCTGCAGCCGCTGCGCGTGGATTGGTCCGGCGACGCCGAGGTGCGCACCCTCAAGGCTGCTCATTACGCTGGCGGACACGTCATGCCCGCGGGTGACGCGCTGTTGGCGGGCTACTACCTGAACGAGCTGCTGCTGCGCCTGATGGTACGCGACGACCCGCACCCGGTGCTGTTCGACCACTACGCGCGCGCGGTGTGCGCGCTCGCCCTGGGCGATGACGCCGCGGTGGTGTTGCGCGCGTTCGAGTTGTTGCTGCTGCGCACCTTGGGGTGGCTGCCCGATTTGGCGCGCGACGGCCTGCGGCTGCTGCCGCTGGAGCCGGCGCAGCCGTGCCGGCTCTCGCCGCACGCCGGCTTGCAGCCCGCCGCTGGTGAGTCGGCCGACACCTTGCCCGCCGCCGCGTGGACCGCTTTGCAGGCCGCGCTGGACGGCCCTGACCCGTGGGCAGCGCTGTGCACGCAGGCGCCGCTGCTGGCCACTGCCGCGCTGCGCACGGGGCTCGCCGGCCTGCTGCACTACCATAGCGGGGTCGCGTCGTTTCGTACCCGTGAGCTGATGCGGGCCGTGCGCCGCATCGCCCCCCGTCCGTTGCCGCCCACGAGCGAGCCCACACCATGAGTCCAGGTCTGCCATCCGCGCCCGTACGCACCGCGCTGTCCGTCAACGTCAACAAGGTCGCCCTGTTGCGCAACAGCCGGCATTTGGGCATTCCCAGCGTCACGCGGGCCGCCACGCTGTGCCTGCAGGCCGGGGCCGACGGCATCACCATCCACCCCCGACCGGACGAGCGCCACATCCGCTGGCACGATGTGTTCGATCTGGGGCACCTGATGCAGGCCTGGCCGCAGCGCGAGTTCAACATCGAGGGCAACCCGTTCCACAACCTGCTCGACGTGGCGCGCGAGCTGGTGCAGCAAGGCCTGCCGTTGCATCAACTGACCTTCGTGCCCGACGCGATGGACCAGTTCACCAGCGACCATGGCTGGCGTTTTCCGGACGACGCCGAGCGCCTGCGTCCGGTCATCGAGCAGGCGCACGCGCTGGGCGCTCGCGTCAGTCTTTTCATGGACCCTGTGCCCGAGCAAATGGCCGCGGCGCGGGCGGTGGGGGCGGACCGCGTCGAGCTCTACACCGAACCCTACGCCGCTGCTTGGCCTGACCCGGCGGCGCGCGCGGTGCAGCTGCAGCGCTACCGCGCCGCGGCCGAGGCGGCGCACGTCGTCGGGCTCGCCGTCAACGCTGGCCACGACCTCAACCGCGACAACTTGACTGACTTTTTGCGCGCCGTCCCGGGTGTGGCAGAGGTCTCCATCGGCCACGCCTTGATCGCCGACGCGCTCGAGCTCGGCTACACGGCCACGGTCCAGGTGTACCAGCGCTGCATCGACGCGGCGCACGCGCCATGATCGTCGGCATTGGCACCGACCTGTGCGATGTGCGCCGCATCGCCGCGGCCTTGGAGCGCCATGGCGAGCGCTTTGCGCGCCGGGTGCTGGCCGACGGCGAGCTGGCCACCTGGCACGAGCGGCGCCAGCGCTGGCCCGAGCGCGGTGTGCGTTTCGTGGCCACGCGTTTTTCGGCCAAGGAGGCGTTCGCCAAAGCCGTTGGCCTGGGCCTGCGCGCCCCCATGACCTGGCGCGACTGCGAGGTCATCCACCTGCCCGGCGGGCGTCCCGCCTTCCGGCTGCACGGACCGCTGCAGCAGTGGTTCGAGGCGCGGCGCTGGCGCGCGCACCTGAGCCTGACCGACGAATCCGACCATGCCGCCAGCTTTGTGGTGGTGGAGCAAGACCCATGACCCTGCATGCCCCCTTGATCATCGACATCGCCGGTACCCGGCTGACCGAGGCCGACCGTGCCCGGCTGAGCCACCCGCTGGTCGGTGGCGTGATTCTGTTTGCCCGCAACTGGCGCGACCGCACCCAACTGCAGGCCCTGTGCCGCCAAATCAAGCGTGTGCGCAAGGATCTGCTCATCTGCGTTGACCACGAGGGCGGGCGCGTGCAGCGCTTTCGCAGTGACGGCTTTACCCACCTGCCGCCGATGCGCGAGTTCGGCCGCTTGTGGCGCGAGGCGCCCGAGGCGCGCGCAGGGGAAGCCGCGCTGATCGCGTGCAATGCCGCCACGGCGGCGGGCTACGTGTTGGCAGCCGAGCTGCGCGCCTGTGGCGTGGACCTGAGCTTTGCCCCGGTGCTGGACCTGGACCATGGCCGCAGCGACGTGATCGGTGACCGCGCGTTCGACGCCGATGCGCGCGTGGTGACGCTGCTCGCGCAAGCGCTGATGCACGGCATGCGGTTGGCGGGCATGGCCCACTGCGGCAAACATTTTCCGGGCCACGGCTGGGCCGAGGCCGATTCGCACGTCGAGCTGCCCATCGACGACCGGCCGCTGGAAGCGATCCTGGACGACGACGCCGCGCCGTACGGGTGGCTCAGCGCATCGCTGGCCGCCGTGATGCCGGCGCACGTGGTCTATCCGCGGGTGGACGATGGCCCCGCCGGTTTTTCGCGTCGCTGGCTGCGCGACATCCTGCGCGAGCGGCTGGGCTTTACCGGCGCCATCTTCAGCGACGATCTGTCCATGGCCGCTGCCCGCCAATTGCGGGGGCAGTCGCTGACGTACACCGAAGCCGCACTGGCGGCGCTGGAGGCTGGCTGCGACCTGGTGCTGCTGTGCAACCAGAGCACGCAAGCGGGCGGCGTGGCGATCGACGACCTGATCGAAGGCCTCAGCCGCGCGGTATACGAGGAGCGCTGGCTGCCCGACGAGACGGCCGAGGTGCGCCGCCGCGCGTTGCTGCCCAACGGGCCGGCGCTCGATTGGGATGCGCTCATGGCCGATGCGCGTTACCAGCACGCGCTGGAGTGTTTGCCCTGAGCCCCCTCGCGGTGGCTGGCCAGCCGGTACACTAATACGGTTGGTCGCAGCGGCGCAGCGGCCACGCTTCGGATCCGCCGGGGCGTGACGCCGCAGGTCGCGGCCTGGGGCCCCCACAGCGCCCGCGGTGGTGGGGGTCGCACCACGTGCGCCACCGGGCGCATGGAGCGTGCCGTGGATGCCTATCTTCTGGACTGGGCCAACCTGTTGTTGCGTTGGTTGCATGTGGTGGCGGCCATCGCCTGGATCGGGTCGTCGTTTTACTTCGTGTTTCTGGACAGCAGCCTGACGCCGCCCGCGGACGAGCGCCTGCGGCGAGATGGCGCGACCGGTGAGCTGTGGGCGGTGCACGGGGGAGGGTTTTATCACCCCGTCAAGTACGCCGTCGCGCCGCCCCGCCTGCCCGAGCGGTTGCACTGGTTTTACTGGGAGAGCTACACCACCTGGCTCAGCGGTTTTGCGTTGCTGGCGGTGTCGTACCTGTGGCAGGCCGACATCTATCTGGTGGACGCGCGGGTGTACGCGTGGCCCGCGGCGTGGATGGCGGGCGCGGCGGCGATCGCGTTCCTGGTCGTGTTTTGGTTGCTGTACGACGCCATCTGCCGCTGGTGGGGTCAGACGCCTGGTGGCGACCGTAAAGTCGGGCTGGCGGTGGCGCTGCTGGTGGTGCTGGCCACGTGGCTGGCGTGCCAGTGGTTTGCGGGGCGTGCGGCGTTTTTGATCATTGGCGCGATGCTGGCCACCGCGATGAGCGCCAATGTGCTGTTTTGGATCATCCCCGGCCAGCGCAAGGTGGTGGCGGCGCTGCAGGCGGGGCAGACCCCGGATCCGCGCCATGGCCAGCGCGGCAAACAGCGCAGCGTGCACAACACCTACTTCACGCTGCCCGTGGTGCTGGCGATGCTGAGCAACCACTACGGCTTTCTGACCGGGCACGAGGCCAACTGGCTCGCCCTGCTGGGCTTGATGGCGGGGGGTGCGGCCATCCGGCAGTTTTTCGTGGCCCGACATGGGTACCGGCTTGGCCGCTGCGCGCACCCCTGGCCGTACGCAGCGGTGGGGGTGGCGCTGGTCGGGGCCGTCATCGTCGGGATACGCCCGGCGGCGCCGCAGGCGGGCGCGGCAGGCGACACGCCCGTCCCCCACGTAGAGCCGGCCCAGGTGTTGGCCGTGGTGCAGCAGCGCTGTGTGCCGTGTCACGGCGAGGCGCTGGCCTCCAAGGGCGTGCGGCTCGACAGCGCGCCGGCCCTGGCGCAGCACGCGCCAGCGGTGTATCAGCAGGTCGTGGTTACGCGGCAGATGCCGATCAATAACGCCACGGGTTTGACCGAGGCGGAGCGGGCGTTGATCGCCGCCTGGTGGCGCGCGGGGGCACCGGTTCCCTGACCAGGCGGGTCAGTCCTCGACGGTCTTGACGTCCATCACGCGCAGGCTGACGCCGCCGGCCTGGCGCGCCGCCTTGTCGCCGATGACGGGCTTGTTGGCGTAGGACTGGTAGCGGGTGCGCAGCGGCTGAATCGCCTGTGCCAGTTCTGCTGCATCATCGATGCGCGCTTCGTAGCGCTTGAGCACGCCCCAGGCCGACTCGATGATTTTGGCGTTGCAGGTGACACGCCCCTGCTCGAGGAGTTCGAGCACCGCGGCGCGCGGGTTGCCCGCCAGGCTTTGGCGCATGGCGTGCTCGATGATGCTCAGCACCTCGGTGTGCAGACTGGACAGCCGCTCGGCGTACGGCGGGTGGGCGTTGGCGGCCTGAGCCAGCAGCGCCGTCAGCGCCTTGGAGGTACAAAAACGCCGTCCGAGCACGGTCAGTCGCTCTTGCACCTCGTCGATCTGGATCGCGCGCTGCGCCACATACGCCAGCAGCGTCGTCAGGTTGCACGCCGCCTCGAAGTCGAAGTCCTCGTCGGTGATCGTGGCCATCATGGCGCGCAACTGTTGCAGCACGCGGGCCACTTGGGCGTCGTGCAGCAGCAGCGCGATTTCGAGCACCTCGGCCAGTCGGCGCAGGCGCTGCGACTGCGGGTGGCGCTCCACCATGCGCAGGGCATCATCCCAGTAGCGCTGCAAGCCCTTGCGGTCGCCCGCCTCGAAACGCATGAATCCCAACAGCACCAGCGACTGAGCGTCGAACATCTTGGAGTCCAGCCCCAGTCGCACCGAGCGCGCCAGCAGCTCCTCGGCCAGCGCGGTTTGGCCGCAGTAATGCGCCAGCATGCCATGCCGCTGCAGCCGGCTGATGGAGGCGGGCGTCAGGTCGGTGGCCATTTTGTAGACGGCCAGTGCGGCGTCGAAGTTGCCCAGCTCGATCTGCGCCCGGCCCATGACGTCGTAGGCGTCGGCGTAACCGGGGTCGTCGTCGATCAGGCTTTGCAGGGTTTGGCTGGCGCGCTGTGGCTGTCCGGCTTCGAGCTGCGCGCGCGCCACACCCAGGCGTGCCCAGGGCAAGGCCTTGGCCTCGACGACGGCTTCGTACAGGCGCTGAGCCTCGTCGTAACGCTCCAGTCGCAGCAGCAGTTCGGCGCCGACCCGGGCCGCGTACAGCCAGTAGTCGGCGCGCTCGCGAAAGCGCTGCAGGCACAGCTCGGCCGCACGCTCGAAATCGCGTTTTTCGACCGCCTCGAAAATGTCTTTGAGCACCGCTTTGCGGTGGCGCGCCTGCCCGATGCGCTGGGCGAGTTGGTTGGCGGTGAAGGGCTTGAGCAGGTACGAGTCGAGGGCGGATTCGGCGGCTTCGGCCACTTTCGAGTACGACGCCTCGGACGTGACCATGATGAAGACGGTGGCAAAGGGCAGCAGCCCCGCACGACGAAGGTCATCGAGCAGGGCTTGCCCGGTGCCGCTGTCGTTGGGAAAGTGCTGCTCGCACACCACCACGTCGAAGGTGCGAAATTCGAGCTGGCGGCGCGCATCCGCGATGCGCGGGCTTTGCGCGACGGTGCGCGCGCCCATGTCGCGCAGCTGTGACACCAGGATCGAGCGCGAGGTGGGATTGCCGTCGATGACGAGTGCCGTGGCGCCGTAGAGATCCATCGGGCTCATGCCGCCACATTATCGACCCGCACTGGCGCTGGCGCGCGATCCATCGGGCCCAGATGCACGCCACCCGAGGGGCGCAGGCGCGGGTCGCCCAGCGCCGGCCGGTTGCGGGCGGTGCCATAGCCCTGGCGCAGCGCCTGCACGCGCTGTTGCCAGCGTTCGGGGTTGGGCATGTCACGCTGGTAACGCTGCAGCACCAGCCAGGCCGACTCGACGGCGCGTGCGTTGAGCGTGTCTTGTGCGAGTGTGCACAGCTCGGCCAGTGCCAGCACCGGCTCGCCGTCGTGGGCGCGGCGCAGCGCTTGTTCGATGCGCTGCACCATCGTGGTCTCGCATTCGCGCAGGCGCTGCGCGTAGCGGGTGTGGTGGCTGGCGGCGCTGGCCAGCAGTTCGCCCATCGCCTTGGAGGTGGCAAAGCGCAGCCCCAGCCGCTCCACCAGCGCGTCGTGTTCCGGCGTGTAGCCCTGGTGCGCCAGCGCCGCCAGCGCGGCGAGCAGGTTGCACGCCGCCTCCATATCGAAGTCGGGCGTGCCCACACCGGGCGCCATCGCGGTCAGCTCGGTCGCCACCCGTGTTCGGCGCTCCTCGTCCGGGGTGGGCAGGGCCTGCGCCAGCAGATCGACGAGGGCGACGAAACGCTGCAGCCGGTTGTCGTCGGGATAGCCGCGCGCGCGCTTGGCAAGCTCGGCCTGGTGGCGCTCCAGTTCGGCCGCGTCGTGCCGCTCGAACGCCGCGATGGCCAGCAACACCAGGCTCTCGGCGTCGAACATCTTGGAGTCCAGTCCCAGGTAGGTGGCGCGCTGCAGCAGCTCGACGGCCTTGTCGCGGTTGCCGAGAAAAAATGCCAGCATTCCCAGCCGCTGCTGGCGGCCGATCGCCATCGGCGTCGCCTCGAGCGCCCGCTGCAGGCTGTCGAGCGCGTCGTCGAAGCGGCCCAGCTCCATCTGGGCGCGACCCAGCACGTCGTAGGCATCCGGGTAGTCGGGCGCGACTTCGATCAGTTGGCGCAGTGTCTCCAGCGCCGCCGAGGGCGCGCCGCTGTCGAGCTGGCAACGTGCCACCCCCAGCAACGCCCAAGGCTGGGCTTGCGCATCCCAGATCGACTGGAACAACGCCTGCGCCTGCCCGAAGCGCCCCAGCCGCAGCATGATCTCGGCCCCCCAGCGGGCCGCCGACAGCCACTGGGGGCCCTGGGTGGCAACGCGCTCCAGGCAGCGCTCGATCGCATCGTCGTAGCGGCGCTCCTCGAGCGCGCGGTAGATTTCCCACAGCGCCGCCTTGCGCCGCTGGGCCTGCTCGATGCGGTCGTACAGCGTGGCGGCCGAGTAGGGGCGCACGATATAGCTGTCCACCGAGGATTCGGCGGCTTCGACCACCTTGAGATAGGTGGCCTCGTCGGTGATCAGGATGAACACGGTGCCATACGGCAGCAGGCCCGAGCGGCGCAGATCGTCGAGCAGCTCCTGTCCGGAGCCACCGCGCGGGAAGGTGTCGGCGCACACCACCAGGTCGAACGGGTGGCGCTCGATTTCGCGCCGCGCATCGGCAATGCGCCCGGTCTGGCTGATGGAGGTGAAGCCAAAGCTGCGCAGCTGGCCCGCCAGCGTCATGCGCGTGGTCGGGTTGGCATCGACGACCAGTGCCGCGTTGCGCCGCAGGTCTGCCGGCAGGGGGGCGCCGGATCCGGCTGCGGACATGGTCAGACCACCGCGCCCAGCTTGAAGATCGGCAGGTACATCGCGACCACGATGCCGCCGATGATGGTGCCCAGAATGACGATGATGACGGGCTCCATGAGGCTCGACAGGCCAGCGACCATGTCATCGACTTCCTGCTCGTAAAAGTCGGCCGCCTTGCCCAGCATGTGGTCCAGCGAGCCCGACTCCTCGCCGATGGCGCACATTTGCAGCACCATTGAGGGGAAGATGCCAGCGTTGGTCATGGCCTGCGTCAGCGAGGTGCCGGTGGCGACCTCTTGCTGGATCTTGGCGGTGGCATCGGCATACACCGAATTGCCGGCGGCGCCGCCCACCGAATCGAGCGCCTCGACCAGCGGCACGCCGGCGGCGAACATCGTGGACAGCGTGCGCGTCCAGCGCGCGACGACGGATTTTTCGATCAGCTGGCCGAAGATGGGCACGCGCAACAGCAGCCGGTCCATGAAACGCTGAACCCGCTCGTCGCGCTTCCAGGCCTGGAAGAAGAAGTACAACCCGCCACCCAGTGCCCCGAAGATGAGCCACCAGTACGCGACGAAAAATTCGCTGATCGCGATTACCGCCAGCGTCGGTGCCGGCAGATCGGCGCCGAAGGAGGTGAACACCTCCTTGAACGCCGGTACCACGAAGATCATGATCACCGACACGACGATGAAGGCCACCACCATGACCGCGGTCGGGTACATCAGGGCGGACTTGACCTTGCTCTTGATCGCCTCGGTCTTTTCCAGGTACGTTGACAGCCGGTCCAGGATATCTTCCAGGATCCCGGCCGCCTCGCCCGCTTCGACCAGGTTGCAATAGAGCGAGTTGAAGTACGCCGGGTGTTTGCGAAACGCCGCGCTGAGTGAGGTGCCGGTCTCGACGTCAGAGCGAATGTCGTACAGCAGTCGGGCCACGCTCGGGTTGGGGTTGCCGCGTCCGACGATGTCGAAGGCCTGCAACAGTGGCACGCCCGCCTTCATCATGGTGGCGAGCTGGCGTGTGAAGATGGCGATGTCCTTGGGGCGGATGCGCTTGGCCGAGGCGAGCCGGCGCTTCTTGACCTTTTGCACCAGGATGCCCTGGCGCCGCAGTTGCGCCTGCACCTGGGCCTCGCCGGCCGCGCGCAGCTCGCCCTTGACCGTCTTGCCGTTGCGGTCCTTGCCTTCCCACTCGTAGACGTATTCTTTGATGGTCGGGGCTGTCGTGGCCATGGGTGCTCCGCTGCGGTTCGGGACGATGGGGCGTGCCGGGCGATGATTCGGTCAGTCGTTGGTCACCGCCAGAACCTCCTCCAGTGACGTGATGCCCATCTTAACCTTGCGCAGCCCACTTTCGCGCAGGGTGCGCACGCCTTCGGCGCGTGCCTGGGCGGCAATCTCCAGCGCGCTGGCGCCGCGCAGGATCAGCTGCTGGATGGCTTCGGTCACGGGCATGACCTGGTAGATGCCGACCCGGCCCTTGTAGCCTTCGTGGCAGGCCGGGCAGCCCACGGGGCGGTACGGTTGCCATTGGCCGTCCAGGTCCTCGGGCCGAAAGCCCGCGTCCAGCAGCGCACGCTCGGGAATGTCATGGTGCGGCACTTTGCACTTGGGGCACAACCGCCGCGCGAGGCGCTGCGCCGTGATCAGGTTGATGCTGGAGGCGATGTTGAACGGCGCCACCCCCATGTTGAGCAAGCGCGTGAGGGTGGAGGGCGCATCGTTGGTGTGCAGCGTGGATAACACCAGGTGGCCGGTCTGCGCCGCCTTGATCGCGATGTCGGCGGTTTCCAGGTCACGAATCTCGCCCACCATGATGATGTCGGGGTCCTGACGCAGAAACGCCCGCAGCGCAGCGGCAAAGGTCAGCCCCGCCTTTTCGTTGACGTTGACCTGGTTGACGCCCGGCAGGTTGATCTCAGCCGGATCCTCGGCCGTGGAGATGTTGACCCCGGGCTGATTGAGCAGATTCAGGCAGGTGTAGAGCGAGACGGTCTTGCCCGACCCCGTGGGGCCGGTGACGAGCACCATGCCATAGGGCCGGTTGATGGCTTCCAGCAGCTTGGCCTTTTCGTCGGGTTCGTAGCCCAGCGCGTCGATACCCATCTGGGCGCTGCTCGGATCCAGGATGCGGATCACCACTTTCTCGCCGAACAGCGTGGGCAGGGTGCTGACGCGAAAGTCGATCACCTTGTCGGGGCCGACCTTGAGCTTCATGCGCCCGTCCTGCGGCACGCGCTTTTCGGCAATGTCGAGCTTGGAGATGACCTTGATGCGCGACGCGAGCTTGTCCTTGATCGCCACCGGGGGAGAGGCGACCTCGCGCAGCTCGCCGTCGATGCGAAAACGCACGCGGTACTGGTGTTCGTAGGGCTCGAAATGCAGGTCCGAGGCACGCATCGTGTAGGCGTCGAGCAGCATTTTTTGCAAAAACCGCACGATGGGCGCGTCCTCCACCTCGGCCGACACCTTGTCGGCGGGCTCGTCCGAGGTCATTTCGATACCGTCGGCCGCGAAGTCGAACGTCTGGCCGACGATCTGGTCGATCACCTGCTGGGCACTCGCGGTGAAGGATTCGACCAGCTTGCCCAGCTTGTTGACCTCTGCGATGATCCAGTCGACGCTGAGCTGGGTTTCGAACTTGATTTTTTCTGCCGCCTGCAAGTCCGACGGATCCGCCGTGGCCACCGACAGCCGGTTACCGCGCCGCCCCAGGGGCACGACGCGGTACTGCTGGCAGGTTTTGGGGTCGAGCAATCCGTGGGGCAGGCGCTGCGGGTCGACGGCGTCGAGGTCGATCAGCGGCGCGGCAAAAGCCACCGACATCACGTGCGCCAAGTCACGCGGCGACACCGACTGGCTGCCGATGAGTTCGGTGATGAAGCCGGTCTGGCGCGCCTGGGCCTGGGCGTAGAGTGTCTCGGCCTGGCGCTGCGTGAGCACGCCCGCGCCGATCAGGGCGCGCGCCAGCCCCGGTAGGGCCATCGTGGCGACGCTGTCGTCATCGGTCATCGGGGGTTCCTGTGGGCGACGGTGGACAAGGGCTCGTGTATATTTCGCGCTCTTTCCGCGATGTTCGCGGCACGATCAACGCATGTTGGGTGCATCATACGGAGTCACCATGGATCTTCGCAAACTCAAGACGCTCATCGACCTGGTCTCGGAGTCGAACGTCTCCGAACTCGAGATCACGGAAGCCGAAGGCAAGGTCCGCATCGTCAAGGCGGCTCCCGCAGCACCCATGATGGTGCCTGCCCCCGCCCCGGCCCAGGCCGTGCCAGCCGCGCCCATCACCCTCACGGCGCCCGCGCCCTCGCCAGTGCCGCCGGCGGCGTCGGCCGCGCCGGCGCAGATCGAGGGACACGTGATCAAATCGCCCATGGTCGGAACCTTCTATCGTGCACCCAGCCCGGGGGCCAAGCCCTTCGTGGAAGTGGGCCAGGCGGTCAAGGAAGGCGAGCCGGTGTGCATCATCGAAGCCATGAAGATTCTCAACGAAATCGAGGCCGATCGTGCAGGTGTCATCAAGGAAATTCTGGTCGAGAACGGCCAAGCCGTCGAGTACGGCCAGCCCCTCTTCGTCCTCGAGTGAGGGCGCGGGCATGTTCAAGAAGATCCTGATCGCCAACCGCGGCGAGATCGCGCTGCGCATCCAGCGCGCCTGCCGCGAGTTGGGCATCAAGGCCGTTGTCGTGTACTCCGAGGCCGACCGCGAGGCCAAGTACGTCAAGCTCGCCGACGAGGCGGTCTGCATCGGCCCGGCGCCGTCGGCGCAGAGTTACCTGAGCATGCCGGCCATCATCTCGGCCGCCGAAGTGACCGACGCCGAGGCCATCCACCCGGGCTACGGTTTCCTGTCCGAGAATGCCGACTTTGCCGAGCGCGTCGAAAAGAGCGGCTTCGTTTTCATCGGCCCCACGCCCGAGTCGATCCGCCTCATGGGCGACAAGGTCTCGGCCAAGCAGGCGATGAAAGCGGCGGGCGTGCCCACCGTGCCGGGCTCGGACGGCGCCTTGCCCGACGACCCCGCCGAGATCAAGCGCATCGCGCGCAGCATCGGCTACCCCGTCATCATCAAGGCCGCGGGCGGCGGCGGGGGGCGCGGCATGCGGGTGGTGCACACCGAGGCCGCGCTGCTGCACGCGGTGCAGACCACCAAGAGCGAAGCGGGCGCCGCATTCAACAACCCGGAGGTGTACATGGAGAAATTTCTCCAGAACCCCCGGCACATCGAAATCCAGGTGCTGGCCGACCAGTACCGCAACGCGGTGTACCTGTTCGAGCGCGACTGCTCGATGCAGCGCCGCCACCAAAAGGTGATCGAGGAAGCGCCGGCGCCCGGCATCCCGCGCCGCCTGGTCGAGCGCATCGGCGAGCGCTGCGCGGCCGCCTGCAAGAAGATGGGCTACCGCGGCGCGGGCACGTTCGAGTTCCTGTACGAGAACGGCGAGTTCTACTTCATCGAGATGAACACGCGCGTGCAGGTGGAGCACCCGGTGACCGAAATGGTCACCGGCATCGACATCGTGCGCCAGCAAATCCTCATTGCCGCGGGGGAAAAGCTCCCGTTCACGCAGCGCCAGATCCAGCTGCGCGGCCACGCCATTGAGTGCCGCATCAACGCCGAGGATCCGTACAAATTCACCCCGTCGCCCGGGCGCATCACGGCCTGGCACGCACCGGGCGGTCCGGGGGTGCGGGTCGATTCGCACATCTACACCGGCTACACCGTGCCGCCCCACTACGACTCGATGGTGGGCAAGATCATCGTGCACGGCGACACGCGCGAGCAGGCGCTGGCGCGCATGCGCGGGGCGCTGGCCGAGGTGGTCATCGAGGGCATCAAGACCAATGTGCCGTTGCACCGCGAGCTGATGGTGGACGCCAACTTCGAGGCCGGCGGCACCAACATCCATTACTTGGAAAGCTGGTTGGCCCAACGTGAGCGCAGCTGACGCCGCCCCCGCCCCCGCCGCGCGCTGGCACGAGCTGGTGCTGCAGGTGCCCGAAGCCCAGGTAGAAGCCGTCTGCGACGCGCTGGAGGCGCTCGACGCGCTGAGCGTGGCGGTGGAAGATGCCGACGCCCACACCCCCGCCGAGCGGGCGCTGTTTGGCGAGCCGGGTCTGCCGCCACCGGCGGCGGGTTGGCAGCGCTCGCAGGTGGTGGCGCTGTTCGACACCGAAGCCCAGGCGCGCGAGGCGGCCGGGCTGTTGGCGGTGCAGGACTTCATGGCCGACGCGGCCGTGGTCGGCGTGCGCCCGGTGGCCGATACCGACTGGGTGTGTCTGACCCAGTCGCAGTTCGAGCCGGTGGCCATCACGCCCGACTTCTGGATCGTCCCCACTTGGCACGAGCCGCCAGCGGCAGCGCGCACCGTGCTGCGGCTGGACCCGGGCCTGGCGTTCGGCACCGGCACCCACCCCACCACGCGCATGTGCCTGCGCTGGATTGCCGCCCACCCGCCGCGCGGACGGCGCGTGCTGGACTATGGCTGCGGCTCGGGCATCCTGGCGATGGCGGCGGCGCGGTTTGGTGCGCAGGCGGTGGATGCGGTCGACATCGACCCCGCGGCCGTGGAAGCCACCCAGCGCAACGCTGCCGCCAATGGGGTGCGGCTGTCGGCCGGGTTGCCCGAGCGGGCGCAAGGCACCTACGACGTGGTGCTGGCCAACATCCTTGCCACGCCGTTGAAGGTGCTCGCGCCGCTGCTGTGTGCGCACGTCGCACCGGGCGGGCACCTGGTGTTGGCCGGCATCCTGGAGCGCCAGGCCGAGGAGCTGCGCGCGGCCTACGCGCCGTGGCTGGCGTTGCAGGTGCAGGAGGCGGACGAGGGTTGGATCCTGATGACGGCACAGCGTCCGGGGGCAACGCCGCCATAATCCGGGGCATGAGCTTCATTACCCGCTGCCCCTCGTGTGGAACGGCCTTCAAGGTCGTGGCGGATCAGCTCAAAATCGCCGATGGCTGGGTGCGCTGCGGGCGGTGCCAGCACGTATTCGATGCCACGCTGGATCTGGAGCCGGCCTCCGTGCCGCTGCCGACCGAGGCGCCGCGCCCGGCGACGCCAGATCCCCCACCCCCCCCGCCTTCCTCGTCCCCCGAGGTGGCGGCCCCCGATGTCGCCGACGCTCACGACACGGCGCGCCCCCCGACCGAAGATTGCCCGTCGCAGCCCCCTGACGAGTCGCCACCGGGATCCCTGCCCGAGGCCGCGCCGCCGAGCGTGCCCTTGTCAGACGGGTCGTTGCCGGACTGGTCGTTCGTGCGGCAGGCGCGCCGTCGGGCGTTCTGGCGCCGGCCGTGGGTGCGGGCGACGCTGATACTTGCAGCGCTGGGGTTGACGGCATCGCTTTTGGGCCAAGCGGTATGGCACTGGCGGGACACGCTGGCGGCGCGTTACCCCGAATCGCGGCCCGGGCTGCAGGTGTTTTGCGAAGTGCTCGGATGCACGATCGCGCCGCCCCGGCGGCCACAGGACGTGGTCATCGAAGGGTCGGTGCTGCTGCGCCGCGCGCCCGACCGCTACAGCTTCCATCTGGTGGTGCGCAACCATGCCGACATCGAGATCGCCGCGCCGGCGCTGGAGCTGACGTTGACCGATGCCCAGGATCGGGTCTTGGTGCGCCGGGTGTGGCTGCCGGCCGAATGGCCGCAGCCGCGGGCCACGCTGGCACCGGGGCAGGAGTGGCCGCTGCAGTTCGAGTTGGCGTTCGATCACCCGAAGGCGGCCCGCATGGCGGGCTACCGGGCAGTCTTGTTCTATCCCTGACCCGTTCGGGTCTCCTCGCGAGTCTTTTTCATGACCATCCTCGTTTGCGGTTCCCTGGCCTTCGACACCATCATGGACTTCGAAGGCCGTTTTGCCGACCACATCCTGCCGGACCAGCTGCACATCCTGAACGTGTCGTTTTTGGTGCCGGCGTTGCGGCGCGAGTACGGCGGCTGCGCGGGCAACATCGCTTACGGCTTGCGGCAGCTGGGGGCGGCGGTGCGGCCCGTGGCCACGCTGGGTGCCGACGGCCAGCCCTATCTGGCACGCCTGCAGGCCATGGGGGTGGACGTGTCGGCGCTGCGGGTCACGCCCGAGCATTTCACCGCCCAGGCGATGATCATGACGGATCGGGACAACAACCAGATCACGGCGTTTCATCCCGGAGCGATGGCGCTGGCGCACCACAACCCGATCGCAGAGACGGCCGGCGTGTCGATCGCCATCCTGTCGCCCGACGGCAAGCAGGCCACCTGGACGCACGCCGAGCAGCTGCACGCGGCGGGCGTGCCGTTCGTCTTCGATCCCGGGCAGGGGTTGCCGATGTTCGACGGCGCCGAACTGCGACAGTTGGTCGAGTGGGCCGATTGGGCCGCGCTCAATGACTACGAGGCCCGACTGCTGTGCGATCGCACGGGCCTGTCGCTGGCTGCCCTGTCACAGCGGTTGCGGGCGCTGGTGGTGACGCTCGGGGAGCACGGCTGCGACGTCTGGCAAGATGGCCAGTGCACGCGCGTGGCCGGCGAGCGCGCCAGCGCCATCGTCGATCCGACCGGCTGCGGCGATGCCTTCCGGGCCGCCCTGCTGTACGGGCTGGCGCACGGCTGGGGTGTCGAGCAGGCCGCGCGACTGGGCAACCGCATGGGCGCGGCCAAGATCGCCACCCAAGGCGGGCAGAACTACCGTTTCAGCCTTTGAGCCCGATGGGCCAAAGCCACCCCGCCACGCGGCAGGGAAGCGCAAGGCACCCGCACTCAGGGCCGTGGACCGGTCGGGAACGGCCACGCCGCCTTGGGGTTGAGCTTGGTTTGGGCGCTGGGCGCGGCAGCGGCCTCGGCCTTGCCTTTGGACTTGGCCTTGGCGCCAGACGCTTGGGTAGGAGCCTTGTCGCCAGCGGATTCGCCTTTGGCGGCTTTGTCCGTTTTGCCTGCCTTGGCGGTTTTTTTCGCCTTCGGCGCCTCGTCCTTCGAGGCCGTCGCCTTCGAGGCTTTGACCACTTTCTCGGCCTTGACGGCCGGTGTGGCGCTCGGGGTGGCCGTCTTCGCGCTCGATGTCTTTTTTGCCGGTGCTTTCACCGCCGTCTTTTCGGTCGTTTTTTCGGCCGCCTTTTTCGCCGGGGCGCTGGCCGCGGTGGACGTCGACTTCGCTGCGGTCGTCTTGCCGCTCGCGCTGGCGGCTGCGCTCGTTTTAGCCGCAGGTTTCTTGGTCGTGGGCTTCTGGGCGGTCGCCGCGGGTTCGGCGGTCACCGCGGCGGCCTTTTTCTTGGGCGCGGCTTTCTTGGCCGGCGCGGAAGCGCTGGCTGCCGTGGGGGCTGCGGTCTTGCTCGTCGCCTTGGGTGTGGCTTTGGATGACGCCTTGGTGGCCGCTTTGGAGGGCGCGGGTTCGGCGCCCGCCGCAGCCGTGGCGGGCGCTTTCTTGGCCGTCACCTTCTGGGTTGTCGGCGCAGCGGCGGCCGTCTTTTTCTTCGCGGACTCGGTGGCCGCGGCGGCGGCCTTCTTCGCGGTTGCCATGGGGGGTCTCCTGCTTGAGGTTGGCGGGTGGGGAAAACGGTGACGGCCGCGCGACCCAGGCGTTGGCGGGGGATCAGTCCCAGGACAGGGCGCCGCCGGACTGGTACTCGATCACGCGCGTCTCGAAGAAATTGCGCTCCTTCTTCAGGTCGATCATCTCGCTCATCCAGGGGAAGGGGTTTTCCTCGTTGGGGAAGAGCGGCTCCAGGCCGATCTGGGTGGCGCGCCGGTTGGCGATGTAGCGCAGATAGCCCTTGAACATGCTGGCGTTGAGCCCGAGCACGCCGCGCGGCATCGTATCCTCGGCGTAGCGGTATTCCAGGTCCACTGCGGTCAGAAACAGCTCCTTGATCTCCTGCTTGAACTCGGGCGTCCACAGGTGGGGATTTTCGAGCTTGAGCTGGTTGATCATGTCGATGCCAAAGTTACAGTGCATCGACTCGTCGCGCAGGATGTACTGGTACTGCTCGGCCGCGCCGGTCATTTTGTTTTGCCGGCCCAGTGCCAGGATTTGGGTGAAGCCGACGTAGAAGAACAGCCCCTCCATCAGGCAGGCGAAGACGATCAGGCTCTTGAGCAGTTTCTGGTCGTTTTCGGGCGTGCCGGTGCGGAAGTTGGGGTCCATGATCGCGTCGATGAACGGGATCAAAAACTCATCCTTGTCCCGAATCGACGGGATTTCGTGGTAGGCGTTGAAGATTTCGCCCTCGTCCAGCCCCAGCGACTCGACGATGTACTGGTAGGCGTGGGTGTGGATCGCCTCTTCGAAGGCCTGCCGCAGCAAAAACTGCCGGCATTCGGGTGCGGTGATGTGGCGATACGTGCCCAGCACGATGTTGTTGGCTGCGAGCGAATCGGCCGTGACGAAAAAGCCCAGGTTGCGCTTGACGATGCGGCGTTCGTCCTCGGTCAGGCCGTTGGGGTCTTTCCACAGCGCGATGTCGCGTGACATGTTGATTTCCTGCGGCATCCAGTGGTTGGCGCAGGTGGCGAGGTATTTCTCCCACGCCCATTTGTATTTGAACGGCACGAGCTGGTTGACGTCGGTCTGGCCGTTGATGATGCGCTTGTCGGCCACGTTGACGCGGCGGTATTGGGTGCCCGGCTGCGCCGACGCTGGCGAAACGGCAGTGGCCGCGGCAGGAGGATGCGCGCCGATCGTGGCGCTGACCGGCGACACATAGTCGAAACCCGCGACGGTCTGCGCAGGGCGTGCACCAAACACGGGCTGGGCCGCCACCGACGGCCGGTGCGTTGGAGCGGCATCGGGCGCTGGACGTGCCGGTTGGGGGGCAGCGGTGGGGGTGTGGTCTTCCCAAGTCAACATGGTGGTGTCCGATTCGGTGAATTATTGAAAAATCTCGTCGAAATGACAAGGGTTTGACGGGGCGTTGCGACTTTTGCGGGGGCTTGATGCCCCGGACTGTGGCGCCGGGGCATCAATCGGGTCATCCGCACGGGTGTCGTGGGCGCTGGCTCTCGTCATTGGCAGGCTTCGCAGCCCGGGTCGTCGATGGCGCAGAATTTGATGTCGGTCGCGGGCTCTGTCACCCTGGGCGTCATGGCAGGCGGCACGGTGGCCGCGGCGAGCGCCGACGTGCCACCCGCCGTCGGCACCGCGTTGAGCGCGCCGCTGCGCACGGTGGCTTTTTCAGCGTGCGTGGCGCTGGTGGTGCGCAGGTAGTAGGTGGTCTTGAGGCCGCGGATCCACGCGAGTTTGTAGGTTTCGTCCAGTTTTTTGCCCGAAGCGCCCGCCATGTAAATGTTGAGCGATTGGGCCTGGTCGATCCATTTCTGGCGCCGTGCCGCTGCCTCCACCAGCCACACCGGCTCGATTTCGAACGCCGTGCGGTACAGCTCTTTGAGCTCCTGTGGCACGCGATCGATGGGCCAGAGCGACCCGTCGAAATGCTTCAGGTCCATGATCATCACTTCGTCCCACAGGCCCAGGCGTTTGAGGTCCTTGACCAGGTAGTGGTTGATGACCGTGAATTCACCTGACAGGTTGGACTTGACCGACAGGTTGCCAAAGCACGGTTCGATCGAGGCGTCGACGCCAACGATGTTGGAAATCGTGGCCGTGGGGGCGATGGCGATGCAGTTGGAGTTGCGCATGCCGTCGCGCGCGATCTTGGCACGCAGCGCGTCCCAGTCCAGCGTGCGCGAGCGGTCCACCTCCAAATAGCCGCCGCGCTCTTGCGCCAGCAGGTCCAAGCTGTCGGGCGGCAGGATGCCGCGCTCCCACAGCGAGCCTTTGTAGGTCGAGTACCGACCGCGCTCCACCGCCAAGTCGCTGCTGGCCCAATAGGCGTAGTAGCACACCGCCTCCATCGACCGGTCGGCGAATTCGATCGCCTGCGGTGACGCATAGGGGATGCGCAGCTCGTAGAGCGCGTCTTGAAAGCCCATGATACCCAGGCCCACCGGTCGATGGCGCAGGTTGGAGTCGCGCGCTTTCTTGACGGCGTAGTAGTTGATGTCGATCACGTTGTCGAGCATGCGCATGGCCACCGTGATGGTGCGCTGCAGCTTGTCGTGGTCGAGTTCTTTGCCCGCGGGGCCGTCTTTGAGGTGCTGAGCCAGGTTGATCGAGCCCAGGTTGCACACCGCGGTTTCGGTGTCGCTGGTGTTGAGGGTGATTTCGGTGCACAGGTTGGACGAATGCACCACGCCGACGTGCTGTTGTGGGCTGCGGATGTTGCAGGGGTCCTTGAACGTGATCCAGGGGTGCCCGGTCTCGAACAACATGGTCAGCATCTTGCGCCACAGGTCGACGGCGCGCACCTGCTTGCTGGGTTGGATTTCGCCACGCGCGGCTTTTTCTTCGTAGGCGAGATAGGCTTCTTCGAACGCGCGCCCGACCTTGTCGTGCAGATCGGGCACGCTGGAAGGCGAAAACAGCGTCCACATGCCGTTTTCCATCACGCGCTTCATGAACAGGTCTGGAATCCAGTTCGCCGTGTTCATGTCGTGTGTGCGGCGCCGGTCGTCGCCGGTATTTTTGCGCAGCTCCAGAAATTCTTCGATATCGAGGTGCCAGGTCTCCAAATAGCAGCACACCGCGCCCTTGCGCTTGCCGCCCTGGTTGACAGCGACGGCGGTGTCGTTGACCACTTTCAGGAACGGCACCACGCCCTGCGACTCGCCATTGGTGCCCTTGATGTGGCTGCCCAGCGCGCGCACGCGCGTCCAGTCGTTGCCCAGGCCGCCGGCAAATTTGGACAGCAGCGCGTTTTCCTTGATGGCGTCGTAAATGCCTTCCAGATCGTCCGGGACGGTGGTGAGGTAGCAGCTCGACAATTGCGAACGCAGCGTGCCGCTGTTGAACAGCGTGGGCGTGCTGCTCATGAAGTCGAACGACGACAGCACTTCGTAGAACTCGATGGCACGCGCTTCGCGGTCGATTTCGTTGAGCGCCAGGCCCATGGCCACGCGCATGAAGAACGCTTGCGGCAGCTCGATGCGTTGCTTGCGTACGTGCAGAAAGTAGCGGTCGTACAGCGTTTGCAGACCGAGGTAGTCGAATTTCAGATCGCGCTCGGCCTTGAGCGCCGCGCCCAGCCGCTGTAGGTCGAACGTGAGCAGCTCGGGGTTGAGCAGCTCCGCCTCCACGCCTTTTTTGATGAAGGCGGGGAAATACTCCGCGTAACGCGTGTGCATTTGCGCATGCGTGACCTCCTCGCCCAGCACCTCTTTGTAGATGGTGTGCAGCAGCAGGCGCGCCGTGGCGTAGGTGTAGTCGGGGTCGGTTTCGATCTTCGTGCGCGCGGCCAGAATGGCGGCCTTGTGCACCTCTTCCAGCGGCACGCCGTCGTAGAGGTTGCGCAGCGTCTCGGCGACGATGGGTTCGGCCTGCACGTCCGGGCCCAGCCCTTCGACGGCGGAGTGGATCAAGGCCTTGAGTTGCGCCAGGTCGAGCGGGCGGCGCTCACCGCGGTCGAGTACATGCAGCACGGGCTGCACCGGCTGCGCCTGTGCGGCTTTGGCGGCGCGCTCTTGCGCCCGGCGCTCGCGGTACAGCACGTAGGCGCGCGCGACCTCGTGGTGGCCGCCGCGCATCAAGCCCAGCTCGACCTGGTCTTGCACGTCTTCGATATGGAACGTGCCACCGCCAGGGCGCGAGCGCATGAGCGCGCGCACGACCGCCTGCGTGAGTTGATCGACCGTCTCACGCACGCTGGCCGACGCGGCGCCCTGCGGGCCGTGCACGGCCAAGAAGGCCTTCATCATCGCGACGGCGATTTTGCTGGGCTCGAATGGCACCACGGCGCCGTTGCGCCGAATGATCTGGTAGTGCGGCAACGTGCCGGCGGGGAGGGGGCGGGCGGCCTCGGGCACGGCCGCGACGCTGGCGCCGGACGGGGGGGTGGAGAGGGTGGTCTGCATGGAGCCTCGCTGAGGGTGATGTCCACAGGGACGACGGCGAAACACTAGATCTAGTGTCCGTCGTTGAGAAAAAACACTACCGCTAGTGTAGCGGGCATGGCGGGCGGGACAAGAGGCCAGGCGCGAAAATTTTTCAATCTCGACGCCCCGCCGATATCCTCGGGTTGCCCCGGAGGGGACGACTAGCGCGGCATGGGGGCCGCGCCTGCGGTGCTGGCAAAGGCGTGCGCGGGCCAGCCGGTCAGCGCGATCAGGCGTGCCCAGTCGAAGCCGGGGCCCGGGTCACGCTTGCGGCCCGGGGCGATGTGTTCGTGGCCCGCCACCGCGCACAAGGTGGGCCAGCGCGCGCGCAAGGTATGGCACAGCTCGGCCAGTGCGTCGTACTGTGCGGGTTCGAAGGTGTCGCCTTCCAACCCCTCCAGCTCCACACCAATGGAAAAATCGTTGCAGTTGGCCCGCCCCTGCCACTGCGACACGCCGGCGTGCCAGGCGCGGCGCTCGCAGGCGACGAATTGCACGAGCTCGCCGTCGCGCCGGATCAGGAAGTGGCTGGACACCTCCAGCCCGCGGATGCGCTGAAAGTAGGGGTGCGCCTCCCAGTCAAGCGTGCCGGTGAAGAGCTGCTCGATCGCGGCGCCGCCGTATTCGCCGGGCGGCAGGCTGATCGAGTGCACGACGATCAAATCGAGCGACGCGCCGGGCGGGCGCGGGCCGTGGTGCGGCGACGGCACCCAGCGTGCCTGGGCCAGCCACGTGCCCTCGGTGGGGGCGGGGTGGTCGGGGGGTGCGAGAGGGATCATGCACTCCTCGGGGCGGATCAGCGCACCAGTTGGTTGAGCTGGAACGAGTTGGGAGTGGAATCACCCGCGCAAAAACAACCGGTACACGGGATTGTCGGTTTCTTCGACGTAGGGGTAGCCCAGTTCGCGCAGGAAGCGCTGGAATGCCTTGTCGTCCTTTGGGGGCACCTGCAGGCCGACCAGGATGCGGCCGTAGTCGGCGCCCTGGTTGCGGTAGTGGAACAGGCTGATGTTCCAGCTCGGGCGCATGAGGGTGAGAAACTTCAGCAACGCGCCGGGCCGTTCGGGAAAGACGAAGCGCAGCAGCCGCTCGTCCTGCGCCAGCGGCGAGTGACCGCCGACCATGTGCCGGATGTGCTCTTGCGCCAGGTCGTCGTGGGTGAGGTCCAGCGTCGCAAAGCCGTGCTTTTCGAAGGCCGCCGCGATCTTGGCGCTCTCGCCCCGGCCGTGCGTGGTCAGGCCCACGAAGACGTGGGCCTGCTGCGCGTCATGGATGCGGTAGTTGAACTCGGTGACGTTACGCGGCCCGCCGGGCAGGCTGCCGATGGCCTGCAAAAAGCGCAAAAAGCTGCCGCGCTCTTCGGGAATGGTGACGGCAAACAGCGCCTCGCGCTCTTCGCCGACCTCAGCGCGTTCGGCCACGAAGCGCAGGCGGTCGAAATTCATGTTGGCGCCGCACAGGATGGCGGCGTACGTCTCACCCCGCGTCTTGTGCTGGGCGACGTATTTTTTGATCGCTGCCACCGCCATCGCGCCCGCAGGCTCGACGATGCTGCGCGTGTCGACGAACACGTCCTTGATGGCGGCGCACACTTCGTCGGTGTCGACGGTGACATAGTCATCGACCAGTTCCCGTGCGATGCGAAAGGTCTCCTCACCCACGAGCTTGACCGCGGTGCCGTCGGAAAACAGCCCGACTTCATCCAGCTGCACCCGTTGGCCCGCGCGCACCGAGCGCAGCATGGCGTCGGAGTCGCTCATTTGCACGCCGATGACGCGGATGTCGGGTCGCACCGCCTTGAAGAAGTTGACCACGCCCGCGATCAGGCCGCCGCCGCCGATGGCGACGAACACGGCATCGAGCCGGTTCGACCCCAGGCCCTGCAGTTGGCGCAGCATTTCCATGGCGATGGTGCCCTGGCCAGCGATGACGTCCGGGTCGTCGAAGGGGTGCACGAAGGTCAGCCCCTGCGCTTGGGCCAGCGCGGTGGCGTGCTGGGCCGCGTCGGAGTAACTGTCGCCGTGCAGCACCACATCGCCACCGAGCGCGCGCACGGCGTCGATCTTGACCTGTGGCGTGGTGGTGGGCATGACGATGACTGCGCGCGCGCCCAGCTTGTGCGCGCCCAGCGCCACCCCTTGCGCATGGTTGCCAGCCGAGGCGCAGATGACGCCGCGCTGCAACTCCTCGGGCGACAGGTGCGCCAGCTTGTTGTAGGCGCCGCGCAACTTGAAGCTAAAGACCGGCTGCTGGTCCTCGCGCTTGAGCAGCACCTTGTTGTGCAGGCGGCGGCTGAGATGGCGCGCGGGCTCCAGCGGTGTCTCGCGCGCCACGTCGTATACGCGCGCGGTGACGATCTTTTTCAGATAGTCGGCCGGGGTCAATTCGGTGGCCGAGCCTAGAGCAGGGTGAGATGGAGGGGCTTTGGCGGGCATGACGATGACGTGAGCGTTGCGTCTATCATAAGGTGCCGTCGGCGCTGCGGCCCGCCGCCGGTGTTCAAAAAAAAGCCCAGGCGCGATGCCTGGGCTTGGAACCACCCATAGAGGGCAGAGGAGACAACCGTTGGAGGCTGAGCGCTTTTCGCGTCGCCCACGCCCTCTATTATAGCTGGCTGATATTGCGGTGCAACATTTTTGGCGTCACGAGGCGGTGCTCGTGTCGTTCTGGAGACAGTCGTATGGAATGCTCGGTGACCTGGACCGGCGCCCTGGGTGCCGGCTCGAACATGGGTTTCGTGGCCGCGACGGGCAGCGGGCACGTGGTGGCGATGGACGGCGCGGTCGACCCCGCCCAGCCGCAGACCAGTGGCGCCAATCTGGCCCCACGCCCGATGGAGCTGGTGCTGGCAGGCACGGGTGGCTGCACCGCCTATGACGTGGTGCTGATCCTGCGCCGGGGCCGCCACGACGTGCGCGGCTGCCAGGTGCAGCTCAAGGCCGAACGCGCCGAGACCGACCCCAAAGTGTTCACCGCCATCCACATGCACTTCGTGGTGCACGGCAAGGGCGTGCCGGCCACTGCGGTGGAGCGCGCCATCGCGCTGAGTCACGAAAAATACTGCTCGGCCAGCATCATGCTGGGCAAAACGGCCGCCATCACCACCAGCTACGAGGTGGTCGACGTCGCTTGACGGGCAGCGGTGCCAGAGCGCCGGCGTCAGATCCGGTGCGCGACCGTGGTCATGACTTTGGCGGCGGCGCGCATGACCCATTTGACGGGGGCCGGCAACTCGACCCCGCCGGCCTGCTGCGCCTCGCGTGCGTGGCGGACTTCGTCCGCTTTCATCTGCGCCACGATGGCGCGTGAGGCCTGGTCGGGCACGGGCAGGCGCTCCAGGTGGCCGTCCAAGTGAGCCTCGACCTGGCGCTCGGTCTCCACCACGAAGCCCAGGCTGATGCCGCGCCCAGCCAGCCCGGCACCCAGGCCGATGGCGAGCGCCCCGGCATACCACAGCGGGCACAGCAGCGAGCGGCGGTCGCCCAGTTCGTCCAGCCGCTGCTGACACCACGCCAGGTGGTCGGTTTCGTCCTGCGCGGCAGCCTCCAGATGGCGGGCCGTGCGCTCGCGCGTGCGGGCGTCGCCCGGTCCCAAGCGCGCGGCCAGCGCCTGGCCGGTGTAGAGTGCCTGGGCGCAGATCTCGCCGACGTGGTTGACGCGCATGAGCGCCCCCGACAAGCGCCGCTCCTCGGGCGACAGTGGCGCCGCCTCGCTACGTTGCCCCGACGCGGCACCCGGTGTGGGGCGTGCCGCGTGGTGCGGGGCCAGCAGCGTACGCAGCGCGTTGTCCGCGGTGATGAGCAAGGCGTCGGTCACGGTCGTCATGGCAAGCATGCTAGCCCAAACCGTCATGGCGCGGGTTTGATCTCGGTCACGACATACGCGCCCTGGTGTTTCTGGGCGCGAAAGCGCACTTTCATTCCCACTTGCAGGCCTTGCAGCATACTCGGGTCACGCACCTGAAAGGCCATGGTCATGGGCGGCATATCCAACTCGGCGATCTCGCCATGGCGCAGCGTGATCTTGCCCGCGCTCGGGTCGAGGCGACGCACCTCGCCGTCGGCCCAACCGGGCTCCACCCCCGGTGTGGCAGCGGTCGGTGCCTGTGTCTGGTGGTAGCTGGCATAGACCCGGGTAGTGCCGTCGCGCTGCACCAGCAATACATCGTACGGGTCGCGGCGGCCACCGTACTCGGGGCCGTCCATGCCGGGGCTGCCGACCGGCATGCGCGGCACGGCCAGTCCCAGCGCCGCCGGACGCTCGCGCAACAGCCGTTGGATGTCACTGGCGGGCACGTGGCCCTCGATCACATAGCCCCCCACGCGCGCGGTGTGGCACGAACCCAGCGCCTGGGGCATGCCGAGCCGCTGGCGTGCGGCGGTGTTGCCCACGTCGTGCGCCCGTACCCGAAACCCGTGCGCTTGCAGGTGGCGAATCCAGTCGTTGCAGCAGCCGCAGTTGGGGTCTTTCCACACCTCCACCTGCGGGGCTTCGGGCGCTTGTGCGAGCGCCAACCCCGCGGCGCTGGCGGCGATCCAGCCAGCACTCAGTCTGAGACAGTCGCGTCGTCTCATCGCGTGTTCCCCTTCTGCGCGGGTTCGACCCGGATACGTCCGACCATGCCGGCCTCGAAATGGCCCGGTATCAGGCAGGCGAACTCGAAGTCACCGGGGCGGTTGAAATGCCACACGATCTCGCCCGTCTGGCCCGGGGCCACGTGTGCCATGTACGGTTCGTCGTGTTCCATGCCCGGGTGTTTTTTCATGAGTTCGGCGTGGGCGGCGAGTTCCTCGGGCGTGCCGATGACGATTTCGTGCAGGACGCGGCCACGGTTGACCGCGCGCAGCCGCACCGTCTCGCCCTCGCGCACGGTCAGCCGGTCGGGGGTGAAGCGCATGTCGTCGCTCATGCGGATCTCGATGGTGCGGCTGACGCGGGCCGGATCGCCAGCGATACCCCAGGGCTTTTGCTCGGCTAGCATGGCGGCGCGCGCGGGGGCACCATGGCTGCCGTGGTGGCCCTGGGGGCCGTGGGCGGCGGCGTTCAAGGGCAGCCAAGCGGCCAGCGCCAGTGCCGCCAGACGTTCAATGGTGATGACCATGGTGAGCTCCTTGGGGTTTGCGGGCGTCGTAGGGGGCAGCGGCGGGCGCGGGCTGCGGCGACCGCGCGTCGGCCGGGGCAGCCACGTTGGCAGCGGGCCGGGCTTGGGTGCCGGGCGGCTGTCGGTACCAGCCCGGGTCCCGGTAGTCGCCGGGTGCCAGGTCGCGCCGCACCTTCAGGGTGGTGAACATGCCGCCCATCTCGATCGGGCCATAGGGGCCGCGGCCCGTCATCATGGGGGCGGTGTTGTCGGGCAGCGGCATTTCCATCTCGCCCATGTCGGCCATGCCGCGCTCGCCCATGACCATGTAGTCGGGCACCAGCCGCTGCAGGCGGTGCACCAGCCCGCGGTGGTCGACACCGATCATGGTGGGCACGCCATGCCCCATCGGACCCATGGTATGGTGGCTCTTGTGGCAATGCATGGCCCAGTCGCCTTCCTCGTCGGCGATGAATTCGATCTGCCGCATCTGGCCCACCGCGATGTCCACCGTGACCTCGGGCCAGCGCGATTCGGGCCGCGTGGGGCCGCCGTCCGTGCCGGTGACCTCGAACTCGATGCCGTGGATGTGGATGGGGTGGTTGGTCATGGTGAGGTTGCCGACGCGTACCCGCACCCGCTCGCCCAGGCGCGCCACCAGCGGGTCGATGCCGGGAAAGACGCGGCTGTTCCAGGCCCAAATGTTGAAGTCGAGCATGGTGTTGACGTTGGGCGTGCGCGCTCCGGGCGTGACGTCGAAGGCGTTGAGCAAGAAGCAGTAGTCGCGATCGACGTCGGCGATCCAGGGGTGTCGGCCCTTGGGGTGGGTGACCCAAAAGCCCATCATGCCCATGGCCATCTGCACCATCTCGTCGGCGTGGGGGTGGTACATGAACGTACCGGGGCGGCGGGCGACGAATTCGTAGACGAACGTCTGGCCCGGCGGGATTTGTGGCTGGTTGAGGCCGCCCACCCCGTCCATACCGTTGGGCAGGCGCTGTCCGTGCCAGTGAATGGTGGTGTGCTCGGGCAGTCGGTTGGTGACGTAGATGCGCACCCGGTCACCCTCGACCACCTCGATGGTGGGGCCGGGGCTGCTGCCGTTGTAGCCCCACAGGTTGACCGAAAAGCCGGGGGCGAATTCGCGCACCACGGGCTCGGCCACCAGGTGGAACTCCTTGACCCCGTCCTTCATGCGAAACGGCAGCGTCCAGCCGTTGAGGGTGACGACGGGCCGGTAGGGTCGACCGGCGCCAGTCACGCCCGGCGGCGTCCATGGCGCGGCGGTGTCCGTGCTCGTGCGGATGACGGGCTCGGGCAGACCCGCCAGCGCGTGGCGGCCCACCGCGGCGCTGGCCACCGCGGCGGTGCCCACCAGCGCTTGAGTGAAAAAACGACGTCGTTGCATGATCAGTGTCCTTTCGCGGCGGGGGTGGCGGCGTCACCGACGGGGCCGTCGGCGCGCGGTGTGTAGGGCAGTGCGGCCAGCACCGCTTGCAAGTCCAACCAGGCCAGCCAGGCATCGCGTGCGGCGGCCACGCTGGCTTGTTGGGTGGCCAAGCGCTCGCGCGTGGCCGCCAGCAAATCCCAGGTGCTGGCCAGCATTCCGTTGACGCGCAGCAGGGTTTCGTCTTCGAGCGCTTGGGCCAGCGGGAGCAGGCGCTGCTGGGTCTGCTGCCAGCGCTGCGTCTGGTGGTGCGCTGCAGCGAGCGCCAGCTCGAGATCGGTGTCGAGCTGTTGCGCCCGCTGCGCTTGCGCTTGCTGGGCGAGCAGTGCTTCTCCCCACGCGTGGGGCCAGCGGCGCGTGGGCGGATCGCGGTCGGCCAGCGCGGCGTCGAGGTTAGCGCGGGTCGCATCGGCCAGCGCGCGCTCGATGAGCGCCCAGGTGGCCGGCGCCAGCGCGGCCCGCGTCCGCTCGGCGTCTTGTCGCACCTGCTCCCATGCCGGGTCGTGGTCGCGCTGTTGGGTGGCCAACTGGGGGCGCTGCCCCTCGTCGGGGGGCGCAGGGGGGGCGGGCAAGGTCAGGGGCAAGCGTTGCGCCAGCGCCGTGGGTGGGTCGGCCAACCCCAGCCGCTGGCGCAGCCGAAGCAGTGCCTGTTGCTCGCGCCAGCGTGCCTGCTGCAGACGTGCCTGCACGTTCTCTAGCACCAGCGCCTCGCGCTGCAGGCGCTCGGCGCTGAAGTGGCCCACCTGGTGCATGCGCCGAGCCAGCTCGTGGCCGATGTCGGCCGCCTCGGCCATCCGTTCGGCCAGGCGGCTTTGCTCACGCGCCGCCACGGCGTCGATCCAGGCCGTTTGCGCCGCCAGCGCCACGCGGGTGGCGGCTTGGGCGCGCTGGCGCCGCTCGCGCTCGCTGAAGGTGGGCATGAGCAGCCAGGCGGCATCGGCGCGCAGGGCATGCTGGACGGCGGCGTCCAGGGTCAGCGGATCCCGCGGCGGTTCGTCGTCGGCCGGCGCACCGGTCCAGCCCTGGGCCTGTTCCCAGCGCAGCAGGTCTGCATGCCCGCGCGGGAACGCGCCCACCGTGTCGTTGGCGGCACGCCAGGCGGCGGCCGGATCAGCAGTGGGCAAAGGGGCCGCAGCCGCTGTGTGTGGGGTGTCGGGTACCCGGTCTGATTTGGGGGCCGGGTGGCTGTGGACTTGGGCATGGGCGGTCGGCAGCCAAGCCAGGGCCAACAGGCCCAGCAGGCGCCAGCCCATCGGGGGGTACGGCATGATGGTCGATCTCCTGAAAAAACCTCAGAACGCACGGCAGCCCGTAGGCGGCCGAGACGGTGCAGCGGTGTTCAGGCGATCGGGGGCTTGCGCGGCGGTGCCGGAAGGAGGGTGGGGGGCAGGGGCACCTGGGTCAGCGCCCAGTGGTGCTTGATGCTGTCGGACGCCCGGGCCGGGTGAGACAGGACCAGCCGCGGGTTGTGACAGACGTCACACACAGCGCACGCGGCATGGCCTGCAGCTGCCCACGGGTCACAGCCCGCGTGTGTGCCTGCGGATGGCTGCACGGAGGCGTCCTCAGGGGCGCCGTGAAGCGATCCATGATCGGCGTGAGAAGGGCCATGCGCTGGCGCCAGTGCCATGCTGGCGGCGACGTACCCGGCCGACGCGTCAGCGGCGCACGGCTGCAGCGGCATGGTGCCCGCCGCCCACAAGCGCCAGGGCAGCAGTACCAGCAAGCACCAAAGCATCCATCGCCGCATGAATGCGATGATAGCGGGCTTTCGGATGTCCGGGGGGCGACGAGTTCATTCGGCGCGGCGCGGCCGCTGCGGTCCGCCGGGCGGCAGCGCGAGCGTGGCCAGCGCCGCTGCGACGAATAGTGCGCCCAGCCAGGACAAGCGTTCGAAGCCGACGACGGCCAGCGCGGCACCGCCGATGGCCGAACCCAGCGCCGTGCCGATATAGACCATGGAGGCATTCACGCTCAGCAACAACGGGGCTTGTGTGAAGGCCAGCTCTGCCAGGCGGGATTGCTGCGGCGTCATGAGCCCGAAGCCGCACACCGTCCACACGGCAAACACGGCCGCCGTCCACGCCAGGTGGCCGGCCGTCCATGGCACGGCCACCATGACCAGCGACAGGATGCCCAGCAGCAGCGCGATCGTGCGCCGCGGGCCCAGGTAGCCCGTCATGCCAAAGGCGCCCGTGCCGATGACGAAATTGCACGCCGCAAACCACCACAGCAGCCCGGGCAGCGTGCGGGGATCATCCGGATCGTGGGTACTAGCGGCGGTGGTGGAGGAGGGACGGCTCATCTACCCGCATGGTAGGCCACCCCTGCCAGGCTGGGGTGGTACGCAGGTGACGCGGGGGCGTTCGCCCCGCCACCGTCGATGTGCCACAATGCCTCAGGATCGTGTCATGGAGTGGCTGCTGCCATGTTCAAAGCCCTGCTGATCGACAAAACCGACGCTGGTTATGGCTGTACGCTGGCCGAGTTGCCCGAGGAGCGCCTACCGCCGGGCGATGTGACGGTGCGCGTGTCGCACTCGACGCTCAACTACAAGGACGCGCTGGCGATCACGGGGCGCGCGCCAGTGGTGCGGCAGTTTCCGATGGTGCCCGGCATCGATCTGGCCGGCACGGTGGAGGCGAGTGACGACCCGCGCTTCGCACCCGGCGACGCCGTGTTGCTCAATGGCTGGGGCGTGGGCGAGGTGCACTGGGGCGGCCTGGCACAGCGCGCGCGCGTCAAGGCCGATTGGTTGCAGCCCTTGCCCGCGGGACTGTCGGCGGCCGAGGCGATGGCGATCGGCACTGCCGGCTACACCGCCATGCTGTGTGTGATGGCGCTGCAGGCGCACTGGCAGGCACAGGGCGTGACGCCCGGCAGCGGTGACGTGCTGGTCACCGGCGCCGGTGGTGGCGTGGGTAGCGTGGCCATCGCGCTGCTGGCGCGTGCCGGGCACCGGGTGGTGGCCTCCACCGGTCGGCCCCATGAGGCGGATTACCTGCACGCGCTGGGCGCGGCCGACGTCATCGATCGCGCCCAGCTTTCCGCGCCGGGCAAGCCGTTGCAGAAGGAGCGCTGGATCGGCGTCGTCGATGCGGTGGGCAGCCACACGTTGGCCAACGCCTGTGCCAGCACGCGCTATGGGGGTGCGGTGGCGGCGTGCGGGCTCGCGCAGGGCATGGACTTTCCGGCGACGGTGGCGCCCTTTATTCTGCGCGGGGTCACGCTCTACGGCATCGACAGCGTCATGGCGCCGATGGCGCGGCGCCGCGAGGCATGGTCGCGGCTGGCGGCGGAGTTGGATCGGGCGGTGCTGGCGCGCATGACGCAGACCATTGGACTCGCCGACGCCATCGGCGCCGCGCACGACGTGCTCGCTGGCCGGGTGCGGGGGCGGCTGCGGGTCGACGTCAACGCGTGACGGAGGCCGCCGCCGGTCCGGCGCCTTCGGCCACGGTGGCAGGCGGCGGTACGATGTGCCGGTAGGCGTGCCAAGTGGCGTGGCCCAGCACGGGCCCCACCACCAACAGCCCCAAAAAGGCGGGCAGCATCGCCAGCGCGCACAGCAGCGTGATCAGCGCGCCCCACAGCAGCATCACCCCCGGGTTTTGCAGGCAGGCCCGAAAGCTCATCAGGGCGGCCGAGACGGCGTCGGTCTGCCGGTCCAGGATCATGGGGATCGAGATCGCGCTGCTGACGAAGATCAGACCGGCAAAGATCGCCCCGACGATCACATAGGTGATCAGAAACTCCAGGTTGTCCAGACTCACCAGCGCGGCCAGCATGTTTTCGTTCGAGGGCATGGTGTTCATCGTGACCGCAAAAACCACCAGCGAGGCGCGGCCCCAGAGCATTTCCAGGATCAACAGCACACCGGCAAAGATGGCCATGGTCGACAGCGTCGGACGCCAGGCCAAGAGGGACGCGCGCAGCGATGGTTGCCGCCCCTGCTCCAGCGCCCGGCTGGCGTCATAGAGCCCCAGCGCCAGAAACGGCCCCAGCAGCAAAAACCCGGCGCTGAGCGCCAGTACGTAAGCGGGGGCATGCTGAAACACCTGCCACAGCGCCTGTCCCATGAGGGCGAAACACGCCCCGTAGAAAAGTCCAATACGCGGGCAGCGCCGAAAATCGCGCCACCCGAGCGCCAGCCAGCGCAGCGGGTCGCTGGGCCGCAGCGACGCCAGCGGCAGCGAAAAGACCGACTCGCGTGGGGCAGTGGCCTCGGTCGACGACGACGACGTCTCGGGCGTCGCGTCAGATTCGGGGTGCGTGACGGCCATCGGGTCCCTCCAAGCAAACCAACAGTTGATTTTTGTCAACCGGAAACGATAGGCCAGCGCGGCTGCGGCGTCCATAGCGTTTACCCGCATGTCGGCGGTGTGGGCGGCTACACTTGCGCCACCATGACCGTTCAATTCCCGCCCCCCGCCGTTGCTGCCGATGCGCTCGATACCACGCTGGCCCGCCAAGGCTATGCAGTGCTGGATGCGGCGGCCGTGCGGGCGTGGCTGGGGCTGGAGGCGGCCGCGCTGGCGGCGCTACAGCCGGCTTGGGACGACTTGCCCCCCGACCGCTACTTGAAAGACGGGGGGCGCTATCGGCGCCGTCGGCACGGCTGCTATGTGGTGGATGGCGAGCGCGTACAGCGAATGCCCGAGCGCGCGCACTACCAGCCTGTGGAATACAACGCCCTGCACGGGGGGATGTACCGCTGGTTTGCGCCGCTGACCGATGTGCTGACGGCGCAGCCCGCGTGGACGCGTCTGTTGCAGCGCACGGGAGAGGTCGCCTCGCGACTGCGCGGGGCGCAGCCCTGGTACGTCGAGGCGCACCCGTTTCGCATCGACACCACGGGGGGCATTGGTCGTCCCACGCCCGAAGGGGCGCACCGCGATGGGGTCGATCTGGTGGCCGTCTTTCTGGTGGCGCGCGAGCGCATCAAGGGGGGCGAGAGCCGCGTCTTCGAGGCCGACGGCCCCAATGGTCAGCGCTTCACCCTCACCGAGCCGTGGTCGGTACTGCTGCTCGACGATGCGCGCGTCATCCATGAGACCACGCCCATCCAGCCCGTCACCGAGGGCGAGGTGGGCTGGCGCGATACCCTGGTGTTGACCTACCGGGCAAGTGGGTTTTTGGGCGATTGACGCGCGCAGCGCGCGGGCGGTACGCCGTCACTGGGGCTGAAAGCCGCTGTCGCGAATGATGCGCGCCCATACCTCGGTGTAGGCGCGCTCGCGCTGGGCGAGTTGCTCGCCGCTCATGAATCCCACCGCCAACCCCATGGCGGTCAGCCGATCGCGCACCGTGGGCTGGGCCAGCGCCTTGGCCAGGGCGGCGCTGATCGGCTCCAGTGCCGCGCGTGGTGTGCCGGCGGGTGCGAACAGGCCGTAGTAGGGCACCTCCTCGAAGCCGGTGATGCCCAGCTCGGCCAGCGTGGGCACCTCGGGCAACAGCGCTTGGCGCGCGCGGCCCATCACGGCGACCACATGCAGCTTGCCCGCTTTGTGGTTTTCGATGAAGTCAGGGATCGAGCCCACCCCTGCGGGAATCTGGTTGCCCAGCATGTCGGCCATCATCGGCGCGCTGCCGCGGTACGGCACGGCCACGAGGTCGAGCTGCTCGCGCCGCGCCAGCGACTGCACCAGGAACTGCGGCACCGACGCCGGTGCCGGAATGCCCACGTTGGCGCGCCCACCCTGCTGGCGCACCCAGGCGATGAAGTCCCGATAGCTGCGCGCGGGCGTGGCGCCAGAGACCGCCAGCGCGTTGACGAACGTGGCAAAGCCTGCCACTGCGACGAAATCTTTGGCCGGATCGAACCCCGGGTTGCGCAGCACCTGCGGCAGGATGGAAATCGTGTGGTCGTGCGTCAGAAACAGCGTGCTGCCATCGGGGGCCGCGGCCTTGAGGGCCTGGGCGGCGATCTGCCCGCCGGCACCCGCGCGGTTTTCCACCACCACCGGCACACCCAGCGCCTCGCGCAGGGGCTCGGCCAGCAGGCGAGCGATGGCGTCCGTGCCGCCGCCGGGCGGAAAGCCCACCAGCAGTTTGACCGTGCGGCTGTCGGCCCAAACGGGCGCGGCGGGGGCTGCCAGCCCCACGGTGGCGCCGGCCAAGGCGGCGCCCAGCAGGTGGCGGCGTGTGAATCGGGACGCAGTCATCGGTGATCCTCCAAGCGACACCCGAGATGGTAACGCCGAGCGGCGCCGCTGGTCGATAATCGTGCGTACGATGTGGATCGACACCCACTGCCATCTAGACGCCCCCGAGTTCGGGCCGGATGCCCCGGCCGTGCGGGCGCAGGCGCGTGCGGCTGGCGTGGCGTGCTGTGTGCTGCCAGCGGTACAGGTGGCCAATTTCGCCACGGTGCGCGCGCTGGCGCACGCGTGGGGCGACGTGTATGCGCTGGGCATCCACCCGCTTTACGTTCCGCAGGCCAGCGACGATGACCTGGAGCGTCTCGCGCAAGCCCTGCGAGACTGGCGTGACGACCCGCAACTGGTGGCGGTGGGCGAGATTGGACTGGACTACTTCGAACCTGCCCTGTGCACCCCCGAGATGCGGACGCGTCAGCGGTATTTTTATCGCGCCCAGCTGCGGCTGGCGCAGCAGGCAGGTTTGCCCGTGATTCTGCACGTGCGCCGCGCGGTGGACGACGTGCTGGCCGGGCTGCGCGAGCAAGCCCGCGCGGGCCGGCGCTTGAGCGGTGGCATCGCGCATGCGTTCAACGGCAGCCTGGCGCAGGCGCAGGCCATGCAGGCCCTGGGGCTGCGCATCGGGGTGGGCGGGGCCGTGACGTTCGACACCGCGCGGCGGCTGCGCGCGTTGGCCAGCACCGCGCCGCTGGATGCGCTGGTGCTGGAGACCGACGCGCCCGACATCCCACCGCAGTGGCTGTACGTGCCGGCGGCCGAGCGGGCCGCGGGGCGGCCCCAGGGGCGCAACACCCCCGCCGAGTTGCCGCGCATCGGCGCCGTCTTGGCCCAGCTGCGCGGGCTGATGTCCGGCGAGCTGGCCCAGGCCACCACCGCCAATGCCTGCGCGGCGCTGCCGCGCCTGGCGGCGTGGTTGGCGCGGGAGGGCTGGGCATGATCGCGGGCGGCACCCGTTTGCAGGGCCTGCCCCCCGTCTTGGATCCCCGCACCCGACTGGTGGTGCTGGGGAGCTTCCCCGGCGCGGCGTCGCTGCGTGCTCAGCAGTACTACGCCCACCCGCACAACCAGTTCTGGACGATTCTGGGCGCCTTGTGGGGCTTGCCGCTGCGCGATTGGCCCTATGCCGACCGGCTGGCCGCGCTGCTGGAACATGGCCTGGGGTTGTGGGACGTGTACGCCGAGTGCGAGCGCGAAGGCAGCCTGGATAGCGCCATTCGCGCGCCGCGCCTCAACGACCTGGCGGCGTTGCGCCAGCACTGCCCGGCGTTGCGCGCCATTGCCCACAACGGCGGTGAAAGCTGGCGCCATGCCCATCTGACCCGCGCTTTGGGGGTGGCCGTGGAGCGGCTGCCTTCCACCAGCCCTGCCAACGCCTCCTGGAGCCTGGCGCGCAAAACCGCCGCCTGGGGCGCGGTGCTGGCTCGCCATGGCGTCCCGGTGCGGATCGCGGTAACCTCGCAAGGAGTTTGACATGGCGCCCCGAGCTGCCCCGGCTCGCCAACCGGCTGCTGCTTTGCCGCCGGTCACGCTGTCCGAAGAAGGTGGAGTGCGCCACCTGCACCTGGGCACACCGTGGATCCAAGGCAGCATGCGCATCGACCGCCCGACGGATCTGGTGCTGGAGTACGTGCAGCGCATGATGGCGTGGCTGCTGTTTGTGGAGTCCGACACCGTCCCCGCGCGTCGGGCGCTGCAGCTGGGGCTGGGGGCAGGTGCCCTCACCAAGTTTTGCCACCGTCGCCTGGGCATGGATACCACGGCCGTGGAGCTCAACCCGCAAGTGGTGGCGGCTTGCCGGACGTGGTTTCGCCTGCCGCCCGATGGCCCTGGGTTGCGGGTGGTGCTGGGCGATGCGGCGCACTGGGTGCACCATCCGGACTGGCAGGGCACGGTGGATGCGCTGGCGGTGGATCTGTACGACCACGACGCCGGCGCGCCCGTGCTGGACAGTGCGGCGTTCTACGCCGACGCACGTGGCCTGCTCACCCCGGACGGGTGCTTGACGGTCAACCTGTTTGGCCGGCGCGCCAGCTTGGCCCGTTCTCTCGACGCGCTTGCGCAGGCGTTCGGGCCCGAAGCGCTATGGGTTTTCAAGCCCACGCGCGAGGGTAACACCGTCGTGCTCGCCCAGCGCACACCGCAACGCCCCGCGCGCGAAGTCTTGCAGGCCCGAGCCGAGATCATCCGCAGCCGCTGGCGTCTGCCCGCCCCCCACTGGTTGCGCAGCTTGCAGCCGTATCAACCCTAACTGGGCTGGCGCGATGCAGGCGCCAGGCGGACGGTGTCGCGTCCAGCCGCTTTGGCCTCGTACAGGGCGGCGTCGGCACGGGTGAAGGCTTGTTCCAGGGTTTCCTGGCTGTCGGGCGGGATGACGGCCACCCCGACACTGATGGTGACCGGCCCGTCGGGCGTGCGCACGCTGCGCGCCACGCGTTCGCGCAGCGCGTCGGCCTTGCGCAGCGCCACTTCCTGTGGGCAGTCGGCCAGCAGGATGACGAACTCCTCGCCACCGTAGCGAGCCACCAGGTCGTGCGCCCGCACCCCGGTGGCCAGCGCCTGCGCCACGGCAGCCAACACCGTATCCCCGAACGCATGGCCAAAGCGGTCGTTGACACGCTTGAAATGGTCGATGTCCACCACCAGCAGCGCTATCGGTTTGCCGTCCCGCCGCGCGCGCTGCAGGTGCCTTGGGCCGAGTTGGTCGTAGGTGTGGCGGTTGGCGATCTGGGTCACCGGGTCGGTCAGCGCCATCGCTTGCAGCAAGCGTTCGCGGTCGCGCAGCTGCTGGTACAGCCGCCGCATGTAGACCAGGTTGTACACCCGCGCCAGCAGCTCGACGTCCGCCGGCGGTTTGACGACGTAATCGTTGACGCCCAGTCGATACAGCTCGTTCTTGCGCGCCGTGTCGTGGTAACCCGTCAGCACGATGATCGGGTGCTGCACGAAATCCTCCGGCTTGCGCCGCAGCTGGCGGATCAGACCGATGCCGCTTTGTGCGCCCATGAGCACCAGATCGATCAGGTACAGCTCGTATTCGTGCGCGGCGATGCATTCGCGCGCCTCATCCACGCTGCTGGCCGTATCGACCACATACCCGCGGTGCTGCAGGATCGCAGCCAGGTGCCGCTGCTGCGCGGCCGAATCCTCGACCAACAGCAGCCGCGCGCCCTGCACCGTGTCGGTCAGCGACGACAGGAAGTAGCGCAGGAAGTTGTCCAGGTGCTCCAGATCGTCGCGGGTGAACACGTCGGTCACCCCGGCCCGAAACGCGTCGTCGAGCAGCAGCGGCGAGGGACTGGCGCTGACGAGCACGATGGGCGTGGACTCGCGCACCACCGTTCGCAACTGGCGGGTCAAGGTGACGCCGTCGCCATCGGCCAGCAAACCGGCGGTCAGCACCAGGTCGAACGGCTGGCGCCGTGCAAGCGACAGGGTATCCGCCATGGTGGCCGCACGCAACACACCCAGGCCGAACTGCTGGAGCTTTTTCTCCAACACCAGGGATGCTGCCTCATTGGGGTCGACCAGCAGGGTTTGTAGTGTGGGGGTGGGCGTCGTCATGGTGGTCGGCTAACGGGCGTGTCGCGCATGTCTGCCCCCTGAGGTCGATCGGTTTTTATGATGGCGCGACGCTGAAATCATAACCAACCCGAAATGGCAAACGAGGAGGTCGGTCATGGACTTGGGCATCGCAGGCCGTTGGGCCATCGTGTGTGGGGCCAGCCGGGGGCTGGGCTGGGGGTGCGCGCGGGCGTTGGCGCTAGAAGGGGTACACGTGATCATGGCCGCGCGCGGGGCCGAGGCATTGCAGGCGGCCGCGGCGCGGCTGCGTGCCGAGCTGCCCGCGGGTGCCACCAACCGGGTGCTGGCCGTCGTGGCCGACGTGACCACCCCGGAGGGGCGCGCGGCGCTGCTGTCGGCCCCGGGCGGGCCAGGGCGGGACGTGGACATCGTGGTGACCAACGCGGGCGGGCCGCCACCGGGTGATTTTCGCCAGTGGGACCGCGACGCCTGGCTGCGCGCCATCGACGCCAACATGCTCGCCCCGATCGAGCTCATCAAATCGACGGTGGACGGCATGGCCGCGCGCGGTTTCGGCCGCATCGTCAACATCACCTCCAGCGCCGTCAAGGCGCCGATCGACATCCTGGGCCTGAGCAACGGCGCGCGCAGCGGTTTGACCGGCTTCGTCGCCGGGCTGGCGCGCAGCGCGCTGGCGGCGCGGGGCGTGACCCTCAACAACCTGCTGCCGGGCAAGTTCGCCACCGACCGGTTGCGCGCCACGCTGCAGGCCATGGCCGACAAGACCGGCCAGCCGCTGGCGGCCATCGAGCACCAGCAGCTCAGGGTCATCCCCGCCGGGCGCTTTGGCACACCCGAGGAATTTGGCGCTTTCTGCGCTTTCCTCTGCAGTGTGCAGGCCGGATATTTGACGGGGCAGAATATCTTGCTCGACGGCGGTGCCTATCCGGGGACGTTTTGAGCGCCGCTGCGCCGCCGTCACCCTCGCCGCGACGACACCACGATGCCGGCGACGATGAGTGCGAACGCCACCGCGTGAAACGCCTGCGGGGGCTCGCCCAGAAACGCCGCAGACATGATGGCCGCGAACAGGGGCGTCAGGTTGGTGAAAAAGCCGGCCACCGTCGGGCCGGCGCGCTGCACGCCGGCGCCCCAGCAGCGGTAGGCGATGATCGACGGCCCCACGGCCACGAACAGCAGCACCGCCGCCAGTGCCCCGCTCCAGTGAATGGTGGTGGGCATGTCGGTGGGCGCCGCGGTCGCGAGCCACACCCATTCGCCAGCCGTCAGCGCGGCTGCGCTGACCAGCCCCATCGTGGTCTGGGCGAGCAAGAAGGCGGCCCAGTCGTGGCGGATTTCGGGCGCCTCGTCGCGGCGCGTGAGCAGCCAGCTGTAGCAGGCCCAGGTGAAGGCGGCGGCCAGCATCCAGGCGTCGCCGGGCACGAAGTGCAGTTGCAGCAGCCGCTCCCACTGACCTTGCGACAGCACCACCAGCACCCCAGTCAGTGACAGCACGGCGCCCGCCAACTGCCGCGGCTGCACGGCAGCCCCAAAAAACAGCCGACCCACCAGCATCATCCACACTGGCATGCTGGAGGCCACCAGCGTGACGTTGAGCGGCGTGGAAGTGTGCAGCGCCAAATACTGCAGCATGTTGTAGCCTGCCACGGCGAGCAGCCCGAGCACGGCAAAGCGCCGCCACTGCCGCCACAGCGGGCTGTCTGCCCGTAGCACCCATGCCGCCAGCGGCAGCAGCAGCGCAAAGGCGATGACCCAGCGCAACAGATTGAAAGTGATGGGTGGAATCCACGCCGCCGCCAGTCGGCCCACCACGGCGTTGCCAGCCCACATGAGGGGCGGGATGGTCAGCAGCACAATGGTGGAGGCGTTCAAGGGCGAAGGCGTGGCGCGCGTCATATTCCGACTGTAGCCGAGCCGTCGGGTAGCGCCACGTCGCCTGCGCGCCACCCCGAGCCCCGAGGTTGGCCGCCAATCGTGGCACCATCACGGGTTGGGCGCTGTCCGCCGCGTTTCGCGCGCCAGCGCGTGGTCCACGACTCATTGGTAGGAGTTCCCATGACGCTCAGCCGTGCCGTGCAAATCGACGCCCCCGGCGGCCCGGAGGCGCTGCGCCTCGTCGATGTGGCTGTCGCAGACCCCGGTCCGGGGGAGGCACGCATCCGCCACCACGCCATCGGCCTGAACTTCATCGACGTCTATCACCGCACCGGGCTCTACCCGCTGCCGCTGCCGGCCCGCTTGGGCATGGAGGGCGCGGGGGTGGTGGAGGCGGTGGGCGAGGGCGTGACGCACCTGGCTGTGGGCGACCGCGTGGCGTATGCCGCGCAGCCACCGGGCAGTTACTGCGACGTGCGTGTGATGCCGGCGATGAACGTGTGCCGGCTGCCCGATGCCATCTCGTTCGAGGAGGGGGCGGCCATGATGCTCAAGGGCCTGACCGCGCAATACCTGCTCAAACACTGCCGCCCGGTCGAGGGGCTACAACCGGGGGATTTCGTCTTGTTCCACGCGGCGGCCGGTGGCGTCGGGCTGATCGCCTGCCAGTGGGCGCGCGTGCTGGGGCTGCGCCTGATCGGCACCGCGGGCACCGACGACAAATGCGCACTGGCCATCGCCAACGGCGCTGAGCACTGCATCAACTACCGCACCCAAAACTTCGTGGAAAGCGTGCGTGCCATCACCGGCGGCAAGGGCGTCAAGGTGGTGTACGACTCGGTCGGCAAAGACACTTGGGACGGCTCGCTGGACTGTCTGGCCCCGTTCGGGCTGATGGTATCGTTTGGCAACGCCAGTGGGCCGGTGCCGCCATTCGCGCCGGGCATTCTGGGTCCCAAGGGGTCGCTGTACGTGACGCGGCAGACGCTGTTCACCCACATCACGAGCCGCGAGCGCACGCAGGCCATGGCCGACGATCTGTTCGCCGTGGTCGCGTCGGGCCAGGTGCGCATCCATGTCGAGCAGCGCTATCCGCTGGAGCGGGTGCAGGAGGCACACCGGGCGCTGGAGGCGCGCCAGACGACGGGCTCGACCATCCTGCTGCCCTGAAGGGCCGCGTCACCCATCACTGCCGCGGCGGCAGATGTTCGCACCAGTAGGTGAGTTCGTTGCCGCGCACCGGCTCGCGTACCACCTGCAGGCCGGTAAAGCCGTGCGGCCCGGTGACGGGGGCACCGGGCAGATAGCTGGCCTGATGCAACAGCTGTGGTTGTCCCTCGCGCACGCTCAGCGTGCGCACGGTCACGCCGGCACCGGGGGCCGGGGGCAAGCGGTTGACGATTTCGACGGCGATGGACGAACTGGTGAGTTGGGGATCGGTCGGTTCGGCGTGCGCGCTGGGCGCAACGACAACGGTGCGGACCGCGCCGGCGTACGCCACGTGGCAAGCGACGGGTTGCGCCGAGGCGCCCGCACATGCCAGCGCCCCGATCAACCCCAACCAGACGAAGACACGTTTCATGCCGACGTTATAACCGACAGTCAAGGATCGCGGTCCATCGGCTCCGTCGCGCCTGGAGGTGGCCGTCAACGACTGCGGCGCACGCGCAACAGTTCGTCGACGATCAGGCCGACCGCCCCCACGGTGATGGCGGCGTCGGCGACGTTGAAGGAGGGAAAGTGCCCCCCCGCGAACAGGGGCGCAAGCCAGCGAAAGTGAAAGTCCAGCATGTCCACCACGTAGCCGCGCAGCAGGCGATCGATCACATTGCCCAGCGCGCCGCCCAGCAGACACGCCAGCGAAAAGGCAAACAGCCGCTGGTGCGCGTGGCTGCGCAGCGTCCAGACGATGAAGACGGCCACCGCCAGCCCGATGGCGGTGAAGAGCCAGCGTTGCCAGCCTCCGGCGTTGGCCAGGAAAGAAAACGCCGCCCCGGGGTTGTGCACGCGCACGATGTTGAAAAACGACGTCACCGGGGTGACCTCGCCCAGTCGGTAGAAGCCGACGATGAGTGTTTTGGTGAACTGATCGAGCAGGACGATGGCAAATGCCAGTCCGAGCCAGGTGAGCATGCCGCGCGACGATGCCTTGGCCATGGCGTGCCCTCAGGCGGCGTGGCGCGGCTCGCCCGCGCCGAACAGGTTGCTCGTGCAGCGGCCGCACAAGTGGGGATGGGCGGGGTCGTGCCCGACATCGGCGCGCCAGTGCCAGCAGCGCGCGCACTTGGGGTGGGGGGAGGGCGTGACCGACACCGCCAGCGCGGCGCCCGCGTGCAACGTCAGCGCCGAGACGATGAAGACGAACCGGGCGTCGTCGCCCAGGCTGGCCAGCAGCGCGTGGTCTTCCGGCGGCAGCGTCAGCGTGACTTCCGCCTGCAGCGAGGGGCCGATGCGGCCGGCGGCGCGTTCGTCCTCGATGGCTTTGTTGACCGCATCGCGGATGGCCAGGATGCGGCCCCACTTGGCCAGCAGCGCTTCATCCGGGCTGGGCAGGGCCCAATAGGTTTCGGTGAAGATGCTGGGCGTGTGCCCGATCAGGGCCCACGCTTCCTCGGCGGTGAAGGACAGGAACGGCGCCATCCAGCGCAGCAGTGCGTGCGTGATCTGGTGCAGGGCGGTTTGCGCGCTGCGGCGCGCCAGACTCTTGGGCGCGGTCGTGTAGAGCCGGTCTTTGAGCACGTCCAGATAAAACGCACCGAGGTCTTCCGAGCAAAAGACCTGCAGCTTGGCCACCACCGGGTGGAATTCGTAGCGTTGGTAGTGCGCCAGCACCTCGGCTTGCAGCTGCGCGGTGCGGGCGAGCGCCCAACGGTCGATCTCCAGCAACTGCGCTGTCGGAACCGCGTCGGCCTGCGGGTCGAAGTCGCTGATGTTGGCGAGCAAAAAGCGCAGCGTGTTGCGCATGCGCCGGTAGGCGTCCACCACGCGCGCCAGGATTTTGTCGTCGATGCCCAGGTCGCCCGCGTAGTCGGTAGCGGCCACCCACAGGCGGATGATCTCGGCGCCGAGCTTGTCGCTAACCTCCTGCGGGGCCACCACGTTGCCGAGCGACTTGCTCATCTTGCGGCCCTGGCCGTCCACCGTGAAGCCGTGGGTGAGCAAGCCGCGGTAGGGCGCGCGGCCGTACATGGCGCAGGCGGTCAGCAGCGAGGAGTGGAACCAGCCGCGGTGCTGGTCGTGGCCCTCCAGGTACAGGTCAGCCTCGGGCCCCTCGTCGTGCCCGGCGCCCGCGTGGCTGCCCTTGAGCACCGTGGTGTGCGTGGTGCCGGAGTCGAACCACACTTCCAGGATGTCGGTGCTCTTGGTATAGAGGCTTGGGTCGGTCGGGTCGCCGATGCGCTGCAGGATGTCGGTCACCGTGAGCTTGCTCCAGGCCTCGATGCCGCCAGCCTCGACCACCTCGGCCGCCAGATCGATGATCTCGGGTGTGCGCGGATGCGGCTCGCCACTGTCCACGTGCAGCAAGAAGGGCAGCGGCACGCCCCAGCTGCGTTGGCGGCTGATGCACCAGTCGGGCCGATGCGCGATCATGTCGCGCAGCCGGGCGCGCCCGCTTTCCGGGTAGAACTGGGTGTGTTCGATGGCGTGCAGCGCCATTTCGCGCAGCGATTGCGGCGCCGGGTCGGTGGCGAAGATGCCGCGCGTGGCCTCGGTCGGGGCGTCCATGCGCACGAACCACTGCGCCGCCGCGCGGTAGATGACCGGTGTTTTGTGGCGCCAGCAGTGCGGGTAGCTGTGCGTGATGGTCTGGGTGGCGAGCAGCCGCTCGGCTTGGCGCAGCGTGTCGATGATGAGCGGGGTGGCGTTCCAAATCGACTGGCCGCCAAAGAGTGGCAGGTCGCCGGCGTACACCCCGTTGCCCTGCACGGGGTTGAGGATGTCGGCCAGCGCCAGGCCGTGCGCGACGCAGGAATGGAAGTCTTCCACGCCGTAGGCCGGGGCCGAGTGCACGATCCCGGTGCCGTCCTCGGCGGTGGCGTAGTCCGCCAGGTACACGGGGGACAGGCGGTCGTATCCCGGGTGCACGTGTGCCAGCGGGTGGTGGAACGCGATGCGATCCAGCACCCGGCCCGGCGCCACGGCCAGTACCTGGCCTGTCAGCCCGTAGCGCTGCAGGCACGACTCGACCAGGGCCTCGGCCAGGATCAGCAGGCCGCGCGGCGTGTCCACCAGCGCATACGGCAGCTCGGGGTTGACGTTGAGCGCCTGGTTGGCGGGAATGGTCCAGGCGGTGGTGGTCCAGATGACGGCATACACGTCGCGCCCGGCCAGCGCGGCCAGGTCGGCGTGCGGCAGCGGGCTGGCGCTGGCAAACGCCTGCAGCACCGCATCGGGCTGGGCGCAGCGAAACGCCACGTCCAGCGTCTGGCTTTGTTTGTCGGCGTATTCGATCTCGAACTCGGCCAGCGACGAGCCGCAGTCGAAACACCAATACACGGGCTTCAAGCCCCGGTACACGAAGCCGCGCTCCATCACGCGCTTGAAGGCGCGGATTTCCTCGGCCTCATTCTTGAAGTCCATCGTGCGGTAGGGGCGCTCCCAATCGCCCAGCACGCCCAGGCGCTTGAAGTCGGCCATCTGTTGCGCGATCTGCTCGGTGGCAAAAGCCCGCGCCTTGGCCTGCATCTCATCGCGGCTCAAGCCCCGGCCGTACAGCTTCTCGATGGCGTTTTCAATCGGCAGGCCGTGACAGTCCCAGCCCGGGATGTACTGCGCGTCGAAGCCGGCGAGCTGGCGCGCCTTGACGATCATGTCCTTGAGAATCTTGTTGACGGCGTGCCCGATGTGAATGCGGCCGTTGGCGTAGGGTGGTCCGTCGTGCAGGATGAACTTGGGCGCGCCGGCGCGCGCCTCGCGCAGACGCCGATAGATGCCCTGTTCCTCCCACTGGCGCACCCAATCCGGCTCGCGCTGCGGCAGGTTGCCGCGCATCGGAAACGGCGTGTCGGGCAGGTTGAGCGTGTGGCTGTAATCGGGCAAAGTGTCGGCGGCGCGGCGTTCGGTCATGATGGGCGGGCGGGCGTGGGGCCGTGCGCGGCAAACCAAGCGCGGGCATCGGCGCAATCGTGGGCGATGCCGGCGGTCAGCGCATCGAGGCTGTCGTAGCGGCGCTCGTCGTGCAGCTTGTGCAGCAGCTCGACGCGAATGATTCTACCGTAGGCCTCCCCCGGCGTTGGCGCGTGCGCCAGTGCCGCTTGCACGCGCTCGGGCCACGCCAGGCAGTGGGTTTCCAGCAACACGCGCCCGCCGTTGACATCGTTCGGATCCAGCGAGGGCCGCACGCCCAGGTTGGCCACACCCGGCAACGGCGCCGCCCCCGGGGTGGGATCGAGCCCGTACACCTGCACCACGAAGATGCCGCTGGCGGCCGGCTTCCAGTGGTCGAAGCGCAGATTCAGCGTGCGAAAGCCGTCGCCGCGCTCGGGCGCCGAGGCCCCCAGCGCACGCCCCAATTTGCGGCCGTGCACCACATGCCCGCTGATGGCGTAGGGGCGTCCCAGCAGCGCGGCGGCGCGCGCCATGTCGCCGGCGGCGAGCGCGGCGCGCACCTCGGAGCTGGAGACGCGCACACCGTGTACCTCGTAGCTGAGCATGCGCGCGACGTCGAAGCCGCGTGCCGCGCCCGCTGCGTCGAGCAGCACATAGTCGCCGCGGCGCTGTGCACCGAAGCGAAAATCATCGCCCACCAACACATAGCAGGCGCCCAGCGCCTGCAGCAGCACCTGGTCGATGAAGGCTTCGGCTGACAGGGCAGCCAGCGCATCGTCGAACGGCAAGATGACGCATTCGTCGATGCCACAGCGGCGCAGTTCGGCCAGCTTGTCGCGCAGCGTGGCGATGCGCGCCGGGGCCAGCTCCGGGCGGCGCTGGCGCGCCGCGAAGAAATCGCGCGGGTGCGGCTCGAATGTGACCGCACAGGCGGGCACGCCGCGGTGCCGCGCCTCGTTGATGAGCAGCGCCAGCATGGCCTGGTGGCCGCGGTGCACGCCGTCGAAATTGCCGATCGTCAGCGCGCGCGCGCTGCGCGGGTGGCGGCGCAGGTTGTGCAGACCATACAGTATTTTCATCGGGACCCAAAACGCTCGCAGGGGGCAAGGGCGCGTGTCATGCGCGTGTCGCCAAAGCGCGCTACTATGACACAGCCATGAGAGTGCTCAAACTCACCGCGCAAGGCCTGCCGCAGGCGTGGCTCACGCTGGAGGAGGCCGTGTTGCACTATGCCGCCGGCGACGTGCGCTGGGTGGCCGGGGCGCACATTGCCACGTTTCGTGGCGGCGTCAATGCCCGCACCGGACGGCTATCGATGGTGGAGGTGCATTCGATCATCGGCACCCGCGGGCATATGCCGGTCAATCCGTTCGACGTGGTGCCGAGTCTCACCAACGCCAAGCTGTTTGCCCGCGACCGCCATCTGTGCGCCTACTGCGGCGACTGCTTCGACGAGGCGCTGCTGACGCGCGAGCACATCGTGCCGCTGGCGCAGGGCGGGCGCGATCACTGGATGAACGTGGTGACGGCCTGCCGGGCTTGCAACCACCGCAAAGGCAACCGCACGCCCGAGCAGGCGCGCATGGCGCTCCTGTATGCCCCCTACGTGCCCAGTCTGTGGGAAGACTTTATCCTGCGCAATCGCCGCATCCTGGCCGACCAGATGGAATTTTTGATGGCGCACCTGCCGCGCCACTCGCGCCTGTGCGCTTGATGGCCGGCGCCATGCCCTACACTGTGGCCATGGTCGTCGCCGATCGGGCACACCCCGGCTCGGCACGGTGTTGACAACCGGGCTGCCGAGGAGACGTCGATGAGTGCCATGCCCCCACGCCCCCCGATCGCCCATCGATGGCGGTTTTTTCGCGCGGGCGGGGTTGATCAGCCGCGTATCGACGACGCCGATGACCTGCGCGCGCTGCCGACGCTCGATGCCAAGCTGTGGGCGGCGCTCGCATGCCCCGTCCAAGGGTTGGACATGGCGCCGCAGACGCTGGCGCTGCTGGACCACGATGGTGATGGGCGTCTGCGCCGGCCCGAAGTCGTGGCCGCTGTGCAATGGGTGTGCGAGCGCCTGCATGACCCCAGGCTGCTGTGGCAACCCGGCGATGCGCTGCCTCTGGACGCGCTGGCCACCGATGGCGAAGGGCAGGCGTTGCGCACGGCAGCCAGCGCTTTACTGCAGCGCCTGGGGCGGCCACCCACCGTTCTTGCGCCAGCCGATGTGGCCGAGCCGGCGCGTCTTTTCCCGCCCGACCAGCCCAATGGCGACGGTGTCGTGCCCGCCGCCTTGGCCCAGGCCATCGATCCCGACGCGGTGCCGTGGCTCGAGCGCGTTGGCGCTGCGGTGGGGTGGATGCCCGACCGCAGTGGGCAGCAGGGAATCGATGCCGATGCGCTGCTGCGCTGCGCCGAGGCCGTGCGGGCGGTGCGCGCGTGGCGCGCCGCCCAGCCCGAGGGGGTGGCGGCGGTGCTGGATGCCGCGCTGGCGGCGCTGCAAGCGGTGGCGGCCAAGGTGGACGATCATTTCGTGCGCTGCCAGTTGGCGGCGTTCGACGCGCGCGCGGCCATCGCCCTGGATGTGCCGCTGGAGCCGATACAAGCGCTGGCGGCCACCACCCTGGCCGCCGGGCAGGCCGAGCTGGTGGCGTTGCCTTTGGCGCACGTCGATGCCGAGGCGGTGTTGCCGCTCACTCGGGGACTCAACCCCGCATGGCAAGCGGCGATGGCGCGCCTGTACGCCGACGCGGTGCTGCCGCTGCTGGGTGCGCGCGATCATCTGAGCTGGGCCGATTGGCAGGCGCTGCGGGCGCGCCTGGCGGACTGGGAGGCATGGCGCGCGCAGCGTCCGGATACGCCGGTGGCCGATTGGGACGAAGCGCTGCTGCAGGCGTGGGAGGCGCAGCGCGTGGGCGAGCGTTTGGGCGCGCTCATCGAGCACGACCGCAGTGCAGCCGCCTTGGCGCAGCGGCTCGACGATCTCGTCAAATTGCTGGCGTTGCGCCGAGATCTGGTCCGGCTATTGCGCAATTTCGTCAACTTCGCGGATTTTTACGGTGCCGCAGACGGTCTGTTCCAGTGCGGTCGGCTCTATATCGACCGGCGCGAGTGCCTGTTGTGTCTACCGGTGGCCGATGCGGCCGCGCATGCCCAGCTGGCGGGCTACAGCGGACTGTATTTGGTGTACTGCCACTGCGAGCGCGCTGACCAAGCCCCCCAGACCATCGTTGCGGCGCTGACGGCCGGCGATGCACCGGACTTCATGGTGCCGGGGCGCAATGGCGTATTCATCGACCGACAGGGCCGCGATTGGCACGCGCGCGTCGTCAAGGTGGTGGAAAACCCGATCAGCCTGCGCCAGGCCTTCTGGGCGCCGTACAAACGGGTGGCGCGGCTGGTGGGCGAGCAGGTGCGCAAGTGGGCCGCAGCGCGCGAGCAGCAGGTACAGACCGGCGCGGCGCAGCAGGTCGAAGGCCAGGCCGAGGCCGCGGCCGGCGCAGCGCGCAAAGAGGGCTCGGCGACGTTCGACATCGCGCGCTTTGCCGGCATTTTTGCCGCGATCGGGCTGGCCTTGGGCGCCCTGGGCTCGGCCCTGGTGGCGGTCGTCACCGGCTTCGTGCAGCTGGCCTGGTGGCAAATGCCGCTGGTCGTCGTCGGCGTCATGCTGTTGATTTCGGGGCCGTCGGTGCTGTTGGCCTGGTTCAAGCTGCGCGCGCGCAACATCGGCCCCTTGCTCGATGCCAATGGCTGGGCCGTCAATACCCGTGCCCGCATTGGCCCGGTTTTCGGGCGGCGCCTGACGGCGCTGGCTGCTTTGCCAGAGGGTGCCGAGCGCAGCGCTGCCGACCCCGATGCCAGCCGTGGGCTACCCTGGGGCTGGATCATTGCGGTGGCGGTGTTGGCGCTGGCAGCGCTGGGGTGGCGACTGGGTGGGTGGGCGAGCCTGGCCGGGTCGTGAGCGGCAGGCTCAGCGCCGCAGCATCCAGCGCAGTAAGCGCTGTGTCCAGGCCCCGTAGGGCGGACGCACCCAGCGGTCGAAAATCGCGCCTACCAGGGGGTGTTGCAGGTAGACCCCCTTGAGGTGCGAAAAACGCTCGAAGCCATGACGCCCGTGGTAGGCCCCGATGCCACTGAGGCCGACGCCGCCAAACGGCAGCCCATGCTGCGGCTGGTGCAGCATGCAGTCGTTGACCGTCACGCCGCCGCTGGTGGTGGCCTGCAGCACCCGCTCGATGGTGGTTTGGCGCTGGCTGAAGAGATACAGCGCCAGCGGCCGTGGGCCGGCGTTGACGTGTGCGATGGCGGCTTCGATATCGCCGTCGTAGCCCAGCACCGGCAGCAGCGGACCGAAGATTTCCTCGCGCATCAGGGCGCACTGCGGCGGTGGCTCCAACACCGCGATCGGGCCCATACGGTGCGCATTGGCGTCGCCATACGGTGACTCGTCTGCCATCAGCGGCACCAGGGTGGCGCCAGCGGCCGCTGCTTCCTGCGCCAGGCGCTGCATGCGCTGCCAGGCGGCACTGGACAGCAGGGACGTGTAGTCCGCATCGGCCAGGCCGCGTGGCCAGCGCCGCCGCACACTCGCACGCAGCGCCGCAACGAAGGCGTCACGCCGCGCGCGCGGCACCAGGCAATAGTCCGGGGCGATGCAGGTCTGCCCCGCATTCCAGCCCTTGGCGCTGGCGATGCGATCGGCGGCTTCGTCGAGGTCGGCGTCGTCGGCCACGACGGCCGGCGACTTGCCGCCCAGCTCCAGCGTCACCGGGGTCAGGCGCTCGGCAGCGGCCTGCATCACCCAGCGACCGACCCGGGTCGAGCCGGTGAACAGCAAGTGGTCCAACGGGGCAGCGGCCAGCGCTGCCGCCACGTCGGCACCGCCGATGACCACGCACACCACGTCGGGGGCGAAGGTGTCGGCCAGCACCCGTCGCAACAGGGCTGCCGTCTGTGGCGCCAACTCCGAGGGTTTGAGCAGAACGTGGTTGCCAGCGGCCAAGGCGTTGGCCAGCGGCGACAGCGTCAGCTGCACGGGGTAGTTCCAGGCGCCGATGATGCCCACCACTCCCAACGGCTGCGGCACGATGCGTGCCCGCGCGGGCCAAAACAGGGAGTTGACGCGCACCGGGCGTGGGCGCATCCAGCGCGCCACGTGGCGCCGCAGGTGGCGAATTTCATCGGCCAGTGGTGCGAGCTCCAGCAAGCGCGTCTCGGTGCCGCTGCGCCCGCCAAAGTCGGCATCGATGGCGCGTACCCATTCGGTTTCATGGTCCAGCACCGCTTCCAGCAGCCGCGTCAAGCGCTCGCGCCGCGCATCGGCGCTGGCCGCAGCCGAGACACGCCAGGCCGCGCGCATGCGCTCGCACTGGGCTTGCAAGGCCGCAGGCAGATCGCCAGGGGGCAAGTGGCTGAAATCGTGTCGCCAGGCATTCATCGTGGACGGTACGCGTGGGGGGTGAGCGATGCGGTCGCCTTCGCGGCGGCGGCGCCATGGGACCAATTACACCGCAGATTCGGCGGCGGCGTGGGCGTTGGCCGCGTGCGCCGTATGGGCCGGGGGAATCAAGCTGCAGGCGCGCTCAGCCAACGCGGCGATGGTCAGGCTGGGGTTGACTCCCAGGTTGGCCGCGATCACCGAGCCGTCCATGATGTACAGGTTGTGCTGACCAAAGACACGCTGCTGCGCGTCACACACGCCGGCGTCGGGGTGGGCCGCCATCACGGCGCCACCCAGGCAATGCGCGGTCATGGGGATGTGAAACAACACTTCGGGCAGAGACGCCATCGGCACCCCGCCGGTGGCGGCAGCGGCGCGCCGCGCAAAGGCCTGCGCCACCGCGATGGTGTGGGGCAGCGGCGCGCCATGGCTGCGCAGCCGGGGGACAAAGGGCCACCACCAGGGGCGCTCCCAACGCAGGGTCAAGGTGCCGTCCAGGGTCTGCATGCACAGCAAAATCATCGATTCGCGGGCCCAGCGGCCGGGCCACAGCAGCCGCGCCGTGGCCTGTGGGTGGCGCACAAGCTGCTGCACCAGCGTCGCCAGCCAACCCAAACGGGTGTTGTCGCGCCCCATCACGGTGGACAACAGCGCCATGGCGTCTGAACCCGCAGGGTAGCGTGTGGCCTCCACGGTCGTGTAGGCGTCGAGCCGGATCTTGGAGCCGATGGCCACACCGCGCGAGAGGTCTTCGGCACAGCCCGGCCAACGTATGCCGATCAGCGACTCGGCGTTGGTGCGCACGTGGCGTCCCAAGGCCGGTGAGAGAAACGGGAGATCACCACGGCGGCGCGCCTCCATCAGCAGCGCCTGGGTGCCCAGCGAGCCCGCGGCGCACACCACGGCGCGTGCCCGCACGATCGCGCGCTGCCGGGTGCCGCCGTCACTGCCGACCGTGTGCACGGCATAGCCATACTGCCCCCCGGGGGCGGCGCTGCCGTCGGGGGCGGGCAGGGGCACGATGCGCGTCACACGGGTTTGTGCTCGCAGCTCGGCACCGCGCCGTTGCGCCAGGTACAGGTAGTTGCGGTCCAGCGTATTTTTGGCGCCGACGCGGCAGCCCACCATGCAAGCGCCGCAGCCGGTGCACGAGGTGCGGGCCGGGCCCTCGCCCCCAAAGTAGGGGTCGGGGTAGAGGCGACCACCGGTGTCGTCGGCATCATCGCCGAAAAAGACACCAACGTCGGTCAATTGCCAGCTGTCGGCCACGTCGCAGGCCTCGGCCATGGCACGCAGGCGCTCGTCGGCGGCGGCGGCGCGCCGGTTGCGGGTCACGCCCAGCATGCGCTGGGCGGTGGCGTAGTGGCCTGGCATCACGCGGGCCCAGTCGTCCAGCGCGGCCCAGCTGCCTTGGGTCCATACCTCGGCCGGTGGCACCAGCAGCGTGTTGGCGTAGGTGATCGACCCGCCGCCTACCGCATTGCCGTGCAGCACCACCACGTGGCGGAAAAAGCGCAGGCTGAAAAATCCCTGGCAGCCCAGCGCCGGGTGCCACAGCCAGCGGCGCCAATGCCAGTTGGTGGCAGGAAAGTCCTCGGGCCGCCAATGCCGCCCTTGTTCCAGCACCACGACACGGTAGCCTTTTTCGGCCAGACGCAAAGCCGCCACCGCGCCGCCGAAGCCCGAGCCGATGATCGCGTAATCGACCTCATGTGCGTGCATGCCACGCATCGTCGGGCGAGCCCGCTGCGTGCTGCCAGCGGGAAAACCCGCAGACCGATGGCTCAGATGTCGCGGCGCCGACACCCGCGATCCACATCCGTGTTGCTTCGACCGTCTGCGCGCCGTGTGAGGCCGCGCCACTGGCCCCTATCGATCCAGCGCCTGGGCGCTGGCGCTGCCCGGCGTCCCCTGGCCCCGTCCCGGCCACCGCCGGAGCTCTGCCGCTGGCCGCGATTCAGGCGCCAACGGTAGCCTCTTCGGTCATGCCGGCGGCAACGATGCCCAGATGATGTGAGGTATCGCCCCAGCTGAGCTCCAGCTGCGTCAGCGTCTTGAAGCAGTGACCGATGGCGTATTCGTCGGTGACGCCGATGCCGCCGTGCAATTGCACCGCCTGCTGGCCGATGAAACGGGCCGACTGGCCCACCTGCACCTTGGCGCGTGCCACGGCCTGGCGGCGCTCGGCCTCGGGTGCGGTGAGTTTGAGCAGCGCATAGACGGCCATACCGCGCGCCAGCTCCAGCGCCATCTTCATGTCGGCAGCACGGTGCCGCAGTGCCTGGAAGCTGCCGATGGGCACACCAAACTGGTGGCGCGTCTTCAGATAGTCGACGGTCAGGGCCAGCGCCCGCTCCATGACCCCCACCGCCTGTGCGCAGGCCAAGGCAGCGCCGACATCGGCGCCCCACTGCAGGGTGGCAGCACCATCGCCCGGCAAGCGCTGCGCCGGTGTGGCTTCCAGCACCAAGTCGGCGGCTCGGCTGCCGTCTTGCAAGGGATAGGGCGATAGATGCACCCCGGCAGCGCTGCGCTCCACCCAAAACAGCGCCAACCCGTCGGGCGCGCGCGCCGAGACGATCCAAGCGGCGGCCTGATCACCGGCGGGCACCACGTGTTTGCGGCCGCTCAAGCGCCAATGGTCGCCGTCGGCACTGGCTTGGCAGGCCACACGCCCCAGGTCGTGACGGCTGCGCCGCTCCAGCAACGCCGGCACCACCAGTTCGCCCGCCGCCAGCCGCGGCAGCCACACCGCCTGCAGTGCCGAACCTCCGCCGTGCTGCAGCATGGCCGCCGCCACCCAGGCGGCAGCCAGCGGCTCCAGCAGCAGCGCGCTGCCCAGCGTCTCCATGACCACCAGGGCCTCCACCGGGCCCTGGCCCATGCCGCCGTGCGCCTCGGGGACGGTCAGTCCGGTCAAGCCGAGTTCGGTCAAAGCCTGCCAAACGCCCGAGTCAAAGCCACCGGCTGCGATGTGGGCGCGGCGTCGCTCGAAGGTGTAGGCGCGCTCGGCCCAGCGCGCCACCGCATCGCGCAGCTGCAGCTGCTCGTCGGTGAAGTCGAAATCCATGGTGCGTGCTCCGGTGTCGTGGGGGTCAGCCCAGCAGGGTTTGGGCGACGATGTTGCGCTGTACCTCGTTGCTGCCGCCGTAGATGGTGGTCTTGCGCATGTTGAAGTAGCGCGGCGCCAGCGGGGCAAGCGACGCATCCGCCGCGTCCACCGGCAGGCCGCTCAACGCCGGCTCCAAGTAGGGTAGCGCCATCGGCCCGGCTACGAGCAGCATCAGCTCGGTCAGGCGCTGCTGGATTTCGCTGCCGCGGATTTTGAGCAGCGCGGCGATGTCCAGCGCGGGCTTGCCGCTGCGCTCGGCGGCCAGCACCCGCAGCACCAGCATTTCCAGCGCCACGATATCCACCTCCAGCTGCGCGATGTGGTCGCGCAGACGGGCGTCGTCCCAGACCCCTTCGGCTTGCGCCAGGCGCTTCAGGCGCTTGAGCTCGCGCTTGCTGCGGTTGACGTCGGCGATGTTGGCGCGCTCGTGCGACAGCAGATATTTGGCGATCGTCCAGCCCTGGTTTTCTTCGCCGATACGGTTGTCCACCGGCACGCGCACGTTGTCGAACCACACCTCATTGACTTCGTACTCACCATCCAGCAGCCGGATGGGGCGCACGGTCACGCCCGGTGACTTCATGTCGATCAGCAAAAAGCTGATGCCGCTTTGCGGCTTGCCTTCGGCGCGTGTGCGCACCAGGCAAAATATCCAGTCGGCGTGCTGGGCCAGCGTGGTCCAGGTTTTCTGGCCATTGACGACGTAGTGTGCGCCGTCGCGCTCGGCGCGTGTGCGCAGGCTGGCCAGGTCGGAGCCTGAGCCCGGCTCGCTGTAGCCCTGGCACCACCAGACGTCGCCGCTGGCGATGCCGGGCAGAAAGCGCTGCTGCTGCTCGGGCGTGCCAAAGGCCATGATGACCGGCGCCACCATCACCGGGCCGAAGGGCAATATGGGCGGTGCACCCGCTTCGGCCAGGGCCTCATCGAACAGGTGCTGTTGCACCGGCGACCAGCCCGGGCCGCCGAAGGCGCGCGGCCAGCGGTACGCCAGCCAGCCTTGCCGGCCCAGGGTGCGTGCCCAGCCCTGGATCTCGTCTTTGCTCAGACGCAAGCCAGCGAGCACCTTGGCGGCCAGGGCCGGGTCGAGATGGGCGTCGATCCAGGCCCGTACCTCGTTGCGAAACGCCCGCTCTTCGGGCGTGAACGCCAGCTCCATCGCGTTGTCTCCTCTGCCGTGTGATGACCGACTTTATGCCGCAAACGCCGCACCGTACCTGTCGGACGGGTGACAGTGCGCGGTCGTGCCCGCCAGCGCCGATACCGGCCACTTCTGTCGCCTGCCGGGCGCAGCGCTGGGGTGGCTCGGGCTGCGCGCGCCGTTACACTGTCGGCATGGGTGTGAGCACACAGCACGAAGCGCGGCCGCCGCGGCCGCTGCTCATCTTGATCTCCGGCACGGGCTCGAATATGCAGGCCATCGTGCGCGCGGCGCAGGCGCAGCGCTGGCGCGAGCGCCATGGGGCGTTCGTCGCCGCCGTCATCAGCAACCGGCCCGACGCCAAAGGGCTGGCCTGGGCGGAAGGGGAGGGCCTGCCGACCGCGGTGGTGGACCACAAGGCCTACCCCAGCCGGGAGGCGTTCGACGCCGAGCTGGCGCGCACCCTCGATCGCTTCGACCCGCTGGGCAACGCGCTGGTCGTTCTGGCCGGCTTCATGCGCATCCTCACGCCGGATTTCGTGCAGCGCTATGCGGGGCGCATCGTCAATATCCACCCGTCGCTGCTGCCGGCCTTCCCCGGCTTGCATACCCACCGCCGCGCCATCGAGGCCGGTTGTCGCTTTGCCGGCGCCACCGTGCATCTGGTGACGGCCGAGCTGGACCACGGCCCGATCCTGGAGCAGGCGGTGGTGCCGATCCTGCCCGGCGACACTGCCGAGACCTTGGCCGCACGTGTGCTCACGCAAGAACACCTGATCTATCCGCGCGCCATCGAGCGTTGGTTGCGCGGTGCTGGCGCCTGAACGCACCGCTGGCGCCTGAACGCATCGCTGGCGCCTGAAGTCCATTGTCTGGCGTCATCGGTGATCGCCCAGGCGCGCCGCATCCGGCACAGTGGGGGTCTCGTTTGACCCCTTGTCGTTGGAGCCGTTTGCATGTCCGCCACAGGCCGTCTGTTGACTCGCATCGGGGCCGCTGCCGCCCTGACCCTACCCCTGACCCTGCCCCTGGAGGCAGGGGCGGTGACGAGCCCCATTCCGCCAGCCGTCACCCGTTACCTGACGCTGCCCCACGGCCGGATCGCCTATGACGATACCGGCGGATCCGGGCCGCTGGTGCTGGCCATCCCCGGCATGGGCGATTTGCGCCACGAATACCGCACCCTGCGGCCGTTGCTGTGGCGTGCCGGCTACCGGGTGGTGACGATGGACATCCGTGGTCACGGTGAGTCGTCGGTCGCGTGGGACGACTATTCGGCTTACGCCATCGGGCACGATGCGCTGGCCCTGATCGCGCATCTGCAGGCCGGCCCGGCGGTGATCCTGGGCAACTCGTTCGCCGCCGGCTCGGCACTGTGGGCCGCGCACGAGGGGCCGGCGTCGGTCACGGGTGTGGTGCTGCTGGGGCCCGTGGTGCGCGACGGCGAGCCGCCGTGGTGGGCGCGGGCGGCGGTGGCCGTCGGCTTTGCCGGGCCATGGCGTACCGCGTTTTGGTTGGCGTTTTGGGATAGCCTCTTTCCCCTGCGCAAGCCGGATGACCACGCGCAGGCGCACGCCGCCCAGCGGGTCGCCACCCACGGCGTCCTGAGCCCCGGGCACGTCGGTGAGGTCGATGTAGGCCTCGTCGATGCCGCGGTCCTCGATCTGCGGCGCGATCTCGGCCACCGCCGCCTTGAACAGTCGCGAGTAGCGACGGTACTCGTCGAAGTCGGTCGGCAGCAGCACCACCTCGGGCGCGAGCGCCGCGGCCTTCATGAGGCCCATGCCCGAATGCACACCCAGCGCCCGTGCCTCGTACGTGGCGGTCGTGATGACACCCCGTCCCGCGTACTCGACCAGCCGAGCGTAACGGCGGGTGCCGTCGGCCAGCAGCTCGGGCTGATGCCGGTGGCCGCCGCCGATCACCACCGGCTGACCGCGCAGGTCCGGGTAGCGCAGCAGCTCCACCGACGCGTAGAAGGCGTCCATGTCGAGGTGGGCGATGTAGCGGGGCATGGGAACGGGGCGGGAACAGCGGCCGGGACCGTGTCGCCCAGGCGCGGGGCTCAGTGTGTCAGCAGGGTGTCCAGGCGGTCGAGGGGGCTGTGCACACCGCCCCCGCCCACCTTCAGCACATGGGTGTAGATCATGGTGGTGCTCACGTCCGAATGGCCCAGCAGTTCCTGCACGGTGCGGATGTCGTAGCCGGCCTGCAGCAGGTGTGTGGCGAAACTGTGGCGCAGGGTGTGGGGTGTGGCCGCCTTGTGGATACCTGCTGCCTGCAATGCGCGTTTGAAGGCGCGCTGGAACGTCTGGTCGTACAGGTGGTGGCGCCGCACCACGCCGCTGCGCGGGTCCACCGCGTGCTGTGCCTGCGGAAACACCCAGAACCAGGGCCACGAGGCGCCGGCCCGGGGGTACTTCCGGGCGAGCGCATCAGGCATTTCCACCCCGCCGCGGCCGGCCTGCCGGTCGGCCACCCACAGGGCATGGGCCCGGGCCAATTGCTCGCGCAACGGTTGCTCCAGCGTGCGCGGCAGCATCAGCACGCGGTCCTTGCCGCCCTTGCCGTCGCGCACCACGATGGCCCGGTGGGCAAAGTCGAGGTCTTTCACCCGCAGGCGCAAGCCCTCGGTCAACCGCATGCCGGTGCCATAGAGCACCTGGGCCAGCAAACGGTGCTCGCCCTCCATCAACGCCAGCACGGCGGCCACCTCCTGCGCCGAAAACACCACCGGCAGCCGCCGCCGCGGCTGCGGCCGGGCGATGGTGTCCATCCAGGGCAGTTGCACGCCCAGCACCTTCCCGTACAAGAACAGCAGCGCCGACAACGCCTGCCGGTGGGTGCTGACCGACACCCCCCGCTCGCTCGCCAGCCAGGTGAGAAAGGCTTCAACCTCCGGCCCACCCATCTCGGCCGGGTGACGCAGCCGGTGAAACCGGATGAAGGCGCGGCACCAGTACACATAGGCCTCTTCGGTGCGCAGGCTGTAATGCAGGGCGCGGATGCGCTCCCGCAGTTGATCGAGCAGCCGCGTCGATTTCAACGGCGGCAGTGCCTCACCGCGCCGTGGCGGCCTGCCCGCCGCCGGATGGGTTTCATGCATCTTGTTCTCTCCCTTGGGGCCCCCTTTCGGGGGGGGGGTTGCCAACGCCCGCGCGCACAGGTAAAGTGCGTGGTACGAACGTTGCGCCAATTTGCATGAAATTTAGTACTGTACAAACATCCAGTCAATGCCTGGAAACGCAGGCTGGGCGCGGCTTTACGCCCGATCGAGCCGCCGGTGTTAGGGAGACAGCCGTCGGTGTTATGCAGCAGTTTTGCTCCCTATAACACGTTAGGGGTTACGCATGAAAGACATCGTGCTACTGCTAAGCTCGTTTGCTGGCGGCTTGTTCCTCGGCTACTTAACAGCCATCCTCACCTTCTTCGTATGGGGGCTAGTCAAGGAAGGCTTCGAGGCTCCAGGCCAAATGGCAATTCCAGCAATTTTTCTACTTGCAATATTCGGCACTGCGCTAGGTTACCTAACGGTTTTCGTGTTTCAGAGTTGGCCGGTATTCATCGGCGCAGCTATTACCTTTGCTCACGGGGCTCGCCCACTATTCCGCTCGGAAGAAGTCGATGATCAAACACAAAACCCCTAACTGGCCGCTCCAGCCGACCGTCAAAAAGCTGCGCTTTTTGCCGTCGGCTGAGCTTTCACGTTAGGCGTCACATCTGACCACCTGTTCACCTCCGCGTACCGATGAAAACACGAACAGCCATCCTGCTTGTTGCAACCCACCTAGCCGTAGCGGCAGCTGGCTTTGCTGGAGGCATCTACGCGCTGCCAATCCTCACGGCGCCAGCCCCACCAACGATGGACGAGATCAAAGCAGCTACTGGGCAAGCTCTGTTCTCAGGAGAGTTCAAACGTGAGCTCAAAGACAGCGACGCGCTGCATTGGGGCGAAGGCACCGTCACCATCGGGTCTAGCTCCATATCCTTCGTAGGAAAACTAGCACCGGGGCCAGACTACAAGCTCTACCTTTCACCCGAGTTTGTGGAAACCGAGTCAGACTTCAACCGCCTGAAGAACCAGATGGTTCGAGTAGGCGACGTGAAGACCTTCGAGAATTTCGTGGTCACAGTTCCTGGCGGCATCGATCCAGCCAAGTACAGCGCTGTTATTGTCTGGTGCGAGAGCTTTGGGCAGTTCATCACTGCAGCAAAGTACAGGTAGTGCAAGGTGCCGCCTAACCCCTCGGTCAAGCTGAGCACCAACGGCAGGCCACCAGGCCCGAGCCACAGGTACGGTGTACATTTTCTGTGGCTCGGGCCTGGCGTCCTGCCGTTGGCGCCAGCTTACCTCGAACGTTAGGCCGCATGGGCTTCCTGATCAGTGGAGTAGCTCGCATCGTGGCGGATCACGTGCTCCGGCTCTTTTCTGCACTGGCTCGCGGTTGCGCCCGGATGGTGTCGCGGCAGCTGGGCACCGTGGCTTCCTTGCTCCAGACAGCGTTTCCCGCGGCTTCTTCGCCGGGCGCCCGGTTCTGGTCGGATCTCGGGCCGTGGCGCTGGGGCGCTCTCGTCTACCCATTGCTGTCGCGCCGCGCTACAGTGCGGCCTAACAGTTCATTCAAGCCGACGCCGCTTCGCGGCGCGGCTTAATTCAGGCGTTGGGCATTAAGGAAAAGTTAATGGCAATCCGAATCTTCGCGATACTTTTCTCCATTTTTTCTCTTGCCACTTTCGCGCATGCGCAAGAAGGCACGCTAGAACGTTCTGACTGGAGGAAGTTTTTCAGCGAATTTCAAGCCAAAGGCACGATAGTTGTGGCAGACGAACGCCAAGCGGATCGTGCCATGTTGGTTTTTGATCCTGTGCGATCGAAGAAACGCTACTCGCCTGCATCGACATTCAAGATACCTCATACACTTTTTGCACTTGATGCAGGCGCTGTTCGTGATGAGTTCCAGATTTTTCGATGGGACGGCGTTAACAGGGGCTTTGCAGGCCACAATCAAGACCAAGATTTGCGATCAGCAATGCGGAATTCTACTGTTTGGGTGTATGAGCTATTTGCAAAGGAAATTGGTGATGACAAAGCTCGGCGCTATTTGAAGAAAATCGACTATGGCAACGCCGATCCTTCGACAAGTAATGGCGATTACTGGATAGAAGGCAGCCTTGCAATCTCGGCGCAGGAGCAAATTGCATTTCTCAGGAAGCTCTATCGTAACGAGCTGCCCTTTCGGGTAGAACATCAGCGCTTGGTCAAGGATCTCATGATTGTGGAAGCCGGTCGCAACTGGATACTGCGTGCAAAGACGGGCTGGGAAGGCCGTATGGGTTGGTGGGTAGGATGGGTTGAGTGGCCGACTGGCTCCGTATTCTTCGCACTGAATATTGATACGCCAAACAGAATGGATGATCTTTTCAAGAGGGAGGCAATCGTGCGGGCAATCCTTCGCTCTATTGAAGCGTTACCGCCCAACCCGGCAGTCAACTCGGACGCTGCGCGATAAAACCGCGCAGCGCCGGTTACTTCAACGTTAGACATCATGAGGGAAGCGGTGACCATCGAAATTTCGAACCAACTATCAGAGGTGCTAAGCGTCATTGAGCGCCATCTGGAATCAACGTTGCTGGCCGTGCATTTGTACGGCTCCGCAGTGGATGGCGGCCTGAAGCCATACAGCGATATTGATTTGTTGGTTACTGTGGCCGTAAAGCTTGATGAAACGACGCGGCGAGCATTGCTCAATGATCTTATGGAGGCTTCGGCTTTCCCTGGCGAGAGCGAGACGCTCCGCGCTATAGAAGTCACCCTTGTCGTGCATGACGACATCATCCCGTGGCGTTATCCGGCTAAGCGCGAGCTGCAATTTGGAGAATGGCAGCGCAATGACATTCTTGCGGGTATCTTCGAGCCAGCCATGATCGACATTGATCTAGCTATCCTGCTTACAAAAGCAAGAGAACATAGCGTTGCCTTGGTAGGTCCGGCAGCGGAGGAATTCTTTGACCCGGTTCCTGAACAGGATCTATTCGAGGCGCTGAGGGAAACCTTGAAGCTATGGAACTCGCAGCCCGACTGGGCCGGCGATGAGCGAAATGTAGTGCTTACGTTGTCCCGCATTTGGTACAGCGCAATAACCGGCAAAATCGCGCCGAAGGATGTCGCTGCCGACTGGGCAATAAAACGCCTACCTGCCCAGTATCAGCCCGTCTTACTTGAAGCTAAGCAAGCTTATCTGGGACAAAAAGAAGATCACTTGGCCTCACGCGCAGATCACTTGGAAGAATTTATTCGCTTTGTGAAAGGCGAGATCATCAAGTCAGTTGGTAAATGATGTCTAACAATTCGTTCAAGCCGACCGCGCTACGCGCGGCGGCTTAACTCCGGCGTTAGGGGTTACGCATGAAAGACATCGTGCTACTGCTAAGCTCGTTTGCTGGCGGCTTGTTCCTCGGCTACTTAACAGCCATCCTCACCTTCTTCGTATGGGGGCTAGTCAAGGAAGGCTTCGAGGCTCCAGGCCAAATGGCAATTCCAGCAATTTTTCTACTTGCAATATTCGGCACTGCGCTAGGTTACCTAACGGTTTTCGTGTTTCAGAGTTGGCCGGTATTCATCGGCGCAGCTATTACCTTTGCTCACGGGGCTCGCCCACTATTCCGCTCGGAAGAAGTCGATGATCAAACACAAAACCCCTAACTGGCCGCTCCAGCCGACCGTCAAAAAGCTGCGCTTTTTGCCGTCGGCTGAGCTTTCACGTTAGATGCCAGATTTGGCGTTGCGTATGCTCACAGAAAATCGATAGCCGCAAGACTGTTTTTGGCAACTCATAGCCACTACTATTTCTCCTTCATGCCGTAGAGGAGATTGCACGTGAAGAACTGGCTCTTTCTGGCTATTGCAATCTTTGGTGAGGTCGTCGCAACTTCCGCACTGAAGTCCAGCCATGGATTCACCAAGTTAGTTCCTTCTGTTGTAGTTGTGGCTGGCTACGGGCTTGCGTTCTATTTCCTCTCTCTCGCACTCAAGTCCATCCCGGTCGGCATTGCTTATGCTGTTTGGGCTGGCCTCGGCATCGTACTTGTGGCAGCTATCGCTTGGATCTTCCATGGCCAGAAACTAGACTTGTGGGCGTTCGTTGGCATGGGACTTATCGTTAGTGGCGTCGCCGTTCTAAATCTGCTATCCAAGGTCAGCGCACATTGACCGGGCTGGCATCTAACAATTCATTCAAGCCGACGCCGCTTCGCGGCGCGGCTTAACTCAGGTGTTAGGCGCTTGGTGCGCGGCGTAGTTCTTGCTTGCTTTGCACCATAACTCTCGGAGCAGCCATGAGCAGTCAGCGCGTATTCAAATCAAGTGACCACATGCAAGTAAGCGACGGTGAGCCGATCCGCTCCGTTGTCCAAGAGTCTGAACATTCAGTGATCGTCGCTTGGCACGTTGAGCCGGGACAAACGATAGCTGCGCATACGCATCCAGAAGGCCAAGATACCTGGACAATTCTGTCCGGTCACGGCGATTATCAAATCGACGAACAAGGCAACACCGTTGTGGTCACATCAGGCGATGTTGTCGTAGCCAAACGAGGCCAAGTGCATGGCGTCACTTGCACGAGCAGAGAACCATTGCGTTTCATTTCCGTAGTCGCACCATTCGAAGCAGGTTATGTTCTTCTTCCACCACGCGCGCGGGTTGACACGTGAAGTGCAACACTCAAAGCTTCAGGTCGAACTACTATGAAGACCTTCCACTCCGCGCAGCCTAACTGTTAGTTCAACGTGGACGCCAACAGCGGCCATGCCTTCGGCATTTTATTGGCCGCTGTTGGTGCCCTGCGCCCTTCGGGCTCCGGCGCCAGTTAACTCGTTCGTTAGGGGCTCTATGCCGTTTTGTGTGGAAACGCTTCGCGTCATGTCGGCATGGCTGGCGCGAACGGACTGGCCGGCAGGTGCTTGAGCTTGGACATGCGTAGGTAGTCGGCCCTGCAAAATTCATCTCGCGGCGCCGACGAGAAGCGCCGGACGTGCAAGAGTAGCGAGTCGATTCGCGGACGCTGCGAGCGCTGACAGCAGCCAAAGCGAGCGCAAAAAGGCTGGAGCAATGCCCCGCCGGGCGATGGCACGCAGCAGCCAGCGGATGTTGAAGCCGGCTGCGCACAACACCGCATGCAGCGCGTCACCCTCAGCGCCCTTGAGCCAGCAGCGCTTCATGCCGTGATCGTGCTTGGCATGCCCGATGGCCGGCTCGACCGCCTGACGCCGCTTCAGCCAGCGCCGCTGGCTGCGCGTGAGCGAGCGGCTCTTGCCGCGATGGATCAATGTCACCGCGCCAATGTGGGCATCCGCCCCCCGGTAGCCCAGGTCGACGATGGCCGTGTGCGGCTTGACGCCCAGCTCCTGCAGCAAGACGGTGGTCTGCTCCAGTTGCTCGGCCAGCGTGTGGCCGTCGTAGGGGTTGCCCGGCAGGCTGCGCGCACCGACCATCAAGCCCTGTTTGGCCGTGACGGCCACGCTGACCTTCACGCCGAACTCGTAGGGCTGGCGGGCCTTGCCCTTGCCGATGCACTCGACCTGCGGCGCATGCAGCGCGTACAGCTTGTGCTTGTCCTTGGGGCGCTGCGAGCGGATGCGCTCGGCGCGCTCCAGCCATGGCTGCAGGCGATCACGCACGTCTTGCGGCGCTGCCAGCAGGCGGCGTTGCACGTCGCGCAGCACGCGCCCGAGCACGGTGCGCTGGCGCTTGAGCACCCGGCGCAGCCGCTTGAACTGCTTGGCGTGCGCATAGCCGCCGGCACGCCGGCGCAGGCTGCGGCCCTCGCGCTCGAAGGTCTGCTTCAGCCGCAGCCCGGCGCGCTGCGCCAGTTGCACCACCTTGGCCCGCGCCACTTCCAGCAGCCGGCTGTCGGTGGGATAGGCCACCGCCTTCTCCTGCACCGTGGTGTCCACGATCACACGCTGCAGTTCGCTCTTGCGCACCACCTGCATCTGCACGGCCGCCTCGATCGTCTTGGCCAGCAACTCCTGCACGCCGGCCTCGCCCAGCACCCGCCTGAAGCGCCCGATCTGCGTGGCATCGCACGGCAGGCGTGGCTCGTAGTACTCCTGCCCGCTGAAGAACTGCCACACCACGTTCTCGGCCCAGCGCTCGACCACGGCCTGGTCGCTCAGGCCATAGGCGTGCTTGAGGTACAGCAGCGACACCATCCAAGCGGATCGCCAGGCGCGGGCGGCCTGCCGCGCTCACGCCTGCGCCGACCACCTGCAGCGTGGGGCCGAACAGGTCTGTACCTTCGATGCTGCGCCCGCGCCGGTCCTTGCGCGCCAGCAGCGGCGCCACGCTCGCTTCGATCTGCTGCCACGGCATGCGCGTGGCCAGCACCGCCAGCGGGTGGCGCAGGTCGATCATCTGGTCCAGTCGGGCGCGGAAAAAGTCCGGCGTGCTCATCGAAATCCCTCTCCAAACTCCCAGAAATTCGCATCGAGCCGATTCATCTTCGGGAGTTCCAACCCCGCAACATCACCTCACCAACTCAGTGTCCATGCGGCTTCAGGGCGTTTTGCAGGGCTGACGAATTCCACTGCATGTCGGCTGGGGCGGACGCTCGGGTCGGCAAACCGGTGTTCGATGCGCGTCACCGTGCCCTCGGGCTGGATGTCGAACGTGGCCACATCGTGCAGCAGCCGGTTGTAACGCGCCAGCCGCTGCAGGGCTGTGCCCAGATCGGCGCCGTGCGCACCGCATAGTCCAACACCTGGAACATCCCGGGACGGATCGCGGCGGCCACATGCAGACCGAAAGCCGGGTCTGCGCTGCGCTGCGCCGCCTCGTCCCACAGGCGCGTCTCGACCGTCAGCGGTATGCGCGCGTCGGGGTCGTGCAGCCAGGCGGGGTCGAAGCCGGCCGCAGCCATGAGCCCGTCGGCTGCCACACCGCGCGCCGCAGCTGCGGCCACGATCATGGCGCCCATGCGGGCAGACACCGTTGCAGAGGGGGACGCCGCGGTCGCGGCGGAATGCTTCATGATTGAAAATCGACCACGGCGAAAGCAAAGAACCCCATCCGGCAGCGCCAGCCGGCAGGAATCTATCGTTATGACACCTCATCTCCCAGGTCCGACCAGTGCGGCCGTTGTTGCCGCACATGTTCCACCCCGCACCCAGCCATCGCTCTATCCGCCACCGTTTGCGGCCCGCATGGCCGGCCGGGTCAAGCGCGCGCTGGGCGATGTGTTCGGGCTCAGGCGGTTTGGTGTCAACCTCACCGAACTGGCGCCTGGTGCGCTGTCGTCGCTGCGTCACGCGCACAGCCATCAGGACGAGTTCATCTACATTTTGCAAGGCTACCCCGTGCTGCGCACCGACGCTGGCGACACGCCGCTGGCTCCCGGCATGTGCGCCGGTTTTGCCGCGGGGCGTGGCGATGCGCACCAGCTCTTCAACCCGACGGCCGAGACGGTGATCTATCTGGAGGTCGGCGATCGAACCCCGCAGGATACGGTGTACTACCCCGACGATGACCTACGAGCCGTGCACATCGACGGGCGCTGGGTTTTTACCCACAAGGACGGCCGACCCTACTGAGGTCGTGTGCCGATCCCCCGTGACCCCGAAAGCGTTTCATGCCCACCATCACCCATCCCCGTGATTTCACCGCCGAGCGCGCTTGGGGGGCCCTCCAGATCGCCCAGCTCGACGGCGTCACCGTGCGTCTGCACTGGACCGATGCACCCTACCACTGGCACGTCAATGACGGTTCGGAGGTGTTCACCGTGCTCGACGGTCGTGTCGAGATGCGTTGGCGCGAGGCCGGCCAGGAGCGCTGCACGCTGCTCGCGCCGGGCGATATTTTCTTTGCCGAGACGGGCTGTGAGCACGTGGCCCATCCGCAGGGGCCAGCGCGCATCCTGGTGGTGGAGCGAGCCGGGTCGGTATAAGCGCCGAGACGATCGGATCGTCAGGGCCAGCGTCACCGAATCGGGTAGCGGGTCAGCGCACGGCGTACGCTACCGCGCCCACCACCACCAGCGCCACGATGGCCCAGCCGACGCGGTCGATATGCCGCCGCAGTTGTGCCTCCATCCGCGCGCCCCCCCAGCGCAACAGGGCCGCCACCAGGAAGAAGCGCGCCCCACGTCCGACCAGCGAGGCCAGCGTGAACGGTAGCACCGCCATCGACAGCGCGCCGGCCGCGATGGTGAATACCTTGTAGGGTATGGGCGAGAAGCCGGCCACGAACACCGCCCACACGCCCCACTGGCCGAACCAGGCCACCGCCTGTTGGTACGCGGCCGCGTAGCGACTGGCCAGCAGCCATGGCTCGATGGCGGTGAAGGCAAGCGCCCCGATGCCGTAGCCGATCAGGCCGCCCAGCACCGAGGTCCACGTCGTCAGCCAAGCCAGCCGCCAGGCTGCCTGCGGCTGCGCCAGCACCATCGGCGCCAGCATGACGTCGGGCGGCACCGGAAAAAACGACGACTCGGCGACGCTGATCGCGGCCAGGTAGCGCGGCGCGTGCCGGTGCCGTGCCCAGCCCAGCGCGCGGTCGTATAGCTGCCGAAACATTGATGCCATAAAACGCTCACCAACAAGAGGCCATTCCTGCGCGCCTTCACGCGTGGCCGTGAAAAACCAGCCCCGCGTGCTCGCGCATCGCGTGGAAGCGGATCTTGGGCCAGTTGCTCTCCACCGCCCGCAGCGTGGCAGCGTGATCGAGCAAGATGGCCGGCGCCTCCACCGCATCCCAGGCCATGCGGTGGACGTTGGCGTCGATGAAGCGCTTGAGTTCCGCCTCGCCGCCGTTTTCCGGCGGGCAGGTCACCCAGCGCACCACGTGGTAGGGGCTGGCGCCGATACGCGCCTTGACGCCGTACTCCGTCTCCAGCCGGTGCTGCACCACCTCGAACTGCAGCTGCCCCACCGCGCCCAGCAGCAGAACCGACCCTGCCATCGGCCGAAACACCTGGATCGCGCCTTCCTCGCCCAGTTGCTGCAGCCCCGCCTTGAGCTGCTTGGTGCGCAGCGGGTCGGCCACCTCTACGCTGCGAATGATCTCGGGCGCGAAAAACGGCAGCCCCGTGAACTGCAGCGCCTCGCCCTCGGTGAGCGTGTCGCCCAACTGCAGCAAGCCATGGTTGGGAATGCCGATGATGTCGCCTGCGTAGGCCTCCTCCAGCAGTTCGCGCCGTTGCGACAGGAACGACACCACGGTGTTGGGCTTGAACTCCTTGCCCGTGCGTGTGATGCGCAGCTTCATGCCGCGCTCGAAGCGCCCGCTGGCCACCCGCACGAAGGCGATGCGGTCGCGGTGTGCCGGGTCCATGTTGGCCTGAATCTTGAACACCACGCCACTGAATTTGGGCTCGGTCGGCGCCACCTCGCGCTGCAGCGCCGGTTTGGGCCCAGGCGGCGGCGCCAGCTCCACCAACGCGTCCAGCACCTCCTTGACGCCGAAGTTGTTGATCGCCGAGCCGAAGAACATCGGCGTCTGCGTGCCGGCCAAAAATGCCGCATGGTCGAAGGCCGGCGTGGCGCCTTCGACCAGCTCCAGCTCGTCGCGGGCCTGCTGCCACTCCAGGCCATAGCGCTCGGCAATCGCCGGGTTGTCACGGCCAGCCAGCACCTCCTCGTCGCCGCCGCGACGGTCCTCACCCGCCGTGAAGACGCGCATTTGATCGGTGCGCCGGTCCCACACCCCGTGGAAGCGCTTGCCCATGCCCACTGGCCAGGTGAACGGCACCACCGTCATGCCCAGCTCGCGTTCGATCTCATCGAGCAGGTCCAGCGGTGCCTTGACCTCGCGGTCCATCTTGTTGATGAAGGTCAGGATCGGCGTGTTGCGCGCGCGGCAGACCTGCAGCAGCCGCCGCGTCTGCGGCTCGACCCCGTTGCCAGCATCGATCACCATCAGCGCTGCGTCCACCGCGGTGAGCACACGGTAGGTATCTTCGGAAAAATCCTGGTGGCCGGGGGTGTCGAGCAGATTGATCACGCAGTCGCGGTACTCCATCTGCATGACCGAGCTGGCCACCGAAATGCCGCGCTGCTTTTCGATTTCCATCCAGTCGCTGGTGGCATGACGCGCGGCCTTGCGCGCCTTGACGCTGCCGGCAATGTGGATGGCCCCCGAAAACAGCAACAGCTTTTCGGTCAGCGTGGTCTTGCCCGCGTCGGGGTGGGAGATGATGGCGAAGGTGCGGCGCCGCCGCACCTCGGAGGCGATGTCTGGCATGGGCCGCGATTATCCCGCAGCGCTGGGCGACAATCGCGGCCATGTCGCGATCGTCTCGCCCATCGGCACGCCCGCCGGTCTCGGCCTCGCCCCTGGCGCTGGCCGCGCACCTGTTGCAGCAAACGCTGCAGTTTCAGCAGCCGCCCGACGCCTTGCTGGCCCACGCCATGCGCGGGCCGTCGCGGCTGGGCGCACGCCTGCGCACGGCCGTGGCCGACGCGCTCTTTGCCGCGCTGCGTGACTTGCCGCGCTGGCATTGGCTGGCCGCCCACGTGCGCGGGCGGGCGGCGACGCCGCTGGACGTCGCCCAATGGCGCCAACAGCCCGGCTGGTGCGAGGACATCGTCCGGCTCGCCTGGCCGTCGGCGGCGCTGCCTGCGCTGGCCGAGGCTGACGCGCATGCGGCCGCGGACGTGCAGCAGTGGCAGCAGCAGGTGGCGGGCGTCGATCTGGCGTCGGCGCCCGAGTCGGTCCGCCTCGGCCTGCCGCCGTGGCTGCTGCAACGCCTGCACGAGGTGGTGGGGGATGAGCGGGAGGCGCTGGCGGCGGCGTTGCGCCAGAGCGCCCCACTGGACTTGCGCGTCAACGCCTTGTGCGCCAAGCGCGCGGCCGTGCTGGACGAGCTGCGAGCGGCCGGCCTGCCCGCCGAGCCCACCCCGCACGCGCCCTGGGGCATCCGCCTGCCCCTGCGCGCGCCGCTGCAGCGCTTGGATGCGTACGCGCGTGGCGCCGTCGAGGTGCAAGACGAGGGCTCCCAACTGATCGCCGCGCTGGTGGGCGCGCGCCGAGGCGAGACGGTGGTCGATTTTTGCGCGGGCGGCGGCGGCAAAACGTTGGCGATGGGCGCCGACATGCGCGACACCGGGCGGCTCTACGCCTTCGACACCGTGGCCGCGCGCTTGCAAGCGCTGCCCGAGCGCGCCCGCCGCGCGGGCCTGACCCAAGTGCACACGATGGCGTTGGCGCACGAGCACGACGAGCGGCTGCTGCGGCTGGCGGGCAAAATCGACCGCGTGCTGGTGGACGCGCCTTGCAGCGGGCTGGGCACCGTGCGTCGCCACCCGGAACTGTTGTGGCGTCACACCCCGGCCGCGGTGAGCGAGTTCGCCGCGCTGCAGCAGCGCATCCTGGCAGCGGCGGCGCGGCTGGTGCGCCCCGGTGGGCGGCTGGTGTACGCCACCTGTAGCCTGTTGCCAGAGGAAAACGAAGCCCTGGCCGAGGCGTTCGAGCGTGCCGCGGCGGGGGACTTCGTGCCGCTCGAGGCTGCGCCGCTGCTCGCGCAAGCGCGTGTCAACGCCCCGGATGGGTTGGTGCAGGGGAGGTATCTGCGCCTGTGGCCGCACCGCCACGGGACGGACGGTTTTTTTGCTGCGGTCTGGCAGCGGCGCTGAGCGGTGCGTTGTCGGCCGCGCATGGGGCGCAGTTTGGTGCGAGTGGCGGGACTCGAACCCGCACGGCTTGCGCCTCAGGATTTTAAGTCCTGTATGTCTACCGATTCCATCACACTCGCCGCAAGAGTAGGTGCGGGCCAGATTCTACCGATGGCCCAGGTCGTACAATGCGCGTTTTGAGTCGGGTCGCGACCATGAGCCAAGACAACCCTCCGTTCGAGATCCACGTCCACGGCGACGTCCCGCTGCGCGACGACGTGGACTACACCCACATCCAGGAGGCGCTGCGCCCGTTGTGGAGCTATGTCGGTGCGCGCTCGCTCGTCGACGCTGCCGCCAGCGCCTACGAGGAAGAGCCCGGCATCCGCTTCGATCCGCAGGCGCACGTCCTGCAGATGTGCTGGACCATCGAGGGCGACGAGGATTTTCGACTCGCCATCGAAGAGGCCTGCATGGGCCTCAACGACATCGCGGCCGCCGGTGCGGCCATCGAGGTGTCGTTCTACGACCTCGAGTTCGACGAAGACGAGGCCCCCGAGGACGCGCAGGCGCGCGACGACTTTGTCATGTGCTTCGTGGGGCCGACGCCCGCGGCCATCATGCAGGTGCAGCGCGACTTGTTGGTGCAAGACGTGGTGCAGCTGATGGAGCGCCACTTCGACGCTTCCGAGCTGGGCGGCGTGGTCGAGGCGATCGACCAGCTGTTTGCCAACCGGTTCGACGCGATGGTCAACTCGCTGCAACTCGGCCGCCCGCCGCGCGGCGCGGGACCGAGCGGCGGCCACGGCGGGCCGCGCAAGCCGCGCCACTTGCACTGAACTGCAGCGGTACCTAGCCGCGACACCCGGCTCGCGACTGGGGTACAGCAGTACCGGGCGCCCTACCGTCAAGCGGCCGTGACCGCAATGCCTTTGAATTCGCCGCGCGCGATGCGCTCGCGCCACTCAGCGGGGCCGGTTTCGTGCACGCTGGTGCCGGTCGCGTCCACCGCCACCGTCACCGGCATGTCGCGCACCTCGAATTCGTAGATGGCCTCCATGCCCAGGTCTTCGAACGCGACCACGCGCGCCGAGCGGATGGCTTTGGCCACCAGGTACGCGGCGCCGCCCACCGCCATCAGGTAGGCCGAGCGGTTGTCTCGAATGGCCTCAATGGCGACCGGGCCGCGTTCGGACTTGCCGATCATCGCGATCAACCCGGTCTTTTCCAGCATCATGCGCGTGAACTTGTCCATGCGCGTGGCGGTCGTGGGGCCAGCGGGGCCGACCACCTCGTCGCGCACCGGGTCCACCGGGCCCACGTAGTAGATGACGCGGTTGGTAAAGTCGACGGGCAGCGGCTCCCCGCGCGCCAGCAAGTCGGCGATGCGCTTGTGCGCCGCGTCGCGGCCGGTCAGCATCTTGCCGTTGAGCAGCAATTTCTGGCCCACTTTCCACGACGCGACTTCTTCCTTGGTCAGGGTGTCGAGGTTGACGCGCGTGGCGCTTTGCGTGTCCGGCGTCCAGGTGACGGCCGGCCAATCCTCCAGCCGCGGCGGCTCCAGCCGCGCCGGGCCGCTCCCATCCAAGTGGAAGTGAACATGGCGCGTCGCGGCGCAGTTGGGGATCATGGCCACCGGCAGCGACGCCGCGTGTGTCGGGTAGTCCAGGATCTTGACGTCCAGCACCGTCGTCAGCCCCCCCAGCCCCTGCGCGCCAATGCCCAGCGCGTTGACCTTTTCGTATAGCTCCAGCCGCAGCTGCTCCACGCGCGTGAGCGCCGCGCCACTGCGCTGCTTGTCGATGAGCGTATGGATGTCCACCGGCGCCATGAGCGCTTCTTTGGCCAGCAGCATGGCTTTCTCTGGCGTGCCGCCGATGCCGATGCCCAAAATGCCCGGCGGGCACCAGCCCGCGCCCATGGTCGGCACGGTCTTGAGCACCCAATCCACGATGGAGTCTGACGGGTTGAGCATCACCATCTTGGACTTGTTTTCCGAGCCGCCGCCTTTGGCAGCGCAGATCACCTCGACGCCGTCACCGGGCACGATCTCGAAGTGCACGACGGCGGGGGTGTTGTCGCGCGTGTTCTTGCGCGCGCCCGCCGGGTCGGCCAGCACCGAGGCGCGCAGCGGGTTGTCCGGGTTCAGATACGCGCGGCGAACGCCTTCGTCGACCATCTGTTGCACGCTCATCGTCGCGTCGGGCCAGGTGACGTTCATACCCACCTTCAAGAACACGACCGCGATGCCCGTGTCCTGGCAAATGGGCCGATGCCCCTCGGCGCTCAGGCGCGAGTTGGTCAGGATTTGCGCGATGGCATCCTTGGCTGCGGGCGACTGCTCGCGCTCGTACGCCTGGCCCAGCGCCCGGATGTAGTCCAGCGGATGATAGTAGCTGATGTACTGAAAGGCGTCGGCGATCGATTGGATCAGGTCTTCCTGGCGAATGGCAGTCATGGGGGACTCCTGGGGGCGGTCGGTGTTTACTGACACCAGTCGTGTCAATGCGCCTCGCCGTCCGTGGTTTGGTGGATGAGCTTTTCGGTCAGGGCGATGGCCAGGGCGCTGAGCAAGAAGACGGCATGGATCACCGTCTGCCACAGCAGCACCTTGTCGGTGTAGTTGGCGGCGTTGATGAAGGTTTTGAGCAAGTGGATCGAGCTGATGCCGATGATGGCGGTGGCCAGCTTGACCTTGAGCACCCCGGCGTTGACGTGGTTGAGCCACTCGGGCTGATCCGGGTGGCCCTCCAGTCGCAGGCGGCTGACGAAGGTTTCGTAGCCGCCGACGATGACCATGATGAGCAGGTTGCTGATCATGACCACGTCGATGAGCGCCAGCACCACCAGCATGATGATGGTCTCGTTGAGACCGTCGAGCTGGGTTTCGGCCACGTAGCCGATGGAGCGCACCAGTTTGTCCAGTGCCTGCTGGTTGCCGAATGCCGCTTCGATCAAGTGCACCAGCTCCACCCAGAAGTGGTAGACGTACACCATTTGCGCCACGATCAACCCGATGTAGAGTGGCAACTGCAGCCAACGGCTCGCGAAGATCAATTTCGGCAAGGGCGGAATCGGCTTGTGGATCTGAGTCATGACACGCTCGGTGACGGATTGGGCGGGCCAATTGTAGTGGCGGGGCACATTCGGCGGGGCCCCACGGCGGTCGGCGTGCCGTGCGTAAGGGCCTCGTCAGAGACCCGCTGCACAGTCTTAGGCTGTCGTTTTTTGCATCCCAACGTCCCTGAGGAGACCCCGACATGGCTGAATCGACCGCCGCCATTGCCTCGATGCTGGTGGAAAACCGCGTCTTCGAACCCAACCCTGAGCTGGTCGCGCAGGCCCGTGTCTCGGGCATGGAGGCGTACCACGCGCTGTGCGCCGAGGCCGAGGCCGACTACGAAGGATTTTGGGCCCGGCGCGCGCGCGAGTTGCTGGTCTGGCACAAACCGTTCACCCAGGTGCTCGATCAGTCCAACAAGCCCTTCTACCGGTGGTTCCAGGACGGCGAGCTCAACGCCTCGGTCAACTGCCTGGACCGCCACATCGGCACCCCCGTCGAAAATAAAACCGCCATCATCTTCGAGGCCGACGATGGCGCGGTCACGCGCATCACGTACAAAGAACTGCTGGCGCGCGTGAGCCAGTTTGCCAACGCGCTCAAGGCCATGGGCGTGCGCAAGGGCGACCGCGTGGTCATCTACATGCCGATGACGATCGAGGGCGTGGTGGCGATGCAGGCCTGTGCGCGCATTGGCGCCACCCATAGCGTGGTGTTCGGCGGTTTTTCGGCCGGCGCGCTCAAAGACCGCATCCAGGACGCGGGCGCGGTCGCCGTGATCACCGCCAACTATCAGATGCGCGGCGGCAAGGAGCTGCCGCTCAAGGCCATCGTGGATGAAGCCATCGCCCTTGGCGGCTGCGAGACCGTGCGCCAGGTGGTGGTGTTTCAGCGCACGCCCACCGCGTGCCACATGGAGCCCGGCCGCGACGTCTGGATGCACGACGCGCTTGCGGGCCAGCCCACCGAATGTCCGGCCGAGATGGTGGGCGCCGAGCATCCGCTGTTCATCCTCTACACCTCCGGCTCCACGGGCAAGCCCAAGGGTGTGCAGCACAGCACCGGCGGCTATTTGCTTTGGGCCAAGCAGACCATGCTGTGGACCTTCGACCTTAAGGACAGCGATGTGTTCTGGTGCACGGCCGACATCGGCTGGATCACCGGCCACACCTACGTCGCCTACGGGCCGCTCGCCGCGGGCGCGACGCAAATCGTGTTCGAAGGTGTGCCCACCTATCCGAACGCCGGGCGCTTCTGGCAGATGATCGAAAAGCACGGCTGCACCATCTTTTACACCGCGCCGACGGCGATCCGCTCGCTCATCAAGGCCAGCGACACCGACGAAAAGGTCCACCCGAAGAACTGGAATCTGTCGACGCTGCGCATCCTGGGGTCGGTGGGCGAGCCGATCAACCCCGAGGCCTGGATGTGGTACTACCGCCACGTCGGCGGCGAGCGCTGCCCCATCGTCGACACCTTCTGGCAGACCGAAACCGGCGGCCACATGATTACCCCGCTGCCGGGCGCCACGCCGTTGGTGCCCGGATCGTGCACCCTGCCGCTGCCGGGTATCGCCGCGGCAATCGTCGACGAGCAAGGCAACGACATGCCCAACGGACAGGGTGGCATCCTGGTCATCAAAAAGCCCTGGCCGTCGATGATCCGCACCATCTGGGGTGATCCGGAGCGCTTCAAGAAGAGCTACTTCCCCGAGGAGCTCAAGGGCTACTACCTGGCGGGCGACGGAGCGGTGCGCTCCGAAGACCGCGGCTACTTCCGCATCACCGGCCGCATCGACGACGTGCTCAACGTCAGTGGCCACCGCATGGGCACGATGGAGATCGAGTCCGCCCTGGTGGCCAAGACCGACCTGGTGGCGGAAGCCGCCGTCGTCGGTCGACCCGATGACATCACCGGTGAGGCCATCGTCGCTTTCGTCGTGCTCAAGCGCCCGCTGCCGCAGGGGGAGGAAGCCAAAGCCATCGCCAACGAGCTGCGCAACTGGGTGGCCAAGGAGATCGGACCGATCGCCAAGCCGAAGGACATTCGCTTCGGCGAAAACCTGCCCAAGACGCGCTCAGGCAAGATCATGCGGCGCCTGCTGCGCGCCATCGCCAAGGGCGAGGCCATCACGCAAGACGTCTCGACGCTGGAAAATCCGCACATCCTGGAGCAGCTGGCCAAGACCAACTGAGCCACGGCAGCGGCTGCTGCGCCGCGGCGCGGGCCGCGGTGCCTGCGTGGGCCAGGCGGGCGCCAAGAAAAAAGGCTTGCCGTGCGGCAAGCCTTTCATCAGGTGCGCGTGGCCGCCCCGGCGGCGACGCGCACACTGCCGTCACTTCAGGCCCAACACCCAGGTGGCCAGCTTTTTGGCCTCGGCGTCGCTGACCTGAGGGTTGGCCGGCATGGGGATCGCGCCCCACACGCCCGCGCCGCCCTTCTGGATCTTGGTGGCCAGCATGTCGGCGGCCTTGGCGTCGCCGGCGTACTTTTTGGCGATGTCTTTGTATGCCGGGCCCACAAGCTTTTTGTCCACCGCGTGGCAGGCCATGCAGTTTTTGGCCTTGGCCAGGGCCTCGTCGGCCAGGGCGGGGCCAGAGATGGCAGCGGTTGCCGCCAGAATGAGCAGAGCGTGTTTCATGGTTTCAGTCCTCACTGTGGATTGAGGGAATCGGCGTTTCGGTATTTCCATTCTAATGAGGCGGTCCTCGGGCACAATGTTTGGTCACAGTTTGTTGCAAACGATACGACCCGGTACGCGGAGCCTAGGCCGCACCCGGTGGGTTTTCGAAGGGACGCACGATGGCCTTGTTGCTGGTCGGGGTGGTGTTGCTGGCCCTGAAGTGGGCCGAGGTCGGGCCGGTGGCGCAGTGGGGCTGGGGCTGGGTGCTGGCCCCCTTTGGTCTGGCGGCCGTTTGGTGGTGGTGGGCCGACTGGTCCGGCTATACGCAGCGCAAGGCCGTGGAAAAGGAAGAGGCGCGCAAAGCGGCGCGGCTGGCCAAGGCGCGCGACCGGCTCAAGCCCCCCGTGTCGCGCCGTTGAGGACGGCTGCTGGCACAATGCGGCCCAAGCGGCTGTGCCATCGGACGATGGAGCGCCGCGTTATCTTGGCTTGACTGCAAAACCCGAGCGTGACCATGCCCACCTACCGTTCCCGCACCACCACCGCCGGCCGCAACATGGCTGGCGCCCGCGCGCTGTGGCGCGCCACCGGCATGAAGGATGGCGACTTCGACAAACCCATCATCGCCGTGGCCAATTCGTTCACCCAGTTCGTGCCGGGGCACGTGCACCTGAAGGACTTGGGCCAACTCGTGGCTCGCGAGATCGAGGCGGCCGGCGGGGTCGCCAAGGAGTTCAACACGATTGCGGTCGACGACGGTATCGCCATGGGCCACGATGGCATGCTGTACTCGCTGCCCAGCCGTGAGCTCATCGCCGACAGCGTCGAGTACATGGTCAATGCGCACTGCGCGGACGCGCTGGTGTGCATCTCCAACTGCGACAAGATCACGCCCGGCATGCTGATGGCGGCGCTGCGCCTGAACATTCCGGTGGTGTTCGTCTCGGGCGGGCCGATGGAGGCTGGCAAGGTGCGCCTGGCCGTGCCGGGTGAGCAGACGGTGCAGATCAAAAAGCTCGATTTGGTCGATGCCATGGTCATGGCCGCCAACCCCGACGTGGACGATGCCACGGTGGCCGAGGTGGAGCGCTCGGCGTGTCCGACCTGTGGCTCGTGTTCCGGCATGTTCACCGCTAACTCGATGAACTGCCTGACCGAGGCGCTGGGCCTGTCGCTGCCCGGCAATGGCACGGTGCTGGCCACCCACGCCGACCGCGAGCAGCTGTTCCGGCGCGCCGGGCGCCTGATCGTCGAGCTGGCACGGCGCTACTACGAGCAGAATGACGAGCGCGTGCTGCCGCGCAGTATTGCAACCTTGCGCGCCTTCGAAAACGCGATGACGCTCGACATCGCCATGGGCGGCTCGACCAATACCGTGCTGCACCTGCTGGCCGCGGCGCAGGAGGCACAGGTGCCCTTCACCATGGCTGACATCGACCGCCTGTCGCGCCGCGTGCCCACCCTGTGCAAAGTGGCGCCCAACACCAACAAGTACCACATCGAAGATGTGCACCGCGCCGGTGGCATCATGGGCATACTGGGCGAGCTCGACCGCGCTGGCTTGCTGCACACTGACGTTCCCACGGTACACAGCGCCACGCTCAAAGACGCCCTCGACGCCTGGGACGTGATGCGTCAGCCCAGTGAGGCGGTGCAAACCTTCTACCGCGCGGGACCCGCCGGTATTCCGACCCAGACGCCGTTCAGCCAGGACACGCGTTGGCCGTCGCTGGACTTGGACCGCCGCTCGGGCTGCATTCGCAGCGTCGAGCACGCCTATTCCCGCGATGGCGGGCTGGCCGTGCTCTATGGCAACCTGGCGGTCGATGGTTGTATCGTCAAGACGGCGGGCATCGACGAGAGCATGTTCGAGGCCGAGCAGCTGCGCTACACGACCAGCGTGCCGACCTCGGTGCTGCGCGTCTTCGAGGGGCCGGCGCGCGTCTTCGAGAGCCAGGATGCGGCGGTCGAAGCGATCTTGGGCGACCAGATCCGCCCGGGGGACGTGGTCGTGATTCGCTACGAGGGGCCGCGCGGCGGGCCGGGCATGCAAGAGATGCTCTACCCGACGTCCTACCTCAAGTCCAAGGGCTTGGGCAAGGTGTGCGCCTTGCTGACCGACGGGCGCTTCTCGGGCGGCACCTCGGGGCTGTCGATTGGGCATGTCTCGCCCGAGGCGGCGGCGGGCGGCACCATCGGCTTGGTGCGCGACGGCGACCGCATTCGCATCGACGTCACCGGGCGCTCGATCGAGCTGCTGGTCAGCGACGAAGAGCTGGCCCGCCGGCGTGCCGAGCAGGACGCCAAGGGCTGGAAGCCCGCGCAGCCGCGCGCCCGCAAGGTGTCGGCCGCACTCAAGGCCTACGCGATGCTGGCCATGTCGGCCGACAAGGGAGCGGTGCGTGACCTCAGCCGGCTGGACTGAGCGGCCGCTGCCGCCGTCATCCGGCGTCGGTGTGGTTCTGGCGCCGACGCGCCTGGTGGGTGCGCTGCAGCGCCTGCACCAGCACGTACACTTGCAGCATGTCCAAATGGGGGTAGTGCTCGCGCAGGGTCAGGATGGCCTGATGCACCATGGGAACCCCCCGAATGCCGCGCTGCGGATCGAGGAAGGGCAGACAACGTTCGTAAGCATCCTCGAAGATGTCGCGCAATGCCGTGTCCCGGCGGCGTTCGCGTGGCGCCTTGTCCGCAATCGTGGTGGGCATGGTGACTCCCGTCAGGTTGGTTGTGGGTCGTTGTGGTTCGGGTCTGCGCGTCATGGTAGCGCGGAACCGCCCCGGTGCCCAAACCCGTTCGCGACAGGAGGCCGGGGATGTTGATGCATCCGGGCTGGGACCCCGTGGCGGTGCGCATTGGCCCGCTGGCCGTGCACTGGTACGGGTTGATGTACCTGGTCGGTTTTGCGCTGTTCGTCTGGTTGGGGCGGCGGCGCCTGCGGCACGAACCCTACCGCAGCCTGGGCTGGCAGCCGCGTGACGTGGAGGACATGCTGTTTTGGGGCGTGCTCGGGGTGATCCTGGGCGGGCGGCTGGGCTACGTGCTGTTCTACAAGCCGCTCGACTATTTGGCCGATCCGCTGCAGATTTTTGCCGTCTGGCAGGGGGGGATGAGCTTTCACGGTGGGCTGCTCGGGGTGCTGATCGCGCTGGCCCTGTGGGCGCGTCGGCACGGGCGGCCGTGGCTGCAAGTCATGGACTTTATCGCGCCGTGCGTGCCGACGGGGCTGGCGGCCGGGCGCATCGGCAACTTCATCAACGGTGAGCTTTGGGGTCGGGTGGCCAGTCCGGACCTGCCGTGGGCGATGGTGTTCCCGGGCGCTGGCCCCTTGCCGCGACACCCCTCGCAGCTGTATCAGGCGGTGCTGGAAGGGGTGTTGTTGTTCGTGCTGCTGTGGCTCTACGCGCGCCAGCCGCGCCGCCTGGGCGAGGTCTCGGCGGCCTTTCTGACGGGCTATGGGCTGCTGCGATTCGCGGCGGAGTATTTTCGTGAACCCGACGCCCACCTGGGCCTGCTGTCGCTGGGCTTGAGCATGGGGCAGTGGCTGAGCCTGCCGATGGTGCTGGCGGGCGTGGCGCTGTGGTTCTGGGCGCGCCGGGCTGCTCGATGACCATGACCATGACCAATCTGTACGACGCCCTGCGTGCGGCCTTTCCGGCGGACGGGGATGCCTGGGCCATCGAGACCGGCGATGGCCTGGTCTACACCTGGCGCGACCTCGACCGGGGCAGCGCCATGATTGCCAACCTGTTGGCCAGCCTCGATTTGCCGCCCGCGTCTCGTGTGGTGGCGCAGGTCGACAAGTCGGTCGAGGCGCTCATGCTGTACTTGGCGACGCTGCGCGCCGGTCACGTCTACGTGCCGCTCAACACCGCTTACCAGCCGGCAGAAGTCGAATCCTTCATCGCCGATGCCGAACCGGCAGTCGTGGTGTGCGTGCCCGAGCGCTTCGGGTGGGTCAGCAAGCTCGCCTTCCGGGCCGGTGCGCGCGCGGTGTTCACGCTGGGTGCCGATCGCAGTGGCACGCTGCTGGAGCGCGCGGCGCACCAGTCGGACGAACAGGGTCCGGTGGCGGTGGGCGCGCAGGCGCTGGCCTCCATCATCTACACCAGCGGCACCACGGGGCGCAGCAAGGGCGCCATGCTCACGCACGGCAACCTGTTGGCCAATGCTCAGGTGTTGCACGACTATTGGGGCTGGCGTGCGGGTGACGTGCTCATCCACGTGCTGCCCACGTTTCACGTGCATGGGTTGTTCGTGGCGGTGCATGGCGCGCTGCTCAACGGCAGCCCCATGCTGTGGGCGGCCCGGTTCGATGCGCGCACCGTGCTGGGCTGGTTGCCGCGCGCCACGGTCTTCATGGGCGTGCCCACGCTCTACACCCGCTTGTTGGCCGAGCCAGACCTCACGCCCGAGCGCTGCGCGTCCATGCGGCTGTTCATCTCCGGCTCGGCCCCGCTGCTGACCGAGACCTTCCACGCCTGGCAGGCGCGCACCGGCCACACTATCCTGGAGCGATACGGCATGAGCGAGACCCTTATGCTGACCTCCAACCCGTATGGGCCGGATCCGCGCTATGGCGGGCAGGCCGAACGCCGCGCCGGCACGGTGGGTTTTCCGCTGCCCGGGGTGGCGTTGCGCATCGCGGGCGACGACGACCGCCCGTTGCCGGTGGGTGACGTGGGCGGCGTGCAGGTGCGCGGCCCCAGCGTCTTTCAGGGCTACTGGCGCCTGCCCGACAAGACGCGTGCCGAGTTCACCGCCGATGGCTGGTTTCGCACCGGCGACGTCGGCTTCGTCGACGCGCGCGGGTATCTGACGCTGGTCGGGCGCAGCAAGGATTTGATCATCAGCGGCGGCTACAACGTCTACCCGGCCGAGGTCGAGGGCGCCATCAACGAGCTGCCCGGCGTGGCCGAGAGCGCGGTGATCGGCGTGCCGCACCCCGATTTCGGCGAAGTCGGGGTCGCGTTGGTGATTCCCCGCCCCGGCGCCCAGCCCGACCCGGAGGCGATCCTGGCGGCGCTGCGCACGCGGCTGGCCAACTATAAAATCCCCAAGCGCTGCGCGATCGTGGACGAGCTGCCGCGCAACGCGATGGGCAAGGTGCAAAAGAACCTGCTGCGCGAGCGTTGGCGCGACACCTTCACTGCTTGAAGCGCCCCGCGCGCCGTCAGCGCAGCACCAACACGGGCGTGTGGGAGTGCGTCAACACCTGTTGCGTCTCGCTGCCCAGCAGCAGGCGCTTGAGCCCCCGGCGCCCGTGCGAGGCCATCACGATCAGGTCGCATTTGTGGCGCTTGGCCGCAGCGATGATGGCTTCGGCGACCAGGTCCGACTTGACCGTGAGGGGCTTGACCTTGACCTGCCGCGGCTGGGCCCGGGTCTTGACCGCCTGCACCGTCGCGCGCGCTTCGTCTTCCCATTGCTTTTCGATCTGGCGCACCTCGGCCGTGCCCAGCGCCACCCCCCCTTCGAAGTAGGTCTGTGGGTAGCGCGGTACCACGCGCAGCGCCACCAGCTCGGCACCGGTCAGGTCGGCCAGGGCGATGGCGTGATCGACGGCACGGTCCGACAGCTCCGAGCCATCGGTGGCTACCAGAATGCGTTGGTACATGGGTGACTCCTCATCCGTTTTTTGAGACAGCGCCAGCGTAACCGCGCCGCCCGTCACCGATTTGACCCACGTCAAGCGCCGCGCAGAGCGCGCGTGTCCGCGTCTCAGGGGCGCCGCGTGGGCATGACGTGCACCCAATCGGGATCCAGCCGCACGCACAACCGCTGGCCCTGCTTCAGCCCCGTGCGTTGCGCCCCGGCCAGCGTCAGGCGCAGCCGCGTGCCCGGCACCTCGGTCAGCGTCAGGGTCGCCAGCGACAAGTCGCCCAGGTAGCGCAGCTCGGCGACCTGGGCACACAGCACGCTGGGGTTGCCAGGGGCGACCGGCGCATCGAGCAGGTGCAGCCCGTCGGCCTGGATGATCCAACTGACCCGCTGACCCGCGGGGATCCGGCCCTTGTCAGGCACGCGCAGGCGCCGTACGGGGGCGTCGGCGTCGCTGTCGTCGGCCAGCCAGCCCAGCCAGCCCATGCCAGGTTGGTCCTCGCACGGGCCCAGCCACACGCCCTGAAAGCGGTTTTGTACCCCCAGCAGGTCGGCCACGCGGGCGTTGCGCGGGCTGCGGTACAGGCGCGCCGGGCTGCCTTGTTGCAGCACCTCGCCGCCATCCATGACGGCCAGCGTGTCGGCCAGGTGGCGGGCCTCCTGCAAATCGTGGGTGACCAGCACGATGGGGATGTGCAGGTCGGCGCGCACGTCGGCCAGCGTGCGATAGAGGTCTTGCCGCAGCATCTGGTCCACGGCGGAAAACGGCTCGTCGAGCAGCAGCAGCCGCGGCGCGCGCGCCAGCGCGCGCGCCAGCGCGACGCGTTGCTGTTGCCCCCCGGACAGGGCTGCGGGGCGGCGCGCCTGCTGCTCGCGCGTCAGCTGTACCCGGTCCAGCCACTGCCGTGCCTGCGCCAGGCGCTGCGCCCGCGGCAGATGCAACAGCGCCAGCGCCACGTTGTCCAGTGCGCTCAGGTGCGGCATGAGGGCATAGTGCTGAAACATCAAGCCGACGCGGCGCTGCTGCGGCGGCAGGTGGATGCCAGCCTGCGTGTCGGACCACACCTGGCCATCCACGGCCACGTGGCCCTCGCTAGGGCGCAGCAACCCGGCCAGGATGCGCAGCAGCGACGTCTTGCCCGCACCCGAGCGCCCCACCAGGGCCAGCAGCTCGCCGGGCGGGCAGTGCAGCCGGGCGTGCACGCGCATCGGTCGATCTTGCTGTACCTCGACCCACAGGCCTTGCGTTGCTGCCGCCTGCGAGGCAGCAAGGGCATACGCTCCGTGCGCATCGTGAGACACGGACGCTGCGCTCATGACTGGCGCTCCCCGCGGGCGCGCGTCAAGCGCGCAGTGGCCACGAAAGAGGCCGCCACGGCCACCAAGGAGAGCAAAAAGAGCAGTCCCGCCATGCGATTGGCATTCTCCAGGTCGAACGCCTGCACGCGGTCGTAGATCGCAATCGCGATGGTCTTGGTCTCGCCCGGGATGTTGCCGCCCATCATCAACACCACGCCAAACTCACCCAGGGTGTGCACGAACGTCAAGATGCACGCCGAAAGGATACCCGGCCACGCCAGCGGAAGTTCCACCCGCCACAGTGTCGACCACGTCCCCAAACCGCTGACGTGCGCGGCCTCGATCAGCCGCGGATCGATCGACTCGAAGGCGCGCTGTATCGGCTGCACGATGAACGGAATATTGAAAACGATCGAGGCGATGAGCAGCCCTAGAAAATTGAACGTCAGCGCGACACCCCATGTCTCCTGCGCCCAGCGCCCGATAGGCGACGCGCCGCCCAACCCCACCAAGAGGTAGTAGCCCAGCACCGTGGGTGGCAAAACCAGGGGCAGCACCACGGCCGCTTCGATCAGTACCTTGCCCGCAAACTGGCGATACGCCAACCAACGACCCAGCCACAGTCCCACGGGCAGCAGCACGAGCAGAGTAGCCGTCGCCAACTCCAGCGATAGGGTCAACGCCTGCCAATCCATCCTGCCTCCGAACTGGCGTTCAGCGGGGCATTTCGAAACCGTATCGCTTCATGATTGCCTGTGCGGCGGGCGACGCGATGAAATCGTAGAACGCATCCGCTTGCGGCGGCGCCCCGGTGATGACCGCCATGCGTTGCGCCAGCGGCTGATGCCACTGGGCTGGGATCAGGTCGAAAGACCCGGTGCGCGCCACCTGGGGCGCCAACGCCAGCGACAGTGCGATGATGCCGCCCTGAGTGCTGCCAGAAGTGGCAAACTGCGCCGTCTGCGAGATGTTTTCACCCAGCACGAGAAACGGCTGGATCTCAGACCACAGTCCGGCGTGCTGCAGCGCTTCGCGCGCCCGCATTCCGTAGGGCGCATGCTCCGGGTTGGCAATGGCAAATTTTTTGAGCCGGCCATCACGCAGGGCAGCGCCCAAATCCTTGAGGCTGCCATCGGCTTTGAGCGGCGAGCCGTGTGGAACCATGATCCCGATGCGCCCGTAGGCGTAGAGCCGACCGCGGTCGCGCGTTTTGCCCGCATCGGCCAGCTTGAAGACGAACCCCTCATCGGCCGACATGAATACATGAAACGGCGCGCCTTGCAGAATCTGTGAGTAAAAATTGCCCGAAGACCCCAGCACCAACCGCACTTTGTACCCCGTCTGGCGCTCAAAGATCACACCCACCTCCTCGAGCGCGAACTTCAAATCCGACGCCGCGGCCACCGTCAAAGCGGTGGGCGATTGGGCGCGTGCCGCGACGGGAGAGGCTATGGCCAGCGTGGCGGCGGCCCATTGCACGAAGGCGCGGCGGTGGAGGGAAACCGTGGCACCCGAGCATCGGACGACAGACGCGTCGGCGCGAGCGTGGTTCATCCAATATCTCCTGTAGGCGATATCTACAGCTAAGTATAACCATAAAATCGGACGTGCATATGGGGGGCTGCACTGCCATGACATCTCAACTCCTTGCAGCGGCGGACGGTTCGGACCGCCCGCGCTTTCGCATTCAGGTCAAACACGCGATCGCCATCGGACCTGGCAAGGCGCAGCTGCTCGCGCTGATCGACGAGTGCGGCTCGATCGCCCAAGCCGCACGTCGGTTGGACATGAGTTATCAGCGCGCCTGGACGTTGGTCCATGCCATGAACCAGCATTTCGTTGGCCCTTTGGTCGCCAAGCACCGGGGGGGAGGGCAAGCGCGCGGTGCCCAACTGACCCCGCTGGGGAGGGAAGTGCTGCAGCTGTACCGCCAGATCGAGTCCGAAGCGGCGCGGGCGATCACCCCCTATCTGTCCCGCTTGGAGGGCTTGATCCGTACCGACGTGGTACCGCAGACGCGCCAAGCGACGCGAATCGAACGCGGTGGGGGTTAACCCCGATTCGTCATTTGACACTAATCAAACCAAGGTTGATGTCATTTCCGTAAGCTCCGCGCATGTCTGGAGTTGCGCCTTCCGCGGATCATGTACCTGCATCCGTTGTGCAGGCGGACGGGACGTCGCATTTACTCGGTGAGCACCGAGGGCCGCTCGTGGTGGCCGACGATTTTGCGGTGCTCGACGACCCCCTGGAGCAACAGGCATTCACCCAGGCAAGCGAGGCCGACGACGGTTTCGTCAACGAGTCGGTCCTGATGGTGCAAGGCATGTACTGCGCGGCGTGCGCCGATACGGTGGAGTCTGCCCTGGCGCGCTGCCCCGGTGTGCTCGAGGCGCAAGTCCATGCTGCCACTCGGCGCCTGACGCTGCGCTGGGATCCGGCGCGTACCCGTTTGTCCGAGCTGGCGCAGGCCGTCGGCCGCACCGGCTACCGGCTGCTGCCGATGCAGCAGGCGCTGGGCGTGAGCGAGCGGGTGAAGGAAACCCGCCAGGCCCTGTGGCGGCTCTTCGTCGCCGGTTTTTGCATGATGCAGGTGATGATGTACACCTGGCCGGAGTACGTCACCGCGCCGGGGGAAATTCCCGCCGACATCGTGCAACTGTTGCGCTGGGCGTCGTGGGTGCTCAGTTTGCCCGTGATGCTGTTTGCCAGCGGGCCGTTTTTTGCCAGCGCGTGGCGCGATCTCCGGCAGGGGCGCATCGGCATGGACACGCCGGTGTCGATCGGCATTTTGGTCACGTTCGTCGCCAGCAGCTTGGCCACGTTCGACCCGACCGGGCCTTGGGGGCAGGACATCTGGTTCGATTCGCTCACCATGTTCGTCTTCTTTCTGCTCGGCGGACGCTACTTGGAGCTCAAGTTGCGCGACCGCACGGCCGGCGCGCTCGACGCGCTCATGAATCGCCTGCCCGAGCAGTGCGAACGGGAGCGCCCCGACGGCACGGTCGAGCGCGTCTCCCTCAAGCGTTTGCAGGTGGGTGACGTGGTTCGCGTCGAAGCGGGACAAGCGTTTCCGGGTGACGGCACAGTGCTCAGCGACGCTGCCACCGTGGACGAGGCGCTGCTGACTGGCGAGTCGCATCCCATCACGCGCCGCCGGGGTGGCGCGGTCGTTGCCGGTAGCTACAACCTCGGCGGCACCGTGCGCGTGCGCATCGACCGCCTGGGCCGCGACACGCGGTTTGCGCAAATCGTCTCGCTCATGGAGCAGGCGAGCACGGAAAAACCGCGCCTGGCGCGGCTGGCGGATCGCATTGCCGCGCCGTTCTTGGTGCTGGTGTTGCTGGCCGCCGCCCTGTCGGCCCTGCTGTGGTGGAGCGTCGATCCGCACCGCGCGGTGGCCACGGCGGTGGCGGTGCTCATCGTCACCTGTCCGTGCGCCTTGTCGCTGGCCACGCCAGCTGCCATGTTGGCCTCGGCCGGGGCGCTGGCGCGGCGCGGCATCTTGACGCGGCGCCTGCAAGCCTTCGAGGCGCTGGCCGCCGTCGATACCGTGGTATTCGACAAGACCGGCACCCTGACGCAAGACCGCGTGGTGGTGCGCGAGGTGCGCGTGCGCGACGGCTGGACGGTCGAGCGTGCCCTGCGCGCGGCCGCGCCGCTGGCCCGCGCTTCGCTGCACCCGGTGTCGCGCGCCCTGGTGGCGCGGTTCGAAGACACCGCCACCGGCGATGGCCCGGCGCCGCTGCTGGAGGTGGCGGAAACCCCAGGGCGCGGGTTGACCGCCCGCGACACCGAGGGGCACGAGTGGCGCTTGGGGTCGGCCGCGCACTGCGGGTTGGACGAGGCCGCGTTGGTTCAGGCCGGGCGCAGCGTGGCGGACATGCCGTGTGCGTATCTGGCCGATGCGCATGGCTGGGTGGCGACGTTCGTGCTGGACGAAGGGGTGCGCCCCGATGCGCGCGCAGCGATCGAGCGGCTGCGCGCACTTGGTTTGCGGGTGCACTTGCTGTCGGGTGACCGGCTCGGGGCGGCGCTGCGCGTGGCCCGTCCGCTGGGGATCGACACCGCGGTTGCCGAGGCCAGCCCCGAGCGCAAGCTCGAACAAGTCGCCCGCTGGCAGGCGGGGGGGCACCGAGTGGCGATGGTGGGCGACGGACTCAACGACGGGCCGGTGCTCGCCCGCGCCGACGTGTCGTTTGCGCTGGGGCATGGCGCGCCGTTGACGCAGACCCGGGCCGATTTCGTGGTGCAAAGTGGTCGGCTCAGCGACGTCGTGTTCGTGGTCGAGCAGGCGCGCGCGACGATGCGCATCGTGCGCCAAAATCTGGCCTGGGCCGCCGGCTACAACGCCATCAGCGTGCCGTTGGCCTTGGTGGGCTGGATGCCTCCTTGGGCGGCAGGCCTGGGGATGGCGGCCAGTTCCTTGCTCGTCATCGGCAATGCCATGCGGCTGTCGCGCATGGTGGCCAAGGCACTCTCCAACGGCCTCCCCGCCGTTGCCGCTCCCACCCCCACCCCTGTCTGACGACGCCCCCCACCATGGAAATCTTGTACCTGCTCATTCCCCTGTCGGTCGTGCTCGTGCTGCTCATCATCGGCGTGTTCTGGTGGGCGCTGCAGTCTGGCCAGTTCGACAACATCGAGCGCGAGGGCGAGCGCATCCTGCGCCAGGATTGACTTAAGTCAAGGGCGCGCAAGGCCTCGTCCCGGATACTGCGCGCGAAAGATTTTCTCAACAGGAGTGTTCCTATGTCTGCAACCACTGCGGGATCCCACGGAGGGGTCTACAACGACAAGGTCGTGCGGCAGTTCGCCATCATGACCGTGGTCTGGGGCATCGTCGGCTTTCTGGTCGGCGTCATCATTGCCGCCCAGCTGGCGTGGCCCGAGCTCAACTTCGGCATCGAGTACCTGACGTACAGCCGCTTGCGACCGCTGCACACCAACGCGGTGATCTTCGCCTTTGGCGGCAGTGCCCTGTTCGCCACCGCGTACTATGTGGTGCAGCGCACTTGCCAGACCACTCTGTTCGCGCCGGCGTTGGCCTCGTTCACGTTCTGGGGCTGGCAGGCGGTCATCGTGCTGGCCGCGATCACTCTGCCCCTGGGCATCACCAGCGGCAAGGAGTACGCGGAACTCGAATGGCCTATTGACCTGCTGATCGCAGCCGTTTGGGTGGCCTTCGCGGTGGTCTTCTTCGGCACCATCGGCACCCGTAAGGTGCGCCACATCTACGTGGCCAACTGGTTCTATGGCGCCTTCATCATCGCCGTGGCCATGCTGCACATCGTCAACAGCGCGGCCATCCCGGTGAGCTTCTGGAAGTCCTATTCCGCCTACGCCGGGGTGCAAGACGCCATGGTGCAGTGGTGGTACGGCCACAACGCCGTGGGCTTTTTCCTCACGGCCGGCTTCCTGGGCATGATGTACTACTTCATCCCCAAGCAGGCCGAGCGCCCCGTCTACAGCTACCGGCTGTCGATCGTGCACTTCTGGGCGTTGATCTTCACCTACATGTGGGCGGGTCCGCACCACCTGCACTACACCGCGCTGCCCGACTGGGCGCAGTCGCTGGGCATGGTGTTCTCGCTCATCCTGCTCGCGCCGTCCTGGGGCGGCATGATCAACGGCATCATGACGCTGTCCGGCGCGTGGCACAAGCTGCGTGATGACCCGATCCTGCGCTTCCTGATCGTGTCGCTGTCGTTCTACGGCATGTCCACGTTCGAAGGACCGATGATGTCGATCAAGACCGTCAACGCCCTGAGCCACTACACCGACTGGACCATCGGCCACGTGCACTCCGGTGCCCTGGGCTGGGTGGGCTTGGTGACCATGGGCTCGATGTACTACCTGATTCCGCGCCTGTTTGGGCAAAAGCAGATGTACAGCGTCAAGGCCATCGAGCTGCACTTCTGGGTCGCCACCATCGGCATCGTGCTCTACATCGCCGCCATGTGGATCGCCGGCGTCATGCAGGGCCTGATGTGGCGTGCCGTCAACCCCGATGGGTCGCTGACCTACACCTTCGTCGAGTCCGTCAAGGCCAGCTATCCGTTCTATGTGATCCGCTTGCTGGGTGGCGTGCTGTACCTGGCTGGCATGTTCGTGATGGCGTGGAACGTCTGGAAGACCGCCACGCAGGGCAAGATCGAGCCCGTGGCCATCCCCGCCCCGGCTCACTGATGGAGGAAAGGGAAACACCATGGCTGCACAAGACCACAAGCCCAGCGGTCACGAGCGCATCGAGACCAACAATTTCCTCATGATCGTCCTCATCACGCTGGTGGTATCGGTCGGGGGGTTGGTAGAGATCGTCCCGCTGTTTTTCCAGCACTCGACCACCAAGCCGATCGAGGGCGTCAAGCCCTACCCGGCGCTGCAACTGGCCGGGCGCGACATCTACGTGCGCGAGGGTTGCTATGTCTGCCATTCGCAGATGGTGCGTCCGTTCCATGCCGAGACGCTGCGCTATGGCCCGTACTCGGTCGCGGGTGAGTTCGTCTACGACCACCCGTTCCAGTGGGGCTCCAAGCGTACGGGTCCGGATCTGGCGCGCGTGGGCGGCCGCTACTCGGACGAGTGGCACCGGGTGCACCTGATCAACCCGCGCGACTTGGTGCCCGAGTCCAACATGCCCGCCTACCCGTGGCTGGAGCGCCGCACGGTGGACGCCGAGTCGCTGCCCGCCAAGATGCAGGCGCTGCGCAAGCTGGGCGTGCCCTACACGGATGAAGAGATCGCCAAGGCGGTCGAGGAGGTGCAGGGTAAGACCGAAATGGAGGCGCTGATTGCGTACCTGCAGGGATTGGGCACCGCGCGCTCGTGGGACAAGCTGGCCAAGCCCCAGGCAGCGCAGGCGGCACAGGCCGATGCGCCCAGCACCGTGACCCAGCAATGACGGAGGCCGACCATGGACGTCAATGACCTGCGCGTCATCGTCACGGTGCTGAGCCTCGTGACTTTCGTCGGCATCTGGGCATGGGCCTGGTCCAAGAAAAACCGGGCCCGGTTCGAGGAAGCGGCACGGCTGCCGTTCCAGGACGAGTGAGCCCTGACAGGAGAGCATCATCATGAGCGATTTCATCAGCGATTTCTGGCATCTCTTCGTGGCCGGGGTCACCCTCGTCAGCATCTTGGCGTGCGCCTTCTTCCTATGGGCGAGCGGCAAGACGCGGGTGATCGCCGCGGCCGACAACACCACCGGGCACGTCTGGGACGGCGACCTGCGCGAGATGAACAACCCCTTGCCGCGGTGGTGGGTGTACCTGTTCATCATCACGGTCGTGTTTGCGTTGGCCTATGGACTGCTGTACCCCATGTTCGGCAAGTCGCAGGGCCAGCTAGGGTGGTCGTCCCATGGTCAGTGGGAAGTGGAGCGCAACAAGGCGCTGGCAGCGGTGGAGCCGCTGTACGCCAAGTTTCGCGGCATGGACCCGAAGGACTTGGCCAAAGACCAGCAGGCCATGGCCGTGGGGGAGCGCCTGTACATGAACTACTGCGCGCAGTGCCACGGTTCGGATGCCCGCGGCAGCAAGGGCTTCCCCAACCTGACGGATGCCGACTGGCTGGGCGGTGACGGTAGCCCCGAGTACATCCACAAGACAATCGTCGAGGGCCGGCAGGGCATCATGCCGCCGATGGCTGCCGCCGTCGGCACGGCTGAGGATGTCCGCAACCTCGCTCACTACGTGTTGAGCCTCTCAGGTAGCCCACACGACAGCGTTCGTGCTTCGCAGGGGGCGGCCAAGTGGGGCGCGTGCGCGGCCTGCCATGGCGCGGACGGCAAAGGCATGCATGCCACCGGCGCGCCCAACCTGACCGATCAGATCTGGTTGCACGGTTGGGGGGAGGAGGCGATCGTCCGCGCGATCGAGAAGGGTATCAACAACGTGATGCCGGCGCAAAACGCGCTACTGACGCCGGACCAGATCCACGTGCTGACGGGCTACGTCTGGAAGCTGTCGAACGCGAACTGAGGTTTGTTCAAAGTCAAACCCTTGGGCATCCGGTCGGGGTACCATACTCCGACCGGTTTTTGTTTCGCCGGCACGAGGTGACTCCATGAACACGGCCGCCAACATTCCCAGCTCTGCCTCCACCGACGAAGCGGTGGAGATTTCCCTGTACGCTGCGCGCAAAAAGCTCTACCCGCGTTCGGTGACGGGTACGTTCGCTCGTTGGCGTTGGGTCTTCGTCTGGCTGACGCAGCTCGTCTTCTATGGGTTGCCCTGGCTGCAATGGGGGCAGCGGCAGGCGGTGCTGTTCGATCTGGAGGCGCGCCGGTTCTACATTTTCGGGCTCGTGCTGTATCCGCAGGATTTCATCTACCTGACGGGTATTTTGGTGGTGTCGGCGCTGTCGCTGTTCCTGTTTACCGCCATCGCCGGCCGGCTGTGGTGCGGTTACGCGTGTCCGCAGACGGTGTACACCGAGATTTACCTGTGGATGGAAAAGCTCTTCGAGGGTGACCGTTCGGCGCGCATGCGACTGGACCAAGAGCCCTGGAGCCTGCGTAAGCTGGCACGCAAGGGCGGCAAACAGATCGCATGGATTGTGTTCGGTCTCTGGACCGGGTTTACGTTTGCGGGTTATTTCACGCCCATCCGTGAGTTGGGCGCTGCCGTCCTCGAGTGGAACCTGGGTCCGTGGCAGACCTTCTGGATTTTCTTCTACGGTTTTGCCACTTACGGCAACGCGGGCTACATGCGCGAGCAGGTCTGCAAATACATGTGCCCGTATGCGCGCTTCCAGAGCGCCATGTTCGACAAGGACACGATGATCGTGACCTACGACGCCGAGCGCGGCGAGCCGCGCGGCGCGCGCAAGAAGTCGGCTGACCCGAAGGCGTTGGGATTAGGTGACTGCATTGACTGCACACTGTGCGTGCAGGTGTGCCCCACCGGCATCGACATCCGCAATGGTCTGCAGTACGAGTGCATCGGTTGCGGTGCCTGCGCCGACGTCTGCGACGAGGTGATGGAGAAGATGGGCTATCCCAAGGGGCTGGTCAAGTACTCGACCCAAAACGGCATGGCCAACCACTGGAGCCGCGCCCAGATGATCCGCCGGGCGTTTCGTCCGCGCGTCTTGATCTACAGTGCCATTTTGCTCACCATCGTGGCGGCGCTCGGTGTCAGTCTGTGGATGCGGGTACCGCTCAAGGTCGACGTCATCCGGGACCGTGGCGCGCTGGCCCGCATGGTCGAGATGGGCCGGATCGAAAACGTCTACCGCGTGCAGTTCATGAACGCGTCCGAGTCCGAGCGCGAGCTGCAGGTGGCGGTCGAGGGCTTGCCGGGGGTGACGCTCGCGTCGGATCCCGTCGTACATCTGCTGCCCACCGAGGTGCGCTCGGTGCCGGTACGTGTGCAGGTTCCCCCGGGGTTGCAGCCCGGCTCTCACCCCATCGTTATGACTTTCCGCACCGCCGACGGCTCGATCGCCATGCGCGAGAAAACCACCTTCCTGATACCCCGATGACCCCCCAGGGTATTCGGGTTGATCCGTATCCCAAAGTACTCGCCAAAGGCCTACACTATGTCCACCATGTCTGGTACGCCCTCCGCGTCATCCGCCCCTTCCCGACCCTGGTACCGCGAGCCCATGGTCTGGATGGTCATCGGTGGCCCCTTGGTGGTCGTGATCGCGTCCATCGTGACGGTCACGATCGCCGTGCGCAATCCAGACCCCGTGCTGCCGCGCGAGGCGATGCCGGCGCCGGTCGCGGTCGCGCCGGAGCGCATGACGCCGGAGGAGCGCCTGCAGGCCGAAAAAGCGGTGCTGCCTGCCAACCAGGCGCGTAACCACGTCGTGTCCCCGACGTTGCCTAAAGACGATTGAGGCGGCGCGGGGCAACAACAAAGAGGAGACTGTCGATGCTGGCCCAACGCGTGATGTGGATTGCTTGGCCCGCTTTTTTGATGGCGGCTGTGATCGAAATGGTGGTGTTCGCCTTCGTCGATCCCCACGATCTGCACTGGGCGGGCGAATCGCTCGGTTGGTCGCGGCAGGCGGTCTACACGGTCGCGTTCTTCATTTTTTGGGCGCTGACCATGGCGTCGAGCGCGCTTACCACGCTGTTGTCGCTGTCGCCGTGGGAAATCAACCGCTGCCCGGTGCCGCCAGATCAGCGCCCGGCTGACTGCGCGCGCAACGCGCCGCTCAACTCCCCGCTTAATTCTCCTCGCGGCTCTGGTTGACAATGGCCGCGAGCGCGTCCGGGTCGAGGATGCGAACGTAGCGCTGCTTGACTTCGATGATGCCCTCGTCCTGAAAGCGCGAAAACGTACGACTGACCGTCTCGAGCTTCATTCCCAGGTAGCTGCCGATTTCCTCGCGCGTCATGCGCAACACCATCTCGGTGCGTGAAAAGCCGCGCGAATGCAGGCGCTGCACGAGGTTGAGCAAAAAAGCCGCCAGTCGTTCTTCGGCGCGCATGCTGCCCAGCAATAGCATGACGCCTTGATCGCGTACGATCTCGCGGCTCATGATGCGGTGTACGTGGTGCTGCAGCGTGCTGAACTCGCGCGAGAGCTGCTCGAGCTTGTCGAATGGCAGCACGCACACCTCGGCGTCTTCGAGCGCCACGGCCGAGCACGAGTGCTTGTCCTGCACGATGCCATCGAGCCCCAGGATTTCGCCCGCCATTTGAAACCCGGTGACCTGATCGCGGCCGTCCGCCGTCGTGACCACGGTCTTGAAAAATCCGGATCGTACCGCGTACAGCGACGTGAAGCCGTCGCCCGCGGCAAACAGGGTCCCGCCCCGCCGCACCCGGCGACGCGTGCTGATCAGGTTGTCGAGCTGCTCCATCTCGTCCGGCTTGAGGCCGACCGGGATGCAGAGCTCGCGCAGGTTGCAGCTGGAGCAGGCGACCTTGATGCTGTGCAGATCCATGAGGCGATGGGGGCCGGTGTGAGGCAGAGGTGGGTGAAACGAGGCGCAGACTCGCCATGAACGATATGCGCCCGATCATAACAACCCGATGCGCGTGCCGCCCCGTGCGGTGGGCCCATGCCCTGCAGGGTTTTGGGGAACGTCGCTCCCGCAGGGGGTTTGACTCACGTCAACCCACGCAAGGCTACGCTGGTGCACAGTTCGTCGCCTATGGAGCTGCCCGCCGTGAAACACGTCATCGACGAAGATCTGCTGCGCCGGTTCGACATTCCGGGCCCGCGCTACACGTCCTACCCGACGGCGGACCGGTTTGTCGAAGCGTTTACCGAGCGTGACTACGTGCAAGCCCTGCAACAGCGGCGAGCGGGGTCGCTGGCGCTGCCGCTGTCGGTGTATGTACACATCCCGTTTTGCGAGTCGCTGTGCTACTACTGCGCATGCAACAAGGTGGTGACCAAGCACCACGAACGCGCGGCGGAGTACCTGCGCTACCTGTCGCGCGAGCTGGAATTGCAGACCGAACACGTCGGGCGCGGGCACCGCGTGACGCAGCTGCACCTTGGGGGGGGCACGCCGACCTTCCTCAGCGACGCGGAGTTGTCCGACCTGATGGCGATGATCCGGCGCCACTTCGAACTCGTCCCTGGGGGCGAGTATTCGATCGAGGTCGACCCCCGCACGGTGACCGCGCAGCGCTTGGCCCATCTGCACCAACTGGGGTTCAACCGCCTGAGTTTTGGCGTGCAGGACTTCGATGGCGCGGTGCAGCGGGCGGTGCACCGGATTCAGCCGGCCGAGCAGGTGTTCGCCCTCGTGGCCGCGGCGCGCGAGATCGGCTTTGAGTCGGTCAACGTCGACCTCATTTACGGACTGCCTCAGCAGACCCCAGAGTCGTTTCGGCGCACGCTCGAGCTCGTCGAGCGCCTGCGGCCGGATCGCATCGCGCTCTACGCTTATGCGCATCTGCCGGCGCGCTTCAAGCCGCAGCGGCGCATCCACGCGGCGGAGTTGCCCAGTCCGGCGGACAAGTTGGCCATGTTGTCGCTGTCGCTCGACCATCTGAGTGCCGTGGGTTATGTGTACGTGGGCATGGACCATTTTGCGTTGCCCAACGATGCGCTGGCGGTGGCCAAGCGGCAGGGGCGGCTGCGCCGCAACTTTCAGGGCTACAGCACGCAGCCCGATTGCGACCTGATCGCGCTGGGGGTATCGGCCATTGGCCGCATCGGCGCCACCTACAGCCAAAATGCCAAGACGCTGGAGGAGTACTACGACGCGCTCGACCAAGGGCGGCTGCCCATCGTGCGCGGGCTGGCGCTGACGCGCGAGGATCTGTTGCGCCGCAGTGTGATCATGGCCATCATGTGCCAGGGGTTGGTCGATTTCGAGTCGATCAATCTGGCGCACCTGATCGATTTTCGCCAGCACTTCGCGCGCGAGCTGGAGCAGCTGCGCGCGTTCGAGCGCGATGGGCTGGTACGCATCGGCGATGCCCACATCGAAGTGACGCCCACGGGCTGGTATTTGGTGCGCGCCGTCGCCATGGTGTTCGACCGCTACTTGCAGGTCGATCAAGACCGGGCGCGGTTTTCCAAGATCATTTGAGGTGCTACCGGCAGGCCCAGCCGCGGGCTGTTAGCATCGTGCCATGCTGACCTCGATGACGCTGTCGGCCCTGGTGATGGGGCTGGTCGGCGGCCCGCACTGCGTGACCATGTGTGGTGCCGCCTGCGCGGGTATTGCCCGTGCCGCTGGCCCGCACCCGCAGCGGGCGCTGTGGACGTGGCAGTTCAGCCGGCTGGCCGGCTATGCGCTGCTGGGGGCGTTGGCGGGCGGCACGGTACAGGGCATGGGCTGGCTGGGGCAGCAGACCGCGGTGCTGCGGCCGGTGTGGACCATGATGCACGTGGCGGCGTTCGTGCTCGGGCTGGTGCTGCTGTGGCAGGCGCGGCAGCCGGCCTTTCTGGATGGCTGGGCGCAGGCCGTCTGGCGGCGGGTGCGCCCGGTCATGGCCCGCTTGGGCGCGCGCGCGCCCGTGGCGCTCGGGCTCGGCTGGGCGTTGATGCCCTGTGGGCTGCTCTACTCGGCGCTGCTGGTGGCGTCGTTGTCGGCGTCGGCGTTATCGGGCGCTGCCATCATGGCCGCGTTTGCCATCGGGACCATGGTGTCGCTGGCGGCAGGGCCGTGGCTGTTGCTGCGGCTGGCGCAGGCGCGCTCCGGTGGCTGGGGCATCCGCTTGGCCGGGTTGGCGCTGGCGGCCACGTCCGGCTGGGCGTTGTGGATGGGCATCACCCAGCCGACGGGTCTGTGGTGCGCGTAGGCGTGCGCCCGGGCAGGGTCGCCACCACCAGCCCCACCAGCGCCACGCCAAACGCCAGCCACTGCAGCGGCGTTAGCCGCTCGCCCATGAACAGCACACCGATCGTGGCCGCGCTGACGGGCAGCATCACGGTGAATACGCCAGCCCGGGCGGCGGGTACGTGGCGCAGGCCCGTCATCCACAGCCACACCGTCCAGACGCTGGCGGCCAGGCCATAAAATAGCAGCAGCGCCCACAGGCCCAGCGACAGCAGCGCCCAGCCGTCGAAGCGCAGCGCGGCCCACAGGCCCAGCGGCGTCATGAGCGCCAGGCCCCACAGGTTGATGATCGCCGCGATGCGCCGCGCGCCCAGTTGACCGGTCAGCCGCTTGCCGATGACGACGTAGGCGGCCTCACACACGACAGCGGCAAAGACCAGCGCGTTGCCCCACAGTGGCAGCGGCACGCCCAGCCACATGCCGTGCGCCGCGGCGGCGCCGGGGGCGGCCTTGTCGAGCGAAAACAGCCCGATGCCGACGGCCGCCAAGACCACCGCGGTACCGGATCGCATGTCCAGCCGCTCGCGCAGGAAGAGCGCCGACTGCAGCGCGACCACGGCGGGAATGGCCGCCATGATGACGCCAGCGGCGCTGGCCGTGGTCAGGCTGACGCCAAACAGCATGCACAGCGAAAACAAAAAATTGCCCAGCAGGGCCTGTAGGAAGAGCAGCCCGTGCGTGTGCCGGTCGAGCGCCGGCTCCGACGCCGGTTTGCGCAGCCAGTGCACCATGGCGGCCGCGCCGATCAGGTAGCGCAGCCACGCCAGCAGGAACACCGGCAGCGCCGCCACCAGCGGTTTGGACAGGGCCACGTAGCTGCCCACCAGTGCCATGCTGGCCGCCAGCGACCCGTAGGCCAGCCATGGGGTAGCAGGGCGGGCGCTCATCGGGCGTCGGGCGTGAGGAGGGTGGGTCGCGCCTGCGGCAGGGTGTAGGGGTAGTCGCGGCTATAGTGCAGGCCGCGGCTTTCCTTGCGCAGCTGGGCGCAGCGCACGATCAGGTCGGCCACTTGCACCAGGTTGCGCAGCTCCAGCAAGTCGCGGCTGACGTGAAAGCGCGCATAAAACTCCTGGATTTCGGCCTGCAGCAGGGCGATGCGGTGCGCGGCGCGCTCCAGCCGCTTGTCGGTACGCACGATGCCCACGTAGTCCCACATGAAGCGGCGCAGCTCGTCCCAGTTGTGGCTGATGACGACTTGCTCGTCGGCGTCGATGACGCGGCTGTCGTCCCACGGCCGCACGGGCGCTGTGGGGATGCGCGCTTGCGCCGCCATGTCACGCGCGGCGGCGCGGGCAAACACCAGGCATTCCAGCAGCGAATTGCTGGCCAGCCGGTTGGCGCCGTGCAGCCCGGTGTAGCTGGCCTCGCCCACACAGTACAGGCCGGGCAGGTCGGTGCGGCCGCGCAGGTCGGTCACCACCCCGCCGCAGGTGTAGTGGGCAGCAGGCACCACCGGGATGGGCTCACGCGTGATGTCGATGCCCAGCTCGGCGCAGCGTTGGAGGATGTTGGGAAAATGCTCGTGCAAAAACGCCGCGGGCTGGTGCGAGATGTCGAGATAGACGCACGGGATGCCGTGCTTTTTCATCTCGAAGTCGATGGCGCGTGCCACGATGTCGCGCGGTGCCAGCTCGGCGCGCGGGTCGTGGTCGGGCATGAAGCGGTGGCTGCCCAGGTGGGGGGGCAGCTTGAGGATGCCGCCTTCACCGCGCACGGCTTCGCTGATCAGAAAGCTCTTGGCCTTGGGGTGGTACAGGCAGGTGGGGTGGAACTGGATGAACTCCATGTTGGCTACCCGGCAGCCCGCTCGCCAGGCGGCGGCGATGCCGTCTCCCGTGGCCGTGTCCGGGTTGGAGGTGTAGAGATACACCTTGCCTGCGCCCCCCGTGCACAGCACCGTGTGCGGGGCGGCAAAGACCTCGATGGTGTCGGTGGCCTCGTCCAGCACATACGCGCCCAGCACCCGCCGCGGCAGTTCGCGGCGCGCGGCGTGGCGGTCGCTCAGGATCAGGTCGACCAGCGCGTGGGTTTCGAACACGTCAATGTGACGGGCGGCACGCACCCGCTCGATGAGTGTTTGCTGGATGGCCGCGCCGGTCGCGTCCGCCGCGTGCACGATGCGGCGCGCGCTGTGGCCACCCTCGCGCGTCAGGTGCAGGCCGTCGCCTTCGGCCGTGAAGGGCGTGCCCAACTCGCGCAACCAGGCGATCGCCTCGGGTGCGTGCTCGACCGTGAAGCGCGTGGCGGCCGGATCGCACAGGCCGGCACCCGCGATCATCGTGTCTTGGATGTGCTGCTCGAAGCTGTCGTCGTCGGCCAGCACGGCGGCGATCCCCCCCTGGGCCCAGCCGCTGGAGCCGTCTGCGATGGAGCGTTTGGTGACGATGGCCACGCGCCAGTCGCTGGGCAGCAGCAGGGCCGTGGCCAGTCCGGCCAGACCGCTGCCGATGATGAGCACGTCGTAGTCGCGTGGTGGGGCCGGGTTCGGGGTGGAATCGGTCATGGTGGCGGCGTGGTCAAGCGGTATGGGCGTGTCCGGTCAAGAGGGCACGTAGGCCAAGCGGACGTAGATGGGGGCGTAGGCCTCGGCCTGCGTCAGCTCGATCAGGTGTTCCTTGGCCAGCTCGAGCATGGCAACGAAGGTGACCACGGCCACCGCCACACCGCGCGCGGGGTCGAACAGCTCGGTGAACTCGACGAAGCGGCGCCCCTGCAGCGCGCGCAGCACCGCGCTCATCGACTCGCGTACCGACAGCGTCTCGCGCGTGATGGTGTGCCGCTGCGCGAGTCGGGCCCGGCGCAGGATATCACGCCAGGCCGCCCGCAGGTCGTCCACGCACACCTCGGGCCAGCGCGGGGTGAGCGACTGCTCGATGTGCACCTGCGCGCGCCAGAAATCGCGCCCGAGTTGCGGCAGCGCCTCGAGCTGGCGCGCGGCCAGCTTGATTTGCTCGTACTCCAGCAGTCGGCGCACGAGTTCCGCGCGCGGGTCCTCGGGCTCCGTGCCGTCGGCGCTGGGCGTCGGGGGCAGCAGCATGCGCGACTTGATCTCGATGAGCATGGCCGCCATCAGCAGGTATTCGGCAGCGAGTTCGAGGTTGCGCTGACGAATCTGCTCGATATACCCGAGATATTGGCGCGTGACCTCGGCCATGGGGATGTCGAGGATGTTGAAGTTTTGCCGCCGGATCAGGTACAGCAGCAGGTCCAGCGGTCCCTCGAACGCCTCGAGAAAGACCTCGAGCGCATCCGGCGGGATGTACAGGTCCTGCGGCAGCGCAAACAGGGGCTCGCCGTACAGGCGCGCGATCGCGACCTGATCCACCACGGCCGGTGGGTCGGTCGCTGGCGCGGGCGCAGGCGGGAGCTCGGCCAATGGGCCGTTCACTTCAGCGACGGCTCGGTTTGGTAGACGTAGGGCTTTTGCGGCACGCGGGCGTGCTGCGCTTCGCGCCAGAAGTCGCGATCCTGCGGCCGATCCCACAGCAGGGCTCGGCCCGCGCGCTGTTCGGCCTCCAGGCTGGGCTTGTTGCGCTTGAGCGATTCGAGGAACTGGGTGGCGTCCGAGACGTAATCAGGCAAACCAAGCGGGTTCATGGTGGTGCGCAATCCAACAAAACGACGCGCGCATTTTAGGCGGGCCCCGCCGTGGATGGGTCGGCGCAGGCAGACCAGCCATGCACGCGCTCGAGAAAACCGCTGCGCTGCATCAGCGACAGCGGCTGCGCGTGCAGCTGCTCGATGACGAGGGTACCGCCGCGCCGCTCGATCGTTTGGGCGAGTGATTCCAGCGCATCGAGCCCCTGGTTGGGATCGTGTTTGCGCCCGGCGTGCAGCTGATCGGCGACGCGCGCGCACAGCAGGGATTCGATGGCGCCCAGCGCGGCGATCGTCAGCGTGGGCATGACCAGTTGGCGAACGGTGTCCCAACTGACATCGGGCCACACCAAAGTCGGCAGACTCTGGGGAATGCCGCCGAAGCGGCTGCCGATGGTTTCCACCGGCCAGTCGAGCCAGGCGGCCAGTAGGCTGAGGGTGACGAGCACCACCACGGGCGCGGGCAGGCGCGACGTGGCACGCAGCGCCGACACGCCCTCCAGGGTCTGCAGCCGCTGGCGAAAGGCGGAATCCTGGGCCCAGAGCCGGGGCCAGATAATCGGGGCCGGTACACAAACAACAGCAGCCCGGCGCAGAAGGTCGACACCAGCAACCCGCCGACTCCGCGACGATGGCCGTCCACAACCCGGCCTGGGGCGACAGCCCGCTGGCGATGGAAAACGCCATGGCCAGTGGCAGTGCCACCACGCCGACAGTCAATCCTGCACCGATGTCACGCCACAGGCGTGTGCGGTCATAACCCGAAAGATCGTCCAGCAGCCGGGGACGAAACCGGTGAACATTGCATTGCGCCATGATCCCCATCTCCATTCCACGTTTGGCAAGCGAAAAGCCCCTCGGCGGCGAGATGGGGATGGGGCGGGCCGCAGTGGCGCAGCCGCGTGATGAAACGCCGCCTTGCCGTCAGACCGGTGGAGCGGCGATGGGAGGGGTGGCGCTGAGTGGGACCCATTCGGACCGCAGTGTACGCCATCCACAACGCGATGCTCAACGTACCCGCATGCCGGGGGTGGCCCCGTCGTGGGGTTGCAGCAGAAACAACCCAGGTTGGCCGCCGTCGGCGGCGCTCGCGGCGAGCACCATGCCCTCACTGACGCCAAACTTCATCTGACGCGGTGCAAGGTTGGCCACCATCACCGTCAGTTGCCCCACCAGTTGCTCGGGCGTGTAGGCCGAGGCGATGCCAGAGAACACTTGCCGCGTGCGGCCCTCGCCGACGTCCAGCGTCAGGCGCAACAGCTTGGTCGAGCCTTCGACCCGCTCGCACGCGACGATGCGCGCGATGCGCAAGTCCACCTTGGCAAAGTCGTCGATGGTGATGGTGGGGGCGATCGGCTCCCCGCCCGGCGCGGGCGCGGACGGGGCTGCCGCTGGGGCCGCAGCCGGCTCGAACAGCGCGTCCAGGGTCTTCGCATCGACGCGCTGCATCAAGTGACTGTAGGGCTCAATGGCGTGTCCGGCCCCCAAGGGCTGGCGTGCGTTGTCGAAGTCCAGCGGCGCGCAGCGCAGGAAGGCCTCCACCCGCTCGGCGGTGGCAGGCAACACCGGCTTCAGCATCGCCGTCAGCAGCCGGAATGCCTCCAGGCAGGTGGTGCAGACGTCGTGCAGGCGCTCGCTCAGGGCCGGGTCCTTGGCCAGCTCCCAGGGCTTGTTTTGATCCACGTAGGCGTTGACGCGGTCGGCCAGGGCCATGATGTCGCGCACGGCCTTGCCGTATTCGCGCTCGGCCCACAGCTGCGCCACCGCAGGCAGCGCGGCCTGCAGGGTGTCCAGCAGCGCCTCGCCGTCGGGCGAGATGGCGCCCAGTTGCCCGCCAAAGCGCTTGGTGATGAAGCCCGCCGCGCGCGAGGCGATGTTGACGTATTTGCCGACCAGGTCGCTGTTGACGCGAGCGACGAAATCGTCCGGGTTGAAGTCCACGTCCTCGACGTGCGGGTTGAGTTTGGCTGCCAGGTAGTAGCGCAGCCACTCGGGGTTGAGTCCCAGGCGCAGGTAGCGCATGGGGTCGATGCCGGTGCCGCGGCTCTTGCTCATCTTTTCGCCGCTGACCGTGATGAAGCCGTGCACGAAGACGTGCGCGGGCGTTTTGCGGCCCGAAAAATGCAACATGGCCGGCCAAAACAGCGTGTGAAAGTAGGTGATGTCCTTGCCGATGAAGTGGACCTGTTCCACTGCCGGGTCGGCCACGAACTCGTCGAAGCTCTGTGCGGTGCGCGACGGGGCGTGCCAGTGCTGCGCGGCCTGTCCCTTGTCGAAATGGTTTTTTAGGCTGGCCAGATACCCGATGGGAGCATCGAGCCAGACGTAGAAATATTTGCCCGGTGCGTCGGGGATTTCGATGCCGAAGTAAGGTGCGTCGCGGCTGATGTCCCAGTCGCTCAGTGCCCCGCCCGAGCCGTCACCCAGCCACTCGCGTATTTTGTTGACCACCTCGGGCTGCAGGCGCCCGGGGGTGCTGGTCCAGTCCTGCAGAAATTGCACGCAGCGCGGGTCGGACAGCTTGAAGAAGTAGTGCTCAGACTGGCGCAGCTCCGGCGTGGCGCCCGACAGCGCGGAGTACGGCTGGCGCAGCTCCGTGGGGGTGTAAACCGCGCCGCAGGCTTCACAGGCGTCACCATACTGATCCGCAGCACCGCAACGCGGGCACTGTCCCTTGATGTAGCGGTCGGGCAGGAACATGCCCTTGACCGGGTCGTAGAACTGCTCGATGGTGCGGGTCTCGATCAGTCCCGCCCCCTTGAGCGCCCGGTAGATGTCCTGCGCGAGCTGGTGGTTTTCGGGTGCATCGGTGCTGTGCCAGTTGTCGAAGCGCACGTGAAAGCCGTCCAGGTAGGCCTGGCGGCCGGCGGCAATCTCGGCCACGAACTGCTGGGGCGTCTTGCCGGCCTTCTCCGCGGCGATCATGATCGGCGCGCCGTGCGCATCGTCGGCGCCGACGAAATGCACCTCGTGCCCCAACAGCCGCTGGGTGCGCACCCAGATGTCGGCCTGGATGTATTCCATGATGTGGCCGATGTGAAAGTGGCCGTTGGCGTAGGGCAGGGCAGTGGTGACGAACAGTCGGCGCTGTGGCATGGGGCAGTCCTGTGACGGCGAACGGGGCCGGACCATCGGGCGGCCGGCAAGGGGCAAAGGTGACCCGTCGCACAAGTCCGCGATTTTACTGAGGGCACTTCGCCGGCGCCGGCGCGAAAATCGCCCGACAGCGGCTAGACTGCACGGTTATCGGCCACACTGACCCGTTACCAGGAGACACCCGATCCATGAGCATCAACCCCGAAGTGCTGCAGCGCGCGCTGCAAACCGTCGTCGACCCCAACACCGGCAAGGATTTCGTTTCCACCAAGGCGCTGCGCAACCTGCAAATCAGCGGCGGTGATGTGGCGTTCGAGGTGGAGCTGGGCTACCCCGCGCGCAGCCAGTGGCCCGAGTTGCGGCGCGCGCTCATCGCGGCCGCCAAGGGCGTGCCCGGCGTGGACAACGTGTCGGTGCAGATCGTCACCCGCATCCAGGCCCATGCGGTCCAGCGCGGCGTGCAGCTGCTGCCGCAGGTCAAGAACGTCATCGCGGTGGCGTCCGGCAAAGGTGGCGTCGGCAAAAGCACCACCACCGTCAACCTGGCGCTGGCGCTGGCGGCGGAAGGGGCCCGTGTGGGTATCCTGGATGCCGACATCTATGGGCCCAGCCAGCCGATGATGATGGGCATCGAGGGGCGGCCGGAAAGCCTGGACGGCAAGACCATGGAGCCGCTGGAGAACTACGGCGTGCAGGTCATGTCGATTGGTTTTCTGGTGGACAAGGACGAGGCCATGATCTGGCGCGGCCCCATGGCCACCCAGGCGCTGGAGCAGCTGCTGTGGCAGACCAACTGGAAGGATTTGGACTACCTGCTGGTGGATATGCCACCGGGAACCGGCGACATCCAGCTCACGCTGTCGCAGCGCGTGCCGCTGACCGGGGCGGTGATCGTGACCACCCCGCAGGACATTGCCTTGCTCGACGCCCGCAAAGGCATCACGATGTTTCAGAAGGTGGGCGTGCCGATCCTGGGCATCGTGGAAAACATGGCCGTCTATTGCTGTCCGCAGTGCGGACACACGGAGCACATTTTTGGTGCCGACGGCGGCAAACGCATGGCCCAGGAGCTGGGCGCGGCCTACCTGGGCGCGCTGCCGCTGAACCGGCAGATCCGCGAGCAGGCCGACACCGGGCGCCCGACCGTGGTGGCCGACCCGGAGGGCGAGATCGCCAAGATATACGCTGCAGCGGCGCGGCAGGTGGCCATCGCAGTGGCGGCGCGCGCCAAGGACTATTCGAGTAAGTTTCCCACGATCACCATCAGTCGAGAGACGTAAGCGACATCGGCTCCGGTGCAGACCATGGATATGCTGACGGGCAGCAACCCTTCTCCTGCCCCCCGGGCGGCGGAGCGGATCGTGACGGGCGTCGTGATGCGACGCGAGCCCGTGCCGGGCCCGATGGCGCGCTGGCAGCCGTGGCGCTGGACGCTGGCAGACGTGCAGGTGCTGCAGGGGCCGCACGAGCTGACCTGCGCCGTCTGGCCGACACTGGCCGGGCGCGGGCCGGTGGCGCTCGAGCCTTGTGATGCCCCCGCGTCGGCCGCCCAGAGTCATTGGGGTTTTCCGGGCTACGTCGTGTCGTTGCACCCGGAGGATGCCGAGGGCTTGTATTTGAACCTGACCGCGCCGCAGCCGTGCTTTTGGGTGATGTGGCGCTCGGGGGAGACCGACGACGATTTACCCGAACCCCAGATCGTCACGCTCAGCTACCACGACGCGGGGCGCTGGCTCGATGCCCAAGAGCGGGTGGACCAGGTGCCCGCGCCTGCCGACGTCATCGGCTGGATGGCGCGGTTCGTGCAGCGGCACTACCGGCCCGAGCCCAAACGTCGGGCCAGACCGGCGAGTTTTCAGCCGCTGACGGATCGGTTTGGGCAGTCCGTGCGCATCAGCACCGGCGCACGCCCTGCGCGCGAGGAGGGGACATGAGTGCGGATGAAGAGGGGTTTTTCTCACGCTGGTCGCGCCGCAAGGCGCTGGCCCGCGCAGGGCAGTCGCTGCCGCCCGAGGAGGGGCACCCGCCCGAACCGATGGCTGAGCTGGCGCCCGGCTGCCCGCCATCGGTGTCGCCAGCGGTGGATCGGGCCGTGGTGCCAGTTGATGATGTGACCCAGGTCGAGCAGGGGCGCGAGGGGAGTTCGCAGCCACCGGCGCCCGCAACGTCCCCCCCGCCGCCCACCCTGGAGGATGTGCGTCAGCTGACGCTGGACGCCGATTTCCGCCCCTTCGTGGACCGCCGGGTGCCCCCTGAGGTGCGCAATGCCGCCTTGCGCAAGCTGTTTTCCGACCCGCACTTCAACGTGATGGACGGGCTCGACGTCTACATCGACGACTATTCGCGCCCCGATCCGTTGCCGACCGAGATGGCGCGCCGCATGGTGGCGGCGCAGTTCATGGGGTTGTTCGACGAACGGCCCGCCCCCGAGTCGGCGAAGTCGGCCGAGGACGCCTCCCATGCGGCCAACCCCGCACAGTCGGCTGCTGCCGACGCGGTACGGGCGGAGCCGCCATCCCTCTCGCCGTCGGGCGACGAAACGGCCGATGGCGCCGATTGCCCCGACGTGACCGAGTGCACCCGCCACCCCATCGATCGCCCCCAGGCTTCTGCGACATGACCACGCTCGTCTGCAACTGCAACCGCACCATGCCGCTGGATGGCGCAGCCCTGAGCCGCGCCCTCGGTGAACACCTGGACGTGCACACCACGCTGTGCCGTCGCGAGGCCGCGGCTTTCCAGCGCGCAGCACGCCTGCCGGAGGCGCTCGTCGTGGCCTGCACGCAGGAGCAGCCGCTGTTTACCGAACTGGCCGAGGCGACCGTGGGTGCGGTGCCATTGCAGGAGCGACCGATCCGCTTCGTCAACCTGCGTGAGACCGGCGGCTGGTCGCGGCAGGCTGCCCACGCCATGCCGAAAATGGCCGCGCTGTTGGCAGTCGCCCGTCTGCCGGATCCCGAACCGGTTCCCGTGGTGCGCTACGAAAGTCAGGGGCGGCTGCTCATCATCGGTCCGTTGCCCGAGGCGGAAGCGATGGCCGATCGGTTGCGTGACGTGTGGCAGGTCACGCTGCTGGCAACGGGTGGGGACGGCGGACAATACCGGCGCGACCCGGTGCTGGCCGGCCGTGTGCTGAGCCTGACCGGATGGTTGGGGCAGTTCACGCTGCGCTGGGCAGAGGACAACCCCATCGCACTCGACCTGTGCACGCGCTGCAATGCATGCATCGCGGCCTGCCCGGAAGGCGCCATCGGGTTGGACTACCAGATCGACCTGGCGCGCTGCCGCAGCCATCGCGACTGCGTACGGGTGTGCGAGGCACCGGGTGCCATCGACTTTCAGCGCGAGCCCGAGCCGCAGGAAGCGACCTTCGACGCCGTGCTCGACCTGCGTCCGGCGCCGGCGTTCACCCAGCACGCCCTCCCGCAGGGCTACGTGCACGTGCCGCCCTCGCTGGGGGCCGAGCAGCGCGTGGAGCGCCTGTGGTGGTTGCGCGACGCGGTTGGCACTTTCGAGAAGCCCAAGTTTTTCCGCTACCAGCAGCGCCTGTGTGCGCACGCACGCAACGAAAAAGTGGGTTGCAGCGCGTGCGTGGAGGTGTGCTCGGCCAGCGCCGTGCGCAGCGACGTGGCGCACCACCGTATCGTCGTCGAGCCCCATTTGTGCGTCGGCTGTGGTGCTTGCACCACGGTGTGTCCCACGGGGGCACTGACCTATGCCTACCCGGATGCCACGTACCAAGGACGGGTCTTCAAGACCCTGCTGTCGACGTTTCGCGCCGCAGGCGGGCGCGATGCGGTGCTGCTGTTGCACAGCCAAACGGCGGGACAGCGCCTCATCGAAGCCTGGGGCCGGGCAGCGCAATTGGACCGCGACGTGCACGGCGTGCCAGCCCGTGTGCTCCCGTGGGCGCTGTGGCACACCGCAAGCGTCGGGCTGGAGTTGTGGTTGACCGCCATCGCCTACGGCGCCAGCCAGGTTTGGGTGCTGCTGACCGATGAGGAAGCGCCCCAGTATCGCGACGCGTTGCAAGCCCAAATGGCCGTGGCGGAAGCCATCTTGCAAGGCTTGGGCTACGAGGGGGAGCACTTCCGCCTGTGGCAGGCGCGCGATGCGCGCGATATCGCCACGCTCGACCAAGCGGCTCGGGTGCCGGCGGCGCGCGGTGTGGCAATGGTGGCCAGCTACGCGGTGCAAGCGGATAAGCGGGCCACGCTGGAACTGGCGCTGGAGCACCTGATCGCCCAGGCACCTGCCCCCATCGGTGCCGAGATCGTGTTGCCAGCCACCGGGGCGCCGCTGGGCACGCTGCACCTCGACACCGAGGCCTGCACGCTGTGCATGAGCTGCGTGGGGGCCTGCCCGACGGGCGCGCTGCAGGACAATCCCACTGCGCCGCAGTTACGCTTCATCGAAAAAAACTGTGTTCAGTGCGGCTTGTGTGTCAAGACTTGTCCAGAACAGGCCCTGCGGTTGCAGCCCCGGCTGTGGCTGGACGGGCAGCGTCGGCAGGCCCGCATCCTGCACGAGCAGGAGCCATTCCGATGTGTGCGTTGCGGCAAGCCCTTCGGCACGCTCAAAGGGGTGGAGACCATGATCGCGCGCCTGGCTGGTCATGCGATGTTTCAGGGCGCGGCCGCCGAACGGCTGCGTATGTGCGGCGACTGCCGGGTGATCGACATCCACACCGGTCCGCAAGCCCGCATCACCGATCTGTGAGGAGCCGTGCCACCATGTCGTCCACCACCGTCACCGTGCATCCGATGCCCTCACGCTCTGCGTTCGACGAGGAGACGGCACGCGCCGAGATTTATGGCGTGCTGGCGACCCTGTTCTATGCCCCGCCCGATGAGACGCTGCTCGCGCGACTGCGGGTGTCGGTGACCGAAGTGGGTGCCGACGGCGCGTTTCTGCAAGAACCCTGGCGTGCCCTGGTGGCGGCGGCTCGCGCCCAAACGGCGCCGGCCATCCGCGACGAATACGAGGCACTGTTCGTCGGCGTCGGGCGCCCCGAGGTGCACCTCTATGGCTCGCACTACTTGTGCGGCTTTCTCAACGACAAGCCGCTGGCAGCGCTGCGGGACGATTTGGCAGCGCTCGGTCTGGGCCGCAGCGAGACGATGCCGGAGACCGAAGATCACATCGCCTATCTGTGCGAGGTGATGCGCTACCTCATCGCTGGTGACGATGCAGCCGTGTGCAACCTGGCGCGCCAGCAAGCGTTCTTCGCCCGCCACCTGCAGCCGTGGGTGGTCGCGCTGTGCGATGCGATCGAGGCCCAACCCAATGCCCGTTTCTACGCCGCGCTGGCCGCTTTCACCCGCGCCTTCATGCAAGTCGAGGCGCAGGCATTCGACCTGTTGTGACCCCGCGTCAGGCACCCGGCTCCGTTGGCAGCTCTGCGCTGCCGGCGGCGGGCGTTGGTTCTTGCGGCTCGCTGTAGAGCCAAACGCGGAAGATCGCCCCGGACCGATCGGTTCGGTTGTCGGCCTCCAGCCGACCCCCGTAGCGCTCTACCAATCCCAGACTGATCCATAGGCCCAGCCCGTTGCCCTCGGGCTTGGTGGTGAAGAAGGGGCGGAATAACCGTTCTCGCACCGTGGCATCCAGCCCCGGCCCCTCGTCGATCACGGCCAGCCACGCGCCCACTGGGCGGCCGTTTTCTATCCAGTCGCCCGTCTTCAACTCCAGCCGCCCACTCGCAGGCGATGCCTGGATGGCATTGACCAACAGATTGATCACCACTTGCTGCAGTTCTTGCCGGTTGCACGCTACCCGTACGTCTGCACGGTCGTCACGCGTGACGACCAGCTGGCGCTGCTGCACCAGGTGGGCCACGAGTACCAAGCAGTCATCGACCACGGATGACAGGGTCAGCGGCTCCACGTAGCCCGCAAACTCCGTCGGACGCGCGTATTGCAGCAGGCGCGTCACGATCAGCCGCATGCGCTCGATCTGCGCGTCGAGCAGCGCCATTTCGGCTTTGACCGGATCGGCGGCGGGGCCCAGGGTTTCGCGGATCAGGTCCAGGTTGCCCTGGATGACGGCGATGGGATTGTTGATTTCATGGGCGACGCTGGCGGTTAGCTGGCCGATGGCGGCGAGCTTTTCGGATTTCACCAGTTGTTGCTGGGCCAAGCGCAGCTCGCGTGTGCGCTCGGCCACTTCACGGTCCAGCGTTTCTCCCCACGATCGCAAGCGTTGGGTGTTGTCGGCGATCACGTCCAGCAGTCGGTCCAGGTGCTGGGCCAGCGTGCCGAGTTCGTCTTGCGACGGCAGCGGGCCTACCCGTGCCGTCGTGTCGCCCTCTTCGATGCGCCGCATGGTGGCATGCATGCGCTCCACCGGCTGGATCAGCGCGCGCGCCCAGCGCAGTGACCACGCGACCGTCGCCACCATGACGGCCGCGAACAGCGCCGCAGTACCGATCAGCACCCCCAGGCGTACCCAACGCAGCGGCGCTTCGAGGATGCCGACGTACAGCATGCCAATGCGGTGCCCCGATGCGTCGTGCAGGGGTTCGTACGCGCTGACGTACCAGTCATTGACCACGAAGGCCCGATCCAGCCACGTCTGGCCCTGTTCGAGCACCGCGTCGCGCACCGCTTGCGACACGCGCGTGCCAATGGCACGCCGATCGCCAAACAGCCGCACGTTGGTGCTGATGCGCACGTCGTCGAGGAACAGCGTGGCCGTGCCCTGGCTACCGAAAGGCAGCGCCCCCTCGGGATAGACAATGCGGTTGATGTGATCGATCAAGTCGAGGTTATGGTTGAGCAGCAGCCCTCCATGCAGTACCAGTCCTGGCACGGGTGCATCCGGGGGCACTGGCATGCTCGCCAGCATCAGCATCGCTCGGTCTTCGATGGTCCGGTCGGTGGGCGCGGCATTGCGCGTGGGCATCAGCGGGATGGCCGCCCGCGCTGCCAGGCCCGGTGCGTGCGTCTCCAGTTGCGCCGCAGACCAGACGACCAGGCGAGCGGCGCTGTCAAGGGTTTGGGCAGGCGCCGCCATGGAGTCGTGTATGGGGCGCAGCACCAAAAAGTCCAGCCCCAAGCGCGCTCGTTCGCGCTCGAGCCAGTCGAGCAGTGCCGGATCGTCGAGCGGGGCACCTCGTGGCTCGCGCGACTGGCGTGCGCGGGCGGTCCGCAATCTTTCGTGCAGGGCGTGTGAGATGGCTGCCGCGCGCGTGCCTGCTCCCACTTCGGCCAGAACCTGGCCAAAATAGCCCCGGGCCACCGCCAAGTCGGCGCGTACCTTGGTGTGCAACAGGCGATCGTAGGCAAAGTCGGTCCACGCGGACAGCGCCAGCAGCAACAACGGCAGCGCGATCAATAGTGGCGCCAGCGCGATCGCGAGCAACTTCAGCCGCACCGAGCGGCCCAGGCGCTCGCGCCAGCGCTGCACGATCGCGATCACGTTCCGGCTCCCCCTTGCGCTGCCCACTCGGCCACGCGGCGCTCCAGGGTGCGCCGCGATACCCCGAGCAGTTGGGCGGCGCGTGCTTTATCGCCTCCCACCGATTCGAGCACGGCCAAGATATGGCGGCGCTGCAGGGTTTCGAGGTCCAACCCGTCCCCTGCCACCGCGGGCGCGGCTGCGTGCAGCGGCGGATACAGCGCCGAGACGTTGACCTCGCCCAGGATGAGGGAGCGCTCGACCCAGTTGCGCAGCTCGCGCACATTGCCCGGCCAGCGGTAGGCACGCAGCAGGGCCATGGCTTCGGTACTCACCTGCAGCGGAGCCACGCCCAGCGCTGGCGCCAACACGTGAATGAAGTGCTCGACCAGCATCGGAATGTCCTCTGGGCGCTCGCGCAGCGGCGGCAGTGTGATGTCCACCACGCGCAGGCGAAAGTAGAGATCCTCGCGGAACCGGCCAGCCGTTACTTCGTCCGCCAGCGAGCGGTTGGTCGCGGCGATGATGCGCACATCTACCGGTATCGTCTGTTGGCTGCCCACGGGGCGAACCTGCAGCTCCTCCAGCACGCGCAGCAGGCTGGCTTGCACCGGCAGCGGCAGGTCGGCCACTTCGTCCAAGAACAACGTGCCCCCTTCCGCGTACACGAACAGACCGTCGCTGGCCATCTGGTTGCCGCGGGCCAAGCCGAACAGCTCCTGGGCAATGTGCTCGGGCGACAGCGCGCCACACTGCACCGGCACGAAGGGCCGGTTGACTTGCGGACTGCAGGCATGCAGTGCGCGCGCCACCAGCTCCTTGCCGGTGCCCGACTCGCCTTGAAGCAGCACGGTGCTGGGCGTGGGGCCGATGCGCTCGATCGTGGCGCGCAACTGGCGGGTGGCCAGCGATTCGCCGATCAAGGGGGTACCGATGGAGCGTGAGACGGTGGCGGCGCGCCGCAGCACGAAGTTTTCCCGCCGCAGGCGCGCCCTTTCGTGGCACTGTCGAATGGCGTTGAGAATCTGTGGTACCCGAAACGGCTTGAGAATGAAGTCCGACGCCCCTGCCCGCAAGGCCTCGATGGCGGTGTCGAGTGCCGCGAAGGCGGTGATCAGGATCACCTCGCCCATATAACCCTGCGCGCGCAGCGCCTGCAGCCACTGCACGCCGCTTTGGCCCGGCAAGGCAATGTCCAGAATCACGACGTCGAAGCGCTGGGTCCGCATCCACTGCGCCCCTTCTTCGGCGCTGCCCGCGGCGGCAACGAACCGGCAGCGCGGAGCCAAGACCTTGATGAGAAAGTTGCGCATGCCCGGCTCGTCGTCGACGATCAGGATCGAGCCTTCGGGCCACGCGTCCGGTTTGTTTTCGGCGGGGGAGGGCGATGCGGGAATCGTCATGCCCGGGATTGTATGAATTCCGACCAAAAAAGTCGGAATGTGTCACGTACGAGACAGGGTGATGGGGTGGCCATGGCGGGCGCGCTTGCGACAAATTGTCGCAGCGCGTCCGTCAAATCGGACGCGCCAAACGCAGCGTTCAGGCATACGGTCGGTGAACGCGTCACCATGGTTTCATATGTTGCATCGCGTCAAAAATCCATTCATCATCGACGGCTGATGGAATGAAGTTTGCTTGAATCGAAAACCAAGCATCGCTTGAATGGACCTCTCGACGGACCTCCCGCGGCGTACGAGGAGGTACCTGACATTTCTCACCTTGCGCGCTGGCTCCAGCGGCGTTAGCCTTACTGCACCAAACACGTTGGCGCAAGGTGAGTGCGCCGACTTGCGTGCAGCCCGAGGAGAGTCCCATGGAATCCAAGTCATCCGCTTTCGTTGCCGGCCGGCGACGCTGGTTCGTCGCGGCGGGCACTCTTGGTGCCGCTGCCGCCGTCGCCAGTGTCGTGCCTGCCACCCCGGTGGCCCCCGCGCAGTCATCGCCGAGCCGCCCCACCCCGAACCGCGGCGGTGGCTATCACGTCTCTGCCCACGTCGAGCACTACTACCGCACTGCCCGCATTTGAGGAGCGCTGCCATGCTACTGACCAAAACGTCTGCACGGACCCACGGGTCGCGCGCCGAAGGGGCCCTGGTCGATCGTCTGCGTCAGGGGCTGGCGCGTGCCATTCCCACGGTCGATCGCCGAACGTTTCTGCGCCGCTCGGGGCTCGGGCTGGGTGTTGGTTTGGCGGCCACCCAGTTGTCGTTGGTTCGGCGTGCCGAAGCCGCAGCAAAGTCTGCACCCGGCGAGGTGGGCGGCAAGATCGAGGTCAAGCGCACCGTCTGCACGCATTGTTCGGTCGGTTGCGCCATCGATGCCGTTGTCGAAAACGGTGTCTGGGTGCGGCAAGAGCCCGTTTTCGATTCGCCCATCAATTTGGGTGCTCATTGCGCGAAAGGTGCCTCGATACGTGAGCACGGGCATGGCGAATATCGCTTGCGCTATCCTATGAAGCTGGTCAATGGCAAATACCAGCGCATTACGTGGGATCAAGCCTACGACGAAATCGTGGCCCGGATGAAAGCGCTACGCGATGAAAGCGGGCCGGATTCGGTGTATTTCGTCGGCTCGTCCAAACACAGCAACGAACAAGCTTATTTGTTGCGCAAGTTCGTCAGCTTTTGGGGCACCAACAACTGCGACCACCAGGCGCGCATCTGCCACTCGACGACGGTGGCGGGCGTGGCCAACACCTGGGGTTACGGGGCGATGACCAATTCGTACAACGACATGCAAAACAGCAAGGTGGCGTTGTACATCGGCTCCAACGCGGCGGAGGCGCACCCCGTGTCCATGCTGCACATGTTGCACGCCAAGGAGCTGGGCTGCAAGATGATCGTGGTCGATCCGCGCTTCACGCGCACGGCCGCCAAGGCGGATGAATATGTGCGCATCCGCTCAGGCACCGACATCCCCTTCCTGTTTGGGGTGCTCTACCACATCTTCAAAAACGGCTGGGAAGACAAGCAGTACATCCACGACCGCGTCTACGGCATGGATAAAGTCCGCGAGGAGGTGCTGGCCAAGTGGACTCCCGACAAGGTCGAAGAAGCCTGCGGCGTCAAGGAGGAGCAGGTCTTCAAAGTGGCCAAGATGATGCACGAGAACCGGCCGGGCACCATCGTCTGGTGCATGGGGCAGACGCAGCATACCATCGGCAATGCCATGGTGCGCGCTTCCTGCATCTTGCAACTGGCGTTGGGCAATATCGGCGTCAGCGGTGGTGGGGCCAACATCTTCCGCGGGCACGACAACGTGCAAGGCGCCACCGACGTCGGCCCCAATCCGGACTCGCTGCCCGGCTATTATGGCCTGGCCGAGGGGTCGTGGAAGCATTACGCGACCGTGTGGGGCGTGGACTTTGATTGGATCAAGTCCCGCTACGCCGAGGGCATGATGACCAAACCCGGCATCACCGTCTCGCGCTGGATCGACGGGGTGCTGGAGAAAAACGAGCTGATCGACCAAGGGCCCAACATCCGCGGCATGTTTTTTTGGGGGCATGCGCCCAACTCGCAAACGCGCGGGCTGGAGATGAAAAAAGCCCTGGACAAGCTCGACTTGCTGGTCGTCATCGACCCGTATCCTTCGGCGACGGCGGCGATGGCAGCCATGCCCGGGGATCCGGCCGATCTCAACCCCAACCGCGCGGTGTACTTGCTGCCCGCGGCCACGCAGTTCGAGACCAGCGGCTCGTGCACCGCCTCCAACCGCTCCATCCAGTGGCGCGAAAAAGTCATCGAGCCGCTGTGGGAGAGCCGCACCGACCACATGATCATGTACCAGCTGGCCCAGCGGCTGGGTTTCGACAAGGAACTGTGCAAGAACTACACGTTCCAGAAAGTCAAGGGCATGGACGAGCCGGTGCCCGAAGACATTCTGCGTGAAATCAACCGCGGGGTGTGGACGATCGGCTATACGGGCCAGAGCCCGGAGCGCATCAAGGCACACATGCGCCACATGCACGCGTTCGATGTCAAGACGCTCAAGTGCAAGGGTACCGTCGTCGACAAAGAAACCGGATACGACTTGACCGGTGACTATTTCGGTCTGCCGTGGCCCTGCTTCGGCAAGCCCGAGCTCAAACATCCGGGTTCGCCCAATTTGTACGACACGTCCAAGCATGTCATGGAGGGGGGCGGCAACTTCCGCGCCAACTTCGGTGTCGAGCGCGACGGCGTCAGCTTGCTGGCCGAAGACGGCTCGCATTCCAAGGGGGCCGACATCACCACGGGCTATCCGGAGTTGGACCACATCCTGCTCAAGAAGCTGGGCTGGTGGGACGAACTCACCGAAGAAGAAAAAAAGGCGGCCGAGGGCAAAAACTGGAAGACGGACCTGTCGGGCGGCATGATTCGCGTCTTCATGAAGAACCACGGCTGTCATCCCTTCGGCAACGCCAAGGCGCGCGCGGTCGTGTGGAATTTCCCCGACCCCATCCCGCAGCACCGCGAGCCGATTTACGGCACTCGTCCCGATTTGATCGCCAAGTACCCGACGCACGACGATCAGAAGAACCGCTGGCGCCTGCCCATCCTGTACAAAACCCTGCAGCAAAAGAACGTCGAGGAGCGGCTGCACGAGAAATTCCCGCTCGTCATGACCTCCGGGCGGCTCGTGGAGTACGAAGGCGGCGGCGAGGAGACACGCTCCAACCCCTGGCTGGCCGAGTTGCAGCAGGAGATGTTCGTCGAAATCCACCCCGCGGCGGCGGCGCAGCGAGGCATTCGCAACGGCGACCGCGTGTGGGTGACCACCCCCACCGGAGCGCGCATCAACGTGCAGGCGCTGGTAACCGAGCGGGTCGCGCAGGATCACGTCTTTCTGCCGTTCCATTTTTCGGGGCGCTGGCAGGGCAAGGACATGTTGCCCTATTACCCCGAGGGGGCCTACCCGATCGTGCGCGGAGAGGCGGTCAACACCGCCACGACGTACGGTTACGACATCGTGACCATGATGCAAGAAACCAAGACCACGATCTGCAACGTGGAACGCGCCTGAGGAGCACGCCATGGCCCGCATGAAGTTTATTTGTGATGCCGAGCGCTGCATCGAGTGCAACGGCTGCGTGACCGCGTGCAAGAACGAGCACGAGGTACCTTGGGGCGTCAACCGCCGGCGCGTGGTCACGCTCAACGACGGCGTGCCCGGTGAAAAATCGATCTCGGTGGCGTGCATGCACTGCTCGGACGCGCCGTGCATGGCGGTGTGCCCTGTGCAGTGCTTCTACCGTACCGAAGAGGGCGTGGTGCTGCACGACAAAGACGTGTGCATCGGTTGTGGCTATTGCAGTTACGCCTGCCCGTTTGGCGCCCCCCAATTCCCAGCGCAGGGCACCTTTGGTGTGCGCGGCAAGATGGACAAATGCACGTTCTGTGCGGGCGGCCCCGAGCCCAACGGCAGTCAAGCCGAGTTCGAAAAGTACGGCCGCAATCGCCTTGCCGAAGGTAAGTTGCCGGCGTGTGCCGAGATGTGCTCGACCAAGGCATTGCTGGCCGGTGACGGCGATGTCATCGCCGATATTTTCCGCACTCGCGTCGTGCAACGCGGCAAAGGTGCCGAGGTGTGGGGATGGGGTACCGCGTACGGCGCCCAGTCCAAGGCAGGAGCATGACCATGAGCGCACGCCGTTTGACATGGATGATGGGGGCCGTGGCCATCGCATTGAGCCTGGCAGGTTGTGGCGAAAAACCCCAAACCGCCAGCGGCATCAAGTCGGATCAACCGCCCTACACCGGCGCGGGCGGCAGCCCGTTTGCCGAACGTGGCTGGACAACCGGTGACAAGACCTCATGGGCGCAGCACCTACGCGCGCGGGCACAGTACGGGCAAAACGAGTACAGCCGCCCCGCAAGCGCGGCCCAATGATTCCGGGAGCTTGGCCATGAACGCCCTGTTTCTCTCCAGCGCCGTCACTGCGTTGCGCAGTGGGTTGCTCGTGGCGACTTTGGTCGCGGCGGCAACCGTGTCGGCACAGTCAGCGCCGACAGCAGCGTTGCCGGAAGCCCCTGCGCGTGCGGTGTCCGACGCCTCCACGCTGCCAGGCTATGCCGCACAAAGCAACGCGGAGCGTGCCCAGGTTCAGCCGGGCAACAACGCGCCTATGTGGCGCCAAGTCGGGCAGGGTGTCGAAGGCACGGTCAACTTTCCGTACCGCGAGTACGGGGTGCTGATCCAGCCCACGGTGCAGTATCCTGGCGTGGCGCCCACCAACGCGGGTGAGGCATGGCGCCAAGTGCGCAACCGCTGGATCCTGCCGTATGGGGGGGCGCTCGTTTTCATCGCGCTGCTGGCAGTGGCCATCTTCTATTTCAGCCATGGGCCTCTCAAGCTGCATGGGGCCGAGACGGGACGCAAGATCGAGCGCTTCACGGCGTTCGAGCGGGCGGCACACTGGACCAACGCCGGCGCCTTCGTTTTGCTGGCCGTGTCGGGCTTGGTGATGGCGTTTGGTCAGTACCTTCTGTTGCCAATCATCGGCAAGACGCTCTTTGGCTGGTTGACGTATGCCCTGAAAAACGTGCACAACTTCGTCGGGCCGTTGTTTGCGGTCTCGTTGCTGATCGTGTTCGCGACTTTCGTGCGAGACAACCTGCCGCGCAAGGAGGATTGGGCGTGGATCAAGCGGTTCGGCGGCCTGTTCGGGGGCGAAGAAGTTCCTTCCCACCGATTCAACGCGGGCGAGAAGATCGTGTTTTGGGTGGGGGTGTTCGCGCTGGGGCTGGTGGTGGTGGGCTCCGGCCTGGTGCTCGACAAGCTGGTGCCCGGGTTCGACTACCTTCGGGGCAATATGCAGATTGCGCACATGATCCACGCCAGCGCTGCCATTCTGATGATCGCGCTGTTTATCGGTCACATCTATATGGGCACGCTTGGCACCGAGGGCGCCTATCAAGCGATGAAGACCGGCTACGTGGATGAGACCTGGGCGCGCGAACACCATGAGCTGTGGTACGAAGACATTCGCGCTGGTCGGATTCCAGCCGAGCGCAGTTCAACCGCTTCGGCCGCCTCGTCTGCAGAGGTTCGCGCTTGAGGAAGGAGATGCAGATATGAAGACTTCTTTGCGTGTGTCGGTGGTGCTGGGGCTGTTGGCGGCGCTCGGTACGGGTATTGCCCATGCCAAATTGCCTGCGCCCAACCTGACCGACGAGCAGAAAGCTGCGGCCGAGGTTGCCAAGGCCAAGGCCGCGCACCAGGCGAAGGTCGACGCCTATCTGACCTGCAAGGCCGCCGACAAGGCTGCGGCCCACTATTTTAAGAACCACCCGCAGGCTGCCAAGCCGGCCAACGCGCCCGCTTGTGTCGATCCTGGGCCATTCGTGCCGCCGACGGCCGCTGGTATGCCGGCGCCGGCTGCAACGACGCCGCCCGCGGCGAAAAAATCCTGAACGTGCCCGCTCGAAGGATGGTCTTCCATGTGGCTCAATGAACCACTGGCTTTCGGCGGGCTGCCATCCCGATCGTTGGCGCCTCCGTTGCCTCGGCTCAGTGCGGCCAGCGCTGCGATGACCCGGGCCGTCGAGATCGTCGACGAGTACGGCCAGCGGCGCACCCTGCGCATCCCTGCCGAGCGGCCGTTGACGGTGTACGTGGACAAGCGCGAGCTCATCACGCTGATGACGTTGGGCGCCCACCCCGAGTGGCTGGTGCTGGGGTATTTGCGCAATCAGCGCCTGATCCAGTCGGTACATGAAATCGAGTCGATCACGGTGGACTGGGACGTGGGGGCTGCGGCGGTGCGCACCCGTCATGGTCTGGCCGATATCGAGGATCGCACCGCCCGGCGCGTGGTGACCACCGGTTGCGGCCAGGGTAGTGTCTTTGGGGGGCTGATGGACGAGGTCGAGCGCATCCGTCTCAACCCCGACGCCCGGCTGCGCCAGTCTGAGTTGTACGGCATCCTGCGCGTGATTCGCGAGCAAGATTCGGTATATAAGCAGGCGGGTTCGGTGCACGGTTGCGCGCTGTTTCGCGGTGACGAGCTGCTGCTGTTCGTCGAGGACGTCGGCCGACACAACGCGGTGGACACGATCGCGGGTTGGATGGCGTTGCAGGGGGAAGACGTGGCTCGCGGTGATGACAAGGTGTTCTACACCACGGGGCGGCTGACCAGCGAAATGATCATCAAATCTGCGCAGATGGGGGTGCCAATCGTCGTGTCGCGCAGCGGCACCACCCAGATGGGGTTGGAGGTGGCCGAGCGCCTGGGGCTATGCGCCATCGGCCGCGCCACCCACACCCGCTTTTTGTGCTACACCCACGCGCACCGGCTGGTGTGGGATACTCCACCGCCATGAGCGAACCCAGTCTGCGACAAGTACACATCATCGATCACCCGCTGGTGCAGCACAAGCTGACGCTGATGCGCCGCAAAGACACGAGCACCAAGACCTTTCGCCAGCTCATCCATGAATTGAGCGCCCTGCTGGCCTACGAGGTCACGCGCGACATGCCCACGCAAGAGGTCGACATCGAGACCCCGCTGGAAAAAACCACCGGTCGCGTCATCGATGGCAAGAAAACCGTGCTGGCGTCCATCCTGCGCGCGGGTAACGGGTTTCTGGACGGGATGCTGGAGGTGTTGCCCAGCGCGCGCGTGGGCCACATTGGCCTGTACCGTGACCCGCAGACCCTCAAGCCCGTGGAGTACTACTTCAAAATGCCCTCGGGCATGGAAGAGCGCGATGTCATCGTGCTCGACCCGATGCTGGCGACGGGCAACTCGGCCGTGGCGGCGGTGGATTTGCTCAAACGGTTGACGCCGCGCTCTATTCGCTTTGTGTGTCTGGTGGCGTGCCCCGAAGGCATTGCCAACTTCCACGGCCATCACCCCGACGTGCCCATCTACACGCCGGCGGTGGATCGCGGGCTCAACGACCACGGCTACATCGTCCCGGGTCTCGGTGACGCGGGCGACCGTATCTTCGGAACCAAGTGAGCGCCGGGCCGGTCGTATCGGCGTGAATCCATCCACGGCTTACCCGTCCATGCTGCGCCCACCCTCAGCCTGGGCGCTGGGCTGGCGCGCGCTGTGGCGCGACTGGCGGGCCGGGGAGTTGACGGTGCTGGTGCTGGCGATCGCGCTGGCGGTGGCAGCGCTGACGGCCGTGGCCTTTTTTGCCGACCGCCTGCAGGGGGGGCTGCAACGCGACGCGCGGCAGTTGCTGGGGGGCGACGTGGTGCTGCGCAGCGACCATGCCTTGGCGACCGATTACGAGCAACAGGCACGAGCGCTCGGGCTGTCGGTGACGCGTCACTCGACCTTTCCAACCATGGCGCGCGCCGACGATGCCGACGGCGGCGAGGCGCGGCTGGTCTCGCTCAAGGCGGTGGCGCCCGGGTATCCGTTGCGGGGTGAGCTGCGCACCGCGCTGGACCCCGACGACCGCGTGGGCCAACCCGGCCCGGGCGTGCCTGCCCAGGGGGAGGCGTGGGTCGATGCCGCGCTGCTCGAAATTCTAGGGTTGCGCGTGGGCCAGCCCTTGTGGCTGGGTGAGCGGGTATTTCGCATCGCGCGCGTCATCGTGTTCGAACCCGACCGTGGCGCGGGTTTTTTGACCTTTGCGCCGCGGGTGTTGATCGCCGAGGCCGACCTGGACTCCACGGGGCTGGTTCAGCCGGCCAGCCGCATCCAATACCGGTTGGCCGTGGCAGGTGACGACGCGGCGGTGCGCCGCTTCGAGGCCTGGGCCAAGGCCCGCGTGGCCGCGACGGGCGAGCGCGGCACCCAGATCGAGAGCGTGGAGTCGGGTCGCCCCGAGTTGCAGCAAACCCTGCGCCGGGCCGAGCAGTTCTTGAGCTTGGTGGCGCTGCTGACGGCGCTGCTGGCGGCGGTCGCGGTAGCGGTGACAGCGCGCCAGTATGCCCAGCGCCACTTGGACGATTGCGCCATGCTGCGCGTGCTGGGGTTGGCTCAAGGCACGATGGCGCGCTCGTACACCGTGGCGTTCGGCCTGGCCGGTCTGGCGGCGGCCGTCCTGGGCACGCTCATCGGGTGGGCGGTGCACTTCGTGTTCGTGTGGTGGCTGTCCGGCTTGCTGCAGGCCGACCTGCCGCTGCCGGGCTGGCGCCCCGTGGGGCTGGGGCTGGGTGTGGGGTTGACGTTGATGGCGGCATTCGGGCTGCCGCCCGTGTTGCAACTGGCGCGGGTGCCGCCGCTGCGCGTCATCCGGCGCGACGTCGGCGGGGTGCGCGCCGCGTCCCTCGCGGTGCTCGTGGGCGGTGCGCTCGGGTTTGCGCTGTTGCTGCTCGTTGCCAGCGGCGACATCACACTAGGGGGCATCGCGGTGGGGGGCTTTGCCGTGGCCGTCGCGGTGTTTGCCGGGGTGGCCTGGGGGGCGCTGTCGCTGCTGCGGGTGTTGGTGCGCGAATCGCACGCACCGCGTTGGCTGGTGCTGGCGACGCGCCAGATCACGGCCCGGCCGGCCTACGCAGTGGTGCAGGTGGCCAGCCTGGCGGTGGGGCTGCTGGCGCTGCTGCTGCTGGTGCTGCTGCGTACCGACCTCATCGACAGCTGGCGGCGCGCCACACCCCCGGACGCACCCAACCGCTTCGTTATCAATATCCAGCCCGATCAAGCCGAGGCATTCCGTGCTCATCTGCGCGAACACGGCGTGGCACGCTACGACTGGTACCCCATGGTGCGGGGGCGGCTGGTGGCCATCGACGGCCAACCAGTAAGGCCAGAGCAATTCCAGGGCGACCGCGCGCAGCGGCTGGTCGAGCGCGAGTTCAACCTGTCGTACAGCCGCGATTTGCCCACGCACAACCCACTGGCCGCTGGGCGCTGGCAGCCCGACGAAGCCGGTGCCATCAGTATCGAAACCGGGCTGGCCGACACACTGGGGCTGCGCTTGGGCCAGCGCCTGACCTTCGACATTGCGGGCGTGGCGCACGAGGCGCGCATCACGAGCCTGCGCAAGGTGGACTGGGCGTCGATGCACGTCAACTTCTTTGCGCTCTTTCCGGTCGCAGCCATGCCGGGCGACGTCCCCTATACGTACATCGCGGCCTTTCGCGCCCCCGAGCAGGCGGGCTTCGATCGCGAGCTGTTGCGGCGTTTTCCCAACGTGACCAATGTGGACACGAGCGCCGCCGTGGCCCAGGTGCAGCGCGTGCTGGGGCAGGTGATCCGCGCGGTGGAGTTTTTGTTTGCTTTCAGCCTGGCGGCAGGCGTGGTGGTGCTGCTGGCGACGGTGGGGGCCACGCGTGCCGAGCGCGAGCGCGACTACGCCATTTTGCGTGCGCTGGGGGCGCAGTCGGCCGTGTTGCGCCGTGTGCAGCGGGCCGAGCTGTTGGGTGTGGGGGCACTCGCTGGGCTGCTCGCGTCGGGCGTGGCGGTCGTCGTCGGCTGGGCGCTGGCGCGGTTCGTCTTTGACTTCGAGTGGCGCGTTTCCGTCTGGGTGCCGTTGGCCGGCATCGGCGCTGGTGCCGCCCTGGCGCTGCTGGCTGGGTGGTGGACGCTGCGCGGCGTCTTGCGCACGCCGGTGGTGCAAACCCTGCGCCGCGCGGCGCTGTGAAGCGGGCTGCGGCGCCGTGGCCCCCGCCGTTACGCCCGGTGGTGTCCCCCGGCGCGCAGCAAGACGATCAAGGCACCCGCGCCACCGTCGGCCGGCCGCGCCTGCACGAAGGCCAGCACCTCACTCTTTTGCACGAGCCAGCTGTGCACCCGTCCTTTGAGCACGGGCGTCTTGCCGGGCGAGCCCAACCCCTTGCCGTGCACCACGCGTATGCAGCGCAGTCCCCGCCGCTGGGCTTCGCGCACGAACGTCGCCAGTTGCGTGCGCGCCTCGTCGGTGCGCAGGCCATGCAAATCGATTTCTGCCTGAATCGACCAATGCCCCAGGCGCAGGCGTCTGACCACGTCTGGCCCGATGCCGGGGCGGCGAAAGCTCAAGTGTTCGTCCGTGTGCAGCAGGGTTTCGACGTCGAAGCCGTCGCTGAGTGCTTCGTGCATCACGGCACGCTCGTCGGCCTGGCGCTGCTGCGGCACCGGGCGCGGCCGAGGGCGTTGCAGCTCGACGCGGCCATGTGGCGCGAGTCGCTGCACAGGGCCGACCGCACGCTCGAACAACAGCCGCTCGCGCTGGGCGCGCTCCTCGGCCTCGCGGCGGGCGGCCTCGGCGGCGGCGCGCGCAGCCGCGGCTTGCGCCGCACGTTGCGTCATCACTTGATGGATTTGCCGCAGTTCGGCCAGTGTTCGCACTTTCATCGCGGTGCCGATTTTGGGCCAAGCGACCGGGCCGCGCCGGGGGCAGCCGAATCAGACCAGGCCGCGCTCGGCCATCGAGGTGCAGCCCGCGCGCGTGACGATGAAGTGATCCAGCACCCGGATGTCCAACAGCGCCAGCGCCGCCTTGAGGTTGCGTGTGAGCGCTTCGTCCGCGCGCGAGGGCTCGGCCGCCCCGCTGGGGTGGTTGTGCGCCAGTACCACGGCCGCCGCTCCATGGTGCAGTGCCCGCAGCGCCACCTCGCGCGGATAGACGCTGGTCTGGTCCAGGGTGCCGCGAAACAGCTCCTCCAGCGCGATCAGCCGGTGCTGCGTGTCCAGAAACAGCACCGCAAACACCTCGTGCGGGCGGTGCGCCAGTTGCAGCCGCAGCACGTCGGCCACGGCGGCGGGGGAGTCCAACACCGGCCGCTCGCGCAGGCGCTGTGCCAGCGCGCGACGCACCATCTCGGTCACCGCCAGCAGCTCGGCCCGTTTGGCCGGGCCCAGTCCCTTGATGGCGGCGAGCTGCTCGGGTGTGGCCTGCAGCAGCGCGGCCAGACCGCCAAAGCGTTCCAGCAGGCTTTGGGCAAACGGCAACACCGATTGGCCCGCGACGCCGGTGCGCAGCAGCAGCGCCAGCAGTTCGGCATCGGCCAGTGCCTGCGGGCCGCGGCTGAGCAATTTTTCTCGGGGTCGAGCGTCGGGTGGCAATTCGCGCACTGGGGTTCCTCCCTGTTTTCTACAATGGCGATTTTGGCCCACCATCATGCCCGTCGTCGAGCCCGGTTCCTTTCTAACGCTGCACTACCGCCTGTCCGGCCCGGACGGCGCGGTATTTATCGACACGTTTGCCGCCCAACCCGCGACCCTGTCGCTGGGTGCGGGGGAGCTGGCCCCGGCGCTGGAGCAGCGGCTGCTGGGATTGGCCGAAGGCGAGCACGCCACGTTCGAGCTGCCCGCGGGCGAAGCGTTCGGCCCGCGCCAACCCGAGATGCTGCAGTGGGTCTCGCGCAAGCTGCTTGACGAGCTGGGCGACCCGAGCGAGCACTACGCCGTTGGCGACGTGGTGCAGTTTCCCACCCCAGATGGGGCGGGACAGTATGCCGGCGTCGTGCGCGAGGTGCGTGGCGACGGCGCCGTGCTGTTCGACTTCAACCACCCGCTCGCCGGCCAGCCGGTGCGGTTCGAGGTCCACATCATCGGGGTGTTGTGATGGGGGCGGTCGTACAGGAAGTGCTGCTGGCCGAGCCGCGCGGGTTTTGCGCCGGGGTGGATCGCGCCATCGAGATCGTCGAGCGCGCGCTGGCCAAGTTTGGCGCGCCCATCTACGTGCGGCACGAGATCGTGCACAACCGCCATGTGGTCGACGACCTGCGCCAGCGTGGCGCCGTCTTCATCGAAGACCTGGCCGATGTGCCAGCCGGTGCGGTGCTCGTCTTCAGCGCGCACGGCGTCAGCCGCGCCGTGCAGGCCGAGGCCGAACGGCGCGGCTTTCGCATCTTCGACGCCACCTGCCCGCTGGTGACCAAAGTGCACGTGGAGGTGGCCAAGCTGCGCCGCGAGGGCTACGAGTTCATCCTCATCGGTCACGCGGGTCACCCGGAGGTCGAAGGCACGATGGGCCAACTCGACGGCGGCGTTCACCTGGTTGAGTCGGTGGCCGACGTCGCACGCGTGCAGCCCGCGCAGACCGAGCGCCTGGCGGTGGTGACGCAAACCACGCTCAGTGTGGACGACACGGCCGAGATTCTGGCCGCGGTGCGTGCGCGCTTTCCGAACCTGCGCGAGCCCAAGCAGCAAGACATCTGCTACGCGACACAGAACCGGCAAGATGCCGTCAAGGCGCTGGCACGCCAGGTGGACGTGGTCATCGTGGTGGGCAGCCCGAGCAGCTCCAACACCAACCGCCTGCGCGAGCTGGCCGAGCGCCTGGGCGTGCCCACCTACATGGTGGACGATGCCTCCGAGCTGCGCGACGCATGGTTCGCGCACGCCCCGCGCGTGGGTGTCACGGCCGGGGCCTCGGCACCCGAAGCGCTGGTGCAGGGCGTCGTGCAGCGCCTCAAGGCGCTGGGTGCCACTGCCGTGCGGCGCATGGACGGACCGGTGGAGACGATGCGCTTTCCGCTGCCCAAGGGGCTCAAGATTGGCGACGACGCCCGGGCGGGGTAAGGCGGGGGCGGTGGCTCACGCCGGTCGCGGCGAGGTGTTCCGCTTGGGTCAGGCGCACCACGCGGCCGACACTGCCTCGGCCTGCGCCAACACCTGCTGGACGGCGGCATCCTGCAAATCGGGCGGGTAGCCATATTTGCGCAGAATGCGCTTGACCAGCACCCGCAAGCGGGCGCGGGCGGATTCGCGACGCGCCCAGTCCACGGTGATGTTGTCGCGCAGCTTCATCAACAGCTCGTGGGCGATCACGCGCAGCTTGGCATCGCCCATCACCTCGACGGCGCTGCGGTTTTCTGCCAGGGCCTCGTAAAAGGCCTGCTCCTCTGGGGTGAGTCCCTGTTCCTCGCCGCGCGCCTGCGCAGCGCGCAGATCGCGGGCCATGGCGATGAGCTCCTGCAGCACCTCGGCCGTGGTGATGGCGTTGCTGTGGTAACGCGCCACCGCCTGCTCCAGCCGCTCCGAGAACGCCCGTGCCTGCACCACGTGGGTGCGGGCACGGGCGCGGATCGTGTCGGCCAGCAGTTTGCGCAGCGCCTCCAGCGCCAGGTTCTTTTTCTCCATCTGCTGCACTTCGGCGAGGAATTCATCCGAGAGGATGGAGATATCGGGGTTCTTGATGCCCACCGCCTTCAAGATATCGACGATCTCGGTCGAGACCACCGCCCGGCTGACGATCTGCTGGATCGCCAACTCGCGCTCCCGTTGGCTGATGCCAGAGCCCGAGCCGCTCTTGACCAGCGCGGCACGGATGGCCTGGAAGAAGCCGACTTCCTCGCGGATGGCGCGGGCCTCATCCGAGGCCGCGGCCAGGGCAAACGCCTTGGACAAGGCCAGCACCGCGTCGGGGAAGCGCCGCAGCGCCGCTTTCTTGCCCTCGGGCGTGTGCTCTTGTGCGACCCATCGATGCTGCTGATCCAGAATCCACTCGATGGCCCCCGCCAGCACCGCCAGCCGCGCCTGCGGCGTGCCGGTGAGTGCTGGGTGGTAGTCGAACCCGTGGAACATGGCGCGCACAATCTCCACCTTCTCCAGCAGTACCGCGACCGCTTCGGCCTCGTCGATGCCGGTTTGTTCGCGGTCGCGCGGCGAATACTGCGCCAGCGCGTTTTTCAGGTTCTGCGCAATGCCGATGTAATCGACGATCAAGCCGGCGGGCTTGTCGCGAAAGACGCGGTTTACCCGCGCGATGGCCTGCATCAGCCCGTGGCCACGCATGGGCTTGTCCACATACATCGTGTGCATGCACGGCGCATCGAAGCCGGTCAGCCACATATCGCGCACGATCACGAGCTTCAAGGGGTCGTTCGGATCGCGCGCACGCTTGGCCAGCAAATCCCGCCGCGCCTTGTTGCCGATGTGCCGCTGCCACTCGGGCGGGTCGCTCGCCGCGCCCGTCATCACGATCTTCACCACGCCGGCGTTGTCATCGTCGCTGTGCCAGTCCGGGCGCAGCCTGATGATCGCGTCATAGAGCTTGACGCAGATGCGCCGGCTCATGCAGACGATCATCGCCTTGCCGTCGAGCGCGGCGACGCGGTCTTCGAAGTGGCGCACGATGTCCTCGGCCACCAGCCGCAGGCGCTTGTCGGCCCCCACCAGCGCTTCCACCGTGGCCCATTTTTGCTTGACGCGCTCGCGGGTCGGCTCTTCCTCGTCTTCGAGCAGGTCCTCGATTTCCGCATCGATCTTCGGCTTTTCGTCCTCGGCGAGTTCGATGCGTGCCAGCCGCGACTCGTAGTAGATCGGCACCGTCGCGCCGTCCTCGACCGCGCGGCTGATGTCGTAGATGTCGATGTAGTGGCCGAACACCGCCGGGGTGTTGACGTCCGCCGCCTCGATCGGCGTGCCGGTAAAGCCGATGAAGGATGCGTTCGGCAGCGCATCGCGCAGGTATTTGGCAAAGCCGTAGGAGACTTCGCCCGTCTTGGCGTCCACCTTGGCTTTGAAGCCGTATTGGCTGCGATGCGCTTCATCCGCGATCACGACCACATTGCGGCGCGTGGTGAGCGGCCCGTTGATCTCGCCGAACTTCTGTAGCGTCGTGAAAATCACCCCGCCCGAGGCGCGATTCAGCAGTTCCTTCAGGTGTTCGCGCCCCTCGGCCTGCACCGGCGTCTGCCGGATCAAATCGCGGCACATCGAGAAGGTCGAAAAGAGTTGGTCGTCCAGATCGTTGCGGTCGGTCAGCACCACCAGCGTGGGGTTTTCCAGTGCCGGGTGTTTGACCAACTGCCCCGCATAGAACGCCATCAACAGGCTTTTGCCGGAGCCTTGGGTGTGCCAGATGACACCGACGCGGCGGTCGCCCGGGCGTTGATCCTTGACCGAAGGCAGGCCATAGCGGGCCGGGTCTTCCCGCACAAGGTTCGCGGGCGGCATCGCGCGGATGGTTTGCTCCACCGCCTTCTTGACCGCATGGAACTGGTGGTAGCCGGCGATGATCTTCACCAGCCCCGCGCCGGTCTTGGCAAATACCGTGAAATCGCGCAGCAGATCGAGCAGGCGGCGATGCTCGAACACGCCTTCAATCAATGTCGAAAGTTCCGGCGCCCCTTTCGGGGCAACGTCCGTGCCGTCGGTGGTGCGCCACGGCATGAAGCGCTCGAAATCGGCCGAGAGTGACCCGACCCGGGCGGCGATGCCATCGGACGCCACCAGCAGCGCGTTGGTGTGAAACAGCGGCGGAATCTGCTGCTTGTAGGTCTGCAACTGGTGGAACGCGCCCAGGAGCGTTGCGTTTTCGCTGCCCGGCGCTTTGAGCTCGATCACCGCCAGCGGCAGGCCGTTGACGAACACCACCACGTCGGGTCGCCGCTTGTGCTGGCCGTGGATCACCACGAACTGGCGCACCGCCAGCCAGTCGTTGCGCTCTGGGCGCTCGAAGTCAATGAGCGCGACCTTGCCTGCCGTCAGCGTGCCATCCTCGGCGTAATACTCGACGTCCACGCCTTCCGTCATCAGCCTGTGCAGGCGGCGGTTTTCTTCAAGCAGCGATGGCAGTTCGGATTGCATCACCCGCCGCACGGCATCCTGACGCGCCGCCAGTGGCAGGTCGGGGTTGAGCCGCGCGACAGCGTCTTCGAATCGCTTCCGGAGCACGACCTCATCGTGACTCTCCCGCTCCGGCCGGCGTCCATCGGGGCCGATGTCCTCCTCGCGCTCGACGGCGTACCCCAGCGCGTGCAGCTGCTCCATCAGCGCGGATTCGAGGGCGGCTTCCGACAGAAACGCCATTACGGTTCTCCTAGCGTGACCGGCAACGCCAGCATGTTTTCGATCAGGCGGATCATCACGTCCTTGTTCTTGGCATCCGATTCGGCCACCAGCAGCGCGAGCGCGGCCAGACCCACGTCGTTGATCACCGGCTCGCCCGCGCGGATCAGCCGCCCGTTGCGGGCCAGAAAATCGACGAACAAAAACGCCCCAGTGCGCTTGTTGCCGTCGGAAAACGGGTGGTTCTTGATCACGAAATACAGCAGATGCGCCGCCTTGGTCTCCACCGTGGGGTAGGCCGGCTCGCCGAACACCGTCTGCTCCAGGTTGCCCAGAATCGCCGCGAAGGCATCGCCCCGCTCGCGCCCGAACAGGTCGGAGGCCTCGCCGCGTGCCATCAGGTCGGCCTTGAGCCGCGCGATCGCGGCGCGGGCTTCGTCCAGCGTGGGAAGTACGCCGCCGGGGCTGCCCTGGGGTTCTGCCAGCAGCCCCTCGTCATAGCGCTGCAGCCACAGAAAGGTTTGCGTGTAGCGGGCGATCACGTCCACCAGCCCGCGCCCCTGATCGGCGGTGAGGGCTTCGCCGGCGGCGGCCTTTTTCACCAGTTGCAATGCGGCTTCCAGCTCGGCGGCGTTCTTCTCGAAGCGCGCGCGGTCCAGCGAAAACCCGCGCGTCAGGTGCTCGCGCAGCACACGCGTGGCCCACTGGCGGAAGCGCGTCGCGCGCGTGGAGTTCACCCGGTAGCCGACCGAGATAATGGCGTCGAGGTTGTAGTACTCGATCTCCCGCACCACCTCGCGTTCGCCCTCCCGTTGAACTGTTGCATTTTTTGCAACGGTTGCCGCACGCTCCAGCTCGCCGCTGGCAAAGATCGCCTTCAGGTGCCGCGAGATAACCGACTTGTCGCGCCCGAAAAGCTCCGCCAGTTGCTGCAGGCTCAGCCAGACGCTTTCGCGCTCGACGCGCACCTCGACGCGCGCCTCGCCGCCTTCGTAAATCACCACTTGGTTATCGGCTTTCACAATCCACGCTCCTTCAGGAAGGCTTCGGCATCTTTCACCCGCAATTCGCCTGAGATGAGCTTGGGCAGCAGGTTGTCGCGCAGGGCGGCGAGGGTGCGGGATTCTTGTTCGTTTTTTTCGACCTCATCATCTAGGTTGGCCGCCAGCTTCTCATAAGTCAGCACGAGATCACGAGGCGGCTTTATGTGAGAAATCGAATGGAAGTCCTTTTTCCCAATTGACCCAAAAACTGTTCCCTCAGCATCAAATCGTGCGAATACGTCTGAGATGGAACTCATGAAGTGATACGTATAAGAACGAGAGCCGGTCTTATGCCGAACGGCGGCGACACCACGACCAATCGCGCAGTCCTCTAATGCCATGTTGATGTCACCGACTGGTGCGCGAACGCTAACGAGCGTGTCTCCGATTTTTGCTAATCGCGTCGGTGCTGTGCAAAAAACGCGCCTCTTGGGGAATCGGAATTCGAAATCTGCACGCCCTTGGTAAAAAGGCAACCCTTCACCAATGTCGTTGTAGGTACTGCCGGGTGGCGACTGCCCCATCGTGATATCAAACTCGGTATCAACGGATATCACCTCCCACCCCTCCGGAATTTCCCCCAACTCCGATTCGACGAGCCGGTCGGGGAAGAGGTCGTAGAGGTGCGCGGGCAGGCCGGGGAGGTTCTCGCCGCGCCGCCAGCGCCCCTCCATCTTGGCGCGCACCGGCTCGAAGTCCACGAACCACGCCTTGAACAGCGCCCGCGCCATCGCCTCCAGCGTCTCGTTCTGCTTGCGGTTGAGTTCGATCTTGTCGTCCAGCGTGCCGAGGATGTGGGCGATGGCTCGCTGTTCGGCCAGCGGCGGCTCCAAGAATGGGCATGCCGCCAAAATCGACGTGTTTAGGTTTGGCATGGTCGCGCCATGCGCATGCCGGACGATCCACTCGCGAACAACTGGATGACCAAGGTAGTACGACGCATACCGTGGATCGGCCCCGTTTTCGCCAAGGCGAACTCGAATGCAGCCAGTTCCACACAGCCACCCGTCCTCGTGATGCCCCACCAGCGCGCGCCGCTCGACATTCCCCCGGCGGCTGTAGACGATGTCGCCCCTGCGGACGAGATAACGGCTCAAGCGCCGAGCATCCTCTGGAGTAATCCGCGCGATCCCATCCTCGATGATTCGGTTGTCGCCAATGTTCTGGGGCATGATGGATGGGACGCCAACGGGCACATAGTCCGAAGCATGTAGTTGGCTACCAAACGGACCGGTTTGGATATCTCCACCGCCATCCTTGCAGGCCTCTCCGAGCGTCTTGTATTTCCAGCCCTTCGGAGCGGGCCCAACCAATTCCTCAACCGCCATACCCCAACTCCTTCAGGTCGGCCGCCATCGCAGCAGCGAGCTTCGCCGCATCAGCCTGTCGTTCCCAGAGCATTGCGCCCCCCGTCTCGCTCATACCGCCCCCTCCCCCATCTCCTCGAACAGCCGCAAGTAGGGCTCGAAGCCAAAGCGCCGGTTGCGGGCGTAGCCGGTGATCTCGCGGAATAAGCCGATACCCGTAAGCGGCGCCACGATCTGGTTGGCGCTCGTCGGCGCATCTTTCTGAACGGACCGCGCATGATCAACGCTGAGTTGAATACAGGCGCAAGCAGAAGCCATAGTCAACGCAGCGTTCAAAAGCCCAACTCCCGCAGGTTGGCGGCGATCGCCGCATCGAGCTTCGCGCCCTCGGTCTGCTGCTCGCGAAGCTGTGCCACCAGCCGCGCCATCTTTTCGGCGAAAGGCTCGCCGTCGTCTGCCTGCTGCGCTGCGCCGACATAGCGTCCCGGTGTCAGCACATGGCCGTGTTTGCGGATGTCCTCCAGCGTGGCGGATTTGCAGAAGCCCGGCACGTCGGCGTACTCGCCCGCGCCGGGTTCGCCGCGCCAGGCGTGGTAGGTGTCGGCGATGCGTTTGATCTCGTCATCGGTGAGTTCGCGCCGGGTGCGGTCCACCAGCACGCCCAGCTTGCGGGCGTCGATGAACAGCACCTGCCCGCGCCGGTCGCGCCAGCCTTTGCCAGGGTTTTTGTTGCGGGCCAAAAACCACAGGCAGGCGGGAATCTGCGTGGAATAAAAGAGCTGCCCCGGCAGCGCGACCATGCAGTCCACCGCGTCCGCCTCGACCATCGCCTTGCGGATGTCGCCCTCGCCGGACTGGTTGGAGCTCATCGAGCCGTTGGCCAGCACCACGCCCGCCGTGCCGTTGGGCGCCAAGTGCCACCAAATGTGCTGCAGCCATGCGTAGTTGGCATTGCCCACGGGCGGCACGCCAAAGACCCAGCGTTTGTCCTCGCGCAGCCGCTCGCCACCCCAGTCGGAGATGTTGAACGGCGGGTTGGCCAGGATGAAGTCGGCGCGCAGGTCGGGCAGTTCGTCCTTGTGAAAGCTACCTTCGTTGTTCCAGCGGATGTCGGCATCGATGCTGCGCACCGCGAGGTTCATCTTGCACAGCCGCCAGGTGGTGTAGTTGCTCTCCTGCCCGTAGATGGCAATATCGCCGATGCGGCCGCCGTGCTCTTGCACAAACTTTTCGCTCTGCACGAACATGCCGCCCGAGCCGCAGCAGGGGTCATAGACGCGGCCCCGGAACGGTTCGAGCATCTCGACCAGCACCCGCACCACCGAGCGCGGGGTGTAGAACTCGCCGCCACGCTTGCCCTCCGCCCCGGCGAACTGGCCCAGGAAGTATTCATACACGCGTCCGAGGATGTCCTTGGCGCGGTGCGCTTCATCGCCCAGCCCGATGTTTGACAGCAGGTCGATGAGCTCGCCCAGCATGACCTTATTGAGCGCGGGGCGGGCGTAGTCCTTGGGCAGCACGCCCTTGAGGGACTCGTTGTCCTTTTCGATGGCGCGCATCGCCTCGTCGATGAACACGCCGATGGCGGGATGTTTGGCGTTGGCGCGTAGGTGCGACCAGCGCGCCTCCTTGGGTACCCAGAAGATGTTGTCGGCGGTGTATTCGTCTTTGTCCTCCGCGGCGAGCGGGTCCTCGGCCATGAGGGCGGCATGCTTGGCCTCGAAGGTGTCCGAGATATATTTCAAAAAAATCAGGCCCAACACGACGTGCTTGTAGTCGCTGGGCTCCATGTTGCCGCGCAGCTTGTCGGCGGCTTTGAAGAGTTCGGCTTCGAAGCCGAGTTGGGCGCCTTGACCGGCGGGCGCCTTGGCGGTGCGGGGCATGTGTTCTCCCTATGTCGGTGCATGGGTCGTGGACATGTTAGCGCAACGCCCCGCCTACAATTGCGCCACCATGCTCGATATCGCCACCCTGCGCCGCGACCTCGACGCCGTCGTCGCGCGGCTCGAAACCCGCAAATCCCCGCAACCCTACCTGGACGTCGCCGCCTTCACCGCACTAGAGCACGAGCGCAAAGCGCTGCAAGTGCGTACCGAGGAGCTGCAGGCGCGCCGCAACAGTCTGTCCAAGCAAATCGGCCAGCTTAAAGGCCGCGGCCAGCACGCCGAGGCCGAGGCCGCGATGGCCGAGGTGAGTGCCATCAAGGGCGAGCTGGAAGCATCGGCCGCGCGGCTGGAGCAGATTCAGGCCGAGCTGCAAGCGCTGCTGCTGGCGGTGCCGAACCTGCCGCAGCCCGAGGTGCCCGTGGGCCCTGACGAAAGCGGCAACGTGGAGCTGCGCCGCTGGAGCCCGACGGGCGGGCTGGGGGGCGATCCGGCGCCACTGCCGTTTGAGCCGCGTGACCACGTGGCGCTGGGGGAGCCGCTGGGGCTGGATTTCGAGACGGCGGTCAAACTCAGCGGTGCGCGCTTTGCGGTGCTGCGTGGCCCCATCGCCCGGCTGCATCGGGCGCTGGCGCAGTTCATGCTGGACGTGCAAACCACCGAGCACGGCTACACCGAGTGCTACACGCCCTACATCGTCAACGCCGAGACGCTGCGCGGCACGGGCCAGCTGCCCAAGTTCGAGGCCGACCTGTTTGCCGCGAAGAAGGGCGGCGCGGAAGGGGCAGACGACGGGGCGATGTACCTGATCCCCACCAGCGAGGTGACGTTGACCAACTTCGTGCGCGACACCATCCTGGCCGAGGATGACCTGCCCATCAAGCTGACGGCGCACACGCCGTGCTTCCGCTCCGAGGCGGGGGCGGCCGGGCGCGACACGCGCGGGCTGATCCGGCAGCACCAGTTCGACAAGGTGGAGATGGTGCAGATCGTGCACCCGCAGCACAGCCACGCCGCGCTGGAGGCGATGACGGCGCATGCCGAAGCCATCCTACAACGGCTGGGGCTGCCCTACCGCGTGGTGCTGCTGTGCACGGGCGACATGGGGTTTGGCGCCGCGCGCACGCATGACCTGGAGGTATGGCTGCCGGCGCAGGGTACGTACCGCGAAATCAGCTCGGTGAGCAACTGTGAAGCGTTTCAGGCCCGGCGGCTGCAGGCGCGCTTTCGCAACGCGCAGGGCAAGACCGAGTTGGTGCACACGCTCAACGGCTCTGGGCTCGCGGTGGGTCGGGCGCTGGTGGCGGTGCTGGAGAATTATCAAAACGCCGACGGCTCCATCACCGTGCCCGAGGCGTTGCGCCCCTACCTGGGCGGGCTGGAACGCCTGGCCCCCTGAAGGCGCGGGCACCATGCCTACCCTGCTCGCCGCGTGGGCGCGTCATGAGGGCGAGTTGCGCCGCTGGCTAGCGGCGCGCTGGCCGCTGGCGTCCGAGGTGGACGATTTGTTGCAGGAAGTGTTCCTCAAGGCATGGCGACATGCCGACGGCTTCGAGCGGATCGCGCAACCCCGTGCCTGGTTTTATGAAGTTGCGCGCAATACGTTGACCGACCGCTTGCGTACCTTGCGTACGCACGAGCCGCTGCCTGTCGATATAGACGCTGTGCCTGAGCCCGACGCCGCGGTGGATCCCGTCGATCTGTTGGCGCAGACCTGTCTGCCGCGTGTGCTGGCCGAGCTCGATCCGCAGGACCGCCAAGCCATCGAGCTGTGTGACCTGCAGGGCATCAGCCAGCGCGAGTTGGCCGAGCGCCTGGGCCTGTCGTTGCCAGCGGCCAAGTCGCGCGTGCAGCGTGCCCGGCAGCGGCTGCGTGCCCGGATGGTGGCCGCTTGCCAGGTGGTGCTCGATGCCGAAGGGCATGTGCAGGATTTCGTGCCCCGCGACACGCGGGCGAGCGACGGCCGGTGTTGATGTGCATCCTTTTGGCAGAAGTTTCGTCTTCTGGGGTATGAATACATCCATCGTCGCAACCCGTATTTCGCAGTGGCCCACCCGGCATCCGGTGGTGTTCGTGGTGCTGGCGGCGCTCGCTTGGTGGGTAGGCTACCGGATGCTGGTGCCGGCCTCAGAGGCGCTGGTGGCGGCGCTGCCGCTGGATGCGCACAGCCACCTGGGGCGCTCGCTGCAGTTTTTCTTTTACGACACGCCCAAGGTGTTGCTGCTGCTAACCGGGGTGGTGTTCGTGATGGGCATCGTCAATACCTACTTCACGCCGGAGCGCACGCGCGCGCTGCTGGCCGGGCGCGCCCCCGGGGTGGCCAACGTACTGGCGTCGGCGCTGGGGGTGGTCACGCCGTTTTGTTCCTGTTCGTCGGTGCCGCTGTTCATTGGCTTCGTGCAGGCGCGCGTGCCGCTGGGGGTGACGTTTTCGTTTTTGGTCACGGCACCCATGGTGGACACGGTCGCGCTGACGTTGCTGTGGTCGCTGTTTGGCTGGCAGATCGCGGCGGTGTATTTGGCGTTTGGTATGCTGCTGGGCGTGGTGTCGGGCTTGATCATTGGCGCACTGGGGCTGGAGCGCTACTTGGAAGACTGGGTGCGTGACATGCCCTCGGTCTCGGCGGAGGTGGCGCTGGAGTCGCTGACCTGGGCCGAGCGGGTGGCGGCTGGTCTGGAGGCGGTGCGCACCGTGGTGGGCAAAGTCTGGCCCTACGTGGTGGTGGGCATCGGGGTGGGGGCGGGCATCCACGGCTATGTGCCGCAGGACTGGCTGGCCAGCTTCATGGGGCGCGACGCGGCGTGGTGGTCGGTGCCGGCGGCGGTGCTGCTGGGGGTGCCGATGTACGCCAACACCGCTGGCATTTTGCCGGTGATCGAGGCGCTGACGGCCAAGGGGGCCGCCATGGGCACGGCACTGGCGTTCATGATGAGCGTGGTGGCGCTGTCGCTGCCCGAGATGATCATCTTGCGCAAGGTGCTCAAGCCGCGGCTCATCGCCACCTTCGTGGCCATCGTGGCCGCTGGCATACTGGCGGTGGGCTATTTGCTCAACGCGATTTTGTGACCCTTGGCTTCGGGCTCTGTACAGCGACAGGAGACGGCAATGGGATCGGTGATTCGGCGCGGATGGCTGGCCCTGGTGGCCCTGGTGGCCGCTTGGGCAGCAGGGGCGGCGCAGGCGGTGGAAGTGCGCTTCGAACCCGTGGCCCCCAACGTTTACGCCTACATCGGCGATCTGGAAGGGCGCACCTACGACAACGAGGCCCTCAACGCCAACTTGGGCCTGGTCGTCACGCCGGTCGGGGCCGTGCTCATCGACAGCGGCCCGACCGCCCAGGTGGCGCGCAAGATCGAGGCGGCCGTGCGCGCGGTGACGCCGCAGCCCATTCGCTGGGTCATCAATACGGGGGGGCAAGACCACCGCTGGCTGGGCAACGGATATTTTCGTGAGCGCGGCGCCGAGATCATCGCCCACCGCAGCGCCGAGGCCGACATGAAAGCGCGCGCCCCGGAGCATCTGGCGGCCCTGCGCCCGGTGCTCAAAGAACGCCTGGACGGTACCGAGCCCGTACTGCCCACGCGTTGGTTGACCGAACCGGATACTCGGCTGGAGCTGGGCGGCACGGTGATCGAACTCAAGCACCGCGGCGGCGGGCACACCCCGGGCGATCTGCTGGTGTGGCTGCCGCAGACGCGTGTGCTGTTCAGTGGCGACGTGGTGTACGTCGATCGTATCCTCGGCCTGCACCCGGTCAGCCGCACCAAGGCGTGGTTGGAGAGTTTTGCCGTCATCGATGCGCTGCAGCCGGCGATCATCGTGCCCGGGCATGGCCGCGTCACCGATCTGGCCACCGCGCAGCGGGATACGCGCGACCTGCTGCGTGCCCTGCGCGCGCACGCGGCCAAGGCGTTGGAAGCGGGGGTGGACATCGGGGAGGCCGTACGGCGCTTCGACGCCCGGCCGTTCATGTATCTGAAGCACGCGGAGGTCTGGCTGCCGCAGCTGGTCAATCGCACCTATCTGGAAGTGGAACAGGACTAAACGCCATGAAACACGTCAAAGTGCTCGGCAGTGGATGCGCGAATTGCCGCACCACGGTGGCCTTGATCGAGCAGGTCGCGCAAGCCAAGGGTGTGCCGATCCAGCTGGAGAAGGTGGAAGACATGCAGGCCATCGCCAGCCACGGGGTGATGCGCACGCCCGGCGTCGTCATCGATGGGCAGGTGGTGCATGCTGGGGGGGTCCCCAGCCGAGACAAGATCGAGCAATGGTTTGCGGCCTGATGAGGGAGTCCGATGGAGCCTCCGATTCACCGTTTTCATGAGCTGTTTGCCCAGCTCGGGCTGCCCAACAGCGCCCACGACATCGAGCGCTTCATCCAGACCCATGCCCCGCTGCCGATGCACGTGCCGCTGCCAGAGGCGCCGTTTTGGACGCCCGCGCAGGCCAGTTTTTTGCGCGAAGCGCTGCAAGCCGACGCCGATTGGGTGGAACTGGTCGAGCAGCTCGATGCCGCCTTGCGGGCCAAACCCGCTGCTGCGCAGGGGGCTTAGCCGCAAGGGCCGCGGCGCGTGCGTCAGACCCCGGGTTGCAAGGTGACGGCGACCTCGCGGATGTCTTCGCCACGGCGCAGCGTCACGCGCACGGTATCGCCGACGCGGTAGTCATCTAGACGCGCCAGCAGTTGCGCGACACTGGTCACCGGCTTGCCCTCCACGGCCACGATGACGTCACCGGGCACCAAGCCCTCGGCGCTGCGCGTGACGCCGCGCAGGCCGGCCTTGTCGGCCGCCGAGCCCGGGGTCACCCGCAGCACGAACACGCCTTCAATGCCGGTAAGCGCGCTCAAGCGCTCGTTGAGCGCTTCGTCGGCTTCGATGCCCAGCGCGGGCCGCACGTAGCGGCCGGTTTTGATGAGTTGCGGCACCACGCGCATCACCGTGTCCACGGGTACCGCAAAGCCGATGCCGGCCGATGCGCCCGATGGGCTGTAGATGGCGGTGTTGATGCCGATGAGGCGGCCCGCCGAGTCCAGCAGTGGACCGCCCGAGTTGCCAGGGTTGATGGCGGCGTCGGTCTGGATCAGGTGCTCGATGGGCGGGCCGCCGCGCTCGTTGGGCAGCGAGCGGTCCAACGCCGAGACGATGCCGGTTGTCAGCGTCCAGTCCAGCCCGAACGGATTGCCGATGGCAAACACCTTTTGTCCTACCTTGAGGTCGTGGCTGGTGCCGATGGGCACCGGCGGTGGGCGCTTGAACCCCACGCCGATGCGCAGCACCGCAATGTCGTGCGCGGGCGAGGCGCCCACGAGCGCGGCAGGATAGTCGCGTCCATCGGCCAGTTTGACCGTGGCCTGCGAGGCTCCTTCGATGACGTGGAAGTTGGTCACCACGTGGCCCGCGTCGTCCCAAATGAAGCCAGAGCCGGTGCCGCGCGGGACGGTAAAGACATTGCGCGTCCACACGTCCAACACCCGCTGCGCGGTGGAGATGTAGACCACCGAGTCGCGCGACTTCTCGAACAGCTCGATCGTGGCCCGCTCATCGGCCGCCAGATCGCCGCGGGGCGTGACGGTGCGCGGGGTGCCGTCGCGCGGCGCCCACCACGACTCGACCAGCGGCAAGGCATGCCAGAGCACCATCAGGGCGGCAATGCTGGCCGTGATGAGCAACCAGCGGCCGACGAAGCCCGGGCCGCGGCGGGGCTGGGGGGAGGGAATCATGGGCGTTGAATCAGCTCGATCTTGTAGCCGTCAGGATCGGTGACGAAGGCGATGATCGTCGATCCCCCTTTGACGGGGCCGGGTTCGCGGGTGATGGTACCACCCGCGGCGCGGATGCGCTCACAGGCCGCTGCCACGTCGGGCACGCCGATGGCGATGTGGCCATAGGCGGTGCCCATTTCGTAGGATTCGACCCCCCAGTTGTAGGTGAGCTCGATTTCGGCCTGCCCGGGGTTGCCTCCGTCGTAGCCCAAGAATGCGAGGGTGTACTTGTACTCTGGGTTGTCCGACATGCGCAGCAGCTGCATGCCCAGTACCCGGGTGTAGAAGTCGATCGAGCGCTGCAGGTTGCCGACCCGCAGCATGGTGTGCAGGATGCGCATGTTCGTATCCGTCTCAGCGTTGCATGGGGTTACTGGATGCGGCCAAAGCTGGTGCGCAGCGGGTCGATGCCGCCACCCCCACCCTTGCCGCCACCGCCGCGGTTTTTGTTGCGGTTGCGCCGCCCGCGGTCGTTGAGCGCGTCGATGCCGGTGCGCAGCGGGTCGGGCTGGCGTGCCGGGGCGGGGCCTTGTGGGGGTTTGCGGCCCCCCTGCGGCGCTTGGCCGGCGCGGCCGTCGCGCGGCGCGCGGCTTGGGCCCTGGCCGGCGCCGTCTGGGCGGGGCTGACCCGGTTGTCCGCTGGCAGCGCCCGTGCCCTTGCCCTTGGCGCGGCGGCGCCGGTTGCGGTTGCGCCGCGCCTCGGGGTCGATACGGGTGCGCGCTTCGCCGTCGGCGGCCGGTTCGGCGCCCTCGTCATCGGCGTCGGTTGCGTCCTCGGCGTCGGGCGAGGGGGCCGCTCCCTTGGCTGCCGGGCTGGCCTTGCGGCTGCGCAGGCGCTCGAGCATCTCGCGCCGCGCTGCCTTGGCAGCGGCTGCCATCACCTCGCGGCTGGGCGGGCGGCCCGCGCCGCCCCACAGTACCTGGCGGCCCATGGCGATCGGCTGTGCCTGCTCGTCCGGCTCCGGCATGAACTCGGGCAGCGCCTGCACCGGAATCTGCTGACCCGTAAAGCGCTCGATGGCCATCATCCAACCCTCTTCGTCGAGGCTGACGAAGCTCAGCGCCTCGCCCTCGGCGCCAGCGCGGCCGGTGCGGCCGATGCGGTGCACGTAGTCCTCGGGGATGTTGGGAATGTCGTAGTTGATGACGTGCGGCAGATCCTCGATATCGATGCCGCGCGCCGCAATGTCGGTGGCCACCAGCACGCGCAACTGGCCGCTCTTGAAGCCCTCCAGCGCCTGCGTGCGCGCCGTCTGGCTCTTGTTGCCGTGCAGCGCCATGGCGCTGATGCCGTTGTCGTTGAGGAATTGCGCCACCTGGTTGGCGCCGAACTTGGTGCGCGTAAACACCAGCACCTGCGACCAGCCGTTGCCCTCCAGCAGGTGCTTGAGCAGCGCCATTTTTTTGTCGCGGCCCACCGGGTAGATGGTCTGGCGGATGCGCTGCACCGTGGTGTTGGGCGGCGTGACCTGGATGAGCTTCGGTGCACGCAGCAGCCCTTCGGCCAGTGCCTTGATCTCGTCGCTGAAGGTGGCCGAAAACAACAGGCTTTGCTTGGCCTGCGGCAGCAGTGCCAGCACTTTGCGCACGTCGTGGATGAAGCCCATGTCGAGCATGCGGTCCGCCTCATCGAGAACGAGGATTTCCACTTTCGACAGGTCCAGGTGGCCTTGCTCGACCAGGTCGAGCAGGCGCCCCGGCGTGGCCACCAGCACATCCACTCCTTTGGAGAGCTTTTCGATCTGGGGGTTGAGTCCAACACCGCCGAAGACGACGGCCGACTTGAGCTTGAGGTGTTTACCGTAGGCCTTGACCGATTCTTCGACCTGGGCTGCGAGCTCGCGGGTGGGTGTGAGCACCAACGCGCGGATCGGGCGGGGCTGGCCGCGTTTGGGCGGCTCGCCGCGCGTGGCCAGCAGGTGCAACATGGGCAGCGTGAACGCGGCGGTCTTGCCAGTACCGGTTTGGGCACCGGCCAGCAGGTCGTGCCCGGCCAGGACGGCGGGGATGGCTTCGGCCTGAATGGGGGTGGGCGTCTCGTAGCCCTGCTCGCGCACGGCCTCGACGATGGCCGGCAGCAGTTGGAGTTCTTCGAATGTCATGTGAAGTGTCGGGCGCCCATGCCGGGGCGCGCGGCATCGGCCCTCGCCGCTTGCCGGCGGCACCCCGGTGGGTGCGTCGCGCGGATTGGGCGGCTCAGTCAGGGGCAGATGGGGTCAAAGGGTGAGCCGAGGGTGCCGACGACGGTGCAAAGACCTGACGGCGTGCCCGTGGGCCCGGGCATCCATGCCGATCGGGACACGACTGCTGGACCCGATCAACCGCGATTGTGGCATAACTGGGATAATCGCAAGGAACCCGGGCCGCGTACCCGGGACATTTTTTTCACGATCCGTTGCTTTTTTCTCGAGGGGTGCCCCGATGGCCCAGTATGTGTTTACGATGAACCGCGTCTCCAAGACCGTGCCGCCCAAGCGGCAGATCTTGAAAGACATCTCGCTGAGTTTCTTCCCTGGCGCCAAGATCGGCGTGCTCGGCCTCAACGGTGCGGGCAAGTCCACGCTGCTCAAGATCATGGCGGGTGTGGACAAGGACTTCGAGGGCGAGGCGGTGCCGATGCCCGGTATCAAGATCGGCTATCTGCCGCAAGAGCCGCAGCTTGACCCCGAACAGACCGTGCGCCAGGCGGTGGAAGAGGGCATCGGCGGCGCACTGGCGGCCAAGAAGCGCCTGGAGGAGGTGTACGCCGCCTACGCCGACCCGGACGCGGACTTCGACAAGCTGGCGGCCGAGCAGGCCGAGCTGGAGGCCATCATCGCCGCAGCGGGCAGCGAGAATACCGACCTGCAACTGGAGCTGGCCGCCGACGCGCTCAACCTGCCGCCGTGGGATGCGCTGATCAAAAACCTCTCCGGCGGCGAAAAGCGCCGCGTGGCGCTGTGCCGCCTGCTGCTGTCCAAGCCCGACATGCTGCTGCTGGACGAGCCCACCAACCACCTGGATGCCGAGAGCGTGCACTGGCTGGAGCAATTCTTGCAGCGCTTCCCCGGCACCGTGGTAGCCATCACCCACGACCGCTACTTCCTGGACAACGCGGCGGAGTGGATCCTGGAGCTCGACCGCGGCATGGGTATCCCGTACAAGGGCAACTACTCGCAGTGGCTGGAGCAGAAGGAGCGCCGCCTGGAGCAAGAGCAAAAGGCCGAAGACGCCCGCCGCAAGGCGATGAAGGAGGAGCTCAAGTGGGTGCGCTCCAACGCCAAGGGGCGGCAGGCCAAGAGCAAGGCGCGCCTGCAGCGCTTCGAGGAACTGAGCGACTATGAATACCAAAAGCGCAACGAGACCAACGAGATCTTCATCCCCGTGGCCGAGCGCCTGGGCTCGCAGGTCATCGAGTTTCGCAACGTCAGCAAGTCGTTCGGCAATCGCTTGCTCATCGATAACCTGAGCTTTTCCGTCCCGGCGGGGGCCATCGTCGGCATCATCGGGCCCAACGGCGCGGGCAAATCGACCCTGTTTCGCATGATCCAGGGCGTGGAAAAGCCCGACAGCGGCGAGATCATCATCGGTCAGACCGCCAAGCTGGCGTTCGTCGACCAAAGCCGCGACTCGCTCGACGGTGACAAGACGGTGTGGGAAGACGTCTCGGGCGGGCTCGACAACATCGTGGTGGGCAAATTCGTCATGCCCAGCCGCGCCTACCTGGGGCGCTTCAACTTCAAGGGTAACGACCAGCAAAAGCTGGTCAAAAACCTCTCCGGTGGCGAGCGCGGCCGTTTGCACCTGGCCAAGACGCTGGCCAAGGGCGGCAACGTGCTGCTGCTGGACGAGCCCTCCAACGATCTGGATGTCGAAACCCTGCGCGCGCTGGAGGAGGCGCTGCTGGAGTTTGCGGGCAGTGCGCTCGTCATCAGCCACGACCGCTGGTTCCTGGACCGGATTTGTACCCACATCCTGGCCTACGAGGGCGACAGCCAGTGGTATTTCTTCGACGGCAACTTCACCGAGTACGAGGCCGACAAGGTGCGCCGCCTGGGCGAAGAGGGCGCGCGGCCCAAGCGCGTGCGCTTCAAGTCGCTGGCGTGACCATGACGACGACTCCTCACGCCACGCCCGCAGCAGCCCCCGCCCCCGACGTGGCGGCGGTGGAGGCGGACATGCGCCGCTGGGTCGAGCGCGCCGTCATCGGCCTGAACCTGTGCCCGTTCGCCAAGGCGGTGTGGGTGAAAAACCAGGTGCGCATCGCGGTCAGCCAGGCGCGGCACCTGGACGCGTTTCTGGACGATCTGGACGCCGAGCTGCTGCGCCTGCGCGACACGCCGCCGGAGGTGCTGGACACCACGCTGCTGGTGCACCCGACCTTGTTTCCGGACTTTTTCGTCTTCAACGACTTCTTGGACGTGGTGGACCGTGTGATCGCCGAGCACGACTTGGAGGGTGTGATCCAGGTCGCGCCGTTCCATCCGGACTTCGTGTTCGACGGGGTGGAGCCCGACGACATCACCAACGCCACCAACCGCGCCCCTTACGCCACGCTGCACCTGTTGCGGGAGGACAGCGTGGCGCGGGCGGTGGCCTCGGGCGAGCCGGCCGAGGCGATCGTCGCCCGCAATCTGGAAACGCTGCGGCAACTGGGGGCGCAAGGCTGGCGCCGCCTGCTCGACGCGCCGCAGTGACGCAAAAAAGCGAATGCCTGCTAATATTGCGTCAAAATGACGACAGTGAAACCCGAAAAGCCGCCGATCGAACCACCGCCCGACACCGAGTCGTACTACACGACGCTCGAGGTAGCCCGTATGCTGGGCATGGCGGTGCGGTCGGTGCAGCTCATGGTCGATCGCGGTGACCTGCAGGCGTGGAAGACACCAGGCGGGCATCGCCGCATCACCGGCGCATCGTTGCAGCGCTGGCTGGCCAACAGCGGCGCCGGGCTCATACCGCCAGCGGCGACGCGGGCGGCGCGGCCGCGCCGCAGTGGCGCCCGCGGGCAGCGCTCACCCCGCATTTTGCTCATCGAAGACTCGTCGCATTCTCAGCAGTTGGTGCGGCTGCTGGTGCGGCAACGCTTTCCGCGCGCGGAGCTGCACATCGCGGGCGATGGCATCGCGGGGTTGGTGTCGTTCGGGCAATTGCGGCCCGATTTGCTCATCGTGGACATCCTGCTGCCCGGCATCGACGGTGCCTCCATGGTCATGGGGCTGCGCCAGCACGAGCTCTGTGGTAGTTGTGGGCTGATCGTGCTGACGGCGCTGGACGAAGCCGACCGGCGCGACTACGCGCACGCGCTGCAGGACGTGCCCGTGGTGCACAAGCCAAACCTGGTGCGTGAACTGCCGCCACTGATCGAGCGCCTGCTGGGGCAGCGGTTTCCCGATGTGGTCGAGTCCTCCGCCGGGCAAGTAGGGGACACGGTCAGGAAGCGCTGACGCGGGGGGGCGTCGTCAACCGGCCAGCCCCGACCAGTCGGCGGGAATCAGCCACAGCAGCCCTGCCGTCATGAGGGTGTAGCGCAGAAATTTGCCGATGGCCATGTAGACCACGCACGGCAGCAGCGGAAACTTGAGCCAGCCCGCCACCGCGCACAGCGGGTCGCCCACCACGGGCAGCCAGCTCAGCAGACAGGCCTTCGGCCCGAAGCGCTCCAGCCAGTCCAGCGCGCGCAGGTGGGTGGGGGAGCCGCGGGCGCGGTCGATGGCGGCGTGCGCGCCGTAGCCCATCGCCCACGAGACCACGCCGCCGAGCGTGTTGCCGATGGTGGCCACCAGCACGGCAGGCCAAAACAGGTCCGGGTTGAGCTTGACGAGCCCGAACACCGCGGGCTCCGACCCCATGGGCAGCAGCGTCGCCGACACGAACGCGACCACGAACACGGTGGTCAGGCCCACTTCGGGCAGGGCGAGCGTGTGCAGCAGCGAGGTGATCCAGGCGTCCATGGTCGCGGATGATGACGGGCGCCCGCAGTATAGGGGGTGGGGCATGGGCTGGTTACAATCGCGCAGATTTCCCTTCCCCAACCTCCCCCGTGTCTTTGCCATGACCGCCGGCCCCGCGATCGGCCCCTATGTGCTGCCCAACCGGCTGTTCGTCGCGCCCATGGCGGGTGTGACGGACCGGCCCTTTCGGCGTTTGTGCAAGCGGCTGGGGGCGGGTTATGCGGTCAGCGAGATGATCACGTCGCGCCCCGAATTGCGCGATAGCCTCAAGACCGCCCGGCGCGCCAACCACGAGGGTGAGGTGGGACCGATCGCGGTGCAAATCGCGGGCACCGACCCCGAGATGATGGCCGAGGCGGCGCGATACAACATCGACCGTGGCGCGCAGATCATCGACATCAACATGGGCTGCCCGGCCAAGAAGGTGTGCAACCGCTGGGCGGGCTCGGCGCTGATGCAGGACGAGGCGCGCGCGCTGGCGATCATCGAGGCGGTGGTGGCCGCGTGTGAGCCGCACGGCGTGCCCGTGACACTGAAGATGCGCACCGGCTGGTGTGCGCAGGTCAAGAACGCCCCCGTGCTGGCGCGCGCGGCCGAAAGCGCTGGCGTGCGGCTGCTGACCATCCACGGCCGCACGCGCGAGCAAGGCTATCGCGGCCAGGCCGAACACGAGACGGTGGCGGCCATCAAGGCCAGCGTGCGCATTCCGGTGGTGGCCAACGGCGACATCGACAGCCCCCAGGCCGCCGAGCGCGTGCTGCGCACGACTGGGGTGGACGCGGTGATGATCGGCCGGGCGGCGCAGGGCCGGCCGTGGCTGTTTCGCGACATCGGCCACTACTTGGCGACCGGCCGCCTGCCCGCGCCGCCCACACGCGCCGAGTTGCGCACCTGGATGCTCGAGCACCTGCATGACCACTACGACCTGTACGGCGAACACAGCGGGGTGCGCAGCGCGCGCAAGCATTTGCTGTGGTACCTGCGCTCGCTGGGCGGGTCGGCGATGGCGCAGCAGCGTCTGCGCGACGCGGTGCTGACCGCCGAGACCTGCGCGGCGCAGCTGGCGGCGGTGCAGGGCTTCTTCGACGATTTCGACCTTCCGTTGGCCGCATGAACCCCCCGGCGCTGCCCGACTGTGTACGGGCCAATCTCGAGGCGTACTTTGCCGACCTGGGCGACACCGAACCCGCCAATTTGCACGACATGCTCGTGCGCGCGGTGGAAAAGCCCCTGCTCGAGATGGTGATGGCCCGTGCGCGCGGCAACCAGTCGCGGGCCGCGCAGTGGCTGGGCCTCAACCGCAACACGCTGCGCAAAAAATTGCTCGAGCATGGTCTGCTCGGCGACTGACATTCGTTTTGCCCTTCTCCCAACGGCCGCCATCCCCTCAAGGACCCCCGACGATGAAAGCCCTGATTTCCGTTTCCGACAAGACCGGCGTGCTGGACCTGGCGCGCGAGCTGCACGCGCTGGGCGTGACGCTGATTTCCACTGGTGGCACGGCACGCCTGTTGGCCGACGCCGGCCTGCCCGTGACCGAGGTGGCCGAGGTCACGGGCTTTCCCGAGATGCTCGACGGCCGGGTCAAGACGCTGCACCCGGTCATCCACGGCGGCCTGCTGGCGCGGCGCGACGTGCCCGCGCACATGGCGGCGCTGCAGCAGCACGGTATCGACACCATCGACTTGCTGGTGGTCAACCTGTATCCGTTCGAGGCCACCGTGGCGCGCGACGGCTGCACGCTGGGCGACGCGATCGAAAACATCGACATCGGCGGCCCGGCCATGGTGCGCTCGGCGGCCAAGAACTGGCGCGACGTGGCCGTGCTGACCGACCCGGCACAGTACCCCGTGGTGCTGGCCGAACTCAAGGACGCGGGCCGCGTCAGCGACGCGACGCGGCTGCAACTGGCCATCGCCGCGTTCAACCGTATCGCCCAGTACGACGCGGCGATCAGCCAATACCTGTCGGCGCTGGATTTGTCAGCGGGCGTGCCGGCGGCCGACGCGGTGCCGGCGCGCCACGCGTTTCCAGGTCAGTTCAACGCCTGCTGGACCAAGCTGCAAGACCTGCGCTACGGCGAAAACCCCCATCAGCAGGCCGCCTTCTACCGCGACCCCGACGCGCCGGCCGGGTCGCTGGTCAGTGCGCAGCAGTTGCAGGGCAAAGAGCTCTCCTACAACAACATCGCCGACGCCGATGCGGCGTGGGAGTGTGTCAAGGGGTTTGCGGCGCCCGCGTGCGTGATCATCAAGCACGCCAACCCGTGTGGCGTGGCGCTTGGCACCACGCCGCTGGAGGCGTACCGCAAGGCGTTCCAGACCGACCCGACGAGTGCGTTCGGCGGCATCATCGCCTTCAACCGTGCCCTGGACGGTGAGGCGGCACAGGCGGTGGCGCAGCAGTTCGTCGAGGTGCTGATCGCGCCCGATTTCACGCCCGAGGCGCTGGCGGTGTTTCGTCCCAAGGCGAATGTGCGGCTGCTGCGCATCGCGCTGCCGGCGGACGCGGCCACGACTCGCAACCGCTGGCATTTGCAGCGCGTCGGCGGTGGCGTGCTGGTGCAGACGGCCGATCACCACGTGCTGCGTGCGTCGGACCTTAAAGTGGTCACCGAGCGCCGGCCCACGCCCGAGCAGCTACAGGATCTGTTGTTTGCGTGGTCGGTGGCGCAGTACGTCAAGAGCAACGCCATCGTCTTTTGCAAGGACGGCATGACGATGGGCGTGGGCGCGGGCCAGATGAGCCGGCTCGACTCCGCCCGCATCGCCAGCATCAAGGCGCAGGCGGCCGGCCTGAGCCTGCAGGGCACGGCGGTGGCGAGCGACGCCTTTTTCCCGTTCCGCGACGGGCTGGACGTGGTGGTCGACGCCGGGGCCACGTGCATCATCCAGCCGGGCGGGTCGGTGCGCGACCAAGAGGTGATCGACGCCGCCAACGAGCGCGGCGTGGCCATGGTCTTCACGGGCGTGCGGCACTTCCGGCACTGACCGGGCCCCGGCGGCGGTACCGTGGCGCCGCCGGGGTGGCGGCGCGTCAGGTGCCGAGCACGAACACCGCAGGCAGGTGCAGCGGCAGTGCGGGCGGCTGGCGGCGCCAGTCGGCCACGCGGGCGGCGTGTACGGCCTGGGTCGGCAGTCCCAGTCCGCACGCCAGTGCCAGCCGGGTGTCGGGCCGCAGCCCCTGCAACGCGGCCTGCAGCAATGCGGCGTTGCGGTAGGGGGTCTCGATGAACACTTGGGTCTGTCGCAGGCGGTGGGCGGTGGCTTCCAGCTCGCGCAGGCGTGCGGCGCGCTCGGCAGCGCCTTGGGGCAGATAGCCGACGAAGGCGAAATGCTGGCCCTGGCAGCCGCTGGCAGCCAGGGCCAGCATCAGCGATACGGGGCCGGTCAGCGGCACCACCGGTATCCCCAGTGCGTGGGCGGCGCGCACGATGGCGGTGCCCGGGTCGGCGATGGCGGGCATGCCGGCTTCGCTGACCAAGCCCAAGGCGTGGCCCTGCTGCGCGGGCGCGAGCAGCGCACGCGCCTGTGCGTCGGCGCCGGCCACAGGGTCGCCGTGCTTGTGCCAATCGCGCGGCAGCTGGGCGATGTGTTGTTGCTGCAGCGGCACGGCCAGCGGTCGCACCCCCTGTACGCGTTTCAGAAACGCGCGCGCGCTCTTGGCGTTCTCGGCGATCCAGTGCGTCAGCCCGGCGGCGATGTCGATCGTCGCCGCCGGCAGCGCATCGCGCAGATCCAACGCGGTGTCGCAGCCGAAATCCAGCGGCGTCGGCACCAGGTACAGCGTGCCGGGGGCCACCGCGGTGCCCGAAGGTGGCATGGGCGTGCTCATGGCAGCGTCAACCCCGCGCCGCGCAGCAGGCGCGCGGTGCGAATCAGCGGCAGGCCCACCAGGGCCGTGGGGTCGTCGCTGACGATAGCGTCGAGCAGTGCGATGCCCAGTCCTTCGCTTTTGGCGCTGCCGGCGCAGTCGTAGGGACGCTCGGCGAGCAGGTAGCGCTCGATCTCGTCGTCGCTGAGGTCGCGAAAGCGCACCTGTACCGCGGCATCGTCCTGCGCCGCGTAGCCGGTGGCGATGCAGACCACGGCCAGCGCGGTGTGAAAGACCACGGTGCGCCCGCGCATGGCGCGCAGTTGGGCAACGGCGCGCTCGTGCGTACCGGGCTTGCCCAGTGCCACGCCATCCAGGTCGGCCACCTGGTCACTGCCGATGACGATGGCCTGCGGGTGGCGCCGCGCGACCGCGTCGGCTTTGGCATGCGCGAGCCGACGCGCGAGGGTGGCCGGGGCTTCGCAGGGCAGCGGCGTTTCGTCCACGTGGGGCGCGGCGGTGTCGAAAGGCAGCTGCAGGCGCTCGAGCAGCGCGCGCCGGTACGGCGAAGTCGAGCCGAGGATCAACGGACGGGGCAAGGTTGGCGATGACATCCTATGATTGTCGCTGTTGGCGAGGGGTGGTGCGCGCGGCGGCGAGGACAAGAGGAGCGGGGTGACATGGAGGCGTCGGAAGACAAGGATGCGGCGGCCATGCCGTGGCATGCGCTGTGCTACTCGGCCGATTTGATCGACGGCGGCGATGCGGTGCCGTTCGACGTCCGCTATCGCGGGCAGACCTGCCGCGCGTTTGCGATCCGCTTCCAGGGTCGGGTGTACGCCTACCTCAACCGCTGCAGCCACGTTGCCATGGAGATGGACTGGATGCCCAACCGCTTCTTCGACCTCACGCGCCAGTATCTGGTGTGTGGTGCGCACGGGGCGCTGTTCGATCCGCGCACCGGGCGCTGCGTCGGTGGCCCTGGGCGCGGGCCGCTGGTGTCGATTCGCGTCCAGGAACGCGACGGGGTGGTGTTTTGGCAGTCATAATACGATCTTCAACCGGTCGTTTTTTGAACCCCCACCATGGCATCTACCGAGACCCCACCGCCCGCCGACACCACTGCGCCGCCACCGCCGGCCACGACGCCGGCCGCGCCCGATGCGCCTGGCTGGGAGCGGGCGGTGATCGAGAAGCTGGCACTTGCGACGCTGCAAGAGCAGCGTGCTGCGCGCCGCTGGCGCAATTTTTGGCGTTCGGTCTGGCTGCTGCTGGCGGGCGTCGTGGTTTGGTTACTGTACCGCGACGTCGTGCCGTCGCCGCCCACTGCTGCCCCGCACACGGCGATGATCGAGGTGCGTGGCGCCATTAGTGCGGAGTCGGAAACCAATGCCGCCAATATCGTCGCGGCGCTGCGTTCTGCGTTCGAAGACCCGGGGGCCAAGGCCGTGGTGCTGTTGATCGACTCACCCGGCGGCAGCCCGGTGCAGGCGGGCATCATCAACGACGAGATCTGGCGCCTGAAGGAAAAGCACGGCAAGCCCGTCTACGCCGTGGTCGAAGAGACCTGCGCCTCGGCGGCCTACTACATCGCCGTGGCTGCTGACCGCATCTATGTGGACAAGGCCAGTCTGGTGGGCAGCATCGGCGTGCTGATGGACGGGTTTGGGTTTACCGGGCTGATGGACAAGCTGGGCGTGGAGCGGCGCCTGCTGACCGCAGGCGAGAACAAAGGGTTTCTCGACCCTTTTAGCCCCCAGACGGAGCGCCACCGCGCGCACGCGCAGCAAATGCTCGACGACATCCACCAGCAGTTCATCGAGGTGGTGCGCAAGGGGCGCGGTGATCGCCTGAAAGAAATACCCGAGATGTTCAGCGGCCTGGTCTGGACGGGGCAGCGCGCGCGTGAGCTGGGTCTGGCTGACGATCTGGGTAATTTGGACTATGTGGCACGCGAGGTCGTGCAGGCCGAAGAGATCGTCGACTATACCCAGCGCGAGAGCATTGCGCAGCGGCTCGCGCGGCGGTTCGGGACCGGCGCGGTCGAGGGGGCGTGGCGCATCGCGCGTTCGGCCTGGCCGACACTGCGCTGAGTTCGGGGCGGCGCGTGCAGGAGCGGGTCGTCATCGTCGGGGGGGGTATGGCCGGGCTGGGCGCGGCCTTGGCATGCGCGCGCGCGCGGCCCGAGATGTCGATCGACTTGTTCGAACGGGCGCCAGAGTTTTCCGAGGTGGGGGCGGGCATCCAACTCGGCCCCAACGCCGTGCGCGTGTTGCACGACTGGGGTTTGCAGCAGCCGCTGGAGGCGGTGGCGGCGTTTCCCTCCGAGCTGCGCGTGCGCGCGGCCGTCGATGGCCGGGTGCTGGGCCGTTTGGCCTTGGGTGAAGCGATGCGGCAGCGTTATGGCGCGCCCTATGCGACCATCCACCGCGCCGACTTGCACCGGCTGCTGCTGCAGGCCCTGCTGGAGACGACCACGGTGGCGTTGCACACGGGGCAGGCCGTCATCGGTCACCAGACGGACTCCGACGGGGTGGCGATCACCACCGCCAGCGGTGCCCGCTGGCATGCCGACGCCCTGCTGGCGGCGGATGGGGTGTGGAGCGCCATTCGCACCCGGCTGCTGGGCGATGGCCGCGCGGCGTTCAGCGGCCATCTGGCCTACCGAGGTATGGTGCGCCGGGAGGATTTGCCGGCCGCCTTGCGCACACCGCAAGTCGTGGCCTGGCTTGGGGCCTGCATGCATGCCGTGCACTACCCCGTGCGCGCCGGTGAGTGGCTCAATGTCGTGGTGGTGGTCGAAGGCCCGTTGCCCCCGGCCGACGTCGAAGGCTGGGACCACGAAGCGCGCGTGGCCGAGCTGCGCCAGCGTGTGGGCCGCACGCACGAAGATTTGGACGCTGTGTTGAGGGCGGTGCCCGGCTGGCGCCTGTGGCCGCTGCACGTGCGCGCGCCAATGCGGGGGCCGCACGAGCATGCCCAGGGACGGGTGGCGCTGCTGGGCGACGCCGCGCATCCGACGCGGCCCTATCTGGCCCAGGGTGCGGCGATGGCACTGGAAGACGCGTGGGCGCTGGGGCGGCTGTTGGCGGCACAGTCCCGCACGGCGGTCGCGGACTGGCCCGTCTTGCTGGCTCGCTGGGCGCAGGGGCGCTGGGCGCGCAACGCCCGCGTGCAAGCCCGCTCGCGGCGCAATGGGACGGTCTTCCACGCCCGCGGGGCCCTGCGTTGGGCACGCGATGCGGCCCTGGCGTTGCTTGGCGAGCGGGCGCTCGACCAGCCGTGGTTGTATGGTGGGGCACCGGATCCACTGGCGGAGGCCGTCATCCGTGCGTGAAAGGCGCAGCGTTTGGCATGATGACGGCGCCGCCGCATGGGGCGGGATGCAGGAAGCGCCGATTCGGTTGCGCCGCTGGCTGTTGCGGGCGGCCGTGTCGGCTGCCGCGGGTGTCTGGGCCGTGCATGGGCGGGCCAACCCCATCCCGCCGGCGATTGCGTGGCCCACACGCCCATTGCGGCTGGTGGTGGGCTTTCCGCCGGGGTCGTCCGCAGACGAACTGGCGCGGGCACTGGAAGCGCCCCTATCCGAGGCGTTGGGTCAGCCCATCGAGATCGATAACCGTCCGGGCGCGGCGGGTGCGTTGGCCGCGTCGGTCGTGGCCCGCGCGAGCGACGATCACACGGTGGGATTGCTGTCGTGGGTGCATCTGACCGTGGCGCGGGATCTGAACCCGGCCGTGGGCTACGATCCCCTTGTCGACCTGCAGCCGGTGACCCTGGTTGCCACGGCGCCGCTGGCGTTGTGTGTCGCGCCGCGCTTGGAGTTACGGGCCGCCGCCGCGGTGCGCGCGATCCAGCGCGCGGGCGTTGCTTGGTATTACGGCAGTCCGGGAGTGGGGTCGCCATTCCATTTGGGCATGGAGTTGCTCAAGGCGGCGGCGGACTGGCAGGTGGCCCATGTACCCTATCCAGGTAATGCCCAGGTCGTCAATGCGCTGCTGCAGGCCGATGTGCAGTTGGCGCTGCTGCCGCCGTCGCTGGTGCTGCCATACTGGCGCGTCGGCAAACTGCCGGTGATCGGGGTCACATCGGCAACCCCCAGCGCGCTGCTGCCACGTGTGCCGCCGCTGGCGCAATTGGGGGTGACGGGGTTTGCCTTTGAACACTGGTATGCCTTGGCGGGCCCGCGCTCGTTGACGCCGGAGCAGGCGCTCTACCTGGCCCAGCGAGTGCGGCAGGTATTGCGCCAGCCGGCTCTGCAGCAGCGGTTGCAGTCGCTGGGGTGGGTCGCCCGAGGCTCCACCCCCGCCGCGCTGGCGCGCAGGGTGGCGGCAGAGTACGATCGCGTGCATGCGCTGATCGAGCGGCAGCACATCCGCCAGCCTTGACATGACCGCTCCCGCCACTGACGACTTGCCCGACGGGCTCAGGCTATCCCCATGCCCGCCGGTGCCGCGCGCAGCGCCTGGATTGGCACGAGCGCCTGGTGGTCGACAAGCACGGGATCGGCGGCATCCCTGGCACGCGCGGTTCGTGGGCGATGCGCTGGCCGTCATGACCGCCGTGGCGCCGCCTGCGCGGATCCGTCGCCCTCTTCCTCGATGCGGATGCCCACCCGCTCGATCGCCCCCTCGTGCACGCGGCGAACGCTCAGTTCGGCCGGCCCCCAGCGCAGTTGATCGCCCTCGACCGGCCGGTGTTGGCACACACGGTGAAACCACTCGCCTACGGTGAGCTGCTCGTCCTCGATCGGGGGCCAGCCGTAGAACTGGCACAGCGACGCCATGGGGGTGTCGGCCGGTACCTCGAAGTCGCCGTACACCTGTCGCGCGGCGACCGGATCGTCGCGGTCGGGCAGCGCGACGCCCGTGCGTCGCGCTGCCCAGGGTAGGGTAGTGCCTTGCAGCAGCAGCGACGCGAGCACCACGACGAACGCGATGTTGAAGAATGTCGTGGCACCCTCGACGCCCGCCATCACCGGAAACACTGCCAGCACGATCGGCACCGCACCGCGCAGGCCGACCCAGGCGATGAACCCGATCTCATGCGGCGGAAAGTGAAACGGCCGCAGGCACAGCCAGACCGCCACGGGGCGGGCCAGCAGCATCAACACCGCGGCCACTCCCAGCGCCGGCAGCAGCGTGCGCAGCGCCTCGGTGGGGGTCACCAGCAGCCCCAGCAGCAGGAACATGCCTGCCTGGGCCATCCAGGCGTATCCGTCCATCGCTTGCAGCGCCGGGGCAACCGAGCCGCGGGCGCGGTTGCCGACCACCAGCCCGAAGATGTACACGGCAAGAAACCCCGAGCCGCCGATCCAGGTCGTGAACGCGAACACCGCCAATCCTGCCGACAGCAGCAGCAGCGCCCGCACTCCGCTGGCCGGTCGGGTCAACCGTGCGAGCAGATGCAGACCTTCAGCCAGTGCCCAGCCCAGTCCGCCACCGATCACCAGCCCCCAGCCGAACTGCTGTAACAGCGACAGCAGCGGCTCCCATCCCGCCGTCAGCGATAGCGGCCCCGGCGTCATGGCCAGTCCGGTCAGCGCCAGGGTCAAAAACACGGCCATCGGGTCGTTCAGGCCCGATTCGATTTCCAGCGTCGAGGCGACACGTTCGTTGAGCCGCACGCCCGACGTCTGCAACAGCGAGAAAACGGCGGCGGCGTCCGTGGAGCCGACGATGGCGCCGAGCAGAAGCGCGAGCCGCCAGTTCAGGTCCATCAGCAGCCATGCACCCACTCCGGTGAGCGCCGCACTCACCGCGACCCCCACCGTGGCCAGCATCAGCGAGGGCTGCAGGCCAGTGCGGAAAGTGGCATAGCGTGTGCGCAGTCCGCCGTCGAGCAGGATCACCGCCAGGGCCACATTGCCGACCCAGAAGGCCAGCCGAAAATCCTCGAACACCACGCCGCCAGGGCCATCTTCGCCAAGCAGCATGCCCGCGACTAAAAACACCAGCAGGAACGAAAAGCCCAGTCGCGCCGAGAACAGGCCTGCCACCAGGCTCAGCAGCAGCAGCGCCGACGCGGTCAACAGCGGCAATGCCAGAAAATCCAGAGACAGCATCATGGTGTCGTGACCGTAGCAGAATTCGGACCATGACGACTGAAACCCTGGTGTTGGCGGGCGGCTGCTTTTGGTGCACCGAGGCGGTGTTCGACCGCGTGCGCGGCGTGCTCGACGTCGAGTCCGGCTACAGCAACGGGCAGGCCGCGCGCCCGACGTATGAGGACGTGTGCAGCGGCCGCACCGGCTGCGCCGAGGTCGTCCGGCTCGTCTACGACCCGGCGGTGATCGGCGTGCGCGAGCTGTTGACCATCTTCTTCGCGATCCACGACCCCACCACGCCCAACCGCCAGGGGGCCGACGTGGGCACGCAATACCGCAGCGGCATCTACTGGACCACGCCCGAGCAGGCCGCGGTGGCGCGCGCACTCATCGACGAACTGCAGGCCGAGGGCGTGTTCGATGCCCCCATCGTGACCGAGGTCGAGCCGTTGCGCCACTACTGGCCCGCCGAGGACTACCACCAGGACTTTTTTGCGCGCCACCCCCATCATGGCTACTGCCTGGCGGTGGCCGCGCCAAAGGTGGCCAAGCTGCGGCGTGCGTTTGCGTCCTACCTCAAGCCCGGCACGGGCTGAGTCCCCGGGGTCGCCCAGGTGCCAGCGCGATGGCGCTTCGCCCCGTTACACTGCCGGGCGTGAGCGTTGCCGACCATCCCGTCTTCCAGTCGCTCGCGCCGGTGTTTCTGCTCATCGGTGCGGGGGTGTTGGCCGGGCGCCGTGGCTGGGTGGCGGCCACAGCCGTCAAGGATCTGTCGAACCTGGTCTTTCTGCTGCTGATTCCGGCGCTGCTGTTTCGCACCATGAGCCAGGTGCGGCTGGAGGCGCTGGACTGGCGGCCCATCGCCGCCTACTTCAGCGCCGCGCTGCCGTGGCTGCTGCTGCAAATGGCGTGGCGCGGCTGGCACGCGCGTGGTATCGTGCTCGCGTTGGGGGGCACGTTTTCCAATCTGGTGATGATCGGCATCGCGCTCATCACCCTGGCTTACGGACAGCCCGGCGTGGTCACGCTGTTGACGCTGATTGCGGTGCATGCGCTGATCCTGCTGACGGTGGCGTCGGTGGCGTTGGAGCTGGCCGAGGGGCGCACCAGCCCCGGGGGCGAGCCGGGCGTGCGCTTGTGGCGCGCTGCGTGGTCGGCGGTGCGCGGCTCGGTCATCCACCCCATCCCGCTGCCCATCGCTTGCGGGCTGCTGTGGGGGCAGACCGGCATCGCCCTGCCCACCGTGGTGGACAAGCCGTTGCACCTGTTGGGGCAGGCGTTCGGCCCGCTGGCGCTGGTGCTGGTGGGCATCAGTTTGGCCTATACGCCATGGCGCGCACACTGGCGCGACGCGGTGTCGGTGACGGTGGCCAAAAACCTGGTGCTGCCGGTGTTGGTCGGCGCGAGCGCCTGGCTGTGGAGCGTGCGCGGTTTGCCGCTTGCCGTACTGGTCGTGGCTGCAGGGGTGCCCGTCGGGGCGAACGTCTTTTTGTTCGCGCAGCGCTACCGCGTGGCGCAGGCCGAAATCACCGCGGCCACAGGGCTGTCGACCGCTGCTGGCGTGCTGACGCTGAGCGCCTGGATGCTGTTACTTGCGCGCTTCACTGGCTGATGCGCAAGCCCTCTTCGATCTGGTATTCGAAGTAGCGCTGAAAGCTGAATGCCAGCCCGGCCATCAACGCCGTCGCGCCCAGCATGAGCGACAGCACCACGGCCACGATCGTGAGCCAATTCGTGGCACCCGGCCCCGCATCGGCCGGCAGTTCTGGGTTGTGCCGTGTGTTCCAGCGTTCGGGCGGCTGCAAGGCATACACGATGGCCGACAAGCACGCCGCGACCAGCCCCAACCCCAAAAATGGCAGCAGCACCCACGACAGCTTGTCGTCTTGCCCGTAGGACAGCACCCGGTCCACCCCCCAAAAACCGAGGGCGGTCGGGATGGCGTGGACCCAACCCCACACGTCGCTCAAGCCGTACAGGTAAAAACGGTGCCAGCCCAGGCCGCCGCCGATGAAGGCCAGCCACGCGGCGATGGTTTTGTTGCGGGGGTGTCGCATGCCGTTATTGTGGTGCTGGCGGTGTCTGGTCGCCAGGCCCCAGGGTTTTTTCCATCAACACGATGTCGAGCCAACGGTCGAACTTCCAGCCGCACGAGCGCACCACGCCCACGCGCTCGAAGCCGAGCGCCGTGTGCAGGCCGATCGAGCCCGCGTTGGCCGAGTCGCCAATCACCGCGATGACCTTGCGGATGCCGCGCGCCTCGAGCTGCGCGAGCAGCTCGGCCAGTAGCGCCCGACCCAGCCCGCGGCCGGCTACCTGTGGCGCCAGGTAGATCGAATCCTCCACCGAATAGCGGTAAGCCGCGCGGGGTTTGAACCAGTTGCCATAAGCGAACCCCGCCACTTCGCCGTCGACCTCGATCACCAGCCAGGGCAGTCCCTTGGCCAGCACGTCGGCGCGGCGCGCCGCCATGTCGGCCACGCTGGGGGGCTCGGTCTCGAACGTGCCGGTGCCGTGCCGGACGTGGTAGGCGTAAATGTGTGCGATGGCGTTCAGGTCGTCATCGCGACTGGGGCGGATCAGGGTGGGTTTCACAGCATGCGGGGTATAATGGCAGGTTTGCAACGTTTCGCTGGCCGGGTGGCCAGTCGTCCGTGTCTCAGGCGTTGCCTTTCCACCGTCTCGTCGAACCTGTTTGCAAGGATAACCCATGGTCGTGATCCGACTCGCCCGTGGCGGCTCGAAGGCCCGCCCGTTCTACCACATCGTCGTCGCCGACAAGCGCTGCCGTCGCGATGGCCGCTTCATCGAGCGCATTGGTTTTTACAACCCGATCGCGCGCGGCAACGACGTGCCGCTCAACATCGCGCAAGACCGCCTGACCTACTGGCTGGGCGTCGGCGCCCAGCCGTCCGACACGGTGGCCCGTCTGCTCAAGCAGGCGCCCAAGGTCGTCCCGGCCGAAGCTGCCGCCGCTTGAGGCGGCCCATCCCCATGGCCGAAGCCCTGCCCTGGCAGGTGGCCGAGCTGCCCGCTGATGCGGTCGAGATTGGCCACATCCAGGAGCCGTGGGGGTTGCACGGCTGGTCGCACGTGCACGCGATCAGCCGCGGTGGCGACACACTGCTGCACGCGCGTCACTGGTATTTGCAGCCCCCAGCTCCGCGCGCTGGGGCGCGCGTGCGCCCGTTCGATGCCTTCGCCGGTACCGTCGCCGTCACCGTAGCCGAGGCACGCTGGCACGGCGACGGCGTGGTCGTGCGCTTCGACGGCGTGTCCGACCGCGAGGCGGCGCAATCCCTGCGTGGCGCGCGCATTTTCATTTCCCGCGCTGACTTTCCCCCCACCACCGACGCGGACGAATACTACTGGGTCGATCTGATCGGACTGCAGGTCGTCAACCGTGAAGGCGTGATGCTGGGCGTGGTCGAGGATCTGTTGTCCACTGGCCCGCACGCGGTGCTGTGCTTGCGCGACGGCAGCGGCGATGCCGCCGTCGAGCGCATGATCCCGTTCGTCGCCGCCTACGTGGACACGGTCGATTTGGCGGCGCGCCGCATCACCGTCGACTGGCAGCCTGATTACTGACCCGTCCCGACCGACGTGTCGCTGCCATGCGTTTCGACGTCATCACGCTGTTTCCCGAACTGATCGAACCGTACTTGACGGTGGGGGTGACGCGCCGCGCCTTTGCCTCCGGGGCGGTCCAGGTGCGCCTGTGGCGCTTGCGCGACTTTGCCGAGGGGCCATATCGCCGCGTGGATGATCGCCCCTTTGGCGGGGGGCCAGGAATGGTCATGCTGGCCGAGCCGCTGCACCGATGCTGGCAAGCCGTGCGCGCCGACCGGGGCCTGGCCGCCTGCCGTGTACCGGGGGCGCCGGTGGACGTACCCACGGTGCTCTTTTCGCCGGCGGGCGAGCGCCTGTCGCACACCGTGGTGAGTCGCTACGCGCAACCCGGCGGCCCGGGTGCGATTTTGGTGTGCGGCCGCTACGAGGGCGTGGACCAGCGCTTCATCGATGCTTGCGTGGACGAGCAGCTCAGCCTCGGGGACTTCGTGCTCTCGGGCGGCGAGATCGCTGCGGTGGCGCTGCTCGATGCGGTGGCGCGCTTACAGCCGGGCGTGCTGGGTGATCAGGCCAGCGCCGAGCAAGACAGCTTCAACCCCGCACTGGACGGTTTGCTCGACTGCCCGCACTACACCCGGCCGGAGGTATGGGAGGGACCCGGCGGCGCGATGAGCGTGCCGTCGGTGTTGCTGTCGGGCCACCATGCACAGATCGAGGCCTGGCGTCGGGCCCAACGGGTCCAGATCACGGCGCAGCGCCGTCCCGACCTGCTCGCGCAGGCGCGCGCTCAAGGTCGGCTGCGGCCGTCGGATGAGCAGCTGTTGCGCGAACTGGGTTACAATAGAGAGCTTTGATCCTCTGTCTGGCTTCGGGTGTTTGATAATAAAAGCAACCCCGGGCGGGCTGGCGCAAGGGCGCTGGTTCGTGCAGTGTGCAGCGCAGACACGATCGTGGATGAGACCATGAACCTGATCCAAATCCTCGAGCAGGAAGAAATCGCTCGCCTGAACAAGACCATCCCTGACTTTGCCCCCGGTGACACCGTGGTGGTCAACGTCAACGTGATCGAAGGCAACAAAAAGCGCGTGCAGGCCTACGAGGGCGTTGTCATCGCCAAGCGCAACCGCGGTTTCAACTCCAGCTTCATCGTGCGCAAGATCTCCAACGGTGAAGGCGTGGAGCGCACCTTCCCGCTGTACAGCCCGTTGATCGCCAGCATCGAGGTCAAGCGCCGCGGCGACGTGCGCCGCGCCAAGCTCTACTATCTGCGCGGCCGCACCGGCAAGGCGGCCCGTATCAAAGAAAAGCTGGGCGCGTAAGCGGACAGCTTTCACCAAAAGCTGGGCGCGTAAGCGGACAGCTTTCACCAGAAGCTGGGCGCCTGTGCGCCTTGAGTGCCGAAAACCCCGCCAGTTGGCTGACCCGGCGGGGTTTTTTCATCGGGAATCCGTCCGGCGTTATGCTATGGTTGCGCCCATGACGCCAGACGATGCCATTGGGGGTATCAGCGCCGTCTTGCCCCCTGACGACAGCCGCCGCCGTGCCCTGCACAACGAAGTGCACGCGCGGCCGACCGCGCGTATTCGCCTGCCTGCGCTAGTGGTGTATGTGGCCGTGCTCAACGAAGGGGTGGATCGCGCACAGGAGCTGCAACATCTGCGGCGACTGCCCGGGCAGGAGGGGTTGACCGAGGCCGATCTGCAGGCGCACTTTCTGTGTCTGCGTTGCCCGGGGAGCTTTACCCTGAAATGGGAACGCCACACCGAGTTTACCCGTTACTCACTCGTACAGCCCTTGCCGCCCGAGGCCGGCCTGGAGGCGACGGATCCCCCTTTGTTGCCATCGCTGAAGGTGGCGCCCGACTGGTGGGCGGCCATCCCGGGACGCACCATCTGCGCCATCCAGTTGGCCATGGTCACAGCCGATTTGGCGGATCCGCCGAGCTTGCTCGCGCAGGCGCGCCGCTGGTTTGGTAATCAGCCCGTGGTCGCATCCCTCATCGGACGCGAGGGGCATTCGATCGTCGTGACCGATTTTCGGCTGCGGGGTAGCGGTTTCGAGCGCATGCTCGTGTTGGCGCCGCCAGAGACGAGCGAAACCCGCGCTGGCCGCATCTCGGCGCGGCTGGTCGAGCTGGAGACCTACCGCATGATGGCCTTGTTGGGGCTGCCGGTGGCCAAGATGCTGGCGGGCCCGCTTGCGCAAGCCGAGGCGCGGCTGGCTCGCCTGACGGCTGATATGGAGGCCAAGACCACATCCGATCAAGCCTTGCTGGACGAGCTCGTCGGGTTGGCGGCCAGCATCGAGCGCGCAATCGCCGAGCACGGCTACCGCTTCTCGGCCACGCGCGCCTACGACCACATCGTCAACCAGCGCATCGCCGAACTGCGCGAGCAGGCCATCCCCGGTACACAGACGATCAGCGAATTCATGCGTCGGCGGCTGGCGCCGGCCATTGCAACCGTGGTCTCGACCGAGCAGCGGCTGGTCGCGCTGTCGGAGCGCATCGCGCGTACCAGCGCCTTGTTGCGCACCCAGGTCGATATCGCGCGCGAGGAACAGAACCGGGTCTTGTTGGAAAAGCTGACCCGCGGGCAGGCACTGCAGTTGCGCTTGCAATCGACGGTCGAAGGGCTGTCGATCGCGGCCATCTCGTATTACGTGATCAGTCTGGTGCTCTACGGGGCGAAAGCGCTGAAGTCGGCAGGCGTGCCCCTGCATCCCGAGTTGACGGCGGGGGCCGCCATGCCGCTGGTGCTATGGGCCGTTTGGCGCTTGACTCGGCGCATCCACGCGCGCCTGCACGTCGATTGACCTCGCCTCGAAGAGCGGGGGGCCTTTGGCCCCAGGCTCATTTGGTGCTTAGGTGTCAGGTCCCGGACGATTACGTGGTTTGAAGATGAAAAGATCGGGGCGTTGAGCGTACCACTTTTTCAAGGCCTCCAGAGGTGTTATGTGTCCGATTGCCTTCTGGGGTAAATGATGGTTGTACAGCCAAACATAACGGGTCAAGGTAGTCTCGAGGTCCTCGGCGCTGTTGAAGTGATGGGTGGCAAGGACCTCGGCAATACGGCCGTTGAAGCGTTCGACCATGCCATTGGTCTGAGGGTGTCTGGGCTTGGTGAGGCGATGCTCGATGCCAAGGGCCTGGCAGAGCTGATCGAACTCGTGCTTCCCGGACGGTGCGCGCGCGCCTGAGGCGAAGAGGCGATCCGTGAACTCCTTGCCGTTGTCGGTGAGGATGTGCGTGATTCTGACCGGGCAGGTCTTGTGCAAGGCCTTCAGGAAGCTTCTGGCCGCGGCTGCGGTCTTGTTTGGCTTAATCTGGATGAAGACCCAACGGGTGGCGCGGTCAATGGCGACGAAGAGATAACGCCTCTGATGTTCGTCGGGCATCTGCGGCAGGTACTTGACGTCGATGTGCAGGTAGCCCGGCATGTAGGTCTTGAATGGCTTGGAAGCAGGCGCATCCTTGGCTTCACTGGGCAGTTGGGATAGGCCATGGCGCTTGAGCAGACGATACAGCCCAGAACGTGAGGCCCGGGGGTTGATGAACTCCCGTGTGACCACCAGCAGATCGTCAAGGGGTAGCTGGAGGGTCTTGCGCAGCTCCACCACCAAAAGCTCCTGCGCCGGGGTGAGCGTCGTCTGCAAACGATGCGCGGTATGCGGGCGATCTTCCACAAAGTCCCGACGCTTCCAGCGGCGGATGGTGTCTTCGGATACGCCCAACTCGGCTGCCAAGGCCGCAACCGACAAGGACGAGGACTGGATGTAGGCGCGGGTGGCGGGGGTTGTGGTGGCGTTTTTGTGTAGGCGAATAATCATGGTTGAGCGCTCCGGAGGTTGTCGATCAGCTCTCGCATCACTGCGCGACTAACGAAGAGTGCACGACGCGAAGGATCTATGCAATCGTCCGGAACCCTACACTTTAGGTACTCCGCGACCGCGGCCATTTCGAGCTCGGACATCTTCTCCGCGACGGTATGCATCACGATATTGTCGTTGGTGCGTTGTCGCTGGTTGAACTGTTTGAGCTGCGTGAACAAATAGCTGTAGGGTTCCGGACGATTGCATAGATCCTTCGCGTCGTGCACTCTTCGTTAGTCGCGCAGTGATGCGAGAGCTGATCGACAACCTCCGGAGCGCTCAACCATGATTATTCGCCTACACAAAAACGCCACCACAACCCCCGCCACCCGCGCCTACATCCAGTCCTCGTCCTTGTCGGTTGCGGCCTTGGCAGCCGAGTTGGGCGTATCCGAAGACACCATCCGCCGCTGGAAGCGTCGGGACTTTGTGGAAGATCGCCCGCATACCGCGCATCGTTTGCAGACGACGCTCACCCCGGCGCAGGAGCTTTTGGTGGTGGAGCTGCGCAAGACCCTCCAGCTACCCCTTGACGATCTGCTGGTGGTCACACGGGAGTTCATCAACCCCCGGGCCTCACGTTCTGGGCTGTATCGTCTGCTCAAGCGCCATGGCCTATCCCAACTGCCCAGTGAAGCCAAGGATGCGCCTGCTTCCAAGCCATTCAAGACCTACATGCCGGGCTACCTGCACATCGACGTCAAGTACCTGCCGCAGATGCCCGACGAACATCAGAGGCGTTATCTCTTCGTCGCCATTGACCGCGCCACCCGTTGGGTCTTCATCCAGATTAAGCCAAACAAGACCGCAGCCGCGGCCAGAAGCTTCCTGAAGGCCTTGCACAAGACCTGCCCGGTCAGAATCACGCACATCCTCACCGACAACGGCAAGGAGTTCACGGATCGCCTCTTCGCCTCAGGCGCGCGCGCACCGTCCGGGAAGCACGAGTTCGATCAGCTCTGCCAGGCCCTTGGCATCGAGCATCGCCTCACCAAGCCCAGACACCCTCAGACCAATGGCATGGTCGAACGCTTCAACGGCCGTATTGCCGAGGTCCTTGCCACCCATCACTTCAACAGCGCCGAGGACCTCGAGACTACCTTGACCCGTTATGTTTGGCTGTACAACCATCATTTACCCCAGAAGGCAATCGGACACATAACACCTCTGGAGGCCTTGAAAAAGTGGTACGCTCAACGCCCCGATCTTTTCATCTTCAAACCACGTAATCGTCCGGGACCTGACAAATAGCCCGAGAATTGTCCTGCCAGCCGTGGCAGGTTGTTGGCACCGTGCCCATCGGGCCCATGGCAGCTCACACAGGCGGGTACACCGCTGAATTTGTTGCCGTTTTGGTAGATGTAGGCGCCGACCGCGGCCAATCCGGTGTCTTTGACATTTTCGCGCACGGCGGGCAGTTTTTCGTAATAACGGCCGAGGGCCAGCATCTCGTCGTCGGTGAGTTTGGCCACCATCTCGGCCATCGCGGTGCTCTTGCGCTCGCCTGTCTTGAAGGCTTTGAGCTGTTTGGCGATGTATTCCGCGTTCTGGCCCGCCAGACGGGGGAAGATTTCGCTGGTCGATTCCCCATTCTCGCCGTGACACATGAAGCAAGTGCCATTGGCGATCTTGCGGGCACGCGCTTCATCGGCCTGTGCGTGGGCCGACATGGCCGCCGTGGCCAACAACCCGACGGTCACGAGGGATCGAACCAGAAGGGAGGGGATTGCGCAGGAAGCTCTCATAACCGTCTTATAGTCCGTGCTGATAAACCAATATGTCGGAGGGGAAAAACCCGACGCCGACTCCTGCGGGAGGTGTCGGCGTCGGGCGCCGCGCCGGACGCTCAGGCGAGCGTGTCCGCCCAGATGTTGCGCGCCCACGCCAGGGCGTAGCGGCCCTCGAGCTCGCTGGCACGCGCCGAGACGCCGCCCGAGCCCGGCACCGTCAGCATCGTCTTTTTCTCGGCGTCGTAGCGGTGCACGCTGGCCACGTGCACCACGTCTTCGTCGGTGACGAAGCTGTAGCAGGTGTTGGCGTACAGCGGCATCTTGGGCGGCTCTTTGCCCATGAGCAGACTGACGACCGCAGCGGCGCAGGTCTTGCCGTGCTGGTTGGCCATGTGACCGGACTTGGGCATGGCGGGTGCGATCTGGATCGCGTCACCCAGCACGTGAATGTTTTTGACCGCGACCGACTCGAAGGTCAGGAAGTCGACTTCACACCAGCGCTTGTTGGCGGTGGCCAGGCCGGTTTGCACCGCGATGTCGCCCGCGCGCATGTTGGGCACGACGTTGAGCACCGCGCCTTTGAAGTCGTCGTTGAACTCGAACTTGAGAGTGTTGGTGGCCACGTCCACGTCCACCACGCGGTGTTTGGGGCGGTATTCGATGATGCCCTTATAGTGTTCTTCCCACGCTTTAAGAAACAGCGCCTTTTTGGACTGAATGTCGTCGTTGGCGTCGAAGATGATGACTTTGCTCTTGGGCTTGGCCTTCTTGAAGTAGTGCGCGACCATACAGGCGCGCTCGTAGGGCCCGGGCGGGCAGCGGTACGGGGCCAGTGGGATGGACAGCGCATACACGCCGCCGTCCGGCATGGCTTCGAGCTGCTGGCGCAGCGCCACGGTCTGCGGGCCGGCCTTCCAGGCGTGCAGCACTTTGTCTTGCGCGCCCGGCTTATTCATGCCGGGCAGGGTTTCCCACATGAAGTCGATGCCGGGCGAGACGATCAGGCGGTCATAGCTGATCTCACCGCCGCCGGCGAGCTTGACCAAGCGCTTGTCGGCGTCGATCGCGGTGGCACGATCGCGCACGATCTTGACGCCGTGGCGTTTTTCCAGGTTTTCGTAGGGGATGGTGATGTCGGCCATCTGCTTGATGCCGCCGATCACCAGGTTGGAAATCGGGCAAGAGACGAATTGCGCGTTGGGCTCGATGAGCGTCACGCGCACTTTGCCTTCGGAGAACAGGCGCGTGTATTTGGCAGCCGTGGCCCCGCCATAGCCGCCGCCGATGACGACGACGTGGGGCCCAGAGCCGCCCGCCATGGTGGTGGCGCAACCCGAGATCAAACCCAAGGAGCCCAGCGCCGAGCCGGCCGCGACGGTGGAGACGAATTGGCGACGTTGCATCATGGTGTGACTCCTCAGGTGTTATTTTTTCTGCGCGGCGAAGTACGCGGCGATGGCGCGCAGCTCGTCGTCGGTGTAGCCCTTGCTGATCTGGTGCATGATGGTGGCGGGCTTGCGGCCAGCCTTGAAGTCGAGCAGCGACTTGGTCATGTCATCGACATTTTTGCCCGCCAAGGCTTCCATACCCGGCTGAGCGCGACCGTCGGTGCCATGGCAGTTGGCGCAGGCGGCTGCCCACACTCTGACCTGGTCGACCTGGGCATGCGCCAGGGTGGCAGCGCCGAGCGCGCTGGCTACCAAGATGGTTCGAAGTGCGTTCATTGTCATGGGGCTCCTCTGGGGGTGTTGCGGCAACCGTGCCGAATCGGGACGAATGTGTATCACGACGTGCTGATATAAGCAACTCGGGTAAATGCTAGTGGGCTAGCCTTCGCCAAGCTTACCGCGACGGGGCGGCGCGTCTATCGGGACAACCCCAACCCCCCAAGGGCGGCGCGGGTGTTCAGCCCAGCAGCGCTTGCGCAAACTCGCGCGCGTCGAAAGGTTGCAGGTCTTCGAGCTTCTCGCCAATGCCGATGAAGTAGACGGGCAGCTCGCGCCCTCGTTCGCGCGCCCACATGGCGATGGCGGCCAGCACGCCGCCCTTCGCGGTACCGTCGAGCTTGGTGACGATCAGCCCCGTGAGCTGCAAGGCGGCGTCGAACGCTTTGACCTGGGCCAGCGCATTTTGGCCAGTATTGCCGTCGATGACGAGCAACACCTCGTGCGGCGCACCCGCTTCGGCCTTGCCCACCACGCGCTTGATCTTGCGCAGCTCCTCCATCAGATGCAACTGCGTCGGCAGGCGGCCCGCGGTGTCGACGATGACCACATCCTTGCCGCGCGCGCGCCCGGCCGAGACGGCATCGAATGCCACCGCGGCTGGATCGCCGCCTTCCTGGCTGACGATATCGACGCCGTTGCGCCGGGCCCAGACGTCGAGCTGATCGCGCGCAGCGGCGCGAAAGGTGTCGGCGGCGGCCAACAGCACTGTGGCGCCGTGCTGCGCCAGGTGCCAGGTGAGCTTGCCGATCGTCGTCGTCTTGCCCGCACCGTTGACGCCTGCCACCATCCACACGGTGGGCCCTTCGGGCTGGGCGCCGACGGCCAGCGGTTTTTGCAGGGGCGCGAGCCAATCGGCGATCACGTCCACCAGCAGCGCGCGCACCTCTTGGGCGTCGGTGGCCCGCTGCGCCTTGACGCGTCGCTTCAGCTCGTCGAGCAGGTGGGCCGTGGCCTGGGTGCCGGCGTCGGCCATGAGCAGGGCCGCTTCGAGCTCCTCATACAGCGCATCGTCGATGCGAGCCCCGACGAAGACCGCGGTGAGGCTGCTGCCGGTTTTGCGCAGACCGGCGGCGAGCCGCCCGAGCCAACCCTGGCGGGTGGCGGCGCTGTCTGTGCTGTCCGTCGGGGGGGCGCTGGCCGCGGCCACCGCCGTCGTGGGTTCGGGCACGGGCGGTACTGCCGTCCCCGGCGCGGCCGCGGGCGCAGGGTCCGATGGCGACTGCTCCTCGGTGGGCTCGCGCGTGCCGAAGAACTTTTCTTTGAGAAATCGGAACATAAGAGCTTGCTGTCTAGAATGATCGACATTCTATGAAACCCCACCTCATGATTGCGGCCTGGTACCGGTTCAGCATCGGTGACGGCGACAGGATTCGCCGCCGATTCGCGCGCTTGGGCGCGGCGCTGCTGTGGCTGGTCGGTGGCGCGGTGCTGCCGATCACGGCCATGGCGGCCGAGGAGGCTGCCAACGCGCCGTCCTTGGCGCCACAGGCGCAGGTGTTGACCCTGGCCAATGGCCTGACCGTCATCGTTCAGCCCGACCGCCGCGCGCCCACGGCGGTCCAGATGCTGTGGCTGCGCGTGGGGTCGATGGATGAGCAGGACCACGAGTCCGGCGTGGCGCACGTGCTAGAGCACATGCTCTTCAAGGGCACGCCGACGGTACCGGAGGGCGAGTATTCACGCCGCATCGCCGCGCTGGGCGGGCGCGACAACGCCTTTACCTCGCACGACATGACGGCCTATCACGTGCAGCTGCCAGCGCCTCGGTTGCCGGAGGCGATGCGGCTGGAGGCCGACCGGATGATGAACAACACCTGGGCCGACGAGGCGTTCCAGCGTGAGCTGGCCGTGGTGCAGGAAGAACGCCGCCAGCGTATCGAGGACGAGCCGCGCGCGCAGCTCTACGAGCAGTTCAACGCCATGGCCTGGGTGGCGCATCCCTACCGGCGGCCGGTGATCGGCTGGATGGGCAACTTGCAGGCGTTGCAGCCCGAGACCGTGCGTGACTTCTACCGGCGCTGGTACGTGCCGGGCAACGCGGCGTTGGTGGTGGTGGGCGACGTGGACGTGGCGCAGGTGCTTGCCTGGGCGCAGGCGACGTTTGGCACGTGGCCCGCCCGCGCCGTGCCGGCACGCACGCCCGACGCCGAGCCGCCGCAGCGCGGCGTGCGCCGCTTCGAATGGCAGGCGCGCACGCCGCAGCCCGCGCTGGTGATGGGCTGGCGCGTGCCGCGGCTGGCGCACCCCGATGCGACCGATGAGGAGGCAAACGATGCGCTGGCGCTGGTGTTGCTGGCCGGCGTGCTCGACGGCCATCCGGGCGCGCGGCTGGAGCGCGTGCTGGTGCAGGGGCAGGGTGGCCCGCGTCTGGCCGATGCGGTGAGCGCATCGTATGGCTTGGCCGCGCGCGGGCCGGAGTCGTTCATGCTGAGCGCCACGCCGCGGCAGGGGGTGCCAATCGAGGCCGTGGAAGCCGCGTTGAAGGCCGAGATCGCGCGCGTCGCGCGCGACGGGGTGAGCGAAGCCGAGCTGCAGCGTGTCAAGACGCAGTGGATGGCCAGCGAGATCTACGCGCTCGATTCGATGTTCGCGCAAGCGCGCGCGCTGGGCATGCATTGGGTGTTAGGCTGGCCGGTGGATGCCAACCAGCGACTGTTGGCGCGCTTGCAGCGCGTCGGCACCGAGGACGTGCGCCGGGTGGCGCAGCGCTACTTCCAGGACGAGCGGCTCACCGTCGGCGTGCTGCGGCCGGAGGCAGGGTCATGAGCGCGCGGCATCGGAGGTGGGGTGGGTGGCTCGCGGCCTGCCTGTGGCTGGTGGCGGCTGCGGCACAGGCGGCGCTGCCCATCGAGCACTGGGTGCGGCCCGATGGCGCGCGCCTATACTGGGTGCGCATCGACGCGTTGCCGATGGTCGATGTGCGCGTGGAGTTCGACGGCGGCAGCCGACGCGATCCTGCGGGACAGGCGGGGCTGGCGGCCGCGACGGCGCTGATGCTGGGCCGCGGGGTGCTGGCCCACGACGGCCAGCCGGCGCTCGACGAAAATGCGTTGTCCGATGCCTGGGCCGACCTGGGGGCGCAGTGGAGCGCGACGGCGACCCTCGATCGTTTCAGCGTGTCGCTGCGCACGCTCACGCGCCCCGATCTGCTGGAGGGCGCCGTGGCGCTGGCGGCGCGGCAGTTGGCGGCACCGTCGTTCGACGCCGCCGTGTGGGCGCGCGAGCGCGAGCGGCTGATCGGGGCGTGGCGCGAGGCGCAGACGCAACCCGACACCGTGGCGCGTCAGCACTTCCATCGGGCGGTCTATCGGGGACACCCGTATGGCTGGGAAGCCACGCCCGAGACCTGGGCTGCCATCGACCGTGCGGCGCTCCAGGCCTTTTACCGGCGCCATGTCCGCCCCTGCGACGCGCGCGTCACGGTCGTGGGGGCGGTGACACGCGCGCAAGCCGACGCGATTGGCGAGCGCTTGCTGCGCGGACTGGCGCCGCACGGCTGCACGCCGCTGCCCGCCGTGCCGGAGGTGGCGCCGCTCGCGCAAGCGCAGACGCTGTCCGTGCCCTTCCCGGGCGCGGCGCAGGCGCAGGTCTGGGTGGGGGCGCCCGGTATCGCGCGCAACGATCCGGATTTTCTGGCGCTGCAGCTGGCCAACCACATCCTGGGCGGCGGGGGCTTTACCTCGCGCCTGATGCGCGAGATCCGGGAGCAGCGCGGGCTGACCTATGGCGTGTACAGCTACTTTCTGGCCGGGCGGCACGCCGGTGCGTTTACCGTGGCGCTGCAGACCCGGCCCGAGCAGGCCGCGCTGGCGGTGCAGTTGGTGCACGAATCGCTGCGGCGCTTCACGCGCGAGGGGCCGACCGACGACGAGCTGGCCGCGGCCAAGGAGGCGCTCATCAACGGGTTTGCGCTGCGGCTGGACAGCAACCGCAAGGTGCTCGATCAGGTGGCCGCGATCGCGTGGTCGGACCTGCCGTTGGACGAGCTCGAGACCTGGACCGCGCGCGTGGCCGCAGTCGACCGTGAGACCCTGATGCGCGCGTGGCGCCGTGTCATCGACCCGGATCGGATGGTGACCGTGGTCGTGGGAGGGCAGCCGTGACGGGGCGCGCGCGCCGCACGTCGCCCACGGGCGAGGTGCGCATCATTGGTGGGCGCTGGCGCCGCTCGCGCCTGCCGGTGGGCGACGTGCCTGGGCTGCGCCCGACCCCGGACCGCGTGCGCGAAACCCTGTTCAATTGGCTGGGGCAGGACTTGAGCGGTTGCCGCTGCATCGATGCCTTTGCCGGCAGCGGCGCGCTGGGGCTGGAGGCCGCTTCACGCGCCGCTGCCGAGGTGGTGCTGATCGAGCGCTCGCCGGCCGTGCAGGCCGCCTTGCGCGCCAACGTGCAGCGGCTGGGGGCGGAGACGGTGCGCGTCGTGGGTGGCGATGCCTTGGCCGTCCTGGCCGGGTTGCCCGCGGCGGCATGGGACGTGGTGTTTCTCGATCCCCCGTTCGACGACGCACACAGCGGGGGTGAGCGCCTGACGAGGGCGGCGCTGCAGGCCGCGCAGCGCCTGCTGCGGCCCGGTGGATGGGCGTATCTGGAAGCGCCGCGCGCCTGGGGCGAGCCGGAGTTGACGGCGCTCGGCTGGCGGCTGCACCGCCACTTGCGCGCGGGTGCGGTGCACGCCCACTTGTTGCAACCGATGGATAATCCCGTCCCATGACAGTGGCGATCCCTGCAGTGCGCACTGCCGTCTATAGCGGCACGTTCGACCCCATCACCTTGGGCCACGAGGATGTCATCCGCCGCGCGGCGGGGTTGTTCGACCGCTTGATCGTGGCGGTGGCGGTTGCCCACCACAAGCGGACCTTGTTTACCCTGGAAGACCGGCTGGCCATGGCAGCGCAGGCCCTCGCCGACTGCCCCGGCGTGCAGGTGTTGCCGTTCGACGGGCTGATCATGGACTTTTGCCGTGCGCACGGCGCGCTGGCCGTGGTGCGCGGCATCCGCAATCTGACCGACTTCGACTACGAGGCGCAGATGGCGGCCATGAACGCCAAGCTCTTGCCCACGGTGCAAACCGTGTTTTTGCTGCCGCAACCGCCGGTGCAGTGTATTTCCAGTACTCTCGTGAGAGAAATCGCCAAACTGGGTGGAGAGGTGTCGGGCATGGTCAACCCCATCGTCGCGCAGCGCTTGCGGCAGGCCACCGCAGCCCAGGCATCTTGACCAACGGTCGGCCATTTGGCGACAGGAGCGTGGCATGGCCCTGACCATCACCGACGAATGCATCAACTGCGACGTGTGCGAGCCCGAGTGCCCCAACCAGGCCATCTCGATGGGCGAGGAACACTACGTCATCGACCCTGGCCGCTGCACCGAATGCGTGGGGCATTTCGATGAGCCGCAGTGCGTACAGGTGTGCCCGGTGAGCTGCATCCCTATCCACCCCGATTTCGTGGAAGACCGCGAGACGCTGTGGCAGAAGTACCGCCGCTTGCAGGCGGCCACAGAGGCGGCCAAGGCCACGGGCGTCGCGGGTTGAGGGCCGGGCGCGTGCCGATTCAGCGCGGTGCCGCGCCGTGCTCGCCCGCATCGCTGGACGGCGGGCGCTGATCGGCGGCAGAAGGACGCGGTGGCTTGGCGCGCGGGGGCTGGCTGGTGTGGATGGCGCTGGTGGCCTTGGCGACGTCGCCGGCCAGCAACGAAGGCAGGGCGCGCGCCGCGCGCTCGATGGCGGCGTCGATCGCCTGCCGCTGCTCCAGCGGCGGTTTGCGCAGCACCCAGTGCACCACCTCGGCCTTGACGCCGGGATGACCGATGCCCAGCCGCAGCCGCCAGTAGTCGGCGCTGCCGAGCTGCGCGTGGATGTCGCGCAGGCCGTTGTGTCCCGCATGGCCGCCGCCGCGCTTGAGCCGGGCGTCGCCCGGCGGTAGGTCCAGCTCGTCGTGTGCGACGAGGATGTGTTCCGGCGCGATCTTGAAAAACCGCGCCAGTGCCGCCACCGCCTGGCCAGATCGGTTCATGTACGTGGTCGGCTTGAGCAGCCACAGCGGCTGGCCCTCGAATTGGGTACGTCCCACCAGACCGAAATACGCGCGCTCGGGGTGCAGCGTGACGCGCAGGTCCTGCGCGACGCGGTCGATCCACCACCACCCCGCGTTGTGGCGGGTGTCTTCGTATTCCGGGCCTGGGTTGCCCAGGCCGACCAGCAGCTTGATCATGGGTGCTTGGCAGGGTGGGGCGCATCAGCACCCCAGACGTGAAAAGGCCCGCACGCGGCGGGCCTCCATTGTGCCGGGTTCGTGGGGCCAAGGGGCGCTCGAGCGCGCCGCCCGCGGGCATCACTTCTTGCCTTTTTTGCCCTTCTTGTCGTCGGCCGCCGCGGCTTGCGGCGCGGTCACCACTTCTTCCACCGGCTCCACCACCGTGGCAATGGTGGGATTGGGCTTGCCGTGGGTGACGATCTTGACGCCCGGGGCCAGCTTGAGGTCGCTGGCGTGCAGGCTTTGGCCCTTGTGCAGCTGGCTCAGGTCGACTTCGATGAAGTCGGGCAGTTGGGTGGCCAGGCACTCGATTTCGATTTCGGTCAGCACGTGGTTGATCAGGCACTTGTCGGCCTTGACCGCGGGCGACTGCTCGGCGTTGACGAAGTGCAGCGGCACCTTCTTGCGCAGGCGGGTATTGTCGTCCACGCGCTGGAAGTCCACGTGCAGCACTTGGGGCTTGTAGGGGTGGTACTGCACGTCGCGCAGCACGACCTTGGTGGTTTGCCCGCCCAGCTCCATCTCGAGGATGGAGGTGTGGAAGGCTTCCTTCTGGATGGCTTGCCACAGCGCGTTGTGGTCCAGCTCGATGGCCTGTGGCTCGGCGCCACCACCATAGACGATGCCGGGGGTCTTGCCGGCGTTGCGCAGGCGGCGGCTCGCACCCGTGCCCTGCTGTTGGCGCTCGAAAGCGACGAATTTCATCTCGATGACTCCAAACATGCGTGGGGTGACCGCGACCAGTGCACCCCGGTTGCAAAAAACCGCCCCGTAGGCGGCGGGTGACCGGATGCCGCGTCAGCGCCGCATCCGGGGTGACGCCTCGCGGCGTCAGGCCTGGTTTTCCATCTCCGCCAGAAACTCCATGACCGAGTCACCGCTGGCGATGCGGGCGATGGTCTCGGCCATCAGTGGTGCGACGGTGAGCGCGCGGATCTTGCCGCAGGCGCGCGCCGCATCGCTGAGCGGGATGGAGTTGGTCACGACCAGCTCGTCGAGCGCATCGCCACGCGCCACGCGCTCGACCGCCGGGCCGGACAAAATCGGGTGGGTGACGTAGGCAAACACCTTGGCCGCGCCGCGCTCCTTGAGCACCTCGGCGGCCTTGACCAGGGTGCCCGCGGTGTCGACCATATCGTCCATGATGACGCAGTGGCGGCCCTCGATGTCACCGATGACGTGCATGACCTCCGACACGTTCGGTTTGGGACGCCGCTTGTCGATAATGGCCATGTCGCAGTCGAGCTGCTTGGCCAGCGCCCGCGCGCGCACCACGCCGCCGACGTCGGGCGAGACGACCAGCAGGTTGGGGTAGTTCTTTTGCCGCAGGTCGCCCAGCAGCACAGGCGAAGCGTAGATGTTGTCGACCGGGATGTCGAAAAAACCCTGGATCTGGTCGGCGTGCAGGTCCATCGTCAGCACGCGCTCCACGCCGACCACCTGCAGCATGTTGGCCACTACCTTGGCGCTGATGGGCACGCGGCTCGAGCGCGGGCGGCGGTCCTGGCGCGCGTAGCCGAAGTAGGGGATGACGGCCGAGATACGAGCGGCCGATGCCCGCTTGAGCGCGTCGACCATGATGACGAGCTCCATGAGGTTCTCGTTGGTCGGCGGGCAGGTGGGCTGGATGATGAAAATGTCGCGTGCGCGGACGTTTTGGCCGATTTGAACGGTTACCTCACCATCCGAGAAGCGGCCCACGTGGGCATTGCCCAAGGTGGTGCCCAGGTATTGGGCGATCTCGGCGGCCAGTGCCGGGTTGGCATTGCCGGTGAAAAGCATGAAATCGGGGGCGTGCGCTGACATCGAGCGTTCCATGGTGTAACCGGCACTGGGAAAGGATTTGGCAGGGGAGGAAGGATTCGAACCCTCGCATGTCGGAATCAAAATCCGATGCCTTAACCAACTTGGCGACTCCCCTACACAGGCTCACCGCTGACGCGGCGCGCCCCATGCAGCGTTGCTGTGTCAGCAGCAACAAGACTCATATTATAGCGTCTTTTTGCCACCCGACCAGCGGATGTTCTGACAACCCGTTGCAGATCTGCACCTGCCAACCGTCCGGCCAGTCGGCCTGCTCGACGGCCTGGGCGTCCGCATCGCTGGTGAGCACGGCAAAAACCGCGCTCCCCGAACCGGTCATGCGGGCCGACAAACCCAGCCGGCCGAGTCGCTGGAGTGCGGCGCCGACGTCGGGACACAGGCGAACCGCCACGGGTTGCATCACGTTGGCGCCCCACAGGCGGCCCGGGGCCGCTATGCAGGCGTCAACGAAGTCCTGCATTATAGCGCGGGGCGTGTCGCGTTCGAGATCGGGGGCCTGGTAAATGGCGGCGGTGCGGGTGCCGGCGCGCGGCTTGACCACGGCGTAGCGCGCAGGCGGCAGCTCGAGTGGGGTCAGGCGCTCACCGATACCCTCGACCCAGGCGTTGCGGCCGCCCAGGAAGAACGGCACGTCGGCGCCCAGTCGCGCGCCCAGCTCGATCAACGCGCGGCGTGGCCAGTTCAGGCCCCAGAGGCGATCGAGCGCGATCAGCGTGCTGGCGGCGTCACTGGAGCCGCCCCCCAGCCCGGCTTGTTGTGGGATGCGCTTTTCCAGCACGATGTGCGCTCCCAGCGGGCAGCCGCTGGCGGCGCGCAGCGCGCGCGCCGCGCGCAGGCACAGATCATCCTCGGGCAGCGCGGGCCCGTCGGTGGTGTGCAGATCCTCGCGCGAGAGCTGACCGTCGCGGCGCAGCTCGAAGTGCAGTGTGTCGGCCCAGTCGATCAGGCGAAACACCGACTGCAGTTCGTGATATCCATCGGCGCGCCGGCCGGTCACGTGCAGAAACAGGTTGAGCTTGGCAGGAGCGGGGACGTCGAGCAGTCGTTGCATGGAGGGGATCAGGGTTGCCAGATCAGCCGCAGGTCGGCCGCTGGGGGCGGATCGCTGCGCCGCAGGCGCAGCCGTCCTGTGGGCTGCTGCGACAGATCGACCTGCCAGCCCGGGGCCTCGTGGGGGACGCCGCGCAACCAGGCAAACAGCGCGGTGACAGGCACCGGTGTGCCGATCAAGTCGGCGGTGAGCGCATCCAGCCCGTCATAAGGGCGTGGGTCTGTGTCGCGTCGCTCGACCCAGGCACCGCTGCCGTCCCAACGGATCGTGGCCAGGGTCTGACCCAGGGGCGTGGACAGGCGCAGCTCGCCCTGCGCGGGCGTGCCGCTGAGCTCGAAGCCGGCCGACCAGTGTTGCGGCGGATCGGTGGCCAGGGACAGCGCCAGCCGTCCACTCCAGTGGGATGCGGCCGATGGTTTAGACGGCGCTGGCGGTGGCGGCGTGGCGCAGCCTGCCAAGAGGGCGACGGCGACCGCCGCCACCACCCCGCGCCAGCGCGCACGAGGGGACAGCAGAGCCAGACTCACGGTTGGACGCCGAGGCGCTGCAGCGTCTCGGTCAGGGTGCGGTTGCGGGCGTCAAGGGCAAGGCCCTGACGCCAGACGGCCAGCGCCTCTTCGCGCTCACCCAGCACCCACAGCACCTCGCCCAGGTGAGCGGCGATCTCGGCATCCGGGCGCTGCTGCATGGCTTGCGTGAGCAGTCGTCGCGCCTCGGGCCAATTGCCCAGACGGTATTCCACCCAGCCTAGGCTGTCGATGATGTAGGCGTCGTCCGGCGCGCGGCGCAGCGCTTCCTCGATCAGCGCCTTGGCCTCGGTCAGGCGCACGCCACGGTCGGCCAGGGCGTAGCCCAGCGCGTTGTAGGCGTGCGCGTCGTCGGGTTTGCGCGCGATGACGGCCCGCAGCAGCCGCTCCATCTCGTCGAGCCGACCGGTGCGCTCGGCCACCATCGCCAGCTCATACTGCAGATCGGGGTCGTCGGGCGTGTCGCGCAGGGCCTGGGTCAGCACGTCATACGCGGCTTGCGGCTGGTCTTGGTCGCGCAGCAGCCGCGCTTCGGCGATCAGCAGGCGGCGCCGTTCGTCCGGGCGCGCCGTACGGGTGTGCTGCAGTACCGCGCGCGCCTCGGCCATGCGCCCGCGCTCGGCCAGCGCTTGGGCATAGCTGATGGCGACCACCGGATCGGTGTCGGTGGCGTTGCGGGTCGCATGCAAGTAGCGCTGCACCAGAGGTTCGGCTTCTTCTGGGCGGCGTTCGAGCAGCTCCACGGCCAGCAAAGCACCCGCGGCGGCGCGCGGGGCGGCCTGGATGGCTTGGCGCGCGGCGTGCAATGCCTGTTCATCGTCGCCGGCTTGGCGATGCACGCGCCCGAGCGCGGCCCACGCCGCTGCCGAGGTCGGGGCCTCGCGCAAAAAAGGCTCGAGTGCGGTTTGGGCAGCGGCCACCGCCTCGGCCTTGTCCGACGCGCGCGCCAGCAGCGAGGGGATCACGGCAATCAGCGCAGGGCGTTGCGGCGCCGGGGTGGCGCGTATCCAGTCGCGCAGGACCGGGCCCGCCTCGCGTACCCGCTGCAGCCCGAGCAGTAATTGCAGTTCGGTGCGGCGCGCTTCGTCGTCGGCAGGCAGGCGTTGCCGCCATTCACGCACCGCGGACAGCGCCGCTTGTGGTGCGCGACCCTGCAGCGCGATTTCCATCGCGCGCCGAAAGAGCTCCGGGTGGCCAGTGCGTCGGGCCACTTCCAGGATGATGGAGTAGGCCGCGCCCGGGTCGTGGCGGCGTTGCAGTTCGGCGATCAGCAGTTGATAAAACAGCTCCGCATCGAGCCCCGAGGGGGCGGTGTCGGGCCTCGACGCTGGTGCGCCAGCGATGGGCAGCGCGGGTTGCCCAGCCGGTTGGGCGAGCGCCGGCGGCAGCGCCAAGCCGGCGAGCAGCCAGAGGATGACGAGCGGGGAGCGCAGGCGCGGCATGGACGGTCCGATCGGGGGTGTGCTCGGTTGATGATAATGCAGTGCGTCCATTTCCTCGTTCCGTGAGTCGTCATGCCCGAGTTGCCCGAAGTCGAAGTGACCCGATTGCGCATCGCCGACCGGTTGGCGGGGGCGCGCATCGAGGCCGTGTGCTGCGGGCTTCCGCTGCGCTGGCCGCTGGGGGTGGAGCCACCAGCGCTGGTGGGCCGTCGCGTGCAGGCGGTGCGGCGGCGTGGCAAGTACTTGCTGATCGAATTGGAGGTCGGTTGGCTGCTGGTGCACCTGGGCATGTCGGGCAGCCTGACGTGGTTGACGCAGCCGCCACCGCCAGGCCGACATGATCATTTCGATCTGGTGACCGACCGCGGCACGCTGCGCCTGCACGATCCGCGCCGGTTCGGGGCCGTGGTCTATGCGCACGCGCTCGACGCCCCGGTGGCGCAGCGGCTGTTGGGCGGGCTGGGGGTCGAGCCGCTGGACGAGGCGTTCGACCCAGTGCGTTTTCATGCCGCGTTGCGCCGGCGGCGCGCAGCCATCAAGAGCGTGCTGCTGGCCGGCGACGTGGTGGTGGGCGTGGGCAACATCTACGCCAGCGAAGCCCTGTTTTTGGCGGGCATCCGTCCGACTACGCCCGCGATGCGCATCAGCCGCGCGCGGGCCCAGCGACTGCATGCGGCGATCCGGCAGGTGCTGCAACGCGCGCTGGCCGTGGGGGGCAGCACGCTGCGGGATTTTCGCGCTGACGGGCAGGATGGGCACTTTCAGCTCGAGACGTGGGTCTATGGCCGCGCGGGCCAGCCGTGCCGAATCTGTGGTCAACCGATTCGTGTGATGCGTCAAGGGCAGCGCTCGACGTACTACTGCGCACATTGTCAGACGCGCTGAAACCCATGGATTTTTTTTCGCGCGTGGTGGCCTGGCAGCGCGTGCATGGCCGCCGGGGGCTGCCGTGGCAAGGCAGCCGCGACCCTTATCGAGTCTGGCTGTCCGAAGTGATGCTACAGCAGACGCAAGTCGCCACCGTGCTGCGCTATTACGAGCGTTTCTTGCAGCGTTTTCCAGACGTGTACACGCTCGCCGCCGCGTCGCTGGACGAGGTGTTGGCGCTCTGGAGCGGCCTGGGCTACTACAGCCGCGCGCGCCACTTGCATGCGTGTGCAAAGGCTGTGGTGCAACACCATGGCGGGGTGTTTCCTGCGACGGCCGATGCGCTGGCGACGCTGCCAGGCATCGGGCCATCCACGGCAGCTGCCATCGCCGCGTTTTGCTGGGGTGAGCGCCGCTCGATCCTGGACGGCAACGTGCGGCGGGTGCTGGCACGCGTGTGGGCCGATGCAGGCCCGGACGCGGCCGCGCATCGGTGGTGGTGGAACACCGCGCAGGCGCTGGTGCCCGCCGATGCGTCGGCCGATGACATGGCGGCGTACACGCAGGGCTTGATGGATCTGGGCGCGACGGTGTGTACCCGAACACGGCCGCGCTGTGCCGATTGCCCTGTGGCCACGCTATGCGCAGGCCACGCCAGCGGCGAGCCGACCCGCTGGCCGGCGCGCACGCCCCGTCCGGCGCGCCGCACCGAGACCTGGTGGCTGCCCCTGTATGTGCGCGCGGATGGCGCCTGGTGGCTGCAACGTCGCCCGGCGCGTGGTATTTGGGCCGGGTTGTGGTCGCCGCCCGTGCTGCGCGAGGAGGCGGGGCTGCGCGCCTGGTTGGCGTCGCATCCCGACGTGCGTGCGCAGTGGGCACCGGTCATCGACCACGCGCTGACGCACCGCGACCTGCGTTTGCAGCCCGTGTGCTGCCGTGTGCCGCTGGCCGATGCGGCGGTGGCACCCAATGCGCCGGGCGTGCTGCCCGACCAGGGGGCATGGTGGGTCCCGGCTGACGCGTTTGCGCTCGGCTTGCCAGCTCCGGTGCGTGCGTGGCTTCAGGCGCTGGGGGCGGGTGAGCGCACGTCCAGCTCGCGGTGACGGCGCTGCACCGACCACTGGGGAGCGAAGTGCGCGGCCAGCCGCTCGACCAGATAGACCGAGCGGTGCTGCCCGCCGGTGCAGCCGATGGCCACCGTGACGTAGCTGCGGTGATCGCGCACCAGGCGCGGCAGCCAATGCTCCAGAAAGCGGGTGATGTGCGTGCGCATCTCGGCGACCTCGGGTTCGGCCTCCAGATAGGCTGCCACCGCCGGGTCCAGCCCCGTCAGGGGCCGCAGTGCGGGATCGTAGTGGGGGTTGGGCAGCATGCGCACGTCGAACACGAAGTCGGCGTCCATCGGCACGCCACGTTTGAAGGCGAACGATTCGAACACCAGCGCCAGCGGCGCGGGGGTGCGCACCAGCAGCGACTTGACTTCGGTGCGCAACTGGGCAGCCTTGAGCTGGCTGGTGTCGATGACCAGGGCCCCTTCGCGCAGCGGTGCCAGCAACTCGCGCTCCAGCGCCAGTGCATCGACCAGCGCGCGTCGCTGGTCGGCGCTGTGGCGCACCGACAGCGGGTGCATGCGCCGCGTCTCGGAGTAGCGGCGGATCAGCACGTCGTCGCTGGCATCCAGAAACAGGATGGTGAGCGCCATGTCGCGCTCGCGCAGCGCGGCCAGCCGCTGCGGCAAGCCCGGCAGCGACGCGGCGCTGCGCACGTCGATCGCCACGGCCACCCGCTCGGCGTGGTGGCTGCGCTCGACGTCGATGAACGCCTCCAGCAGCTCCGGCGGCAGGTTGTCCACGCAGTAAAAGCCCGAGTCCTCCAACGCATGCAGGGCCACGGATTTGCCCGACCCCGACATGCCGGTGATGAGCACGAGCTGCAGCGGCCCACCCGCGGCAGGCGTCGTCTGCGGGGCGGCGTCGGCGTTGGGCGTGGGCTGGGTCGGTGGGTTCATGGCTGCAGCAGCTCCCGTGCGTGGGCCAGTGAGGTCTCCGAGCCGCTGCCGCCCAACATGCGCGCCAGCTCCTGGACGCGCGCGTCACCCTCCAGCGGCGTGACCAGGCTGACCGTGGCGCCGCCCTCGCGTGTCTTGCTCACGTGCAGGTGGTGATGGGCGCACGCGGCCACCTGGGGGAGGTGGGTGACAGCCAATACCTGGCGGTCGCCGCCTAACCGCGCCATCAACTGGCCCACCGTGTGCGCCACGGCACCGCCAATACCGCTGTCGATCTCGTCGAAGATCAGTGTGGGAGCCTCACCCAACTGGCTGGTGACGACCGCGATCGCGAGTGCGATGCGCGACAACTCACCGCCCGAGGCCACTTTGCCCACCGGGCGCGGCGTGGTGCCCGCGTGCCCTGCGACCAAAAACTCCACGCGCTCCAGCCCGCTGGCCTGCGGCTCGGGCAGCGGCTCCAGCCGCACCTCGAAGCGGCCACCGGCCATGCCCAAGCCTTGCATCGCCTCGGTGATGGCTGCGCCTAGCCTCGCGGCAGCGGGCTGCCGCGCTTGGGAGACGGCCTGCGCCTGCGCCAGGAAAGCGGCACGCGCCCGCTCAGCGCTGGCGCGCAGCGCATCCAGATCGGCTGCGCGTTGCAGCTCGCGCAGGCGGGCCTGCCAGTCCTGCCAGCGCTGGTGCAGCTCTTGCGGTGGGCAGCGGTAGCGGCGTGCCAGCGCCAGCCAGCGCGACAGGCGCTCGTCCAGGGCCGCCAGCGCGGCCGGGTCCAGTTCGGTGTGCGCGGCGTGGTGCTGCAAGTCGCGGCAGGCGTCGCTCACCTGGTCGAGTGCTTGCTGCAGCACGTCGGCCAGCTCGGCATAGCGGGGTTCGATGTGCGCCTGCTCGCGCAGCGCGTGGATGGCGCGACCCATCAGCCCGCTGGCGTTGATCTCGTCGCCGTCCAGCGCGGCCAGCGCGCTCTGCGCGGCGTCGATCAGCGTTTGCGCGTGCGCCAGCCGGGCGTGCTGGCGGTTGAGTTCGTCCCACTCGTCCGCCCCGGGCGCGAGCCGCGCCACCTCGTCGATTTGCCACTGCAGCCGCTCGCGTTCGGCGTCGCGCGTGGCTTGGCCCGCGATGGCGGCCTCCAGCGCCGCCTCGGCGCTGCGCCAGTCCAACCACGCCGCTTGCAGGGCCGAGGTGTCCAGCCGGGCGTAGCGGTCTAGCAAGTCGCGCACGCGGTCCGCCCGCGTCAGGCTCTGCCACGCGTGCTGGCCGTGGATGTCCACCAGGTATTCCCCCAGCGCCCGCAGCTGGGCGGCGGTGGCCGGGCTGCCGTGGATCCAGGCGCGGCTGCGGCCTTGCGCATCGACGGTGCGGCGCAGCAACACGGGTTCGCCCGCGGCCACCTCGAACCCCTGTTCGCGCAGCCAATCGAGGGCAGCGCGCGGCACGTCGAACTCACCTGCCACCTCGGCGCGCGCCGCGCCCTCACGCACCACGTGCGCTTCCGCGCGTCCGCCCAACAGCAGTTGGAGCGCATCGATCAGGATCGACTTGCCCGCTCCGGTTTCCCCGGTCAGGGCCGTGAATCCGGGGCCCAATTCCAGATCCAACGAGCGCACGATGACGAAGTCGCGTACCGCCAGCCGCAGCCAGCTCATGCCTCGGTCTCCTTGACGGGGGTCATGTGGCAACCCCTTCGTTCCAGTGCAGCTTGCGCCGCAGGGTATCGAAGTAGCTCCAGCCCACCGGGTGCAGCAGCCGCAGCGTGTGCACCGAGCGCCGTACCACAATGCGGTCGCCCGGCAGCAGGCTGGTAAACGTTTGCATGTCGAAGTGCGCGCTGGGTTCGCGTCCGGCGACCACTTCGATCACGATCTCGCCGTCGCTGGGCAGCACGATGGGGCGGTTGGACAGCGTGTGCGGCGCGATCGGCACCATCACCCAGCCGGCGATCGCGGGGTGCAACAGGGGGCCACCGGCCGACAGGGCGTAGGCGGTGGAACCCGTGGGCGAGGCGATGATGAGCCCATCGGCGCGCTGGTTGGCCACAAAGTGGCCATCGACCTCGACGCGCAGCTCGACCATGCTGGGGGCACCCCCTCGGTTGACCACCACGTCGTTCATGGCGATGGTCTCGAACACGCCATGCCCATCGCGCCAGACGCCGGCGTGCATGAGGGTGCGGCGCTCTTCCTCGTAAGCCCCGCGCAGCATGGGATGCAGGATGTCGGCGAACCGATCGAACGGAATGTCGGTGATGAACCCAAGCCGCCCCTGGTTGATTCCGATGAGGGGTACACCATAAGGCCCCAACTGGCGGCCGATGCCCAGCATGGTGCCATCACCCCCGACGACCAGTGCCAGGTCACAATGCGCGCCGATGCCCGCAACGTCGCGCGTGCCATCCCCCAGCGGGCCGATGTGGTGCGCCGTCTCTCGCTCCAGCGTCACCTCGCACCCTTGGTCGTGCAAAAAGTGCACGACCTGCTCCAGGGCCTCGCGGCTGCCACTGGCGTGGTATTTGCCCACCAGGGCCACGCGCTCAAAGCGCAACGCAGCACTGCCGTCCACGGACGCGACGGGCGATGCGGGCTGCACGGTGGGCGGTTTCATGCTCAAATTACAACACGAGAAAGCGACGGTGCCATGATGTTAGACGAGCGTTCCAAATTGCTGCTCAAGGCGTTGGTCGAGCGCTACATAGCGGACGGCCAGCCGGTGGGCTCGCGCACGCTGTCCAAGGCGGCCGGGCTCGATCTGTCGCCCGCAACGATCCGCAACGTGATGAGCGACCTGGAGGACTTGGGGCTGGTGGCCAGTCCCCACACCTCGGCCGGGCGCGTGCCGACACCGCGCGGCTACCGCTATTTCGTGGACACGATGCTGACCGTGCGGCGCGCCGAGCTGCCCACCATCGACGCCCTGCCCGCGCCGGCGTTGGCGGCCGACCAGCCGCGCCAAGTGCTCAGCCAGGCGGCGCAGCTACTGTCGCAGCTGTCGCACTTCGTGGGCGTGGTGCGGGTGCCGCGGCGGTCGGCCGTGTTTCGGCACATCGAATTTCTGCGTCTGTCGGAGCGCCGCGTGCTCGTTATTCTGGTCTCGCCCGACGGGGAGGTGCAAAACCGCATCCTGCACCCCCAGACGGAATTTACCCAAGATCAGCTGCAGTCGGCGGCCAACTACCTGAATGCGCACTACGCCGGGCTGGCGCTCGACGAGGTGCGTGCGCGCCTGCGCGACGAGGTGGATACCCTGCGCGGCGAGATTGCGGGGCTGATGGTCAAGGCGGTGGAGGCCGGCAGCGAGGCGGCCCAGACGGACGAGGTGGTGATCGCGGGCGAGCGCAACCTGCTGGAGGTCGACGACTTTGCGCGCGACATGAGCAATCTGCGTAAGCTGTTCGATTTGTTCGAGCAAAAAACCCAGGTCATGCGGCTGCTGGACATCTCGGCCCAGGCCGACGGGGTGAGCATTTTCATCGGTGGCGACAGCCAGGTGGTGCCATACGAAGAGCTCTCGGTGGTCAGCGCGCCGTATGAAGTCGACGGCCAAGTCGTGGGTACCTTGGGCGTCATCGGCCCGCAGCGCATGCCCTACGACCGCATGATCCAAATCGTCGACATTACCGCCAAGCTGGTCGGGCAAGCGCTCAGTCAGGGTCGGGGGGAGTGATCGCGCGAAGCCATTAGCAGTCTGCTCAGGCGGTATCGTCGTCCACTGCCAGCCAGTCGGTCGCGTCCAGTCCGGAGGGTGCGTCGGCTGGCAGCGCCTCCACGCCCCGCAGGCGGCGCTCGATGGCGCGTGTGCGCACGCCGATGTCGTCGAACTTGCGCGCCGCCTGGTCGATCGATTTGCGCGTGGCGTCGATGATCTGGCCGAATTTGCCAAACTCGGTCTTGACGCTGGCCAGGATGGCCCACACCTCGGACGAGCGCTTCTCGATCGCCAGCGTGCGAAAGCCCAGCCGCAGGCTGTTGAGCATGGCGGCCAACGTCGTGGGCCCTGCCAGCACGACGCGGCATTCGTTTTGTAGCGTCTCGACCATGCCGGGGATGCGGCAAGCCTCGGCGAACAGCCCCTCGGTGGGCAGGAACAGGATCGCGAAGTCAGTGGTCTTGGGGGGGTTGAGGTATTTTTCGCGGATTTTGCGCGCCTCGGCCTTGAGCGCACTGGCAAACGCCTGCGTCGCCCGGGCGATCGTGTCTTTGTCACCGCTGTCGTGCGCGTCCAGCAGCCGCTGATAGTCCTCCACCGGGTACTTGGAGTCGATCGGCAGCCACACCGTCTCCTGGTCGTGGCGCCCCGGCATCTTGATTGCGAACTCGACCAGCTCGTTGCTGCCCTCGACGGTGCGCACGTTGCGCTCGTATTGTTCGACGGTCAAGAGGCTGTCGATGAGCGCGCCCAGTTGCACCTCGCCCCACGTGCCGCGTGCGCGTACGTTGGTCATGACGCGCTTGAGGTCGCCCACGCTACCGGCCAGTTGCTTCATCTCGCCCAGGCCGGCGTGCACCTGCTCCAGCCGTTCGCTCACCAAGCGGAAGGAATCGCCCAGGCGCTGCTCCAGCGTGGCGTGTAGTTTTTCGTCGACGGTGCGGCGCATCTCCTCCAGCTTGGTGGTGTTGTCGGCTTGGATGGCCGCCAGCCGCTCGTTGAGCGCGGCACGCAGCTGCTCCGAGTTGTGCTGTGCCCCCTGCACCATCGCCTGCAACTGCTGTGCCACCGAATCCTGCAGCGCGGCAAACTGTCGGTGCATCAGGCCGCCCGTTGCTTCGAGCTGGTCCTTCAGGGCCTGCGACATCGCGCCCAACTGGGCGGAGACGTCGCGCTTGAGCGCTTCCAGCGTGGTCTGTGTGGCCTGCCCCAGTTCCTGTCGACCTTGGCGCGCTTCTTCCACGGTGCGGTCGAGTTTGGCGTCGAGCGTCTGGCGCGATGCCTCCAGCCGCTCGGCCGTGGCCGCCGTGAACTCATCGAGCCGGGTGTGCAGCCGCTCCACCCCGGCGTCGAGCCGGGCGCCCGTCTGCAGCAGCGCCTGCATTTGCTGCTCCAGCAGCCCCAGGCGGGCCGCCAAGTCGGCCGGTGTCTCGAAGCGCGGCCGACGCAGCAGCAGCACGAGCAGCAAAGCCACACCCAGCAGGCCCAGCCCGACGGCGGCCAGCAGCAAGGATTCGTTGGTCATGTCGGCATCCTCCCCAAGGGTCGATCCGCAAGCATAGCGCGTAAAGCGTGCCCACTGGCCGTCGCCGCCCCGTACAATGCAGGCCTCCGCTGGGGCCGTTAGCTCAGTTGGTCAGAGCAGGGGACTCATAATCCCTTGGTCGCAGGTTCGAGCCCTGCACGGCCTACCAGGAAAATCAATGGGTGACGCGGCTTTCCCCAAAGTTGTACCCGCGGCGCACGTGGGTTGCTTTGGGATGTGTAGACACGGTGTAGGAAGCACTTTCAGTGTCCGCACCGGACCGGTTGTCGGCTCAGAGTGTCATTCAGCCAGACACCGCATGGCCAGTCGGTCAGTAGCGGCGTCGACAATGTCAGGAACGTCCCAAAACTGGTGTATACTGCAGGCTTCAGTAAGCGGCTGTAGCTCAGTTGGATAGAGTACTTGGCTACGAACCAAGGGGTCGTGGGTTCGAATCCTGCCAGCCGCGCCAAACATGCAAGGCCAGTCCAATGGACTGGCCTTTTTTCCGTGGTGCGCCCGGTTGGGGTGTCCCACTGCGGGTGCCCAGGACGTCCATGCCCTATCCGGCCGACATCGAACTGCGTGACCTGACCGCTGGGTATGAGCGTCACCCGGCGGTGCACCACGTCAGCCTGCGCTGGCGACGCGGCGACTTGGCCGCCGTGGTGGGCCCGAACGGTGCGGGCAAGTCCACCTTGCTCAAATGCGTGGCGGGGCGGCTGCGCCCGATGCGCGGGCGTGTGACCGGGGTTTCGCCCCATCAGGTCGCGTATTTGCCGCAGATCAGTGAGGTGGACCGGTCGTTCCCTGTGACCGTTGCCGAGCTGGTATTGATGGGCCTGTGGCATGAGCTGGGCGTCTGGCGGCGCCCCACGCTGGTGCAGCGCCAGCGGGTGCAGCAGGCGATCGAGGCCGTGGGTCTGCAAGGCTTCGAGCGGCGCACGCTCGACACACTCTCCGGTGGGCAGTTTCAGCGCACGCTGTTTGCGCGCCTGATGCTGCAAGATGCGCCCGTGGTATTGCTCGACGAGCCCTTTACTGGGGTGGACGCGCGCACGCTGGAAGATTTGGTGTGTGTGCTGCAGCGCTGGCACGAGGCCGGGCGTACCGTGATCGCGGTGCTGCACGATGTGGCGCTGGTGCGTGCGGTTTTTCCGACCACGACGCTGCTGGCGCGCGAGCTGGTGGCGCACGGGCCCACCCAGGCCGTGCTGACCGAAGCCAACCTGCTGCGCGCGCGCCGCTTGCAGGAGGCGTTCGACGAGCAGGCGGAGCTGTGCGACGTGTCCGAGCCCAACGCTGCCGAGGAGTCCTCGCATGCTCACCGGCATTGAGGGGCTGATGGGTTGGCTGGGCGCGGCCACGGGGTTGGAGTTCGGCTTCATGCAGCGCGCCGCGCTGGGGTGCGTGCTGCTGGCGCTGGGCGCGGCGCCCGTGGGGGTTTTTTTGATGCTGCGCCGCATGAGCCTGATGGGCGATGCGATGTCGCACGCCATCTTGCCCGGTGCGGCCATCGGTTATTGGTTGGCCGGGCTGTCGCTGCCCGCGATGACCGCTGGCGGCATCGTGGGCGGGCTGGTGGTCGCGGCTGCCGCCGGCGTGGTGGCGCGCCACACGGTGATACGCGAAGACGCTGCGCTGGCCACGTTTTATCTCACCTCGCTGGCGCTGGGGGTGTTGATCCTGTCGGTACGCGGCACGCAAATCGACCTGCTGCACGTGTTGTTCGGTTCGGTGCTGGCGCTGGAGGCGTCGGTGCTGGGGCTGCTGGCGGCAGTGGCGGCGTTGACGCTGGTGGGGTTGGCCGGGCTGTGGCGGCCGCTGGTCATGGAGTGTGTCGATCCGGCGTTTTTGCGCGGCGTCAGCCGTTGGGGGGCGGCGGCGCACCACGGGTTTCTGGCGCTGGTGGTGATCAATCTGGTCGCGGCCTTCCATGCCTTGGGCACGTTGATGGCGGTGGCCATGATGGTGTTGCCTGCCGCGGCGGCGCGGTTTTGGTTTCGGCGCTTGCAGCCGCTACTGGTGGCAGCGGTGCTGATGGCGGCCGTCTTGTCGCTGCTGGGGCTGTGGCTGTCGTACCGCACCGACTGGCCCACCAGTCCCACCATCGTGCTGTTGCTGGGGGCATGGTACGGCGTGTCGATGCTAGTGGGGCCATACGGCTGGTGGCGCCAGCAGCATGTGCCGCAGCGCCATCTTAAGGGGTGAATCGATGCGATGTCACGCCCATGCCGCGCGAAGCGGCTAAGCTAGGCGCCATGCAAGCATGGCATGGTGCAATCCTTTGGTTCGATCCGCACACGGACGAGCCGCATGTTCACTTCGAGCCCGACGGTTGGCTGGTCACCGCAGCCGACGCCGACGGGGTGCAGCGCGTGGTGGCGGTCGGACCGGCCGATGCCCTGCGCGCGGCGTATCCGGACGCTGCCGTGACCGACTGTCGCGGCTGCTTGATCGCGCCCGGCTTCATCGACCTGCACATCCACTACCCGCAAACGGACGTCATCGGCTCGCCCGCCGACGGCCTGTTGCCGTGGCTGGAGCGCTATACCTTCCCGCACGAGGCTCGGTTCGCCGACGCGGATCATGCGGCCGAGGTCGCGCGCTTTTTCGTCGACGAGCTGCTGCGCCACGGCGTCACCACGGCGCTGGCCTTTGCCACCTCGCACCCGGTGTCGGTGGACGCGCTGCTGATCGAAGCGGGCGCGCGGGGCTTGCGCTGTATCGCGGGCAAGGTGCTGCAGGACCGCCACAGCCCCGACGGCGTGCGCGACGAGACCGAGCGCTCGCTGGCCGATACCGAGGCGCTGATCGCGCGTTGGCACGGGCGTGGGCGGCTGGGTTATGCCATCACGCCGCGCTTTGCGCCCAGTTGCAGCGATGCGCAGCTGCGCGGCGCGGGCGAGTTGGCGGCGCGCTACCCCGATGTGTGGGTGCAGTCGCATGTCGCCGAAAATGTCGACGAGGTGCGCTGGGTGCGTGAGCTATACCCGCACGATCGCAGCTATCTGGCGGTGTACGAGCGCTTCGGGCTGCTGCGCCCGCGCGCCGTCTATGCGCACGGCATCTACCTGGACGACGCCGACCGCGCGCTGCTGGCTCAGACCGGCGCGGCGATTGCGGTGTCGCCCACCAGCAACCTGTTCTTGGGCAGCGGCTTCTTCGACTATGCGGCAGCGCGCGCGGGCAGCGTGCGCCACGGCCTGGCCAGCGATGTGGGCGGGGGCATGAGCTTCGACCCCTTCGTCACCATGCGCGCGGCCTATACCGTCGCGCGCGCCGCCGTGCGTGGCGATGGCCAGCCGAAAGTGGGTCTGAGCCTGTCGGCCGTCGACTTGTGGTGGCAGCACACGGCCGGTGCGGCGCGCGCCCTGGGGCTGGACGGGGTGATCGGATCGCTGGCGCCGGGCAGCGAGGCGGACTTCGTCGTGCTCGATGCGCAGGCCATCCCCTTGCTGGCGCGGCGCACGGCTCAGGCCGCGTCGTTGGCGGAATGGTTGTTCGCCTGGGTCATGCTGGCCGATGAGCGTGTGGTGCGTCAGGTGATCGTCGCCGGTACCCCAGCGCAGACACACCACTTTACCGACGCATCAGGCGCGCTTCACGTCGGATCGGTATCCTAGGGCGATCCATGCATCGAACCTTCGTCGCTCCTCATGCGATTCGCATCGTCGCCAGTCTCGTCGGTGCGGCCTACGCGTTGGCCGGGTGTGCCGTCTCCCCGGCCGCGGCACCGCCGTTGGATTCGAAGGTGACCATTCCTGCCCAGTGGTCGTCCGACGCGCCAGGGGCGCCCGGAGTGGTGGCGGCGATCGATTCGCGCTGGTGGACGGCGTGGGGCGACCCGGTGCTCACCGACTGGGTGGAGCGCGCGCTGCGGGCCAATACGGATGTCGCCGCCGCGTTGGCTGCCGTTGCCCAGGCGCGCGCGCTGCGCGATGTGGCGCAGGCGGCCACGGGGCCGTCACTCGGCGCCGGGGCGTCGGCGCAGCGCGCGCAGACGGGCGATGCGGTGGCGCGCACCAACCTGGGTGCGAAGCTGGATGCGAGCTGGGAGATCGATCTCTTCGGCCGCCGTGCGGCAGCACTGCAGGCCGGACAGGCCGACATGCAGGCCAGTGAGGCCGCGCTGGGGCAGGTACGTGTGACACTGGCGGCCGAGGTGGTCACGACCTACTGGGAGATATGGGGGCTGCGCGAGCGCCTGCGCGTCACGCAAGAGAACCTGCGCGCGCAGGAAGAGGCACTGCAGCTGACGCAGTGGCGCGCCCAGGCGGGGCTGGCCTCCGACCTGGACGTACAGACCGCACGCGCGGCCGTCGAGCAGGTGCGCGCGAGCATTCCCGCGCTACAGGCGTCGGCCCGGCAGGCTCGCCATGCGCTGGCGGTGCTGGCCGGCCAGGCGCCGGGTGTGGCCGTGCCCGAGCCGCCCGCCGCGCCCCCCGAGCCGCCCGCTGCGTGGTCGTTGCCCGTGCCGGTGGACGTGCTGCGCCAGCGCCCCGACGTGGCCGCCGCCGAGGCGCGCCTGCAGGCCGCGTTTGCGCGCAGCCGCCAGGCGCAGGCGGCGCGCTGGCCGACGCTGAACGTGGGTGGCACCTTGAGCCTGGCCGCGCCGCGCGTGACCGAGTTGTTCGACGCTGCTGCGCTGACGCGAAGCCTGGCGTTGGCGCTGGCCGCGTCGGTGTTCGATGGGGGGGCGGCGCAAGCGCAGGTGCGCGCGCAAGAGGCCGCCATCGAGCAGGCCCGCGCCGCGCTGCAAGGCGTGTTGCTGGCCGCGTTGCGCGATGTCGAAAACGCCCTGGTTGCGCTCGCCGCCGATCGCGAGCGGCTGGGCCACCTGCAGGCGGCGGTGGCGGCCGCCGCCGAGGCCGAAGCACTGGCCAGCCAACGCTACCGCGCCGGACTGATCGACTACCGCACCCTGCTCGACGCGCAGCGCACCTTGCTGGCCGTACAAGGCGAGCTGGCCGCGGCCCGCACCGCGTGGGCGACCGATCACGTCCGACTCATCAAAGCCCTGGGCGGCGGCTGGGCGCCGCCCGCCGACGGCACGGCGCTGTCGGCGACCCCTCATTGAGCGAATGACCATGCCCCTGTTTCGACGCAAGCCGACCCCTGCTGCCGCCGTGGAGACACTGTTGGCCGAGGAGCGCCCCGTGCGCTGGTGGCGCCGGCCCCGCTGGTGGGTCGCCATGCTGCTGCTGGCGGCGGCAGTGGCGGGCGGTCTGTGGTGGCAGGGGCAGAGCCGCCAGCGTGCGCAGCCGGTCTATATCACCGAGCCTATCCAGCGCGGCGACCTGACGCTGACCGTCTCGGCCAACGGCACGCTGCAGCCCGTGCGCTCGGTCAACATCGGCAGCGAGCTCTCGGGCACGGTGCGCGAGGTCTTGGTGGACGTCAACGACCGCGTCCAGCGCGGTCAGGTGCTGGTCGTGCTGGACACGGCCAAGCTGCAAGACCAGGTCAACAGCGCGCGCGCCGCGCTGGCCTCGGCGCAGGCACAAGTCGTGCAGGCTGATGCCAGCGCACGCGAAGCGCAAGCGCAGCTGGCCCGGCTCGAGGAGTTGGCGCGACTGTCCGGTGGCAAGATGCCTTCGGCCGCCGAGCTGGATGCCGCCCGTGCGACCCTGGAGCGTGCACAGGCCGCACAGGCCACCGCGCGCGCTGCGGTGGAGCAGGCACGCGCCGCACTGTCGACCAACGAGACCAACCTGGCCAAGGCGTCCATCCGTTCGCCGATCGACGGCGTGGTGCTCGCGCGCAACGTTGACCCCGGCAACGCGGTGGCCGCATCGCTGCAGGCGGTCACACTGCTGACCATCGCGCAGGATCTGCGCCGACTCAAGCTGGACGTGGCGGTGGACGAGGCCGACGTCGGCGTGGTGCGCGAGGGGCTGCCGGCCACGTTTACGGTGAGCGCCTACCCCCGGCGGCGCTATCCGGCCACGGTGGGGCGGGTGGCCTTTGGCGCCACCAAGACGGATAACGTCGTCACCTACACCGCCACGTTGGATGTGGACAACCAGGACCTCTCGCTGCGTCCGGGCATGACCGCCACTGCCAACATCCGCGCGGTGGAGCGCAAGGACGTGCTGCTGGTGCCCAACACGGCGCTGCGCTTCACGCCCACCGAGCCCGCACCGCCGGGCAGCGGCGGTGGGCTGGCGTCCCTGCTCACGCCCAAGCCGCCCTCGATTGGCCGCAAAACGGTGCGGCTGGACAACCGCGGCGGGCCGCGCCAGATCTGGATCCTGCGCGATGGCAAGCCGCAGGCCGTCTCCGTCACGGTGGGTATCAGCGACGGCCGTCTGTCCGAGGTCAGCGGCGAGGGCCTGAGCGAAGGCTTGCCCGTAATCATCGAGCAGCGCAGCAGCGGGCGCACGCCATGAGCACAGCGGTGGCCTTGATCGAGTTGCGCGGCGTCACCAAGACCTACGGGCAAGGAGCGGCCGCCTTCCAGGCGCTACGCGGGGTGGATCTGGTTGTGCAGGCGGGTGAATTTCTGGCCATCATGGGGCCGAGTGGCTCGGGCAAATCCACGGCCATGAACGTGTTGGGCCTACTGGACACACCCACCGCGGGCGAATATCGTTTTCAGGGCGTGCCGGTGCAGTCGCTCTCGCGCGACGAACGCGCGCTCGTGCGTCGGCGCTATTTTGGGTTCGTATTTCAGGGGTTTCACCTGCTGCCGCGCACCACTGCGCAAGAGAATGTCGAGCTGCCGCTGGTCTATCGCGGCCTGCCAGCACGCGAGCGGCGCGCCGCCGCGCGGGCCGCGCTGGCCGACGTCGGACTGGCGGGATGGGAACACCACACGCCCGCCGAGCTCTCGGGTGGGCAGCAGCAGCGCGTGGCCATCGCGCGCGCCATCGTCACGCAGCCGCGCGTGCTGCTGGCCGATGAACCCACGGGCAACCTCGATTCCCGGCGCAGCCACGAGATCATGGCGCTCATTCGCCAGCTCAACGAAGCGCGGGGCATCACCGTGCTCATGGTCACGCACGAGCCCGACATCGCAGCTTACGCCCGGCGCGTGGTGCATTTTCGCGACGGGGTGGTCGAGCGCGAGGAACGGCGCACGGCCCCGCTGCCCGGTGCGGAGCCGGTGACGCAGGGGGCTTGAGCGATGTGGTTCAACACGCTGGTGCTGGCGTTGCGCTCGATCCGGCGCAACCTGATGCGATCCTTCTTGACCGTGCTGGGGGTGGTCATCGGCGTGGCGGCGGTGGTGACGATGGTGACCCTGGGCAATGGCGCGACGTTGGCCATCCAGCAGCAAATCGCGAGTCTTGGCGTCAACCTGTTGCAGGTGCGCCCAGGGCAGCGGCTGGGGCCGGGTGGCTTTGGTTCAGGAGCGCCATCGTTCAAGCTGGCCGATGCGCAAGCCATCGCGTCGCAAACCCCTGGCGTCATGGCGGTGGCAGCCGAGGCGCGCAGCAGCGGCACCGTCGTGGCCAATGGGCGCAACTGGAGCACCAGTCTGGTGGGGGGATCGGCCGACTGGCTGTTCGTCAACAACTGGACGCTGGCCGATGGTCGCGCCTTCACCGACGACGAACACCGCATCGGTGCAGCAGTGTGCATCATCGGCGAGACGGTACGCCGTGAGCTCTATGGACCCAACCCTGCGGTGGGCGACACCGTCCGTGTGCGCCAGATTCCATGCGAGGTGGTGGGCGTGCTCGCGCCCAAGGGGCAGGGCGCGTTCGGGCAAGACCAGGACGACATGGTGCTCATGCCCATCAACACCCTACACAGGCGCGTCGCGGGGCACACGCGCGTCTTCACGCTGCACGTGTCCATGCTCGACGGCGCCGATGCCGAGTCCGTCAAGACCAGTATCCGCGCCATCCTGCGCGAGCGCCGCGCCATCCCCGAGGGTGAAGAGGACAATTTCAACATCCTGGACACGCAGCAACTGGCACAGACCATGTCCGGTACCACGCGCGTCATGACGCTGTTGCTAGGAGCCGTCGCAGCGGTCAGCCTGCTGGTGGGTGGCATCGGCATCATGAACATCATGCTCGTCAGCGTGACCGAGCGCACGCGCGAAATCGGCCTGCGCCTGGCCATCGGGGCGCTGGAGCGCGAGGTGATGGGGCAGTTTTTGATCGAGGCCGTGGTGCTGGCCGCGCTGGGGGGGGTGGTCGGGCTGGCGCTAGCGCTGGTGGCCAGCCTCGGCCTCAGCCAGGCGATGGGCGTGCCGTTCGTCTTCGATCCCGCGATCAACGTGATCGCCTTCGCATTTTCGGCCGCCATCGGCGTGGTGTTTGGCTACGTGCCCGCTCGCCGCGCCGCACGGCTCGATCCCATCGAGGCGCTGCGGCATGAGTGAACGGCGGGAGGGATCGACGTGGCGGAAGCGGTGAGATTCGAACTCACGAACCCTTGCGGGTTGCCGGTTTTCAAGACCGGTGCAATCGACCACTCTGCCACGCTTCCGCTGCCAGCAGCATTGTAGCCGGTGGCGCATCGGCGGCAGGCCGACGGCGTGTCGGAAAAATCCCGACACACGAAACGGCGCGTTTCGGACTCCAGTCGGTGCACATGGCGTCTAGAGTGAAGTCATCCCGACGTGATGGGTTGTGCCCAGGAGGACTGCACGATGTTGACATTGACCGAGACGCCGACGATGGTTCAGCAGCCGGGCGTGGACGGCTGGTATGCGGTGCCGAAACCGGTGGAGCGACAGATGCGCGCCCACGGCGATGGCGTGCGCCGCGTGGAGTGGTTGCCGTTTACGGTGCGCGTGGCGCAGGGCGAGGCCGAGCTGCGCCTCGCCGCCGAGATCCGATATGCCGCGTATGGCCGACACCTGCCCCCATCCTTGACTGAGGGGTTGCGCGAGCCGGAACCGTTGGACCGCGAGCCGGGTGTGGCGGTGCTGCTGGCGCGCTCGAAAGTGGATGGGTCGGTACTGGGGACGCTGCGCCTGCAGACCAACACCTACCGGCCCCTGGCGCTGGAGCAGTCGTTCGACTTACCCGCTGAAATGGCGACGGCACCGTGCGCCGAAGTGACCCGGCTCGCGGTGGCGCAAGCGGTGCACAGCCGCATGGTCAAAACCCTGATGCTCAAGGCGGCTTACTTTTGGTGCGAGCGGCAGGGGGTGCGGTACGTGCTCGTCACCGCCCGCGCGCCGCTGGACCGTCAATACGCTCGCCTGATGTTTCGCGATGTGCGCCCGGAGGCGGGTTTCGTGCCACTGGCGCATGTGTTCCACCTGCCGCACCGCGTCATGTTCTGTGACATCGCGGCCGCGCGTGCCGAGGGAGTGGACCATCCGCTGTACGACTTCTGGTTTGGCACCGATCACCCGGATATCGATCTGGCCGACGGCTGAGGAGCACCGGGGGTGTCCGTTTCTGAGTGACCGAGCACCCAGTCGACGTGCGCCAGCTCGTCGTCATCTGGGGGGAGGGTGTTGAGGTAGTCGCTCAGACGCGGGTCGCTGATGAAGTCGGCACCGGAGGATGATGCCAGGATGCGCTCGGCGGAGACGGGGCGGGAGATGGCGTAGCCTTGGACGTAATCGACCCCGATCTCGGCCAGCGTCTCGACGGTCTCGAAGTCCTCGGCCCACTCGGCGATGGTTTTCATGCCCAGGCTCTGCGCGAGGCTGACGATCGCTTCCACGATGGCGACGTTGGCCGGGTGGCGGTTCATGTTGACGATGAAGCTGCCATCGATCTTGAGGATGTCGGCGGGCAGATCCTTGAGGTAGGAGAACGACGTGTAGCCGGCGCCGAAATCGTCGAGCGCGACCCGGGCGCCGTGGCTGCGTACCCGATCGATGAAGCGCCGGGTATTGCCCATGTCGTGCAGTGCGACACTCTCGGTGATCTCCAGGCACAGCCGGCGCACGACGTGCCGATACTGGTCGAGCATGTCGTACATGTCGGCGATGAAGCGCTCGTCGTTGAGCGAAGCGCCACTGAGGTTGAGACAGACAAACTGGTTTTGCGGCAGCGCGGCATCGTGCTGGGCCAGCCAGCGCAGGGTGGACTGCACCACCCAGCGGTCGATAGCGCTCATGCGGCCGGCGGCTTCGCCCGCGCGGATGAGCCGCTCCGTCGGCACGCGGCTACCATGCTCGTCGTGCATGCGCAGCAATACCTCGAAGTTGTGCGACTGGTGCGGATGGCGCAGCGCTACGATGGGCTGCATCTCGAGGAACAAGCCCTCGATCTCCTGCCCCGCCGCCAGTCGCTCGACGAGTTGCATTTCGGCCTCGTGGTCGCGGAAGGCGCGCGATCCGTGCTCGTAGACCACCAGCCCCGTGGTGTGCAGCCGCTTGGCCTCGCGGCAGGCGCGGTCCGCGGTGGCCACCACGTCTTTGGCCGAAACGCCGGGCGCGACCTCGATCAACCCGATGGAGCCACGCACCTGAAACGCGCGGTCGCCGACCAGGTACGGCTGTGCCGTCAGCCGCGACAGCACGTCGCGGCAAATGGCCTCGGCGCGGTGCAGCGGGGTGTCGAGCATGACCAGCAAAAACTCGTCGCCGCCCACGCGCCCCAGGTACATGTGCGGCGACAGCGGCGTTAGGGCCCGCTCGCACACCTGCTGCAGCACCGCGTCACCGGCGACGTGGCCGTACAGGTCGTTGATGAGCTTGAAGCGGTCCAAATCCAGATACGCCACTGCCAGCGGCTTGCCGCGCCGCAGCCGCTGCAGGCCACGGCCGAGACAGGCCTCGATGCCGCGCCGGTTGAGCACCTTGGTCAGCGGGTCGTGGTCGGCCAGAAACTGCAGGTGCTCGTAGGCGCGCACCTTGTCGGTGATGTCTTGCAGCGTGCCCTCGATCTTGTCACCGGCGCGCGCAGCCCGCACCTGAAAGCGCCGCCCCACGCCGTCCTCCTGAACGAGGGCAGTCTCGAACTCCACCGTCTGCGCCGGCGTGTCGGGGGCGGCGAGCTGTGCCCAATCGTATGGCCGAAACCAGCGCTCCCAGTGGTCGCTACCGGCTTCCACCACCTGGCCCACGATGCCGTTGAGGGCCGGGTTGGCACTCAGGAAACGGCCCTGGTGGTCGAGGGTGAACAGACCGATGGGCAGAAAGTCGAAGGTGTGCTGGAGCTCGGCCTGCAGCGCCAGCCGCTGCAAGTGCTCCTGCCGAAATTGCTCGGCGATGGCCAGAGAGGCCAGCAGGCTCGACGCCAGCGCCGCCGTGACGCTGTTGACTGCACCGATCAGGCCCTTGAGCCCGAGCGCGGCGGCCACCACCTCGTACAGACTGGCGGCCAGGGCGATGCCCATGGCGCTGGCGTACCACATGGCCACGGGCGAGCGGGTGCGCACCAGAATCACGCCCAGCGCGTAGCCCAGCACGCACACGCCCAAGGCGGTCGCGCTCCAGATGATGGGCAAAAAATACCGGTACGGCAGCACCAGCGCGGCGATGAGCACGGGCACGCATGCCACCACGACTGCCTGGACCCAGCGCAGGGTTCGCGTGCGCTCCAGGTCGGCCTCGAACAGAAAGCGAAACAGCACCACCGTGGCCGTCGAATACAGCGCGAGCGTGGCTTGGCGCAGGGGAGTCAGCCAATCCGGGGGCACGAGTTGGCCCAGCCATTGGTAGTCCCACCCGCCGGAGAGGGCGGCCATGCGTTGGTTGATGACCAGCCAGGCGGCGAAGATGAGGTAGTTGCGGTCGCGGTTGAGGATACCGACGACCAGCGTGAACAGTGCCAGCAACAGCAAGCCGCCGTCGAGCCAGCCGGCATCGCGGTGGAATTCATGTTCGAGGCGGTCGATTTCGGTCACGGAGCGTGTGACGGCAGTGAAGCGCGCGGGCCCGGTGAAGCGCACCTCGCACAGCACGCGCGCGGGCAGTGGCTGTGTCGCCAGCACGAAACCGGCCCGCGACAGGCGAAGCACACCCGACTCGGTGGGCGAGGCGCGGCGGTCGATGCGGCCCAACGGCGCCAAGCCGTCGGCGTCCCAGCACTGCAGCTCCGTCGCATGGCGCGAGGGGAAGTCCAGCGCGCGTCCATCCGCACGATCCGCGTCGGACAATGTCAGCAGAACCCACAGGGGCTGTTCGGACAGGCGGGTGTCCCAGCTCGTGCGCTCGGGCTGGGAGGGCAGCGCCGCCAACACCTGTTCTGGCGTACGCGGGGTGTCGACCGTCATGGCCCGAAAGGGCAGCAAGCGGCCTTCTCCTTCGGGGTATTCGCTGGGCCACGACAGCACCGCCCACACCGTCAACAGCGCCACCAAGGCGGGAACTGCATACGCGGTCAACGCCTGCAGGCCCAGTTCGATGCGAGAGGTAACGCTGCGGGTATCGATCGCGGGCGAAGGGTGGCCAATGGTCATGAAGCGTGGGGGAGGGTGGCGGCTGACGAAACTCCCTGACTTCGCGGGGCTGAGCCCTCTCTCGAGTGGTACCCCGAATTATGGGGGTGAAAGTGTTGGCTGTGTCACACTGTGGGTCTATGAACAACACGGAGGATTGGGCCGCGCAGGCGCTCGCCGCGTTCGATACTGTCATCGACGCCGGCGGGCTGCGCATGCGCCCGGGCCAGCGGGCGATGGCGGAGCATGTCGCCCGCACGTTGGCGGCCGCGTCACTGGGAAAACCCGACGGCGACGCCGAGCTGCGGCGGCGGCTGGCGGTGGTGCAGGCCGGCACCGGCGTGGGCAAATCGCTCGCCTACCTGGCGCCGGCCATCGCGTTGGCACGGGCACGGCAGACGCGCGTCGTCGTCTCGACCGCCACCGTCGCCCTGCAGGAGCAGCTGGTGAACCAAGACCTGCCGGCGCTGGCGCGGCGCTTGCCGTTCGAGTTTCGCTACGCCCTGGCCAAGGGGCGCGGCCGCTACGTCTGTCGGCTCAAGCTCGAACGCTGGCTCACCGACCCCGACGCGCCCACCGACGCCGACGACGAGGACGATCTCTTGGCTACGGGGGCGGCGGGTGCGGTCAGCGCGGACCGCTTGGCGTGGCTGCGGGCGCGCGCGCAGGATTTGGCCCTGGGGCGCTGGGACGGTGACCGGGACGAGCTGTCGGAGCCGCCCGAGCCAGCGTGGTGGAGCGCGGTCGCGGCGGACGCGGCCTCTTGCAGCGCGCGCCACTGTCCGCTCTATGGCGGCTGTGCGTATTTCGAGCAGCGCAAGGCGCTGGCTGGCGCGCAGGTCATCGTCGTCAATCACGATTTGCTGCTGTCCACGCTGGGGTCGCGCCAGTTGCCCGAGCTCGACCAGTGCCTGCTGGTGCTGGACGAGGCGCACCACCTGCCCGCGATCGCGCTCGAGCAGTTCGCCCGTCGCGCCAATCTGTCGCGGCTGGCCTGGATCGACCGGTTGGCCAGCCAGATCCTCAAGGCTGCCACCGAGGTCGAGTTGGACGACGTGGCGCCGGTGCCAGAGGCCGCAGCGCGCCTGCGTGCGGCGCTCCAGGAGCTGGTGCGCCTGGCCGTGCAGCACTGGGGTGCCCGGTTGCAGGGGGCCGAGCCGCTGCGCGTGCGCCTGCCGCGCGGGCGTTTGCCCGAGGGGTTCGATGCGGTGCTGTCAGCGGCCGTGGCCGCGGCGGACGTCTTGCTGCAGGCCTTGAGCGCCACGGGCCAGGCGCTGCGCACGGCGCTGCGTGAACGGCCGCAAGAGGCATCCACCCTGTCGCAGCGCTACGCGCAGTTGGGCACGCTCGCGCCGCGGTTGGAAGCGGTGTATGACACCGCGCGCTGGTTGTTGCACGAGCCAGCGGCGGGCGAGGCGCCGCTGGCCAAATGGTTCACGCTCGCCGCCAGCGGCCCGGGGCGTGGGGGCGAGACGGTGCGGGTGTCGGCTCACGCGAGTCCGATCCAGTCCGCCGGGCTGCTGCGCAGCCAGCTCTGGACCCATGTGCGGGCGGCCGTGCTGACGTCGGCGACGCTGACCAGCTGCGGGCGGTTCGATTTTTTTCTGCGCGAAGTGGGGCTGGCCGACGATGCCGACGTCGAGACGCTAGAGGCGCACAGCCCGTTCGATCATGCCCGCCAGGGTGCGCTGGTGCTGGGCGGGGTGACGGTGGACCCCAAAGACGGGGCGGCCTACCAGCGCGCGGTGCAAGCCGCGTTGCTGCGCGATCTGCCGTCGGTGCGGCGTGGTGCATTGGTGTTGTTCACCTCGCGTGTGCACCTGCAGCAGGTGGCGGCCGAGCTGCCGCCCGAATGGCGCGACCGCGTGCTGGTGCAAGGGTCCTTGCCCCGAACCCGGCTGCTGGCGCAGCACCGCGAGCGGGTCGCCGCCGGTGAGCCGTCGATCCTGTTTGGCCTGCAGTCGTTTGGCGAGGGGCTGGACCTGCCGGGCGCGCTGTGCGAGGACCTGTTCATCACCAAGCTGCCGTTTGCCCCGCCCGACGACCCCGTGGGGGAGGCGCGCGCCGAGTGGCTGCGCGCGTGCGGGCGCGACCCGTTCATGGAGCTCGTCGTGCCGGCGACCGCGATCCGGCTGCTGCAGTGGATCGGGCGCGCCATCCGCACCGAAGACGACCGCGCCCGCATCGTCTGCTACGACCCGCGGTTGCTGACCACGGGCTACGGGCGCTTGATTCTGCAGGGCCTGCCTCCTTACGCGCAACTGGATGCCCGCACGGGCGTCCGACCGGAGAGTCCGACGTGTCCCATCCCTTCGACCGTGTGAGCCCCCGCGCGCGGCTGCGCCTGGCAGCCAACCTGAGCCTGCTGTATGCCGAGCGGCCGTTTCTGGAGCGCTTCCGGGCTGCGGCGGCGTGCGGCTTCACCGCCGTGGAGTGCCAGTTTCCGTACGACCACCCGCCCGCGGCGATCGCGGCCGAACTGCGGCGCCACGGGCTGCGCCTGGTGCTGCACAACCTGCCCGCCGGGGATTGGACGGCGGGGGAGCGCGGTATCGCCTGCCACCCGGAGCGGGTGGCCGAGTTTCGCGCCGGGATCGCGCAGGCGCTGGCGTACGCGGCTGCGTTGGGGGTGCCACAGCTCAACGTGATCGCTGGCGTGCCCCCTGCCGGGGTGACGCGCGAGCAGGCCCTCGATACGCTGGTGGACAACCTGCGCGCCGCGGCGCACGCGTGCGCGCGAGCCGGCATCGGGCTGCGGTTGGAGCCGATCAACAGCCTCGACATCCCGGGCTTTTTGGTCGATACGGTCGAGGTGGCGCTGGCCGTGCTGGCGCGGGTGGCCCACCCGGGGCTGCGGCTGCAGTTCGACGCCTACCACGTGGCGCGCATGGGGCAGGATCCGCTGGCCGTGTGGCAGCGGTGCTACCCTCACGTGGGCCATGTGCAGTGGGCCGACTGTCCCGGGCGCCACGAGCCCGGCACGGGCACGGTTGACTGGGCGGCGCTGGCCGATGCCATGATTGCCAGCGGCTGGGACGGTTGGATCGGCGCGGAATACCTGCCAGCCGACGCGGCAGCTGGCGGCACCGAGGCGGGGCTGGGGTGGATCGAATGCCTGGGGCTGCGTCGCCGCGCAGCCGATTTGCAGAAAGCGGACAGATGAGCACGGATTTCGAGTGCGAGCCACGTGCGCTGTTGACGCGGCTGTATCACGCCGCCGTACAGCGCGCACTGCCAGCCGCGCAGCTGCGGCACCATCTGCCCCCCGTGCCCCGCGGGCGCACCGTGGTGGTGGGTGCGGGCAAGGCAGCGGGTGCGATGGCGCACGCGCTCGAGGCCGCTTGGCCCGCCGAGGCGCCGCTCGCGGGCGTCGTGGTCACCCGCTACGGCCACACGCCGCCGCGCCCGGCGGGGCTGGCGCCGCGCATCGACATTCTGGAGGCGGCGCACCCCGTACCCGACGCGGCGGGCGTGCGTGCCGCCGAGTGCATGCTGGCGGCGGTGCAGGGCTTGACGGCCGACGATCGGGTCATCGCGCTGGTCTCGGGTGGCGGCTCGGCCTTGCTGGCGCTGCCCGCGCCCGGCTTGACGTTGGCCGACTTGCAGGCCATCACGCGCGCGCTGCTGCTCAGCGGCGCCTCCATCGGCGAGATGAACGCCGTGCGCAAACATCTCTCGCGCATCCAGGGCGGACGATTGGCGCTGGCCGCAGCGCCCGCACCGGTGTGGACGGTGGCGATCAGCGATGTACCGGGGGACGACCCCGCGACCATCGCCAGTGGCCCGACCGTGCCCGACCCCAGCACCGCCGCCGACGCGCTAGCGGTGCTGGAGCGCTACCGTATCGCGCTGCCCGAGCCGGTGCGGCAGGCGCTGCTCGATGGGCGGCTGGAAACGCCCAAGCCCGACCACCCGCGCTGGACCGATTGCACCGTGCGCCTGATGGCCACGCCGCACCAGGCGCTGCAGGCCGCGGCCGATGAGGCGCGCCGCTTGGGCCTGCGGGCCCATGTGCTGGGCGATGCGATCGAGGGCGAGTCGCGCGAGGTGGGCCGGGTGCACGCGGGGCTGGCCCGTTATGCGCGGCAAGGGCAGGGGCCGTTTCAGCCGCCGTGCGTGCTGCTGTCGGGCGGCGAGACGACGGTGACGGTGCGCCCGCCCCAGTTGGCCGTGGGCGAGCGCGCGCGCGGCGGGCGTGCGGCCGAATTCGCCCTCGGGCTGGCGCTGGGGCTGGACGGCTTGCCGGGCGTGTGGGCGCTGGCGGCCGACACCGACGGCATCGATGGCACCGAGGACAATGCGGGCGCGTTCGTTGCACCAGACACGCTGGTGCGAGCCCGGGCGCTGGGGTGGTCGGCCCAGGCGTGTCTGGACCGGCACGACAGCTATGGCTTCTTCGCGGCGCTGGGAGACCTGTTCGTCACCGGGCCGACGCACACCAACGTCAACGATTTTCGGGCGCTGCTGCTGGTGTGATGGATGCACGCGGGGGGCGCACGGCGCCGCCTTCACCGCAGCTGGCAGGCGCGCCAGATGCGCTCCGGGGTGGCGGGGGCGTCCATCGGTAGCGGGCCGTCGGCAGGCAGACCAGCGCGGCGGCGGGCGCTGGCCACGGCGTCGCGCACCGCCTCCCACACGCTGATGGCCAGCATGAACGGTGGCTCGCCCACCGCCTTGCTGCCGTACACGTTGTCCTCGCGGTTGGCCTGTGGCCACAGGTCGACGCGCCAGTGCGGCGGCAGGTCGCCCGCAGACGGGATCTTGTACGTGCTGGCGCCGGTGGTCCACAATTGGCCATCGGCGCGCCAGACCAGCTCCTCGGTGGTCAGCCACCCCATGCCTTGGATGAAGCCGCCTTCGATTTGGCCGATGTCGATCGCCGGGTTGATGCTGCGCCCCACGTCGTGCAAGATGTCCACCGCCAGCACGCGCAGCTCGCCCGTGAGGGTGTCGATGGCCACTTCGCTGCAGGCCGCGCCGTAGGCAAAGTAATAAAACGGCCGCCCAGTCAGCGTGGTCTTGTCGTAGTGGATCTTGGGCGTGCGATAAAAACCGTCGCTCCAGAGGGGAATGCGGTTGGCATAGGCCTCGCGCACCACGTCGTCGAATCGCCGACGCGCCCGGGGCGAGCGCACCCAGCCGCCCTCGAAGCGAACCTCGCCCGCGCCGCAGCCGTCCAGCCCGGCGACGAAAGCGGCCAGGTTGGCGCGCACACTGGCCGCGGCGTACTGGGCCGCGCGGCCGTTGAGGTCGGTGCCGCTGGAGGCGGCGGTGGCGCTCGCGTTGGGCACGCGCGCGGTGTCGCTGGCGCTGACGCGCACCCGCTCGAGCGGCACACCCAGCTCATCGGCCACGATTTGCGCCACCTTGGTGTGCAGGCCCTGGCCCATCTCGGTGCCGCCGTGGTTGACCAACACGCTGCCGTCGGTATAGACGTGCACCAGCGCCCCCGCCTGGTTGAACAGTGTGGCGGTAAAGCTGATGCCGAACTTGACCGGCGTCAGCGCCAGGCCGCGCTGGATGACGGGGCTGCGCGCGTTCCAGGCGGCAATCGCGGCGCGCCGCTGCGCATAACGGCAGCGCTCGGCCAGGGTGTCGATGAGGGGGCGCAGGATGTTGTCCTCCACCCGCATCTGGTAGGGCGTCGTGTCGCGCCGAGCGGGCAGCGGGTTGCTGCCGGTGGGCAGCGGCGCCGTCCAGACCGGGGCGGGGGCGTCGTCGTATAGGTTGCGGCGACGCACGTCCAGCGCATCGCGCCCCAGGTGGCGGGCGATGTCGCCGAGGATGGTTTCGATCGCCACCATGCCCTGCGGGCCGCCGAAGCCCCGAAAGGCGGTGGCGCTTTGTTTGTTCGTGCGGCAGCGGTAGCTGTGCAGCGCCACGTGCGGCACGAAGTAGGCGTTGTCGCTGTGAAACACGGCGCGGTCGGCCACCGGGCCCGAAAGATCGGCCGAGAAGCCGCAGTCCAGGAACATCGACAAATCGAGTCCCAGGATGCGACCCTCATCGTCGAAGCCGACGGCGTAGTCGTAGGTAAACGGATGGCGCTTGCCGGTGATGAGGATGTCGTCGCCGCGATCCAGCCGCAGCTTGACCGGTGCGCCCACCTTGTGCGCGGCCAGCGCGGCCCAGACCGCGACGTGGCCGGCCTGCGTTTCCTTGCCACCGAAGCCGCCGCCCATGCGTCGGCACTCCACCCGCACCTGGTGGTTGGCCAGCCCCAGCGCGTGGGCCACCCAATGTTGCACCTCGCCCGGGTGTTGGGTGCTCGACAGCACCATCCACTGGTCCTGCTCCTGTGGGATGGCCAGCGCCACCTGGCCTTCCAGGTAGTAGTGCTCCTGCCCGCCAACGGCAAACGAGCCGGTCAAGCGGTGCGGCGCCTGCGCGATGGCGGCGGCCGCGTCGCCGCGCCGCACGTGCACCGGCGGCAGCACATACTGCCGCTGCGCATGGGCGGCACGCGCATCGAGCACGGCGGGCCAGGGGTCGATGCGCGCCTGCACGGCGCGTGCCGCGGCCCGCGCCGTCGTGACGTCGCGCGCCACCACCAGCCCCAACACCTGGCCCGCGTACTGCACGGTGTCTTGCGCCAAGATCGGTTCGTCGTGCGCGAACGCGGCCAGTATCGGGTCGCCGGGGATGTCAGCGGCCGTCACGACGGCCAGCACACCGGGCATGGCCAGCGCGGTGGCCGTCTCCAGCCCCCACAGCCGCCCATGCGCCACCGGCGACAGAATCGGGGCGGCGTAGCAGGTGCCGCGCGGCTCGGGCAGGTCGTCCACATAGGGCGCCAGCCCCTCAACCTGCGCCCGAGCGCTTTCGTGCGCGACGCTGCGCCCGCACGCAGTGGGAGCGGGTGTGTCCAGGAGCAGCGGGGCGTTCATGTGCGTGCCTCCACCACGGCTTGCGCTAGCGTGTGCCAGGGGTCGGGCTCGTCTAGCCGGATTGGCATGTCGGGCGCTGGGTCGGCGCTTTGCAACCAGGTGCGCCAGAGCAAGCTGCCCAACAGCGCGTGCCGGTACTCGGCGCTGGCGCGTCCGTCGCTCAGCGGTTCGAACTCGGCCTGCAACACCTCGGCGGCGGCGCGCACCGTTTGGGCGCACCAGGGTTGGCCGCGCAAGGCGGCCTCGGTGCGCCGTGCGCGTGCCGGTACCGCGGCCACGCCGCCCGCGCCGATGCGCACCTCGGCAACCCGCCCTTCGCGGTCGCGCCGCAGCGCGACGGCCAGGCACACGGTCGAGATGTCGTCCTCGAAGCGCTTGGAAACCTTGTGCGCGACCACCTCGGGCAGCGCGCTGCCGTCGCCGAGCGCCACCTCCACGTAGCCCACGATTTCGTCGGGGGCCAAGTCGGTCTGGCGATAGCCGCGGTAGAAATCCTCCAGCGGCAGCCGGCGCTCCGCGATCGCCGATCCATCCCAGCGCAGCAAAACGACCGCAGCCCCCAGAGCGATCAGCAGCGGCATCGAGTCGCCGATCGGCGAGCCGTTGGCCACGTTTCCCCCCAGCGTGCCGCCGTAGCGGATGGGCTGACCCGCGAAGCGCTCGAAAAACCCCTGCAGCGTCGGCCAGTGCCGCTGCAGCGCCGCGAAGGCATCGTGCAGGGTGGCTGCAGCGCCGATGCGCAGAACCTGGGTGCCGTCGGTGTCGCGCACCGACTCGATGCGCTGCAAGGCCGCGCAACGCGTCACATCCAGCACCTGCGGCAGCCGTTGGCGCTGCTGGGTGATCCACAAGCCAGCGTCGGTCGTGCCTGCCACCAGCCGCGCCTGCGGCCAGCGCGCGCGGGCGATCAACAGGTCACGCAGCTCGCGCGGGGCCCAGTAGGCGGCTGCCGCGTCGGAGGCGGGGTCGGCGTCGGCCTCCTCGCGGGCCGCCTCGGCCAGCAGGGCGTCCAGCGCGGCCTCGTCGACCGCGGCCGGGGGCAGGGCCGTCATTGCCTGTGCGGCGTCCAGAATGGGGCGGTAACCGGTACAGCGGCACAAATTACCGGACAGCGCTTGCAGGGCCTCTTCGCGCGTGAGGGGGTGCGTGAGGGGGCTGTCCGGCCCCCGTCGTTGATAGCGCACAAACAGGCTCATGACGAAGCCCGGGGTGCAAAAACCGCACTGCGTGCCGTGCGCGTCCACCAGCGCCTGCTGCACGGGGTGCAGGGCGCCGTTTCGAGTGATCAGCGGGTCTCGCGTCAGGTCTTCGGCGGTCCAGACGGCGCAACCATGCGCGGCGTGCGCCAGGCGGATGCAGCTGTTGAGCGCGCGCCAACGCAAGGTTCCGTCCGGCGCCCGATCGGCCACTGCCACCGTACACGCGCCGCAGTCGCCGCTGGCGCACCCCTCCTTGACGCTGGTCAGCCCCAAGTCTTCGCGCAGCAGGGCGAGCAGGGTGCGGTCCGGTGGCACGTTGGTCAGGCGCCGCAGCCGTCCGCGGTGTACCAGCGTCAACGTTGGCGGGCGAGGTGGGGTAGCGTCGCACACGTTCATGGGCGTCAGAGTACGCCCGACGGGCGCAAGTGTCATACGATTCGGGTTATGACCGTCATAAACGCCGAGGTATGTCACGTCCGCTTCCGTGGGACAGCATCGACATCCATCTGATCCGGGTGTTGTATACGGTGCTGACCGAACGCAGTGTCACGCGCGCCGCCGTCCGTCTGGGCATGCACCAGCCGGCGGTGAGCGCCGCGCTGCGCCGCTTGCGGCGGCTGACGGGCGATGCACTGCTCGTGCGTGCCGGCTCGGGCATGGTGCCCACGGCCGTCGCGCAGCGCATGATCGCGCCGGCGGCCGAAATCCTGCGCCAAACGGAGACGATGCTGGCGGGCGCGCGCGCGTTCGACCCCGCGCACGGCACGCACATCTTCGCCATCGCGGCCAGCGACTATCTCGACCCGTGTTTTTTGCCGCGGTTGGTGGCACACATCAAGGCCAGCGCGCCGCTGGCGCGCGTGGATATCCAGCCCCTGTCGGGCGAAGCCGACTACCGGTATCGCCTCGCCCAGGGCGAGGTGGACGTGGTGATCGGCAACTGGCCGCAGGCGCCGGATGACCTGCACCAAGGGCGGCTATTCGGGGATGAGGTGGTGTGCCTGGTCTCGACCCGGCACCCGGCACTGCGCCGGGGCTGGACGCTGACCGAGTGGCTGCAGGCCGAACACGTGGCCCCCACTCCGATGGCGCCTGGCGCACGCGGCGTGATCGACGACCACCTCGCGCAGCAGGGGTTGACCCGCAACATCGTGGTGCGTTGCCCGCACTTCGGGCTGATTCCGGCCATGGTCAGCCAGAGCCTGCTGGTGCTGACCACGGGCCGCCAGTACTGCCAGCGCTTCGTGGACACGCTGCCGGTGGCGATCGTAGCGCCACCGTTGCGGTTTCCTCGGCTGCTGTACTACCAGCTCTGGCACGAGCGCACGCACGCCTCGCCCGCCGCGCAATGGCTGCGCCAGGCCATCCGCGATGTCGCGGCGGGTCTGTGCGACCCGGCGCGCGAGGGCCAAACCCCGTTACCATCCGCACCTTCGCGTGCGCAGACCGTGGCGCGCGAATCTGCCTTCCGATCCACCGGCCCCGATACCGCGCCATGAGCCCTCCGCCGCGACTGCAACTGCACCACATCACCAAGCGCTACCCCGGCGTGGTGGCCAACGACGGCGTCTCGCTGGAGGTTCAGCCGGGCAGCATCCATGCCGTGTTGGGCGAAAACGGCGCGGGCAAGTCCACCTTGATGAAAATCATCTACGGCGCAGTGCAGCCCGACGACGGTGCCGTGCTCTTCAACGGCCGCCCGGTGCACGTGCGCAACCCGCAAGAGGCACGCGCGCTGGGCATCAGCATGGTGTTTCAGCACTTCAGCCTGTTCGAGACGCTGACCGTGGCCGAGAATGTCTGGCTCGGGCTCGACGCGGCCCTGTCGCTGCGCGAGGTGAGCGAGTCCATCGAGGTCAAGGCACGCGAGTACGGGCTGGAGATCGATCCGCGGCGGCCGGTGCACACGCTCTCGGTGGGCGAGCGCCAGCGCGTCGAGATCGTGCGCGCCCTGCTGACGCAGCCGCAGTTGCTGATCTTGGACGAGCCGACGTCCGTGCTCACGCCGCAGGCGGTCGAGCGCTTGTTCGGCGTGCTGCGCCAGCTCGCCAGCGAAGGCTGCAGCATCCTCTACATCAGCCACAAGCTGCACGAGATCCGGGCCCTGTGCGACACCTGCACCGTGATGCGTGGCGGGCGCGTGACGGGTGTGTGCGACCCGCGTCAGGCGAGCAATGCCGAGCTGTCGCGGCTCATGATCGGCAGCGAGCCCCCCGCGCTGCCGCCGCACCGCGCGGCCAGCGGCGACGTCGTACTGGACGTTTGCGCGCTGACCCTGCCCAGCAGCGAGCCGTTTGGCACCGACTTGCAGGCGGTCGATTTGCAGGTGCGTGCGGGCGAAATCGTCGGTATCGCCGGGGTGTCGGGCAATGGTCAGCGCGAGTTGCTTGCCGCCTTGTCCGGCGAGGTCACGGCGGCGCCGCCCGGCTCCATCCGCTTGGACGGGCGCGACATCGCGCGTCTGGGGCCAGGTCCGCGGCGACGCCAGGGCCTGCATTTCGTGCCGGAAGAGCGCCTCGGGCGCGGCGCCGTGCCTTCCATGGGGCTGGCGCACAACCTGCTGCTGACGCGGCGCGAGGCCGTGGGCCCCGCGGGTTGGCTGCACCTGGGGGCGCTGCGGGCGCAGGCGCGCGACCTCATCGAGCGCTACCGGGTCAAGGCCGCGGGGCCGGATGCCGCCGCGCAGTCGCTGTCGGGCGGCAATCTGCAAAAGTTCATCGTCGGGCGCGAGATCGACGCGCGCCCGCGCGTGTTCATCGTCGCGCAGCCCACGTGGGGGGTGGACGTGGGGGCCGCGGCGCAGATCCGCGCCGAGATCGTTGCCCTGCGTGAGGCTGGGTGCGCGGTGCTCGTCGTCAGCGAGGAGCTCGACGAGCTGTTCGAGCTGTGCGACCGGCTGTATGTGATGGCGCGCGGTCGGCTGTCGCCGCCGTTGACGGTGGCGCAAGCCACCCCCCAGCGCGTGGGCGAGTGGATGTCGGGCCTGTGGCCGCAGGCGCCAGAACCGGTGCAGGAGGGGCAGCATGCTGCGGCTTGAGTTGCGTCCCCAGCCGTCGGCCGCATGGAGCGCGGCGTCGCCGCTGCTGGCGCTGGCCATCACCGTGGTCATCGGCATGGCGCTGTTTGCGGCGCTGGGCAAGGATCCCGTGGCCGGTCTGCGGGTGTTTTTTTGGGAGCCGATGCGAGACGCCCGCGCCTGGAGCGAGCTGCTACTCAAGGCCACACCGCTGCTGCTCATCGGCCTGGGACTGGCGATCGGGTTTCGCTCGAATGTCTGGAATATCGGTGCCGAGGGGCAGTTCATCATCGGTGCCGTGTTCGCCAGCGGCACGGCGCTGGCGCTGGCCGGGGCCGCTTGGCCAGTCTGGCCCGTGGTGCTGCTGGCCGGTGTGGTCGGCGGCTGGCTCTGGGCCGCGATCACGGCGCTGCTGCGCGACCGCTTTCACGCCAACGAAATCCTGGTCAGCCTGATGCTGGTCTACGTGGCGGTGCAGGTGCTCAACTACCTGGTCTATGGGCCGTGGAAAGACCCGATGGGGTTCAACTTTCCGCAGACGCAACGCTTCGACCCGCAGGCGATGGTGCCGCGCCTGTACGCCGGACTGCGACTGCATTGGGGCCTGGTGATGGCCCTGGTGGCGGTGGTAGCGGTGTGGGTGTTTCTGTTTCGTACGCGCGCCGGGTTTGCGCAGCAGGTGGGGGGACTGGCGCCGGCGGCGGCGCGCTATGCGGGGTTTTCGTCGCGGCGCGCGCTGTGGGTGGCCATGGGCGTGACGGGTGCGCTCGCCGGTCTGGCCGGTGCGCTGGAGGTGGCGGGGCCGGTGGGCCAGCTCACGCCCCATGTGCCGGTGGGATATGGGTTTGCGGCCATCATCGTCGCGTTCGTGGGTCGTCTGCATCCGCTGGGCATCGTCGGCTCGGCGCTGCTCATGAGCCTGTTCTACATCGGTGGTGAGCTCGCCCAGTCGCGGCTGGGGCTGCCCAAGTCGATCACCGGCGTCTTTCAGGGCCTGTTGCTGCTGACGTTGCTGGCCTGCGACACACTGATCCACTACCGTCTGCGTTGGAGGAAGGGCTGATGGAAGCGCTGGCTCTGCTGATCGCGGCCACGCTCAACGCCGGCACCGTGTTGGCGATTGCGGCGCTGGGCCTGCTCATCAACGAGAAGGTGGGCGTCGTCAACCTGGGGGCCGAGGGCTTGATGCTGTGCGGGGCCTTGGCCGGTTTCGCCGCCGTGGTGCACCTGGGGGTGCACCCGGTCGGGTTTTTGGCCGGCATGGGCGTGGCGGCGCTGCTGTCGTTGCTGTTTGGCTGGCTGGTCATCTACCTCAACACCAACCAGTATGCCACCGGCCTGGCGCTGAGCCTGCTGGGCGCGGGGCTGTCGGCGTTTGCCGGGCAGCCCTACACCCAGTACAAACTGCCAGAGCTGGTGGCACCGGCGGTGCCGCTGCTGGCCGATCTGCCGTTCATTGGCCCGGCGCTTTTTCGGCAGCACGTGCTGGTCTATGGCGCCATCGCGCTGGCGCTGGCGTTGGTGTGGCTTTTCGATCGCACGCGCACCGGGCTGGTGCTGCGCAGCGTGGGCGAAAGCCCTGAATCGGCGCATGCGCTGGGCTATCCCGTGCGCCGCATCCGGCTGCTGGCGGTGGTGCTGGGGGGCGCGCTGTGCGGGCTGGCGGGGGCCTACGTGTCCACCGTCTACACCCCGCTGTGGGTGGAAGGCATGATTGCGGGCAAGGGCTGGATCGCGCTGGCGCTGACCACGTTTGCCACTTGGCGACCGGCACGGGTTTTGCTGGGGGCTTACCTGTTCGGTGGGGTGACGATGCTGCAATTCCACTTGCAGGGCATGGGGGTGGCGGTGCCCAGCCAGTTCTTGACCATGCTGCCGTACCTGGCCACCATCGTGGTGCTGGTGCTCATCTCGCGCTCGCCCCTGTGGATTCGCACCCACATGCCGCAGTCGCTGGGCAAACCGTTTCATCCTGGGTCGTGAAGATCGCCCATTTTTTCTCAAGGAGTGTTTCCATGATCGATATGCGCAAACGCGAATGGCTCAAGACCGCCGCCAAGGCAGCGGCGCTGGGGTTGGTGGCCGGCTCGGCGCTGGTGGGCTGCGGCAAGAAGGAAGAAGCCGCCAAGGCGCCAGCCCCGGCGCCGGCCGCCGAGGCACCCAAGCCCCAGCCGCTCAAGGCCGCCTGGGTGTACGTGGGCCCGGTGGGTGACGCTGGCTGGTCGTTCGCGCACGACCTGGGTCGCAAAGCCGTCGAGGCGCACTTCGGCGACAAGGTGCAAACCACCTTCGTCGAGAGCGTGCCCGAAGGGGCCGACGCCGAGCGCGTCATCCGCGACCTGGCGGCGCAGGGCAACAAGATCATCTTCGCCACCTCATTCGGCTACATGGAGCCGATGCTCAAGGTGGCCAGTGAATTTCCAGACGTCAAGTTCGAGCACGCCACTGGCTACAAGACCGCCGACAACATGCGCGTCTACGACGCCAGCTTTTATCAGGACACGTACATGGCCGGCATCATCGCCGCGCATATGACCAAGACCAACACGTTGGGCTTCGTCGGCTCCTTCCCCATCCCCGAGGTGCTGCGCAACATCAACGCCTTCGTGCTGGGCGCGCAGAGCGTCAAACCCAACATCAAGCTCAAGGTGGTGTGGGTCAACAGCTGGTTCGACCCGCCCAAGGAGACCGAGGCCGCCCAGAGCCTGATCAACCAGGGTGCCGACGTGCTGTTGCAAAACACCGACTCCACCGCTGTGCTACAGACGGCCGAGAAGAACGGCAAATACGCCTTCGGCTGGGACAGCGACATGAGCAGCTTCGGTCCGAAGGCACACCTGGCGTCGGCCGTGGTCAACTGGGGGCCATACTACATCCAAGCGGTGCAGGAAGTGCTCGACGGCACTTGGCAGGGTAACAAGCGCACCATCTGGGGTGTCAAGGAAGGCCTCAACGACCTGATCAAGATCGCCGACGTCGTGCCGGAGGAGGCCAAGAAGAAGGTCGAGGAGGTCAAGGCCGGCCTCAAGAGCGGCGAGTTCGAGGTCTTCACCGGCCCCATCGTCGACAACACCGGCAAGGAAGTGCTGGCCAAGGACGTCAAGGCCGATCAGGCCTGGAAAGACCAGGTCAACTTCTTCGTCAAGGGGGTCGAGGGCAAGGTGCCGTCGGGTAAGTGATGGTCGAGCGCGACCATTGGTGGCCGGTGGCGCTGGCCAGCGCCGTGGGCCCCACGCCGCTGTCGTGCTGGCTGCTGGGCGAGCCATTGGTGCTGTGGCGCCATGAGGCGGGCGCGGTGCAGGTCTTGGCCGACCGCTGCCCCCACCGCGGCGCGCGGCTGTCGCTGGGTGCCGTGGTGCAGGGCCAGCTGCAGTGTCCCTACCACGGTTGGCGCTTCGACGGGGCGGGCCGATGTCGCGCCATTCCCGCCTTGCCGGCGTTTATCCCGGCACCAGCCCAAGCGGCGCACGCGTATGCCGCCTGTGAGGCCCACGGCATGGTCTGGGTCTGTCTGGGTCAGCCCAGCGTGGCGGTGCCGGCGCTGCCAGACCTGCCGCCGCGCTGCGTCGCGCACGGCCCGTTCGACGTGGCCACGAGCGCTCCACGCGTGGTGGAGAACTTTCTGGACACGGCGCACTTTGCCTTCGTGCACGACGGCTGGCTTGGCGAGCCCGCGCATGCCGACGTTCCCCCTTGCGCGGTTTCGCACACGCCCGACGGGCGGCCATTCGTCGCCGACTACCCGGCCTGGCAACCGCGGGCGAGCGCGGGTGCGCAGCAGGGGACCTGGGTGCGCTACCGCTACGAGGTGCTCAGCCCTTTTGCGGCGATGTTGCAGAAGCGCCCCGACGGTGACGGACCCGCCGATGCCTACGTGCTCTGGGTCTGCCCGATGCAGGAGGAATCTTGCCGCGTCTGGTTCGTGCAACACACCACCGATTTCGACACCCCAGACGAGTCCCTGCGCACTTTCCAGGCGATGATCTTCGCCCAGGACCAACCGATTCTCGAGTCGCAAACGCCCAAGCGCCTGCCGCTGTATGCGGGCGGCGAAGCCATGTGTGCCGCCGATCGCTTGAGCGCGGCCTATCGGCGGTATCTGCGTGACACCGGTATCGCGTATGGTGTTTGTTGACGGAGCCGACCATGGATTCAGCCGCCCTTGCCGAACCCGACATCGCGTTCGACCGCATTCCGGCGCAGCGTCTGCCCGCGCTGCTGCGCTCGGCGCCCAAGGCCGAACTGCACTTGCACATCGAAGGTACGCTGGAGCCGGAGCTGATGTTCGCGCTGGCGCAGCGCAACGGCGTGACGCTGCCGTACGCGAGCGTGCAGGACGTACGCGCGGCGTACGCGTTTACCGACTTGCAGAGTTTTCTGGACCTGTACTACGCCGGCGCTGGGGTGTTGCGCACGGCGCAGGATTTTTACGACCTGGCGTGGGCCTACTTCCAGCGCGCGGCCGCCGACGGCGTGGTCCATGCCGAATGTTTCGTCGATCCGCAGACGCACACGGCACGCGGCATCCCGATGGCCGTGCTGTTCGAGGGATTGGTCGCGGCGCAGCGCCGCGCGCAGACCGAACTCGGGCTGTCGGTGCAGTGGATTTTGTGCGTGCTGCGTCACCTCAGCGAAGACGAGGGGTTGACGATGCTGGAAGCCGCGCTGCCGTACCGCGAACACTTCATCGGCCTGGGGCTCGACTCCAGCGAGCGCGATCACCCTCCGCGCCAGTTCGTGCGCGTCTTCGAGCGTGCCCGCGCACTGGGGCTGCACGTCGTGGCCCACGCAGGTGAAGAGGGGCCGCCAGACGATATTTGGCAAGCGCTCGACCTGTTGCAGGTGCAGCGCATCGACCACGGCGTGCAGGCGCTGCACGACCCCGCCCTGATGCAGCGGCTGGCGCGCGAGCGCGTGCCGCTGACGGTGTGCCCGCTGTCCAATGTCAAGCTGTGCGTCTATCCCGATTTGACACGGCACCCCTTGGGTCGGCTGCTGGATGCCGGTTTGTGCGTGTCGGTGCATTCGGACGACCCGGCCTACTTTGGCGGCTACGTGGGCGACAACCTGGTGCAGACCGTGGCCGCGCTGGGCCTGAGCGCGCGTCAGGCGTGGCGCTTGTTGGCCAACGGGTTCGAGGCCGCGTTCATCGACGAGCCGACCCGCGCGCGCTACCTGCAGCGGCTCCATGCCGCGTTTGCCGCCGCAGCGGCCTGACTGGCGCGCGTCGCCTACGTAAAATGCAGTGAACGACTGTTGCGCCACGCCACCATGACCATCAAAAGCGACAAATGGATCCGCCGCATGGCGGAGGAATACGGCATGATCGAGCCGTTCGAGCCGGGCCAAATTCGCGAGGTCGACGGACGGCGCGTCATCAGCTACGGTACCAGCAGCTACGGCTATGACATCCGCTGCGCGCCGGAATTCAAAGTCTTTACCAACATCCACAGCACGGTGGTCGACCCCAAGAACTTCGACGAGAAGAGCTTCGTCGATTTTCACGGGGACCACTGCATCATCCCGCCCAACAGCTTTGCGCTCGCGCGCACGGTGGAGTACTTCCGCATCCCGCGCAACGTACTGACCATCTGCCTGGGCAAGAGCACCTACGCCCGCTGCGGCATCATCGTCAACGTCACGCCTTTCGAGCCCGAGTGGGAAGGCTATGTGACGCTGGAGTTTTCCAACACCACCCCGCTGCCAGCCAAGATTTACGCCGGCGAGGGCTGCGCGCAGGTGCTGTTTTTCGAGAGCGACGAGGTCTGCGACGTCTCGTACCGCGACCGCGGCGGCAAGTACCAGGGGCAGCGGGGCGTGACGCTGCCGCGGGCGTGAAGCCGGCGGTCGTGTCGTTGGCTAGGGATCAACTGATTCAATCCCCAACCTTCCCACGACCTGGCACCATCATATCGACACACCCTGCCTAACCCAGCCCACAGACCAGCCCCATGCCCATCCAGACGAGCTTTGCCGAACTCGAGGTCGTCTCCAAGAAGAAGCTCACCCGACGCGAGCTCAGGGCGTACGTCGTGCAAAAGGGCTTTGGGCTGTCGGACGAAGGCCTCGAGGACGCGCTGTACGACAGTTAGGCCATCCGCCGGTTCGTGGGTACCGATCTGGCCCGCGAGGGTCGCTGAGTGCGGGCTGCGGCACCATCTTTGGCCAGTCCGCCAGCGCAGCAGCGCTCGAGACGGACGGGCGGGGTTTATTCAGCGGTTCCTTAGCAGCATGATTCAGGCGACAACTATCTTGACATGCACCGCTCACCTTTACCGTGCGTTCGACTAAGTGCGCGGCAAGCACCACCGTTCAGGGTAGGCCGCGCCTGAGCGCCGAAGGAATCTCCGGACTTCAGGCCGGGGAGGATGTCAAGTCATCTCTTTCACAAAGGCCCTATCTGCTCACTTGCCAAGTTCCGCAAATACCGCGTCGAGCTGCGGATTGCTGGTGATCAGCAGCAGCCGTTTGATGGTGGGGGTGTGATTGATCTCCAACCGCATGTAGCGCTCACCGCCGGCGGTGGACTGCTGGCGAATCAGCTGAATGCGCCCAAAGAGTGCTCCATGTCGTTCGGCGAACTTCGCCAGCCCGACCGCCTTCTCGAAGTTGTCGTCCAGGTCCGGCCGATGGGGCTCCAGGATGTCGATCGCATACCCGCCTTCCACCTGCCGAACGATGACGAGATCGGGGAACATCGGCCTGACCTCCCCCCCTGACATGTAGGGCACCTCCAGCGACCAGGGTTTGCGGTCCAGGTTGCGCAACCAGCCCACCACTGCCGGGTTGGCGAGTTCTTCCTTCAGGACCTCGGCTTCCCATGTACCCAGCTGGGCCCGGAACTGGCCGTTGCCCTCCACGTACAGATGGCGCTCCCACAGCGTATCCGTGGGTTGTCGCCGGAAGTCGATCGCCTGGGGCAGGTGCCACGGCACCTCGGCCGGTTCGGCCGTGGCGAGCCGCAACTTCTCGTAGTTGGCACGGCGATGCTCCTTGAGCTGGTAGATCGCCTTCTTGTGCTGGTCGTACAAGGCGTGGAAGGCCTGCTCGGCGCGCTTTTCCAGTTCGCCCATCTGCGTGGGATGGCGCGCCAGCACGATGGCTTCCACCTTCACGTCTACCGCGTCGCGCTCGGCGTGGGCGCGCCAGTACTCCATTTGCAAGCCGTGGCTGAATACGCGGCCTGCCTCCTCAAACAGGCGGTCGATGTCAACGCTGGATGCCTCGATGCGATAGTCCGCTTGCGGCTCACTCACGCCGGTTCCGTTATGCACGGCCAGGGTTCGCAGGCCCACCTGCGTGATGGCGCGCGCCGCCGAATCGAATTCCCCGGTGGCCTTCAAAGTGGCCACGCACTCGGTCATCCACGCCACGATCTGCGCCTTGGCCTGGCCCCAGGCCTCGTCGTCGATCCCGTCGAGCGTCAAGCTGCGCGCCATGGCCATGTAGCGTCGCAGCGGGCTTTGCGCCCGCACGGCGCCCACGCGGTAAGTCACCAGGCCGTCCAAGGCGGCGAACAGGGCCTCGGTGCCCGCCCGGCGCTGGAGCACCACCAGCTCGCGACTGGAGCCCGTCTCGGCCGGCGGCACGTCCTCCTGGTTGTGCAGTGCGGCCACCACGTTTTGCACCGCCTGCGTGTCGAAGTAGGGCAGGAACAGATGCACATCGTTGAGCGCGGCATCTTTTTCGATGCGGCGCGCCAGCGGCGTGCGCACCATGCGGCCGAGCAACTGGGCAATGTAGGTGTGATCTTCCGCGCGACGGAAAGACATCATCACCTCGGCACGCGGACAGTCCCAGCCTGTGGACAGGCCCGTCTTGAAGAACACCACGCCGATCTCCTTGTCCGCATCGATGCGGGATGCCTCGACCCGCCGCACCCGGCGACCCCCCACGTCCAAATCACCGGCATCGTGCATGGCGTGGGCCACTTCGCCCTCGTTCAACCGGCGTCCGATGACGCGCTCGATGACATCCAGCGCGGCCGTGAGGTCGGTGCGGGTGAGCTGGTGATCGGTGCCATTTTCCACCTGCACCACCAGAATGGGCCAGACCGTCGGTGCCTGCTCTTCCTGGCAGTAGCGCTGCCACGCCTGCGTCATTTGGTGCCAGCGGCGCGCGGCTTCCTGCAGCAGGCCCATCTCGGCCGTCGTCGGCGACTCGGGGTGGTGGATCAAGATGCGGTCCTTCAGCAGCCCCGACTCGCGCACCTCCTCTGCCGAGATGGCGACCTTGTGCACCGTGTGCGGTGCATGTTCCAGCAGGTCCAAAAAGCGCTTGGGTGTGGCGGACACACCGATGACCAGCGGCATCTTCACGAGGCCCACTTCCGGGTGCCCCAGGAGAAAGCGCTGCATCAAGGTCTGCGCCTCTTTGGCGCCCCGGCCGGACGCCATGCCCCGGTGGGCTTCGTCGATCACCACATAGAAGCGGTCCGGTATCGCGCGGGCGGTGTTGGTCAGCGTTTCCCAGATGAGGTGCTGGCGTCCGTCACCCCGATTGGTCAGCGGTTGATTGACGGCCAGCTTTTGCGTGTTGATGAAGTACACGCAGCCGCCCTGCAACTGCGGCGCATCGAAGTGCGCATCGATCGTGATGAGCTGATGGACGCGGTAGACCTTGTCGGACTTGCTCTCGATCTTCAGCTTCGTCTGCTCGTTGAGCTCCGGCATGTCGGACACCCACAGGATCACGGCATCCCGCTGCGGAGTCCAGTCCAGCGGCCACGCGAGCTCATCGTCGGGCTGATCCAGGATGGCCTCGAACAGCGCCGTCATGATGATGGTCTTGCCGCTGCCGGTGGGTGCGGAAAAGGCAATGGCCTGCGGGTTGTCGGTGCTGGCGAAGCGGCGCGCGGCCGTGAGCTTGTCGCGCAGCTGGTGCAGCGCATCCTTCTGGAAGTCGAACAGCGTGACCTTCATGGCAGATACCGGTTGATGTCGAGCGCGCCATGGAAGACGCCGAGGATTTCGACGATGGCTGCATCGCCTCGACGCAGATACGCAATACGGTAGTGACCGTACAGCAACATGCGCACCTCGCCCTCGGGCACGACGCGCAGCCGGGTACCGATGTCGGGGAACTCGGCGGCCAGTTCCGCCTTGGCCACGATGCCGTCAACGACCTTGGCAGCCGCGGGCGGGTTGTCCGCGGCGATGTAACGGTCAATGTCCTCCAGCCAGGCCAGTGCCTCGGCCGTCCACCTCAGCTCTGCCATGCACGGATTCTCCGCAGCGCCTCGTCATGGCTCACGCTGCGTCCCGCGCGGGCGTCGGCCAGGCCGCGTTCGAGCATGCGCTCGAACGCCAGCTCGCGCAGGATTTCCTCAAAGCTGGCATCCTCGGGCTGCGCCTCGATCACGGCGCGCAGCACGTCTTTGGCGCTGGGTTGTTCGTTCGCGGTCGCCGTCATTTCGCACCTCCTTGGTTGATCATAAAGTTGAGCAGGTAATCCCGGTACAACTGCACCACCTGCAAGCCGGGGTTGCCCCTCCCGGCGGCGTCGCGAACCTCTTGCGCCATCGTCTTGAACGACTCGTCCGCGTCGGTGACGATGAACACATGCGACAGGCCGGTGCGGCCGCCGATGGCCTGGAGCAGCCGTCCCATCCGCGTCTCGTCGAGCAGTACGACGAAGTTGCTGCCCTCGGGGGCGAACAGTACGGGCTCCGGTTCGTTGCGCGCCAGTTCCGGCCTCGGCCCCACGGCACCGGCCTTGAGCCACAGCAAGGGCAGGATCTCGCGGAACGCGCGGCGCAGCGACACGCGCTCGGGGTCCAGAAAGTCCAGCTTGAAGTAGGCGAGATTGGCCGCGAAGCCCGCGCGCATCGGGCGCTTTTCTTCCTCGGTCACCTTCAGCGGCCCGAGCAGTTCGTTGACCTGCGCCTTCAGGTGGTCGAACTGACGCCTGGTCGGCACCACGATGACGAAGTCGCTGATGTGCGCCTGCCCGTCCAGGGCGTCCAGCCAATCGTCGGCGGCGGCTGGGTCGAACAGCACGCTGACCGCGTAATCCTCGGACACGATGTAGGGGCAAGGCTCCGTCACCAGCGTCTGCGGCAGGCCATCGATCAGCGCCACGATCTGCTTCTTGGCGGCCGTGGTCAGCGTGGCCGGGTCGAGGAAGCCGAGGTGCCGGAAGCGGCGGGCCTTGTCGCGCTCCACCGTCTTGCCGGTGAAGTATTCCCCGTCCAGGAGGGAGCCGTCGTCGCGCCGGCCGAGGATGGTGTACTTGCTGCGCGGCCAGGTCACCGAGCGGCAGATGCCCTGCGCCTCCCACTCGTCGTCGCCCGGTTGCAGGCCGCGCGCGCGCATGGCCTCGGCCTCCTCGGCGGACACCTCGTTGTTGGTGACCAGAATGCAGCGGCGCTGTCCGCCGTCGGCGGCGTTGAGCAGGTTGACGGCATGCAGCGTGGTGCCGCTGCCGGCGAAGAAGTCGAGAATGAGCGCCTGCGGCCGGTCGCGCACCACGGCGGCAACGGCATCGCGCGTGCTGTAGAGCGACTTGGGAAAAGAGAACCGACCGCCCTCGCCCAAGATGCTCTTCAGCAAGGCAGAGCCGTAGATGCCGGAGTCGTGCAGCGGGCGATGCCAGACGGTTTTGGGAAAGCGCTGTTCGCGTTCGGTGTAGCGGACTTCGACCGCACCGGTTGTGGCGTCACGGCCCACGATTTCGATGGCACCTTCCTCGATCTGTCGGCGTGCTTTCTCGCCCAGGTAAAGCACCGTCCACGTGCCACGCTGTTCGTCATAACCGCCCAGCTTGACGAAGCCCTGATCGATCAGAGCGCGCAGACTGTTCGGTCCGACCCGCCAATTGCCCCAACTCCCATCCGTGCGGATGGGCCATGCCACACTGCGCGGCGCGTGCACCGTGAGGTCCGGCACCTGCGGCAGCGGCAGTGGCTCGCCCACGCCGGTGATGCGGCGCGTCTCAGGCTCGACGAAGATGGGGTAGAACAGCCCGGGCCGATCCTCGCGCCGGGAGTTGGTGCCGCCCCGCAATAACCGCTCCCAGCGCGGTGTGGTGAATTGCTTGCCGTCACGCAACGGGTTGAGCAGGTCGTCGTGGTGGGGCACGGTGCCCGCGCCGGGGGCAAAGCAGTAGAGCGCATATTCCTCGGCGCGCGCAAAGCGGCCCTGCGCCACGCCTTTAGCGTTGATGACGACGGTCACGGTTTGCCGCGCCCAGTCGGGAAACAGCCGCTCCAGCAACATTCCCAGGTGGTGAACTTCATGCTCATCGATGGTGACGATCAGCACCCCGGTGTCGGCTTTCAGCAGCCGCTTGGCTAGCTTCAGCCGCTTTTCCATGAAGGCCAGCCACTTGCTGTGCCGCCACTGGTCGTTGGCGTCCACGTAATCGTTGTTGTACTTCCAGTCCCGCGCGCCGGTGTTGTACGGCGGGTCGATGTAGATGCAATCCACCTGGCCGGCATAGAGGTAGTCCAGCAACTGCAAGGCGTGGTAGTTGTCGGCTTCGATCAGGGTGTGCCAGGGCCCGGCAGGGTCGCCGTTTTGCACCGCGTCCATCGGCACCAGTGAGGGGAAGATCGGCTCGCCGAATTCGCGCACCACGAGCAGTTCATCGACGGCCATATCGACCGTCTCAGTGGCCGTCCGGTTCGCCTCCGTTGGATGCTGTTCGCTCCCTGGGCGGATGCAGGTCGCGACGCCATCGCGCACCTGCAAGACCCGCCAAACGTCCTTCAGCGAGCCTGCGCGCCGGCACACCAAGTCACCGCGGCGCGGCCTGGTCTTGGGCAGCGGCAACAGTTCGGGCAGGTGGTCCTCGAACACGAGGCCGAATTTCTTTTCCTTCGAGGCGCTGGCCCACTCTGCGGCCAGCCGCTCGCGCAGACGTGGGTCGGTGACCTGGGCAATCAGATCGTGGATGGCTGACAAAAGACCCTCCTTGCGGCTCGCGACCTGTCGTCGGCCACGCGCGTCATGACAGTGAGTTTGTGGCGCCCAAGTGGCAAGCCCACCGGGCGCTGGCGTTCACAGACTCTGAGTTTCATCGTTATGGGCCCTCCGGAAGGTCAGTGGCCCCGCGCGATGCGCTTGGCTTGGCACAGCTCGATCAGACCGTTGAGTTCTCGTACGCCAGTGTACTGGGCGCGATACTTTACTTCGAAGGGAAACAGCTCGCCACCCACTTTGGCGACGAGATCCACTTCCCAGTCTTTTTTGCCACGCCAGTAAGAGAAGCGCACGGTCTGCGCGCAGTAGCGGGCAACAGGTGCTTGAACACGGCCGTCTCGGTGGCTACGCCCAGCGCCGCGGCGTCCTCCAGGATGGCCTTGCCCTCGAGCATCACGGCCGGCGCAATGGCCGCATCGGCCAGGTAGATCTTGAAGCGCGCGCGCACGTCGAGCCGTATCAGACGCTAGGATTGCTCACGAGCGATGAGATGAGACGGGCTGGCGTCGAGGGTCTTTATGACTGGGCGCTCGCCGCCGATGATGTCCGTCACGCTTTTCGGCGTCATGGCGATCCGGCGACAGAGGCGCGTCTTGGCCAGTTAGCCGTGACCGCCGATGACTTCCGCCTCGCGGCCATCGCGCTGCGAGACGGACAGTGGCGTCTCGATGGGACGACGGATATTGGCCGCCCGGCCATCGTGCTTGAATACACGGACCCACAGTCCGGTATCCGCTACGTGATGGTGTGGGAAGTGCGCACCGGGCGCAAGATGATCGTGCTCAAGAGCATGAGAAAGTGGCCCGCCCCGGGAGCTCCACGTCCTTGACGACTTCCGGGTATGAACCGGACGCCCCATGCTCGGGCCATCAAAAGGATAGCACATGATCCGCATCGACATCGACGACCGCGAAGTGCGCCGGGCGCTCGAAGACCCGCGCCGCCGCACTTCGAACATGAAGTCCGCCATGCACACCGTCGCCGACCATTTACATAGTCGTTCCTGAAATCTTCACCCGAGCCCCGGTTGCGAGCGCATCAAGCCTGGCCTGAGCGATATCGCCCCCGCCTCGGCCGGCTGCAACAGGCGCAAAAGAGGGGATGGGCTCGATGTTTTCGTGGCCGGAGCAGCTTACTCTCCTGCTTGCTGATCCGTTGGGTCGTACCCCGGTGCACGATGCGCACATCCGAGTTGCAGCGCATCCACCCCCCGGTAGCCCCGATCGACGAACACCGTCGCGGGCTCGACCGCACAGTCTTGCATCAGGATCGTGGCCTGCTCGAGCTGTTCGCGCAGGGTGTGTCCGTCATACGGATGGCCATGGAAGGCCCGCGCACCCACGATCAGGTTGCCCTTGAGCGTGCTGGCAATGCCCGCCTTGACGCCGAATTCGTAGGGTGTTCGGGCCTTGCCCTTGCTGATACAGTCGCGCCAGCATTGCGCCAGCGCTCGACCACCCCTTCGTCCGACTCGTTGAAGGCGTGCTTGAGATACAGGAGGCTGATCATGATGCGCAGCGGCACGCGCGGGCGCCCCGCGTGGCTCAAGCGTTCGCGGCGCTGCACCTGTTCACCAAACAGATCGAGATCGGGCATGGCGATGCCCGAGCGCGCCTTGCGCGACAACAGATGCGCCACCGATCCTCCGATTTGCTGTCAGGGCATGCGAGAGGCCAGCACCGCCAGCGGGTGGCGCAGATCGATCATGTGATCGATGCGCGAGCGGAAGAAATCGTCTGTGGCAGGGCGGGCAAACTTCACAGAAAACTCCCGCAAATCGCGCACACGAGGATGTGAAAGTGGGAGATATTTTTGCCGAGAAAGCGTGAAATCCAGAGCTAAATCAAATAGTTATGAGTAAATCAGGGGGTGGTTGGGTACAACGCGTCACCCGATCACCCACAACATCAACGCATACACCCCCGTGCCCAGCAGCGTGGAGGCCGCCAGCCCCCCGCGCAGGCGCTGGAGGAGGATCACGGCGGCCAGGGCAACGGCCGTGGGCAGGGCGCGGGTGGGGCCGGCGGCCGGCCACAGCAGAGGGAAGAGCGAGGCCACCAGCAGGGCGGCGATGGCGGCCGGGCCGATGGCCGAGGACCAGCGGCGGATAAGGTTCGAACGCTCGGTACTTTGACGCAGCCCCCACCAGAAGGGCAAGGAGCGCAGCAGGAAGGTGCCCAGCCCACAGGCCAGCACGGTCAGCAGCTGTATCCAGCCGGCTTCACTCATCGTCGCCGTCCTCGTCCACGTGTGCCTGCAGCAACTGGAGGGCCGCACCGGCCAGCATGCCGGCCGGGATGGCCACATGGGCCGGGCCCAGGGCCAGGCCCAGCAGCGTGACACCCGCCGCCCCCCACAGCGCCCGGCCACGTCCGTGCACCCCCATCTGCAGCAGCAGCGACAGGAAGAGCGCCGGCAGCACGAACTGCAAAGCCTCCTGCAGCAGGGGGATCCGGTCCACCAGCTGGGCGCCGGTCTCGGCCCCCAGCCAGGTGCCAGCGATCCACGCGCCATAAGCCCCGGCCTGCAGGCCAGCCAGCCAGCCCGCGCGCTGGGCCGGGGCCAGGGTGGGCAAACGCGCGGCCGCGCAGGCGAAGACTTCGTCGGTCAGGCCAAAGGCCAGGGCCGGGCGCACGCGGGCCGGGCGCGCCTGCGCGAGCTGTTCGGCCACCACCCGACCGTAGAGCAGATGGCGGGCATTGAGCAGCCAGATGGTGGGCACCACCGTCAGCGGCCCGCCGCCGGCGGCGAGCAGGGACACCAGCACGAACTGGCTGGCCCCTGCAAAAACGATGGCTGAGATGGCCACGGCCCATGGAGCCCCCAAACCCATCTGAACGGCGGCCAGCCCGAAAGAAAAAGCCACGGGCACGTAGCCCGCTGCAATGGCCAGGCTGTCGCCCAGGCCGCGCAGCACCTGCCGCGTCATGCGCCCTCCGGCTTGCTGAAGGTGAAGACATGGGTGCCCCCGCCCCAGTCGTCGCTGCCGGTGGTGGCAAACACCCGGCGGTGGCGGCGCAACTCCAACCCGGCCAGCGCGGCCAGCCCGGCAAAGCGGCGCGGGAAGGTCTTGCGCTCGACCTCGTAGTCGAAGCCGGCCACCATGGCCTGCAGCTCCAGCCAGTAGAAGCGCACGAAGGCCCCGATCTCATGTGCAGGGCGCTCGCGCAAACCGGACTCGCACAGGCGCGCATACAGGTTACGGCACAGGCTCACCGCCTGGGTCGATTTGCCCTCGGTGGCCGCGACCATGGCCATGATGATGGAGCGGCGCAAGTCGCGGTAGAGCCTGAGGTCCAGCCCCCCTTCGGAGGCCGGCGGCTCACCCACCCAGGCCATGCTGGCCAGCAGGTAGGCGCTGTGGTGGCGCACCAGGGCGAGGTTGCGTTCATCCACGCTGGCGAATTCGGGCAGGAACTCGTCGGCCACCACCAGCAGCCCGCCGGGCTGCAGCAGCTGCATGGCCTTTTGCAGCATGAAGGCTGTGTTGAAGTGGTGCGAGGCGCCGAAAGAGGTGATGAGCGGTGTCTCGCCGCTCGGCAGGTCGAGCTCCAGGAAGCCGCCGTGATGCAGCTCGATGCCCTCAACCCCGTGGGCATTGCGCTGCAGGCACACAAACGCCGCCTCGTCGGGTTCGACGGCCAGGAAACGGCAACCCGGATGCAGCTCGTGCAGCATCAGCAACGGCAGACCCGGCCCTGCGCCCACGTCGATGGCCTGCAAGGCGGGCTGCGGTCCGGCGAAGCTTGCGATATCCTGGGCGGCGGCCACTACTTGGCGGGCATAGGCGGGGTGCAGCAGCTCGAAGGCATCGTATTGCTCCACGTCGATGCGGCTGGAGAACGGCCCGTCCCGGCCGCCGCGCTGCGCCGCCGCGGGCGCCGGGCGCACGTGATGCAGCTGCCGCGGCATGCACATGCGCCCCCGCTGCAGCAGCACCTCAGCGGCCAGGCTGTTGAGCACCCAGCTGCGGCCCTCCAAATGAGCCTGGATTGCGGCCGTTTCGGGCGCGCCCAGCTCGATGAAGGGCGATTCCGCCAGCCGGGCTAGGCGGATGGCGGCAGCCGGCAGGTCGGCGTTGGTCCAGGCGGGCGGTGCCTGGTCGGGTTGGGCAAAGGCTCCGGTCAGGGGCATGGGCACCACGGCGACATACGGCCCCTGGGCGTCGTCTTCCACCAGCGACAGCACCGGCCAGCGCCAGGGACCGGCGGTGGCCTCGTGCTGCATCTGGCGCAGCTTGAGCAGGCCGTCACGCCTATTGAGCGGCTCGCCGCGCAGTCGCAGGATGCGCGCGCCCAGGCCGTTGGACACCTCCAGCAGGGCGCGCTCCATCACGCTGCGCACCCCCTCCCAGGCGCTCGGGGCCTGGGGCCACTCTAGGTAGAGCGTGGAGGCACTGGCCGAATAGGTCTTGGGCGGATACACGATCACCACCATGGCCCGGCCGCCTTGCTCGGTGGCCGCGTACACATGCGGCACATCGGCGTCGAAGGTGTGAGTGTCGCCAGCCCTCACCATGCGCGGCCGGTCGGCCTGCCCCACCAGCATGGCCCCGGACAGCACCGTGATGCGTTCCTTCACCCCTTCCGGATGCGGGGCGGAGTCCTTGCGGCAGCCTGGCCGCAGTTCGATCAGATAGACCTCGATCTCGGGGTCGTCGGTCGATTTTTCGATTAATCGAACAATCACCCCCTTGTCCAACAGCTCGCCGCCGTCGCTCAGTTCCTCGTTGACCAGCTGGCCGAAGGGCACTCCCAGGGCGTTGGCCGCAGCCCACAGGGTCTCGATCGTGGGGTTGCCCTCGCCGTTTTCCAGCTGCGACAAGGTCGATTTCGCCACCCCGCTGCGCTCGGACAAGCCCGCCAGCGTGAGCCCTCGCTGTTCCCTAAATCGCAGCAGATTCCTGCCGATGGCTGAGACGGTGCTCACGAGGTTTTCCTGATAGATATCGATGTGAGTTCATTATAACAAACAAACGGTTCGTTCTGTCGGTCTGCGGCCAGGTGTGCCTCTATGGCACGATGGCGCCACATTGCATCCGGGGAAGGAGGTCCACGCTATGTCCATCGTTTTGCTCATCGTTGGCGTGGTCGTCCTGGTGGCAGGGGCTGAGGGCCTCACGCGCGGCGCCGCGCGGTCGTCACTGTCCTGGGGGATCTCGCCCCTGGTGGTAGGCTTGACCATCGTGGCCCTCGGCACCAGTGCGCCGGAGATGGCGGTGTCGGTAGGCGCAGCCGCCAACGGCACCATCGATCTGGTCGTGGACAACCTGGTGGGCAGCAACATTTTCAACATCCTTGTCTGCCTGGGCCTGGCCGGCGTGGTGGCGCCCCGTGGCCTGCCCATTTCCGAAGCTGTCCTGAACTTCGATCTGTGGGTGATGGTGGGTGGCCACGCTGCTGGCCTGCCTGCCCATCTTCATGAGCGGCCGGGAGATCGCGCGCTGGGAAGACGGCGTGCTGCTGGCCTACCGCACCACCGCCACCGCCGCCACGGAGGTGCGCCGCGTCAGCGGCTGGCCGAAGAACAGTGCCCCCAGCAGCACCGTCCACACCGGCATGGTAAAGCCCAGGATGGCCGCCCGCCCGGACGCCAGGGCGGCCACGCCAAAGATGGCCAGCGTGTGCCAGCCCAGCATGTTGGGCAGTGCCAGCGTGACGATGCTGCGCCACTCGCTGCGCCGGGGCGGCAGGCGCACACCGCGCCAGCGATAGAACGCGAACAGCCACAGCGCGCCGCCGGTCATCGTCACGGCGCGGAAGAACAGGGGCGAGAGCTCCTGCAGCGACAGTTTCATGACCGGCCAGTTGACGCCCCACATCAGCGTCAAGGCCACCAGTCCCAGGGCTTGGGCGCGCGACAGCATCACGGGTAGGGGCGGCTCACACCGCCACGGGCGCCTTGATGGCCGGGTGGTGCTGGTAGTCCAGGAATTCGAAGTCGTCGAATTCGTAGTCGAACAGGGTCGGCGGGCGGCGGCGGATGCGCAGCGTTGGGTAGGGGTAGGGCGAGCGCGACAGTTGCAGCTGCACCTGCTCCACGTGGTTGTGGTAGATGTGGCAATCGCCACCGGTCCAGATGAAGTCGCCGACGCCTAGGTCGCACTGCTGCGCCACCATGTGCGTCAGCAGCGCATAGCTGGCGATGTTGAACGGCACGCCCAGAAAGACGTCGGCGCTGCGCTGATAGAGCTGGCACGACAGTCGGCCGTCGGCCACGTAGAACTGAAACAACGCATGGCACGGCGCCAGCGCCATCTGGGGCAGGTCGGCGACGTTCCAGGCGCTGACGATGATGCGTCGCGAGTCGGGGTTGGTACGCAGGGTATGCAACACCTCGCTGATCTGGTCGATGTGTCCGCCGTCAGGCGTGGGCCACGAGCGCCATTGCACGCCGTAGATGGGGCCCAGGTCGCCGTCGGCGCGCGCCCACTCGTCCCAGATGGTCACGCCGCGCTCTTGCAGCCAACGCACATTGCGTTCGCCGCGCAAAAACCACAGCAGCTCGTAGATGATGGATTTGACGTGCAGCTTCTTGGTCGTGACGAGCGGAAAGCCCTCCGACAGGTCGAAGCGCATTTGGTAGCCGAACACGCTGCGCGTGCCCACCCCGGTGCGGTCGGTCTTGGGCGTGCCGTGCTCGAAGACGTGGCGCATGAAGTCTTCGTACTGCGTGCGGATCGGGCGCTGGCTCATGGGGCTGCATTATCGGGCAGCAGCACGCGCCCGGGGTTGAGCAGGCCCGCAGGGTCGAGCGCGCGCTTGATGGCGCGCATGATCGCGAGCGCCGTGGGGTCCTTGAACGCAGGCAGCAGCGCCGCCTTGAGCCCGCCGATGCCGTGCTCGGCGCTGATGGAGCCGCCGTGGCGCTGCACCAGGCGGTAGACCAGCTGATTGACGTGGGCTTCGTGTTCCTGCAGGAACGTGGCGGCATCCGTATCCGGCGGCGCCTGCACGTTGAAGTGCAGGTTGCCGTCGCCCAGGTGGCCAAAATTGACCACGCGCGCACCGGGCACGGTCCCGTGCAGCGCGGCTTCTGCCTCCGCGCAGAAGGCAGGGATGCGCGACACCGGCAGGCTGATGTCGTGCTTGAGGTTGAGCCCCTCCTGCGCTTGGGCAAGCGGGATGCTTTCGCGGATGTGCCATAGGGTGCGCGCCTGCGCCAGGCTTTCGGCGACGATGGCGTCGCGCGCTGCACCCTGCTCGATGGCCGCGGCCAGCGTGGCCTCCAGCGCCCCGCGGGCGTGCACTTCGCTATCGTGGTCGCTCACCTCCAGTAGCACACACCATGGGTGTTCGCGCCACAGTGGCACGCGCAGGTCGGGGAAGTGCCGGTCCACCAGGCTGAGCGCGAACGCGTTCATGGCCTCGAAGCCGGTCAGTGTCGGGCCCAGCCGGCGTTGCGCCAGTGCCAGCAGTGCCAGGGCGTCGGTCAGCCCCGACACGGCGGCCCACGCGGTCAGGCGTGCGGCGGGCTGTGGCACCAGCTTGAGCACCGCCCCAGTGATGATGCCCAGCGTGCCCTCGCTGCCGATGAACAGGTGGCGCAAGTCGTAGCCCGTGTTGTCCTTGCGCAAGCCGCTCAGGCCGTCCCAGAGCTGGCCGTCGGCGGTGACGACTTCCAGCCCCAGGCACAGGTCACGCGCATTGCCAAAGCGCAGCACCTGCGTGCCACCGGCATTGGTGGCCAAATTACCGCCGATGGTGCAGCTCCCTTCGGAGGCCAGGCTCAGCGGCAGCCACAGGCCCGCAGCCTCGGCGGCCTGCTGGGCCACTTGCAGCACGCAGCCAGCGTCCACGGTCAGGGTCAGGTTGTCGGGGTCGAGCGCGCGCACGCGCTGCAGCCGTTGCAGGCTCAGCACCACCTGGCGGCCGCTGGTGTCGGGCACGCCGCCCAGCACCAGCCCGGTGTTGCCCCCCTGTGGCACGATAGGGGTGCCGTGCGCGGCGCACAGGCGCACCACGGCGGCCACCTCCTGCGGGCTGCCTGGGCGCACCACGGCCAGCGCGCGCCCACGGTGGCGGCGGCGCCAGTCTTGCTCGTAAGCGGTCAGGTCGTCGCCGTCGGCAGCGGTCAGCACATGGGCAGCACCGACGGCGGCGCGCAGCTCGGTCAGCAGATCGGTGCGGGGCATGGGGGCGCGTCCAGGATCCAGAATCTCCATCAGGGCGTGGTTGCCGCTTCGGAGGCGGCTTGGCGCGCCGCTCGCAGCCGCCAGCGCACGTGCAGCGCGCAGGCGGCAAACAGCCCCAGACACAGCAGCACCTGGGTCCAGGCCAGCAGGGCCGACAGGCCGCTTTCGGTCGTCGCGCGCACGATGCCTTCGGTGAAATACAGCCACACGAGCAGGCTCAGCCAGCGGTAGGTGTACATGCGGTGCCGCAGCAGACCCGGTAACGGCAATGTCAGTGGCAACACCTTGAGCGCCCACCACGAGCCGCCGGGGCGCAGCGGAGCGAGCCACAGTTCCCACGCCAGGCCCAGGGCGATGAGCGCGAGCAGGCACGACACGGCCAGCGCACGGGTGCGCCGGGCCAGCCGCAGCGCCGTTTGCGCAGGGCTGGGCGCAGGCGGGGCAAGGGGAACAGACGGGGCAGCCATCGGCTGGCATGATAACGGCATGAGCGCCACCGATTCGCGGACCCAGCCCCATTCCCGGGCCCGTCGTCAGGCCGCCTGGCGAGCGGCTTGGCGGGCCGAAGGCGCCCGACTGTGGCGGGCGCTGCGCGACTTTCCATGGCGCACCACGCTGGCCATGCTGCGCGAGCGCCTGGCGCGCGACCGGCTGGGGGTGGCGGCAGGCAGCCTGACGTTTACCACCACCATCTCGCTGGTGCCGCTGCTGACCGTGGCGCTGGCGATCTTTTCGGCGTTTCCGGCGTTTGCGCGCGTCGAGCAGCGCCTGCAGCGCTGGATGGTCGAGGCCCTGGTGCCGGAGAGCATCGCGCGCCAGGTCTCCAACGCACTGTGGCAGTTTTCGGCCAACGCGGCCAAGATCGGCTGGAGCGGCGCGCTGGTGCTGCTGATCACGGCGCTGGCGCTGGTGCTCACCATCGACCGCCAGCTCAACGATATCTGGCGCGTGCGGCGCTTGCGGCCGCTGGCGCAGCGGGTGCTGGTGTACTGGGCACTGCTGACCCTGGGGCCATTGTGCCTGGCCGCGGCGCTGAGCGCCAGTTCGTACGCCCTGTCGGTATCGAAAGGTTGGCTGCCAGGCGTCCATGCGGGGGTCCGCTGGCTGCTCGACATCGGGGGGTTTGCCCTCGTGGTGCTGGGGGTGGCCGCCCTGTACCGCTATGTGCCCAATGCGCCGGTGCGCCTGCGGCATGCGCTGGTGGGCGGGGTGTTCGTTGCCATCGCGTTCGAGCTGGCGCAGCAGGCGCTGGCGTGGTATCTGCGCACGGTGCCCACCTATTCGGCGGTGTACGGCGCGTTTGCCACGCTGCCGATCCTGCTCGTCTGGCTCTACTTGCTGTGGTTGATCGTGCTGCTGGGGGCGGTGATCGTGGCCTACCTGCCCAGCCTACTGGCGGGCGTGGCGCGGCGCGGCGACACGCCGGGCTGGCCGTTTCAACTCGCGCTAGAGCTGCTGGCCGCACTCGATGCGGCGCGTGCAGCGCCGCGCCCCGGGCTGTCGGTGCCGCAGCTGGCGCGCCGGTTGCGTGTCGATGCGCTGCAGCTCGACGAGCCGCTGAGTGCGTTGCAGGCCCTGGGGTGGGTGGGGCAACTCAGTGACGACGAGGGGCGCTGGGTGCTGTTGGTCGATTTGCACGAGCGCCACCTGGGCGACTTGGCGCAGCGGCTGTGGTTGCCCAAGACCGCCTCGACGCAGCCATTGTGGCGCGCGCTCGCCCTCGACCGCATACCCGTGGCCCAGGTGCTGCCTGGCGGCCGCGATTGACGCTGGCCCGTGCCGTCGGCCGGGGCTTTAGCGCGGCATGCGGCGCACGGGCACCAGCGCATCGAGCGGTCGCGGTATGCCGACTTGGTAGCCTTGGGCGTAGTCCACACCCAGCTCGCGTACGCGTGCCAGGATCGCTTCGGACGAAACGTACTCGGCGATGGTGCGCAGCCCCATGACATGACCGATGGTGTTGATGGCTTGCACCATGGCAAGATCGATCGGGTCGGATTCGATGTCTTTGATGAAACTGCCGTCGATTTTCAGGAAGTCAACCGGCAGATTCTTCAGGTAGGTGTAGGGTTCCGGACGATTGCATAGATCCTTCGCGTCGTGCACTCTTCGTTAGTCGCGCAGTGATGCGAGAGCTGATCGACAACCTCCGGAGCGCTCAACCATGATTATTCGCCTACACAAAAACGCCACCACAACCCCCGCCACCCGCGCCTACATCCAGTCCTCGTCCTTGTCGGTTGCGGCCTTGGCAGCCGAGTTGGGCGTATCCGAAGACACCATCCGCCGCTGGAAGCGTCGGGACTTTGTGGAAGATCGCCCGCATACCGCGCATCGTTTGCAGACGACGCTCACCCCGGCGCAGGAGCTTTTGGTGGTGGAGCTGCGCAAGACCCTCCAGCTACCCCTTGACGATCTGCTGGTGGTCACACGGGAGTTCATCAACCCCCGGGCCTCACGTTCTGGGCTGTATCGTCTGCTCAAGCGCCATGGCCTATCCCAACTGCCCAGTGAAGCCAAGGATGCGCCTGCTTCCAAGCCATTCAAGACCTACATGCCGGGCTACCTGCACATCGACGTCAAGTACCTGCCGCAGATGCCCGACGAACATCAGAGGCGTTATCTCTTCGTCGCCATTGACCGCGCCACCCGTTGGGTCTTCATCCAGATTAAGCCAAACAAGACCGCAGCCGCGGCCAGAAGCTTCCTGAAGGCCTTGCACAAGACCTGCCCGGTCAGAATCACGCACATCCTCACCGACAACGGCAAGGAGTTCACGGATCGCCTCTTCGCCTCAGGCGCGCGCGCACCGTCCGGGAAGCACGAGTTCGATCAGCTCTGCCAGGCCCTTGGCATCGAGCATCGCCTCACCAAGCCCAGACACCCTCAGACCAATGGCATGGTCGAACGCTTCAACGGCCGTATTGCCGAGGTCCTTGCCACCCATCACTTCAACAGCGCCGAGGACCTCGAGACTACCTTGACCCGTTATGTTTGGCTGTACAACCATCATTTACCCCAGAAGGCAATCGGACACATAACACCTCTGGAGGCCTTGAAAAAGTGGTACCCTCAACGCCCCGATCTTTTCATCTTCAAACCACGTAATCGTCCGGGACCTGACAGGTAGGCGAACGAGGACAGCCCGCTGCCGAAGTCGTCCAGCGCGAACAGACAGCCCAAGCGCTTGACCTCCCCGATGAAATGCACCACTTTGGACAAATTGGCCACGGCGGCGGTCTCGGTGATTTCGAAACACAGTGAGCCCGGTGGTAATTGCAACGTTTCGAGTTGGGCCTGCAGGTGCTGTCGGAACTGTTCGTCCGACAACGATGCACCAGAGAGATTGATGGCAAATACCCGGTCGAGATCGCCGTCGCGGCGCACGCGATCGCTCAGCCACGCGAGGGTATTGCGAACCACCCACTGGTCGATGCGGGGCATGAGGCCGTAGCGCTCGCCCCGGCGGCCACCCAAAGTGCTCCACTTATGGCCACCCAAATTGCTCCACCTGACCAGTGGTGACCTGATGCATTGAGCTTGGCATGTTGGTCGCCCGCTGGCCGACAGGCAGGACGTTACTTTCACCCCCTCACCAACGAGGGGACCACCGGAGTGAACGTCTTGAAGCCACACTTGCAAACCACCATATGGACGCTGCTGGAGGCCAACGCCAGCCAGCGAGAGATCGAGCGGGTCACAGGTATCTCCCGTCACACCATCCGCGCCTACCGGCAACGCTTTGCGGCCGAACGGGCAAACTGCCCCGGGGTGGCCACCGGCTCTGAGGCGGTGGCCAGTCAAACTGCCCCACCCCGGCCACCGGCTCCTGCTGTTGCCCCTGCGCCACTGGCCTCCTCCCTGTGCGAACCCCACCGTGAGTTCATCCAGGCGCAGTTGCGTCTCAAGCGCAACGCCATGGCCATCTTCCAGGACCTGGTCGACCAGCACGGCTTTGCCGGCCAGTACAACTCCGTCAAACGCTTCGTGGCCCGACTGCGCCAGAAGGAGCCCGAGCAGTTCGACCGCCTGAGCTTCCTGCCCGGCGAGGAGATGCAGGTCGACTACGGCGAAGGCGCTCCCACCCGGGTGCCGGGTTCTGATCGGTACCGCAAACCCCGCCTGTTCGTGGCCACGCTGCGCTACTCGCGGGCAAGCTTTCGCTGCGTGGTCTGGAAGTCCAGCCACCAGATCTGGGCCGAGCTGCACGAGCGGGCCTTTCGCTTCTTTGGTGGTTGCCCCCAGTACGTGGTGCTGGACAACCTCAAGGAAGGCGTCATCACGCCCGACCTGTACGAACCCGAACTCAACAAGGTCTACGCTGCCACCCTGGCGCACTACCATGTGGTGGCCGACCCAGCCCGGGTACGCGACCCCAACCGCAAGGGCACGGTCGAGCACGCTATCGGCCACACCCAGGCCACGGCCTTGAAGGGCCGGCGCTTCGAGTCCATCGAGGCCCACAACGAGTTCCTGGCGCACTGGGAGAAGAACTGGGCGGCCAAGCGCATCCACGGCACCGAGCGGCGCCAGGTGCAGGCCATGTTCGAGGAAGAACGCGCCTACCTCAAGGCGCTGCCGCTGTTGGGCATGCAGTATTTCAGCGAGGTCGAGCGCACGGTGTGCGATGACAGTTGCGTGCGCGTCGCGCACAGCAGCTACGCCGCGCGCCCGGCGGCCATCGGATCGAAGGTGCTGGTGCGCATCTACGCCCAGCGCATCGAGATCCGTCAGGCCAGCACGGGCGATCTGCTGCGCACCCACCCCAAGGCCGAGCGTCCTGGCTCTGTCGTGCTGCCCCAGGACGAGCGGGTGTTCAACCCCTCGCGCGAGACCCGCTACATCCTGCGCCAGGCCAGCGAGATCGGCGAACATGCGGCCCGTCTGTGTGAGCTGCTCTTTGCCATCGAGGGGCGGGTCGGGCAGCGCAAGCTCTGGGGCATCGTGGCTCTGGTGCGGCGCTACCCGGCCCACTGCGTCAACGCCGCCTGTGCCCAGGCCCTGGAGCAGGGCATCTACAGCTACAAGCGCGTGCTGGCTTTGAGCGAGGGTCTTTTTGCCCAGGCGCTCGCCGCCATTGAAGCCCATGCCAGCGGTGACAACGGCGCGGTGCTCACCACCCCAGAGCTGACCCAGCAGCACGGGCTCATCCGCGATGTCGATGAGTACGGTGATCTCTTCGCGCACGCCGCAGCCACGGCCACGGCAACCGTATCCAGTACCACCGCTGCCACCACCACCGCACCGGGGAGCCTGGCATGAACCTGGCCGAGATCGAACGCGCGCTGCGCGAATTGCGCCTCTCGGGCATTGCCGAGACCCTGTCGACCCGCGTGATGCAGGCCCAGGCCAGCCAGGAGCCGTTCCTGGAGACCTTCGCCGCCATGCTGCAAGACGAGCTGGACCGGCGCCGAACGCGCCTGATGGAGCGCCGCTACAAGCGCTCGGGGCTGGATGAGAAGGTCACGCTGGCCGACTTTGACTGGCGCTTCAACCCCAAGCTGCCCAGATCGGCCTGCTTTGAGCTGCACACGCTCAAGTTCATCGCAGAGGGCGCCAATGCACTGATCGTGGGCAAGCCCGGCACGGGCAAGAGCCACTTGGCCAAGGCGGTGGCCTACCAGGCCACGCTGGCCGGTCACGATGTGCGCTATCTGGAGGCGGACACCGAGTTTGGCCGCTACGCGCTGGGCAATGCCACCGAGCGGGGCTCACTGCTCAAGGAGTGGGTGCAGCCCGACCTGCTGGTCCTGGATGACCTGTTCCTGGCGCGGCGCATCAGCGAGCACGCCGCCGAGGTGTTGCAGGCCATCGTGCACCAGCGCTACAAGTTGCGCAGGTCGATCGTGGTGACCTCCAACCGGGTGGTGCAGGACTGGGGTAAGTATCTGGGCGACGCCACCATGGCCACCACCATCCTGGACCGCCTGATGCACCGCTGCGCGATGCTGGAATTCGAGGGCAAGAGCTACCGCCTCAAGGAGGCCGCCGCGCGCATCGCCATCAACCCTGAAGCCTCATAATTCGACCGTCCTGCCTGGAGCAGTTTGACCGGCCACAAGTGGGGCAGTTTGGGGTGGCCATCGGGGCTCGGCCGCCGGCAAAAACGCCCCGGGTTGGATGAGTTGGCCGTCTTCCTCCAGTCGCACCAGGATCTCGGCGTGGGGGCGCTCGCCCGGCGTGGGGTGCAGCGGCACGATGGGTTGCACGTATAGCCGCAACCGATCTTCGTCCAACGCCGATTGCAGACGTGACACCCATTGCATTTGACCCTGCTGCTCGAGCAGGTGCCGGTCGTCGGGCTGATAGACGTGGATGCGGTTGCGCCCGGCCTCTTTGGCGGCGTAGCAAGCCGCATCCGCTGCTCCCAACAGGGTATCGGCGTCGCGCTCGTGGGCTGCCACCGGGACCAGGCCGATCGACACACCGATTCCAAACGAGCGCTCCCCCCACGCGAAGCGAAAGTCAGCGATGGCCTCGCGAATGCGCTGTGCCAGCGCCACTGCGGGCTCCAAGTCGCAGCCTTGTAGGATCAGGCCAAACTCATCGCCACCCAAGCGCGCCAACGTGTCGGCCGCGCGCAGGTGGCCACGCATGAGTTGCGTGATTTGGCGCAGCAGCTCATCGCCGGCGACGTGGCCGCACGTGTCGTTGACGATCTTGAACTGGTCGAGATCCAGATAGCATAAGACGTGGGATGCCGGGTCGGGGCGAGCCAGGAGCTCGCGCAAGCGCCGCTCGAACTCGCGCCGGTTGGGCACGCCCGTCAAGGCGTCGTGCGTCGCTTGGTGACTGAGCGCGCGCGCCAGATTCAACGATACCGTGACGTCGTGAAACACCAGCACGGCACCGATCAAAAAGCCATCGCGGTTGCGGATCGGTGCAGCGGTGTCGATGATGGGGGTCTGTTCACCGTCGCGCCGCAGCAGCAAGGCGTGTTCTCGCCGGGTGGCTGGCGCCGCGCCGCGCAGCAAATCGCGCACCAGGTCGGGCCATGCGCAGCTCCAGCGACGCACCAGGATGGGTCAGGCGTTGGCTGTCGATGGGCAGCGCGTGGCCCGCTTCGCGCAGCACATGCACCAGCGGCTGACCCACCGCCGCGGTGGCAGGAACACCGAGCAGCTTTTCCGCACCAGGGTTGAGGCTCACCAGCGTGCCGTCGGGCCGAAACGTCAGCAGCCCGTCGCGCATTTCGCGCACCAGCGCCACCGTGTTTGCGGTGGCGGCCTGCAGGGCCTGCATGACGCGGTTGTAGGCGCGCGCGATTTGCCCGACCTCGGTGAAATCTTCCTCGGGGACACGCTGGCTCAGGTCGCCGCCTTGGCGGGTACGCTCCATCGCCTCCAACAGCTCGATCAGCTCGGTGCGCGCACCATGCTCGGCGACGTTGAGCCCCTTGCGCTCCTCATCGGGGGTGACGCGCAGATCGCGCTCACGCACCAGCCACAAAAAGGCGAGGGTGGCCAGTACGCACCAGACTCCGCACACCACCACGCCCAGCGCTTGCACCCCGATTTGGGCCGCTCGGCTCAAGCCAGTGCCCAGCAAGGCGGGATCGCCCAGCAATCCCACGGCCAGCGTGCCCCAAACGCCAGCGGCCAGATGCGCAGGGATGGCGCCCACGGCGTCGTCGATGCGTCGCCGCAACAGCCACTCGTTGGCCCAGGCCATGACCCATGCCCCAATGGCACCGGTGAAGACGGCCGCGGGCGCCGACAGCGCATGGGCGCCCGCTGTGATGGCCACCAGACCGGCGATCAGGCCGTTGATGAGGGACATCACCTCGAAATATCCGTGCAGCAGCCGTCCTGCGGCCAAGCCCGCCAGCGCGCCGGCCGCGGCGGCCAGCGTGGTGTGCAACAAAATCCCGGGGACGCGGCCATCCAGCGCCAGGGTGCTGCCGCCATTGAACCCGAGCCAACCAAAAAACAGCAGCAGCGCCCCCAGCATCGCCATGGGCAGGCTGCCGGCCGGGATCACCGGCGGCGGCCCGTCGGCCGGGAACCGCCCAGCGCGCGCGCCGATACGCCACACCGCGACCAGCGCCACCCAGCCGCCCACGCTGTGCACCACGGTGGAGCCGGCAAAGTCCACGAAGCCCATCTCGGCCAGCCAGCCGCGTGCACCCGGCGCCCATGCGCCGCCCCATGCCCAATGGCCAAAGACCGGGTAGACGATGAGCGACACCCATGCCGACAATGCCAAGTACGCGCCAAAGCGCATGCGCTCGGCCACGGCACCCGAGACGATGGTGGCCGCGGTGGCGCAAAACATGACCTGAAACAGCACGAAGCCGAGCAAGTGGGGTTCGTCGGGCAGTTGGTCGAACAACCCAAACAAGCCTGCGCCGATCCAACCGCCCGCGCTGGGGCCGAACATGAGGCCGAACCCAATCAGCCAGAATAGCAACGCGGCCACGGAAAAGTCCGCCATGTTCTTGGCCGCGACGTTGATCGAGTTCTTGCTGCGCGTCAGCCCCGACTCCAAGCAGAGAAAGCCTGCCTGCATCACGAAGACCAAGCCGGCACAGAGCAGCACCCACAGCAGATCGATCGGAGACGACAACATCCGGGTACCCCAAAGCAGCGCGGGACAGGCCCGCGGATACCCGGATCAAAGCAAACGCCGTGCCTGTCAAACTCGAAACGGTGCGCGCAGAAAGCCGCGAAAGCGGGCGCGTCCACCGCGCACCGGCGGCGCGCTCAAGGTGTAGTGCGGAAAGCGTGCCAAGAAGCGGCCGATGGCAATGCGTCCCTCCAGTCGCGCCAGGTTCAGGCCCGCGCATTGGTGCACGCCAAACCCGAACGCCAAGTGTCGGTTTTCGGTCCGGCTGAGATCGAGGCGTTCGGGGTCGGCAAAGACCGCAGGATCGCGATTCGCCGCTCCGATGCAAAGTGTGACCAGGGCTCCGGCGGGCAGCCGAACGCCGCCCACCTCGGTATCGCGCAACGCACGCCGGTTGCCCAGTTGGTTGGACGACTCGAAGCGCAGGAACTCCTCGACGGCTGCGTCGAGGACAGTGTCGCACTGCTGCGGATCGTCGCGGGCAGCGCGCAACCGTTGCTGTAGCCAGGCCTTCTGCTGCGGCCACTCGTGCAAGCACACCAGCGCATTGCCGATCAGGTTGGTGGTCGTTTCATGACCCGCGTTGAGCAGGAAGATACCGTTGTGGAGCAGCTCGGTTTCGGTCAGCCGTTCGCCATCCTGCTCGCCTTGGATGAGCCGTGTCAGCACGTCGCGCTGCGGGTCGAGCGGATGGCGGCGGCGTAGTCCTCGATCAAGTCGCCACCGCCACGGTCGGCGATGCGGTCGAGTAAGTCATCGACCAGCGTCACCAGTCCTGGCTCCAAATCGGCGATGGCGCGCCGGGTCAGCGCCCCCATGATGAGTTGGCGCACCCGGGTGTGCAGCGGCGGATCGTTGAACACCAGGCTGGTAGTGTGGTGTTCGTACAGCGGGGACTCGGTGCCGTACTTGGGGGCAAATTCGATGTGCTTGTCGGAGCTGAACGTGGCAGCGTCTCGGTAGACGGCCACCAGATCGGCGTGTCGGGTGAGAAACCACGTGCCATCTGGCATGGCCCGCACGGGATCGTGCTGACGCAACCACGCATACACCGGGTAGGGGTTGGCCAGAAAATCGGGCGGCAGCCGACGCAGGTCGAAATCGCTCCCGATTTTGGCCGCACGCTCGGGCGTCATCGGTGGTGTGATGTCGGCGGGTACGACCGCCTGTTCTGCTGTCGATGCCATGGCTGTCACGCCTGTAGTCCCCGCCGCAGTGCGTCGAGCACCCCGTCTGGCGCCTCGGTCATGAGGGCGTGGCCGGCGGGGATCTGCACCACGTCCACCGGGACGCCGGCGGCGTGTGCGGCGTCGATGAGTGGTTGCGCGGCTTTGGGCGGGGTCATTTGGTCGCGCGTGCCCAGGATGAACTGCACCGGGCAGCACAGCGCGCGCGCCGCGGCCTCGCCGCCCTGGTAGCGGTCGCACGCGAGGAAGCCGCGGTGAAAGACGTTGACCTGCGCGTTGCTGGCCAGCACGGCGTGCATGAGCGCGCAAGACGCTCCATACAGCCACGTGCCGGGCCCGAGCGCCGAGGGTGGCGGGGCCAGCGTCGAGTGGCTGAAGACGTTGACCATGTCGATGGCGCGCCGAGGGTCGTGCAGCGACGCTTCCAGCAAGGCGGGGGACACGCGCATGGGGTAGGCCGTGCCCACCAGCGCCAAGTGTGTGACGCGCTGCGGGGCGTCGGCTGCGGCCTGCAAGGCGATCAGCGAGCCCCAGCTGTGGCCCACCAGTGCCGCCTGCGCCACGCCCAGTGCATCGAGCAGTGCGAGCACGGTGCGGGCCGCCTCCTCCACGCTGGCGGGTGCGTTGCCCGCGCTGCGGCCGTGGCCGGGCAGGTCGATCGCCAGCACGTTGAAGCCGTGGTGCGCCAGGTAGCGGCTTTGCAGAATCCACACGCTGTGGTCGTTGAGCACACCGTGGATCATCACCACCGTGGGCCGGTCGGCCTGCAGGGGGCGCCCGCCGGTGTAGGCGTACAGCGGCGCGCCGAGGACGTCGATCATCATGGGCGGTCTCCGGGCATCAGGTGGTTTTTTCTGCGGCTTTGAGGGCGCGCTTGAGATCGTCGATCAGGTCGTTGGGGTCTTCCAGCCCGATGGACAGCCGGATCGTGCCCGGGCCGATGCCGGCCGCGGCCAAGGCCGCGTCGTCCATGCGGAAGTGGGTGGTGCTGGCCGGATGGATGACCAAGCTGCGGCAGTCGCCCACGTTGGCCAGGTGGCTGAACAGGCGCAGCGCCTCGATGAAGGCCCGCCCCTGGGCGCGGCCGCCGCGCAGGTCGAAGCTGAACACGCTACCTGCGCCGCGCGGCAGCAGCCGCTGCGCCAGCGCGTGGCTGGGGTGATCGGGCAGCATGGGGTGCCCCACGCGCGCCACCATCGGGTGCGCGGCCAGGAACTCCACCACCTTGGCCGTGTTGTCCACGTGTCGCGCCATGCGCAGCGGCAAGGTCTCGATACCCTGCAGGATCAGCCACGCGGTGTGCGGGCTCATGCAGGCACCGAAGTCGCGCAGCCCCTCGCGGCGCGCGCGCAGCGCAAACGCCCCCACGGTGGACTCCTCGCTGAACACCATCCCGTGAAAGCCGTCGTAGGGTTCGGTCAGCTCGGCATAGCGCCCGTCGCGCGCGTGTGCGCGCTCCCAGTCGAAGCGGCCGCCGTCGATCAACACGCCACCGATGACGGTGCCATGGCCGCTCAAAAATTTGGTGGCGGAGTGGTAGACCAAATCGGCACCCAGTGCCAATGGCTGGATCAACCACGGGGTGGTCAAGGTCGAGTCCACCAACAGCGGCACGCCCGCGGCGTGCGCGATGTCGGCCACCGCCGGGATGTCCAGCACGTCCAGGCCCGGGTTGCCCACCGTCTCGCCAAAGAACAGCCGGGTCTCGGGCCGCACGGCGGCGCGCCAGGCATCCAGGTCGCGCGGCGGCACGAAGGTGGTCTCGATGCCGAAGCGGCGCAAGGTGTAGTGCAGCAGGTTGTGGCTGCCGCCATACAGGGCGCTGGAGGCGACGATGTGCCCGCCCGCCCCCATGAGCGTGACGATGGCCAGGTGCAGTGCCGCCTGACCGCTGGCCGTGGCGATGCCGGCGATGCCGCCTTCGAGCGCGGCCACACGCTGCTCCAGCACCGCGGTGGTGGGGTTGCTGATGCGGCTGTAGACGTGCCCGGCTCGCTCCTGGTTGAACAGGGCCGCGGCATGGTCGGCCGAGGCAAAGACGTACGACGTGGTCAGGTGGATGGGCACGGCGCGTGCGCCCGTGGTCGGGTCTGGCGCGGCGCCCGCGTGCAGCGCCAGCGTGTCGAAGCCGGGATCGGTGTAACCGGGCATGGTGTCTCCTCGTGTTGTGGTCTATATTAGCTTGCACGGCAGCGCGCCCGCTGCACCCCCGTGACAACAGGAGCCCTCACCATGAAAGTCCGTGACATTTTGCGCGTCAAAGGCGGCACTCTCTACACCGTCTCGCCCGACGAGACGCTGGCGCGTGCGGTGGAGACCATGGCCCAGTTCGACATTGGCTCGCTGGCCGTGATGGAGCACGGCGAGCTGGTGGGCATGCTGACCTTTCGCGAGGTGATCGCCGCCATTGCCCGCAATGGCGGCACGGTGGGCACCACCACGGTGCGCAGCATCATGGACGACCACCCCATGACCTGCACGCCCGAGACCGAGCTCGACGACGTGCGCCCCATGATGCTGGAGCGCCACACACGCTACATGCCGGTCATGGACAACCGCATGCTCATGGGCGTGATCAGCTTCTACGACGTGGCCAAGGCGGTGGTCGAGTCGCAGAGCTTCGAGAACAAGATGCTCAAGGCCTACATCCGCGACTGGCCCGAGGACGACGCTCCGGCGGCCGAGTCCGCCTCGCAGACCAGCGGTCAGCCCGGGTGAGTTGAGCGCCCATGGCGGACGGCGCCTGGGCCGTGGCCGCCGCCTTGCTGGGCGGCATTGGCCTGTTTTTGCTCGGCATGGAGCTCATGACCGAGGGCCTGCGCTTGGCGGCGGGGCCGTCGCTGGAGCGCATCCTGGCCGCCTCCACCGCCACGCGTTGGCGCGCCTTGGCGGCCGGCGTGCTGGTGACGGCGGTGGTGCAATCCTCCAGCGCGGTGACGGTGGCCACGATCGGCTTCGTCAACGCCGGGTTGCTGAACCTGGGTGGTGCGCTGTGGGTGCTGTTCGGCGCCAACGTGGGCACCACCATGACGGGGTGGATCGTCTCGCTGCTGGGGTTTGGCGTCAAGATCGACGCGCTGGCGCTACCGCTCATCGGGCTGGGGGTGGGGTTGCGCGTCAGCGGCGCGTCGGCGCGGCGCGGCGCGCTGGGCACGGCACTGGCGGGATTCGGCCTGCTGTTCTTGGGCATCGAGGTGCTCAAGGACGGCTTCGACGACGTCGCGCGGCGCATCGAGTTGCCAGCAGGCACGGGCTGGGTCGCGGTATTGGCGCAACTGCTCGTGGGGCTGGTGTTGACCGTGCTGATGCAAAGCTCGAGCGCCTCGCTGACGGTGGCGCTGAGTGCCGCTCAGGGGGGGCTGATCAGCGCGCAGGGGGCCGCCGCCGTGGTCATTGGCGCCAACATCGGCACCACGGTGACGGCAGTGTTGGCGGCGCTGCAGGCCACGGCCAACGCTCGGCGTGCGGCGGCGGCGCACGTGGTCTTCAACGTACTGACGGGCGTGGTGGCGCTGCTGTTGCTGCCGTGGCTGGTGCAGTGGCTGCTGCAGGCCAAGGCGGCACTGGGGCTGCCGCCGCTGCCCGCCCTGACGGTGGCGATGTTTCACACCACTTTCAACGTCATGGGGGTGGCACTCATGTGGCCACTGGCCCCGACCCTGACGCGCTGGCTGCAGGGGCGCTTTCGCGCCGCCGAGGAGGACGAGGCCCGGCCCCGCTACCTGGACCCGAACGTGCTGACCGTGCCGGCCCTGGCCCTGCAAGCCCTGGCACGCGAGCTGCACCGCCTGCAAGGGTTGGCGGCGCGCGCCCTGCGCACGGTATGCGATCTGCCCGCGTTGGCCGGGCCGACGGCCGGTGTGGCGCCGGACGCCGACGAGGCGCAACGGCGCGCGCGGCTGGTAGCGGCGCGCACGGTCGCGCGTCGGCTGCAGCGGGCCGTGGGCGAATTCGTGACGGCGCTGCAGCGCACCGAACTGGGGCGCGATGGCGCGGCGCAACTGCCGCAACTGCTGCGCGTGGCCCGCTATGCCGACCAAGCCGTCGAGCAGGCCGAAGAAGCGGCCGAAGCGCTGGCACCGTGGCCGGCCGTGGCCCCCGGCGTGCCGCGGCTGGAACTGGCGGCGTTTCGCCAGCGGGCACAGGCCCTGCTGACCCCGCTGCAGGGCGACGTGGCTGACGATCCGGCCGCCCTGGAGGCGGCGCTGACCGAGGCCGAAGACGCCTACGCCGTGCTCAAAGATGCGCTGCTGCGTGCCGGCGCCCAGGGCGCGTTGTCACTGGACGCGATGGACGCCTGGTTGCGCGCCATCAGTGAGCTGCGCCGAGGCTTGCAACAAATGACCAAAGGCGCATTGCTGTTGGCCGACTTGGGTGCCGGCCATGATCGACGCGCTGCGGGATAATGGCGGGCATGAGCGGCAACACCCTGGGCACCCTGTTTCGCGTCACCAACTTCGGCGAATCGCACGGACCGGCCATTGGCTGTGTCATCGATGGGTGCCCGCCCGGGATGGCCCTGTCGGAGGCCGACATCCAGCCGGATCTGGACCGGCGCCGTCCGGGCAGCAGCAAGTTCGTCACCCAGCGGCGCGAGGCCGATCAGGTGCAGATCCTCAGCGGGGTCTACCAAGGTCGCACCACGGGTGCGCCGATCGCGCTGCTCATCGCCAACACCGACCAGCGCAGTCAGGACTATGGTGACATCGCACAGACCTTTCGGCCCGGGCATGCCGACTACACCTATTGGTACAAGTACGGCATTCGCGATCCGCGCGGCGGTGGGCGTTCCTCGGCGCGGTTGACGGCGCCCACCGTCGCGGCTGGTGCCGTGGCCCGCAAGTGGCTGCGCGAGCACTATGGCACCGTGGTGCGCGGTGCTTTGTTGCAGATCGGCCGCGTTGCCGTGCCGTTCGAAGGGTGGGAGCATGTCGACGCCAACCCGTTTTTCGCGCCCACGGCCGACGTGAGCGCGCTCGAGGCGTACCTGGGTGAGATTCGCAAGGCTGGTGATTCGGTCGGTGCCCGACTGCGCGTGGTGGCGCAAGGGGTGCCAGTCGGGTTGGGCGAGCCCATCTACGACCGGCTCGATGCCGACATCGCGCACGCCATGATGGGGCTCAACGCCGTCAAGGGGGTGGAGATCGGTGACGGCTTTGCCTGCGTGGCGCAGCGCGGCAGCGAGCACGGCGACGCCATCACCCCGCAGGGGTTCGTCTCCAACCACGCGGGTGGTGTGCTCGGGGGCATCAGCACCGGGCAGGACATCGTGGTGACGCTGGCCATCAAGCCCACCAGCTCCATCCTGGTGCCGCGTCCCTCCATCGACACCACGGGCGCCCCCACCGAGGTCATCACCAAAGGGCGTCACGACCCGTGCGTGGGCATCCGGGCCGTGCCCATCGTCGAGGCTTTGCTCGCCCTGGTGCTGATGGATCACGCGCTGCGCCACCGCGCGCAGTGCGGTGACGTGCGGGTGGTGCCCGGGCCCGTGGCGGCGCAGGCGCCGACCGACCCGACGACGCGGTCATGAGCGCACAGGCGGCGGCGCCTGCTGCCCCCGCGCGCTCGCTGTGGCCGTTTGCGGCGCTCTCGGCGGGGTATTTCGCTCACATCGGGTTTTTCAACCCGTACCTGCCGCTGTGGTTGCAGCATCTGGGCTATGGACTGTGGGCCATCGGCTTGTTGACCGCGCTGCAGTCGGCCACCCGGCTGTTCGCGCCCTACCTGTGGGGGTGGCTCAGCGACCGCAGTGGCGACCCGGTGCGCTGGCTGCGCGTGTGTGCCGGGGTGGCGCTGGGGATCTCACTGGGGCTGTGGTGGCAACCCGCCCCCTGGTGGTTGCCGCTGGTGCTGTTGCTGCTGTTTACCCACACCAGCGCGATGATGCCGCTGTCGGAGACCGTGCTCGCGCACGCCATGGGCGCGGCGGGGCGCTTCGACGCGGGTCGCTACGGGCGCGTGCGCCTGTGGGGCTCGTTGGGCTTTTTGCTGACCGTGCTGGCCGCGGGCGTGTGGTTCGAGCGGCATGGGCTGGGTGGCTTTCCCCTCTGGGCCAACCTAACCCTGGTGCTGGTGGTGGCGGCCGTGTGGGCCATCCCGCCGTGGCGGCAGGCGCCCCTGGCCGCCAGCGCCGCGCCAGCGCGCGTCGGCCCGGTGCTGCGCCAGCCCGCGGTGGCGTGGTTTTTCGTGGCCCTGTTCTGGCACGTGCTGGCGCACGTCCTCGTCTACATTTTTTTCTCGCTCTATTTGGACCGGTTGGGTTACGGCAAGGGCGCCATCGGCGCGCTGTGGGCCACGGCGGTGGTGGTGGAAGTGGCCTGGTTCTTCACCCAGGGGCGGTGGTTGCCGCGGCTGGCGCTGCCGCAGTGGCTGCTGCTGGCCGCGGTGCTGACCGCCGTGCGCATGGCGGCCACGGCCTGGGGTGCCGGGTGGTGGCCGGTGCTGGCATTGGCGCAGGGGCTGCACGCCGTCACCTTCGCCGCGCACCACACGGTGTGCGTCGCGCTCATCCATCGACACTTTCCAGGACGGTTGCGCGCGCGCGGGCAGGCCCTGTATGCCCTGATCGGCTACGGCGCCTCGGGCGTGGTGGCGGGCGCGCTGGGCGGCTGGGTGAGCAGCCGCTTCGGGCTGGCCGCGGTGTTCGTCATGGGGCTGCTGGCGGCCATCGCCGCCGCCGGTGCTGCCGCGATGGTAGGGCGCTACGATACCGCACAGTCAGCCCATCCGGCTGATTGATCTCCGGGGGTGCGATGATGGCGCCGCTCTACTGGTCGGCCGGAATGCGCTCGAGGGTGCCGACCCAATCCAGGATCAGCCGGTCGGCGGTCACCAGTGGCGTGTTGCGGTCGATGGCGGTGGCCATAATGAAGCGGTCGGCGGGGTCGCGATGCAGGTTCTCGAGCTGGGTCGACAGCAAGGCGATGCGGCCATCGACCGGGATTTCCACCAGGCCAGCACGCAACCAGTCCTCGCGCCACAGCCCGACCGGCATGGGCAGCACGATGCGGCCGCGTTCCGCCAGCATGGCCACTTCCCAAAAACTGATGGCGCTGACCGCCACCTGCCCAGCCAGCCAGTCGGCCTGGATTCGCTGCCGCGCTCGCGCCCCGAGCGCGGGGTCGTCGCGATCCATCCACAACAGGGTGTGGGTGTCGATGATCACGCCAGCGCTTTCCAGAGATCGTTTTCCAGTGGCGCCAGTACGTCACCACGAATGTCAAGGTTGCGGTGTAGGCCAAACGGGTGGCTGATGCGTTGCCCGGAATAGGGACGCAATTCCGCCACCGGTTTGCCATTCTTGGTCACCACCCAGATCTCGCCGGTGGTGGCCACTGAATCCATCAGAGCGAGGCATTTGGCCTTGAATTCGGAAGCTTGAATGGTCGGCACGGCGCTTTCTCCTGCAGATGACCACGTAGGTGACTATAGTCATCAAACTGGTCATCGTCAATGCCTTGTGCGAGTCTTGCGCCGTTTGCGGGCGTTCCGCACACCTGTTTGGCGTGGAGTGTTATGTCCCAACGATGACCCGAGGCGCAGCGCCAGGCCATCCACGCTCTGGGCGCCTCAACCGAATGGCCGCACGCCAAACAGGGCGCCGTGGGCCCAGAAGGCGAACACGGCCCAAGCGCCGACACCGACCACCACGGTGGCCACCGTGGGCGCGAGGGCGCTGCGCGCGCCCCGCACCTCGGCCACGTCGGCGGCATCATCGTCATCGTCGTCGGGCTGGCCTGCAGGGCGACGGCGAGCCGAGCGGTAGTCGAGCACGGCCCAGGCCAGGAAGCCGCCGAACAGCAGCACGTCGGCCAGCGTGCCGTTGGCCAACAGGTGCGCGAACGCCCACAGTTTGACGCCCAGTACCATGGGGTGCTGCAGCCGGGCCTTGATGGCGTTGCCCGGTACATACGCCGCCACCAGCAACACGAAGGCCAGCAGCGTCAACAGCGAGGCGGCATGGGCCATGCCCACCGGCGGCACCCATAGCGTGACCGGGTTGTGCCGCGCCAGGCCGTAGCCCCAGACGATCAGTACCAATCCCAGCAGCGACACCAGTGAGTACAACGCTTTCCAGGCGCCCAAGCCGATGCGGTCGATCATCTGGCTGCGCCAGTCGTCGGCGACGATGCGTACCGAGTGCATGCCCAGAAACAGGATCAGACCCAAGACCAGCCATTGCATCGCGTCGCTCCTCGTGCGGCGGGGCCGCGGGTGGATACACGGTCATCATAACCCGATCGAGCGTTCGTGCATCCGCTATGGCGGCCATAGACAGAAGTGAATCCACGGCCGGGGAGGTCGCGCTACAGTAGATCTGTCAATTGAAAAATATTTTTCGATTGACGTCATCGATGAAACATCGCTCACTGGAGATGAACATGAACGCTTCCCAACCTGCCCGCAGCGGGGGCTGTCCCTTCCACCACGGCGCCGTCACCCGCCAGGATCCCGCCCAGGCGCCGACCGCTCCCTGGCCCCATGCGCTCAACCTCGACATCCTGCACCAGCACGACACCAAAACCAACCCGCTGCCCGGTTTTCGCTACCGCGACGCGGTGCGCACGCTGGACGTGGAAGCGCTCGAGCGCGACCTGCGCGCGCTCATGACCGACAGCCAGCCCTGGTGGCCGGCCGACTACGGCCACTACGGCGGGCTGTTCATCCGCATGGCGTGGCATGCGGCCGGCTCGTACCGGGTCGCCGACGGCCGCGGCGGGGCCAACACGGGCAACCAGCGCTTCGCACCACTCAACTCCTGGCCCGACAACGCCAACCTGGACAAGGCGCGTCGGCTGCTGTGGCCGATCAAGAAAAAATACGGCAACAAGCTCTCGTGGGCCGACCTGATGATCCTGGCCGGCAACGTGGCCTACGAATCGATGGGGCTCAAGACTTACGGCTTTGCCTTCGGCCGTGAGGACATCTGGCACCCGGAAAAAGACGTGTACTGGGGGCCGGAGCACCAGTGGCTGCAGCCCAGCGAGCAGCGCTACGCCGACGTCGAGCGGCCCGAGACGCTGGAAAACCCGCTGGCGGCGGTGCAAATGGGGCTCATCTACGTCAACCCCGAGGGGGTCAATGGCCAGCCCGACCCGCTCAAGACCGCGCTGCATGTGCGCGAGACCTTTGCCCGCATGGGCATGAACGACGAGGAGACCGTGGCCCTGACCGCGGGTGGCCACACGGTGGGCAAAGCACACGGCAACGGCAGTGCGGCCAACCTGGGGCCGGCGCCCGAGGCAGCGCCGATCGAAGAGCAAGGCCTGGGCTGGATGAACCACGCCAGCCGCGGCATCGGCCGCGATACGGTCACCAGCGGCATCGAAGGTGCCTGGACCACCCACCCCACGCGCTGGGACAACGGCTACTTCGAGCTGCTCTTCGGCTATGAGTGGGAGTTGGCCAAGAGCCCTGCGGGCGCGTGGCAATGGCAGCCGATCGGTATCCGCCCCGAGCACATGCCGCCCGACCCCGAAGATCCCTCGCGCCGCACCCTGCCCATCATGACGGATGCCGACATGGCGCTCAAGATGGACCCCATCTACCGCCCGATCGCCGAGCGCTTCTGGCGCGATCACGCGGCATTTTCCGAGGCGTTTGCGCGCGCCTGGTTCAAGCTCACCCACCGCGACATGGGACCGCGTGCGCGCTACATAGGCCCGCGTGCTCCCAAAGAGGATTTATTGTGGCAAGACCCGGTACCGCCGGGGCCCCGTGACATCGACGTTGGCGCAATCCAGGCGCGCATCCGCGCCAGCGGCTTGAGTGTGGGCGAGCTCGTGGCCACGGCGTGGGACAGCGCGCGCACCTTCCGCCAGTCCGACTTTCGCGGCGGTGCCAACGGGGCGCGCATCCGCCTGGCACCGCAGCGCCACTGGTCGGCCAACGAGCCGCTGCGGCTGGACAAAGTGCTAGCCGTGCTCGAGCCCATCGCCCGTGAGTATGGTGCGAGCGTGGCCGACGTCATCGTGCTCGGCGGCAACGTGGGCGTGCAGATGGCGGCCGAGGCAGCCGGTGTGCCCATCGAGGTGCCGTTCGTCGCGGGGCGCGGTGACGCCACCGAAGCGTGGACCGATGCAGCGTCGTTTCGCTGGTTGGAACCGGTGGCCGATGGGTTTCGCCAGTATGTCAAACCCGGCATCGGCGTGGCGCCCGAGGATTTGCTGATCGACCGCGCCCAGCTGATGGGGCTGACGGCGGTGGAGATGACGGTGTTGCTGGGCGGCCTGCGCGTGCTGGGGGCTAATTTCGAGGGCTCGGCCGACGGTGTGTTCACCGACCGGGTGGGGGTGCTGAGCAACGACTTCTTTGTGCACCTGACCGACATGGCCTACACCTGGCGGCCGCTGCAGGATGGTCGCTTCGAGATCGTCGAGCGCGCCAGCGGTCGCGTGCGCTTTACCGCCTCTCGCGTCGATCTGGTGTTCGGCTCCAACGCCATCTTGCGCGCCTACGCCGAGGTGTACGCCCAGGACGATGGGCGTGAGAAGTTCGTGCGCGACTTCGTGGCTGCGTGGGTCAAGGTGATGCACGCCGACCGGTACGACCTGCAGCCGTGACGCGCCGCCCCTCCCGAGGCTGCCAGCGGACGTGCGCCTCCCCTGTTTGGGGGATGGCGCGCGTCGTCGCGTGGTGTTATCTTTGGCAGTTTTAGAGCAAAAGCCTCAGTGGCAATCGTATGCCCCGCTCACAGTCAGACTCCCTCCCCGCGCCGCCTTCCGCAGGCGCGGTGGACGAGTCGTCCCTGCTGGCCCTGGTGGCCGACTGGGTGTGGGCGACCGACGCCAGCCTGCGCGTCATTCAGGCCCAGCCCCTGCAGGGTGACCCCGGCCGATTGTCGTGGCTGGCGTCGCTCGTTGGCCGCCGACCGTGGGAGAGTGACGTGTGGCTGCAGCCCGACGGCCGCACGCGCCGGCTCTGGCGATCCCTGTGGCGGCGCGAGCCGTTCCGGGGTCTGGAGCTGCAGTGGCGCACTCGCCGCGGCGAGCCGTCTTGGACCAGCATCAGCGGGGTGCCGCGCCGGGGCGAGGATGGCCGCTTTCTGGGCTACACCGGCGTAGCGGTCGACATCACCGCACGCAAGCGTGCCGAGATGGCCTTGCACGAGGCGCGAGCCGAGCTCGACGCCACCCTGCGGGCGTTGCCGGACCTGATGTTCGAGATCGACGCCGACGGCATCTTCCGCCACGTACACGCCCCGCGCCCCGAATGGCTGTACGTGCCTGCCGAACAGATCGTGGGTCGGCACCTGCGCGATCTGCTGCCCCCGGCGGTGGCCGACTTGACCGAGGCCGCCATGGCCGAGGCAGCGCGCGCCGGGCAGGCCAACGGCTACCGATACGCCATGACTTTGCCGGGCGGGAAACGTTGGTTCGAGTGTTCCATGGCGCGCAAGACCGCGCCTGCAGGGGCCGCGCTGCGTTTCATCGCGCTCGTGCGCGACATCACCGAGCTCAAAGCGCGCGAGGCCGAGTTGCAGGCCCTGGCGTTCCATGACCCTCTGACGGCGTTGCCCAACCGGCGCTTGCTGTTCGACCGCATCGAGCAAGTCCTGCTGCGGCAGCAGCGCGATCCGGGCTGGGCGGCGTTGCTGTTCGTCGATCTGGATGATTTCAAAACCATCAACGACACTCGCGGGCACGAGGCGGGCGACGCCGTGTTGGTCGAGGTGGCGGCCCGGCTGCGCGCGATGGTGCGAGCGGTCGATCCCGTGGGGCGACTGGGGGGTGACGAATTTGTGATATTGCTGACCGAGCTGGGCCCCGAGCCGGGGCCAGCGGAAGCCACGGTGCGGCGCATCGGGCTGGCGTTGCTGGAAAAACTGGGCGAGCCCATTCCGCTTGCGGACGCAGGCGTGGCGGTCTCGGTCAGCCTCGGTGCGCTGCTGTTTCGAGGGGCACATCCGTTGCCGGCGCTACTGGCCGCGGCCGATCGCTTGATGTACACGTCCAAGGGGGACGGCAAAGGCCGGCTCACGCTGCGGTACCACGATCGGCGCAACGACGACCCGACCCCGGTGGGCACCGGCTGACCCGGGGGCGCAACCCCTGTGCGGCGTGGGTTTGCGGCGCCTGTGGCCGCGGACGCGGGCTTGCCCTCTACAATCGAGTCGTGCTCCGGGGTGTCCGCCAACGGTGGGCTGAGATGGCCATGGGCCGAACCCGCGAACTTGATCCGGTTCATACCGGCGAAAGAAGAGCCGCAGCCGCCTGTACGAGGTGGGCGCTGGTCGGAGGCCCAAAGGGTCTTTGGACCGCTCCTCTCGAGAGGCCGCCTTCGGAGCCGTATCGCCACCCCGCCCCGAAGGAGCCTCTATCATGAATGCCCCCGTCGAACCCTTTCAGGCTGAAGCCGCCCACGTGGACCCAGCGGCCGTGCAGCCGTTCCCCAACGCGCGCAAGATCTATGTGACCGGCTCTCGCCCCGACCTCCGCGTGCCCATGCGAGAAATCCGCCAAAGCGACACGCCAGCCGCGTTCGGCGCCGAGCCCAATCCGCCCATCTTCGTCTACGATACGTCCGGGCCCTACACCGACCCCGATGCCCGCATCGACATCCGCCGCGGCCTGCCCGCGCTGCGGCAGCGCTGGATCGAGGAACGCGGCGATACCGAGGAGCTGCCTGCGCCGAGCAGTGCCTACGGACGCGCGCGGGCGGCCGATCCGGCGTTGGCGGCGCTGCGCTTTCCGGGCCTGCAGCGCCAACCGCGGCGCGCGCGGCCCGGCGCCAACGTGACCCAGCTGCACTACGCGCGCCGCGGCATCGTCACGCCCGAGATGGAGTTCGTCGCCATCCGCGAAAACCAGCGCCGTGCCGAATACCTGGAGTCGTTGCGTGCCGCTGGCCCCACGGGGCAAAAAATGGCGGCCATGCTCGCGCGCCAGCATCCGGGGCAGGCGTTCGGGGCCCGCATCCCGGTCGAGATCACGCCCGAATTTGTGCGTGACGAAGTTGCGCGCGGCCGCGCCATCATCCCGGCCAACATCAACCACCCCGAGAGCGAGCCGATGATCATCGGCCGAAATTTCTTGGTCAAGGTCAACGCCAACATCGGCAATTCCGCGCTCGGCTCCAGCATCGCCGAGGAAGTGGACAAAATGACGTGGGCCATCCGCTGGGGGGCCGATACGGTGATGGACCTGTCCACCGGCAAAAACATCCACGAGACGCGCGAGTGGATCATCCGCAACAGCCCCGTGCCGATCGGTACGGTGCCGATTTATCAGGCGCTGGAAAAGGTGGGTGGACGCGCGGAAGAGCTGACGTGGGAGATCTTCCGTGACACGCTCATCGAGCAGGCCGAGCAGGGGGTGGACTACTTCACCATCCACGCCGGGGTGCGGCTGGCGTACGTGCCCATGACCGCGCAGCGCCTGACCGGCATCGTCAGCCGCGGCGGCTCCATCATGGCCAAATGGTGTTTGGCGCACCACCAGGAAAACTTCCTCTACACCCACTTCGAGGAAATCTGCGAGATCATGAAGGCCTACGACGTGGCCTTCAGCCTGGGTGACGGCCTGCGCCCTGGCTCCATCTACGACGCCAACGACGAGGCGCAGTTGGCGGAGTTGAAGACGCTGGGCGAGCTGACGCAAATCGCCTGGCGGCACGACGTGCAGGTGATGATCGAAGGGCCCGGCCACGTTCCTTTGCAGCTCATCAAAGAGAACATGGACTTGCAGCTGCAGTGGTGCGACGAAGCGCCGTTCTATACCCTGGGGCCGCTGACCACCGACATCGCCCCCGGCTACGACCACATTACCAGCGCCATCGGCGCGGCCACCATCGGCTGGTACGGCACGGCCATGCTGTGCTACGTCACCCCGAAGGAGCACCTGGGTCTGCCCAACAAGCAAGACGTCAAGGAGGGCATCGTCACCTACAAGCTGGCGGCGCACGCGGCCGACCTGGCCAAGGGCCACCCTGGGGCGCAAATCCGCGACAACGCGCTGTCCAAGGCGCGTTTCGAGTTCCGCTGGGAAGACCAGTTCAACCTGGGGCTCGACCCGGACAAGGCGCGCGAATTTCACGACGAGACGCTGCCCAAGGAGAGCGCCAAAGTGGCGCACTTCTGTAGCATGTGTGGCCCGAAGTTTTGCAGCATGAAGATCACGCAAGAGGTGCGCGCCTACGCGGCGCAGCAGGGCATCGACGAGCGGCAGGCGCTGGCCAGCGGCATGCAGGAGCAGGCGCAGGCGTTTCGCGCCGCCGGGGGCGAGGTCTATGTGCCGCTGACGCGGGCTTGAGACAGGGGTGAATATTTTTTGCACCCCGCGCGCCGCGGGGTGCAAAAGCGTGCTACATTAGTGGCACGTCGCGAGTTGCTTTCCCTCGCGAGCGTCGTTGTCCACGGTTGGCGGTTCCCTCAACACCGCACTGGCCATCCGGTTCGCCCGGCCCTCGGCCCCCTGTTTCAGCGTATCTTACCCCGGCGAGCTTCACCATCAGCCGATGCGTTTCGGCGCCGGGCGTGCTACACGCCCACAGGAGGCCCCATGGCCAAAGAAGAACTCATCGAGATGCGCGGCACCGTGGACGAAGTGTTGCCCGACTCGCGCTACCGCGTCACCCTGGAAAACGGCCACTGTCTGGTGGCCTACTCGGGCGGCAAGATGCGCAAGCACCACATCCGTATTCTGGCCGGCGACCGCGTGTCGCTGGAGCTGTCGCCCTACGACCTGAGCAAAGGGCGCATCACCTTCCGTCACCTCGAGCCGCGCTCGGGTGCCGCTCCCACACCGGCGCGTCGCAGGACGCGTTGATCGACCCTCAGCGGGCCCGCGATCATCCGGCGCGACCCTGCGTGGCGCCACCACCGGCACCGGCCCCGCGTTTTTTCTCTGAAGGACGTTCTCCATGAACAACAAACTCTACGTCGGCAACCTGCCGTATTCCGCCGATGACCAAGCCCTGGCGCGCAGCTTTGGCGCCTATGGCACCGTGCAGTCGGCCAAGGTCATGACCGACCGCGACACCGGCCGCTCCAAGGGCTTCGGCTTCGTCGAAATGGCGACCGACGCCGAGGCGCAAGCCGCCATCGACGGCCTGCACGGCTCGTCGCTGCAAGGCCGTGCCATGACCGTCAACGTGGCCCGTCCGCGCGAGGTACGTCCGTCGTCCGGCTACGAGGGCCGCAGCGGCCGCAACGGCGGCGGTCGCAGCAGCTACTACTGATCGGCTCTGCCCCTGACGGCCGGGGTCACTTACTCCAGCCGTCCTTCAGGCCCGCGATGCGGTTGAATACCGCTCGGTCGGGCCGGTGGTCTTGGGCGTCGGCGCAAAAGTAGCCGTGGCGCTCCAGCTGCAGCCGCGTCTCGGGCGCGATGCCGACCAAGGACGGTTCCACGAAGCCCTGCGTGATGCGCAGGCTGTTCGGGTTGAGCGCGGCGCGGAAATCTTTGCCTCCGGCATCGGGTTGCGGGTCGGCAAACAGCCGGTCGTAGAGCCGAAACTCCGCCGGTACCGCGTCGTGGGCACCAACCCAGGTGATGGTGCCCTTGACCTTGACGGCATCGGCCCCGGGCGTGCCGCTCTTGGTGTCGGGCACCACGGTGGCCAGCACCGCCGTCACGCGGCCCGTGTCGTCTTTCTCACAGCCGGTGCATTCGATGACGTAGCCGTACTTCAGGCGCACCCGGTTGCCGGGGAAGAGGCGGAAGTACCCCTTGGGCGGTTGTTCCATGAAATCGTCGCGCTCGATCCACACCTCGGGCCCGAGGCTGAAGGCGCGCTGCCCCCACTCGGGGTGTTGCGGGTGGGCGGGGGCGGTGCAGGGTTCCCGGTGCTCCCAGCGGCCGAATACGTCGGCCCAGTTGGTCAGGCGCAGCCGCACGGGGTCGAGTACGCCCATCGCGCGCGGGGCTTTGCCTTCCAGATCGTCGCGCAGCGCGACCTCCAGGTTGCCGTAGTCGATCCAGCCGGGGGATTTGCTCACGCCCGTCCGTTCACAGAACAGCCGGATGGCCTCTGGCGTGTAGCCGCGCCGACGCAGCCCGGCGATGGTGGGCATGCGCGGGTCATCCCAGCCGGCGACGATACCCTCGTCGACCAGCGCCTTGAGCTTGCGCTTGCTGGTCACGACGTAGGTGAGGTTCAGGCGCGCGAACTCGTACTGGTGCGGCAGCTGGAACGGCTCGACCTGGTAGGCGTCGAGGGCTGCGGCAAGCAGCGGCGTGAACTGGTGCGTTTGCGACTTCAGCAGCGCAAAGAACGCCCCTAGATCGCGCAGCACGGCGTCGCGGTCGTGCTCCCAGCGGGTAAAAAGCGCGCGCATCTGCTGCTCGGGCTCGGTGTTGACGCCCAGCTTGTACGCGTGGTTGTGGCAGTGCAGGGCGAATTCCTTGCCCGCTTCGACGCCCTGGTGCTCGATGCGCTCGATGAGCGCCTTGGCGCGCTCGAACTGGGGCGCGCGCAGGATGGGCACGATGCGCTCGAGCGTCCAGTCGTAAAACGGTCGTTGGTCCTCGAACTCCAGCGTGCAGATGCTGTGGGTGATGTTCTCCAGCGCGTCCTCGATCGGGTGCGCGAAGGTGTACATCGGGTAGATGCACCAGGCATCGCCGGTGTTGTGGTGCGTGGCGTGTTTGATGCGGTAGATGGCCGGGTCGCGCAGGTTGATGTTGGGCGAGGTCATGTCAATTTTGGCGCGCAGCACCATGGCGCCGTCGGGGTGTTGGCCGGCGCGCATCTCGCGAAAACGCGCCAAGCTTTCCTGCGCCGGGCGGTTGCGGTACGGGCTGTCGATGCCCGGCTCGGTGAGCGTGCCGCGGTTGGCCCGCATCTGCTCGGGCGTCTGTTCGTCCACGTAGGCGTGGCCGGTTTCGATCAAGTACTCGGCCGCCCGGTACATGAAGTCGAAGTAGTCGCTCGCGTAGTAGAGGTGGCTGGTGCCGTGGGCATCCCAGCTCCAGCCGAGCCAGCGCACAGCATCGAGGATGGCGTCGACGTACTCCTGCTCCTCTTTCTCGGGGTTGGTGTCGTCGAAGCGCATGTGGCACACGCCGCCATACTCCTGCGCCAGGCTGAAGTTGAGCCAGATGCTCTTGGCGTGGCCCACGTGCAGGTAGCCGTTGGGCTCGGGTGGAAAGCGCATGCGCACCTTGGCCGGGTCCGGACCGCCGCGCTCGTGGTGCGTGCCGTCTCCAGGGCTGCCGGCCCAGCGCCGACCCTCGCAGCGGCCTTGGGCCAGGTCGCGCTCGATGATCTGGCGCAGAAAGTGGCTGCTGGAGGGGGCGTGGGGCGGGTGCGTGGCGTGATCGGTCATGCCCCGATTTTAGGTGGGCCGCCGCTGGGGTAACGGGCGTTACGCTTGCTTACAGTCGTGACGATTCGGAAACCGCGGTCGAGCGTGGTCAGTGCTGAAATGCGGGGTGTCATGCGTCAGCCTGCCACAGGGACCGAAAGGAGACTGCGATGAAGCCGTTCGTTCAACGCTTTTTTTCACCGCGTGCCGCTGCACGGACTGCGCTGGGGCTGGGCCTGGCCGCCTTGGGCGCTGCGGCGCAGGCGGGTGATGTGTACTGGTCGATCGGTGTGCACCAGCCGGGCGTTTCGGTCGGGGTGGGCAACTACCCCCCTGTGGTGGTGGCCCCCGCGCCGCGCGTGGTGATGCCACCGGTCGTGGTCACCACCCCCGCGCCGGTGGTGGTGGTGCCCTCGACGGGTTACTGGGTACCGCCCGGCCACCGGCGGCATCCCCGCCACGGCGATCGCGAGTACGGGCGGGTGGTGCAGGTGTGGCCATCCTATCCCGCCGTGAGCGGGCCGGACGTGGTGTACGTGGCGCCGCACCACCCGCGCTGGCGCTCATGGTGATTGCCTGACCGGTTCGTTGCCGCCGTGCCGCTCATCGGGGTGGCCGGGGCAGTCGGTTTCCGTTTACCGCCGCCCGGCAGCGGTTACGATCACGGGATGGATTGGTTGCTGTTGTTCAAGGCCGCCATCATGGGCGTGGTGGAGGGCCTGACTGAGTTTTTGCCCGTCTCGTCCACCGGGCACCTGATTCTGGCGGCCGCGTTGCTCGGTTGGCGCGGCGAGACGGTCAAGGTGTTCGAGGTGGTGATCCAGACCGGGGCCATCCTGGCCATCGTCGGCTTGTACTGGCAGCGGCTGATCGGGACCGTGCGTGGCTTGCCGCGCCAGCGCGAGGCGCAGCGCTTTACCGTCAACGTGGCGCTGGGTTTTTTCCCGGCGGCGCTGGCGGGGTTTTGGTTGATCGGGCCGATCAAGGCGTTGCTCTTCAACGCTTGGGTGGTCGCGGCCGGCTTCATCGTCGGCGGCCTGATCATGCTGTGGGTCGAGGCGTGGCACGCGCGCCAGCGCGCGCCGCGGGTGGCGGATGTCGATGCGCTGACCTGGCGCGACGCGCTGGGCGTCGGACTGATCCAGTGTGCCGCCCTGGTGCCGGGCGTGAGTCGCTCGGGCGCCACGATCATCGGCGGCATGGCGCTGGGCCTGTCACGGCGCGTGGCGACCGAATTCAGCTTCTTTTTGGCCATCCCGATGCTTTTCGGCGCGGCGGCGTACGACTTGGTCAAACACCGGGCGCTGTTGTCCAGTGCCGACGTGCCGGTGTTCGTGGTCGGCCTCGTGGTGTCGTTCGTGTCAGCGTGGGTGTCGGTAAAGTGGCTGCTGCGCTATGTGGCCAGTCATAGCTTCGTGCCGTTTGCCTGGTACCGAATCGTCTTTGGCGGACTCATCCTTGTCAGTGGGATGCTGGGCTGGGTGGACTGGTCGCCCTGAAGTGCTGCAGGGCACAGTCGATGGCGGCCGCGGTTTCTTCCGGCCGTTCCATGGGAAATAGGTGCGTGCCCTCAAGGAACTGCAGCCGCGGTGAGGGCTCGCGCCCGCAGAGCTTGTGCGTCATGGTCAAGCCCACGCGGCGCATTTCCTCGGACTGGGTGCCGCCGATGAAGGCCACTGGGCACTGCAAGGGGTGGCGGCGCAGCAGGCGGTCCAGGTGATGGGGCAGGGTGTTGTAGATGGCGGTCTCGATGTCCCGGTCGAAGCTCAGCACGCGCTGCACGCCGTCGGGCGTGGTGACGTCGTGGGTGCCGTATTCGATGTAGTCGGCCAGCACGCGCGGGTCCCAGCGCGCGAAGGCGCGCTTGTGGCGGAAATGCTCGAGAGCTTCGGCGGCGCTGGCCCAGCGGTTGCGCCGCTTGCGGCTGACCTGGCCCGGCGAGACGGCACCGATCAGGCGCGTGTGTTTGGCCGCCGCCAGCGCGCGCGCTTTCCAGCCACCGAGCACGGGCGAGTCGAGCATGACGACGCCGGCCACTGGGCGCCCCGCCAGCACCGGGTGGCGCGCGGCGCACATCAGACTCAAAAAGCCGCCGAGCGAGTGGCCGACCAGATAGAGCGGCTGGTCGTGCGGGCCGACCTGGGCCTCGGTGAAGTCCGCCAGTTGCTGCACCAGATGCGGCCAGTTGCTGGTGACGGGGTAGCGCGGGTCGTGCCCGTACTTGTCCACCGCCAGCACGCGGTAGCCGCGCGCACGCAGCGCGTCGAGCAGCACGCGGTAGGTACCGGCCGGAAAACTGTTGCCGTGCGAGAAGACGATGCAGGGTTGCTCGTTCGGAGGCGGGTTCATGGCGTCAGATCAGCTTGTCGGCGGGGGTCATGATTTTTCGTAGGGCGCGGTGGCGACCGCTGGGCGCCACCAGTGCACTGCCGGGTTGCCAATCGGGGGCTTCGATCTGGTCGAACGCCTCGCGCAGCCGTTGGCCCCAGGTGGTGCGCAGCATTTGGAAGTAGGCGTTGCCTTCGTCGATGCAGACGACGTGATCGCTCTGAAAACGGTCCGCCTCGTAGACGGCCAGGTCCAGCGGCAGCCCCACCGAGAGGTTGGACTTGAGCGTGGAGTCCATGGAGATGAGCAGGCACTTGGTGGCCTCCGCCAGCGGCGTGTCGGGGGTGATGATGCGGTCGAGCACGGGTTTGCCGTATTTGCTCTCGCCGATCTGGAAAAACGGCGTTTCGGCCGTGGCCTCGATGAAGTTGCCGGGTGAGTAGACCTGGAACAGCCGCATGGCCTCGCCGCGGATCTGGCCGCCAAAGAGCAGGCTCGCGTTGAACTCGATGCCGCTGCGTCGCAGCGCCTCGCCGTCGCGCTGGTAGACATGGCGCACGGCCGAGCCGAGCACGCGCGCGGCGTCGAACATGCTGCGCGCGTTCCAGATGGTGATCGGCTCGCCACCGGCGGGGTCTTGCAGCTGCTCGGTCTGCAGGATTTCGCGGATCGACTGCGAGATGCTCAGGTTGCCCGCCGACAGCAGCACCATGAAGCGGTCGCCCGGTTTTTCGTAGACGATCATTTTGCGGAAGGTGCTGATCTGGTCCAGGCCGGCGTTGGTGCGCGAGTCGGACAGAAAGACCATGCCAGCCTTGAGTTTGACGGCGACGCAGTAAGTCATGAGAGGGCGGTGAAGGGCGAACGGTCGTTCGAAATGCTTGGCCCGCCTATGGTAGCGCGTCCAGCACGGCCTGGCGCAGGCCGCTGTCGCGCTGGGTGAGGCGGGCAGTTGCCCGCCGCACCGTGTCGTGGCCGCCGGGCAACACGAGTGTCAGGCGCTGGCGGGCACGGGTGATGCCGGTGTAGAGCAGCTCGCGCGTCAGCACCGGGGTATCGGCCTGGGGGGGCAGCACGAGCAGCACATGGTCGAACTCTGAGCCCTGGGACTTGTGCACGGTCAGCGCAAAGGCGGTCTGGACGTCGGGCAACTGCCCGGGCAGGGCCCAGCGCACGCCATCGGGCTGGTCCGGGGCGGCGAAGGCCACGCGCCAGCGGGGGCGACGTGCCGGGTCGTCCGGGTGTGGCGGGTGCGGCAAGACCAGCCCCAGATCGCCGTTCATCAGGCCCAGCGCCGGGGCATTGCGGGTGACGAGCACGGGGCGGCCGGCGTACCAGCCGTCGTGCCCGTGCGCGGCGGGGGGCAGGTCCAGCCACCCGGCCCGCTGCAGCCAGCGCGCGATGCGCTGGTTGAGCCCGGCCACGCCCCAGGGCCCATCGCGCAGCGCGCACAGCACCTGAAAGCGGGCGTGCGCCGCCAGCAGCGCGCGCGCCCAGGCGGCCCGCGCGGCCGCGCCGTCGTCATCGGGGCCCGCACGCAGCCGCTGCAACCAGGGCAGCAGACCGTCGAACACGACGCGCTGCCAAGCCGCTTCCCAGGCGGCATCGCTGCCGTCTGGCGTCCGGGGGATGACGGTCACGTCGGGCAGGGGCGTGGCGAGCAGCGCCTGCACGTCGGCCTCGGCGCCATGGTTGACTGCCGCGGCCCAGCGGCCGATGCCGCTGTCGCCGCCAAAGCGGTGGCTGTGGCGCAGCATCACCACAGCCTGGTCCAGTGCCGTGCCGGCGGGGTCGATCAGGCCGCTGGGGAGGGTCTGCCCAGTGGCCTGCTGCAGCCAGTCGGCCACCTCGGGCCGGTAGTGGCCGTCGGCGGCGCGCTCGCACAGTTGGGCGAGCACGGCACCGGCTTCTACCGAGGCGAGCTGGTCGGCGTCGCCGATCAGCACCAGCCGCGTGTGGGCGGGAATGGCCTGCAGCGCATCGTGCAGCAGTTCCAGATCGACCATCGAGGCCTCGTCGATGACCAGCAGGTCGAGCCACAGCGGGTTTTCCGGGTGGTGGCGCGCGCCCGTGCCGTCACCGCGTCGGCCGATGAGGCGGTGCAGCGTGCGGACCTCGGCGGGCACGGCCTCGCGCAGGGTGGTCCGTGCGGCTTCGGACAGTGGCAGTGCGCCCCAGGGCATGCGCTCGAGCGCCACCGCGATGGACTGGCTCAGGCGGGCCGCGGCTTTGCCGGTGGGGGCGGCCAAGCCGATACGCCAGGGCGATCGTCCCTCCGACAGCGCCAGCCCTTGCAACAGGGTGAGCAGGCGCACGACGGTGGTGGTTTTGCCCGCCCCAGGTCCACCGGTGAGGATGGCCAGCGGCGCGCGCGCGGCCAGGGCCGCGCCGATGCACTGCCAGTCCGGCTGGGTGGGGCGTTGCGCGGGCGGGCCAAAGAGGGCGTCCAGCCACGGGCGCAGCCGGTGTGGATCGAGCGTATCGGTTGCTGGCAGGCGCAACCGCTTGGCCAGGGCGCGTGCGACGGCTTGCTCACGCACCCAGTGGCGCCACAGGTACAGCCGCGTCCCGTGGCGCACGAGCGGGGTGGGCGTGCTGCCGTCGCCGATCCAGTGCGGATGGTCGAGCGCGGCCGGGAGGGTGGCCCAGCGCTGCCGCAACCAGCGCGTGCAGGGGCCTGCGCTGTCGTCGGCGGTGTCGAGCAACGACAGGCAGATGTGACCATCGCCGACACGGCGGCTCAAGCAGGCCGCGGCCAACAAGGCGGGTACCGGCGCGTCGGGTACCTGCTCGCGGCCGAAGCGGGCCAATGCTGCGTCGCAGGGGCGCAGCTCTTGGCTCGCTAACCCGCGGGCCAACCAGGCTTGGAGTTCGTCCGGTGTGCTCATACGGCCTCCGCAGCGGTGTGGCCCGATAGCGCGGCATCCAAGCGTTCGATGAGTGCGACCGGCGCGGGCAGTGCATAGACACCGCGGCCCGGCGTGGCCAGCCCGCGCCAGAAGACACACAGCGCACCCCCTAAGTGGTGCGCAGGGGAGTAGCTGGGCAAGCGCTGCCGCAGCAGGCGGTGCAGGGCCACCAGGTACAGCACCGCTTGCAGGTCGTAGCGGTGCGCCGCCACGGCGGCCTGTACGGCCTGCGGGTGGTACGCGGAGTCATCGCCGCCCAAGGCGTTCGATTTGTGGTCCAGTACGTAGTAGCGCCCCCCGTGCTCGAACACCAGATCGATGAACCCTTTGAGCATGCCCTCGAGCACGGTGGGGCGCAGCGCGGGGCGGGGGTCGAGCCCGGGCACGTGCGCCCGCACCCAAGCGTCGAGCGTGGCCGCCTCCAGCCGCTGCGCGCCGAGCCAGAATTCCCACTCTGGCTGCACGGCGCGCAACTGGCTGAGCGCGACCGCGGTGTCTGCCACGCCGGGCAGCGGCAGCGGGGTGGCCATCATGGCGCCCGCCCATTGCGCCAGATCCGCCGCGTCGGACTCCAGGCGGTTGGTCGGCCAGCCGTGGCGCTCCAGCACGGCCTGGGCCATCGATGCCAGTTGCGCGGGCTGGGTGGCAATGTGTGCGAACCCCTGGTGCGCACACTGCTCCAGCAGGGCGTGCAGGGCGGTGCCCGCCTGCGGCCCGCGTGGCCAGCGGTGCCAGGCGGCCGGCGGCGTGGCGGGAGCCGCCACGGGATCGCGGGGGTCGGCAAGGGCGTCCGGCAGCGCGAGGGTGCCGAGCGCCTCGTCGAATGGCTCATCGCGCGCCGAATCCGATGCGGCGGTCGGGTAGGAGGGGGCGGCATCCCCGGCGTCCTCGCCCGTTGGGGCGAGCAGCGCGGTGTAGCTGGCGATCCACCAGAGAGGCCGTGGCGAGGACGGCGCGATGCGGGCGGCCACCGGGGTGGGGGCGTCGTTGGCACCCGGCGTGTCTGCCGCTGGTGTCCAGCGCAGTGTCGGCTGCGCGGCGTCCCAGGTCTGGACGGCGATGACCGCACAGCCCTGGGCCAGCGCCTGGGCGCGCGCGCCGAGCCCGTCGTCGGCGTTGGACGCGGGCAGGGCGTCGATGCCCAGCACATGGCCCAGGGCGCTGGTGGGCAGCGTGTCCGTGGCCGCCAGTCCTACCCAGGTGGCGTGGCGCGCGCGTGTCAGCGCCACGTAGAGCCGCCGGACGTCCTCGGCGCGGCGCTCGGCATCGGCGCGCTCGACCGCGTGTGTCCAGCGCTCGCCCTCGTCGCTCAGGGTGATCTGTAGCCGACCCTCGTCGTCATGCCAGGTCAGGCAGCGCACCCCGCGGCCCGAGACCTTGCCATCGATGGATTTGGCGTGCATCGCAAAGGGGTAGCACACGACCGGGTATTCGAGCCCCTTGGATTTGTGCACGGTGACGATGGGGATGCGCTCGCGCTCGCTGTCCAGGCGCAGCTGCGCCGTGGCGCTGTCGTCGCCCGCGGCGGCGGTGCCGCGCAGCGCCCGCTGGCGCGCGCGTTGCAAGTGTTGCCAAACGGTGGCCATGCCATGCGGGGCGCCCGCCAGCGGGGCGGCGATGCGCTGCAGCAGCTCGGCCAGGTGCAGCAGGTTGGTCAGGGTGCGCTCACCGCTGTGCTCGCCAGCGCGTGCCAGCAGGCGCTGCGGCACCTGGAAGTCATGCAGCAACGCGCGCACGGCGGGCAGCACGCCGTGGCGCTGCCACAGGTCGTGGTAGCGCTCGAAGCGCTCGATCGTCTGCTCCCATGCGCCATCGTCGCTGGTCAGGCGCTCGATGTCGGCAGGCGTCAGATCCAGGCTGGCGGTGGCCAGCGCGGCCCGGATGGTGTCGCCATCGCGCGGGTGGGCACAGGCGTGCAGCCAGCGCGCCAGGTCTTCGGCTTCAGGGCTGGCGTAGACCGACTCCCGGTCGGACCGATAGACGCTGGCCAGGCCGCGCTGGCGCAGCGCCCGCTGCAGCGCCTGCGCCTCGTACCGGTCGTTGACCAGGATGGCGATGTCGGCAGGGCGCAGGGGCCGCCAGCCCTCGCCGGTCGACCAGCCCAGCCGGTGTTCGCTGGCCTGTTGCAACCACTGCACCACTTGGTTGGCGCAGGCGTCGGCCACGGCGTCGCGCAGGCGTTCTTTCGACCACGGCTCAGCGCCGGGTCGCACGTGCGCCAGGATCAGCGCGGGCAGCGCAGGGCCGCCGGGCCCCCGCGTCCATGGGGGTGCTCGCCCCTCGGCCTGCACGGGCACGAAGGGCAGCGGATCGTCGTCCCCGCGGCGAAACAGAAACGCCCCCTCGGCCCGCCGCGCCTGCGCGTGGTCAAAGACGTGGTTGACCGCGGCGACCATGTCGGCGCTGGAGCGGCGGTTGGTGTCGAGCCGCCACAGCCGCCCGCTGCACGCGCGGCGCGCCAACAGGTAACTGTGGATGTCGGCTTGCCGAAAGGCGTAGATGGCTTGCTTGGGGTCGCCGATGAGGATGAGGGCGGTATGGGGCGCCGGCTGCGCCAGGGTGTAGATGCGGTCGAGGATGTGCAGCTGGGTGGGGTCGGTGTCCTGAAATTCGTCCACCAGCGCGACCGGCCAGCGCGCGCGCGCGCGCGCCGCCAGTGCCGCGCCAGTGGGGCCATCCAAGGCCTGGGCCAGGCGGCGCAGCAAGCCGTCGAAGTCCACCTGGTCGCGCTGCGCCCATTGCTCGGCGATGCGGCGCTGCACCCAAACGGCCGCGTGGCGCCACAGCCAGCCCAGCGGCGAGGGCAGGCGCGGCAACGCCTCGAGCAGCGCGGGGATGCCATCCCAGATCGCCAGCGCGGCGACCGCGGGGGGGATGGCACCGTCCGGATACTGGGCCTGCAGCCAGTCGCGGCGCAAGCGCCCGAGGCCCGTGCCCAGTTTCGGGGGTTGGTCGTCGTCCGGATCCTGCGCCCAGCGCTGCAGGGTGTTCAGCCAGCGCTCGACGTCGCTGCGCCGTCCCAGTGTTTTGGGCAGGATGCCGGCGTCGAGCGCCTCCAGCGCGGCTTGCGCGTGCGACACCCAGGGTGTCTTGAGCGCGACGAGCGCCGCCTGGCGCGCGTCCAGGGCGCGTGCCAGTCCCTCGGCGACCGGGGTGTCGGCCAGCGGTGGGTCGGTGGCGTGCCAGCGGTCGGCGTGGGGCAGCAGTGGGCGCACCTCGGCCGCCAGCGCCTGCGGGCCGGTCCAGGTCTGCGCTACCCAGCGGGCCAACTCTGCAGGCAGCGGCTGGATTTGCAGGCGCCACAGGTCGGCGGCCGCTTCCTCGATGGCGTCGGCTGGGTCGGGCACGAGCGTGAGCGTGAACGGCGTGCCGCTGGCGAATGCCTGCTCGCGCAGTACGCGCTGGCACCAGCCGTGCAGGGTGGCGATGGCGGCTTCGTCCATCGCGTCGGCGGCATATTGCAACCGCTGGGCCAGCGCCGGCCAGTCCGTTGGTGGGTACAGGGCGCGCAGCGCGGCGATGGGCTGCAGCGCTTCGGGCCAGGCGTCGGGGTCGCGCTGCCCGTCGCGAAAGACCGAGGCCGCCTCGGCCAGGCGCTGCCGGATGCGGTTTTTCAGCTCCTGGGTCGCGGCGTCGGTGAAGGTGACGACCAGAATCTCGCGCGGGTGCAGCGCCCGCTCGATGGCCGCCGCGCCCGGATGTGGCCCCAGCACCAGCCGCAGGTAAAGCATGGCGATGGTCCAGGTTTTGCCGGTGCCGGCGCTGGCTTCGATGAGCTGGCTGCCCTGCAGCGGAAAGTCCCCGATGGATCGCAGGTCGTGCACGGTGCTCATGGCTGATCGTCGGCGTCGTGGCGAGGGGGTGATGACAGGGCGTCGCGCAGCGGCCGCAGCAGCGCGCGCGCCGTCTGCGCCAGCGGGCTGTGCTCGGCACCATCCAGTGGCCCGGCCAGGGCGGCGAAATCGGGGCAGGCGCGCCGCCAGTCGGGGTCGGTGTCGAGCACGCCGCGCTGGTGCTCGTTGCCTTCGTAGACCAGGCGCGCCGCGAGCCACGCGGCGCGGGCACCGGCGCGTTCTTCGTTGCGCAGCCAGGCGGCGGCACTCTTGGGTTCGAACCGGCAGGGAGCAGACATGCCGGCCCACCAGTGGCGCAGCAGGGACTCCCAAGCGGCATCGGCCTGCTCTGGTGACAGGGGCGACAACACAACCGCCCCGCGTGGGCTGAGTACCCAGGTGGCCAGTGGCCCGCCGGCGCGGTGGTGGGCCAGGTGCTGCACCCAGGCCGAGGTGAGCGTGTGCAGCCGGTACTGCCCGCCGTTGCCCGATGGGTTCTCGATGACGGCGCTGCCTTGCCACAGCAGCCGCGCGCGCGTGCCGTCCTCGGCGCGGTGGACGGGTCCGAGCGCATCGCGCACGCGCACCACGGGGTCGCACCCGGGGGCAGGTTCGTCCAGCCAGTCGGGCTGGGTCTGCGCCAGGGGGTGGCGGCGGAAAAATTCACCCGCCAGGGACCAGACGCGCCTGGCTTGCGTGTTCCAGTCGCCGGCGAGGGTGTCGCCAAACGTGCCGGGTGGCCACTCGCCACGGGCGATGGCGCGACGCCAGACGGCCTCGGCTGCGGCCAGCGCGGCCTTGAGCGGCGCACCGGCGCGCGCCTGACGCACCACGGCCGCCACCCACGCCGTATCCATGCGCCAGCGGCTCAGGCCGTCGGGTTCGAGGATGTCGCGGTCGTCATCGGCCGGTGCCGCGTCGGCCAAATGGACGCGCAGGCGCTGTTGAAAGAACGCCCGTGCCGGGTTGCGCAAGAAGGCGCCGAGCTGGGCGGTGTCCAGCGGGGCGTCGGGTGTCCACGGCGGCAGTGTCGCGGCGTCGTCGCGCGGCTGGCGCGCGGGCAGCCACTCGTGCGCGTAGCTGAACCACGGCAGGCCGGGCGGGGGCGGCTGCCGGGGGTCGGGCGTGGCGGGAAAGTAGGCCGCATCGAAGGGCTGCAGGCGGTGCCGGGTGGTCAGCGCCGCCAGCAGCGCGTCCCCAGCATCGTCCCGGTCGCACCCGGTCAGCCGCCAGCCGGCGGCGATGTGCTGGCGCAGCTGTGCGACCAGCGCGGACGGGGCGCGCTCGCCGTCGTCCACCGGGCTGTGACCCACCCACGACAACGTCAGCCGCTCGCGCGCCGACAGCAAGGCCTCCAGAAACAGGTACTGGTCCTCGTGGCGGCGCTGCCGGTCACCCGGGCGTGGGTGCAAGGCCATGAGGTCGAAGTCGTCCGCCGTGTGCCGCCGCGGGTAGGACGCATCGTCCATGCCCAGCAGGTGGATGACGCGAAACGGCACCGCCCGCATGGGCAGCAGCGTCGCGACGGTGAGCGTGCCGTTGAGAAAGCGCTGCCGTGGCGGGGGCAGGGCGGCGCGCGCGAGCCACGCTTCGGCCACCACGGCCAAGGGCAGTGGTTCTGACCCGGCGGCAGCGGCCTCCAGGCCCCACTCCAGCGCCGCGCTGCGCAGCCGTTGCAGCGCGCGCACTTCCGCGGGGTCGGCCTGGGGGGCGTCGACGTCGAAGCAGTCGTCGAGCAACGCCAGCAGCCGCGGCACCCAAGCAGCCGCGTCGGTCGGTGTGGCCAGGCTGTGCGTCAGCCGCTGCAGGGTATCGATCACGGTTTGCAGGCGCTCGATGCCGTCGACTTCCAGCGGCGAGACGCCGCCCACGGGCACGCTGCCGCGCCATTCGGTGTCGTCGGGGCCGAGGACATAGCCCAGCCAGAGCCGCTGCAGGCCGTCGCGCCAGCTCAGCCGCGCCGCGTGCGCATCGGCCGGATCCACCAGGCCCAGCTGCACGCGGTGGGCGACGTCGATTCCCCAGCGGATGCCAGCGTCGGCGATCCAGCGCTGCAGCCGTTCGCGCTGGTCGAGGGTGATCCGGAAGCGGCGCGCGAACGCTGGCACGTCGAGCCAGCCCAGCACCTCGCTCGCGCCCAGGCGTCTGCGCGGCAGCGCCAGCAGCTCGGCGACGGCTTGCTGCAGGCGCGTGCCGGCGTCTTCGACCCAGTCGCTGATAGTGTAGGGCACATGGCGCGGATCGTGGCGCGGGATGCGGCCGAAGACGGCGTGAAACAGCGGTGCATAAACGGCCACGTCCGGCACCATCACCAGAATGTCGCGCGGCTGCAGCGTCGGGTCGCGGTGCAGCTCGGCCAGCACCTGATCGTGCAGCACCTCCACCTCGCGCAGCGCGGTGTGGCAGACGTGAAAGCGCAGCGAATCGTCGCGGGTGGGATCGACCGCTGACCAGCGCTGCCGTGTCTCGGCCAGCGGACGGCCATGCAGGATGTCGTCTTGCAGCTGGGCCAGCAGCGTGGCGCGCTCGGACGCCGCTTCGGCGCCGTCTGGCAGCGCGTCGAACAGGTCGACACGGTTGCCCCACGCGCGCAGCTGCGCATCCAGCGCATCGCGCAGCGGCCGGTCTTCGTGCGCCTGCAGCAGCGCAATGAAGTCGCGCCCCTGGCGGCCCCAGGCCGCAAGCAGCGGGTGGCTGTGTTGGGCGAGCGTGCCTTCGTCCAGCTGTGCGGGGCTGCCGGGGCGGCGCGCTGCGCGTTCGCGCCAACGCGCGTCGATGCGGGCCAGCCAGGCCGCGTCGGGGACGGTGTCGGCCCAGTAATACTGACACGGGTTGAGCACGCAGACCAAGATGGGCAGCCAACGTGCCGCCACGGCCAGCGCCTCCAGCACGGGTGGCGGCAGCGCGCTGAGCCCAAAGACGGTCAGCCGCGAGGGCAGCCCCGGGGGGCGCTCGCCGCATCCTGCAAGGGCAGCGGCCATAAAGGCTGCATGAATGTCGGCGCGGCTGGCACTGGGGATGGATTGGGCGTCGGCGCCGAGGTCGGCGCGGATGCGCCGCCACAAGGCGGACTGCCACTGCTGCTCCGGGGCCAGCGGGTGTGCGCGGCCGTGAGCGTCGCGCCACTGGTCGCGGCCCGCTGCCCAGTCGGCCAGCCAGTCGGCGCGGTAGACCTGGTACTGGTCGTACAGGTCGGCCAGCCGGTGCGCCAGTTGTCCGCGCTTGCGGCCGTCCGTGTCGTTGGCCAGATAGGCGCGCAGGGGGGCAAAGGGTTCGTCCGTCAAGGTGGGCAACAGGCGCCACAGGCGCCACGTCAGTGGCCCTTCGGCCAGCACCGGGGTGTCGGGCACGGCGTCGGTGCCGAGCACCGCGCGGTAGGCTTGCCACAGCCATTGCGCGGGCAACAGCCACTCGACCCCGGCGGCGATGCCGCCCGGCGCGGCAGCCATGGTCTGCCGGATCCACTGCCCCACGCCGTGCGACGGCACGAGCCAGACGTCGTTGTCCAGCGGCGGTAGGGGCTGTTGCCGGTTCCACTGCAGCGCCACCTCGAGCAGGCGCTCGGCCCGGTTGCCGTGCACCACCACCAGGCCGGAGGCCGGCGCGCCACCGTGGGGGCGGCTACCCGGGCCGCTGACGGCGTCGGTGCTGGGGTTCTCCCTGTGGTTGGTTGGCATGGCGTGATGGTAGCAAGCCGCGCGCCGCGCCGATCGGCTGGCGCTGGTGTAAGGTTCGCCCCATGAGCAAGGCATTCACCAAGGAACTCGACACCGACGACGAGGACGATCTGCCCGAGGCGCGCCTGCCCCAGGGCAGCCGCAACTACATGACGCCCGCGGGTTACGCCCGGCTGCGCGCGGAGCTGATGCACCTCATCGACGAGGAGCGGCCGCGCGTGGTCGAAACCGTGTCCTGGGCGGCCAGCAACGGCGACCGCTCGGAAAACGGCGACTACCTCTACGGCAAGAAGCGCCTGCGCGAGATCGATCGCCGCATCCGTTTTCTGACCAAGCGGCTCGAGCGCGCCGAGGTCGTCGATCCCAGCGTGCACCACGGCAAGGACCAGGTGTTTTTTGGCGCCACGGTCACCTTCGCCCGCGCCGATGGCAGCGAAGAGACGGTGACCATCCTCGGCATCGACGAGGCGGACAGCCGCCAGGGCCAAGTGAGCTGGATTTCGCCCGTCGCCCAGGCGCTGCTCAAGGCGCGCGAAGGCGACGAGGTGCGCTTGCGCACGCCCGCCGGGGTGGAGGTGCTCGAAATCGTGCGCGTGCAGTACCCCGCGCCTGACGGTGGCACACCGTCTTGAGCGTCGCCGCAGCGCCAGTCGTGCCGTGTGCGCGCGTCACTGGCCGGCGTCGGCCGATCGCGCGGGCCGCTGGCGCTGCGCACGCAACACCGATGGCGTGCGGCGCAGCTGTCGCAAGACCTGCGCCAGATGCACGCGGTCGCGCACCGCGATCGTGAAGCGCAGCTCGGTGGTGGACTGGGCGGCCTCGTCACCCATGTGGATGTGGGTGATGTCGGCTTCAGCGGTGGCGATGGCGGCCGCCACACGCGCCAGCACACCTTTGCCGTTGCTGACGGTCACGACGACCGTCGACTCGAACGGGCGGGTGAGATCCTCGGCCCACTCGACTTCGAGAAAACGTTCGCGGTCGCGGTGCAGCAGCCGGCGCACGACCGGGCAGTCCTCGGTGTGCACGGCCAGCCCCTCACCGCGGCCCAGGTAGCCGACGATGCGGTCACCGGGGATCGGCCGGCAGCACGGCGCGTAGACCACGGACGCGCCTTCACTGCCATCGAGCGTGACCACGCCCTGGCTGGGTTGGTCCTCGGTCGGGGTGCCAAAGCGCTCCTGGCTGATGAGCAGCACGTCGGGGCGAGTGCCGGCTTCGGCCATCAGCGCGGCGAGCTTCTTTCCCACCATGCCCGCGATGCGGCGCCCGAGGCCGATGTCGATCAACAGCTCGTCGCGCGTGCGGTTACCGGTGAAGCGCAGCAGCTTGTCCCAGATCGGCTGACCCGCCGCGTCCTCCGTCGGCAGGTTGGGAATACCTTCCGCGCGCAACGCCTGTTGCAGCAGGCGCTCGCCCAAGGCGCGCGATTCTTCTTGGGCCAGCGTCTTGAGGTAATGACGGATCTTGGAGCGCGCGCGGCCGGTCTTGACGAAACCGAGCCACGCAGGGTTGGGTTTGGCGTGCGGCGAGGTGGTGATTTCCACCACGTCGCCGTTGTGCAGTTCGGTGCGCAGCGGTACCTGCTCGCCATTGACCGTGGCACCGATGGCGCGGTGGCCGACGTCGCTGTGGATGGCGTAGGCGAAGTCGACCGCCGTGGCCCCCCGGGGCAGCGCCAGGATCTTGCTCTTGGGCGTGAAGACGTAGACGGAGTCCGGAAAGAGGTCGATGCGCACGTGGTCCCAGAATTCGCCCGAATCCTTGGTCTCTTGCTGGATGTCGAGCAGCGACTGCAGCCACTGCGCGTTGAGCGTCTGTGCCGAGGCGTCTCCCGCCTCACCGACCTTGTACAGCCAGTGCGCGGCGATGCCGGATTCAGCCACCACATCCATGGTGGGCGTGCGCAGCTGAAATTCGATTGCCGTGCCGAACGGCCCGACCAGCGTCGTGTGCAGCGACTGGTAGCCGTTGACCTTGGGGATGGCGATGTAGTCCCGAAACTTGCCCGGCAGGGGCTTGTAGAGCTGGTGCAACACGCCCAGCGCGGTGTAGCAGTCCAGCACCTGCGGGACGATGATGCGAAAGCCGTAGATGTCGGTCACCTGTGCGAATGACAGGTGTTTGGTATCCATCTTGCGGTAGATGGAGTACAGGGTTTTTTCGCGCCCGGTGATGTGCACATCCAGGCCGCTGTCGCGAAACGCGGCCTCGACCTCGCCTTGCACGCGAGCGATCAAGTCGTGGCGACGTGCACGCGAGCGCGCCAGGGCCTTGGACAGCGCCTGGTAGCGCCAAGGATGCAGGTAGCGAAACGCCAGGTCCTGCAGCTCGCGATAGAGATTGTTGAGCCCGAGACGGTGCGCGATCGGGGCGTAGATGTCGAGCGTCTCGCGTGCGATGCGCGCCCATTTGTGGCGCGGCATGTCGCCCATGGTGCGCATGTTGTGCAGCCGGTCGGCCAGCTTGATGAGGATGACGCGCACGTCGCGCGCCATGGCCAGCAGCATTTTGCGAAACGACTCCGCCTGGCCTTGCTCGCGGCTATCGAACGCCAGCTTGTCCAGCTTGGTCAGGCCATCGACCAGGTCGGCAACCGCGGCGCCGAAGCGCTCGGTCAATTCGGCTTTGGAGACGCCACAGTCCTCCAGCACGTCATGCAGCAGGGCTGCACACAGGGCCTGCGCGTCGAGCTTCCATTCGGTGCACAGCTGCGCGACCGCGATCGGGTGTGTGATGTAGGGGTCACCGTTTTTGCGCATCTGGCCCAGGTGGGCCTGGTCGGCGAAGCGGTACGCCTGGCGTACCTGCTCGACCTCGTGCGCGGACAGATAACCCAGCCGGGACTCGAGTGCCGCAAAGCTGGCCGCTGCCGCACTCGCCGCTGCCTGAGGGGGCGTGGCGGGCGGACGGGCGCCGAATGAGGTGCCAACGGCTAAGCTTAGGGTTTCGACACTCACCCTGCTAATGTAAACAAAAAAGGCGCTCGGTGTGAGCGCCTGGTTTTGCGCGCACGCGCGCCGGTCAGACCGGGACCTTGCGCAGCATCTCGAGCCCGACCAGCCCAGCGGCGATTTCTCGCAGGGCCGTCACGGCGGGTTTGTTGCGGGATTCGATCTTGGGCGCGTGGCCTTGGTTGAGCATGCGCGCGCGGTAAGTGGCCGCGAGCACGAGCTGGAAGCGGTTCGGAATCTTCTCCAGGCAATCCTCGACGGTGATGCGTGCCATGGAAACCTCCGGCAGTTAGCAAGTAGGGGGTTGGGGAATGCCCAAGGCCTGAAAGACCTCGGCCCGGGCGCGCCGCTGTGCCGCTACCCGCAGCCGCTGCGAGTGCGTGATCGTTTTGAGGTCGAACAGCGCGCGCTCGAAAACCTCATTGATTATAACGTAGTCGAATTCGTGGACGTGGGCCATCTCCTGCGCCGCGTTGCGCAGGCGCAGCTCGATGACGTCATCGCTGTCTTCGCCGCGGCGCTGCAGCCGGCGCCGCAGCTCGTCCCAACTGGGCGGCAAGATGAAAATCAGCACCGCGTTGGCAAACTGGCGACGGATCTGCAGCGCGCCCTGGTAGTCGATCTCGAGCACGATGTCGGCGCCGGCCGCGATCTTGTCTTCGATAGCTTTGCGCGATGTGCCGTAGCGCCGGTTGTGCACCTGCGCCCACTCGACGAAGGCGTCGGCCTCGATCATGCGGTCGAACTCGTCGTCGCTGACGAAGTAGTACTCGCGCCCGTGCACCTCCTGCCCGCGCGGCGCGCGCGTGGTGTGCGAGACCGACAGCTCCATGCGCGAGTCGACCTCGAGCAGCGCCTTGACCAGGCTGGACTTGCCGGTGCCGCTGGGTGCGGCCACGACGAACAGATTGCCAGGGTAATCCATGCGGTTCATTCGAGGTTTTGGACCTGTTCGCGCAGCTGCTCGATCAGCACTTTCATGTCGACCGACAGGCGCGTGAGTTCGAGGCTGGCCGACTTCGAGCCCAGCGTGTTGGCTTCGCGGTGCAGCTCTTGGATCAGGAAGTCGAGCCGCTTGCCGACCTCGCCGCCGCGCTCGAGCAGCCGCTCGATTTCCGTCAGGTGTGACTGCAGCCGGGTAAGCTCCTCGGCCACGTCCACCCGCACGGCGAAGGCCGCCGCTTCGGCCAACGCGCGCTCCTGCAGCGCGGCGGGGTCGGCTGGCGTGGCACCCAGCGCATCGTGAAAACGCTGCAAGAAGCGCTCCCGCTGCTGTGCCACGACCTGCGGCACGAGGGGGGCGGCCTGCTCGGCGAGCGCGCGCAGTTGCGCCACCCGGTCCCTCAGCATCGCTACCAGCCGGGCGCCTTCGCGCTCGCGCGCCGCGTTGAAGTCATCGAGCACGCGCTGCGCCAGTGCGAGCAGCGGCTCACGCCAATCCGTACCAGAGGCATTTCCGCGCTGGGCGAGCTGCAGCACTTCGGCCACCGAGAGTCCCCGGGCCTGCGGCAGCCAGGCTTGCACTTGCTCCTGTACGCCCGACAGCCGCTGCAGCTCGACCGCGCTGGGCGCGCGCAGCGCTGCCTCGCCCCGTTGCTCGATCCAGGCGCGCAGTTCCACCTTGCCGCGCCGTACGCGTGCCGCGACACACTCGCGCAAGGCGGGCTCGGCAGTACGCAGCTCGTCGGGCAGGCGCAGCGACAGGTCCAGAAAGCGGCTGTTGACGGCGCGCACCTCTAACCCGATGGTGCCCATCGCGCGCTGGGGGGCATCGGTGTCGGCCCGTGCCGCTGCGGGGTCGGTTTGCCCCGTGGCATAGCCGGTCATGCTGTACACTGGCATTGGCATTTCAGATGGAGGGCGGCCCCGCGGGCGGCGTCGGTCGCTGGGGGCGGGGGTTGCGCATGCACCGATTATGTCAAAGACCAAGCCAGCTCCCCTGCCGCCAGACACCGTGATCGGCGGCTACCGGATCGTGCGCCTGCTAGCGGCCGGTGGCTTCGGGCTGGTCTATCTGGCCCTCGACGCCCATGGCCAGGAGGTCGCGATCAAGGAGTACCTGCCGGCCTCGCTCGCGATGCGAGCCCCCGGCGAGCTGCTGCCGGTCGTGGCGCCGGACAAACAAGCCTTGTATCGCTTGGGCCTGCGCAGCTTTTTTGAGGAAGGCCGCGCACTGGCGCAAATTTCGCACCCGGCGGTCGTGGGCGTCCTCAATTTCTTTCGCGAAAACGAGACTGTCTACATGGTGATGGACTACCTGCGCGGCGCATCGCTGCAGGAGTTCATCGTCGCCGCACGCAGTCGGCAGCGCAAAAAGGTGCTGCGCGAAGCGACCATACGCTCGCTTTTCGACGAGATTTTGCGCGGGTTGCGCATCGTGCACCAGCACAAGATGCTGCACCTCGACATCAAGCCGGCCAACATTTTCATCACGGACGACAACCGCGCGGTGCTGATCGACTTCGGCGCGGCGCGCGAGGTGCTCAACACCGAAGGCACGTTCGTGCGGCCCATGTACACCCCCGGCTTTGCCGCGCCCGAGATGTACCGCCGCACCGGGGGAGCGGGGTTGGGGCCGTGGACCGACATCTACGCCATCGGCGCCTGCCTGTACGCGTGCATGCAGGGCTATCCGCCGCACGATGCGCCCCAGCGCCAGGACAAGGACCGGCTGCCGGCCTCGCTGGCCCGCTTGCGCGGGGTGTACTCGGACAACCTGATCCAGGTGGTGCAGTGGTGCATGGCGCTCGACCCCCTGTCGCGGCCGCAGTCGGTGTTTGCACTGCAACGCGAGCTGGCGCGCGAGGACTCGCTCGAGGAGGCGGTCGCGGCGCCGTGGTGGCAGCGCTGGCGTGACCGTCTCGGTCTGACGCGCACGGCGTCGGCGGCCACCCCGCAGAGTCAGCGTTCCAGCTTTCTGGAGCCGCCGTGAAGTTTTCCGTCTACCAGGCCAGCCACATCGGCGGGCGGGCGCGCAACGAAGACCGCGTGGGCTACACCGACACCCGACAGGCCGTGCTGCTGGTGCTGGCCGACGGCATGGGGGGGCATCCCGACGGGGACCAGGCGGCGGACATCGCGGTGCGCACCTTCGTGCAAGCTTTCGTCGGGCAAGCCGTCCCGAAGCTGGCCGACCCCCGGGCGTTTCTGGAGGCGACCGTGATGCAAGCCAGCCAGGCCATCGTCGATTTTGCCCACGCGCATCACCGCACCGAGCATCCCCGCACGACGGTCGTGGCTGCCGTGGTGCAGGACGGCGAGCTGACCGCGCTGCACAGCGGCGACTCGCGCCTGTACTGGGCGCGGGACGGGCGGTTGGTCGCGCGCACGCGCGACCACAGCTACCACGACAAGCCGGAGCTGTTCGCCACGCGGCCCGCCAGCGTGTCCCGCAGCGTGTTGTTCACCTGTCTGGGATCGGACACGCCGCCGCTGTACGATGTGCTGGGGCCGGTGGCGTTGCGGCATGGCGATCGCGTGCTGTTGTGCTCCGACGGGCTGTGGGCAGTGATGGACGACGACGACCTGGCCTCCGGCCTGTATGGGGTGCCGCTGGCCGATGCGGTGGCGCAGCTGTCCGAGCTGGCCGTGCGGCGGGGCGGGCGGCACGGTGACAACGTCTCGCTCATCGGGCTGGAGTGGCAGGCCGACGATGGATTTCCCTCCACTCAGGTGCTCGAGCCGGCGTGGCTGGCGCACGCGGCGGCTGCGCCCGCCCCGCTGCCGGCTGAGGGGTTGCCCGCTGCCGAGCTCGACGACGCCGAGATCGAGCGTACCATTGCCGAAATCAACGACGCCATCCGTCGCACCCGGCGCCAGACACCCCCGGCCCAGGTGCCGACGCGACCGGAGCGCAAGCGCCCCTCTTGAACTTCGACCCTTTCCATGACCGACGACACGTTTCTGACAGCCAGTGCCCAGCGCCGCCACGACGGCCGCGCCCCCGACGAATTGCGCCCGGTGCGCATCACCCGCGGCTACACCGTCCACGCCGAGGGATCGGTGTTGATCGAGTTCGGCCGCACGCGCGTGCTGTGCACGGCGTCGGTGGAAGAGCGCGTGCCGCCGCACAAAAAAGGCAGCGGCGAGGGCTGGGTGACGGCGGAGTACGGCATGCTGCCGCGCTCGACCCACACCCGCAGCGAGCGCGAGGCGGCGCGCGGCAAACAAAGCGGCCGCACGCAGGAGATCCAGCGCCTCATTGGCCGCTCGCTGCGTGCGGTATTCGACCTGGCGGCGTTGGGCGAGCGCACCCTGACGCTGGACTGCGACGTGCTGCAGGCCGATGGCGGCACGCGCACCGCCGCCATCACCGGCGCCTACGTGGCCGCGCACGATGCGGTGCAGCGCCTGCTGGCGGAAGGCAAGCTCGAGCGCAACCCGATCCGGCACCCGGTGGCGGCGGTGTCGGTGGGCATCGTGGACGGCGTGCCGGTGCTCGATCTGGACTACGTGGAGGACGCGGGCTGCGCGACCGACATGAACGTCGTCATGACCGGGGCCGGGCAGTATGTCGAGGTGCAGGGCACGGCCGAGGGCGAGCCTTTTGGCCGTGAGGCGTTGCAGCGTCTGCTCGAGCTGGCCGAGCGCGGCATCCAGCAACTCATCGCCCTGCAGCGTGCGGTGCTGGCGGGCGCCGAGGTGGGGTGAGGCGATGACCGCACCGGTCATACCGCGCCGTCTGGTGCTGGCGTCCAACAACGCGGGCAAGCTGGCGGAGTTGCAGGCCTTGTTCGCGCCGCTGGGGCTGGAGCTGGTCACGCAGGGCAGTCTGGGCATTCCCGAGGCGCCCGAGCCGCACCGCACGTTTCTAGAAAACGCGCTGGCCAAGGCGCGCCATGCGGCCGCGGCCAGCGGCCTGCCCGCGCTGGCCGACGACGCCGGCCTGTGCGTCGCGGCCTGGGGGGGGCGGCCGGGCGTCGACACCGCGCATTTCTGCACGCAGTTCGGCTACCCCAAGAGCGACGCCAACAACGTGCGCGCGCTGCTGGAGCAAATGCGTGGCGTGACCGACCGGCGCGCCGCCATGGTCAGTACCCTGGTGGCGCTGCGCCACGCGGACGACCCCGAGCCGCTGGTGGCCACGGGCCGGGTCGAGGGGGTGATCACCCACGAGCCAGTGGGTGAGGGCGGCTTCGGTTTCGATCCGGTCATGTTTCTGCCCACGTTCGGCTGCACCTTCGCCCAGCTGCCCACTGACGTCAAGAATGCGCACAGCCACCGCGGACGTGCTGCACGTGCGATGCTGGCGTTGATGCAGGAGCGCGCGTGGCCGCAGCCATGAGCCCGACGCCGGTCGCTGCCGAGGCGGTGCTGCAGTGGCAGCGCCCGGGTCAGCTCCGTCTGACGCACCTGCCGCCGCTGGCGCTGTACATCCATCTGCCGTGGTGCCTGCGCAAGTGTCCGTACTGCGACTTCAACTCGCACGAGTGGGGGGCGGCCAAGCACCAGCGCGGGCCGCTGCCTCAGCGCGACTATGTGCGCGCGCTGCTGGTCGATCTGGAGGCGAGCCTGCCGCAGGTGTGGGGGCGGCCGGTGGTCAGCGTCTTCATCGGCGGCGGCACGCCCAGCCTGTTCGACCCCGAGGTCATCGGCGAGCTGCTGTCGCAGGTGCGCGCGCGCCTGCCGCTGGAGCCGGATGCCGAGGTCACGCTGGAGGCCAACCCGGGTACGTTCGAGCGCGCGCGCTTCGCTGCCTTTCGCGCCGCTGGCGTGACGCGGCTGAGCATCGGGGTGCAAAGCTTCGACGACCGCTTTTTGCGCGCGCTCGGACGCGTGCATGACGCGGCGCAGGCCCGCGCGGCCGTCGAGGAGGCGGCGCGCCACTTCGAGACCTTCAACCTCGACCTGATGTACGCGCTGCCCGGGCAGACCTTGCCCGACCTGCAGCGCGACCTGGACGTGGCGTTGGCGGTGGCGCCGCCGCACCTGTCGGTCTATCACCTGACGATCGAGCGCAACACCGCGTTTGCGCACCAGCCGCCGGTGCTGCCGGACGACGACACGGCAGCGGCCATGCTGGACGCGATCACCGAGCGCACGGCGGCCGCCGGTCTGCAGCGCTACGAGGTCTCTGCCTATGCCCGGCGCGGGCATCGCTGTCGGCACAACCTCAACTACTGGCAGTTTGGCGACTACCTGGGCATCGGCGCCGGGGCGCACGGCAAACTCAGCTTTGCCGAGCGCATCATGCGCCAGGTGCGCTGGCGTGACCCGGCGCGCTATGTCGAGCAGGCGCTGGCGGGCCAGCCGGTGGCGCAGGAACACGAGGTCACGGCGCGCGACCTGCCCTTCGAATTCATGCTCAACGCGCTGCGCTTGCGCGACGGCTTTGCGCTGCGCACCTTTAGTGAACGCACGGGCTTGCCGATGAAGGCGGTATCGGCGACGATCGAACAGGCGCGCGAGCGCGGCTGGCTGGTCGTGCGTGACGACGGCTGGGTGGCACCCAGCGCGCTGGGGTTCGACTGGTTGAGCGATCTGCAGGCGCTGTTCCTGCCCGACTGACGGCCTCTCCCCGCAGTCGGCGCAGCCACGCGGCGGCGCTGCGCACTGGAGGGTGAACATGCTGGCCATCTACGGCACCTCGGGCCTGATGTACCGCGGCCCGATCGAAGATCTGCGGCGCGTGTTGCCCACGCTGCAGTCCGCGCGCGTGCGGGCGCTGTCGACGCCGGTGGACCGGCCTGATTTTGCCGACAGTGGCTATTCGTTGCTGGCGGAGCGGGCGCACGCGCGCGACGGTGCGGCGCCGCCCCTGCCGCGGCCCGCCGCCGCGGCCGTGCAGGCGTATGGCGAGGTGCAGCACCCCGCGCCGCAGCGCCACCCGCTGGAGCATGTGCGGGACGTGATGGCGGCGCAGACCGTCACGGTCGACGAGAGCATGACGGTGGCCGATGGCTGGCGCCGCCTGGCGGAGCAGGACGTGGGACAGGCCCCGGTGCTCGATGCGCAGGGGCGGCTGGTGGGCTTGTTTACCCGTGGCCAGCTGCTCAGCCCGGAGCGCCTGCCCCGCCCGGAGGACAGCGTCCTGGTCTGGCGCAGCTTTCTGGCGCAGCCTCTGGCGGCCATCATGATCACCCCGGTGCCCGCCGTCACCCCCGAAACCCCGCTGCGGCGCCTGGCGTTGGCGCTGCTGGTCACGGGATTGCCGGGGCTGCCGGTGGTCAGCGAGGCGGGCGGATTGATCGGCTTCGTCTCGCGCAGCGACGTGCTCAAGGCCGTGGTGCACGACCCGCCGCTCGACCTGTGGGCCGGGTGAGCGACAATAAGGCGTTGGCACCGGCACGCACGCGCGATGCCGCCATCCTCGTTTTCTTTTTCGTCACCCGTCTTGCCCAGCGGCCAGACCGCGCCCCAACCGTGAACGCGTCCGAATCTTCCTCCGCGAAAGCCACTTTGTCCGAACTCGACCAGCGCACCGGCGGCGCCTTCACCGCGCCCACCTCCGGCGAGCGTGCGGCCCGCCTGCGCGACTGGCTGGCGACCGACCCCTCGATCGAGGCGTTGTCCGAGGTCTACCGCGAACTCGCGGGGCGCGACAAAGGGGCGGCCAAGCTGGTGCGCGAGCGCCTCGACGAGCGGCGCCGCGCGCGTGCACAAGACGCCATTGCCGCCGAGTGGGCGGCCCGTGCCGAGGCCTTGCTGGCCGCGCCGCGCCTGAATCTGGCCGACGCCATGGCCTGGCAGCGCGACGCTGCCAAGGCCGGTGCGCCGCTGTCGCGCGAGCCGCTGGCGGGCCTGCGCCAGCGCCTGAGTGAACGCATGAAGGCGATCGAAGATTTACAAACCCGCATCCAGGTCGAACGCGAAGCGGCGGGGCTGCTCGTGCAGCGCATCGACCTGCTGTCGACCAAACCGGTGGCTGATGCGCAGGCCGCGCGCGACGCGCTGGCCCAAGACGTGCAGGACTGGCAGCAGCGCGCAGCGGCGTTGGTCGAGTCGCCCGGCTGGGCGGATCTTGATCCGCGCTACCCGGCCCAGCTCGACGGCGCACGCCAGCAGCTCGAGGCGGTGTGGCAAGCTTTCGATGCCGCGCTGGCGCAGGCGGTGGCGGCGCTGGCCGACGGCCAAGCGCCCCTGCCCGGCGTGCCGGTCTGGGCCGACGAGATTCGCGCCGCGCGCGGCGAGCCATCGCCCGCGCGCGAGGAAAGCGCTGTGCCCGTGCCGAAGGCGGTGCAGGCGTTGGCGCAGTCGGTGTTGCTGCCGGCCATCGAGGCGCTGGAGCGTGAGCTGGCCGAGGGCCACACCAAGGCGATGGGGCGCTACGCCGGTGAACTGCGCCATGCGGTCAAAGTGCACGGTCGCCATGCGGGCCCCGAGCTCGAGGCACGCGCCCAAGCGGCGTTGGCCAAGGCCAAAGAGTTGGAAGACTGGCAGCGCTGGCGCGCCGACCAGTTGCGCGAGGGGCTGCTGGCCCAGGCGCTGGCCCTGACCCAGGGGCCGGAGACCGAGCGCCCCACCGGGCGCAAGCTGCAGGAAACGATCCGGCAGCTGCGCGAGCAGTGGAAGCAAATCGACCAGGGGGGCACCTCGAACCACGCGCTGTGGAAGCGCTTCGACGAGGCATGCAACCAGGCGTATCAGGCGGTGGAGGCCTGGCGGCGCGAGCTCAAAGCGCAAAACGAAGCTGCGCGCCAGGCGCGCTTGGCCCTCATCGAGGAGGTCAAGGCTTGGACGGCCGCCCACGCCGACAGCGACGACTGGCGCGCGCAGCTGCGCGATTTGCATGCCTTTGCCGAACGCTGGCGCCAGGGCGGCCACGTGAGTGAAAAGACCTTTGCCGAGCTGCAGCCGCTGTGGAAAGCGGCGATGGCCGCGGCCCACGAGCGGATCGAGGCGGCGCAGGCCGACAGCGTGGCGCGGCGGCAGGCGCTCATTGCTGAGGCCCAGGCGCTGGCTGCCGAGCCGCGCCTGCGGCTCGATGCCGTCAAAGCGCTGCAGCAGCGCTGGCAGGAAGAGGCGCACCGCGTGCCCCTGGATCGCCGCAAGGAACAAAAGCTGTGGGAGGCATTCCGCCAGCCCATCGACGCCGCCTTTGCCCGCAAGAGCGCCGAGCGCGACAAGGCGCAGGCCGTCACCAGCCGGCTCGACGCCGCCGTGCTCGACGCGGCCCGGGCGCTGGAGGCAGCGTGCGCCAGCGACGACGCGCAGCAGATCCGCGCCGCCATGGCGGCCTTGCGCGCGGCCGCCGAGGGCGAAGGGGTGGCCGACGAGGACCCGGTGAGCGCGGCGGCTGCCCCGGCCGAGTCGGCGCCGGATGCCAGTGCCGCCACGCCCGAAGCGGCGGGTGCCGGGCCACGGCCCGTGGTCGCGCGCCGGGGTGACGATCGCCCCGGTGCTGCCCCGGTGGCGGCGCGCAGTGGGCCCGCAGACAAGGGCGCGTCGCTGCGCGCGCAGCGGCCGCCGCGCCCTGCGCGCAGCGATGTGGCGCCACGCCCGCGTTTGGGGGATGCGGCGTTTCGAGCCCAGCGGCAGGCCCTCGAGCAGGCAGAGGCAAAGCTGCGCCAGTTGGCCGCCCGTACCCAGGGCGAGGCGTTGTCGGCGCTGCTGGCCGCCTGGGCGACGCGCGACCCGGCCCGCATACCCGCGGCGCAGCAGTTGGGCGGGCGCCAGGCCGCGGCGGCGCGCAGCGCCTGGGTGCAAGCCTTGCAGCGCCCCCCCGCCGATGCGGCCCAGGCGATGCAGGCCTTGCTGCGGCTGGAGATCGCGGCCGAGGTGCCGACCCCAGCCGAGCACCTGGACGCCCGGCGCCAATTGCAGTTGCAGCTGCTGACGCGCCGACACGAGCCCGGCCCCGCCGAGACCTGGACGCAGGACGTGGCGCAGGTGCTGGCCAGTGCGCACGACCCGGCGGCCGAGCGGCGTCTGCAGGCCGCGCTCAGGGTGTTGCTGCGCCGCTGACGCTGCGGTCACCCAACCCGCCCGCGCCCGTGCCCGTGGTCGCATCGGGTGGGCGGCCGAAAAACGCATCGAACAGCTCGACCAGCCGCGGATGCTCGGCTGCCAGCCGTTCGCGCGCCACGCAATACGCCTCGCACGCGACGGCAAAGAACTCCGCCGGTGACTCGGCGCCATACGCGTCCAGCCAGGGGGCTGGGCCGCCGAAGCGCTCGTGCAGGGCCACGCGCTCGCGGTGCACCGCCAGCGCCTCGTGCAGCACGTCGTGCCAATGGCGCCGCGCCTGCGCGTCGGACAGCCCCAAAAAACCGGGCGGCAGCAGCGGGCAACCATCAGCGGGCTGGCCCAGTGGTTTGCCGTGCAGATCGATCGCGTGCGCGAATTCGTGGATCACCAAGTTGTGGCCGACTCCCGGCGCGGTGGGGCTGGCGCCCTGCACGCGCGGCCACGCCAGCACGATGGGGCCACCCTGCATGGCCTCGCCGGCCAGTTCTTCTTCGTAAATGTGTTCCACACCCGCGTCGTCGCGCACGCGGCGGGGGGCCACCACCTCGTCCGGGTGCAAGACGATACCGACGAAATCGTCGTACCACGCCAGCGCCGCCAGCCCGCGGTGGCGCAGCGGCAGGCACGCCTGCGCGGCCACCAGCAGCGCCATGCGATCGTCGACGACCAGCCCGTGTGCGCCGCTGAACTCTTTGCGCGCCAAAAAGGCGGCGCACAGGTCGCGCAGGCGTGCGCGCTCGTTGGCGTCGAGCGCCTGCAGCGGCGGCAATGCCGCCACCACGGGGTTCCACAAGGCGTCCGGGATGGCGCTGCCGTCGCCGCGCTGGGCACGCCGACGGCGCTGCCAGCGCTGCAGCCAGCGCCGCCATGTGCGGGCGAGCCGCCGCAGTCCACGCATCCAATCCGGGTCTGGTGTGGGGGCGGTGACGCTCATGGGGCCAGGGCGTCGGGCAGGGCGCGCGCCTGCCAGCCGCCCTGCGCATCCAGGCTGAGCACCTGCAGTCGCGCCGGGTGGGCTGCCGCGTCCCAGTCGCTGAGCACCAAGCGCCAGGCGCCGCCCGGCAGGCGGTGCGCGCCAGGGCGGTGGGTGTGTCCATGGATCAGCCCCGCCGCGCCCGCGTCGGCCACGGCGCGCGCGGCCGTGGCGGCATCGACGTCGGTGGGCGGGCGTCCGCTGGCCCGTTGCCGGGCCTGGTGCGCTTGGCTGCGTTCGCGCAGGGCGCGGGCCTGCTGCAGCCGCTGCGGCAGGGGTTGTGCCAAAAACGCCGCCTGCCAAGGCGCGGCGCGCACCTCGGCGCGAAACGCCTGATAGTCGCCGTCGTCCAGGCACCAGGCGTCGCCGTGGCTGAGCAGCCAACGCACGCCGCCCCACTCGAGCCGGGTCGGGTCGGCCAGCCGCTCGACACCCGTGGCGGCGGCAAAGGCGGCACCCAACAAGAAGTCACGGTTGCCGTGCATCACGTACACGGGCCGCCGACGCGCCAGGGCGCCGATCGCGCCCGCCTGCGCCTGTGCGAAGGCGATCTCGGGGTCGAGGGCCGGGTCGGCCGTCAGCACGTCGTCGCCCACCCATACCTCGAACAGGTCACCCAGAATCAGCAGCGCATCGAACGGGGCGGCAGCCAGGTACGACAACCAAGCGCGTGCGGTTGCTGGGTCTTGGGCGTGCAAGTGCACATCCGACACGCAGTCGACGCGGCGCCAAGTGGTCGGCGCATCGATGCGGTCGCGCAGCGTGGGGCCGTCCATGGCAGGCGCCGGTGCGCCGTCAGGGGTTGACGACAACGGCCTTGGTGATCACCACGTCTTGCAGCGGCACGTCGTCGTGGAAGCCCCGGCGTCCGGTGGCCACCTTGCGGATGGCGTCGACCACCTCGGTGCCGGATTTGACCTTGCCGAACACCGCGTAGCCCCAGCCCTGCAGGGTGGGGGCGGTGTGGTTCAAAAACCCGTTGTCGGCAACATTGATGAAAAACTGCGCCGTGGCCGAGTGCGGGGCTTGCGTGCGCGCCATCGCGATCGTGTAGCGGTCGTTTTTCAGGCCGTTGGTGGCTTCGTTTTCGATCGGCGCGCGCGTGGGCTTTTGCTTCATGCCCGGCTCAAAGCCGCCGCCCTGGATCATGAAGCCATCGATGACGCGGTGAAAGATCGTGCCGTCGTAATGCCCGTCGCGCACGTATTGCAAAAAGTTTTCGACCGTCTTGGGCGCCTTGGCGGCGTCGAGTTCGAGCGTGATGACGCCGTGGCCGGCGATGTGGAGTTCGACTTGGGGGTTCATGGAACGGGCTCCGGTGGAGGAGGGGCTTTTCGCCCCGGACGGGGTGGGCGCGGCTTGGGCGCGCGCGGCGGTCCAGCCCACGGCGGCGCCGCAGGCCAGCAGGCCCAGCAGGGCGCGGCGGTGCACGGGTGGTGTCGGACGATGCATGGCAAGCAAAGCGGTCGAGGGTCAACGAGTGGCCGGGACAGGCGGCTGCAGCAGCGAGCGCAGCGCCTGCGCGCGCTCGCGCAACTCGGGCATGTCGGGTTGTAGCGCCAGCGCGCGCTGCCAGTGGCCCAGCGCCAGCCGGGCGTATACGTCGCCCAGGTTGCGGTGGGCCGTGGCGTAGTCGGGGTTGGCGCGAATGGCGTCTTCGAGCGCTGCGCGTGCCTCGGCCAGCCGACCGTGCGCCGCGTGCAACACCGCCAGGTTGTTGTGCGGTTCGGGCAGTTCGGGGTAGGCCTGGATCAGCGCTTCGTACACCTGGCGCGCCGCGTCGACGTCGCCCTGGCCGGCCAGCACCACGCCCAGCAGCAGGCGGGCCTGCGGGTCGCCGGGATGATCCTGCAGCCACTGCTGCAGGCGCTGCTGCGCCAGCGGCCAGGACTGGGTGGCGATGAGGCGCTGGACGTCGGCGTACGGCGCGGCCGGTGATGCGGATTGCGCCAGCGCAGGCGACAACACGCCCAGTGCCAGACTCAGCAGCGCGAGCGCACCCAGGCGTGGCACACGCGGCCGGCGGGGGGGCCGCTGGGTGGTGGGGGAGGGGGGATGAATCAACTCGGGCATCGGTGCACAATACGCGCCTTTGCACTGATTGTAGCCCGCGGGTTCATGACTCGCTGGGCCCCGTTTTGCCATGACCCTGCGCATCTACAACTCGCTCACGCGCCGGCTCGATCCGCTCGTGCCGCTGGAGCCCGGCCACGTTCGCATGTACGTCTGCGGCATGACCGTCTACGATCTCTGTCACCTGGGGCACGCGCGCTCTATGGTGGCATTCGACGTCGTGCAGCGCTGGCTCAAGGCCAGCGGCTATCGCGTGACCTACGTGCGCAATATCACCGATATCGACGACAAGATCATCGCCCGCGCGCTGCAAAACGGCGAAACCATCCGCAGCCTGACCGACCGCATGGTGGCGGCCCTGCACGCCGACGCCGACACGCTGGGCATCGAGCGTCCCACGTTCGAGCCGCGGGCCACCGAATTCGTGCCCCAGATGGTGGGCCTGATCGAGCGGCTGGAGGCCAAGGGCCTGGCCTACCGCAGCGACAACGGCGACGTCAACTACGCGGTGCGGGCCTTCCCCGGCTATGGCAAGTTGTCGGGCAAGTCGATCGACGAGCTGCGTGCGGGCGAGCGCGTGGCGGTGGGCGACGGCAAGCGCGATCCGCTCGACTTCGTGCTGTGGAAGGCCGCCAAGCCCGAGGAGCCCGATGAGGCCAAATGGGACAGCCCCTACGGCCTGGGGCGGCCGGGCTGGCACATCGAGTGCTCGGCCATGAGCTGCGAGATGCTGGGCGAGAGCTTCGACATCCACGGCGGCGGCGCCGACCTGCAGTTTCCCCACCACGAAAACGAAATCGCCCAGAGCGAAGGCGCCACCGGCAAGCCGCTGGCCCAGATCTGGATGCACAACGGCTTCGTGCGTGTGGACAACGAGAAGATGTCCAAGAGCCTGGGCAACTTTTTCACCATCCGCGAGGTGCTGCAGAAGTTCGACGCCGAGACGGTGCGCTTTTTCATCGTGCGCGCGCACTACCGCAGCCCGCTCAACTACAGCGACCAGCACCTCGAAGACGCGCGTGCGGCGCTCAAGCGGCTCTACACCGCGCTGGCCGCCGTGCCACCGCAGACGGTCACCATCGACTGGGCGGAGCCGCATGCGGCACGCTTCAAGGCCGCGATGGACGAGGACTTTGGCACGCCCGAGGCACTGGCGGTGTTGTTCGACCTGGCGGCCGAGGTTAACCGCACGCGCGACGCCGCCGCCAGCGGCCTGCTGCGCGCGCTGGGCGGCACCCTCGGACTGCTGCAGCAGGATCCGCAGGCGTTTCTGCGCGCTGGTGCCGGACTGGACGAAGCGGCGATCGCCCAGCGCATTGCCGAGCGGGCAGCTGCCAAAGCGGCGCGTGACTTCGCCACCGCGGACCGCATCCGGGCCGAGCTGGCCGCGCAAGGCATCGTGCTCAAGGACGGTCCGCAAGGCACGACCTGGGAGCGCGCGTGACCGCCGCCGCCGGACAACGTCGCGGGGCCGCGCTGGACCGGGATCCCCCGGCGGCAGGCGGTGTCGTGCCCCCCTACTGGGGCGAGGCGTGCACGCACCTGGTCGGTCGCGACCGCGTCATGGCGCGCCTGATCCCGCAGTTTGCCGGCGCTTGCCTGCAGTCGCGCGGCGATCCGTTCGGTACGCTCGCGCGCAGCGTTGTGGGCCAGCAGATCTCGGTCAAAGCCGCGCAGTCGGTGTGGGAGCGGCTGCTGGCCTGCGTGGGTGACTGCACGCCGCATGCGGTGCTGGCGTGCCCCGACGACACGCTGCGCGCCGCGGGGCTGAGCGCGCGCAAGGTCGAGTATCTGCATGACCTCGCGCGCCACTTTGCCGAGGGCCGGATCGACCCGGCGGCGTGGCACGCCATGGACGACGAGGCCATCATCCGTGAGCTGGTGGCGATTCGCGGCGTCGGTCGCTGGACGGCGGAGATGTTTCTCATCTTCCACCTGATGCGGCCGGACGTGTTGCCGCTGGACGACGTGGGTTTGCTGCGCGGCATCAGCCAATGCTATTTTTCGGGCGAGCCCGTCAGCCGCAGCGACGCGCGTGAGGTGGCGGCCGCCTGGGCCCCGTACCGCAGCGTGGCGACTTGGTATATTTGGCGCTCGCTGGACCCGGTGCCGGTGGCGTACTAAAACCCCAACCCCCCGGACCGGTGGTGGGTGTGCCCCCGAGTCGGTGACACTAGGGCCGCGAGCGCCCGTGGAGAGACACCTTGGCCAAACGCAATTTTCTGGATTTCGAGCAGCCGATCGCGGAACTCGAAGCCAAGATCGAAGAGCTGCGCTATGTGCAGACCGAGTCGGCGGTCGATATCTCGGAAGAGATCGAGCGCCTGAGCCAAAAGAGCCTGCAGCTCACCAAAGACATCTACAGCAAGCTCACCCCGTGGCAGGTGACCAAGATTGCGCGCCACAGCGACCGGCCGTACACGCTGGACTATGTGCGCGAAATCTTCACCCACTGGACGGAGCTGCACGGTGACCGCCACTTTGCCGACGACCTCAGCATCGTCGCGGGTCTGGCGCGCTTTCAGGGGCAACCCTGTGTGGTCATCGGCCACCAAAAGGGCCGCGACACCAAGGAGCGCGCGCTGCGCAACTTCGGCATGAGCAAGCCCGAGGGCTACCGCAAGGCGCTGCGCGTCATGAAGCTGGCCGAAAAGTTCCGCCTGCCGGTGTTTACCTTCGTCGACACGCCGGGCGCGTATCCCGGCATCGACGCCGAGGAGCGCAACCAGTCCGAGGCCATCGGCCGCAACATCTACGAGATGGCGCAGCTCGAGGTGCCCATCATCAGCACCATCATCGGCGAGGGCGGCTCGGGCGGGGCGCTCGCGATCGCCGTGGCCGATCAGGTGCTGATGCTGCAGTACGCCGTGTACTCCGTCATCAGCCCCGAGGGTTGTGCCTCCATCTTGTGGAAGACCGCCGACAAGGCCCCAGAAGCCGCCGAAGCGCTAGGGCTGACCGCGCACCGACTCAAGGCGCTGGGCCTGATCGACAAAATCGTCAACGAACCCGTCGGCGGGGCGCACCGCGACCCGCAGCAGATGGCGGCCATGCTCAAGCGGGCGCTGGCCGAGGCGCTGCGGCAGGTGGCCGACCTGGATCCGGCCGAGTTGATCGCGCGCCGCCATGCCCGGCTCAACGCTTACGGGCGCTTTACCGACACCAAGGCCGCCCGCGCCTGACGCCGCGGCACGGGCGTTGGCCGACTGGGCGCTGCGCCACCCGGACCTCGACCGGGGGGACGCGCCGTTGCTGGTCGCTTTCAGTGGTGGGGCCGATTCCACCGCCCTGTTGTTGGCGGCGCTGGCGCGCTGGGGGACGCGGGTGGTGGCGGTGCATGTACACCACGGCCTGCAGGCGGCGGCCGATGCCTTTGCCGCGCACACCGAGCAGTGTTGTGCCGCCTGGGGCGTGGCGTGGCAGGGCGTGCGGGTGCAAGTGGCCCTGCCCCCGGGCCGCAGTCCCGAGGAGGCGGCCCGTGCCGCCCGCTACGCGGTGCTGGCCCAGGTGGCGCGTGGGCGCCGCGCGGCAGCAGTGCTGCTGGGACATCACGCGCTGGACCAGATCGAGACCGTGCTGCTGGCGCTGACGCGCGGTGCGGGTTTGCCGGGGCTCGCGGCCATGCCCGAGCGTGTGGAGCGCGATGGCGTTACATGGGCGCGCCCGCTGCTGACCGCCGACGGGCGCGAGCTGCGCGCCCAGCTGGCGGCGGCGCGCGTGCCGTGGATCGAGGACCCGACCAACGCCGACCCCCATCCCACCCGCAACCGCTTGCGGCAGCAGGTGCTGCCGGCGCTGCTGCAAGCCTTTCCGCAGGTGACGCAGACCGTGGCCCGCAGCGCCCGCCATGCCGCCAGCGCGCAGGCGCTGCTGCAAACACTGGCCCAAGAAGACCTGGCCCGCATCGGCGTGCCCCCAGCGCTGCCCGTTTTGCGTGCCCTGTCGCCGCCGCGCTTGATCAACGCGCTGCGCCTGTGGCTGCGCGAGGCGCACGGTGCGCAGGCCAGCGATGCCCAGTGGCAGGCGCTGGCGCGGCAGATCGCTGCTGCGCGCACGCGCGCGCAGCGCATCGAGCTACGTCTGGGGCCTGGACGCATCCGCCGCTGTGGCGACACCCTGCAGTGGCAGCCCGATGCGGCTAGCGCCGCCACCACCACAACAGCAGCGACAGCAGCCCCGACACCAGCAGACTCGTGCCCAGGGGAAAGTAAAAACTGAAGCCCTCGCGTTCGATGGCGATATCGCCGGGCAGTCGCCCCCAGGGCAGTTTGGACAGCCATGGCCACAGCAGACCCGCCAGCAGCAGCAGGGCACCGGTTGCGATCAGAAAGCGTTGCATGGCCACCTATAATGCCAAGGTTTGCCCGCATCCGCGCGGGCCCCTTCATCAGACGATTCCATGGCACTGATCGTTCACAAGTACGGTGGCACCAGCATGGGTTCCACCGAGCGCATCCGCAACGTCGCCAAGCGGGTGGCCAAATGGGTGCGCGCCGGCCACCAGATGGTCGTGGTGCCCAGCGCGATGAGCGGCGAGACCAACCGCCTGCTCGGCTTGGCCAAGGAAGTGGCGCCAGAAAAACCGGGTACCGCCTACTACCGCGAGCTCGACCAGCTCGCCGCCACGGGCGAGCAAGTGTCGGTGGGGCTGCTCGCCATCGCCTTGCAGGCCGAAGGCATCGACGCCATCTCGTACTGTGGCTGGCAGGTGCCCATCCGCACCAACAGTGCCTACACCAAGGCCCGCATCGAAGCCATCGACGACCAGCGCATCCGCGCCGACCTGGCCGCGGGCAAGGTCGTCATCATCACCGGCTTTCAGGGCGTGGATGCGGGCGGCAATATCACGACGCTGGGCCGGGGCGGCTCCGATACCTCCGCCGTGGCGGTGGCAGCGGCCATCAAGGCTGACGAGTGCCTGATCTACACCGACGTGGACGGCGTCTACACCACCGACCCGCGCGTCGTGCCCGAAGCGCGGCGCCTTGAGCGCATCAGCTTCGAGGAAATGCTGGAGATGGCCAGCATGGGCTCCAAAGTGCTGCAAATCCGCTCCGTGGAGTTTGCCGGCAAGTACCGCGTGCCCATCCGCGTGCTCTCCAGCTTCACCCCCTGGGACATTCCCATCGACGAAGAGGCCCGCAGCGGCACCCTGATCACTTTCGAGGAAGGCGAATCCATGGAACAAGCCGTCGTCTCCGGCATCGCATTCAACCGTGACGAGGCCAAGGTCTCGGTGCTGGGCGTGCCCGACAAACCCGGCATCGCGGCCCAGATCCTGGGCGCGGTGGCCGATGCCAACATCGACGTCGACGTCATCATCCAAAACGTCGGCAAGGACGGGCGCACCGACTTCAGCTTCACCGTGCACCGCAACGACTTGGCGCGCGCGCTGGACGTGCTAAAAGGCCAGGTGGTGCCCGCGCTCGGCGCCACCGACGTGGTCGGTGACGCGCGCATCTGCAAGGTCAGCGTGGTGGGCATCGGCATGCGCAGCCATGTCGGCGTGGCCAGCCGCATGTTCCGCTGCTTGGCGGCCGAGGGCATCAACATCCAAATGATCTCCACGTCGGAGATCAAGATCTCGGTCGTCATCGACGAGAAATACATGGAGCTGGCCGTGCGCGCACTGCACCGCGAGTTCGACCTCGATCAGCCCGAGGACACGCTGCAAGGGGCCTGATTTTGCACACGCCGCCGCGCAGACGCCTCGACTTGGGGCATAATGGCGGTTCTTCGGAGTGATGACCGAGAGGCCGAAGGTGCTCCCCTGCTAAGGGAGTATGCGGGCCAAAACCCGCATCGAGGGTTCGAATCCCTCTCACTCCGCCAGCATTCTGGCTGGTCCTGCAGACGAAAAACCCGACCCTAGCCGGTCGGGTTTCGTTTTTTGGCGCTCGGGAGGTGACGATGCAACCCGTATTTTCTATCGACGGCGGCCACCCCAGCGCCGCCGCACCGGTGCTCGCGGTGCTGGGCATGGGCGGCACGATCGCGGGGCGAGCGGCCTCGCCGCACGACGTGGTGGGCTACCAGGCCGGGGTGGTACCGGTGGCCGATCTGGTGGCGGGGATGGCGCCGCCCGTGGGCTGGCGGGTGCAGGCGCAGCAGGTGGCCAACGTCGACAGCAAGGACATGACGGTGGCGCTGTGGCAGGCGCTGTTGGGCGCGGTGCACGCGCAGCTGCAGCAGCCCGAGGTGGGGGCCATCGTCGTCACGCACGGCACCGACACCCTAGAGGAGACGGCTTGGCTGCTGCAAACGGTGCTGCAGCCGGCGCGGCCGGTGGTGCTGGTTGGCGCCATGCGGCCCGCGTCGGCACTGGCGCCCGATGGCCCGCAAAACCTGGCCGATGCGCTGACACTGGCCGTCGATGGCCGCCTGCGCGCCGCCGGTGGCGTGTGGGTGACGCTGGCCGGGCGCGTCTTTGCGGCGCGCACGGTGACCAAAGTGCACCCCACCCGCGCCGATGCGTTTGGCGGTGGCGATGCGGGCCCCGCCGCTTGGGTGGAGGCGGGGCGCGTGCGCTGGGTGGCGCCGCCTGCACCGCTGGCAGGTGAGGCGGCTGATCCGCGGCAGGCCGCACGGATGCAGGCCGTGCTGGCCGCACCACGCTGGCCACGGGTGGAGTGGCTGGCCAGCCATGGCGGCGCGGATGGGGCGCTGGTGCGCGCCTTGCTACGTCAGCGCCGCGAGGCGATGGCGGGGCGCGATGCCGACGATGCGCTGGCCGGGCTGGTGGTCGCGGGAACGGGCAACGGATCGTTGCACGAGCAGCTGGCGGCCGCGCTGGCCCAGGCGCAGGACGAGGGCGTTGCGGTATGGGTGACGACGCGCTGCCCCCAGGGTGAAGTTGTGCCGGGTGAGGGCGGCCGCGCCGAGCGGCGTTTCGCCGTCACCGATTTGCCGCCGCCCAAGGCGCGCGTGTCGCTGTCGCTGCAGCTGTTGTGGCAGGCGGCGGGCCTGGCGTGAGGGTGCGGGCCCGCCGGACCGCCGCGTTTCTCAGTCGGCCAGCGCGGCAAAGACGCGCTGCGTGATCTCCTCGACCGTGCCCAGCCCGCTGATCGCGCGGTATTTGGGGGCGTGGGCCGGATCTTTCTCGGCCCATTGGCGGTAGTAGTCCACCAGCGGACGGGTTTGCTGCGCGTAGACGTCTAGCCGCTTGCGCACGGTTTCTTCCCGGTCGTCGTCGCGCAGGATCAGGTCCTCGCCCGTCACGTCGTCCTTGCCGTCGACCTTTGGGGGGTTGTATTTGATGTGGTACGTGCGACCCGACGCGGGGTGCACGCGCCGCCCGCTCATGCGCTCGATGATGGCGTCAAACGGCACGTCGATCTCGAGCACGTAGTCGATGCGCACGCCCGCCTGGCGCATGGCCTCGGCCTGGGGGATGGTGCGCGGGAAGCCGTCGAACAAAAAGCCGTTGGCGCAGTCCGGCTGGGCGATGCGTTCCTTGACCAGACCGATGATGATGTCGTCGCTGACCAGGCCGCCAGCGTCCATCACCTTCTTGGCTTCGATGCCTAAGGGGGTGCCCGCCTTGACCGCCGCGCGCAGCATGTCGCCGGTGGAAATCTGCGGAATGCCATATTTTTGGCAGATGAACGCGGCCTGCGTGCCTTTGCCAGCACCCGGAGCGCCCAACAGAATCAGTCTCATGGGTTTCCTTTACTCGTCGCGATCGTGTCATGGGGCCGCAACGCCGCGGAGTCTCCTCGTTGGGCCGACGGCGGCGGCTGGCACGGGGCCAGCGCCCAAGAATAGCATGCACATCCCGACACAGGCTTACAGGGGGTGCGATACCGTGCGGGGTTGTCCTCAGGTGTGGTCGCGCTGCCATAGAGCGCGCACGCGCGCCAGGTCCTCCGGCGTATCGACGCCGGGGCCGGGCGCGCGGTCGCTCACCGTCACCGCGATGCGCTCGCCGTGCCACAGCACGCGCAGCTGCTCCAGGGACTCGCAGCGCTCCAGCGGCGCGGGCGGCAGCGACGGAAAGCGCCGCAGAAAACCGGCCCGGTACGCGTAGAGCCCGATGTGGCGCAGGGGCCGGGCGTCGGTCGGCCAATCGTCGAGGGACAGCACGGTGTCGTGGCGCGGGGCATCGCGCCACCACGGCAGCGGCGCGCGGCTGAACAGCAGCGCGGTGTGTTGCCGGTCCAGCACCACCTTGACGACGTTGGGATTGAACAGCTCCTGCGCCGTGGCGATGGGGTGGGCGGCCGTGCCCATGACGCAATCGGGCCGCGCGCGCAGTACGTGCGCGACGTCACGAATCAGCGCCGGGTCGATCAGGGGCTCGTCGCCCTGCACGTTGACCACCAGTGCGTCGTCCGGCAAGCCCAGCTGCTGCACGGCCTCGGCCAGCCGATCGCTGCCGCTGGGGTGGTCGGCGCGGGTCAGCAGCGCCGCGATGCCGGCGTCCTGGCAGACGCGCGCGATCTCGGTGTCGTCCGTGGCCACGGTGCACGACAGCGCCCCGCTGGCCTGCGCACGCTGGGCCACGCGCACGACCATGGGCGCGCCGCCGATGTCGGCCAATGGCTTGTCTGGCAGCCGCGTCGAGGCGCGGCGCGCGGGAATGATGACGTGAAACCCGTCGTGCATGGCCCGGCACCCTCAGCCGACGGCGGGTCGTGGCGGGGCCAGCCGGTCGAGTTCGGCCTCGTCCAGCGCGCGGGCCTCGTTTTCGAGCATGATGGGGATGCCGTCGCGGATGGGGTAGGCCAGCCGTGCGCCGCGCGAGACCAGTTCCTGGGTTTCGCGCACATAGACCAACGGTCCCTTCGTGACCGGGCAGACCAGCAGTTCGAGCAGCTTGGGATCCATGGCGGGCATCATAGCGCGCCACGGTCGGCTGCGCGAGCGCGGCGCCAGGCCTGCAGGTGACGGTCGATGGCGGCGTACCACCCGGGCTCGGGCGTCAGCACCAGCGGCACCTGCCACAGCGTTACCCCATCGGGCAGCGGCTGGCCGTGCAACTTGACGGCATCCTTTTCGGTGCACAGCCAGTGCCGGGGGGCACCGGCCGTGGTGGCCGCGGCCTGCAGTGCGGCACCCAGCGCGGCTGCCGGGGCGTGGTCGGGCAGCGCCAGTGTGTGCACTAGCGTCAGCCCCCGCGCGCGCAGCATGGCAAAAAACGCGTTCGGCCGCGCGATGCCTGCCAGGGCACCCAGCGGGGTGCGCGCGGCGGCCCAGTCGGCCAAGGGCTGCGAGGCACGGAGGGGAGGCTCGTCAGGAGCGGGGACGGGCAGCGCCGCATCGGCCAGGGCGCGCGTGGCTCGGTATTCGGGGTATGGGTGCGGCCGGGGCGGCGCGCTTGGCTTGCCGGTGCGCAGCACCAGCGCCGGCCCGCCGCCCCAGACGGGCGCGGGCCAGGGCTCGCGCAAGGGGCCGGCGGGCAGCAGCCAGCCGTTGCCGACATCGCGCTCGTCGAACACGATGATCGACAGATCGCGCGCCAGCGCCCAGTGTTGCAGGCCGTCATCGCTGACCACGATGTCCACCGTCGGGTGGTGTTGCAGCAGCGCACGCACGGCGGCCGGTCGCTCGTAACCCACGGCCAACGGTGCGCCGGTGCGGCGCACAATCAGCGCCGGCTCGTCGCCGAGCCGTGCGGGGTCGCCCGTGGCGTCGTCGCAGACGCGCACGGCCGCGCGATCCGTGCGCCCGTGGCCGCGCGAGACGACGCCGGGCCGCCAGCCCGCGGCTTGCAGGTGCTGGACGAGGGCGATCACCGTTGGCGTCTTGCCCGCCCCCCCGGCCACCACGTTGCCCACCACCACCACCGGGACCGGCAGCGGGGCGGGCCAGCGCCAGCCAAGCTGCCAGGGCAGGGCGCGCAGGGCCAGCGCACCGCGGTAGAGCAGGGCCAGGGGCAACAGGCCAACGGCCAGCGGACCGCGCCCGTTCCAGGTGGCGCTCAGGTCCGGCAGCGCCATCAGCGCCCCTGGCTGCGCTGGGTGGCAAAGGTGATTTGCACCAGGCCCACTTGGCGCGCCGCGTCCATGACGTTGATGACCGACTGGTGGCTGGCGGCGGCGTCGGCCTGGATGACCAAAATGGGATCGCTGCCTGGTTGGCCGATCGGCCGCGCGGCGCGCAGCGCCTCAATGAGCGCGTCCACGCCGTGTTGTTCCAGCACGCGGTTGGCGACCGCATAGCGTCCGTCAGGGCCCACCATCACCACGATTTCTGCAGGTGCCCGCGGCGGCTGCTCGTCGCTGGCCACGGGCAGATTCACCTGCAGCGCCGTGGCTTGGCTGAACGTGGTGGTGAGCATCAGAAAGATCAGCACCACCAACAGGATGTCGATGAACGGGATCAGGTTGATCTCGGGTTCTTCGCGGTCGCCGTGTCGAAAGTTCATGCACGCCTCGCTGGGGAGTCGAGAGTCAGCGGCGCAGTGTCAGCAGGTGGTGTAAAAACGCCTCGGCCGCCACCTCCAGCTGCAGCAAAAAACCGTCCACCCGCGCGCGGTAGTAGCGCCAGAAAATGAGCGCTGGAATCGCGATCATCAGCCCGAACGCGGTGTTATATAACGCCACCGAGATACCGTGTGCCAGTTGTGCGGGGTTGCCGCCGCCGGGCATCAGTCCGCCCGGCCCGGCCTGCGAGCCAAAGATCTCGATCATGCCGATGACCGTGCCCAACAGTCCGAGCAAGGGAGCGGCCGACGCGACGGTGGCCAGCGCCCCCAGGTAGCGCTGCAACTGCGCGGCCGCCAAGCGTCCCGCGGATTCGAGCGCGCTGCGCAGCTCGGCTTCGGTGGCACGCGGGTTGGCGTGCAGGGCGCGCAGTCCGCTGGCCAGCACCGAGCCCAGCACCGAGTTGTCGGCCAGCTGTTCCACGACGGCAGGCGGCGGCACGCCGTGGCGGCTCGCCTGCACGGCCTCGTCCAGCAGCCGCGGCGGCACGATGCGCGTGGTGCGCAGGCTCCACGCGCGCTCGATGACGAGGGCCAGTCCGAGGACCGAGCACACGATCAGCGTCCAGATGGGCCAGCCGGCGGCCTGTATGATCGACAGCAAGGGCAATCTCCTGTGCAGCGGTGCGATCCGCGCATTATCGGGCACCGAGTCGGTCACTGGCCCCGCGCGGCCCGCCACCGGTATCGGGCCACCTACGGGACCATCTTCGCATCGATCATGCATGACCTTTCCTGGCCTGCGACGGCTGACGAACCCACTTGGTCGGTTGGTGCCTTGGTGACCGCGGTCGGCGACGCGTTGCGTGCGCGCTTCAACCCCGTGCGCGTGCGCGGTGAGGTCAGCGGCTACCTGCGCGCGGGCAGCGGGCATGCCTACTTCACGCTCAAGGACGCGCAGGGGCAACTGCGCTGTGCATTCTTTCGCCGCGCCGCCGAGGCCAGCGCGGTGGCGCTGCGCGACGGCCTCCAGGTGGAAGTGCTTGGCCGCCTCGACGTTTATGCCGCGCGCGGCGATTTGCAGCTCATCGTCGAGCGCGTGCGGCTTGCGGGCCAAGGTCAGCTCTACGAGCAGTTTTTGCGCCTGAAGGCGCAATTGCAGGCCGAAGGGTGGTTCGATGGGGCGCGCAAGCGCGCGCTGCCTGCGTGGCCGTCGAGTATCGGCGTCGTCACCTCGCTGGATGCGGCGGCGTTGCGCGACGTGGCCACCACTCTCGCGCGCCGGGCCCCGTACCTGCCGGTTCGGCTCTACCCCTCGGCGGTGCAGGGGGCGGATGCGCCCGCGCAACTGTGCGCGGCGTTGCGGCGGGCGTATCAGGATCACGAGACCCACGGCCAGCCCGCGGTGCTGTTGCTCGTGCGGGGTGGGGGCTCGCTGGAAGACCTGTGGGCCTTCAACGACCCGGACGTGGTGCGCACCGTCGCGCAGGCACCCATGCCCGTGATCTGTGGGGTTGGGCACGAGACGGATTTTACGCTGGCTGAGTTTGCGGCCGATGTGCGCGCCCCCACGCCGACGGCGGCCGCCGAGCTGTGCGCACCGGACCGGCAGACCCTGCTCGACGGCCTGCAGCGGCAGGCGGAGCGGCTGCGCAGCGCTGTCTGGCGCCGACTCGACGGCCACGCTCAGCACCTGGACCGACTGGCGCAGCGCCTGGGGCGCCCTTCGGCGCTCACGGTCCGCGAGCGCGCGCGCGTGCAGGCGCTCGAACATCGCTTGCAGCGCGCGCTGGTGACAGGCATCGACCGCCGGCGCCAGCACGGGCTGCGGCTGGAGCAGGCTTGGCATTCGGCCGTCAGTCGCACGCTGGAGCGCCACCGGCTGCGGCTGGCGCGCTGGCAGGCGCAGCTGGCGCTGCTCGATCCGCACCGGGTGCTGGAGCGCGGCTACGCGCTGGTCACCGATGAAGCGGGACATCTCGTCACCCGCACGGCGCAGGTCCACGCGGGGGCACCGCTGCGCGTGGACCTCTCGCAGGGGCGACTGCAGGTGCGCGTGGCGGGCGTGGAGCCATCCCCCGCCGATCCGGCCTGACCCCCACGCTCGGCGGGGGCGCGTGCGGCCCGCCTGTGCGATGTCCGGCGTCTTCCCTACAATGCGGCAGTCGGTTTTTGACTGCAACGAGGACAACGCCATGGAACACACCCTACCTCCCCTGCCTTTCGCCATCGACGCTCTGGAGCCGCACTACTCCAAAGAGACGCTCGAGTACCACCACGGCAAGCACCACAACGCCTATGTGGTCAACCTGAACAACCTGCAAAAAGGCACCGAGTACGAGTCGATGGCGCTGGAAGACATCGTGCGCCGCGCGCCCAACCCCAGCCCGATCTACAACAACGCCGCCCAAGTGTGGAACCACACCTTCTTCTGGCACTGCATGAAGCCGGGCGGTGGTGGCGAGCCCACCGGGCCGCTGGCCGATGCGATCAACGCCAAATGGGGCAGCTACGCCGCCTTCCGGGACGCCTTCGTCAAGAGCGCGGTCGGCAACTTCGGCTCGGGCTGGACTTGGCTGGTCAAGAAGCCCGACGGCAGCGTGGACATCGTCAACACCGGCGCCGCGGGCACCCCATTGACCACGGCCGACAAGGCACTGTTGACGGTGGACGTGTGGGAGCACGCCTACTACATCGACTACCGCAACCTGCGCCAGAAATTCGTCGAGACCTTCCTCGACAAGCTCGTCAACTGGGACTTTGCGCAAGCCAACTTCGCCTGATCACGGCGGTGGCCGACGCCATTGGCGGGCGTCGGCCGAAGGAAGGTCGAGACGAGGGCGGCGCTGGCGTCAGCGGCCGCCAAAAGGGCCGCCCGCCAGGCGAAAGCCGGAGGCGATGCCGCGTTGCGCGAACCAACCCTGGGTCATCTCCAGCACGTAGCGCACCGGCTCGCGGGAGCAGTGGCTGGTTTCGTCCAGCGGGCGCATGTCGACCAGGTTGACGATGCGCCCATCGTCGGCAATGAACGCGGCCGTCAGCGGCACGTACGTATTTTTCATCCAGAAACACTGCACGGCTGGGCGCTCAAAGACGAACAGCATGCCCTCGTTGGCGGGCAGCTCGCGCCGCCACATGAGGCCGATGGCGCGCTGCTCGGGCGTGGCGGCCACCTGCGCATGGATGAGGTGCAGACCCGCGCGCAGCGTCACGCGGGGCAGGTTGGTTTGCGGTTGCCCTTCGCTGGCAGGCGGCGCGCTGCTCACGCCCAAGGGAATGAGCGCAAACAGCACCAGCCACGTTCGACGACGCGGAGTTGCACGCTTGGGCCAATGAAAGAGGTGGCGCATCGATGTCAGGTCCGCGCAGGTTTTCTCGATAGAATCGATTGTAGACTGCGGCGCTCATCAGGCGCGGCGGACCATTCAGACCAACGGAGACCCCGCTCATGTACCAACACATCCAAGTGCCTGCCGACGGGCAGAAGATCACCGTCAATGCGGACATGTCGCTCAACGTGCCCGATCATCCCATCATTCCGTACATCGAGGGAGATGGCACTGGGGTCGACATCACGCCCGTGATGATCAAGGTGGTGGACGCCGCGGTGGCCAAAGCCTATGGGGGACAGCGCAAGATCCACTGGATGGAGGTCTATGCCGGTGAGAAATCCACCCGCGTCTATGGGCCTGACGTCTGGCTGCCCGAGGAAACCCTGCACGCGCTCAAGGAGTACGTCGTCTCCATCAAGGGGCCGCTGACCACGCCGGTGGGTGGTGGTATTCGCTCGCTCAACGTGGCGCTGCGGCAGGAGCTCGACCTTTACGTCTGCCTGCGCCCGGTGCGCTACTTCAAGGGGGTGCCCTCGCCGCTGAAAGAGCCGGAGAAGACCGACATGGTCATCTTCCGCGAAAACTCCGAGGACATCTACGCCGGCATCGAGTACCCGGCCCAGAGCGACAAGGCCAAAAAGCTCATCCAGTTTCTGATCCAAGAGATGGGCGTGACCAAGATCCGCTTCCCGGAAACGTCGGGCATTGGCATCAAGCCCATCTCGATCGAAGGCACCGAGCGCTTGGTGCGCAAAGCCATCCAATACGCCATCGACAACGACAAGCCCAGCGTCACCCTGGTGCACAAGGGCAACATCATGAAGTACACGGAAGGAGGCTTCCGGGATTGGGGTTATGCGTTGGCCCAGCGCGAGTTCGGTGCTCAGCCCATCGATGGCGGCCCGTGGTGCAAGTTCAAAAACCCCAAGACGGGGCGTGACATCGTCATCAAGGACTCGATCGCCGACGCGTTCCTGCAGCAGATCCTGCTGCGTCCGGCGGAGTACTCGGTGATCGCGACCCCCAACCTGAACGGCGACTACATTTCGGACGCGCTCGCGGCCCAAGTCGGCGGCATTGGCATCGCGCCCGGGGCCAATCTGTCCGATTCCGTGGCGTGCTTCGAGGCCACGCACGGCACCGCACCCAAGTACGCGGGCAAAGACTATGTCAACCCCGGCTCCGAGATCCTGTCGGCCGAGATGATGCTGCGCCACATGGGCTGGAAAGAGGCGGCCGACCTCATCATCAGCGCCATGGAAAAGGCCATCCAGAGCAAGCACGTGACGTACGACTTCGCGCGCTTGATGGAGGGGGCCACGCAGGTGTCGTGCTCGGGTTTTGGGCAGGTGATGATCGACCACATGTGAGTGCGCAGAGGCGGGCCCGACCTGCTTTCCGGGGCAGCGCCTGTCGGCCCCGCTGCCGTACCGCCGCCCCCAGGGGCGGCGGTGCCATTTAGGCCCGACGGACGGCGCATCCGCACGTCCTGCGGGGATGCCTGATTTATTGCAGAATGATTGCCATGGCCACGACACCCAAACAACCCGATCTGACGCCGAGCGTGCCCGCTGGCGGCGACGCGGTGGTGGTGGAGCGTCGCCGCCAGCGCCTGCAGCCGCCCAAGATGTATCAGGTGGTGCTGCTCAACGACGATTTCACGCCGATGGAGTTCGTCGTGCGTGTGCTGCAGGAGTTTTTCAACAAGGACCGGGAGACGGCGACGCAGATCATGCTCAAGGTGCATGTGCACGGGCGTGGGGTGTGCGGGGTCTATACCCGCGACATCGCCACCACCAAGGTCGAACAGGTCACCCAAGCGGCGCGTGCCGCGGGGCATCCCCTGCAGTGCGTGGCGGAACCGGTTGAATAACGGCGGATCTGCCCCACTTACCCCCATGGAGCCGTTGGATGCAGCGTGCTACTCTTGAAACCCGAAGCGAAGGAAGTGCCCCATGATTGCCCAGGAACTTGAAGTCAGTTTGCACATGGCCTTTGTCGAGGCCCGGCAGCAGCGGCACGAATTCATCACGGTCGAGCACCTGCTGCTGGCGCTGCTGGACAACCCCAGCGCGGCCGAGGTGCTGCGCGCATGCAACGCCAACATCGACGATCTGCGCAAGTCGCTGACCACCTTCATCAAGGACAACACGCCCGTGGTGGGGGGGACCGACGAGGTCGACACCCAGCCCACCCTGGGGTTCCAGCGCGTTATCCAGCGCGCGATCATGCACGTGCAGTCCACCGGCAACGGCAAGAAGGAGGTCACCGGTGCCAACGTGCTCGTGGCCATCTTTGGCGAGAAGGACTCGCATGCGGTGTACTACCTGCACCAGCAGGGCGTGACCCGGCTGGACGTGGTCAACTACATCGCGCACGGCATCCGCAAGGGCGAAGCGCCCGAGCCCGCCAAGCCTGCCGAGGGCAGCGCTGCCGACAACGAGGAGGCGGCCGAAGCCAAGGGCAACGAGAAAGCCTCGGTGTTGGAGCAATTCACACAAAACCTCAACCAGCTCGCGCGCGACGGCAAGATCGATCCGCTCATCGGTCGCGAACAAGAGGTCGAACGCGTCATCCAAATCCTGTGCCGCCGGCGCAAGAACAACCCGCTGTTGGTGGGCGAAGCGGGCGTGGGCAAGACCGCCATCGCCGAGGGGTTGGCGTGGCGCATCGTGCAAAAAGAAGTGCCCGAGGTGCTGGCGGATGCCACCGTGTACTCGCTCGACATGGGCGCGTTGCTGGCCGGCACCAAGTATCGGGGTGACTTCGAGCAGCGGCTCAAAGGCGTGCTCAAGGCACTCAAGGACAAGCCGCACGCGGTGCTGTTTATCGACGAGATCCACACGCTCATCGGCGCCGGGGCGGCCTCGGGCGGGACGTTGGATGCGTCCAACCTGCTCAAGCCCGCGCTGAGCTCGGGCGCGCTCAAGTGCATCGGCGCCACCACGTTTACCGAGTACCGCGGCATTTTCGAGAAGGATGCGGCGCTATCGCGGCGTTTCCAAAAGGTGGACGTGGTCGAGCCGACGATCGAACAGACGGTCGAAATCCTCAAGGGGCTCAAGTCGCGCTTCGAGGAGCACCACAGCGTCAAATACGCCCAAGCGGCGCTGCAGGCTGCCGCCGAGCTTTCGGCCAAGTACATCAACGACCGTCACCTGCCGGACAAAGCCATCGACGTCATCGACGAGGCTGGCGCTGCCCAGCGCGTGGTACCGCCGTCCAAGCGCAAGAAAACCATCGGCAAGGCCGAGATCGAGGAGATCGTCGCCAAGATCGCGCGCATTCCGCCGCAATCGGTCTCGAGCGACGACCGCAGCAAGCTGCAAAACCTGGAGCGCGACCTCAAGGCCGTCGTGTTCGGGCAGGACAAGGCGCTGGAGTTGCTGGCCTCTTCGGTCAAGATGGCGCGCTCAGGCCTGGGCAAGCCGGACAAGCCGATCGGCGCGTTCCTCTTCAGCGGCCCCACTGGGGTGGGCAAGACCGAGGCCGCCAAGCAGCTCGCCTATATCCTGGGCATCGAGCTGGTGCGCTTCGACATGTCGGAGTACATGGAGAGGCACGCGGTCAGCCGCCTGATCGGCGCGCCGCCGGGCTATGTCGGTTTCGACCAAGGCGGGCTGCTTACCGAGGCCATCACCAAGAAGCCGCACTGCGTGCTGCTGCTTGACGAAATCGAGAAAGCGCACCCGGACATCTTCAACGTGCTGCTGCAGGTGATGGACCACGGCACGCTCACCGACAACAACGGGCGCAAGGCCGACTTCCGCAACGTCATCATCATCATGACGACCAACGCGGGGGCCGAGACGATGAACAAGTCCACCATCGGCTTTACGACCCAGCGCCAGGCTGGTGACGAGATGGCGGACATCAAGCGGCTGTTCACGCCCGAGTTCCGCAACCGGCTCGATGCGATCGTGAGCTTCAAGCCGCTGGACGAGCCCATCATCCTGCGCGTGGTGGACAAGTTCTTGCTGCAACTCGAGCAGCAACTGGCCGAGAAGAAGGTCGAGGTCACCTTCACCGATGCGTTGCGTCAGCACCTGGCCAAGAAGGGGTTTGACCCGCTGATGGGCGCGCGCCCGATGCAGCGCCTCATTCAAGACACCATCCGGCGCGCGCTCGCCGACGAGCTGCTGTTTGGCCGGCTGGTCGACGGCGGCCGCCTGACGGTCGATGTGGAGACGCCAGCCGACGGTGGCGAGCCGCAGGTCAAACTCGACATCCAGCCCTTGCCCAAGAAGGAGGGCCGTCGCGCCGAGGCGGAAGAGGCCACGACCGACTAAGGCGCCTGTCCCCTCGTGGGGCGGATGTCGTCCGTGTAGGCGCGAGTAGGCGCGAAGCCGGGGCCTTAGATCCCGGCTTCGCGTTTGAGCAAGGCTTGTTTGCGCGCCAGGCCCCAGCGGTAGCCGCACAGGCTGCCGTTGGCGGACACCACCCGGTGGCACGGAATGGCCACGGCCAGCGGATTGGCCGCGCAGGCCTGCGCCACCGCGCGGGCCGCACGCGGCATCCCCAACCGCTGCGCCAGTTCGCCATAGCCGATGGTCTGTCCCGGCGGGATGGTTCGCAGTGCCTCCGACACCCGGCGCTGGAACGGCGTGCCATGCACGTCGAGTGGCAGGGGCAGCTCGGCGCGCGGGTCATCCAACCAAGCGGCGATCTGGGCGGCCCATCCCTGCACCGCGGGACTGGCAGCGGCCATGGTGGCACGCGGGAACCGATGCCGTAGCTCGGCCAGCAGGGTGTCATCGTCGTCGCCGAGCAGGAGGGCGCACAGTCCGGCAGGCGTCGCTGCGATGCGCACCCAACCCAGCCAGCAGGTGGTGGCTGCGGACTGCACGTATCGGGGAGCCAAGGGCGTCCCTCGGCGCGGGGCAGGGTGGTCGGGCGGGGTGGGGGCGGCGTGCTGCGGGGTCATGGCCCGCAGTCTACGCCGGAATGCCGACCTGCGGGGGACCATGCGGCGATCAACTGCGGGTAGGATGCGACGTGTGACGACCGCGACCCCCACCTTCCTCTGGCACGACTACGAAACCTTCGGTGCCGATCCCCGCCGCGACCGTCCGGCGCAGTTTGCCGGTCTGCGCACCGATGCGCAGCTGCAACCGATCGGCGAGCCCGTGGTCTGGTATTGCCAGCCGACCCTAGACTATCTGCCGGACCCGGAGAGTTGCCTGATCACCGGCATCACGCCTCAAGATTGCCTGGCCCGAGGCGTGACGGAGCGGGTCTTTGCCGAGTCGATCCTGGCCGAGCTGGCGCGCCCAGGCACGATCGGCGTGGGCTACAACTCGATCCGCTTCGACGATGAATTCACCCGTTACCTGCTGTGGCGCAACTTGCTCGACCCTTATGGCCGCGAGTGGCGCAACGGTTGTGGGCGCTGGGACTTGCTGGACGTGGTACGCATGACCTGGGCCCTGCGGCCGCAGGGCATCGAATGGCCGCGCAACGGCGACGGCAAACCGAGCTTTCGGCTGGAGCACCTCACGGCTGCCAACGGGCTGGGCCACGACCACGCCCACGACGCGCTGTCGGACGTGCAGGCCACCGTGGCGCTGGCGCGGCTGATCCGCCAGCACCAGCCACGCCTGTTCGACTATGCGCTGTCGCTGCACCGCAAAGACCGTGTCCTGCAGGTGTTGGGCTTGCCGGCGCTGGCGGGGCAAGGCAGGCCGTTCGTGCATATTTCGGGGCGGTTTTCGCCCGAGCGCGGCTGCCTCGCGGTGATGTGGCCGTTGGCCAGCCACCCGCGCAACCGCAACGAGCTGCTGGCGTGGGATTTGGCGTTCGACCCGCGCGAACTGGCCGATCTGCGCCCCGACGAGGCGCGCCGACGCCTTTTCACCCGCCAGGCCGATTTGCCCGACGGCATGCAGCGCTTGCCGCTCAAGAGCGTGCACCTCAACCGTTCGCCGATGGTCATTGCCAACGTGGCCGTGCTGCGCGACGGGCCGGCGGAGCGCTTCGGGTTGGATCTGGGTGCGATCGAGCGCCATGCCGACTATGCCGCCGCGCTGCCGGATTTGGGGCCGCTGTGGTCCGCGCTGTATGCGCGCGACGAGGCCCCGAGCGACCCGCCCGACGTGGACGCTGCGCTCTACGACGGCTTCGTCGGGGACGAGGATCGGCGGCGACTCGAGCGGCTGCGCGCGCTCGACCCGGCCGACCCCGCGTGGCGCCGGGCGGGATTCGACGACCCACGCCTGCCGGAGCTGGTATTTCGCTTTCGCGCGCGCAACCACCCCACGACATTGGATGCCGCTGAGCGCGAGCGCTGGCGCGCGCATTGTCGTACGCGCTGTGTCGTGCCTTTGCCCGGCTACCAGCAACGTGTCGAACGGCTGGCGCAAGAGGCCGCCGCACGGGGCGATCCGCGCGCCACGGGCATTTTGCGGGCCGTGGCGGACTACGCTGCGTCGTTGGCGGCGGAAGACGCCTGATCCACCGTGCCCCACAGGTCCGCGTGCATGCCGCCGGCGCACTGCTGCACATACGCCCAGGCGTGCAGCGCCGGCATGGGCCGCGCCAGGCCGAACCCTTGCACCGCGTCGCACCCCAAGGTGTGCAAGGCGCGCAGCTGGGCGGGGGTTTCGACGCCCTCGGCCACGGATTGCCGACCCAGCTGCCGCGCCATGGTGATGGCGGCGGCGACGATGGCCGCGTCGTCGCTGTCGCGGTCCAGGTCACGCACAAAGGCACGGTCGATCTTGAGGCGGTCGATCGGCAAGTGTTTCAGGTATGCCAGCGACGAGTAGCCGGTGCCGAAATCGTCGATCGCCACGTGCGCACCCCAGGTCTGCAGGCGCGACAGTTCGGCCTCGGCGCGCACTGGGTCGCGCATCATCGCGCCCTCGGTGATCTCGAACTCGAAGCCCCGCAGGGGCTGGTCGGGATCGGCGGGGTCGGGGTCGCCAGCGGTGATGGCATCGCGGATACGCTCGGCCAGCCCTGGGCGGTCGAACTGCCTTGCCGAGAGGTTGATGCTCCAGGTCAGCGCCAGCTCGGGGTGGTGTTGCCGCCAGCGCCGGCGCTGGCGGGCCACGGTCGTGCACACCCAGCGGCCGAGCGCCTCGATGAGATCGGCCGACTGTTCGGCCACCGGGACGAACGTGGCGGGTGGTAGCTGCTCGCCATTGGCCTGCGGCCAGCGCAGCAGGGCCTCGAAGCCTAGCAACGGCAGCCCGGGGCGCAAACCGTGGATGGGCTGGTAGTGCAGCTCCAGCGTGTCGTGCGCGATGGCCTCGCGCAGCCGACCTTCCAGCTCGATGCGGTGCCGCACCGACTCGTTCATCGAGGGCGTGAAGTAGCACCAGCCCGCCCCGCCGTCGTGCTTGGCGTGGTACATCGCGATATCGGCCAGGCGCAGCAGTTCACCGGGCTCGCGGCTGTCGCGTGGTGCCAGCGCGATACCGATCGAGGGGGTCAGGTAGGCGCGCTGCGTCCCGCCCGCGCCATCGGGCACGACGAACGGCTCGGACAGGGTTTGCACGATTTGCAGCGCCACTTGTGCGCCGTCCGCTTCGTCCTGCATGCCGGTGAGCACGACGACGAACTCGTCGCCGCCGATGCGTGCGACGACATCGCTGGCCCGCACCCGCGCGCGCAAGCGCCGCGCCGCTTCCATCAGCACTTGGTCGCCGGCCTCGTGGCCAAGTGAGTCGTTGACCGCCTTGAAGCGATCCAGGTCGATGAACAATACCGCCAGCGGCCGCCCGTCGCGCTCGGCACCGCGCAGCGCCTGCTCCAGGGCCACCGGCAGCGCGTGCCGGTTGGTCAGGCCAGTCAGCGCGTCGGTGCGTGCCAGGCGCTCGATCGCGTCTTGCGCCGCGCGTCGCTCGGTGACGTCGGTATAGATGGTCACAAAGCCGCCCGTGGCCAGCGGCTGGCCGCGGATGTGCAGCACGCGTCCGTTGGGGCGTACGCGCTCGAACTCATGCGGCTCGAAGCGCAGCGCGCGTTCGCGCATCTGGGCCAGGGCGGCTTCGGGGTCGGGCTGCGGACCGTATTCGCCGCGTTCGATGTTGTAGCGCAGCACGTCGACCAATGTCACGCCGGGCTGCTGCATCAGCTCGCGCGGAAGATCCAACAGCTCTAGTAGCCGCTCGTTCCAGACTTGCATACGCAACTCACGGTCGACCATCGATACCCCGGCAGGAATGTTGTCCACCAGGGTGCGCAGGATATCGAGCGCCTGTGCCAGGCGTTCGCGCTCCTGCTTTTGTTTGGTAATGTCGGTATAGGTGGTCACGAAACCCACGGTTTGGCCGTCGCGCACGATCGGCTCACCAATGACCAGGTGCGTGCGTCCATTGGGGCGGGTGCGCTCTAGTCGGTGGGGGCGAAATTCCAGCGCCAGCTCGCGCCGCCGGGCTACGGCGGCCTCGGGGTCCTCTCCCGGGTACTCGCCGCGCTGAGCCGGCACGCGGATCAGGTCGGCGAAATCCACGCCTTCGCGCAGCAATGCGGGCGGCAGGCCGAGCACCTGCCCGAAAGCCTGGTTCCACACACGCAGACGCAGGTCGCGGTCGAAAACACTCAAGCCCATGGGCAGGTGCTGCACGATCGCTTCCAAGTAGGCGGTACGCTCGCGCAATTCGGCCTCCAGCCGCACGCGCTCGGTGATGTCGAGATTGACGCCAAACGCGATGCGCTGCCCCGTGGCGGGCTCCTGCGTGACGACGATGCGCAGCATGTGGTGGGTGATGCGCCCGTCGGGTTGCTGGATGCGATAGCCGGTCTCGCCGCCGCCTGCGGCATAGGCGTCTTCCAGTGCCTGGTTGACCCGGGCGCGGTCCTCGGGCACCAGTTGGCGCAGCGACCGCTGGCGCTCCGCAGGTTCGTCCGGGGCGATGCCGTGCATGCGCCGAAAAACGGCCGACCACCACAGCTCCTGCGTGTCGAGGTTGCGGCGCCAGTGCGCGATACCGAGCCGGTCGAACAGGTCGAGGGCCCATTGCCGCTCCTGCGCCAACAGCCGTTGCGTGCTTTGCTGTGCTTGCCGGGCACGCCACCAGCCGACACCCAGAATGGCGGCCAGAGTCCAACCGATCCAGGTCAGCCAGCCAGTCATGGGTGGGGGTCTCCTCGTCGTGTGGAAATGCGCACCTCCCGAGTGTACGGCCCCGCCCACCGGTGCGGGCTGCGCACAAACCCGCAGCCCCACGCTGTTGCACGGCTCAACGTCGCCGCGTGCTGCCGCCGACCAGGCCGCCCAGCAAGCCGCGCACCAGTTGCCGCCCGAGTTGTGCCCCGACTTGACGCACCGCGGTCTTGACCACCGTCTGTACCAGGCCATCGGTCTGGCCACCGCGTGGCCCGGTGCGCCCAAACAGCAGCTCGCCGACCGCGCCGCCAAGCCCTCCCGTGGCGCTGGCGGCTGCTGGCGCATCGGCGGCGGGGGCTGCATGGGTTGCGCGCAAGCGCTCGTACGCACTTTCGCGGTCGATGGTTTGCTCGTACACGCCGGCCACCAGCGAGCTGCGTAGCAACGCTTGTCGCTCCGGCGGCGTCACCGGGCCCAGGCGGCTGGCGGGGGGCAGCACCCAGACGCGCTCGGTCTCGCTGGGGCGGCCCTTGGCGTCGAGCAGGCTGACCAGCGCCTCGCCCACGCCCAGTTCCGTGATGGCAGCCTCGAGGTCCAACCCGGGTTTGGGGCGCATGGTTTGCGCGGCCGCCTTGACCGCCTTTTGATCGCGCGGGGTGAAAGCGCGCAGCGCGTGCTGCACCCGGTTGCCCAACTGGCCCAGGATGCTGTCTGGGATGTCGAGCGGATTCTGGGTGACGAAAAACACCCCGACGCCTTTGGAGCGGATCAGTCGCACGACCAGCTCGATGCGCTCGACCAGCACCTTGGGCGCGTCGTCGAACAGCAGGTGCGCTTCGTCGAAAAAGAACACCAGCTTGGGTTTGTCGACATCGCCCACCTCGGGCAGCGTCTCGAACAGCTCCGACAGCAGCCACAGCAAGAAGGTGCCATACAGGCGCGGCGCGTGCAGCAGCTGATCGGCCGCCAGGATGTTGACCACGCCGCGGCCATCGACCGTCTGCATCAGGTCGGCGATATCGAGCATCGGCTCGCCGAAGAAGCGGTCTGCGCCCTGCTGCTCCAGCGCCAGCAACCCGCGCTGGATGGCGCCCACGCTGGCGGCGCTGATGTTGCCATACTGCGTGGTGTACTGGCGCGCGTGGTCGCCCACGTGTTGCAACATGGCGCGCAGGTCTTTCAGGTCCAGCAACAGCAGGCCCTGGTCGTCGGCGATTTTGAACACCAGGTTGAGCACCCCGGTCTGCGTCTCGTTGAGGCCCAGCATGCGCGCCAGCAGCAGCGGGCCCATGTCCGAAATGGTGGCGCGCACCGGGTGGCCCTGCTGGCCGAAGACGTCCCACAGCGTCACCGGGCACGCGGCCGGTTCGGGCACCGGGATGCCGCGTTCGGCCAGCACCTGCGCCAGCTTGCCCTCGATGCGTCCGGGCTGACTGATGCCGGTCAGGTCGCCCTTGACATCGGCCATGAAGACGGGCACGCCGTGGCGAGAAAACCCTTCCGCCAGCGTTTGCAGCGTGACGGTCTTGCCGGTGCCAGTCGCGCCGGTGACCAAACCGTGGCGGTTGGCTTTGTCCAGACGCAGGTGGCATTCGATGGCGTCGCGACGGGCAAGCAGGATGGTATCGGTCATGGTGCAGCGGGGCAGGGGGGAGCGAAGAGGGGTAGTGGGCCACACGGACCCCGGCGCGTAGAATACCGCAGGAGGACGACCGGCGCCCGAGCCGGTCACCGAGACGGAACCAACGAGGTTTGCATGGCAGGACATTCCAAGTGGGCCAATATCCAGCACCGCAAGGCGCGCCAGGACGAGAAGCGCCAGCGCATCTGGACGCGGGTGGTGCGTGAAATCATGATCGCCGCCCGCCAGGGCGGCGGCGACCCGGCCGCCAATCCGCGCCTGCGGCTGGCGATCGAAAAGGCCAAGGCCGCCAACATGCCGGCCGACACCATCAAGCGCAACATCGACAAGGCCACTGGCAACCTGGAGGGGGTCAGCTACGAGGAGGTGCGCTACGAGGGCTACGGCATCGGTGGCGCGGCCGTCATCGTCGACTGCATGACCGACAACCGCGTGCGCACGGTGGCCGAGGTGCGGCACGCCTTTTCCAAGCACGGCGGCAATCTGGGCACCGAGGGATCGGTGGCGTTTCAGTTCCAGCACTGTGGCCAACTGGTGTTCGAGCCTGGCACGTCCGAGGACAAGGTGATGGAGGTGGCCATCGAAGCCGGTGCGGACGATGTGCTGACGCAGGACGACGGCTCGATCGAGGTGCTGACCGCGCCCGGTCAGTTCGAAGCGGTGCGCGATGCGCTGCGGGCCGCGGGTCTCACCCCGGCCATGGCCGAAGTCACTTGGCGCCCCACCAACACCGTCGTGCTCACGGGTGAAGACGCGGTGCGCATGCAAAAACTCCTCGACGCCCTGGAAGACCTGGACGACGTGCAGGACGTCTTCCACAACGCGGAATTGCCGGAATGAGCGAACGGATTCGGGTCTTGGTCGTCGGCAGTGGCGGCCGCGAGCACGCCCTGGCGTGGAAACTCAAGCAATCGCCGCGTGTCGAGCAGGTGTACGTGGCCCCGGGCAACGGGGGTACCGCCCGCGACGCGCAACTGGTCAACGTGCCCCTCACCGACGTGGCGGCCTTGCGCGATTGGGCGCTGGCCAACCGCATCGGCCTGACGGTCGTCGGCCCCGAGGCGCCGCTGGCCGCTGGCATCGTCGATGCGTTTCGGGCCGCAGGCCTGCGCATCTTTGGTCCGACGCAAGCGGCTGCGCGGCTGGAGAGCTCCAAGGCGTTCGCCAAGGCGTTCATGCAGCGCCACGGCATTCCCACGGCGCGGCACGAAACCTTCTCCGACCCTGCGGCGGCGCACGCCTATGTGGATCGTGTGGGTGCGCCCATCGTCGTCAAGGCCGATGGCCTGGCCGCGGGCAAGGGCGTGGTGGTGGCCATGACCGCCGCCGAGGCGCACGAGGCGATCGACTTCATGCTGGTGGACAACCGGCTGGGCGTGCAGCACAACGCCGAGGGCGCGCGCGTCGTTATCGAGGAATACCTGATCGGCGAGGAAGCCAGCTTCATCGTGCTGGTGGACGGCGAACACGTGCTGCCGCTGGCCACCAGCCAGGACCACAAGCGCCTGCTCGACGGTGACGCTGGGCCCAACACGGGTGGCATGGGGGCGTACTCGCCCGCGCCCGTGGTCACGCCCGCGGTGCACGAGCGCGCCCTGCGCGAGGTCATCGAGCCCACGGTGCGCGCGATGGCGGCCGAGGGCGTGCCATACACCGGCTTCCTCTACGCCGGGTTGATGGTCGCGCCCGACGGCTCGGTCAAGACGCTGGAGTTCAACTGCCGCATGGGTGACCCCGAGACGCAGCCCATTCTGATGCGGCTGCGCACCGATTTGGTCGAGGCACTGCTCGCCGCGACCGAAGGGCGGCTCGACACGGTGACGCTGGAGTGGGATCCGCGCGTCGCCCTGGGCGTCGTGGTGGCTGCGGCGGGGTATCCGCAGGCGCCGCGCAAGGGCGACGCGATCACCGCGCTGCCCGTCGACACGGACGATGCGGTGGTGTTTCACGCCGGCACCGCGCTGCAAGGCGACCGGTTGGTGACCAGCGGTGGGCGGGTGCTGTGCGCGACGGCGCTGGGCGCGGACGTCGCCGCGGCGCGCGAGCGCGCCTACGCCTTGGTGCGCGGGGTCGCCTTCGACGGCATGCAGTACCGCCGTGACATCGGCCACCGGGCGCTGGCGCGCGCGGTCGGCTGAAGGCAAGCGCCGGCGCGTCGCCGTCGGCAGGAGGCAAATCCATGGCCCTCGAGCCCGTTTCCCAGATGCGCGAATACCTGCTCGGATTGCAGCAGCGCATCACCAGCGCCATCGCGGAGATCGATGGCCGATCCTTTCTGTCCGACGCCTGGGAGAAAGCGCCCGGCGAGCCGCTGCAGGGCAATGGCGTGACCCAGATTCTGGAGGGTGGCGCGGTATTCGAGCGCGCGGGCTGCGGGTTCTCGCATGTCAGTGGCCCGAAATTGCCACCCTCGGCCACGCAGCACCGGCCCGAACTGGCGGGCGCGCCGTTCGAGGCACTGGGCGTGTCGTTGGTCTTTCACCCGCGCAACCCTTACGTGCCCACGGTGCACATGAACGTGCGCATGATCACCGCCCGCCCCGTGGGCGGCGGCGAGCCGGTGAGCTGGTTTGGCGGCGGCATGGACCTCACGCCTTACTACGGTTTTGAAGAGGACGCGCGGCATTTCCACCGTATCTGCGCGCAGGCGCTGGCGCCGTTCGGTGCCGACAAGTACCCGCGCTTCAAAGCCTGGTGCGACGACTACTTCTGCCTGCGCCACCGCGGCGAGCAGCGCGGCATCGGCGGTATCTTCTACGACGACTTCTCGGAACTCGGCTTCGAGGGCGGCTTTGCCATGACGCGCGCCGTCGGCGACGCCTTTTTGCACGCCTACCTGCCCATCGTGCAGCGGCGCAAGGACATGCCCTGGGGCGAGCGCGAGCGCCAGCACCAGCTCTACCGGCGCGGCCGCTATGTCGAGTTCAACCTGGTGTGGGACCGCGGCACGCACTTCGGCCTGCAGTCGGGCGGGCGCACCGAATCGATTCTGCTGTCCATGCCGCCGCTGGTGCGCTGGGCGTATGACGAGCGGCCGCAGCCCGGCACGCCCGAGCACCGGTTGCTGACCGAATTCTTGGTGCGCCGGGACTGGCTGTGACGGCCGCCGCCGCAGCGCCCGCGCCGCCGCGTATCGGCGTGTTTGGCGGCGCGTTTGACCCGCCGCACCGTGCCCACCGCGCCGTGGCCGAGGCGGCGTTGCACCAGTTGGCGCTGGATCGGCTGCTGATCGTGCCGACCGGGCAGGCGTGGCACAAGACGCGGCCGCTAACGGCGGCCGAGCACCGGCTGGCGATGTGCGAGCTGGCCTTCGGCGACCTGGCGCGGGTGTCCATCGATGCGCGCGAAACCCGGCGCAGCGGCCCCACCTACACCATCGACACGCTGTGCGGGCTGCACGCCGAATACCCGCAGGCACAGTTGTATCTGGTGGTCGGGGCCGACCAGTGGTTGGCCCTGCGCACTTGGCACCGTTGGGAAGACATTCTGCGCCTGGCCACCGTGGCGGTGGCCAACCGGCCGCTGGCGGGGGTTGGGGCGGCCTTGCCCGACCTGGCGGCTGTGGGCCTGCCATTCGTGCCGCTGCGCTTGCCCCCCATCGACCTCAGCGCCACGGCGCTGCGCGCCCGCTGGCAGGCGGGTGACGCGGGGAACGCGGCCGCGGCGCTGGTGCTGCCCGCCGTGGCGCGGTATATTTCCGAACACGGGCTCTACCGCGCCACGGGCGGGCCGTCCGACTCCACTGCTTGACTCCATGACCGAAACCGCTGCCCAACGCCAGATTCGCAAACTCCAGCGCGCCATCGTCGATGGCCTCGAAGACGTCAAGGCGCAAGACATCCAGGTGTTCAACACCGAAGCCATCACGCCGCTGTTCGAGCGCGTCATCATCGCCAGCGGCACGTCCAATCGCCAAACCAAGGCGCTGGCCGCGAGCGTGCGCGACAAGGTGGCCGAAGCCGGGTTTGCCAAACCCCGCGTCGAAGGGGAGGACAATGGCGAGTGGATCATCGTGGACTGTGGCCAGGCCGTGGTGCACGTGATGCAGCCCGCCATCCGGCAGTATTACCGGCTGGAGGAAATCTGGGGCGGCAAGCCGGTGCGCCTGCGCAAGGCGCCGCCGTCGGCGGCGCCGCGGGCCGCGGCCGAAGCCACCCCTGCCGCAGCGCCTCGGCGCCGCCGCCGGGTGGCCGACGACGCGGCATGAAGTGGCACCTGCTGGCGGTGGGACAGCGCCTGCCGGACTGGGCCGAAGCGGCCTATGAGGACTACGCCCGGCGCTTGCCACCCGAGGTGCGCATGCACCTGCGCACTGTCAAGGCAGAGCCGCGCGGCGGCGGCAAGGCCCCCGAGGCCCTGATGGCGGCCGAGCGCCAGCGGCTGGAGGCGGCCTGCCCCAAGGGGGCCCGGCTGGTCGTGCTGGATGAGCGCGGCGAGCGCTGCACCACGGTCGAGCTGGCCGCGCGCCTGCGCCAGTGGCAACTCGACGGCATCGACGTCGCGTTCGTCATCGGCGGCCCCGACGGGCTGGACCCGGGGCTGCGGCAGGCCGCCCGCTGGCGGCTGCGCCTGTCGGACCTGACGTTACCGCATGCCCTGGCGCGCGTGCTGCTCATCGAGCAGTTCTACCGGGCCTGGTCCATCAACACCGGACACCCCTACCACCGCGAATGAGCCACGTCCCTCCCTCGCTTCCCGCCGACGGTCGGCCCTGGGTCTATCTCGCTTCGCAAAGCCCGCGACGGCGGGCGCTGCTCGAACAGTGGGGGGTGACCTGCGTGCCGCTGTTGCCCGACGCCAGCGAAGACGCCGAGGTGCTCGAAGGTGTCTTGCCCGGCGAGGCCCCGCTGGCGTACGTGCGCCGGGTCACCCGGCTGAAGCTGCGCGCGGCCGAGGCGCGGCGCCGCCAGCGCGGCTGGCCGCCCGGTGTGGTGCTGTGCGCCGACACCACCGTGGCCGATGGCGGCGACATTTTGGGCAAGCCTGCGGATGCCGCCGACGCGACGCGCCTGTTGCAGCGCCTGTCGGGGCGCCGTCACCAGGTACTCACCGCGGTGGCGCTCGCCTGGGCGGGGCGCGAGGCGCTCGCCGTGAACCGCTCCACGGTCACCTTCAAGCCCTTGTCGGCCGAGGAAATCGACGCCTACGTCGCGACGGGGGAGCCGTTCGGCAAAGCGGGCGCCTACGGCATCCAGGGGCTGGCTGGTCTGTGGGTGCGGCGCATCCAGGGCAGCTACACCGGCATCATGGGCCTGCCCGCCTACGAAACCGCCGAACTGCTGCGCCGCGCTGGCCTGCGCCTGCTGTAAGCTGATGCGCCATGATGGCCTCGCACGACATCCTCATCAACTGGTCGCCGCAAGAAACCCGCGTCGCGCTCATCGAGCAGGGCGCGGTGCAGGAAGTGTGGCTCGAGCGCTCGCTCGAGCGTGGCCTCGTGGGCAACATTTACGTCGGGCGCGTGCAGCGCGTGTTGCCGGGCATGCAGTCGGCGTTCATCGACATCGGGCTGGAGCGCACCGCCTTTTTGCACGTGGCGGACTTGTTGCCGCAGATTCAGGCCCGCCACGGGGGCGGGCGCACCGGTGAGACCGAGACAGGCGCCGTCCCGCCCATCGAGCGGCAGGTCTTCGAGGGGCAGTCGATCCTGGTGCAGGTGCTCAAGGACCCGATCGGCAGCAAGGGCGCGCGCCTGACCGCCCAGATCAGCATCGCCGGACGGCTGCTGGTCTTTTTGCCGCACGACGCGCACATCGGCGTGTCGCAAAAAATCCCGCACGTGCAACGCGAGGCCCTGCGCCAGCGCCTGCTGACCCTGGCGGGCGAGGGCGGCGGTGGGTTCATTTTGCGCACCAACGCCGAAGACGCCAGCGACGAGGAGCTGGCCGACGACATCGCCTACCTGCGCAAAACCTGGGCCCGCATCCGCGAGCGCGCGGTGCAGGTGGCGCCGCCCGCGCTGCTGTACGAGGAGCTGAGCCTGACGCAGCGCGTGCTGCGCGACCTGGCCGGGCCGCAGACGCGCTCGATCCAGGTCGACTCGCGCGAGCAGTTTGCCGCACTGCAGGCGTTTGCGCAGGAGTTCACGCCGCAGGTGGCCGAGCGGCTGGTGCTGTACCGCGGCGAGCGGCCCATTTTCGAGCCCTACCACGTCGATGAGGAGATCGAACGCGCGCTGGGGCGGCGCGTCGATCTGAAGTCCGGCGGCTATCTGGTGTTCGACCAGACCGAGGCGCTGACCACCATCGATGTCAACACCGGTGGCTTCGTCGGCGCGCGCAATTTCGACGACACCGTCTTTCGCACCAACCTGGAGGCGGCGCAAGCGATCGCGCGCCAGTTGCGATTGCGCAACCTGGGCGGCATCGTCGTCATCGACTTCATCGACATGGTGCGCGACGACCACCGCGAGGCGGTGCTGGCCGAGCTGCGCAAGCAGCTCGCGCGCGATCGGGTCAAGACCATGATCGGCGGGTTTTCGCAGTTGGGGCTGGTGGAGATGACGCGCAAGCGCACGCGCGAGTCGCTGGCGCAAATGCTGACCGAGCCGTGCCCCGCGTGCGGCGGGCGCGGGCGGGTGCGCACCACGCGCACCGTGTGCTATGACATCTTGCGCGAGATCTTGCGCGAGGCGCGTGCGTTCGATCCGCGTGAGTTCCGCATCATCGCCGCGCCGCAGGTGATCGAGCGTTTCCTGGACGAGGAAAGCGCCCACCTCGCGGGCCTGTCGGACTTCATCGGCAAGCCCATCTCGTTGCAGAGCGAAAGCGGCATGACGCAGGAGCAATACGACATCGTGCTGTTGTAGGCGCTGCCCGCACCCGGTCGCGGCGGGGTCAGGTTTCGGGTTCGGTCCCGCTCTCGCCGTCGTCGATCCAGCCCGCACGCCCCCGCGCATGCAGCCGCGCGTACAGGCCCCCGGTGGCCAGCAGCTCGGTGTGGGTACCCTGCTCGACGATGCGGCCCTCTTCCAGCACGACGATGCGGTCGGCGTGCTCGATGGTCGAGAGGCGGTGCGCGATGACCAATGTCGTGCGGCCCGCCATCAGGCGGGCCAGCGCCTCCTGCACCAGGCGTTCGGATTCGTTATCCAGGGCCGAGGTCGCTTCGTCCAAAATCAGTACCGGGGCATCTTTGTAGAGGGCGCGCGCAATCGCCAGCCGCTGACGCTGCCCGCCGGAGAGTTGCGCCGCGTTGTGGCCCACCACCGTATGCAGGCCCTGTGGCAGCGTCGTCCACCAGTCGCCCAGGTTGGCCGCCTCCAGCGCCGCCCGTGCGCGTTGCTCGTCGGGATGGTCGTCGCCCAGCGCCACGTTGGCCAGCACCGTGTCGTTGAACATGACGACGTCCTGGCTGACCATCGCAAACTGTCGACGCAGGCTGCGCAAGTCCCAGTCGCGCACATCCACGCCGTCCAGCCGGACCACCCCCCGGCTGGGGGACACGAAGCGCGGCAACAGGTTGACCAGCGTCGTCTTGCCCGCCCCGGAGGGGCCAACCAGTGCCACCACCTCACCGGGCGCGATGTCGAGCGACACGCCGCGCAGCGCCGCCCCCGGCCGCCCCGCAAACCGCACCCACACCCCCTCCAGCGTGAGGCGACCGCGCGCGCGTCCGCCATCGTGGCCGCCGCCGTGCTGGGCCGGCGCGTACTCGATGAGTTCGATGCCGCGCTCCAGCGCCGCCAGCCCGCGCGTGATCGGGGTCGCGATGTCGGCCAACTGCCGGATCGGGGTGATGAGCATCAGCATCGCCGTCACGAACCCGACGAAGCTGCCCACCGACACGCCGCCGGCGGCCTGGTGCAGCGCCACCATGATGACGGCCGACAGAGCCGTGGCAGCCAGGATTTGCGACAGCGGCGTCATGGCCGCGGCGGCCACCGTGCTCTTGAGCGCCAGCGAACGCAGCGCCCGGTTGAGCCCGGCAAAGCGGCGCTCTTGCTGCGCTTGGGCGCCATGCAGCCGCACCATGCGGTGCGCCAGCACGTTTTCTTCCACCACGTAGGCCAACTCGTCGGTGGCTTGCTGGCTGCGCCGCGTGACTTGGTACAGCCGCCGCGACAGCGCCTTCATGCCCCACGACAGGGGCGGGAACATCGCCAGCACGATCAGCGTGAGCTGCCAGTTGAGCCACAGCAAATAGGCCAGCAGCGCGGCGATCGTCAACACCGTGCGCACCAGCGTCAGCAGCGCGCCGACCAATTGCGCCGCGCCGTTTTGCACTTCGTAGACCACGGTGTTGGAAAGACGGCTGGCGTTTTGATCCGCAAACAGGCGCAAGTCGGCCTCGCCCAGGCGCTCGAACATCGCTTGCCGCAGCGCCAGCATGCCGCCGTTGGCGGTGTAGGCCAGGCCGTATTGCGCCACGAACGTGGCCACCCCGCGCACCGCAAACAGACCGATGAGGGCCACTGGCACCGACCACAGGGGCAGACCGCCGCCGATGAAACCCTCGTCGAGTAGCAGCTTGAGCAGCGCAGGGATGGCCGGTTCGGTCGACGCCGCCAGCAGCGCACCCACGAACGCCATGACCAGCCCCGCGCGCGCCGGGCGGAAGTATGGCCACAGCCGCCACAGGCGCCGCGCCATGGTTTGCGAGGCCGCAGGGGGCACGGTGGTTTGGGGGTCCGGAGTCGGGTTCGGCAAGGTCGAGCGGATCGGATGCCCAGGCAGGGGCGGGAACTTTCTTGGCGGTGCGACCCACCCAGGATCGTCATCCGCGTTCCGGTATTATCGACCGTGGCCTCGCCAATGCGCGCCGCAGGCAGGCGGGCCGTCGTTTTTTAGCTTCGTTTGCTTGTTCATGACGTCCATCCATTCCTCGTTCGTTGGAGCGTCGTTTCGCCCACCGGCAGGCCCGCTGCCGTCCTGCTGCCTGGGGCCCACGCGCCGCCGTTGGTTGGCCATGACTGCCGCCGGTACGCTGGCGGCAGTCAGCGGCTTGGCACGCGCCCAGTTTCGTGTCGAGGTCACCGGCGTGGGCGTGCCGCAGATTCCATTTGCCGTGGCGCCATTTGCCGTGCCCGCGGGCCTGCCGCAGGACGTGGCGGCCATCGTCGCGGCCGATCTGGTGCGCAGCGGGCGGTTGCGCCAATTGCCGGGTGGCACCACGGTGCTGGACGAGATGGCCCGGCCCGATCTCGCGCCCTGGCGTAGTCAGGGAGCGGATGCCCTGCTCACTGGCAGCGTGCGTCGGCTGGCCGACGGACGGTTCGACGTGCGGTTCCGGTTGTGGGACGCGGTGCGCGGCACCGACCTGGGGGGACTGAGCTATCCCGTGGGCGCGGCCGACCTGCGCCTGGCCGCGCACCGCATCGCCGACTACGTGTACGAGAAGCTCACTGGCGAGCGTGGGGTCTTTTCCACCCGCATCGCCTATGTCAGCAAAAACGGCGAGCGCCACCAGCTGTGGGTGGCCGATGCCGACGGCGAGAACGCCCAGCCCGCCTTGACGAGCCGTGAGCCCATCATCTCGCCCGCCTGGTCGCCCAATGGCGCGCAGTTGGCGTACGTCTCTTTCGAGGCGCTCAAGCCCGTGATTTATGCGCACGACATCGCCACCGGTCGCCGGCGGCTGTTGGCGAGTTTTCGGGGCTCCAACAGCGCGCCCGCCTGGTCGCCCGACGGGCGTCGGCTGTACGCCACGCTCACGCTGGCCGGCAGCTCGCAGATTTACGCGCTTGACCTCGACGGCGGCGCGCCGCAACGCATCACGCAAACGGGCGGCATCGACACCGAACCCGCGTTCGCGCCCGACGGCAAGGCGGTCTATTTCGTCAGCGACCGCGGGGGCTCGCCGCAGATCTACCGCATGACCCCCGACGGACGCGAGGTCACACGCGTCACCTTCGAGGGCAGCTACAACGTCTCGCCCGCGGTCAGCCCCGACGGGCGGCACTTGGCATTCGTTTCTCGCATCGGGGACGCTTTCCGGCTGCGGCTCATGGACCTGTCCAGCGGTACCGTCACGTCGTTGACCGACACCGCCGCCGACGAGAGCCCGAGCTTTGCCCCCAACGGACGCCTCATCATGTATGCCACCCGGGTGCAGGGCCGCGAGTCGCTGATGACGACCACGCTCGACGGTCGCATCAAAACGCGACTGGCTGCCAGCGGCAACGTGCGTGAGCCCGACTGGGGGCCGTTCCCCGCGTGATCTGCTGATTTTTTTCCGTTTCACTTGTTCCCTTCCCATCCACTGTTTCGGCCATGAAATCTCTGTCCACCACGGTTCGTCTTTTCCCGATTCCCCGTCTGGGCGCCGCCCTGCTGGCGGCTGCCGTACTGGCGGGCTGCTCCAGCGTCAAGCTTGATGAAGCAGCGCCGGTCACCGACCGCACGCCAACGCCCGTGAGCCCGGCCGGTGCGGCGGGTGCAGGCGCGGGCTCGGGCGCGGCGGGTGCCTCCGTGGACGGCCGCACCGTGGTGCCGGTGCAAACCTCACAGCCCGGACAGGCCCAGCCGCCCGCCAACGTCGAGCGCGTCATCTACTTCGACTTCGACTCGTACACGGTCAAGCCGGAGTACATGGCGACGCTGGAGGCGCACGCGCGTTTCCTCAATGCCGACCGCCAGCGCCGCGTGGTGCTGGAAGGCCACACCGACGAGCGCGGCACACGCGAATACAACCTGGCCCTGGGCCAAAAACGCGCCGACGCCGTGCGCCGTGCTCTCGCGCTGCTCGGTGTGCAAGAGTCGCAGATGGAGGCGGTCAGCTACGGCAAAGAAAAACCCGCGGTCGAGGGTAGCGGTGAAGCGGTGTGGAGCCGCAACCGCCGCGTCGAGCTGCAATACCGGTGAAGATGGCCATGATGCGTTCGCGCTTTTCGGGTTGCGGCCTGCGCGGTGCCGCGGCGGGTGCGCTGGCCGCGGTTTGGCTCGCCGTCGCCACGCCCGCCCATGCGATTTTCAGCGACGACGAGGCGCGGCGCGCCATTCTGGATTTGCGCGCTCGGCTCGAGGCACAGCGCCAGACGCTGGAGACCCAACGCCAAGCGCTCGAAGCCGCCGAGCGCCAGTTGCAGGAGCTGCGCGCCGGTGGCGACGCCGCGCGGCGGGGCACGCTCGACGTGGTCAACCAAATCGAGGCGCTGCGGCGCGAGTTGGCCGAACTGCGCGGCCAGCAGGAGCGCCTGGCGCGCGACGTGGCCGACGTCCAGCGCCAGCAGCGCGACGCCCTAGCGGCGTTCGATGAGCGGCTGCGCGCACTGGAGCCCATCAAGGTCAGCGTCGAGGGGGTCGAGTTCACCGCCCGCCCGGACGAGAAGGCGGCGTTCGAGGCCGCGATGGCCGCCCTGCGGGCCTCCGAGTTCGCCCGCGCGGCGCAGGCCTACGCGAGCTTTCTGGCACGCTATCCCGACAGCGGCTACGCTCCCCTGGCCCTGTACTGGCGCGGCAATGCGCTGTATGCGGCACGCGACTACGCCGCCGCCATCCAGAGCTACCAGCGGCTGCTGGAGCAGTTTCCCAAACACCCGCGGGCGCCCGAGGCGATGCTGGCCGTGGCCAGTTGTCAGCTCGAGCTCAAGGACGCGAAAGCGGCGCGCGCCACGTGGCAGGCACTCGTCGCGCGCTACCCCGACTCCGAGGCCGCGGCCACCGCACGCGACCGCTTGGCGCGTCTGCGCTGACGCCCATGCCGCCCGCGCGGCCATGGCGCAGCGCGGCGCCGGACGTAGGGCCGTAGAATCTGGCCCTCTACCGAGCGCAACACCATGGATTCTGCGGCTTTTCAATCCCTGTATCACACCGTTCTCGGGGCAGCGTTCGTCGTCTCGGCCCTGTTTGGTGCCATCGCGCACCGCACCCACTTTTGCACCATGGGCGCGGTCAGCGACATCGTCAACATGGGCGACTGGACGCGCATGCGCATGTGGATCATGGCCATTGGCGTGGCCATGGTGGGGTTTCATGGTATGGCCGCAGTCGGCTGGATCGACCCCACACAAACCATTTACTACAGTGGGCGCGTGATTTGGCTGTCGGCCCTCGTCGGTGGCGCGCTGTTCGGCTTTGGGATGGTGCTGGGGTCTGGGTGCGGTAGCAAGACGCTGGTGCGCATCGGGGGGGGGAGCCTGAAGTCCGTTGTCGTGTTTTTCGTCATGGGCGTGGCGGCGTTTGCGACGCTGCGCGGCATCACCGCCGTGCTGCGGGATCGCACGGTGGATCGGATCGCGTTCGAGATGCAGCCCGGCAGTCCGCTGTCGCTCTGGCTGGCAGCGCACCTGGGTTGGTCGGCCACGGCAGCCCTCTGGATCGGTGTCGGTGTGGGGTTTGCGCTCATCGTTTGGGCGGCTTGGGATGACGGCGTGCGCCGCTCGTCCCAGGCGTGGCTCGCCGGTCTGGGCATCGGCGCGACCGTCGTGGCCATGTGGTGGGTGACGGGACATTTGGGCTTCGTGCCCGAGCACCCCGAGACGCTGGAGCCCGTCTTCGTGGCCACCAACAGCGGTCGCATGGAGGCGCTCACCTTCACCGCCCCCATGGCCTATACGCTGGACTGGTTGATCTATTTCAGCGACCAAAACAAGGTGCTGAGTCTCGGCGTGGTCTCGGTTCTGGGTGTGGTGGCCGGGGCGCTGGCACACGCACTGGCCACGCGCACCTTCCGTTGGGAGGGCTTCGCGGGCACGCGTGACACCGCGCTGCATCTGGTGGGGGCGCTGTGCATGGGGGTGGGCGGTGTCACCGCCATGGGCTGCACCATTGGGCAGGGCTTGTCCGGTGTCTCGACGCTGAGCCTGACCAGTGTCGTGGCCTTCGCAGGTATCCTGCTGGGTGCCGTCGCGGGTCTGCGGCTCCAGCTGTGGTTGTTGGAACGCGAGTGAGCGCCGAGCCGTCTGCCACCGAGATCGGACAGGGCGCGGCTGACTTCGAACGCCGCTTTGGCGGCTTGCGTCGACTGTACGGGCCGGGTGGGGCGCAGCGCATCTTCGACGCCCACGTGATCGTCGTCGGCATCGGCGGTGTCGGTTCTTGGGCCGCGGAGGCACTCGCGCGCAGTGGGGTGGGGCGCATCACCCTCATCGATCTGGATCACATCGCCGAGTCGAACACCAACCGCCAGATCCATGCGCTCGAGGGCAGCTACGGCCAGGCCAAGGTCGAGGCCATGCGCGCGCGTATCGCCGCCATTCACCCCGGCTGCCACGTGCTGGCGATCGACGACTTCGTCACGCCCGACAACTGGCTCTCGTTGCTGGCGCACGCTCGTGCGCAGCAAGGCATGCAGGGGCCGCTGGCCGTCATCGATGCCTGCGATCAGATGGCGGCCAAAGTCACGCTGGCCGCCTGGAGCCGGGATGAGCACGTGCGGTTCGTGACCGTGGGCGCGGCCGGCGGCAAGCGTCGGGGCGAGCAGGTCGAAATCGCCGACATCGCGTTCGCCACCCACGACCCCCTGCTGGCGCAGCTGCGGCAACGCCTGCGCAAGGCGCACGGCGCGCCGCGCCAGGGTGCCATCGGGGTGACCGCGGTTTTTAGCCGCGAGGCCGTGCGGCCACCCGATGCTGCCTGCATGGCGGCAGGGATGCCGGACGGCTCGCTCAACTGCCACGGCTACGGCTCTAGCGTGGCGGTCACCGCTACCTTTGGCCTGTGCGCCGCGGGTTGGGTGATGGATGCCATCGCTAGCGATGCCTGAGCGCCTTACGCGGCAAAAACGCTTGAAATTGTTGCTATAATGTGAGCTTTCGCGCGGTGCAGTAGAGAGCTGTCGCGAATGAGGGGTCGTTAGCTCAGTCGGTAGAGCAGCGGACTTTTAATCCGTTGGTCGCAGGTTCGAATCCTGCACGACCCACCAGATAAATCAAAGGGTTGCGCAACGTTTCCCGTCGGCTGCGGGTTTCTTGCGTGTCCAAGCTGTGACCGACGCCCTGTTTACCCGGGTGAATTGGTTGCTGCCGTGAAGGTCAGATCCCAGAAAGATCCGCTCAGGGCTCGGCCGTATTCTCCCCCACCAAGCGCTCGGGCTGTGTGTCGCTGCCCCACAGCCGGGCGATCACAGTGCCGGTCTGCGTGAGGTCCCCGCTGGTCCAAAAGCGCACCATTCCCCCTCGTGGGCGGGAGTTGAGTAGCCCGGCTTCGGTCAGCCGGCGCGCCAGTTCACGCGCCACGGCGGGGGCGGGGTCGAGGATCGCGACGGACGGACCCGCGATGCGTTGAATGACGGGCAGCAAGAACGGGTAGTGGGTGCAGCCCAGCACCAGGACGTCGGCACCGGCATCCAGCAGCGGTTGCACGCGGTCGGCCACGGCCGCTTCGGTATCGGGACCGTCCAGTTCGCCGCGCTCGACGCGCTCGACCCAGCCGGGACAGGCTTGGCGCAGTACCTGCACACCCGCCGCGTACTCGGCGATGAGGCGGGTCAGCCCTGGGCTGGCGACCGTGTTGCGCGTGGCCAGCACGCCAATGACGCCGCTGCGCGTCAGCGCAGCCGCGGGTTTGACGGCCGGCTCGATGGCCACCAATGGCCACCCGGGGTGCTGCGCGCGCAGGGCCTGAATGGACAGGCCCGTGACGGTGTTGCAGGCCACCACGACCGCCTTGCACCCCGCACGCCGCAGTTGCCGCAGGATGTGTTCAGCCCGCGCCTGTACGAAAGCTGGAGGCTTGTCGCCATAGGGCGCATGGCCCGAGTCGGCGACGTAGATGAGGTCTTCGCCGGGCAGCAGGCGGTGGATTTCGCGCAGTACCGACAAGCCACCGACGCCGGAGTCGAAGACGCCAATCGGGGCCTCGGCGGGCGCGAGGTCAGGAGCCGTCGTCATGGACGGTGGGGTGCGGGCGGTTCAGCCAGCCAGCGCGCCCTTGACCGCAGCGGATACCTGCGCCATGTCGGCCTGCCCGGCGAGCTCGGCTTTGGCCAGCGCCATGACTTTGCCCATGTCCGTGGGCGTGGGCGCGCGACCCAAATCGGCCGCGACACGGGCGACGATGCCCTGGACGGCGGTGGCAATCGCCGCGGCATCCAGTCGTGCGGGCAGGTAGGCTTCCAGCACGGCGGCTTCGGCGCGTTCTTGGTCCGCCAGATCGGTGCGACCCGCTTGTTCATAGGCGGCGATCGAGTCGCGGCGCTGCTTGAGCAACTTGTCCACCACCGCGACGACGCCGGTGTCATCCAGCGTGGTGCGCTCGTCCACTTCCTTCTGCTTGATGGCGGCCAGCAGCAGTCGGATGGCGCCCAGGCGCGCGCTGTCTTTGGCGCGCATGGCGGCTTTCATGTCGTCGGTGATGCGGTCTTTCATAGACATGGCAGGGTCGCTCCGTATCAGCGGTGTCGATACCAATACGCAAGCCCGCCGGAGCGTCCTCGGGCGGGCTTGGGGGTCGGCGCAAGCCGAGTGGGGTGGCGCCCCGTTCAGTACAGGCGCTGCGGCAGCTGTTGCGAGCGCACACGCTTGAGGTGGCGCTTGATAGCGGCTGCCTTTTTGCGCTTGCGCTCGGCGGTGGGCTTTTCGTAGAACTCGCGGGCGCGCAGCTCGTTGAGCAGGCCCAGCTTTTCGATCGTGCGCTTGAAGCGGCGCAGGGCGACGTCGAACGGTTCGTTGTCTTTAACGCGGATGGTGGTCATTGGCCAATGGTTTCCGAAAGTGCGCCAGGGGCCGCACGTGGGGAAGATCAGACCCGACGGGGCTTGCCTGGCAAGGGTTCCTCGTCGACAAGGTGATCACGGCAGACGAGGCTTTGCCAGCAAAGACCAGTATTATAGCAAGATCCATTTGGGCAGAGGAGGGCTCGAGGATGTTCGATTCGGCCGAGATCGGTCACCGCATCGATCGCGCGACCTACAAGGCAGAGGTGCCGGCCTTGCGCGCCGCATTGCTCGACGCCCAATATGAGCTGTTGCGCCGTGCCGATCGGGCGGTGGTGGTGCTCATCAACGGTGTCGATGGGGCAGGGCGCAGCGAGACGGTCAACACGCTCAATGCCTGGATGGACCCGCGCCACATCCGCACGGAGGCGTTCGATGCCATGACGCCGGAGGAGCGCCGCTGGCCCGAGATGTGGCGCTTTTGGCAGGTGTTGCCGCCCAAAGGGCGCATCGCCATGCTGTTCGGCTCATGGTACACCGACCCCATCCTAGCACGGGTGATGGGTGACGACGACGCCGACCGGTTTGTGCACCGGCTCGAGCGCATTCGCCAGTTCGAGCGCATGCTGGTGGCCGAGGGGGTGGTGCTGGTCAAGTTCTGGTTCCATCTGTCCAAGAAAGCAGCCAGGCGGCGCTTGAAGGATTTGGCGGCCGACCCTCGCACGGCGTGGCGCATTGGCCCGCGCGAGCGCGAGCACCTGAAGCACTACGACGAATTCATCGAGGCCAGCGACGAAGCGTTGCGCAAGACAAGCCTGGGCGAGGCACCCTGGATCGTGATCGAGGGCAGTGACGTGTGCTATCGCGAGCTGACCGCCGGGCGGCATCTGCTGTCGGTGCTGCAGCACACGGCCAAGCCAGCCCCGCCCACGCCGCCCCTGCCGCCCAGCGTGATCGAGACGGGCACGGATGACGTGACGTTGCTGCGGGCGCAAGACTACAGCCGGCGCCTGCCGCGCGAGCGCTACGACCGGTTGCTCGAGCGCTGGCAGGGCCGCTTGAATCTGCTCAGCCGCGACGCGCGCCTGCGCGAGCGCTCGCTGGTGGTGGTGTTCGAAGGCATGGACGCGGCGGGCAAGGGCAGCACCATCCGGCGCATCACGCAAGCGCTCGATGCACGCTTTTATCGGGTGGTGCCGGTGGCCGCGCCGAACGAAAACGAGCGCGCCCAGCCCTATCTGTGGCGCTTCTGGCGCTACATTCCGCCCCATGGTCGGGCGGTCATCTTCGACCGCTCCTGGTACGGCCGGGTATTGGTGGAGCGGGTGGAGGGCTTTTGCAGCGAGGCCGACTGGATGCGCGCTTACGGCGAGATCAATGCCTACGAGGAGGAGCTGGCCGAGGCGGGCGTGATCATCGTCAAGTTCTGGCTGGCCATCACGCCTGAGGAGCAGCTTCGGCGCTTTCGCGAGCGCGAGACGACACCGCACAAGCAGTTCAAGATCACCCCCGAGGATTGGCGCAACCGGGAAAAGTGGCCCGCCTACGAGCGCGCGGTGCAGGACATGGTGGATCGCACCTCGACCCGGGTGGCGCCATGGCACATCGTGGCGTCGGACGACAAGCTGTGGTCACGCATCGAGGTGCTGCGCACGCTGTGTCAGCAGGTCGAGGCGGCGTTGCAGCGGCAGCCGCGCAAGCACGGGGTCTAGCCGTCCGCAGCCAGGGCGGGCAAGCCATGCCGCGCGCGGGCCCGCGCGCACGCGTCGCTGCCGGCCTCGAACTCGCGGCACGGTGACGGGCGCCACTCGTAGATGGCACAGGCGACGCGCTCGCCGAGTGTGCCCGTCAGCGCCGCACAGCGCGGTGGCCAGTGATCGGTGCCGCGCATGCGCACCGTGGCACCTGCCACCTCCACCACCAAGCCATCGGGGACACTGCCGCCGCACGAGGCGGTTTCGTAAACGGAGAAGTCGACGCGAAAATGGGCGCAGCACGCGCCACAGCGCAGGCAGTCGCTCATGGGCGTCCGATGGGGGCGACGGGTGTTTCAGGCCAGGCGGCCCAGCAGCAAATACTCCATCAAGGCCTTTTGCACGTGCATGCGGTTTTCGGCTTCGTCCCAGACGACGGACTGAGGTCCATCGATCACCTCGGCCGCGACCTCTTCGCCGCGGTGGGCGGGCAGGCAGTGCATGAACAAGGCGTCCGGCTTCGCCACCGCCATCATGGCCGGGGTCACGCACCAGGCGGCAAACGCTTGCTTGCGCACCTCGTTTTCGGCCTCGAAGCCCATGCTCGTCCACACGTCGGTGGTGACCAGGTCGGCGCCACGGCAGGCGTCCATCGGGTCGTCGAACACCTGCCAGAAGTCGCCCGGCGGCACACCGGCCACCGCGGGGTCGACCTCATAGCCGCGGGGCGTGCTGATGTGCACGCGAAAGCCCAGAATCTGCGCCGCTTGCAGCCAGGTGTTGGCCATGTTGTTGCCGTCGCCCACCCAGGCCACGGTGATGCCGCGCAGCGCCGCGGGGTCGATCGAGCCGTCGGCACGTCGGCCGCGGTACTCCAGCCAGGTGAACAGATCGGCCAGGATCTGGCAGGGGTGAAACTCGTTGGTTAGCCCGTTGATGACGGGCACGCGCGAGTGTGCGGCAAAGCGCTCGATCTTGCTTTGCTCGAAGGTACGGATCATGACGAGGTCGACCATGCGGCTGATGACGCGCGCGGTGTCCTCGATGGGCTCGCTGCGGCCAAGCTGGCTGTCGCCCGTGGTCAGGTGCACGACGGAGCCACCCATCTGGTACATGCCCGCCTCGAAGCTCACGCGCGTGCGCGTGCTCGCCTTCTCGAAGATCATGGCCAACGTGCGGTCGGGGTCGGCAAATGGCTGGTAGCGTTCGACCGCCTTGAACTTGTGCTTGACGAACGCCGCGCGCACGAACAAATACGCGTATTCGTCGGCGGTCAAGTCCTTGAACTGCAGGTAGTGTTTCATGCGCTCGTCTCGTTCAGGAAGGCCCGCACCTGCGGCACCAGTTTGGCCACGATTTCGTCGGCTTCGGCGTGCGTCAGAATCAACGGCGGCACGAGGCGGATCACCCGCTCGGCCGTGACCGACAGCAACAGGCCGGCCCGCGCACACCGCTGCACCAAGTCGCCGCACGGGCGGTCCAACTCGATGCCCAGCATCAGCCCTTTGCCGCGGATCTCGCGCACGCCCGGCACCCCGTGCAGCGCCGCCCACAGTTGGGTGTGCAGATGGGTGCCGACCTTGGCCGCGTTGTCCAGCAGCCCCTCGTCTTCCATGATGCGGATCGTCTCCAGCCCCGCGCGCATGGCCAGCGGGTTGCCGCCGAACGTGGTGCCGTGGTTGCCCGGCTGAAAAATGTGGGCTGCCTTGGGGCCCGCAACCACCGCGCCGATGGGCACACCCGAGCCCAGCCCTTTGGCCAGCGGCATGACATCGGGCCGGATGCCGGCCCATTGGTGCGCGAACCATTTGCCCGTGCGCCCCATGCCGCACTGAACCTCGTCGATCATGAGCAGCCAGTCGTGCTCGTCGCACAGCGCGCGCACGCCGGCCATGTATTCCGGCGACAGCGGGTGGACACCGCCTTCGCCCTGGATCGCCTCGAAAAACACCGCCACCACGTTGGGGTTGCCCGCGGTGGCCGCGCGCAGGGCATCAAGGTCGTTGATGGGCACGCGGATAAAGCCCTCGACCAGCGGCTCGAAGCCCGCTTGCACCTTGGGGTTGCCCGTGGCCGACAGGGTGGCGATCGAGCGGCCGTGGAAGGCTTTTTCGTATACGACGATTTGGGGGCGATCGATGCCCTTGTCGTGGCCGAACTTGCGCGCCAGCTTCAGCGCCGCCTCGTTGGCCTCCAGCCCAGTGGAGCAGAAGAACACCTTGTCCAGCCCGCTGCGCTCGCACAGCGCGGCGGCCAGCGGCTCGGTCAGCGGGTGGTGGTAGTAGTTGCTGATGTGGATGAGTCGCTCGACTTGCTCTTGCAACGCCTTGACCAGGCGCGGGTGGGCGTGGCCCAGCGTGTTGACCGCGATACCCGCCAGCGCGTCGAGGTACTCGCGGCCCTCCACGTCCCAGACACGACAGCCGCGCCCATGCGACAGCATGATGGGCACGCGGGCGTAGGTGGACATCACGTGGGGTTCGGCAGGAGCGTTCATGGGCGTGCGGGTTTTGATTTGGGGTGAGAAATGCCAGCGGGCCAACGCTGGATTCTAGTTCTTGTCTCTGCAGCGGGGTTGCCGTCGGGTGCGTCAAGTCTTATATAAGATACAATACTTGTCAGGCGACGGGAGCGATCCTCGCGTTGCCGCGGCCCCCGCGCGGGAGCCGAAGTCCACCCCAACCATGGCCGCTTGCCCACCGGCAAGGGGCCCATTCAGCGCGATGGTCACGCCCAACGCCCAACAAGTCTTCATCCAGGGGGTCACCCGCAGTGGCCGGACGTTTCGTCCCAGCGATTGGGCCGAGCGGCTGGCGGGTGTCATGAGCCCGTTTCATCCCCAAGCCGGGCAGGGGCCTGGCGGGCACCTGCGCTATTCGCCTTGGGTGATTCCCACCGTCGTCAATGGCATCAAGTGCGTGGTCGTCGACCGGGCGTTGCGCGATTACGACGTGCGGGCATGGGACTTCGTGATGGGGTTCGCGCGCGACAACGACTTGGTCGTGACCGAGGCGTGCCTGCTGCCCGAGGCGCCGTCGACCGAGTCGTCGGCGGGGCGTTCGCGCTGACGCGGGCGTGGGGGATGCGCGCCGCGGCGGCGGGTGCGCGAGCGACCCTCCCAATGGAAACAGGCCGCCGGGCTGTCGCCTCGGCGGCCTGTTCGGTGCGGCTTTGCTGGCAGCGCACCCGGTCCAAACGGCGGATGGGCGGTGGCTGGCGGCCACCGGCATCCGGGCGGGGGGTGTGTCGCCGTCAGGCGGCAGCGGTGGCCAGGGCCTTGACCTTCGCCGACAGGCGGCTCTTGTCGCGGGCGGCCTTGTTTTTGTGGAAGATGCCTTTGTCGGCGATGGTGTCGACGATCGACTGCATCTGGGCGAACAGCGCGGTCGCCTGGGCCTTGTCGCCAGCGGCGACGGCCTTCTCGACCTTCTTGATCGCGGTGCGGTAGCGCGAGCGCAGCGAGCTGTTGTGCGCGTTCAGCTTGGTGTCTTGACGGGCGCGCTTGCGGCCGGAGGCCAAGCGCGGGGACTTTTTGGATTTGCTTGCCATGAATCGTTTCCTGTGGGGTTGGTGGATGTTGCCAGCAAAGTCCTCCATTATAAGGCGCGCAAGAATTTCTTGGGGCTGGCGTTTGCGCCGAAGCGCAAGCATTCATCGATTGACCGAAGTCAAGTGGGTGCAAGCTTGTTCGGGCATACTTCGACGCGCGCGTGGATCTCGAGAGTGGTCGGTGCGTGCCGTGCCGTCCGAGATCCGGTTCGTCCATCGTTTGCGTTTTCCGATTTCGCCATGTCTGTGACCTCCAACGTGTCCGCGCCCGAGGCGTCCCAACCCATTCCTCCGGGGCAGCCGCTGCCCCACCGCAAGGTCATCCGCAGCTGGATCACACCGCTCGGCGAGCGCCGCACGGCCATCGCCATCGCCTTGTTGCTGCTGGATTGGGCCATCTTCGCGGCGTTGATCGCGGGGACGATCGTGTTTGAGGCGTGGTGGGCCAAGCTGTTGTGCGGGTTGGCTGCGGGCTTCGTCATCGGGCGGCTGTTCATCATCGGGCACGACGCCTGCCACCAGAGCTACACGCCGCACCGCGGCTTGAACAAGGTGCTGGGTCGCATCGCGATGATTCCGTCGCTGACGCCCTACAGCCTGTGGGAGGTCGGCCACAACGTGGTGCACCACGGCTACACCAACCTCAAGGGAGTGGACTTCGTCTGGGCGCCGCTGACCAAGGCCGAGTTCGACGCGCTGTCGCCCGGCCGCCGTCTGCTGGAGCGTATCTACCGCAGCGGCTGGGGCCCCGCGCTGTACTACTTCATCGAGATGTGGTGGCTGCGCATGTTCTTCCCGCGCAAGACCTATATGGGCACGCGCCGGCCTGAGTTCTTCTGGGATGGCGTGTTCGTGCTCGGCGTCGGGCTGCTGTGGATCGGCGGCATGGTCTGGGCGGCGCTGGCCACGGGGCAGTCGGTGTGGCTGCAGGTGGTCATGGGCTTCGTGGTGCCCTTCGTGTTCTGGAACGCGATGATCGGCTTCGTGGTGTACGTGCACCACACCCACCCGGCGGTGCAGTGGCACGACGACAAGGCCGCCTGGGCCAAGGCGGCGCCGTTCGTGTCCACCACGGTGCACCTGGAGTTCCCGCTACGCGTCGGTGCGCTGATGCACCACATCATGGAGCACACGGCGCACCACGTGGACATGAGCGTACCGCTGTACAAGCTCAAGCAGGCCCAGAAGAAGCTGGAGGACATGCTGCCCGGCCGCATCATCATTCAGCGCTTCAGCTGGCGCTGGTACTTCGATACGGCACGCCGCTGCAAGCTGTACGACTTTACGCGCCGCTGCTGGACCGACTTCCAGGGCCGCCCCACCAGCGATCCTGCACCATCGTACGCCTGAGTGGTGGGCCGGACGTTGTCGCTGCGCAGCAGCCATCGGCCACGGGGGCGCCGGCCGCCATGGCATGGCGCATTTGGCGCCGCCTGTGATGCGGTGCGACAATAGCGCCCGATGACGCACGCTTTTTCCGAATTGAATCTGGCCGATCCCCTGGCGCGCGCCGTGGCCGAGATGGGCTATACGGCGATGACGCCCATACAGGCGCAGGCCATTCCCGTCGTGCTGCAAGGGCGCGACGTCATGGGCGCCGCGCAGACCGGCACCGGCAAGACGGCGGCGTTTTCGCTGCCGTTGCTGCAGCGGCTGTTGCGCCATGCCAACACCTCCACATCGCCGGCGCGCCATCCGGTGCGCGCGCTGGTGCTGCTGCCCACGCGCGAGCTGGCTGACCAGGTGGCGCAGCAGATCAAGCTCTACGCCAAATACACCCCGCTGCGCTGCGCCGTGGTGTTCGGCGGCATGGACATGAAGCCACAGGTGGAAGAGCTGCGCAAGGGCGTAGAGGTCTTGGTGGCCACGCCTGGCCGCTTGCTCGACCACATCGAGGCCAAGACGGCCGTACTCAACCAAGTCGAGTATGTGGTGCTGGACGAGGCGGACCGGATGCTCGACATCGGGTTTTTGCCTGATCTGCAGCGCATCTTGTCGTACCTGCCCAAGCAGCGCACGACGTTGCTGTTTTCGGCCACCTTTTCGCCGGAGATCAAGCGCCTGGCGGCCAGCTACCTGCAAGACCCGGTGGTCATCGAGGTCGCGCGTGCCAACACCACGGCCTCGACCGTGGAGCAACGCTTTTTCCGCGTCGAGGAAGAGGACAAACGCCAGGCGCTCAAGCAGCTCTTGCGCGAGCACCAGGTGACGCAAGCGTTTGTCTTCGTCAACAGCAAGCTGGGCTGCGCGCGACTGGCGCGTGCGTTGGAGCGCGACGGGTTGCGGGTGGCCGCACTGCACGGCGACAAGAGCCAGGACGAGCGCCTCAAGGCGCTGGACGCGTTCAAGCAGGGGCAGGTCGATCTGTTGGTGTGTACCGACGTCGCCGCGCGCGGGCTCGACATCAAGGATGTGCCGGCGGTGTTCAACGTCGACATCCCGTTCAACGCGGAAGATTACGTTCACCGTATCGGCCGCACGGGTCGCGCCGGTGCCTCGGGGTTGGCGGTGTCGTTCGTGAGTGCCAAGGATGCCCGTCTGCTGGCCGAGATCGAAAAACTCATCGGCCGCAAGGTCGAGGTCGAGCCGTTGGACATCGACGACGAGCGCCGCTCCCGTGCGCGGCCGCCGCGCAGTGCCGAGGGGGCGCGCGCAGCGGCCTCGGCGCCCGCTCTTGCGGAGCCGACACGCGAGAGGATTACGTCTGGACCGGCAGCCGCGCGCCCGGCGCGTGCGGCGTCGACGCGCCGTGCCCCCGCCGATCCGCTGCTCGACCAGCCCTATGAGCCATCGCTGCCGCCGGACGTCCGTCCGGATTGGGAACAACCCGTCAAGGCACCGGCGCCGAAGGGTTTGTCCGCGTACATCCGACCCAAGCGCAAAGTGGCAGCGCTGTTGCGCGTCCCGCAGGCAGTCGCTAGCCCTCCCGCCCCGGCACCCGCGCCTGCGGACACGGTATCTGGATGATTTCCACACCAGCGGCGGTTCCCGGTGGTGTGTCGTCGGGCAGCCGTGCGGCGCTCAACGAACCTCCCCACACACAGCCCGTGTCCAGCGCCAGTAGGTCGGGCCGCTGCAGCAGGCCCAGCGTGGACCAGTGGCCGAACGCGATTGGGGTATCGGCGCTGCGCCGCCCCGGCACGTCGAACCATGGTACATAGCCCGGGGGCGCGTCGGCGGCGCCATCCTTGGTCGCAAACTCCATGTGTCCGTCGGGCGTACAAAAACGAAGCCGGGTCAGCGCGTTGACGATGACGCGCCAGCGTGCGGGCCCGTGCAGCGTGTCGTCCCAGGCGGTGGGCGTGTTGCCATACATTTGGCGCAGCCACTCGGCCACGTCCGCACCGCGCAAGACCTGCTGCACCTCGGCTGCCAGTGCCAGCACTTGCTGCGCCGTCCAGGCGGGCAGCACGCCCGCGTGCACCAGCAGCCAGCCGCGCTCCATCAACGCCAACGGCCGCTGTCGCAGCCAGTCCAGCAGCGCTGCACGGTCGGGGGCGTTGAGGATGGCGTCCAGCGTGTCGCTGCGGTGCGGCACGCGCACCCCGGCCGCCACTGCCAGCAGATGCAGGTCGTGGTTGCCCAGCAGGGTGTCGGCCGCGTCGTCGAGCGCGCGCAGCCGCCGCAGCACGGCCAGCGAGTCGGGGCCGCGGTTGACCGCATCGCCCAGTAAGACGAAGCGATCGCGGCTCGGTGAAAAGCCCACCTCCGCCAGCAGCTGCCCCAGCGCGGCGTCACACCCCTGGACATCGCCAATCAGGTAAAGTGCCATCGGACAGATTATGGACATCCTGCTGATCGTTTTCCTGACGCTGCTCAACGGGGCGTTTGCGATGTCGGAGCTGGCCCTGGCGGCCAGCCGTCGGGCGCGGCTGTCGACGTTGGCCGAGGCCGGCGACCGGGGCGCACGCACCGCGCTGCAGCTGCTGGACAACCCGACGCAGTTCTTGTCTTCGGTGCAGGTGGGCATTACCTCCATCGGAATGCTCAACGGCATCGTTGGAGAGGCCGCGTTCAGCGACGACCTGGCGGCGTGGCTGATGCGCTGGGGATGGTCCGAGGTGACCGCGTCGGTGTCGGCGACGGCCATCGTCGTCGTGGCGATCACGTTTTTGACCATCGTATTCGGCGAGCTGGTGCCCAAGCGAATTGGCCAGCTGTACCCAGAGGCGGTTGCCCGGTGGGTCGCGCGGCCGATGGCCGCCGTGGCACGGGTGGCCAAGCCGTTCGTGCTGTTGCTCTCAGCCACCACGCAGGGGGTGCTGCGTTTGCTGCGGATCGACACGGACGTTGCCCAAACCGTGACCGAGGAAGAAATCCACGCCAGCCTGCGCGAGGGGCTCGGTGCGGGTGTGATCAAACGGCAGGAGCACCGCATGGTGCGCAACGTGCTGGCGCTCGACGAGCGTCAGCTCAGCAGTTTGATGGTGCCGCGCTCGGACATCGATTGGCTGGACGCTGGTCAGCCATTGTCGGTCGTGCTGGAGCGGGCCCGTCATGGGGGGCATTCGTGGTACCCAGTGTGTCGTGGCGGGCTGGACGACGTCACGGGTGTGGTGCATTTGTCGCATTTGATCGCGTTGGACGAGATGGGGGGACGCGAGCAGGACTGGTACCGGGATGCGCGTCCGGCGGTGTTCGTGCCGGAGACCTTGACCGCGCTGGACCTGCTAGAGCAGTTTCGCGCACGCGCCATGCGCATGGTATTCGTGGTGGACGAGTACGGCGAGGTGCAGGGGCTGCTGACGCCGCTGGACGTGCTGGAGGCGATCACGGGCGAGCTGTTCAGCGCCGAGCCGCACGACGCGTGGGCGACGCCGCAGCCGGATGGGTCGTGGTTGTTCGACGGCGCCATGCCAGCGCACGAGTTCAAGTCGCGCCTGGACATCGCGGCGCTGCCCGACGAGGAACACGACCGCTACGCCACGTTGGCGGGGCTGATGCAAACGGTGGCCGGCGCGCTGTTGCAGGTAGGCGACGCGGTGGACGTGGCGGGCTGGCGCCTCACGGTGCTGTCGATGCAGGGCCGGCGGATCGACCGCGTGCGCGCCGAGCGGCTGCCGGCTGACGAACCTGGGCCAGCGCCTGCTCCCGATGCGCGTACAGCCAGTCCTTGAACGCGGCTGCGGCCGGTGACAGCCGCTTGCCGCGCGGCGTGACCACGTACCACTGCCGCAGCAGTGGAAAGCCCTGCACGTCCAGCTGCACCAGCTCGCCCAGCGCCAGCTCGGCCACCACGGTGTGCGCCGACAACACCGCCAGCCCCAGGCCACCGGCGACGGTCTGCTTGATCGCCTCGTTGCTGCCGACTTCGAGGCGCGCCCGCGGCGTGACGCCCACCGCCTCGAAAAAACGCTCCATCGTGGCGCGCGTGCCACTGCCCGGCTCGCGCAGGATGAAGGGCTCGTCGGCCAAGCGCCGGGGGTCGATGTGGCGCTCGCGCGCCAGCGGATGGTGGGGCGGGGCCACCAGCACTAGCGGATTGTCGGCGAACGGCTCGCACTGCACGTCCCAGTCTTGTGGGGGTTGGCCGAGGATGTAGAGATCGTCCTGATTGGCGGCCAGCCGCTGCAGCAGGGCGTCGCGGTTGCCCACCACCATGGCCACGTCGATGCCGGGGTGCGCGGCCGCAAAGCCGCCCAGAAACTTGGGCACCACGTATTTCACCGTCGTCAGAATGGCCAGGCGAACGCTCCCTTTTTCGATGCCTTGCAGCGCGGCCAGATCTTCTCCCAGGCGGCGCAGACGCTCGTCCACATCCGTGGCGGCCTCGGCCAGCATGCGCCCAGCGGCCGTGAGGTAGATGCGTCGCCCGATCTGTTCCACCAAGGGCTGCCCCACCGTCTCGGCCAACTGCTTGACCTGCAGCGACAGGGTGGGCGGCGCTAGGTGCAGCGCCTCGGCCGCGCGCGCGAAGCTGCCGTGCGTGGCGACCGCGTGGAAGATGCGCAGCTGATGCAGGGTCAGGTGACGGGGGTTCATAAATTTATAAAAGTAAAAGATTAGGCTTTGAATATTTTACTTTGACTTTCCTTGGCGCTCGCCTATAGTCCGAACAGCCCCGAGGCAACGGGTTCGCCCAACCACCATGAGATCCGAGGAGTGAGCATGGCCGTCAAAACGTACAACGCTGGCGTCAAAGAATACCGCCAGACCTATTGGATGCCCGACTACACCCCCTTGGACACCGACCTGCTGGCGGTGTTCAAGATCGTGCCGCAGCCGGGGGTAGATCGCGAGGAAGCGGCAGCCGCCGTGGCGGCCGAGTCGTCCACCGGTACCTGGACGACGGTGTGGACCGACTTGCTGACCGACCTGGACTACTACAAGGGCCGCGCTTACCGTATCGAGGACGTGCCCGGTGACGACACCGCGTTCTACGCCTTCATCGCGTACCCGATCGACCTGTTCGAAGAGGGTTCGGTGGTCAACGTGTTCACCTCGCTGGTGGGCAACGTGTTCGGCTTCAAGGCCGTGCGCTCGCTGCGCCTGGAGGACGTGCGCTTCCCCATCGCCTACGTCAAGACCTGCGGCGGGCCGCCCAACGGTATTCAGGTCGAGCGCGACATCATGAACAAGTACGGCCGTCCGCTGCTGGGCTGCACCATCAAGCCCAAGCTGGGACTGTCGGCCAAAAACTACGGCCGCGCGGTGTACGAGGCGCTGCGCGGGGGGCTGGACTTCACCAAGGACGACGAGAACGTCAACAGCCAGCCGTTCATGCGCTGGAAGCAGCGCTTCGACTTCGTGCAAGAGGCCACCGAGAAGGCCGAGCGCGAGACCGGTGAGCGCAAGGGCCACTACCTGAACGTGACCGCGCCCACGCCGGACGAAATGTTCAAGCGCGCGGAGTACGCGAAGTCGATCGGCGCGCCCATTATCATGCACGACTACCTGACCGGTGGTTTTTGTGCGCACACGGGGCTGGCCAATTGGTGCCGCGACAACGGCATGCTGCTGCACGTGCACCGCGCGATGCACGCGGTGATCGACCGCAACCCCTACCACGGCATCCACTTCCGCGTGCTGACCAAAGTGCTGCGCCTGATGGGCGGTGACCACCTGCACACCGGCACCGTCGTCGGCAAGCTGGAGGGCGACCGCCAGGCCACGCTCGGCTGGGTGGATTTGCTGCGCGAGTCGTTCGTGCCCGAAGACCGCAGCCGCGGTATCTTCTTCGACCAGGATTGGGGCTCGATGCCCGGTGCCTTCGCGGTCGCGTCCGGCGGTATCCACGTGTGGCACATGCCGGCGCTGGTCACCATCTTTGGGGATGACGCGGTGCTGCAGTTCGGCGGTGGTACGTTGGGTCACCCGTGGGGCAACGCCGCCGGCGCCCATGCCAACCGGGTGGCGCTGGAAGCGTGCGTGCAGGCGCGCAACGAGGGGCGCAACCTCGAGAAGGAGGGCAAGGAAATTCTGACCGCTGCCGCTCAACACTCGCCCGAACTCAAGATCGCCATGGAGACATGGAAGGAGATCAAGTTCGAGTTCGACGTCGTGGACAAGCTCGACGTGCAGCACAAGTAATTCCCCTTCCACCCGAGGAGATCCGCCATGCAGGCCTACAAGCAATCGCTCAAATACGAAACGTTTTCTTACCTGCCGCAAATGACGCCGGAGCAGGTGCGCCGCCAGATCGCCTATGCGCTCGCGCAGGGCTGGAACCCGGCCGTCGAGCACACCGAGCGCGGCACGCCCGCCAAGGAAAGCTACTGGTACATGTGGAAGCTGCCGATGTTCGGTGAGCAGTCGGTCGACGCGGTGCTCGCCGAGATCGAAGCGTGCCACCGCGAGTTTCCCAACCACATGGTGCGCTTCGTCGCTTACGACAACTACGCCCAGAGCCAGGGTCTGGCGTTCGTCGTTTACCGCTGATCGGAGCCCGCGGCTCCACCGTTGGTTTTGTTGTGGAAGGAGTCCCCCATGGACGGGACGGTGGTCAAGGCTGCCCTTTCGGGGCGAGAGCTGGCACGCCAGCGGCGCCAAGCGTTGGCGCAGCTGGGGCGCAATGGCGCTCAACAGGTCCGTGCCGCGATGGCGCACAGTGCGCCGGTAGCGGCGGCGTCGGATGCCGGGTCAGGGGTAGGGTCAGCCGGCTGTGGCTGTGGTGGCACGGGTGGCGCGTGCGGCTGTGCGGGCAGCGACGGTGTGGCGCGCATGCTGGCGGCAGCACGTGAGAGTGCGTCGGCGCCCGACACCAACCAGGTCGCGCGCGCTGTCACCCCGACGGGACGCGCGCTGGCTCAGGCGCGCCGTGCCGCGCTGGCGCGCGACGGCAAGGCGGGACTCACCCGCGTGGCGCAGGCCACTCGGCTGGCGACCACCATGCCGGATCGCGATTGGCGCGAAGCCCTGCAAAAGGGCGCCACCGGTCGGCAGTTGGCCATGCAGCGGCGCACGTTGCTCGCGCTCGCCGGACGCGCCGGCCTGGCCGCATCCACTCAGCCAGCGGCAGCGGTGCGCCCGAGCGGCCGCGTGCGCAAGTCGGCTGAGCAGCGCGCAGCCGCGCACACCGAAGAGGGGCACACCCTGTCGGGTCAGCGTGTCACGGGCACGCAGGTCGAGCGCAGCCAGAAGGTCACGGGCATGGAGTTGGGCACCTGTCGGCACGTGACTGGCACCGAGTATATCGGGCAGGAACAATTCGAGGCGTGGTGCGGCAGTCGCCCCCAGCCGCCGCGGCCCCCCAAGGTCGAGGTAACGCACACCGAAGCGGGCCGACCGGTGACGGGCGTGCATCCCGGGCTGCAGGGCAAGGTCACCGGCAACGAGACCGGCGCCTGTCGCGGCATCACGGGCACCCGCTATCTGGCGGCCGAAGATGCTGCGCTGTGCGAGCAAGTGGCGCCGCGCGCCCCGCACAAGGTCAGCGTCATGTCCTCGCGTGGTGACAACGAGGTGACGGGCACGCCGGTGGGCCGCAGTCCGAAAGTGACCGGCAACGAGGCCGGTGCGCAGCGCCCGATCTCTGGGACGCAGTACGCGCTGTCGGCCCAGGGGCAAGTGGGACTGCGCGCCGGGACGGCGTCGCGTCGTGCGGGCACCGTCGCACCCGAGACGCTCGCGCCGACGGCGCCAGCCGAGGCCGCACCGGCAATGGCCACCGCGATGGCGCCGGCGCAGGAAGCCATGGTCCCTGCGCAGCGCATGCCAGCCGGATTTGCGCTGGCCACCGTGAGTGGCGACAGCCCTGGAGCGGGCGGCGGGCGCATCACCGGCGACGAGCGCGGCGCGTGTGAACCGGTCACGGGCACGCCGTACGTGGGGCCGGACAACCTCCAAGGCGGGTGCACGTTGAGTGGCCGCTGGCTGACGCGCTATCCCGAGCTGGCCGCGACCGACGCCCCGCCGCCGCCCAGCGGGTTCAGCATCCAGCCCCCTGCGCGGCAGGCGTGGGAGCGCCGCCAGCGCATCACGGGCAGCGCCGGCAGCGACGATGCACAGCAGCGTGTCACCGGGCCAGGCATGAAAGCGCATGGCTTGATCACGGGCACGCCCGAGTTTCGCCACGGCGCCGCTACGGGCGCGGCTTGGTTGACACCGGGCTCGACAGCAATGCCGCCCGCCGCCGCGCAGCGGGTCACGGGTGAAGGGGCCGATGCGCGTTCGCTGCGCATCACGGGCGATGCGTGGGGCAGTGAGCGCCGTGTGACCGGCACCGAAGGCACGTCGGCTGCCGTGCGCAACCCGACGCAGCGCGGCATGCCGCGCCCGATGGGCGCGCATGCCCGGCATTTCAAGGCCGTCGCCCATGACGAAGTGCCGCTGAGCCCCATCACGGGCTCCAGTGGCAACACGCCGCGTGGTGCGGTGGTGACCGTCTCCGGTGGGGCACGCGGCTGAGTCCGCCGGCACAAGGATCGACGGCCATGGACACGCGCAAACGCCAACTCGCTCTGCAACGCAGTGCGCGCGCGCACGCGCCTGCGCCGAGACATGGGCTGCAGGCAGCGGGTGCGGTGTTGCCGCGCGCGACTGCGCAACCGGTGAGCCCGGTGTGCGTGCCGGGCCCCGGTCAGCGTTGCGAGCATCCGCTGGTGGACCGCACGCTCAACGCGCTGCTGCACGACTATGAGCAGACCGTGCGTGGGCGCTTCGAGGCCATCGAGGACGTGCTGCGTACGCTCTCGGCACGTCAGCACGACCGCGATTTCGTCGAGCAGGCACAGGCCCTGGCGCGGCAGCGCCTAGACATCGAGTGGCCCCTGGCTGCGCTGGAAAACGCTTGGGTGGCGGGGGTCGACATGGCCGCGCTGCACGCGCACGCGATGTTTGCCACCATCGAGCGCTGCGTGCGCCTGGCCGCGCAAGACCGCGCACCGTGGATGCGGCGGCTGCCCGTGCAAGCCGAGGCGCTGCAGGCGTGTGGGGTGCATACGCTGGACGTGAGCCCGTGTGCCGATGGGCGGTTGCAGGGGCTGTTGCCGTTCGTGCTGCGCACCGCACCGGCCGACATGGTCAGCGTCAAAGCCTACGCCGGTGCCCTGTTCGACGTCGAATTGGACGTGGCCGAGTGGACCCAGCGCGAGCTGGAGCGCCTATGTGGCCTGCTGCCCGCCGCGCAGGCGTTGGACTATCTGAAGGTGGCGGTCTATCACTTCAGCTCGTCGCATCCCCGCCACGAGGGGTGCGCCGCGCACGGCAGCCACGATGAGCGGGCGGTGACGGCGGCCATCGATCGGCTGCATGCGCTGCGCGCGGCCGTTGACAACCTGTATGGCGTGGGGGCCGCCCCGCTGGTGATGTTGTTGGGCGTGGACACCGACCTAGACGCGCTGCGCATTCACCTGCCCGATGCGCAGGGTCGACTGCATGCAGACCGGTTCTTGGACGCGGCCGCGCTCTACCGCGAAACCCTGGGTCTGGATGCCCCGACTGCCCAGCGCCACTTGGCCGCGGCGGTGGATGCCCATGCGCGCGACCTGGGCGGCGTGTTGACGCGGGTGCCCGGGCACGATGGCTTGGCACGGCTGGCGCTGCTGTGGTTGCAAGCCAACATGTCGCAGATCGAATACGTCATCCAGCACCACGAAGGGCGCTACGCCGTCATCGGGCACGACGAAGCCTTCGTTTGTGTCGGGGATGCTCTGCCGCCGCTGCAGTTGCGTAACCAGTACTACCACGCGCACCTGGACACGGTGGAGGAGGGAGCAGCCGATCTGGACGTGGGGGTGAAGATTTTTACCGCCCTCAACCTGCGTCGGGGGCTGGCCTTGCCGGTGCTGGTGCACTTTACTTATTCCTCGCGTGTGCCGGGAGCGCGCCAGCGCGCCATAGAGCGCGGGCAACGGGTGGCGGCGGCCGTGCGGGCGCGCTATCCCCAGTGGGATGCCCGCGGCCTGCTGCATTGCCGTGTCGCCGTCAGCGACCGCCATGGCACCGAGACGGTGGCCTTGGTGGACGAGCCCGGCGGCCTGTCGCTGCACGGGCACTGAGACGGAGGCGACGCGATGAAGATCATGCGAGTGGAAAAAACCCTGGTCTCCACCAACCGCATCGAGGCTTTCGGCCACCGGCCGCTGCTGGTGGTACAGGACAAGCCCGGCGGGCCGCGCAGCGTGGCGGTGGATGCGGTCGGCTGCGTGCCGGGGGACTGGGTGATTTGTGTCGGCTCGTCGGCCGCCCGCGAGGCGGCCGGGGCCAAGGATTTTCCGTCCGACCTGACCATCGTCGGGATCATCGACCGCTGGAATCCCGAAGGGTGACACCGATGGACATCGTGCGCGTGATCGACGAGTTGGTGTGTACCCGGCGCGTGCCGGGGTTGGGTTCGGCGTCGCTGCGTGTGGTGCGCAGCGCGCAAGGCGTGGTGTCGGTGGCGACAGACGCCGTGGGCGCGCCGATCGGCCGCTGGGTGTTCGCCACCACCGGCAGCGCGGCCCGGTTGGCGATGCCAGATCCGACCTGCATCACCGATCTGACGATCTGCGGCATTTTGGATGGGTGGGACGATGAGGATGCTGCGTCGTCACAGACGCAAGAGCAATGCGCAGCAGGCACGGGGCCTGCTGCGGGCAAGGGGTGAGCCGATCGGCTCAGGTGTTTCAACGCAATGGTGACCACGAGGAGAGTAGACATGGCAAACACGACAGGAATCGCCCTGGGCATGATCGAGACGCGCGGGCTGGTGCCCGCGATCGAGGCGGCCGACGCGATGACCAAGGCGGCGGAGGTGCGGCTGATTGGCCGCCAGTTCGTCGGTGGCGGTTATGTGACGGTGCTGGTGCGCGGCGAGACGGGCGCGGTCAACGCCGCGGTGCGTGCCGGTGCGGACGCGTGCGAGCGCGTGGGCGACGGGCTGGTGGCAGCGCACATCATCGCGCGCGTGCACAGCGAAGTCGAGGGCATCCTGCCCACCGCGCCGAGCGTTTGATGCGGTGCGACGGCGCTGACGTCGTGGGAGCGACCAGCGCCCATCCCCAACCACGAGGAGTAACGTGATGGCAACGATGACGGGCATTGCCCTGGGCATGATCGAGACGCGCGGGCTGGTGCCCGCGATCGAGGCGGCCGACGCGATGACCAAGGCGGCGGAGGTGCGGCTGATTGGCCGCCAGTTCGTCGGTGGCGGTTATGTGACGGTACTGGTGCGCGGCGAGACGGGCGCGGTCAACGCCGCGGTGCGTGCCGGTGCGGACGCGTGCGAGCGCGTGGGCGACGGGCTGGTGGCAGCGCACATCATCGCGCGCGTGCACAGCGAAGTCGAGGGCATCCTGCCGACGCGGCCCGATGCCACCGGCGGTGGGCGCGACGCCGAGATCACGTCCACCCGTAGCTGAGCACACGCACCCAGGAGCGCCCCATGACCGCCGACGCACGCACCCTGGGTTGGCTCACCCGCGCCCTGCAGCACGAGTTTGCGGCGGTGCAGCAGTATTTGGCGCAGGCCACGCTGGCCCGCATGAGCGGCTATCCCGACTGGGCCGAGCGGCTGCAGGCCGAGGCCATGGAGGAGCTGGCCCATGCACAGCGGCTGATGCAGCGCCTCATCGAGCTGGGCGTGGCCCCGTGCGCCGGCGCACTGCCGCCCGCGCGGCTGGGTCGTGGTGTGACCGATTTCCCGGCCCTCAACCGCCAGCTCGAACAAGCGGCCGTGGTGCTGTATCAAGATGCTGCCGACCACGCCCGCCGCGTGCGCGACCCCGCCACCGAGGTGCTCATGCGCGAGCTGGCGCAAGAAGAGGCGCAGCATTTCGGTGCTTGGCAGCAAGATGCCACGCCTACACACTGAGGAGGACGAGGCCATGGATGATCTTGCCGCACTGGGTTGGACCACGCAATCGCGTCCGCCCGCCCTGTTTCAACGGTTTGCGTTTGCCAGCTACGGGCAGACGCGCGCGTTTCTGGATCGGGTCGCCGAGGTGCAAGACGCGCTCGGCCGCGCGGCGCAGAACATCAGTTTTGGCCCGACCTACGTCAACATCACCATTGCGGCCGAGGGCGAGTTGGGCGACGGCGAGCACGAGCTGGCGCGCCGCATCGCCGCGGCCGCGCTGGCGGTGGGTGGGGCGGCATGACATCGGGGTTGCCGCGGCGCTTGGCCGTGCTCAATGCCAAGGGCGGCACGGGCAAGACCACGCTGGCCGTCCATCTGGCGGCGGGCCTGGCGCGGCGTGCCCCGACCGTGCTGGCCGATCTGGACCCGCAAGGCTCGGCCAGTCAATGGGGTGCGCTGGCGGGCATGGTAGTGCTCGATGGCGAACGCGCCCTGGCGGCCGAACCCGAACCGCGTCATGTCGTCTGGGATTGCCCGCCGAGCGTCGACCACCCGGCGGCGCAGCGCGCCCTGGCGTCGGCCGACGCTGTGTTGGTGCCGGTGCTGCCGTCACCCTTGGACCTGTGGGCGAGCTGGCGCCTGGTGCAGGCCGTCGTGGCCGAGCAGGCGCGCCGGCCCGGGCTGCGCGCCTGGCTGGTCGTCAACCAAGTCGAGCCCAGCAGCGCGCTGTCGCAAGCCATGCACGAGGCGCTGCGCGAGTTTGGATTGCCCGCCCTGCGTGCCGTGGTACGGCGGCGCGCGGTTTTTCGCCGCGCTGCGTTACAGGGCAGCACGGCCTACGCCATGGGCCCATCGGCGGCGGCGGCCGTGGCCGACATCGAAGCCGTGATCGAGGAGATGCAAAGATGAACCGAACCACTGCCCAGCGCCTGGCGGCCAGCGTGCGCGGTGCGCGTCCGGCGCCACCGACGCCAACATCCCCCGCCCCGGCGGCCGAGGATCCCCAGCCACGTCGAGCCCGCCGCACAGCAGCGTCGGCAGCGCACGCAGAACCCAGCGCCGCGGTGCCCGTGGTGGCGGCCGACCGGACGGACGGAGGTGTTCCGCCCTCGAGCGCGGGCGAGCGCTTTCCCCGCCGCGTCTGGCCAGATTGACCCCCTGCTGCCCGCACCGCCGGGTTTTTCGGAACCACCATGAACACCCTGACCCGTCGTCTGTATGCGGCGCGCGCACAGGCCGCCGCCATCAACCCCTCCGCCAGCGCCGCGCCCGCTGCGTCGGTGGTGACCGCCGCCGCGGTCGCGCCCGCACCGGCGGCCGGTGATGTGCTGGCCAGCTACCGCATCCTTCGCGAGCCATATTGGCGCCCGGTGGCCGACGAGGTGGCGCTGTACGAGGCCGCATACGCGGTACGCATGCCCATGATGCTCAAAGGCCCCACGGGCTGCGGCAAGACGCGCTTCGTCGAGTACATGGCGTGGCGGCTGGGCAAGCCGCTCATTACCGTCGCCTGCCATGAAGACATGACCGCCTCCGATCTGGTGGGACGCTTTCTGCTCGATGCGCAAGGTACGCGCTGGCAGGACGGTCCGCTGGCGCTGGCGGCTCGCCATGGTGCCATCTGCTACCTGGACGAAGTGGTCGAGGCCCGGCAGGACACCACGGTCGTCATCCACCCGCTGACCGACAAGCGGCGCATGCTGCCGCTGGAGAAGAAAGGCGAGGTGATCGAGGCACATCCGGATTTCCAGCTCGTCATCTCCTTCAACCCGGGTTACCAGAGCCTGATGAAAGACCTCAAACAGTCCACCAAACAGCGCTTCGGCGCGCTGGACTTTGACTATCCCGAGCACGAGGTGGAGGCCGAGATCGTGGCGCACGAATCGGGCGTGGACCGGGAGACGGCGAGCAAGCTCGTGCACATCGCCGAGCGGGCGCGCAACCTCAAGGGTCATGGGCTCGACGAGGGCATCTCGACGCGCATGCTCATCCATGCCGCCAGCCTCATGGCGCAAGGCGTGGCCGCACTGGCGGCCTGTCGCATGGCACTGGTGCGACCCATCACTGACGACCCCGACATGCGCGACGCGCTCGACGCCGCCGTGACCACGTACTTCTGATGATGCCCGCATGGGCACCGGGCGCGCGATGAGCATCCACCTGGAAGACCACGCCGAGCTGCTGCAGGCGCTGCCCCACGGCGCGCAGGACGTGCTGCGTGCATCGTGGCAGGAAGCGGCGCGTGCGCTGTCTGCCCGTGGACTCGACAACTACCTCAAAGGCGCGCAGGCCCTGCACCAACTGGGCCGGGGCGAGGAGCTGGTGGTCAGCTTCGTGCAACACGTGCCCGCGCTGGCGCGCGCGATCGGCGAGGAGGTGTTGCCTGATCTCGTCAATTTTTTGCTCTCGATGGCGTCCAAGACGTCGGGGCAGGTGCTCACGCTCATCGTGCAGACCGCGCCGACGGCGGCGCTGCGCTTGGGCGATGCGGATCTATTTCGGCAGTACCTGTCGGTGTTGGGCGTGGTGCTGGCGCAAGCCCCGCAGGGCCTGCGCCCGATGCTGGAAAACCTCGAGCGCTTGCTCGGCCAGCTGACCTTGGGTGGACTGCGACGCTGGGTACAGTGGGGCGCGCAGGCTTACCGGGGTGATGCCGACGGGCAGCGTCGTTACTTTGGGCTGCAAAGCCCGGACGCGCTGGCGGTGCTGCAGCAGGAGCGCCGCGGCACCCTGTTCGTGGACGTGCAGCGCCGGCTGAATCTGTACCTGCGCGCGCTGTGGGGGCGCGATTTTTTTCTGCGCCCCACGGCTGGCGATTTCGAATCGCGCGAGGGCCTGCGTCCTTACATCGAACATCATGTCATCCATATAGCGGATGCCTACGACGACCTGCCCGCGGTCGATCCGGCTGGTGCGCCCATCGCGGCCCTGGACATCTACCGCGCGGCGGTCAACCACTGTGCGGCACACTTGGTGGCGGCGCGCGAGCCCTTGCCCGACGACGGGTTGGACGCGCTGACCAAGGCGGTGGTGGAGCTGGTGGAGGATGCCCGCGTCGAGACCCTGGCCGCGCAGCGCTTTCCGCGCCTGCGACAGTTGTGGCGCGCGCAGCACCCGGCACCCGTCGATCCGCCGCAGCGCGCGGGCGACCTCATCAACCGTCTCGCGCTGGCGTGGCTGGACGCGGATGCCGCCCGGCGCGACACCGACCCCTGGGTGCAACAAGGGTTGGCGGCGCTGGCCGCTTGGACCACCTGGGACGACCCGCAGGCCAGCCTGCAGACCGGTATAGAACTGGCCGAAGCGCTGCGCGCGCGCCTCGACGCCGAGCGCTGGCCCGCATTTTCGTCGCGGCTGGATGGGCAGCGGGCGCTGTACCGCGACGACAACCGCGCCATCTGGACCAGCGGCGCGTACGACGAAGCGCAAGCGCTGGCCGCTACCTGGGAGCGCCAGCAGCAGGTGCGCCGCAAGGTCAATGTGATGGAGATGGTCAACGAGGTCGACGTCGAATTCGCGGGCGACGACGCGCAGGAGGTCTGGATCCTGCCGACCGAATTCTGGCTCGATCAGGAGGGTGTGACCATCAACTCGCTGCTGGGGCGCCCGCCGCTGGCCGACCCGGTGCACTACCCCGAGTGGGACTACCAAATTCAGCTGCAGCGCCCGGATTGGGTGACGGTGCTGGAGCGCCACGCGCCGCCGGGCGACGTAGCCCGCATCGATACCCTCTTGCAGGAGCAGCGTCCCATCGTGCAGCGCCTGCGCCACTTGATCGAGGCCATGGTCCCGCAGGGGCTGCAGCGCATCCGTCGGGTGGAGGATGGCGACGAGCTCGACGTGGACGCGGCGGTGCGTGCCTGGGTCGATCTGCGCATGGGGCAGCAGCCCGACCCGCGCATCATGATGCAGCACCGCTTGCATACGCGCGACGTCGCCGTGTTGCTGCTGCTGGACCTGTCGGCATCGGCCAACGATCCCGTGCGCGGCAGTGAGCAGACGGTGCTCGATTTGACGCGTGCGGCAGCGACGCTGCTGGCCGAGGCCCTGCAGCGCATCGGTGATCGGTTCGCCATCCACGGCTTTCGCTCCGACGGGCGGCACGATGTGCACTACCTGCGCATCAAGGATTTTCGCGAGTCCTGGGGCGACGGGCCCAAGGCGCGGCTGGCCGGTCTGGAGGGGGCGTTTTCCACCCGTCTGGGCGCGGCGCTGCGCCACGCTGGGGCCGAGCTCAAGCGCCAGCGACAACGCAAGAAAATCGTCTTCGTCTTGACCGACGGTGAGCCCGCCGACGTGGACGTGCGCGACCCGCAATACCTGCGCCTGGATGCGCAGCACGCGGTGCAAGAGCTCAAGCGTGACGGGATTGTCAGCTACTGCCTCACGCTCGATCCCCTGGCCGATGCCTACGTCGCGCGCATCTTCGGCGCGCGCCATTACACGGTGCTCGATCGCGTGCAGCGCCTGCCGGAGGTGCTGCCCACGCTCTACCTGGGGCTGACGCGATGAGCCGCTTGGCCGACCGCACGCGCGTGCAGTTGCGCACTTTCGTCTTCATCGATGCGCTGCAGCCGCAGCTCGCCTCGTACCTGGGCACGTCGTCACAGGGCTTTCTGCCGGTGCCGGGCGATGCCTGTCTGTGGATCGAGGTGGCCCCCGGCATGGCAGTGCACCGGTTGTCGGACATCGCGCTCAAGGCCACCAACGTGCGCATGGGCGAGCAGGTGGTCGAGCGCGCCTTTGGCTCGATGGAAATCCACTACCGCAGCCAAAGCGAGGTGCTGGCCGCGGGCGACATCATCCTGGAGCAGCTGGGCGCGCAGCTGGAAGACCGGCTGCCGTGCCGCATCGCCTGGGCGGAAAACATCCGTGCCGTCACGCCCGACCATGCCACGCTCATCAATCGCCAGTTGCGCCGCGGCTCCATGTTGCTGCCGGGCAAGACGCTGTTCATCTTCGAGTGCGAGCCGGCGGGCTACGCCATTTATGCCGCCAACGAGGCGGAAAAAGCCGCCAACGTCACGCTGGTCGACGTCAAGCCGTTCGGCAATTTTGGTCGCTTGATGATGATGGGCAGCGAGGCCGAAGCCGCCGAGGCGCTGGCCGCCGCCGAACGTGCCGTGGCGCAGCTCAATCGGCGCGCCCGTGCCATGCAGGACAATGACGCCCCATGAGTGCTGCTCTCGCCCACCCCTTCGTCGTCGACACGCCCGCCAAGCGGCTGCTGTTTCATACCGTGCGCGTCGAGACCACGCTGGCCGACGGCGGCAGCGGCACCGGCACGGCCTTCGTCATCGAACACGTGCACGCGCGCGGGCGCACCCGCTTCGTGGTGACCAATCGGCATTTGGTCGACGACGTCACCCAGGGGGCGTTGGTCTTCACGCTCGCCCACCAGGGCGAACCGGTGTTGGGCAGCCGCTTCGAAGTACGCATCGACGAGTTTGCCGAGGCCTGGCAGCGGCATCCGGACCCCGCGGTCGATTTGGCCGCGCTGCCCTTGGCCCCACTGCAGCAGGCCGCCGAGCAACAAGGGGCGACGCTATACGTGCAGCCGATCGCCAGTGATCGCCTGGCCGACGCGGCGCGCCTGGCGCAGCTTGACGCGCTGGAGGAAGTGTGGCTCGTCGGCTATCCCAGCGGCGTATGGGACAGCGTGCACGCGCTGCCGATCCTGCGCCGTGGTACCACCGCCACGCCGCTGGCGGTCGATTTCGAGGGACAGCCCGCCTTCCTGGTGGACGCGGCCGTCTACCCCGGCTCCAGCGGCTCTCCGGTGTTCGTGCGCGCGGCCGATGGCTCGGGGTTGTGGCTGGCCGGTGTGGTGGCGGCCGTGTTTTTTCGCGAGGAATCGCTACGCCTGACGCCCGCGCCAGTTCCGGCGGCGGCTGGACTGCAGGCCATGGGGTCCGAGATGATCGACCTGGGGCTGGTCATCAAGGCCGAGGCCCTGCAGACCCTGCTGCACGAGATGCTGCGGGCTGGTCCGGGTTAGGTTGCGCCGGATACCATTCGGTCTGCCGTGCACGACGCGTGAATCCTAGGAGCTGAGCAATGACGTTTGACCCGATCGTCCTGTTTTTTCTGCTGGGCATTGTGGCGGGACTGAGCAAGTCCGACCTCAAGATCCCTGCCGCCATCTACGAGGCCTTGTCTATCTATCTGCTGCTGGCCATCGGGCTCAAGGGCGGCGTCGAGCTGTCCAAGTATCCGTTGAGCCAACTGGTGTCCGCGAGCGCCGTGGTGCTGGCGGTGGGCATGGTCATTCCGCTCGTTGCGTTTCCCGTATTGCGTTTTTTGGGGCGGCTGTCGCACTACGATGCGGCGTCGATCGCGGCGCACTACGGCTCGGTCAGCGTGGTGACGTATTCGGTGGCGGTGGCCACGCTCGCCGAGCGCGACGTGTCGCACGACGGCTACATGGTCGTGTTTCTGGCGCTGCTGGAGATGCCAGCGCTCATTTTGGGCGTGGTATTGGCGCGGCTGGGCGATCAGCGCGAAGGCGGCGCGGGCGGGGGGCTGGCGGCACTGGCGCGTATCCATTGGGGACGACTGGCGCACGAAGTGTTCTTCGGCAAGAGCATTTTGCTGCTCATCGGCGGGCTGCTCATCGGGCTGGTCGCCGGCGAACGCGGCTACGAGCCGATCGCACCCGTCTTCAAAGAAGCGTTCAAGGGACTGCTGGCGCTGTTTTTGCTGGAGATGGGGTTGGTGGCCGCATCGCGCATCGCCGCGTTTCGCTCCTACGGGGCGTTTTTGGTCGGTTTTGCGGTGGTCATGCCGCTGTTGTCGGCCATGCTGGGTATTGCCACCGCGCGCTATCTGGGCTTTTCGGCGGGCAATGGCGCCTTGCTCGCCACGCTCTACGCCAGTGCGTCGTACATCGCGGCGCCCGCTGCGATGCGCATCGCCGTGCCGCAGGCCAACCCCGCGCTGTCCATCGGTGCCTCGCTTGGCGTAACATTCCCGTTTAATCTGTTCGTAGGCATCCCGATTTACCTGTGGATGGCCCAAACCTTTTTGCCCGCGTGAGGTGCTATGGCCAAGGCATACAAACTGGTGACGATCTACTGCGAGGCGGTGCTCGAATCGCTCGTGGTTCGGGAGTTGGACAAGCTGGGTATCGTGGGCTATACCGTGAGCGACTGCCGCGGCCGTGGTACGCACGGCGTGCGCAGCGGCAATTGGCGCATGAGCTCGAACGTGCGCATCGAGGTGATGTGCGACCTGCCTACCAGCGACCGGCTGTTGGAGGCGTTGCAGCCCTACGACCGCGACTACGGTTTGCTGGTGGTGCGCAGTGACGTGGAAGTTTTGAACTGACGCGGGAGTCGCCACCGCGCGCTCAGAGTTGGTCAATGCGCTGCCGGACATGGGCAGCGTGCGCGCGCAGCGCGTTTAGCGCGTCGGGCACCATGCGGTCGAGCTGGCGTACGCATGACGGCCATGCGCGGGTTGGCGGCCAGGCGCTCGCGGTGGCGGGCCAGAAAATCCCAGTACAGCGCGTTGAACGGGCAGGCCGTGGGGCCGGTGCGGGCCTTGGGGTCATAGGGGCAGGCACGGCAGTGGTCGCCCATGCGCTGCAGGTAGGCCGCGCTGCTCACATACGGTTTGGTGGCCATCAGGCCACCGTCGGCCCACTGGCTCATGCCTAGCGTGTTGGGGGCTTCCACCCACTCCACCCTGTGTGCCCTGCGTGAACGGCTGCCCCCGGCGGTCGAATTGTGGGTCGGTGGGGCGGGGGTGCGTCGCGAGCAGCGGCGGCTGCCGCCCGGCGTGTCGGTGCTGGCGCGGGCGTCGGATGTCGCGCTGCAGGTGCGCGCGTGGCGTCAGCGGCGCGGTGTGGCTCAAGTCGGCGGCGACAGCGGCAGCAGCGCGCCGTAGCGCTCGGCCAAGAAGCGCTCGCCTTGCTCCAGCACGAAGTAGCGAAACGCCTCGGCCGCGGGCGACAGCAGCTTGGCCAGCGTGTGCACGATGTGCCAGGCGCGCACGATGGGAGTGCCTTCGACGTCCAGGCGGGCGATCAGGCCATGCTCGAGCTCCAGGCGCAGGGTGTGTAGCGACAGCAGGCCCAGTCCCAGCCCGGCCATGACCGCCTGTTTGATGGCTTCATTGTTGGACAGGGTCATGGCGATGCGCGGCTCGGCGCGGTGCCGCTCGAAAAATCCGTTGAACACGGCGCGCGTGCCAGAGCCGGGCTCGCGCACGATGAAGCCGTAGGGCAGCAGCGCCTCCACCGTCGGGTGGCCAATCCGCAGCAGTGGATGGTCGATGGATGCAACGAAGACGTGTGGGTGCGCGCCGAACGGCTCGGCGCGCACGTTGAGCTCGGTGGGCGGGCGGCCCATGATGGCGATGTCCACTTCCGCGTTGCGCAGCATCTGCACCAGTTGCTCGCGGTTGCCAATGGCCAGGCGCACGTCCAGTCCGGTGTGCTCGCGCGTGAATTCCGCCAGCAGCGCCGGCACGAAATATTGCGCGGTGCTCAACAGACCGATGGTCAGCGTGCCGGTCTCCAGCCGCTGCAGGCGCGCCGCGGCGTCTTCGGCGTCCTTGAGCGTGGCCAGCACCTTGCGCGCGTAGACCAGCATGTACTCGCCCGCCGTGGTCAGCGACACGCGGCGGCCCTGGCGCTCGAACAGCGGCAGGCCCACGTGGCCTTCCAGCTCCTTGATCTGCATGGTCACGGCCGGCGGCGTCAGGTGCAGCGCCTCGGCGGCGCGCGCAAAGCTCAGGTGGCGCGCGACCTCGGCAAACACCCGCAGCTGGCGAAAAGTGGCGTTGCGCATAGCTTCAGTAAAAGCTGAAGTGAAAGTCAAACAATCGTGAATTTACCTTATGTAAGCCTGTGCTTATAGTGAGCGGCATCGCCACCCGGACGGGGTGTCCGGGATTCGAGGCGCAATGGAGTCCGCACCATGCTGTCTGCGCTGATCTTCGATGTCGATGGCACGCTGGCCGACACCGAGCACGCCCATCTGGCGGCGTTCAACGCCGCCTTCGCCGCCGAAGGCTTGGGCTGGCAGTGGGATGTGCCGCTCTACACCGAGCTGCTGACCGTCTCCGGGGGCAAGGAGCGCATCCGCCACTACTGGCAGCAGGTCAACGGCGACGTGCGCGACATCGACGGCACGGCGCTGGATGCCTTGATCGACCATTTGCACGCTGTCAAGACCGCCGCCTACGAGCAGGCGGTGCGTGACGGGGCGGTGCGGCTGCGCCCCGGCGTGCTCGAGCTGCTCGAGCAGGCGCGCCGCGAGGGGCTGACGCTGGCGATCGCCACCACCACCTCCCCCGTCAACATCGCCGCGTTACTGCGCACCGCCATCGGGCCGGATTGGTCATCGTATTTCGCCGTCATCGAAGACGCCTCGACCGCCCCGCTCAAAAAGCCCCATCCGCAGGTGTACCGCCAGACGCTGCAGCGCTTGGGCCTGCCAGCGGCACAGTGCCTGGCGTTCGAAGACTCTGCCAACGGTCTGCAAGCCGCGCGCGGTGCTGGACTGGCCACGATCGTCACGCCCAACGATTTCACGGCGCACCACGACTTCACCGGGGCGCTGCGCGTGCTGCCGTCGCTGGCTGGCGTATCCGTCGCCCAGCTGCGCAATTGGCATGCGCAGGCGCGCCGATGAGACCCCCATTCGACCGATAAAACGAGACCCGAGGAGAATCCCGATGCCATTGGACCGTCGCACGACCTTGACGCAGTTCCTGATCGAGCAACGCCGCCGCTACCCGAGCGCCAGCGGCGATTTCAACGCGCTCATCCTGGACGTAGCGCTGGCGTGCAAAGCCATCGCGCGCAGCGTGGCACTGGGGGCGCTGGGTGGCGTGCTCGGCGCCCAGGCCGGCTCGATCAACGTGCAGGGCGAAGAGCAAAAAAAGCTCGACGTGCTCAGCAACGACTTGTTCGTGCGCGCCAACGAGTGGGGTGGGCACCTGGCCGGTATGGCGTCCGAGGAGATGGACGAGCCCTACAACATCCCCTCGATGTATCCGCGCGGTAAATACTTGCTGGTTTTCGATCCGCTGGATGGCTCGAGCAACATCGACGTCAACGTCTCGGTGGGCAGCATCTTTTCGGTACTGCGTGCGCCGCAGGCCGTCATCGACAGTGGGCGCGATGTCACCGCGCAGGACTTTTTGCAGCCCGGCTGCCAGCAGCTCGCCGCCGGCTATGCGCTCTACGGCCCGTCGACGATGTTGGTGTTGACCGTGGGCACTGGGGTGCACGGTTTCACGCTCGACCCGAACCTGGGCGAGTTCTTTCTGTCCCACCCCGATATCCGCGTGCCCGAAGACACGCAAGAGTTCGCCATCAACGCCTCCAACAGCCGCTTCTGGGAGCCGCCCATCCGGCGCTATGTGGACGAGTGCCTGGCGGGCAAGACGGGGCCGCGTGGCAAGGACTTCAACATGCGCTGGATCGCCTCCATGGTGGCCGAGGCGCACCGCATCCTGATGCGCGGCGGGGTGTTCATGTACCCGCGCGACACCAAGGACCCGACCAAACCGGGGCGGCTGCGCCTGCTGTACGAAGCCAACCCGGTGGGCTTTCTGATGGAGCAAGCCGGTGGGCGTGCCAGCACCGGGCGCGAGCCGATCCTGCAGGTCCAGCCCACGTCGCTGCACCAGCGCATCGGGCTGGTATTCGGCTCGCGCAATGAAGTCGAGCGCATCGAGCGCTACCACCGCGAGCCCGCGCCGCTCAAGGACGACAGCCCGTTGTTCGGCGAGCGCACCCTGTTTCGTGATTGACCGCCGTCTGGAGTTTTGACCCATGTCCGAAAAACACCCCATCATCGCCATCACCGGTTCCTCGGGCGCTGGCACCTCCACCGTCACGCGCACGTTTCAGAACATCTTCCGCCGCGAGGGGGTCAAGGCCGCCATCATCGAAGGCGACAGCTTTCACCGCTACGACCGCAAGGAAATGCGCCAGCGCATGGCCGAGGAGGAGGCGCGCGGCAACCGCCACTTCAGCCATTTTGGGCCGGAGGCCAACCTGTTCGAGGAGCTGGAGGCGCTCTTTCGCACCTACGCCGAGACGGGCCGCGGGCGCTGCCGCAAATACCTGCACAACGAGGAGGAGGCCGCCCCCTACGGCCAGGAGCCCGGCACCTTCACGCCATGGGAAGACCTGCCCGACGACACCGACATGCTGTTCTACGAGGGCTTGCACGGCGCGGTGGTGACCGACAAGGTCAATGTGGCACAGTACCCGGACCTGCTCATTGGCGTGGCCCCCTCGATCAACCTGGAGTGGATCCAAAAGCTCATTCGCGACAAGACGCAGCGCCGCTACAGCCAGGAGGCAGTGGTCGACACCATCCTGCGCCGCATGCCCGACTACGTCAACTACATCTGCCCTCAGTTCGGCGTCACCCACGTCAATTTCCAGCGCGTGCCGGTGGTGGATACGTCCAACCCCTTTATCTCGCGCGATATCCCCACTGCCGACGAGAGCGTGTGCGTGATCCGCTTCGCCAAGCCCAAAGGGATCGACTTTCCCTATCTGTTGTCGATGATCGATGGCTCGTGGATGAGCCGCGCCAATACCATCGTCGTGCCGGGCGGCAAAATGGAGCTCGCCATGCAGCTCATCTTTACGCCGTTCATCTGGCGCATGATGGAGCGCCGCAAGCGCGCGCTGGGCGTGGCCTGAAACGGCGTCAACACGAGAGACAATAGGGCATATGAACAACGATACCCTCTACATCCGACCGGCGCCGAAGCCCGAGACCCAGCGCCGCATGAGCAACGCGATCCGCATGCTGGCCATCGACGCGGTCGAGCAAGCCAAGAGCGGCCACCCAGGCGCGCCCATGGGCATGGCCGAGATCGCCGAGGTGCTGTGGAACCGGCACTTGCGCCACAACCCCACCGACCCCGCCTGGCCCGACCGTGACCGCTTCGTGCTCTCCAACGGCCACGGCTCGATGTTGCTGTACGCGCTGTTGCACCTCACAGGCTACGATCTGCCGATCGAGGAGATCAAGGCCTTTCGCCAGTTGCACAGCAAAACCCCGGGCCACCCCGAGGTGGGCATTACCCCCGGCGTGGAGACCACGACTGGGCCGCTGGGGCAGGGCATCGCCAACGCCGTGGGCATGGCCCTGGCTGAAAAGCTGCTCGCGGTCGAATTCAACCGACCGGGCCACACCATCGTCGACCACTTCACCTACTGCTTCTTGGGTGATGGTTGCATGATGGAGGGCATCAGCCACGAGGTGTGTTCGCTCGCCGGCACGTTGCGTCTGTCCAAGCTGATCGCGATTTATGACGACAACGGCATCTCGATCGACGGCCACGTCGAGGGCTGGTTTGCCGACGACACGCCGGCACGCTTCGAAGCCTACGGTTGGTACGTGATTCGCGACGTCGACGGGCACAACCCGGACGCGGTGGACGCGGCGCTGCGCCTGGCGCGCACGCAGGCCCTGCGTCCGGACGGCAAGCCCACGCTGATCTGCTGCAAGACCGTCATCGGTCAGGGTTCGCCCAACAAGGCCGGCACGCACGACGTGCACGGCGCGGCGTTGGGCGCCGCCGAGGTGCAAGCCACGCGCGAGGCGCTGGGCTGGCCCTACGGGCCGTTCGAGATCCCGGCCGACATCTATGCCGCGTGGGATGCGCGCACCCATGGCCAGCTGCTGCAGGCGCAGTGGCAGCAGCGCTTCGACGCCTATGCCCAGGCCTACCCCGATCTGGCCGCGGAATTCACGCGTCGCATGCGCGGCGAGCTGCGCGGTGATTTGGCCGAGCGCCTGCCCGCGCTGCTGGACGCTGCCGCGCAGCGCACCGACGCGGTGGCCACGCGTAAGGCCAGCCAACTGGCGCTCGATGCGCTGGCGCCACTGGTGCCCGAATTCTTCGGCGGCAGTGCCGACCTGACCGGCTCCAACCTCACCAACTTCAAGGGCTGCACGATCGCTGGGCGTGACCGTTGGGGCAACCACCTCAGCTATGGCGTGCGCGAGTTTGGCATGGCCGCCATCATGAACGGCATCGCCCTGCACGGCGGCTACATTCCCTACGGCGGCACGTTCCTGACGTTCAGCGACTACTCGCGCAACGCCATCCGCATGGCGGCGCTCATGCGCCAGCGCGTCATCCACGTCTTCACGCACGACTCCATCGGGCTGGGCGAGGACGGCCCCACCCACCAGAGCGTGGAGCACGTGCCCAGTCTGCGCCTCATCCCGCAGTTGGACGTGTGGCGCCCGGCCGATGGGTTGGAGACGCTGGTGGCGTGGGCCGCGGCCGTGCAGCGGCGCGATGGGCCATCGGCGCTGTGCCTGTCGCGGCAAAACCTGCCGGTGGTCACACAACGTGCGCACGCCGAAGGCGCGGCACGCGGTGGCTACATCTTGAGCGACATGCCGGGCGCACGCGCGGCCATCATCGCGACCGGGTCGGAGGTGTCGATCGCGCTCAAGGCGCAGGCGGCGTTGGCGGCCGAGGGGGTGCCCACGCGCGTGGTGTCCATGCCCAGCACCAGCGTTTTTGACCGCCAAGATAGGGTGTGGCAAGACGCCGTGCTGCCTCCCGATTTGCCCGCCGTGGCCGTCGAGGCGGCGCACCCGGACGGTTGGTACAAGTACGTGGGGCGGCGCGGCCGCGTGGTGGGTATCGACCGGTTTGGCGAATCTGCCCCGGCGCCGGCGCTGTACAGCTATTTCGGCATCACCCCGGAAGCCGTGGCGCAGGCCGTGCGCGAGGTGCTGGTGTGAACGCGGCGGACATGACGGGCGCAGCGGCACTCCCGTTCGACCTCATTTTGTTCGACTTGGACGGCACCCTGGTGGAGACCGCGCCCGAGATCGCCGATGCGGTCAACGACACCCTCGCCGAGCTGGGGCTGCCGGCGGCGACGTTGGATGAGGTGACGCGCTGGATCGGGCACGGTACGCGCGAGCTACTGGTTCAGGCGTTGGCGTCGCGGCGCGGCAGCTCGGCCGATGCCGTGCGCGCGGACCCCGACTTCGCAGCGGCCGAGGCCATTTTCCAGCGCCACTACGAGGCGCGTTGCGGCACGCGTAGCCATCCCTACCCCGGTGTCATCGATGTCCTGCAGGCGCTGCAGGCCGCGGGTGTACGCCGCGTGGTGGTGACCAACAAAGAAGACCGCTACACCCAGCGCGTGCTGCAGGCGCACCAGATGCAGGCGCTGTTCGACCGCGTCATCAGTGGCGACACGCTGCCGGTGAAGAAGCCCAATCCGCTGGCCGTGGCCGACAGCCTGTTACGCTACGGGGTGCAGCGGCAGCGCGCGCTGTTGGTGGGCGACTCCAGCATCGACGTGGCCACGGCCCGCAACGCCGGCATCGCCGTGTGGTGCGTGCCCTACGGCTATAACATGGGGCAGCCCATCGAGGCGTGCGCCCCGGATCGCGTGATCGCCGACTTTTCGGCGCTGTTCCCCCAGGCATTGACCCAGATGGCCCCTGCCGCCTGACCCCTTGGGCGCGGCGGTGATCTGACGGACGAGATCGTCAACTTTTGCAAAACAAGGAGAACCTTCCCATGACCCTGCGCGTTGGTATCAACGGTTTTGGCCGCATTGGCCGCATGGTGTTTCGTGCTGCGGTGCGCCACTTCGACGACATCGAGATCGTCGGCATCAACGACTTGCTCGAGCCCGACTATCTGGCCTACATGCTCAAGTACGACAGCGTGCATGGGCGCTTCCAGGGGCAGGTGGCGGTGGAGGGCAACGAGCTGGTCGTCAACGGCCGCCGCATCCGCCTGACCGCCGAGCGCGATCCCGCCAACCTGCGCTGGGGGGACATCGGTGCCGACGTCATCATCGAATCCACCGGCATCTTTCTGGATGACGCGGGGGCGCGCAAGCACCTGCAGGCGGGCGCCAAGCGCGTCATCATGAGTGCGCCAAGCAAGGACGACACACCGATGTTCGTCTACGGCGTCAACCACACGGCCTACCAGGGTCAGGAAATCATCTCCAACGCCTCGTGCACCACCAACTGTCTGGCCCCGCTGGCCAAGGTGGTGCACGACCAGTGGGGTATCAAGCGCGGCTTGATGACCACCGTGCACGCCGCCACCGCCACGCAAAAAACCGTCGACGGGCCCAGCAACAAGGACTGGCGCGGTGGCCGCGGCATCCTGGAAAACATCATCCCCAGCAGCACCGGCGCCGCCAAAGCCGTGGGCAAGGTCATCCCCAGCCTGAACAAAAAGCTCACCGGTATGGCGTTCCGCGTGCCGACCAGCGACGTGTCGGTGGTGGATCTGACCTGTGAGCTCGAGCGCCCGGCCAGCTACGATGAGATCTGCGCCGCCATGCGTGCCATGGCCGCCAAACCCGTGGCTGAGGGCGGTTTGGCCGGCGTGCTGGGCTATACCGAGGACAAGGTGGTGGCCACCGACTTCCGCGGTGAGGTCTGCACCAGCGTGTTCGATGCCGAAGCCGGCATCCAGCTCGACCCGACGTTCGTCAAGCTGGTTTCCTGGTACGACAACGAGTGGGGCTATTCCAACAAGTGCCTGGAGATGGCACGCGTGGTGGGCCGCTCGCTGTAAGCCGACGTGATTTCGAAGATCCCGGTGGCGGTGCCCCGTCGCCGCCACCCCACCGCCTGACCGACCATGGACTTCATCCGCTTTGCCGATCTGTGCGCCCAGGGTCAAGCCCAGGGCAAACGCGTCTTCATCCGCGCTGACCTGAACGTGCCGCTCGCCTTCGAAGACGGGCGCGCGCGCATCACCGAGGACACCCGTATCCGCGCCTCGATTCCGGCCATCCGCATGGCGCTCGACGCTGGTGCGGCGGTGATGGTGACGTCGCATCTGGGGCGCCCGACCGAAGGCGCGCCGAAGCCCGAAGACACGCTCGCCCCGGTGGCCGAGCGCCTGAGCGAGCTGCTGGGCCTGCCGGTGCCGTTGATCCAGCGCTGGGCCGATGGCGGCTTCAGTGTCGCGCCCGGCCAGGTGGTGCTGCTGGAGAACTGCCGCCTCAACAAAGGCGAGAAGAAAAACGACCCGGCGCTCGCGCGCAAGATGGCTGCGCTGTGCGACATCTTCGTGCACGATGCGTTTGGCACCGCCCACCGCGCCGAGGCCAGCACCTACGGGGTGGCCGAATACGCCCCCGTGGCTTGCGCCGGCCCGCTGCTGGCAGCCGAGATTGATGCGCTCACGCGCGCACTCGAGCAACCGGCGCGGCCGCTGGTGGCCATCGTGGCGGGCTCCAAGGTGTCGACCAAGCTCACCATTTTGCAGTCGCTCGCGCAAAAGGTCGATCGCCTGATCGTGGGCGGCGGCATCGCCAACACGTTCATGCTGGCCGCGGGGCTGCCCATCGGCAAAAGCCTGGCCGAGCCCGACCTGGTGGGCGAGGCGCGTGCGGTCATGGACGCGATGGCCGCGCGCGGCGCCCAAGTGCCCATCCCGACGGACGTGGTGGTGGCCCCCGAGTTCAAGCCCGACGCGCCGGCCACCGTCAAGGCGGCGACCGACGTCGGCGCCGACGACATGATTCTGGACATTGGTCCGCAGACCGCGCAGGCGCTGGCTGCGCTGCTGGAGCAGGCAGGCACCATCGTCTGGAACGGGCCCGTGGGGGTGTTCGAGTTCGACGCCTTCGAGCACGGCACCCGCGCGCTGGCACAGGCGATTGCGCGCTCGAGTGCGTTTTCTATCGCCGGCGGTGGCGACACGCTGGCGGCGATCGCCAAATACGGCATCGAGGCCGACATTGGCTACATCTCCACTGGCGGCGGCGCCTTCCTCGAGGTGCTCGAAGGCAAGACGCTGCCGGCGTTCGAGATTCTGGCGCGGCGGGCGAAGGGCTGACGCGTCACCGCAGCCCCAACCCCGCTTTTTTCGTCCTGTTTTACCCTGAGGAGACTCCATCATGGCACTGATCACCCTGCGACAGCTGCTGGACCACGCGGCCGAACATGGCTACGGCTTGCCGGCCTTCAACGTCAACAACATGGAGCAAATCCACGCCATCATGCAGGCGGCCGACGCGGTGAACAGCCCCGTCATCCTGCAAGGCTCGGCGGGTGCGCGCTCTTACGCGGGCGAGCCGTTCCTGCGCCATCTGGTGGCGGCGGCAATCGAGATGTATCCCCATATTCCCGTCTGCATGCACCAGGACCATGGCGCGTCGCCCGGCGTGTGCATGCGCTCCATTCAGTCGGGCTTCAGCTCCGTGATGATGGACGGCAGCTTGTTGGAAGATGGCAAGACGCCGGCCGACTATGAGTACAACGTTCGCGTGACCCGACAGGTCGCCGACATCGCCCATGCCTGCGGCGTGTCGGTCGAGGGTGAGCTAGGCTGTCTGGGCAGCCTGGAGACCGGCAAGGCCGGCGAAGAGGACGGCCACGGTGCCGAGGGCGAGCTCGACCACTCGATGCTGCTGACCGATCCCAACGAGGCGGCCGATTTCGTGGCCAAGACGCAGGTGGATGCGCTGGCGATTGCGATTGGCACCAGCCACGGCGCCTACAAATTCACCCAAAAGCCCACGGGCAAGGTGCTGCGCATCGACCGCGTCAAGGAAATCCATGCCCGCATCCCCAACGTCCATCTGGTCATGCACGGCAGCTCCAGCGTGCCCGAGGACTGGCTCGCCATCATCAACAGCTACGGCGGCGATATGGGGCAGACCTACGGGGTGCCGGTGGAAGAGATCGTCGAGGGCATCAAGCACGGCGTGCGCAAGGTCAACATCGACACCGACCTGCGCATGGCGGCCACGGGCGCCATCCGCAAGCACCTGGCCGAGGACCGCAAGAACTTCGACCCGCGCAAATTCCTCAAGGAAGCCACCAAGGCCATGAGTGCGATCTGTAAGGCGCGCTATGAGGCGTTCGGCAGCGCGGGCATGGCCAGCCGCATTGGCAAGATCTACAGCCTCGACGAGATGCGCCGCCGCTACGAGAAAGGCGAGCTCGCGCCGCGGGTGTCGTGAATCGCTTTTGGCAAGCTCGCGCGGTTTCGGTGACAATCGCGGGATGATCCCGATCAAGACCGAATCCGCTTGGCGTGGCACGGCCGACTGCAAATCGTGCGGGATCCGCGACATGGTGCTGTTCGCGGATCTGAACGAACAGGATTTCAACCTGATTCACGCCCCCATCGATGACTTGGTCTTCTCGGCGGGGCAGTCGCTGTATCAGGAGGGGGACGCCGCCTTCGGCGTCTTCACCCTGCGCTCGGGGCTGATCAAGTTGGTGCGCAGCACACCGGGCGGGCGCCAGCGCGTGCTGCGCGTGCTGCGCCCCGGCGACGTGGTAGGGCTGGAGGCGCTGGCCACCAGCCGCTACGACAGCGAGGCGGTGGCGCTGACCGAGGCGTCGCTGTGCCGCATTCCGACTGACGTCATCCACCGGCTGGCACAAAACTCGCCACGCCTGCACTGGCGGCTGCTGCAAAAATGGCAGCAAGCGCTCAAGGAGGCCGACGATTGGCTGGCGGCCCTCAATTTTGGCACCGCGCGCCAGCGTGTGGCCAACTTCATCCTGAAGATGCGTCATGCGACCGATCCCTCGGTCGTGACGCTATTCTCGCGCGAGGACATGGGTGCCATGATGGATCTCAAACTCGAGACCGTCAGCCGCGAGATCAGTGCGTTGGTGCGCGCCGGCGTGATCGAGCCGCTGGACCGCGTCGGGCGGCTCTATCGCATCGTGGACGAGGCGGCGCTCGGCGCCGTGGTGGCGGGATGAGGGCCGGCGAACGTCGCGCATGCCTTGCCGTGCGCCGCGCGGCGGCGCTCACAGCTCCTCGATGCGGCGTGGGGGATAGGTGTCCCAGCCTTGGCAGCCGGGGCAGTGCCAAAAATACTGGCGCGACTCGAAGCCGCAGGCGGCACACCGATAGCGCTTGAGGGGCTCGCACGCGCGCTCGAGCGCCCGCCGCACCAGCCGCTCCTCGTCACTCGTGCCCAGGGGGGCACCGGCCAGCCACAGGGTGGCCGCCACCAACGACGGCTCCTGACGCAAATGATCGATGTAGCGCTGCCGCGCCAGCGCTGGGTCGTCGTCGAGCGTGGCCAGTGCCTGTGTCACATCCAGCGACGCGGGGTGGTCGGCCGCCCACGCCTGCAGCCGGTCACGGGCACGCTGTGGCGCGCCGATGCGCTGTGCCCATTGGGCCAGGCTGTGCGCGACCAGTGGCACGTGGGTGGGACAGTGATCGGCCAGCGCCTCCAGCGCGGCCAGCCCGCCCTCGACATGGCCCAGGGACTGGCGCAGATCCGCCAGGGAGGCCCAGGCATGGGCGGATGTCGGCACCTGCGCCACGGTGGACTCCAACACGGCTAGCGCCTCGGTCGTGTGCCCGTGGCGTTGCAGGTCGGCGGCTTGCTCGCAGCGGTGGTGTGCCCAGCGCAGCCGAAAACTGCCCCGCTCACCACCGTCGAGCGCCTGCGCCATCTCGGCCGCCCGCACCCAGTCGCGCGAGCGTTCATAAATACCCAGCAGCGCGAGCCGGGCGTCGGTGTCGTAGCGCGTGCCCAGCAGGGCGGTGAACGCGGCTTCGGCCCGGTCCAGCAGCCCCGCCTTCAGAAAATCGAAGGCCAGCGCGTGCTGGGCCCGCTCGCGCTCGGCCGCTGGCAAATCGGCGCGGGCGAGCAAGTGCTCATGCACCCGCACGGCGCGGTCGTAGTCCCCCCGCCGGCGAAACAATCCCCCCAGCGCGAAGTGCAGCTCGGCCGCGTCCGGGTCGTGCCGCACGGCTTCGATGAAGGCGTCGATGGCTTGGTCCTGCTGCTCGTTGAGCAGGTGATTGAGCCCGCGAAAGTACGCGCGCGGTGCCTGCCGCCCCTCCAGGCGCCATTGCCGCACGTCCCAGCGCGAGGCCAGCCAGCCCAGTGCAAACGCCAGTGGCAGCGCCCACAGCAGCCAGGACAAAGAAAGATCAAATCCCATGGGGCGGTTCGTCGGCAGTGGCTTGAGGCGGGGCGGGCTGCGCGGCGGTGCTCGCGGGCTTGCGCCGGGCCGCTTGCCGCGCACGCCACCACAGCGGTGCCATCACCGCCATGCCTAGCAGCACCCCGGCAAACAGCGCCATCAGCAGCACCAGTACGAGCGGCGCCTCCCACTGGGTGCCAAAGAGGCCGTGCACACGAACCGGTGCCTGGTTGTTGAGCGCCAGCGCAAAGATCAGCAGGAACACGGCCGCCTTGAGCAGCCAGCCCAGCACCTTCATGCCCGACTCCGGGCGGCTTGGTCCACTGCTTCGCGTAAGGCCTTGCCGGGTTTGAAGTGGGGCACGCGTTTCGGCGGCACGGCGACACGCTCCCCGGTGCGGGGGTTGCGCGCCTGGCGCGCGGCGCGCTCGGCGACGCTGAAACTGCCAAACCCACGGATTTCGATGCGCTGACCCGCGATCAGGCTCTCGGCCATGGCTTCCAGCAGGGTCTTGACGGCGACTTCGGCATCGGTCGCGGTCAGATGGGGGTGGCGCTCGGCGAGCGCTTCGAAGAGGTCGCTGCGGTTCATGGCGTCATTATGCCCAGCTGCGCGTGACACGAGCAGCCGTCGGCCGTGCGGAAGCGGCGGCGCCATGAAAAAAGCCCGGCAGGGATTCCCGTCCGGGCTCCGGCTTCGCCCCGGGTCGAACCGGGGGCGAGAGGCGGCGTCAGCCGTTGTTTTGGCTGTCGAGCTTGGCACGCAGCAGCGCCCCCAGGTTGGTGGTGCCAGCGTTGCCCGTGGCTTGGCTCAGGCTGGCCATCGCTTCTTGCTGGTCGGCGGCGTCCTTGGCCTTGATCGAGAGCTGGATGTTGCGGTTCTTGCGGTCGACGTTGACGATCACGGCGGTCACTTCGTCACCGACCTTGAGCACGTTGCGCGCATCTTCCACGCGGTCACGCGAGATTTCGGAGGCGCGCAGGTAGCCCACCACATCGTTGCCCAGGTCGATTTCCGCACCCTTGGCATCGACGCTCTTGACGGTACCGGTGACGGTGGCACCCTTGTCGTGAACCGACACGAAGGTCGTGAACGGATCGGCGTCGAGCTGCTTGATCCCGAGGCTGATACGCTCGCGCTCGACGTCCACGCCCAGCACCACCGCCTCGACTTCCTGGCCCTTCTTGTAGTTGCGCACGGCCACTTCGCCCGGCTCGTTCCACGACAGGTCGGACAGGTGCACCAGACCGTCGATGCCGTTTTCCAGGCCGACGAAGACACCGAAGTCGGTGATCGACTTGATCGGCCCTTTGACCTTGTCGCCACGCTTGTGCGTGTCGGCAAATTCTTGCCAGGGGTTGGGCTTGCACTGCTTCATGCCCAGGCTGATGCGGCGCTTGTCTTCGTCGATGTCGAGCACCATGACCTCGACTTCGTCGCCGATGGAGACGACCTTGTTCGGGGCCACGTTCTTGTTGGTCCAGTCCATCTCGGAGACGTGCACCAGGCCCTCGATGCCGGGCTCGAGCTCGACGAACGCGCCGTAGTCGGCGATGTTGGTGACCTTGCCGAACAGGCGTGTGCCGGCCGGGTAGCGGCGCGCCACACCCAGCCAGGGGTCGTCACCCATTTGCTTGAGGCCGAGGCTGACACGCTGGCGCTCGGCGTCGAACTTGAGCACCTTGGCGGTGACTTCTTGGCCGACCTGCACCACCTCGTTGGGGTGGCGCACACGGCGCCAGGCCATGTCGGTGATGTGCAACAGGCCATCGATGCCGCCCAGATCGACGAAGGCACCGTATTCGGTGATGTTCTTGACCACGCCGGTGACGATAGACCCTTCCTTGAGGGTCTCGAGCAGTTTGGCGCGTTCTTCTCCCATCGAGGCCTCGATCACCGCGCGGCGCGACAGCACGACGTTGTTGCGCTTACGGTCGAGCTTGATGACCTTGAACTCCATGGTCTTGCCCTCGTAGGGCGTGAGGTCCTTGACCGGGCGCGTGTCGACCAGCGAGCCGGGCAGGAAGGCGCTGATGCCGTTGACCATGACCTTGAGGCCGCCCTTGACCTTGGTCGTCGTGGTGCCGGTGACGAACTCGCCCGACTCCAGCGCTTTTTCCAGCGCCATCCACGAGGCCAGGCGCTTGGCCTTGTCGCGCGACAGAATGGTGTCGCCATAGCCGTTTTCGACGGCCTCGACGGCCACGGCGACGAAGTCGCCGACCTGGACCTCGAGTTCGCCCTGATCGTTCTTGAATTCGCTCAGCGGGATGTAGGCTTCCGACTTCAGCCCGGCGTTGACGACCACATGGTTGTGGTCGATGCGCACGACTTCGGCGGTGATGACCTCGCCGGGGCGCATTTCGGCGCGCTTGAGCGATTCTTCGAACAGGGCGGCAAACGATTCAGACATGCAAGTTTCCTGGGTGCCGCGGTCGTCCGCAACCGGCGGCGGTTGGGTGTTCACCCGAATGGATTCCGGGTGGTGGGTGGATGATCCCGCGGGCGCGCGAAGACGGGTTCGGCGGCGCCGTTGGGGCCCTCGTGGGGCCAGCCCGAGCGCCCGAGGCGGACGTCCTCAGGCGGCAAAAGGCCGGCGGCTCTGCCACCACGACAGCACGGTTTGCACCGACTCGTCCAGCGACTGGTCCGAGTTGTCGAGCAGCAGCGCGTCTTCGGCTGGCTTCAGGGGCGCACTCGCGCGCGCTTGGTCGCGCGCATCGCGCGCCTCCAAATCAGCCAAAAGACTGTCAATGCTAGCAGCTTCGCCGCGCGAAATCAACTGCTCGTAGCGCCTGCGCGCGCGCGTGGCGGCGCTGGCGGTCAAAAAGATCTTCAGCGGTGCATCGGGAAAGACCACCGTGCCCATGTCGCGCCCGTCGGCCACCAAGCCAGGCAGGCGACGAAAGCCGCGCTGCAGCGCCAGCAGCGCCGTGCGCACCGCCGGCAGCGCCGACACGCGCGACGCCGCCATGCCGATCGCCTCGGTGCGTACGTCAGCGGTCACATCATCTCCTGCCAACCAGATGCGGCCGTCGGCAAACCGCACGGGCAGCGTCTCGGCCAGCGTGGCCAGCGACTGCACGATCGCCGGATCGGCCAGGGCAGCATCGTCGGTCGGGATGCCTGCACGCTCGGCGGCCAGGCCCACCAAACGGTACAAGGCGCCCGAGTCGAGCACGTGGTAGCCCAACCGCTGCGCCACGGCGGCGGCCAACGTGCCCTTGCCCGAGGCGGTAGGCCCGTCGATGCAGATCACGGGGATGTGCGCGGGCTCGGTTTTCACCACCGACCACAGGGTTTCGAAATAGTCCGGAAAGGTCTTGCCTACGCACTGCGGGTCGAGAATGCGCACCGGCAGCCGTGCTGGGTTGAACGCCGCCAGCGACCCGCACATCGCCATGCGGTGGTCGTCGTAGGTGTGCAGCGCCACTGCACGCCAGCCCTGGCCATCGGGGGGCAGGGGGTGCACACGCAGCCAGTCGGGTCCCTCGTCGACCGTTGCGCCCAGTTTGCGCAGCTCGCAGGCCATGGCCGCGATGCGGTCGGTTTCTTTGACGCGCCAGCTGCCGATATGGCGCAGCGTGCACGGCCCGTCGGCATACAACGCCATCACCGCCAGCGTCATCGCCGCGTCGGGGATGGCGTTGCAGTCCAGATCGATGGCGCGCAGCGGCCAGGCATCGCGGCGCACGTGCAGCCGGTTGGCTTCGCCCTCGACCTCGGCGCCCATCGCGCGTGCCGCGTCGACGAAGCGAATGTCACCCTGGATCGATGCCAGCCCCACGCCCTCGATGGTGACGGGTGCCTGTGCGGCCGCCAGCGCCCCGAGCGCGATGAAATAGCTGGCCGACGACGCATCGCCCTCGACGTGGATGCGGCCCGGCGTCGTGTAGCGCGCGCCCGCCGGGATGGTGAAGCGCTGCCAGCCGTCGCGCTCCACCTCGACGCCAAAGCGTTGCAGCAGGCGCAGCGTGATCTCCACATACGGTTTGGAGATCAGCTCACCCTCGACCTCGATGACGATCGGCTGGTGCTCGGCGGCCAGCGGCAGCGCCAGCAGCAGCGCGGTCAGAAACTGGCTGGAGACGTCGCCGCGCACGCGGATCGGTGCGGCCAGTTGCAGCGCGACGGGCTCGCCTCCGCCCACTGCCAGCGGCGGATAGCCGGGCTGCCCCAGGTAGTCGATGACACCACCCAATTGCCGCAGCGCATCGACCAGGTCGCCGATCGGGCGCTCGTGCATGCGCGGCACGCCCGACAGTTCGAAGCGTCCCCCGTGGCGCGCGGTCAAAACGGTCAGCGCGGCCGTCAACGGTCGCATGGCCGTGCCCGCGTTGCCCAGAAAGAGCGCGGCCTCGCGCGTGGCCAGCCGCCCACCCAGGCCACGCACGCGCACCGTCGCTGGGCCCAGGCGCTGCAGCCCGCAGCCCAGCGCGGCCAGCGCATCCAGCATCACGCGCGTGTCGTCCGAGTCCAGCAAGTCCTCGATCACCGTCTCGCCGTCGCACAGGGCGGCGAGCAGCAGCACGCGATTCGAGATGCTTTTGGAGCCCGGCAGGCGCACCGTGCCGGCGGCCCGCATCAGCGGGGGGATGTCGAGGAAGGCGGTTCGGTACATGGGGTCTCGGTGGCCACGGCATAGGCGCCCGCCGCCCAGCGGGTGCGGGTGCGGCTGGCGTCGGCGATCAGGTCGTGCAACGTCTGGGCGTCGCCACGCGCCAGGGTTGCTTCGAACGTGTCGAGGGCAGCGCGGAAGTGCCGCGCCTGTTCGCGCACCTGGGCCGCATTGGCCAGCAGGATGTCACGCCAGACGTCGGGGTCGCTGGCGGCAATGCGCGTGAAATCGCGAAAACCCGGGCCTGCCAGCGACAGGTATTGCGCCCCCCCCGGTTGCTGGGCGAGCGCCCGCACGGCGGCAAAGGCCAGCAGGTGCGGCAGGTGGCTCACCGCGGCATAGGCGGCGTCGTGCTCCTCGGGCGAGAGGGTGCGCACGCGCGCCCCCAGCGCCTGCCACAGGGCGCGGGCGCGCGCGAGCAGCGCCGGGTCGGTTTCGGGCACCGGCGTCAGGATCACCTGGCAGCCGCGGTACAGGTCGGCGCTGGCGTGCTCCACCCCCGCGCGCTCTTTGCCGGCGATCGGATGGGCGGGGACGAACTGGGCCAGCCGCTCGCCCAGCGCGTCGCGGGCGGCCGCCACCACGTCGCCCTTGGTCGATCCCACGTCCATCACCAGCGTCGAGGGGCCAATGAGCGGGCGGATGGCGCGCAGCGTGTCGCCGGTGGCCGCCACCGGCACCGACACCAGTACCAAGTCGGCACCCGATGCCGCCAGCAGCGCCGATGGCGCTTCGACGTCGATGACGCCCAGCGCGCGGGCGCGCGCCAGCGTTTGCGGCGAGCGGGCATAACCGACAACGCGCTGCACCAGCCCGGCCGCCTTGAGTGCCAAGGCAAACGAGCCGCCCATCAGGCCGCAGCCGATGACGGCCAGTTGCTCGAATGTGGGGGCGGGCATGGCGGTATTACTCCGACACCGGATACGCGCCCAGCATCTTGTAGAACGCGCACAGGCCCTGCAACTCTTGCAGCGCGGCGGCCACGTGCGGCTGTGACGGATGGCCGGCGATGTCGATGTAGAAGTAATACTCCCACTGCCCGGACTTGGCGGGCCGTGATTCGAAGCGAGTCATCGACACGCCGTGTTCCTTGAGCGGCTTGAGCAAGTCGTGCACCGCCCCGGGGCGGTTGGGCACCGACACCACGATGCTGGTGCAGTCGCGTCCGCTGGCTGCCGGCATGGCCATGGTTTGTGGAAGGCAGATGATGGCAAAGCGCGTGCGGTTGTACGCTTCGTCCTGGATGGCATGGGCCACGATATGCAGGGCGTACTGCGCGGCGGCGCGTTCGCTGGCGATCGCCGCCCAGGCCGGATTCGTGGTGGCCAGGCGCGCGCCCTCGGCATTGCTGCTCACCGCCCGCCGCTCGGCGTGCGGCAGGTGGGTCGACAGCCAGCCCTGACATTGGGCCAGCGCCTGGGGGTGCGCCATCACCACCTCGATGCCCTCCAGGCTGGGCGACTGCCGTAGCAGGTTGTGGCGCACGAGCAGGCTGATCTCGCCCACGATGTGCACGGGCGAGCGCAGGAACAAGTCGAGCGAGCGTGCCACGACGCCCTCGGTGGAGTTTTCTACCCCCACTACGCCAAACTGGGCCGTGCCCGCCGCCGTGGCATGAAAGACCTCGTCGAAACTGGGGCAGTAGATCAGGTCAGCCGCGCTACCGAAGTAATCGATCGCGGCCTGTTCACAGAACGTCCCCTCGGGGCCGAGCACCGCCACGCGCAGGGGCGCCTCCAGCGCCAGACAGGCGGACATGATTTCGCGCCAGATGGCGGCCACGTGCTGGTTACGCAGGGGGCCGCGGTTGGCGGCTTCGATGTTGGCGATGACCTGGGCCACCCGATCCGGCCGGAAGAAGGGCGAACCCTCGGCGCGTTTGACCTCGCCCACCTGCTGGGCGATGCGCGCACGCTCATTGAGCAGCGCCAACAGTTGGTGGTCGATGGCGTCGATCTGTTGCCGCAACGCCAGCAGGCGCGGGCTGGCGACGGGCGGCACCGGTTGGCCGGGGGGGCTCGTTGGGGGGGTGGATTCGGTCATAGAAGACGGTGGCGGTGCGTTCGCCGCAATTTACGCGCGGCGCTCGAACTCTTGCATGTACTCGACGAGCGCCTCCACCCCCGCCATCGGCATGGCGTTGTAGAGGCTGGCACGCATGCCTCCCACCGACTTGTGGCCCTTGAGCTGCAGCAGTCCGCGCGCCTGGGCCCCTTGCAAAAACGCCTGGTTGCGCGGGTGAGAGGCATCGCGCAGCGGTTGCCCATCGTCGCCGCGCAGAAAGAACGGGACGTTCATGCGCGAGCGACACGAGGGATCAACCGGGTTGATGTACAGCGCCGAGCGGTCGATGCAGTCGTACAGCCGTTGGGCGCGTTTGCACGCCCGCGCCTCCATGGCGGCTACGCCTTGCAGGCCGTCTTCTTGCTGTGCCAGTAGCCAGCGAAACACCAGCCCGGCCATGTAAATGGCATAAGTGGGTGGCGTATTCGCCATGGACTGTTGCTCAGCCAACACCCGGTAGTCGAATACGGTTGGGCAGATAGGTAAGGCGTGGCCGAGCAGATCCTCGCGCACCACGACCAGCGTCAGCCCTGCGGGCCCGATATTTTTTTGCGCCCCACCAAAGGCCAGCCCCACACGCGACCAGTCGATCGGTCGCGACAGCACGTGCGATGAAAAATCGATGACCAAGGGCGCGTCGCAGCCCAGCGCGGCCAAGTCAGGTAGGGTGTGAAACTCCACGCCGTGGATGGTCTCGTTACTGCACAGGTGCACATAGGCGGGCTGGGTGCGCAGCTGCCAGGTCGCGGGGTTGGGGATGTGCACGAAGCCTTCGGCCTGGCCGCTGGCGGCGATGTGGACATCGCCGTAGCGACGCGCTTCCTGCGCCGATTTTTGGCTCCACGCACCGGTGACGACGACGTCGATGGCGCGCTGCGGGTGTCGGCCCGCCAGGTTGAGCGGCACCATCGCGTTGTGCGCCAGCGCGCCGCCTTGCGAAAACAGCACCTTGAAGTGCGCCGGGATGGCCAGCAGCGCGCGCAAGTCGGCCTCGGCCTGCGCCAGGATTTCGCCAAAGTGCACGCCGCGGTGGCTCATCTCCATCACACCCATGCCGCAGCCATGCCAGTCCAGCATCTCGGCGGCGGCTTGTTGCAGCACGGGCTCGGGCATGGTGGCGGGCCCGGCCGAAAAGTTGTAGGGGCGGGGCATGGCGTCAGGTCTCCACCGGCTCGACATCGGCCGCGGGGTCGTCCCCGGCGTCGCTGTCGGCGATGCGTTGTAGGCCGCTCAAGCGGTCGCCGTCGTCCAGACTGATGAGTGTGACACCCTGCGTGGCGCGGCCCATCTCACGGATTTCGGCCACGCGCGTGCGCACCAGCACGCCACGGTCGGTGATGAGCATGATCTCGTCCTCCGGCCGCACCAGCGTGGCCGCCACCACGCGGCCGTTGCGCTCGCTTTGCTGGATGGCGATCATCCCCTTGGTGCCGCGGCCGTGGCGCGTATATTCAGCGATCGGGGTGCGCTTGCCGTAGCCGTTTTCGGTGGCGGTCAGCACACTTTGCGATTCGTCCTCGGCCACCAGCATGGCGATGACGCGCTGACCTTCTTCCAGCGTCATGCCCTTGACCCCGCGCGCCTGCCGGCCCATCGGGCGCACGTCGTTTTCGTCGAAGCGAACCGCCTTGCCACCATCGGAGAACAACATCACGTCGTGCGCTCCGTCGGTTAGCGCCGCGCCAATGAGGTAGTCACCCTCGTCCAGATCGACGGCAATGATGCCGGCCTTGCGCGGGTTGGAAAACTCATCCAGCGCCGTCTTTTTGACCACCCCCTGTGCCGTGGCCATGAAGACGTAACGATCCGCGGGGAAGCGGCGCGACTCGCCGGTCAGTGGCAACACGACGGTGATCTTTTCCCCTTCGGCCAGCGGGAACATGTTGACGATGGGTCGGCCCCGCGAGCCGCGCGAGCCCGACGGCACCTCCCACACTTTGAGCCAGTACAGCCGCCCCCGGTTGGAAAAGCACAGGATCCAGTCGTGCGTGTTGGCGATGAAGAGCTGGTCGATCCAGTCGTCCTCCTTCGTTGCGGTCGCCTGTTTGCCACGGCCGCCGCGGCGCTGCGCGCGGTACTCGGACAGCGGCTGGGCCTTGATGTAGCCCGCGTGCGACAGGGTCACCACCATGTCCTGCGGGGTGATCAGGTCTTCGGTGTCGAGCTCCTGGGCGTCGTGCTCGATCTGGCTGCGCCGCGCGCCGGCGGGGGTTTGGCCGAACTCGGCGCGGATGGCGCGCAGCTCCTCGGCAATGATCTGCGTCACCCGCTCGGGCCGCGCCAGGATGTCGAGCAGGTCGTCGATGTGCGCCATGACCTCCCGGTACTCAGCAACGATCTTGTCTTGCTCCAGCCCCGTCAGCCGCTGCAGCCGCATCTGCAGGATCTCCTGCGCCTGCGTCTCCGACAGCGCGTACAGCCCGTCGGACTGCAGACCGTACTGGCGCGGCAGGCCCTCGGGGCGGTAGTCATCGGCGTTGACCACGCTGCCGTCGGCGCGGGCGCGGGTGAGCATCTGGCGCACCAGCGCGCTGTCCCAACGGCGCGCCATCAGCTCGGTTTTGGCCACCGGCGGGGTCGGGCTTTCGCGGATGATGCGGATGAACTCGTCGATGTTGGCCAGCGCCACCGCCAGGCCTTCGAGCACGTGGCCACGCTCGCGCGCCTTGCGCAGCTCGAACACCGTGCGCCGCGTCACCACCTCGCGCCGGTGCTGCAGGAAGATGTCGAGCAGCTGCTTCAGGTTGCACAGCTTGGGCTGGCCATCGACCAGCGCCACCATGTTGATGCCGAACGTATCCTGCAGCTGGGTGTGCTTATACAGGTTGTTGAGTACCACCTCCGGCACTTCGCCGCGCTTGAGCTCGATGACCACGCGCATGCCGGACTTGTCGGACTCGTCCTGGATGTGGCTGATGCCCTCGATGCGTTTGTCGCGTACCAACTCGGCGATGCGCTCGAGCAGCACCTTTTTGTTGACCTGGTACGGGATCTCGTCGACGATGATGGCCTGCCGCTGGCCGCGGTCGATGTCCTCGAAGTGGCAGCGCGCACGCATGACGACGCGGCCACGCCCGGTGCGGTAGCCCTCGCGCACGCCCTGAATGCCATAGATGATGCCGGCGGTGGGAAAGTCCGGCGCCGGGATGATCTGCATCAGGTCGTCCACCGACGCGTCCGGGTGCGCCAGCAGGTGCAAGCAGGCGTCCACCACCTCGTTCAGGTTGTGCGGGGGGATGTTGGTGGCCATGCCCACCGCGATGCCAGCCGAGCCGTTGACCAGCAGGTTCGGCAAGCGCGTCGGCAGCACCAGTGGCTCTTTTTCGCTGCCATCATAGTTGGGGCCGAAATCCACCGTTTCCTTGTCGATGTCGGCCAGCATCTCGTGCGCGATCTTGGCCAGGCGGATTTCGGTGTAGCGCATGGCGGCGGCAGCGTCGCCGTCGACCGAGCCGAAGTTGCCCTGGCCATCGACCAGCATGTGGCGCAGCGAAAAATCCTGTGCCATGCGCACGATGGTGTCGTAGACCGCGCTGTCGCCGTGCGGGTGGTATTTACCGATGACGTCGCCGACGATGCGGGCCGACTTCTTGTACGGCCGGTTCCAGTCGTTGCCCAGCTCGTGCATGGCATAGAGCACGCGCCGGTGCACGGGCTTCAAGCCGTCGCGGGCGTCGGGCAGCGCGCGCCCCACGATTACGCTCATCGCGTAATCGAGGTAGCTGCGGCGCATCTCCTCTTCGAGACTGACGGGGAGGGTTTCTTTGGCAAACGAGGTCATGGCAACGCCGCATGAGGGCGGGTAGCGCCGCACGGCCGTGGCGACCCGCCAAATACCGCCGGAGGGCCCCGGCGACTGATGCTGCGTATTGTAAGGAACACGATCACCGGCCCATGGCTCGTGTGCCGCCCGCTCGGCGGGGCGAAACGTTGCCTGCATGCAACAGACGAGGGCACGAAAACGCGCGCGGGTCGCGTGGGCGTCGCTGGCGCTTGGCAATCGGTTCGTTTGTGGCAAAATGAACTGACAGCCAGTCGATTCGCCCATTCCCTTTGGGTAACGGGTCTTTACTGGCTCGATCCATCCACGATCCGTCCCCTAGACCAAGAGGAATCCAATGAATAAACTCACCCGCATCGCAGCGCTGTTCGCGACGGCCGCCATGGCTTCTGGCGCCGGCGCCCAAACCATCGACAACTGGCGCAACGGCACCGGTGATCTGGTGTGGAAAAACGGCACCAACGAGCTGTGCTGGCGCAACTCCAGCTGGACCCCTGCGACCGCGGCCAAGGGATGTGATGGCGCGATCGTGCCGGCTCCGGCGCCGGCTCCGGCGCCTGCCCCTGCGCCCGCACCGGCTCCCGCTCCGGCTGCTGCGCCCGCCCCGGCTCCTGTCCCTGCGCCGGCCCCGGCACCTGCCCCGGCGGCGCCGGCCAAGGTTACCTATGCGGCCGAGGCGTTCTTCGACTTCGACAAGGCTGTCCTCAAGCCTGAGGGCAAAGCCCGCCTGGACGACCTGGCCGAGAAGGTCAAGGGCATCAAGCTGGAAGTCGTGATCGCGGTGGGTCACACCGATGCGACCGGGCCTGAAGGCTACAACCAGAAGCTGTCGGTGCGCCGCGCCGAAGCGGTCAAGGCCTACCTGGTCAGCAAGGGTATCGACGCCAACCGTATCTACACGGAGGGTAAGGGTGAAACCCAGCCGGTGGCCGACAACCGCACTCGCGAAGGTCGTGCCAAGAACCGTCGCGTCGAAATCGAAGTGGTCGGCACCCGCTGATTCGGGTCCGCCTTCGGCCAGAGCCCCGCTGCGGCGGGGCTTTTTGTGTGCGCCCGGCACGGGCGCACTCTTGTGGGTGAAAGTCCCACCGTAAGTTGATCACAGCGAACGAAGCGAAGCGCAACTGCATGAGGGCGACCGAGTGTGGGGAGGAAGCGTGGAGCGAAACTGCGAGCCGATGGACAAGAACCGGATAGAAGGCGCTGCCGAGCAGGGCGAGCGGGCATGAATCCGCGAAGCTCTCGTGATCAAGGCGAAGCGGCGTAAATCCGGCGGTTGTGCAGTGAAGGAGTGCGTTCTTACCCGGGGAGATCTCGCCTTATGCCTGAAAGGGCGACGTGGTGACACGGAGCGAGAAGTCAGCAGAGGCCATAGTAGCTGCCAGTCGTGGGCGAAGGGCCGAACGAGAAGGAGTGCTTGAGACCATGTCGATGCTGGAAGCAAGGCGTCAGAAGTCTGCGCAAGCAGAGCGGGCGGGGGTAGCGCACGGTGAAGCCGGGCGGGAACCTGTCAGCGACGAAGCGGCCGGCCCGCGACGGGACACCGAGAGCACAGGGCCGGGACTGCTGCAAGCGGTTCTGGCGAGAGAGAACCTGCGGCGAGCATGGAAGAGAGTCAAAGCCAACAAAGGCGCAGCCGGCGTGGATGGGCTGGACATTGACCAGACCGCCCGCCATCTGGTGACGGCGTGGCCATTGATTCGGGAACAACTGCTGCAGGGGAGGTACCGGCCCAGTCCGGTACGACGGGTAACGATCCCGAAGCCGGACGGTGGCGAGCGCGAGCTCGGCATTCCGACGGTCACGGATCGGCTGATCCAGCAAGCACTGCTGCAAGTGCTGCAACCGCTACTTGACCCGACATTCAGCGAGTGCAGCTACGGCTTCCGGCCGGGCCGACGAGCCCACGACGCGATACTGGCGGCGCAGGGCTACATCCAGTCCGGACGGAAGATCGTGGTTGATGTCGATCTGGAGAAATTCTTTGATCGAGTCAACCACGACATCCTCATCGACCGCCTACGGAAACGCATCGACGATGCTGGAATCATTCGGCTGATACGGGCGTACCTGAACAGCGGCATCATGAGCGATGGCGTAGTGTTTGAGCGGTATCAAGGCACGCCGCAAGGTGGGCCGCTGTCGCCGCTGCTGGCGAATGTGATGCTGGACGAAGTGGATAAGGTACTGGAGAAGCACGGCCACTGCTTTGCGCGCTATGCCGACGACTGCAACGTCTATGTCCGTAGTCGGAAAGCTGGCGAACGGGTCATGGCGCTGCTGCGCAAGTGTTACGGCAAGCTGAGGCTCAAGATCAATGAAGCCAAGAGTGCGGTGGCCAGCGTCAAGGGAAGGAAGTTCTTGGGCTACAGCTTCTGGTTTGGCAAGGAGGGCGTCAAGCGCAGGGTGGCCGACAAGCCGATGGCGACGTTCAAGCAGCGGGTGAGGCAACTGACCCGGCGCTCAGGCGGACGCAGCATGGCGGAGGTCATTGAGCGACTGAAACCTTATCTGTTGGGATGGAAAGCCTACTTTGGGCTGGCGCAAACACCGGGCGTCTGGCGATCGCTGGACGAATGGCTGCGCCACCGACTACGGGCGATCCACCTCAAGCACTGGAAGCGGGGTAGCACGATCTACCGGGAACTGCTCAACCTAGGCGCGTCCGAACACGTGGCAAAGCGGGTGGCAGGCAATTCCCGCTGCTGGTGGCGGAATAGCGCGGGCGAGCTCAACCGGGTGCTGACCATTGCCTACTTCGACAAACTTGGCGTTCCCCGTCTCTCATGACCTCAACTTCTCGAACCGCCCGGTGCGGACCCGCATGCCGGGTGGTGTGGGAGGGGCCCGGTCAGGTATCCTGACCGCCCCTATCTCGATTGTCCGCGCGCGCCGACGTGGGTCGTGGCACGCCATAATCGGCGCATGGACACCCCGCTGAATGCCGATGCGGCCGAGCTGGCCAAATTTTCCGAACTGGCCCACCGCTGGTGGGATCCCGACAGCGAATTTCGCCCCTTGCACCAGATCAACCCGCTGCGCTTGGCCTGGATCGAATCGCTGGTTGGTCCATTGAAGGGACGACACATCGTGGATGTCGGCTGCGGCGGCGGCATCCTGGCCGAGGCGATGGCGCGGCAAGGGGCGCAGGTGTTGGGGATCGATCTGGCCGACAAAGCCCTGAAGGTCGCGCAACTGCATGCGCTGGAGCAGGGCGTGCAGGGGGTGAGCTATCGCCCCGTCAGCGCCGAGACGCTGGCGGCCGAGCAGCCCGCGCAGTTCGACGTCGTGACCTGCATGGAAATGCTCGAGCACGTGCCCGATCCTGCGTCCGTCGTTCAAGCCTGCGCCACGCTCGTCAAGCCGGGCGGGTGGGTCTTTTTCTCCACGCTCAACCGCAACCCAAAGTCGTTTCTGTTTGCCATCGTGGGCGCCGAGTATGTGCTGCGCTTGTTGCCCCGGGGCACGCACGAGTACCGAAAATTCATCCGCCCCAGCGAACTGGCGGCCGACTGCCGACGCGCGGGCTTGCAAATCCAGGCGATGCGCGGGCTGGGCTACAACCCGCTGACGCGCCGCTACTGGCTGCACGACGACACCAGCGTCAATTACCTGGTGGCCACCCGGCGGGAGGGCGCATGATCGGTCGCACCGGCTTGCGCGCGGTGTTGTTCGACCTGGACGGCACGCTGCTCGACACCGCCCCTGACTTGGGACACGCGGCCAATGTGATGCGCGAGCGGCGGGGCATGCCACCGCTGGAGGAGGCCATCTACCGCCCACGTGCGAGCAGCGGCGCGCGCGGCATGATCGAAGCCGCCTTTGGCCTCACGCCCGCGCACCCGGAATACGAGGCGTATCGCACCGAATACCTCGACCTCTATGGCGAGGTGATGAGGCGGCGCACACAGCCCTTCGATGGCGTGCCCGAGCTGATCGAGGCGCTGGCGCAGGCATCGCTGCCGTGGGGAGTGGTGACCAACAAGGTGGAGCGCTTTGCCTTGCCGCTGACGGCGTCATTGCCGCTGTTCGCGTCCGCCGCGACGATCATCGGCGGTGACACCACCCCGTACGCCAAGCCGCATCCGGCGCCGCTGCTGGAGGCGGCGCGGCGGCTGGGGGTGCCCGCGCAGGCATGCGTCTACGTCGGTGATGACGAGCGCGATATCGAGGCTGGCCGCGCCGCCGGTATGCCGACCGTGGCGGTACGCTGGGGCTACCTGGGCGTGGGCGCGGATGTCGATGCCTGGGGCGCGGACGCCGTGATCGACGCGCCGCTCGACCTGTTGAACTTTCTGGAATTGGCTTACACTAAGTAAGCACGGGGCTGCATTGGTTTCGACGTGGGTTCGGACACGCAGCAGGGCATGTCGAGGTGCTGTCACCTCGTTAAACCGCAGCAAAAAAGTAACTGCGAACGACGAACGTTTCGCCCTCGCCGCCTAATCCGGCGAGCCTTGCACCGGTCGGCCGAGCGGCCGGGCTGTGAAGACCGTCAGGTTTTCCAGCAGCAAGGAACACTCATTTCGGCTGGTCGTGCGGCGGGCAACTTGCCGCACGGCGAGATCCAAGGTTGCTGGTCACGGGCGTAGCGTGCCGCTGCGCGACGCCCGGGACGAGACCCAAAACAGACGGCTACACATGTAGAACTGCGCGGAGAAGGCTTGCGGACGGGGGTTCGATCCCCCCCAGCTCCACCAAACACAAGGGCTCGGATGGCCTCCGGGCCCTTTCTCTTGCTGAAAACTCCCGCGTCGCGCGGGGTTCCTGCAACCGGTGCGGCGGGCCGCCATCTGCCCAAACGATCGGCACTGGCCACTTTCTCGGCCAGTGCCGTCTCTTTTCTCTGATTGGCCTGCGGGTGAGGCGCAGTTTTAGCACTATACGAATCAACAACTTACGCTCGGCAGTTCATCGTCAACCAAGGCGATCAGCCAGGCATCAAACCTGTCGCGCTGGCAGAATAGTAACTTATACGTTACCATTCAAACCATGAGCTACCAGATCAAAGAACTACTGCTGGACGATGGCGACAGCCCCTTTGCGGAGTGGTTTGGATCGCTGGAAGCCGTTGCAGCCGCCAAGGTACGCGTAGCCGTGAGCCGGATGGAACAGGGCAACCTGTCCAACGTTGAGTGGTTCCGTGGCATCGGTGAGTACAAGATCGATTGGGGGCCGGGCTTGCGCATCTACCTGGCCAAGGATGGTCTGAAGATCATCATCCTGATCGGTGGCGGCACCAAGAAGCGTCAGCAGCAGGACATCGACCAGGCGGTGGCGCTGTGGGAAGACTACAAGCGCCGCAAGACATCAACCCAGAAAGGAAAGTAAACATGGCACTGACCCGTGATTTCAAAGAAACCGTGGCCGCGCGCGTGCAAAACGATCCGGCCTTTGCACAGGCGCTTCTGGACGAAGCCATCACCCTGTTCGTCAATGGTGAGCCCGAATCGGCCAAACTAATCCTTCGCGACCTGGTGAACGCCACAGTTGGCTTCGAGGCGCTGGCCGAGGAAATTCACAAGCCTGCCAAGAGCCTGCACCGGATGCTGTCTCAGTCGGGCAACCCGACCATGAGCAACATCTCTGCGGTGTTTGCAGCCATCAAGCGCGCACTCAAGGTCGAGGTGCGCACGCAAGTGGTGATGGCGTGACTTCTGATCTTGCCCCCATATCTCCGGCCCCATCCTATTCGCAATGTAACACCGCTTCCTGGACGGTTGAGCGGCGTGCCTGGGCGGCCGGATGCCGCCGAAACTCTCGGGGTGGGCGCATTTTCAACGACGAGTGCGGATGCACCTCGTTGAAGTGCTCGAAGGCCGTCGGTAACTGCGCCAGCACCGTGGCCGCATTGCTCAGATCCACGCGGGCGACATCGCATCGGCCAGATGGAGGACGGCGCCGCACTGCGCAAACAGCGCTTCAGGCGCCGTTTTTGTTGGATGACATTCAGCGAATGTCTTCGTCGAAGTAGTCGGAGTCGAAGCGCGGCACTTTGAGCACCTGCGCGCTCACACCGACCTCGTGCTCGATCATCAGCGCAGCCAGTCGCGCGCCGTCGACCAGAACGATGTTCTCGACCGAGCGCGCGAACTCCAGCGCTTGTACCGTGTAGCCCGAGGTGGTGATGAACACACCTTTGCGCGCACGCTGCCCGGCCAGCGCGCCGTAGAAGGCTTGAATTTCGGGGCGACCCACCGTGCCCTGCCAGCGTTTGGCTTGGACATAGACCTTCTCGAGTCCGAGCTTGTCGAGCGAGATGATCCCGTCGATGCCGCCGTCGCCGCTGCCACCGACACGCTGCAGATCGTCGCGGCTCGCGCCATACCCCATGCGCAGCAGCAGTTCGAGAACGATACCCTCGAAGTCGGTGGGTGACACCCGCGACAGAGCCTCGAGTAATTCGGCAGCGACGGCACTGCGCAGTTCCTGCAGCGCACCGTCGAGCCGATCCTGCGGGCTTGCCAGCGCCGGGGTCTGCGGTGGCGCTAAGTGGTCGCCCTCTTTGGCAGACCCCTCGGCACCGGTACGCAGGCGCACGTCTACGTTGGCAATCGCGATGCGCTCGATTTCTTCCGGCGGTAAAGGCTGGGCATGCTGCGCGAGCGCGAGGCCTTCAGGGGTGATTCTCCAAAAGCCACGACGCGGGCTCGAAGAGAGCCCCGCGCGCTTGAGACGGTCATGCGCCCAGCCCGCTCGATTGCGATACACCGCCTGCATGCCGCTGGGCAGCATCGCCAGGCGGTCGGCCTCGGTCAGGCCAAGCGCATCGGCTGCCGCCTCCATCGCATCGCGGGCACGAGCGCCCTCGGGGTGCGCCGCAAGAAATCGCAAAATCGGCTCGATGAACTGGTCGTAGCTGGGAATGCTCATGATCAGCGGCGGACGGTCAGCACAGTGTCGATGGCATTGTGCCGCAGGGTTTCCTCGCTACAGCAGTGACCTGCCCCGCACCCAAGCATCGTAACGTCCAGGCCGCGCTTGTCGATGGCCCAGCCAGCCGCCTGCCCTACAGTACGGCCCCTGTTCCGTCATCCGCGCCTGCCCCATGCCCCATGACCCTCAACCCTGATGCACTCACGGCCCTATTGCGCCAGTCGGCTGGATCGCCTTGGTATGACGACGCCACGCAGGCGTTTGGGCCGCTCTCGCCGCAAGCGGCCGGGTGGCTCAACGAGCGCGGCTCGCTCACGCAGCGGCTGCGCGACGCCTTTGGGCCGGTGACGGTGGAGCGTTTGTTCGAGGGCGCTCGAGGAGCGGAGGCGGCGGCCGGCTTGGCCGAGGGCCGGCCGGTCTGGGAGCGGTGCGTGCGGCTGGTCGCGGCGGGTCGGCCGCGCATCGCGGCGCGCACCTGCATTCCCGGCTGGGGCCCCGACAACCCGTGGTGCGAGGTGCAGCAGCTGGGCGATCGGCCCTTGGGCGAGTTGCTGTTCGAGCTCGGCGACATCGAGCGCGGGCCTTTGCGCTTCGCGCGACTCGGTGCCGATGCCCGCGCGCCCCACGCGCGACGCTGCGTGTACCGTCGCGCCGGCGCGGTGCTCGAACTGACGGAGGTGTTTCTCGATGGCGTCTGGGCAAATGGGTGGTGAGCAGATGGTGTAGCGGTGCGTGGCCGGGCGGCAGCGGCATGGGGGCGGTCGCGGGGGAGGGCAAGGCGACGGCGCGCATGGGGTACGAGCGCGTCTGCGCGGTATTTGCAGAATGGGCCGCTGCGCCGCCGGCCACGCACACGAGAAAAACGACACCTTTCGCTCCCATCCGCGCGGCTCGACGCCGATGGCATCCCCCACCGCGCCCGCGGCGAACCCGTCCCTTGCTGGCGGCGCGGCGATGCGGGCGTGGGGGTTTGCGCGAGTGACTGAGAAAGGTTTCGACCTGCCCCCCGTTGATCGTTCCAACGGATGGGGGACGCCCGGGGTTGACGCTTCATCAAGGTGCTACGGACTCCTGGCTGGCGTCATCCGCTATCGGAACCGCTCGCACGGCAGGTTTGACCCTGACGACATCCTCGAGGATGGGGGTGTCCAGGGGGGCATCGACCGACCGTTTCTGGAACCTGCGTCGTTCGTATCCGTCAGTCTTCTGAATTGATGAGATTTACCCGTTGACCATGGTACGGCTGGCGGGGGGGGGATGTCCTGTTTTTTGTGTGTGGGGCGGTTTCTGAATCTGTCCTCGTGTCGTTCAGCGTGGTGCGAGGGTGAAGCGGTCGCCGTATAGTATCGCGAACTGGTTCATCGCCGATTTCCACTCCTTGCTCGCCCGCTTCCAGTCCGCGGTGATGTTGCGCAAGGCCAGCCAGATCAGCTTGGTGGCCGCCTCGTCGCTTGGGAAGTGCCCGCGGCTCTTGATGATCTTGCGTAACCGCGAATGCACGCTCTCGATGGCGTTGGTGGTGTAGATGATCCGCCGCACTTCGGGCGGGAACGCGAAGAACGGGATCACCCGGCTCCACGCCCGCCGCCAGGCCGCGACCACGGTCGGGAAGCGCTGGCCCCACGGCCCTGCCTCGAACGCGTCCAGCGCGCGCTCGGCGGCCTCCGCGCTCGGTGCGGTGTAGATCGGCTTGATCGCCGCGGCCAGCGCCTTACGGTCCTTCCAGCTCGCATAGTCGAGGCTGTTGCGGATCAGGTGCACGATGCAGGTCTGCAGGGTCGTGGCCGGAAACACCGCCTCCAGTGCCTCCGGCAGGCCCTTCAGGCCGTCGGCCACGCCGATCAGCAGGTCCGTGACCCCGCGGGTCTTGAGATCGTTGAACACCTTCATCCAGAACTTCGCGCCTTCGGTGTTCTCGATCCAAAGCCCCAGAATGTCGCGGGTCCCGTCCGGCAGCACGCCCAAGGCCAGATACACCGCCTTGTTGCGCACCACGCCGTCCTCGCGGATCTTCACCCGCAGGGCATCGAAGAACACCACCGGGTACATCGGCTCCAGCGGCCGGGCCTGCCAGGCCCCCACCTCGGCCATCACCGCGTCGGTGACGGCGCTGATGAACTCCGCTGACACCTCGATGGCGTACATCTCGGCCAGATGGCCCTGAATCTCGCGCACCGACATGCCGCGGGCATACATCGAGATGATCCGGTCGTCAAAGCCGGCAAACCGGCGCTCATGCTTCGGGATCAGCTGCGGTTCGAAGCTGCCGGCCCGGTCGCGGGGCACCTCGATCCGCAGCGGCCCGCCGTCGGTCAGCACGGTCTTGCCGCTGCGGCCGTTGCGATGGTTCCCGCAGCCGCCCTCGGGGCTGGCCAAGTGCACGCCCAGCTCAGCCCCCAAGGCGCGCTCGATCACGGCCTTCTTCAGCTTCTGGAACACGGCCTCGACGCCGGCGGCGTCCATCGGTCCGGGGATCAGCTTCTCAAGCAGCTCGTCGGGAAGAATGGCGTCCGGCTTCGCGGCGGGGGTGGTCTTCTTGCGTGGCATGGGGGCTCCTGAACATCGTCATGGTAGGCCCCTCACACAAAAATCCTGACACCCTCCGCGGGGGCAGGTCACACCCCCGCGCGTCGGCGATAATGCGCGGCACCCATGGGTTCACTGACAGATCTGCCGATGAAGCCTCCCCATCTTCCAGAGTCCCCCGAGTCTCCCCTCGAGACCTTCCGGCGCGAGTGGGCCGTCATGAGTTTTTACGAGCGCTTCGAGCAGGTGGTGGCGCTGGCGCTGTCCGGGGTGATCGCGGTCATCGTGGTGGTGTCGCTGCTGCAGTTGGTGCAGGTGGTCTTTACGCTGCTCGTGCTCGATGCCTTCAATCCGTTGGACCACAAGGTGTTCCAGACGGTCTTTGGCATGATCATGACGCTGCTGATCGCGATGGAGTTCAAGCACTCCATCATCCGCGTGGCGCTGCGGCGTGACAGCATCATCCAGGTCAAGACGGTCGTGTTGATCGCGTTGCTGGCGCTGTCGCGTAAGTTCGTCATTCTGGATCCCGATATCGGCCCGGGCAAGATTGCCGCGCTGGCCGGCGCGACCCTCGCACTCGGCGTGGTCTATTGGTTATTGCGTGAGCGCGACGATCGTCTCCAGCGCATGAACCCTGCCAACGAGGCCCATTGATCGGGCCGCCCCGTCGTTTCTTCACTCCCCAGATTGGCCACCCCAGGGGTGGCAATCCCCCATGCTTGAAGCGTTGTTCGTATCCACGGGCGTTGTCGCCCTGGCGGAGATGGGTGACAAAACCCAGTTGTTGGCGTTTTTGTTGGCGGCACGCTTCAAGCGGCCGTGGCCTATCGTCTGGGGCATTTTGGTGGCCACGGTGGTCAACCATGCGTTGGCGGGGGCGCTGGGGGCTTGGATCGTGGCGTCCATTTCGCCGGCGGTGCTGCGTTGGGTGTTGGGCTTGTCGTTCATCGGCATGGCGGTCTGGACGCTGATCCCCGATCGGGTGGACGATGACGAGGTGTCCTTCGCGCAACGGCTCGGTGTGTTTGGTGCCACGGCGGTGGCGTTTTTCCTGGCCGAGATGGGGGACAAGACCCAGGTGGCCACCGTGGCGATGGCGGTGCACTATGTCGCCCCGTTACTGGTGGTCGTCGGCACGACGCTGGGCATGATGCTGGCCGACGTGCCTGCGGTGTTCGTCGGCGATCGGCTGGCCGATCGGATACCGATTCGCTGGGTGCATGGGGTGGCCGCCGCCATCTTCGCCAGCCTGGGGCTGTGGACATTGTTGGGCGGGGCCTCCGCCTTCGGGCGCTAACGTCCCTCTGCCGCGCGAGAGACGCGCGGCAGTGGACCGCTGCCGTCCATCCCTGTATGCTTATTGTCTCATCGTGGCGAGTCGTACCGTGGGCTCGCTGAAAAGGAGACAACATGACTTCGAATGGTTTGTCGCGTCGGCGCTGGCTGCAGCTCACCGCAGGTGCGGGCATGGTCGGCGCCGGGTTGGCCGCCGTGCCCGAGGTGCGGCTGTTTGCCCAGCAGTTGCAGGACTTTATCGAGGGGCCGCCGGTGCCCGATGTGAAGCCCGAGCGCATCGCCCCCCACGTTTGGATGATTTACGCTCAGGACGGCTTTCCCACGCCGGAAAACCGCGGGGTGATGGCCAATGTGGTGTTCGTCGTGACTTCGGTGGGGGTGGTGATGCTCGACGCCGGGTGCTCGCTGCAGCACGGCGAGATGGTCGTCCGCATGATCCGCACCGTGACCGACAAGCCCGTGGTGGCGATCTTCAACAGCCACTACCACGGCGACCACTGGCTGGGCAATCACGCCTTCGTCAAGACGTACGGCGAGGCGCTGCCAATCTACGCCTTGCCGCACACCATCGAGCAGATCAAAGGGGCCGAAGGCAGCCTGTGGCGCAGCTTGATGGAGCGCTGGACCAACCAAGCCACGATGGGCACACAGGTGGTGGCGCCCAACCGGCCGGTGCAGCACGGGCAGACGTTCACTTTTGGCGATGTCACCCTGCGCATGCACCACTACGGCAAGGCGCACACGCCGTCCGATCTGTGCGTGGAGGTGGTGCAGGATCGCTTCACCTATGTCGGCGACATTGCGATGGAAAACCGCATCGCCAACATCGACGATGGCTCCTACCCGGGGACGTTCAAGTACTACGAAGCGCTGCAACAGGCCGCCGGCGACCAAGTGTGGTGGCCGGGGCATGGGCGCGGCAGCAAGACGCTGCTGCGCGACTACGGCACTTTCCTCAAGGGCATTTGGGAGCCGTGCGTGCAGGCCGTCAAGGACGGCGTGCCGCTGGAAAAGGCCAAGGAACTCGTGCTCAAGGACCCCCGCGTGGCCGCACGGGCGCGGGGGATGGCGGGGTTCGACTCCAATATTGGCAAGTACACCAGTTTGGCGTACTTGGAAGCCGAGCGGGAGCTATTCTGACCCCACGGCCTTCCTGGGCCGGCGCTTTGGCGGCAGCCGCCACCACGGCAGCGTCGCGGTCAGAGAGAGCACGGCGCCGCAGTCCTGCGGCGCATAGCCTGGAATGCCGGCCAGTCGCGCCTGCCAGGCGGGCGTGGTCAACACGTCGCGCAGGGCGCGCAGCCCGGGTTGCTCCAGGGCAGTTTCGAGGCAGGCGAGGGCATAGCGTTCGCGCACCAAGGGGACGAAGCCCAGCCCCAGCCGCTGCGCGGCCGCCTGTGTACCCAAGCCCGCATCGGCGCTGCCGCTGGCCACCGTCTGCGCAACGGCGGCGTGCGAGGGCTCGCAGCGGTCGTAGCCCGGCAGCTCCTGCGGTTGCAGGCCCGCTTCGCGCAGCAGCTCATCCAACAGCAGCCGGGTCCCGGTGCCTTCGGGCCGATTGACGTAACGCAGCCGCCAGCGCACGACGTCCGCCAGACCGCGCAGCCGGCGGGGATTGCCTGGGGGGACGATCAGGCCCTGCCAGCGCTGCGCAAAGCCCAGCAGCTTGTGCCGCCCCGGGGCGAGCAGCGGCCGGTAGGCGCGCGCAGCGGGGCTGTCGATGCCTGGCTGCTCACGCGTGTGAAAGCCAGCGACCACGCAGCGCCCGTCGTCGAGTGCGCGCAGCGCTTCCACGCTGCCGCAAAAGCGGATGTCCAGGTGCAGGCGCGCGTGTTCGGCCGCGTGTGTCTGCAGCAGCGGCAGGGCGTCGTCGTGGCTGGCGTACAGCGGCAGCACATGGCTGTCCGGGTCGAAGGCCAGCGCGAAGGTGCGCTCCAACTCGGCCCGCAGGGCCTCGATCTGTGGCATCAGGCGGGCCTGCGCCAGCCGCTCGGTCCAGATGAGTTTTTCGGCAAACGGGGTGAGGGTGGCGGCCTGGCCCCGCTCCCAGTGCACGAGCGGTTGACCGAGCCGGTCTTCCCACGATTTGAGCTGTCCCCACGCATGTCGGTACGACCACCCCAGCGCACGCGCCGCCGCTGCGATCGAGCCGCCAGTGCGCACGGCGTACAGCAGATCCATCAAGGGGTTGCGCAGCGGGGCGGCATGGTCGCTGCCCGTGTCGTCCAGAAGGTAGTGAAGCCCAATCCTGCGCATGCCCACAGTGTGCCCGATGTGACGGGGGCACCGCCTGCGCTGCCGGTGTCCCCAGGCCTATGCACGCCGCTGCATACCGGGAAAGCCACGGGCGCTTGCCGTTTGCTCGGCCGCTACGATGCACGGTCATGGAGTCTTTTGCGCAGGGGTTGGCGGTTGCCTGGGGGTTGGTCCTGTCGGGGGACGCGACGTTGTGGCAGATCGTCGCGCGGTCGTTGGCGGTCAGTGCGACCGCTTGCGGGTTGGCGTGCGTGCTGGGGTTGTCGATCGGAACATGGCTGGCCGTGGCGCGTTTTCCGGGGCGCGCTGCCGTCGTGACGCTGGTCAATACGCTGCTGGCGGTTCCATCGGTGGTGGTCGGGCTGGTGGTGTACCTGCTGCTGTCCCGCTCGGGGCCGCTGGGCTTTCTGGGGTGGTTGTTTACGTTTCAGGCCATGGTGCTGGCGCAGACGGTGCTGGTGTTGCCGTTGGTCATCGGGCTCACGCGCCAGGTGGTGGAGGATGCGGAATCGCAGTACGGCGAGCAGTTGCGCGCGCTGGGCGCCGGGACGGTGTGGCGCGGCTGGCTGCTCGCTTGGGATGAGCGGTACGCGCTGCTGACGGTCGTGATCACGGCGTTTGCGCGCGCGGTCTCGGAGGTGGGGGCGGTGATGGTCGTGGGCGGCAATATCGATGGCTTTACCCGCGTCATGACGACGGCGATTGCGCTGGAGACCAGCAAGGGCGATCTGCCGCTGGCGCTGGGGCTGGGCATCGTCCTGCTGGGGGTGGTGCTGATCCTGAATGCCCTGGTGGCGCTGCTGCGACGCTGGCGCGAACGGGCGGATGGGCCTACACTGCTGGAGGCGCGCGCATGACGCCGCTATATGACTTTCGCGGGGTGCACGTCCGTCTGGGCCCTGCGGGGCAGGTACACGCCTTGCGCGGGATCGACCTGCGCGTGCAGCCTGGCGAGCGCGTGGCGCTGGTGGGCAGCAACGGCAGTGGCAAGAGTACGCTGTTGCGTACGCTCATGGGTCTGTTGCCGGTGGGGGGCGTATTGCACCGCGCCCCGGGGGTGCGTGCGGCCCTGGTGTTCCAGCGGCCGTACCTGATGCGCTCGAGCGCGTTGCACAACGTGGCGATTGCGCTGTGGTTGCAGGGGCAGCGCTGGGCACAGGCGCGGGTGCTGGCCCTGCAAGCGCTGGAGCGGGTGGGCCTGGCGGCCTACGCGGGGCGCAACGGGCGGACCTTGTCGGGGGGGCAGCAGCAGCGGTTGGCCCTGGCCCGGGCCTGGGCGCAGCACCCCAATGTCTGGCTGCTCGATGAGCCGACCGCCAGCCTCGATCCGCAGGCCCGGCTCGAGGTCGAGGCCTTGATCCGCACTTTCGCCGCTCCTGGCGCCTCACCAGCGCAGGAGGGGGGAGGGACTCTGATTTTCAGCAGTCACCAACTGGGGCAGGTGCGGCGCCTGGCCAGCCGCGTCGTCTATCTGGAAGCAGGGCGCATTCTGGCCGATCTTCCTGTGGATGATTTTTTCGACCCCGATGTCCTGGCGCGGCATTCGCCTCAGGCTCGTGCTTTTGTCCTTGGAGAAACCCCATGAAGTTGCTATCCTGGTTACTGACGGCTGTCGGCTGTCTCGTGGCGTGGACGGTTCACGCGCAGCCCCTCGTCGTGGCTTCCACCACCTCGACGGAGCAGTCGGGTCTTTTCGGCCACCTATTGCCACGGTTTCGACAGGCGACAGGGATCGAGGTCAAGGTGGTGGCGCTGGGGACCGGGCAAGCGATCGACATGGCGCGCCGCGGCGATGCCGATGTGTTGTTCGTGCACGATCAGGCGGCCGAGGAGCGCTTCGTTGCGGAAGGCTGGGGGGTGCAGCGGCTGGAGGTCATGTACAACGATTTCGTGCTGGTGGGGCCCAAGACGGATCCCGCCGGTGTTCGGGGGCGCGACATCGTGGAGGCGCTGCGTAAGGTGGCGGCAGCCGGCGCGCCGTTCGTCTCACGCGGCGACAGGAGCGGAACCCACGCCGCCGAATTGCGGTTTTGGGCGCAGGCGGGGCGACCCGAGCCTGGATGGAGCGGCTATCGGCCATGCGGCTGCGGCATGGGGGCCGCGCTCAACATGGCCGCCGCCACCGCTGCCTATGTGTTGACGGATCGCGGCACTTGGCTGAACTTCAAAAACCGCGCCGATTTGGCCGTGCTGGTCGAGGGGGACCCGCGCCTGTTCAATCCCTACGGGGTGATTCGAGTGAACCCCGAACGACACCCACACGTCAAGACGGCAGCGGCACAAGCGTTTGTGGATTGGATCACCGGGCCTATGGGGCAAGCAGCGATTGCCAGTTATCGGATCGGGGGGGAGGCGGCCTTCTTCCCGAGCGCGCGGCGCTGATCGGCGCGGCAGGTGTTGCCGGCCTCAGCGCTGGGCCAGCTTGCGATAGACCGTGGCCCGGCTGATCCCCAGTTGCCGCGCCGCTTCGGCCACATTGCCGCCAGCTTGCGCCACGGCGTGGCGGATGAGGGCCGCCTCCCGGCTTTTGAGAGGTAAGCTGGGGCCGTGTTGGGTGTCGTCGCCCCCCGACTGCGCCAACACCAGCAGCCGCAGCCCCAGCCAACTGGGTACTTCGAGCGGCCCGCGCCCCCGTCGCGCGGCGCTGAACAGGTCGCCATACGGCACGGCAAACACCTCGTCGGCGTGGGGCCAGCCGCCCGCGCTCGCCCCGATGTTCGCCCGCAGGTCCAGCATCTCGGTGGCCGTGCGGTTGGCGCCCACGATGCGCCCGTCGGCGTCGAGGATCAGGAGGCCATCGTCGTCATCGCCCGGCAGATGCCCGGGCCACGTCAGTCGCAGGCTCAGGGCATGGGGGCGCAACAGCACCAGGGCGTTTTCGATGCGGCGCGCCGTCACGCTGACCAAGTGCTTGAGGGCGCGGCGCTCCGGCGCCATGACACCGGTTAGATCGAGCATGCCGATGCATGCGCCGTCGGGGTCGAACAGCGGTGCCCCGGCGCAGCTGTAGACCGCGGTGTCGTCGAAGAAATGTTCCCCCCGGTGCAGCCAAACCGGCATCCGCTCGGTCAGCGCGGCGCCGATGGCCGAGGTGCCGATGGCCCCTTCCGACAGATCTACGCCGATGCGTGCGATTGCATGGATATGCCGGTTGCCGGGATCGACCGGGCCGTGCACGTCGATGACGATTCCGTTCGGATCGGTCAGCAGCGCAAAGTAGCCGGTGTCGGACATTGCCCGACCCAGCGTGCGGTCGATGATGGGGGTGGCTGCCTGCCTCAGGGTCTGGCTGGCTTCCAAGGTCCGCCGCATGACGGCGGCGCTGACACTGTCGAACACCACCCGCTCGCCTGGGCGTTGCCCGCGTGCCAGGCAGCGGCGCCACGAGGACGCGATCCACGGCTCGAGGCCCGGCACATCCCCGTCGAGCTGCGGGTCGTCGAGCATCCGGCGCCGGGCTTGGTCGATGGCGACGGTGCGGGCGTGCGGGGGGATCGGCCGCGGGCTGACCGATTCGCCGGGGCGGGTGGGGGCAAGGGCCAAGGTCGTCTCCTGATCGTTTTGGGGCTCCGCCGGGGCAATTGGACGGCAAATGCCGATTCGGCGCGACGCCCGTCGTACACGTTCACTGTCGCATTTTGAGAAATTCCGCACGCCTCCCCGGCCGACTAGGGTTATCCCCAAGGATGGCAGGGGATTCTCCTACAACAATACCAAAGCGGTGAACTTCACAAGGGCGTCCTTGCGGCCCCGCTACCCAGGAGACCAAGCATGCAAAAAGTGCTGCACATCGACCCGGGCAAGTGCACGGGCTGCCTCCAGTGCGAGATGGCCTGCTCGTTCGAGAACTACGGCGTCTATGCCACCTCGAAGTCCCGCATCAAGGTATTCGACTTCCACCACACGGGGCGCAAGGTGCCTTACACGTGCACCCAGTGTGACGAAGCGTGGTGTCTGCACGCCTGCCCCGTGGAGGCCATCACGGTGGACAAGGTCACGGGCGCCAAGGTGGTCAACGAGACCACCTGCGTCGGCTGCAAGGTGTGCACCATCGCGTGCCCGTTTGGCACCATCAACTACGTCGAGGCCACGGGCAAGGTACAGAAATGCGACCTCTGCGGTGGGCAGCCTGCGTGCGCCGAGGCCTGCCCGACGGGGGCCATCACCTTCATCGATGCCAACTGGACCGGCATCGAGCGCATGAAGCAGTGGGCCGACAAGCTCGGCAACCAAGTCACCGCCTGATTTCCTCGCAGGAGCACGAACATGTCTTGGGCCGGAAAAATCCTTCGCGTCAACCTCACCGCAGGTACTTGCACGCCAGAGCCGCTGAACATGACCTGGGCGCGCCAGTATTTGGGCTCGCGCGGGCTGGGCAGCAAATACCTGGTGGAGGAGGTCGACCCCAAGGTCGACCCCTTGTCACCCGACAACAAAATCATTTGGGCCACCGGGCCGCTGACGGGCACCATGGCCTCCACCGGTGGGCGCTACACCGTCATCACCAAAGGGCCGCTGACCGGGGCGATTGCCTGCTCCAACTCCGGTGGCTACTGGGGGGCGGAGCTCAAGATGGCGGGCTGGGACATGATCATCTTCGAGGGCCGCTCGCCCAAGCCCGTGTACCTGTACGTCAACGACGACGTGGCCGAGCTGCGCGACGCCTCGCACCTGTGGGGTAAGTCCGTGTGGCAGACCGAGGAAATTCTCAAGACCAGCCTGCAAGATCCGCTGCTGCGCATCTCCAGCATCGGCCGTGCCGGCGAAAACCAAGTCCTCTTTGCCTGCGTGGTCAACGACCTGCACCGTGCGGCCGGCCGCTCCGGCGTGGGTGCGGTGGCCGGCAGCAAAAACCTCAAGGCCATCGCGGTGCGCGGCACCAAGGGCGTCGGCAACGTGCGTGACCCGAAGGCCTTCATGGCCGCCACGCGCGCCGCCAAAAAGGTGCTGGCCGACAATGCCGTCACGGGCCAGGGCCTGCCCAAATACGGCACCCAGGTGCTCATGAACGTCATCAACGAAATCGGCGCGCTGCCCACGCGCAACCACCGCGACGTGCAGTTCGAAGGCGCCAAGGACATCTCGGCCGAAGCGATGCTCACGCCCCGGCCCAGCGATGGCAAAACCCACCTGGTGACCAACCAGGCCTGCTTTGGCTGCACCATCGCCTGCGGGCGCATCAGCAAAATCGACGAGACGCACTTCAGCGTGCAAAACAAGCCGCAGTACTGGGGTGCGAGCGGCGGTCTGGAGTACGAAGCCGCCTGGGCGCTGGGCGCGGCCAACGGCGTCAACGACCTCGAGGCGCTGCAGTACGCCAACCTTATCTGCAACGAGCAGGGCATGGACCCGATCAGCTTCGGCGCCACCGTCGGTGCGGTCATGGAGCTCTATGAACTGGGCGTGCTGACCAAGGAGCAAATCGGTATCGAAGCGCCCTTTGGCTCGGCGCGCGCGCTGTGCGAGCTGGCCGATATGACCGCCAACGGCGTGGGCTTCGGCAAAGAAATCGCACTCGGCTCCAAGCGCCTGTGCGAGAAGTACGGCCACCCCGAGCTGTCCATGAGTGTGAAGGGGCAGGAGTTCCCCGCTTACGACAGCCGCGGCATCCAGGGCATGGGGCTGGCTTATGCCACGAGCAACCGTGGCGCGTGCCACCTGCGCGGCTATACGGTGGCGTCGGAAGTGTTGGGCATCCCCATCAAGACCGACCCGCTGACCACCGAGGGCAAGCCCGAGCTGGTCAAAGCCTTTCAGGACGCCACCGCCGCCTTCGACTCCGCGGGCATTTGCATCTTCACCAGCTTTGCCTGGACGCTGGCCGACGTGGCTCCACAAGTGGCGGCGGCCTGCGGCGAGGAGTTCACGGTGCAGGAGCTCGAGCGCATCGGTGAGCGCATCTGGAACATGGAGCGCGCCTTCAACAACGCCGCGGGCTTTACCGCCCGCGATGACACACTGCCGCCGCGGCTGCTGACCGAGCCCGCCAAGACCGGCCCAGCCAAGGGGCTGACCAACAAGCTGCCGGAGATGCTGCCCAAGTACTACGAGGTGCGCGGCTGGGATGCCGAGGGTCGGCCCAAGCCGGAAACCCTGGCGCGGTTGGGCCTGTGATCGGGCGCACCGTCTCGAGCACATCCGCACGTGCGAGCGGCCTGCCTGGCCGCTTACCGCTTGGTGGAGAGCATTGACATGACGCATCACGTCATTCTGGGTGCGGGTCCTGCCGGCGTCATCGCCGCGGAGACCATCCGCAAACATGCGCCGGCAGACCGTATCACCCTGGTGGGCGACGAGCCGGAGCCGCCATACTCGCGCATGGCCATTCCCTACCTGCTCATTGGGCAGATCGACGAAGCGGGAACCCATCTGCGCAAGGCGCCCGACCACTACGAGCGGCTGGGCATCGAGCGCGTGTTCGCCCGGGCGAAGTCGGTCGATGCGCAAGCGCGCACGGTCACGCTCGACGACGGGTGGGCGTTGCCGTTCGATCGGTTGCTGATCGCCACCGGATCGCGCCCCGTGCGTCCGTCGATTCGCGGCATCGACCTGCCCGGCGTGCACCACTGCTGGACGCTCGCCGATGCGCGCGCCATCATGGCGCGCGCGCAGCCCGGGGCGCGCGTGCTGCAGCTGGGGGCGGGCTTCATTGGCTGCATCATCATGGAGGCGCTGCAACAGCGCGGCGTGACGCTGACCATCGTCGAGATGGGCGACCGCATGGTGCCGCGCATGATGGGGCCTGCTGCCGGCGGCATGATCCGCCAGTGGTGCGAGGCCAAAGGCGTGGCGGTGCATACCAGCACGCGGCTGGAGGCCATCGAGCGCGCCGAGCCACTGCGCGTGCGTCTGTCCAACGGGCAACATATCGACGCCGACTTGGTCATCATCGCCGCCGGGGTCAAGCCCGCCATCGAATTTCTCCAAGACAGCGGCATCCGTTGCTTACAGGGGGTGCTGACCGACGAACAGATGCAGACCAACGTCTCCGGCATCTATGCCGCGGGCGACTGTGCCGAGGCCTTCGACAAGATATCGGGCACCACCATCGTGAGCGCCATCCAGCCCAACGCGGCCGAGCAGGCGCGCGTGGCCGCGCTCAACATGGTGGGGCAGCACGCCGAGTTGCGCGGTGTGACCCAGATCAACGTGCTCGACACGCTGGGGCTGATTTCGGCCAGCTTTGGCAACTGGCAGGGGGTGCCGGGGGGCGAGCGCGTGGAGCGCGTCGATGCGCAGCACCACAAGGTGTTGAGCCTGTGCTTCGACGGTGACGTGATGGTGGGCTGCAACAGCGTGGGCTGGACGCAGCACATCGGCGCCTTGCGTGGCTTGGTCGAGGGGCGTGTGCGGCTGGGCGAATGGAAAGACAAGTTGATGCACGACCCCACGCAGTTCATGGCCGCCTATTTGGCGGCTGCGCAGGCGCAGGCGCACTGGAGCGCGGCGGCCGATGCCCGGCGGCGTTGAGGTTGGCGACCCGATGCGCATCACCCTCAAACTGTTTGCCACGCTGGGCGACTACTTGCCCGCCGGGGCACGCTTCAACCAGGTCGAGCTCGACGTGCCCGAGGGCAGCACGGTGCAAGCCCTGATCGAGCGCTACCAACTGCCACCGCGCCTGGTGCACCTGGTCTTGGTCAACGGCGTGTTCGTGCCACCGGCCGACCGTGCACAGCGCGCCTTGGCCGCCGGTGACGTGGTGGCCGTGTGGCCACCGATTGCCGGGGGATGACCTGGTAGGCCAGTCCGGTGAATACGGCCAGTGACGAGACCTTCGAACGCGAGATGGGCTGCACGGTGCACGAGTGGCTGCGCTGGCTGCCCGTGGCCGTGGGGCCGCACCGGTGGACCCAGACCAACGACGGCGCTCAGGTGGAGATTGGCGCCGGCCGCTTGACGCTGACGTGGCAGCCCCTGCCACCGAGGGCCATCGCACAGCTGCGCTTGCCTCGCCTGTGGGTACGATTTCGGTTTGAGAGTGTGGTGGGCCGCGAGCGCGAAGCATTCATGCGCCACTTCGATCTCATCATGCGTCGCGGAGGCGGATGAGGTCGCCCGCAACGCGGCGTTTCCGGCATACTGTCACCATGGAAACTTCCGCTCCTGTCACCGTCGTTCGACGCGACGGCTACCAATTCGACATCGACTTCGGGCTGGGTACTCCCGGCTGGATCAGCGACGAGCCCCCGCCGTTAGGGCAGTCCGCTGGCCCGTCGCCCAAGCACCTGCTGCTGGCCGCTGTGGCCAACTGCCTGTGTGCCAGCCTTACCTTTGCGCTGTCCAAATTCAAGCAAGAGCCTGGGCGCCTGAGTGCCACCGCGCACGCCACCGTGGGCCGCAACGCCGCCAACCGGCTGCGCATCCAGCACATCCAGGTGGATCTGCGTCTGGAGCGCCCCGGTGCGGCCTACGAGCACCTGGACCGCATCCTCGGGCAATTCGAGGAATTCTGTACCGTCTCGATGAGCGTGCGCGAGGGCATCCCGATCGACGTGCGTGTCATCGACGCCGACGGGCAGGTGCTCAAGGGGTGATTTCCTGCGGCTGCGTGCCACCGAGCGCCGCGATCAGGTCGCCAAGCAGCGTCGACAATTCGCCCGTGGTGATCGCCGCGTCGCCGTCGAAGCCATCGGTCTCTGCGGCGTCGTTGTCTTCGAACACGCCGTCCTGAAACGCGATGCGGCGCAGTTGCCAGGTCTCGGTCAGCACGAAGCTGACGCGACCGTCCCAATCGAGCGCGAGGCGGGTGGGGCGTTTGCCCTGCGCCAGGTGGCGTTGCATCTCGTCACCGTCGAGCACGTGGCGGCTGTAGCGCACCACGGCCGGGCTGTCGCCGTCCGCTTTGAGTTCGACTTCGCGGCCCGGGGCGAAGTGCGCCGGCCAATCGTCGGCAGGCGACGCGAGCCAGCCCGCCATGGCGGTGGCGGGCGCTTGCGCGGTCTGCAGCGGCTCCACGCGCAGTCCGTCCAGTGCCTTGACCAGCGCCGTCACCACCGCATCCACGCGTTTGGTGCTCGTGGTGTCGAGCGCCACTCGGCCTGCCGCGACATCCATCCAAACCAGCACATCCACCGTCTGTGCAAACGCCATCGGCAGCAGCGCCTGCACGATTTGCTCTTTGAGCTCGCGCTGCTCGCGCCGGCCCGGCTGACGCCCCTCGGTGGCCTCGATCTGCGCGCAGCGCCCCTGCAGCTCGCGCTTGACGACGGCAGCCGGCACGCGCTTGCTCTCGATGCGAAAGCGCATCAAGCGGTGCCCGGCCACCGATTCGACCAGCGGCGCATGCGGTTGCCCGCGCGGCGGCACCCAGCCCTGGCTGTGCATTTCGTTGGGACCACAGGGGTGGAAGGGCTGGGTGGCCAGCGCCTGCTCCATCGCCTCCAGTGGCGCGACAAAACCGCCGCCCAGCCGAAATACCGTCAGATTTTTGAACACGTCGGGGCAGGAGGAAAAGAGGGCCGGAGAGGGGGCGGCCAGATCAGCCAACCGCCGGCGAGCGGGGTAGCAGCGGCCGAAAGAAAAGGGGGTGTGGAGCGGGCGATGGGAATCGAACCCACGTCTTGAGCTTGGGAAGCTCAGGTCCTACCATTGAACGACGCCCGCGTCACCCTCTATTGTAGGGCATAGGCGCGGCCCGGCCGCGCCCGGTGTGGGGTTACTTCAACACGTCGCCGATGCAGACGTACTTGAGCTCGACGTACTCGTCGATGCCGTGGTGCGATCCCTCACGCCCTAGGCCCGATTGTTTGACGCCGCCGAAGGGAACGTGCTCGGTGGCCAGGATGCCGACGTTGACACCGACCATGCCATATTCCAGCGCCTCGGCCACGCGGAAGATGCGCCCCACGTCACGGCTGTAGAAGTAGCTCGCCAGTCCGTATTCGGTGTTATTGGCCAGGCGGATGACTTCGTCCTCGGTGCGGAACTTGAACACCGGCGCAAAGGGGCCAAAGGTTTCCTCGCGCGCACACAGCATGTCCGGCGTGGCGTCGGCCACCACCGTTGGCGCATAAAACAGACCGCCCAGCCGGTGGCCGCCGGTGAGCACGCGGCCGCCCTTGGCCAGCGCATCGTCCACGTGCCGTTGGACTTTTTCTACCGCGGCTTCCTCGATCAGCGGCCCCTGATTCACGCCTTCGTCGAACCCGTTGCCCACCTTGGCCGTGGCCACCTTGGCGGCAAATTTGTGCACGAAGGTCTCGTACACCCCCTCCTGCACGTAGATGCGGTTGGAGCACACGCAGGTCTGCCCCGCGTTGCGGTACTTGCTGGCGAAGGCACCGTCGACCGCGCTGTCGATGTCCGCGTCGTCGAACACGATGAAGGGCGCATTGCCACCCAGTTCCAGCGAGAGCTTCTTGACCGTGGGGCCGCTTTGCGCCATGAGGATGCGGCCCACTTCGGTGGAACCAGTAAAGCTCAGGTGCCGCACCACGTCGCTGTCGCACAACACCCGACCGATGGCGATGCTGCCCGGCCCATCGCTCGTCAGCACGTTGAGCACACCCGCGGGGATGCCGGCGCGCAGCGCCAGCTCCGCAGCGGCCAGTGCCGTCAGCGGGGTTTGCTCGGCCGGTTTGATTACCACCGTGCAGCCGGCCGCCAGTGCTGGAGCGACTTTGCGCGTGATCATGGCCAGCGGAAAGTTCCAGGGCGTGATCGCCGCGCACACGCCGATGGGCTGCTTGAGTACCAACAGGCGGCGGTTGTTGTCGAAGGGGGGAAGGGTTTCGCCGTTGACGCGCTTGGCCTCCTCGGCAAACCACTCGACGAAGCTGGCGCCATAAGCCACCTCGCCCTTGGCCTCGGGCAGGGGTTTGCCCTGCTCAGCGGTCATGATGCGCGCCAGATCGTCCTGATGGGCCATCAGCAGGTCGTACCATCGACGCAGAATGTTGGCGCGCTCCTTGGCCGTCTTGCTCCGCCACGCGGGCCACGCCGCGTTGGCCGCATCGATGGCACGCTGGGCATCGCCCGGGTCCAGCTTGGCTACCCGCGCCAGCTCCTGCCCGGTGGCGGGGTCGGTCACGGCAAAGCGCTCGGGTGCGGCCACCCAATGGCCATCGATCAGCGCGTCGGTTTTGAGCAAGCTCGGATCCCGCAGCTGTACCAGCGGGGTGGCTTTCATGTCCATCGTCGTCTCCGTCGAAAACCGTGGTCAACCACTACTGTAGCGCGTCGTGCACAGTGAGACCGGTACAGCGGGTGACACGGCTTGCCAGGCTGTGTCGGATGGCGGGCCGGTACAGGCCCATGTCACCGCCACCGTGCCTCATCCGTCCCCAGTGCCGGTGGCGCGCGATCGGCGGTGGGACGCTGGCCGTCGAACCGGATGGGGTGCGCCACCATCGGCGGGCGGTCGGCGGTGCCCGGCAGCAGCAGCTCGCGTGCGTGCACGTGGGGGTGGGCCATGACCTGCGCGATGTCGTTGATCGGGGCACACGGTACGCCCGCGGCGTCGAGGGCGCGTACCCAGTCGGCCGTGTCACGCTGGCGTGTCCACTCGGCGATTTGCGGCACCAGCAGCGCGCGGTGTTCCACCCGCGCCGGGTTGGTGGCAAAGCGCGGGTCCTGCGCCACGTCTGGGTGACCCGCCACGTCGCAAAAGCGTTGAAACTGGCCGTCGTTGCCCACGGCCAGCACCAGATGCCCGTCGCGCGTGGGGAAGGCCTGGTACGGCACGATGTTGGGGTGCGCATTGCCCATGCGCCGTGGTGTGCGCTGCCCGATGAGTTGGTTGCTGGCCTGGTTGGCCAGCATGGCCACCTGCACGTCGAACAGCGACGCATCCAGCACGCGGCCGCGGCCGGTGCGGTCGCGCTCGACCAGCGCTGCCAGGATGGCGGTGGCGGCATATACCCCGGTCATGAGGTCGGTCACGGCCACCCCCACCTTCTGTGGTTCACCGTCGGGCTCGCCGGTGATGCTCATCAATCCTCCCTCGGCCTGGATGGCAAAGTCGTAACCCGCCTTGTGCGCCAGCGGCCCGTTTTGCCCGTAGCCGGTGATGGAGCAGTAGATCAACCGCGGGTTGACGGCCTGTAGATTGGCGGCATCCAGTCCATACTTGGCCAGTTGCCCGACCTTGTAGTTTTCGATCAGCACATCGGCCTCGCGGGCCAGCGTGCGTACCTGCTCGGCGCCCTCTGGGGTGGCTAGGTCGATGGTGATCGAGCGCTTGCCGCGATTGGCGCAAATGAAGTAGGCCGACTGGCGCCGTTCGGGTTGGGCGGGGTCAGGCTGCCACCATGGCGGCCCCCAGGTGCGGGTGTCGTCGCCGCTGCCGGGGCGCTCGACTTTGAGCACATCGGCGCCATAGTCGGCCAGGATCTGGCTCGCCCACGGTCCAGCCAGCACGCGCGACAAATCGAGCACGCGCACCCCCGCCAGCGGCCGGGGCGGGGTGGCGTTGGGGCGGTTCTCGGTGCCGGGTGCCGCGGCGGGGCAGGGGGCAGCAATGGGCGCGTTCATGCGGTGGCCTTAGTTGGCGAACGCCGCGATGCCGGTGATGGCGCGGCCCAGAATGAGTGCGTGGATGTCGTGCGTGCCTTCGTAGGTGTTGACCACTTCCAGATTCACCAAGTGGCGCGCCACGCCGTATTCGTCGCTGATGCCGTTGCCGCCCATCATGTCGCGGGCCATGCGCGCGATGTCGAGCGCCTTGCCGCAGCTGTTGCGCTTGAGGATAGACGTCAGCTCCACCGGCGCCTTGCCCTCGTCCTTGAGGCGCCCCAGCCGCAGGCAGCCCTGCAGGCCCAGGCTGATTTCGGTCAGCATGTCGGCCAGCTTTTTTTGGATGAGCTGGTTGGCGGCCAGTGGCCGGCCGAACTGCTGGCGATCCAGCACATATTGCCGCGCGCGGTGATAGCAGTCCTCGGCTGCGCCCAGCGCGCCCCAGGCGATGCCGTAGCGCGCGCTGTTGAGGCACGTGAACGGCCCCTTGAGCCCCCGCACGCCGGGGAAGGCGTTTTCCTCGGGGCAAAAGACCTGGTCCATCACGATTTCGCCGGTGATGGATGCGCGCAAGCCCACCTTACCGTGAATCGCCGGGGCAGACAACCCCTTCCAGCCTTTTTCCAGGATGAAGCCACGGATCTGTCCCTCGTCGTCCTTGGCCCAGACCACGAACACGTCGGCGATGGGGCTGTTGGTGATCCACATCTTGGCGCCGGTGAGCGTGTATCCACCCGGCACCTTGCGCGCGCGGGTGATCATGCCAGCCGGGTCGCTGCCGTGGTTGGGCTCGGTCAGGCCAAAGCAGCCGACCCACTCGCCTGTGGCCAGTTTGGGCAGGTATTTTTGTTTCTGCGCCTCGGTGCCGAATTCGTGGATCGGCACCATCACCAGCGAAGACTGCACGCTCATCATGCTGCGGTAGCCGCTGTCCACCCGCTCGACTTCGCGCGCGATCAGACCGTAGCTCACGTAGTTGAGCCCGGCGCCGCCGTACTGCTCGGGGATGGTGGGGCCGAGCAGGCCGATTTCGCCCATTTCGTTGAAGATTGCGCGGTCGGTTTTCTCGTGCCGGAACGCCTCTTGCACACGTGGCAGCAGCCGCTCTTGGCAGTAAGTGCGTGCCGCATCGCGCACGGCGCGCTCATCGGGCGTGAGTTGATCGTCCAGAAAAAACGGGTCGGCCCAGTCGAAGGCAACCTTGGGTTGGCTCATGGTGTGTCCTTGGTGTGATGAAAAGAGGGGGCGTGTCGCACGCCAGTCGAAGGCATGGTAGTGGCTGGCTCGCGCCCGCGCAAACGAATTTTTCTGCGCCGGTTATGATCTCAACGCATATCTGAAAGGACCACTGTGCGTCGCCGCCTGCCCTCCACTCAGGCCCTGCAATGCTTCGAGGCCGCTGCGCGCCACCAAAGCTTCACGCGCGCCGCGCAAGAACTGGCGCTCACCCAAGGGGCCGTGTCGCGCCAGGTGGCGGCGCTGGAGGCGTTTTTGGGCGTGCGGCTGTTTCGGCGCACGCAGCACGGCATGGTGCTGACCCCCGCGGGGGAAGACTACGCACGCCAAGTGCGTGAACGGCTGGATGCGCTGGAGCGCGACGTGGTGGACGTGATGGGGCGCCAAGGGCAGGGCGACAGCGTCACGCTGGCCACCGTCCCCACCTTTGCCACGCGCTGGCTGATCCCGCGCCTGCCGCGGCTTGCCGCACGTCAGCCCCACTTGCTGGTGCACCTGGAGACGCGCACGCGCCCGTTTCTGTTCCCCGACAGTGGCCTGGACGCGGCCATCTGGGCCGGCACGCCGCAGCAGTTGCAGCAATGGGCCGGCACGCGTGCCACTCCCCTGCTGGACGAGGATGTGCTGCCCGTGTGCAGCCCGCGCCTGCTGGTAGCGGCGGGGGCCGACGTGGGTGAAGGCGTCGATCCCGAGGTGTTGGCCCACTGGCCGCTGCTGCAGCAAGCCACCCGACCCGAGGCATGGCGCCAGTGGTTTGACGCGCAGGGCGTGGACGCCCCGCGCGCGATGGCAGGCCCCCGGTACGAGTTGTTTTCCATGCAGGCGGCTGCGGCCATCGCGGGGCTGGGCGTGGCCCTCATGCCCACGCTGCTGGTGCAGGACGAATTGGCCAGCGGTGCGCTGGTCGTGGCCTGCCCGCGGCCGCTCAAAGCGCAGCGCGCTTATTATTGGGTGCAACCCGACGGCCCCGAACGGGCCGCGCTGGGCGTGTTCAGGGCGTGGTTATTGGAGGAATGTTCCCACGCCGGGGACATGGCTCGCCAGCACCCGGGTCGCGGTGAGTTGCCTCCAGTCGGCGGCCGTTCCATCTCGGGGGCGTGAGCGGGGCGACGCGCCCCAAGGCCGGTTCGGTTGCGGGATTGCCGACCATGTGCACAGCCTCCACCAGCTCTGTGATGCGTACTTACGCGAGGTGGTGCGCGGCGAGCGAGAGCGCCGATGATCTGCTGGACGGACTGCACACCACGGTGGTGATCCCTTTGCGCCGGCTCGATACCATGAGTGGTATGGCGCCACCCGAGCGACTGATGCCCGTCTTCGATGTCGGGGGCATCACGGTGGTTCTGGAGACTCCCAAGTTGGCCGCCGTACCCCGCCGCGTGCGGCGGCAGCGGGTAGGCAATCTCGCCGACCACCATGACGCCATCGCGTCAGCGCTCGATTTCCTGTTTCACGGATTTTGACCGCTCCTCTTTGCCGCCTTCAGCGCCTCGCCCATGATGGCCAGGCCCTCGTCCAGCAGTGCGTCGCTGGCGGTCAGTGGCACCAGAATGCGGATGACGTTGCCGTACAAGCCGCACGACAGCAGCACCAAGCCGCGCTGCAGCGCTTCGGCGCACAGGCGCTTGGTCAGATCCGCCGCCGGGCGGTTGATGTCGCCGTCTTCGAACAGCTCGATGGCGACCATGGCGCCCAGCCCGCGCACGTCCAGGATCTCGCGGTGCTGTCCCATGAGCGCCGTCAGCCCCGCACGCAGCCGCTCGCCGATGGCGCGCGAGCGGGCCAGCAAGTTTTCTTCCTCGAACACGTCGAGCACCGCCAGCGCGGCCACGCAAGCCAGCGGGTGGCCGGCGTAGGTGCCGCCGAGCCCCCCGGGCAGGGGCTTGTCCATGATCTCGGCCTTGCCGATGACCGCGGCGATGGGAAAGCCGCCCGCCATGCTCTTGGCCATGGTGATGAGGTCGGGCGCCACGCCCCATTGCTCGCATGCCAGCCAGGTGCCGGTGCGACCCGCGCCGGTTTGCACCTCGTCGGCGATGAGGACGATGCCGTGGCGGTCGCACAGCTCGCGCAAGGCGCGTGCAAACTCGAACGGCGCGACGTAAAAGCCGCCTTCGCCCTGCACGGGCTCGAGGATGATGGCCGCAACACGCTCGGGCTCGATGTCGTATTTGAACAGGTGGTGCAGGCTGCGCAGCGCGTCATCGACCGAGATGCCGTGCAGCGGATTGGGAAACTCCGCGTGGTAGATCTCGGCCGGGAAGGGGCCGAAGCCCGCCTTGTAGGGCGCCACCTTGCCGGTGAGCGCCATGCCCAGCAGCGTGCGGCCATGGAAGCCACCGCCAAAGGCGATGACGGCCTGTCGCCCAGTAGCAGCACGGGCGATCTTGACGGCGTTTTCGACCGCCTCTGCCCCCGTGGACTGGAAGAACGCTTTCTTGGGGAAATGACCGGGTGCCTTGGCGCACAGGCGCTCGGCCAGCTCGACGTACGGTTCGTAGGCCAGTACCTGAAAGCACGTGTGGTGCACCTTGTCCAGTTGGGCCTTGACGGCTTCGACGATCTTGGGATGCCGGTGGCCGGTGTTGAGCACGGCGATGCCGCCGGCAAAGTCGATGTAGCGCTTGCCTTCGACATCCCAGACTTCGGCGCCTTCGGCACGCTCGGCAAAAACTTCGTAGGTCTGTCCCAGCCCCGCGGGCAGGGCGGCGCGGCGGCGCGCCATCAGCGTGGCGTTGGTTTTGGCGGCGGTGGACAGTTGGGGATCGCGGTGCATGAGGTGTCTCCGGGGGTGCGGGGCGTCAACGGCGGGTCGGGGGGCGGCGCGGGCATGAAAACGCGCGGCCCTGGTCGAGCCTTGACTGTAAAGGGGTGGGCGGCCCCGATACCATATACAGCCGATGGGCGGCGGTCGATGCACTGTACTGCCGCCGTGCCCGATACAGCCCCCAACACGATGTTCACGCTCGACCCCCAACACCCCACGCCCCTGGTGCAACAAATCGTCGATGGGTTTCGGGACCTGATTCGCAGCGGGGCGCTGCGCCCGGGCGCCAAGGCGCCTTCGATTCGGCAATTCGCGCATGCGCACGGGGTCAGCGTCTATACCGTGGTCGATGCCTACGACCGGTTGGTGGCCTTGGGCTACTTCGTGTCACGGCCGCACTCGGGATTTTTCGTGCGCAGCCGCGACAGCCACGCCGAACCGTCGGCCGACCGCGGCCCGCAGTACCACTTCGACTCGATGTGGTACCTGCGCCGGGTGTTCGAAAACCGCAACTTGCGGCTCAAGCCGGGTTGCGGCTGGCTGCCCGGTGATTGGCTGTTTGGCGATGGCCTCAAACGCAGCCTGCGCGCGCTTGCCGGGGACACGGTCGATCTGGGCGGCTATGGCGAGCCCAAGGGCTTGACCCCGCTGCGCCAGTTGGTCCGTGACCTGTTGGCCGAGCAGGAAATCGTGCTGACCAGCGATCAGGTGCTGCTGACGCACGGCTCCAGCCAGGCGATGGACCTGGTGGCGCGCCGTCTGGTGCAGCCGGGCGACGCCGTGCTGGTGGACGAGCCGGGGTATCCGAACCTGCTGTTTTCGCTGCGTTTTTTGGGGGCGCGCCTGATCGGCGTACCGCGCACCCCGCAGGGTTGGGATCTGACGCTGCTGGAGGAGCGCATTCAGGCGCACCGACCCAAAGTGTTTTTTACCCAGCCGCGGCTACAAAGCCCGACGGGATCGGTGGCACACCTGTCGCATCTGCACCGCGTGGTGCAACTCGCCGAGCGTCACCAACTGTGGGTGGTGGAAAACGACATCTACGCCGACCTGGACCCGGAGCCGCGCCCTTCGCTGGCCAGCCTGGACCAGCTGCAGCGCGTGGTGCACATCGGCAGCTTCTCCAAAACCATTTCGCCCAACCTGCGCGTGGGCTACGTGGCGGCGCACCCGGACGTGCTGGAGGATCTGGCGCAGCTCAAGATGATCTCGGGCCTGACGTCGTCGGAGTTTGCCGAGCGCCTGGCCTATGGGGCCCTGATCGACGGGCGTTGGCGCAAGCACCTGCGCGCGCTGCGCCAGCGCTTGGCCGAGGCGCACCAGCGCACCACAGAGCGGCTCGAGCGCCTCGGATTCCACCTCTTTGCGCAACCCCATGCGGGCATGTTTTTGTGGGCACGCCATCCGGCCATCGAGAATGCCTCGACCCTGGCCTATCAGGCCGCGGAGCAGGACATCCTGCTGGGGCCCGGGCACCTGTTCGGGCTGGACCTCTCGCCCAGCCCCTGGCTGCGCTTCAATGTCGCCTTCTGCGAGGATGAGGCGCTGTGGCGCTTTCTGGCCGAGGCCACGGGCACGGGGTGCCCACCCGCGTGAGTAGCGGCGCTCGCCGACACGCGTTTACACCGCCCAGGTGGCGCCGTGCTCCGGCACCAGCGCTGGCCAGCGCAGTTCGCGCTCGATGCGGCAGCGCAGGGCGTCGGCGGCATCGGCTTCGCCGTGGGTGACGAAGACGCGGCGCGGTGTGCCGGGGATGGCGCGCAGCCACGCCATCAAGCCGTCCGCGTCGGCGTGGGCCGAGGCGGTCATGAGCTGAACCACTTCAGCCTGCACGGGCCAGTCTTGGCCGTGGATGCGCAGCGTGGTTGCACCGCGCAACAGGCTGTCGCCCCGGGTGCCGGGAGCCTGGTAGCCGGTCAGCAGCACCATGTGGCGGTGATCGCCCAGGTAGAGCTTGAGGTGGTGCAGGACCCGCCCCCCCGTGGCCATGCCGCTACCGGCCAGGATGACCTTGGGGCCGTGGTGGCGCGCGATCGCTTTCGACTCGTCAGGGGTGCGGGCCGCGTGCACGGCCTGCGTCATGTGCTGCACCTGCGCCGCACTCAGGCGGTGCTCGCCCAGGTGGCGGGCCAGCAGCGCGGTGGCCTGGATGGCCATGGGGCTGTCCAGGTACACGGCCAGTGCCCGGGGCAGCCGTTGTTGGCGCTTGAGGACATCGATCGCGTGCAGCAGCGCCTGCGCGCGCCCCACCGCAAAGACCGGCACGACCACCGTGCCGCCGCGGGCGGCCGCGCGCGCGAGTGGGTCGGCGATTTCATCGATCAGATTCCCCGCGGGGTGCAGCCGGTTGCCGTAGGTGGACTCGACCACCACCGCATCCGCCGCTGGCGGGGGGTCGGGCGGAAACATCAGGGTGTCGTCCGCCCGACCCAGGTCGCCCGAAAACAGCAGCCGGCGGCCACCCACCTCGATCAGCACCGACGCCGCGCCCAGAATGTGGCCCGCGCCAAAGAACTGCACCTGCCAGCCTGGGATCGGCTCGAAACGCTGGTACAGCGGCTGCGGCCGCAGCAGCCGCAGTGCGCGTTGGGCGTCTTCTACTGTGTACAGGGGCAGTGCCGGCGAGTGCTTGGAAAAGCCATGCCGGTTGGCAAAGGCGGCGTCTTCTTCCTGCAGGTGCGCGCTGTCGGGCAGCAGGATCTCACACAGGTCGCGTGTGGCGTGGGTGCACCAGACTTTGCCGTGAAACCCCTCGCGCGCCAGCACCGGCAGATAGCCACTGTGGTCGATGTGGGCGTGCGTGAGCACCACGGCCCGGATCTGGTTGGGCACGATCGGCAACGGCGTGCGGTTGCGCAGGCGCAGCGCTTTGTAGCCCTGAAACAGTCCGCAGTCCACCAGCAGCGCGTCACTGCCGTGTTGCACCAAGTACTTGGAGCCGGTGACGGTGCCGGCGCCGCCTAGAAACTGTATGCGCACGTCCATGCGTCCATGGTAACGCACGGCGCAACAGCGCCCGTGGCTGCGTCAGCGTGGCGGCGGGCGCCACAGGCGGCGCAGGGCAGAGGAGGCCCGCCGTTGGACCTCGTGCCCCTTTACCCGAAAAAATCGCGGGCCTTCTCGAACCAGCCCTTTTCGTTCGGGCTGTGTTTGTGGCCGCCTTTTTTGAACGACTCGTCCAGCTCCCGCAGCAGGCGGCGCTGGTGCTCGGTCAGTTTGACGGGCGTCTCGACCGCGATGTGGGCGTAAAGGTCACCAGGGTAGCTGGAGCGCACGCCCTTGATGCCGCGGCCGCGCAGGCGGAAGGTCTTGCCATGCTGCGTGCCTTCCGGGATGTCGATGGTGGCCTTGCCGTCCAGCGTCGGCACGTCCACCTCGCCGCCCAGGGCTGCCGTGGTGATGCTGATGGGCACCTGCACGTGCAAGTCGTCGCCATCGCGCTCGAACAGCTCGTGCTTGCGGATGCGGATCTCGATATAGAGGTCGCCCGGTGGGCCGCCGTTGCGCCCCGGCTCGCCGTTGCCGCTGGAGCGGATGCGCATCCCGTCATCGATGCCCGCGGGAATCTTGATCTCCAGCGTCTTGTGGCGCTTGATTTTGCCCTCGCCATGGCAGGTCGGGCAGGGCTCGGGGATGATCTTGCCGCTGCCGTGGCAGTGCGGGCAGGTCTGCTGCACACTGAAGAAGCCCTGGCGCATCTGCACGACGCCATTGCCGTGGCAGGTGGGGCAGGTCTTGGCGCTGGTGCCGGGCTTGGCACCCGTGCCGCGGCACGTGTCGCAATCCTCCCAGCTCGGGATGCGGATCTGCGCCTCCTTGCCGCGGGCGGCTTCCTCCAGCGTGATCTCCATCGCGTACGACAGGTCACTGCCGCGGTACATCTGGCGGCCGCGCGCTCCGCGCGGGGCGCCAAAGATGTCGCCAAAGATGTCGCCAAACGCTTCCGAGAAGCCTGCGAAACCGTCACCACCGCCCGCGCCACCGCGCAGGTTCGGGTCGACCCCGGCGTGCCCGTACTGGTCGTACGCGGCGCGCTTTTGTGGGTCGGACAGCATCTCGTAGGCTTCCTTGACCTCCTTGAACTTTTCCTCCGCCGCCTTGGCCGCCTCGCCCTGGTTGCGGTCGGGGTGGTATTTCATGGCCAGCTTGCGGTACGCCTTCTTGATGTCGTCCTCGCTGGCGTTGCGGGCCACGCCCAGGATTTCGTAGTAGTCACGTTTGGCCATGTCGGTCCACGGGTGTCATTAGGACGAAAGCCGCGCCGGGGGACGAGCCCCCTGCGCGGCGCTGAGTGGGCGAGCAAGCGGGATCAGTCGCGCTTGACTTCCTTGACCTCGGCATCGACGATGTCGTCGGCCCCGGCAGCGGCGCTGGCGCCGCCCGCCGCGCCGCCCGCGCCAGCGGCCCCGCCGCCGGCCGCCTGCGCGGCAGCCTGGCTGTCGGCGTACATCTTCTCACCCAGCTTCTGGCTGGCCTGCATCAGGGCTTCGGTCTTGGCCTCGATCGCGGCCTTGTCGTCGCCCTTGACGGCCTCCTCCAGGCTCTGGATCGCCGCTTCGATCTTGTCCTTCTCGCCCGCCTCGAGCTTGTCACCGTACTCCTTGAGGCTCTTGCGCACGCTGCTGATGAGCGCATCGGCCTGGTTGCGCGCCTGCACCAGCTCGACCTTCTTCTTGTCCTCGGCGGCGTTGAGCTCGGCGTCCTTCACCATGCGCTCGATCTCCTCCTCGGTCAGGCCGGAGTTCGCCTTGATGGTGATCTTGTTTTCCTTGCCCGTGCCCTTGTCCTTGGCGCTGACGTGCAGGATGCCGTTGGCGTCGATGTCGAACGTGACTTCGATCTGCGGGATGCCGCGCGGCGCCGGCGGGATGCCCTCCAGGTTGAATTCGCCCAGCAGCTTGTTGCCCGCCGCCATTTCGCGCTCGCCCTGGTAGACCTTGATCGTCACCGCCGGCTGGTTGTCCTCGGCGGTCGAGAACACCTGACTGAACTTGGTCGGGATCGTGGTGTTCTTCTTGATCATCTTGGTCATGACGCCGCCCATGGTCTCGATGCCCAGCGACAGCGGGGTGACGTCGAGCAGCAGCACGTCCTTGCGCTCACCGGCCAGCACCGAGCCTTGGATGGCCGCACCCACGGCCACCGCCTCGTCGGGGTTGACGTCCTTGCGCGGATCCTTGCCGAAGAACTCCTTGACCTTCTCCTGCACCTTGGGCATGCGCGTCATGCCGCCAACCAGGATCACGTCGTCGATGTCGCTGACCTTGATGCCCGCGTCCTTGATGGCGATGCGGCACGGCTCGATGGTGCGCTCGATGAGGTCTTCCACCAGGCTCTCCAGCTTGGCGCGGGTGAGCTTGATGTTGAGGTGCTTCGGCCCCGTCGCGTCCGCCGTGATGTAGGGCAGGTTGATGTCGGTCTGCGAGCTGTTGGACAGCTCGATCTTGGCCTTCTCGGCGGCCTCTTTCAGGCGCTGCAGCGCGAGCACGTCCTTGGTCAGATCGACGCCTTGCTCCTTCTTGAACTCGGTGATGACGTAGTCGATGATGCGCTGGTCGAAGTCCTCTCCACCCAGGAAGGTGTCGCCGTTGGTCGAGAGCACCTCGAACTGCTTTTCGCCATCGACGTCGGCGATCTCGATGATCGAGATGTCGAACGTGCCGCCGCCCAGGTCATAAACCGCGATCTTGCGGTCGCCTTTGCCGGCCTTGTCCAGACCGAAGGCGAGCGCGGCCGCCGTCGGCTCGTTGATGATGCGCTTGACCTCCAGCCCCGCGATGCGGCCGGCATCCTTGGTGGCTTGGCGCTGCGCGTCGTTGAAGTACGCCGGCACCGTAATGACGGCCTCGGTCACTGGCTCACCCAGGTAGTCCTCGGCGGTCTTCTTCATCTTGCGCAGCACCTCGGCGCTGACCTGCGGCGGCGCGAGCTTTTGGCCCCGCACCTCGACCCAGGCGTCACCGTTGTCGGCCGGCACGATCTTATAGGGCATCAGTTCGATGTCCTTTTGCACCTCTTTTTCGGTGAACTTGCGGCCGATCAGGCGCTTGACGGCGAACAAGGTGTTCTTCGGGTTGGTGACGGCCTGGCGCTTGGCGGGCGCGCCCACCAGGATCTCGCCATCCTCCATGTACGCGACGACGGAGGGCGTGGTGCGCGCGCCCTCGCTGTTTTCGATGACCTTGGGCGTGCCGCCCTCCATGACGGCCACGCACGAGTTGGTGGTGCCCAGGTCGATACCAATGATCTTGCCCATGAAAATGCTCCTGAATGTGTGGAAATGGCGGTTCAATCCGCGATCTATGAATTAGATGAGGGCACCCGCGTCGGATTCAAGGGGAGGCGCGGGCCCGCAGTGCGCTTCGCGTTACTGCGGAGCCGCCACCGTGACCAGCGCGGGACGCAACACGCGCTCGGCCATCAGGTAACCCTTTTGCAGCGTCGCGACCACGGTGTTGGCCGGCTGGTCGCTGGGCACCATGCCAATGGCCTGGTGCTGATGGGGGTCGAAACGGTCGCCCGGCGCCGGCACGATGGGGGTGATTTTGTGCCGTGCCAGCGCGGCGAGCAACTGCTGCAAGGTGGCTTGCGTGCCCTCGCGGATTTGCTCCAGCGTGGCGTCTTGTGCGGCCAAGCCGGCCTCCAGGCTGTCCACCACCGGCAGCAAGCTCTCGGCCAGGGCCTCGACGGCAAACTTGCGCACCTTGGCGATCTCCTCCTCGGCGCGGCGGCGGGTATTTTCGGCGTCGGCCAAGGCACGCAGCACTTGCTCGTTCAGCTCGGCGTTGCGCTGGCGCAACTGTTGCAGCTCGCTTTGCAGGTCGGCGCCGTTGCCGGTGGCGGATGCGCCGGCAGACGCGTTCGTGGCACCGGCGGCCGGTGCGGCGTCGGCGGTGGACGGGGATTCGGTGTTTGGGGTTTGCGTATCGGTCATGGTGTCGCGACAATCCGTAAAAAAGGACGAAACTATCGATCCTGTATGGGGGCGCTTGGGCCCTTTTTCAAGGGCCCCCTGGCCCGCGGAGTAAAGACATGAAACTGTTTCGTTACGGCCCACCGGGTGACGAGCGCCCGGGGATGCTGGACGCCAGCGGGCAGCGGCGCGACCTCGGTGGCATCATTGGTGACCTCACTGCCTCGACCCTGACCCCGGATGCACTGGCGCGGCTGGCGCGCATCGATCCCACCCGGCTGCCGTTGGTAGCCCCCGACGCCCGCCTCGGTCCACCGGTGGGCGGCATCGGCAACGTGCTGGCAATTGGCCTCAATTATGCCGACCATGCCGCTGAGGCGGGTTTGCCGCTGCCGCGGCAGCCCATCGTGTTTAGCAAGCACACGGGCGCCGTCAGCGGCCCGGATGACGACGTGTGGCTGCCACCGGGGGCGGCCAAGCTCGACTGGGAGGTGGAGCTGGCCGTCGTGATCGGGCAGCCCGCCTGGCACGTGCCCCCCGACGCCGCGTTGCGGGTGGTGGCCGGCTACTGTCTGGCCAACGACGTGTCCGAGCGCGCCCACCAGCTGGAGATGGAGGGGCAGTGGATCAAGGGCAAGAGCTACCCTACGCACTGTCCGCTGGGGCCGTGGCTAGTGACGACGGACGAGATCCCCGATCCGCAGGCCGTGGATCTGTGGCTCGACGTCAACGGGGCACCACGCCAGCGCGGCAGTACCCGCACGATGGTATTTGGCGTGGCCGAGCTGGTCAGCTATCTCAGCCGCTTCATGCGCTTGCAGCCCGGCGACGTCATCTTGACCGGTACCCCACCGGGCGTGGGCATGGGGCAGCGGCCCCCGGTCTATCTGCAGCCGGGCGACGTCATCACACTGGGCAGCCCGTTGCTGGGGCGGCAATGCCAGCGGGTGGTCGTGGCGCCGATGGGGCCGGATTGACGCCAGCACGGCCATCGCCACCGGCGGTAGGGTGGACTGCGGCATCGGGGCCGGATTGGCACCACGATCCGAGTGGGCGCGCAGGGCCGGCGGCTACCATCGTGCCACCATGCCAAACACCGCTGACGATCGCCAGCCGGCGAATCACGCCCCCACCGACGTGCTCGTGTTGCAGCACACCCTCGAAGATCCCGCAGGGTATCTGGCTACGTGGCTGGATGCCGTGGGTGCGCGCTGGGACGTCTTCTGTGCGGAAGCGGGCGAGCATTATCCGGAAACGGTCGCCGGCTACCGGGCGCTCGCGGTGCTCGGCGGTGAGTGGAGCGCCAACGACGACCGACCGTCGCTGCGCCATGCCGAGGCGTTGATTCGTGAGGCCGATGCGCTCGGCATCCCCGTCATTGGCCATTGCCTGGGCGGACAGTTGATGGCGCGTGCCCTGGGCGGGCGTGTGCAGCGCCTGCCGCAGCCCGAAATCGGGTGGCTGCCCATCCGGCACGGTGGCAGTGCCGCCGCCCGCGAATGGCTGGGCGACGATCCGCAACCCGTGGTGTATCAGTGGCACTACGATGGGGTGGTCGAGCTGCCACCCGGGGCAACGGTGCTGGCCGCCTCGCCTGCGTGTGCGGTGCAGGCCTACACCCTCGGTCCCCATCTGGGCATGCAATTCCACATCGAGATCACGCCGCTGAAGATCGAGAACTGGTTAGGGGATCCGGGCCCGGTCTATCCGCACGCGGTGGGCGCACATCCCGATACCGTGCAAGACCCGGCGGCGATGCGCGCGGCGACGGCGGTACACCAGGCCGCGAGCTACCGCCTGGCCGACCACCTGTACCGCGCATGGCAGCGGCGTTGGCGCCCGGCGTCCCGGGTGTGAGGCGCATCGATCGCGCCTTCGGGGCGTCGGCCCGCGGCATACTCCGCACATGCACGACGACGGCACTCCCCCTTTGTTGACCGTGGACGGTGGCGTGGCCACGATCACGCTCAACCGTCCCCGCCACCACAACCGCTTACACGACGAGGACTTGCGGACCCTGATCGGGCACGTGCAAGCCGTCGATCGCGACCCCGTGGTGCGCGTGCTGGTGCTGGCGGCACGCGTGCGCTCGGACGCACCCGTGTTCAGCGCGGGTTTTCACGTGGGCGCCTTCGGCGACGATGCCGGGGCTGCCGTGCGGGCGTTCGCTGCTGCGGCCGACGCGGTGGCGGCGGCCCGGCCGGTGACGATGGCAGCGCTCAACGGCAGTGTCTATGGCGGCGCGACCGATCTGGCGCTGGCGTGTGACTTTCGCCTCGGGGTGGAGGGCATGGAGCTGCGCATGCCCGCCGCGGCGCTGGGGCTGCACTACTATCCCAGCGGCTTGCGGCGTGCGGTGGCCACGATTGGCCTGCGGGCGGCGCGGCGCCTTTTTTTGCTGGGGCAGCCGCTCGATGCCGCCGCGCTGCAGGCGTTGGGTTTTTTGGACGAGTGTGTGCCGGCCGAGGACTTGCCTGCGGCCGTGCGCCAACGCTGCGAGCAGGTGCTTGCACTGGCGCCGCTGGCGGTGCAGGGCATGAAGCAGACGCTGCAGGAAATGGCGTTGGGTGAGGATCAGCCCGCGCGGTGGGAGGCACGTGCGGCCGCGACCTATGCCAGTGCCGACTTCGCCGAAGGGCGGGCTGCGTTTGGGCAGCGCCGCGCGCCCCGTTTTCTCGGTCGTTAGGGCCGCTCGAGTTCGGGTGAGACCGCACCCAACCGCGCCGACAGCCGCTCACCGGCGGCCTGCAGCGCCTGCGCTTGGGCGCTACCCGGGGCCAAATCCAGCCAGGCACTGGGGCCGATGGCCGCCATGACCAGCGCCAACCGCCCCAAACCATCGAAGACCGGTACCGCCATGGCGCTGATGCCCGGCAGCAGTTCGTCGCGCACGCGGCTGACGCGCTCGCGCCGGATGGCTGCCAGCTCGGCCTGAAACCCCGCATCGTCCAACGCGGCGGCCTCGCCCTCACGCGCCAGCGCCGCCGCCACCGCCTCCGCGGGGGCGAAGGCCGCAAACACCTTGCCCGTGCCGGTGTGCCGCAGCGATGCGGGCGTGCCGTGCCGCACGGCCACGTGCACCGGCGTAGGGCCGTGTTCCACATGCACGATGATCGGCCCCATCGGCCCCCACACCGCCGCCGATACCGTGCAGCCGACCGCTTGCGCCAGCGCCGGCAGTTCACTCACGGCCAGGCGCACCGGATCGACCTGCTGCAGCCCGATCAACCCCAGCTGCAACGCCAGGGGCCCCAGCCCATAGTGGCCGCTGACGCGGTCTTGCTCGATCAGCCCCAGCTTGCCAAAGCTCACCAGGTACGGGTGTGCCTTGGCGGGCGTCATGCCCGCGGCGCGTGCCAAATCCTTCAGCGGCAAGGCGGTGCCGCTGCGCACGAGAGCCTTGAGCAGTTGACCGCCCACCTCCACGCTCTGGATGCCGCGCGAGCCGCGCGCTTCCGAGCCGTCGGCAGGGATACCGCTCGTCGCCGGGCGCGTGCGTTTGGGGGGGAGCGTGCTCATGATGGGACCAATCGTATCGACTCACACGCGCTGAGCACGCGCGTGATCCTTGGGTTCGGGTTTATACGGAGTCAAATTCGTTGGACATGGTACAACATGGTCGCGTATGATGTGCGTTGTTGTATGACAAATGCGTTTGGCATGCGTGAACGACGATGCCAGCGCCCACGGAGTTCTCCATGAGCCGAAAAGCTTTTGCCAGCCAGGCCGACCTCGAAGACAAACCGGTCAGCTTCACCCGCCTGTCCGAGCACGCGTACGCCTACACCGCCGAGGGCGACCCCAACACCGGGATCATCATCGGCGACAACGCCGTGATGGTGATCGACACGCAGGCCACCCCCGTGATGGCGCAAGACGTGATCCGCCGCATCCGTGAGGTCACGGACAAGCCCATCAAGTACGTGGTGCTGTCGCACTACCACGCGGTGCGCGTGCTGGGGGCATCGGCCTACCAGGCCGAGCACATCATCGCCAGCCAGGACACCTACGACCTGATCGTCGAGCGCGGCGAGGCCGACAAAGCCAGCGAGATAGGGCGCTTTCCGCGTCTGTTCCGCGCCGTCGAGTCGGTGCCGCCGGGCCTGACGTGGCCGACCATCACCTTCACCGGCAAGATGACGATCTGGCTGGGCAAGCTGGAAGTGCAACTGCTGCAACTGGGGCGTGGCCACACCAAGGGCGACACCGTGGCGTGGCTGCCGCAAGAGAAGATCCTGTTCTCGGGTGACTTGGTCGAGTTCGACGCCACGCCCTACGCGGGAGATGCGTACTTTCGTGACTGGCCGCGCACGCTCGACAACATCGCCGCGCTGCAGCCCGAAAAATTGGTGCCGGGGCGCGGGGCGGCGCTGGTCACGCCCGAGCAGGTGCAAGCCGGTTTGGCCGGAACACGGGCTTTCATCTCGGACGTGTACGCCTGCGTGCAGGAGGGGGTGGCCGCCGGCAAGGACCTCAAGACCGTCTACCGCGAGACCTATGAGCGCCTCAAGCCCAAGTACGGCCACTGGGTGATCTTCGACCACTGCATGCCCTTCGACGTGACGCGCTGCTACGACGAGGCCACGCAATATCCCGACCCCCGCATCTGGACCGCCGAGCGCGACCGCCAGATGTGGGAAACCCTGGAAGGCTGATGCCGCCTTCGCCACCCGAGAGGAGACCGATCATGCAGATTCAACGCATCCACCACGTCGCCTACCGCTGCAAGGACGCGAAGGAAACCGTCGAGTGGTACGTCAAGCACCTGAACATGAACTTCGTGCTGGCGATCGCCGAGGACCAGGTGCCCTCCACCAAGGCGCCGGATCCGTACATGCACGTGTTCCTCGACGCTGGGCAGGGCAATGTGCTGGCGTTTTTTGAGCTGCCCAACTCGCCGGCCATGGGGCGCGACACCAACACCCCCGAGTGGGTGCAGCACATCGCCTTCAAGGTGGACAGCGTGCAGACGCTGGAGGAGACCAAGGCGCGGCTGGAGGCCGCCGGCATCCCGGTGGTCGGCATCACCGACCACACGATCTTCAAGAGCATCTACTTCTTCGACCCCAACGGTCACCGCATCGAGCTGGCGGCCGACGTCGGCACGCCGGACATGTACGAAAAACTCGACGCCGTGAAGTGGGAGATGCTGGACGAATGGGCCCGGACCAAGCGGGCGCCCAAGCACGCCGCCTGGATGCACGAAAAAGAGTTCCACGCCGTCGACTGAACATGTTGCACACCTACACCTATCCGCAGTACGCCTACCGGCAAAGCGACGAGCAGCGCGATGGCCTGCGGGTGCGCCACCCGGTCGTCGTCATCGGCGCCGGCCCCGTGGGCATGACGCAGGCCCTGGACTGTGCCGCCCGCGGCATCCCCACCGTCGTGCTCGACGACAACAACACGGTCAGCGTGGGCTCGCGTGCGGTGTGCTATGCCAAGCGGCCGCTGGAGATCTGGGATCGCCTGGGGGTGGCCGAGGACTTCGTCGCCCAGGGCATTCAGTGGAAGGTGGGCAAGGTGTTCTTCCGCGACGAGCTGGTCTACCAGTTCGACCTGCTGCCGGAAGACCACCACAAGATGCCGGCGATGATCAACCTGCAGCAGTACTACCTGGAAGAGCGGCTGGTGCGCGCCTGCGACGAGTCGCCCCTGGTGGACTTGCGCTGGAAGCACAAGGTGCTGGCGCTGGAGCCGCAGGCCGACCACGTGGTGCTCACGATCGAGACGCCCGACGGCATCTTCAAGACCGAGGCGTCGTGGCTCATCGCCTGCGATGGCGCCAGCAGCGACACGCGCCGCCTGATCGGCGCGGATTTCACCGGCCAGTTCTTCCAGGACCGTTTCCTGATCGCCGACGTGGTGATGAAGGCGGACTTTCCGACCGAGCGCTGGTTCTGGTTCGACCCGCCGTTCCACCGCGGCCAGAGCGTGCTGCTGCACAAACAGTGCGACAACGTCTGGCGCATCGACTTCCAGCTCGGCTGGGACGCCGACCCCAACGAGGAGAAAAAGCCCGAGCGCGTCATCCCGCGCATCCAGGCCATGCTGGGGCCGGACGTGCCGTTCGAGCTGGAGTGGGTGTCGGTGTATCAGTTCGCCTGCCGGCGCATCGACCGCTTCCGCCACGGCCGCGTGATCTTCGCGGGCGACGCGGCGCACCAGGTCTCGCCGTTCGGTGCGCGCGGGGCCAACAGCGGCGTGCAGGACTGCGACAACCTGAGTTGGAAGCTCAAGGCCGTGCTGGACGGCGACGCGCCCGAGGCCCTGCTGGACACGTACCACGACGAGCGCGCCTTTGCCGCCGACGACAACCTGCGCAACTCCACGCGCTCGACGGACTTCATCACGCCCAAGAGCCGCACCTCGCTGCGCCTGCGCAATGCGGTGCTGGAGCTGGCGCGCACCGAGCCGTTTGCGCGCCCGCTGGTCAACAGCGGGCGGCTCTCGACGCCCACCCCGTATATCAACTCCCCGCTCAACACCCCGGATGCGGAGCCGTTTGCCGGGCGCATGACGCCGGGCACCAATTGCGCCGATGCCCCGATCGACGTTGACGGTCGACCCGCATGGCTGCTCAACCAGTTGGGCGATGGCTTCGTGCTGCTGGCCTTTGGGCCCGCTGAGCCGGTGCGCGTGGGCGGCGTCGAGGCGCGGGTGCTGCAGGTGGGCCGCGACCTGCACGACCCCACGGGCGTGCTCGCGCAGCGCTACGACGGCCAGCCCGGCACGGTCTACCTGATCCGGCCCGACCAGTACGTCGCCGCGCGCTGGCGCCGCTTCGACGCTGCTGCTGTCCAGGCCGCCCTGGCGCGTGCGCTGGCGCATGTGCGGGTTTGAACCGGGCTGTGCGCCGCGCCCTCATTCGGAGCTTGTCATGCCGCTGAACCGCCAACCCCACATCCCCGAGCCCGACGCCTTTTACGAGGAATTGATCAACGCCCAGCGCGACCTCACCGACGAGCAGGCGGAGATGTTTCTGGCCAAACTGGTGTTGATCCTGGCCAACCACGTCGGCGACCGCGCCGTGCTGTCCGAGGCGATCACGCTGGCGCGGGCCAACACCCTCGCCACCACTGCCGCTTGACCCTGTCATGTCCCTGATCAACGAAACCCACGATCCCGCCCTGCGCAGTTGGGTCGCCAGCGCCAACCAGCCCGGCCACGACTTTCCCATCCAGAACCTGCCGTTTGCCAGCGTACGTCGCCGTGGCACCGGAGAGCCTTTCCGCGGCGGCGTGGCCATTGGTGACGCCATCGTCGATCTCGCCGCGCTGCACCGCGCACATCCGTTCGACGGGCTGGCGGCCGAGGCCCTGGCGGCGGGGGCCGAGCCCCAGCTCAACGCGCTGATGGGCTTGGGCCCCGCGCACTGGAGCGCGCTGCGGCTGGCGCTGTCGCACGCGCTGCGCGAGGGCAGTGCGCTGCGCGCCGTCGTCGAGCCCTGCCTGATGCCGCAGGCCGAGGCCGAGTACGGGCTGCCCGCCCGCATCGGCGACTACACCGACTTCTACACCTCCATCCATCACGCGACCAACATCGGGCGCCTGTTTCGGCCCGACAATCCGCTGCTGCCCAACTACACCTGGGTGCCGATCGGCTACCACGGGCGTAGCTCCAGCATCGGTGTGTCGCCGCAGGCGTTTCGCCGCCCGCGCGGCCAGATCAAGGCCCCCGACGCTGCAGCGCCCGTGCTGGCACCCAGTCGGCGGCTGGATATCGAACTCGAACTCGGCGTCTTTGTGGGCCCTGGCAACGCGCTGGGCGAGCCCATCCCCGTGGCCGAGGCCGAGGCGCACGTGTTTGGCATCGTGCTGCTCAACGACTGGTCAGCGCGCGACATTCAGGCTTGGGAATACCAACCGCTGGGCCCGTTCCTGGCCAAAAACTTCGCCACCACGATTTCGCCTTGGGTGGTGACGCTGGAGGCGCTGGCGCCGTTTCGCGTCCCGTTCGAGCGCTCAGCCGATCACCCCCCGCCCTTGCCCTACCTGGACCATCCCCGCCTGCGCGAGCAGGGGGCTGTCGACATCCAGCTCGAGATCGCGTGGCAGACGGTGCGCATGGCAGAGCAAGGCCTGCCGCCGCACCCCGCTGCGCAGACCAACTACCGCCATGCGTACTGGACGCTGGGGCAGATGGTGGCGCACCACACCGTCAACGGCTGCAACCTGCAGCCCGGCGACTTGTTGGGCACGGGCACCCTCTCGGGCCCGCAGCCCGAACAGGCCGCCGCTTTCATCGAGCTGACGCAGGGCGGCAAACAGCCGCTGACGCTGCCCAGCGGCGAAGCGCGCACCTTCCTGGAGGACGGCGACACTGTCGTGCTGCGCGGCTGGTGCGAGGCGTCCGGCGCAGTGCGCATCGGCTTTGGCGAATGCCGGGGGACCGTGTTGCCCGCCCGGTCTGGCGATCAGGACCAGTAAACTTCGTCGCCCCGGGCGCGTGTGCTCGCCTCGGGCGTTCCATCGGCATCGGCGGGGCCCCCGGCCTGGGGGGCCGGGTTTTTTCACGGAATACCATGATGACGGATTGGGTTTTTCGGCTGGCCCGCTGGTCGGCCTTGACCGGCGGTTTGGTTCTCGTGGCGATCACGGTCATGGTCGTCATCAGCGTCACGGGTCGCGCGCTCACTGGGCTGGGGCTGGGCCCCGTGCCGGGCGACTTCGAACTCGTCGAGCTGGGCACGGGTGTGGCGGTTTTTTGGTTTCTGCCGTGGACGTTTCTGCGCGGCGGACATGCCACCGTCGACCTGCTCTACCACCACTTGCCACGCGCCGTTCAGCACGTGCTGACCTTGGTGTGTGACGTGCTCATGCTGTTGCTGTGGGCGGTGCTGACCTGGCGGCTTTGGGATGGCATGCTGGAGAAGCGCGAATACCTCGAGACCACCTTCATCCTGCAGCTGCCCGTTTGGTGGGCGTATGCCGCGTGTGTGGTCGGTGCTGCCATTGGCTGCCTGGCCTACGCGGCCAAGGTAGCGATCGATCTGGGGCTGGCGCGCTACCCGCAGGGTTGGCCGGTGGCATCCGCGGGAGCGCATTGACATGACGGGGATCGAACTGGCCGCATGGTCGTTTCCGGTCTTGTTGGCGCTCATTTTCATTCGCGTGCCCATCGGGCTGGCCATGGCCCTCTGTGGGATTGGCGGGGCGGTGCTCATCTACGGCACGCCGGCGCCCCTGCTCAATCAGCTCAAGCAGGTCACGTTCACCACGTTTTCGAACTACAACCTTTCGGTCGTGCCGCTGTTTTTGCTGATGGGGCAGTTCGCGGCACTGGGCGGCCTGTCGCGCGCGCTGTTCAAGGCGGCCGAAGCCTGGATTGGCCACTGGCGCGGTGGCGTGGCCATGGCGGCCGTCGGTGCCTGTGCGGGTTTCGGCGCCATCTGTGGCTCGTCGCTGGCCACGGCCGCCACCATGGGGCAGGTGGCCTTGCCCGAGCTGCGCCGCGCCGGTTACTCGGGGGCGCTGTCCACGGGCTGTCTGGCTGCCGGCGGCACGCTCGGCATCTTGATTCCCCCCTCCGTGGTGCTCGTCATCTACGCGATCTTGACCGAACAGAACATCGCCAAGCTGTTCCTGGCCGCCTTCATCCCTGGCGTGCTGGCGGCCGTGGGCTACCTCATCGTCATCTCGCTGTACGTGCGGGCTCGGCCGAGCAGCGCCGGGCGCATGGCGCCCGCGCCCATGGCCGAACGCTGGAAGGCACTCGTCCAAACGTGGCCGGTGATCGTGATTTTTTTGGCCGTGGTGGGGGGTATCTACAGCGGCATCTTCACCCCCACCGAGGGGGCGGCCGTCGGGGCCTTCGGAACAGGGTTGGCGGCCTGGCTGGCCGGTGGCCTCAACGCCCGCACCCTGCGCGAAGCCATTTATGGCACCGCGGTGGCCACGGGCATGATCTTCATGATCGTGCTCGGTGCCGGCCTGTACAACACGTTTTTGGCGCTGTCGCAACTGCCGCAGGAGCTGGCGCAATGGGTCATCGGCCAGGGCCTTAGCCCGTGGGTGGTGCTGGCGGCGGTGCTCGTGATCTACCTGTTGCTGGGCTGTGTCATGGACTCGCTGTCCATGATCCTGCTGACCATCCCGATCTTTTTTCCGATGATCATGGGTCTGGATTTCGGCTTGACGCCCGAAGAGACGGCCATCTGGTTCGGCATTCTGGTGTTGATCATGGTCGAAGTGGGCCTGATCACGCCGCCTGTGGGCATGAACCTGTTCGTCATCAACAACTTGGCGCGCGATGTGCCGATCCAACACACCTACCGCGGGGTGCTGCCGTTCGTTGTCAGCGACCTGGTGCGTACGGCGATCTTGGCCGCGTTTCCTGGTATTACCTTGTTTGCGCTATGGCTGACGTCGTGAAGCCCACCATGCCCGCAGACGGTGCGGGTGTGCATTCGACCGCACCCTCGATCTCGCGTGTCGGGTTGGTCGGGCTGGGGCCTAGAGCGCGTGCCGGAACATCCGGTGTGCACCGCCGCTACCGTGCCCGCTGCGGTGGCAGCAATACCGTTAAGATCGGCAACCGCTGGCTCTACCCCGATGCACGCTCAAGGAGCTGCGGATGCTGTTCGCGGCGCACGGCATGGGCTTGATCAAGCGGGACACCGAGAATCCGGCCGACAGCCAGATGTTGTTTCCAGCGCGCTTTCGGGTCCGCTGAGCGCTGGATCCGCTGCCCAACGGCCGTCCGCCAAGGGGCGATGGCCCCTCGGACGTCACGGGTTATCGAGGAAGCTGCGCAGCTTCTCCGAGCGGCTGGGATGCTTGAGCTTGCGGATCGCCTTGGCCTCGATCTGGCGGATGCGCTCGCGCGTGACGTCGAACTGCTTGCCCACCTCCTCCAACGTGTGGTCGGTGGACATTTCGATGCCGTAGCGCATGCGCAGCACCTTGGCCTCGCGCGGGGTTAGGGTGTCCAGGATTTCCTTGACCACCTCGCGCAAGCCAGCCTGCATGGCGGCATCGACCGGTGCCACGTTGCTTGTGTCCTCGATGAAGTCGCCCAGGTGGCTGTCGTCGTCGTCGCCGATGGGGGTCTCCATCGAGATCGGCTCCTTGGCGATCTTCATGATTTTGCGGATCTTGTCCTCCGGCATCCCCATTTTTTCCGCCAGGATCGAGGCGTCGGGCTCCACGCCAAACTCCTGCAGGTGCTGGCGCGAGATGCGGTTCATCTTATTGATGGTCTCGATCATGTGCACCGGGATACGGATGGTGCGCGCCTGATCCGCGATCGAGCGCGTAATGGCCTGCCGGATCCACCAAGTGGCATAAGTGGAAAACTTGTAGCCGCGCCGGTACTCGAACTTGTCCACCGCCTTCATCAGGCCGATGTTGCCCTCCTGGATTAGGTCCAGGAACTGCAGGCCGCGGTTGGTGTACTTCTTGGCAATCGAGATTACCAGCCGCAGGTTGGCCTCGATCATCTCGCGCTTGGCGTCGCGCGACATGGCTTCGCCTTCGTTCATGCGCTTGTGGATCGCCTTGAGCTGCTCCAGCGGCACCACGACTTGCGTTTGCAGGTCGATGAGTTTTTGCTGCAACTCCTGGATGGCGGGGATGTTGCGCCCCAGCACCGCGCTCCACGGCTTGTTGGCCGCGGCTTGGCGTTCCACCCACTGCAGGTTGAGCAGGTTGGGCGGAAACTCGGCGATGAACTTCTCTTGCGGCATGCCGCACTTGTCCACGATGATGCGGCGCAGCTCGCGCTCGATGCGACGCACGGTCTCGACCTGCTGGCGTACTTTGTCGCACAGCGTCTCGATCGCCTTGGCGGTGAAGCGGATCGTCATCAAGGTCTCGGTGATGCGCGCCTGCACCGCTCGGTAGCGCGGCGTGCCCCAGCCCTCGGCCTCGTAGACTTCGCGCAGCTCGTCGAACTGCGCGCGGATGGCGTCGAAGCGCTGTAGCGCCTCGCGCTTGAGCTCCTCCATCTTGCGCGTCAGCGCCTTGGAGCCGCCCTTGCCATCATCGTCGTCCTCGTAGTCGTCGAAATCTTCCTCGGCGACGTAGTCGTCGGCTTCGTCGGCGTCGGTAAAACCGTCCACCACCGCCGAGATGATGGTCTTGCCCTCGCGGATTTCGTCGGCCATGACCAGGATGTCGTGGATGATGGCAGGCGACTCCGAAATGGCTTCCATCATCTCGTGCAAACCGCGCTCGATGCGCTTGGCGATCTCGATCTCGCCCTCGCGCGTGAGCAGCTCTACCGTGCCCATTTCGCGCATGTACATGCGCACGGGGTCGGTGGTGCGGCCAAATTCGCTGTCCACGGTGGACAGCGCGGCTTCGGCTTCTTCCTCGGCCTCTTCTTCGGTGGTGACGGCGGTGGGGGCGCCGGTCAGCAGCAGGGTTTCGGCGTCGGGCGTCTGGTCATAGACGGCCACACCCATGTCGTTGAGCAGCGAGACCACGACCTCCAGCGTCTCTTGCTCGACCAGTTTGTCGGGCAGGTGGTCATTGATCTCGGCGTGCGTCAAGTAGCCGCGCGTCTTGCCCAGCTTGATGAGCTGCTTGAGCTTTTCGCGCCGCAGCTTGGCCTCTTCTTCGGTCAGAACGGTGTCGTCCAGGCCGAACTCCTTCATCAAGGCGCGCTCTTTGGCCTTGCTGAGTTTCATGCGCAGCGGCTTGGCCTTCTCGGCTGCTTCGGCCGCGCTGCCGGTTGGGTCGTCGGCCACGGCCTCGACCTCGTCGTCGATCAGCTCGTCGTCGAGGTCGTCGGTCAGGTCAGCGTCGTCGAAGACGTCGTCCTCAGCCTTGGCTGCGGCGGGCTTGCGGCCACGCGCGGCGCCACCTTTGGCCGCGCGGGCTTTGGTGGTACTGGCTTTGGCCGCACCGGATCGGGACTTGCTGCCCGTGGCCTTGGCGGGGGCGGCCTCCTCGGCGGCCAGGGGCGCGGTGTCGTCGCTCTCGACGGCAGTGGCAGCGGGGACCGGCTTGGCGGCCTTCGGGGTGCGCTTGGTGGGTTTGGGTGCGGGCGAGGCCGCAGGGGTGGCCACCGCGGCGACCTCGGCGTTGACGGCTTCGGCGGTGTTCTGGGTTTTTTTGGAACGGGTACTCACGGCAAACGCTTTCTGCCCGGCGTGGGGGCGGGCCTGACGGAGAAGAAAAAGACACGAGAAAACGGCTCCGCGGAGCCATGCCCATGTGGGGTTGGCCCGTCGGCTTCGCAAGAGGGGTGGGCGAACATTTGGTGTGCAGTCCTTGCGGGGGCGGACGCGCCGTGGGCGTCCTGGCCAGCGGGGGAGCGGCCCGCGTGACCGACTGACCGGTCGACATGGGTGGCGGTGCACGGGGTGCCTGCCATCGACGGGTCGGGCTGTCGGCTGGCCCTGTCCGGAGGTGCTGCTGTCGCGCTTGCGAAACCTCTCATTATAGCAGAGTGTCGTCTTTCTGTAGCAAACGACGTTCGGCGTTCACCTCGCGGTAGCGAGCCAGCGCTTGCGGGTCGGTCGCGGCGCGGGCGATCAGCTCGGTCTCCAGCCGCATGAGCGCTTCGATGCGGATGCGGCGCAGCAGTTCACGCAGCTCGTGCCGGATCTCCTCGTCTGCGGGGGCGGCATCCGCCGCCGCGCCATCGCCCGATGGGGCGTCGAAGCGCTCCAGCCACGGTCCGCTGTCGTGCAGCGCCACCGCCAGCGCCTCGAACGGCTCTCCCCGCAGTGCTTCGCGCAGTGCGGCCCAGGGCTGAGGGCCATGTTCCAGCCACTGGCGCTCCAGCCAGGCGAACAGCGGCCCGTGGGGAGGCGGTTCGGCGGCCAGCAGCGCGTGGTCGTCGGCGGTCAGCCAATCCCACGCTTGCGGTGTGCCCAGCACGATGCGCGCCACCCGGTCGGCGCGGCCCAGCAGTCCGCGCACGGTGCGGCGCGCACGGGGGGTAGAGCGGGGCTGGGTGGGAGCGGCGCCCGTCGGCGGCAGCGGGCGGCGCGGCGGCGCCGCCCGCTCGGGCGCCTGTGCGCGGGTGGCCACCGCGCCGTGCCGGCCGGGCGCCGCCCATAGTTGCGCCAGCTCGCGCGCCTCGAGTCCAATGGCGTCGGCCAGTTCCTGCAGCAATTGGCGCTTGAGTGCACCGTCGGGCATGGCGCTCCACAGCGGCTGCGCTTGCGCGCTCAAGCGTGCCCGACCCTCCGGCGTGTCCAGGTCGCAATCGGTGGCGGCCACCTCCAGCAAAAAGCGGCTCAGCGGCGTCGCGTCGCGCACCGCTGCGGCAAAGGCGTCGGCGCCGCGCTCGCGCACGAAGCTGTCCGGGTCATGTTCTGGCGGCAGAAACAGAAAGCGTACGCTGCGCGTATCGGTGGCCAGCGGCAGGGCGGCTTCCAGCGCGCGTCGTGCCGCGCGTCGGCCGGCCGCGTCGCCGTCGAAGGCGAACACCACCGTGTCGCTGAAGCGAAACAGCTTGCCCACGTGCTCCGGCGTGCACGCGGTGCCCAGCGTCGCCACCGCGTGCTCGAACCCCCACTGTGCCAGCGCCACCACGTCCATGTAGCCCTCAGTCACCAGCACGCACCCGGCTTGGCGGATGGCGCTGCGGGCCTCGAACAGGCCGTAGAGTTCTTCGCCCTTGTGAAACACGGGTGTCTCGGGGCTGTTGAGGTATTTGGGCTCACCCGCGTCGATCACGCGGCCACCAAAGCCGATCACTTCGCCTTTGACGTTGCGGATCGGAAAGACGATGCGGTCGCGAAAGCGGTCATAGCGGCGCTGGCCTGGGGCGTCGGCCACGCCGGTGTCGTCGCTGGTGATGACCAGCCCGGCTTCCACCAACCGCTCGTCCTGGTAGTCGGCAAAGACGGTGGACAAAAAGCGCCAGCCCGGCGGCGCATAGCCCAGCCCGAAGCGCTTGGCCACCTGCCCGGTCAGGCCGCGGCGTTTGAGGTAGTCGATGGCGCGCGGCGACGTTTTGAGCTGCGCTCGATAGGCGCGTGCCGCCAGTGCGAGCACTTCGGTCAGTGTGGCTTGTCGCTGGCGCTGCGCTGCGGCGCGCGCGCGCTCCTGCGGCGAGCGCTCGTCATCGGGCACGGTCAGCCCTGTTTGCTGCGCCAAGTCGCGCACCGCTTCGGGGAACGAGGCGCCCGTGTGCGCCATCAGGAAGTCGATCGCGTTGCCGTGCGCGCCGCAGCCAAAGCAGTGATAGAACTGCTTACTGGGGCTGACGGTGAAGGAGGGCGACTTTTCGGCGTGGAAGGGGCACAGCCCGACGAAATTGGCGCCCCCCTTGCGCAGCGGCACATAGCGCCCGACGACCTCGACGAGGTCCACGCGCGCCAGCAGCGTCTGCAAAAATTCGCTCGGGATGGCCACAGGCCGGGATTATCGCGTGCCGCTGTCGTTGCCGCCGTCATGGCTCGCGCCGGGGCGCTCGCGCACCAGTGCCTCGAACGCCTCGACGGGCATGGGCCGCCCGTACAGATAGCCCTGCAATTGGTGACAACCGTGCTCGAGCAGGTACTGGGCCTGCTCGGGCGTTTCCACGCCTTCGGCCAGCACGGTCATCCCCAAGCGGCGCCCGAGCGCGATGATGGTGGTCACGATGGCTTCGAAGTGGCGGTCGTGTTGTTGTAGCCGGGCCACGAAGCGCTGGTCGATCTTGATGACGTCGAACGGCAGCTCGGCCAGGTAGGCCAGCGAGGAATAGCCGGTGCCAAAGTCGTCGATCGCCAGCGACAGGCCGTGCCGGTCCAGTGTCTGCAGCACCCGTCGTGCCTCTTCGATGTCGCCCAACAAAACCGATTCGGTGATTTCCACTTCCAGCCGCTGGGGCGATATACCGGCCTGCCGCAGCGCATGCAGCAGCCCGTTGGCGAAGTCGGGCTGCGCAAACTGGCGCGCGCTGATGTTGATGGCCAGCCGCAGGCGCGACAGCGCCGGGTCGTCGCGCCAGCGCGCCAGCAGCGCCAGGGCTTGCGCCAGCACCCGTTGCCCCAGCGGTACGATCAGGCCGCTTTCCTCGGCCAGCGGGATGAACTCGCTGGGGGGGATGAAGCTGCCATCCGCCTGCGGCCAGCGCACCAGTGCTTCGGCGCCGACGATGCGCCCCTTGGCATCGACCTGGGGTTGCAGGTACAGGCACAGCCTCCCCGTGTCGATGGCATCGCGCAGCGCGTCCAGCCGCTGCTGGCGCTCGCGCATGGCGGCCTCCATCTCGGGGTCGAAGAAGGCCACGCCGTTGCGCCCCCCTTGCTTGACGCTGTACATGGCCAAGTCGGCGGCGCGCAGCACGGCTGCCGCGTCTTCCGCCTGGGCATCGTCGTCACCAAAGAGCGCGATGCCCACGCTGCACGTCAATCGGGTCGACTGGGCTTGCCCAGGCAATTCCGGTGGTGCGGTCACACCGATAACGATTTTGTCGGCCACGGTGCGCGCCGCGTCGGCAGCGCTGGCCCGGCTGGGGTGTGCGGCGGGCAGCAGCACCAAAAATTCGTCTCCCCCTAAGCGCGCCGGGGTGTCTTGCTCGCGCAGCGCGGCGCGCAACCGCTGGGCCACCGCGCGCAGCACGGCATCGCCTGCATCGTGGCCGTGCACGTCGTTGATGGCCTTGAAATGATCCAAATCGACGAACAGCACTGCGCCCCAGCGCCCGTCGCGCCGCGCGGTTAGGATGGCTTGTTGCAGCCGATCCAGCGCCAGGCGGCGGTTGGCCAGGCCGGTGAGCGCGTCATAGAAGGCGAGTTGTTGGATCTGTGCCTCGGCCTGTACACGCCAGCCAATGTCGCTGAAGATGGCCACGTAGTGCCGGACTTTCCCGACCGCGTCGGTGACCGCGCTGATGGTCAGCCATTCGGGGTAAATCTCGCCGTTCTTGCGGCGGTTCCAGATTTCGCCCTCCCAGTGGCCGTCGCGCTGCAGTGCCTCCCACATGGCGCGGTAAAAGTCTGCCCCGTGGCGGCCCGAGCCGAGCAGCTCGCCGGGCTTGCGGCCCTGCGCTTCGGCCTCGGTGTAGCCGGTGATGGCGGTGAACGCCCGGTTGACGCGTATGACGCGCCCGCTAGCGTCCGTGATGAGCACGCCCTGCGCGCTGTCGAACGTCTTGGCCACGACCGCCAACTCGTCCAGCAGGGTTGCCTTGTCGCGCAGCAAGCCTTGCAGGCGTTGGCGCTGGTGGGCCATCCAGCCTGCGAGTGCGCCCAGCGCCACGATGCCCCCAGCGGCGGCCGCCCAGCCCGGCGCGTTGAGACGCAGGTTTTCTTGCCACGTCAAGCGCGGGGTGCCGAAAGGTTCGGCGCGCAGCTCGCGCAGCAGGCGCTCGATCGGGGCATAGGTCAGCGCCGGTGTAAAGCCCGCGATCTCACCGCCGGCCAGCCGGGCGTCGCCGCGCAGGGCCAACAGGGCTTGCGTGATCAAACCCCGCCACTCGGTGTCCACGTGCGGCAGCGCCAGCACCGCCCATTCGGGGTACAGCGGGGTGCTCACCGCCACGGGGTAGCCCGGCAGGTCTTGCCGTTGCAACACCCGCAGGCGGTTCGGGGGGATGGCGCCGCTGGCCAGCAGTGCTTCCCACACGCCGTCACGCACGAAGGCGGCGTCCGCTTGGTCGTCGAGGACGGCGCGCACGGCACGGTCGTGTGGCATGCCGGTGTAGACCCAGTCGATCTCGCTGTCGCGCACGCCACGGCGGTGCAGTTCGAAGCGCTGCAGGTGCAGTCCGCCCAGCGATTCCTTGTGCACCGCCGCCACGCGGTGGCCGCGCAGATCGCGTCAATGCTGTAGCCGGCTGTGGCTGGCCACCAGCACCACCCCACCAAAGGCGGTCGTCTCGATGCCGCGACGGCGGCGTACCAGCGTGGCCATGGGGGTACTGGCCCCCTCGCGCACCGCCAACATGACCGCGTGCGCCGGGTTGGTGATGACGAGATCGACGCGCCGTGCCGAGATATGGGTGTCGAGTTCGTCGTACGGCAGCAGTTGGGCCTCGACGGTCAGCGGAGCGAGTCGCTCGTCGAGGGCTTGCAGCAGTGGTCGCCAGGTGCGCTGTTCGACGTCCAGCGGGCGGTAGATCAGAATCCCCAACCGTACCGTCTGGCGCGGGGGATGCGCCGCGCGCGCGGCACTGGCGGCCAGTGCCAGCCCGCCCAGCAGCCAGCTGCGCCGCGTCAGGGCGGCGCTACCCGCATTGGGGGGAGGGCGCAGGGGGCTCATGTCGGGGCTTCGGTTCCGATGGTATCGGGCCACACCAGGGGGGTGTCGACTTCGGTGCCCGACAGCAATCCATTGCGGCGCATCAGGTCGCGCAGCGCGTCGGCCACGGCGGGCAGGCGCGCTTCATCGCCCACCAGCCAGTCGCGGTTGTCGCGCCAGCCGGTCAGTCGCAGGCCGGCAAAAAGCGCGAAGACCTCGTCGCGCGGCACGTCTAGCCAGGGCGCGAGTCGGTAGCGGCTGTCCTCCGGCAGTTCGTTGAGGTGCCGCTGGGCCGCCCACACGCTGGCCAGCAGTGCGCGCCACTGGGGGGTGTGCCGACCCGTGGCAAAACGCGCATGGACCGCCAGCACGTCCACGATAGCCCAGGGCGCGGGCAGTTGCGCACTGTCGAAGATGGGCACGGCCCCGCGATGGCGCAGGCGGCCTGCGGTGGGCTCGAAGGTCACGAGCAGGTCGACCTCGTGTTGGTGCCAAGCGGCCTCGTGCCGGTCGAACGGGACGTGCACCATCTGCACGTCGCTGGCTTGCAGCCCCGCGGCCTGCAGCCACGCCACGGCCATCAGTTCGCCCACGGCGTTGTTTTCGTGTCCCAGGCGCGCGCCGCGCCACTGCGCAGGGTCGGCATGGCTGGGGCGGGCCAGCACTTGGTCGGCCCCCAGCGAGATGTCGAGTATCCCCATGACCCGCAGCGGCAGTCCTTGGTGGCGGGCGCCGATCACTTCGTCGAGCGTGAGCGCGGCCGCCGCGACGCGCCCTTCACGCAGCGCTTGCAGCGATGCCGACGCCGCGCCGGTGCGCAGTGCCTGCACGGCAGCCTCTTCCCACCAATCCAGGCTGCGGGCCAGCTCCAGCGGCGCATAACCGGGCCAAGGGTGGTAGGCCACCCGTAGCAGCTCACGCGCCGCGCACCCGGTGCCGCCGCCAGCGGCCAGCACGGCCGCACTGGCCAGCGCGCCCCGCAGTATCCCACGACGATTCATCATGATGGCAGAAAGTGTTTGGGGGGCCGACCCGACGCGCTGAGCTGCGGAATGAGCCGAAATGTTAGCCAATCTCGACCCGGTTTTTACCGGCGCGCTTGGCACGGTACATGGCAGCATCGGCGCGGGCGATGGCATCGGCCACGGGTTCGTCCGCGCGCAGCTCGGTCACGCCAGCGCTGAAGGTAATGAGCACGTGCTGCTCGCCTTGCAAAAACAGGTGCGTGCTCAGGTCACGCTGCAGGCGGCGCACGACCTCGGCCGCCTCGGTCGGCTCGGTGTCGGGCAGGATGATGATGAACTCCTCGCCGCCGTAGCGCCCGATGGTGTCTTGCGGCCGCAGGCTGCGGCGGCTGACGTCGGCCAGGTGCTTGAGCGCCGCGTCACCGGCCAGATGGCCCAGGGTGTCATTGAGGCGTTTGAAGTTGTCGACGTCCAGCAACGCCAGGCACAAGTGCGTTCCCTGGCGCTCGGCACGCCGGCTTTCGCGGTCGATGGCGGATTCCAGCCCCTTGCGGTTGAGTACGCCAGTCAGCAGGTCGTGCGTGACGAGCTCGGCCATCTGATCCAGCTCCCGCTGCAGCCGTTGGACTTCGGCTTCGGCGCGGTTGGCGCGGTCGCGCAAGTCGATCAGCTCGTCGGCCACGCGCTGGGTGTCGGTGGCGAAGGCGCGCGCGGTCTGGATGGCTTCTTGCACCACCGGCGCCATGTCGGCCAGGCTGGTCGCTTGCTCCAGGCGCTGCGCGCAGGCTTCGAATTTGCTGTGGTACTGGCTGGTGGCGTCGGCCGTCTGCGCCAGCCGCTCCAGAAAGGTGGCCAGCGTCTGGCGCATCAGCTCCTGGGCTTGCAGCGTCTGCTCACGCGCCTGCACTTGCTTGGCGGCGATGTCCTTGAGCCGGCTGTGCAGGTCCTCCAGCCGGCGTTGCGACAGCGGCGGCTGCACGGCTTGCACCAGCGCTTGCAACTGCTGGCGTAGCCATGGGTTGTCGGGGCTGAGCGCATCGAGCTGTTCGAGCACTTGGCGCAGCAGCGCCAACAGCCCCTCGCGTACGCCCAATTGCTCTTCAACCCCAAACGACAGTCGCCATGCGTAATCGGCCAGCAGGCGCCGCAGGGTCGGTGTGTGGTGATCGGGCAGGCGCAGGTACTGCACCAGTTCGCTGCCCAGTTGCTGCAGCCGGGCGTCGTCAGCCGCCACCAGCGGCTGGGCGATGTCGATGATGCGCGCCGTCTGCTCGGCGATCTCGGGCGCGATGGGCGGCGCAGCGTCTGCCGAAGCGGCTGGCGCGGTGGGCGCAGCGGGTGGGGCGTTATCGCGTTCCTCGCGGGTGCTACCGACGGGTGGTGGGGCAGCCGCCGCGCTGGCCAGGTGCTGCGTCAGCAGTTTTTCCAGGTCTTCCCAACTGTGGCGCGAGACGGCCTTGTTGAACAGCGCCTTGAAGCGCACTTGAGCCGGGGTGCGCTCCGGCAACGCTTGGCCGATCTGGCGCAATTGCAGCAGCGGAAACGGCTGCAGCGGCCGGGTGCCCGCGACCTCATGGTAGGCGCTCTGAAAATTGTCGGGCGTGGGCGGCAGCCGACGCGCCGCCAGTAGCTTGACGGCCTCGCGGGCGATTTCTTGTGGAGTCGGGGTGGCCATGGTTGCGGGTCAGCCGTGTAGACGCGCGGACAGCCGCCAGTGTAGCGCTCCCCGGGGACGAGGGCCTCTCCTTTAGCGCGGCTGCAAGCGAATCGCGCCGTCGAGGCGGATCACCTCGCCATTGAGCATATCGTTTTCGATGATGTGCTGCACCAGCTTGGCGTAATCGTCGGGACGCCCCAAGCGTGACGGGAAGGGCACCATGGCCGCCAGCGCGTCTTGCACTGCTTGCGGCATGCCAAACAGCATCGGTGTACCAAAGATGCCCGGTGCGATCGTCATGTGGCGGATGCCGAGTTTGGCGAGGTCGCGCGCAATCGGCAGCGTCATGCCGACCACACCACCCTTGGACGCGGCATAGGCCGCTTGGCCGATTTGCCCTTCGAACGCGGCCACCGACGCGGTGGAGACGATGACACCGCGCTCACCGGTGGGCTCGGGTTCGTTGGCACTCATGGCGTGCGCGGCAAGCCGGATCATGTTGAACGTGCCCACCAGGTTGACCTGGATGACCTTGTTGAACAGCGCCAGCGGGTGCGGGCCGTTTTTACCGACCGTTTTTTCCGCCGGGGCGATGCCGGCGGAATTGACGAGCCCGCCCAGCTTGCCCAGTGCGACCGCCTGGTCGATGACGGCTTGGGCGTCGGCCTCTTGGCTGACGTCGCAACGCACATAGCTGCCGCCAATCTCGCGCGCCACCGCCTGCCCGCGCTCGTCTTGCAGGTCGGCGATGACGACGCGGCCGCCGGCGGCTGCCAGTCGGCGTGCCGTGCCTTCGCCCAGGCCCGACGCGCCGCCCGTGACCACAAATACCTTGCCCGCGATTTCCATGGCCGATCTCCTGTGTTGAATTGACGTTGACGTAAACGTCAATCATAGGCGAAAAAAGCGCCCACCAGCGGTGGGCGCGTCAAGCACCATGGGGTGCACTCTACCAGGAGTCGGTGCGCGGCCGCTCTGTATGGGAGCGGCACACGTGCATCACTTGTAGCCGGCGCGGTCGAGCATTTGCTGCACCTTGGTCAGATTTTTGGCCACGACCGCGAGCGGAATGGTCTCGCGCTTGAAAGCGTCGCCGCCGATGGCCTTGAGCGCGGGGTTGTCGATCTTGACGCCGCGCGCCGCCGGGTACTCGTTGTTGCCGTTGGCGAAGTAGTCTTGTGCAAACGGGCTGGCCAAAAATTCCATGAACTGCACCGCGGCGTCCAGGTTCTTGGTGTGGCGCGCCACGGCGGCGCCGGCGATATTGATGTGCGTGCCCGTGGTGGCCTGGTTGGGGAAGACCACGCGCACGCGCTCGATCACCGTGCGGTCTTCGGGCTTGTCGGATTTGACCAGCCGCGCCAGATAATAGCTGTTGGTCAGCGCCACACCGCACTCGCCGCTGGCCACGGCGCGGATCTGGTCGGTGTCGCCCCCTTTGGGCGGGCGCGCCATGTTGGCGACCAACCCGTTGAGCCAGGCTTGGCCTTTTTCATCCCCCAAGCGCTCGATGACGGTGGCAAACAGCGACAGGTTGTACGGGTGCGAGCCGCTGCGTGTGCACAGCAGGCCTTTGAGCTTGGGGTCGGCGAGTTGCTCGTAAGTGGCGACGTCTTCGGCCTTGACGCGCAGCGGGTCGTAGACAATGACGCGCGCCCGCGTCGAAAAGCCGGTCCAGGTTACGCCTTCGGGTGTGCGCGCGGCACGCAGCTCGGGCGGGATGGCCGCGTCGAGCTTGGCCGACCGGATGGGGCGGAACAGCCCCTGCGCGTCGGCGGCGGCCATGCGCGCGGCATCGACCAGCAGCACCACGTCGGCAGGGGAGGCGGCGCCTTCAGCACGCAGCCGCGCGACAATGCCGGCGTCGTCGCTGTCGACACGCTTGATGGCGATGCCCGTGGTGCGGGTGAAGGTGTCGTAGATGACTTCGTCACCGGGGTAGTGGCGCGCCGAGTACAGGTGCAGCACCTTGTCCTGCGCCGCGGCGATCACGGGCATGAGCAGCGGGGTGGCCAGTGTCAGGGCGGCCAGCGTGCCTTGTACGAAGCGGCGACGCAGCGGTGAAGGACGGTTCGACATGGGTAGAGCTCCTTGTGGCGATGAGGGTCTGACAGTGCATCGGCCACGGCGATCGATGCAGCCGGTGCGATGACGAGAGGGATAATACCACAAACAAGAATCATTATCGTTATGGAGAGAGAAAAGCAAACTTTTTTACCGATGCCATCTCGGCGGCAGTGGCTGGCAGGGAGCGCTGCGGCACTGGCGGCCTGGATGTTAGGCGGCTGCGCAACACCGCCCCCTCCGTCGCCACCTGCTGTTCCGGCGCCACCGCTCGAGCCGCCCCTGCGGCCGCCGCGCATCGGGTTGGCGCTGGGCGGGGGCGCGGCACGGGGGTTTGCCCACGTGGGGGTGATCCAGGTGCTCGAGCGCGAGGGCATCCGCCCCGACTTGGTGGTGGGCACGTCGGCGGGCAGCCTAGTGGCGGCGCTGTATGCGCATGGCTTGGGCGGTGCGGCGCTGGAGCGTGCAGCGCTGGAGATGGAGGAGGCGACCATCGCCGATTGGACAGTGCCGATTTTCAACCGCGGGCTGCTGCGCGGCGAGGCGCTGGCGCGCTACGTCAACCGCATGGTGCAGGGGCGGCTGATCGAGGCGATGCCGCTGCCGCTGGGCATTTTGGCCACCGACCTAGCGACGGGCCACCCGGTGCTGTTTCGGCGCGGCGACACGGGCTTGGCGGTGCGCGCCTCGAGTGCGGTGCCGGGGGTGTTTTCGCCTGTGGCCATCGCTGGTCGCACCTATGTCGATGGCGGCCTGGTGGCGCCGGTACCGGTGGAGCAGGCGCGCGAGATGGGCGCCGAGCTGGTGTTGGCGGTGGACATCTCCAGCCCTGCCGAGCCGCTGGTGCAGACCGATCCGGTGCGGGTGCTGCTGCAAACCTTCACCATCATGGGGCAGACCATCAACCGGCATGTGCTGGCGCGCGCCGACGTCGTGGTGCGCCCAGCACTCGACGGGGTGGGCAGTGCCGACTTTGCGGCGCGCCAGCGCAGCATTGCGGCTGGACGCGCGGCCATGCAGGCCGCCTTGCCCGCGCTGCGCGAGCGGCTCGTCGCGCTGCGCCAGCCGCTGCCCTCGGGCCGGGCGTAAAACGTCACCCGTTTCGCGGGCGTTTCTGCCATTGCGGCGGCACCCATGATGTCATCTCGCCGTCAATCCGGGCGCGGTTGTTGCGCTCCCTGCTAGGTTGGTCTACCATGGGCTCATTGTGGAGACGAGCGTATGAGGCCTTCGGAAGCCTTGGTCTTGAACCGTGCGGCCATTCGGCAAGTGGTCGAGTCGCACCGCGCCTGCAACGCTCGGGTGTTTGGTTCCGTCCTGCGTGGCGAGGACACCGACGGCAGCGACTTGGACATCCTGATTGATCCCACGCCGGAGACCACCCTTTTCGACATCGGAGCCATCCGTCACGAACTCAGCACGCTTCTGGGAGTGCCTGTCGATGTGCTGACGCCCAACGCACTGCCCGACCACTTCCGGGCTTCGGTGCTGGCACAGGCTCGCCCGGTATGAACCGCGATCGGCAACGCCTGGTGGACTATCTAGGGCACATCGCGCAGGCCATCGAGCGCATCGACCGCTATACCCGAGACATCGACGAGGCCGAATTTCTGAACCATGATCTGGTTCAAGACGCGGTGATTCGAAATGTCGAGATCATCGGCGAGGCCAGCAACAAGATCCTGACATACTATCCCGAATTTGCGGCTGCCCACCCGGAGCTGCCGTTGTCGTTTGCTTACCAAATGCGCAACGCCGTTGCGCACGGCTATTTCAAGGTGGACTTTGAAATCGTCTGGAGGACGATTCACCGCGATCTGCCGGGGCTGTACGAACGGGTGCGCTCGCTGGTGGACCACCCTCAGGCACCGCCGGCTGCGGACGTGGCGAAAAAAAGCCCCGCCAGCGGCGGGGCTTGAAGGGTCCCTGAATCCGATTTCGAAGAGACCCGAGGAGACAACTCGTGACAATGGCCCCGGGCGTCAGCCCGCGCTGCTGCTGCGGCGCGGGCGCGCCGGTGCCTTGGCGGGGGCGGCCGCCGTGGTGTTCGCGTGCAGGTGTTGCTGGGCCTGCTCGGCGGCCTGGTGAAACTGCTGGGCCGCCAGCTCGTTGGCCTGCCGCACGGCTTGCTGGATGGTTTCCATGGCCGAGGTGGCGGCGTTGACCGCGTTGCGCATGGCCTCGACGGCGGCTTCGGTGCCAGCCGGGGCATTCTTGGCGATGTTGTCCATCACCGCCTGCGCCTTGTGCTGCACGTCGGCGGCGTTGTGCTCGGCCAGTTCGGTGAAGGCACTGCTGGTGCTGGCGGCGATGTCATACAGCTGGCGGCTGTAGGCGATGGCTTTTTCGGCCAACGGCTGCAGTAGCGCGGCCTGGCGCTGCAGCAGTTCTTGTGCATCTTTGGCCGACAGCAGGGCCTGCGTCTGATCGGCGGAGTCGCGCAGCGCGGCACGGGTGGCTTGCAGGTTGAGTTCGACCAGCTTTTCGACCCCCTCGAACGCCTTGCGGGTCAGCCCGAAGAGCATGTCGATGTTGGCCTTGTGGGCGGCCGCCAGTTGTTCTGGGGTCAGCATGGTTTCCTCCGAAAGTGGGTGACTGCTTTTGCTGCGCTGCAGCATGCGTTGATTATCACGCATTGCAGGCACCTTGGCAATCCCCCTGTGTGAGGCTAGTGCTTGTGTCGATGATGAATGTCCGGAAAATGCGGATGTCGGTGCGTGATGGCCTGGTGCCGATGCACATGCACATGGGGCTCTCGCCCATCCCAGGCAAAGGCATGTTCATGCTGGTGGTGCTCGTCGTGGACATGGGCATGGCTGTGTTCTAGTGGCTCATGTGTGTGTTCGTGTTCGTGTCGCTCGGTCAGGTGCAGCCAGATGCCCAAAACCATCAACCCGCACGCTACCCAGAACCCGGGTCCAACCGATTCGCCCAACCACCACAATGACACCAAAGCGCCAATGAACGGTGCCACGGAGAAATACGCACCGGCGCGGGCGGTACCCAGGCCTCTGAGCGCAAGCACAAACAACACCAGGCTGATGCCATAGCCCAACAGCCCCACCACCATCGCAGCCAGCACGCCGGGTAGCGTGGGCCAAAGCGTACCCAGGGCCATGGCCGCAGTGACGTTCACACAACCGGCCACAAGCCCCTTGCTGCCCGCGATGAACAACGCATCGGATGCGGATACCTTGCGCGTGAGGTTGTTGTCGATGGCCCAACACAGGCAGGCCAGCACGATCAGCCCCGCGCTCCAGTTCATTCCGGTCTCTGCCGCCCCTTGGGCTGGCCACGACAGAATCAAGCCGCCTGCCACGATGGCCATCATGCCCGCCACCACCCGTCGATCGGCATTTTCCTTGAAGATCACCCAGGCCAAAACGGCAGTGAGCACCGTTTCAAGATTGAGCAGCAAAGAGGCCGTGGCCGCGGCTGTGTGCTGCAGGCCTAGCATCAGGGCTACGGGACCCAACACACCTCCAAACAAGATCGCGCCTGCCAGCCACGGCCAATCGTCCGGTCGCATTCCGGTGGTATGCCAGCCTTGGTCACGCCACAGCCGCGCGGCCATCAAGCCAATACCGCTGCCCAGGTAAAGCAGCCCACCCAGCAAAACTGGCGACACCGACCCCAGTAATAGTTTGGCGAATGGCGTGCTCAAACCGAACAGGACTGCCGCGCCGAGCGCGAACCAAATACTGGCTTTCATGGGGTTGGGGAGAGTTTGCGCAACGGTACGCTGTCGTGAGTATTCCACACGCCGGGCGCGCACTGGCAGCCATCTCCCCGCGGGCGGATGCCGGCGGATCTTCCTGGCACACTTGGCGTCATGCAGGTGTTTTATGCCACGCAGTTCGTGTTGCCGCTGCCCGCGGGTCACCGCTTTCCGATGGCCAAGTACGCGCTGCTGCGCGACGTGTTGGCCCGCGAGCCGGACATCCGGCTGCGGCTGGCCGAGCCGGCCAGTGACGGCGAGCTGGCGCTGGCGCACACGCCTGCGTACGTCGATGCCGTCGTGCACGGCGCGCTGAGCGCGGCGCAGCAGCGCGAGATCGGATTTCCGTGGAGCCCGGCGATGGTCGAGCGCGCACGCCGTTCTGTGGGGGCGACGGTGCAGGCGTTTCGCGTCGCGCTGGCGGGCGAGGGAGTGGCGGCCAATATCGCGGGCGGCACCCACCATGCCTATCCAGACAAGGGCAGTGGGTTTTGCGTCTTCAACGACGTGGCGGTGGCGGCCCGCCTGTTGCAGGCGGAGTGGGCGCGGCGGGGCGCAGCCCAGCGTGCGCGGCCGCTGCGTGTGGCCATCATCGACCTGGATGTGCATCAGGGCAACGGCACGGCGCGCATCTTCCGCGACGACCCGTCGGTCTTCACGCTGTCGCTGCACGGGGCGCGCAATTTTCCGTTTCGCAAGGAGCCCAGTGACTGTGATGTCGAACTGCCCGACGGCTGCGGCGATGCCGAGTATTTGGAAGCGCTGGAGTGGGCACTGGGCGAGCTGGAGCGGCGCTTCGCCGCAGACGCGGTGTTGTACCTGGCGGGGGCCGATCCGCACGAGGGCGATCGGCTGGGCCGCCTGAAGCTGACCGACGACGGTATGGAGGCGCGCGACCGGCGCGTGTTCGAGTGGGCGTGGCAGCGCCGATTGCCGCTGGCGATGGTCATGGCGGGCGGCTACGGGCACGACATCGCCACCACGGTGCGCGTGCAGTGCAACACCTACCGTGTCGCACTCGCGTACTGGCGGCGCTGGCGGGCGATGGCAGAATCGGGCGAGACCCGTCGACAACAGGAGTATTCCCCGTGACGCATGGCAGCACTGCCACTGAACGGCCCCAGCCTTTGCCCCGATCCCATTACCGCGCCTGGGTGCCCATTGGCACGCGCTGGGCGGACAACGACATTTACGGCCACGTCAACAACGTGGTGTACTACAGTTGGTTCGACACGGCGGTCAACGGTTACTTGATCGGCCGCGGGGCGCTAGACATCCATGTGGGGGACGTGATCGGGCTGGTGGTCGAGACGCAGTGTCACTACTTTGCGTCGCTGGCGTTTCCGCAGCCCGTGGAGGCGGGGCTGCGCGTGGCGCACATCGGCCGATCCAGTGTGCGTTACGAGGTCGGCATCTTTGCCACGGGCGCCGACACCTGCGCCGCGCGGGGGCACTTCGTGCACGTGTACGTGGATCGCGTCAGCCGGCGTCCAGTGCCGGCGCTGCCCGCCGCGCTGCGTCGCGTTTTGGAGGAATTGCAATGAACGCTTCAGTACCCGCTGCGTCGGGGGTCGCCCAAGGCGAACCAGAAATCGCGCTGCCGCGGCTGGAGCTCGATCCGCTGCGTGCGGCGGCGCGCGCCATCGACCCCGCGCAGGTGGAGGCGGCCATCGTCGGGCGGCGTTCGGTGCGCGCCTTTTTGCCGCGGCCGGTGCCGCGGCCGCTGATCGAGCGGCTGCTGCAAGTGGCGGCGCGCGCGCCATCGGGCACCAACACCCAGCCGTGGAAGGTCTATGTGCTGCAGGGCCGTGCGCGCGACACGCTGGTCGAGCAGGTGTGCGCCGCGCACGATGCGATCCGTGCCAACCCGGCGCTGGCGGCCGACTATCAGGAGGCCTATGACTACTACCCCAGCCAGTGGGTTAGCCCCTACATCGACCGCCGCCGCGAAAACGGCTGGGGGCTGTACGGGCTGCTGGGCATCGGCAAGGGCGACAAGGACAAGATGCACGCGCAGCACCAGCGCAACTTTCGCTTCTTCGACGCGCCGGTGGGGCTGATGGTGACGATCGACACCGTGATGGGACGCGGCTCGCTCGTGGACACGGGCATGTTTTTGCAAAACCTGATGATCGCCGCGCGCGCGCACGGGCTGGATACCTGCCCGCAGGCGGCCTGGAATGCCTATGCCCGCATCATCCTGCCGCACATCGGCGCCAGCGAGCACGAGATGCTGGTGTGCGGGATGTCGCTCGGCTATGCCGACCCGGACGCGCTGGTCAACCGGTTTGTCACCCCGCGCGAGCCGATCGAGCGCTTCGTGACCTGGGTGGAGTAAGTGCGATGGACGGACATCCGTGCGCATCGGCAAGCGGCGGCCGACCCGCAGTATTGGTGGCGCGGGCGGTCTTTCCCGAGGCCGTCGAGCGCCTGCGCCAGCACTTCGACGTCGAGGACAACCCCACGGACGAAGAGTGGCCGCGCGAGGCGTTGATCCGTCGCCTGCAGGGCAAGGCCGGTGTGCTGCTGACGGGCACCCAGCGCGTCGATGACGCGCTGCTGCGCGCCTGCCCCGCGCTGCGCATCGCGGCCAACATGACGGTGGGCTATAACAACTTCGACGTCGAGGCGATGGATGCGCACGGTGTGGTGGGCACCAACACGCCAGGCGTGCTGACCGAGACCACGGCCGACTTTGGCTTTGCGCTGCTGCTGGCCGCGGCGCGGCGCGTTACCGAGAGCGAGCGCTTTTTGCGCGCCGGGCAGTGGACGCGCTGGTCATACGATTTTTTCGTCGGCGCCGAGGTACACGGCACGACGCTAGGCATTTTGGGCATGGGCCGCATCGGGCAGGCGATCGCGCGCCGGGGCGCGCACGGCTTTGGCATGCGCGTGCTCTACCACAACCGGCACCGGCTGGATGCAGCGGTGGAGGGGGCGTGCCGCGCCACCTGGGTGGACAAGGACACGCTGCTGCGCGAGTCGGACCACTTGGTGCTGGTGCTGCCCTATACACCGCAGAGTCACCACACCATCGGTGCGGCGGAGCTGGCGCGCATGAAGCCCAGCGCCGTGCTGGTCAACCTGGCGCGCGGCGGCATCGTGGATGATGCGGCGCTGGCCGAGGCGCTGCGCGAGCGCCGCATCGCCGCCGCGGGGCTGGACGTGTTCGAGGGCGAGCCGACGGTGCACCCGGGGTTGCTTTCGGTGCCCAACGTGGTGCTCACGCCCCACATCGCCAGCGCCACGCTGCGCACGCGACGCGCCATGGTCGATCTGGCGGTGGACAATCTGATTGCGTATCTGACAGAAGGGCGGGCGCTGACGCCGGTGAACCAGCCGCCCGCGCCGCGCGCGTGACCTGGCGTGCCGGGGGGCTGGCGCACTTGCCTACAATCCGGGGCGTCATTCATCCTGCGGTGGTCGCCCTTCGGGGGTGCCCGCCCGTGCCTTGAGTCCATGCGATGACTCTGCTGTTGATCGTTTTTTTGCCCCTGCTGTTGGGGACTGCGCTGACGGGGGTGCTCGGCGGGCGCTCGCGTCGTGCCGCGGCGCTGGCCGCCGCCGCCGTCACCGTCGGCAGTCTGGTGTTGCTGCTGCTGCAGGCCCCGGCCGCCTGGAGCGGGGTGGGGGAGCGGGCATTTTTCCCTTGGGTGCCCGAGATCGGCCTGCACCTGAGCCTGCGGCTGGACGGGCTGTCGTTGATGTTCGCCGGGCTGATCACGGCCATCGGCCTGCTGATCATCCTGTACGCCAGTTACTACCTGTCGCCACAGGACTCGGCGGCCAAGTTCTACGCGCTGCTGATGCTGTTCATGGCCGCCATGCTGGGCGTGGTGCTGTCGGACAACCTGCTGGTGCTGGTCGTGTTCTGGGAGCTGACCAGTGTGTCGTCCTTTTTGCTGGTGGGCTACTGGAGCCATCGGCCCGATGCGCGCAGCGGTGCGCGCCAGGCGCTGGCCGTCACGGGTGGCGGTGGGCTGGCGATGCTGGGTGGCTTTGTGCTGCTTGGGCTGATCGCGGGCACCTTCGAGATCAGCGAGATGACGGGGCGCGCGGCGGAGATCCAGGCCGATCCACTGTTCCTGCCGGCGCTGCTGTTGATTTTGCTGGGCGCGTTCACCAAGAGCGCGCAGTTTCCGTTCCACTTCTGGCTGCCCGACGCGATGGCGGCGCCCACACCGGTGTCGGCGTACCTGCACTCGGCCACCATGGTCAAGGCAGGCGTTTTTTTGCTGATGCGGCTGCACCCGGTGCTGGCGGGGTCGGGCTGGTTCGAGGCGATCGTGACCACGGTGGGGGCGGTGACGCTGCTGTTTGCGGCCTTCATCGCCCTGTTCAAGCATGATCTCAAGGGGCTGCTGGCGTATTCGACGGTCAGCCACCTGGGGCTGGTGACGTGTCTGGTGGGGCTGGGCTCGCCGCTGGCGGCGGTGGCGGCGGTGTTTCACGTGCTCAACCATGCAACGTTCAAAGCCTCGCTGTTCATGGTGGCGGGCATCGTGGACCACGAGACGCACTCGCGCGATATGCGTCAGCTCGGGGGCCTGTGGGCCTTCATGCCGTGGACGGGGGCGCTGGCGCTGGTGGCCGCCGCCGCCATGGCGGGGGTGCCGCTGACGAATGGCTTTTTGTCGAAAGAAATGTTTTTTGCCGAGGCCGTGACGGCGGCGACATCGCCGTGGGGCGCGCTGCTGCCCGTGGTGGTGACGCTGGCCGGGGCGTTCAGCGTGGCGTATTCGCTGCGGCTGGTGCACGATACCTTCTTCAACGGCCCGCTGGGCGAAGTGCCCAACGCCCACCCGCACGAGCCGCCGCTGGGCATGAAGCTGCCCGTGGCGCTGCTGGTGCTGCTGTGCCTGCTGGTGGGGGTGCTGCCGGCGCTGGTGGCCGGGCCGCTCGTCGATGTCGCCGCCCGCGCCATGGTGGGGGGCGCGTTGCCAGCGTATCACCTGTCTTTGTGGCACGGGTTCAATGTACCGCTGCTGATGAGCGCGCTGGCGCTCGTCGGTGGGGTGGCGCTGTACGCGGCGCTGGTGCGGGGGCGGCGCCTGCACCGCATCGTGTCGGAAGACTGGTTTGGCCGCTGGACGGGGCGTGCGCTGTTCGAGTCGGCCGTGGACGCGCTGTTCGGTGTCGCTGGACGCCTGACGGTGGCGCTGGAAAACGGCTCGCTGCAGCGCTACCTGGTGTGGTTGTTGGGGGCGGCCATCGTGGTGGCGGCCGCGCCATTGGTGGGGCAGCCCATCGGCACGGGTGGGCGCACGCCGTTGGATGCCAACGTGCTGGCCGTGGTGGTGTGGCTGTTGCTCGCGGCGACATGTATCGCCTTGGTGCTGACCCACCACCAGCGCTTCCTGGCCGTGGTGCTGGTGGGGGTCGTGGGGTTGGTGACGTCGCTGACCTTCGTCAGCCTGTCGGCGCCCGATCTGGCGTTGACGCAGCTGTCGGTGGAGCTGGTGTCGACCGTGCTGTTGCTCATTGGGCTGGCGCTGCTGCCCCAGTACACGCCGCGCGAGTCGTCGGCCAACCGCCGGCTGCGCGACGCGGCACTGGCGCTGGCTGCGGGCGCTGGTATCGCCTGGATCGCCTGGGTGATGCTCACGCGCGATCACGCCTCCATCGCCTGGTACTTTTTGGAGCAGTCGCTGCCCAAGGGCGGTGGCAGCAACGTGGTCAACGTGATCCTGGTCGATTTCCGCGGCTACGACACCTTTGGCGAGATCACCGTGCTGGCCATCGCGGCCATCGGCGTGCTGGCACTGATGGAGGGCATGCGCGTGCACCGCCCGCCGGTCGACGAACAGGGGCGGCGCTGGACGTTTGCGCAGCATCCCTTGCTGTTGCGGGTGGCGGCGTCGGTGGTGTTGCCGGTGGCCTTGGTGGTGGCGCTCTACATCTTCATGCGTGGCCACAACATGCCGGGCGGGGGCTTCATCGCGGGCCTGGTGACGGCGGTGGCCATCGTGCTGCAATACATGGCGATGGGGCAAGGTCCCGCCGAAGCGCTGTTGCGTGCCCAGGGCGGACGGCGTTACGTGCGCTGGATCGGATCGGGGCTTGCCATCGCGGGGTTGACGGGGGCGGGGGCCTTCGTTTTTGGTCGGCCATTCCTGACCAGTGCGCATGGGCACCCCTATGTTCCGCTGCTGGGTGAGCTGCCGCTGGCATCAGCCGCGCTGTTCGACCTGGGGGTGTATGCGACCGTGGTGGGCGCCACGTTGTTGACGATCTCCGTCCTCGGGGCGGCGAGCGTCGACGGGCCCCAGTCGGCCGACGGACACCAGGAGCAACGCTCATGAGCATGGAATTTCTCGTCGCCACCGGCATTGGCATGGTGACCGCGTGTGGCGTGTACCTGCTGTTGCGCGGGCGCACCTTCCCCGTCGTGCTGGGCCTGTCGCTGCTCGGCTACGCGGTCAACGTCTTCATTTTCGTCATGGGGCGGCTGTGGACCGATGCCCATCCCATCCTGATCGGCAACGAGCCAGTGGCCGATCCGCTGCCGCAGGCTCTGGTGTTGACGGCGATCGTGATCGGCTTTGCCACCACGGGGTTCGTCGTCGAGCTGGCCCTGCGCAGCGCGCACGAGGCGCGCAGCGATCACGTCGATGGCGCCGAGCCGGGCGGCCGCGGTGGCGCGGCGGGCCGTGATGGGGGGGCGGGTTGATGCAGGCCCTGCTGGCATTCTGGGGGACGCATGCGCCCGTGCTGTCGGTGCTGCTGCCGTCGTTGACGGCGGTGGCCTTGTTGTTGCTGGGCGACCACGATGGCCTGTCGGCCCAAGGTGGACCGCACGGCGGCGCGCGCGTGCGCTGGCGGCGCGCGCTCAGCCTGGCGTCGGCCGCGTTGGGCCTGGCCATGGCCGTGGGGCTGGTGGCGCGCGCGGCCAGCGGCGAGCTGATGGTCTACGAGCTGGGCGAGTGGCCCGCGCCGTTCGGCATCGTGCTGGTGTTGGATCGACTGTCGGCCCTGATGGTGCTGCTGACGCAAGCGGTGGCCGTGCCCGTGCTGTGGTATGCCTGCGGCGGCTGGGACGTGCGCGGGCGACATTTCCACGCGGTGTTTCACTTCCAGCTCATGGGGCTCAACGGCGCCTTCCTGACCGGCGACTTGTTCAACTTGTTCGTCTTTTTCGAGGTGCTGCTGATCGCGTCCTACGTGCTGATGCTGCACGGCCTGGGGCGCGAGCGCCTGCGCATGGGCGTGCACTACGTGGTGCTCAACCTGACGGCATCGGCGCTGTTCCTCATTGGGTTGGCGATGTTTTACTCGGTCACCGGCACGCTCAACATGGCCGATGCGGCGCTGCAGGTCGCGCGCCTGGAGGGCGATGCGCTGCGGCTGGCACAGTCGGCAGCGCTGATTCTGCTGGTGGTGTTCGGGCTCAAGGCCGCGCTCGTGCCGCTGTACTTTTGGTTGCCGGGCACCTACGCCGCGGCCAGCGCGCCGGTGGCGGCGCTGTTTGCCCTCATGACCAAGGTCGGGGTGTACAGCATCGTGCGCGTGCACTGGGTGATTTTCGGGGTCGACGCCGGGGCGGCGTCGTTGACGGCGCAGTCGTGGCTGTTGCCGGCGGCGCTGCTGACCAGTGTGCTGGGCGTGCTGGGGGCGTTGGCGGCGCACACCCTGGCACGCATGGTGGCGTACCTGACCGTGTCTTCCGTGGGCACGATCCTCACCGGGGTGGCGCTGTTTACGCCGGCCACGCTGTCCGCGGCGCTGTACTACACGCTGCACAGCACTGTGGTGATCGCGGGTTTGTTCTTGTTCACCGAGCTGGTGGCCGCCCAGCGCGGGACGATGCACGACCGCCTGCAGCCCGCCCCTGCCGTGCGCGAGCCCGTGCTGCTGGGAGTGATGATGCTGTTTGGTGCTGCGTCGGCGGCCGGTCTGCCGCCGCTGCCCGGTTTTTTGGGCAAGCTGATGCTGCTGCAGAGCACGGCGGATTTGCCCGTGCAGCCGTGGGTGTGGGCCGTGGTGCTGGGCGTGGGGTTTATGACCCTGCTGGGCTTGGCGCGGGCAGGGGTGGTGATGTTCTGGCACGTGCAGCCCGATGACGGCAGCGTCACTGCGGCGGGCAGTAGCGCGCGGTTGCTGGCTGCACCGTGGATTTTCATGGGGCTGACGGTGGCGATGGCACTCGCGGCAAGTCCCATCAAGGCCTATACCGATGCGCTGGCCCAGCAGTTGACCGACAAGGATCATTACGCGGCCACCGTGCTGCAGCGCCAAGGTGGCGCGGACGTGCCGACGACGCGGCCGTACGACGGCCGCCGCGTGCTGCCGAACGACGCGGCGCCGACCGGTGCCGCGCAGGAGGACCGCCCATGACCACGCCGACCCCGCGCGCGCCTTTCCACCCCGCCGACGGGACGCCCCGCTGGCGCGTCTGGTTTCCCCATCCCGTGCTGTCGCTGTTGCTGGCGGCGACCTGGCTGGCGTTGTCGCACAGCGTGGCGCTCGTGCACCTATTGACGGCGGTGCTGCTGGGTTGGGGGCTGCCGCGACTGTTGGCCCCGTTTTTGGGTGCGGCCAGTTGCATCCACTGGCCCGGCGCCGTGCGATTGTTCTTCGTGGTGTTGTGGGACATCGTGGTGGCCAATGTGACGGTGGCCCGGTTGACGCTGGGCCCCCTGCAGCGCGTGCAGCCAGCGTGGCTGCGCGTGCCACTGGCCAGCACCCACCCGAGCGTGAACGCTTTGTTTGCCAGCATCATCACGATGACGCCGGGCACCGTATCGGCGGTGGTCGACGAGGAGCGGGGCGAGATCCGCGTGCACGCACTCAACTGCGACCATGCCGCCGCGATGGTGGCGGACATGAAGGCGCGCTACGAGGCGCCCCTGCTGCGGATATTCGGGGTCGATGACGATGCGCATGGTGCATCGGGACGAGGAGGTCGGGGATGAGCAGTGCGCTGTTGGCATGGGCGCTGGACGTGGGCGCGGTGACGGTGGCGGTCTCGGTGCTGCTGTGTGGCTGGCGTCTGCTGCGTGGGCCCGAGCGGCTCGATCGCATCCTGGCGCTCGACACGCTGTACATGGGGATGGTGGCGCTGGTCATCCTGCTGGGGATGCGCTACGACACGCCGCTGCTGTTCGAGGCGGCGTTGATCGTCGCGATGATGGGCTTCGTCTCCACGGTGGCGCTGGCGCGCTACGTGACCCGTGGTGACGTGATCGAGTGAAGGGGAGCGACATGACCGTTTGGCTGGAACACCTAGCTGGGGTGCTGATCCTGGTGGCCTCGTTCTTTTTGCTCGTGGGCTCGATTGGACTGGTGCGCTTTCCCGACTTTTACATGCGGCTGCACGCCCCGACCAAGGCCTCGACCCTGGGCGTGGGGGGCGTGCTGCTGGCGTCGATGCTGGTTTCGCTGGTGCATGGGCGGCCCGGCATCGCCGAGCTGTTGATCACGCTGTTCGTGTTTGTGACCGCGCCCGTGTCGGCCAATCTGATGGCGCAGGCCGCACTGCACTTGCGGCTGGCGTCGCGCGCGCCGGTGCCGCGCGACGCGGTGCCCGAGCGCCGTCACGAGCGCTAAGCGCTGGCGTCAGGTACGCAGGCGGTGGGCAGGTCGTAGAAGGCACGGATGCCGTTCCACGCCGCTTCCGGGGTGTCCACGTAAGTAAAGAGCTCGAGGTCCTCGGGCGAGATGACGCCCTCGTCGACCATCACCTCGAAGTCGATCACCCGCTTCCAGTAATCGCTGCCGTACAGGAAGACCGGCACCGGCTTGGCCTTGTGCGTCTGCACGAGCGTGAGCACCTCGAACAGTTCGTCCAGGGTGCCAAAGCCGCCGGGGAAGGCGACCAGCGCCTTGGCGCGCATCATGAAATGCATCTTGCGCAGCGCGAAGTAGTGAAACTTGAAGCGCAGGTGCGGGCTGATGTAGGGGTTGGGCTCCTGCTCGTGCGGTAGCAGGATGTTCAGTCCCACGTTGGGTGCGCCCAGGTCGTGCGCGCCGCGGTTGGCCGCTTCCATGATGCCAGGGCCGCCACCGGTCACGATATAGAGCTTCGCGGCGTCGGGGCAAGACTGGCTATAGGCAGCCACCAATTGCGCGAAGCGCCGGGCTTCGTCGTAGTAGCGCGCGTTACGGCGAATCGCCGCCGCCCTTCGCACGGCCACCGCATCGCCGCTGGCTTGTGCCTCGGCCCACATGGCCTCGGCCTGGGCCGGCTCGCGAAAGCGGGCGCTGCCGAAGACGACGATGGTGTTGTCGATGCCCGCCTCGGTCTGCGCGAGGTCGGGCTTGAGCAGCTCGAGCTGAAAGCGGATGCCGCGCGTTTCGCGTCGTAGCAGGAATTCGGGGTCGACAAAGGCCAGCCGATAGGCGTCGGGTGCGGGTCGGCTGCCCTCGTCGGACAGCAGGTGCATCTCGACGGCCGCGTCGGCCAGCCGCTGCGTCTGCAGGTCGTGCTCGGGGTCGTGCACCATCAGACGCGCTTGCGGTATTCGCCGGTGCGGGTATCGATTTCGATTTTGTCGCCCTGCTCGACGAAGATCGGCACCATGACCTCGAAACCGGTGGCAATCTTGGCCGGCTTGAGCACCTTGCCTGAGGTGTCGCCCTTGACGGCCGGCTCGGTCCAGGTGACCTCGCGCACGACGGAAGTGGGCAGCTCGATCGAGATGGCCTTGCCCTCGTAGAACACGACCTCGGCGGTCATGCCGTCTTCGAGGTAGTTGAGGGCGTCGCCCATGTTCTCGGCCTCGACTTCGTACTGGTTGTACTCGCTGTCCATCCAGACGTACATCGGGTCGGCGAAGTAGGAGTAGGTGCATTCCTTCTTGTCGAGGATGATGTTGTCGATCTTGTCGTCGGCCTTGAAGACGACTTCGGTGCCGCTGTTGTTGAGCAGCGCCTTGAGCTTCATGCGCACGGTGGCGGCACCGCGGCCGCCGCGCTGGTATTCGGTCTTGAGGACGATCATCGGGTCCTTGCCGTGCATGATGACGTTGCCGGCGCGGATTTCTTGAGCGAGTTTCATGGTAGCTTTGGCGGGAGTTCGTCGAACAAACCGAACATTTTACCCCGCCGAGGTGACGGTTGGGGCGCCGCCCGTTTTGCGCTTGGCCCGCACGAAGGCCAGCAGCCGGGTCAACAAGTCGTCTTGAGCCAGCAAGCGCGTGCGGGCGGTGTGCACCGCGTCGCGCCAGCGCCGCAGGGTGCCGGTGGTCAACGGCGGCGGTTCAACGCCGGGCACGCCGTTCCACACGCGCATCCAGGCGCGCCAGTCGTCGGGCGCGTCCAGCCAGTCCAGAAAAGCGTCCAGCTTGGCGTGGTGGGCGCCGTCGTCCTGGGGGTAGAGTTGCCACAAAAAGGGCTGGCCCGCCCACAGCGCCCGCACGAGCGAATCTTCACCGCGCACCAAATTCAGGTCGCAGGCCCACAGGCGCTCATCGAACGCCGGTTGTGGCACGCTCTCCAGCACGCGCATTCGCGCCCCCGCAGGCAGCGCAGGGGCCAACGCCTGCCACGCCGCGGCGCTGCGGCCCGCGGCCACCAGCCACTGTGCGTGTGTCAGCGCTGGCTGTGCCACCAGCCGCGGCAGGGCGGCTGGCTCGTAGCAAAACAAGCTGACCCACGGCCCGCAGGGGGCGCTGCTCTGGCGGCAGGTGTGGGCGCGCCAGGCCGCCGCGTCGAACGCCCGTTGGCGCGCCATCAGGTCGGCCTCGCGCAGCAGCCCGCCCGTGACGGGTGTGAAACCGGGGAAGAAAAACCACTTGGTTCGGCCCGCCAGCAAGCCATGACAAACGGGCGAGGGCAGTCCATGGCTGCGCGCGACCCACGGCTCGGCGCTCAAGTATTCCAGGTTGAGCCAGACGCTGGGTTGGCCATCGCGGGCCAGCGGGGGCAGCAGGGCCGCGACCCATTCGTCGGGTACGTGGCAGCCAAAGGCCTCGATCAGCACGTCGCCTGGCGGTACGCCCGGTGGTGCGGCGGGTGGTTGGCTCGCGGTGTGCGCCGCCGGCCATTCGTGCACGGTCACGCCCGCCACGCCACCCGTGCGCGCGCCGGGTGCCATCCAGTCCAGGGCGCAGGCGTCGTCGATCCACAGGCGCACGCGCTGGCCCGCAGCGGCGAGTTGGCGGCACAGGCGCCAGCACACGCCGACGTCGCCCCAGTTGTCGATGACGTGGCAAAACACGTCCCAGGTGAGCGCACAATCGGCGGCGGTGTCAGCATCGAGATCGGACATGTCAGGGCAGCATTCGGATGCATTGTTGCGGGCAGTGGCGGCGTTGCCGTCGCTGCCTGGGGTTTACCGCTACTACGACGCGGCGGGAAACCTACTGTACGTGGGCAAGGCGCGGGACCTGAAAAAGCGGGTCAGCAGTTATTTTCAGAAAACGCACGACGGCACCCGCATCGGGCATATGGTCAGCCAGATCGCGCGTCTGGAGACCACGGTGGTGCGCTCCGAGGCCGAGGCGCTGCTGCTGGAAAACAACCTCATCAAGACGCAGCAGCCGCGCTACAACATTCTGTTTCGCGACGACAAGAGCTACCCCTATCTGCGGCTGAGCGCGAGCACCTGGGTGCCGGAGGCGCCGCAGGCGGGACGAGTGCCGGGAGTGCCCAACCCTGACCATTATCCGCGCATGTCGTACTACCGGGGGGCGGTGGATCGACGGCACCAGTACTTCGGCCCCTACCCGAGCGCTTGGGCGGTGAAGGAAACCATCGCGCTGCTGCAGAAGGTCTTTCGGCTGCGCACTTGTGAGGACACGGTGTTTGCGCACCGCACACGGCCGTGCCTGCTGTACCAGATCAAACGCTGCAGCGGCCCGTGCGTGGGTTTGATCAGTCCGGCCGAGTACGCCGCCGACGTGCGCGCGGCCAGCGCCTTCCTCAACGGTGAGAGTCAGGCGGTGCTGGCCGAGTTGGAGGCGCGCATGTTCGCGCACGCCGAGCGGCTGGCATTCGAGCAGGCGGCCGAGGTGCGCAACCAGATCACGGCGCTGTCGCGGGTGCTGCACCAGCAGGCGATGGAAAGTTACGACGACCAGGATGTGGACATCCTGGCGGTGCGGGTGCAGGGCGGGCGCGCCTGCGTCAACCTGGCCATGGTACGCGGCGGCCGCCACTTGGGCGATCGGCCGTCGTTTCCCACCCACGTGGAGGATGGCGCGGCGCTGGCCGACCCGGAGCAGTGCGCATCGGTGGAGCAGCGGGTGCTGGAAGCCTTCATCGCCCAGCACTACACACAGGTGCCGCCTCCCCCCGTGCTGGTGTTGGGTGCGCCGGTGGACGAGGCGCTGCTGGCCGCGCTGTCGGAGCAAAGCGGCGTGCGCGTGCGCGGGGTGTGGCACCCGCGCGAGCAGCGCCGGCAGTGGCTGGAGATGGCGCAGCAAAACGCCGACTTGCAATTGGCCCGGCTGCTGGCCGAGGAGGGGTCGCAGCAGGCGCGCACGCGTGCGCTGGCCGAGGCGCTGGGGCTGCCCACCGACCCGCCCGAAGCGCTGGCCGCGCTGCGCATCGAGTGCTTCGACATCTCGCACACCGCGGGCGAGGCGACCATGGCGTCGTGCGTGGTGTTCGAGGGGCATCAGATGCAGCCCGCGCAGTACCGGCGCTACGCGATCGAGGGCATCACCCCGGGTGACGACTACGCGGCCATGCGCCAGGTGCTGCAGCGCCGCTACGGCAAGTTGGCCGCCGCGTTGGCGGATACCGGCGGCGATGGCGCATTGGGCGCCGAGCCAGCGCGCGTGCGCGGCGAGGCGCGGCTGCCCGATATCGTGCTCATCGATGGGGGCGTGGGCCAGGTGGGCGTGGCGCGCGAGGTGTTCGTGGCGCTGGGGCTGGACCCGGCGCGCCTGGTTGGCGTGGAAAAGGGCGAGGGACGCAAGGTGGGGCGGGAGGAACTCGTTTTCGCCGATGGGCGCGACAAAATCACGCTCCCCCCCGATTCGGCGGCACTGATGCTGGTGGCCCAGATTCGGGACGAAGCGCACCGGTTCGCGATCACCGGTATGCGCGCGCGCCGGGCCCGCACGCGCACCGGCGGCAGCCGGCTGGAGGATATTCCGGGCGTCGGCCCCAAGCGGCGCGCGCGGCTGCTGGCGCGCTTTGGCGGCGTGCGCGGGGTGGCCGCGGCCAGTGTCGAGGACCTGGCCAGCGTCGAAGGCATTTCGCTGGAGCTGGCGCAGACCATCTACCGCGCACTGCACGGATAAACCCGCATAATCCGAGTCCATGTTTTTCAACCTGCCCACCCTGCTGACCTGGGCGCGCATCGCGGCCATTCCGCTCATCGTGGCGGTGTTTCACTGGCCGGGGCTGTTGCCCGTGACGCAGAACCTGCTGGCCACGGGGCTGTTCATCGTGTTTGCCCTGACCGACTGGGCCGACGGTTACTTGGCGCGGCGGCTCAACCAAACGTCGGCGTTCGGCGCCTTTCTGGACCCGGTGGCGGACAAGTTTTTGGTCTGTGCCTGTGTGCTCGAGCTGGTGCATCTGGGGCGCGTGCACGTGTTCGTGGCGCTCATCATCATCGGGCGCGAAATCGCCATCTCGGCCCTGCGCGAATGGATGGCGCAAATCGGCGCGGTGCGCAGCGTGGCGGTGCACATGGTGGGCAAGGCCAAGACGGCCACGCAGATGGTGGCCATCCCGTTTCTGCTCTATGACGGCGTGGTGCTGGGGGTGGACACGCGCTGGTGGGGGACGGTGCTGATCTGGGCCGCGGCCGTGCTGACCGTATGGTCGATGGTGTACTACCTGAGCAAAGCCATTCCCGAGATCCGGGCCCGTACCCGCTGAAGCCCCGCGCCCCGGCTGACCATGACCGCCGCCGACTCCCCCTGGATCCGCGCCATGCCGGCGGTGTTCGTGCTCATTTGGAGCACGGGCTTCATCGTGGCGCGCTACGGCATGCCGCATGCGCCGCCAATGACGTTTCTGGCCTGGCGGTATGCCTTGTCGATCGCATGTTTTGGCGTCTGGATCGCGCTGGCGCGGGTGGCGTGGCCGCGCGGCTTGGTCCAGTGGGGGCATCTGGCCGTGACTGGGGTGCTGATGCACGCGGGCTATTTGGGCGGCGTATGGGCGGCGGTCAAGGCGGGCATGGGGGCGGGTCTATCGGCTCTGATCGTGGGTCTGCAGCCGGTGCTGACGGCGTTGTGGTTGGCCGGCACCGGCGGGCGCGTCTCGGGGCGGCACTGGTTGGGACTGACGCTGGGCTTCGTGGGGCTGGTGCTGGTGGTGTGGCACAAGCTGGGGGCTGGGTCGCCCGGTGATACCGCCAACGCGGAAAATCTGGCGTACGCCATTGGCGCGTTGCTCGCGATCACCAGCGGCACGTTGTATCAAAAGCGCTTTTTGGCGCCCTGCGACGTGCGCACCGCCAATACGGTGCAGCTGGCGGCGGCACTGCTGGTCACGCTGCCGCTGGCGTGGGCCGAGGCCGAGCCGATGCGCTGGAATGCCGAGTCTGTCGGTGCCATGGCGTGGTCGGTGCTGGGGCTGACGTTGGGGGGCAGCTCGCTGCTGTACCTGCTGATCCAGCGCGGCGCGGCGGCGTCCGTCTCCAGCTTGATGTACCTGGTGCCACCGTGCACTGCGGCTTTGGCCTGGCTGTTGTTTGGTGAGCCGGTCACGCTGACCACGCTGATCGGCACGGCGCTGACCGCTGCCGGCGTCGCACTGGTGGTGCGCGCCAGCCGGGGATCCTGAGCGTTCGATCTGGAGGGGCCCATGCCCATGTCTGCACCCCATCGCATCGCCGTCATCGCCGGAGACGGCATTGGCGTCGAAGTCATGCCCGAAGGGCTGCGCGTGCTGCAGGCCGCGGCCGAGCGCTTCGGCATCGCGCTGGTGTTCGATCACTTCGACTTTGCCTGTTGGCCCTACTACGAGCGCCACGGACAGATGCTGCCCAACGATTGGCAGGAGCGCATCGGCGGACACGACGCGATCTTCTTCGGCGCCGTCGGCTGGCCCGAAAAGATCCCGGACCACGTATCGCTATGGGGCTCGCTGCTGCAGTTTCGGCGCACCTTCGACCAGTACGTCAACCTGCGCCCAGCGCGGCTGATGCCGGGCATACGGTCACCCCTGGTGCGGCGCGACGGCAGTGCGCGCGCGCCGGGTGAGATCGACATGTTGATCGTGCGCGAAAACACCGAGGGCGAATACTCCAGCATTGGTGGGCGCATGTTCGAGGGCACCGAACGTGAGATCGTGTTGCAAGAGACGGTCATGACCCGCCACGGCGTCGACCGTGTGCTGCGCTACGCGTTCGAGCAAGCGCGCCGCCGCCCGCGCAAACGCCTGACCAGCGCCACCAAGTCCAACGGCATCGCCATCACCATGCCGTACTGGGACGAGCGGGTACGCGCGATCGCGGCGGAGTACCCGGACGTGACGGTCGATCAGTTTCACATCGACATCCTGACGGCGCACTTCGTGCAGCGGCCTGAGCATTTCGACGTGGTGGTGGCGAGCAACCTGTTCGGCGACATCCTCAGCGATTTGGGGCCGGCGTGTACCGGCACCATCGGCATTGCCCCGTCGGCCAACCTGAACCCCGAGCGGCGCTTCCCCTCGCTGTTCGAGCCCGTGCACGGCTCGGCACCCGACATCGCGGGCCGCGGCATCGCCAACCCGATCGGCCAGATTTGGTCCGGCGCGCTGATGCTGGATTTTCTGGGCTACCGCGACGCACACGATGCCATCGTGCGCGCCATCGAGGCGGTGCTCGACCCGGGCAGCGGTGGGCCGCGCACCCCGGACATCGGTGGCAGCGCCCGCACGCAGGATGTCGGGCGGGCCATCGAGGAGGCATTGCGCAGTGGCGTTTGATGCGTGCGCTCGATGCGCGTGCCGTGGGTAGAATACGCGGCTTTTTGCGGCGCCACGGTCCGCGCCGTCTGCAGGAGCAACCCCGCATGAACAAAGCACAACTGATCGACCACATCGCCGAAAAAGCTGACCTGACGCGCCAGCAAGCCGCGCGGGCGTTGGATGCCTTCACCTCTGCCGTCACGACGGCGCTGGCCCAGGGCGGCGACGTGACCCTGGTTGGATTTGGCTCGTTCGTGGTGGACGAACGCGCTGCGCGCAAGGGGCGCAATCCGAAGACGGGCGAGACGGTCGAGATCGCTGCGGCTAAAATGCCGAAATTCCGTCCGGGCAAGGCGCTCAAGGACGCCGTGAACGGATGACTGCTGCCGCGGCCGGTGTGCAGTGACCGGCCCGCGATGCAACGGGTGCTTAGCTCAGTTGGTAGAGCGTCGCCCTTACAAGGCGAATGTCGGCGGTTCGAACCCGTCAGCACCCACCACCCAACCCCCGAGCGCAGGCCATGTTCGACGTTTTCCGCAACAACATGAAAGTGCTGATGGCGCTGCTCATGTTGTTGATCATCCCTTCGTTCGTCTTCTTCGGCATCGAGGGGTACACCCGTTTTCGGGACGCCTCCGAACCCGTGGCGCGCGTCGGCAGCGAGCGCATCACCCGCACCGAATGGGACGCAGCCCACCGGCGCGAAGTCGAGCGGCTCAGTGCCGCCATGCCGGGGCTGGATCGCGCCTTGTTGGAGGGCGACGACAGCCGACGTGCGACGCTGCAGCGCTTGCTCGATGAGCGCGTGCTGGCCCGCGCGGCGCAGGACATGCGGCTGGTGACCACCGATCGCCGGCTGGCGGCCGAATTGTTGCGCGACCCCACCATCGCGCAACTGCGCAAGCCCGACGGCAGCCTGGACGTGCAGCGCTACCAAGACCTGTTGCGGTCGCAAGGCCTGACGGCCGAGCAGTTCGAGGCCAGCGTGCGCGCCGAGCTCGCGCGCGACAGCGTCACCCGCATCGTGCGCGACAGCGCCTTCATGCCCAGGGCGCTGGCCGACTGGGCGGCGCAGGCCTTTTTCGAGCGGCGCGAGGTGGCGCTGGCGACGTTCCGGCCGGCAGATTTTGCAGCCGCCGTGCGTGTGACGGATGACGAGCTACAGGCGTTTTATCAACAGCACGCCGACGACTTTCGCACCCCCGAGCAGGCGCGCATCGAGTACGTGGTGCTTGATCTGGAAGCGGTGGCCGCGCGCGTTGCCGTCACCGAAGACGATCTGCGCGCCTATTACCAGCAAAATGTGGCCGATACCACGCGCGCCGAGCAACGGCGCGCCGCGCACATCCTGCTGCAGCTCGACCCCAAGGCGTCGGAGGCGGACAAGACGCGGGTGCGCGCTGAGGCGCAGCAACTGCTGGCCGAGCTGCGCCGCGACCCGAGCCGCTTTGCCGAGCTGGCGCGTGCCCGCTCGCAAGACCCGGGTTCTGCAGCCAAAGGGGGCGATTTGGACTGGTTTGGGCGCGGGGCAATGGTCAAACCCTTCGAGGACGCCGTCTTCGCGCTGCAGAAGGGGCAAATCTCGGACATCGTCGAGACCGACTTCGGTCTGCACATCATCCAGTTGATCGATGTGCGACGGCCCGCGCCCGAGCCGTTCGAGAAGGCGCGCCCGCGCATCGAAGCCGAGCTGCGCCGCCAGCTCGCACAGCGGCAGTTTGCGGAAAGCGCCGAGCGCTTCAGCAATCTGGTGTACGAGCAGGCGGACTCCCTGGAGCCGGTGGCGCGCGAGCTGGGCGTACCTGTGCGGCAGGCGACCGTCGAGCGCACGGGGCCGGTGGGGGAGGCAGACGCCGTGCTGCGCGAGCCGGCCGTGCTGCGTGCGGTGTTCAACGAGGAGGCCTTGGGTCAAAAGCGCAACAGCCCCGCGATCGAGCTCGGCGGCAACCGCCTGGTGTCGGTGCGCGTGGTCGAGCACCGGCCGGCGCAGCGCCAGCCCTTCGAGGCCGTGGCGGCCCAGGTGCGCCAGCGCATCGTGCAGGAGCGCGCGCGTGCCGCGGCGCTGGAGGCCGCACGGCAGGCGCACGCGCAATGGTCGGCGCAGCCGAACGCGGCCAGCGGACTGCGGGCGCCGGTGCTCGTGTCCCGTCAGGCGGCGCAGGGCTTGCCGCCCGCCGCCGTGCGGGCCGCGCTGAGTGCGCGACTCGATGGCGACGCCCCGGCCTGGGTGCTGGTCGATCTGGGGCCGGAGGGCGCTGCGGTGATGCGCGTGCGGCGTGGCCCGGCGCGCGATACCCCGGACGCGTTGCAGCAACGCAACGAGCGGCAAGAACTCGCCCGCCTGTGGGGCGAGGGGGCTGCGCGCGCCTACCTGGCCGCGTTGCGTCAGCGCTATGAGGCGGAAATCCTGGTCAAGTAAGACGAGACCCAGGTCCCGGGCCGACGAGGCCCAGATCGGCGCTATAATTTCGGCTTCTACGGTGGCTGTAGCTCAGTTGGTAGAGTCCCAGATTGTGATTCTGGTTGTCGTGGGTTCGAGTCCCATCAGCCACCCCACCGATTTCCATCAGACAAAAGCCCCATTAGGGGCTTTTTTTGTATCTCGACGCTGCACACCATCATGGCCAAAGGCATGATCCTGGCCGCGGGACAGGGAACCCGCGTGCGCCCGCTGACCAAAGACCTCCCCAAACCGATGGTGCCGATCCTCGGCAAACCGGTCATGGAGTATTTGATCGAGCAGCTCGCCGCGCACGGGGTGCGCGAGATCATGGTCAACGTGGCGTGGAATCACCACAAGATCGAGCAGTATTTTCGTGATGGGCACCGCTGGGGGGTCGAGATCGGTTACTCCTACGAAGGGGTGTACGAGCACGGCGACATCCTGCCGCGGCCGCTGGGCTCGGCCGGTGGCATGAAGCACATACAGGATTTCAGCGGCTTCTTCGACGAGACGACCATCGTGCTGTGCGGCGACGCGCTGGTCGATCTGGACATCACCGCGGCGCTGGCCGAGCACCGCGCCAAAGGGGCGCTGGCCACGGTCGTCACGCTGGACGTGCCGCGCGACCAGGTCAGCAACTACGGCATCGTGGTGGCCGACGCCGACGGACGCGTGCGCTCCTTCCAGGAAAAGCCCCGGCCCGAGGAGGCGCGCTCGACCCTGGCCAGCACCGGTATCTACATTTTCGAGCCGGCCGTGCTGGACTTGGTGCCGTCCGGTCAGGTGTTCGACATCGGCAGTCAGCTCTTTCCGCTGCTGGTGGAGCGCGACTTGCCGTTTTATGCGCAGAGTCGGCCGTTTCACTGGATCGATATCGGTCGGGTGAGCGACTACTGGTCGGTGCTGCAGCGCGTGCTGCGCGGCGAGATCGAGCGCATGCGCATGCCGGGCAAAGAAATCCGCCCGGGCGTGTGGGTCGGGCTCAATACCCGCATCGATGTCGACCGGGTGCAGATCACGGGGCCGGTCTACATCGGGTCGAGCACGCGGCTCGATCCCGGCTGCTCGATCGTGGGCCCCGCGTGGATCGGCCATGGCTGCCACCTGAGCGCGGGTTCGCGGGTCGAGCGCAGCGTGCTGTTCGAGTACACCCGCATCGGCGCAGGCATGTTGTTTCAGGACATGATCGTCTCGCCCAGCTACTGCGTGGACCGCCATGGCCGCGCCACCTACGTGGGCGACGACCGCTGCCCGCTGCGCTGGGGCGACGCGCGCGCCTGATCAATCGCGCGCTGGACGCAGCACGGTCCACGCCAGCGTGACCGTGCTCGAGGCCAGCAGCGCGCCCACGAAGGGGGCCAGCGTCGGCACGTTGGCCGGGAAGGTGGCGGCGTGGATGCCCGCGGCGACGCTGCCGCTGGCGATCGCATCGGGCAGGACGGCGCCCACCAGACCCGCCAGTGCTCCCGTCAGGGCCGCGCCGCGGGGCGTGCGGCGCCACAGGGCCAGCAGCAGCGGAACCACGGCTGTGGCGCACAGCAAGTCGGCGATCAAAAACAGCCGCAGCACCGACAGCCCTTGCCAGGCGACGGCGATCACTGGCACCATGAGCAGAACCGTGGCCCAGCGCGCCCCAGGCAGCGATGCGTCGCGCCGTTGCGAAACCAGCAGCGCCGCGATGGCGTTTTGCAGCGTGTCCACCGACGAGGCGACGAGCGTGACCGCCAGCAACAGCACGGGGGCGACCACCCAGGCGGGGGCGTGCTGGACGAGCGCGAAAAACGGCATGGGCGGCTGGCCCAGTGGCAGGCCCTGGCGCGCCGCCCACATGCCCAGTGCGCCGACCAGCGCGATGGCCGCCGCCGTGCCCAGCGCCCCCAGCCACGCGCCGCGGTGCAGCGCGGCCGTGCTGTCGGCCGACCAGACCCGCTGCCAATAGCCCTGGTGAAAGACGTTGGCGGCGGTGACGGCGATGACGAGGGTCAGCGCGACCGACAGTCCCACCGACAGGGGCGCCGAGGCAGGGGCGGTCGGCTCGCCGCGCGGCTGCGGCGGCTGCTGGCCGATGACCAGCGCGACCAGGGCCAGCAGCGCCAGCAGCAGCCAGCCTTGCCAGCGGTCGGTGGCCAGGCTGGCGCGCAGGCCACCCCAGGTGGTGTAGGTCAGCGTCACGGCGGCCACCGCCAGCACCGCCCAGCGGCCGTCGGCGCCGGTCAGCAGCGTCACGATGGCGCCCACGGCGGTCAGCTCCGCGGTCACGAAGCACAGCATGTACAGCAGCGACAGCACCAGCACCCAGCCGCGCATGAGCGGGCCGAAGCGCTCGCCGGCCAAGTCTGTCAGGCTGCGTCCCGTGGGCAGCGAGCGTCGGATGGCAGCCCCGCACCACGCCAGCACCAAAAAGGGCAGCGCCGCGCCGATGGCGTAGCCCGCCAGCGCCACTGGGCCGACGAAGGCCCCGATTTCGGGGGGTACGAACAGGATCCACGCGCCCAGCCCCGAGGCCAAAAACGACCACGCCAGCGTGCCCGCGCGCTGCGAGCCGCGGGCGGTCAGGTAGTCGTCGAGGGGGGCGTTGGCGGTGCGGGCGCGCAGCCCGACCCACAAAAAGACAATCAGAGCCGCGCCCACGGCGGCCATCGGCATCCAGGTCATGTCGCGCTTCCTCCGCCGGTGCGAACCGGATCAGGTTCCAGGGTCTGGGCGTCGGCCCCCATGGCCTGCGGCCCACTCTCAGCCCGTACCGTCCCGGCTAGGACGCACCGCGGGCTCCCCTGGCGACTGTCGAAGCCCCATTCTAGGGCGTGTTGCGCAGCACCAGCTTCCCCATCACCCGGCGCTGGGCCATCAGAGCGTAGGCCTGGGGCAGTTCGGTCATTGGCAGCACGCGATCGATGACCGGTTTGATGTGCCCTTGGAGATACCACTGTGCCAGCGTCTGCAGCATGGCTGCGTTGGCCGTGGGCTCGCGGCGGGCGAACTCACCCCAGAATACCCCGACCAGCGATGCCCCCTTGAGCAGTGGCAGGTTCAGCGGCAAGCTGGGGATCGGGCCGGCGGCAAACCCGATGACCAGATAGCGGCCACGCCAGGCGATCGAGCGCAACGCCGGCTCGGCCAAGTCACCCCCCACTGGATCGACGATCACATCCGGCCCGTGGCCTTCGGTCAGGCGCTTGAGCTCGTCGCGAAAGCCACCGCTGGCGCCGTGCAGGGAGTAGTCGATGGTCGCGTCGGCCCCCAGGCGTTGCGCCAGCGCGCATTTTTCAGCGCTGGAGGCGGCGGCGATGACGTGCGCGCCCGCGTGTTTGGCGATCTGGATCGCCGCCGTGCCGATACCGCCAGCGGCACCGAGCACCAGCACCGTCTCGCCGGGCTGCAGCGCGCCGCGGTCGAGCAGCGCGTGGTACGACGTCCCGTAGGTCATGATGAAGGCGGCGGCATCGGTCAGGTCGAAACCCTCGGGCAGCGGGATGCAGCGCTGCGCCGGTGCCAGCGTATGCGTGCCAAAGCCCCCCGTGCCCGTCAGGCAGGCGATCGGCTGGCCAGGCTGCAGCCCGGTGACGCCCGGGCCTGTCGCGCGCACGATGCCGGCGTACTCCGACCCCGGCACGAAGGGCAGCGGAGGCTTGAACTGGTACTTGTTCTGCACGATGAGCAGGTCCGGGAAGTTCAGGCTCGCTGCGGCGATCTCGATCAGCACCTCGCCGGGCCCGGGTGTCGGGGTGGGCAGTTCTTTCCATTGCAGCGCGTCGACGCCGACGGGGTTTTCGCACAGCCAAGCGTGCATGGGAGTCTCCTTCGGATGATGGGTGGGCGCGATCATAGGGCGCGCGCCCGTCGCGGCGCTGTCGCACAGGTGCATGGCATGGGCCCTACAATCGACCGGCATGAAGATCCTGCTCTGCAACGACGACGGCTACCAAGCGCCGGGCATCGTGGCGCTGGCGCAGGCGCTGTCGGCGTTCGCCGAGGTCGAGGTCGTGGCGCCCGAGCACAACAACAGCGCCAAGTCCAACGCGCTCACCCTCAACGCGCCGCTGTATGTGCACCGGGCGGCCCCCGGGGTGCGCTACGTCAACGGCACACCGGCGGACTGCGTGCACATCGCGCTCACGGGCCTGTTGGACTACCGGCCGGACTTGGTCGTCTCGGGCATCAACAACGGCGCCAACATGGGCGACGACACGATCTACTCCGGCACCGTCGGCGCAGCGATGGAAGGGTATTTGTTCGGCATTCCCGGTATCGCGTTCTCACTCACCGAAAAGGGCTGGGCGCACCTGGACGGCGCGGCGGCGCTGGCGGCCGAGCTGGTGCGCACGCTGCAACCCGCGGCCGAGGCGCACCGGCGTGCCATGGCCGATACGCCGCCCGATGCGGCGCACCCAGGACCGTGGCTGCTCAATGTCAACATCCCCAGTCTGCCGCGCGCGGCGATCCGCGGCTTCAAGGTCGCGCGCCTGGGGCGTCGGCACGCGGCCGAGCCCGTCATCACCCAAGTCAACCCGCGCGGCGAGACGATGTACTGGATCGGTGCCGCCGGTCCCGCCAAGGACGATGCGGAAGGCACCGACTTTCACGCCACGCGGCAGGGCTACGTCTCGATCACGCCGCTGCAGATCGACCTGACCGACCATGCCCGCCTGGCCTACTGGGCGCAGACGGCGGCCGCGCTTTCTGCTGCGGGTGGATACGGTGACGCGCGCGAAGGGGCGGCGGCACGGGCTGCTGCGGGAGACGCCCGCCCATGGTGATGCCCAGGCCGCCGCGCCCCAGCCCGACGGCGCCCAGCGGGGGGCGGCCGCCGCGGCCGCGCTTCCCGGCGACCTTGCCCGTGGGGCCCAGCGTGGGGATGGGCGGCCGCCCGGCGTCCGCCGCAGCGGCGCGGGCCCAGACCGCCGTGCCGCCCGCGGTGGCCGGGGTGGGGTTGGATTCTGCGGCCGTGCGCCAGGCCATGGTGCGCCGGTTGGCGCAACAGGGGGTGACGCAGCCGGCGGTGCTGCAGGCGTTCGAGCGGGTCGAGCGGCATTGCTTCGTCGATTCCGGCTTGGCCGCCCAGGCGTACGAGGACACGAGCCTGCCCATCGGCTGGGGGCAGACGATTTCCAAGCCCAGCGTGGTGGCCCGCATGCTCGAATTGTTGTGCGAGGGGCAGACCCTGCCGCTGGGGCGCGTGCTCGAGATCGGCACGGGTTGCGGCTATCAGGCGGCGCTGCTGTCGCACCTATGCCGCGAGGTCTACAGCATGGAGCGGCTGCGCGCGCTGCACGAGCGCGCGCGCGACAACCTGCGCCCGATGCGCATTCCCAACGTCCATTTGATTTTTGGCGATGGGATGCTGGGCTACCCGAAAGGGGCACCGTATGCGGGCATCATCGCCGCGGCGGGTGGGGAATCCATCCCGGCGGCATGGCTGGAGCAGCTGGCCGTGGGGGCGCGGCTGGTCGCGCCCGCCGAGCTGCAGTCGGGTCAGCAAAGCCTGGTGGTGGTGCAGCGCAGCGCGCACGGTTTCGAGCGGCGCGTGCTCGAGGGGGTCCGGTTCGTCCCCCTAAAATCGGGGACTGCATGACCGAGGACGAAAACGCTGCGATGAATGCCCTACGCCCCCCGTTTGTGGCCGTGATCACCCCTTTGCTGCCTGCGCGTGTGCTGGGCGCGTCCTTGGCCGCGCTGGTGGTGCTGTTGGCCGGTTGCGCGGCGCCCCAAAAGCCCGTGCCGCGGCAGGCACCGGTGGTCGACCGGGCGCCAGGGGTGGCCGGCGGCCCGGCGAGCGCGTCTGCGGGGGCGTCCACCACGCCGGCCGCTGCCGCGCCCGGCAGCGAAAACGCTGGCAAGCCGGGGTACTACACGGTGCGACCTGGCGATACGCTCTATCGCATCGGGCTGGAGCACGGGCAGAGCTGGCGCGACATCGCGGCCTGGAACGGCCTGACCAACCCCAACCTGATCGAGGTGGGGCAGGTGTTGCGCGTGGTGCCCCCCGGAGCCGTGCCCGCAGCCGCAGGTGCGAATACGGCAGGCACGAATACCGCTGGCGTCACCACCCAGCCCGTGCCAGGGGCCAGTGTGCAGCCGCGGCCGCTGGATGCGAGCCCGGCGGCCCCATCTGCCACTGCGGCCCGCACGCCCGCGGCGCCGGCGACGACGGCGGCAAATGGTGGCAGTCCACCGGCTCCTGCGGCGTCCGCGCCCGCAGCCACGGGTACCGATACGATCGCGCTCATCTGGCCGGCCAAGGGGCCCGTGCTCTACACCTTCGATGAGACGCGCAGCAAGGGGGTTGGCATCGGTGGGCGCGCGGGCGACCCCGTACTGGCGGCCGCTGACGGGCGCGTGGTCTATGCCGGCTCCGACCTGCGTGGCTATGGCAACCTGATCATCCTCAAGCACAACAACACCTACCTGACGGCCTATGCCCACAACCAGGCGTTGCTGGTGCGTGAGGACCAAACCGTGCGCCAGGGGCAAAAGATCGCCGAAATGGGCAGCAGCGACGCCGATCGGGTGAAGCTGCACTTCGAAGTCCGGCGCCAGGGCAAGCCGGTCGATCCGCTGACCCTGCTGCCGAGCCGCTGATGAACCCCACCCCTGATCTGTGTGCCGGCGCCGACGCCGGTCTGCCCGCCAGCACCCCGAACGAACCACCCAGACCCGCGGGTGTGCCCACGTCTGCGCTGTGGATTCAGGCACTGGATATCGAAGCGCAGGGCATCGCACGCCGCCCCGACGGCAAGGTCGTGTTCGTGGAGGGGGCGCTGCCCGGTGAGTGGGTCGATGTGGTGGTAACCCGGCGCAAGAACCAATGGGAAGCGGGACAGGTGCAGACCATCCATCGTGCATCGCCGTGGCGCGTCACGCCGCGCTGCCCGCACTTTGGCCTGCACGCAGGCGCATGCGGTGGGTGCAAGATGCAGCACCTGGAGCCATCGGTGCAGGTGGCGATCAAGCAGCGCGTGCTCGAGGATAACCTGTGGCGGCTGGGCAAGGTGCGGCCGGAGCAGGTGTTGTCGCCCATCGTCGGCCCCGCCTGGGGCTACCGCTGGCGCGCGCGGCTGTCGGTGCGGTATGTGGCCAAAAAGGGGGACGTGCTGATCGGCTTTCACGAGCGCAAGAGCCGCTATGTGGCTGACATGGGCTCGTGCGCGGTGTTGCCAGCGCCGGTGAGCGCGCTGCTGCCATCCTTGCGCGGTTTGCTGATGGCGATGGACGCGCGCGAGACCTGCCCGCAGATCGAGCTGGCGTGTGGCGATGGCGTGACCGCTTTGGTGCTGCGGCACTTGGAGCCGTTGTCGGACGCGGATCGGGATCGCTTGCGTGCGTTCGCCCGCGCCCATCCGTCGGCCACGCTGCAGTGGTGGCTGCAGCCCAAGGGGCCCGAGAGCGTGCACCGTCTCGACCCCGACGACGGCACGCCCGAGCTGTCTTATGCGCTGCCGGAGTTCGGTCTGCGCATGCCGTTTCGCCCGACCGATTTCACCCAGGTCAACCCTCACATCAACCGTGTACTGGTCGGGCGCGCGCTACGCTTGTTGCAGGGGCAGCGGCACGAGCGGGTTATCGACTGGTTTTGCGGGCTGGGTAACTTCACGCTGCCGATTGCCACCCAGGCGGGCGAAGTGCTGGGTGTCGAGGGCAGCGAGGCGCTGGTGGCACGGTCCCGGGATAACTGGGCGCGCAACCAACGGGAGCGCGGGGGCTTGGCGCCCACCACCTTCGTCGCGCGCAATTTGTTCGAGATGACGCCGGCGCAATTGGTGGCCGACGGGCGGGCGGATCGGTGGCTGGTCGACCCGCCGCGGGAGGGGGCGTTTGCCCTGGTCAAGGCCCTGGCCGATCTACACCAGGCGGCCCTGTCGGGTGCGCCGGCACCCACGACGCCCGAAGGGCAGCCGTGGCGACCGCCGCAGCGCATCGTCTATGTGAGTTGCAACCCGGCGACCCTGGCGCGCGACGCGGGCTTGCTGGTGCACCAAGCAGGCTACCGCTGCACGGCGGCGGGCGTGGTCAACATGTTCCCCCACACCGCGCACGTCGAGAGCATCGCGGTCTTCGAGCGCGACGCAGCGCTGGCTTGACGCGGCGGACGCATCAGCGCCCAGCGGGCGCGACGATCTCCTCCTTGACGGCATCGCTGTCGGCCACCTTGGGCGGTGCCGGCGGCGCGGGGGGGATGTCGTTTTCCCGCATGTACTCGTCCATCTCGCGCCAGCCGGCAAAGATGGCGGCCTTGGAAGCCTTGGGGTTGCTCGCGTAGCAATCTTCCAGGCTGCGCTGCGTGTGGCGGCAGGCTGCACCAATGGCCTTGCCTTCGGCTTCGCGGCGCTGGGCTTGCTTGGCAGGCGTGTCGATGCCGAGCGCGTCGCATCCCGTCAGCATGGTGGCCGCGGCCACCAGCGCCAGGCCGGTGCGGGCAGGCAAGCGATAGGCGGTGGAGAAGGCAACAGGGGGGAGCGACCTCATGATCCGATTGTCGGAGAAGGGGGAGGGATCGGCCACCCCCACGAGGCACGAAAAAAACGATGCCCGGACCGTCATTTTCGCGGTTCGGGCATCAGACGGCGCTGGCCGATCGGGTGTCAACCGTTACGCAGCCAGCGAAACCGCCGCAGAAGGCGTCATTCGCGCTCGCCGCCGAAGATCCCCAGCAGCGCCAACAGACTCTGGAAGACGTTGAACAGGCTCAAATACAGCGCCAGCGTGGCGGAGATGTAGTTGGTCTCGCCGCCGTCGATGATGCGCTTGAGATCGACCAGCAAGAAGGCGCTGAAGATGCCGATCGCCATCACCGACAGCGCGGCCATGAACGCCGTGCTGCCGACGAATACGTTGATGATGCCGCCGATGAGCAGCACGATGGCGCCGAAGAACAGCCACTTGGCCAACCCTTCGAGGTCACGCTTGACGACGCTGGCCAGATTGGCCATGACAAAAAACACGGCAGCCGTCCCGCCGAAGGCGGTCATGACCAGCTGGGCGCCATTGCCAAAACCCAGCACCACGGCCAGCAGCCGCGACAGCATCAACCCCATGAAGAAGGTGAACGCCAGCAGCACCGCCACGCCAGTGGCCGAGTGTTTGGTTCGCTCGATGGCGAACATGAATGCGAATGCGCCACCCAGAAAGACGAGCAGGCCAATACCGCCGGACAGCGCGGCGGTGATGCCCGTGCTGACCCCAATCCACGCCCCCAGCACGGTGGGCACGAGGCTGAGCGCGAGCAGCCAATAGGTGTTGCGCAGAACGCGCTGGCGCGATGCGTCGCCAACCAGAGCGTCAGAGCGACGGATAGCGGTGTCGAAGTTCATGGCAGACGTCTCCTGTCATCGAGGCGGTCTAGGGTGGGGAATCTTCCGCAGTGTAGGATCGGTCGTCGGGGGAGCAAGTTCCCGGTACTCGGGCTGGATGACCGTGGCTGCGAATCGAACGGCACGTATCTTCGCACGTCTTGCACTCTTACCGCTCGGGCTCGGTCACGAAGCCCACGCTGCGCACGCCGGCACGCTGCGCGGCTGCCAGCGCTTGTGCCACGCGTTCGTAGCGTACCTCCCGGTCTGCCAGGATCTGCAGCGGCAGCTGGTTGTCAAGGGCGCCGATGGTTTGCAGGCGTTGCTCGAGGGTGGCGTCATCGACGTCCTCGTCGTCCCAGCGGTAGCTGCCGTCGGCGGCGATGCTCAGCCGCACGGCCTGGGGTGGTGGCGTCTGTGGCGTGGCACTTGCCTGGGGTAGGTTGACGGAGACGGCGTGCTTCATGACGGGAATGGTGATCATGAACACGATCAGCAGCACCAGCATCACGTCGATGAGCGGGATCATGTTGATTTCGCTCAGCAGCTCGCCGTCTTGGTCGTCTTGGATGGAAAAGGCCATGGCTTGAGTCTCCACTTGGCGCTCAGCGCGCTTCACTGCGCAAGGGCCGCACTTTGCTGTCGTCGGCTTGGCGGCTCATCACCCGTGCGCCGGTCACGAAGTAGGCATGCAAATCGTGCGCGAAGCGGTTGACGCGATGCACCAGCGCCTTGTGCCCGCGCACCAGGGCGTTGTAGCCCAGCACGGCCGGGATGGCCACGGCCAAGCCGAGTGCGGTCATGATCAGCGCCTCACCGATGGGGCCCGCCACTTGATCGAGGGTGGAGGAGCCTGAGATGCCAATCCCGATCAAGGCGTGGTAGATGCCCCAGACCGTGCCGAACAGCCCCACGAACGGCGCGGTCGAGCCCACTGACGCCAAGATCCACAGGCCCGATTGCAACCGCGCGACGAAATCGTCGATGGCGTGGCGCAGGCCGCGCTGCACCCATTCGCTCAGGTCGAGCTGGTCGTGCAGTTGAGGCGTGCGGGGTGACCCGTCTTGCCCCTGGAGGTGGGCGGCTGCATCCCGACCGTGCACCGCCAGCAGTCGGAATGGGTTGTCCACCTCGCGCCCGAGGCGCTCCAGCCCGTCGGCGAAGTCGCTGGCGTGCCAAAACGCCTCGACCCGGCGCGCCTGGGCGCGGTAGCGGCGCAGGTCCAGCGCCTTGAGGACGATGACCACCCAAGAGGCCACCGACATCAACAGCAAGAGGATGGCGATGGCGCGAATGACGCCGTCGCCTTGCGACCACAAGTGGGCGAGTCCGAAAGCGGTGGGCATTGCTGTGGTTTCCATGGTGGATCGTTTCCTATCTTCAACGAGTCGGTTTCGAATATCGGTAGGGCGGGTGGCTTTGTCAGCGCAGCTCAAATTGGATCGGGATCAAAAACCACATGGCTTCTGGCACGCCGTTGCGCTTGCCCGGCACGTAGCGCCACGACAAGACCGCCTGCCGGGCTGCCTCGTCGAGCCGCTCGTAGCCGCTGGAAGTGCGGATTTCGGCGGCGGAAGCGGTGCCATCGGGCTCGATGCGCACGCGCAACACCACGCGGCCTTGCTCGCCCAAGCGGCGAGATAGCGCCGGATACGCCGGTGGCGGGTTGTTGAGGTACGCGGCGCTGGCCGAGGGCAACTCGATGCGCGGCGGTGCTGGAGGGGCCGCGGGTGCCGACGCGGCGGCCTCCGTGGCGATGGATGGCCCGCCCTGGGTCGCCGCTGCGGCAGTGCTCACGGGCGTGGAGGCGGCGATGGGCACGGAGGTTTCGGTTGCCGCCTCTGCGGGGGCAGGTGTTGCGACGGGGGCGGGCGCAGGCGGCGTCGCTTCTGGCGCCGTCCACGAGCGCGGGACTGGTTTGGGCCATTGACGCGGCACCGGCTCGCGCCGGGAGGGTGGCGTGATCGGCGCAGGCTCTGGCACCGGTGCAGGGGCGGTAACCGCGGCCGGCGCGAGGGAGACTTGCACCACGCGTGGCGGGGTAACTTGGGGCGATACCGGTCGCTGCCACGCTTGCTGCAGCGCCCAAAGTGCCAACCCATGGCCTGCGGTCACCGCAAGCGTCACACCCCAAACCCGAGCGCGCACGGGATGGCGCCGTGCCACGGGTGTCGCGGGGGTGGCTGCAGGCGAGGAGGGCAGGAACGCAAAGCGCATTACCGAGTTGTATATCGTTTTCTCTGCACGTGCCGCTTTGCGCCACTAGCGGGCTGGTTTGCTGGGCAGGCGGCGCAGGTGGTCAATGGCGCGTCGCGCGGGCCGCACGTGCCACAGCAGCGATGCGCATGATACCGAGTTGAGTCGATTGGTGAATCCATACTTTACCACAAATAAGAGTGAGTCGTATTACGTATACATAGCGCGAGTCGATGCGGACAATAGAAACTATCAATACAGCGTAACGATTGTTTATGTCTATAATATCGGTGTTGGTACGGATGTCCCGTACCGCTATCGTGGTTGTCAGTGTTCAACCCGTCTCAAGAAAGGAAGCGCTCTATGAGCATCATCAACAAGCAAGTTCAACCCTTCAAAGTGCAAGCGTTTCACAATGGCAAGTTCGTCGAGATCACGGACCAGTCGCTCAGGGGCCACTGGTCGGTGCTGATCTTCATGCCCGCGGCGTTCACCTTCAACTGCCCGACCGAGGTGGAGGACGCGGCGGAGCACTACGCCGAGTTCCAAAAGCTGGGCGCCGAGGTGTACGTCATCACCACTGACACGCACTTCTCGCACAAGGTGTGGCATGAAACGTCGCCTGCCGTGGGCAAAGCCAAGTTCCCCCTCATTGGCGATCCGACGCATCAGCTCACCCGTCAGTTTGACGTGCACATCGATGAGGAAGGTCTGGCGCTGCGCGGCACCTTCATCCTCAACCCCGAAGGCGTGATCAAGACGGCCGAAATCCATGACAACGCCATCGCGCGTGATGTCAAGGAGACGCTGCGCAAGCTCAAGGCCGCCAAGTACGTGGCCGAACACCCGGGTGAAGTCTGCCCGGCCAAGTGGAACGAAGGCGCCAAGACGATTGCGCCGTCGCTGGACCTGGTCGGCAAGATCTAAATCGTCAAGCCCCGGCCAACTGCGCCGGGTGCATGGTGGGGCGCCATCGCCCCGCCGGCTGACCCAGTCCACCCGCCCCATCGCCCCCCCAGGAGAGAACCCATGCTCGACGCCCAACTTCAGACCCAATTGCAGTCTTACCTTACACACGTCAAGCAGCCGTTCGAGCTGGTGGCGACGCTAGATGACTCGGCCAGCTCGACCGAGCTGCGGCAGTTGCTCGACACCATCGCCCGCCTGTCGGACGGGAAAATCACTGCCCGCTTCGACGGACAGGCGTCGCGCCGCCCGTCGTTCGCGCTGCGTCGCCCCGACGGCGGCCCGGACCTGACCTTTGCGGCGGTCCCGCTGGGGCACGAATTCACTTCGCTCGTGCTCGCGCTGCTGTGGACCGGCGGTCACCCACCGAAAGTGGCGCCAGAACTGATCGAGCAGGTGCGTGCGCTGCCCGGCGAGCACCACTTCGAGGTGTACATGTCGCTGTCGTGCCACAACTGCCCGGACGTGGTGCAAGCGCTCAGCCTAATGGCGATTCTGAACCCGCGCGTGCACACCGCCGTCATCGATGGCGCGCTCTTCCCCGCCGAGGTGGAGCAGCGCAACGTGATGGCGGTGCCGCTGGTGCTGCGCAATGGCGAGGTGTTTCTCTCCGGCCGCACGTCGCTCGAGGAGATCGTGGCCAAGCTCGACACCGGTGCGCAGGCCCGCGCGGCCGCGGCGATCGCGGCCAAGGACCCATTCGACGTGCTGATCGTGGGCGGCGGGCCGGCCGGGGCAGCGGCGGCGGTGTATGCGGCGCGCAAGGGCATTCGCACCGGACTCGTGGCCGAGCGCTTCGGTGGCCAGGTCAACGACACGTTGGCGATCGAGAACTACATCTCGGTGCTGGAAACGGATGGCCCCCGCTTTGCCGCGGCGCTGGAAGCGCAGGTGCGCCACTATGAGGTGGACCTAATGAACGGACAAGCGGTGGCGGCACTGCAGCCCGCCGAGCCACCCGGTGGCTGGATCGGCGTGCGTCTGGCCAACGGGGCGGCACTGCAGGCCCGCAGCGTCATCTTGGCCACGGGCGCGCGCTGGCGCAACCTGAATGTGCCGGGCGAGGCCGAATACAAAAACCGCGGCGTGGCGTACTGCCCCCACTGCGATGGTCCGCTGTTCAAGGGCAAACGCGTGGCGGTCATCGGCGGCGGCAACTCTGGTGTGGAGGCGGCCATCGATCTGGCAGGCATCGTGCAGCATGTGACGCTGTTGGAATTTGCCGATCAGCTCAAAGCCGATGCGGTGTTGGTCAGCAAATTGCGCAGTCTGCCCAACGTGACCGTGCTGACGCAAGCGCAGACGCTCGAGGTGCAGGGCGACGGCCAGCGGGTGACGGGCCTGCGCTGGCGCGACCGCGCCAGCGGCGCGGAGCACGTGCTGCCGCTGGAGGGGGTCTTCGTGCAGATTGGCCTGGTGCCCAACACGGAATGGCTCGACGGCGTGGTGGAGCGCAACCGCTACGGCGAAATCGTCGTCGACGCCAAGGGCCACACCAACGTGCCGGGCGTCTTCGCCGCAGGCGATTGCACGACCGTGCCGTATAAGCAGATCGTGATCGCCGCGGGGGAGGGTGCGAAGGCGGCGCTGTCGGCGTTCGATTACCTGATTCGCACGCCGCAGCCCCAACCAGAGGTGGCAGCGGCTGCCACCTGAGCGCCGCCCATCACTTCATGTCCGCCGCCAGCAGCTGCACGATGCGTTGCGCGGCGGGCGAACGATCGGGTTGGCCATTGGCGTCGAGCACGGTGACGGTGCTGCGCTCGCCGCTGGTGGCGACCCGGATGCGGTAACGCGCGGGTGCGCTGGTGCTCGAATCCGAGCGGCTGAACCAGCCGGTGATACGCCCGAAAAAGCCGGGCTCTTTGCCCGCACTGCCTTCGTCGGGCGGCACGTAGCGCACGAAGTACATGCCCTCGGCGCGGTTGCGGTCTTCGACGGTGAAGCCGCTGCGATCGAGACTCAAGCCCACACGCCGCCAAGCACGGTCGAAGTTTTCGTCGATGACGACGGCGGGCATCCCATCCACCGTTTCGACGCGGGCCACCGGCGGATTGGCCTGGGCAGCCATCGTGGCCTTGGCCTGTTCCTGGCTCACCCCCAGCTTGACCATCAGGCGGCGCAGAAATTCAGCCTCCAGCTCCGGGTCGGCTGGGCGTGGCTGCCAGACGGTGTTGTCCTTGCGGTCGGTGGTGTAGACCTCGACCATGCCGCGGTGGCTGATGTAGATTTCGCTGCCGCCAGCGGCGTTGCGCTCGACCCGGGTGCGGAATTTGTCGCGCTCGCCGGTCGAATACAGGTTGTCGAACAGCTTGCCGATGGTCGAGCGGATGATGTCTTGCGGAATCTTGGCGCGGTTTTCGGCCCAGTCGGTCTCCATCAGGCCGAGCTGCGGCTGATCCAGTGTGAGCAGGAAGCCGTTTTCTTGCCAGAAATCGCGCAGCGCGGGCCACAGCACCTCGGGCGCTCGGTCGACGACCAGCCAGCGCTGGTTGCCGGCGCGCTCGATGCGCACGTCGCCGATTTGCACGGGGGCGGCGACCCCGGAGGGCCGGGCCGCTGCCGTGGCCTGATAGCCCGATGCCGTGACAGTGGCCCCTGGCAGCGCGTAGCGCGAGTCGCGCGCCAGTTGGGTCAGGTCGGGAGGCACCTCCAGCGTGTTGATCTGTTTGGCGCTTTTGTAGTCGATGCGGGTTTCTTCGAGCACCGAGCAGCCGCTGGCCAAGAGCGCGGCGAGCGTCAAGAGGGCGGGCCGCCACGCGGCAGCGAAACGGGGACGGTGGGAGGCGTGCATGTCGGTTCCCTTGGGCTGGGCGTTTCGGGCGAGTCGGGCTCAGATCAGACCGCTGGCGCGCAGCGCCGCCTCGACGGCAGGCTGGTGGGTGGCGGACAGTGGCGTCATGGGCAGGCGCAGCGTCGGCCCGCACAGGCCCATGCGCGCCATCGCCCACTTCACGGGAATCGGGTTGGCCTCGACGAACAGTTGTTTGTGCAGCGGCAGCAGCTGCATCTGGATGCGCATCGCGGTGCGCACGTCGCCTGCAATGGCCGCCATGCATAGCTCGTGCATCAGCCGCGGGGCCACGTTGGCCGTGACGCTGACGTTACCCTGGCCGCCACACAGCATGAGCGCGACGGCGGTGGCGTCGTCGCCGGAGTAGACGGCGAAGTGGTCGGGCTTTTCGCGGATGAGCCACTGGGCGCGCTCGATGTTGCCGGTGGCTTCCTTGATACCGACGATGCCGGGCACCTGGGCCAGCCGCAGCGCCGTTTCGGGCAGCAGATCGGCCACGGTGCGACCGGGCACGTTGTACAGCACGATGGGCAGGTCACCGGTGGCTTCGGCGATGGCCTTGAAGTGCTGGTACATCCCCTCCTGCGTGGGCTTGTTGTAATACGGCACGACCTGGAGCTGGCAGTCGGCGCCGACCTTGCGCGCGAACTCGGCCAGCGCGATGGCCTCGCGCGTGGAGTTGCCCCCACAGCCCGCCATGATCGGGCACCGCCCCGCCGCCTGCTCGACCGCGACGCGGATGATTTCGCAGTGCTCCTCCACGCTGACGGTGGGGGACTCACCCGTGGTGCCCACGACACCGATGCAGTCGGTGCCTTGGTCGATGTGCCAGTCGATGAGCTGGCGCAGGGTGTCGTAGTCGACGCTGCCGTCCTCGTGCATCGGGGTGACGAGGGCGACGATGCTGCCGGTGATGGGCTTCATGGCGTGTTGTGGCGGGTGACGTTCGAAAATCCAGCGGACATTCTAACCAGCCCGCGGGGCGGAATCGGTCGGTCAGTCGAGGGGGTAGCGGGGCGGGGCGTCGGGCGGCCACGGGCGCTCGCGCACGGCGGCAATGCGTTGCACGAAGCGTGGTGGGGCGTGCAGGTAGCCGTCTTCGTAGGCGATGACGCGCAACCCCGCGCACGCCTGCAGCAGTTCACCCGGTGCGAGCAAAAAATCGGGACGCGCGGGCCGTCCCACCGTCTGGTTGCCTTGGGCGAACGTCTCGTACAGCAGCACGCCGCCGATGGCAACCGACTCGACGATACGCGGCAGCAGCGGGCGCCACAGATAGTTCGTCACCACGACGATGTCGAAGGTGCGTCCCGGCAGCGGCCAGGGGGCGTTTTCGAGGTCGGCTTCCAGGCATGTCAGCATCGTCGTCCCGGCTTGGCCGACCCGATCGGCCAGGCGGGCCAGAGCGGCGGCATCACGGTCGACGGCGGTGACGTGGCAGCCTTGCGTCAGCAGCCAACGCGTGTGGCGACCGCTGCCGCAGGCCAGATCGAGTGCTTGCAGCGGGGCGTGGGACGGCTGCGCGAGCGATCGCAACACGGGCGCGAAGCGCGTGATCCAGTCCGAGGGCGGCAGGTCGTCGGCGTGCGGCATCGTCAGAAGCAGTTCCAGAGCCGGTCGGCCAGGGTGAACAGAAAATCCGGTTGCTGGTACCAGGTAAACACGAGGCCACACACGCCCAGTGCGACCCCCCAAGCCAGCAGCCGCGGCGCGGCCACACCGGCGACAGCGGCGGGCGGGCAGGTGGCGCGAGGTTCAGACATGGGACGACGATGATGAAGGAAAAGAGCGGACAGGCGCCTGGGCACCCACCGCGCGGCGGGTGTCAGGCTGCCGCCTGACCCACCAGCGGCACCGGGCCGCGACGGATCGGTTCCTCTCGAATGGGCCAGTTGACGGCCGCGGCGAAGACGCCCAGCGCGATCGATATCCACCACACGATATCGTAGCTACCCGTGCGGTCATAGAGCAAGCCCCCGAGCCACACCCCCATGAAGCTGCCGACCTGGTGACTGAAGAAGACGAAGCCGCCCAGCATCGACAGGTGCGCCACGCCGAACACCTGTGCCACGATGGCGTTGGTGGGTGGCACGGTAGACAGCCACAGCACCCCCATGGCGGCGGCGAAGAGGTACACGCTCCAGGGCGTCAGCGGGGCGGTCAAAAAGAGCACGATCGCCACCGAGCGCAGCGCGTAGATGGCCGAGAGGATTTTGCGCTTGGCCATGCGCTGGCCCAAGGCGCCGGCCGCATAGGTGCCCAACACGTTGAACAAGCCGATGAGCGCCAGCGCCGTGCTGGCCACTTGGGGCGACAGGCCCTGATCCTTGAGATAGCTGGGCATGTGCACGCCGATGAACACCACCTGGAAGCCGCAGACGAAGTAGCCCGCCATCAGCAGCTGAAAGCTGCGGTAGCCGAACGCCTCGCGCAGGGCTTGCGCGATGGTCTGCTCCCGGGGCGCGGGGGACGCGCCAGCGGCGAAGTCCGGCTCGCGCAGCCCCCAGGCCAGCGGGGCGATCAGCAGCACCGCTGCCGCCAGTGCCAGCAGCGCGGCTTGCCAGCCGAGCGTGGTGATCAGCCAGCCTTCCACCGGCACCATCAGAAACTGCCCGAACGACCCGGCGGCCGCTGCCACGCCCATGGCCCACGAGCGCCGTTCGGCCGCGATTTGCCGCCCGATCACACCATAGATGATGGCGTAGGTCGTGCCTGCCTGCGCGGCACCGATGAGCACGCCGGTGGTCAGCGCGAACACGAGGGTGGACGTGGCGAGCGCCATCCCCAGCAGCCCGAGCGCGTACAGCGCCGCGCCCGCGACCAGCACGCGAAACGCCCCGAACCGGTCTGCGAGCATGCCCGCGAAGATGCCGAATGCGCCCCACGCTAGGTTCTGGATGGCCATGGCGAGCGCGAAGGTCTCGCGCGACCAGCCTTGGGCTTGCGTGATGGGCTGCAGCCACAAGCCAAAGCCGTGGCGGATGCCCATGGAGAACGTGACGATCAACGCGCCGCACAGCAGGACCTGCACGGCGCCCAGGCGGGCGCGAGAAGACATCCGCGCAGTCTAGCGCAAGCCCCCCGTGGCCGGGTGGGCAAGCTGTCGCGCCCGTCCATCGAGGCGGGATTTGGCGCCACCGCTGCAGATTCGATGTCAGCGATGCGCGGCAAGTCCTTGTGTCGTTGGGCGTCTTCGCCGTTGTCCCAATTTCTTGTGGATAACTTTGTGGGCAAGCCGTGGCCAGCGATCGCAAAGCCGCATCCGTCAAGGCCTTGAACAGATTGCCTATTTTTTGAGCATCAAAAAATACCAAATAAAACAACGTGGTGCAATATTCTCCGAGTGCGCTGCGGTGCAAACAAGGGGCGTCCAGCGCATCGATACGCGTACAGCCGGTGTCGCGTTTCTGTGCACAACACCATCGGTTGGGGCGCTGTCAAGCCCCCCGGACGGGGCCGAGCGCGCCCCTACAATCGGCCGCCATGGTTGCATCCTCCCCTGCGCCGGGCGCCACTCCCGGCTATGCCGAAGCCTCGATCCGGGTGCTCAAAGGGCTGGAGCCCGTCAAGCAGCGCCCGGGCATGTACACCCGCACCGACAGCCCACTGCACATCGTGCAAGAGGTGATCGACAACGCCGCCGACGAAGCGCTGGCGGGGTTTGGCAAGCGCATTCGTGTCACGTTGCACGCGGACGGCTCGGTCAGCGTGGAAGACGACGGGCGCGGCATCCCGCACGGCCTGCACCCGCAGGAGGGCGTGCCGGTGCTGGAGCTGGTGTTTACCCGGCTGCACGCGGGGGGCAAATTTGACAAGGGACAGGGGGGCGCGTACAGCTTCTCGGGCGGGCTCCATGGCGTGGGCGTGAGCGTGACCAACGCGCTGGCGGCGCGGCTGGAGGTGGCCAGCCACCGCGACGGGCATGTGGCACGCATGGCGTTTGCCGGGGGAGAGGTGGTCGAGCCGCTCACCCGCCGTCCGCTCGAAGCTGGGGAGCGCCGCCAAGGCACCACGGTGCGTGTATGGCCGGATGCGCGCTATTTCGACAGCACGGCGCTGCCGTTGGCGGAGTTGACCCACCTGCTGCGCAGCAAGGCGGTGCTGATGCCGGGCGTCAGCGTCACGCTCGTGAATGAAAAAACGCGCGAGACGCAGACGTGGCAGTACAAAGGGGGCTTGCGCGACTACCTGCTGCAGACGCTGGCTGCCGAGCCGATCATCCCGCTGTTCGAGGGTGAGGGCTACGCCGAGGCGGGACACGAGAGTTTTGCCGAGGGCGAAGGCGCGGCCTGGGCGGTCGCGTTCACCGAGGACGGCCCATTGGTGCGCGAGAGCTATGTCAACCTGATTCCGACCCCGGCCGGCGGCACGCACGACAGCGGGCTGCGCGAAGGGCTGTTCCAGGCCGTGCGCAGCTTCATCGAGCTGCATGCCCTATTGCCCAAAGGGGTCAAGCTACTGTCCGAGGATGTGTTCGCGCGCGCCAGTTATGTGTTGTCGGCCAAGGTGCTCGATCCTCAGTTTCAGGGGCAGATCAAGGAGCGGCTCAATTCACGTGACGCGCTGCGGTTGGTGGCGTCGTTCGTGCGCCCGGCGCTGGAGTTGTGGCTGCACCAGCACGTGGAGCACGGCAAGCGCCTGGCGGAGCTGGTGATTCGCACCGCGCAAAGCCGCCAGAAAGCCGCGCAGAAGGTGGAAAAGCGCAAGGGCTCGGGCGTGGCGGTGCTGCCGGGCAAACTCACTGACTGCGAAAGCCGCGATTTGGCGCGCAACGAGCTGTTTCTGGTCGAGGGCGACAGCGCTGGCGGCAGCGCCAAGATGGGCCGCGACAAGACGTTTCAGGCGGTGCTGCCGCTGCGTGGCAAAGTGCTCAACACCTGGGAGGTAGAGCGCGAGCGGCTGTTTGCCAACACCGAGATCCACGATATCGCGGTGGCCATCGGCGTGGATCCGCACGGCCCTGGTGATGATGTGGATCTGAGTGGCCTGCGCTACGGCAAGGTCTGCATCCTGAGCGACGCGGACGTGGATGGCTCGCACATCCAGGTGCTGCTGCTCACCCTGTTCTTTCGCCACTTTCCCAAGCTCATCGAGGCGGGGCACGTCTACGTGGCCCGGCCGCCGCTGTACCGGGTGGACGTGCCCGCGCGCGGCAAGAAGCCCGCGGGCAAGTTCTACGCGCTGGACGAGGGCGAGCTGGCTGCGATCCTGGACAAATGCGCCAAGGAGGGCGTGCCGCGCGAAAAGTGTCAGATCAGCCGCTTCAAGGGGCTGGGAGAAATGAGCGCCGAGCAGCTGTGGGACACCACACTGAACCCGGACACGCGCCGGCTGTGGCCGGTGACGTTGGGGGCGCTGGACGCCGCGGGCACTGCCGAGCGCTTTGGCCAGCTCATGGGCAAGGGTGAGGCCGCCGCGCGCCGGGAGCTGCTGGAGCGCTATGGGGATGCGGTCGAGGTCGACGTTTGAGCGGCGCCGGGTGTCGCGGGCCCATCGGGCAGCCGCTCCAGCAGCACGACGCCGCCACGCCGGTCGTGCTCGCGGGCAGGCCACGGTGGATCCCGGTCGCTTCGGGTCAGGGCCCATTCGCCCACGGCGGGCTCGCGCCGTGGCGTGACGGCTTGCCGATAGACGCTGAAGCTCGGGGCGTCGAAGCGCCACGTCACGGCGGACACACCAGCAGCACGCGTTTGCAGCCCCGCTCGTTTGACCGCGCCTTGTAACACCTCCCCCGCCCAAGGCGCGACGGCCAGCGCCAGCACCAGCGTGTGCAGCGCGGCCAGCGCCATCATGCGCGTCGCCGTGGACCCGCGGCGCCAGGCGAGCAGCGCCAGACCGAGCGCCGCAGCGCCCAGCGTCACGACCCAGTACCCGGGACCCGCCAGCGCCAGTGCCAGCTGCAGTTGATCGGCGTAGTAGCCGTTGCTCGCGCGCTCGGCCAGCATCACGGTCAGCCACGGCAGCGCTGGCCAGAGTCCCAGCAGGGCCACGGCACCGAAGAGGGGTAGCCGTCCGCCGCTGCCCCAGTGGCGCGCCAGCAGCAGAAACAACGGCGTGCTGCCGTAGAGCACGTAGTGCGGCAGCTTGGTGCCCGACAGCGAGAAAAATGCCAGCACAAACAACGCCCAACCCCACAGGTAAACCGCCAAGGGGTCTTGCCAGTCCTGCCGCAGGCGCGCGATCGTGCCGGGCAGGCGCAGGCTCCAGGGGGCCAACAGCAGCGGCAGCATGACCACGTAGTACACGAGGCTGCCGCCGTGGCCCTCGAGCGTGTGGGTAAAGCGCTGGACATTGTGTTTGAGGATGAAGCCGTCGATGAAGGCTTGACCATGCGTGGCCAGGATGGCGGCATACCAGGGACCGGCGATACCCAGCAGCAGCAACCAGCCCCAGGGGTCGCGCGCGGCGACCCACAGCGGCCGTAACTCGCGCCGCGACAGGCAGTACACGGCGGCCGCTGCGGCCGGCACCAGGGCGGCCACAGGCCCTTTGGTCAGCAGGCCCAACGCCACCCAGGCGTAGGCGCGCCGCAAGGCCACGCGGTTTTCCCCGGGGTGGACTTCGAGGTAGCGCCAGATGTCCAGGCCAGCGAGTGTCAACCACAGATTCAACAGCGCGTCGGCCGTCGCCGCGCGGCCGATGATCCACGGCCCCCACGCGGTGCAGACCATGGCCAGTGCCAGCCGTGCAGCGTCATGGCCCAGACGCGGGCGGGCAAAAACCCACACTGCCCATGCCCAAGCACAGGCAGCCAGCGCGGACGGGGCGCGAAACGCCCATTCGCTGGGACCCAGTACCGCCACGGCCAGTGCCTGTAACCAATAAATCAAAATGGGCTTGTCGTAGCGTGGTTGGTCGTTGAGCCAAGTGGCGATCCAGTCGCGCCGCTGCAGCATTTCGCGCGTGGCTTCCGCGAATGCGCCTTCGTCGACATCGAACAGCGGGGGCCAGCCGAGACCCAGACCGAAAGCCAAGAGCGGCAACAAAATGACCCAGGGGTCAAGGTGCGAGCGGACGCGGGCGGCTGGCTCAGTCGGCATAGACAGTTGGATGCGGGCGCAAACGGTGCGACATTTTCCATGCACCCCAGCCCGCGAGCAACGCGCCCAGGGCGTGTGAGACCAACACGACATCGGCAGGAACTGGCCGCCACCACAGAGACACGGCCAGTGCCAGTGCGACCACGGGGCCAGTCCGTTGCCACGAGAGACGGGGCCACGCATGGCCCCAGTGCCGCTGGCCCAGCCAACCCAGCGCAGCACCCCATATCCCCACCACTGCGCCTGCCAGCACGTCCGCCCACCAGTGCGCGCCCACTGCCACGCGCGACAAGCCGACGGCGGCGGCCACTCCGACGGCCAAGCCCCAAGCCCATCGTTGCCGCCGTCCGGGGCCGACCGACAAGGCCCACGCCGCGGCCAGATAAAAGGCCGTGGCCGTGTGTCCGGAGGGAAAGCTGCCCATCTTGAGCACGGGGCCGATGACGTGCAACAGCCCCTCGGGCATGACGGCGGCGGGGCGGGGCGAGGTGACCCAGGCTTTGGTGACATGTACCATGGTAATGGTGGGCAGTGCGCCCCAGGCGGCGATGCCCAGCGCCTGCCGCGGCTGCCCGATCCAGGCGAGCGACAACCACCACAGCGCCAGTGCCCAATGGGCGTCACCCAACCAGGTGAGAGCGTGCCACCACGTGTCGGGCACCAGGCGCGTCCACGTTTGCGTGGCCAGTAGGCTGGCCTGTGCCAGCGGGGGCTGGCGCAGCCATGCGATGGCCATGATGAGTGCCAGCCAGGTCAGGCCGACCCACAGGGTGCGGTGGCGGGAGGTGGGCCAGGATGGGCGTGATGACATGGGATGGGTGTGATGGGCGGCGCGCGGGTAGGCATCGTGCCGGGCCCGTGTGACAATCGGATGGCGCGTTAAGGACATTGCAAAGCCATGGCCTTAAACCCGCCTTAAACGACCTTCGACTTCGATGGCATGCGCATCCTGATCGTGGAAGACGACGCCGCCGTGGCACAGGGCTTGGCCGCGCTGTTGCGGGCCGAGGGCTACGCGTGCGACGTGTGCGCGACGCTGGGGTGTGCAGAGGCGGCACTGGCGGTGGAGTCGTTCGATGCGGTGCTGCTCGATTTGGGGTTGCCAGACGGCGATGGGTTGGTGGGCCTGCAACGCTGGCGTGCCGACGGCCGAACGACGCCGGTGCTGGTGCTGACCGCGCGCGATGCGCTGCCGCAGCGCGTGGTGGGGCTGGATGCCGGTGCCGACGATTACTTGGTCAAACCCTTTGCACCGGAGGAATTGCTGGCGCGGTTGCGGGTGGCGCTGCGCCGCGGTGCCGGACAAGCGCAACCGCTGTGGCGCATCGGGCCCTTGGTGCTGGACCCGGCGGCGCGCGCCGTCTCGCTGCATGGACGGCCCGTTGCCCTGCGGGCCAAGGAATACGCCCTGTTGTGGGCCCTGCTGCGGGCGCGTGGCCACGTCGTCACCCGAGAGCGGCTGCAGCAGGCGCTCTATGGTTTCGACGAGCTGGTGGACAGCAACGCGCTGGAGGTGCACATCCACCATCTGCGGCGTAAGTTGGGCAGTGGGTGGATCGAAACCGTGCGCGGTGTGGGGTATCGCATGCCCGCAGCGCAGGAGGCGATGCAGTCGTGAGCGGGGTGGGCCCAGGGTCTGACGGAGCGCCGGGGCGCGCGCCACGGTTGTGGCGGTACCTGTGGGCGTGGGTACTGGGAGCGTTGTTGCTCGCATGGGTGGTGCTGGTGGCTGCGGCCTACGTCACGGGCGTGCACGAGGCCGAAGAGGTCACCGACGGTCAGTTGGCCACGATGGCACGGCTGTGGCTGCAGGCGCCCCTGCCGTCATCTGCAGACCGAGTAGCGTCGCCACGGTTCTCCGATGCCGAGCCGAGCATGCCCCAGCCGCCCCAGCGTTATGCGCCCGACGTCCACGTGGTGTTGTGGCAGCAGGGCGATCTGGTGTGGGACTCGCACGGCTGGGCCCCCCGTTTGCCCGCCGACGCCCCTGTGGGCTACCACACGTGGGAACTGCCGGACGGTGATCGGCGTCGTCCTTGGCGCTGGTTGGTGGCACAGCAGGGGGCGCGCCGTGTCGCCGTCGGGTTGGACGCCAGCCGCCATCCTGCGCTGGGGCGCGACATCGCGACGCACTTGGTCCGCCCGGCAGTGGTGTTGCTGCCCGTGCTGGCGCTGCTGCTGGCGTGGGCGATCCGGCGCGGCCTGCGGCCGCTGACGCGGCTGGCCGAGCGGCTGCGCGGCTCGGAGCCCGGGCAGCCCATGGACTGGCCCGTGCAGTGCCATGAGGAGCTGTTGCGGGTGCAGCGCGCACTACAGGATCTGGTGCAACGCTTGCATGCCTTGTGGCAGCGCGAGCGGCGTTTTACCTCCGACGTGGCACACGAGCTGCGCTCTCCGCTGCAGGCGCTGGTGTGGCAAGCGCGCCTGGCGCGCACCCAGCCACACATCCCCGAGGGTCAGGCGGCGCTGGTGCAAGTCGAGCAAGAGGCGCTGCGCGCGGGCGAGCTGCTCACCCAACTGCTGGCGTTGGCCCGAGCGGACGCGCCGGGTGCCGAGCCGGCCGAGCCGGTGGATCTGGCGGCACTGGTGCGTGAGGTGGTGGCACGCTTGCAACCCATGGTCGACGCGCGCGGCCAGCATGTGCAGACGCGTCTGCAGCCCGCCATCGTCTGGGGGCATCCCACGCTGATCCACCTGGCCGTGCGCAATCTGGTGGACAATGCGCTGCGCCATACCCCGAGTGGCTCGCGGGTCGATGTGCGGCTGGGCTGCGAGCCCGACGGGGCGGTGGTACTGCAGGTGGTGGACGACGGGGGCGCGGCGCAGCGCGCGCTGCAGGCGGCGTCCGACCGCGGCGGGCTGGGGGTGGGGCTGGGCTTGGTGCAGCGCATCGCCGAACGCGAAGGCGCCCTCCTGCAGCGCGTCGAGCCACCGCCCTCGTGGACGACGGCATATCAACTGCGCTGGCCGCGGGGGGCAGTGCGTTAAGGCGGCCATAATTCAGTGCGGGCAATCTCGCCGCCATGACCGTACCTGCGCTGACGTTGATGACCGCTACTGCCGATGCTCAACCCAAAGCCGCCCTCGGCTGGCATCCCGCCGTGGCGCTGGCGGTGCTGGCCGTGTGGCTCGCCGTGCCGGGCAATGTGTCGCTGTGGATGGCCGTTTGGGACCACACGGCTGCGTTGGGCATGCGGGCGTGGTGGGTGATGCTGGCATGGGCGGTGGCCCTGGTTGGGGTCAATCTGGCGGTGCTGGCCCTGCTGGCCGCGGGGCCGGTGCGTCGCCCACTGGGGCTCGTGTTCATCATACTGGTAGCCATTCCCAGCTACTTCATGCTGGCGTACGGCGTGGTGATCGACGGCGCCATGGTGACCAACGTGTTGGAGACGGACCTGCGCGAGAGTGCCGATCTGCTCACCCCGGCGTTGGGGGTGGTGGTTGTGGGGGGCGTGCTGCTGCCCGGCTGGCTGTGGTGGCGGCTGCCGTGGCGGCCCTGGCCGTGGCGGCGGGCACTTGCCTGGCGCGCGGCCTTCGCGGTCGGGGGGCTGGTACTGGCGGGGCTGGCCCTGTGGCTGACGTTTGCGGATTTGGCCTCGCTGATGCGCAACGACCGCGGGCTGCGTTATCGCATCAACCCCTACAACACCATCTATGGGGTGGTTCATTACGCCGCTGGGCGGCTACCTGCCGCGGGTGCATCGACGCCCTTGCTCCCGGTGGGGGCCGATGTGCAACCCCTGCCAGCAGCGCCTCGCGCTGATGAAGCACCCTTGGTTCTCCTGGTGGTGGGCGAGACGGCGCGTGCCGCCAACGTCAGCTTGGGCGGCTACCCTCGTCCCACGATGCCGCGCCTGGCGGCGCTACAGGCGCGAGGCGAGTTGGTGTACTTTGCACAAACCACCTCGTGCGGCACCGACACCGCGACCTCGGTGCCCTGTTTGTTCAGCCCAGACGGCCGCGATGCCCGCACGCCACCGCAGCGGCAAGAAAACCTGCTCGACGTTTGGCAACGTGCGGGACTGGCCGTCACCTGGCTGGACAACCAGTCCGGCTGCAAGGGGGTGTGCAACCGAGTGCCCACCCGCCGCACCGATCGCTTGGGGCTGCCCGACCTGTGCCGCGGCGACGAATGCTGGGATGAGGTCTTGCTGCGCGAACTGCCCTCATCGCTAGCGGCGCTCGACCCGGCGCGGCGCCGGGTGGGAACCGTGGCGGTGCTGCACATGATGGGCAGCCACGGACCGGCCTACTACAAGCGAACCCCGCCGGCGTTCAAACCGTTTCGTCCTGAGTGCACGAACAACCAGTTGCAGGCGTGCGACCGCCAAGCGATCGTCAACGCCTACGACAACACGCTGTACTACACCGACCATGTGCTGGCCGAACTCGTCGAGTGGCTGCGCGCGCGCCCCGGGCCGACGGCGCTGTGGTACGTGTCCGACCATGGCGAATCGCTGGGGGAAGGTGGGGTCTATTTGCACGGTATGCCCTACGCGCTGGCGCCGCGCGAGCAAACACACGTACCGATGTTGGTGTGGGCCAATGATGCGATGCGCGAACGACTGGGGCTGTCGTGGGAATGTCTACAGCGGCGCGCGGTCAAGCCAGCCTCGCACGACGACGTCTTTCACACCCTGCTCGGGGTGTGGGACATCCGGACCCACGCCTACCGTTCCGAGCGGGATTTGCTGCGCACGTGCCGGTCGTGAGAGCGTCCGCCTAGGCGCTACGCCACCAGGTCCACAACGCCGCGCCCCACACGCCCCCGGCCAGCAGCAGGGACAGCAGCACCGCGGCGCTGCCCATGTCCTTGGCGCGTTTGGCCAGCGCGTGCCATTCGGGTCCGATGCGGTCGACCACCGACTCCACCGCGGTGTTGAGCAGCTCGACCACCCACACCAGGATCACCACTGCCACCAGCAGCGCCATCTCAGCCCAGGTGCGCCCCAGCAGCCAAGCCGCGGGCAGCAACAGCACGCCAAGCAGCAGTTCCTGCCGGAACGCGGGCTCGTGCCAGCCGGCACGCAGGCCATCGATCGAATACTGGGTGGCATGCCACAGGCGTGACAGCCCGCGGCGCTTGGGTGGAGGGAGTCGAGCCATGGAATTGCGTACCGTGCCGACAGCGGCGGCGATCGGGTGGATGGTGGCGACGCGCTGCAGTGTAGAGCAAGCGGCGGCGTCGATTCGAGGGACAATAAAGCATGTCCATGACCGTGTTGCCCCCCGAGCCGCGCACCGACCGCGCTGACGACCCCGACAGCCTGGCCGCCTACGCCGAGCGCGCCTATTTGGAATATGCGTTGAGCGTGGTCAAGGGCCGCGCCTTGCCCGACGTGTGCGACGGCCTCAAGCCGGTACAGCGCCGCATCCTATACGCGATGCAGCGCATGGGGCTGGGCTGGGGCGGACCCAACCGCACCGCACCACCCAAGCCGGTCAAGAGCGCGCGTGTCGTGGGCGACGTGCTGGGGCGCTTTCACCCCCATGGCGACCAAGCCGCGTATGACGCGCTGGTGCGCATGGCGCAGGACTTCACACAGCGCTACCCCTTGATCGATGGCCAGGGCAACTTCGGCAGCCGCGACGGCGATGGGGCGGCGGCCATGCGCTATACCGAGGCGCGCCTGAGCCGCATCAGCACCCTGCTGCTGGATGAGATTGACCAGGGCACGGTGGACTTCGTGCCCAACTACGACGGCTCGACCGAGGAGCCGCGCCAACTGCCCGCGCGCCTGCCGTTCGTGCTGCTCAACGGCGCCAGCGGTATCGCCGTGGGGCTGGCCACCGAGATCCCGAGCCACAACCTGCGTGAGGTGGCCGATGCGTGCGTGGCGCTGATCAAGGATCCCGACCTCGCAGACGACGAGCTGTTCGCGTATTTGCCCGGCCCCGACTTTCCCGGTGGCGCCCAGATCATCAGCACGCCGGCAGAGATCCGAGACGCCTACCGCAGCGGCCGCGGTAGCCTGAAAGTGCGCGCGCGCTGGACGATCGAGGAACTGGCGCGTGGCCAGTGGCAGTGGGCGGTGACGGAACTGCCGCCGGGGGTGAGCGCGCAGCGTGTGTTGGAGGAGATCGAGGAAGCGACCAACCCGAAAGTGCGCCCGGGCAAAAAGGCGCTCACGCCCGAGCAATTGCAGCTCAAGGCCAGCCTGCTGGCGGTGCTGGACGGCGTGCGCGACGAGTCGGGCAAGGAGGCACCGGTGCGGCTGGTATTCGAGCCCAAGAGCAGCCGTCTGGCGCCGGCCGATCTGATCGCGCCGCTGCTGGCCCACACCAGCCTCGAGACGTCGGTGCCGATCAATCTGACGGTGGTGGGGCGCGATGGCAAGCCGCGGCTGCAGTCGTTGCGGCAGATCCTTGCCGATTGGATCGCGTTCCGGCAGGACACGGTCGTGCGCCGCTCGCGCCAGCGCCTGCAACAGGTGCTCGAGCGCATCCACATCCTGGAAGGGCGGCAGGTGGTGCTGCTGCACATCGACGAGGTGATTGCCATCATTCGCGCCAGCGACGAGCCGAAGCAGGCCTTGATGGCCCGCTTTGCGCTGACCGGGCAGCAGGCGGATGACATCCTGGAAATCCGCTTGCGCCAACTCGCGCGGCTGGAGGCGATTCGCATCGAGCAAGAGCTGCAGGCGCTGCGCGAAGAGCAGGGCCGGCTGGAAGACGTGCTGGGCAACCCGGCCAGCTTGCGCCGGCTGATGGTGCGCGAGATCGAGGCCGACGCCAAAACCTTTGGCGATGCGCGCCGCACGCTCATCCAGCCCGAGAAGAAGGCGGTGGCCGAGATCCGCGTGGTGGACGAGCCGGTGACGGTGGTTGTCTCCGCCAAGGGCTGGGTGCGCGCGCGCACCGGCCACGGGCACGAGGCGATGGCGTTCGGCTTCAAGGCGGGCGACGGGCTGTACGCCACGTTCGAGTGCCGCACCGTCGACACCCTGATCGTGCTGGGCAGCAACGGCCGGGTCTACAGCGTGCCGGTGGCGAGTCTGCCCGGCGGGCGCGGCGACGGCCAGCCCATCACCACGCTCATCGACCTGGAGCCCGGCACGCAACCGGTGCACTTCCTGGCGGGAGCCGCTGCGTCGACTTGGCTGCTCAGCGGCAGTGGCGGTCATGGGTTGTTGGCGACGGTGGAGGACATGACGACCCGTCAGCGCGGGGGCAAGGCCTTTTTGACGCTGGCCGAGGGCGAGGCGCCGTGTCTGCCGTCACCCGTGCGCGGCCACGGGCGGGTGCAGTATCCCGGCGCCGATGGCGCCGCCGTCGTGTCGCCCCCGCGGCTGGAAGGGGAAGACCGTGCGCCCGAGCCCGCCACCCATGTGTGCGTCGTCTCGGCCAGTGGCCGCTTGTTGACGTTTGAGATCGACGAGCTCAAGGTCCAACCCAAGGGCGGCCGCGGCTTGCTGCTGATCGGATTGGAGCGCGGCGATACGCTGGTCGGTGCGGCTGCCTACGCGCGCAGCGTGCGCATCGACGGGGTGGCCCGCAGCGGTCAGCCGCGCGCCGAGGTGCTGGAGGCGCGCAGCCTGCACAACGCGCTGGCCGCGCGCGGCCGCAAGGGGCGCGACGTGCGCTTCGGTTTCAAGCCGCAGCGCGTGTTGCGGGTGCTCTGAGCGCTACCGCGCTGCCGCGCGGATTGGGGACGCTCAGGCCAGCTCGGTGATGAGCTCGATTTCGACGCACGCGCCCAGCGGCAGTTGGGCCACGCCGAAGGCGCTGCGCGCGTGCGCGCCCACCTCGGGGCCGAAGACCTGGCCCAACAGCTCCGAACAACCATTGGTGACCAGGTGCTGCTCAGTGTAGCTTGGGGTGGAATTGACCAGGCTGAGCACCTTGACGATGCGCCGCACGCCGTCGAGCGTGGTGCCCGCGGCGCGGCAGGCCGCCTCCAGCGTGCCCAGCAGGTCGATGGCGACCGCGCGCGCGGCCGCTTGACCCTCTTCGGTGGTCATGGTCAGACCCAGCTGGCCCACCCAGGGTTTGCCATCGCGTTTGGCGATGTGGCCACTCAAAAAGACCAGCCGACCCGTTTGGACGAAAGGCACGTAAGCCGCAGCGGGAACCGCCACGGGGGGCAGGGTTAGCCCGAGGTGTTGCAGGCGGGTGTAAACACTCATGTGTGGTACTCCTTCGCCGCCCGATTCTAGTCACCCGCACTGCCACGGGTCATGGTCTGGCGGCGGTGACGCTGACCGCGACCTCCAGCGTGTGCGCGCCGCCACCCTGTAGCGTGCCGCGCAGTGGCGAGACGTCGCCGTAGTCCCGGCCAAACGCCAAGGTGACGAAACCCTCATCCGGTCGGTCCCAGCCCCAGCGGTGGTTGGTGGGGTCGAGGTGAAACCAGCGCCCCGCATGGGGGACGGCCACCCAAGCGTGCGACGCATCGGCCCCCAGCAGCCGCGGCTGGCCAGGTGGCGGTTCGTTCCAGACGTAGCCGCTGACATACCGTGCCGGCAAGCCCAGCGCGCGCAGCGCCGCGATCATCACGTGCGCGTAGTCCTGGCACACGCCCGCACGCTGGCGAAACGCCTGCAGCGGCGGGGTATCGACCCGCGTGCTACCGGGGGCATACGTCCAGTCGCGGTGCAGCCGCGTGGCCAGATCGCGGCAGCCATCTAACCAGCCGCCCCCCGGGACGAGGCTTTGCAGCGTGTAGGCGCGCAACTCTGGGTCGCCCAGTGCGTCAGGCCCCACATGTGGCGAAGCCATCGTGTACGGCTGCAGCACGCGGGAGGTGGCATCCGCGCCGCGCTGCAGCTGGCGCTGCAGCGCTTCCCACGGCTGATCATCGGTCGGTTGGGCGGGCGGCTGGGTTTCGACCATCGACTCGGCCAGCACGTCCAGCTCGGTGTGGGGCTGCGCGATGGCAAAGTGGGTGCGGCGGTTGCCGTAGGCGTCGATGTCGTCGTGCCGCTGTGCCGGTGCAGGGTCGATCTGTAGGGTGTGCGACAGCCGTCGCTGCCCGAAGCCGTCGCGGGGGCACAACATGGCCACATGTTGCGACGACACCACGGGGTGTTCGTACCGGTAGCGGGTCAGGTGGCGGATCTGCAGACGCATGCCCGCGATAATGCCGCAAACCGCCCGTGGTACCGGCGAGCACCACGGCACGGGGCGGTGGTCGACGAGGGAGGAGGCGCAGTGGTGGTGTCCAGGGGGTGCGTGGCGCGTCGGCTGTGGGTGCCCGCGTTGCTGGGCTGGGTCGCGGGTACCCTAGCGCAGCTGGCACAACCGGCCCTGTGGCCTTTGCTTGCCTACGGCTCGGTAGCGGCAGTGGGGGTGGTCTTGCTGGCGCTGGCGATCGGGCGAGGGCGCCAATCACGCTGGCCCGCCGTTGCCGTGGGGTGCGCCGCGGCGTTGCTGGCGTTTGCCAGCACCGGCGGCCGCGCCGTGGACCACACCCAGCGGGTGTTGGCCCGGGCCTGGGATGGAGCGACGGTGCAGGCCGTCTGGCGCGTTCAAGACCTGCCGGCGCGACACGCCGACGGTGTGGTGTTCGATGCCACCCTGTTATCTGCCCATACCCCGCAGGGAGATGCCGTGCCGATCGCCGGCGTCGTTCGCTTGACATGGCGCCTGGCGCCGGGTGGCGACTCGCGCGCGGGGCCGCCGCGCGTCATGCCGGGGCAGGCGTGGCGCGGCTGGCTGCGGCTGCGGGCACCCCGGGGGTTGGCCAATCCGTACGGCTTCGATGCCGAGACATGGCTGTGGCGCGAGGGCGTGGCCGCCACCGGTAGCGTGCTCCACAGCGGTCGCTGGGCGGCGCCGCACCCCTTGCACGATGAGCAGTGGCGCCACCCGGTCGCGCGGGCGCGCACGCTGGTGCGCGACGCGATTGTCGAGCGGTTGGCGGCGCCCCACGGCGCTGCCGCGACCGGTCTGATCGCCGCCCTGGTCACGGGTGACCAGGGGGCCATCCCGGCGGCCGACTGGGCGGCCATTCGGGCGACGGGCGTGGCACACTTGGTCGCCATTTCCGGCCTGCATGTGACGATGTTTGCTGTGCTCGCCACGGCGGTCGTGGGGGTGGTGTGGCGCGCGGTCGGGCGCCGCTGGCCGCGGTGGCTGTTGACTTGTCCCGTGCCCGTCGCGGCGGGCGTGGGCGGGGTGGGGCTGGCGCTGGCGTATGCGCTGTTTGCGGGCTGGGGGGTACCGGCACAGCGCACGGTGACGATGCTGGCGGTGGTGGTGGCGCTGCAGCTCAGCGGTCGTCGTTGGCCGTGGCCGGCGGTCTGGCTCGCGGCCATGGCGGCGGCCCTCGCGATCGACCCTTGGGCCGTGCTGCAGCCGGGGTTTTGGTTGAGTTTCGTGGCGGTGGGGGTGCTGTTCGGCTTGGGTCCCGCCCCCGCGCCAGAGGTCAGCATGGCGGCGCGGGCATGGCAGGCGCTGCGCCAGTTGCTCACCGTGCAGGTGCTCATCACGGTGGCGCTGGCGCCGCTGACCTTGTTGTTGTTCGGACAGGTCTCGCTCGTCGGGCTGGTGGCCAATGCGGTGGCCATACCGTGGGTGACGCTGGTACTGACGCCGCTGGCCTTGGCGGGCGTGATGCTGCCCCTGCTGTGGGATTGGGCCGCGTGGCTGGCACGGGCACTGATGGTGCTGTTGCATGGGATGGCGCAGTGGCCCTGGGCGGTGTGGGAGCGCCCCGCGGTGCCGCTGCCGCTGGCGGCGCTGGCGTGCCTGGGCGCGGTGTTGCTGGTGTGGCGGCTGCCCTGGCGCTGGCGCGCGTGGGGCGCGTGGTTGCTGTGGCCTGCGCTAGCGTTTCAGCCGCCCGCCCCCGCACACGGGGCGTTCGAGGTGCTGCTGCCCGATGTCGGTCAGGGCGGTGCCGCCATCGTGCGCACGGCGCGCCACACGCTGGTGTTCGACAGCGGCCCGCCGCTGGGGCGCAGCGATGCGGCCGAGCGTGTGCTGCTGCCCTGGCTGCGCGCGCTGGGTGCGCAGCCAACGGCGATCGTCATCAGTCACGACGACAGCGACCATGCCGCAGGGATGGCGACGCTGGCGCGACGGTATCCCGGCGCGCAATGGTGGGCCTCGTTCGACGCCGCCCCTCGGGTGTCGATTCCAGTGCAGCACTGCGCCGCGGGCGCCAGCTGGGAGTGGGATGGGGTGCGGTTTGTCTTTTTGCATCCACCGACACCAGAGTATGGTGCACCCGGGCCCGATGGCGACAATGCCCGCTCGTGCGTGCTGCTGGTCGGCAGCGGTGAGCAGGCCGCGTTGCTGACCGGTGATATCACGCAGGCGGAGGAAGCGGCGTTGATCGCCGCCTATCCGCACCTGCGCGCGGGCTTGCTGGTGGCGGCCCACCACGGCAGCCGCACCTCGACCAGTGCGGCGTGGCTGGACAGGCTACAGCCGGCGGCGGTGGCCATTCAGTCGGGCTGGCGCAACCGCTATGGACATCCCCACCCGGATGTGGTGCAACGTTTGCAGGAGCGCTCGCTCACCTGGGCCAACACGGCCACCTGTGGCGCGATTACCTGGCGCAGCGAGGCCAGCGCCAGCTTGTCGTGCGAGCGCCAGCGGGTGCGCCGCTACTGGCTGACGTCAGCGCCGGACTGAGCGGGTGCGTGTCCCCCGGCCGTCGCGGGCTCGGGCGCTTGTCCGTCCGGCGCCGCCCGCTCATCCAGCACGTAAATGCCCAGTCGGGCCTGCTTGGCGTGGTGTTTGGCAACGGCGGCGGTGTTGGCCACGTCCTCTGCGCTGCGCAGGCGGCCAGGGTGCACCACCACGACGCCGATGCTGACCGTGGTAAAGCCATGAAAGCGCATCACACCGTGCCGATCCTCGGCATGGATGCCGCCAGCCTCGATCGCCTCTTCGTCGTAAAGCTCGCGCGCCGCCTGGTTGAACTGCTGCACCGCGCGCTCGAGGCGCTCGCGCCAGTCGGGGCTTTGCATCAGCAGCACGAAATCGTCGCCGCCCACGTGGCCGATGAAGTCGCGCCGCGGATCGCACGCCTCGCTCAAGCAGCGGGCCTGGGTGCGGATCATCTCGTCGCCGCGCCAGTAACCGTAATGGTCGTTGAACGCCTTGAAGTGATTGAAGTCGGCGTAGCAGGCCGCAAACGGTGCGCCGTGTTGGTGCAGGCGCTCGATGTGTTGGGTCAGCGGCACGTTGCCCGGCAGGAAGGTCAGTGGGTTGGCGTGGCGCGCGGCCTCGATGCGCGCTTCGGTGACGCGCCGCACCAGCTGTTCACCCGTGCCCATGCCGACGTAGTGACCGTTTTCGGTGATGATGAAGCCGTCGCGCAGGTAGCGCTGGTCGGGCGACATCAGCACTTGAGTGAGCTGCTCGATGGGGGTGTGGATGTCCACGCACAACGGGTCTTTGTTGGCATGCACCCGGCACGGTCGGCGTCCGTACAGCTCGCGGAAATAGCGGTTTTGCAGCGCCAGCTCCTGCATGGTCTGGCGCGTGATCAACCCGATCGGGCGGCCTTTGTCCACGAGGGCGAACGCATGCAGGTCCGGGTGGCGTCGAAACATCGCCATCGCTTCGTCGTGGCTGGCATGGGCGTCGAGCGCCGGTGCGTCGATGAGCAGGGACCGTGCCGTCAAGCCACGATTGCCGATCTGGCGCTCCTGTGGCAGGACCGCGATCTCCCGGCTGCGCAGCACGGTGAGCGCTTCCTCCGGCACCAGGGTGCGCGGCGTGGCTTGGGGCCGCCCCAGCAGGTAGCCCTGTACCAAGGGGATACCCATGTCGCGCAGCACCATCAGTTCGTCGGTCTCTTCCACCCCCTCGGCGATGAGACGCGAGCCAAACGTTTCGGCCAGCTGCTGCAGCGCGCGCAACGTCTTGAGCTTGTGGCTCTCCAGGTGCACGTGGCGTACGAAATATTTGTCGATCTTGACGAACTCGGGCCGCAGCTCCGACCACAAGCGCAGGCTGGAGCGGCCGTCGCCAAAATCATCCAGTGCCAGGGCGGCACCGGCGGCACGCCACTCCGACAGCGCCTCCTGCACCGCGTCGACGTCGTGCACCAGTTGGTGCTCGGTCAATTCGAGCACGACGCCCGACAAGTCTCCCGCCGTCCCGCCGCCAGCATTGGCCGTCATCGTCGAGGGTTCTGCCGGGCCACCCCGCCACTGTTGCAGCGCACCGTGCACGAGCGCATCGGCGCTGAGGTTGACGAACAACTGCCCGATGCCGGGTTCCGTGCTGCGCCGTGCCAGCGCCAGTTGTACACAGGCGTGTTCCAACTCGAGCGTGCAGCCCTCGCGGCGCGCCGCTGCGAACAGGGTGTCGGGGCTGCGCCAAGCGCAGCCGGGCGGCGTGCGAACCAGCGCCTCGTGGCCCACCACCCGCCGCGCGGCCAGATCGACGATCGGCTGCACGTGCGTGTGCAGCCCACCCGCGCTCAGCAGGGCGCGCACGCTGTTGGGGTCGGGAGGCGCCGATGGTGCAGGCACGCTCAGTATCATGGGAGCACGGTTCGAAACAGACCAGCCATCACGATAATGCGCCTGGATGTCAGTTTCATGAATCAGCCGCGGCGCGCGCCGCACCGGGTCTGGCGCGGTTTTTGCTGCCGCCCCGGTGAGGTCGACCCCAAGTACGGATGAAAGAGAACCGACGGCACCCAATGCCCCGAGCGAGCCTGCGATGACGAGACTGTCCCCTGCCCCCGATGAAATGACGGCTGCCGACGGCAGCGTGCGCGCCCACTACGCCGCCTACGCCCGCTGGTTGCAGCAACAGCCGCCTGAGCGCATGGCTGCTCGCCGCGAGGAGGCGGAGATGATGTTTCGCCGCGTCGGCATCACGTTCGCCGTCTACGGCGACAAGGACGAAGACGGTGCGGGCACTGAGCGTCTGATCCCGTTCGACGTCATTCCACGCATCATTCCTGCGCACGAGTGGCAGCAGCTACAGCGCGGACTGGTGCAGCGCGTCACCGCCCTCAACCGGTTCCTCCACGACCTCTACCACGAGCAGGAGATTCTGCGCGCGGGCATCATCCCGCGCGAGCCCGTGCTGCACAACCCGCAGTTTCGCCCCGAAATGGTGGGGCTGGACGTGCCGGGCAGTGTGTATGCCCACATTGCGGGCATCGACGTGGTGCGTGCACCGTTACCGGGCGCAGCGGGCGAGGCGCAGTACATCGTGCTCGAAGACAACCTGCGCGTGCCCTCCGGCGTGAGCTACATGCTCGAAGACCGCAACATGATGATGCGACTGTTTCCCGAGCTGTTTCGCGAATACCGCGTCGCACCGGTGGCGCACTACCCCGACCTGCTGTTGGAGACCCTGCGCTCGGTTGCGCCCAGTCAGGTGGCCGACCCGACGGTCGTCGTTTTGACGCCGGGCATTTACAACAGCGCCTATTTCGAACATGCCTTTTTGGCGCAGCAGATGGGGGTCGAGCTGGTGGAAGGGCAGGACTTGTTCGTGCGCGACGGCCGCGTCTACATGCGCACCACCAGCGGGCCGCAGCCCGTCGATGTGATCTACCGGCGCATCGACGACGATTTTCTCGATCCGCTGGCGTTTCGCGCCGATTCGCAACTCGGCTGCGCGGGCCTGCTCGATGCCTACCGGCGCGGCCACGTGACGCTGTGCAACGCGATCGGCACCGGCGTGGCCGACGACAAGTCGATCTACCCCTATGTACCGTGCATGATCGAGTTCTACTTGGGCGAGCGCCCGATCCTGGCCAACGTGCCCACCTACCTGGGCCGCGAGGCCGATGACCTGGCCTACATGCTGGACCATCTGGAGGAGCTGGTGGTCAAGGAGGTGCATGGCGCGGGCGGCTACGGCATGCTGGTCGGCCCGGTCGCGACCCGGGCCGAGATCGAGCACTTTCGCGCCGCGATCCGGGCGCGCCCCGAGCACTACATCGCGCAGCCGACGCTGGCGCTGTCGACCTGCCCGACCTTTGTGGAGCAGGGCGTCGCCCCGCGTCACATCGATTTGCGGCCCTTCGTGCTGTCGGGCAAGACGGTGCAGATGGTGCCCGGCGGGCTGACGCGGGTGGCGTTGCGCGAGGGCTCGCTCGTCGTCAATTCGTCACAGGGCGGCGGTACGAAGGATACGTGGGTCCTGGAGACTTGATTCCGTCAACCCCAACGCCACCGGAGACTGTCATGCTGTCCCGCACCGCCGATCACCTGTTCTGGATGGCGCGCTACACCGAGCGCGCTGAAAATACCGCCCGCATGCTCGACGTGCACTACCAGACTTCGCTGCTGCCACAGCCCGACGCGGTGGCGCGGCAGGGCTGGGAGGGGTTGCTGCGCATCAGCGAGCTGATGCCGGCGTATCAGTATCAGTATGGCGAGGTCAGTGCGCGTGACGTGTTGCAGTTCATGGTGCGCGATGAATACAACCCATCGAGCATCTATTCGTGCCTGCGCGCGGCGCGTGAGAACGCGCGTGCCGTGCGTGGGGTGCTGACCACGGAGTTGTGGGAGGCGCACAACCAGACGTGGCTGGAGCTGCAGCGGCTGCTGAAAGCGGGCGAATTCGAACGTGATCCGGCGCGCTTCTTCGAGTGGGTGAAATTTCGCTCGCACGTCTCGCGCGGGGTCGCCTACGGCACCATGCTGCAGGACGAGGCGTTTCACTTCCTGCGCATGGGCACGTTTTTGGAGCGTGCCGACAACACGGCGCGCATGCTCGATGTCAAATTCCATGCCGCCCCTGCCGAGGCCGCGACGCCGGGTGCCGCCGCGGGCACGGACGCCACGCTCGATTTCTACCACTGGAGCAGCATTCTGCGCAGCGTCAGCGCGTTCGAGATCTACCGCAAGGTGTATCGCAGCGTGATCACGCCCGAGCGCGTCGCCGAGCTGTTGATTCTGCGCCCCGATATGCCGCGCAGCCTGAGCGCCTGCGTGGAAGAAGTCGTGCGCAATTTGGAGGCGGTGCGCAACGCCCAGTCGGCCGAGACCGAGCGCCACGCGGGGCGCTTGCGCGCCGAGTTGCGGTTTGCCCGCATCGACGAGATTCTGGCCAATGGGCTGCACGCGTTTCTGACGCAGTTTCTCGAGCGCATCAACGCCTTGGGCACGCGCATCAGCCAGACGTTTTTGTTGCCGGTGCCGGCGTGAGCGACACACCCGTCGCCGGGCAGACGCGCAAACGTACCACGCCCTCGGGCGGCGGCGTCTGCGGCAACCACGCGGTCAGTGGGCGGCAGTGCGCATCCAGGCAAAGCGTGTAGTCTGCGGCATGGGGCGAGCGCATCAGGCGCAGCGCCGACACGGGCAACGCGGGCGGCGCCCACTCGTAGCCGCCATCCCGCCACGTGGCGGGCGGGGCGGGCTCCATGCCGGCCCCCGAGCCCTGCACGCGCACCCAGCGCGGGCACAGCGCCCCGTGTGGCACGGGCGCGCACGGACCGTCGGTGTCGTCCGGGCCGACGAGGTCGTAGCGCTCCTCCCAGCGCGTGCGCTCGATGGTGTGCATCCAGGCCAGTGTGATCTGGCGCGCGGAATGCACCGCCTCGTGCGCGGTGGGCGGCGCGCCGTCGGTGTTCGGCGGCAAGGTGGCTGCGGAGGCCGCCCACAACAAGCACAGGGCCCAGCCGCCCGCCATCGGCACATCCGCGTCAGGAGCGGCCGGTCGCTCGCGCAGGCCGCCGGCGCTGGCGCCAGCCATGCCATACGAGCAACGCGACCGTGCCGGCCAGGCCAGCCTCGTCGGTGACCGGCAGCGCCGCCACCAGCAGGCTGGCCGCGCCGATCGCCCACAGGCGCTCCCACCAGGCCAGCGGCCCCCACAGGTGTCCGATCGCCCCCGCGCCCCAGAGTCCGATCGCCACCAGCGCCTTGAACACGATCCACGCCACCGCCCACACCGTCGGGTCGCCCTGCAGCATGAGTGCCGGGCTGTAGACCGCCATGTAGGGCACGATGAAGCCGGCGATGGCCACGCGCACCGCGTTGAGGCTGATGAGCAGGCCCCGCTCGCGCGCGATGGGCGCGGCTGCGAACGCCGCCAGCGCCACCGGGGGGGTCAGGTCGGCCATGATACCGAAATAGAAGACGAACATGTGCGACACGATCAGCGGCACGCCCAGCTCCAGCAGCACCGGCGCGGCCAGCGAACTGGTGATGATGTAGTTGGGGATGGTCGGGATCCCCATACCCAACACCAAGCACGTCAGCATGGTCAGCACCAGCGCCAGCAGCAGGTTGTCGCGCCCGATGGCGATCACGTGCCCGCCGATTTCCGCCGCCACGCCGGTGAGGTTGATGACCCCGATGATGACCCCGACCAACGCACAGGCGGCCGCCACCGGCAGCGCGTGGCGTGCGCCGTCGACCAGCGCCTGCAGGGCCAGCGCGCGCGCTTGCTGGCCGCAGCGCAGTGCGTAGGTCAGCGCCACCAGGGCGGCCGTGATCACGAAGAAGGCGCCGGCGCCAAAGCGGAAAAACCCGCTGCACGCCAGTGCCAGCAACACCCAGAACACGAAGCGCAGGGCGCGGCCACGCAGTCCCTGCATCACCGCCGCGCCAAAGATCAACACCACGGTCAGCGCCAGCCCGACCGTACCGGAAAACATCGGCGTGTAGCCTGAAAACAGCAGCACCACCAGCCCCAGCAGCGGCAGCAGCAGATACCAGCGCTCGCGTACCGCCGTCCACGGGTTGGGGCATTGCTCACGCGGCAGCCCCACCAACCCTTTGCGTCCGGCTTCCAGGTGCACCATCCAGAACACGGTGACGAAATACAGGATGGCGGGAATCAGCGCCGCCTGCACGATGGCCAAGTAGGGCACGTTGATGGTCTCGGCCATGATGAAGGCCACCGCGCCCATCACCGGCGGCATGATCTGGCCGCCCATGCTGGAAGTGGCCTCGACCCCGCCTGCGAATGCGGGGCTGTAGCCGAAGCGCTTCATGAGCGGAATGGTGAACTGCCCAGTCGTGACCACGTTGGCCACGCCTGAGCCGTTGATCGTGCCCATCAGGCCCGACGACAGCACGGCCACCTTGGCCGGGCCGCCGCGCGTGTGACCCACCGTGCCCATCGCAAAGTCGGTGAACAGGCGCACCATGCCCGCCTGTTCCAAAAACGCGCCAAACAGGATGAACAAAAAAATGTAGGTCGACGACACGTAGGTGGGCGTGCCGTAGATGCCCTCGGTGCCAAAGCCGAGCGTGGCGATGAGGATTTCCCAGTCGTAGCCACGGTGCGCCAGGGCGCCGGGCAGGTGCTGACCAAACGCCGCGTAGGCCAAAAAAACCGCGCAAATGATGGGCAGACCCCAGCCCATGACGCGGCGCGCCGCCTCGAACACGAGCGCGATGGCGGCGATGCCGACCCACCAGTCCCAGCCCTCGAGTTCGCCCGCGCGCTGGGTCAGGTCGGCCTCGAACACCCACTGGTACAAGCCGGTGCCAAAGCCGGCGACCCCGAGCACCCAACCCAGCGCACGCCCGGCCTGGGCCAGCCGCGGACCGCGACGCTGAAACGGCGGATACAGCAAAAAGATCAGCCACAGCACGAATCCGACGTGCAGGGCACGGATGACCTGGCTGGAGAGCGGGTGAAAGGCCGCCATCCAGAGCTGGAAGGCCGCAAACGCCAGCGCCACCCAGGTGGCGGGCGCGCGCCAGTCGGGCCCCGTGGCGCCGGACGGGGCCGGGTGAACCGGTTCGGCTTGCATGTATCGTGGTGGGGCGTCAGCGTGGGCCCACAGTGGTTACTTGATCAAGCCCACTTCGCGGTAGTAGCGCTCGGCCCCGGGGTGCAGCGGCACCGGCATGCCCTTGAGGGCGTTGTCGCGCTTGATGGCGCGCGCGGCGTTGTGCGCGGCGTACAGCGTGTCCAGGTTGTCATACATGGCCTTGGTCATGCGGTAGACCAAGTCCTCGGGCACGCCGCTGTGCGTGACCAAAAAGTTGGGGATGGCCGCCGTCGGTATGTCCGTCGTTTGGCCGGTGTAGGTGTTGGCGGGAATGACCGCAGGCTGGTACGCCGGGTCGCCCACCTTGGCCACGACTTCCGGGGGTACCGGGATGACGACGATCTTGATGGCCGTGGCCAGATCGCGGATGGAGGCCACGCCCAACCCGGCTGACTGCAGCGTGGCGTCGAGTTGGCGACCTCAGGGGAAACCCCGTGGCGGCGACGCCCGGGTGACATCCGGTGCAGGGGCGCCGACGGCGCGCGCCTGCTCGACGGCATGGCCCAGCGCCAGCACGGCCATCGCGTAATAGCTGCTCTGGTTGTAGCGGGTGATAGCGTAGAAATTATCGGTACCCAGCACATAGGTGGCGGGGGCGCCGCCACGCGTGGGGTCACCGTTTTGCAGCTCGACCAGCGCCAGCAACCCGTCGGTGTGCGCCTCAGCCTCGGGCGCGGGGCGCGCGCCCAGGGCGCGTAATTGGTCCAGCGTGAACGTGGGGCGGATGTCTGGGGCCAGCAGCGTGGCCAAATGCTCGCCATCGGCAGGGGGCGTGACGGCGTACGTCGGTGCCAGACCGGGCCGCCAACCGTGGGCGCGCAAAAAGCGGGCCACGGACGCGATGGCATCGGGGGCGCTGGCCGTCAGGTCCACGTGGCCATCGCCGTCGGCATCCACACCGTAGGCCAGCCAATTGCTGGGCATGAACTGCGGCAGCCCCATGGCGCCCGCGTAGCTGCTGCGCCACGCATCGGGGGCGGTGCCCTCCAGCCGCGCCAGCCGCAAGAAGGCGCGCAGCTCTTGCTGAAAGTACGCCTGGCGGGCGGCGGCGCGCGGGTGGGCGGCCGGGAAGTCCAGCGCCAGCGTGGTGAGCGCGTCGAGCGTGCGGTGCTGACCCAGGTGGCGGCCGTAGAGGGTCTCGACGCCAATGATGCCCACGATCAGCGCTGCCGGGACGCCGTATTCGGCTTCGGCGCGTGCCAGCGCAGCCTCGTGCGCCGACCAAAAGCGCACGCCGGCTTGGATGCGCGTCGGCTCGACGAAGCGCGCGCGGTAGGCAGCCCAATCTTTGAATGCGGCGGGTGGTGGGGGCAGGATCAAGCGCGTGACGCGCTCGTCACGCCGGGCGCGGGAGAGCCACCGCTGCGCCCAGCCGTCCGTCCAACCCTCGGCGGCGTCGATGGCCGCGGCCAGCGCTTGGGCATCGGTGCGCGCGGCATAGGTGGGGTCGGCAGGCGCGGGCGGGCGGGCCTGGCCCACGCTTGGGGTGCCGGCCCCGGCCAGCACGGTCAGTCCGGCCATGACGAGCAGGGTGCGCCGACGCAGGGCCGGCGCGTTGTCCGGCGCTGCCTTGGGTGGCAGGGGCAGTGTGGAGAGTCGGCGCGCGAGCGTTGGCAGATCGGGCATCGGGGGTCGGGAAGGCGTCGTCACGCGTGCATCGTAGCGCACCGCTTCCAGCGCCAGCAGCCATTCGGCCCAGGCGCGCCGCATGTCGGCATCGCTTTGCACGGTCGGGTGCTGTTCGATGCGGGCCAGCAGTCGGCGCGGGGTCAGCGGCGGCGGGCATGCTATCCCCGCGCGCGCCCAGCGCCGAGCGGCGCGCGCCAGCAGGTGCTGCCACGGGTCGCGGCGGGGCCGGTGCCACACGAGGGCCGCGGTGCCCAGCAGCGCCAGCGCGGCCAGCGCGATGCCCAGTGCGCGCGCGGCGTCGCGCCAGTCCGACGCGTCCAAGCCCAGCCGCCGCAGCATATCGAGCTGGCGCGTAGGGCCATAGTCCAATACCCAGTCGTTCCAGCGCTGGTTGGCGGCGTCCCAGACGGCGCGCAGCGTGGTCAGCAGCCGCGGGTCGAACCGGACCACCGCGGCCGCAACGGGGCCGGGCGGGGGGCTGAGCCGCTGTGCGGTGGTGGTGCGATCCGGGCTGACGTAGGCGGTGGGGTCGATACGCACCCAACCCTTGCCGGGCAGCCAGACCTCGGCCCAAGCATGGGCGTCGCTCTGGCGCACGGTCCACCGCCCGTCCAAGGGGTTGGGCTCACCACCCTGATAGCCGGTCACGATGCGCGCGGGGATGTCGAGCGCACGCATCGCGATCACGAACGCCGAGGCAATGTGCTCGCAAAAGCCCTCGCGCCGGTCGAACCAAAATTCGTCGGCCGTGTCGCGTCCGTAGGGGCCGGGCTCGAGCGTGTAGCGGTAGCCGCCATCGCGCAAGCGGCGCAGCACCGCGTCGACCAGCACGTGCGGCGGCGGCTCGCCCAAGTCGCGGCGCAGCTGCTGTGCCCAGGCCAGCGTGCGTGGGTTGTAGCCCGGCGGCAGCTCGCGGTCCACCTGCAGCGCCAGCCGCTGCGCGTTGGTGCCGCGCTGGTGCGCGGGGTAGGCGTGCCCCTCGTAGCGCAGCACGTCGGTGACGGGGCGCGCCAGCCACCACTGCCCATCCGGCGAGGATTGCGGCGTCAAACCCGCCAGACTACCGGCGGCGGCAGTGATCACCGGGGCGGTGGGCGTGGCGTCCAGCGTCAGCAGCCACGGGCGCAGACTGGGCTCCATCGTGACCTGATAGCGCACAGCCGACCCGAGCGGTGCGAAATCGCCTCCGGTGTCGTGCAACAGCAAGCCGACGGGCACATCGGTGGCGGCATCCGGGCCGTGCACCGGTCGCCAGCGTCGCCCGTCGAAGACCCGCAGCACCGGCCCCCGAAAATACAGCGCCTCGCGCGGCGGTGCGCCATCCGGAAACGCCACGCGCAGCGCCACCCGCTCGTCCAGCGCCAGCCGGGCCACGTCGCCGACCTGCATCTGGCCCGACAGACCGCTGCGCCCCAGGGCGGTGTCGGTGGGGATACCCCACAGCGGCGGCAGGCGCGGAAACAGCGCAAACAGCAGCGCCATGATGGGCGCCCCCAGCAGTGCCATGCCACCGGCCGTGCGTGCCGCCTGCGCCAGGGGCGGGCGGCCATGGGGGCGGTGGGCCAGCACCAGCCCCGTCAGCAGCCCCCACACCGCCAGCACGATGCCCAGCGCCATCGGCAGCGACTGCGATTGCAGCAGTGGCGTGAGCAAGGCGAAAAAGCCCAGGAAGAACACCACGAACGCATCGCGGCGCGCGCGCAGCTCCAGGGTCTTGAGGGCCAGCAGCACGACCACCAGCGTCACGCCGGGCTCCGGGCCCAGCAGCGTGCGGTGGGTGTAGACCGTCAAGCCCACGGCCACCGCTGTGAGCGCGAGCCGCCACGGCCAGCCCGGCAGCGCGCGCCCCCGCCAGGCCAGCCAGCCGCGCCAGGCCAGCACGCCAAAAGCCAGCGCGCTGGTCCACCCCGGCACGTGGCCGGCCTGCAGCACGACGATCCCGCCGATCACCGTGAGCAGAAACAGGGTGTCGCGGGCCTCGCGCGGCAGGGCAGCGAGGCGCGGAAACAGCGCCGACGGGGTCAGTGGCATGCCAGGGCCTCCAGGCAGCGGCGGCGGTGGGCAGGCCCATGGTCCGGCTCGATGACGATAGCGGCTAGCCGCAGGCCGTAGCGCCGACCCTCGGCGTCGGCGCGCAGCACCCAGGCCGCCAGGCGTGAGCGCCGGGCTTCCAGCGACCCCAGGCCGCAGCAGGCCTCGTCGAGCCAGAGGTCGGCGGATGGCGGGGTGGGCTCGGCGGCGCGCACCAGCCAGCCCGCTGGGTTGCCATCGGTGCGCGCCGCCTTCTTCCACAGCACGCGAGTGGCGGCGTCTCCAGTGCGGTACGGACGCACGGCCTGTGGTGTCGCGTCGCCCGTGGCGGTATGCCGGATGGGTAGCGCTACGGGCTGTAAAGGCGCCGGCGTGGACAGCGAGGCCGTGGGCAGCGCCGGGGCGTCGGGTTCCGGCGCGGGGTAGACCGTGACGCTGCCTGCGGGGCGCCACACGCTCCAGAAGCGGACGACGCCCAGCGGGTACAGGGATTCGACCCGCAGCGGCGGCAGCGCGTGCCGTCCGCGCGTGGGCAGCACCAGCGGCAGCTCGATCGCCGTGCGGTCGCCCGCGGCGACGTCGGTGCCGGCCGCTGCCGCGCCGGGCTGCAGCCACTGCAGCGACACCGCCCAGCGCGGGTGGCGCCCGGGTGCCTCCAGCCACACCCGGGCCGGGATGAGGCGCCCGGCCCACGCCTCGCCGTCGATCGAAACCTGCAGCCGCAGCCCGCGCAGGTTGCCATGCCCGACGTGCACGCTCGCGGCGATGCTGCCGGCCAGCAGAAATGTCAGGCCGTAGCCCAGGTTGAGTTGGTAGTTGATGCTGCCCACCAGCAACAGCAGTAGTGTCAGCCCCAGCATCCAGCCCGCCCGAGTGGGCCACAGATACAGGTTGCGGTGCGTCAGCACGTGCTGCGCGGTGACGGGCAGGCGGGCCAGCCACCAGGCGCGCCATCGCTGCCGCCAGCCGCTGTGGGGTTGGGAGGGGGCGGCCATCGGGCTCACGGCAAGGGCAGGGCCTGCACCAGCGCGTGCAGTTGGCCGGCCGCATCGCGCCCCGCGCCGCTGACGGGCACGAGTCGGTGTGCGGCCACCGGCACCAGCACGTCGATCACGTCGTCCGGCACCACGTAGCGGCGCCCCTGCAGCAGCGCGCGGGCGCGCGCGGCGCGCAACAGTGCCAAGCCCGCCCGGGGGCTGAGCCCGTGCACGAACCAGCGGCCGTCGCGCGTGGCCTCGAGCAGCGCCTGCACGTAGTCGAGCAGGGCGTCGCTGACCGTCACCGCCCCCGCGGCCTGCTGCAGTGCCCGCAGTCGGGTGCCATCGAGCAGCGCAGGCAGCCGTTGCAGCATGTCGCGCCGGTCTTCGCCCGCCAACAGCGCACGCTCGGCGCGGCGGTTGGGGTAGCCGAGTGATAGCCGCATCAAAAACCGGTCGAGTTGCGATTCGGGCAGCGCGTGCGTGCCGATTTGCTCGAACGGGTTTTGCGTGGCGATGACGAAAAATGGCTCGGGCAGCGCGTGCGTGACGCCATCGACGCTGACCTGACGCTCTTCCATCGCCTCCAGCAACGCGCTTTGGGTGCGCGGGCTGGCGCGGTTGATCTCGTCGGCCAGCAGCACCTGGGCGAACAGCGGGCCCGGGTGAAAGACGAATTCTTGCCGCTGCCGGTCATAGACGGCCGCACCGGTGAGGTCGCTGGGCATCAAATCCGACGTGAACTGCACGCGCGCGAAGCGCAGCCCGAAGGTGCGCGCCAGCGCGTGCGCCAGCGTCGTTTTGCCCACGCCGGGCATGTCCTCGATGAGCAAGTGGCCACCTGCCAGCAAACACGTGACGGCGTCGCGCAGCACGTCGTCTTTACCCACGATGACCGTGGTAAGCTGATCGAGTAACGAGGCAATGAGGGGCCGGTTCGCATCCATGACTGCACGATACCGGAAAGCGTCACGCCGCGACGGCCCCGCGACAGACAAGCCATGAAACCGACCGGCTACTTCACGCACCCCCTCTGCGTCCGCCATGACATGGGGCCGGGGCACCCCGAGTGCCCGCAGCGCCTGGGCGCGATCGACGACCGCTTGCTCATCACCGGGGTGCTCGACGCGCTGGAGCAGCGAACCGCGACGCCGGCGGCGGTGGCCGAGTTGGAGCTGGCGCACGACCGGCTGCACATCGCCGCCATCCGCGGCCTGAGTGACGAGTTGCGCGAGCGCATTGCCGCCGGTGGGCCGTCGCACCTGTCGCTCGACCCCGATACCGCGCTCAACGTCCACACCTGGGAGGCGGCGCTGGCCGCGGCAGGGGCCGCGATCGACGCTACCGAGGCCGTGGTGGCCGGCGAGCTGGCCAACGCCTTTTGTGCCGTGCGCCCACCCGGGCACCACGCCTGCCGCAACCGCGCGATGGGCTTTTGCTTTTTCAACAATGTTGCCGTGGCGGCCAAATACGCGTTGCAGCGGCTGGGGCTGCAGCGGGTGGCCATCGTAGACTTCGACGTGCACCACGGCAACGGCACCGAGGACATCGTCGCGGGTGATGAGCGCATTCTAATGTGCAGCTTTTATCAGCACCCCTACTACCCCGAGTGGGACCACCGCGATGCGCCCAACCTGGTCAACGTGCCCGTGCCGGCCTACACCAAGGGCATGGACGTGCGCGAAATCGTCGAGATGATGTGGCTGCCTCGGCTGCAGGCGCACCGGCCGCAGCTGATCTTGATCAGCGCCGGGTTCGATGCGCACCGCGAGGACGACCTGGGTCAGCTCGCGTTGGTGGAGCAGGACTACGTCTGGATCACGCAGCGGCTGATGGAGGTGGCCAAGCGCCATGCCAAGGGCCGTATCGTCAGCGTGCTCGAAGGCGGCTATAACCTGAGTGCGCTGGCGCGCAGCGTCGAGGCACACGTGCGCACGCTGGCCGAGTTGTGATGGCTTTGCCGAGGAGACCCCCATGACGACCGATGCCCCCATCCTGTTGCACACCCGCGACGCGCGCGGCGTGCATACCCTCACACTCAACACGCCGCAATCGTTCAACGTGCTCAGCGAGGCGATGCTCGCCGCGCTGTCGGCCAAGCTGGACGACATCGCCGCCGACGAGGGCGCGCGCGTGCTCGTCATCGGCGCGGCGGGCAAGGCGTTTTGCGCCGGGCACAACCTCAAGGAAATGCGGGCTCGCCCGGAGCTTGCGTACTACCAGCAGCTCTTTGCCCAGTGCTCGCGCATGATGCTGCAGATCCAGCGCTTGCCGGTGCCGGTGATCGCCCGCGTGCAAGGGTTGGCGACGGCGGCGGGCTGCCAACTGGTGGCGCAGTGCGACTTGGCCGTGGCGGCGCAAGAGGCGCGCTTTGGCGTCAACGGCATCGACGTCGGGCTGTTTTGTGCCACGCCCAGCGTACCGCTGGTGCGCAACGTGCCGACCAAGGTGGCGATGGAGATGCTGCTCACGGGCGAGTTCATCAGCGCCGAGGAGGCGCGCCTGCGCGGGCTGGTCAACCGGGTGGTGCCAGCGGATGCGCTGGACGCCGAGATCGAGCGGCTGGTCAGCGCCATCCTGGCCAAGCCGCGCGCAGCCATTGCGATGGGCAAAGCGGTGTTCTACCAGCACCGCGAGACCGGCATCGAGGCCGCCTACCAACTGGCGGGCCAAACCATGGCTTGCAACATGATGCACGAGGTGGCCCAAGAAGGCGTGCAGGCCTTTATCGAAAAGCGTCCGCCCGCGTGGCGCGCGTCGGCCTGACGCGTCGCTGCCGACCGCCCTCCTTTTCAGCGTTGTTCGACCGACCGAGTCACCCATGAGCCGACCCCCCGCTCCCGCCCCGATCGACGACATCGGCGCCTGGTTGCAGACCTTTTTGCAGCCCGGCGCCCTGATCGAGCTGTCTGCGCTGGCCGTGTGTGTGGCGCTGAGCTGGGGCGTCGCGCGAGGCTTGAAACATGCGTTCAATCCCGACGCCGAGCGCTCGATTTGGTTTGGCCATCGCGGCATCGATGGGGTGCTGTTTCCGTTGCTATTGCTCGTGCTGGCGTATGCAGCGCGTGCGCTGACCGCGCTGTGGGCGCCGCCCGCGGTTTGGCGTGTCGCCGTTCCGGCGCTGCTGGCGCTGGTGATCATTCGCATCGGCGTCAAGGTGCTGGAAGTGGCGTTCCGCGGGGCGGCGTGGCTGCGCCCGGTGGAGCGCACCGTGTCGTGGTTGGCGTGGCTGGCGGCGGTGGCCTGGATCACGGGGTTGCTGCCGGTGGTGCTGGCCGAGCTGGACCAGATCACGTGGAAACTGGGCGGCACGACGATGTCGGTGCGCACCCTCATCGAGGGGGTGCTCAGCGCCGGCGCGGTGTTGATCGTGGCGTTGTGGATCTCGTCGGCCATCGAGGCACGGTTGCTGCAAGACGCGAGCGGCGAGTCGCTGTCGCTGCGCAAGGCCGCCAGCAATGCCACGCGCGCGCTGCTCCTGTTCGTCGGGTTGATGCTGGCGCTGTCCGCGGTCGGCATCGACCTGACGGCGCTGTCGGTGCTGGGCGGCGCGATCGGCGTGGGCATCGGCTTTGGCTTGCAAAAGCTCGCCGCCAACTACGTCAGCGGCTTCGTCATCCTGACCGAGCGCAGCCTGCGCATCGGCGACATGGTGCGGCTCGACACCTTCGAAGGGGTGGTGGCCGACATCAAGGCGCGCTACACCGTCATCCGCTCGGTGGGCGGGCGGGAATCGATCGTGCCCAACGAGCTGCTGTTGACGCAGCGCGTGGAAAACCTCTCGCTGTCCGATCCCAAGGTCTGGCAGTCCACGGTGGTCGGCGTGGCCTATGGCAGTGACGTCGAGCTGGTGCAGCGCCTGCTCGTGCAAGCCGCCCTAGAGCAGCCTCGCGTGTTGCGTGACCCGGCGCCGCTGGCGGCCCTGTCGGCCTTCGGTGCCGACGGGCTCGAGTTCACGCTGGGCTATTGGATCGCCGACCCCGAAAACGGCCAGCTCGGCCTGCGCTCGGCCATCAATCTGCGCATCCTGGCGCTGTTTCGCGAGCACGGGGTGGAAATCCCCTACCCGCAGAGGGTGTTGCATGTGCGCCCGACGGAGGGTGGCGCGGGGGCGGCCATGCCGGTGCTTGCCGCGGCTCCCCAGGCGCCCGGCCACTGACGGGTTTGTGACGCGCGGGTTGGGGGCTTGTGACGTCCGCGCGCTCCCCCTATAATGCACGAAAAACGAACGATCGTTCGTTTTTTCACGGGGTCCTCCCCGTACAATGCGAACGATTGACGTTGACGTAAACGTCAAGTCGGCGTCGTTCTCCACCACCCACAGGAGCCAGCATGAAGATTCTCGTCCCCGTCAAGCGCGTGGTCGACTACAACGTCAAGGTGCGCGTCAAAGCCGACGGCACTGGTGTCGACATTGCCAACGTCAAGATGAGCATGAACCCGTTCGACGAAATCGCCGTCGAGGAAGCCGTGCGCCTGAAGGAAAAGGGTGTGGCCACCGAGGTGGTGGCGGTGTCGTGCGGCGTGGCGCAATGCCAGGAGACGCTGCGCACCGCCATGGCCATCGGTGCCGACCGCGCCATCCTGGTCGAGACGGACGAGGAGCTGCAGCCGCTGGCAGTGGCCAAGATCCTCAAGGCCTTGGTGGACAAAGAGCAGCCGGGCCTGGTGATCCTGGGCAAGCAAGCCATCGACGACGACGCCAACCAGACCGGGCAGATGCTGGCGGCACTGGCGGATTGGCCACAGGCGACGTTTGCCTCCAAGGTCGAGGTGCAGGGTGAGGCGGTGGAGGTCACGCGCGAGGTCGACGGCGGACTGGAGGTGTTGCGGCTGACGCTGCCGGCCATCGTCACCACCGACTTGCGCCTCAACGAGCCGCGCTACGTCACGCTGCCCAACATCATGAAGGCCAAGAAAAAGCCGCTGGAGACCGTCAAGCCCGCCGATCTGGGCGTGGACGTGACGCCGCGCCTGAAGACCCTGAAGGTTGCCGAGCCACCCAAGCGCAGCGCGGGCATCAAGGTGCCGGACGTTGCCACGCTGGTGGACAAGCTCAAGAACGAAGCCAAGGTCATCTGAGGAAAGGACACGCGCCATGACCATTCTCGTCATCGCCGAACACGACAACGCCACCCTCAAGGGCGCGACCCTCAACACCGTGGGGGCGGCGCTGAAGCTGCAAGCCGCCGGGGCCGGCGACATCCACGTGCTGGTGGCCGGGCACAACGCCGCAGGGGCCGCGCAAGCTGCCGCCCAGATTGCCGGCGTAGCCAAGGTGCTGCACGCCGACGGGCCCGCGCTGGCGCACGGTTTGGCCGAAAACGTGGCCGCTCAGGTGCTGGCCCTGGCCGCGGGCTACAGTCATATCCTGTTTCCGGCCACCGCGGGCGGGCGCAATGTCGCACCACGCGTGGCTGCCAAGCTCGACGTCGCGCAGATCAGCGACATCACCGCCGTCGTCGATGCGCACACGTTCGAGCGCCCGATCTACGCAGGCAACGCGATCGCGACGGTGCAAAGCGGCGATGCGCAGCATGTCATCACGGTGCGCACCACCGCCTTCGACCCCGCGGGCAGCGGCGGTGCGGCGCCCGTGGAGCCGGTGCCGGCGGTGGCCGACAGCGGCAAGAGCGCCTTCGTCAAGAGCGAGCTGGCCAAGAGCGACCGCCCGGAGCTGACAGCGGCCAAAGTCATCGTCTCGGGCGGGCGGGCGCTGGGCAGCGCCGAGAAGTTCAACGAGGTGATCACGCCACTGGCGGACAAGCTGGGTGCGGCGATCGGCGCTAGCCGCGCCGCGGTCGATGCGGGCTACGCGCCCAACGACTGGCAGGTGGGGCAGACAGGCAAGATCGTCGCGCCACAGCTCTACGTCGCCGTGGGCATCAGCGGCGCCATTCAGCACCTGGCGGGGATGAAAGACTCCAAGGTGATCGTGGCGATCAACAAGGACCCGGAAGCGCCGATCTTCAGCGTCGCCGACTACGGGCTCGAGGCCGACCTGTTCCAGGCCGTGCCAGAACTGGTCAAGGCGCTGTGACGCCGTGTTCGATGGCTGGGCATCCGCGGGATGCCCTTTTTTTGCCCGAGGAGTGACCCCATGACTTTCAAAGCCCCCGTCAAAGACATGCTCTTTGCGATGGCGCACCTGGCGCAGCTGGACCAGATTGCCCAGATGCCTGGCTTCGAGGACGCCAACCTGGAGACGGCCCAGGCCGTGCTGGAAGAGTGCGCGCGTCTGAACGAGGAAGTGATCGCGCCCCTGAACTGGGAGGGGGACAAGAACCCCTCCTGGTGGCAAGACGGCGCGGTGCGCACCACACCCGGGTTTGCCGACGCCTTCCGCCAGTACGCCGAGGGTGGCTGGCAGGGCCTGCAACACCCGGCCGAGTTCGGTGGTCAAGGCTTGCCCAAGACGATCGGCGCAGCGTGTACCGAGATGCTCAATGCCGCCAACCTGAGCTTTGCCCTGTGCCCGCTGCTGACCGATGGCGCGATCGAGGCGCTGCTGACCGCCGGCTCGGACGCGCAGAAGGCGACCTACATCCCGCCGATGATCGAGGGCCGCTGGACTGGCACCATGAACCTGACCGAGCCGCAGGCGGGCTCGGACCTGTCGCTGGTGCGCACGCGCGCCGAACCCCAGCCCGACGGCACCTACAAGATCTTTGGCACCAAGATCTTCATCACCTACGGCGAGCACGATATGGCCGAAAACATCGTGCACCTGGTGCTGGCGCGCGTCACGGGGGCGCCGGAGGGCGTCAAGGGCATCAGCCTGTTCATCGTGCCCAAATTCTTGGTCAACCCGGACGGCAGCCTGGGCGCGCGCAACGACGTGCACTGCGTCAGCATCGAACACAAGCTGGGCATCAAGGCCAGCCCGACGTGCGTGCTGCAGTACGGGGACCACGGCGGGGCGATCGGCTATCTGGTCGGTGAAGAAAACCGCGGGCTGGAGTACATGTTCATCATGATGAACGCCGCGCGCTACGCCGTGGGTCTGCAGGGCATCGGCCTGTCCGAGCGGGCCTATCAGAAAGCGGTGCAGTACGCGCGCGACCGCGTGCAAAGCCGCCCGGTCGACGGCAGCGTGGCCGGCCCCGCGCCCATCATCCACCACCCGGACGTGCGCCGCATGCTCATGACCATGCGCGCGCTCACCGAGGGCTGCCGCGCGATGGCGACGGTGGCCGCTGCCGCTTATGACGCCGCGCACCACCACCCGGACGAATCGGTGCGGCGCCAGAACCAGGCCTTCTACGAATTCATGGTGCCGCTGGTCAAGGGCTACAGCACCGAGATCAGCCACGAGGTGACCAGCCTGGGTGTGCAGGTGCACGGCGGCATGGGTTTCGTGGAAGAGACGGGCGCGGCGCAGCACTACCGCGACGCCAAGATTTTGACGATCTACGAGGGCACGACGGCCATTCAGGCCAACGACCTGGTGGGCCGCAAGACGGCGCGCGACGGTGGAACGACGGCGCTGGCCATCGCCCGGCAAATCCAGGCCACCGAAGCGGCGCTGGCCGCCAGTGGCAGCGACGCCGCGCGCGCCGTGCAGGTGCGCCTGCAGGCGGCCCGCGAGGCCTACGAGCAGGTGGTGGCGTTCATTGCTGCGCAAGCCAAGGCCAACCCGGTGGCGGCGTACGCGGGCAGCGTGCCCTATCTGATGCTGGCGGGCAACCTGATGGCGGGCTGGCAGATGGCGCGCGCGCTGCTCGTGGCCGAGCGTGAGCTGGCCGCCGGGCGGGATGTCGCGTTCATGCAGGCCAAGATCGCCACTGCCCGCTTCTACGCCGACCACATCCTGACCCGCTGCGGCGGCTGGCGCGACAGCATCGTTGCGGGTCACGACGCCATCGCCGACATGGCGCTCGATACGTACTGAAGGAGCTTTCATGTCCCGTTTGCCCACTGTTTTGCAGCGCGTGCCGTTTCCCGTCATCGGCTCGCCGCTGTTTATCATCAGCAATCCCAAGCTCGTCATCGAGCAGTGCAAAGCCGGCATCGTGGGCGCCATGCCAGCGCTCAACGCGCGCCCGGCCTCGCAGCTCGATGAGTGGCTGGCCGAAATCACCGAGGCGCTCGATGCGCACAACCGCGCGCACCCAGATCAGCCCGCCGCGCCGTTTGCCATCAACCAGATCGTGCACAAGAGCAACGACCGGCTGGAGCACGACATGGCGCTGTGTGCCAAGTACAAAGTGCCCATCGTCATCACCAGTCTGGGCGCACGCGAGGACGTCAACCAGGCCGTGCATGGCTGGGGCGGCGTCGTGCTGCACGACATCATCAACAACACCTTCGCCCGCAAGGCGATCGAGAAAGGCGCCGACGGCCTGATCGCGGTCGCCGCCGGCGCGGGGGGGCACGCGGGTACCAAAAGCCCGTTTGCGCTCATCCAAGAGATCCGCCAGTGGTTCGACGGGCCGCTGGCCCTGTCGGGATCCATCGCGACGGGCGGTGCGGTGCTGGCAGCGCAGGCGATGGGGGCCGATTTCGCTTACATCGGCTCGCTGTTCATCGCCACACACGAGGCACGTGCCAGCGACGCGTACAAACAGTGCATCGTGGAGTGCAACTCGGACGACATCGTCTACACCAATCTGTTCACCGGCGTGCACGGCAACTACCTCAAGCCCTCGATCCGTGCGGCGGGGTTGGACCCGGACCATCTGCCCGAGAGCGATCCGAGCAAGATGAATTTCGCCTCGGCAGGCGCCAAGGCCTGGAAGGACATCTGGGGCTGTGGTCAGGGTATTGGTGTGGTGGATGCGGTGCGCCCGGCGGCCGAGGTGGTGGCGCGCCTCAAACAAGAGTACGACGAGGCTCGCGCGCGCCTGTGCGCGGGGGCGTGAGCCGGGTTGACCGCCGCGCTGGTCTGTATCAGGCCAGTGTCGACAGCGGCAGAGGAGCGCTGCCCTCTGGGCCCCAGGCGGCACGCACGGCGGCCAGCAGCTCGGTCTGTGCCGTCAGGGGGTCATCGATGGCGATGACGTGCCTGTGCGGCATCGAGCGCAGCCAGGTGAGCTGCCGCTTGGCCAGTTGGCGTGTGGCGGCGGCCCCACGCTCTTGCAGCGCGCGCCGTTCGTCAGCGCTCAGCGTGTCGCGCCCGTGCGCGGCGGCGGCGTCGAGCGCCTCCCACGCCTGTCGGTAACCCACGCATCGCATCGACGGCAGCCCTGGGTGTACGTCGCCGCGCGCGCGCAGGGCGCGCACCTCATCGAGCAACCCATCGTCCAGCATGGCGGCAAAGCGGGCCTCGATGCGCTGATGCAGCCAGGCGCGCTCGCGCGGCTCCAACGACAGCAGGTGCCCCGGCAGGCTATCGATGAGCAGCGCGGGGCGAGCGTCTCTCTGCTCGCCGTGCTTTCGCTCCTCGCCCCCCCAGCGCCGCTGCAGTGCCGACAACGGCTGACCAGTGGTGTACCACACCTCCAGCGCCCGACCGATGCGTTGCGCGTCGGTCGGCGGCAGCCGCGCCGCGGTGAGCGGATCGACCCGCGCCAGTTCGGCGTGCAACGCCGGCCAACCGTACTGCTGCGCCCGTGCCTCGATCGCTGCGCGTACGGCCGGTTGGGCCGGGGGCAGGTCGTCCAACCCCTCGAACAGCGCCTTGAAATACAGCATCGTTCCCCCGACCAACAATGGCCATCGCCCGCGGGCGCGGATGTCGGCCAGCAGCCGCCGCGCATCGCGCACGAACTCGGCGGCGCTGTAGGCGTGCGTCGGTTCCAGAATGTCGATCAGGTGGTGCGGCACCGCCGCGCGCTCGACTGCCGTTGGCTTGGCCGTGCCGATGTCCATGCCGCGGTACACCAACGCCGAGTCCACGCTGATGATCTCCACCGGCCAGCGCGTGGCCACCGCCAGCGCCGCTGCCGTCTTGCCGCTGGCCGTGGGCCCCGCCAGTGCCAGCCAGGCAACGCTCGGTGCGGCATCGGTGGGGTGGAGGGGAGGGGCAGTCATGGGTCCGCGATTATCGCGGCCGCACTGGCGAGCGAACCTCCCCATGGCGCTGCACCAGTGTCCAGGCCACGGTGGCGATGACCACGGACCAGAACCACAGACCGTTGGTGAGCGGGTACACCCCACCGTCGGGGCCAGTGGACATGTGCTGGCCCAGCCAGGTGCCCATGCCAAAGGCGGTGAGCATCATGATGAAACCCGCCAGCGCCGACGCCGCCCCGGCCGCCTGTGGGAATGGCGAGACGGCGCCGCTTTGGCCGCAGGGCTGGTGCACGCCGTGTGCCAGGATGAACAGGTAGTACGGTCCCATGATGGCCCAGGTGTGGTGCCAGCCCAGCAGCGCCAGCACGCCGCACAGCGTCCCGCCGGTGAGGGTAAAGCCCGCCGCCAGCGCTACCGTGCGCCGCACACCCCAGCGTGGAATCAAGTGCCGGCACAACACGGTGCCCGCGATGTAGACGGCTGACATCGACAGCATCAGCAAGCCGTACTGGGTTTTGCTGAGACCCAAGACGGTGATGAAGACGAACGACGAGGTGGCGAGAAACGTAAACAGTCCGCCATACGAGGTGGCGGCCAGCAGCGCCCAGGCCCAAAACGTCGGGTGACGCACGATGCGAGCCCAGATGCGCAGCATCTCGCGCGGTTGCAGGGCACGCGGGTTGGGGGCGGGCAGCGTCTCGCGAAAGCGCAGCGCCACCAGTGCCAGCGCCAACGCCGAGAACACCGCCAGTGCCCCGAGCGTGACGCGCCAGCCGTAGTGCTCCGTCAGCCAACCGCCCAGAGGGCCGCTGATGCAGGCGAAGATGCCCAGCCCGGTCAGGCCACGCGACATCATGCGCGCGCCTTCGGTCGGGCCATACAGGTCGCGCACGATGGCGCGCGCGCCCATGACCGAGGCACCCATGGCCGCCCCCTGAACGATGCGCCACAGAATGAGCTGCTCGATCGTGGTGGCCAGTGTGTTGCCGATCGAGGCCAGCGTGTACGCCGCCAGACCGACCAGCAGCACCGGGCGGCGGCCGAAGCGGTCGGAAATCGGCCCCCACACGAGCTGGGCGGCACCGAACGACAGCAGCAAGGCGGTCAGCGTCGCCTGGACCTGGGCCATGGGGGCACCAAAGGCGGCCGTGACGGCCGGCAACGCGGGCAGGTACAGGTCGGTGGCCAGCGGCTGGATGCCCAGCAGCAGCGAAAGGAAGACGACGACCCACCCCGGTGTCATGGGGGGCGTGCCGGTAGCGGATGCGTGCATGACAGGATGCTACCAAACCCAGCCCGCGTGCAGGCCTGGGCGCGAGCCGTCCGGCGTCGCCTCAGCGACCGCGCAGAAACAGCGCGTCGAGCTCTTGGAGGCTGAGCTGGCGCCAGGTCGGGCGCCCATGGTTGCACTGGTCGCTGCGCTCGGTGGCTTCCATCTGGCGGAGCAGGGCGTTCATTTCCTCCACGGTGAGGCGGCGGTGGGCGCGCACCGCGCTGTGGCAGGCCATGGTCGCCAGCAGCTCGTTGCGCGCACGCTCCAGTACCCAGCGGCCGCCGCCGTGCTGCTCCAGTTCTGCCAGCACCGCACGCGCCAGGGCCACCGCATCGGCGTGGGCCAGCAGCACGGGCACGGCGCGCACCGCCAGCGTCTGTGGCGACAACGGCACCACCTCCAGCCCCAACCGCTGCAGGTCGTCGGCGCAGCGCTCGGCGCAGGCCACCTCCAGCGGGGTGGCGGCAAACGTGGCCGGGATGAGCAGCGGCTGGCTCGGCATGGCCGTCTCGCCCAGCTGGTCGAACTGTGCTTTGAGCCGCTCGTACACGATGCGCTCGTGCGCGGCGTGCATGTCCACCAGCACCAGGCCGTGGGCGTTTTCGGCCAGGATATAGATGCCGTGCAGTTGCGCCAGTGCTCGGCCCAGCGGCCATTCGCCGTTCGCTGGGGCGTCCGTGGCGACCGCGGCGGTGGGGGTCGGCGGGAATGTCGGGGCGGCGGGCTCGGATGGGCGCGGCGGCGGGTCGGGCCAACCCGGCAGGCGCGGCAGCGGCTCGCGCACGCCCAGGTCGAGGCCGACCGGCCGCTGGTAGCGGGTGGTGTCCCAGTCCCCGGGGCCGCGCGGCAGCGGGGAGGGCACGGGTGCGGGTGCAGCGGGCGCGGGGGTGGCCGTGGGGCCGATGGTGCGGCTGCGGGGGGTGGCCAAGGCGGCTTCGACCGCGCGCTGCACCGCTTGGTGCACGGCGCCGCTGTCGCGAAAGCGCACCTCGATTTTGGTCGGGTGCACATTCACGTCCACCGCACGCGGATCGAGCGTGAGGAACAGCACGTACGCCGGCTGGCGCTGGCCGTGCAGCACGTCGTCGTAGGCGCTGCGCACGGCGTGCGTGATCACGCGGTCGCGCACGTAGCGGCCGTTGACGTAGGCAAACTGGCGGTCGGTGCGTGCGCGGGCTGCATCGGGCAGGCCGATCAGGCCGTGCAGCGACAGTGGCCCGGCACTGGCCTGCAGCGGCAGGCTGTCGCCCACGAAATCGCTGCCCAGCGCGTCGGCGATGCGGCGCTGCCACGCGAGTGTGGCGTCCAGATCGGTGCACGCGCGCCACTGCTGCACCAGCCGCCCCTCGTGCCAGATGGCAAAGCCCACGTCGGGGCGCGCCAGGGCGTGGCGGCGCACGGCTTCGATGCAGTGGGCCAGCTCGGTGGCGTCGCTTTTGAGAAATTTGCGCCGCGCGGGGGTGGCGTAGAACAGCTCGCGTACCTCGACCGTGGTGCCGGGTGGGCGGGCCGCCGGCCGCAGTTCGCCGCTGCGGGCGTCCAGGCTCCACGCATGGCCATCGGGGTCGTCGGCCGGGCGCGACACCAGCGTCACCTCGGCCACCGAGGCGATGGCGGCCAACGCCTCGCCACGAAAGCCCATCGTGAGCACGGATTCGAGTTCCGCCAGGTCGCGGATTTTGCTGGTGGCGTGGCGTTGCACGGCGGCGGGCAGTTCCTCGCGTGGGATGCCGATGCCGTCGTCCTCCACCGCGATCAGGCGCACACCGCCACCAGCCAGGCGCACCGTGATCTGGCGCGCGCCCGCGTCGAGGGCGTTGTCGACCAGCTCGCGCACGACGGAGGCGGGCCGCTCGACCACTTCGCCCGCAGCGATCTGGCTGATGAGCTCGTCGGGCAGGGGGCGGATGGCGCGGCGTGGGATGGGGGCGTCGGGGCTCATCAGGTGGACCGATTGCGCGCCAGTGGCGGGTTGCGCTCGAAGTAGCGCCGGATGCCGCGCTCCAGCGCTTCGGCGATGCGGGCCTGAAACGCCGGGTCGCGCAGTCGGCGCTCTTCGTCGGGGTTGCTAATGAAGGCGGTCTCCACCAGCACGCTGGGGATGTCGGGCGCGCGCAGCACGGCAAAGCCGGCTTGTTCGACGCGTGGCTTGTGCAGGACGCTAACTCGCTCGATCTCGCGCAGCAGGGTGGCGCCTAAGCGCAGGCTGTCGTTGATCTGCGCGGTCATGCTCATGTCGAGCAGCGTGCGTTGCACGGTCACGTCCTTGACGTTGACGGGTAGGCCGCCGATGCGGTCGGCGGCGTTTTCGCGGTTGGCCAGCCAGCGCGCGGCGGCGCTCGACGCCCCGCTGTCGCTGAGGGCATAGACGCTGGCACCGCGTGGGCGCGGGGTAAAGAAAGCGTCGGCGTGGACGCTCACGAGCAGATCGGCTTGCACGCGGCGCGCCTTTTGCACGCGCACGTGCAGCGGCACGAAGAAGTCGGCGTCGCGCGTCATGAACACGCGCACCGGGTTGCCCTGGATGCGCGTGCCATCCAGGCGTTCGCGCAGGCGGTGCGCGATGGCCAGCACGACGTCTTTTTCCCGGGTGCCGTCGGGGCCGATCGCGCCGGGGTCTTCTCCCCCGTGGCCGGGGTCGAGGGCGACGATGATGAGGCGCTCGCTGGGTGCGCGGCGGGGGCCGTCGGGGCTGGGCGTGGGGCGGGCCGCCGGGGCGCGTTCAGCCGGCGGTGGCGCCGGGGGCGGGGCGACTTCTTGCCGTTCGCGGCGCGCAATCAAGTCGGCAATGGGGTCTTCGTCCACAGCGGGCGGCCCAGCGGTGTGGGTGGACGGTGATATGGCCGCGTCGGCCCCGGACGTTGGCGCCGGGGCGCGTGCCACGTGGCGTGCGATCAGCTCTTCCAGGGGGTCCGGCGGGGTCAGCGGGTACAGGTCCAGCACCAGCCGGTGCTGGTACGCGGCCACCGGCTCGAGCTGGAATACCTGCGGCCCGACCGGTTGTTTGAGGTCGAGCACCAGCCGCACCGTGTCAGGGTCGTAGAGTCCCACGCGCACGCGCGCCACGAATGGGTCGTCGGGCTGGATGCGCTGTACCAGCTCTTGCAAACTGGGCAGCAGGTCGGCACCCCGGATGTCTACCGCCAGCCGCGGCGGGTCAGCCACGTACAGGGTGGTGGCCTGCAAGGCGGTGTCGGACTCGATGGTGACACGCGTGTAGTCGCGTGCGGGCCACACCCGCACGCCTACCACGCGCGCGGCCCAGGCGGGCCAGCTGCCCCCCAATCCTGCCAGCACCAGCAGTGCGTGCAGGTGTCTCATCAGGGCGCGGCGTTCGGCGTTCAGCGATCGGCTCATGCAGCGGTGTCGAGCAGGGCCACGCCACGCGCGGAGCGGGCGCTGAGGGTGATGTATCGGCCACCGTCGTCGGTGTGCCGCAACAGCAGGTCGAGGTCGGGCATGGGCAGCAGCGGGCCGGCCTTGTCCGGCCATTCGACCAGCTTGAGCCCGCGCCCGGCGAACAGTTCCCGCAGGCCCGCGTCCTCCCACTCGCGCGGGTCGTCGAAGCGATATAGATCGGCGTGCCAGGCGGGCAGGGGGCCGCCCCACGCAGGGGTGGCGGGCAGCTCATAGGGCTCGACCAGGGCATAGGTCGGGCTCTTGATGCGCCCCGTCACGCCCAGCGCCCGCAGCAGGTGGCGCACGAAGGTGGTCTTGCCCGCGCCCAGCTCGCCGCGCAGGGTCAGCAGCGCGTCGGCCAGCGACGCGTCGGCCTGCATGGCTGCAGCCAGCCGTTGTGCCAGGCGCGCGGTGTCGTCCTCGCTGGCGGCAAGCCAGTCGCGCGTGGCGGTGGGCGGGGGCGTGGGGGACGAAGACATGGATCTTTCTCGGGGACTTCCTACAATCGCGGCGCATGCAGCCAATACCCACGCCGAGCGGGGCCGATGCGCCCGCCCAGCCGACACCGGACACCGGCGTCGCTTGGGTCGAGCGCATCCGCGGCTGGGCGCGCGCGCTGGGATTTTCCCAGATCGGCGTCAGTGCCGTCGACCTGTCGCATGCCGAGCCTGGGTTGCTGGCCTGGTTGGCCGCAGGCTTTCATGGCACGATGGACTACATGGCGCGCCATGGGCTGCGGCGCGCCCGCCCGGCGGAGTTGGTGCCGGGCACGCTGAGCGTGATCACGGCGCGCATGGACTACTTGCCGCGTGACGCGGGCGAGGACTGGCGCGCGCGCGAGTGGGCGCGGCTGGCCGACCCGGACGCTGCCGTCGTCTCGATCTACGCCCGCGGACGCGACTACCACAAGGTGCTGCGGCGGCGGCTGCAGCAGCTCGCGCAGCGCATCGAGGCCGAGTGGGTCGCGGCGGGGCAGCCCGCGCCCCAGACGCGCGTGTTTACCGACTCGGCACCGGTGCTGGAGGTGGAGCTGGCCACGCGCAGTGGCCTGGGCTGGCGCGGCAAGCATACGCTGGCGTTGCACCGCGACGCGGGGTCGATGTTTTTTCTGGGCGAGATTTTTATCGACCAGGCGCTGCCGCCCACGCCTGCGCACCCGGCGCACTGCGGCCGCTGCCAGGCGTGCATCGACGTGTGCCCGACGGGTGCCATCGTCGCGCCCTACCGGCTCGATGCGCGCCGCTGCATTTCGTACCTGACGATCGAGCACGAGGGGCCGATCCCCGTGCCGCTGCGCCGCGCGCTGGGTAACCGCATTGTCGGCTGCGACGATTGCCAGTTGATTTGTCCCTGGAACAAGTACGCGCGCCGCAGCCCGCTGCCGGATTTCGACGCCCGCGAGGCCCTGGCCGCCCCGCGACTGCTGCCGCTATGGGCCTGGTCGGAGGACGAGTTTTTGCGCCACACCGAGGGCAGCGCCATCCGGCGCATCGGCTACCAGCGCTGGCGGCGCAACCTGGCCGTGGCGCTGGGCAATGCGCGCGCGGCTGCCCGTGCGCGGGGCGACACTGCGCAGCAAGCCGCGATCGAGTCGGCGCTGGCCCCTGCGCTGGCCGACCCCGACACGCCCGTACTGGTGCGCGAGCACGTCGCCTGGGCCCTGATGGACTAGGATGACGCCATGAGCGCCGATCGCCGTGATCCCTTGGTCGCCATCCCCGCCCGGCGTGGGCCCCTGGCCGCGCTGGCCCACTGGGGCGAGTGGCTGCGCTTGACGGGCCGGGTGCTGGCGTGGGCGTGCATGGCGTCCAGCTACCGCGGCGCGCGCTGGCACGCGCTGGCCGAGCAACTGGTCGCCGCTGCCGTGCCCGCGGTGTGGTGGTATGCCGTGCTGTCGGCGCTGTTCGGGCAAGTGCTCATCCGTATCGTGGTCGTCACCGCCATCAGCTATGGGCTGACGCAGTATGCGGTCGAGATGGTGGTGCGGGTGCTGGTGCTGGAGCTCATTCCCCTGACGGCGGCGTTGTTCGTCTTGTTGCGCGTCACGGTGGGCCACGGGCGGGCGCTGCAAGCCCTGCGCGACGGCGGCACGTTCGATGCACTGCGCCGCGCTGGGCAGGATCCGCTGCGCGAGCTGGCCTTGCCGCGCGTGCTCAGTGGGGTGTTTGCCACGCTGCTGCTCGTGATGCTGAGCGCCGTGCTGGCGCTGGTGCTGGCCTATCTCAACCTGTACGGCTTCACGCCGTGGGCCCTGGCCCCCTACACGCGCGCCGTCGGACATGTCTTTTCGCCCGCGGTCGCGTTGATCTTCGTGTTCAAGACGCTGGGGTTTGCGCTGGCGATCTCGCTGGTGCCCATGGTGGCGGCGTTCGAGTCGTCGCCCCAGGGCGACGTGCGGGCGCTGGTGCGCACCGCCGCCGTTCTGTTGCTGGTGGAGCTGCTGTCGCTGATCGGCAACTATTATTGAGCCCATGAACCCGGTGTCCGACTCCCCGCCGCCAGCCCATGCCGATCGGGAGCCGCCCGCGATCGCGGCGGCCGTCGAGCGCCGCGCGCGCGGCCTGCTGGTGCTGCTGGGTGTGCTGCTGTTGGCCTCGACGCTGTATGTGCTGTACGCGCGTGGCGTGTTCGAGCCGACGCAGACCCTGGTGCTGACCGCCGACGACGCCGAGGGCGTGGCGGTGGGCATGGACCTGACGTTTTCGGGGTTTCCCATCGGGCGCGTGCGCCGCATCGAACTGGCCCCCGACGGGACGGTGCGCATCGTGATCGACGTGGTGCGGCGCGAGGCGCATTGGCTGCGCGAGGGCAGTGTCTTCACCATGGAGCGGGGGCTGGTCGGCGGTGTGCGCCTGCGGGCTTACACCGGTGTGCTGGAGGGGCCGCTGCTGCCCGACGGGGCGAAGCGGCCGGTATTGCGCGGCGACGCGCTGGCCGACTTGCCGCGCATGGTCAACACTGCGCGCGAGCTGCTGGAGCAGATCAAAGCCATGACCGCCGCCGACGCACCGCTCAACGCCAGTCTGCGCGAGCTGCAACAGCTGCTCGCCCGCGCCAACGGGCGCGAAGGGGTGTTGGGCGTGCTCATGGGCAACGATGCCGACCGCCAGCGCGTGACCGCAGCCGTGGACGATGTGCGACGCCTGTTGCAGCGCCTGCAAGGGGTGGCCGAGCGCGCAGAACGCCTGGTGCAGCAGGCCGATCAGCGCGTCTTTGGCGCGCAAGGGCTGGCCGACGACGTGCAGGGCGGTGTGCGGCAGGCGCGCGAGCTGCTGCTCGATTTGCGCGCCACGCTGCAGCGGGTGGATGCGGTGCTGGTCGAGGCGCAGGGTGTGGCGGCCAACGCGCGCACCGCCACCCAAGACCTGGACGCGCTGCGCGCCGAGGTCGAAACCACGCTGCGCCGCGTGGACGGCATGATCCTCGACATCCAGCGCCGCTGGCCGTTCGGCGCCAACCCGGAGCTGCGTCTGCCATGAGCCCGCGACAAGCCCCCTGGTCGATGCTGACCCGTTGGCTGGCCGTCGGCGTCATGGCCGCCCTGACCGGCTGTGCGGGCACGCCGCCGCCCGTTTGGCAGCTCGACGTGCGCCAAGCCGTCGAGCAGGCAATGGCCGCGACGCTGGCGGGTCAGGCAAGGGTGGCTCAAGCCCAGTGGCACCGGGCACTCCAGGCCGCCGCCGCCACCGGCCGCGCCGACGTGCTGGCCCACGTGGCGTTGTCGCGCTGCGCCATCGAGCAAACCGCGCTCGTGTGGGATGGGTGCGCCGCCGCGCAGCCCTACCTGCCCGATGCCAGCCCCGCGCTGCAGGCATACGCCGCGTGGCTCGCATGGCCCGATGTGCCCACGACTGCGCCGACCGTGACCGCGCTGCCGCCCGCCCACCAGCCCGTGGCCCAGCGGCTGCTCCAGGGGGCGCCTCCCGGTGAGTTGGTGCTGGCGTTGCAGTCGGTGCCCGACCCGCTCGCTCGGCTGGTTGCGGGCAGCGTCGTGTGGCGGGCAGGCCGGCTCGATGCGGCCGGCGTGGCCGTTCTGGTCGATACCGCTTCGGCGCAGGGCTGGCGGCGGCCGCTGGCGGTCTGGTTGGGGGTACAGGCCCGCCTGGCTGATGCCGCCGGGGACGCCGAGGCTGCGGCGCGTGCCCGTCGTCGGCAAGCATGGGTCCTGGGGCCAGAGGCGCCCCCGACGGACCAGGGGCGTTGAGCTCCCCGGGCCCCTGTGCAGCCCGCACTTGCGGCACAATCCGCGTGTGGCAACCTTTGCATTCGCCACGCCTTTTGGCTTTCTATCGTTTCAGTCGGCTGGTGTGACTCTGCCGCTGAACATACCTCCCCATCGGATCGTTCTTCATGAAAACCAAATACCACCTCAATAAGCGCTCCCCCCATCGTTTGGGGTCGTCCGCGTCGTCGGCAGCCACGGGTGGGTCGGTCATCGCGCTGGTCGATGAACGCTACTTGGTCTGGCTCGCGTCTCAGGTCACCGGAACGCAGCACAACACGCTGCAGCGCGGATCGCTGGCTGGCGTGCTGGCGCACCTGGCCCGGCTCGCGGGCGCCGAAGCCCCCTTGCTGCGCACGCTACTCTTCAGCGACGCGTCGCCGACCGAGCTGCACGACGACATCGTGGTGCGGCTGGTACCGCGACACTCGACCGACGGTGGGCTGTCGCTGGTGCGCGCGCTGGGGCAAGAGATCGTCCAGTTGGCGCGCCACGGCGCGGGCTGGCTGCTCGTCGCCAGCGATGACGAGCGCCTGATTCCCTATCTGGACGAAGCGCAGTCCTGGGGTGCGCGGGTGGTGCTGGTGGCGGATGACGCGGTGCACGACTTCGGCCACTTGTCGAAGGAAGACCCGAGCTGGGCCCGGCTGCTGATGCAGGCCGACCGCCGTGTGGCCGTGCCCATGGGCGCCTGGAGTGCGCTGACCACACCGGGTGTGGGCTACGCTGTGCCGCGCGCCAGCGGGGCAGAGGGCGACGACATCGATGCCGGCCAGCGCTCGGTGCCGCCCTCGCGCGCCCCGGCCGAGCCCGACGACCACTGGCGTGCGGAGATTTCGCGCATCATCCAGTCGTGGTGGGACGACGAGCCTGAAGACGGACGGCAAGAACTGGCCGATGCCATGCGCGGGCAGATCGGCGTGCCGCCCGAAGCCGACCGACGCATCCTGATGCGTGTGCGGCACGAACTGGGGCGCAACCTGACGTTCCCCGAAAAGCGCGCCATGCGTGAGATGGTGCGCGCCGTGGTGTTGGGCCAGCCCGACGCCGATACCGATGCGGCGCCGGCACCGGCGCTGGCCGCCGCCGCCGACTGACCGTCGTCGCTGTCGGCCATGTCCGATGATCGTGCCGCCGAAACGCAGCCGCAGCGGGCCAGCGACGAGGCGCAGGCGCTCGGGGCGGAACTGGCCGCTTGGTTCCAGACCCCGCCAGGGCGCTATCTGCTCGATTGGGAGCGCGCCCGGTTTGCCGACGCGGTCGCCGATGCGTTTGGATACCATGCGCTGCAACTGGGCCTGCCGCCACTGGACGCGCTGGCCAACAACCGCATGCCGCATCGCTGGCTGGCACTGCCCGAAGCGCCCGGCGGCGTTGCCTGGTCGACGGAGGGTGGCCCGGCCCGTCCGGTCGACCTGGTCACGCACGCGGCCGCGTTGCCGTTTCCAGCCGCCAGTCTCGACCTCGTGCTGCTGCCCCACACCCTGGAGCTCAGTGCCGACCCACATGCCGTGCTGCGCGAGGTCGAGCGCGTGCTGGTGCCCAACGGCCGCGTCATCGTCAGCGGCTTGAATCCCGCCAGCTGGTGGGGCATGCGGCAGTTCCGCGCGCATGCGGCGACGCGCCTGGGGTTAGGCCAGACGCGCCTGGCGCGGCTATACCTGCCGGAGGCGGGCGCCTTCATCGGCCCGTGGCGCTTGTGCGACTGGCTGCGCCTGCTCAGCTTCGAGGTCGAGGCCATCGAGCGCGGCTGCTACCGGCCCGCCGTGCGGTCCGAACGCTGGTTGCAGCGCTTCGATTGGATGGACCGGCTCGGGCCGCGCTGGTGGCCGCTTTTGGGTGCGGTTTATTTCATCGTGGCGGTCAAGCGCGTGCGCGGCATGCACCTGCTCGGGCCCGCGTGGCGGCCTACCCGCGCCGCCGCGGCGCCGGCGGTGGTGGCACGGCGCGACCGCGACACCCCGAGTTTGTCATGACCGAAGTCACCATCTACACCGACGGCGCCTGCAAGGGCAACCCCGGCCCCGGGGGCTGGGGGGCGCTGCTGCGCGCCGGTGGCACCGAAAAAGAACTTTGCGGCGGCGAGTCGCTGACCACCAACAACCGCATGGAACTGCGCGCTGTTATCGAGGCGTTGGCATTGCTCAAGCGCCCCTGCCACGTGCACGTTTATTTGGATAGCGAGTACGTGCGCAAGGGCATCACCGAATGGCTGCCCGGTTGGAAGGCCAAGGGCTGGAAGACCGCGTCCAAGCAACCGGTCAAAAACGCCGACCTGTGGCGCCAACTCGACGAGCTGGTGCACACCCGCGGGCACCGCATCGAATGGCACTGGGTGCGCGGCCACACCGGCGACCCGGGCAACGAGCGCGCCGATGCACTGGCCAATCGGGGGGTGCCGCGCTAGTGGCGGTGTTTGCCTCGGGTTTACACGCGAGCAACGTGGCTGGGCTACAGTTGAGACTCGCCGGCTGATACGGTTAGCCCTGCTCATTCACGGGAGATGCCCATGCCCCAGGTCCGTCCGCGCATCCATGCCATCGTGGCCGTCGTCGTGCTGGCCGTGGTAGCTGCGGCGGGCTGGTGGTGGCAGAGGATGCCTGCGGCGACGGCTGGCGCCGGGACGGCGGCGGGGTCGGCGGGTGGCGCGTCAACAGCGGCCGCTGGCGCCGCGTCGGGAGCCCCGCGTGGCGGCGCGGGCACAGGCTCTGGCCCGGGTGCCGCTGGTGGCCCCGGCCGCGGCGGGCCGCCAGCGGTGGAGGTGGCCATCGTGCAGGCGGTCCCGCTCGTGCAAGAGGCGCAGGCGGTCGGCACGCTGCTGGCGCGCCAGCGGGTGGCCATCCGGCCGGAGGTGGCCGGGCGCATCGTGGCCATCGGCTTCGTTGACGGCGCGCCTGTGCGCAAGGGGCAGGTGCTGTTCCAGCTCGACGACGCGCTGCAGCAGGCCGAACTGGCCCAGGCGCAGGCGCAACTGGCGGTGCAGCAGGCCAACCTGCGCCGCAACGAGGAGCTGGTGGCACAGGGGTTCGTGGCGCAGCGGGTGCTGGATGAGAGCCGCGCTGCGGTGCAGGTGGCGCAGGCGCAGGTGGCCTTGGCGCAGGCGCGGCTGCAGCGCATGCGGCTGTTGGCGCCGTTCGACGGCGTGGCGGGCATCCGCCAGGTGCACGTGGGGGAGTATGTGAAGGACGGCACCGAACTGGTGCACCTGGAGGACACCTCGCGCCTCGTCGTTGATTTTCGTTTGCCGGAGCGTTGGCAGCCGCAAGTGCGGTTGGGGCAGACGCTGCGCCTGCGCGTGGATCCCCGGCCCCAGCAGGACGTATTGGCGCGCGTGCAGGCCATCGACCCGGCGCTTGATGCCGACGGGCGCGCGCTCATCGTGCGCGCGCAGCTCGAGCAGGGGCAGCAGGGCCTGCAGCCCGGGATGTTCGCGCGCGTGGCGCTCGAGCTGGGGCGCGACCCCGCGGCGCTGATGGTGCCAGAGGAAGCCATTGTGCCGCAGGGGCAGCAGTTTTGGGTGTGGCGGCTGCGCCCGGCACAGGGCGACGCGCCGCCGCAGGCGGAGCGGGTGTCCGTGCGCCTGGGCGTGCGGCGCGACGGCCGCGTGCAGGTAACGGAGGGCCTGCAGCCCGGCGATACCATCGTCGTGGCGGGGCAGCAGCGGCTGCAAAAAGATGGCACCCCGGTGCGGGTGATCGACCCCAACCGGCCGCCGCGCGCGCCGCAGGCCGCGTCCTGACCCCCCGGGAGCTGCCCGATGCCACTGCCCGAAATCGCCATCCGCCGCCCGGTGTTTGCCACCGTGCTGTCGCTGTTGATCGTGCTCGTGGGCTGGGTGGCGTTCACCCAGCTGCCGGTGCGCGAGTATCCCAAGATCGACGAACCCGTGGTCACCGTCACGACGCGCTTGGCTGGCGCGTCCAGTGAGGTGATGGAGTCCACCGTGACCAAAGTGTTGGAGGACTCACTTGCCGGCATCGAGGGGGTGGACGTCATCACCTCGATCAGCCGCCCGGAGCAGAGCCAGATCACGGTGCGTTTTCGCCTGGAACGCGACCCTGATGCGGCGGCCGCCGAGGTGCGCGATAAGGTGGCTCGGGTGCGCGGGCGCCTGCCGCAGTCGGTGGACGAGCCCGTGGTGGCCAAGGTCGAGGCCGACGCCTTCCCCGTCATCTGGATTGCGCTGTCGTCCGACCGTTATTCGCCGCTGGCGCTGACCGATTTGGCCAACCGCATCGCCAAACCGGTGCTGCAAACCGCCACCGGCGTGGCCGAGGTGCGCGTCTTTGGGGAACGCCGCTTCGCCATGCGCGTGCGGCCCGACCCAGACCGCCTGGCCGCCTACGGGCTGACGGTGCAGGATCTGGAGGACGCGCTGCGCCGGGCCAACTTGGAGGTGCCCGCCGGCCGGGTCGAGAGCCAACTGCGCGAGTTCAACGTCACCGCCGCCACCGACCTGCGCAGCGCATCCGCCTTTGCCGACGTGGTCATCCGCACGGCGGGTGGGTTGCCGGTGCGCATCGGCGATGTGGCCGATGTTGCCGAAGGGGCAGCCGATGAACGCACGTCGGTTCGGCTCAACGGCCGCGATACGGTCTCGCTGGGCGTCATCCGCCAGGCGACGGCCAATCCGCTGGAACTCTCCGCCAGCGTGCGCGGGCTGCTCGAGCGCGTGCAGGGTGACCTGCCCGCCGGCGTCGACGTGCAGGTGGCCAACGACAACTCGGTGTTCATCGACCGCTCGATCCGCGCGGTGTACCAGACCATCCTCGAAGCAGTGGTGCTCGTGACGCTGGTGATCGTGCTGTTTTTGCGGACGTTGCGCGCATCGATCATTCCGCTCGTCACCATCCCGGTCAGCCTCATCGGCGCGTTTGCGCTGATGGCGCTGTTTGGCTTTTCCATCAACACCCTGACGCTGCTCGCGCTGGTGCTCGCCATCGGCCTGGTGGTGGATGACGCCATCGTCGTGCTGGAAAACATCCACCGCCACATCGAAGCGGGTATGACGCCGCTGGCGGCGGCGATCCGTGGCTCGCGTGAAATCGCCTTTGCCGTGGTGGCCATGACGTTGACGCTGGCCGCGGTGTATGCGCCGCTGGCGCTGACCCCGGGGCGCACCGGACGCCTGTTTGCCGAGTTTGCGCTCGCACTCGCCGGGGCGGTGCTGGTGTCGGGCTTCGTGGCGTTGACGCTGTCGCCCATGATGTGCGCCAAACTGCTGCGCCACCAGCAGCGACGCGGATGGTTTGACCGCAGCATGGAGCGCGTGCTGCAAGCGTTGGTGCATGGATACGGCCGCGCGCTGGACGTGGCGTTGCGCTGGCGCTGGGGGGTGGTGGGCCTGATGCTGGCCAGCGCTGCCGCCAGCGTGTGGTTGCTGCGCACCACCAAGCAAGAGCTCGCGCCGCTGGAGGATCGCGGCGTGATCCTGACCATCGTGAACGCCCCCGATGGGGCGACCGCTGCCTACACGTCGCGCTATGCGGCGGCCATCGAGCGCATCGGCAGCGACTACCCGGAGTTCGACCGCATCTTCGCGCTCATCGGCAACCCCACCGTCTCGCAAGCCACGGTTTTTTTCCGTGCCAAGCCGTGGGAGGAGCGCGAGCGCAGCACGCTGGCACTGGTGCGCGAGATGGCGCCGCGCATCGCTGCCGTACCGGGCGTGACGGCCTTCCCCATCACGCCGCCGTCGCTTGGGCAGGGGTTTCGCGAGCGGCCGGTCAACTTCGTCATCACCACCAACGACAGCTACGCCAGCCTGGCGCGCGTGGTGGCGGAGTTTCAGCGCCGCATGGCCGACTTTCCTGGCTTTTTGCAGGTGGACACCGACCTGCGCATGAACAAGCCCGAGCTGCGCCTGGAGGTGGACCGCGAGCGCGCCGCCGCTTTAGGGGTAAGTGTGGATGCCGTGGCGCGCACGGTCGAATCCATGCTGGGCGGGCGCGTCGTGGGCCGCTACAAGCGTGAGGGCGAGCAGTACGACGTGATCGTGCAGACCAGCGCCGACGAGCGCCGCGCCCCGCAGGACATCGAGCGCTTGTACGTGCGCGGGCGCAACCACACGATGGTGCCGCTGTCGGCCGTGGTGCGGGTGCAGGAAGTGGTCGCACCGCGCGAGCTCAACCACTTTGCGCAGCGTCGCAGCGCCACGCTCACCGCCAACCTGGCGCCCGACTTTGCACTGGGCGAGGCGCTGCGCACCATGGACCAGATCGCGCGCGAGGTGCTGCCCGAGGGCTACACCACCGACCTCAACGGTGCGAGCCGCGAGTTCCGCGCCGCCTCCGGGTCTCTGGCGGTGGTCTTCGTGCTGGCGCTGGTGTTCATCTACCTGGTGCTGGCCGCGCAGTTCGAGAGCTTTCTCGACCCCTTCATCATCATGCTGTCGGTGCCGCTGTCGATGCTGGGGGCGCTGGCGGCCTTGCGCTGGACGGGTGGCACGCTCAACGTGTTCAGTCAGATTGGCCTGGTGACCCTGGTAGGGCTGATTACCAAGCACGGCATTTTGATCGTGGAGTTTGCCAACCAGCTGCGCCAGCAGGGCTTGGCCCTGGGCGAGGCGGTGCGACGTGCGGCCGAGCTGCGCCTGCGCCCGATTCTGATGACCACGGGTGCGATGGTGCTGGGTGCGCTGCCGCTGGCGCTGGCCACCGGTGCCGGGGCCGAGAGCCGTCAGCAAATCGGCTGGGTCATCGTGGGCGGCATGAGCGTGGGCACGCTGCTGACGGTATTCGTCGTGCCCACGATGTATGTGCTGCTCGCGCGCCGCCGCGTCCCGGGGCCAGACCGGACGCCAGTGGCGGAGTCCGTGCTTACAGCACCTCGCTAGCAAAATCCGCCAGGCGCGAGCGCTCGCCGCGGGCCAGCGTCACGTGCCCCCCGTGCGGCCAGCCCTTGAAGCGGTCGACCACATAGGTCAGGCCGGACGAGCCCTCGGTCAGGTACGGTGTGTCGATCTGCGCCAGGTTGCCCATGCAGACCAACTTCGTGCCGGGGCCGGCGCGCGTGATCAGCGTCTTCATCTGCTTGGGCGTGAGGTTTTGCGCCTCGTCGATGATGACGTATTTGTTCAGAAACGTACGCCCGCGCATGAAGTTCAGGCTCTTGATCTTGATGCGGCTGCGGATCAGATCTTGCGTGGCTGCGCGGCCCCAGTCGCCGGCCGGGCTTTGGCCGCCCTTGGCCAGAAACTCCAAGTTATCATCGAGCGCGCCCATCCAGGGGCCCATTTTTTCTTCCTCGGTGCCGGGCAAAAAGCCGATGTCCTCACCCACGCTGACCGTGGCGCGTGTCATGATGATTTCGGTGTAGCGCCGCTCGTCCAGCACCTGGCTCAGGCCCGCGGCCAGCGCCATCAGCGTCTTGCCGGTGCCCGCGGTGCCGGCCAGGGTGACGAAGTCGATCTCCGGGTCCATCAGCAGGTTGAGGGCGAAGTTTTGCTCTCGGTTGCGCGCGGTCACGCCCCAGACTGCGCTCTTGAGGTGTGTATAGTCGCGCAGCGTGCGCAGCACGGCCGACTTGCCGCGCAACTCGACCACCCGTGCGTACAGCGGCGGCTCACCCGGTGCTTCGTAGTACACGAACTGGTTCAGGTAGAGCTGCTCGGCGATCGGCCCCGAGATGCGGTAGAAGGTATGCCCACCCTGCTGCCAGCTCTCCACCGTCTTGCTGTGGCGGCTCCAGAAGTCGGTCGGCAATGCCAACATGCCACTGTAGAGCATGTCAGCATCGTCGAGCGTCTTGTCGTTTTCGTAGTCCTCGGCGGCCAGACCCAGGGCGCGCGCCTTGATGCGCATGTTGATGTCTTTCGACACCAGCACGACGTCGCGCTCGGGGTGGCGCTGGGTGAGCGCCTGCACCACCGACAAAATCTGGTTATCCGCTTTGCCCTGAGGAAGATCGGCGGGCAGCGCGTGCGGCAGCAGCTCGGTCTGGAAGAACAGGGTGCCGCTGGCCTCGGTGTTGCCGAGTGCGGACAGGGGAAGTCCGGCGCGGATGTCACCGTTGGCACAAGCGGCCAGTGCGTCCAGCGAGCGGCTGGCCTGGCGCGCGTTGCGCGCCACCTCGCTCATGCCCTTTTTGTTGTTGTCCAGCTCTTCCAGCACGATCATCGGCAGGAAGATGTCGTGCTCCTCGAAGCGAAACAGGCAGGACGGGTCGTGCATCAGCACATTGGTGTCGAGCACGAACAACCGGCGCCGACCGTCGGACGCCGCCCGCCGGCGGGTCGGCGAGCGCCGCGTGGCCTCCCGCTGCGCGCGCGCGGGTAGGGCGGTCTGGGGGGGCGCCGCTGGCGCGGGGGGGGCCACGGCGACACTTGCGGTAGCAATCGCGTCAGCGCCTGGGGCCTCAGCCGGGGTCTCGGCTCGCACGGCGCCGGTGGAGCGACGCCGACCCCGCCCGGTTCGGGCCGTGGGCGTCATGGCCGATGCGTCTGCCGCCAGGGGGGGCGGCGGCGTCACCTGCGGCTCTTCAGCGGGCGCATCGTCGGCTGCGGGGGTGGCGGTGGCGGAGAGTTTTTTGAGGTCGACGCGGTCGGCCTTGCGGCGTGGTGGAGGTGGCAAAGGCATACGGCGATGATGCCAGAAAAATCGCGTCGCCTCCCGCTTGATATCTCTTGTCTCATACCCATCTGCCCACCAGGCGCTACCCGATTTGCGGGCACTTGATTTTGCGCGGCAGCCTGTTGCCGCCGCCAGATTGGCGTCGTCTCGACAACAGCAACAACGGAAGGATCGACGATGAAAACCTCACTCAAAACCCTCAAACCCAGCCACCTCGCGCTCGCGGCTGCGCTGGCCTTTGGCGGCGCCTCGGCCTATGCAGCCGATGCGGCACCCGCCGCCACCAAGCCAGTGCCCGGCGCCAACGCCGATGTCCAGACCCAGGCGCGCAAGCAGACCGAGGGCGGCAAGTCCGGCAGCGGCTGGTTAGCCAACGCCACCCAACGTTGATCGAGGAGCCCCATCATGACGGATAACCTTGTGAAAACGTCCGACGACGGCGTCACCCAAAACGCCTCCGTCTCCCTGATCCAGACGAACTGGAAGTGGCTGGCGCTGCGGGGCGTGCTGGCGCTGCTGTTTGGCGCCATTGCGCTGTGGTCGCCGCTGGCGGCCGTCTACGCGCTGACCTTCGTCTTTGGTGCTTATGCGCTCGCCGACGGTGTGTTGTCGGTGGGCCTGGGCATCCATCACGCGCGCCAGAAGACCGACCGATGGTGGTCCTGGGTGCTGCGTGGCGTGATTGGCATCTTCGCTGGCATCGTGGTGGTCGTCGTGCCCTGGGCGGCGGCCATGGCGCTGGTCGTCTTCAACTGGGTGCTGCTGTCGCTGTGGGCGATCGCCACCGGCGTCTTCGAATTTTCTGCCGGCCGTCGCCTGCAGCGCGAAGGCGGCCGAGGCTGGATCCTGATGCTCAGCGGCGCCATCAGCGTCGCCCTCGGCGCTGCCGTTCCGGTCGTGCTGGCCTTGTATCCCGATGCCGGCATGGTGACCATGGGCCTGATGATGGGTGTATACGCCCTGATCGCGGGCGCCCTGTTGCTGGCTTTGGCGCTCCGACTGCGCAAGAGCGCCTGAGCGTCCGGCAAACCCGAACGCAGGGCTGAGCGTCCCGCACCGGTTCAGGGCGACCGACTCAGCCTTGCGTCGACTCGACGCTTCCGAAAGCAACCCTAGAGAAAGAGAAACACAACATGACCGAACTCGATTCATTGACCCAAGACCTGCAGTCCGCGTTTGGCGGCGCAGGAGCCCCTGTTTTGTCCATTTATGCGGACATCAACCCCGCACGCCCTGAAAACGCGGGCCGCGCGTGGGCCAAGCGCATCAAAAACGCCCTCAAGGACCTGCCCGAAATCCGCGACGCTCACGGCAAGCGCGACACGCCGCTGTATGACGAAGTCCTGGCGCTCATCGACGAGGAACGGCCGGCTGCACGCACGCTGGCGCTGTTTGCCACTCGCGGCTTGCGCGGCCGTCTGGTCGTGCGCCGCATCGACCTGCAGCTGGATCTACCGGTGGTCGACCTGGCCCAGGGGCGCGTGGAAGCGCGCTGGGGCGAGCCGTATCTGACGCCCATTTTCTTCGCCGCGGACGAATACGAGCGTGGCGGTGTGCTCCATCTCGAAGGCGCGAAGTGGCGCTTTTATGAGTTGTTCCTGGGCGAGTTGCGTGAAGACACCGCCGTATTCGCCGACATCAGCGCCGACGAATGGCGGGAGCTCAAAGATCTGGCCGAGCGCATCGAAAACGCCGCAGCGCTGCGCCGTGCGCACACGGGTGGCAGCTTCGACAAGCTCTCGCCGAAAGAGCGCGAAGCCGCGAAAGTCAGCACCTGGATGCACAAGCTCTACACGCGCCTCGCCCAGGCGCTCGACAAGACGGTCGACCGCTTGGGCGTCGAGCGCCTCGTCCTCATGGGCGAACCGTGGCAGGTGTCGCATTTCGAGGGTTACCTCAGCCGCGGCCTGCGCAACCGGGTGGTCGCTCGCGTGCCCCAGCCCGGCAACGCATCGAACCCGACACCGGCCGACTTGCTCGAACGTGTGACGCCGGCCCTCGAAGCAGCCGAACGTCAGGCCGAATTGGCGCTGCTGGAACGCATCAAGGAGCAGCCGGGCGTCTGGGGTCTGGACCCCGTGCTCGACGCGCTGCAACTGGGCCGTGTGGAAACGCTGGTGCTGCCCTGGGCGCTGGATGCACGCATCTGGCGCTGCCCTGAGGGCGCTGTGGGCGGCACGGCAGAAATGGCCAAACTCTTTTGCGACCAGCCGCAGGAAGTGGCTTTGCGCGACCATGTCTGGCAGCTCGCGCGCGACTATGGCGCGCGCCTCGAGTTCGTTCGTGGTGAGGCCGAGGGCCGACTGCTGCGTGACTTCCAAGGCGCGGCGGCCTCGCTGCGCTGGTAAGCTCGGCGGCGTTCCTCTAATCCACCGAGATCACCATGAGAATCAAACTCCATTACGAAGGCACCTCGGCGCAGGATGCGCCGGGCTGGGCCCACGCCCTCGAGGCGCAGATGTCCAAGCAGCTCCAGCCTCTGCTGATCAAGCACGGCGCTGAGGACAGCGTGCTGCACGCGACGCTGGGCAAGCCCAAGCGGGGCGGCAAGGCTTTTACCGTGCGGCTGCACATGCACCTGCCGGGCAAGAAGATCATCGCTGCGAGCGCCGAGGGCGCTGACCCGGTCGTCGCGAGCGAAGCCGCGATGGCGCGCCTGTTTCGCGAAGCCAAGAAGCACTTTGAGCTCCTGCGCGGCCAGGATCAGTACAAGCGCAAGGCGCGCCGCGAGCGGCTGCATGCGCTCAAGGAACAGATCGCCGCGCTGCCCGAAGCCGTGGCGACGCAGGCGCAACAGGGCATCGAGGCGTTGCTGCAACGCCTCGAAGCAGTGGCGCGCCGTGAACTTGCCTACTTGCGCGCCGTCGGCGACCTGCCCTCGGACTACCCGACCGTGCGCGATGTCGTCGACGAGGCCGCCGCCGCGACCAAAGCCGCGTGGCAGCCCGGTGCGGACCCAGACGCGGTCTATCGGCAACTGCTGAAGAACCTCTTCAAGGCCATCGACCGCGAGGTCGCCGCCAGCCGCCCATACGGCGAGGCCGTCTCGCTCGACGCTCCGGTGCCGACGGACGCGCAGGACGACGCCGAGTCGATGGTCGAAGAAGAACTCTACGAGTACTACCAACCGGATGACACGCTCAGCATCGCCGATGTGCTGCCGGAGATGGTCGAGGCTGCTGCCGAGAGCACCGATCAACCCGCCACCGCCGAGCGGGCTGGCGAACAAGCCTACGTGGTCGATGTGCTCAAAGACCTGCCGGTGGCGTGGCGCCGCGCCTTGCTGCTCGCCGAACTCGACGCGCTGGCCCATGCCGCCATTGCCGAAGTGCTCGATACCTCCGAGCGCAGTGTGGTCGGCTGGATCGAGCTGGCGCAGAGCTTCGTCGAGGCGCGCCTCGAAGATGCAGGCATTGTTCGGCCCACCGGCGAAGGCCGGGTGCGGCTGACCCTGTGGTTGCAGGGTGGTGGTCGATGAGCCGCTGACACGCTGAGCGATCGCCTCTGGGTCAGTCACGGTCGACCATGCCTATCCTTGACGGAAATACCTGGACCCTGAGCGCCCTGGTGGCTTCGGCCATCGTGGCGCCCTTCTTTATGGGCCACGCGCTGCTGCACAAGCGCGAGCCGCGCTCGGCCACGCTGTGGCTGATCGTCATCGCCGTGCTGCCCCTGGCGGGATCGACGCTCTATCTCCTGTTTGGAATCAATCGCATCGAGCGACGGGCGCGGCGTCTGCGGGGTTCGGTACACCGTGGTGCCGTGGCCGCGCAGCCCAGCCATGATACGCCGCCTCCCGTTCCGCTCACGTTTAAGGAACCTCTGCACTACCCCGCCCACTCGTTCGTGGCGACGAGTTCAGGGTCAATATCGTTTCGTAGGATGGGATCGAAACAGATGCTGAACGGTTCTTGGGCTCCAGCAAGCCCCTTCGTGGGCCCTCTGCAGCCTCATCCGGCCCCAGTGAGCCCACTGCGGGCGCACTTATCCCGTCGCAGCCAGCAAGGCTTTGCGCGCCAGCCACAGATTGACCAGCGCAAACAGGACGTTGAGCTGCGCGCCGTTCTTGGCCAAGCCTCGATAGGGCGTCTTGCGGTAGCCAAACTGGCATTTGAGTACCCGAAACGGATGCTCACCCTTGGCACGAATGCGCGCCTTGGTGCGTTCCAAGGCATCCATCACCTGGCCAAGAAAAGTGCGCTTGTCCAATGCCCGGCGCTTGCCCGGCCGCATGGCCACGTGCCAAGCGACTTGCTTGCCCTGGTTTTCCGCTCGCTTGTCCACTCCCTGATAGCCCGCATCGGCAAAGACGTCGGTCTCTTGCCCGTGCAAGAGCCGATGCGCCTGCGTCACATCCGAGACGTTGGCAGCGGTGGCCACCACCGTGTGTACCAGCCCTGTCTCGGCGTCGACCCCAACGTGCGCTTTCATGCCGAAGTACCACTGGTTGCCCTTCTTCGTCTGGTGCATCTCAGGGTCGCGCTCACGGCGGGCGTTCTTGGTCGAGCTGGGAGCAGCAATGAGCGTGGCATCCACGATGGTGCCGCTCTTGAGCATGAGGCCACGCTCGGTCAGGATGCGATTGACCGTCTCGAGGATACGCTGGCTCAGGCCGTGTTGCTCCAGCAGGTGGCGAAAGCGCAGGATGGTGCTCTCATCCGGCACGACATCCACCCCCAGGTCCAGACCAACAAAGCTCGCCAGCAGCGGCGTGTCGTACAAGGCTTCCTCCACCGCCGGGTCCGACAGACCAAACCACTGCTGCAAAAAATGAATCCTCAGCAGCTTCTCTACCGCAAAGGGTGGCCGCCCACCCTTGGGACCCGCCTTCGGCGCATACGGCTCGATGAGTGCGACCAACTCTGCCCACGGCACCACACGGTCCATCTGCTCCAAAAACGCACGCTTGCGGGTGCGCTTGGCGCGCAGCTCAAAGCCCGTATACATCGGCGCCTCCAGACTCATCTGCTTCATGTCGCTATTGTCCCATCCCGGCAGTCTGGCAGGAAGGTTTTGCAGACCTTCCCAAGGAGTGGAAATCGGCGATGAACCAGTTCGCGATACCCCCGGCGGCCGCTCCCGCGGAGGCTGGACCACCAAAATTCATATGGCTGCCGCGGATTCCCGCTGCGCGTTAGCCTTCTCGCTTTCGCCGGGCCAGGCGGGCGATGCCCCAGCCGGTCGCGCCCTGCTGCATGCCCTGCCACCCCTGCCCGCGCGCTGCCATCTGGTCATGGATCGCGCCTACGAGGGCAATGAAACCCGGCAGCTCGCGCCGGATCTGGGCCTGGATCCGGTCGTGCCCCCGCATCCGCTGCGGGCCCAGCCATGGGCGTACAACACCGAGATCTACAAGCGCCGCAACGAAATCGAGCGCCTGTTCCGCCGTCTGAAAGGGTTCCGCCGCATCTTCAGCCGCTTCGACAAGCTCGACGTCATGTTCGCGGCCTTCATCCACTTCGCACTGATCGTCGAATCGTTGCGATAGTGTTAACAGGCCCTAGGGGACGGGGGGGTTCGCCACCTCGTGGGCGAAGTGAGCGGGAGCGTGTTGCAAATGGCGAGAAGTCTGGCATCAGCCGCGCCAAGGTGTACCGCAAGCTGCAGTAGCGCGAAAGGGGCCCGGTGCCCGCTGTATGCAAGACTGACAGCGACCCAGTGAGGGCTTGTACGCCCGCTGTATAGCAGGCTGCATCAGGGCGCTGTCAATGTCAATCCATGTTGCCGAAAAATGGCCAGCAATTCGCCCGAGCTGCGCAGTTGCTGCATAGCTGCCTCAAGCGCTTGGCCGAGTTCCTTGTGGCTAGCCTTGATAGCCATACCTACGGGCCAGCCGCGATCCAGGATATTGCCCAGCACCAGCTCAGTGAGCTGGAAGTGTGCCGGCCGCGGGTTGAGTGTAGCTAGCACCGATTCGGCCTGCGCCCGTGTAATGTATGCGGCAGCAGCCTTGCCCTCGACAACCTGCTGTGCGGCTGCAGGCCCACTGATCTGTATGGACACTTGATCGCGCAGCATACCTCCACGATAGCCCATGAGCAGACTGGCCTGCGCCGTGCCCCGTTCGACCGCCACTGGCAACCCTTTGAGGTCCTCCGGCCCGCGGATCCCGGCCAGCCAGTGTGTGTCAAACAGCAGAACCGGCACCTGTCGCATGTAGGGCGCAAAGATCAATACTTGTGGGTTCTCGTTCATTAAGAAACGGTCCACCGGTACCTGCAGCATCACGTCGGCCGGCCCGTAGCCTAAATAATGTCCGCGCCAGACCATGTTGCGCAGATCATCGTTCATGTTCTCGCCAGCATCAAAGGGCAGCAGCGACAGTGACACCCCGAGCTGCCGTGCCAGTGCCTGCGCCAGGCTGACATCCAGCCCAGTCATCGCACCCGCCGGACCGGAGGAGAACGGGGGGTTGTCCTTGTAAACGGCAACCTTGAGCACACCATTTGCCCGGACGCGGGCAAGGTCAGTGAGCTCCTGCGCCTGCAAGGTAGGCGCAAAGGGCATCAGGGGTAGAAGACTCACCGCAGCCAGACAGCGGCGGCGCAGGCGATCGGAGGTTTTTAGGTTGTCGGGTCTCGGCGGCATGAGGGCTGTCTCTCCACTATCTGTTCTAAGGGGTTGGCCTCAGCGGCTCTCAGGGCTCGCGGCGCGTTTCGATGTAGGTGCGGATCGCCCAGATGGCTTCCTGCGTAAGCGTGCCCTCGAAAGGGGGCATGTATACGCGACCGTCGCGTACACGGCCGCTGCGCACGGTGGCCACGAAAAAGGAGTCCATTTCCTTGAAGCAGGCTTGCTGCTTCGCCTTGTCGGCTAAGCCGATGCAGTCGCTGTCGAACTTTCGTAGGTCGGGGGCGATGCCGCCCGAGATGGCCTCCAGACCATGACAACGGGCACAGTTCTGATTGTAGGCCGAGGCACCGATACGCACCGCCTCGCTGCGCGCCGGGCTGGTCTGGTCGTACGGATTGGCATCGAGCCACTTTGCACCCAATTTCGGCAGCGTGCTGGTGTCCACCGCCTGCGGCACCACGTCGCCGTGAGCGAAGACGATCGCAGCGACGCCGGTGGCCAGACCGAATGCGAGTGAGCTGCGCAGAACGCGTCGAAGCAGGCGGGAGCAGTGGGTGTTCATGGGGTTTGTCTCCGTGTACAAGTTGGGTGAAAAACGTTCTCGTGCCACTTTGCAAAAAGCTTGCCACCGCCGGTCTGCGACGCGCGATAACCGTCAACGCCACATTTCACAGGTGACGGTGCTCCAAATTGCAACACTACGTGTCAAGCGACACGAAGATTTGACCCCCTGACGACATCTGGAATTGACCCCCGGGTTAATCAACTCTCTGACGTGATCGGGGTGGGGGCAGCGGCCTTGTGCAGAAGGCCGCTGCGGCGCTTGTCGCGCAGCCGATAGCTGTCGCCCCGGATCGTGATGACCTGGCTGTGGTGCAGCAGCCGATCGAGGATGGCGGTGGCGGCGACCGCGTCGCCAAACACCTGCCCCCATTCGCCAACCGGCCGGTTGCTGGTGATCAGCATGCTGGCCCGCTCATAGCGCCGCGACACGAGCTGGAAGAACAGGTGCGCGGCCGCCGGCTCAAGTGGCAGGTAGCCCAGTTCATCGATGATCAGCAGCTTGGGCTTGGAGAGCTGCAACAGCTTCTCCTCGAGCCGGCCATCGGCGTGCGCCTTCGTCAGCCCGGCCATCAGCGCCGCCGCCGAGGTAAAGAGCACCGTGTAGCCGCGATCCACCGCTTCGCGCCCGAGGGCAATCGCCAGGTGCGTCTTGCCCACGCCGGGCGGGCCGAGCAGCAACAAGGCCTGACCGTGGCCGATCCAGCGCCCGGTGGCCAGATCCCGGATCTGCCCCGGATCGATCGAGGGCTGGGCGTCGAAGTCGAAGCCGTCGAGCGTGCGCACGCACGGGAAGCGGGCGAGCTTCATGCCCATCTGGATGCGCCGCGTGTCGCGCCGGGCGACCTCGCGCTCAGCCAGGAACAGCAGCGCCTCGCGCAGCGTCATCTGCGCCCGGCCGGCTTCGTCGAGCAGGCTGTCGAGCTGATCGCGAATTGCCGTCAGCCGCAGCCGGGTGAGCAGTTCGTCGAGTCGGTCGGTATCGATCATCACCAGCCTCCTCCGACGAGCGCTTCGTATTCGGCCAACGGACGCAGCAGCGCATCGGTGGGCGGCGGCACTTCGATTGCGGCCGGCGGCGGTGACCCACCCAGCAGATGGCTACGCTCGATGCTGCGCCCGCGACTGCCGCGCAGCTGCGCGTGGCGGGCCACTTCCTCACCGGCGTACTCGACCACCACCGTGTCGGCGCTGACGATGACTGTCACCGTCTCGCCGATCAAGCGCCACGGCACGCTGTAGGCGTTGGTGTCCAGTTCGATGCAGCCCTCGGCATTGACCCGGCGCACGAGCTCGCGCACCTGCAGGAAGGGGGCGATGCCGGCGATCGGGCGCAGATGCGCACGCTCCAACTCGAAGCGCTCAGCGGGCGTGACGCCCGTCGTGCCGTGGATGCGCACATCGGCCACCTCGCGCTGCCAGCGCGCCAGGTGCGCCTGCATCGCCGCCCAGCTCTCGAAGGCGTGACCGGCGATGGCGTTGTTCTTCACGTAGCCCACGCCGTTCTCGGTCTTGCCCTTGGTGCGGGCGCGAAACGGCGCGCACGCCCGGGCTGCGATGTCCCAGTGGCGGCAGAACGCCTCAAAGCGGCTGTTGAGCCGAACCTGGCGCGTGGGCGTGTCGTGCTTGTCGACCAGTGCCTTGGCATTGTCGATGAGGAGCGTCTGCGGCCGTCCGCCGAAGTGGGCGAACGCCGCCTCGATGCCAGCGAACCAGGCGCTTTGGCGCTCGTGGCGGAATGCGCAGGCAAACCCCTTGCGTGAGTAGCCCAGTGTGGCCACAAAGAGGAACACCCGTACCGACTCGCCGCCGATCATCACGCGCGTCTGCCCAAAGTCGATCTGCATTTGCTCACCCGGCGCGGTCTCGAAGCGGATCGTCGCACGGCGACTCGCTTCGAGTTCCTGGCGGAACCCTCGGCACGCGCGCTCGACCGTGCGCAGGCTCGTGTCGATCCCAAGCTCCTTGCTCAACTGCTGACGCACCACGTCGCAGTTACCCCGGTGCTGCAGGAAGCGCTCCCGCAGCCATGCTTCATGACCGACCAAAACGCCGGTGCGCTGTGGCCGCTTATACGGCACCGGCCCACCCGCGTTCAGATACCGCCGCACCGTGTTGCGCGCGACGCCCAACGTCCTGGCGATCCGCTTCGCGCCCCACCCCGACTGCCCCAAGCGAACGATCGTCGTGATCGCTTCCGGCTCCAACATCTCCTGCACTCCGCAAACCACACGGCGCACAGGATCTACCTCAATGTGCTTCGTTTCCAACGATGGCCTCCTTGCGAACGAGGGGGTCAGTTCCTCGTGTCGCTAGGGGGTCAATTTACGGTGTCGCCTGACACTACGTGACGCCCCGCTGTGCCCGTGTGGCCGAGTCCTTACGCAGGTGTTGGGGGAGATCACAGGGTTTCTACCGATGGCCGTCGAATTGCTTGTAACCGCTTGTGCTACCTCGGTACAGACCGTTCCGTCACGGGGCGCCCGACGGTTGACGTACAACCGAGATCTGAAGATAATTGCATGACATCGATAAATAGCAGTGCAGACCCGTTGGCCATGGATAATCCGATGCGGGAGGCATCGTAGGCCATGGACTACTGGGTGGGTCTTCCACCAGACCCAGGAGACAACATGACAGCCGCGACGCAAACCCCGGGTCCGGTTCAACAGGGCCCGTTGTTTTCACTAGGCGGCCCAACGGCCGACCTAATCAGCCGGTCACACCGGCGTTCGGCCTCGTTCGGCCTGCGCGAGAACGACAACCCCGATTTCTCCAGCCCACTGCGCGGTGACCTGCGCGATGCGTTGGATGAAAACCGCTTCCTGTTCCAGCATGCGGCCCCTGTGATGGAGACGCTGTACGGCCAGATCGCCAATACCCACAGCATGGTCATACTGACCTCGGCCAGCGGCATGGTGCTTCACACGCTGGGAGACAACGACTTTCTGGAAAAGGCTTCGCGCGTGGCCCTGACCACCGGCGCCGACTGGTCCGAGCGTAGCAAGGGCACCAATGCCATCGGCACCGCGCTGGAGGAAAAGGAAGCGCTCACTGTGCACGGAAGCCAGCATTACCTCAACGCCAACAAGTTTCTTGCCTGCTCGTGCTCGCCGATTTTCGACCCCTATGGTGAGGTGATCGGTGCGTTGGACGTGACCGGCGACCACCGCAGCTTCCAACAGCACACGCTGGCGCTGGTGCGCATGTCGGCCCAGATGATCGAGAACCACATGTTTGCGGACGTCTTCCACAAGGACATCCGCATCCACTTCCACACGCGCTCCGAGTTTCTGGGCACGCTCGTTGAAGGCATCGCAGTCTTTTCGCGCGAAGGGCGCTTTATCGCGGCCAATCGCAGTGCGCAGTTCCAAATCGGCCTGTCGGTGTCGGCCCTCAAGGCCCACACTTTCACTTCGCTATTCGGTATCCCGATCTCGTCGCTGTTCGAAATGTTTAGTGGCACCATGCCCATGCCCAAGCAACTGGTGCTGCACAACGGGGTGACTGTCTGGTGCCGTGTCAAGCTCAAGGCGCCGTCTCTCTGGTCTTTTGGCCGCGGCGACACCGCTGCGCCTGTCACGCCCGCGGTGGAGGCGCTTGCGCCGTCAGCGCCCCCGCGGAAAGATTTGGCAATGCATCACACCCAGCCGCGCAAGCCGCGCATGTCTACGTTTCATTACCTCGATACCGGTGATCCGAAGGTGGCCGCCGTCATTCACAGGCTTCGGATGGTGTCTGGCAAGGACATCCCGATCATGATCCTGGGCGAGACAGGTACCGGCAAGGACGTGCTCGCGCAGGCCATCCACTACGAATCGCCGCGTGCGGGCCAGCCCTTCGTCGCGATCAATTGCGCCGCGATTCCCGAGACACTGATCGAGTCGGAACTTTTCGGCTACGAGGAAGGCGCTTTCACCGGGGCGCGCAAGAAAGGCGCAGTCGGCAAGATCCTGCAGGCCAACGGGGGCACCCTGTTCCTCGACGAGATTGGCGACATGCCCAAGCACCTGCAGGCGCGCCTCCTGCGCGTGCTGCAGGAGCGCCGCATCAGCCCACTGGGTGCCGGCAAAGAAGTGGAAGTCGATATCGCGGTCATCTGTGCTACGCACAAAAACATCAAGGAGATGATTGCGCGCGGTGACTTCCGTGAGGACCTTTACTATCGCCTCAACGGTCTGGTGGTGCGCCTGCCGGCGCTGCGCGACCGTAGCGACTTCGAAGTGGTAGTGCGCAAGGTTCTGCTGTCGCTGTGCGAGAACGGTCAGACCGTTGGGCTTTCGCCGGAGGTGATGGACCTGTTCAAGCGCTACCACTGGCCTGGCAACATCCGTCAGTTGCATAACCTATTGCGCACCGCAGTGGCCATGGTCGGTTGCAGTGGCAACATTGAGCTGGCTCACCTGCCCGACGATTTTCTCGAAGAGCTGCAATCGACACCGCCGAGCCATCCGCTGCCTGCGGGCACGAAGCATTTGTCATCCTCTACGGCACTGCCGGTCTCGCCGACCGATCTGACCGCCGCCGTCCAAACAGATGGCTTGCGGTTGCAGGACGTGACCATCACCGCCATGGCTCAGATGCTGCGCCTGCACAAGGGTAATGTGTCGGCGGCCGCCAAGGCACTGGGCGTCTCGCGCAACACCATCTACCGCAAGCGGGACCAGCTACCGCCCGACGTCCTGCGGAGCTGAGACAGGCCCGGGGCCGCGTTCCATCCATATCGGCTCGAGTTCGCGCCAGGCCCGCTGGGCATTGAGGCCCTGGCGTTCGGCATATCCCGCCCAGCTGGTATAAGCGGGCAAGGCGAGACTGTCTGCCTCATGAGCTTGTTTGCCGATATCCATGGCTTCCAGCACAGCGGCGCGCAGATCAGCAAGGTATTGCCGCGTGGAGACCAGCGCTGGCGGTAGCGCGTCGGGCTCAGTTGCCACCGACACGGTCTTGCCCACCACCACCATCGGACGAAGCTCAGCCACCCGGTCCAGAGCGGCCAGCCAGCCGTCCACACTGCCCTGGGCGAGTTCAGGCAAGCGCTGACCATACACCAAGCCACCAACCCACAGCAGGCGCAGCCGAGGCTCCCACAACAGCAGGTCACCATCCGTATGACCCTTCTCGGTGGGCAGCACTTTCAGACGGTACGGTCCCAGGCGTAGCACTTCCCCTTCGCCCAAGATGCGTGAAGGCAGCACGATGTGCGTATCCGCCATGGGCACCTCGCCCAACCGGGCGGTGAGGCTGGCCAGGCAGTCCGAACAGCGTTGCGCCATGGCCGCGCGGGTGGTCGCGTTGGCGAGGATTTCCAGCCGCCCGCGGGCTAGGCGATCAGCAAAAGCCGCATTACCAAGCACGTTCTCGGCATGAGCGTGGGTGTTGATGATCCAGCGCACTTGGGCACCGAAACGGCAGGCCACCGACCGGCGCACGCGCAGGCCATGCGCACGGCTGGGGCCTGGATCGATCACCAGGGCCTGCCTGCCGTGCACGATTACCGTGGTCGGCACGACATGGCCGGCGTTGGTTGGACCGATCTCGCCATCGACTGCGGGCGGCCAGACCCACACGCCCGGCGCCAGCGCCTGCCACGGAAGCTCATCCCTGCAGTTGGCGCGGGCTGCCGACGGCAGCGTGCACGACAGCATCGTCAGCAGGGCCGCCACGCACGGCCAGGGTAGGCACCAGTGCGCGGCCATGCGCCTCATGCGCCGCCCCTTACCACGGCGCGTAGCGCCGCCACCAACGCGGGCTCGTGGCCCAGGTGGCCAGCCAGTGGCAGCCTAAGCCGACCGCCTACCGCTGCCCAACGATGGCTGTTGGCCGGTGGGCAGACGGCATCGCAGCGGCCGTGCACCCATTCGATGGGCACACCCTGCTGCGTGAGCTCTCGCACCGCCCGGTCGAGTTGCCCCGGTCGCACGAAACCGCGGTGGCGCAGGTAGTGGACCTGAATGCGGTATTTGCGCAGGGCGGCGTGGTCGGCCGGCAAGCGGCGCGGCTGCCGGGCCTGGGCCTGCGCGCTACGCAAGCGCCGGTGCAACACGGCCCACTCCCGGTGAATGGCCGCTGCCAGCGCGAGATCACCATCCAGCCGCGCTAGGCGCTCGCTTCGTTTCATCCCATGCTCGGCCAACCCTGCTTCCAGCACCGCCCAGCGACGGGTGACGCGCAGCGCTGCAACACCGAGTGTTCCAGTTTGAAGCACCTGCGCTAGGCGACGCAGTGCCACGGGCAGTGGCGTACCCACCTGAATGGGCCAAAACGGCTCGTTGCCCAGGCGCTGTCGGGTCTGCGGCGTGGGCAGCAACAAGCCACCAATCTCGCGCCAGCGCAGGGCAAAAGCCCCACGCAGCACCAGGCGCTGCACACGCTGGGGGTGCCGCTGCGCATAGGCCAGCGCCAGCACCGTGCCCCAGGATCCGGCCAGCACGGCCCAGCGCTCTAGGCTCAGGTGCACGCGCAAGGCCTCCAGATCGGCAACGAGAGCCTGTAGGTGGTTGCCCCGCGTGCTGCCGCGCGGGCGGCTGGCTCCGCTGCCGCGTTGGTCGGGCACGATGGCGCGCTGGCAGTGCAGGTCCAGCGGTGTCACAAGGCCGGGCTGTGCTCCACTGCCCGGGCCGCCGTGCAGCACCAGCCACGGCTCGCCAGCTGCGGCACCCAGTCCGCGCCAAGCGATGCGGTGACAGCGCCCGACCGGCAGGAGGCTCGGTGGCGACCAGATCACTGGCGTGGGGTTTTCCCTAGGCGGATCCGAGGTGGCACAGATATTGCGATACATTGGTGCTGCTCGTGATGCTGTTGAGCAGTCGGGCAGCAATCACTTTCCGTGCCAACCTTCTTCTGGAGACACATATCATGCAATGGACCACTCCCGCTTTTACTGATCTGCGCTTCGGGTTTGAGATCACCATGTACATCGCTAACCGGTAACCCTCCTTTCTGCGTCGCTGGCTTGCCTTCTAGTCCGACGGGAAAGATGGGGGAAGCGTCCCCTGTGGCCCGGCAGGGCCGGCCTCAGGGGCGCCTGCGACAGGGCTCTGCAGACCGGCGTCGAGTGCGGATTCCGATGTTTGGCATGTTTCGCTTCTCTTGCGGCGCTTGGTACCGCTCTCGCGTTTTGTTTCTTGTCCGCTGACCGATAGTCCATGCGCATCCGGGTTTTGGGTTCATCGGCGGGCGGCGGTTTCCCGCAGTGGAATTGCAATTGCCCCAACTGCGATGGTGTGCGACGTGGTACGCTGCGCGCAACACCACGCACGCAATCGTCCATTGCGCTGAGTGCCGACGGCACTAATTGGCTGCTGGTCAACGCCTCGCCCGACATCCTAACCCAGATCCAGCGCACCCCGTCCCTGCAGCCGGGCCGAGCGATCCGCGACAGCGGCATCGCCGCCGTGCTGCTAATGGACGCTCAGATCGACCACGCGACCGGCCTGCTGATGCTGCGCGAGCACAAGACGCCGCTGGCCCTTCTGGCCACGCCGGAGGTGTTTTCGGACATCTCCAGCGGCTTTCCGATCACCGGCATCCTCTCGCACTACTGCGGCATCGAGCGAAAGGAACTACCCATCGATGGCAGCGCTGTCCACATATCGGCCCTGCCGGGTCTGCAGCTGCAGGCCGTGGCGCTGAATTCCAAGCCGCCACCGTACTCGCCTTTTCGCGACGCGCCCCGCCCAGGGGACAACATCGGCCTGCTGATGACCAACCGGGCCACCGGCGCCAAGGCCTTCTATGCCCCCGGCTTGGCTGAAGTCACACCGGAGCTTATTGCGCTCATGAGCAGCTGCGCGGTGGTGCTGGTCGATGGCACGTTCTGGGCGAACGACGAGATGCAGCGCCTGGGCCTGTCCACGAAGTCCGCGCTGGATATGGGCCACCTGCCGCAGAGCGGACCGGGCGGCATGATCGAACAGCTCGACCGCCTGCCCGCGTCCGTGCGCAAGATTCTCATCCACATCAACAACACCAATCCCATACTGGTGGAGGACTCGCGCGAGCGCGCGCTTCTGACGCAGCACGGCATCGAAGTTGCTTTCGACGGTCTGGAAATCACATTCTGAGACCCATGGAAATCGCTCAACCCTTGCGTACCGACGATCACCTGCCGCCCTGGGACCGCGCCGAATTTGAAGCCCAGCTGCGTGCCAAGGGCAAGGCCTATCACATCCACCATCCGTTCAATGTACGCATGAACTCGGGCGGTTGCACGCCCGACGAGATACGCTGTTGGGTGGCCAACCGCTTTTACTACCAAATTTGCATCCCGCGCAAGGACGCCGCCATCCTGGCCAACATGCCCGACCGCGAGCACCGACGCCTATGGATCAATCGCATACTCGACCACGACGGCTATGGCGATTACCAGGGTCCAGCGGCCGGCGGCATCGAGGCTTGGACCCGCCTGGGTGAGGCTGTGGGTATCCCGCGTGAAGAACTGTGGTCCCTGCAGCATGTGGTGCCTGCGGTGCGCTTTGCCTGCGATGCCTACGTGCACTTCGCCGCCACCGCCCCCTGGCAGGAAGCGGTGTGCGCCTCGCTGACCGAGATGTTCGCGCCGCAGATTCACAAGGATCGTCTGGCTAGCTGGCCTGCACACTACCCCTGGATCGATGCTGACGGCCTGGCCTACTTCCGCAGCCGCATCCCATTGGCCAGCCGCGACGTAGAACACAGCCTGCGTGTGACGCTGGACCATTTCCGGACCCGGGCGCAGCAGCACCGCGCGCTGGATATTCTGCAATTCAAGCTGGACATTCTTTGGACCATGCTCGACGCCATCGAGAAAGCGTGTCAGTGACACGTGCCCGCCCTGCGTCGCTTCGCTTCTCTGCTGCGCGGAGGAGCGCCTGCGGCTGGGCAAAGCAAGTGCCACGGTGCGCCCCGAAGGACGGTCTCTCTGATCCACCGCTGCTGTCGACATGAGCTCTCTTCCCTTACAACCCAAGCTATCCCGCCGTTTCCGGCTGCAGTATGAAGAGGCGCAGTCGCGCTGGGTGCTGCTCTACCCGGAAGGTATGGTGCAGCTCAATCGGAGTGCAGCTGAAATCCTAAAGCGCTGCAACGGCGAGCAATCCATCGACGCGATCGTGGCTGAGCTGGAGGCCGCGTTTCACGTACAGGGCATTGAAGCGGACGTCCGTAACCTGCTGGAGGAGGGCAAACGCCGTGGTTGGATCGAGTGATCTCTTGAGTGCAAACCCGACCCCGGCCGGTCCGCCGCTGTGGCTGCTGGCGGAGTTGACCTACCAGTGTCCGCTGCACTGCGTGTTCTGTTACAACCCCACGCGCCATGCGTTGATCACTGACGAGCTATCGACAGCTCAGTGGGTGGACGTGATCACACAGGCGCGCAAACTTGGCGCCGCGCAGCTAGGTTTTTCAGGGGGTGAGCCGCTGTTGCGCGACGACTTGGAGGAATTGGTGCAAGAGGCGCACCGCCTGGGCTACTACACCAACCTGATCACCTCGGGGGTGGGCCTTACGCCAACGCGAGCGCAGCGGCTCAAGGATGCGGGACTGGATCATATTCAACTTTCATTCCAGGACTCCACCAGGGAGCTGAACGACTTTCTCAGCCACACGAGAACCTTCGATCTCAAGCAGCGCGTCGCCAAACTCATCAAGGCGCATGACTGGCCCATGGTGATGAACTGTGTATTGCACCGGCACAACCTGCCGCATGTGCGAAAGATCATCGACATGGCGGTGGCGCTCGAAGCCGAGTATCTTGAACTGGCCAACGCCCAATACTACGGATGGGCCTGGGTCAACCGTTACCACCTCATGCCAACGCGTGAGGAACTTGCGCAAGCCGAAGCCGAAGTGAATGCCTTTCGCGCCGAGCAGAACGAGAGGACGGAAGGCCACAAGACCCGTGTGCTTTTCGTTGTGCCTGACTATTTCGAAGAGCGCCCTAAGGCCTGTATGAACGGCTGGGGCGCGGTGTTTCTTTCGATTGCGCCTGACGGGCTGGCTATGCCCTGCCACAACGCGCGCGATCTTCCGGGCCTTCATCTGCCAAACGTGAGGGATATGCCACTCGCCGACATCTGGTATCGCAGCGATGCTTTCAATGCTTTCCGTGGCGACGCTTGGATGAAGCCGATCTGCCGCAACTGCGATGACCGCCACAGGGACTTCGGCGGTTGCCGCTGCCAGGCCTTCTTGCTGACTGGCGATGCGACCGAAACCGACCCGGTGTGCAGCAAGTCGGCTCACCATGAAAAGGTGGTGGCCGTTGTCCGCGACGCGCCCATGCGCCGGAACACCCCGATCGTATTCCGTAGCGACGCCGCTTCACGCGCCTTGCACCCGCTGCCGTGAGCAACCTCATTCAAGGCCTGAGCGGTGTGGGCACGTTTGCGTTGAAAGCTGTCTCGGAGCAATCGAGCGGCTGCCCCTAGATTCCTTACGCTGCCGCCCACTGCATGATCAACCGGTTTGACTTATCCGAGCGAGTTCGCTTTGCCGGCCGGCTTCATGGCCTCGAGTCGCTGTAGCGCCTTTAGCGCCTCGGTCTGGAAGTCTGGCCCGTCGGCCATCGCGGTAAAGGCCGTGACCTCGCCGTCAAAGCGCACCGTGCCTCGGTGCAGCAGCAGCAGGCGGTCGGCGCACCTGACTTCCTCGATCAGGTGCGTGGCCCATAAAACGGCCACGCCCTGCTCGCGGCACAGACGCTGAACGGTGCCCAGCAACTGCTGACGCGAGGCTGGGTCCAGTCCCACGGTGGCTTCGTCCATCAGGAGTACGCGCGGGCGGTGGAGCAGGGCGCGCGCCAGCTCCACTTTGCGCCGCGTGCCACCGGAGAGGCTGCGCACGACCGCACGGGCCTGATCCTGCAGGCCGATGGCTGACAGCTGCGCCGAAATGCGTTCGCGCGCCACCGAACGCGGCATACCGTGCAGGTCTGTGTGAAACAGCAGGTTGGCCATCACCGTCAGGTCGAGGTCGAGCGCGCACTGCTGAAACACCACGCCTAAGCCCGCCAACGCGCGCGCCGGGTGCTGGCGAATATCGTGGCCTAACACCCATATCGTCCCCTGGTCGGGTGTAAACAAGCCAGTGAGCAATTGCAGCAGGGTCGATTTGCCTGCGCCATTTGGACCCAGCAAGGCCAACAGTTCGCCGGCCCTCAGTTGCAGGCTGACGCTTTGGAGCGCGGGTTTGCCGTCGTAGGCTTTGTACAGGTTATCGGCGCGCAGTACCGTGTCACAGCTGAGAGCGGTCATGAGGCGGGAGCGGCCAGCAGGTTCATACGGGCGAGCAATTTTTTTTCGCGCTCAATGGTGGCCAGCACAGCCATGCGGTAGTCGTGGGTGTTGAGGTAATCCAGCGACTGATCGAAGCGGGCCAGGGCTTCGATGTGACGGGTACTGAACATGGCCTTATAAAAGACACCGTGTAGTATCTGGATCACCGACGGTGGCGTGCCGGCCGGTGCGGCGAGTCCCCATGGGGACGTATAAACCGCCTGCGGATAGCCCAGCTCGCGCATCGTCGGCGCGTCGGGCCAGCGTGGGTTGCGGGCGGCACTGAATATTGCCAACAAGCGCACTTGTCCCTTTTCCACCCAAGGCGCAAAACCCGAAGAGTTGACCCCACCCATGATCTGTCCGGTGGCGATGGCGAGCATCTGATCGGCCGTGCCTTTGTAGGGAACGTGCACGTATTTCACGTTGTGCTGGGTTAGGATCTCTTCCATCGCCAGGTGGGACGTGGTGCCGATGCCAGTGGAGCCCAGGATGAGTTCGCCCGGGTGCTGGACAGCCCAGCCGATCAGGTCAGCCACAGAGCGGAACGGGCTGTTGGATGGTACCAGCAGGCCGAAGTGCACGCTTGAGACCTGGGCTATCGGTGCAAGGTCCTTCACCGGGTCCCAGGCCACATGATGCATCAGCGCGTGTCGGTAGACCGTGATGGGCACTTGGCCAATGGTGTGGCCGTCGGGTTCCGCGGCCTTGAGCAGGGGCACCACCAGTGTGCCCGCGGCGCCAGGCTTGTTGACGATGACCACCGGCTGTCCCAGTAAAGGCGCGGCCTCCTCGGCCAAGATGCGCATGGTCAGGTCGGTCTGCCCGCCGGCTGGCCAGGGCACGATCACCTGTACTGGCTTACCAGGAAAAGATAGCCGGGCATTGGCCATCGGTGTGGCAGCCAAGGCTAGACTCCACTTCAGCCAGTGTCGACGTGTAACACTCGAGTGTTGCGCAATTGAGCAGTAACAGGCTGTGGTGTTTTGTCGGGCCATGACGGTAGCGTGTTGTCTCAGGGTTTACCCGGTCGTTTTGCATGCACCAGAGTGTTTTATTGGTTGTCATACGCAATATCCATTCCTGCAGCGGACTGGCACCGAAATTGCTGAATAGAAACGATCCGCCAACCATTCTAGGAGACGCTTCGTATGGCCCTTTGCACCGCACGATCTCTTCGTCCGCTTTTTCTAGCACTGTGTGTCGCTGCCGCAGTGACCGCAGGCCCCGTGCGGGCGCAGAGCAAGGTCTATGTGTCCAGCGAGAAGGACAACAAGCTCTATGTGTTCAATACGGCAGGCGAGCGGCAGGGTGCGATCGATGTGTGCAGGCGCCCGCGTGACATGAAGTTCAGCACCGACGGTTCGCAGATCTACGTGATCTGCGGCGATAGCAACGCCATGGGCGTGGTGGACGTGACCGGTGGCAGACTGGCCGGCACCGTGCCGCTGGGCGAGAGCCCGGAAATGTTCGGACTGAGTCCCGATGGCAAGACCGCATATGTCTCGCTTGAGGACAACGGTGCGTTAGGCGCGTACGATATCGCCAGCAAGAAAGCGTTGTTCGAGGTAAAAACCGGCGGCGAGCCCGAGGGCGTGCTGATCGCCCCCGATGGCAAGACGGCCTACGTGACCTCTGAGGTAGCCAATATGGTCCACGTGATCGACTTGGGCACGAAGAAGGTGACGAAGAACATCAAGGTCGGCAAGCGCCCGCGCCGCTTTGTCCTGTTGGCTGATATCAGCGAGCTGTGGGTCACCAACGAGCTGGACGCTTCGGTGAGCGTGGTCGACATCACGACCCATACTGAAAAGCAGAAGATCAAGTTTGAGGTCAAGGGCATGCGTGCTGCAGACATCACACCCGTTGGCATGGCAGTCAGTCCCGACGGCAAGCGCGTGTGGGTTGGCCTGGGCCGCGCCAACCACGTGGCCGAAGTGGACGTGGCCACCAAGGCGGTGAAGAATCTGGTGCTGGTAGGCAAGCGGCCATGGGGTCTCGATTTCTCGCCGGACGGCAAGACGCTGTTCGTGGTCAATGGTCTCTCAGATGACATGACGCTAATCAACGTGGCGTCGGCAAAGGCCGTCAAGACTGTGCCCGCTGGCCGGGTGCCGCACTCAGTCCTTGTCGCCAAATGACACGTTGGCTGACCGCAGCTCTGCGCGCCCTTTTGGGCATATTGGCGCTTGCGGCGGTGCTGCCAGCGTTGGCGGTCACCAAGGTCACGCTTGCCGTGATCTCACTCGAGGGGGACCCGCGACACGCGCCGCGCCGCATAGAAAAGGCGTATCCGGGTCACCCCACGGGACGCGCCATCGACGGTGTACGGCTGGCGGCAGAGGACTCGGCTTTCGAGCTGGACGCCGCTGGTATCGCTCTAGAAGTGAAAGACATCGTACTGCCGAGCAGCGCCGCGCTGAGCAAGGCGCTGGCTGATCTCAAAGCAGCCAAGGTGCAGTACATTGTGGCCGACCTGCCCGCTGCCGAGATGCGCGCGCTGGTGCAGGCGGTCCCAACTGTGCTGGGCGGGGCCATCGTGTTCAATGTGGCAGCCGACGACGACGCGCTGCGCGGCCCGCACTGCGCACCTTACCTTCTGCATACCTATCCGAGCCGTGCCATGCTCAGCGACGCGCTGGCGCAGTATTTAGCTGCCCATAACTGGCGCAAGGCGCTGGTGTTGCGGGGCCCGCTGTCGGGCGACGCGCTGCAGCTTGACGCCTTCAACCGAGCGGCCAAGCGCTATGGCATCCGCACCGTTTCGCTCAAATCGTTCAAGCCGACCGGCGACCCGCGCGAGCGCGATTTGGGCAATGTGCGCTTACTCACTGGCGCCGACCTCGAGTACGAGGTGGTCGTTGTGCTCGACAGCGATGGCGAGTTCGCCCGTACCGTTCCCTATGCTACGCAGCTGCCGCGCCCGGTGGTTGGGGCTGCTGGACTGGTAGCCGTGCCTTGGCACCCCCAGTGGGAGCGTAACGGTGGCCCGCAGCTCTCACGCCGTTTCGCCAAGTCCGCTCAGCGCCCGATGACCGGTCACGACTGGGCTGCTTGGATCGCTGGCCGCGCGGTGGCGACCGTATTGTTGGAACTGCCTAAGGCGCCTGTAGCTCAGCAGCTCAAGGCTCTGCGCGGTGGTTCGCTGGGGTTGGACGGCTTCAAGGGGCCGCGCCTGAGTTTTCGCACTTGGGACGGCCAACTGCGCCAGCCGATTTTTCTGAGCCATGTGGATGGCGTGATCGGCGTGGCGCCACTCGATGGCGTGCTGCACCCGAAAGATGTCCTGGACACCCTTGGGGTGGATGAGGCGGAGAGCGCATGCAAGCAGCGACCCTGAACACCGCTGACCCGACTCCCGCCCTGCTGCCGCACCTGCTGCGCGCGCTGCGCGCGGTGGTGGGTCGCGAGATCGCGCGCTTTGTGCGTCAGCCCTCACGTCTTGGCTCTGCTCTGGTGCGGCCGCTGCTGTGGTTTGTGGTGTTCTCGGCCGGCTTTCACAATGTGTTCGGTGTGGCCATCGTCCCGCCGTACGAGACGTACATCGAATACAAAGTCTACATGGTACCGGGCTTGCTGGGCATGGTGGCCCTTTTCAACGGCATGCAGAGTTCGCTGTCCATGGTTTACGACCGCGAGATGGGTGTGATGCGCCTTTTGCTGACGGCGCCGCTGCCTCGCGGCTGGCTTCTAGCCTTCAAGCTGCTGGCGGGTACGGCGCTGTCGGTGCTGCAGATGGTGGTGTTCCTCGGTATTGCCGGGGCCTTTGGCGTGGACGTCGCGGTGGCGCACCTGCCAGCCCTGTTATTGGCCATGGTGTGCGGTGCGGTCATGCTGGCCTCGGTCGGGCTGGTGCTTTCGGTCTACGTCAAGCAGCTGGAGAACTTCGCCGGCACCATGAACTTCGTGATCTTCCCGATGTTCTTCATCAGCCCCGCACTATACCCGTTGTGGAAGCTCGAAGAGTCCGGCGCCTGGTGGCTGTTGAAGCTGGCTCAGGTCAACCCCTTTACCCACGCGGTAGAAGCCATGCGTTTTGCCATGTACGGGCAATTCAACAGCGCGGCCTGGGCGGTGGTGCTGGGCTGCACGGCGGTTTTCTTTGGCCTGGCCCTGTGGGGCTATGACCCGCAACGGGGCTGGATACGTAAGAAGCCGGGTGGTTGAAACGGGGGCAGCAGCGATGAACACGAGACGCCAATGGATGAAGGCCGCGGCCTTAATCGCCATACCGGCCTGGGCACAGGAAGACCACACCGGCGGCGATCCGCTGGGCTCGATGCAATACCCCAGTCTGCGCGAGGAGACCATCGGTAAAGTCGTTGCCCGCTTCACCGACGCGGTAATCGTCAAAGGACCGGCTTTCGCCGAGGATGCGATGAACGTACCGCTGTTGGTGGACGCGCGCGGCCTGGCCAGCGTGGGCGGCGGCGTGGCGCGCATCCGCGTCGCGGTGGACCGGAACCCGGTACGCCAGGTGCTGGACTATGAGCCACTGCGTGCGCTGCCCCTGCTGGCCTTCCGCATCCGCCTGGAGCAGGCCTCGCCGGTGCGTGCCTTCGTGCAAACGCGAGACGACCAGTGGCACGTGGGCAGCACCTGGGTGCAGGCCGCCGGCGGTGGCTGCACGGTGCCGGGTATCACCCGCACCGACGGTTCGTGGAGCCGTACCCTGGGCCAGGTTCAGGCGCGCTTTTTCAACAACGTCATCGAGGGCAGCCGCCGCCTGCGCCTGCGGGTGATGCATCCCATGGACACCGGGCTGGTCGCAGGCATTCCGGCTTTCTACATCGAGCAGATGGAGCTGCTGGACCCCGGCGGCCGGGCATGGTGGCGCATCGCACTGCATGAGCCGGTGTCGGAAAACCCGTTGATGACCTTTGAGCTGCCCCTGACCTCGCCGACGGTTTTTCGACTTATCGGTCGTGACAATAACGGCAACCGCATTGACGCGGAGGTGAGGGCATGAGGCGCCTTTTCGAAGCTGCACTGTGGACGCTGGCCGCAACCGCAGCATTGGCACAGTCGGTTGCCCCAGGACCCCCCTTTGTCTCCAAGCCCGACCTGGCCCGGCTCGATTACGACCTAAAGCCCCGCCAGATCGCACCCGACACCTGGGTGATCGAAGGGGATGTAGCTGACTTTTCGCGGGCCAACGGTTGCAACATCATCAACACCGCTTTCATCGATACCGGAGAAGGCGTGGTCGTGATCAACACGGGGCCGTCTCGTCTGTACGGCGAGCAGCAGCGGCGCGCCATCGAACAGATCACCCGAGCGCCGGTGCGTAAAGTGTTTCAGCTGAACCTGCATCCCGACTATTACTTCGGCCACCAGGCTTGGGCCGACCGGCCGACCGAGGCGCTGAGCGGCACCATTGCAGGCTCGCGCGCCGAGGGGAATGGCTACGCCAACAACCTTTACCGGCTTTGTGGGGACTGGATGCGCGGTACTGAATCGACTCCCTCGCGGCAGGCTATCGATCCCCGGAGCTTGCCGCAGACCCTGCAAATGGGCCGTCACCAGCTGGAGCTAATGCGCTTGAGTGGCCACACCAGCGATGACCTGGTCATCCTCGACACGAGCACCGGCGTGCTCTTCGCGGGCGGTTTGGTGTTTGCCGAGCGCGTACCGACCACGCCGCACGCCCAGTTCGCAGCCTGGCTGGCGAGTCTGGACACGCTCGAGCAGTTGCTGACCAGCGGCCGCGCCAAGACGGTGGTGCCCAGCCATGGTCCGGTGCATGAGGGGACGGTCGGCGTGCGGCAGACGCGCGACTGGCTACAGTGGCTGACTACGCTGATGCAAACGTCGGCGGAGCGCGGGCTGGATCTTGGCGAGGTGCTGGATACGCCCGTGCCCGAGCGTTTCGCGAAGTGGGCGGCGCAGCCGGCCGAACTGCAGCGCACGCTAACACAGTGGTACCCCCGTTACGAGCAACGTGTCATGGAGGCCTCCGCCAAGTGAGACATTTTTGAACAGTGTCACAGCGCTGTCCCGGCCCCGTTGCGTGCTTGACGCATTCCCCGGGGTTTTCGGGGCGCTTCCCAATAGTCAATCGTCGGTGATAACCCTAGGCACGAAGCCCTGCGAGCGCTGGCACAGAAGTTGCACTAGGTCTCACGTGATGTGCACGCAGGTGAGACCGGCGGGGCGGAGCCACCAGAGCGGTCCAGCGGCACCCACTGCTGAAACGCCATTAACCCTTCAATGAGCAGGAGACCGACAGTGAAACGCATCCTAATGAGCCTCATGGTCATGGCAACCGCGGCGCACGTCAGCGCCCAGGGCGTGACCGACGCCATGATCGCCAACGACGCGGCCACCCCCGACGACGTTCTGACCTGGGGCTTGGGCACGCAAGGCCAGCGCCACTCGCCACTCAACGGCATCAACACCAAGAACGTCCATCGCCTGGTGCCGGTGTGGTCGATGTCCTTTGGCGGTGAAAAGCAGCGCGGACAGCAGAGCCAGCCATTGGTGTACAACGGCAAGATGTTCGTCACCGCGTCCTACTCGCGCATTTACGCATTGGATAGCAAAACCGGCAAGAAGCTTTGGAAGTACGAACACCGCCTGCCTGAGGGCATCATGCCGTGCTGCGACGTGATCAACCGCGGCGCCGCGCTGTACGACAACCTTGTCATCTTCGGCACGCTGGACGCGCAGCTGGTGGCGTTGGACCAGAACACCGGCAGGGTGGTCTGGCGCGAGAAAATCGATGACTATACTGCGGGCTACAGCTACACCGCTGCGCCACTGATCGCCGATGGCCTGCTGCTGACGGGTGTTTCCGGCGGCGAATTTGGCGTGGTCGGCCGCGTGGAAGCGCGCGACCCTCGTACCGGCAAAATGGTCTGGTCCCGTCCAGTAGTCGAGGGCCACATGGGTTATGTCTGGGACAAGGACGGCAACAAGAAGGAGAACGGCATCACCGGCACTACCAACGCCACCTGGCCGGGCGAGACGTGGAAGACAGGCGGTGCGGCCACCTGGTTGGGCGGCACCTACGATCCCAAGACCGGTCTGGCCTACTTCGGTACCGGTAATCCTGGCCCGTGGAACAGCCATGTGCGCAAGGGTGACAACCTGTACTCTGCCTCTACCGTGGCCATCGACGTGAAAACCGGCCAGATCAAATGGCACTACCAGTCTACGCCGAACGATGGCTGGGACTACGACGGCGTCAACGAGTTTGTGATCTTTGATATGGACGGCAGGCGCGTCGGTGCCAAGGCCGACCGCAACGGTTTCTTCTATGTGAACGACGCTGAAACTGGCAAGCTTCTCAATGCCTTCCCCTTCGTGAAGAAGGTCACCTGGGCCACCGGCATCGATCTCAAGACTGGCCGTCCGAACTTTGTGCCGGAAAACCGCCCGGGTGACCCGACTGCTGCTGGTGGCGACGGAACCAAGGGTAAGGCCGTATTCACCGCGCCGGGCTTCCTGGGTGGCAAGAACCAGATGCCCATGGCCTACAGCCCCAAAACTGGTCTGTTCTACGTGCCCACCAACGAATGGGGCATGGAAATCTGGAACGAGCCCGTCACCTACAAGAAGGGCGCGGCCTACCTGGGCGCCGGCTTCACCATCAAGCCGCTGTTCGACGACCACATCGGCTCTTTGCGTGCCATCGATCCGAAGACCGGCAAGGTTGAGTGGGAAGTCAAGAACGAGGCTCCGCTCTGGGGTGGCGTGCTGACCACAGGCGACCTGGTGTTCTGGGGCACGCCCGAGGGCTACCTGAAGGCCGCGGACGCCAAGACCGGCAAGGTGGTCTGGCAGTTCCAGACAGGCTCCGGCATCGTCGCGCCTCCGATCACCTGGACGCAGGATGGTGAACAGTACATCGCCGTCGTCTCCGGCTGGGGAGGGGCGGTGCCGCTGTGGGGCGGCGAGGTGGCTAAAAAGGTCAATTTCTTGGAGCAAGGCGGTTCCGTCTGGGCTTTCAAGCTCATGAAGTGATGTCCTAGCCGCGACAGAGGACTTTCCCGGCCCTTGGGGGGGGCGATGTGGCCCTGCCAAGTTGGGCGGTTTCAGCCGAGGCACGGTATGCGAACGGTTGAAACCGCCTTCTATTTGAATGTTTTGTTTTCTTGCGGAGAATTTGCCATGCGCACCTTTTTTTTCATTGCTTCACTGCTGACTGCAGCCAGCACCTTCGCGTATGCCGAGGACGGGGTCGCAGCCATCGAACTGGCTAAGGTCAATGGCTGCCTGTCCTGCCATTCGGTGCAGGAGAAGGTGGTCGGCCCGGCCTTTGTCGCCATCTCCGCCAAATACAAGGATGACAAGGATGCGGTTGCAGGTCTGATGCAATCCATCCAGTACGGTAGCAAGGGCAAATGGGGCCGTATCCCGATGCCAGCACATCCGAACATGAGTATCGCGGACATCAAAACGCTGGCCCAGTGGGTGATGAGCATCCACTGAAGTTGCAGCCCCACCGGCGAAACTGCTCAGCTCTCCCTGGTTAAATGTACATCTTTCGTATACCGCGTACGTTCTGCGGAGACGCACCGCTCAGGCTGAGGCGTGACGGTCCATCCCGCCGGCTGGTGAGTGCGATCACCCAGTCACCGGTTGGTGAGCCCGGTGCCGCCCCTATTAAGAAACATGGCGGCTACTGTACCGCCCGCAATTGATTGGACACAGATTTGCAGTTCATGCGGCCTTCCGGATGGCATAAGACTGCCGGGCTTCAAGGGGTGACATGAAGCCCAGTTTCTCGAGACGCCAGTGACGATTGTAACGATCCCTGAATTCGGTGACGGCCTGCCGGACTGCTTCGAGGTTGCGGAAGATGCGGCCATGGATGGCCTGCTCCTTCAGCGTTCGATTGAAGCGCTCGGCCACGCCGTTGGTCTGGGGTTCGGCAACAAAGGCGAAGCTCTTGTCGATACCCCAGTGACCTGCCGGGTGATTTTCGGTCCAGTTGAAAGTTGAGAGGATGGCTCCCGACGAAGACGAGGAGCCTATGCGAAAGTCCCGATTTACCGAAGAGCAGATGGTCAAGATCCTGCGGGAGGCCGACCGGTCACCCGTGGCGGAGGTGGCCAAGAAGCACGGCGTCAGCGAGCAGACTCTGTACCTGTGGTGGCAAACGCTACGGGCAACTGGAGGCTGCGGACGTGAGACAGCTGCGCACCCTGCAGCAAGAAAACGCCCGACTGAAGAAGCTGCTGGCCGAGCGAGACCTCGAGATCGAGGTCATGAAGGAGATCACCGCAAAAAAGTGGTGAGCGCGCCGGCACGGCGCGCACTGGTTCCGGCAATGGTCGAGCGTGGCATCAGTGCCCGGCGGGCGTGCTCGCTGCTGGGCGTGTCGCGCTCGACGCTGGGCTATGAGGCCAAAATGCCGCAGAAGGACGCCCCGGTGGTCGAGCGGATGCGGCACTACGCCGCGCTGTACCCAAGGTTCGGCTACCGCCGAATCCATGTGTACTTGGAGCGGGAAGGCATTCAGCTCGGCTGGGATCGTATGCTTCGGCTGTGGCAGCAGGCCAAACTGCAGGTGCCCAAGCAGCGCAGCCGGCGGCGTGTCTCGGCCTCGCGACCGCGTCGGCCAGGATGACCATGCCGGCGTGTTCACGCGTCTGGCCCATGAGGTATTCCATGATGGGGCGGGCGTGGGCCAGCAGCTCGTGCTGGCGCTCGGTGGCGCGGGCCACTTCCAGGCGGGTCAGCGGCGCGGGCGGGCGGGCGCGAAAGGCGTTGAGCCCGGCATCCAGGCTGCGCCGCCATGAGCGCGAGACATGCGCCAGCGCTGGAGGCAGCAGGTCTTCAGCAGCCAGCGCGCCCGCTTGCAGGGCCTGGCGTGCTTGATGCAACAGTGCGTCGGCGCCAACCGCGCCGGGAGAAGGCTGATTCCACATGGGGCGTTTTTCTCCTCAAGCCCGGGCATGCCGCATGACGGGTTGCCCGCGCCCTCTGGGGGCAGTTTAGGTGTGCGCTGTGTCAGCGTGTGCGGTGTCATTGTGACGCAGGCGCAGCTGTGTCAAATCGGGATAAAACCCGTATGCCGTCACCCCCCCGGGCAGCCTAATGCCACCGAGCGGCAGCCGCACCCGACCCGCGATCGCGCCAGAGATCAGGACAAACCCGCAAAACGCCGCTCCCGGTCCACGATTGGTACGCTTGTTGCTTCTGATGCCGCGGCCCGCCAGCACGCTCAAGCGTTAACGGCGGTCTTTTTCCCAACCATCAGAGGAGAAAACGGGCATGAACGCCGACGACCTCAAGCGCCATGGCCTTGACATGGCATTTCCTTACCGCGCCAGCTACGACAACTACATTGGCGGCAAGTGGGTGCCGCCGGTCAAGGGTGAGTATTTTGAAAACGTCTCGCCCATTTCCGGCAAGCCGTTTTGCAAGGTCGCCCGCTCGGGCGTGGACGACATCAACCTGGCGCTGGATGCCGCGCACGCGGCTTTTCCCAAGTGGGCCGCCACCTCGCCCATGGAGCGCGCCAACGTGCTGCTGCGCATTGCCGACCGCATGGAGCAAAACCTCAAGCTGCTGGCCGTGGCCGAAACCATTGACAACGGCAAGCCCCTGCGCGAGACCATGGCCGCCGACATTCCGCTGGCGATTGACCACTTCCGCTACTTCGCGGGTTGCCTGCGTGCGGAAGAAGGCAGCATTTCCGAGATTGACAAAGACACCGTGGCCTACCACTTCAACGAGCCGGTGGGCGTGGTGGGGCAAATCATTCCCTGGAACTTCCCGCTGCTGATGGCCGCGTGGAAGCTGCCCGTGGCCCTGGCCGCAGGCTGCACCGTGGTGCTCAAGCCCGCTGAGCAAACACCGGCATCCATCATGGTGCTGATGGAGCTGATCCACGAGCTGCTTCCGCCCGGCGTGGTGAACGTGGTCAACGGCTTTGGCAAGGAAGCGGGCGAGGCGCTGGCCACCAGCAAGCGCATTGCCAAAGTGGCCTTTACCGGCTCTACCCCCGTGGGCAAGCACATCCTCAAGTGCGCGGCAGAAAACCTCATCCCCAGCACCGTGGAGCTGGGCGGCAAAAGCCCCAACATCTTCTTTGCCGACGTGCTGGACAAGGACGACGCCTTTTTGGACAAGGCGCTGGAAGGGCTGTCCATGTTCGCGCTCAACCAGGGCGAGGTCTGCACCTGCCCCTCGCGCATCCTGGTGCAAGAGTCCATCTACGAAAAGTTCATCGAAAAAGCCGTCAAGCGCGTGCAGGCCATGAAGCTGGGCCACCCCCTGAGCGCCGACACCATGGTGGGCGCGCAAGCCTCGCAGCAGCAGCTGGACAAGATCCTCGGCTACATCGACATCGGCAAGCAAGAAGGCGCGCAGGTGCTGATCGGCGGCGCGCGCAACCGTCCCGGCGGCGGCATTGACGATGGCTACTACGTGCAGCCCACCATGCTGTTTGGCAAGAACGACATGCGCGTGTTCCAGGAAGAAATCTTCGGCCCCGTGGCGGCCGTGACCACCTTCAAGGACGAGGAAGAAGCCCTGCACATTGCCAACGACACCATCTACGGCCTGGGCGCCGGCGTGTGGACGCGCGACGGCACCCGCGCCTACCGCATGGGCCGGGGCATCCAGGCCGGGCGCGTGTGGACCAACTGCTACCACCTGTACCCCGCGCACGCGGCCTTCGGCGGCTACAAGCAATCGGGCATCGGGCGCGAAAACCACAAGATGACGCTCAAGCACTACCAGCAAACCAAGTGCCTGCTGGTCAGCTACAACCCCAACGCGCTGGGCTTTTTCTGACGGCTGCGCCCCAGGCCCCCAGGGCCTGGCCTCGTGCGTGGGGCCGGCCCTGCCCTTGGGGGCTTTGGGATATTCACCCAACAAAGGCACACCCATGCCCCCAGACCCCACCTGCGGGCAAGACCCCGGCTTTGGCGTATTTCATGCGGGCGAGCTGCAAGCGCAGCAACGCTACGGCGCAGGCCGCCTGACACGCGGGCTGGCCGCCACCGTGCGCGACCGGCTCAACCCCGCGCCATACCCCTCATCGACTGCAAACCACGCTGACGCTGGTGTCCGGCTGGGGTGGCGCCGTGCCGCTGTGGGGCGGCGAAGTGGCCAAGAAGGTGAACTTCCTGGAGCAGGGCGGCTCGGTCTGGACCTTCAAGATCATGAAGACGGGCCTTTGACGCCGTGGGGCCAGGGCGTGCCCGCCCGGCCCCTTCTTTTTCTGCCCCATGGCCACCGACGGCGCTCGCCCGCCGGGCCGTGCAACCACCGCACCCCCATGACAAACACCCTCTTCAACACCCTCTTCAGGCCCCGCCGCCTCTGGCTGGCCGTGGCGTCCACCTTTCCGGTGGTGGCTGCGGCGCAGGCCGTTGACACCGACAATGTCCACCGCCTGCCCGTGGTGGAAGTGGTGCACCAGGCACCGCTGCCCGGGCTCGACGTGTCGGTGGAGCAATACCCCGGCAATGCGCAGATGCGCAGCGACGCACAGATCGAGCGCTCCGGCGCGACCAACCTGGCCGATTTCCTCCAACGCAGCATGCCCGGCGTCATCGCCTCCGACATCCAGGGCAGCCCCTACCAGACCGACCTGAGCTACCGCGGCCACCGCCTGTCGCCCCTGCTGGGCTCGCCCCAGGGCCTGTCGGTGTACCTGGATGGCGTGCGCATCAACCAGCCGCTGGGAGACGTGATGGACTGGGACCTGGTGCCCGAGATGGCGCTGGCCAACGTGGCCCTGATTCCCGGCACCAACCCGCTGTACGGGCTCAACACCCTGGGCGGCGCGCTGGTGCTGGGCACCAAGTCGGGCTTGACGCACCCGGGCACGGAGGTCGATATGTCCTTTGGCAGCCACGCGCGCAGGCGCCTCGAATTCGGCCATGGCGCGCAGTGGGGCGAGGGCTGGCACGGCTACGCCGCCGGCTCGTGGTTCGAGGAAAACGGCTGGCGCGAACGCTCGCCGGGCCACCTGGGCAACGTGTACCTCAAGCTCGGGCGCACCCGGGGCGACACGGCCTGGGCGCTGAGCTATAGCTATGGCCGCAGCAACCTGATCGGCAATGGCCTGCTCAACCAGAGCCTGTACGACGTCAACCGACGTGCCGGCTATACCTTCTACGACCAGACGCGCAACCGGGGCGCGCTGCTCAACTTCCAGCTGTCGCACTCCATCACCCCGAACGACCAGATTTCGCTGGTGGCATGGCACCGTTCCTCGCGGCGCAACGGCAGCAACGGCGACGTCAGCGAAGACTGGGCCGAGTGGATCGAGGATTGCGAGGAATCCGGCGCCGCCGATTGCGCCACCCCCTCGGCCCCGAGCAGCGCCGTGTTCAACAGAAGCCAGGCACGGTATGCCGAGGACGGCGCGACGCTGCAATGGACGCGCCAGGCCGGCGCGCACCAGCTGGCCCTGGGTCTGGACCTGGCACGCAGCACTTCCGACTACGACCAGTACCAGCAGGAAGCGCTCTTCGACGACAACCGCGTCGCCCAGCCCCTCCCCGGATCAGACCTGGAGCACGAGGTGTCGCTGCGCGGGCGCGGCACGCGCCTGGGGCTGTTCGCGGCCGACACCATCCAGCTCGCAGAGCACACGCAGCTGAGCCTGTCGGCGCGCTGGAACCGCAGCCGCGTGCGCAACGACCTGGGCCACCCCGCGCCGCACGCGCGCGAGAGCTTCACCTACAGCAGGCTCAACCCCGCCATTGGCATCACCCACGCCTTCACGCCGGCGGCCATCGGCTTTGCCAGCCTGTCGCAGGGCACGCGCATGCCGACCGCGCTGGAGCTGGGCTGCGCCGATCCGGCCCAGCCCTGCACGCTGCCGACCGGCCTGCAGGCCGACCCCTATCTCAAGCAGGTGGTCACGCGCACCCTGGAGCTGGGCCTGCGGCTGCGCCCGGCCGGGGGCGTGCAGCTGACCGGCGCCCTGTTCCGCTCGGTGAACAGCGACGACATTGCCTTCATGCGCGCGGGCGTCTCGCAGGCCGGGTTCTTCGACAACATCGGCAAGACACGCCGCCAGGGCCTGGAGCTGGGCGCCCATGTGCAGCGCGGCGCCTGGGACGTGCGCGCCAGCTACGTCTACCTGGATGCCACCTACCAGAGCAGCGGCGTGCTCTTCGGCCCCTTGAGCACGGCCTCCAAGCCCAACACCTTCCAGCCCGGCACGCGCATGGCCGCCTTGCCGCGCCATGTGTTCAAGCTCTCGGTCGACTGGCGCGCCGCGCCCGGCGTAGTGCTGGGCGGCGACTGGCTGGCCACCAGCTCCCAGGTGGTGGCCGGCAACGAGAGCGGCTCGCGCCCCGAGCTGGGCACCGTGGCCGGCTACGGCCTGTTCAATGCCCGCGCCAGCTGGCAGGTCCACCCGGGCTGGAAGATCTATATGCGCGTCAACAACCTGCTGGACAAGCGCTACGTGAGCTACGCCACGGGCAACGAGGACGCCTTCCCCGGCGGCGTTATGGTCCGGCCCGGCGACGACATGGGCGCGGCGCGATTCGTCGCGCCCGGCGCGGGCCGCAGTTTCACCGTCGGCATGCGCTATGAGTGGCGTTGAGCCATGGCCTGCGCAATCGCTACGCTTTCAATAGCTTCCAGCGATTGATGGACGACGGGTTCAAGCCAATTTGGCTTCACACCTACCAGCCATCGGGATAGGGGCGGTCAGGATACCTGACCGGGCCCCTCCCACACCACCCGGCATGCGGGTCCGCACCGGGCGGTTCGAGAAGTTGAGGTCATGAGAGACGGGGAACGCCAAGTTTGTCGAAGTAGGCAATGGTCAGCACCCGGTTGAGCTCGCCCGCGCTATTCCGCCACCAGCAGCGGGAATTGCCTGCCACCCGCTTTGCCACGTGTTCGGACGCGCCTAGGTTGAGCAGTTCCCGGTAGATCGTGCTACCCCGCTTCCAGTGCTTGAGGTGGATCGCCCGTAGTCGGTGGCGCAGCCATTCGTCCAGCGATCGCCAGACGCCGAGGGTGTCAGGATTTTTGTGTGAGGGGCCTACCATGACGACTTCCAGGAGCCCCCATGCCACGCAAGAAGACCACCCCCGCCGCGAAGCCGGACGCCATTCTTCCCGACGAGCTGCTTGAGAAGCTGATCCCCGGACCGATGGACGCCGCCGGCGTCGAGGCCGTGTTCCAGAAGCTGAAGAAGGCCGTGATCGAGCGCGCCTTGGGGGCTGAGCTGGGCGTGCACTTGGCCAGCCCCGAGGGCGGCTGCGGGAACCATCGCAACGGCCGCAGCGGCAAGACCGTGCTGACCGACGGCGGGCCGCTGCGGATCGAGGTGCCCCGCGACCGGGCCGGCAGCTTCGAACCGCAGCTGATCCCGAAGCATGAGCGCCGGTTTGCCGGCTTTGACGACCGGATCATCTCGATGTATGCCCGCGGCATGTCGGTGCGCGAGATTCAGGGCCATCTGGCCGAGATGTACGCCATCGAGGTGTCAGCGGAGTTCATCAGCGCCGTCACCGACGCGGTGATGGCCGAGGTGGGGGCCTGGCAGGCCCGGCCGCTGGAGCCGATGTACCCGGTGGTGTTCTTCGATGCCCTGCGGGTGAAGATCCGCGAGGACGGCGTGGTGCGCAACAAGGCGGTGTATCTGGCCTTGGGCGTGCTGCCGGACGGGACCCGCGACATTCTGGGGCTTTGGATCGAGAACACCGAAGGCGCGAAGTTCTGGATGAAGGTGTTCAACGATCTCAAGACCCGCGGGGTCACGGACCTGCTGATCGGCGTGGCCGACGGCCTGAAGGGCCTGCCGGAGGCACTGGAGGCGGTGTTTCCGGCCACGACCCTGCAGACCTGCATCGTGCACCTGATCCGCAACAGCCTCGACTATGCGAGCTGGAAGGACCGTAAGGCGCTGGCCGCGGCGATCAAGCCGATCTACACCGCACCGAGCGCGGAGGCCGCCGAGCGCGCGCTGGACGCGTTCGAGGCAGGGCCGTGGGGCCAGCGCTTCCCGACCGTGGTCGCGGCCTGGCGGCGGGCGTGGAGCCGGGTGATCCCGTTCTTCGCGTTCCCGCCCGAAGTGCGGCGGATCATCTACACCACCAACGCCATCGAGAGCGTGCATTCGCGGTTACGCAAGATCATCAAGAGCCGCGGGCACTTCCCAAGCGACGAGGCGGCCACCAAGCTGATCTGGCTGGCCTTGCGCAACATCACCGCGGACTGGAAGCGGGCGAGCAAGGAGTGGAAATCGGCGATGAACCAGTTCGCGATACTATACGGCGACCGCTTCACCCTCGCACCACGCTGAACGACACGAGGACAGATTCAGAAACCGCCCCACACACAAAAAACAGGACATCCCCCTCAATGACCTCCGCCATGCTGCGTCCGCCTGAGCGCCGGGTCAGTTGCCTCACCCGCTGCTTGAACGTCGCCATCGGCTTGTCGGCCACCCTGCGCTTGACGCCCTCCTTGCCAAACCAGAAGCTGTAGCCCAAGAACTTCCTTCCCTTGACGCTGGCCACCGCACTCTTGGCTTCATTGATCTTGAGCCTCAGCTTGCCGTAACACTTGCGCAGCAGCGCCATGACCCGTTCGCCAGCTTTCCGACTACGGACATAGACGTTGCAGTCGTCGGCATAGCGCGCAAAGCAGTGGCCGTGCTTCTCCAGTACCTTATCCACTTCGTCCAGCATCACATTCGCCAGCAGCGGCGACAGCGGCCCACCTTGCGGCGTGCCTTGATACCGCTCAAACACTACGCCATCGCTCATGATGCCGCTGTTCAGGTACGCCCGTATCAGCCGAATGATTCCAGCATCGTCGATGCGTTTGCGTAGGCGGTCGATGAGGATGTCGTGGTTGACTCGATCAAAGAATTTCTCCAGATCGACATCAACCACGATCTTCCGTCCGGACTGGATGTAGCCCTGCGCCGCCAGTATCGCGTCGTGGGCTCGTCGGCCCGGCCGGAAGCCGTAGCTGCACTCGCTGAATGTCGGGTCAAGTAGCGGTTGCAGCACTTGCAGCAGTGCTTGCTGGATCAGCCGATCCGTGACCGTCGGAATGCCGAGCTCGCGCTCGCCACCGTCCGGCTTCGGGATCGTTACCCGTCGTACCGGACTGGGCCGGTACCTCCCCTGCAGCAGTTGTTCCCGAATCAATGGCCACGCCGTCACCAGATGGCGGGCGGTCTGGTCAATGTCCAGCCCATCCACGCCGGCTGCGCCTTTGTTGGCTTTGACTCTCTTCCATGCTCGCCGCAGGTTCTCTCTCGCCAGAACCGCTTGCAGCAGTCCCGGCCCTGTGCTCTCGGTGTCCCGTCGCGGGCCGGCCGCTTCGTCGCTGACAGGTTCCCGCCCGGCTTCACCGTGCGCTACCCCCGCCCGCTCTGCTTGCGCAGACTTCTGACGCCTTGCTTCCAGCATCGACATGGTCTCAAGCACTCCTTCTCGTTCGGCCCTTCGCCCACGACTGGCAGCTACTATGGCCTCTGCTGACTTCTCGCTCCGTGTCACCACGTCGCCCTTTCAGGCATAAGGCGAGATCTCCCCGGGTAAGAACGCACTCCTTCACTGCACAACCGCCGGATTTACGCCGCTTCGCCTTGATCACGAGAGCTTCGCGGATTCATGCCCGCTCGCCCTGCTCGGCAGCGCCTTCTATCCGGTTCTTGTCCATCGGCTCGCAGTTTCGCTCCACGCTTCCTCCCCACACTCGGTCGCCCTCATGCAGTTGCGCTTCGCTTCGTTCGCTGTGATCAACTTACGGTGGGACTTTCACCCACAAGAGTGCGCCCGTGCCGGGCGCACATGAAAAACCCCGGAGCGCCTGCACGGCGCTCCGGGGTTTTTCTCCAATTTTCCCGTCAGGGTGCGGTGAACGTCAGTCCATGCTGCTTGAAGATCGCCAGCAGCTCGCCGCTGCCGCGCAGCGAATCGAGCGCCTGCTGCAGCGCCCGGCCCAGTTCATCGTTCTTTGCCTTGATGGCCATACCCACCAGCCAGCCCTGGGCGGGCAAGGTGGCCGCCCAGGCGCGCGAGCAGGCCGCGCGCCTGGCGGGGCAACTCGAAGCCCTCACCATGGTGGTCCTTCGTCATTTCGTGTGGAACCCAACAGTCACAATGACTCCTGGTCGTTGAGCCCGGTGTGCATGTGTGCAGGCCGCTGGCCGGCCTGTGCACATGTCCACGAGGCGTGTTTGATCAGGAGGATGAGTCCATGGGCATTGCCGTAGAAGCTCTGTTCACCAGCGCGCTGGGCTTGCAGCCGCCGTGGGTCGTCGATGACGTCAGGCTCGACACCACCAAGCGGCGTATCGACTTCGAGATCGGCTGCCACACCAGCAGGCTCGCCTGCCCGGCATGCGGTGCGGCCACGCAACCGGTGCACGACCGGCTGCGCCGATCCTGGCGGCACCTGGACTTCTTCCAGTTCGAGGCCTGGCTGCACTGCGACGTGCCGCGCGTGGCCTGCGGTGCCTGCGGCAAGACCACGCAGGTGGCCGTGCCCTGGGCGCGTCCGGGCTCGGGCTTCACCGCGGCGTTCGAAGCGCTGGCGCTGACCTTGTGCCTGGACCTGCCGGTGCGCCAGGCCGCCGAGTTGCTGCGCTGCAAGGACAAGCGGCTGTGGCGGCGCATCGAGTTCTACGTCGCGCAGGCGCGTGCGCTGGAAGACTTCGCCGGCGTGCGCACGGTGGGCATCGACGAGACCAGCCTGCGGCGCGGGCAGCACTACATCACCGTCGTGCACGACCTGGATCGCAAGCGGCTGCTGTTCGCCACCGAGGGGCGCGAGCACCGCACGGTGATGGAGTTCGCCGAGGATCTGAGGGCCCATGGCGGTGATCCCGCCCAGGTGCGGCACGTGTGCATGGACATGAGCGCAGCCTACGCCAAGGGCGTGGCGCTGGCGCTGCCCGAGGCGCAGATCAGCTACGACCGCTTTCACGTCGTCTCGATGGCCATCGAGGCGATGGACCAGGTGCGCCGCGCGGAGATGGCCACCGACGCGCAGGCGGTGCGAGCCGCGCTGGGCGCTGGCGGCCGCAAGACGCTCAGGCAGCTGCTGTGGGGCATGCGGCGCAACCCCAGCACCTGGAGCGCCCGCCAGCTCCAGGCGATGCACTGGCTGCAGCGCTCGACGCTCAAGAGCGCGCGGGCGTGGCGGCTGAAGATGGCGCTGCGCGCGGTGTACGCGCGGGCCACAGCGCACAACAGCATCGAACAGGCCGCATCCGACCTCAGGGCCTGGCTGAGCTGGGCGCGGCGCTGTCGGCTCGAGCCGTTCAAGAAGCTGGCCGCCACGCTCAAGGAGCGGTTCGACGCGGTGGTGCGCGGCATGGTCGATCACCGCAGCAACGCCTTCGTCGAGGCGATGAACGGGCTGCTGCAGCAGGCCAAGCGCGCCGCGCGCGGCTTCAGGACGAGCCAGAACTTCATCGCCATCGCCTACCTGCGCATGTCCAAGCTCAAGCACCTGCCGGCCAGCCCGTTCGCGCCGGCGATGCCCCAGTGACGGTGTTGCTTTCCACACGAAACGACATGGAGCCCGCTCGCGGCCCCGTGGCCCATTTGGCGAAGCCTTTTCAGGCTTTCGGGCGCACTCATCCCCGCGCTCCCATGTTCAAAAGTCGCTTGCGCACCATCCACAGGTTGGACAGCGCTGTCGGGTCCCGGATGATTGGTTGCTGCATAATCGACGAGGCCTGCTGATGGGCCGCGAGGTGCTGCGGGCCGTGATGGCAGGATCATCCGTCCGGGGAGGGGTAGCATGCTGATCACCTTGCACAAGAACGCCACCACGACGCCGGCCGTGCGCGCGGCCATCCAACAGTCCTCGGCCAGTGAGTACGAGCTGGCTCGCCAATACGGCGTGAGCCGCCAGACGATCCGGCGCTGGCGCAAGCGCGACAGCGTGCATGACGCCAGCCACACCCCGCACCGCTTGCAGACCACACTCAATGCCGCCCAGGAGGAGCTGGTGATCTACTTGCGCACGCAACTGCGGCTGTCGCTGGACGATCTGCTGGCGGTGGTGCGCGAGTTCATCGAACCTGGCATGAGCCGCTCGGCGCTGGACCGCCTGCTGCGCCGACGAGGCCATTCGCGCCTGCCGACCCCGCAGGTCCCTGCGCGCTCGCCCAAGCCCTTCAAGGCCTACGAGCCGGGCTATGTGCACCTGGACGTGAAGTGCCTGCCGCAGATGGCCGACGAGACGGCCCGGCGCTATGTGTTCGTGGCCATCGACCGGGCCACACGCTGGGTGTTCATCGCCATCAAGAGCCACAAGACGGCGGCGGCAGCCAAAGCCTTCCTCAACGCGCTGCACAAGGCCGCGCCGTTTCGTATACACACCCTGCTCACCGACAACGGCAAGGAGTTCACCGACTGCCAGTTCGGCTCCAAAGCCAAGGACGCCTCGGGGCAGCATGCGTTCGACGCCCTGTGTGAAGCCCTGGGCATTGAGCATCGCCTGACCCGCCCAAAACACCCGCAGACCAACGGCATGGTTGAACGCTTCAACGGGCGCATCGCCGACATCCTGCGCACCCATCACTTCCATTCCGGCGAAGAACTTGAGGCCACCATCCTGCGGTATGTCTGGCTGTACAATCACCAACTGCCACAGAAAGCCTTGGGGCATGTCAGCCCCATCCAGGCCATGAAACAATGGCAGCGATCACACCCCGAACTGTTCAACAGACGCGTTACCAATCAGCCGGGACACGACAGTCACGCGGCATGGCGTGAATGCCCTCGGCCAGCGCCGTGCGCTGCACGAGCCGCGCAGCGTGGTCGCAGTCGTCGTCCTCGTGCACCTCGAAGCCCACGATCTTGCGGCTGTACACGTCCATGATGAGGTACAGGAAGAACCAGCGTCCGGCGACATCCCTTGGCAGGAACGTCATGTCCCAGCACCACAGCTGTCGCGGCGCGGTGGCCACGTGAGTGGTCGGTGGCCGGCCCTTGCGTGGTGCCTTGGCGCGCCCGCGGTGACTCATTTGCCCCTGCGCACGCAGCACGCGGCGGAAGCTGGACTCGCTGGCGATGTAGACGCCCTCGTCAGCCAGCGTCGGCACGATGCGCGCCGGCGGCAGATCGGCCAAGCGCGGCTCGTTGGCCACGCTGACGATCTGCGCACGTTCGCGATCACTCAGCGCATGGGCTGGCGCCGGCCGCACGGCCTGCGGCCTGCCATCGCCCGATTCCAGGCCTTGGCCCGGCCTTCCAGCGCTGCAAGGTACGCGCGCTGATCCCCATGAGTTCGCACGCTGGCTTCAGGCGCGCACCGGCATCGCAAGCCGCTTCGATGTCTCGGGCAATTTCCTGGCGATCTTCGAGGCCGATCATTCGTCCTCGCCCTTGTTCCTGTTGAAGATCGCCTCGGCTTTTTTTGACAGCACCAGCAGCGCCGCCGCCTCGGCCAGGGCCCTGTCCTTGCGGCGTACCTCTGGCTCGAGCTCTTTGATGCGGCGCCGATCCTCCTTGGTCTGCGAGGGGCTGGCACGTACTTGCTCGGGTGCAGCCAGTGCCCGCACCGCGTTGTCTCGCCATTGCTGCAGTTGCTGCGCGTACACGCCGTTCTCGCGGCACCAGGCGCTGCGCGAGGCATCGTCCATCGCCGCGGTCGTGATCACCGCCTCCAGGCGCGCGGCAGCTGTCCACACGCGCTCCTTCGCCGGCCTGGCCAACGACTCAGCGCGCCAGCGCTCCAGCGTGTCCACGCCCACTCCGATCTCGCGCGACACCACCTGCGGTGCGGCGCTCTCCGGCGGCAGCATGCGTGCCACCGCCCGGTCCTTGAATGCTTGTCCGTATCGGGCCAACTTCTTCTCTCATCCGCGCCCCCGTGTCGATGAAACGATGGTGTGCGGGGGGCGGCGCCTTCGGCGCCGCACAGGCTGTGCATTTGTGGACGATGCGCTTCGCGCACCGGCCAGCTTGCCGTGGACAACGCATCCGCGTTGCCCACCGCGCCGGCCTTCGCCCACAAGCTCCACAGCCTCCCACCACCATCAATGAACCAGTCTCACAGCTCTGGTCCTATCGGGGCGACAAGTATTCTGACGCGGGGGGCGCCGGCGGCGTCCATCGGTCCGGGGATCAGCTTCTCAAGCAGCTCGTCGGGAAGAATGGCGTCCGGCTTCGCGGCGGGGGTGGTCTTCTTGCGTGGCATGGGGGCTCCTGGAAGTCGTCATGGTAGGCCCCTCACACAAAAATCCTGACACCCTCGGCCGTGCTCGCCGCCGTGCTGAACACCAGCCTGTCAACGGTGCAGAAGTGGGAGGTGGGTGACAAGAAGCCCAGTGGTCCGTCCTTGAAACTTCTCAACCTGATCGAACGCAAGGGGCTTGAAGCCGTGCTGTAGGCTAAACCAGATGGACGAGCCGCCCTGCGCGGGAGGGCAGGGGAGGATTCAAGTGAAGGTTGGCGGGTGCGCTTGGCAACATACAGCAGCGACAGGCATCGGCAAGGGGATGATTCGCAATGGTACTTTTGCTGGTATCCGGTTATGCCAGCAGAGTAATGTTCATACGAATCAATATCTTACGTTTCTAATTGGTCGCCCCTGAAATATTCATAACCGCATGATTTTTCTTGTGTTATTGTCTGTTTGCGAGTACAATTTCCCCCAGATTTGATGGTCTGATGCGCCGTTTTCTGGGAGTTTTGCGATGTTTGCCTGCCCCGCCACCGAGGACTTCTTCCGCGCCCGGCTCGATCAGATGATCGACCTGCGCCATCCGCTGGCGGTGTTGTCCTCACGCATGCCGTGGCAGGAGTTGGAAGCAAGGCTGTCGCACCTGTTCATGCGCAAAGCGCGCTCTGGGGTGGCCATGCCCGATCTGGACCTCTTTGGCGAATCTCCGGTGCGCGCAGCTCGGGCGTCCAACGCAGGCCGACCCCGCGTGCCGCTGCGCGTGATGATCGCGCTGCTGTATCTGAAGCACGCCTTCAACGAGTCGGACGAAGGGGTGGTGGAGCGTTGGCGCGACACGCCGCGCTGGCAGTACTTCTCGGGTCTGGCCTACTACGAGGACCGGCTGCCGTGTGACGCCACGACGCTGGTGAAGTTTCGCCGGCTGCTGGGCGAGGAGGGGGTGGAAGAACTCCTGGCGCAGACGATCAACGTGGCGGTGGAAACCGGACTCATCAAGCCGCAGGAACTCAAGCGCGTGGTGGTGGACACCACCGTACAACCCAAGGCGGTGGCGCACCCCACCGACAGCCGGTTGCTGCAGACCGCACGCACCAAGCTGGTGGAGGCGGCCAAGGCCGCCGGCATCGCCTTGAAGCAGACCTTTGCCAAGGAAGGCAAGGAGCTGGCCCGCAAGGCTGGGCGCTATGCGCACGCGCGGCAGTTTGCGCGCATGCGCCGGGTCATCAAGCGTCAGCGCACGATCGTGGCCAGGCTGCAGCGCGAGATCGAGCGCAAGGCCAGCCGCCTGGGGCAGGCCATCCAGAGCGCTCTTGGCCACACCCTCAACAAGGCGGCGCGTCTGGTGGCGCAGACTGCCAACCGAAAGACCGCCGACGGGACTCGAAAGCTCTACGCCTGGCACGCGCCGGAGGTGGAGTGCATCAACAAGGGCAAGGCCCGCTGCCCTTACGAGTTCGGCGTCAAGGTCGGCATTGCCAGCACCCTGAAGCACAGCCTCATCGTCGGAGCCCGGGCCTTCCATGGCAACCCCTACGACGGGCACACGCTGCAAGCGCAGCTGGAGCAGGCCACGATCCTGATGCAGGACAGCGGCATCAAGCCCAACACGGCCTATGCCGACTTGGGCTACCGCGGGGTGGAGGCCGACATTGCGGATGTGCGCCTGGTGCACCGCGGCAAGATCAAGCGCCTGACGCACGAGGAGCGCAGACTGCTCAAGCGCCGCCAGGCCATCGAGCCGGTCATCGGGCACTTGAAGCAGGATCACCGCATGGACAGGTGCCACCTCAAGGGCGAGCAGGGTGACCGGCTGCACGCGGTGCTGTGCGCGGCGGGCTACAACATCCGCTGGCTGCTGCGCATGATCGCCAACAAGGGCGTGCCCTTCTTGAGGCGAGCTTTTTTGCGCCTCATTGCGGCCGTGCGCCTCATCGGCCGGTGGCTCGCCCAGCGGCGGCCAACCGAGACCAGTGGCGCCAACCCTGCCCAGCTGCGGCTAAGGGCGGCGTGAAAATGAATTTTTCAGGGACGACTAATTGATGAGTGAGTGGGAGTGAGTAAAGGCAATTGCCGGGCATGTGCGATTCGGGTATCTGGTCGTCGCCGATAGAAAACCGGAAGCGCAGAGCACGGCAACAAACAAAAGCGGGGGGCGTTACTGAGGCCCTTGTAGCCGTCCGCCTTGCCCTGCGCCGCCGCGGGTTTGCTGGGGTTTATATTGACGAGCGGCCTGAACCAGTTTGTTGTAGGCGTCGAGGAAGGCGGCGGCGACAATCTTTCCCTGCGGCGTGCTCGCATAGGCGTTGACCCCGGCCACCAGGCCGCCGAGGATGCCAATGCCCGCTCCCAGGTTGTAATTCTTGGCGCTGCCTTGGGCCGCCACGATTTGCGCGCCACTGGCGTTGTCGATGAGACGCAATGTGGTGGAGGCGCCCAGGGCTTGAACTTGCGCTGATGTATCGAGGTTGCTGCCGCGCCGGCCGAACAAACCACCCAGGCCCGTACTCAAGCCAAATCCCGAGGGCTCTGCAAAGGTTACCGTTGGCACCATCGTGTAATCGGCCGCCAGCATTTTGCGATTCGCCGCACCGGCTTGTCCGGTGAGCCCTGCCTCTTTGAGCTGCCGCTCCAGGTCGATCTGGTTGTATGCGCGCCCGCGCTCGACCACGATGAAGCAGTTGGACTGCTGCACCAGCATTTGCACGATGGGCACATACGGATCATCCGCCGCTTCAGCAAAACCGACGGTGCCCAAGGGTTCCGTACAACGCTCGAGTTGCTCGGTTGCCGCAACCGCCTGTTGGCCGCTCGCCGCGCCTTTGGCGATCGGGTCATCTCCGCCCAGGATGGGCGCAGTGGAACAGCCTGTCAGAATAGCCGCGCAGGCAAGGTACAGCGAAGCCCCTTTCCGCATCGTTGCGCCCCCTTAAAACTGATACACGACCCAAGGCGACATCGCGCCACCCTGTTGCACCATGAAGCGGAATTTCTCCCCGGGACTGACCGGGATGAAGGTTTTGCTCTTGGTCACGGTAATGACTGCCCCCGTGTTGGCCGGCGGCTTACAGTAGAACCTGTCGATGTAGGTGGTCGGCCCCCAGCCGCTCGCGATCTGCTTCTGATAGTAGGAAGTCAGCATCACGTTGTTGGACGTGCACTGGATTTGCCCTGTGATGGTCGGGGTGCCGGGAACTGGGCCGCTGTGGGTGATAGAGACGATGGTCGGCACCGCCTGTGCTTGCGCTGCAGCAGCACAGAGCAATGTCCCGATGATCATAGGCGGAGCTCGGTGTTTGAATTGGACTCGATTCATGACGCGATCTCCTCTCTTTCTTGGTCAACCCGCCAAAAGCGGGATTCTTGATTTGTTAAACTTTCCGTGCAGCCCATTTGAACCGCACGGAATCCTGATCTACGGTTATGCGAGCACGGATCCTCGGTGAAAGATGGCCGAATTAATCTTTTGGAAACTCGCAGCGCCAGCACACCTTAGGAGATGGGTCGAGGTCAACTATCTTCTGACCAGGCGGGCATCGGTAATTGGCAGGGGGCTTGCCGACGTAGCACTGGCCGACCGGGTCCCAAGAATTACCCGGGTTCCCGCCTATGTTGATATGGCCTACCCCTGTTGGGGGTTTTATTGCCGATTCGCCCGCGTTAGCGTTACTGCCCATAGTCGGGGTCACCTTTTTGTCCTCGATCGGCGGCGCAACAGGCGGTGAACTCTTGGTTTTGATCGTCAGCCGGTCTGTCGGCCTGCCTGGCACAGCGCCGGTCGTTTCGTCTTCGGTTTCTCCTTTGAGTGTCGGCTTGACCGGCACAGTGTGGGTCGGCGTAGATGTCGGTTGGCCGCCGCCGGCGTTCTCGGCCGCATGAACGGCACCCGCCAACAGCGCAACAGTGATGGCGCTGGCGATGAGTTTAGGCTGCATTTTCATGATGATCTCCTTTTCGGTTGGGTTTGAATCGAATCGGCAGCCGGCGTCGCCGGACTCCCGATACTGAGTCGGAGGTTTGCCGCGAATTCTTCAATCGTGTGGCACCGGTTTTGGTGTCCGCGGCAAAGTGCCGCAGGGTGGGCATTCGCCCGGTGCTTGATGGGCGTCCCGAGCATGTGCGGAGGTGGGTTTGGCGATCACCATGCCGCGCCGGATGTCCTTTTTCTCGATGCCGCGCGCCCCGGCGTCGGGTGCGATGGCGCCGGTGGCGTCGCCCGTTCCCGCTCCGCCGGGTGCGGTCCGCGCCGCGTCGGCCTTGGTCAGCTTGGCACCACTGGCGATGGCGGCGTCGCGTTCAGCAGCGTGCGCGGCGGACAGGGTCACGCCGAGGATGAGGGTTGCGGTCAGAAGACGGAAGACAGTCATGTTGGGGCTCCTCAGGTTGATGGGGTACCTCTGAGTCGGCAGTTCCGACACTTTTCTTCAATGGTGCTCTCACTAGGGCGACCAACGCAGCAGCCCGCAGCCTGTGGCGTCGTCACGCCCAGCGGGCGGCTGGTCCTGAGCCGTCGCGCACAAGGCAGCAGCATCGGCGGGCTGGCCGCGTGCGAGCCGCTGTGCGATCCAAGCTGCGGCGAACGGCGCGGCATATGAAGTGCCGGTGAAATACCGGCCACCACCGACAGGGAGCCACAGATCCACGCCAGGCGCAGCGACGAGGATGGCCTGGCCGCGACTCCCCTGCGGCCAGGGTTGGGCAGCGGCATCGACGGCGGCCACGGCAACGACGCCAGGGTGCGCTGCCGGCAGGGGCACGGTGCCATTGGGTCCGCCATTGCCTGCAGCAGCGACGAAAGCCCGCACCTTCGGCAGCACGCGGTCGAGCACGCGGGTGAGGACAGGATTGGGGGGTGTGCCGAGACTTGTGAGGATGACTTCGGCGCGGCGCTTGACCAGCCCATCGAGCGCGCGGGCCAATGTCACCAAGTCGCTGCGTTCATGGCCATTCTGGTGTGGCGAAAGAATGGCCGCCCACACCAACTCGGCACCCCGCGCCAGACCGGGGAAGCCCGTCTCGGGCCGGCAAGCCAGTTCACAGGCGATGGCGCTGGCGTGCGGACTTTGACCGGTGTCCGTAAAGCGCTGCAGATCGAACGACGCCGCGTCCAAGGGGGCGTTGGCGTCGGGTGCGCCATCGATGACACCGATGCGCACGGGTTGAGGCAAGCGCTGCACGGCCGTTGCGCGAACCAGTTCGTGCGCGTACTGCCGGCCTGCCGCGCCCGGGCTGGCTGCTGTGTGCTCGGTCTGGAGCGTATCGACGTAGCTGTTGCGTGCGAAGGAAATTTGGGGAAAAGACTGGCGGGCCTGTGCCAGGAGCTTGTCTGCATCCTCTTCGTCCACCGCAAACAGGACGAGCCGCAACCCGAGCGAGGACAGCGGATGGTCTGCCAAGACCCGAGCTTGCATGGCCCGCGCAACTTCTTCCGGCGCGAGCGCGACTTCGTCTTCAGCCCAAACGGCGACGACTTGGCCCGCGACGACGTTCGAGACCGTGTCGGACGTAGCACGCCCGAGCAACGCGGCGACGCCGCTGACGAGACTTCTCAGGTCGACTTGGATGCCAATGCCGACACCCGCTGAACCACCGCGCGAGGGCTGGCCTTTCGGCGGCTCGACCTGCCCGATCGCGGTTCCGCAAAGACTCGCCCCCAACAGGAGCGCGGTGACGACCCGTTTCATCGCGAGACACTTTCGACAATCGGCAGGGCGCGCAAAACCTTTTCTGCTTCGTCGGCGCTGGATGCGGGCACAGCGATGGTCCAGACGCCCAGACGCCCTGGGCCCGCGATGATCTCGGCGTCGATGGGCGACAGCGCCGCCCGCACCTGCGCGAGGGTGGCCTGATCGGAGAACACCACTTGGAGCCGCACGCGTGCGGCGGCCTTGGCGGTGCTTTCTTCGGCGCCCAAAGGCACTACGGCCGTATCGGCACGCCAGGGCTCGGGAGCGACGACGGTCATGAGGATCGCGGCCGTTGCAGCACCCATGCCATAGGCCATCAGCGCCCACCACCATGGCCTTCGCCCTTGGGAGCGGCGGTTTTGGGCACGATCCCATTCGCGCTCCGCGTCGATCCGGGCGGCCACGCGTTGCCAGTTACGCTCGTGATCGAACGGGGGTGCCGCGACTTCGAGCTGCTGCCGAATGCGATCGAGCCACTGGATTTCTCCGGGACTGGCGCTGGGCCGCTCACCCGTGGGTTGAGAGGGAGTGTTCGTCATAACACTGAGTCGGCTTTTGGGCTGGCTTTCTTCAATCCGAGGGCTTCGGTCAGGCACAGCTTCAGCTTGCGCTTGGCGTGATGAATTCGTGTGGCGACGGTGTTGTCCGGCACCCCTTGGAGCTGGGCGATTTGCTGCAAAGACAGACCTTCGAGCAGGAACAGGTGCAAACTCTCCCGCTGGGGGACGGGCAAAGCCTGCATGCACCGATCGACCATTTCCCAAGTCTGGTGCTCGGCCAACCATTCAAATGGCGTGGGGCCGGGATCGACCAGGGTATCGGTGAGCGCGTCTTCGATGGCCTCCTCCGCGCGTGCACCTCGGGCACGCAGGAGGTCCAGGGCCTTGTGGCGGACGATGCCCAAAATCCAGGTTCGCACGCTGGAGCGGTTGGCGAACTTCGAGGCCGATCGCCAAACCTCGTAAAACGCCTCGGCCACGGCATCGTCGGCGTCCGCCGGGTTTCCAAGCAGGCGCAGTGCAAACGTATATGCCGCACGGGCATGTCGCTCATGCAGGCTTCGCAAAGCGTGGCTATCGCCCTTGGCGCAGGCCGCAACGATGGCGTGGTCGTCCATGGGATGGCGCAGGGTTTCGATGACTGCTCCAGAGTCTAGGCGGACATGCGCTCGTGGTGCAAGAGGAACAAGGGCTTTGCTGGGAGGCGGCCGCGTCAAGATCGTGGCGCAGCAGTCCAGCAAGGCCCGGGTGACGCGGGGCAAGTCGCGCTGGCAGTCATGACTTGAAAGGCCTTTTACAATCCCCCAGCGTTGCAGAGAACGCTTGGCTGCCACAGCCCAGCACCAAACCGCCCCCGACACGAAAGCAGTGCATGGAGCAGGGTGCCATCGTCGAAACCGACGACAAGTACATGGCCGAAGCGCTCGCGCTGGCACGGCAGGCGGCCGGGGCGGGCGAGGTGCCGGTGGGCGCCGTCGTGGTCTGCGACGGGCGCATCGTCGGGCGCGGTCACAACCGCTCGATCACCGCCCATGACCCGACGGCGCATGCCGAGGTCGTCGCACTGCGCGAGGCGGCGCAGACACTGGGCAACTATCGACTGGAGGGTTGCACCCTATACGTGACGGTGGAGCCGTGCGCGATGTGCGCGCAGGCAGCGCTGCACGCGCGCTTGGCGCGCGTGGTGTATGGGGCGCCCGAGCCCCGCATGGGCGCGGCGGGGTCGGTGGTCGATCTGTTTGCGCAGCCCGCGCTCAACGCGCATACGGCAGTGCTCGCCGGCGTGCGGGCAGATGAAGCGGCGTCGTTGATGCGCGAGTTTTTCGTCCGGCGCCGCGCCGAGCAGCGCGCGCAAGCGCAGCCGCTGCGCGACGATGCGCTGCGCGCGCCAGCGCAGGCGTTCGAGGCCATCTGGGCGCAAGCCGCCCGTTGGGGGATTTCCCCGCAGCATTCGCATGCGCGGCAAGACTTGCCTGAGCTGGAGGGCCTGCGCCTGCATTGGCTGGATGTGGGGCCCGCAGAAGCGACGCCGCCCTGGGTCTGTCTGCACGGCCCACGCGGCTGGTGGCCGCAGTGGCTGCCCTGGGTGACGGCGCGGTTGCAGGCGGGCGAGCGCGTGTTGATGCCAGATCTGATCGGCTTTGGTCAGAGCGACAAACCCAAAAAAGCATCGTGGCACTCGCCCGAGCGTCATGCCGAGATTCTGCGGGCCTGGTTGGACGCGCTGGATGTGTCTGACTGTCGGCTGGCGTGGGCGCCTGGGGCGCAATGGCTGCTGCCTGCCTTGTACGCCGTGCTGGGGGCGCGGATCCGGGCCACGCTGTCAGCGGCAGACGCGGACTTGTTGCCCGAGCAGCCCGAGTGGGTCGATGCGCCATTTCCAGACCCGGGGCACCGCGCAGGACAGCGGGCCTGGGCCGCAGCGGCCCGATAATGGTGCCCATGCCACGTGTGTACCTCTACTCTCCCAGCGGGGCAGTGCAGGATTGCGCTGCGTTCCGGCGCGCCGTGCGCCGCTTGCAGGCCGCCGGCTACGAGGTCGAGATCGACCCAGACGCCCTGTCGCGCCATCAGCGCTTTGCGGGGGACGACGCGACCCGCTTGGCGGCGATCGAGCGCGCGGCGGCCAGCGGGGCCGATGTGGCGTTGACCACCCGTGGCGGGTACGGCTTGACGCGGCTACTCACGCGCTTGTCCTACGACGCGATCGACAGCGCCGCCCAACGCGGGATGGCCTGGGTAGGGCTGAGCGACTTCACGGCGTTTCATCTGGCGGTACTGGCCCAGCGTGGTACGGTCACTTGGGCAGGCCCCGCGCTGATGGAGGACTGGACAGACGAGCCGCTCGATGAGATCACCACTGCCTGCTTCGACGATTTGGTGCAGGGTGTGGGGGAGGGCAGCGGCTGGCGGCTGCCCTCGGGCGACGTGCGCGCGCATCCTGCGCTGGCCGACGGTTGGCGGGTAGAAAACGCCACCCTTTGGGGCGGCAACCTGTCGATACTGACGGGGCTGGTCGGCACGCCTTACCTGCCCGAGGTGGAGGGCGGGCTGCTGTTTCTGGAAGACGTGGGCGAGCACCCTTACCGGGTCGAGCGGATGTTGACGCAGTTGCTGCTGGCTGGCGTGTTGCCGCGCCAGCGCGCCATCTTGCTGGGGGCGTTCAACCGCTATACCCTCACGCCGCACGACCGCGGCTTTCGCCTCGAGAGCGTGGTCGCGTGGTTGCGTACACAGTTACCGGGCGTGCCGGTGCTCACCGGGTTGCCGTTCGGGCATGTGCCTACCAAGGTCGTGCTGCCGGTGGGACGGCGCGTCGATCTCCTCGTGGAGGGCCGCGACGCGCTGCTGTTTTGGGGCTGATTCAGACGGGACTGGCTCACGCAGTGGCGGGCTGCTCGCTCTCCGCCACGCGGCGCGCGATGTGCGCCAGCGCCTCCTCCACTTGATCGACCAGGATCAGGCACAGATCGCCAGGCTGCAGGCGGGCCAGCGCGATGTCGATGGCAGCGAACTCACCCCGTACCGCGGTTTGCCACCGGGTCTTGGTGGCATTGCGCAGGCCTTGCTCGAGCAGCGCGATCACCTCGCCATCGGCGCGGCCGCGCTGGCAGGCGTCCTCGAACAGCACGACCTCGTCGAAAACCTCGCCGATCAGCCTCGCTTGCGCCACGATGTCCTGGTCGCGCCGGTCACCCGCCGCACTGATGACGACCACCCGCTTGCCCGCCGGCAGCCGCTGCGCCGCCTGACACAACGCCGCGATCGCATCGGGGTTGTGCCCGTAGTCGGCGATGACCGTGGCCCCGCGGTAGGCGAAGCGGTTGAACCGCCCGGGCACCGTGGCCGCATCGGACGTGAAGCTCTCCAGCCCTCGCACGATGGCATCCCACGGCACGCCCACGGCCCAGGCCGCGGCGATCGCAGCCATGGTGTTGTCGACCTGGAAGGCCAGCGCCCCCCCCTCGGTCAGCGGGATTTGCGCCAGCGGGATGCGCACTTGCCATTGGCCCTCGGCAGCGACGATGTTGTCACCGTCGACGAACACGACACGCCGCCCCAGGGCCCGATGCGTCGCAATGACTGGATGGTGCGCCGATGGGCCAAAGTAGGTCACCTGCCCGGGACAGAAATCGGCCATGGCGACACAGTGGGGATCCGCCGCGTTGAGCACGGCCGTGCCATGATCGGCCACGTTCTGCACGATGACGCGCTTGAGAACCGAGAGGTCTTCGACGGTGGTGATGTAGTGGAGACCGAGGTGGTCGCCCGTGCCGATGTTGGTGACGATGGCGACCTGACAACGATCGAACGCCAGTCCCTCACGCAAAATGCCGCCACGCGCGGTCTCCAATACGGCCGCGTCCACGTCCGGATGGGCCAGCACGCGGCGGGCGCTCTTGGGGCCGCTGCAATCGCCGCTGTCGATTTGTCGGCCGTTGACATAGACGCCGTTGGTGTCGGTAAAGCCCACGCGCCAACCGCGCTGGCGCAGCAGGTGCGCCGTCAGGCGCACCGTGGTGGTTTTGCCGTTGGTACCCGTGACGGCGATGACGGGGATGCGCCCGTCCTCACCCGGCGTAAACATGTGGTCGATGATGGCCTGCCCGACGTTGCGCCCCTTGCCATAAGAGGGGCTCAAGTGCATGCGCAGACCCGGGGCGGCGTTGACCTCGACGATCCCCCCGCTTTGCGCTTCCAGCGGCTCGACCACGCTTTGGCACACCACGTCCACCCCGCACACGTCCAACCCGACGGTCACCGCCGCGGCCACGGCGCGCTGGGCCACCAGCGGATCGACCTCGTCCGTTACATCAGTCGCCGTCCCTCCGGTGGAGAGGTTGGCGTTGTTACGCAGCACGACGCGCATGCCGCGGGGTGGGACGTCGTCGGGCGTCAAGCCCTGCTGTGCCAGCCGTTCCAACGCAATGTCGTCGAGCCGGATGCGCGTCAGCGGTGTGGCGTGGCCGTCGCCGCGCCGGGGATCGGCGTTGACGGCGTCCACCAGTTGGCGTACGGTATGCACGCCATCGCCCACCACCAACGGGGGATCGCGCCGCGCCGCGGCCACCAGTTTGCGCCCGACGACCAGCAGCCGAAAGTCGATGCCGGGCAGATAGCGCTCGACCATGACCTCGCTGCCGTAGCGGCTGGCGACTTCGTACGCGGCCATCACCTGTTCGCGTGTGCGGATGTTGACGGTGACACCCTTGCCTTGATTACCATCGCGCGGCTTGACGACGACGGCACCGCCCAGCTCTTGCGCGGCGCGCCAGGCATCCTCGGCGTCGCGCACGGGGCGCCCGAGCGGCACCGGCACGCCCGCTGCGTGCAGCAATTGCTTGGTCAGCTCTTTATCTTGGGCGATCGATTCGGCGATGGCGCTGGTGGTGTCGCACTCGGCCGCTTGGATGCGCCGCTGTTTGCTGCCCCAGCCAAACTGCACCAAACTGCCGCTGGTTAGGCGCCGGTACGGAATGCCACGGGCGACCGCGGCCTCGACGATCGCGCCGGTCGAGGGCCCCAGGCGCAAATCCTCGTCCAGTTCCTTGAGCTCAGCAATGGTGCTGGCGACATCGAAGGGTTGATCGTCACCGGCGGCTTGCAGCAACGCCAGCGCCCGATCGAAAGCGAGCCGCCCCACGTCTTCGACGCTGTACTCGACCACGACCTGATAGGCGCCGGGGTCGGCTGCGGCGACCGTGCGGCTGAAGCTGACAGGGCAACCCGCATGGGTTTGCAGGGCCAGGACAGTGATTTCCAGCGCATGCGCCATCGACAGCACGCCCTCAGCCGTTGGCTCGGGCAGCATGCCCAGTTCGGGAAACCGCTGCCGCAGTCGCTCCTCGAAACCCGGCATGCGCCGCAAGTCCACCTCGTCGGGGGTGCATTGCACGGTGGCTTCGATGGCCGTGTAGCGGCTCCAGAGGTTGGGGCCCCGCAGGGCCCGCAAACGGGTGACGTTCATGGTGGCGATGCAGCGTTGGTTAGATATCCGTCAGCAGCGTGCGGAGGGTGGTGGTGGCGGTTTCCATACCTGCGCGAATCAAGCCCGGTGACAGGCCCAGCGCAACCCCCGCGCCGATGGCCGCCAGCAACGTGGGCAGCTCGATGTGCTGCAACAGGGCCACGATGCCCGGGTGATCGAGGTCGAGCGTGCCGGTGGCGCCGCTGGCCTGTATCAACACCACCTGGCGTCCGTCGACGGTGACGAAGCGCCGGCCATCGGCGACATGGGCTTCGCGCCGGGCATGGCGCGGATCGGTGCTGTACAGCAGTACGTCGCCATCGCACAGCTCGGCCAAACCCGCACTGACCTCGCAGTCGGCATTGAGCACGGCGCAGCCCTGCGGCAGCACCACGTCGACCTGCGTGCGCAACACCTTGCGCAGGTGCTCGCGTGTGGTGATGTAGTGGTCTTCCAGTCCCACGGGATCGGGTACATCGGTGACGATGCCGACCTGGCAGCGGTCATAGGGCAAGCCCTCGTCCAGCATGGTGCGTGGCGAGCTCTCGATGACGGCCGCATCGACGCTGCGATTCATCAAGATGCGCTGGCCCGCCTCCCAGTCCGACGGCGGGCTGGCGTCGATGGGCTGCATCTGTAAGTAGAGCCGTCCGCCGCATGAAACGCCCACCGTGTGGTCTGACAGCTGCAACAACAGCCCCACCAGCAACGCCAGTGGCGCGGTCTCGCGCGTCCCCGTAATGCCCACCACCGGAATGCGGCCGTTGTCTCGTCCGGGAAACAAATGCGCGACGATGGCCTCGCCCACGGGACGAGGCTGCCCGCGTGCAGGCTTGAGGTGTGGCAGCAGGCCAGGGCCAGCATTGACCTCGACGATGGCGCCACCCTGCGCGGCCAGGGGCTGGCCGATGTCCTCCACCACCAGGTCGATGCCGGCGATATCCAGCCCCACGATGCGCGCCGCCAGCGCGGCCAGCTCGGCCACGTCTGGGTGGACTTGGTCGGTCACGTCATCGGTGAGCAACCCCGTGCGTTGCACCAGCACCTCACGCCCTGCCTCGGGCACGCTGTCGGGCGTCAAGCCTTGGCGACGCAGCTCCAGCATCACGTCGCGGTTCTCCGGCAGGCGGATGGTGTCGAGCGGAAACTCTTCTTCCTCACCACGGCGCGGGTCGCTGTTGATGTCGCGCTCGATGAGCTCGCGCACGGTATGCACCCCGTCGCCGATGATCACCGCGCGCTCACCGCGAGAAGCCGCCACAACCCGGCTGCCGATGACCAACACGCGGTGCTCGTGGCCTCGGATGAAGCGCTCGACCATCACCTCGGAGCCTTCGCGTTGCGCCAGCGTGTAGGCCGCCTCGATCTCCTCGCGCGTGCGCACGTCCAGCGACACCCCTCGCGCATGGTTGGCGTCGACCGGTTTCACGACCACGGGCAGGCCAATCTCCAGCGCGGCTTCCCACGCGTCCTCGGCGCAGGTGACGACGCGGCCCTCCGGGACCGGAACGCCGCACTCGGCCAACAGCCGCTTGGTGAGGTCCTTGTCGCGCGAGATCGTCTCGGCGATGGCGCTCGTGCGATCGGTCTCCGCGGTCCAAATACGGCGTTGGTTGACGCCGTAACCCAGTTGCACCAGGTTGCCCTCGGTCAGACGGATATGGGGGATGCGGCGCGCCGTCGCGGCATCGACGATGGCGGCCGTGCTGGGGCCCAGCGCATGGCGGTCGATCAGCGCCTTGAGGCCTTTGACGGCGGCGGGCACATCGAACGGGCGGTCCTCGATCGCCGCCATGAGCAGATCACGCGCATCCAACAGCGCTTGGCGCGCGACGTGCTCCTCGCGGGCGCGGATGACCAGCTTGTATACACCCCGCTCGTCGGTCGAGCGAGTTTGACCAAAACTGGTGGACATACCCGCCAGGTTGAGCAGCTCGATGGCGACGTGCTCCATGATGTGCCCGGGCCAGGTCCCCTCGCGTAGCCGCTGCAAAAAACCGCCGCGCTCGCCCACGCCGCAGTGGTGTTCCACCAGTCCCGGCAGCCAATCGGTCAGTCGTTCATACAGGCCGGGAATGGTGTTGGAGGGGTGGTCTTCGAGTTCGCCGATGTCGATCAGGGCCTCGATCGCTGGACGGTAGGTCCAGAGGTTGGGGCCGCGCAAGTAGTGCATGCGGCGGATCTGGATGGTCGAGTGCGGCATGGGATGCGAAGAGCGTGGAGATGACAGCCGTAGAATGCGCGATTTTCGAACGGGATGCTTGGATGACGCAACGTGGTATTGTGAACCGAGCCATCCCCCAGCTTCGAAACGAAATTGCAACATGTCGTATCCGAGTCCACCTGTGCCCGGGTTGTCAGGGCTGCCTGCCGTCTGGCGCGAAGCCGTGAGGGCCACCGCGGGTAGGGGCGAGGACCATACCGTCTGGTTGTTGACCGACCTTGATGAGCAGCTGCGTTTTCGTGAAGGGCTGCTGTGGATTGCAGGGCGTCAATTGTGCTGGGTGGCAACGCCACAGGCAGCGGTTCAAAGCTGGTCGATAGAGCCCGGTCTGTCCCTGTGGAGCCACGACCACAACGGCGTGGCCACGCTGGAGCTGATGCGTGAGGGGAGGGCGGGCGATGAGCCGCAGCGGCTGGCGGTGTGGCGCTACACCCTGGGGCGGCAGCTGGCAGCGCAACGCCTGATCGAGCGCTTCGAGGCGCTGCGCGACAGCCCAGAGGGCGCGACACCCCCGATGGCTCCCGCCGCGCTGCACTGCCCGGTGTGCCACGCGCCGATGGAGCCGGAGGACGACGAGTGCGCGGTGTGTGCGCAGGTGGTACACACACCGCCGTCGACGCGGACGCTGTTGCGCTTGTGGCGCTTTGCGCGCCCCTATCGCTGGCAGCTGCTGGCGGGCTTTCTGCTCACGCTGGCGTCCACGGCGGCCAGTTTGGTGGCGCCGTACCTGACCATCCCGTTGATGGACGACGTGCTGATTCCATACCAAAACGGCACGCCGGTCGACTGGACTTTGGTCGCTTGGCTGCTGAGCGGGCTGCTGGCCGCCTCGCTGCTGGCGTGGGGGCTGGGTTGGGCCAAGACGTATATCCTGGCGCTGGTATCGGAGCGCATCGGTGCCGATCTGCGCACCACGACCTACGAGCACCTGCTGGGCCTGTCGCTGGAGTACTTCGGCAACCGCCGCACCGGTGACCTGATGGCGCGCATCGGCTCGGAGACGGATCGCATCAACATCTTTCTGTCCCTGCACCTGCTGGACTTCGCCACCGACGTGATCATGATCGCGATGACGGCGGTGATTTTGTTTTCCATCAGCCCCACACTGGCGCTGGCCACGCTGCTGCCGCTGCCGCTGATCGGCTGGCTCATTCATGTCGTGCGTGACCGGCTGCGCACCGGCTTCGAGAAGATCGACCGCGTCTGGGCCGAGGTCACCAATGTGCTGGCCGACACGATTCCGGGCATCCGTGTCGTCAAAGCCTTTGCCCAGGAGGGGCGCGAGGCACAACGCTTTCGCGACGCCAACCGGCACAACCTGGAGGTCAACGACCGGCTCAACCGGCTGTGGTCGCTGTTTTCACCCACAGTGTCGCTGCTGACCGAGATCGGCCTGCTGGTGGTGTGGGGCTTTGGCATCTGGCTGGTGGCGCGGGGTTCGGTGACGGTGGGGGTACTGACGGCGTTTCTGGCCTACATCGGGCGTTTTTACACGCGGCTCGACTCGATGAGCCGCATCGTCTCGGTCACGCAAAAAGCGGCGGCGGGCGCCAAGCGCATCTTCGACATCTTGGATCACGTCTCGAGTGTGCCCGAACCGGCCCAGCCGGTGTCGCTGCCGTCGGTGCAGGGGCGCATCGAGCTGCGCGGGGTCGGCTTTCGCTATGGCAACCGCGCCGTCATCCAGGGGCTCGACCTGGAGGTGCGGCCGGGCGAGATGATCGGCCTGGTCGGCCACAGCGGCTCGGGCAAGAGTACGTTGGTGAACCTCATCTGCCGCTTCTACGACGTGGCCGAAGGGCAAATCCTGGTCGATGGCGTGGACATCCGGCAGTTGCGCGTGGCGGACTATCGGCGCCACATCGGGCTGGTGCTGCAAGAGCCGTTCTTGTTCTTTGGCACGATCGCGGAAAACATCGCCTACGGCAAGCCCGACGCCACACGCGAGGAGATCATCGCCGCCGCCCGCGCTGCCCATGCGCACGAGTTCATTTTGCGCTTGCCCCAAGGCTATGACTCACTCGTGGGCGAGCGCGGGCAAGGCCTGTCGGGCGGCGAGCGCCAGCGCATCAGCATCGCGCGCGCACTGCTGATCGACCCGCGCATTCTGATTCTGGACGAAGCCACCTCTAGCGTGGACACCGAGACCGAAAAAGAAATCCAGAAGGCGCTGGACAATTTGGTGCGCGGGCGCACGACGATCGCCATCGCGCACCGCCTGTCCACCCTGCGCCGCGCCGATCGGTTGGTGGTGATGGACAAGGGCCGCAAAGTGGAAGAGGGCACCCACGACGAGCTGATGGCGCGCCAGGGGGCCTATTGGCGGCTGTACCAGGCGCAGGCGCGCCAGGCGGAAGCCGAACGCGACTGGCTGCGGGAGTAAACCCATGACGACGACCCCATCCCCAACGAGCCAGCCCGTATTGCGGCGCAATGCCGCCGGCCGGCTGGAATGGCGCGACCCCAGCGGCCAATGGGTCAGCGGCGTGGTCGCCGTGCGGGCGTTTCCGATTCAAGCGCCGCGGCACCACATTGCGCTCATGGGCCCCGACGGCCGTGAGGTGGCCTTCATCGACAGCCTGGACACGCTCGATGCGGCGACGCGAGCGCTCGTCGAGCAAGCACTCCAAGAGCGCGAATTCACCCCCGTCATCCAGCGGCTGCTGGAGGTCAGCAGCTTTGCCACCCCGAGCACCTGGACCGTGCAGACCGACCGCGGCGTGACGCGCTTTGTGCTCAAAGGCGAAGAGGATATCCGACGACTGTCCCGCGACGTCTTGCTGATCCAGGACAGCCATGGGGTGCAGTATCTGATTCGCCGCCCGCAGGAGCTGGACCGGCACAGCCGGCGGTTGCTCGACCGCTTTTTATGAGTCATCCCGTGGCGCGCGCCCCTCATCCCCGGCGCTCGCCGTCGGCGCCAGACATTGCGGTGCCGACACACGCGGCACAGACACAAGCCTTGCCGCGCGCGGCGGCGGGAATGCGCGCGAGCAGCTCGGCGCTGAAGGTGGCGCGGGTGCACCAGCAGGGCGGCTGCGGCTCACCGCTTGTGCGTTCCCGCACCATTGCACAGCCGTTGGGCTGGCCGCATCGGGGGCAGCGGGAAGGATCAGGAACGCAACCCTCAGATCCCATCCCAAGGTCTCGCGTCATTTCAAGTTGCCGCTGAGGAACTGCTGCAGCCGCTCACTGCGCGGCGAGGTCAACACCTGCTTGGGGTCGCCTTCCTCTTCGATGCGCCCTTGGTGCAAAAAGACGACGTGGTTGGAGACCTCACGCGCAAAGCCCATTTCGTGCGTCACGACGACCATGGTGCGGTGCTCCTCGGCCAGGCCCTGCATCACGCGCAGCACCTCTTGCACCAGCTCCGGGTCGAGCGCGCTGGTGGGTTCGTCGAACAGCATCACCTCAGGTTCGACCGCCAGCGCCCGGGCAATGGCCACACGCTGCTGCTGCCCGCCGCTCATGTGCGCGGGATAGCGGTCTTCCACGCCGTTGAGACCCACCCGCTCGAGATACTTGCGCGCGTTGGCCACCGCCTGATCGCGCGGCACCTTGAGCACATGCACCGGCACCTCGATGATGTTTTGCAGCACGGTCATGTGACTCCAGAGGTTGAAGTTCTGGAACACCATGGCCAGCCGGGTACGCAGCCGCTGCAGTTGGACAGGATCGGCCGCCTGTAACTCGCCGTCCGCCGCGGGCTTGAGGCGTAGCTCCTCGCCCGCGACGACGATGCGCCCCGCATGGGGCTTTTCCAGCAGGTTGATGCAGCGCAAAAAGGTGCTCTTGCCAGACCCGGAGCTGCCAATGATGCTGATGACGTCGCCGGCGCGCGCCGTCAGCGACACCCCTTTGAGCACCTCGTGGCTGCCATAGCGCTTGTGGATATCTTCGACCTGGAGTTTGATGGGGGCGTTGCTCATGGAAATCGTTCGATCGTGGGTCGTCGCATCACTCGGACAACAGATTGCCGGTGCGCACCGGCCGGTGGCCCGCCACTTTGGCCACCGTCAAACCGGCGGGGGCGTAGCGTTCTCGCGTACGGGCGTACAGTACGCCACCCTGCGCGGTACGCAAGGGGACCGTATGGCCAGAGAGGGGGTCAATGATCTCGGCGACCAGCGCGTCGGGGGGCAGCACCGCCCCCACGTCGGCATGGAAAGCGATCACGCCGGGGCAGGGGGCCTTGAGAGGCTCCGATCCCGCCAGCGGCGTGGGGACGAAGCGAGGCTCGGGAACCGGGCCGGGGTCACCCGCGATGATGCCGAGATGCTGCAGGTAGCGCCAGATGGCGTCGGCGTCGCGCTCGGCCCAGGCGTGGCCGACGTCCGCTTCGCCGCGCAGCTCGACCGTCGCGCTGGCGCAAGCCTGCGGCAACGGCACCTCGATGCCGTGCGCCGCTAACCGCGCCGCCAACTGTGACCACAGCCCGGAGAGCTGCTCGTCGAACGGCTGGCCACCCGCTCCGTAGTCGGCCACCAGCACGGTCTGCGCGCCCAGCCAGCAGGCCAGTGGTTCGAGCGCCGGCCAGCACGCGGTTTCGCTGTACAGGTGCAGCACGGCCTCGGCGTCGCAGTGCAAATCGAGCACGACGTCGGCATCGGCCGCCAGGCGATACAGCGTCAGCCGCAAGCCTTCGAGTTCGGTCAGCGGCGTCTGCTCGGACAACCAATCGAGCACCGCAGCGCGCACCATGGCCACGTTCTTGTCGAGGTCCGAGCCCAGCTCGCGACCCACTCGCTCGAACGCCACTTGCGCCAGATCGGGGTAGGACCGGTTGAAATTCTCGGAGGTGTTGAGCTCGAACCGCCCCATGGGCCGGTGATCGATGCGCTGGGCCAGCCCGATCGGGTTGGCCACCGGCACCAGCACCACCTGCCCCAACACCTGCCCGGATCGCTCAGCCTTCGTCAGGCGCTCACGCAAGTGGTGCGCGACCAGCATCCCTGGCAGCTCATCCGCATGCAGGCTGGCCTGGATATACACCTTGGGGCGCGCTGCTGCCACGCCGTAATGCAGGCTGGTCAGCGTGCGCGTGCTACCGAGGCTGGTGCAGGGCAGGGTATGGTGACGGGCGTCCATTCAGGTTCGGCGGGGCGCCAAATGGGCCAAAAAGCGTCGTTCGGCCCACTTGAACAAGCCCACCAGCATGAAAGTGATCGAGAGATAGATGGCCGCCGCGAACAGGTAGGCCTCGAACGGCAAATAAAAATCGGAATACACGCGGCTGGCCGCCGCCGTCAGGTCCAGCATCGCCGGTACCGTACTCGCCAAGCTGGTGCTGTGCAGCATCATGACGACTTCATTGCTGTACGCGGGTAGCGTTCGCCGCAGGGCGCTGGGCATGACGATGCGCCAGAGCACCTGCCGCGGCGACATGCCCATGGCACGTGCGGCCTCGATTTCGCCGGCGGGGGTTTCGCGGATGGCGCCGGCCAGCATCTCGGCGGTGTAGCCAGCGGTGTTGAGCGCAAACGCCAGCAGGGCACAGAAAAACGCGTCCTTGAACCAGGTCCACGGCCAGACGGCATCCCAACGCGCCTGTACCCATTCCAGTTGGGCGATGCCGTAGTAAATCAGATAGACCTGGATCAACAACGGCGTGCCGCGGATCACGTAGGTGTAGCTGCCCACCAGCCAGCGCAACCAGCGATAGCGGCTATTGAGCGCCAGCGCCAGAAACAGCGCCAGCACCCCACCCACCGCCAACGACGACAGCAACAGCTTCAGGGTCGTGAGCAGCCCTTCAGCGTAAAGCTGGAGCTGGGCGGGCTCGAAAATGACGGACCAATTCACGGCGGGATCTTTCGGCCAAATCAGCTCTGCCACGAGGTGGCGCGGCGCACCCCGAGGCTGAACCGTTCATCGAGCCGCCGCAGCACCCACAGCGACGCCGACGTGTACACCAAAAACAGTGCAGCCACGAACACGAAGAAAAAGATCGGCTCACGCGTCGCAGCTGAGGCCTGCTTGGCCAAATACGTCATGTCTTGCAGACCGATGAGGCTGACCAATGCCGTGCTCTTGATGAGCACCAGCCAATTGTTGGTGAAGCCGGGCAGGGCGTAGCGCACCATTTGCGGCAGCGTGATGCGGAAAAATGTTTGCAGCCGCCCCATGCCGAATGCCCACGCGGCCTCCATTTGGCCACGTGGAATCGCCAGCATCGCGCCGCGAAAGGTTTCCGTCATGTATGCGCCATAGATGAAGCCGATGGTGCCCACGCCCGCGACGAAGGGGTTGATGTCGACGGCTTCAGTGTGGCCCAGCGTCTCGAGCAAATGCGTCAGGCCGATGGTGCCGCCGTAGAAAACGAGCAGCATCAGCACCAGTTCTGGGACGCCACGCACCACAGTGGTGTACACCGTGGCCAACGCCGAGAGAACAGGATGTCCAGACAATTTGGCCGACGCCCCCAGCAACCCCAAAACGATCGAGACAGCCAGGGACAACAGAGACACCGCCACGGTGAGCAGCGCCCCCTCCAAGATGCGAGGAATATAGTCGAGCATCGGTGCAACGAAAAACGCGCCGCACCGGTTCGACACCGGGCGACGCGCCCTTCACTCCGTTCGATTATTTGCCGTACGGATCGAAGTCGAAGTATTTCTTGGCGATCTTGTCATAGGTACCGTCGGCGCGGATCGCCTTGATCGCGGCATTGATATCGGCCTTGAGCTTGTCTTGGCCCTTGCGCATCGCCACACCGGCCCCATAGCCGAAGTATTTCGGATCGTACAGCTCGGGACCAACGAAGCCGTAGCCCTTGCCCTCGGGTTTGCGCAGGAAGCCACCCTGTACCTCGACCTTGTCGGCGACCGTGCCATCCAGGCGTCCGGCTTTGATGTCGAGGTAGACCTGGTCTTGAGCCTCGTAGGGGATGACCTGCACACCGGCGGGTTTGAGCTCGCCCATGGCGTATTTCTCTTGCGTGCTGCCCTTGAGCACACCGATTTTCTTGCCCTTGAGCGACGCGGGACCGCTGTAAGGCGTGCCTTCCTTGACGACGATGCCGCTGGGGGTGTTGTAATACTTGTCCGAGAAGTCGACCACCTTTTTGCGCTCGTCGGTGATCGACATCGAGCTGATGATGACGTCGTACTTGCGCGCCATCAGACCGGGGATCATGCCGTCCCACACCTGCTCGACATAGACGCACTTGCGGTTGAGCTTGGCGCAGATGGCTTCGGCGATGTCGACGTCGAAGCCCGTGGGCTTGCCATCGGGGGTTTTGTAGGTGAAGGGCTCGTAGGTGGGATCGATGGCGACCTTGAGCTCGTTGCTCTGGGCCTGGACAGTACCCGTGGCCAAGGCTGCGGCAAGCCCAATGGCGTGCAGAACGTGACGACGGTTCATGAAGATGTCACCAGGGTAGTTGAACATACCGAGCATTGTAGGGGCTACCAAGAGTGAAGGCCGGCTATGGTTTACCCGCGGAGCTCCCTGACTGATGACTTAACATAATACAAATTGTAGAACTTTTGAATCACGATTCCCGGGCGCGCTCACGCGCCCGCAGCGCCTGGCGCAGCGCACCCCACAGCGACCAGGCCAGCAGCGCGCCACAGGCCAGCATGAAGCCCAAGCTGATCGGGCGCTCGATGAAGACCATCGCGTCGCCGCGTGACAGCAGCAACGCACGTCGCAGGTTTTCCTCCATCAACGGCCCGAGCACGAAGCCGAGCATCAGCGGCGCCGCTTCGAAGCGCAGCACGGCCAGCGCATAGCCCAGCAGCCCGATGATCGCCACCATGTAGATGTCGAACACGTTGTTGTTGACGCTGTAGGTGCCCAGCGCGATGAAAACGAGGATGGCCGGATATAGCACGCTATACGGAATGCGCAGGATCGCCACCCACATGCCCACCAGCGGCAGATTCAGGATCATCAGCATGAGGTTGCCGATGCCAAAGCTCACGATCAGACCCCAGAACAGGTCGGGCTGGTTCGTCATGAGCAGCGGCCCGGGCTGGATGCCGTGGATGATGAGGGCGCCTAGCATCAGCGCCATGACGGCGTCGCCCGGGATGCCCAGCGACAGCGTGGGCACGAACGCCGTCTGTGCAGCGGCGTTGTTGGCGGCCTCAGGGGCGGTCACCCCTTCGATGGCGCCTTTGCCAAAGCGCGACGGGTCGCGCGCCAGCTTCTTTTCGGTGGCATAGGCCATGAACGACGCGATCGACGCACCCGTGCCGGGCAGCGCCCCGAAAAAACTGCCGATACCGGTGCCGCGCAGCATGGGCATGATCGACGCCTTCCAGTCGGCCGGGGTTGGCAACATCGAGCGCCACGTGATGCGGTCGTTGATCTGGCCCTCGCGCGGCTGGTTGACGGAGCTCACCACTTCGGCGATACCAAACAGCCCCATCGCCAATGCCACGATGTTGATGCCATCCATCAGCTCGGGGATGCCGAAGTCGTAGCGCGCCTGCCCCGAGTTGACATCGGTGCCCACCGTGCCCAGCAACAGCCCGAGCACGACCATGGCCAAGCCCTTGACGGGCGATCCCGACGCCAGCGTGGACGCCGCGATCAGGCCCAGCAGCATCATCGCGAAATACTCCGCCGGACCAAACTTCAGTCCAATCTCGGCGATGGCCGGTGCAAAACCGGCCAGTATCACGATGCCCAACATCGAGCCCACGAAAGACGCGAAGGTCGTCATGAAAAGCGCGACGCCCGCCCTACCCTGTTTCGACATCGGATATCCGTCCAGACAAGTCACCGCCGAGGACGGAGTACCCGGTAGATTGAGCAGGATGGATGCGGTGGAGCCCCCGTACTGCGCGCCATAGTAGACCCCGGCCAGCATGATGATGGCCGCGGTCGGGGGAATGTGATAGGTGACTGGCAGCAGCAGCGAGATCGTGGCCATCGCCCCGATGCCGGGCAGCACACCGATCAGGGTACCGATGAAGACGCCGATGAAGCAATACAGCAGCATCATCGGCTGCATGGCTTGCTGCAGCCCGAGCCAGAGTCCTTGTGCGATATCCATGGTTGGGTGTCCTCGATGTCCGCTATCAGGCGCTCCACGGCCAGACTGGCAGCACCATGCCCAGCGCCAGGCTGAAGACCAGCCAGCACAAGGCCGCGATGACGGCAGCGGCGATCAGGCGCGTGCGCCACGCCATGCTGCGATCGGCGAGCGACGCCAGCAGCACGGAAGCCGCCGTGGCCAAGACCAGGCCCGCGGGCTTGAGCGCCGCGGCAAACAGCACAAGAGAGCCGATGACACACGCCAGCGTACGCCATGCCACGGCGATGCGCACACCGGGGCGCACCAGCGCCGGCAGCGCAATGAGCACGCCTAACACGCCCAGCAAAAGCCCAAGCCAAAACGGAAAAAACCCCGGCCCCATGTTGCGGGGGGTACCCAGCTCATAGTGGCCGTGGGCGTACCATGCCGCCGCAAAGCCCAGGATGGCCATCAGCAGCCCGCCCAGCAGATCGTGGGCATCACGTCTCGTTGCCTGTTGCGGATTGGTCATCTCGCATCCTCGTTCGGTCAAACCTGGTTCTGGTCGTTCACCATTGCCCGCGCGGCTGGCGGGCGCGAATGGAGGCCGCGATCATATCCACCACGGTTTGGCGTCCGACCTGGCGGGCAAAGTCCATCGCATCCAGCCCTTGCTGGTTGCGCAACGTCGGGTCCGCCCCCTCGTCCAGCAATAGGCGCACCACTTCCTCGCGGCCGTAGCGGGCCGCCATCATAAGAGGGGTCGTGCGGTTGGGCGACTCGGCATCGATGTAGGCGTGGTGCTCCAACAGCAGGCGCGTGATGGCCAGCGCGTGCGCCCCCTTGTTGGCAGCGGCATAGTGCAGGGGCGCCCAACCCGGGCGGTTGACCTGTGCGCCGCGCGCGAGCAAACGTTGCACAATGTCCAAGTGATCTCGCAGTGCTGCCATCATCAGGGCATTTTCGCCAGCCGCGTTGAGCGCTTCGATATTGACGCTGGGTTGATCGACCAAGTAGCGGGCCACGGCCAGCGCATCACGCTGCAGCGCCAACACCAGGGCCGGATTCAGGTCGGGGTCGGGGGTGTCGAGGTCGAACCCGCGCGCGTGCAGCTGCCGCACGGTGGCCACATCGTCGCGCACCACGGCGGTGATGAACTGGTCGTACGAGCGCTGCCCGAATGCCAATCCGCAGTATACGGAAAGCACCGTTACGACAAGCCATTGCGTGACGTTTTTCATGTCGCGTCTGAGCTTTGCTCGATGATCGGCGTCGACACCGGCTGCAGAAAAAGCCGCTCGAAGTTGTCGCTCGTCGCGGCCGCAACCGCTTCCACCGGTACGCCTTTGAGCTCGGCCAACTGGGCGGCCACCAGCGGCACGAACGCGGGGGTATTGGTCTTGCCCCGGTGCGGCACCGGCGCCAGATAAGGGCTGTCGGTTTCGATCAAGCAGCGCTCCAGCGGCACGTAGCGAGCGACATCGCGCAGGTCTGCCGCGTTCTTGAACGTCAGAATCCCCGAAAACGAAATATAAAAACCCATGTCGAGCGCCGCGCGCGCGACCTCGCGCGTCTCGGTGAAGCAATGAAACACGCCCGTGACGCTGCCACGACCATCCCCGGCCGCGGCCGAGGTGAATCCCCCCTCCTCGCGCAGGATGGCGAGCGTGTCGTCAGACGCGCTGCGGGTGTGGATCACGAGCGGCAAGCCCGTCTGCCGCGCCGCGCGGATGTGGACGCGAAAGCGCTGCCGCTGCCACTCCATGTCGGCCACGGTGCGCTCGCCCAGGCGGTAGTAATCGAGCCCGGTCTCGCCAATGGCCACGACGCGCGCGAGCGCCGCGCGCTCGGTCAAATCGGCCACCGTAGGCTCGCGCACGCCTTCGTTGTCCGGGTGCACGCCCACCGTCGCCCACAACCACGGCGGCGTGGGCTGCGCGCCTTGCAGGGCCAAGCGGTGCACCGCATCGAACCCTTCCAGCGTGGTGCAGATACACAGCGCGCGATCGACGCGGGCGGCTCGCATCGCGGCCAACACCTCCGCGACGTTTTGCTGCAGCTCCGGAAAGTCGAGGTGACAATGGGAATCGGTATACATGAGGTCGGTTCGTGTGGCATGCTGGGCCCAGCGCCAGCATCGTCAAATCGTTTGTGTCGGGCGATCCGAGGCCAGGTGTGAGCCCAGGATTTCCTCGATCCGGGCTTTGAGCGCGCGCGATTTGTCATCGGCCGGAAATCGCACCCCGATGCCCTGCGTGCGCGAGCCAGTGGCGCCAGCGGGCGTGATCCACGCGACCTTGCCCGCGACCGGGTACCGCTGCGGATCATCGGGCAGCGTCAGCAGCACGTACACGTCTTGGCCCAAGGCATACTCCCGCGTGGACGGCACGAAGATGCCGCCCTCGGCAAACAGCGGGATGTAGGCGGCGTAGAGCGCGCCTTTTTCCTTGATCGACAGTTGGATGACGGTGGGACGCGGATGGTTGGCCGCATCCCCCGCAGACGGGCCCGTGCTCATGCCCGCGAGTGTAGCGCCGCGGCCGCCCGTGACGGCCGCGCGCTCGCAAAGGCCGTGCGCATGCGTTGTGCCCAGGCTTCGGTCCACAGCCCCGCCTGAACCGGGTGCTCCACGGTGCGCCGGGCCTGCTGCAAGGCCCGCCACAAACCGCCCAAGCGCTGCGGGGGTGCCGTGGGCAGCGCATCGGCCGCAAAGTAGCGCGGCGCAGCCCCCGCTGCCTGCGCCATGGCGTCGTGGCACAGCATCATCGCCACTTGTAACTGGCGCGCCAGCGGCCAGTCGGCGATCGGTGTCCAGTCCCCGTGCGCCAGCCGCTGCGGTAATTCCGCCCACAAGCGCGCCGTCAGGCCCAGGCTGGCCCAGTTCAGCGCTTCTTGCGGGCGCGCCCCTGCCGCCCGCCAGCAGGCAGCCCAGTCGTCCTCGCCCAACGCCGGGTAGTCGGTCGCCGCCACCCGGCTCAGCCACGCCCGGCCCTCGTGCTCGTCGGGCCAGCGCATGGCATGCGTTAGGCAGCGGCTGCGGATGGTGGGCAGCAATTGATGGGCGGCTTCGGTGGCCAGCACGAAGCGCACCCGGCCCGGCGGTTCTTCCAGGGTCTTGAGCAACGTGTTGGCCGACTCGGGATTGAGGGCTTCGGCCGGATGGATCAGCACCACTTTGCCGGGCTCGCGCGCATGGGTGACCTGGGTGAACGCCACCGCTGCGCGCGTCGCCTCGACTCGAATCTGGCGGCTGGGTTTGATCTCCTTGCGCTCGATGCGCTCCTGCGTGAGCGGATCGAGCGGCCAGCCCAGTTCGATCGCCTGTTGCTCCGGCATCAGCGCGAACAAGTCGGCATGGGTGCGCACGTCGATTGCGTGGCACGACGGACAGCTGTCGCAGGCGCCCTGCTCGTTCGGCCGCTCGCACAGCCAGGCGCGCGCCAGCGCCAGCGCCAGTTCGAACTGACCCAGCCCCGCCGGGCCGGCCAGCAACACGGCGTGTCCCCGCAGCGCGAGCAACGACCGCTGTTGGCGCTGCAGCCACGGCGCAAGCGTCATGGCAGCACCCCCCGCGCGCGACAGGCGGCCTCCACCTGTTGCCAGACAGCGGACACCTCTGCCCGCGCGTCGATGCGAACGATCCGCTGTGGCGCCTCGGCTGCGCGCGTGGCGTAACCGGCCGCCACGCGCTCGAAGAACGCCTGCGGCTGCGCCTCGAACCGGTCGGGTGCCCTCGCCTGCGCCAGTCGCGCTGCCGCCACCTCGGGCGGCACGTCGAACCACAAGGTCAGATCGGGCTGTCGCCAGCCGGCCGGGCCCGACTGCACCCAGCGCTCGAGGGTGCGCAACACGTCGAGATCGAAGCCCCGTCCGTACCCTTGGTAGGCAAACGTGGCGTCCGTGAAGCGGTCGCACAGCACCACCTGCCCCGCCGCCAGCGCCGGCTCGATGACGTGCCGCAGGTGGTCGCGCCGGGCGGCAAACACCAGCAGCGCCTCGGTCAGGGCATCCATGGACGTGCGCAGCAGGTTCTCGCGCAGCGCCTCGGCCAGCGCGGTGCCGCCGGGCTCGCGGGTCACCGTCACCGCACGCCCCTGGTGGCGCAGCCGCTCGGCCAGCGTGGCGATGTGGGTCGATTTGCCGGCGCCGTCGATGCCTTCGAAGGTGATGAAAAGGGGCTGCGGTCGATCGCTCATGGCAGTCGATCGTACACGCTGCGCAAGGACGGGCACGGCCGCGCATCGGTCACCCAGCGCTGGGCGTAGAGCGTACCCCCACTAGATGCCGATGACGCGGCATGCCAGCGGTAGCTCTGCAGCGCCCCTTCTGCGCGGTAGCCGAGTTCGGTGGCGATGGCCGGTCCGGGTTTGGGGGCTCGGGCCCTCACCCAAAGCACGTCACAGGCGTCCACGTCGGTGGGAATGGCCAGTTTTGAAGAACCCGGATACGCCACCCAGCGCACGGCCGACGTGTGCAAGGCGAGTGCACCCGCCACGTGAATCGGTTGCACGACCGCCACCGTCTGCGGCCCCGCCATCGAATCGGCCCAGTGCGCGATGTCGCGCGCCGGCAACTGACTCCACGACGGGCGCCCCAGGCGTTCGAGCACGACAGGGCGCGCTAGCAACAGGGCCAGTCCCAACACCACGAGCGCGAGCGACCCGATGGTCAACGCGCGCGCCATGCCGCGATCCCGGTGGCCGCGATCGACCGCGAACAACACGAGCAACGGTACCGCCATGGGCAGGATCCAGCGTTGCTGGACGTCTTGCAAGGCCCCCGATGCGACCAAAAACAGCAAGAGAACGGCGATCGCCGCGCCGTAGGCGAGCGTACGCCTGGGCCAGCCGGGTGGCTCGCCGCTCGCGGCAGGATTCGTGGCCACCCGTTGCCGGCCCGTCATCGCCCGGGTCAACACCCAGATCAGCACGGACACCCCAGCCGTCGCCGCCCATGCGATCAGCACCTCCAACGCGGTGGACTCGCGCCCGGTGACGCCCTGCATCTTCGTCTGCAGCTCCGCCGCGACGTCCATTCGATGCCCCCACAACCACAACGCATGCGGCACGACGGGCATCAACCCCAACACCATCCACCCCAGGCCCCGTCCATGCTGCTGCCAACCCTGTCGCGCACTATTGCGAAACCCGCCGGTGGCGCGCCACAGCACCGCCATCCACGTCACGATCAACGCCGCCAACACGAGCACCGTGTTGTACTTGGCCAGCAAGGCGGCCGAGCAGGCCAACCCCAGGGCCACCCAACGGCGGGCCGACATGGACTGCAGGGGGTGTGTCATCAGCGGCATAGCGGCCGCGAGTACCGCCCCGATGGCGGTCGCTGCCAACAGGCTGTGGGTCAGTGACCGCGGGCCATCCCACAGCAACGGGGTCAACGTCAGCAACCACGTCCCACTGGCGACACCCCAGCGGTCATCCCGCACCGCTTGTGCGACCGTCCATGCCGCGATAACGGCAAGCCCCCACAGCAAAGCCGCCTTGATCGCGAGCAAGGCGACCAAGGGGGAGACAGGCACGATTTGCCGCAACGCCCAGACCAGCCACTCCATCAACGGTGGCTGCGGGCCATATCCCCACTGCAGGCGCTGCGCGTGCAGCACCTGCTCGGCTTCGTCCCACTCCAGACCCGCGATGCCCCAGCCGCGCGCAGCCGCCCAGCCGCCGTACAGCAGCGCGACTCCCAAGGCCCACCATCGAAACGCCATCATGGATGTCACCGCCCCAACTGATACCGCCGCACGGCTCGGTTGTGCTCCTCCAGGCTTTGGCTGAAGGCGCTGGTGCCATCACCCCGGGCCACGAAATACAGCGCGCGCGTCGAGGCGGGCTGCACCGTGGCCAGCAGCGCATCCCAACCGGGCATCGCAATCGGGGTGGGCGGCAGCCCCGCTCGGGTATACGTGTTGTAGGGTGTGTCGGTCAGCAGGTCGCGCCGACGCAGATTGCCATCGAAGCGCTCGCCCAGGCCGTAAATGACCGTGGGGTCGCTCTGCAGCCGCATGCCGATGCGCAATCGGTTGATGAAGACACCGGCGATCAGCGGGCGATCGGGTCCGTGGCCGGTTTCCTTCTCGACAATGCTGGCCAGGATCAGCGCCTCCTCCGGCGAACGCAGCGGCAGGCTGGGCTGGCGCTGCGCCCACGCCTGCGCCAGCCGCTCGTCCATCGCCGCGGCGGCCTGCTGCAGCACGCGCGAGGCGGTCGATCGCTTGGGGTAAATATAGGTGTCCGGGAAAAATCGGCCTTCGGCATGGCCGCTGGGCAACCCCAGATGCCGCGCCAGCGCCACCGGGTCGTCCCCAGGGGGCAAATCATCGACCAAGTGTTCGGCCGTCCGCACCGCCTGCAGCACCTGACGTAGATTCCAGCCCTCCACCAGCGTCAGGCGCCGCACGGCTTGGCGGCCGCGCACCAACTGTTCGAGTAGCGCACGGGGGGTGGTGCCCGGCTCGATTTCGTAGCTACCGGCCTTGAGCAGGTGCGCCTGTCCAGACAGGCGAAACCAAGCGAACAGGCCCCAAGCCGAGGTGTCCACCCCCGCCTCGACCAAGTGCTCGGCAATTTGGCGGGCGGACATGCCCGGCTCGATCACGACGTCCACGTAGGGTTGCCCGGCGAGCCGCAGGGGCAGCGGACGATGCAGCCACAGCGCCACGGCAGTGGCGGTCGCGAGAACCGCCAGCGCGACCCATAAAGACCAACGGGCAAGGGAAGAAGGCAATGATCGGCTCACGGACAATGGGGGCCGCGGGGGATTGTCTCCTCCGCCTGACAGACAATAGAGACCGACATGATAGCCGTCACAGCCATGACACCTGCATCAGACACCACTGCCCACCATGCTCTGCCCACCCCCGTCGTGGTGGGTTGCACGCGCCTGCACGACTGGGGCGTGCTGTCGGCCACGGGGGACGACGCCGCTGCCTTCCTGCACGGGCAACTGACGCAAGATGTCTTGAGCTTGCGCGACGATGAAGCTCGGCTGGCCGCCTATTGCAACCCCAAGGGGCGCATGTTGATGACTGGCTTGGTGCTGCGCGCCGAGGGTGGCGTGCTGCTGTGCACGCTGCGCGAGCGCATCGCGCCCATGCTCAAGCGCTTGTCGATGTTCGTGCTGCGCGCCAAGGTGCGGCTGGCCGACGCATCCGACCAGTGGGACATCTGGGGGGTCGCGGGACCGTCGGTGCCTGGCACCCTGAGCACCGAGTGGTGGCGACTTTGGCGCGATGCGGACCGCGCCTGGGTGCGTCTGCCGCCCGGAGCCGGCGTGGAGCGGGCCCTGCTGATTCAGCCGGCCGGTGCGCCCGCTCCCGCCGGCGACACCCTGTCCCTGGAACATTGGCGGTGGCTCGACGTCATGAGCGGCGTCGCACAGGTGAGCGACGCCGTGGCCGAAGTTTTCGTGCCGCAAATGCTCAATTACGAATCGGTCGGGGGCGTCAACTTCAAGAAGGGCTGCTACCCCGGGCAGGAGGTGGTCGCGCGCAGCCAGTTTCGCGGCACGCTCAAGCGCCGCGGCCACTTGGCCCATGCCGACGGCCCATTGGCCGCAGGACAAGAGGTGTTTCACCCGTCCGATCCCGAACAGCCAGTGGGCGTGATCGCCCAGGCTGCGCCCAACCCGCAGGCAGGCTGGGACGCCATCGTGGCACTGCAAACCTCTGCAGTCGATGGGCAGCCATTGCGAGCCGGGTCAATGGACGGGCCAGCCTTGCATCTGCGTCCCCTGCCCTACGAGCTGCGGCAGGACATCTGACGCCATGTGCCTGATGGCCTGGGCCATCGGTCAATCGACCGAACACCCCCTGTGGGTGGTCGCCAACCGCGACGAACAGTGGGATCGCCCCACGCTGGCGTTGGATGTCTGGCACTCGTCGGACGGCACCACGATCCTGGGTGGCCGCGATGGTCTGGCCGGGGGCTCGTGGTTGGCCTTCGGCGAACAAGGGCGCGTGGCTATGCTGACCAATGTGCGCGCCTGGCCACCGGAGGCGGCGGCCGCGCGCAGCCGCGGCGAGCTCGTCACGCGCTGGCTGGTCCGCCAGGCGCCCACGACGTGGCAGGAGATGGCCCGCCACCACGCGGCGCACGACTACAACGGCTGCAACCTGGTGCTGGGCGACGTGCGCCGCGGCTGCTGGGCCTGGTTGACCAACCGCGACCCCACCCCCCACCGGGCGGCCACCATGCCCGTGGTACGCGTCGGGGGCTGGTGGGGCGGCGAGCTGCCCCCGGGCGTCTACGGACTGTCCAACGCCGCGCTGGACACCCCCTGGCCCAAAGTGGTGGCGCTGCGCGATGCCCTGAACCAGGCGCTGGCTGCACCCGACGCGGATTCGGCGACCGATCGGCTGTTGCAAGCGCTGCAACGCCACGTGCCCCATGACGACGAGCGGGCGCACCTCGAGTCCAGCCCCTACGTCTATCTGCCCCAGCGCCGCTATGGTACCCGCAGCAGCCTGATCGCACGCTGGTCGGCCGACGGCAGCCTGCACGTCGGCGAATGGGTCTATGCGCCGCAGCAGGGGCCGACAGCCGCCACCGCTGCGACACCCCGTTGGGGACGGCTGCCCAACTGGGGTGGGCAGCCATGCGTCAACGATCAACCCGCCGGGTTGGCCACCACGCAGGCGACGTCGGCATCGCGCAGCATCGCATCGAACGGCGCAGGCGGCGCGCGGTCGGTGTAGACGCGGGTGAGCTCGGCGATGTGCCCGACTTCCACCATTGCCGGGCGGCCAAACTTACTGGCATCGGCACACAACCACACCTGGCGGGCGTGCTCGATGATGGTGCGCGCGGCGCGCACCTCGCGCACGTCGTAGTCGCGCAGCGTGCCGTCGGTCTCGATGCCCGAGATACCGATGAGCGCGATGTCGACCCGGAACTGGCGCAGAAAATCCAGCGACGCCTCGCCGACGATGCCGCGGTCGCGCGGGCGCACCACCCCTCCGGTGATGATGACCTCGCAGTCCGGGTTGTCCGACAGGATGGCCGCCACGTTGAGGTTGTTGGTGATGACGCGCAAGCCCCGATGTTGCAGCAGCGCGCGCGCCACCGCCTCGGTGGTGGTGCCGATGTTGAGGATGAGCGAGCAGCCCGCCGGCACGTCGCGCGCCACGGCCTGCGCGATGGCGGCCTTGGCCTGCGCATTGAGCGTCTGACGCTGCGTGTAGGCCAGGTTTTCGACGGTAGACACGGGGGTCCGCACGCCCCCGTGGTAGCGCGCCAGCAATCCCATCTGCTCCAGTTGCCGCACGTCGCGCCGCACGGTTTGCAGCGTGACGCCAAAGCGCTGCGCCAGATCCTCGATGCGCAGCGTGCCCGCCTGCCGCACGGCGGCCAGCAGATCGCTCTGGCGGGGGTTGAGGGCGCGGCGCCGACGCGTGGGCGTGGATTCGTTCATGCGGCAATTGTGCCGCACGACGCCAGCGCGACACCCGCGCACGCGGGCAAACCCTAGGTGTTCGCCCATCGGGGCATTTTGTCACTAAACTTTCACATTGCATTCGGAAACTATCGGGCGCTTTCGTCTGTTTTCGCAACAACCCCGACCCCAAGGAGTCACGATGAGCAAACCCCTCAAGCACCTGTTCGCTGCCACCGTCTTGGCTGCCGGCGTGGCCAGCGCCCACGCCCAGACCGAAATCGTCTGGTGGCACTCCATGGGTGGCGCGTTGGGCGAGTGGGTCAACGACCTGGCCAACGAGTTCAACGCCAGCCAAAAGGACTACAAGGTCGTGCCCGTGTTCAAGGGCAGCTATGACGAGTCGATGACGGCTGCGATTGCCGCTTTCCGCGCCGGCAACGCTCCCCACATCCTGCAAGTGTTCGAGGTCGGTACCGCCACGATGATGGCCAGCCGCAACGCCATCGTGCCCGTCGCCGAGGTCATGAAAAAGGCAGGCGTGACGTTCGACCCCAATGCCTACGTGGACGCGGTCAAAGGCTACTACACCGCGCCCAATGGTCAGATGCTGAGCTTCCCGTTCAACAGCTCCACCACGGTGCTGCACTACAACAAAGATGCCTTCAAGGCCGCCGGGCTCGATCCCAACAAGCCGCCCAAAAGCTGGCCCGAGGTAGCGCTGGCCGCGGCCAAGCTCAAGGCGTCTGGTCACAAGTGCCCCTTCACCACCAGCTGGCAGAGCTGGACGCAGCTCGAGAGCTTCTCGGCCTGGCACAATGTTGAGTTCGCCACGAAGAACAACGGCTTCGGCGGCCTGGACGCGCGTTTGGCGTTCAACTCGCCACTGCACGTGCGCCACATCGAAAACCTGGCCAACATGGCCAACCAAGGCCTATTCGTCTACAAAGGCCGCGGCAACGCGGCGGACGCTACCTACGTCTCGGGTGAGTGCGCCATGATGACCGGCAGCTCGGCTCTGTACGGCAACGTCAAGCGCAACGCCAAGTTCGACTTCGGCATCTCCACCCTGCCCTACTACCCCGATGTACCTGGTGCGCCGCAAAATACCATCATCGGCGGTGCCAGCCTGTGGGTGATGGCCGGCAAGAAAGACAACGAGTACAAAGGTGTGGCGCAGTTCTTTGCCCATCTGTCCAAACCCGACGTGGCGGCCAAGAGCCATCAGCGCACCGGTTACTTGCCCGTGACCAAGGCCGCCTACGAATTGACCGAAAAGTCGGGTTTCTACAAGCAAAATCCTGGTACCGATGTCTCGGTCGAACAAATGATCCGCAAGACCACCGACAAATCGCGCGGCATCCGTTTGGGCAACTTCGTCCAAATTCGCACCATCATCGACGAGGAAATGGAGCAAGTCTGGGCTGGCAAGAAGACCGCCAAGCAGGGCCTCGACGACGCGGTGCGCCGCGGCAACGAGCAGCTCGAGCGCTTCCAGCGCGCCAATCAGGGGCGTCTGTGACGCGGTGACTCCCCGTGCCTGACGCCGCTTCCCCAATCGGTAGCGGCGCTCCAGGCGACGCCGCCCGGCCGCACGGCTGTGGGCGGCTTGTCTTTTTCGACCGATCTGACGTCATGGAAAAACGTGTCCGTTTTGCATCCGCTTGGCTACCCTGGCTGTTGGTCGCCCCACAGCTGGCCATCGTGACGGTTTTCTTTTTCTGGCCAGCGGGTCAGGCGCTCGTGCAAAGCGTCATGGAGCAAGACGCCTTCGGCGGCCACGTCGAATTCGTCGGCTGGGCCAATTTCGAGCGTCTGTTCAACGACGCCACCTACCTGCAGTCGTTTCGTGTGACGGCGGTATTTTCACTGCTGGTGGCCGTCATCGGGCTGGCGGTATCGCTGTTGCTGGCCGTGATGGCCGACCGCGTGGTGCGTGGTGCGCGCTGGTACAAAACGCTGCTCATTTGGCCCTACGCCGTGGCCCCGGCGGTGGCTGGAGTGCTGTGGATGTTCATGTTCGCCTCGCCCATGGGTGTGGTGGCCTGGGCGTTGCAGCACGTGGGCGTGGACTGGAACCACCGCCTCAATAGCCAACATGCGCTGACGCTGGTCGTGCTGGCTGCGGTGTGGAAGCAGATTTCATACAACTTTTTGTTTTTCCTCGCCGGGCTGCAATCGATCCCCCGCTCGCTGATCGAGGCCGCCACGATCGATGGCGCCACACCCTGGCGGCGTTTCTGGACCATCGTATTTCCCCTGCTGTCGCCCACCACGTTTTTTTTGCTCGTGATCAACGTGGTGTACGCCTTCTTCGATACCTTTGCCATCATCGACGCCACCACCCAGGGCGGTCCGGGCAAAGACACGGCCATCTTGGTCTATAAGGTGTACTACGACGGGTTCAAGGCGTTGGACATGGGCGGCTCGGCGGCGCAGTCGGTCATTCTCATGGCCATCGTGATCGCGCTGACCGTGGTGCAATTCCGCTACATCGAGCGCAAAGTGCAATACTGAACCGGAGGCCCCTCATACCATGGTCGAACGTCGCCCTTGGCTGGATGCGCTGTCCCACCTCATTTTGATCGTGGGCGTTGCCATCGTCGCCTTTCCCGTCTACCTGACGCTGGTGGCCTCTACCCAAAGCGCGCAGGATATCGCGAGCAGCGCCCCCCTGTCCCTGATACCCGGCTCGCATGGCTGGGAAAACTATCGCTTGGCCCTATTCGGTGGCGAAACCAGTGCCGGCAGCCGCTTCGCACCAGGCCTGCCGATGTTGTGGGTCAGCCTGGTCATGGCGCTGACGATTGCGATCGGCAAGATCATCATTTCGCTCTTGTCGGCTTTTGCCATCGTGTATTTCCGCTTTCCGCTGCGTAATCTGGTGTTTTGGATGATCTTCGTGACGCTGATGCTGCCGGTGGAGGTGCGTATCGGCCCCACCTACGAAGTCATTGCCAACCTGGGCATGCTCAACACCTATGCAGGGCTGACCGTGCCACTGATCGCCTCGGCCACCGCCACGTTCTTGTTTCGGCAGTTTTTTCTGACCGTACCGGACGAATTGGTAGAAGCCGCCCGGGTGGACGGCGCCGGGCCGATGCGCTTTTTCTGGGACGTGCTGCTGCCGATGTCGCGCACCAGCATCGCCGCGCTATTCGTGATCCAGTTCATCTACGGCTGGAACCAGTATCTTTGGCCGTTGCTGGTCACGACCGACGAATCGATGTATCCCATCGTGCTGGGCATCAAGCGTTTGATCGCAGGCGAAGCCTATACCGAATGGAACGTGGTGATGGCGACAGCCATGCTGGCGATGCTACCACCCGCCGTGGTGGTTCTGGCGATGCAAAAATGGTTCGTCAAGGGACTGGTCGATACCGAGAAATAAATCCCTTTGGTTGAGTCTTCGAAGGATATCTCTGCATGGCTTCTTTGCATTTCGAACGTGTCGTCAAGCGCTACGAGGGGGCGCGCGAGCCCGTCACTGCCATTCATGGCTTGAGCGCCGACGTCGGCGACGGCGAGTTCGTGGTCATCGTCGGCCCGTCGGGCTGTGGCAAGTCCACCCTGTTGCGTATGGTGGCGGGGCTGGAGACGATCAGCGATGGCACCATCCGCATCGGCGAGCGCGTCGTCAACCACCTGGAGCCCGCGCGCCGCGACATCGCCATGGTGTTTCAGAACTACGCGCTGTACCCCCACATGACGGTGTTCGACAACATGGCGTATGGGCTCAAGCTGCACGGCGTGCCCAAGGAGGAAATTCGCCGCCGCGTGGAACAGGCCGCCAGCATTCTGGAGTTAGGCCACCTGCTGCAGCGCAAGCCGCGCCAGCTCTCGGGCGGGCAGCGCCAGCGCGTCGCCATGGGGCGCGCCATCGTGCGCCAGCCGCAAGTGTTTCTGTTCGACGAGCCGCTGTCCAACCTCGACGCCAAGCTGCGCGTGCAAACCCGGCTGGAAATTCAAAAGCTGCACCGGGACCTGGGCATCACCAGCCTGTTCGTGACCCACGACCAAGTCGAGGCCATGACGCTCGCCCAGCGCGTGATGGTGATGAATGCCGGGCGCATGGAGCAATTCGGCACACCGGAGGAGGTCTATCACCGGCCGGCCACCACGTTCGTGGCCACCTTCATCGGCTCGCCGTCGATGAACCTGTTGCGCGACGTGCCCGGGGCGCGCCCCGGCACCCTACTCGGCATTCGGCCCGAACACCTGCGGGTGGTCGAGTCGGGCCAGGGCTGGGCGGTGCAGGTGGAGGCAGTCGAGCTGCTGGGCGCCGAGCGCCTGATCCACGGGCAAACCCACGGCCAGCCCATCACGGTGCGCATCGCCGAGTCCGACCCTTGCCACCCCGGGGTGGGCGACACCGTGCACGTGCGTCCCATGGACGATCGGCTGCACGCCTTCGACCCGGACAGCGGCCAGCGCATCGGCTGAATCCTGCGGAGGCTCCCCATGACCGATGTGCCCTCCACCCCCATTCCGCGCTGGATCGCGCACCGCGGTGCGGGCAAGCTCGCGCCGGAAAATACGCTGGCAGCCTTCGAGCTGGGCTGGCAGCACGGTTGGCGCGCGTTCGAGTGCGACGTCAAGCTCTCCGCCGATGGGGTGCCCTTTTTGCTGCACGATGCGACGCTGGAGCGCACGACGAACGGGCGCGGACGCGCCGGCGATCTGCCTTGGTCGACACTGGCGGCGCTGGATGCAGGTAGCTGGCACAGCCCAGCCTACGCGGGTGAGCGGTTGCTGCGCCTGGACACGCTCGCGCATTGGGCGCTGCCGCGCGGCGCATGGCTCAACCTGGAGATCAAACCCACGCCAGGCACCGAGCCAGAGACCGGGCGCTCGGTGGCCGAGGCAGTGGACAATCTCTGGCGCACCTACGGCGCCGGTCAGCCGCAGGGGCCCGCCTGGCCGCTGCTGACCTCGTTTCAACCGGTCGCGCTCCAAGCCGCCCAACAGACATGCCCGCACCTGCCCCGGGGCCTGCTGCTCGATACATTGTGGCCGGACTGCTGGACCGTGGCACACCAACTGGGCTGCAGCGCGGTGGTGCTCAACCACACGTTGTGGGACGAAGCCCTGATCGCGTACTGCCGCAGCGAGGGTTGGCGCTTGCTCACCTACACCGTCAACGACGCCGCGCGCGCCGCCACCCTGCTGGACTGGGGGCTGGACGGCATCATCACCGACCGCATCGATACGCTGGGGCCGGCCGCCTAACGCTGGCCGATCGTGCCGCGACTCGGACCGCGGCCGCGGGCGCTCACAAACGCCGCTCCATCGTCTGGTGCGGGATCCCGACCTCGTCGTACGGCTCGCCCACGCACTGCCAGCCCTGCCGCTGATAGAAGCCCATTGCCGTGCGCTGCGCGCTCAAGCGCAGGGTGTGGTCGCCGCGCGTGCGCGCCGCCTCGATCAACGCCGCCAACACGCGCGCACCGACGCCCGTGCCGCGCAGCGCGCGGTGTACCGCCATGCGGCCGATTTTGCCCACGCCGGGCTCCGCCGCGAGCAGCCGACCCGTGCCCACGGCTTGCCCCAGGGCATTGATCGCCACCGCATGCAGCGCCGTCGCGTCGGCCGCATCCCACTCCTCGGACTCCGGGATGCCCTGCTCGTCCACGAACACCGCCCGCCGCAGCGGTGCCGCATCACGCTCCAGCGCGCTCCACCGGCCAGTGACCACGCGCAGCACCTCCTGCCCCGCCTCGTAGCGTTGGATCAACTCACGCAACGCAGCGGGTACCGGGCGCGCGGTCTGCGTGGCCGGATCGGCGAAAACATAGACGATCTCGGCCCCCACCAGCGCCCGCTCTCCCCGAAAAATGGCGCCGGTCATGGTCATCGACGTGTGGCCGATGCGCTCGCAGCGCAGTGCCACGTCTACCTCGTCATCCATGCGCGCGCTGGCCACAAACTCCAGCGTCGCTTTGCGGACATAAAGCTCACCACCCAGCGCCTGCATCGCCTCCGCATAGGGCAAGGCCAGCGCCCGCCAATATTCGGTCATGCCGACGTCGAAGTACATCAGGTAGTGGGCATTGAACACGATGCCTTGCATGTCCACCTCGGCCCAGCGCACGCGCAGGCGGTGCAAGCAGCGGAATTCATGGCGTTTCATGGCGGGATTTGGGACAATCGAGCGTTTTGGACGAAATCAATCGATTATGCGGCCCCACCAGCTCGAACTCCTGTCACCCGCGCGCGATGCCGACATCGGCATCGAGGCCGTCAACCACGGGGCGGATGCGGTCTACATCGGCGGGCCTGGCTTCGGGGCGCGCGCCCACGCCGCCAATCCGGTCAGCGCCATCGAGCGCCTGGTGCGCCACGCGCACCGCTACCACGCGCGCGTCTTCGTCACGCTCAACACCATCTTGCGGGACGACGAGCTCGAGCCGGCGCGTCGGCTCGTGCACCAGCTCTATGACATTGGCGTGGACGCGCTCATCGTGCAAGACATGGGCCTGCTCGAGCTGGATTTGCCGCCGATCCAGCTGCACGCCAGCACGCAATGCGACATCCGCACCCCCGAAAAGGCGCGTTTTTTGCAGGACGTGGGTTTTTCGCAGGTGGTACTGGCGCGCGAGCTGACGCTGGAGCAAATCGCGGCGGTGGACGCCGCGCTGGGCCCGCGCGACGCGCCGGGGCGAGCGGTGCTGGAGTTCTTCGTGCACGGCGCGCTGTGCGTGGCCTACAGCGGCCAGTGCTACATCAGCCACGCCCACACCGGCCGCAGCGCCAACCGGGGTGACTGCTCGCAGGCGTGTCGCCTGCCTTATCAGGTGCTCGACGCGCAAGGCCGCATCCTTGCGCACGACAAGCACGTGCTGTCCATGAAGGACAACAACCAAAGCGCGAACCTGCGCGCGCTCATCGACGCGGGCGTGCGCAGCTTCAAGATCGAAGGCCGCTACAAGGACATGGGCTACGTGAAGAACATCACCGCCCACTACCGCCGTCTGCTCGATGCCATCCTGGATGAGCGCCCAGATCTGGCGCCCTCCTCCAGCGGCCGTTGCACCTACACCTTCACCCCCGACCCCGAGCAGAACTTCAACCGCGACTTCACCGATTACTTCGTCAACGGACGCCAGATCGACATCGGCGCCTTCGACAGCCCCAAAAATCCCGGTCGCCCGATCGGCTGGGTGGTGCGCACCGCGGCCGACCACCTCGAGCTGGAAACCCACGATCCCAGCACCGAACTGGCCAATGGCGATGGCCTGTGCTACCTAGACCTGCAGAACAACCTGGTTGGCCTGCAAACCAACCGTGTCGAGCGACGGGGGCCGGGCACGGACGGCGGTGTGCGCTGGCGCGTCTTCCCCAAAGATCCGATGGCCACGCTCAAGGATTTGCGGCCCGGCACGACGGTCAACCGCAACCGCAGCATGGCCTGGGTGCGGCTGCTGGAACGCCCCTCGGCGCAGCGGCGCATCCCGCTGTGGGTGCAGTTGCGCGCGCAGGGCGACGCCCTGCAGCTGACCCTGACCGACGCCGACGGCTGCACCGGCACCGCCACCGTGGCGGGCCCGTTCGAGGTTGCGCGTGACGCGCGCGCCAACGAGGCCAAGCTGGTCGAGGGGCTCAGCCGCCTGGGCGACACAGTGTTCGAACCGGTTTCGGTGGACGTGGCGCTGCCACAGCCCTGGTTCCTGCCCGCCTCACGCGTCAACGCCCTGCGGCGCGAGGCCGTCGCGGCGCTGATGACAGGGCGCGAAGCCGCCCGCCCGCGGCCCATGCGTGCGCCCGCCGTGGAGCCGCCCGTGCCCTACTCCGAAGACGTGCTGACCTACCTGGCCAACGTCTACAACCACAAGGCGCGCGATTTCTACGCCCGCCATGGGGTGCGCGTGATCGAAGCCGCCTACGAGAGCCACGAAACGCTGGGCGAGGCCAGCCTCATGATCACCAAGCACTGTGTGCGCTACAGCCTGAGCCTGTGCCCCAAGCAAGCCAAGGGGGTGACGGGCGTGCAGGGCACGATCCGCGCCGAGCCGCTGGTGCTGGTGCATGGCGACGAGCGGCTCACGCTGCGCTTCGACTGCAAACCGTGCGAGATGCACGTCGTCGGACGCATCAAACGCCACGTCGTGCGCGCGGCCGAGCGCCAGGCGAGCGAAGCGCCGCTGCAGTTTTACCGCACGCGGCCGCATGAGCGTACCGAGCGCACCTAGCCCACCCAGCGGCGCGCGTTGCGAAACATGCGCATCCAGGGGCTGAAGGCCGCGATGCCACCAGTGGCGGCCAGGTCGGTCCAGCTCATTTGCGCATTGCGAAACACCCGCTCCGGGTGCGGCATCATGGCGGTGAAGCGCCCATCGGGCGTAGTGACGGCGGTGATGCCGCGCGGACTGCCGTTGGGGTTGAACGGGTAGGCCTCGGTTGGCTGGCCGTGGTGGTCCACGTAGCGCATGGCCACCGCCACCGCGTCGATATCGCCCCGCTGGCCGAAGTTGGCATAGCCTTCGCCGTGCGCCACGGCAATCGGCAGGCGGCTGCCAGCCATGCCTTGGAAGAACAGGCTGGGGGAGTCGGTGATTTCCACCAGCGACAGGCGCGCCTCGAAGCGCTCGCTGACGTTGGTGGTAAAACGCGGCCAATGTTCGGCACCAGGGATGATGGCGGCCAACTCGGCAAACATTTGGCAGCCGTTGCACACGCCCAGACCAAAGGTGTCGCCGCGCTGGAAGAACGCTTGAAACTGCTCGGCGAGGCTGGGGTGGAACGTGATCGAGCGCGCCCAGCCGATGCCTGCCCCCAGCGTGTCGCCGTAGCTGAATCCACCACAGGCGACCAGTCCCTGAAAATCGCTCAGGCGCGTGCGGCCGCTGAGCAGATCTGTCATGTGCACGTCCACCGCCTCGAAGCCGGCGCTGTCGAACGCGTACGCCATCTCGACGTGGGAGTTGACGCCCTGCTCGCGCAAAATGGCCACGCGCGGACGCTGCCGGTTCACGTAGGGGGCGGCGATGTCCTGCGCGGGGTCGAAGGTCAACGCCACGTGCAGGCCGGGGTCGTCGCACTGCCCAGCGGCGGCGTGTTCCGCATCGGCGCAGGCCGGGTTGTCGCGCAACTGGCAGATCTTCCAGCTCACGCTGTCCCACACCTGGTGCAGGTCTTGCAGTTTGGCGCTGAAGATGCACTGGGCGTCGCGCCAGATCTGCAGCTCGCCCTTGCCCGCGTCGATGGGGCTGCTGGCGGGACGGGTCTTGCCCACCACGTGGCTGCACGCGGACAGCCCGTGCGCGCGCAGGGTTTGCAGCACGGCGTCGCGCTCGGTGCTGCGCACCTGCAGCACCACGCCCAGCTCCTCGCTGAACAGTCCTTTGAGCGTGAGTTCGTCGCGGCGGGCGCTCACCTGCGCCGCCCAGTTTTTGGCATCGCCCACGTCGGCTCGGCTGTCGTGAATGCCGTCGCCCTCGGTGACCAACAAATCGACGTTGAGCGTCACGCCCACGTGGCCGGCAAACGCCATTTCGGCCACGCAGGCCAGCAAGCCGCCGTCGCTGCGGTCGTGGTAAGCCAGCAGGCGGCCTTCGGCGCGCAGGGCGTTGACCGCCGCCACCAGCCGCACCAGATCCTGCGGGTCATCGAGATCGGGCGCCGCACCGCCCGGTTGCTCCAGCACCTGCGCCAGGATCGAGCCGCCCATGCGATGGCGACCTCGGCCGAGGTCGATCAAAATCAGCGTCGTGTCTTCTTGCGCGTCGAGCTGCGGGGTGAGCGTGCCGCGCACGTCGGGCAGCGTGGCAAACGCGCTGACGATCAAACTGACTGGCGCCACCACCTTGTGCGTCTGCCCGTCCGTGCCGCGCCACTGCGTGCGCATCGACAGGCTGTCCTTGCCCACGGGAATACCGATGCCCAGCTGCGGGCACAGCTCCAGCCCCACCGCCTTGACCGTGTCGTACAGCGCCGCGTCCTCACCGGGCTCGCCGCAGGCGGCCATCCAGTTGGCCGAGAGCTTGACACGCGACAGCTCGATCGGTGCGGCCAGCAAGTTGGTGATCGCCTCCGCCACGGCCATGCGGCCCGCTGCGGGGGCGTCGAGCGCCGCGATCGGCGTGCGCTCACCCATGGCCATCGCTTCGCCAGCCAGGCTCGAGAAGTCCGCCAGCGTGACCGCACAGTCCGCCACTGGCACTTGCCACGGCCCCACCATCTGGTCGCGGTGCGTCAGGCCGCCCACCGTGCGGTCCCCGATCGTGATCAAAAACCGCTTGCTCGCCACCGTCGGGTGCGCCAGCACGCCAATGATCGCTTGCTGTAGATCCACCCCTGTGCCGTCGAAGTCGGCGAAACGGCGCGCGATGCGCGTGACCTCGCGCCGCATGCGCGGTGGCTTGCCCAACAGCACGTCCATCGGCATATCGACCGGGCGGGCTGCTTGTGCATCGGCAGCTTGCCCGTCCTCGACGACGAGCTGCCGCTCCTCGGTAGAGACGCCGACCACGGCGTACGGACAGCGCTCGCGCTCGCACAACTGGGCCAGGCGCGGCAGCGCGTCGGGGGCAATGGCCAGCACGTAGCGTTCCTGGCTCTCGTTGCACCAGATTTCCTTCGGTGCCAGGCCCGACTCCTCCAGCGGAATCGCGCGCAGGTCGAAACGCGCGCCGCGCCCGGCGTCGTTGACCAGCTCCGGGAACGCGTTGGACAGCCCCCCGGCGCCCACGTCATGGATGGCCAGAATCGGGTTGTCCGCGCCCAGCGCCCAGCAGTGGTTGATCACCTCCTGCGCGCGGCGCTGGATCTCGGGATTGCCGCGCTGCACCGAATCGAAGTCCAGCTCCGCGGCATTGGCGCCGCTGGCCATCGAGCTGGCCGCACCGCCCCCCATGCCGATACGCATGCCCGGGCCGCCCAGCTGCACCAGCAACGTACCGGCCGGGAACGTCACCTTGTGCGTCTGGGCGGCGTCGATCTGACCCAGGCCACCCGCGATCATGATCGGCTTGTGGTAGCCGCGATTGACCACGTCCACGTCTGACGCGACACGCTGCTCGTACGCACGGAAATACCCCAGCAGGTTGGGGCGACCGAACTCGTTGTTGAACGCCGCACCGCCCAGCGGGCCCTCGATCATGATTTGCAACGGACTGGCGATGTGCGCGGGCTTGCCGTCGGGCTCGTCGGCCCAGCCACCCCACAGGCGCGACACCGAAAACCCCGTGAGCCCCGCCTTGGGTCGCGCGCCACGACCCGTGGCCCCCTCGTCGCGGATCTCGCCACCCGCGCCCGTGGCTGCACCTGGAAACGGCGAAATGGCCGTCGGGTGGTTGTGCGTCTCCACCTTCATCAGGATATGGTGCTGCGCCTGGCGGCGGCGATAGGTAGGACTGCCCTGGCCATCGGGCACGGCCACGAAGCGCTCGAGCGTGTGCCCTTCCATCACCGCGGCGTTGTCCGCATAGGCCACGACGGTGTGCTGCGGCGCCGTCTGGTGCGTGTGGCGGATCATGCCAAACAGCGTGTGCGGCTGCTCCACCCCGTCGATGACGAACTGGGCATTGAAAATCTTGTGCCGGCAGTGCTCGCTGTTGGCCTGCGCGAACATCATGAGTTCCACATCGCTGGGATTGCGCTCCAGACGTGTGAACGCGTCGACGAGGTAATCGATCTCATCGTCCGCCAGCGCCAACCCCCAGGCGACATTGGCCTCCTGCAGCGCCACCCGTCCGCGGCCGAGCACATCGACGCGTTGCAAGGGCTGCGGGGCCAACGGCACGAACAGGGCCCGGGCTTGCTCCAGGTCGCGCAGCACGCTCTCCGTCATACGGTCGTGCAGCAACGCGGCGCAGGCGTGCCACTGGGCGTCATCCAGCGCCGCAGGCCGTTTGCGAAAGGCCCCCAAGCCGGGCGCTTGCAGGGTGAGCCAATATTCGACGACACGCTCGACGCGCCGCGCGCTCAGGCCGCAGTTGCGCGCGATGTCCGTGGCCTTGGACGCCCAGGGCGAGACCGTGCCCAAGCGCGGCGTGACGACGATGCGCACACCCTCCGTGGGGCCGCGGTAGGGCTCGCCATACGTCAGCAGCGCCGCCCACCGCTGGCGGCTGGCGTCGTCCAGCGGGGCGTCGGTCGCCACCAGGTGTACGAAGCGCGCCGCGATGCCCACGATGCGCTCGTCCACCCCCTGCAGTCGCGCCAGCAACTGTCCCGCTCGAAAGTGGCCAAGGGCGTCCCCCCCGGTGAATGTCGACAAGTGCAAGGCAGAAACGGGGGCATTCACGGCGGTGTGGTGCTCAGCAGTGGGAATGCTGGCGATTTTAGCGGGCGCGAGCGGCGGCACAGGGATAAAAAAAGGAGGCCAGTGGCCTCCCCCCAAGACCCGTCGCGGCGGGTGCCGCGAACCGGAATCACTTGTTGACGGGCGACTGCGGATCCAGCAGCAACGCCATCACGTGCTTGATTTGCTGCTCGTTCAGGATGCCCCTGTGGCCAGCGCTGGGCATCTTGGTGCAGGCGTTGAACGCGCGCGAGTTCCAGATCTTGGCCCAGGTGTACTCGATGATCGGCTTGGCGGCCGGGTCGTTCGGGTTGGTCACCCCGCGCAGCTTGCCGTATTGGTACAAGCTGGGGCCCAACGTGCCGTACGAAATTTCTTCTTTCGTGATCTGGTGGCAGTTGTAGCAATTGCCCCCGTTGACCGTTTTCTCATCGTCGGACCACGTCAAGCCGCGGCCGCTTTGCGCGATTTTCTCACCCTCTTTCCAGTCACCCAGAAACTTGCCATCGCTGGGCCACATGACGGACTTCAGAGCCGCTTCCTCGATGGCTTTGGCGGTTTTCTCGTCGAGGTCCTTGCCCGAGACCTCGGCCTTCCAGCACACCAGCCGTGCCTCATCTTGCTCGAGCCGATCGAGCTTGGCGATACCGCGCTCGACGAAGGATTTTTTGACGACCTCCATCGTCATGCGGTCATAGTCGGCGGCTGTCGGCGATGCGCCGCATCCAGCCAGAGCAACAGCGGCGAGGGCCACCCAGGTCAACCAATGGAATTTCATGTCGAGGTCTCCGATTCAGCGCTTAATGGCGGGCGCGATCGACTTGGCGCCCTTCGCGTTGACGCCCATGTACACCCCCAACGCGATGGTCACGTCGCTGGCAAACAAGGGCTCGGGGAAACGCTGCTGCCGGTAGCAGTCGTTCAGGCGGTGCTGCATGCTCCACATCTGACCGTTGGAGACGCGGTAAGCGGGCCATGCGGCAAAACCGACGCCGTCGCCGGGGTTTTTGGTCAGGTTGGGCAGCTCCTGCAGGCGGATGCGCTTGCCGTCTTCGCTGTGGCAGCTGGCGCACGAAAAATCGTGCGGCCCACCGCGCATGAAGAACAGCCGCTTGCCGATCTCGTACATGTCACGCTCGGCCTGCGTGTTGAACGGCAGGTTGAACCGCATGTCACGCGACTCGGACGCGATCCACGTGGCCAGCGCCACGACGTTGGCCGTCTCCCCCTTGCCGAAACTGCGCTGCGAAACCTCTTTCTTGACGTCGATGCCCTGCAGCGTCTCCATGCAGGTCAGCAGGCGGCTCTCCAGGTCCTGTACGCGCCCGGTATCCTTGAAGTAGCGTGGCAGCTCGACGAAGGCACCCTTGACGACCCCGGGGCCCTTGCCCAGGTGTCAGGTCCCGGACGATTGCATTGATCCGCGACGTCGTGCATTATTCATAGGTCGCGAGACGATGCGTGAGCTGATCGAGGAGCTACGGAGGCAAAAGTCATGATGGTTCGACTGCACAAGAACGCCACCACGACCCCTGCGACCCGGCGCTACATCCAAAGCTCGAACCTGCCGGTGAGGCGTCTTGCCCGGGAACTCGGGGTGTCGGAGGACACCATCCGACGCTGGAAGAAACGCACCGACGTCGAAGATCGTCCGCACACGGCGCACCGTCTGCAGACGAACCTGACCCCGTTTCAGGAGGCGGTCGTGGTGGAGCTGCGCAGGACCTTGATGCTGCCTCTGGACGACCTGCTGGCTGTGGTTCGTGAGTTCATCACGCCGAACGTCTCTCGATCTGGCCTGGATCGCTGCCTGCGCCGCCACGGCGTCGGTTCGCTCAAGGCCCTGCAGCCCAAAGCGGAAAAGCCTGGGCACAAACCCTTCAAGTCCTATGAGCCGGGGTTCGTGCATCTGGACGTGAAGTACCTGCCGCAGATGCCCGACGAGGACAAACGCCGCTACCTCTTCGTGGCCATCGACCGGGCGACGCGCTGGGTGTTCGTGGCCATCTACCCGGAGAAGACAGCCGCCAACGCCCGGCGCTTTCTGAGCTCGCTCATCGAGGCGGCCCCCTTTCGTCTGCACACGATCCTCACCGACAACGGCAAGGAATTCACCGACCGCTTCATCACCCGGGGAGAGCGCACCCCCACGGGAGCACATGCCTTCGATGAACTGTGCCAGGCGCTCGACATCGAGCATCGGCTGACCAAACCGCGCCGCCCGCAGACGAACGGCATGGTCGAGCGCTTCAATGGGCGCATCAGCGAGGTACTCGCCACCCATCGCTTCGACAGCCGCGAAGCGCTGGAGGCAACGATTCATCGCTACGTCTGGCTGTACAATCACCACATCCCCCAGAAAGCCCTGGGACATGTCCCGCCCATCGAGGCCATGAAAAGATGGTACAAAGAAAAACCGGAACTTTTCATAAAAGTGCCACGTAATCGTCCGGGACCTGACACCCAGGTCACATTGCTCCAACGATGCATTCTTGGGCCCGCGCTTTTGCTTCCACAGTTGCTCGCCCTTGACCTCGAACAGCTCGGCGGGGTTGCCATCTTGAAGCATGGCGCGGTATTCCTCGATGCCCTTGGAAGCATCGATTCCTTGGGCACCAGCGCTCATGCCTAGCGATGACAAAACCGCGAGCAACCAATAACGTTTTCTCATCATGAACTCCTGGGGAGATAAAACCGGTTCAGGCGATGGCCGCCTCGTCGGTGCGCGACTCGCCCTTGTTGTCGGTCCACTTGACGACGACCTTGTCGCCCTTGGCCCCACCCTTGAACTTGAAGCTCAGAAACGGGTTTTGCGACACCGCCCCGCTCCACATCGCCTTGAGCACTTCTTTGCCGTTGTGCGTGGCCACCACGTCCGTGATGTAGTGCGCCGGCACCAAGTTGCCCGACGCGTCTTTGCGCGTGCCAGGCTCCATCGGGTGGCTCATGAGCACCCGCACCGTCGTCACCCCACCGGCCTCGTTGGCCCGGATGCGCATCGGATCTGCCATGTCTGCTCTCCTTGTCTGTCCTTGCGTGGTGTCCGATCAGCCGCCGCAGCCGCCGAGCGTCACCTTGGTTTCCTTGACCGCCGAGTACAGCTTGCCGTCGGCCTTGACCACCGCCAGCACGTTGGTGCTTTGCCCCATCTTCAGACGGGTCTGCACGTCGGCTTCCGTGCCCGCCGGAATCATGAACGCCGCCGCCAGCGGCGTCGGGTTCTTCTCCACCAGCAGGTAGATCTCGCTCGTGTTGGGGATCTTGCTGACCGCCCCCACCGGCACCACGGCACCGTTTTCGGCGATGTCGGGCGAAATGATTTGCACCTGGTCGCTCGTGGCCGGCTGCCCACCCACGGCCTTGAGCGCATCGGCCAGGCTCTTGGCCGCAAACGCGTCGCGGTTGGCCGCCAGCGCCTGCTCGGCCGTCACGATCCCCAGCGACACCAGCGTCGCCAGCGCTGTGCCGGTCTTGAGCACGGCACGTCGGTTGGTTGGCATACCCATTTTCATTACTCCTGACAGAACGACTTCGATTCGAACGCGAGCCTGTCAACGCACACGCACCCGACGCGACATAGTTTGATCCATGTCAAACCCGGCGACCATCCGCGAAAACCCTAAATATAAAAATATTGATGACCAACGATAGTCACCATCAATGAATGGACGCCCGCCACGCGCGGGGTGTCCAGGTGACCTTGCCCGCGAGTTCCGGATCCCATAGCTGAGACCGTTACGCAGCCTGCCTTTTCTGGGCGGCAAGCCAAGCCCGTTCGAATTGCATCGGACTGACATAGCCCAACGACGAATGAAGCCGCCGGTGGTTGTAGAACGTCAGCCAGTCGACGATCTCGTCCATGGCGTCGCGCCGGGTCTTGAAGCGTTTGCCGTGCAGCCTGCCCACCTTGAGCGAGCCCCACAGGCTTTCCGTGGGCGCATTGTCCCAGCAGTTCCCCTTGCGACTCATCGAGCTGCGCATGCCGTAGCCGGTCAGCGCCTTCTGGAAGTCGGCACTGCAGTATTGGCTGCCGCGATCGCTGTGGCATATCAGTCCCGGCGGCGGATGGCGGCGGAACCAGGCCATGTGCAACGCGTCAATCACCAGCTCGCGCCGCATGTGCGGCTGCATCGACCAGCCCACGACCTGGCGGCTGAACAGGTCGATGATCACCGCCAGGTACAGCCAGCCCTCGTCGGTGGCCACATACGTGATGTCGCTCGTCCACACGGCGTTCGGCGTGGCCGGCTTGAACTGCCGATCCACAAGGTTCGGCGCCACCGGCAGCTTGTGGTTGCTGTCGGTCGTAGCCTTGAACTTGCGCTTGCCTCGGGCGCGGATGCCGTGCAGGCTCATGAGCTTGCGAACGCGCTCCTTACCCACCCGAATGCCGCGTGCCAGCAGTTCCTTCCAGATCCGCGGCCAGCCGTACTCGCCACGCGTTTCGGCATGGATCGCTCGGATATGAACCAGCAGAGCATCGTTGCTGATCCCACGTCGTGGTCGTGCCTGGCGCACACGGTGGTCGTGGTACCCACTGGGGCTCACCCCCAGAACTGCGCACGCCACCGACACGGGCCAGCGCTTGCGGTTACGCTCGATCCAGGCGTACTTCACCCCCGCTCCTTCGCGAAGTACGCCGTCGCTTTTCCCAGGATGTCGCGCTCCATCTTGACCCGCGCCAGCTCCGCGCGCAGCCTGGCGATCTCCATCTGCTCTGGGCTCACCGGCTTGCTTCCAGCCCCCGCCAGACGACCGTCTCGGTCCGCACGGATCCAGTTGTGCAGCGTCTGTTGCGCAATGCCCAGGATCTTCGCCGTCGCCGCCATGCTCTGGCCAGCCTTGACCAGCCTGACCGCTTCCAGCTTGAACTCCAGCGTGTAGCGCGCTCTCGTTGCCTTCGTCACTTCCGTTCTCCTTGCCTGTATTCAACCACTCAGCAAGGGATCCGGTTTCCAGGGGCAAGGTCAAGGTTACATGATTAGCAATTTTTATTTGAGCAACGCCAGCACGTCCCGAAAGCGAGAATGGCGCGCGTCGCGCAGCCACTCGAACCCCACCATCTCGACGGTCACCAACTCCACCCCACTGCTGGCCAACCGGTCGAACGCGGCGTCTCGGTCCCGCTCCCGACGCGACCCACAGGCATCGGTCACGACCCACACGTCCAGCTCGTGCTCGAGCAGACCGAGCGCTGTTTGCAGCAAGCACACGTGCGCCTCACAACCGGCCAGCACGACCGTCTGGCGCGCGGGGACTGCGGGCTTTTGCAGGTGTTTGGGCAGGCTGCGTGCGTTGCCCGTGGGGCGCACGGGCGCCTGCAGCGCCGCCAACAGGCCGCTGTCACAGGCATCGAACGCGGTTTTGGCAAACACCTGCCGGCAGCGGCTGCGCAGCTCGGCGGGCAACGCCCCCAGGCGCTCGGGGGCCTGCTCTGTGCCCCACACCGGCACATCCAGCAACTGGGCCAGCTGGGCCAGCACGGTAGCCCGCTGCAGCACGTCATCGCCGTGGGCGATCGCGGCCATCAAACGGGGCTGGTAGTCCACCAGGACGAGCTGGCAGTCGCGTAGATCCAACAACATGGGGGGTTTTCCTCGCTGATGCGTGGGCGGCCATTGACGAGCCGCACCATCTGGCCGTAATGTCACCGCCATGACCAGAACGAGCGGTTATTCGGCACCGTGTATGCGATCGTCGGCACGCAGCAGGCGCTGGGCGGCCGTGCTCGCGTTGATCGCGGCCAGTGGCTGGCTGCCCGTCGCCGAGGCCCGCGATCCTATCATGGAGCTGCTGGCGGCGCGGGGGGTGGTGCCGTCTGCCGCCGCAGCCGCGTCGGTCGTGGGCGAGCCCATCGGTGATTCCGAGGGCGGCACGCCCAATGCCTCGACCCCGGGTGTTTTCCGCCGAGATGACGAGCCGGGCCGTCGCTCCGCCGCACTGGTCTATGCGATGGCGTATGTCGGTGTCCCCTACCAGCGGGGTGGCACCGGGTTCGAACAGGGCGTGGACTGCAGCGGCTTCGTGCAGGTGACGTTTTGGGAGAGCGCGGGCATCCGCCTGCCACGGCGCTCGGTCGAACAAGCCCAGGCCACGCAAGCGATCGAGCCCGACGCGCTGGAACCCGGCGACCTGGTGTTTTTCAACACCCAAGGGCAGTCGTTCAGCCACGTCGGGATCTACGTGGGCCAAGGGCGCTTCATCCATTCCCCACGTACGGGGGCGCAGGTGCGGCTGGAACGGCTCGACGACCGCTACTGGCGCTCCCGTTTCGACGGGGCGCGGCGGGTCATTGGTGGAGCGGCCAGCGGCTGACGGCGACCGCTGGCCACACCCGGCCCCGGTCAGTCATGCCGCAGCGGCAGCGGCCTTGCGCAAAATGTCGTACAGCTCGTCCTTGAGGCGCAGCTTCTCTTTCTTCAACGTTTCGATCTGCTCGTGCGTCGCAGGCTCGATGCCCTGCTCCATGCGCTGGATGCGTTCGTCCAGCTCGTTGTGCTTGTCGAACAGACGCGTGAAATGGTGGTTGTGGTGCTTGAGTTTGCTGATCAGGTCGCGGTACTCGGGGAACATGATCTCTCCTGTGTCAGTGGTCAACGATCGATGGATCAACTGTAACCGAGCCCAGCGCACCTTCCCGGCGAAGGCTGCCAGCAGTGGCGCGCTTTTTGACGCAACGCAAACCGCCCCGCCCCAGGTACAGCGCTCGCCACAGCCTCATCCATCGCGCCGAACACAGTCAGCGAAGTAGCGCTTGCCACCATCGAACGTCTCTTCGATGACCAGCCCATGGATGTCGGTCTCGAACCCCGGGCAGCGTTCGTTGAACTCGCGCGAAAACTTCAGGTAGTCCACGATGCGGCGGTTGAACACTTCACCCGGGATGAGCAGCGGAATGCCAGGCGGATACGGCGTGATGAGGGCAGTGGTGATGCGCCCCTCCAGCTCGTCGATCGGCACGCGCTCGGTGTTGCGGCGCGCGATCTGCGCGTAGGCGTCACTGGGCTTCATGGCCGGCGTCAGATCGCTCAGGTAGATCTCGGTGGTCAGCCGCGCCACGTCGTAGCGGGCGTACATCTCGTGCACGAACTGGCACAGGTCGCGCAGACCCATGCGCTCGTAGCGGGGCTGCTTGCGGCAGAACTCCGGCATCACGCGCCACATGGGCTGGTTGCGGTCGTAGTCGTCCTTGAACTGCTGCAAGGCGGTGAGCAGCGTGTTCCAGCGGCCCTTGGTGATGCCGATGGTGAACATGATGAAAAACGAGTACAGGCCTGTCTTTTCCACCACCACGCCGTGCTCGGCCAAAAACTTGGTCACGATGCTGGCCGGGATTCCCGTGGGCGCGAAGTCGCCCTTGAGGTTGAGGCCCGGCGTGATGATGGTGGCCTTGATGGGGTCGAGCATGTTGAAGCCCGGCGCCATGTCGCCGAAGCCATGCCAGGCATCTTCGCCGTCGGCGGTCTGCACGCCGGCGGCATCGGTGCGCTTGAGCACCCAGTCATCGGCACGGCCAATGCCCTCTTCCGCCAGCTCCTCCGGCCCCCAAACCTGGAACCACCACTCGTCAGGTCCGAATTCGGCATCCACCTTGCGCATGGCGCGCCGGAAGTCGAGCGACTCGGCGATGCTCTCCTCCACCAGCGCCGTGCCTCCCGGCGGCTCCATCATCGCGGCGGCCACGTCGCAGCTGGCAATGATGCTGTACTGCGGGCTGGTCGAGGTATGCATCAGATACGCCTCGTTGAACAGGTGGCGATCCAGGCGCTGCGTTTGCGAGTCCTGCACCAACACTTGTGACGCCTGGCTGATGCCGGCCAGCAGCTTGTGGATGGACTGCGTGGAGTACACCACCGAATGTTGCGGCCGTGCGCGCTTGCGCCCCATGGCGTGGAAAGTGCCATAAAACGGGTGAAACGCCGCGTGCGGCAGCCACGCCTCATCGAAGTGCAGGTTGTCCACGTAACCGTCGAGCAGCTGCTTGATGGTCTCGGTGTTGTAGAGCACCCCGTCGTAGGTGGATTGGGTCAGCGTAAGGATCTTGGGCCGCACGCTGGCGGGATCCACGCCTTGCAGCAAGGGGTGCGCCGCAATCTTGGCGCGGATGCTGTCGGGCTCGAACTCGCTGCGCGGAATCGGGCCAATGATGCCGTAGTGATTTCGCGTGGGCTTGAGGAACACGGGGATGGCCCCGGTCATGATGATGCTGTGCAGGATGGATTTGTGGCAGTTGCGGTCCACCAGCACCACATCGCCTGGCGCCACCGTGTGGTGCCAAACCATCTTGTTGCTGGTGCTGGTGCCGTTGGTGACGAAGAAACAGTGGTCGGCGTTGAAGATACGCGCGGCGTTGCGCTCGCTCTCGCCAATGGCGCCGTTGTGGTCCAGCAGCTGGCCCAGCTCCTCCACCGCGTTGCAGACGTCGGCGCGCAGCATGTTTTCACCAAAGAATTGGTGAAACATCTGACCCACGGGTGTCTTGAGAAACGCCACCCCACCCGAATGCCCAGGACAGTGCCACGAATACGAGCCGTCTTCGGCATAGTCCAGCAACGCCTTGAAAAAGGGCGGCTGGATGTACTCCAGGTACGCCTTGGCCTCGCGGATGATGTGGCGCGCGACGAACTCCGGCGTATCCTCGAACATGTGGATGAAGCCGTGCAGCTCGCGCAAAATGTCGTTGGGCAAGTGGCGGCTGGTGCGCGTCTCACCGTACACGTAGATCGGCACTTCGGCATTCTTGCGTCGCACCTCCTGGATGAAGGCGCGCAGGTTCTGCACCGCCGGGTCGTCTTCCGGGTTGCCGCTGATTTCCTCGTCGTCGATCGACAGAATGAAGGCGCTGGCGCGGCTTTGCTGCTGGGCGAACTGGCTGAGGTCGCCGTAGCTGGTGACGCCCACCACGTCGAAGCCCTCGGCCTCGATGGCCTGCGCCAGCGCCCGGATGCCCAAGCCCGAGGTGTTGTCGGAACGGTAGTCTTCGTCGATGATGACGATGGGAAAGCGGAATTTCATGGGGCGCAAGTGTACGAACAACCGGTGGGCGGCGGATGACTCCACACGAGAAAATAATGAACGGCGTCACGCAGGCGTTGTATAACCCAAACACGCGCTCGGGGTTCATTCACCGCGCACTGAGGCAGCGAAGGACCTGATCATGGCAGATTCGACGGTATGGTGGCTGCTGGCCGGCGTGGCCGTCGCGGCCGAGCTGACCAGCGGTACATTCTTCTTGCTCATGTTGGCCCTAGGGGCCGCCGCCGGTGCACTGGCCGCGCATGCCGGTTTGGGCTTGAGTGGGCAGCTCGTGACGGCGGCACTCGTCGGCGGTGGCGCGGTGGCAGTATGGATGCGCTGGCGCCGCCGCCACCCCAAGGGCCCCGCGCCACAGTCCGACCCCAACGTGGTGCTCGACATCGGCCAGATCATCCACGTGCCCGCCTGGAATACCGATGGCACTGCCCACGTGCGCTACCGCGGGGCGGACTGGGTGGCCCAAGCGGCTGCTGGAACGTCACCATCACCCGGCGCCTGGCGCATCACCGCCGTCATCGGCAATCGCCTGGTCGTCGAGCCTGCCTGACCCCATCGGCACTTTTTCTCACACCGGAGGCTTTATGGAAATCGCTTTCCTCCTACTCGTCATCGCCGTGATCTTCGTGGCCAAGGCCATCAAGGTCGTGCCACAGCAAACCGCCTGGGTCGTCGAGCGCCTCGGGCGCTACGACCGCACGCTGGCGCCAGGCTTGAACTTCGTCATCCCGTTCATCGAAAAGGTCGCCTACAAACACAGCCTCAAGGAAATCCCGCTGGACGTGCCCGAACAGATCTGTATTACCAAGGACAACACCCAGCTCAAGGTAGACGGCATCCTGTACTTCCAGGTCACCGACCCCATGCGTGCCAGCTACGGCTCGTCCAACTACGTGCTGGCGATCACGCAGCTGGCTCAAACCACCCTGCGCAGCGTCATTGGCCGGCTGGAGCTGGACAAAACCTTCGAAGAGCGCGAGATGATCAACGCCCAGGTGGTCAACGCCATCGACGAAGCCGCGCTGAACTGGGGCGTGAAGGTGCTGCGCTACGAGATCAAGGATCTGACGCCCCCCGCCGAAATCTTGCGCGCCATGCAGGCGCAGATCACCGCGGAGCGCGAGAAAAGGGCGCTGATCGCCGCCTCCGAGGGCAAGCGGCAAGAGCAGATCAACCTGGCCGAGGGCGAACGTGCGGCGTTCATCGCCAAGTCCGAGGGCGAAAAGCAAGCCGCCATCAACCAGGCGCAGGGCGAGGCTGCCGCCATCCGCGAGGTGGCCGAGGCCACCGCCCAGGCCATCGAGCGCGTGGCGGCGGCCATCCGCCAACCTGGTGGTGAGCAAGCGGTGCAACTGAAGGTCGCCGAAAAGGCTGTCGAGGCCTACGCCCGCGTCGCACACGATGCCGACACGACGCTCATCGTGCCCAGCAACATGACCGAAGTCTCGGCCCTGATCGGCTCCGCCATGAAGATGGTGGGTACGGTCAAGACCAACTGAGCCGCGGTGTACAATGCGCGGCTGCCACGGAGAGATGGATGAGTGGTTTAAGTCGCACGCCTGGAAAGCGTGTAGGGGTTAACAGCCCCTCGGGGGTTCGAATCCCCCTCTCTCCGCCACGAATCCGAAATCACGTCAGCCGGGTATCCACCTCGCGCCGCTGCAGCGCCAGGTACTCGCGGGACTGCATTTCGTGCAGTCGCGAAACGGTACGCGGAAACTCGTGCGCCAGCGGCCCTTCGGTGTAGAGCTGCTCCGGCGGCACGGCCGCCGAAACGATCAGCTTGACGCGGCGATCGTAGAGCACGTCGACCAACCAAGTGAAGCGCCGGGCTGCCGACGCCATGTTGACCGGCATGTGCGGCACATTGCTCAACAGCACGGTGTGAAACTGGGTGGCCAGTTCCAGATAATCGTTTTGTGAGCGTGGGCCGCCACAGAGGGTGCGAAAGTCGAACCACACAACGCCCCCCGCGCGGCGAATGGCGCGGATCTCACGCCCCTCGATGCGCAGCACGGGGTCTTCGTCGTGCGCCTCGGCCAGTTGCTCGAAGGTCGCCTCCATTTCGCGCTCGGTGGCCTCGCCCAACGGTGTCAGGTACAGCCGCACGTGCTCCAGCGTGCGGCGCCGATAGTCGATGCCGTGGTCGACGTTGACCACCTCCATCGTGCGCTTGAGCAGCTCGATGGCCGGCAGGATGCGATCGCGGTGCAGGCCGTCCGGGTACAACCCATCCGGATGAAAGTTGCTGGTCGTCACCATCCCGATGCCGTATTTCTGCAGCGCCTCCAGCAGCCGATGCAGGATCATGGCGTCGGTCACGTCGGCCACGTGAAATTCGTCGAAGCAGATGAGTCGGTAGCGCACCGACATCTGCCGAGCCAGCGCGTCGAGGGGGTCGACCGTGCCCTGCAGATTCGTGAGCTCGCGGTGCACCTCCCGCATGAACTCGTGAAAATGCAGCCGCGTCTTGCGCCGCAGGGGCACGGCGTTGTAGAAGCAGTCCATCAAAAAGCTTTTGCCGCGCCCTACCCCGCCGTACATGTACACGCCGCGCGGGATCGGCAGGCGGTTGATCAGCTTTTTGAGCGCATTCGAGCGCCGCTGCTTGAAGTGCGCCCACTCAGCGGCGCAACGCTCCAGCGCCTGCACCGCGCGCAGCTGCGCCGGGTCACTGTGGTAGCCGCGTGCGGCCAGCTCCGCCTCGTAGGCGCGCCGCACCGGCCCCCACGAGGGGTCCGGTGCCGGCGCTTCGGCACGTGCCTGCATCGAACCACCCGCTCAGAAATTGAGCGTGCGCTTGTCCACGGCCAAGGCGGCTTCTTTGGTGGCCTCGGACAGCGAGGGGTGGGCGTGGCAAATGCGGCCGATATCCTCGGCACTGGCGCGAAACTCCATCGCCACCACGGCTTCGGCGATCAGTTCGGAGGCCATCGGCCCCACGATGTGCACGCCCAGGATCTCGTCCGTGGTGGCATCGGCCAGCACCTTGACCATGCCGGTGGTGTCACCCAACGCGCGCGCGCGGCCATTGGCCAGGAAAGGGAACGTACCCGCCTTGTACGCGCGCCCGGCGGCCTTGAGCTGCTGCTCGGTCTGTCCCACCCAGGCAATCTCGGGGCTGGTATAGATGACCCACGGAATGGTGTTGAAATTGACGTGGGGGTGCTGACCCGCGATGCGCTCGGCCACGGCCACGCCCTCCTCCTCGGCCTTGTGCGCCAGCATGGGGCCGCGCACCACGTCGCCCACGGCCCACACGCCAGGCAGGTGGGTGCGGCACTCGCCGTCCACCACGATGGCGCCGCGCTCGTCGAGCTTCAGACCCACGGCCTCGGCATTGAGCCCTGCCGTATGGGGCACGCGGCCGATGGAGACGATGAGCTTGTCGGCCTCCAGCGTCACCGCCTCGGCCTTGGCGTTGGTGTAGGCGATGCTGACCCCCTTGCGGGTCGTCTTGACCTCGCCGACCTTGACGCCCAGCTCGATCTTGAGGCCCTGTTTATCGAACGCCTTCTTGGCCTCCTTGGCAATCTGTTCGTCGACCGCGGCCAGGAAGGTGGGCATTCCCTCCAGAATGGTGACCTCAGCCCCCAGGCGGCGCCAGACCGAGCCCATCTCCAGCCCGATCACACCCGAGCCGATGATCGCCAACTTTTTGGGTACCGCACCCAGGCGCAGCGCGCCGTCGTTGGACAGGATCTTGTCCTCATCGAACGGCACGCCAGGCAGCGCCCGGGCGCTGGAGCCGGTGGCAACGACGACGTGCTTGCCCACCAGAGTCTCGGTCTGCTCACCGCTGACGGCGATTTCGTAGCCGCCCTCCACTGCCCGCACGAACGAGCCGCGCCCATGGAAGAACGTAACCTTGTTCTTCTTGAACAGGTAGAGGATGCCGTCGTTGTTTTGCTTCACGACCGCATCCTTGCGCGCGATCATCTTGGCCACGTCGATCTTGACGGGGCCGGTACTGATGCCGTGCTCGGCGAAGTGGAGCTGCGCGTGCTCGAAGTGCTCGGACGACTGCAGCAGTGCCTTGGAAGGGATGCAGCCAACGTTGGTACAAGTGCCGCCCGGGGCGGGGCCGCCGGCGGCGTTTTTCCATTCGTCGATGCAAGCCACTTTGAAGCCGAGCTGCGCCGCGCGGATGGCGGCGATATAGCCGCCGGGGCCGGCGCCGATGACGACGACGTCAAATGCGTGTGCCATGTGTCACTGCTCCGTCGCGTCAAATGTTGAACAGCAGGCGCGCGGGGTCTTCCAGCGCTTCCTTCATTGCCACCAAGCCCAGCACGGCCTCGCGCCCGTCGATGATGCGGTGGTCGTACGACATGGCCAGATAGTTGATCGGACGGATCACGATCTGGCCATTTTCGACCACAGGGCGCTCCTTGGTCGCGTGCACGCCCAGGATGGCCGACTGCGGCGGGTTGATGATGGGCGTGGACAACATGGAGCCGAACACACCGCCGTTCGAGATAGAGAACGTCCCGCCGGTCATCTCCTCGATGCCCAGCTTGCCTTCTGCCGCGCGCTTGCCAAAGTCGGCGATCTTTTTCTCGATCTCGGCAAAGCTCAACTGGTCGGCATTGCGCAGGATGGGCACGACCAGACCGCGCGGCGAACCCACCGCGATGCCGATGTCGAAGTAGCCGTGGTAGACGATGTCGTTGCCGTCCACGCTGGCGTTGAGGATGGGGAACTTCTTGAGCGCGTGCACCGCGGCCTTGACAAAAAAGCTCATGAAGCCGAGCTTGACGCCGTGTTCTTTTTCGAAGCGCTCCTGGTACTTCTTGCGCAGCTCCATGACCGGCGCCATGTTGACCTCGTTGAAGGTGGTCAGGATGGCGTTGGTGGCCTGCGACTGCAGCAGGCGCTCGGCGATGCGGGCGCGCAGACGCGTCATGGGCACGCGCTGTTCGGGCCGGTTGGCCAGATCGGCGGGCAAGCCAACCGGCGCGCTGACGGGGGGCAGCACACGAGTGGGCGCCCCCGTGGGGATGGCGGCCGCCGGGGCCGCCGCCGCGGCGGGCTTGGGCGCCGCCACCGCCGCCAGCACGTCACCCTTGGTGACGCGACCATCCTTGCCGGTGCCGGCCACAGAGCCCGGTGCCAGGCCATGGTCGGCCATCAACTTGGCGGCAGCAGGCATCGCCACCCCGACCATACGACCGCCCTCCGCGGCAGGCGCGGCGGCAGCCGGCGCCTGCGCTGCGCTCGGGGCCGGTGTCGCGGCGGGCGCGGCCGCCGGTGCCGCGGCGGCTGCCTTGCCCTCGGTATCGACGCGGGCGATCACTTGCTCCGACACGACCGTGCCGCCGTCACCGACCACGATTTCGGCCAGCACACCGGCAGCGGGCGCCGGCACTTCCAGTACGACCTTGTCGGTCTCGATTTCGATCAGGATCTCGTCGGCAGCCACGAGGTCGCCGACCTTTTTCTTCCACTGCAACAGGGTGGCCTCCGCAACCGACTCCGACAGCTGCGGCACTTTCACATCAACGATGGCCATGGTGTGTTCTTCCTCGATCAATGCTTGAAAAGGGGGATGACAGGACCGGCGCACCCACGACGGCTCGGGCGCGCCATTGCGCCGTGACGTCTCACTTGGTCAGGATGAAGCCCTTGAGTCGGCCGAAGGCGGCTTCGACCAATGCCTTTTGTTGCTCCTGGTGCAGGTGCGCGTAGCCCACCGCCGGCGACGCCGATGCGGCGCGGCCCGCGTAGCCCAGGCGCTGGCCGTCGAGCATGTTTTCGTGGATGTTGTGCTGCACGAAAAACCACGGCCCCTGGTTTTGCGGCTCGTCCTGGCACCACACGATGTCGGTGGCGTTGGGGAAGCGCTTGAGCTCGGCGGCAAAGGCCCGATGGGGGAACGGGTAGAGCTGCTCGATGCGCACGATGGCGACGTCGTCGGCCCCCTTTTCTTCGCGTTTTTTGGTCAGGTCGTAGTACACCTTGCCCGAGCAGACGATGACGCGCTTGACACGCTGCGCGTTTTTGATCACGTCGGCGTTTTGCTCGGGGATGACGGTCTGGAAGCCCCCCTTGGTGAACTCGGACAACGGCGACGCCGCGTCCTTGTGCCGCAGCAGCGACTTGGGTGTGAAGACGATGAGCGGCTTGCGCAGGTTGCGCACCATTTGCCGGCGCAGCACGTGGAAAATCTGGCTGGCTGTGGTGGGCTGCACGATCTGCATATTGGTGTCGGCAGCCAGCTGCATGAAGCGCTCGATGCGCGCCGAGCTGTGCTCGGGCCCCTGTCCTTCATAGCCGTGCGGCAGGAACAGTGTGATGCCGTTGACGCGGCCCCATTTGACCTCGCCCGAGGCGATGAACTGGTCGATGACGACCTGCGCCCCGTTGGCGAAGTCACCGAACTGCGCCTCCCAAATCACCAGCGTGTTCGGGTCGTTGGACGCATAGCCGTATTCGAACCCGAGCACCGCTTCCTCGGACAGGATGGAGTCGATGACGACGAACGGTGCCTGGTTGTCGGCGACGTTTTGCAGCGGGATGTAGGTCCCTTCGTCCCACTTCTCGCGATTCTGGTCGTGGATGACCGCATGGCGGTGCGTGAACGTACCGCGGCCGCAGTCCTCACCCGACAGCCGCACGCCGTAGCCACTGGCGACCAGGGAGGCAAACGCCATATGCTCGCCCATGCCCCAGTCGACGGGGATCTCGCCGCGTCCCATGGCGGCGCGGTCGGCCAGCACCTTCTTGACGAGCTGATGCGGCGTGATGTTGTCCGGTACCGTGGTAATGCGCTCGGCCAGGCGTTTCCACTCCGACAACGGGATGGCAGTGTCGGCCGCGTCGGTCCACTTCTTGCCAAGGAACGGCGTCCAGTCCACCGCGTATTTGCTCTTGTAGTTGGTCAGCACCGGATCCACGGTACGGCGCCCTTCATCCAGCATGGCACGGTACGCCTTGACCATTTCGTCCGGCCCTTCCGGCGGCAGGATGCCCTGCGCCACCAGCTTGTCGCCGTAGAGCTTGCGTGTGCCGGGGTGCTGCGCGATCTTTTTGTACATCAGCGGCTGGGTCAGCGACGGCGTGTCTTGCTCGTTGTGGCCCAGCTTGCGGAAGCACACGATGTCGATGACGACGTCCTTGCGGAACGTCTGGCGGTATTCGATCGCCAGTTGCGTCGCCAACACCACGGCCTCCGGATCGTCACCGTTGACGTGCAGCACCGGGGCTTCGATCATCTTGACGACGTCGGTGCAGTACAGCGTCGAGCGGCTGTCGCGCGGGTCCGAAGTGGTAAAGCCGATCTGGTTGTTGATGACGATGTGCACCGTGCCGCCGGTGTAGTAGCCGCGCGTTTGCGCCAGTGCCAGCGTCTCCATCACCACACCCTGACCGGCAAACGCGGCGTCGCCGTGCACGAGTACCGGCAGCACTTGGTCGCCGCGCTTGTCGCCGCGCCGGTCCATACGCGCGCGGGCCGATCCCTCGACCACGGGGTTGACGATCTCGAGGTGCGACGGGTTGAACGCCAGGCTCAGGTGCACCGGGCCGCCAGGTGTGGAGACGTCGGAACTGAAACCCTGGTGGTACTTGACGTCACCGGCCGGCAGGTCTTCGGGCGCCTTGTGTTCGAACTCGGCAAACAAGTCCTTGGGCATCTTGCCCATGACGTTGACCAGGACGTTGAGGCGCCCGCGGTGGGCCATGCCGATCACGACCTCCTGCACGCCGGCAGCGCCCGCCTGCTGAATGAGCTCATCCATGGAGGCAATGAAGCTCTCGCCCCCTTCGAGTGAGAAGCGCTTTTGCCCGACGTACTTGGTGTGCAAGTAGCGCTCCAACCCTTCCGCCTTGGTGAGGTTTTCCAGGATGTGCTTCTTTTGTTCGGCGGTGAAGTTGGGCTTGCTGCGGATGCGCTCGAGCTTTTCCTGCCACCAGCGCTTTTGCGCCATGTCGGTGATGTACATGTACTCGGCGCCGATCGTGCCGCAGTACGTCTCGCGCAGCGCGTTGAGCAGCTCGCGCAGCGACATCGTCTCCTTGCCAAAGTAGGTATTGGAGACGTTGAATGTGGTTTCGAGGTCGGCGTCGGTGAAGCCGTAGAACGAGGGTTCGAGCTCGGGGATCTCGGGGCGCTCGGAGCGCTTGAGCGGATCGAGGTTGGCCCAGCGCACGCCGATGTTGCGGTAGGCCGCGATCAACTGCTGGGTAGCCACCCGCTTGCGCGCGATGTCGGAATCCGCCCCCTGGGCCGCCACGGGATGCACGACGCCCTGCTTGGCCATCTCGGCAAACGCCGCGATCACCGGCATGTGCGGGATGTCGCGAGCGTCGCTGCCATCGACCGCCGGCACGTGCTGCAGCGCATCGAAGTAATCGCGCCACGATTCGGGCACGCTGGTAGGGTCGGTGAGGTATTTCTCGTACATCTCCTCCACGTACGGCGCGTTGCCGCCAAAGAGGTACGAGTTGCCATTGAAGGCCTGGTAGACGCTCGTCGTCTCGCTCATGGAATCGCTGACCTCCGTCTCCCTGCAGGAGACTTGCTGGTTGGAACAACCTTCCGCGACACGGCTGAACCGGTTGGCGGACGCGACAGTGACACTGGAAGGAACTGTGCAGGCCGCATTGTGCCACCAAAGCTCGCGGGCCTGTCAAAAAAAAGACAACTTTTCCCGCCGCCAACGGCTCCAGCGGGTATCGCAATCGTCAAGTTCGCCGCGGTGACAGCCGCTGCTCGGCCGGCACACCCCCCGGCTCATCGAGCTCGATCGCGATCTGCGTGCAGACGGTGCGACACAGGGCAACTGCCTGCTCGCTCTGAACCCGGTAGTAGACCTGGGTGCCCTCTTTGCGCTTGGCCAAGACGCCCGCGCGGTACAGCAGATTGAGGTGCTGCGACAGGTTGGGCTGCGTCGTGTCGATTTCGGCCAATAGCTCCGACACCGACTTCTCCTTGTCGCACAGGGCGTTGAGGATGCGCAGCCGGGTCGGCGTGGCCAAGATCCCGAAAAGCTCGGCCGCTAGCTCGAAAACCCGGTTTTTGTCAACGGTGGCGTCTGTATCAGTCGATGTTTGCATCTTGAAGCAACAGGTCGGATCGTTTCGATCATACCCACGAATCGCACAAACACCAACAACATCAGACCAGGCACACGTGCACTGTGGAAGTCACCGTGAAAGACCAGGGCCGCACGCGCCGGTACATCGCCCCGCGTCACGCGATTCAGCTATCTTCTACTGGACGCACGATAAAACCGGCATATGACCTATGCGCGTCCCAATGGCCGTGGTAGACCTTAGGTGTCAGGTCCCGGACGATTACGTGGTTTGAAGATGAAAAGATCGGGGCGTTGAGGGTACCACTTTTTCAAGGCCTCCAGAGGTGTTATGTGTCCGATTGCCTTCTGGGGTAAATGATGGTTGTACAGCCAAACATAACGGGTCAAGGTAGTCTCGAGGTCCTCGGCGCTGTTGAAGTGATGGGTGGCAAGGACCTCGGCAATACGGCCGTTGAAGCGTTCGACCATGCCATTGGTCTGAGGGTGTCTGGGCTTGGTGAGGCGATGCTCGATGCCAAGGGCCTGGCAGAGCTGATCGAACTCGTGCTTCCCGGACGGTGCGCGCGCGCCTGAGGCGAAGAGGCGATCCGTGAACTCCTTGCCGTTGTCGGTGAGGATGTGCGTGATTCTGACCGGGCAGGTCTTGTGCAAGGCCTTCAGGAAGCTTCTGGCCGCGGCTGCGGTCTTGTTTGGCTTAATCTGGATGAAGACCCAACGGGTGGCGCGGTCAATGGCGACGAAGAGATAACGCCTCTGATGTTCGTCGGGCATCTGCGGCAGGTACTTGACGTCGATGTGCAGGTAGCCCGGCATGTAGGTCTTGAATGGCTTGGAAGCAGGCGCATCCTTGGCTTCACTGGGCAGTTGGGATAGGCCATGGCGCTTGAGCAGACGATACAGCCCAGAACGTGAGGCCCGGGGGTTGATGAACTCCCGTGTGACCACCAGCAGATCGTCAAGGGGTAGCTGGAGGGTCTTGCGCAGCTCCACCACCAAAAGCTCCTGCGCCGGGGTGAGCGTCGTCTGCAAACGATGCGCGGTATGCGGGCGATCTTCCACAAAGTCCCGACGCTTCCAGCGGCGGATGGTGTCTTCGGATACGCCCAACTCGGCTGCCAAGGCCGCAACCGACAAGGACGAGGACTGGATGTAGGCGCGGGTGGCGGGGGTTGTGGTGGCGTTTTTGTGTAGGCGAATAATCATGGTTGAGCGCTCCGGAGGTTGTCGATCAGCTCTCGCATCACTGCGCGACTAACGAAGAGTGCACGACGCGAAGGATCTATGCAATCGTCCGGAACCCTACACTTAGGCAAGCGGGCACGCCTCGTCTCAGCGGCCGCTGGTTCTGAACCAGCCGACTCCGGCCCTCTTTCAGGTGTTTGGCGTCTGAACCAGGTCACGAATCTGCTGCAGGGCGCTGGGATCATCCAACGTGGTCAGGTCGCCGGGGTCCCGCCCCTCACACACCGCCTGGATGGCCCGCCGCAGCAGCTTGCCGCTGCGCGTCTTGGGCAACAGGGAGACGAAGCGCACACGAGCCGGCCGCGCCACTGCCCCGAGCTGTTCGTCCACCACCTTCATGATCTCGCCCTCGAGCCGCAGCGCGTCGGCCTCGGTCGCGGCCAGCGTCGGGTCCTTGAGCACGGCAAACGCCATGGCCACCTGACCCTTGAGCGCATCGGCCACCCCAACGACGGCCACCTCGGCGACGGCGGGGTGGCTGGAGATGCTCTCCTCGATCTCGCGCGTGCCCAGGCGGTGCCCCGCGACGTTGATCACATCGTCGGTGCGCCCCAAGATGTAGTAGTAGCCATCCGCGTCGCGCACGCCCCAGTCGAACGTGCTGTACATCTGGCGGCCGGGGATGCTGGACCAATACGTCTTGACGTAGCGCGCATCGTCCCCCCAGACCGTCTGCAGGCAGCCCGGCGGTAGCGGGTACTGCACCGCGATCACGCCCTTGCGGTCGGGCTCGGAGATCTCTTCGCCGGTGTTTTCGTCGATCAAACGCACGTCGTAGCCATAGACCGCTTTCCCCGGCGAGCCGAATTTGGTGGGCGCGGGCTCGACGCCGTTGCAGATGGCCAGGATCGGCCAGCCGGTCTCGGTTTGCCAATAGTTGTCGATGACGGGTTTGCCGATCGCCTGCGCCATCCAGGTGGCCGTCGGCTCGTCCAGCGGTTCACCCGCCAGGAACAAGGCGCGCAGGCTGCTCAGGTCGTAGCGTGTCAGGTAAGCCGGGTCCTGTTTTTTGAGCACACGCGCGGCCGTCGGCGCGGTAAACATGATCGAGACGCGGTAGTCCTGCACCAGCCGCCACCAGATGCCGGCATCGGGCCGGATGGGCGTGCCCTCGTACATGATGGTGGCCATGCCGTTGATCAGCGGCCCATAGATGATGTAGCTGTGCCCGACCACCCAGCCGATGTCGCTGGTGGAGAAATAGGTCTCACCGGGCTGCGCCATGTAGATGTGGCGCATGGAGGCGGCCAGCGCCACCGCGTAGCCGCCCGTGTCCCGCTGCACGCCCTTGGGCTTGCCCGTCGTGCCACTGGTGTAGAGGATGTAGCTGGGGTGCGTGCTGTCCACCCACTCACAAGGCACCTGCGCATCCCGGTGCTGCTCGCGCAGCGCGGCGTAGTCCACGTCGCGGCCGGCCACCGGATCCAGCGCCGCCAGCCCCCGGTTGACCATCAAGACGCGCTCGGGCTGGTGGCGCGACAGGCGTATCGCCTCGTCGAGCAGGTGCTTGTACGGCACCACCTTGCCGGCGCGCATGCCGGCATCGGCGCTCACGATGACCTTGGGCATCGCGTCGTCGATGCGCGTGGCCAGGCTGTGGCTGGCAAAGCCGCCGAACACCACGGAGTGGATGGCACCGATGCGCACGCAAGCCAGCATCGCAAACGCCGCTTCCGGGATCATCGGCATGTAGATCAAGACCCGGTCACCCTTGGCCACCCCCAGCGATTGCAAAATCGCCGCCATGCGCTGCACCTCGGTTTGCAGCTCGCGGTAGGTATAGACACGCTCGGTGTTGGTTTCGGTGGAGACGTAGATGAGCGCGTTTTGGTCACCGCGGGTGGCGACGTGCCGATCCACCGCGTTGTGACACAGATTGGTCAGCCCGCCCTCGAACCAACGCACGAACGGCGGATGGTCGGTGTTGCACACGCGCGACCAAGGCTGGTGCCAGTCGATGAGGCGGGCCTGCTCGGCCCAAAAAGCATCCCGGTCATCGATCGACCGGCGATAGAAATCGGCATAGCGCTCGGCCATGGGGGTCTCCTCGCGAGGCGTTGTCAATCGCGCATCATTATGGCGTCACGCCTTGCGCGGGACTGACACACACCGCCTCCCCGCCGACGGAAGGTGCGGCAGCCGACCTTGCTGCCGCACCATCCGATCACGCCTTGGCCTGCGGCTTTCGGGGCAGAATGGCGATGTCCGACACCAGCGCCTTGATGCGGTAGCCGCCGCGCATGAGGCGATCGATCTCCTCCAGCGTGCGCTGCAGCCGCTCCTCGGACATGATGACGTAGATCACGACGTTGGAGTCACAATCGAAAAAACCCATCTGCAGCCCGTTGGACCCCGCGCCCGTCGCCGGAACGACGGTGTAGCCGCCGACACCACAGCCGCGCAGTGTTTCGACGACCAAGCGCTGCAGGTCACCGGAGGTAATGAGCGTCAACAGTTTTTTGTGTTCCAAGGGTCTCATGGGTTGGCTCCACGTGAGGGATTCCGGTGATTTCGTGCCGATCGGGGACTCACTGCCCCACGATCCAGCCGGAGAGGGCAAAGTACAACGGGATGCCCAGCAAGATGTTGAACGGGAACGTTACGGCCAGCGCCATTGTGAAGTAAATGCCCGGGCGCGCCTCTGGGATTGCATAGCGCACGATGGCCGGCACCACGATGTACGACGCGCTGGCCGACAACGCAGCCAACAAGGTCGCGTCGCCCCGAGGCAAGCCGAGCACGGCCGCCAAGCCCAGTGCCACGCACGCGTTGACCGGGGGCATGATCGCGGCGAACGCCAGCAGCCCACCGTTCAAGCGGGCCTGCGACTCACGCAGCTGCCGCGCCACCAGCAAGCCCATCTCCAGCAGGAAAAAGGCCAAAATCCCCTTGAAGATATCGATGGTGAAGGGGGCCATGATCTCTTTGCCACGATCGCCCGTGGCCCAGCCGATCAGCAGGCTGCCGATGAGCAACAGGTGCGCCCCGTCGGTAAACGCCTCGTGCAAAACTTTGCGCATCGACAGTGCGGGCAGCGGGCCATCGCTTGCCCCCTGATGCGCAGCGCGGGTACGCACCGCACTGGCGAGCAAAACCGCCATGATGATGGCAGGAGACTCCATCAGAACCATGGCCACCGTCATGTGACCGCCGAAAGCCACGCCCTGCTGCGTCAGAAATTGCTGGCTGGCGATGAAGGTGACCGCGCTGACCGAGCCGTATGTGGCGGCAACGGCCGCTGCGTCGAAAGGCGAGACGATGCGCCGCAAGATGACGAAGCTGTACGCCGGAACCAAAGCCGCCATGATCACCGCCGCCATCAGCGCCATGATCGCCGTGGCATCGAGCCCCCCTGCGGCCAAGCTGGCCCCGCCCTTGAGGCCCAGCGACACCAACAGGTAGAGCGAGAAAAACTTGGCGATCGCAGGTGGGATCTCCAGGTTGGATCGGATCAGCCCTGCGGCCACGCCAAAAACGAAAAACAAGATGGCGGGATCGAGAAGGTTTTGAAACAGTCCGCTGCTCATGGTTGCACTCCGAGGGATGGGCAGACCGCCCCACCCGTGCGGGCAGGCGGCTGTGTCGCAGCGGAGTCTAGAAAAAACCCGACAAAAACACTAATGAATTATCGACGTCCGTACCATAGCCGAAAGGCTATACATGACCAAAAACATGCCACTCCCATCCGCCGGAATGCGACACGTCACCCTGCGCCAACTGCGCACCTTCGAAGCCGTGGCCCGACTGCGCAGTTTCACGCGTGCGGCGCAGGAGCAACACGTCACGCAGCCCACGGTATCCAAGCAAATCCGCTTGCTGCAAGAAGCCGTGGGTCTGCCACTGATCGAGCAGATCGGCAAGCGCATCAGCCTGACCGAGGCTGGCGAAGCCTTGTACGCCGCCTGCACGCACTGGCTGGAGGGCTGGAGCCGCTTCGAGCAAACGGTCAGCGAGCTCAAGGGGGTCAAGCGTGGACGGCTGCGCATCGCGAGTGTGACCACCACCACCCACTTCATGCCGCGCGTGCTGGGGCCGTTTTGCGCGCAGTATCCCGGTATCGACGTGGCCCTCGAGGTGGTCAACCGCGACCGTGTGCTGGAGCGGCTGGCGCACAACCAGGACGATTTGTACGTCATGGGCGTACCGCCCGATGACTTGAACATTGTCTGCACCCCGTTTCTGGAGAACCACCTGGTGATCCTGGCGGCCAGCAACCATCCATTGGCACGGCAGCGCAATATCCCCCTGACCGGACTGGCCGGTCAGTCATTCGTGCTGCGCGAGCGCGGCTCGGGCACCCGACTGACGGTGGAGCGCGTGTTTCGGGAGCGCCAAGTGTCCTTGGACGTGCGCATGGAGCTCGGCAGCAACGAGGCGGTCAAACAGGCGGTGGCAGGGGGACTGGGATTGGGCATCCTGTCGCGCAGCACACTGTCCGCCGACCCCAGCCAAGAAGGAATTGCCATCCTCGACGTGCAGGGCTTTCCAATCCGCCGCCACTGGTATCTGGTGTGGCCCCGTGGCAAGCAGTTGTCGGTGGTGGCAAAAACCTTCTTGGATTTTCTGCAAACACGCCGCGACTGGCTGGAGACCAGCGCGCACTGACCGCGCACCCCACGAGCGCCGGTGGCGCGCGGTGAATGTGGCGTCACTGGCGTCTGCGAGACGCCATGAAAAAGCCAGCACATAGGCTGGCTTTTAAGAGGGGGTTGGTGGGTGATGCAGGGTTCGAACCTACGACCCCTGCCGTGTGAAGGCAGTGCTCTACCGCTGAGCTAATCACCCGGTCGTTATGTCGATAGGCGTGATTATAGCCGACTTTTTCAGCCACCCGCGGCCGGTTGGGCGGCGGGCTCCAGGCGACGCCACACCGTGCGGCCCTTCGACTCTTTGTCCAGCGCAGTCAGCACCGCCTCGTGCTCGGCACACTCCGCATCGCTGGCGCGCAGCACCGGCAGGGCAAAGGTGGACAGGTCGCGGCGTGCCAGCGCATCGCCACCCGCCCCGGGCATCGGCACCTCGATGACAAGTGACTCCTGCCCGCGCGTCATGTAGATGTACACGTCGGCCAGCAGCTCGGCGTCGAGCAGCGCGCCATGCAGCTGACGGCCGGAATTGTCCACGCCCAGGCGGTCGCACAGGGCATCGAGCCCGTTGCGTTTGCCCGGCCACATCTCCTTGGCCATGACCAGGGTGTCGATGACCCCGCGCACCAGGCGGCGCGTCGGCCCGAGCCCCAGGCGGCCGAATTCCGCGTCCAGAAAGCCGAGGTCGAACGGGGCGTTGTGAATGATCAGCTCGGCGCCCTGCAGATAGTCGGCCAGCTCGGCCGCGATGTCGGCAAAGCGTGGCTTGTCGGCCAAAAACTCGAGCGTGATGCCGTGCACGCGCAGCGCGTCCTCGTGGATGTCGCGCTCCGGGTTGAGGTAGAAGTGCCGGTTGTTCCCGGTGAGCTGGCGGTTGACCAGCTCGACGCAGCCGATCTCGATGATGCGGTCCCCGTCCTGCGGCGACAGGCCGGTCGTTTCGGTATCGAGCACGATCTGGCGCATGGGTCACACCAAGGTCAGTGCCGCTCGCGGGCGTGGTTGATGGAGTAGCGCGGGATCTCGATCGTGACGTCCTGCGTGCCCAGGCGTGCCTGACAGCTCAGGCGCGAGTGGGGCTCCAGCCCCCACGCCTTGTCGAGCATGTCCTCTTCCTCTTCGCTGGGCTCGTTGAGGGATTCGTAGCCCTGGCGCACCACGACGTGGCAGGTGGTGCAGGCGCAGCTCATCTCGCACGCATGCTCGATGGGGATGTCGTTGTCGAGCAGCGCCTCACAAATGGAGGTGCCAGTGGGCGCCTTGACGGCGGCGCCCTGCGGGCAGCACTCGGGATGGGGCAAGACGGTGATGACGGGCATTCAAAGATTCTCCACATGCCGGCCCGCCAGGGCCTGGGCGATGCTGCGGTTCATGCGACGGGCAGCGAAGTCTTCCGTGCCTTTGGCCAAGGCTTTGGTGGCGGCCTCGATCGCTCCCGCATCCGTGCCGGAGCGGGCCGACTCGACGGCTTGCAGCAAGCCCTCGATCGCTTGGCGTTCGCCTTCGTCCAACAAATCGCCATCGGCGGCGAGCGCGCTGCGGGTGGCCTCGAGCATCCGTTCCGCCTCGACCCGGGCTTCGATCAGCGCGCGTGTCTGCATGTCCTGCTCGGCGGTGGCGAAGCTGTCTTGCAACATACGGGCGATCTGGTCTTCGCTGAGGCCGTACGACGGCTTGACGTCGATGTGCGCTTCCACACCCGAGGTGAGCTCGCGGGCGCTGACGGTCAGCAGACCGTCAGCGTCCACGGTAAACGTCACGCGGATGCGCGCCGCGCCCGCAGCCATCGGCGGGATGCCGCGCAGCTCGAAGCGGGCCAGGCTGCGGCAGTCCTGCGCCAGATCACGCTCGCCTTGCACCACATGCAGCGCCAGCGCCGTCTGGCCATCGCGGTAGGTGGTGAAATTTTGCGCTCGGGCTGTGGGGATCGGCGTGTTGCGCGGCACGATGCGCTCGACCAGCCCGCCCATCGTCTCGATGCCCAGCGACAGCGGGATGACGTCGAGCAGCAGCAGCTCGCCGTTCGGGTCGTTGCCGGCGAGCTGGTTGGCCTGGATGGCCGCGCCGATGGCCACCACTTCGTCGGGGTTCAAATCGATCAGGGGCTCGCGTCCAAAAAACTGCGCGACCGCCTGCCGCACGACCGGCATGCGGGTCGAGCCCCCCACCATGACGACGCCCTGCACCTCGTCGGGGGCAACACGCGCATCGCGCAAGACGCGGCGCACGGCCGCCATGGTTCGCTCGGTCAACGAACGGGTCAGATCGGCGAACTCGGTCATCCCCAGCGCCAGTGTCTGCGCGGCAGCCCCACGGGGCACCAACAAGGTCACGCGCTCACCTTGGGCGCAGGCGCTCAGGGCTTCTTTGGCGCGCCGGGCCTCGGCCAGCAGCGCCGCGCGCTGCCCGGCGGGCAGTGCCGCCAGGGCCTTGCCCGGCTCGATCTGCTGCAGTGCCCAGTCGGCCAGGGCGCGGTCGTAATCGTCGCCGCCCAGGGCCGAGTCGCCGCCCGTGGCCACGACCTCGAACACGCCGCGGGTCAGGCGCAGCAGCGACACGTCGAACGTGCCGCCGCCTAGGTCATAGACCAGGTACAGTCCCTCGGAGCCGTTGTCGAGGCCATAGGCGATGGCGGCGGCCGTCGGCTCGTTGAGCAGGCGCAGCACGTTCAGGCCCGCCAGCCGCGCCGCGTCTTTGGTGGCCTGGCGCTGAGCATCGTCGAAATACGCCGGCACGGTGATGACCGCGCCGTACAGGTCGGCGTCAAAGGTGTCTTCGGCGCGCTGGCGCAAGGTCGCCAAGATCTCCGCGCTGATTTCCACCGGCGTCTTGTCGCCGGCGACGGTACGCACCACGATGCCGCCGGGCCCATCGGCCAACGTGTACGGCAGACGCGCGGCAACACCCTGAGCCTGCAGGTCGGCCAGCGAGCGCCCCATCAGCCGCTTGACCGAGCTGATGGTGTTGGCCGGATCATCGACCTGGGCCGCCAGCGCCTCGTACCCGATCTGGCGCGACGGCTGGCTGCCCGCTGGCAGGTAGCGGACGACGCTCGGCAGCAGTACCCTGCCCTGCGCATCGGGCAGGCATTCGGCCACGCCGTGGCGCACCGCGGCCACGAGCGAGTGGGTGGTGCCCAAGTCGATACCGACGGCAATGCGCCGCTGGTGCGGGTCGGGCGACGCGCCCGGTTCGGAAATTTGCAATAAAGCCATGGGTGTATTCCGGTGGTGCGGCGTCCATCAGGCCGACTCCAAGCGCGCCTGCAGCGCATCGGCAAACCGCTCGATGAACATGAGCGCACGCACCTGGCTGACGGCTGCGCGTGCATCGCCACGCTGATCGATGGCTTCGGCCAGCAGGGCCAGACGCCGCGCGCGTTCGTCTTCGACCTCCTGCAGCAAGCGGTGGAGCTGCGCTGGCGTTTGCGCTTCGTCGAGCGCCTCGCGCCATTGCATTTGCTGCATCAGAAAGTCCGCCGGCATCGCGGTGTTGGACTCGGCATCGACGGGCACGCCCTGCAATTCGCACCAATAGGCGGCACGCCGCAAGGGGTCGCGCAGACGCTGATACGCCTCGTTGATGCGCACCGACCACTGCATGGCGATGCGCTGTGCGGCAGCAGCCTGGTGGGCAAAACGATCCGGGTGCGCCAGCCGCTGCAGCTGTTTCCAGCGCTCGTCGATCTGGGCGCGATCCAGCGCAAAGCGCCGCGGCAGCCCGAACAGTGCGAAGTCGTCGTCGTGCAGCGACGGCGCGGCCTCAGACACGGAACGACTCGCCACAGCCACAGCGATCCCGCTCGTTCGGGTTGTTGAACTTGAATCCCTCGTTGAGCCCCTCGCGCACGAAATCGAGCTCGGTGCCATCGAGGTACGGCAGGCTCTTGGGATCGACCAGGATCTTGACCCCGTGCGCCTCGAACACCACGTCCTCGGGCGAGATGTCGTCGGCATACTCCAGCTTGTAGGCCAAGCCGGAGCAGCCCGTGGTCTTGACCCCCAGGCGCACGCCCACCCCTTTGCCCCGACGGGCCAAGTATTTGGAGACGTGCCGCGCGGCGGCTTCGGTAATGGTGACGGCCATGTCGTGATGGGGTATTCGATGCGGTCGAAAAAAACGCTGCCAGAGCGCGCCGCGGCACGCCCGGCGTTTGGCAAGCGCGCTCAGGCGGTGGTGGCGTGCTTCTTCTTGTAATCCTCGACCGCCGCCTTGATGGCGTCTTCGGCCAGGATCGAACAGTGTATCTTCACCGGCGGCAATGCCAGCTCCTCGGCGATCTGGCTGTTCTTGATTTGCACCGCCTCGTCCAGCGTCTTGCCCTTGACCCATTCGGTCACGAGCGAGCTGGAAGCGATGGCCGAGCCGCAGCCATAGGTCTTGAAGCGCGCGTCCTCGATGACGCCCGTTTCGGGATTGACCTTGATCTGCAGCTTCATCACGTCACCGCAGGCGGGCGCGCCCACCATGCCGGTGCCGACGTTGTCGTCGCTCTTGTCGAAGCTACCGACGTTGCGCGGGTGTTCGTAGTGGTCGATGACCTTGTCGCTGTATGCCATGGTGTGTTCTCCTGGAGGGTATACCGCGGACTCAGTGCGCGGCCCACTGAATGCTGTTGAGGTCGATGCCTTCTTTGTACATCTCCCACAGCGGCGAGAGTTCGCGCAGTTTCTCGACGTTGGCCTTGATGGCCTCGATGGCGTAGTCGATTTGCTCCTCGGTCGTCCAGCGACCGATGGTCATGCGCAGGCTGCTGTGGGCGAGTTCGTCGCTGCGGCCGAGCGCGCGCAACACGTAGCTGGGCTCGAGGCTGGCCGAGGTGCAGGCCGAGCCACTCGAGACGGCCACGCCCTTGATGCCCATGATGAGCGACTCGCCCTCGACGAAGTTGAAGCTCATGTTGAGATTGTGCGGCACACGCCGGGTCGGGTGACCGTTGAGGAAAGATTGCTCGATCTGGCTCAGGCCGGCGTAGAGCCGATCGTGCAGGCGCTGGATGCGGGGCAACTCGGTGGCCATTTCAGCCTTGGCGATGGCGAATGCCTCCCCCATGCCCACGCACTGGTGGGTGGCGAGCGTGCCGGAGCGCAGGCCGCGCTCATGCCCGCCGCCGTGCATCTGTGCCTCCAGCCGCACGCGCGGTTTGCGCCGCACGTACAAGGCGCCAATGCCCTTGGGGCCGTACGTTTTGTGCGAGGCCAGGCTCATCAGATCCACCGGCAACGTCTGCAGGTCAATGGGCAGCTTGCCCGTGGCCTGGGCCGCATCGACGTGGAAGATCACACCCTTTTCGCGGCAGATGCGCCCGATGGCCTCGATGTCCTGGATGACGCCAATTTCGTTATTGACGTACATGACGCTGGCCAAGATGGTGTCAGGCCGGATCGCATCCCGAAACGCGTCCAAGTCCAGCAAGCCGTACTGATCGACGTCCAGATACGTGACTTCGAAGCCCTCACGCTCGAGATGGCGACAGGTGTCGAGCACCGCCTTGTGCTCGGTCTTGACGGTGATGATGTGCTTGCCCTTGCCTTGATAGAAGTGCGCCGCCCCCTTGAGGGCGAGGTTGTTCGATTCGGTGGCGCCACTGGTCCAAACGATCTCGCGCGGATCGGCCCCGATCAAGTCGGCCACCTGCTCGCGGGCGTGTTCGACGGCCTTTTCGGCCTCCCAACCCCAGGCGTGGCTGCGCGAGGCGGGGTTGCCGAAGTGCTCGGTCAGCCAGGGCACCATCTTGTCCACCACGCGCGGGTCCACCGGGGTGGTGGCGCTGTAGTCCAGATAGATGGGAAAGTGCGGGGTCTTGCTCATGGAAAACTCCAAAAATCGGTTACTCGGCCAACCGCGGTCACTTCGCACCGGCCGTGGCCAGCGCAAACACGGAGTTGGGGGCGTTGACCCGCAGCGGCTTGACCACGGGGTTGGGCGAGATGGCCCGCTTGATGGACGGCGGCGGCTCCACCGCCACCCCTTTGGCGAGCTGGTCATCGACCAGCTTTTGCAGCGTGACCGAGCGCAAAAACTCCACCATACGGTCGTTGAGCTCGGCCCACAAATCGTGCGTCATGCAACGCTGGCCGTCGCCGTGGCAGTTTTCCTTGCCACCGCACTGGGTGGCGTCGATCGGCTCATCGACCGACAGAATGATGTCGGCCACCGTGATTTCGGACGCCTTGCGCCCGAGCGTATAGCCGCCACCGGGGCCGCGCGTGGACTCCACGAGGCGGTGCCGACGCAGTTTGCCGAACAACTGCTCTAAATAGGACAGCGATATGTGCTGACGCTGGCTGATGGCAGCCAGCGTCACGGGACCGCTGGCCTGGCGCAGTGCCAGATCGATCATCGCCGTGACGGCGAATCGGCCTTTGGTGGTCAGGCGCATGGCAAACTCCTGGTGAGACCCGACGGATGAGGGAATGTGCGTGCATTCCCGACTGTTTCGCTCGAGTATACCAAAAGCCGAATGTTTTGGTCGGGAATCGACCCTACCGCCAGCCGGGGCGATCGGTGGCGTCAGGCGCTCGGCTGCAGCCAGTCGGTATCCACCTCCGCGGGGCGGGCGTGCACCGCAAAGGCAAACTCGATTCCGGTGCCGGGATGGGCATCGTAGAAGCGCACGCTCGCGCCGATCTTGGCCGCGCGCGTCAAGACGTTGCGCAAGCCGCGGCCAGTGCTGTTGCGCACCTCTGGGGGCGGCAAGCCCACCCCGTCGTCCTCGATCGAGAGGATGACCTGGTCGTCGCGCTGCCAGGTGCTGACCGTGATGCGGCGGGCTTTGGCGTGTTTGACGACGTTGGCAAAAATCTCCTGCAGACAGCGAAACAGGTGCAGCACGCCGCGCGCGTCGAGCTGCTCCAGGGGGGCGACTTCTTGCACCTCCCAGCGCAGCTCGATGCCCACCCCTTCTAGTGCGGGGGCGAGGCGCCGACGCAAGGTGCCCAGAATGGCGGGCAGATCCCCCTCCATGGGCTCGAATGAGTCCAACGTCAGCCGTAGCTCGTCGAGCGCTTGGCGCAACATGGAGGCCAACGCCTCTCGGTCGAGCTGGGCAGACGGGTTACGCACCAGGTTGAGCGTCTGCACCAACTGGCTGCCCAAACCGTCGTGCATATCGCGCATCAGGCGCTGGCGCTCGGCCTCGACGGCGCGCTGACGTTCGGCCGCCTGCAACTGCATGAACGCCGCACGCAGCTCGTTTTCGCGCACCGACACGGTCTGCGACAACGTCTCGTTGAGCCGGTGCACCGTGCGCGCCCAAGCCGTGGCACGCTCGACCAGCACCCACCCCATGGTCAGGATCAGGGCGGCGCCTCCCACCGACATCCAGCGCAGGTCCCCATCGCCGGGAAAGTTCAGCTGCACGACCAGAAAGTCGCGCACGCCAGTGGCCAGCGTGAACAGTGCCGCCAGCGTCACCAACCTTTGGTTGTCGTCATAAGCGCGCCGCCGCGCCACGTCCACCACCCCCGCCAGCAGCGCGAGCGCGGCAAACACCGTCAACGCCCCCGCCCAGAGGCGAACATAGTCGTAATCCTGCGTCCACAGCGCCCAAATGATCCACAATGGCGTTGCGGCAATGGCGAGCCACGCCCCCACCCGAACCCAGCGCAGGCGATGCCCGAACAGATGCTCCACCGTCAGGATGAAAAAGCCGACGAAGGCGGCAAACATGACGCGGTGCCAGAAGAACACCATTTCGTGCGACAAGGGTGGCTCGACCACCGCGAGCAACACGGTCCGCATCGCATGCGCCAGGGCCGCCAGCGCGATGAGGATGAACAGCCGTTCACGCAGCGCGCGCCACAGAAACAGCGCCAACCCGCCCACGAAGAATGACAGCGCCGCCATGATCCACGACCCCGTGGACTGCCACAGCATCAGCACGCGGTGGCGCTGCATCAGTGCGTCGTGATCCCCCAACTGCACGGCCGACAGTCCGCTGCGCTCGAGAAAACGCCCCTGCACCTCGACACGCAAGACGTTGTCGCGTGCGCCGGACGCCAGCAAGGCCGATGGCAACGCAACCAGGTGCGGCTGCGATGCCGCCAGCACGGTGCGATCCCGGGGGGCGTACCAGCCGAACTGAAACACCTCGTGCCCGTTGAGCAGGACCCGAAACCGCGTGCCCACGCGCGGCAGCAGCAGTGCCAACCGCGTACCCTCGGGTGACGCATACGCGAGCCCCTCGGGCCACTCGAGCTGGTAATCGACCCGTTCGCGCCAGGCGGGGCTCTCGTCATCCAGCACGTGCGGCAGGGCAATGGCCCGCGGGGGCACGTGCGGATCCAGCGGCAAGCTGGCCTGTGCGTGCGCGATTCGATAGACCCCCGGCAGAGGCACCGGCTGCGACACCCAGTGCAGCGCCCCGAGCAACAGCAAAAACACCAACCCCACCCACCACGCCACACTGCCCTGGGCGGCGTCTGCGGTCGGGCGAGGTGGCTGCCCGGTGGTGGCACTCACAGCAACCCCCGGGCCTGCGCGGCGCGCACCACTTGTACGCGCGTGCGTACCGCCAGCTTGCGGTACAGGTTTTTAATGTGGGTACTCACCGTCGCCACGCCGATGCCCAGCCGTTGCGCGATTTCCTTGTTGACGTAGCCTTGCGCCACCAGGCGCAGCACGTCCGTCTCGCGCTCGGACAGCACGGGGGCAGGCCCTTTGGTGGCCGTGGCATCGCTGTCGATGGCGCGAAACTGTTTGAGCAGCATGCGCGCCAGCAACGGCGAGATGGGCGCGCCCCCCTCGCGGATCTGCTCAATCGCCGCGATCAACTCGTCTTCGGTGCAGCCCTTGAGCACATAGCCGGTGGCGCCCATCTGCAAGGCGCGAATCAGACGCGACTCGTCACCAAAAACGGTCAAGACCAACAGCTCGGCCTCGGGTTTGACCTCGGCCAGCAGGCGCAATATATCTTCCCCGCGCCCATCCGGCAGTCCGAGGTCGACCAGAAAAACGTCGGCCAGGCTGCGCGGAGCCATCATCTCGGCGTGGGCGAAGGTATCCGAATACCCCACCAGCCGCCACTGGGGCCGCTGCCGCAGGGCGCTCTCGACGAAGCGCAGAATGGTGCGGTCGTCCTCGATCAGATAGATCCTCGTGATGTCCGACATGCGTGCATTGTGGACAATTCGGCGCCGCCTTCGCCTCCCCCAAACGGGGGAGGCTGCCATCAGACGGTGGGCGGCGTGACGTTTTCCGTCCCGTGCGCGCCCAGCACCCGATCTTTCAGCCGCGCCAGTTGGTCGCGCACCCGCGCCGCCGCTTCGAACTCCAGGTTGCGCGCGTGCTCGAGCATTTGCTTTTCCAGCCGTTTGATTTCGCGCGCCAAGGCTTTTTCGTCCATCTCCTCCACCCACGCCTCGGCGGCGTGCACCGCGGCTTCCTGGCGCGCCGCCTCCATCGCCTTGTCGCTCATGACGCCGTCGATCAGGTCCTTGATGCGCTTGGTCACCCCGCGCGGCGTCACCCCGTGCGCGGCGTTGTAGGCCAGTTGCTTGGCGCGGCGGCGCTCGGTCTCGTCGATGGCGCGGCGCATCGAGTCGGTGATGGTGTCCGCGTACAAGATCGCCATGCCATTGAGGTTGCGCGCCGCGCGGCCGATGGTTTGGATCAGACTGCGCTCGGCACGCAAAAACCCTTCCTTGTCCGCGTCCAGAATGGCCACCAGGGAAACCTCTGGAATATCAAGCCCTTCCCGCAACAAGTTGATGCCCACCAGCACATCGAACGCGCCCAGGCGCAAATCGCGGATGATCTCGACCCGCTCGACGGTGTCGATGTCGGAGTGCAGGTAGCGCACGCGCACGCCGTTTTCGGTTAGGTAGTCGGTGAGCTGCTCGGCCATGCGCTTGGTCAGCGTGGTCACCAGCACCCGCTCGTTGCGCTGCACGCGCAGGTGGATTTCGTGCAGCACGTCGTCGACCTGGTGCGTGGCCGGCCGCACCTCGACCACCGGGTCGAGCAAGCCGGTCGGTCGCACCACCTGCTCCACCACCTGCGAGGAGCGGCGCAGTTCGTAGTCGCCCGGCGTGGCTGAGACGAAGATGACCTGCCGCATGCGCTGCTCGAACTCCTCGAACTTCAGCGGCCGGTTGTCCAGCGCGCTGGGCAGGCGAAAACCGTAGTCCACCAACGTCTGCTTGCGCGCGCGGTCGCCGTTGTACATCCCGGCGAGCTGGCCGATCATGACGTGGCTCTCGTCCAGAAACATCAGCGCATCGCGCGGCAAATAGTCGGTCAGCGTGCTGGGCGGCTCCCCGGGTGCGGCCCCCGAGAGGTGCCGGGTGTAGTTTTCGATGCCCTTGCAGTGGCCCACCTCGACCAGCATCTCCAGGTCGAAGCGCGTGCGCTGCTCCAGCCGCTGGGCCTCCAGCAGCTTGCCGGCGGCCACCAACTCTTTCAGGCGGGCGTCGAGTTCGAGCTTGATGCTCTCGACGGCCTGCAGCACCTGTTCGCGCGGCGTCACGTAGTGACTGCTGGGGTAGATGGTAAAGCGCGCCAGCTTTTGCCGCACGTGCCCGGTGAGGGGGTCGAACAGCGCCAGCGACTCGACCTCGTCGTCGAAGAGCTCGATGCGCAACGCCAGTTCGGAGTGTTCGGCCGGGAAGACGTCGATCGTGTCGCCGCGCACCCGAAATTTGCCACGCACGAACTCCTGCTCGTTGCGCTGGTACTGCATGCGCACCAACTGGGCGATGATGTCGCGCTGTCCCAGGCGGTCGCCCCGGCGCAGCGTGAGGATCATGCGGTGATAGTTCTCGGGCTTGCCGATGCCGTAGATGGCACTGACCGTGGCGACGATGACCACGTCGCGCCGCTCCAGCAAACTTTTGGTGCACGACAGGCGCATCTGTTCGATATGCTCGTTGATGGCGCTGTCTTTCTCGATGTAGAGGTCGCGCTGGGGAACGTAGGCCTCGGGCTGGTAATAATCGTAATAGCTGACAAAGTATTCGACGGCATTCTTCGGAAAGAACTCGCGAAATTCGCTGTAAAGCTGTGCAGCCAAAGTTTTATTGGGCGCAAAGACGATGGCCGGGCGCCCCAGGCGGGCGATCACGTTGGCCATGGTGAAGGTTTTGCCCGACCCCGTCACCCCCAGCAGGGTCTGAAATACCTCGCCTTCACGCACACCTTCGACCAACCGCTCGATCGCCTCCGGCTGGTCACCAGCGGGCGGATAAGGCTGGTGCAGCACGAATGGCGAGTCTTCGAAGGTGACGAGCTGGCCAGTAACCGGGGCATTCAAGGGGGCACTCCTGGCGAAATGAACGATCGATGGCGGCAAGTGTACGGGCACACCCCGATGGTCCAGACGCACGCGCAGTGCCCGTCTGCCCGATACAATGAGGGGTTTGTCCCAACCACCCAGGTGTTGCTGTCATGTCCCTGTTTGCTGCCGTCGAAATGGCCCCGCGCGACCCGATTCTGGGTCTGAACGAACAGTTTGCCGCCGACCCCCGGCCCAACAAAGTCAACCTCGGTGTCGGCGTGTACTACGACGACGATGGCAAACTGCCGCTGCTGCGCTGCGTGCAGACGGCAGAGCAGCGCCTGATGGAAAAGCCGACGCCGCGCGGCTACCTGCCCATCGACGGCATGCCCGCGTACGACAACGGGGTCAAGGCCTTGGTGTTTGGCGCCGACAGCGCGGCGGTTCGCGACGGCCGTGTGGCCACGGTACAGGCCCTGGGCGGCACGGGCGGCCTCAAAATCGGGGCGGACTTTCTGCACAAACTCAACCCCGGCGCACGCGTGCTCATCAGCGACCCGAGCTGGGAAAACCACCGGGCCCTGTTCACCAATGCCGGCTTCACGGTCGACACCTACGCCTACTACGACGCCGCGCGCCGCGGCGTGAACCTGGACGGCATGCTGGCGAGCCTTCGCGCCGCCGAGCCTGGCACCATCGTCGTGCTGCACGCCTGCTGCCACAACCCCACGGGCTACGACCTGACGCCCGCCCAGTGGGACGACGTCATCGCCGTGGTGCGTGAGCGCGGATTGGTGCCCTTCTTGGACATGGCATACCAGGGCTTTGGCCACGGTATCGCAGAAGACGGTGCAGTGGTGGGCAAGTTCGTGGCAGCGGGGCTGGATGTCTTCGTCGCCACGTCGTTTTCCAAGAGCTTCAGCCTCTACGGCGAGCGCGTGGGGGCGCTGTCGGTCGTGTGCGCGAGCAAAGACGAAGCCGAGCGTGTGCTGTCGCAGCTCAAGATCGTGGTACGCACCAACTACTCCAATCCCCCGACACACGGCGCGGCCGTGGTGGCCACGGTGCTCAACACGCCCGAGCTGCGCGCCCTGTGGGAGCAAGAGCTGGGCGAGATGCGCACCCGCATCAAGGCCATGCGGCAGCGGCTGGTCGATGGGCTTGCGGCCGCTGGTGTGCGGCAGGACATGTCCTTCATCACGCAGCAGATCGGCATGTTCAGCTACTCCGGCCTGAGCAAGGAGCAAATGGTGCGCCTGCGCACCGAGTTTGGCGTCTACGGCACGGACACCGGCCGCATGTGCGTGGCCGCGCTCAACAGCCGCAACATCGACCACGTCTGCCAGTCGATCGCGGCGGTGCTCTGACCCACCAAGTCGCGCCGACGGCTGTCCCCGATGTGACCCGCCATCGGGGATGAGCCGTATGGCAGGCGGAGGCACTTCCTGTTATATTTGCTGCACCGCAACAATTCCGAGCGACGGCCATGCTGTATCACCTCTACGAAGCCCAGCGCGCCCTGATGGAGCCTTTCTCCGACTTCGCGCAGGTGGCAGCCAAGCTGTTCGCCAACCCCAGCTCTCCGCTGGCGCAGACGCCGTTTTCGCAACGCATCGCTGCAGGCTACGACCTGCTGCACCGTCTGGGCAAAGACTACGAAAAGCCCGAGTTCGGCATCCGTCACATCGACATCGACGGCGTGCACGTCGCCATCCATGAGCGGGTGGAGATCGAAAAGCCGTTTTGCGAGTTGCGACGTTTCAAACGCTACGCCGACGACCCGCAAACCCTGCTGCGTCTGAAAGAGCAGCCGGTGGTGTTGATCGTGGCCCCGCTGTCGGGTCACTACGCCACGCTGCTGCGCGACACGGTGCGCACCATGCTGCGCGACCACAAGGTCTACATCACGGACTGGAAAAATGCGCGCATGGTCCCGCTGTCGCAGGGGGATTTCCACCTCGACGACTACGTCAACTACGTGCAGGAGTTCATTCGTTACCTGCAAAAGACCTATGGCCAGTGCCACGTCATGAGCGTGTGCCAGCCGACGGTGCCGGTGCTGGCGGCGGTGTCGCTGATGGCCAGCCGCGGCGAAAAAACCCCCTTGTCCATGACGATGATGGGCGGGCCGATCGACGCCCGACGCTCGCCCACGGCAGTCAACAATCTGGCCGTGCAGCGCAGCTACGAGTGGTTCGAAAACAACGTCATCTACCGCGTGCCGCCAGGGTTTCCCGGTGAAGGACGGCGCGTGTACCCGGGCTTTTTGCAGCACGCTGGCTTCATCGCCATGAACCCGGACCGCCACGTCAACAGCCACTACGACTACTTCCAGCATCTGATCCAGGGTGACAACGAAAGCGCCGAGGCGCACCGCCAGTTCTACGACGAGTACAACGCGGTGCTGGACATGGACGCGAACTACTACCTGGAGACCATCCGCACGGTGTTCCAGGAGTTCAAGCTGGTGCACGGCACCTGGGACGTGCGCGCACCCGATGGCACGCTGGAGCGGGTGCGCCCGCAGGACATCCGGAACACGGGGCTGCTGACGGTCGAAGGCGAGCTGGACGACATCTCCGGCAGCGGGCAGACGCGCGCGGCGCACGACTTGTGCACCGGTATCGCCGCGTCGCAGCGCGCGCACTTCGAAGTCGAGGGCGCCGGGCACTACGGCATCTTCAGCGGCCGACGCTGGCGCGAGAAGGTCTACCCGGTAGTGCGCGATTTCATCCTGGCGCACCAACCCAGCAGTGGTGGGGCCGATCTAGCAGCGGTTCGGGCCGAAGCGGACCTGATGGCCGCCGCCATCCGGCGTGACGACGCCGCCGAGACGCGCAGCCGCCACCGCAAGGCGCTGCCAGACGCATGAAGCCGGGGGCGCCGGTGGCTGACCCCGCCCCCGTCGCGTGGGTCGACCGCATCGACGACGCGCTGCCACAAACGCAATGCACGCGCTGCGGCTACCCGGACTGCCGCCACTATGCGCAGGCCATCGCCAGCGGTGAGGCGGACATCAATCGGTGCCCACCCGGCGGTCAAGAGGGCGTCGCCCGCTTGGCCCGTCTGACGGGGCGCGCACCCAAGCCGCTGGACCCGTCGTGCGGAAGCGAAGGGCCATTGGGGGTCGCGGTCATCGATGAGGACTGGTGCATCGGCTGTACGCTCTGCATCAAGGCCTGCCCAACCGATGCGATCGTGGGCACCAACAAGCGCATGCACACCGTGATCGAGCCCTATTGCACGGGTTGCGAGCTGTGCATTCCCGTGTGCCCTGTGGACTGCATCAGCCTGGAGAACGTGAGCGGCGCGGCCACGGGCTGGGCAGCGTGGTCGCCCAAGCAAGCGGACTTGGCGCGTTCACGCTACCAGTGGCACTTGCAGCGCACCCAGCGCGACGCTGCCGAACACCAGGACCGGCAGGACAAGAAGGCCCAGGACAAACTGGCCAACCTGGAAGAACATTCCAAGCACACCGATCCGGCCATGCTGGACAAGAAACGCGCCGTGATCGAAGCAGCCCTGGCCCGTGCGCGTGCGGCGCGGCAGGCCAAGAGCTAAACCATTTGTGGCGCGCCCGAGCCGATTCGGGCGCTTGGGCTGCGTCAGGCCACGCGCAAAGGCAGCGCGGCCAGCCCCCGGTAAAGCGGGTTGCGGTTGCGCAGCGGCACCCCATCGAGTTGCAGCCCGGGCTTGTGCACGGCCAGCGCGCGCAACACGGCTTGCGTTTCCATTTGCGTGAGCGCAGCCCCTATGCAGATGTGCGCACCGCTGCCGAACGACAGGGCGCCAGGGTTGGCGCGGTCGATTTGCAGGGCGTCAGGGTTGCTGTGGCGGGCAGAGTCGCGGTTGGCGGAGCCGATCAACGGCAGGATCAGGTCGCCCCGCTGAACGGCTTGGCCGCACAGCGTCATGGCGCGGGTGGCACGGCGGCCGGTCCACTGCACGGGGCTGTCGAAGCGCAGCAATTCACGCACGGCGTTGCCCGCCAGTTCTGGTTGCTGGCAAAGCAGGCGCCATTGGCCGGGGTGCGAGAGCAAGGCGTGTAGGCCGTTGCCCAGCAGGTTGCGGGTGGTTTCATACCCGGCGAACAGCAGCATGGCGCACTGGGCCAGCAGTTCCAGGCTGGATTCGATCTGCCCCTGCGCTTCAGCTTGCAACAGGCGGCTCACCAGGTCGTCGCCCAGGTGCTGGCGGCGCCAGGGCAACAGTTCGCGCTCGAAGTACGCGGTCATCTCCAGCAGCCTGCGCTGGGCACGCAGCAGCTGGGCATGCTCAGGCTGCGCAGCGCCAATGAATACCGCGATGTCGTCGCACCAGCGCATGAAGGTGGCGTCCAGCGCTGGGTCCACGTTCATCAAACGGCCGATGACGCGCGCGGGCAGCGGCCGCGCTATCTGCGCCATGAAGTCGAACGGGCCATCGAGCGCAAGCACACGCTCGGCCACGGTAACGTCCATCCAGGCTTGCATCTGGGCCAAGGCATCAGGCCGGAAGGCGGGCATGAGGATCTGGCGCAGACGGCCATGGTCGGGCGCGTCCAGAAAGAGCATGGCGCGCGCGAACAGGCTTTGGAAGGGGCGCAGTTCGGCCCGGCCTTGCTGCGCGGCGGCCATGACCCAGCCGCCCGTGCGCTGTGCGGAAAGCGCCGGGTCGCGCAAGGCCGCCTCAACATCGGCATGGCGGGTGAGCAGCCACGCGCCGCCAAAGAATTCGTCGCTCCACAGCATGGCGCCCTCTTCGCGCCACGCCTGGTAGGCGGGGTACGGGTTGTCGAGGAAGGCTTCGTCTATCGACGGTGCCGTGACGGCCTCGGCCAGTGTCATGCTTCGGCGCCCGCTACCTCGGTGCCCTTCACTTCGGGGCGCTCGCCCAGGGGTTTGAGGCCCAGGCGCTCGAACAGGCGGCGGTCACGCTGGGCCTGGGGGTTAGTGGTGGTGAGCAGGCGGTCACCGTAGAAGATGGAGTTGGCACCCGCCGCGAAGCACAGGGCTTGCAGGGCGTCGTCCATCTGTTCGCGGCCTGCCGACAGGCGCACCATGGTGGTGGGCATGGTGATGCGCGCCACAGCGATGGTGCGCACGAACTCGAAGGGGTCGATGGGTTCGGCGTCGGCCAGCGGGGTGCCAGGCACGGCGACGAGGTTGTTGATGGGCACGGACTCGGGGTACGGGTCGAGGTTGGCGAGCTGGGCAATGAGGGCTGCGCGCTGGGTGCGCGTCTCGCCCATACCCACGATGCCGCCACAACACACGTTGATGCCCGCCTGGCGGACGTTGTCGAGCGTGTCGAGCCGGTCCTGGTAGGTGCGGGTGCTGATGATGCTGCCGTAGTGGTCTGGCGAGGTGTCTAGGTTGTGGTTGTAGTAGTCCAAACCGGCGTCCTTGAGCTGGCGGGCCTGGTCGCCGTCGAGCATGCCCAGCGTCATGCAGGTTTCCAGGCCCAGGCCGCGAACGCCTTCGATCATGGCGGCCACGCGTTCCATGTCGCGCTCCTTGGGGCTGCGCCAGGCTGCGCCCATGCAGAAGCGCGTGGCGCCCTGCTCCTTGGCGGCGCGGGCTGCGTCAAGCACCTCGTCCAGCGGCATGATCTTGCTGGCTTGCAGCCCGGTGTCGAAATGCGAGGACTGGGGGCAATAGCCGCAGTCTTCGGCACAGCCACCGGTCTTGATGGACAACAGTGTGGAGAGCTGGACTTCGTTGGGATCGAAGTTTTCACGGTGCACCTGCTGGGCGCGGAACAGCAGGTCCATGAAAGGCAGGTCGTACAGCGCTTCCACGGCGGCCACGGTCCAGCGGGTTTCGGGCACGCCCACGTTGGCGCGGCGCAGGGACGACAGAGAGATGGGTGCGACGGTGGTCATGGTGTCACTTCAAAAGAGGGTTGCTTCAGGCCGAACAGGGTTTGCAGGCCAGCGGTAGAAAGATGCGGTGCGACGGAGGCCGCGTCTGGGCTTTCCAGATGGGGAACGACACCCAGGCAAGGCACGTGAAAACGCCGCTCAAACTCTTGCGTGAGGGTGTGGATGTTGTCTTGCAAGTGCAGCATGGCCGGGTCCAGCGTGTTGCCCACCCAGCCCGCCAGGTGCAGGCGGCGGGCAACGATGGCCTCTGCCGTGAGCAGCGCGTGGTTGATGCAGCCCAGCCGCAGCCCGACGACGAGCACCACCGGCAGGTTCAGCGCGCACATGAGGTGCGAGCTGTCCCAGTTGGGGCCTAGCGGCACACACAGGCCGCCCGCACCTTCCACCACGATCAGATCAGCGCGCTGGGCGAGTTGGCGGGCGCCTTGCTCCAGCGTGTCTCGATCGATCACACGCCCTTCGGCCTGGGCGGCCAGATGCGGCGCACAGGGTTGGCGCAACTGGCAAGGGCCCACCTCTTCAGGTTGCAGTTCGATATTGCTGGCAGCCCACAGGGTGTGCACGTCTTCGTTGACCCATTGCCCGGCGATGTTGTCCATGCCTGCTGCCACGGGCTTGTAGCCGGCCGCGCGCAGGCCGGCCTGCGCGGCACGGTGCAGCAGCCCGGCACTGACGCGGGTCTTGCCCACTTCAGTGTCGGTGCCGGTGACGAAACAGCCTTTCATGTTTGCTCCTCGTTCAGGGTTTCGGTGAGCGCGCCCAGCAGTTGGTCCACATCGGCTGCGGTGTGGCTGGCAGAAAGCGTCAGGCGCAAACGTGCCGTGCCCACGGGCACGGTGGGCGGGCGAATGGCGGGCACACGGATGCCACGCGCTTGTAGCGCGGCCTCCAGTGCCAGTGCGCGTGCGTTGTCGCCCACGATGAGGGGTTGAATGGGCGTGAAGGACGCTGGCAGCGACAGGCCCGGGTGGCGCTCTGCCAAGGCAGCCAGACCGGTGCGCAGCTGGGTGATCAGCTCGTTGAGCCGCCCGCGCCGCTCCACGCCTTCTGGGCCTTCGATCAGCGCCAGTGAATGCCCCAGCGCATGCGCCAACGCGGGCGGCATGGCCGTGGTGTAGATGTAAGGTCGGGCGCGCTGCACCAGCCATTCGACGATGACGGGGTGCGCGGCCACGAAGGCGCCCGACACCCCGGCGGCCTTGCCGAGCGTGCCCATGAAGATCAGGCGTTCGCTGCAAAGGCCGAAATGTTCCAGGCTGCCGTGGCCGTGCGCACCCAGCACACCAAAGCCATGTGCATCGTCAATGACCAGCCAGGCGTCGTATTGCTCGGCCAGGCGCAGCAACGCTGGCAGGTCGGCCACGTCGCCATCCATGCTGAAGACGGCGTCGGTGACGATGAGCTTGACCGGGGTGGTGCAGGCACGCAGTTGGCGCTCCAGCGCGTCGAGCTGCCCATGGGGGTAGCGCAACAGCTTGGCGCGGGCCAGCAAGGCGCCGTCGATGAGCGAAGCGTGGTTGAGCTTGTCGGACAGGATGGTGGCCTGCTCGTCGCCCAGTGCCGTCATCAACGCCACGTTGGCCATGTAGCCGCTGCAGAACAGCAGCGCACGTGCACCGGGAATGTGTGGTTCCAACCATTGCGCGAGGGTGGATTCCAACGCGGCATGCGCCTGGCTGTGGCCGCTCACGAGGTGCGACGCGCCGCTGCCCGCGCCCCACAGGCGGGCGCCTTCGGCCAGCGCTGCGGTCAGGGCCGGATGGTTGGCCAGACCAAGGTAGTCGTTGCTGCAGAAGGCGAGCATGCTGCCACCGCCTTGCCATTGCTGGTGCGGGCCGCACGGCGACGCACCCACCCTGCGGCGCCTGCGCAGGGCGGCAGCGTCGATGTCAAGCAGTTGACGGTTGATGTGTTCGATCAGCATCGGGCTGTTGCAACGTGTCGTGCAGGGTGGCCTGCAAGCGCTCGGACAACCAGCGCGAGAGGTCCCCGTCGAGCACGTAGGGGGGCATCAGGTACACGGTGCGCCCAATGGGGCGAACCAGCAGTTCGTGGCGGCGACCCGCCAGGTGAAACGCCTCGGCAAAGCGGCCCTGGGCAAGCTCTGCCTTGACGTCAAAGGCCCAGATCATGCCACGGCGGCGCGGGTGCTCCACCCCGGGGTATGCCATCAGCGGTGCCAGCGCCTGGTCGAGCAAGGCCGCTTGTTGGGCGTTGCGGCCCAGCACGTCCTGGGTGTCGAAACGGTCGAGCACGGCCAGCGCCGCCCGGCAGGCCAGCGCGTTGCCGGTGTAGGAATGCGAGTGCAGGAAGCCGCGCGCCACGTCATCTGACAGGAAGGCGCGGTAGATGGCATCGCGGCACAACACCAGCGACAACGGCAGAAAACCGCCAGTGATGCCCTTGGACAGGCACACGAAATCGGGCCAGATGCCCGCCTGTTCGCAGGCGAAGAAGGTGCCCGTGCGGCCACAGCCCACGGCAATCTCGTCGGCTATGAGGTGCACGCTGTACCGGTCGCACAGCGCGCGCACCCGTTGCAGGTAGGACGCATGGTGCATGGCCATGCCTGCGGCGCATTGCACCAGCGGCTCCACGATGACGGCGGCGATGTGCGCGTGGCGTTCGGCCAGCAGCGCCTCCAGATCGGCAGCGGCGCGTTGGGCCACAGCCGCAGCGTCCTCGCCTTCAGCGGCCTGGCGGTCGTCGGGCGAAGCTACCTGGTGCGAGCGCATCAGCAGCGGGTCGTAGGCGTCGCGGAAGACGGGCACGTCCGTGACGGCCAGGGCGCCCAGCGTTTCGCCGTGGTAACCCTGGCGCACGCAGATGAATTCGCGCTTGCCGCCCTGCCCCACGTTGCGCCAGTGGTGGAAGCTCATCTTGAGCGCGATTTCCACGGCGGACGCACCGTCGCTGGCGTAGAAGGCGTGGCCCAGCACGCCACCCGTGCGGGCCGACAGCCGTTCGGCCAGTTCAATGGCGGGCGCGTGGGTGCACCCGGCCAGCATCACGTGGGGCAATACGTCCAGTTGCTGCTTGAGCGCGTTGACGATGCCCTCGTCGGCATGACCGAACAGGTTGACCCACCAGCTGCTGTTGGCGTCGAAGTAGCGGTTGCCCTCCTGGTCGTACAACCAGGGGCCATGGGCGCGGGCGATGGGCAGCGGCGGCACCACGGCCGCGCGTTGCATTTGCGTGCAGGGGTGCCACACGCTGGCCTGGCTGCGGGCCTGCCAGTCGGCGTTACCTTGTACCACGTCAGCCCAGCGCCTGGATCACTTCGGGCGGTGCCTGCACCAGCTCGATCAGCACCCCCTCTCCCGCGATCGGGAACTCGTCGTTCGATTTCGGGTGCAGGAAGGCAATGTCGTAACCCGCCGCCCCCTTGCGGATGCCGCCCGGCGCAAAGCGCACGCCCTGCGCGCTCAGCCACTCCACCGCCCGGGGCAGGTCGTCCACCCACAGGCCCACATGGTTAAGCGGCGTGGTGTGCACGGCGGGTTTTTTGTCGGGGTCCAGTGGCTGCATCAAGTCGACTTCGACCTTGAAGGGGCCTGAGCCGAGGGCGCAAATGTCTTCGTCGACGTTCTCTCGCTCGCTGACGAAGGTGCCGGTGACTTCCAGGCCGAAGAGATCGACCCACAGGCGCCGCAGCCGCGCCTTGTCCGGGCCGCCGATGGCGATCTGCTGGATGCCCAATACCTTGAATGGGCGCTGGCTCATTTCTCGAACTCCACGATGGGTTGATCCACCACCAAGCTTTCGCCCTTGCTGGCCAGCACCTTGGCCACCACGCCGTCGGCACTGGCAAACAGCACGTTTTCCATCTTCATCGCTTCGATGACGGCGACGCGCTCGCCCGCCTGCACTTTCTGACCAGGCTGCACGCAGATATCGACCAGCAACCCTGGCATGGGCGACAGCACGTAGCGGCTCATGTCCGGCGGCGCCTTGTAGGGCATCAAGCGGTACAGCTCGGCCATACGCGGGGAGACGACCAGACACTCCATGCGGGTGCCGTTGTGCTGCACCACCAGCGCCAGCGGGTTTTTGGCGCTACCGCGCTCGATCTGCGCGGTGAAGGGCCGTCCGTTGACCTCGCCGGTGATCACGATGTCGCTCAGGCGCGAGGGCGAGCGAATCTGATAGCGCTTGTGCCCAACGAGCACCGTGGCCTGACCACTTTCCCCCACGAACTCATCGACGTGCACGGGCACGTAGCGATGCTGGCCATCAGCGGCCAAGCGGATGACGGTGTAGTCCTTGCCGACTTTCACGCCAAATCCCGGTAGCTGCCCGCTGATGGCGGCCGCACGCTCGCGCGATTTGCGGCGCACGAAGGCCGCCAGCGCGATCAGGAAGTCTTCGTCCTCGTGCGGCACGTCCTCGGCGCGAAAGCCGCCGCCATAGTGCTGGGCGATGAAACCCGTGTGGAAGCGCCCCGCGATGAAGTCGGGGTGGGCCAGCAACGCCGCCTGGAACGGAATGTTGCTGCTGATGCCGCGAATGACGAAGGCGTTGAGCGCGTCGCGCATCTTGTCGATCGCCTCCGCCCGGTCTTTGCCGTGCACGATGAGCTTGGCGATCATCGAGTCGTAGTACATCGGGATTTCGCCGCCCTCGAACACGCCGGTGTCCACGCGCACGCCCCAGCGATGCTCGGTGTCGGCTTGCCACATCGTCTCGACCGGGGGCTTGAAGTGCACGAGCCTGCCGGTGGAAGGCAAAAAGTTGCGGAACGGATCTTCCGCATTGATGCGACATTCGATCGCCCAACCCTCGCGCTTGACGTCGGCTTGCGTCATCGGCAGGCGCTCACCGGCCGCGATGCGAATCATCCACTCGACCAGATCCAGCCCGGTAATGCACTCGGTGACCGGGTGCTCGACCTGCAGACGGGTGTTCATCTCCAGGAAGTAGAAGCTCTGGTCCTTACCGACCACGAACTCCACCGTGCCCGCGCTCTGGTACTGCACGGCGCGGGCTAGCGCCACGGCCTGTTCACCCATGGCACGGCGCGTGGCATCGCTGATGAAGGGCGACGGCGCCTCCTCGATCACCTTTTGGTGGCGGCGCTGGATCGAGCATTCGCGCTCGTTGAGGTAGAGCACGTTGCCGTGCGCGTCGCCGAGCACCTGGATTTCGATGTGGCGCGGCTCCTCGACGAACTTCTCGATGAAGACGCGGTCGTCACCGAAGCTGTTGCGCGCCTCGTTGCGGCAGGAGGTAAAGCCCTCGAACGCTTCCTTGTCGTTGTAGGCCACGCGCAGCCCCTTGCCGCCACCGCCGGCGCTGGCCTTGATCATGACCGGATAGCCGATGCCACGCGCGATCTCGACCGCTTGCTCGGGCGTCTCGATCGGGTCGTTCCAGCCCGGGATGGTGTTGACACCCGCTTCCTTGGCCAGTTTTTTGGAGGCGATTTTGTCGCCCATGGCGGCGATGGAGTGGTGCTTCGGGCCGATGAAGGCCAGCCCTTCTTCCTCGACGCGGCGGGCGAACTCCTCGTTTTCGGACAGGAAACCGTAGCCAGGGTGAATGGCCTCGGCTCCCGTGGCCTTGGCCGCGGCAATGATTTTGTCGGCGACCAAGTAGCTCTCGCGGCTGGGGGCAGGCCCGAGCAGCACGGCCTCGTCGGCCAGACGGACATGGCGGGCTTCACGATCCGCCTCGGAGTACACCGCGACAGTGGCGATGCCCATCTTACGAGCGGTAGCGATGACGCGGCAGGCGATCTCGCCGCGGTTGGCAATCAGGATTTTTTTGAACATGGTGTGCGCTCCCCTTGCCTCACAGCGGAATGTTGCCGTGCTTGCGCCACGGGTTGTCGAGCTTCTTGTCCTTGAGCATGACGAGCGAGCGGCAGATACGCTTGCGCGTCTCGTGCGGCAGGATGACGTCGTCGATGTAGCCGCGCTCGGCGGCGACGAAGGGGTTGGCAAAGCGCCGCTTGTACTCCGCCTCACGCTCGGCCAGCTTGGCCGGGTCCTTCTTGTCCTCGCGGAAGATGATTTCCACCGCGCCCTTGGCACCCATGACGGCGATCTCGGCATTCGGCCAGGCCAGATTGACGTCACCGCGCAGGTGCTTGGAGGCCATCACGTCGTAGGCGCCGCCGTAGGCCTTGCGGGTGATGACGGTGATCTTGGGCACGGTCGCCTCGGCATAGGCGTAGAGCAACTTGGCCCCATGCTTGATGATGCCGCCGTACTCCTGCGCAGTGCCCGGCATGAAGCCCGGCACGTCCACGAAGGTGATGACCGGGATGTGAAACGCATCGCAAAAGCGCACGAAGCGCGCCGCCTTGATGCTGCTTTTGATATCCAGACAGCCTGCCAGCACCAACGGCTGGTTGGCCACGATGCCCACGGTCTGCCCATCCATGCGCGCAAAGCCCACGATGATGTTCTTGGCGTAGTCGGGCTGGATCTCGAAAAAGTCGCCGTCGTCGACCGTCTTGAGGATCAGCTCCTTCATGTCGTAGGGTTTGTTGGGGTTATCGGGCACCAGCGTGTCCAGACTGAGCTCGGCGCGATCGACGGGGTCGCCACTGGGGCGCAGGGGTGCTTTCTCGCGGTTGGACAGCGGCAGGTAGTTGAACAGACGCCGCACCATCAACAGCGCCTCGACGTCGTTGTCGAAGGCGCGGTCGGCCACGCCACTGCGCGTGGTGTGCGTGCCAGCGCCGCCCAACTCCTCGGCGGTGACCTCCTCGTGTGTAACGGTCTTGACCACTTCGGGGCCGGTGACGAACATGTACGACGTGTCTTTGACCATGAAGATGAAGTCGGTCATGGCCGGCGAGTACACCGCGCCCCCCGCGCACGGGCCCATGATGACGCTGATCTGTGGAATCACGCCCGAGGCCAGCACGTTGCGCTGGAACACCTCGGCGTAGCCCCCCAGCGACGCCACACCCTCCTGGATGCGCGCGCCGCCCGAGTCGTTGAGACCGATCACCGGCGCGCCGACCTTCATCGCCTGGTCCATGATCTTGCAGATCTTCTCGGCATGCGCCTCCGACAGCGCACCACCAAAGACGGTGAAGTCCTGGCTGAAGACGAACACCAACCGCCCGTTGATCATGCCGTAGCCGGTCACGACACCATCACCCGGAATCTTCTGGTCCGCCATGCCGAAGTCCGTGCAGCGGTGCTCGACGAACATGTCCCACTCTTCGAAGGTGCCTTCGTCGAGCAGGACTTCGATGCGCTCGCGCGCGGTGAGCTTGCCCTTGGCGTGTTGGGCGTCGATGCGCTTTTGCCCGCCGCCTTGGCGGGCAGCGGCGCGCTTGCGCTCGAGCTGTTCGAGAATCTCTTGCATGATGAGCTCCTAGGATGAAACGGAGTGCGAGCTGTGCCAATCCGTCAAAAAATCGGCCAGCGCCTGCAGACTGATGATGTCGCGCCCCCAGGGATCGCGGCGATTGGGCAAGTGGCGCAACCAAGCCAAGCGTTCGATGGCGCCGCCGATACGTTGGCGCACCTCCACCGAGATGCTGGCCTGCACCTCGGACCACGCCTGAAGCACCTGTGCGCGTGGCACGTTCACACACCACAGCGCCGACAAGAGGTAGGTGTCGGGTCCCGGATGATTCCTAACCTGTTTTGAGAACAGATGCGGATGGGAGCTGCGCCATCGTTTCATGGCCTGGAGGGGCGTGAGGTGCTGCAGAGCCTTCTGGGGCAGGTGCTCGTTGTACAGCCACACGTAGCGGTGCAGCGTGGTGGCCAGGTCCTGGGCGCTGTTGAAGTGGTGCGAGCGCAGCACCTGCTCAAGGCGCCCGTTGAATCGCTCGACCATGCCGTTGGTCTGCGGCGACTTCGGCCGGGTCAAGCGATGCTCGATGCCCAGGGCTTCGCACAGGGCGTCGAACGCATGCTGCCCCGAGGCGTCCTTGGCTTTGGAGCCGAACTGGCGGTCGGTGAACTCACGGCCGTTGTCGGTGAGCAGGGTGTGGATCTTGAACGGCGCGGCCTTGTGCAGCGCGTTGAGGAAGGATTTGGCCGCTGCGGCCGTCTTGTGGCTCTTGATGGCGATGAACACCCAACGCGTGGCCCGGTCGATGGCCACGAAGACGTAGCGCCGGGCCGTCTCATCGGCCATCTGCGGCAGGTACTTCACGTCCAGGTGCACATAGCCCGGCTCATAGGCCTTGAAGGGCTTGGACGCGCGCGCAGGGACCTCCGGGGCCGGCAGGCGCGAATGGCCTCGTCGGCGCAGCAGCCGGTCCAGCGCCGAGCGGCTCATGCCAGGTTCGATGAATTCACGCACCACCGCCAGCAGATCGTCCAGCGACAGCCTCAGCTGCGTGCGCAGATAGATCACCAACTCTTCCTGCGCGGCATTGAGCGTGGTCTGCAGCCGGTGCGGGGTGTGGCTGGCGTCAAACACGCTGTCGCGCTTGCGCCAGCGCCGGATCGTCTGGCGGCTCACGCCGTATTGCCGGGCCAGCTCGTAGTCGCTGGCCGAGGACTGCTGGATGGCCGCGCGCACGGCCGGCGTGGTGGTGGCATTCTTGTGCAAGGTGATCAGCATGCTACGCCTCCCGGACGGATGATCTTGCCAGCACGGCCCGCAGCACCTCGCGGCCCATCAGCAGGCCTCGTCGATTATGCAGCAACCAATCATCCGGGACCCGACAGGTAGGCCAGCCAATCCCGGGCCTGGGCATCCGCCAGTGACATGACCTCCAGCGGATCGTCCTCGAAATCCAGATAGACCACCCCTGGATCGGACAGCAACATGTTGCGCGCGAACGCCTGGCTCAGGTACTGACCCGCAGCATGAACCTGCGCCAGGCCGCGCAGGCCACGTTCAAACGCCGGCAGCGCCACCTCCGGCGTGTCGGTCAACAGGGCGCTCAACGGCACACCGTCCACATGCGACAACACGATGAAGTCTGGTGCTTGATGCAGCACCGCAGGCACGGGCACCCCGCTGCGGGCCAGCGCCTGCAGTCGCCGCAGCTCGGTCGCTTGCGCAGCGGCACCGCCCGGCGCCGGTACGGGGCGCAGTAGCGGGTGGCGCACAACACGCGCCAGCGAGGACATCAGCCAAAAGCGTGCCGCCGACCGCGGTGGGCGCTGCCCCTTGACCACGACCCGCCCCTCGGCCACGTCGAGGATCTCGACGCGATGGCGCCGCCAACCGGGTGACATTTCGATGCGCTGCACCGATTCCACGCTCAGCATGCACGCGCTCCGGTATCTGTCACGCACGGTATCGCAAACGCCTGCAACAACTGCCGCGCCGCCACCGACGCCACCACGCGTCCGGCCAACACCTCGGCGGTGAGCGCAGGCAGGCGGTCCTGGACGGCCGGGTGTTGGGCAAAAGCCTCTCGCAGACCACTGTCGATGCGCTCCCACATCCACGCTTTGGCCTGCTGCTGGCGGCGCACCTGCCATCGGCCGTTGGCCTGCTGCAGGTGCCGGAATTCGCTGACGAGTCGCCAAAACTCGGCCACACCCTGCCCCGACAGGGCACTGAGCTGGATGACGCGCGGATGCCACAGCGCCTCGTCGTGGTGCGCGGTGTCGGGTCGGCCGTGCAGGCCAAGCAGGCGCAGCGCCGACGTGATCTGCGCCTGGGCGCGGGTCGCGGCATCGGCGTCGAGGTCGGCCTTGTTGATCACGACCAAATCGGCCAGCTCCATGATGCCCTTTTTGATCGCCTGCAGGTCGTCACCGGCGTTAGGCAGCTGCAACACGCAAAACATATCGGTCATGCCGGCCACGGCGGTTTCGCTCTGCCCCACGCCTACCGTCTCGACGATCACGACGTCGTAGCCGGCCGCCTCGCACACCAGCATCGCTTCGCGCGTCTTGGCGGCGACACCGCCGAGGTTGCCACCACTCGGGCTGGGACGGATGTAGGCGCGCTCGTGCGTCGAGAGCCGCTCCATGCGCGTTTTGTCACCAAGGATGGAGCCGCCCGAGACGCTGCTGCTTGGGTCCACCGCCAGCACCGCCACCCGGTGCCCCAGGCCGATCAGGTGCAGGCCCAGCGCCTCGATGAAGGTGCTCTTGCCCACCCCGGGCACGCCGCTGATCCCTAAGCGAAAAGCGCGCCCGGCGTGCGGCAGCAGCGCGTTGAGCAGCGCGTCGGCCTCGCGCCGATGGTCGGGGCGGGTCGACTCCAACAACGTGATCGCCTTGGCAACGGCACGCCGCTGCGTGGCACCATCGCCATGCAGGATACCCTGCAGCCAGACCTGGGCTGGCGCTGCGCACGCCGCGTCGCTCACGCCAGCGCTTCCTTGATTTTTTCCAGCACGTCTTTGGCACTGGCCGGAATGGGCGTGCCGGGGCCATAAATGCCCTTGACCCCCGCCTCATACAGAAACTCGTAATCCTGCCGCGGAATCACGCCACCGACGAAGACGATGATGTCGTCGGCCCCTTGCTGGCGCAGCGCCTCGATGATGGCGGGCACCAGCGTCTTGTGTCCAGCGGCCAGGGTCGAGATCCCCACCGCGTGCACGTCGTTTTCGATGGCCTGGCGCGCGCACTCCTCGGGCGTCTGGAACAGCGGCCCGATATCGACGTCGAAACCGAGGTCGGCGTAAGCGGTGGCCACCACTTTGGCGCCACGGTCGTGCCCGTCTTGGCCCAGCTTGGCGATCATGACGCGCGGGCGGCGCCCGTACTGCTCGGCAAAGGCAGCGATTTCCTGTTTGAGCTTTTCCCAGCCCTCGGCGGAATCGTAAGCGGCAGCGTACACCCCGGTCACCTTTTGTGTGTCGGCGCGGTGGCGCCCAAAGACCTTCTCCAGCGCATCGGATACCTCACCCACGGTGGCACGCAGGCGTACCGCGTCGATCGTCAAGGCCAGCAGGTTGCCTTGCCCACTTTGCGCGCACGCCGTCAACGCGTCGAGCGCGCGCTGCACGGCCGCGTTGTCACGCGTGGCACGGATGTGCTGCAAGCGGGCGATCTGCGCCTCGCGCACCTTGAGGTTGTCCACCTCGAGGATCTCCACCGGATCCTCTTTGGCCAGCCGGTATTTGTTGACACCGACGATGACGTCCTTGCCCGAGTCGATGCGGGCTTGCTTTTCGGCGGCACTGGCTTCGATCTTGAGCTTGGCCCAGCCACTCTGCACCGCGCGCGTCATGCCTCCCATGGCGTCGATCTCTTCGATCAGCGCCCACGCCTTGTCGGCCATCTGCTGCGTCAGCGCCTCCATCATGTAGCTGCCGCCCCAGGGGTCGATGACGTTGGTGATGTGCGTCTCCTCCTGCAAGATGAGTTGCGTGTTGCGCGCGATGCGCGCCGAAAACTCCGTGGGCAGCGCGATCGCCTCATCGAACGAATTGGTGTGCAGGCTCTGCGTACCACCGAAGACGGCCGCCATCGCCTCGATGGTGGTGCGCACGATGTTGTTGTAGGGGTCCTGCTCGGTCAGGCTCCAGCCCGAGGTCTGGCAGTGCGTGCGCAGCATCAGGCTCTTGGGTTTCTTGGCGCCAAAGCCCTTCATGATCCGGCACCACAGCAGCCGCGCGGCGCGCATCTTGGCGATCTCGAGGTAGAAGTTCATCCCGATCGCCCAGAAAAACGACAACCGCCCGGCAAAGTCGTCGACGTCCAGCCCCTTGGCCAGCGCGGTCTTGACATACTCCTTGCCGTCCGCCAGCGTGAAGGCCAGCTCCAGCGCCTGGTTGGCACCCGCCTCCTGCATGTGATAGCCCGAGATGCTGATCGAGTTGAACTTGGGCATGTGCCGCGCCGTGTACTCGATGATGTCGCCGATGATGCGCATCGACGGCTCGGGCGGGTAGATGTAGGTGTTGCGGACCATGAACTCCTTGAGAATGTCGTTCTGGATGGTGCCGCTCAGTTGGTCCTGACGCACGCCCTGCTCTTCGGCTGCGACGATGTAGCCCGCCAGCACCGGCAGCACCGCGCCGTTCATGGTCATGCTCACACTCACCTTGTCCAACGGGATGCCATCGAACAGGATTTTCATGTCCTCCACGCTATCGATGGCCACCCCGGCCTTGCCGACATCGCCCACGACACGCGGGTTGTCCGAGTCGTACCCTCGGTGCGTGGCCAAGTCGAAGGCCACGCTGACCCCCTGGCCCCCGGCGGCCAGCGCCTTTTTGTAAAAGGCATTGGACTCTTCCGCCGTCGAAAAGCCGGCGTACTGGCGGATCGTCCACGGCCGCACGGCATACATCGTCGCCTGGGGTCCGCGGATGAAAGGCTCGAAGCCGGGCAGCGTGTCGGTGTAGGGCAAATCCCGAATATCCGCCGCGGTGTAGAGCGGCTTGACCGTGATGCCCTCTGGCGTGACCCAGTTGAGCTGCTCGAGCGGGGCACCCTTGATCGATTGGCGGGCGGCGGCCTCCCAGTCGGCCAGGGTGGCGGTGCGAAATTCGGACTTGGACATGGGTTCCCCGTGTGACGACGGATCGGCGGCTCATCGATGACGGGCAAGGGCAGAACGCCTTGCCGTCAGCGGCACGAATCAGGCCGCCATGGTGGCACAAACATCGGCAAAGCCGAAGTGTAGCGCATTCATAATTATTGATGCAGAATCTTTGATGCCGTATGATCGCGGCCATGACCGCCGTTCCCCTGCTGTCCCGCGCGTTGTATGAAGAAGTGGCTGAGTTGCTGCGGCAGCGCATCTTCAGCCGGCAACTGCCCCCCGGCGCCTGGATCGACGAGCTCAAGATCGCCGAGGAGCTGGGCATCAGCCGTACCCCGCTGCGCGAGGCGATCAAGGTATTGGCCGCCGAAGGGCTGGTGACGATGAAAGTGCGCCGCGGCGCCTACGTCACCGAGGTGTCGCAGCAGGACCTGCGCGAGGTCTATGAGCTGCTGGCATTACTGGAGGCCGACGCCGCCGAAGCCGCCTGTTGGCGCGCCACCGACGCCGATCTAGAAGAGCTCGAGCGCCTACACGCCGAGCTGGAAGCGGCGGCCGACCCCGAGCGCGGTTCGCGCGAGCGCTTCTTCGAGCTCAACGAAGCGTTTCACATGCGCGTGCTGGACCTGGGGCAAAACCGCTGGCGCAAGCAGCTCGTCAACGACTTGCGCAAAGTCATGAAACTCAACCGCCACGGCTCGCTGTTCAAGCAAGGGCGCATCGCCGAGTCGCTGGCCGAGCACCGTGCGATCCTGGATGCGCTGCGCCGGCGCGATGCGAGCGCGGCAGCACAAGCGGTGCGGGTGCACTTTGCCAACGGCTTGCAGGCTGCGGTCTGATCAAGCGACGACGGCGCCGCGCAGTGCCGCCTGGGCACGGCGCGCCACCTCGTGCGGTGACAAGTGTTTGAGACGGTGATCGCTCCACACCTGCCGCCAGCGTCGCGCACCCGGCTGCCCATGGCGCAACCCCAGCATGTGGCGGGCAATCGCGTACCAGCCGCCGGGCAACTGGGGGCCGACCCGCGCCATGTAGTCCACCATGCGCGCCTCGACCTCATCGCGGTCGATGCCGGGCGCCGAAATGCCGAAGTAGGTGGCATCCCACGACGCCAGCCACCAAGGGTGGTGGTAGGCCTCGCGCCCGACCATCACCCCATCGAGCAGCGCCAGTTGCTCCGCGATTTGGGCGTCCGTCGTGATCCCCCCGTTGACGACGATGGTGAGATGGGGAAAATCCGCTTTCAGCCGGTGCACCACCCCATAACGCAGTGGCGGCACCGTGCGGTTCTCAGCGGGACTCAAGCCATCGAGCCAGGCGTTGCGCGCGTGCACGATGAATACCTGACAACCTGCCTCGGCCACGGTGCCAACGAAGTCGCGCACGAAACCATAGTCCTCGACGCGGTCGATGCCGATGCGGTGCTTGACCGTGACGGGCACGCGCACCGCGTCGCGCATGGCGCGCACCGCGTCGGCCACCAGGCGCGGGTGCTCCATCAGGCAGGCGCCAAACGCGCCGCGCTGCACGCGCGGGCTGGGACAGCCGCAGTTGAGGTTGATCTCGTCGTAGCCCCACACCTCCCCCATCCGGGCCGCCAACGCCAACTCGCGGGGATCGTTGCCCCCCAGCTGCAGTGCCACCGGGTGCTCGATCTCATCGAACCCCAAGTGCCGCGCAACATCACCATGCAGCAGCGCGCCAGTGGTCACCATCTCGGTGTACAGGCGCGTGTGCCGCGTGAGCTGTCGGTGAAACCAACGGCAGTGGCGATCCGTCCACTGCATCATCGGCGCCACCGACAGGCGCCAGGGGGAGCGCGGATGGGTCGGCAAGAAGTCGCTCATGGGGCGCGGATTATCTCCGATCGCCCCGCCGCTACCCCACGAGGGCGTCAACCCATGTGCAGGCCGCCGTTGATCGAGAAGTCGGCCCCGGTCGCAAAGCCGGCGTCGTCGCTGGCCAACCACGCGACGATGGAAGCGATCTCGCGCGGCTCACCCAAGCGCTTGACCGGGATCTGCGCGACGATTTTCTCCAGCACGTCGGGGCGAATCGCCTTGACCATGTCGGTGGCGATGTAGCCGGGGCTGACGGTGTTGACCGTCACGCCCTTGGAGGCCAGTTCCTGCGCCAGCGCCATCGTGAAGCCGTGCATCCCCGCCTTGGCCGCCGAGTAGTTGGTCTGGCCCGCCTGGCCTTTTTCGCCGTTGACGGAGGAGATCTGGATGATGCGGCCCCACCCCCGCTCGATCATGTCGGGCACCACCTGTTTGGTGACGTTGAACATCGACGTCAGGTTGGTGTTGATGACCGCGTCCCAGTCTTCCTTGGTCATCTTGAGGAACAGCCGGTCACGGGTGATGCCGGCATTGTTGACCAGCACGTCGATGGGCCCGTGCTCCGCCTTGGCTTTGGTGAACGCCTGCACCGTCGAGTCCCAATCGGCGACGTTGCCGACGCTGGCATAGAAGGTGTAGCCCAACGCCTTTTGTTCGTCCAGCCATTTTTGATAGTCGCGCGTGGGGCCGCAGCCGGCGATGACCTTGAAGCCGGCCTTGTACAGGGCCTGGCAGATGGCGGTGCCGATACCGCCCATGCCACCGGTGACGTAAGCGACGCGTGGTTGGCTCATGGTGTGCTCCTCTGAGTGATGGGTGTGTGATGAAAAAACGGGGCGACGGATACGCCTCAGCGCTCGACACAGAGGGAGACCCCCATGCCGCCGCCGATGCACAAGGCGGCTAGCCCCTTGCGGGCGTTGCGGCGCTGCATCTCATGCAACAGCGTGACCAGGATGCGGCAACCCGATGCGCCGATGGGGTGCCCCAAGGCGATCGCGCCGCCGTTGACGTTCACCTTGGCCGGATCGACACCCAGCCCCAGGTTGACCGCGCAGGCCTGGGCGGCGAATGCCTCGTTGAGCTCGAACAGATCGACGTCGGCTACCGACCAACCGGCGCGCGCCAGCGCCTTTTGCGACGCCGGCACCGGCCCCATACCCATGGTGGCGGGATCGAGCCCGCTGGTGCCGAAGCTGGCGATGCGCGCCAGCGGTGGCAGGCCAAGCTCGGCCGCCTTGCGCGCGCTCATGACCATGACGGCCGCAGCCCCATCGTTGATGCCACTGGCGTTGCCGGCCGTCACGCTACCCGTTTTGTCGAAGGCGGGCTTGAGGCTGGCCAGCGCCTCGGCACTGGTCTTGCGGTTGATGTATTCGTCGGTGTCGAACAGCACCGGATCACCCTTGCGCTGCGGGATGCTGACCGGGACGATCTCGTCCTTGAACTTGCCCGCATCCTGCGCCGCAGCGGCTTTTTGCTGGCTGGCCAGCGCGAGCGCGTCCTGCATCTCGCGCGTGATGCCGTGCGCGCGGGCGACGTTTTCGGCGGTGATGCCCATGTGGTACTGGTTGTAGACGTCCCACAAGCCATCGACGATCATGGAGTCGATCATCTTCCAGTCGCCCATGCGTTGGCCCTCGCGGCTGCCCATCAGCACGTGCGGTGCAAGCGACATGTTCTCCTGCCCCCCCGCGATGACGATGTCGCTATCGCCCCAGGCCACCGCCTGCGCAGCCAGCATGACCGCTTTCAGCCCCGAGCCGCAGACAGCGTTGATGGTCAGCGCCGGTGTTTCCTTTGGCACGCCGGCCTTCATGGCAGCCTGGCGGGCCGGGTTCTGCCCGCAACCCGCCGCCAGCACCTGGCCCATGATGACCTCACCGACTTGGGCCGCGGGCACCCCGGTGCGCTCCAGCAGGGCACGGATGACGACCGCCCCCAGATCGGTGGCGGGCGTCTTGGCCAGGGTGCCCCCAAATTTGCCGATGGCGGTGCGCACGGCACCCACGATGACGATGTCTTGCATGACGGATTCCTTCTCTGACCTGTTGAAAACCCAATCGGCGCGGGCAGCCGCCGCGCGCCGCCTCAAACGGTGGAGCCTCCGGTGGCCAACGTGGCCAGCGCATCCTCGGCGCGCACCTTGACATAGCGCCCGGGCGCGGGCTCGATGGGCCGGTAGCGTCGGTTGCCATAGGTGCGGGGAGCCGCGACCTGCCGACCAGCCTGCGCCGCCAGCCAGGGCGCCCAATCGGTCCACCAGCTGCCCTTGTGCTCGGTGGCGGCGGCCATCCAGTCGTCCACCGCGGGCGGGAAGTGCCCCTCGGGCCCCGTCCAGAAACTGCGCTTGCCTTTGGACGCGGGATTGATCACTCCCGCGATGTGCCCCGACGCCCCCATGACGAAACGAACCGGGCCACCCAGGTGCTGCGTGCTCGCGTAGGCCCCACCGATGGGCACGATGTGGTCCTCGCGCGAGCCGTACACGTACGCTGGCACGTCGATCGCCCCCAGGTCGAGCCGCTGGCCGCAGGTGGTCAGCTTGCCGGGCTGGCAGAGTTCGTTTTGCAGATACAGGTGACGCAGATACCAGGCGTACCATTTGCCCGGCAGGTTGGTGCTGTCGCTATTCCAGTACAACAGGTCGAACGGCGGCGGCGTCTCGCCCTTGAGGTAGTTGCCCACGACGTAGTTCCAGACCAAGTCGTTGGGCCGCAGAAAGCTGAACGTGGTCGCCAGTTCCCGCCCGGGCAGCAGCCCGCCGTTGGCGAATTGCAGCTCGCGGTAGCGCACGAACGCCTCGTCGATGAAAACGTCGAGCACGCCCGTGTCGGTAAAGTCGAGCAGGGTCGTCAGGAACGTGGCGCTTTGCACCTTGCGCTCGCCGCGTGCGGCCAGCACCGCCAGCGCGGTGCCAAGCATCGTGCCGCCAACGCAAAAGCCCAGCGCGTTGATGGTCTCGGCCTTGCCGATCTCGCGCACGATGTCGATGGCGCGAATCACCGCGTCTTCGATGTAGTCGTCCCACGTGGCCTGCGCCAGCGTGGCGTCCGGGTTGCGCCAACTGATGACGAAGGTGCGATGCCCCTGCTCCACCGCGTAGCGCAGAAACGAATTGTCCGGCTGCAGGTCGAGGATGTAGTACTTGTTGATGCACGGCGGCACCACCAGGAACGGCCGCTCGTACACCTTGGTCGTGAGGGGCTTGTACTCGATGAGCTGAAACAGCGCGTTTTCGAACACCACCTGCCCTTCGGTGGTAGCGACGTTGCGTCCGACCTCGAACGCGCTGTGGTCGGTCATTGAGACGTAACCCTGTTGCAGGTCGTGCAACAGGTTCTGCACGCCGCGGGCGATGCTCTCGCCGCGCGTCTCGATGGCCTTTTGCTGCGCCTCGGCATTGTAGGCCCAGAAGTTGCTCGGCGCGCTCGCGTCGATCCACTGCTGGACGGCGAAGCGGATGCGGGCGCGCGTCTTGGCATCGGCCTGCACCGCGTCGGCCATGCGCATCAGGGTGCGGGTATGGAGCAGATACAGCGCCGCCGCGTGGGCCGCGACCGGGTTACGCGCCCAGGCGTCGCTGGCAAAGCGCCGGTCGTCGCGCGGTGGCTGTACCTGCAGGCCCTGGCGCCAGAGTTCGCCCAACTCGCGCAGGTAGTCCTGCTGGATCGCCGTCCACTGCTGGGGGTCGAGCGCCACCGGCTGGCCCGACAGACCCTGCAAGAGAGCGGACAAGCCGCCGATCTCTGCCCCGGCCCCGGGCGCGCCACCCGAAGCCAACCCGGCAGCCCCCCCTGGCATGGCCGACTGCATCGCCTGGATCCATGGCTGCCAGGCCTGCGCCGACCATGGCCCCCACGTCAATGGGTCACGGCCCGTCGTTGTCATCGCACGGTCTCCTTGTCGGTTATGGGCCACATGGTAACGCGCTGGACGGGCATTTCCGTGACAATCGCGCTCGGTGGCGTTCGGATTTTCCCGGGGGTCACGTTTCCATCGACCCTCGGCCGATGTCGAGTGTCGCTACCCAGACTTCCACGACGCTGACGGGCAGGCACCGATGTATCTCGTGATTCTGGCTTGGGGCTACGTGGTCTTGATGATGGTGCTGGCCGAGGCCCTCAGCCCCAATGGCACCCTGCTGGGCGCCTTTTTCACGCTGTTGCTCTACGGCGTGGGCCCGATGGCATTGGTCATTTATCTGATGGGCACACCGCTGCGCCGACGGCATCGGCGCAGCGTGAAAGCCGCCCAGGCCGATGCCGCCACAACCGCCACCGGTTCAGGCCAACCAGATGGCGGCAGCCTGCCGGCCACTGCCGCCCAGGACGGCGGCGTCGCGCCGGTGCGAGAAAAACCGTGACGCATCGCTGGCGGTGCACCAGGCGCGCGAGCCGTCATGACCACTGACCCGACCGAACCCCAAGCGCTGCAGGCGCCGCCGTGCCAGCAGCGGCAGGTTGGCCAGCCAGCGGTCACTGCGATTCGGTGACGGCGTGAAGGCGTCGGCGTCGGACGGGCAGACGGACACGAACGCCCGCACCACCTCGGGCCCGACCTCGAACGCCTGCTGCCCGATGGCGGCACCGATCCAGGCGCAGATGGTCTGGCGTCGCGCCGCGTCACGGGCAGCCGGCCAGTGCTCGCACAGTGCCTCCAGCACCCCCCGCCCCCCCTGCCCTGCCAGACCCCGCCAGCCGGCGTGTACCGCGGCCACCGACTGTCCATCGTCTGGCGCCAACAGAATGGGCAAACAGTCGGCCACCATCACGGTGCACGCCACCCCTGGGTGATCGGTCCAGCACGCATCAGCCTCGACGCCGTCGGGTGTATCCGGCGTCACGTGCACCACGCCGCTGCCATGGACCTGGCGCAAAAAGACGGGACGCACCCCGAGCGCGGCGGCAAACCGGCGGCGGTTGACGGCCACGGCGGCTTGCGCGTCGCCGACGTGGTCGCCCAGGTTCAGCGACGCCCACGGCCCCACGGAGACGCCGCCCGCGCGGGTGCTCATCCAGCCCTGCGCCGCCGCACCCAGGTCGGCCTGCAGGCCCGGTAGCCCGGCGCGCACCTGGAGGACCGGCGCACGGATCGCGGCGTTACTCGGCATCGGGGCAGCGGCTGGGGTGCGCACGCTGAAATGCCTCGAGCTGCATGCAGCGCTCATAAACGGCCAAGGTCCGCGGGATGCCCTCGTAGACCAAGCCGAAGCGCTGCCCGTTGACGATCTGCGGCACCAGGCAGCAGTCGGCCAACGTCGGTGTGTCGCCATACGAGTACACCGAAGGCGGCAGCCCACGCTGTGCGCGCTCGCGCTCGATCTCGGCCAAGCGCCGCTCGTAGCTGCGCAGACCCTCCATCACCCAATGGTTGTACCACGCGGCACGCTGCGCCTCGTCCAGCCCCAGCGACCCCGCCAGGTACTTGAGCACGCGCAGGTTGTTGATCGGGTGGATTTCACAGGCCACCGTCTGCGCCAGTGCCCGCACCCGTGCGCGGCCGAGGGGGTCGCGTGGCAACAGGGGCGGCTCGGGGTGGGTTTCGTCGAGGTACTCGATGATCGCCATCGACTGGCTCAGCAGCGCATGATCGGGCTGCCCCTCCACGTCGAGCACGGGCACGAGCGAGTCCGGGCTGAGGGCGCGGTACGCCTCGCCGTGTTGCTCACCGCGCGCGAGATGGACCGGGATGTAGTCATACGGCAACCCCTTGAGGTGGAGCGCGATGCGCACCCGAAACGAGGTGCCGGAGCGGAAATAGTTGTAGAGCTTCATGGGGATGGCGTGAGCACGCGAAGCGTCACAGTCTAGCGCGCGGGCTGCCCCCAGACCACCCCTACGGGAAAACCCTCATCCCGCCCCACGTGGCGGCCATCCGACCCGGGGGATCGTCTACACTGCGCCACCGATGTGCGCCGCCCTCTCCGCCGCGGCCCCCGTCGGGGCGCACAACTGTCTGCCGGGGCCCCTTCGTTACCAGGAGTTTTTCGCCATGGTTTCACGCCGTACCGTGCTGAAGTCGGGTGCCGCCGCGCTGGCCGCCCCGGGCCTGATCGGCTTTGCCCAACAGAGCGTCACGCTCAAGTTTCACACCTTCATGTCGCCGACGTCCAACGTCTGGCTCAACATGCACAAAGCATGGATGGACAAGGTGGAGCGTGAGTCGGGCGGGCGCATCAAGTTCGAAGCGTACCCGGCCATGCAGCTCGGGGGCTCGCCGGTGCAGCTGTACGACCAGGCCAAGGACGGTGTGGTCGATATCGTCTGGACACTGCCCGGCAACACCCCGGGGCGCTTTCCGCGGACCGAGGTCTTCGAATTGCCGTTCATGATGACCAACGCCGAGGCCACCTCGCGTGCCTTTTGGGAATTCATCCAGACCAAAGCCGCCGACGAGTACCGCGACATTCATCCGATCGCGTTTCAGGTACACGGGCCGGGTGTGATCCACGTGAAATCGCGGCTGGTCACCCAGCCCGACGATTTGCGCGGCCTGAAGATGCGCGGACCCACCCGGCAAATCACCAAGATGCTCGGCTATCTGGGCGCCACGCCCGTCGGTATGCCGTTGCCGCAAATTCCGGACGCCTTGTCCAAGGGGGTGATCGACGGCTGCGTCATCCCCTGGGAGGTGGTGCCGTCGGTCAAGGTGCACGAACTGGTCAGTTACCACAGCGAATTCGACCCCAAGGGTGGCGCGCTCTACACGACCACGTTCGTGATGGGCATGAACAAGGCGCGCTACCAGTCGCTGCCGCCCGATTTGCGCAAGGTCATCGATGCCAACTCCGGTATCGAGACATCGGCTTTTTTGGGTCGCGTGCAACAGTTGGGCGATGCCCCGGCGCGCAAACAGGCCGCCGAGCGTGGCAACCGTATCCACACCCTCGGGCTGGCCGAGGCACAGGAGTTCCGCCGCCGCGCGCGCCAGGTCGAAGTGGAATGGGTGCAGGACATGGACAAGCGCGGCTTCAACGGCCGCGATCTGCTGGAGACGGCACGCAAGCTGATCGAGAAGCACACCAAGGCCTGACCGCGACGTTGGCCCCGCAGCCCGTGCGCGCAAGCAGCGGGGCTTACACTAGCGCGCATGTTTCGCAGTTCCATCCGCTTTTGCCGCGCTTGCGCGACGGCGGTCGAATACCGGGTCCCCGACGACGGTGACACGCGCGTGCGCGCGGTCTGCCCCGCCTGCGGCACGATCCACTACGAAAACCCCCTCAACGTGGTGGGCACCGTGCCTTACTGGGGACCCCAGGGTGAGCAAGTGCTGCTGTGCCGGCGCGCCATCGAGCCGCGCCGGGGCAAGTGGACGCTGCCGGCCGGCTTCATGGAATTGGGCGAAACCACCGCGCAGGGCGCCCTGCGCGAGACACAGGAAGAGGCGGGCGCGGAAGTCGCGCTCGAGGGGCTGTTCACGCTGCTCAATGTGGCCCGCGTCGGCCAGGTGCACATTTACTATCGGGCCCGGCTGCTGAGTGATCGGTTCGCGCCGGGCCACGAGACGCTGGAGGCGCGCCTGTTTCACGAGCATGAAATCCCGTGGGAGGAGCTGGCCTTTCGCACCGTGCAGGAGACGCTGCGCCACTATTTCGACGATCGGCGGCGCGGACACTTCGGCGTGCACACCGGCGACATCGCATAAGGCCCGATGCACACGATGGCACGCGCTATCGCGCGGTCGGCCCGGCGCCGCGTGACATGCGTCACGAAGGCGCGATCCATTTTGATGGCATCGATCGGAAACTGCAGCACAGAGGCCAGCGACGAGTGCCCGACATCCTGCATGGCCAGGCTCTCGGCCATCTCGAGCTCGAGCAAAGAAGCGGATACAGCCGAAACCTGCAGCCAGACTTTGGCGTCTGGGCGATCGTGTCGGGATCGGCTGCGGAAGCGCTCATCTGGGATTCATCCATCCAGTGGACGGCGGCCACGCCCCCGATGGCCACCCCAAACTGCCCCACTTGTGGCCGGTCAAACTGCTCCAGGCAGGACGGTCGAATTATGAGGCTTCAGGGCTGATGGCGATGCGCGCGGCGGCCTCCTTGAGGCGGTAGCTCTTGCCCTCGAATTCCAGCATCGCGCAGCGGTGCATCAGGCGGTCCAGGATGGTGGTGGCCATGGTGGCGTCGCCCAGATACTTACCCCAGTCCTGCACCACCCGGTTGGAGGTCACCACGATCGACCTGCGCAACTTGTAGCGCTGGTGCACGATGGCCTGCAACACCTCGGCGGCGTGCTCGCTGATGCGCCGCGCCAGGAACAGGTCATCCAGGACCAGCAGGTCGGGCTGCACCCACTCCTTGAGCAGTGAGCCCCGCTCGGTGGCATTGCCCAGCGCGTAGCGGCCAAACTCGGTGTCCGCCTCCAGATAGCGCACATCGTGACCGGCCAGCGTGGCCTGGTAGGCCACCGCCTTGGCCAAGTGGCTCTTGCCCGTGCCGGGCTTGCCCACGATCAGTGCATTGGCGCCCTCTGCGATGAACTTGAGCGTGTGCAGCTCAAAGCAGGCCGATCTGGGCAGCTTGGGGTTGAAGCGCCAGTCAAAGTCGGCCAGCGTGACCTTCTCATCCAGCCCCGAGCGCTTGTAGCGGCGCTCCATCAGGCGCGTTCGGCGCCGGTCCAGCTCGTCTTGCAGCATGGCGGCGAAGGTCTCCAGGAACGGCTCCTGGCTGGCCTGGGCCTGCATCACGCGGGTCGACAGGGTCTCGGCAATGCCCGAGAGGCGCAATTCGCGCAGCGCGCGTTCGATCTCGGCCAGGTTCATGCCAGGCTCCCCGGTGCGGTGGTGGTGGCAGCGGTGGTACTGGATACGGTTGCCGTGGCCGTGGCTGCGGCGTGCGCGAAGAGATCACCGTACTCATCGACATCGCGGATGAGCCCGTGCTGCTGGGTCAGCTCTGGGGTGGTGAGCACCGCGCCGTTGTCACCGCTGGCATGGGCTTCAATGGCGGCGAGCGCCTGGGCAAAAAGACCCTCGCTCAAAGCCAGCACGCGCTTGTAGCTGTAGATGCCCTGCTCCAGGGCCTGGGCACAGGCGGCGTTGACGCAGTGGGCCGGGTAGCGCCGCACCAGAGCCACGATGCCCCAGAGCTTGCGCTGCCCGACCCGCCCCTCGATGGCAAAGAGCAGCTCACACAGACGGGCCGCATGTTCGCCGATCTCGCTGGCCTGGCGCAGGATGTAGCGGGTCTCGCGCGAGGGGTTGAACACCCGCTCGTCCTGGGGCAGCACGACAGAGCCAGGACGCTCGGCCTTGGGGTGGGTGCGCAGCAGATCGCCCGTGCTGGCCTGACGGATCTCGATGCGCTGGGCGTAGATGCGCACCAGCACCTTCGATCCGATGGCCGCCGGGCGCGCGGCGTAGCTGCTGTGCGCGACGCGCACGCAACTGTCATCGCACACCGTGCGCTCGACCTCGCTGAAATACTGCATGCCCAACAGCGGCAGCGCCTTGAGGTAGGCGCGTTCTTCCTCGAACATGGCCTGCACCTGGCGCCGCTCGGTGCCGTGGATGCGCTTGGCCGCCCAGTTCTTCTCCCAGTGCGCCAGGAACTCGTTGTGGGCCTCGATGGACTCGAAGCGCCGGCCCTTCAAGGCCGTGGCCTGGGTGTGGCCGATAGCGTGCTCGACCGTGCCCTTGCGGTTGGGGTCGCGTACCCGGGCTGGGTCGGCCACCACATGGTAGTGCGCCAGGGTGGCAGCGTAGACCTTGTTGAGTTCGGGTTCGTACAGGTCGGGCGTGATGACGCCTTCCTTGAGGTTGTCCAGCACCACGTACTGGGGGCAACCACCAAAGAAGCGAAAGGCCCGCTCGTGCAGCTCGGCCCAGATCTGGTGGCTGGACTTCCAGACCACGCAGCGAAAGCTTGCCCGCGAGTAGCGCAGCGTGGCCACGAACAGGCGGGGTTTGCGGTACCGATCAGAACCCGGCACCCGGGTGGGAGCGCCTTCGCCGTAGTCGACCTGCATCTCCTCGCCGGGCAGGAAGCTCAGGCGGTCGAACTGCTCGGGCTCCTTCTGGCGCAGTCGGGCCACGAAGCGTTTGACGGAGTTGTACTGGCCGGCAAAGCCGTGCTGGTCGACCAGGTCCTGGAAGATGGCCATGGCGTTGCGCTTGAGACGCAACTGCGCCTGGATGAACTCACGGTGGGGTTCGCACAGGGAGGAGGCCAGTGGCGCAGGGGCAACAGCAGGAGCCGGTGGCCGGGGTGGGGCAGTTTGACTGGCCACCGCCTCAGAGCCGGTGGCCACCCCGGGGCAGTTTGCCCGTTCGGCCGCAAAGCGTTGCCGGTAGGCGCGGATGGTGTGACGGGAGATACCTGTGACCCGCTCGATCTCTCGCTGGCTGGCGTTGGCCTCCAGCAGCGTCCATATGGTGGTTTGCAAGTGTGGCTTCAAGACGTTCACTCCGGTGGTCCCCTCGTTGGTGAGGGGGTGAAAGTAACGTCCTGCCTGTCGGCCAGCGGGCGACCAACATGCCAAGCTCAATGCATCAGGTCACCACTGGTCAGGTGGAGCAATTTGGGTGGCCATAAGTGGAGCACTTTGGGTGGCCGCCGGGGGCCACGCGCCATGACGCGGGCGCCACCCTCATACAATAGCACCGAAATATCGACCTTCTTGCAGGGCACGCCCATGACGGCATTCCTCGATCGAGCCAGTTTGGACGAAATGGTTACCCTGCTGGGTGACGACTTTCGCGACATCGTTCGGCTGTTCATCGAGCAACTCGGCAGCGACGTGGCCCAGCTGCAAGCGGCCCGCGCGGCGGGCGACTGGGATCGGCTGTACCGGGCGGCGCATACCCTCAAAGGCAGTAGCGGCAACGTGGGCGCGAGCGCCCTGTCCCTGAGTGCGGCGCGACTGGAACGGGCGGCGCGGATGTCCGACGCCGCGGCAGCGGACGGCGAACTGGCCGCATTACCCGCACTGGCCGAGCAAACGATGGCGGCGTTGCGCGCGGGCCGCTACGCCTGACGCGTCAACCAAACAGCCGGCGCGCCTGGGCAGATCCCGCCGGAAAGCCGCGCGCTTCCAGCGCCTCATACAGGATTTCCAATTCACCGCCGATGCGATCCAGCGCCGCGGGATCGAGTGGCTGTCCTGCATCGTCGCTGACCCAGCCATCCATGGCCGCCGCCAACGCAGCCGAGAGCTCGCGCAGGCGCTGGTAGGGGCGTTCATCCCGCGCAACATGGGTGGCCTCCAGCGTCAGCCGCACCTCGCGCAAAACGGCCAGTTCCGGGTCTTCGGCCAGCGCGGCCTGGGTTTCGAACTGCAGCACCAGCACGGGCGCCGCGCCTGGCGTGCCCCCGGGTAATACCATGCGCCCCGGCAACGCACCCGGCACGAATCCCAGCCGCGCCGCATGTTGCATCACATAGCCAGGATTCCACGCCGCCCGGCGCGCGCGCACGGTGAAGGCCAGTTGCGCGTCGTGCGCGGCGGCAAACTGGTCCAGCTCGCGCGCGCGCTGCACCACCGTCAACATGTCGGGCAAATCGGCCGCGGCTTGCAGGTGCTCGGCCCAGGTCTGTAGCTTTTGCGCAAACTCGGAGTACTCGATCTCGTTGAGCGGCCCGGCACGATTGGCGAGCTGAATGCCCGCCCGCAACGCGCGATAGCGTTGGCCCGGGCGTGGCTGCTCCCACGTGTCGTCATTGGGGGCGTCCTCTGCCAGCCCTTCGATCACGAAGGGTTTGCTGCCGATGCGGCGACTGCCCGGCAGGGCCTGCAAGACGGCGTCGCCCGACACGGGCTTTTCCAGCCGCAGCGGCACGATGACGTCGAGCCGCTCGCACAACACGCCGGGGACGGCGGCGGCCGGCACATTGCTCGCCGGCGCCATGTCGCCCTCGAGCGTGGGTTCGCGGCGCCCCTCCGCGGCATCGACGGTTGCCTCGCCCGCGGGCGGCGATGGCGCACGCCGGGGTTCGGCCCGGCGCGTTTGCCAGCGCTGGTATGCCCACACGCCCAGCAGCAGCACCACACCGGCGACGATCAAACCGATCTGCAATGGACTCATCATGGGGTCGCATTCTCCATCAGCGATGTCGCAGCCGCCAAATCCACCGCAACGATGCGTGAAACGCCCTGCTCCGGCATGGTCACCCCAATCAATTGCTCCGCCATTTCCATGGCGATGCGATTGTGGCTGATGAACAAGAATTGGGTGTCACGGCTCATGCGCGTGACCAGCCGCGCGTAGCGTTCGGTATTGGTGTCGTCCAGCGGCGCGTCCACTTCGTCGAGCAAACAAAACGGCGCCGGGTTGAGCTGGAAAATCGCAAACACCAGCGCGATGGCGGTGAGCGCCTTCTCGCCCCCCGACAACAGGTGGATGGTCTGGTTTTTCTTGCCCGGCGGCTGCGCCATGACCTGAACGCCGGCGTCCAGAATTTCCTCGCCGGTCATGATCAGGCGCGCCTGTCCGCCCCCGAAGAGCTCGGGGAACATGCGCCCGAAGTGGGCATTGACGGTCTCGAAGGTGTGCCCCAGCAGCTCGCGGGTCTCGGCGTCGATTTTGCGGATCGCATCCTCCAGCGTCTGGATGGCCTGTTGCAGGTCGTGCGACTGGCTGGCCAAAAACTGCTGCCGCTCGCGCGCGGCGCTGAGTTCTTCGAGCGCGGCCAGGTTCACCGCCCCCAGCGCGGCCATCTCGCGCTGCAGTCGGTCGATCTCGCCCTGCAGCCCCTGCAAGCGCACGCCGTCGGCCTGCACGGTGCGCGCGACTTCCTCGGGATCGACACCCGCCTCCGCCAGCCATTGGCTGTACTGGTCCAATGCCAGCTGAGCCGCTTGCTCTTTGAGCTGGAATTCGGTGATGCGCTGGCGCAACGGATCGAGTTCGCGCTCGCAGCGTAGCCGATGCTCGTCGGCCGCCCGCAGGCGGGCCGTCAACTCGTCGTAGCGGCTGCGCACCGCCGCCAGCGCCTGCTCGCGCCGCTGGCGCTCGTCGAGCGCGCCCTGCAAACCGTGGCGCGCCGCCGCGTCCGTGAGGCGCTCCAATTCGGCCTCGCACTGCGCACGATCGACCGCCAGACGTGCCTCCTGCTCGCGCGCCGCTTCCCACTGACGCTGCCACTCGGCTCGCCGGGCGGCCAGCGAGCGCTGGGCAAACGCCGCCTCTTGAGCCTGGCGCTCGATGGCGCGGGCTTGCTCGCGCGCGCCGTGCAGGCGCCGCTCGGCGTCGCCGGCCGCATCTTCGGCATACGCCAGCGCCTCCTGCGCATCGGCCAGCTGCAGGTCCAGCGCCTCGAAGCGGCCCTCGGCCTCGACGCGGCGCATTTCGATCGCCGCCAGACTCTCGTCGACCTCGGCCAGGTCGGCGTCGAGCCGCTGCAGGCGCTGGCGGGCCTGCTCGGCGGCTTGTTCTCCCTTGAGCAACTCGACTTGGACGGCATGGCGACGCTGCTGCGCCTCGGCCACATCGCGGCGCGCCTGCTGGATCTGCTGGTTCACCTCGGCCACGCGCGCCCGGGCGCGCTGCAGGCGCAGCTGCGCCTCTTCGTGGATGAGGGCCAGCGCGCGCACCTCTCGCCCGAGGTGCTCGATCTCGTGCGCCCGCGCCAGCAAGCCGGCTTGCGGATCATCCTCCGCATAAAACGCCACATCATGCGCCCCCACGCTGTGGCCCTGCGGGGTGTAGAGCCGGTGCCCGGGCGCCAGCTCGCCGCGCAGCCGCAACGCGGTCTCCAGATCGGACACGCACCACGCGCCGTGCAGCCATGCCGCCAACACCGCATGCAGCGTCGCGTCGTGCAGGCGCAGGCGCTCGGACAACGGCGTGCACCCCTGCGGACCTACCGGAGCGCTCGACACAGGCGCGCCCGACGCAGGGGGCGAAAAAAATGCCAGCTTGCCCGGCGGCGCCTCGCGCGCCAGGCCCTGCACCCCTTCGAGCTGGCGCACTTGCCGCGCCCGCAGGCGCTCACGCAGCGCGGCCTCCAGGGCCGTCTCCCAGCCCGGCTCGGTATCCAGTTGCGTCCACAGGCTGGGCATGGCGTCCAAGCCGTGGCGCTGCAACCAGGGTTGCACCCGGTCGTCGGCCTGCAGCTTTTCCTGCAGGGCCTGAAGGGCCTGTCGTCGCGCCTGCGCCTCGGCCAGCCGTCGGCCGGCCTCTTGCTCGGCCTGCAGGGCGGTGTGCTGCTCGTCTTGCGCCTCGGGCAACCGGGCCTCGGCGATGGCCAGCCGCTCTTGGGCCAGCACCCACGCTTCCTCCGCGGCCATCGCCTCGGCCTGCCAGTGCGCCAGTCGCTCACCGTCCGGCGGCACGGCAGCGGCCCGCTCACTGCCGAGCCGGTCGCGGCGCAGGCGCAATTGGCGCGCCTGCTCGTCCAGTGCCCGCTGCTCGGCAGCCAGCACGCCAAGTGACTGCTGCACGTCGCCCACGCGCTGGCGCTGCTGGGTCAGGCGCGCCTGCGCCTGGCGCCAGGCCTCCTCCAGCGCGGGCAGGCGCTGGGTCTGCTCTTCCAGCTGGGCCGCCAAGGTCTCGGCCTGTTCGGCTGCGCCGCCTTCTTGCTCATCCAGCGCCGCCAGCTCCAGTACGGCGGCTTCGGCACGGGCACGCCATTCCTGCGCCTGCTGAGTCAACGCCTGCAAACGCTGCTCGGCGCGCTGCCGCCCCTCACCCACGAAGCGAATCTCGGCTTCCAGCCGGGCCACCTCTGCCGCCGCCTCGTACAGCTGCCCCTGGGCGCGGTTGACCGCTTCGCCCGTCTCGTAATGCGCCTGGCGCAGTGTTTCCAGGTCGGCCTCGATACGGCGCAGCTCGGCCAAACCCGCCTGCAGCGCGTCGACCGCCTGCTGACCCTCGGCACGTACCTGTGCCAACTGCGTCTCGGCCTCGCGCCGCTTGAGCCACCACAGCTGGTGCTGACGGCGTGTGGCCGCCGCCTGCAGCTCATGGTAGCGGCGTGCCACCTCGGCTTGCTGCTCCAGTCGCTCCAGTTGCGCGTTGAGCTCGCGCAGGATGTCCTCGACCCGCGTCAGGTTTTCGCGCGTGTCGGCCAGACGGTTGGCGGTCTCGCGCCGGCGCTCCTTGTATTTGGATACCCCGGCTGCCTCCTCCAGAAACAGCCGCAGTTCCTCGGGTCGACTTTCGATGATGCGGCTGATCGTGCCCTGGCCGATGATGGCGTACGCGCGCGGCCCCAGGCCCGTGCCCAAAAACACGTCGTGCACGTCGCGCCGGCGCACCGGCTGCTGGTTGATGAAGTAGCTGCTGGTGCCGTCGCGCGTGAGCACGCGCTTGACAGCGATTTCGGCATACTGGTTCCAAGGGCCGCCCGCACGGCGCGCGCTGTTGTCGAACACCAGCTCCACACTGGCCCGCTGGGCGGGCTTGCGGGTGGTCGTGCCGTTGAAGATGACGTCCTGCATGGACTCGCCGCGCAGCTCACTGGCCTTGGACTCACCCAGCACCCAGCGCACGGCGTCCATGATGTTGGACTTGCCGCAGCCATTGGGGCCGACGACGCCCACCCGCTGCCCGGGCAGATGGAACGTCGTGGGATCGGCGAACGACTTGAAGCCGGAGAGTTTGATCGTTTGCAAGCGCACGGGGCGCTAGTTTACGTGTCCGCACCCGCTACCATTGCGCCCCATGACCGATGCGCTCAACCCGCTGCTGCAGCGCCTGCAGCCTTATCCGTTCGAACGCCTGCGCGCACTCACGGCCGGCATCACCCCGAACCCGGCACTGCGACCCATCAACCTGGGCATCGGCGAGCCGCGCCACCCCACCCCCGAGGTGCTCAAACGCGCCCTGCACGCGGCCATCGATGACCCCGCCGGCGGCTTGGCCGCCTACCCCGCCACCGCCGGCACACCCGCGCTGCGCCAGGCCTGCGCCGACTGGCTGCAGCGCCGCTATGGCATCGAGGTCGACCCGGCGCGCCAGATCTTGCCCACGTTGGGCTCGCGCGAGGCGCTCTTCGCACTGGCCCAGGTGGTCATCGATCCGCGTGCCTTCGCCAGCGCCGACGAGCCGGTCGTCGTCTGCCCCAACCCGTTTTACCAAATCTACGAAGGCGCGGCGCTGTTGGCCGGCGCCACGCCGTGGTTTGCGCCCAGCGACCCGGCGCGCAACTTCGCGGTGGACTGGGATCGCGTGCCCGATGCGGTCTGGGCACGCACGCGGCTGGTCTATGCGTGCTCGCCCGGCAACCCCACGGGCGCGGTGATGCCGCTGTCCGAGTGGCAGCGCCTGTTCGAATTGAGCGATCGCCACGGCTTCGTCATCGCCAGCGACGAGTGCTACAGCGAAATTTACTTTCGCGATGAGCCCCCACTGGGCGCTCTGCAAGCCGCCGCAGCGCTGGGCCGACACGATTTCCGACGCCTCATCATGCTGACCAGCCTGTCCAAGCGCAGCAATGCACCCGGGCTGCGCAGTGGTTTCGTGGCGGGGGATGCCGACATCATTCGCGCCTTCACGCTCTATCGCACCTACCACGGCAGCGCCATGAGCCTGGCCGTGCAAGCCGCTAGCGCCGCCGCTTGGGCCGACGAGTCGCACGTGCAGGACAACCGCGCGCGCTACCGCGCCAAGTTCGAGCGCGTCACCCCGCTGCTGGCACAGGTAATGGACGTGCGGCTGCCCGACGCCGGCTTTTACCTGTGGGCACGCGTGCCCGAGCGCTTCGGCGGCACGAGTGGCGGCAGTGACACCGACTTTGCCCGGGCATTGTTCGCCCAATACAATGTCACCGTGCTGCCCGGCAGCTACCTGGCGCGCGAATGGCAGGGGTCGAATCCGGGCGCCGGGCGCATCCGCATGGCGCTCGTGGCCGATGCCGACGAGTGCCTGGAGGCGGCCAGCCGCATCGTGCGTTTCATCCAGTGCTGACTCCTTTCCCACCCCCGTGTCCACGACCATGACCCACCCACTGCAGCAGATCATCGAAAACGCCTGGGACAACCGCAGCCAGCTCTCGCCTGGCAACGCCCCGCAAGAGATCATCGACGCCGTCGAGCACGTCATTGCCGAACTCAACAGCGGCCGTCTGCGCGTGGCGACGCGCCACGGTGTCGGCCAATGGACGGTGCATCAGTGGATCAAAAAGGCGGTGCTGCTGAGCTTTCGGCTGCGCGACAACGAGGTGGTGCGCGCGGGCGATCTGACTTTCTACGACAAGGTGCCGACCAAATTCGCCCATATGACCCCACAGGAGCTGGCCGCCGCTGGCGTGCGCGTGGTGCCGCCGGCCGTGGCCCGGCGCGGCAGCTACATCGCCAAGGGCGCGATCCTGATGCCGTCCTACGTCAACATCGGCGCCTACGTCGATGAAGGCACCATGGTCGATACCTGGGCCACGGTCGGCTCGTGCGCGCAGGTGGGCAAGAACGTCCACCTCTCGGGTGGCGTGGGTTTGGGCGGCGTACTCGAGCCGCTGCAAGCCAATCCCACCATCATCGAGGACAACTGCTTCATTGGCGCGCGCTCCGAGATCGTCGAAGGCGTCATCGTCGAGGAGAACTCGGTCATCTCGATGGGCGTGTACATCGGCCAAAGCACCCCGATTTACGACCGCACCACGGGCGAGATCCTCTACGGCCGCGTGCCGGCCGGCTCGGTCGTCATCAGTGGCAGCTTACCCAAGGAGGGCGGCAAGTACAGCCTGTACGCGGCCATCATCGTCAAGCGGGTGGACGCGCAAACGCGTGCCAAAACCAGCTTGAACGATTTGTTGCGCGACTGACGCGCTCCCACAGGGCAACCTCGATGGGTGTGATGGAATCCCTGCTGCGGCTGATGGCCGACAAAAAGGCGTCGGACGTCTATCTGTCGGCCTCGGCACCGGTGCTCATCAAAATCAACGGCGTGACGCTGCCGGTCAACGACCAGCCACTGCCCGCCGACGGGCCCTACCGGCTGCTGGCCGAGGTGGTCAAGCCCGAGCAGCTGCAAGCGTTCGATGGCAGCGGCGAGCTCAACATCGCCATCCCGATGCCCGACGTCGGTCGCTTTCGCATCAGCGCCATGCGCCAGCGCGGCACCTGCGCCGTGGTGATTCGATTCATCAGCGGCCAGATTCCCAAGGTGGGAGAGCTGGGCATCCCGCCCGTGCTCACGCAAATGATCATGGCCAAGCGCGGGCTGATGCTGGTGGTCGGCGCCACCGGCTCCGGCAAGAGTACGACGCTCGCCGCCCTGCTGGACCACCGCAATGAACACACCACGGGCCATATCCTGACGATCGAGGATCCGATCGAATACTTGTTCAAGAACAAGAAGTCGGTCGTCAACCAGCGCGAGGTGGGCACCGATACCGAATCGTTACAGGTGGCGCTCAAGAACGCGTTGCGCCAGGCGCCGGACGTGATCCTGATCGGCGAAATCCGCGACCGCGACACCATGTCGCAAGCCATCGCCTACGCTCAGTCGGGCCACCTGGTGCTCGCGACCCTGCACGCCAACAATAGCTACCAGGCGCTCAATCGCATCCTCAATTTCTATCCGGTCGAGGTGCGGCCGACGATGCTCAACGACCTCGCCTCGTCGCTCAAGGCCATCGTCTCGCAGCGGCTGCTGCGCACCGTCGACGGCGGCCGCACACCGGCGGTCGAGGTGATGGTCAACACGCGCCTGATCAGCGAGCTGATCGAAAAAGCCGACTTCTTCGGCGTGCGCGAGGCGCTGGAGAAGTCGATGGCCGAAGAATCGCAGACCTTCGAGGCGGACCTGGCGCGGCTGATTCTGTCTGGGCGCATCACGCGTGAGGAGGGCTTGGCCTACGCCGACTCGCCCACCAACCTGCTGTGGCGGCTGCAAAACGACGACCGGGCGCGCGCGCTCGCGCAAAGCCGGCCTGGCGGCCGTGCCGACGAACCCGGCAAAGGCGGCGGGCCCTCGTTCGAAGGTTTTCTTCCCCCCTCGACCTGAGCGCCACCCGGGCGCCGACCCCGATGACCGACACCCAACGCCTTGCCGAGGCCCTGATCCGCTGCCCCTCCGTCACGCCGCACGACGCCGGCTGCCAAACCCTGCTCGCCGAGCGACTGCGGGCACTGGGCTTTGTGTGCGAAACCATCGAGAGTGGCCCGGACGACTTTCGCGTCACCAACCTGTGGGCACTGCGGCCGGCAGCCACCCCGGACGCGCCGGTACTGGTCTTCGCCGGACACACCGACGTCGTACCCACCGGGCCGCTGGAGCACTGGAGCAGCGACCCCTTCACGCCCACGGTGCGCGACGGCAAGCTGTACGGGCGCGGTGCCAGCGACATGAAGTCGTCGCTGGCGGCCATGGTGGTGGCGTGCGAGGAGTTTTTGCGCTCGCACCCCGAGCCCGCGCTGGCCATCGGTTTTTTGCTCACCAGCGATGAGGAGGGGCCAGCGCGCGACGGCACGGTGGTCGTGTGCGATGCGCTGCGCCAGCGCGGCCAGCGCCTGGACTGGTGCATCGTGGGCGAACCCACCAGCGTGCAGCGCACCGGCGACATGATCAAAAACGGGCGGCGTGGCAGCTTGAGCGGGCGGCTCACCGTCAAAGGCATCCAAGGGCACATCGCCTACCCGCACCTGGCGCGCAATCCCATTCACCTGCTCGCGCCGGCATTGGCCGAGCTGGTCGCCACCCGCTGGGACGAGGGCAATGCCCACTTCCCGCCCACCAGCTGGCAGGTGAGCAACATCCACGGCGGCACAGGGGCCAGCAACGTCATCCCGGGCACGGTGGTTGTGGATTTCAATTTCCGGTTCAGCACTGAATCCACCGCGGAAAACCTTCAGCAGCGAGTTCACGCCTTGTTGAACAAGCATGGCATGCGCGAGGGCCAAGATTACGAACTCACGTGGACATTGGGCGGGCAGCCGTTTCTCACACCGGCAGGCACGCTTCTGGAAACCGTGCGAGCGGCGGTGTACGAGGTCACGGGGACGGAGCCCGACGTCTCTACCACCGGCGGCACCAGCGATGGCCGCTTCATTGCAAAGATATGCTCCGAAGTGATCGAGCTTGGCCCACCCAATGCGACGATTCATCAAATCAACGAATACGTCGATCTGTCGGATCTGCACACGCTGCAACGCATGTATCATCTCGTGCTATCGAAATTGAGTGCGCTGGCACTATCATCATCAACCGTCCACGATAAAACATGAAGGTGAGCCGCATGAATACGCTTACTGGCACTCTACGGTCCTGGCTGGCAACCGCCATCGGCATCGGTTCGGTGGCCGTGTCACTCCACGCCCTCGCCGACCCGATCGACACCATCATCAACCTCTACCGTTCCGGGAAGACCGCACAAGCACTTTCGCTTGTTGACGAGCGACTTTCGACCTCGCCCAAAGATCCACAATTGCAGTTGCTCAAGGGTGTGATTTTGGCTGAAATGGGACGCAGCAAGGACGCGCGCGCTATTTTCCAAGCACTCATCGTCGACCACCCCCAACTACCCGAGCCTTACAATAACTTGGCCGTATTGTATGCTGCCGAAGGGGATTACGAAAAAGCACGCACCGTACTGGAAATGGCCATCAAAACCAACCCCAGCTACGCCACAGCGTATGAGAATCTCGGCGATATTTATGCGAAATTGGCCAGTGACTCCTACGCCAAGGCCTTAAACCTTCAGCCCAAGAAAGAGGTACAACCCAAGCTGCGCTTGATTAACCAGGTTGTCGCCATGACTCCCTCGGCGGGCGCGAGCGCGAAAGCCGTACCTAGCACACCGGCAGTCACCGCTGCAGCATCCGCTACCTCTGCCAGCGAACCGGCAACCGTCGCGCGTGCGAGCGAAGAAAAAGCAGGCATCGATAATGCGACCAACGATGCGATTCGCCAAGCAATCGAACGCTGGCGCCGATCTTGGTCTGAGCGCAATATTCAAGGCTATTTAGATAGCTATGACCCTGGGTATAAGCCAAATCCCAACGTCACGCGAGAACAGTGGATCAAAGAGCGTACCGCCCGTATCGTACCACGTAAATTTATCGAAGTGACCATCGATGATTTGCGCTTGGAACCCGGCAACGATGATACCGTCATCGCCCGATTTACCCAGCATTACCGCTCGGACAGCCTCGAAACTCGGACGAAAAAGGAGCTGGTATTTTCGCGCCGCAATGGCGCGTGGCTTATCGTGAGCGAGCGTAGCCGTTGATTCATGTCCCGCCGCCCACACTGGCATGTCGTTCTGCTGCTATTGATCACTCCATTCGTTGGAGCTGGTTGTTGGTGGCTGCTTTACGATGACAGCCCGCCTAGCCTTACATCTTCCGCCGCCAAAGTCCCGCCTGGCGACGGAGAGATGCCACGGCCTCGCGTTACACCACAAGAGGTACTGGTTGACGCGGAATTGGCGCTTCTGCGCGCGACAGACGCGCTGATAGAGGCTCGGCTGACCGATGCCGAAGCGTTGCTGCATGACGCACTCAAACAGGAGCCGCACTTTCGTTTGGCTCATGCGTTGCTCGGCGATATCCTGCGCGCCCGTAGCGGATTACCGTCAAAATTGCATGGCGACGAGCAAAGCGCTGCGATGAGCATAATTCAGCAAGAGCTGAAGCATCGAATACAGGCGCCCGAGATGTTACCTCCAACGGATGTATGGCCACAGGGCTTGGTTAGCTTTTCTCCATTTAGCCCGCACGCTTTCGTGGTCGATGCGCAGGCATTGCGAATGTATTGGCTTCGTAAGAATGAGCGCCCCGAAGATCCGCCAAGAGTGATCGCGAGTTTTTATGTTTCGGTCGGTAAAGCGGGGGTCGGAAAGCAAACTGAGGGGGACAATAAAACACCCTTGGGCGTCTATCACATCACCCATCGCCGCACGGGGCGCGACCTGCCAGCTTTTTATGGTGCCGGTGCATTGGTTCTTGATTACCCCCATGCCGTCGATCGCCTCCTGGGGCGCACGGGGAGTGGCATTTGGCTGCACGGCAGCCCGCCCAACACCTACACTAGAGACCCGCTGGCGTCCGAAGGATGCGTGGTGCTCTCCAATAGCGACATGCAGCAATTGATGCAACTCGAAGATGCACTGGGCAGCCCGGTTCTTATCTTACCAGAATTGAAATGGGTCAGTGCTGCCACCCATCGGCAACAACGCGAGGAGGCCATCGACATTCTTCGCTCATGGGCGCGCCAACACTATGGGCTCGATCTTTTACCCGACGCGCTAGGCATTCAACGCTGGTTCGATCGTGACGGGCATTGGTATTGGCGAGTCGAGTATCGCGTACCTGGGGCGGATCGCATGCGATACACATGGTTTTTTCGCGAACAGGAAGATGGTTTGATACATGTCGCCGGCAATTTGCCACCCCCAGCTGACAATACAGCCGCGACCGCTAAAAACGATAAAGGCGTTGATAGCAATGAAACACCCACTTCGCCCACTCGCCAACCTGCAACCACGACCAATGTTGAACAAGACATCCTAAAAATGCTACATGGATGGGCAAGCGCCTGGGCGAGGCGTGATTTGAATGCCTATTTTTCTTACTATCACCCCAATTTTTCACCCAAGGGCCTGTCGCAGGCGGCGTGGAAAGAGCAGCGCCGAGATCGCATCATGGGACGACCTCGCCTGCGCATCGACATCGAACAGCCACGGATTCGGGTTCAACAGAACAGGGCCACCGTCACGTTCATTCAACGTTATCAAGCCGACAACCAGCCCGAGCTGCGCACCCGCAAAACCCTGCATCTTGAACGCGTTGGCTCTCAATGGCGGATTGTGGAGGAGCAGGCGCCGTGACATCGCCAACCTTACACGCACTGGTCATGGAGGCGCGGCAGCGGCTGGTGACGGCGGGCATTCACTTTGGGCATGGGACCACCAATGCTGATGATGAAGCCGCATGGCTCGTCCTATGGAAATTGGGGGAGCCACTCGACTTGGACCTGGCGGCACATGGCGATCGCCCGTTATCGCCCGCCCAAGTCGAGGCGGCCCTCGCCGTCGTTGAGGAACGAATTCGCACCCGCAAGCCCGCCGCCTATCTGACCGGTGAGGTGTGGCTGCAAGGCGTCGCGTTTTACGTCGACGAGCGGGTGATCGTGCCGCGCAGCCTGATCGCCGAACTCATCGCTGCCGCACCGCAAGCAGACGAGCTCGACCCTTGGCTGTCGCCGCATACGCACCGCGTGCTCGACCTGTGCACGGGCAACGGCTCGCTGGCGGTGCTGGCCGCCATGGCTTGGCCCGACGTGCAGGTGGACGCCAGCGACATCAGCACCGATGCCCTGGCGGTAGCGGCGCGCAACGTTCAGCGGCACGGCCTGCAGGATCGCATCCGGCTGTTGTACAGCGACGGCTGGCGAAACCTCACCGACCGCTATGACCTGATTGTGTGCAACCCGCCGTACGTCAACCGTGCCAGCATGGCGGCGTTGCCACCGGAATACCGGGCCGAACCCGCACTGGCGCTCGACGGGGGCGAAGACGGCATGGACTTCGTACGCCACCTGTTGGCGCACGCGCTCGAACACATGACCGACGACGCGGTATTGGTGCTGGAGATCGGCCACGAGCGCGTGCATTTCGAGCGCGCGTTTCCCACCCTACCGGTGGTGTGGCTGCGCACCAGTGCGGGCGCGGACTCGGTGGTGCTCATCACGCGCGAGGCGCTGGCCCTGGCTCACGACGACCTGCCGCCCGATCCCCGCCCCGCACCATGATCACGCTGCGCGACGTCACGCTGCGCCGTGGGGCCAAGGTGGTGCTCGACGGCGCCAGCGTCACCCTCCATCCCGGCGAGAAGGTCGGACTCGTGGGCCGCAATGGCGAGGGCAAATCGAGCCTTTTCGCGTTGTTGCTGGGGGGGTTACACGAGGACGCGGGCGAAGTGAGCGTGCCGCGCCACTGGCGCATCGCCCACGTGGCGCAATCGATGCCCGAGGGCAACACCCCGGTGACCGATTTCGTGCTGGTCGGCGACACCCGCTTGCAAGAGGCGCAGGCGCAGCTGCACGCCGCCGAGGCGACTGGCGATGGCGACGCCATCGCCCTGGCGCACGCCGCCTTGGCCGACGCGGGCGCCCACGATGCGCGCGCCCGCGCCCAGGCACTGTTGTTGGGCTTGGGATTCGCCCCCGCCGAGTTGGATCGACCGGTGGACGCCTTCTCCGGTGGCTGGCGCATGCGGCTACAGCTGGCGCGGGCCCTGATGTGCCCGAGCGACTTGCTGCTGCTCGACGAACCCACCAACCACTTGGATCTGGACGCCGTGGTTTGGCTGGAGGGGTGGCTGCAACGCTACCCCGGCACGCTGGTGGTGATCAGCCACGACCGGGAATTGCTCGATGCCGTCACCCGCGTCACCCTGCACCTGGAGCAAGGACGCCTGACGCGCTACGGCGCCTCGGTCACGCGCTTCGAGCAGATGCGGGCCGAGCAACTGCAACAGCAGCAGACGGCCTACCTGCGCCAGCAAGAGCGCATCGCGCACCTGCAGCGCTTCATCGATCGCTTTCGCGCCAAAGCCACCAAAGCCCGCCAGGCGCAAAGCCGCCTCAAGGCGCTCGAGCGCATGGAGCGACTTGCGCCCGTGCTGGCTGAGGGCGATTTCGGTTTCGAGTTCGCCGACCCTGGCGCGCTGCCCAACCCGATGCTCATGCTGCAGGACGTGACCGTTGGCTACCGAGGCGACACCGACCACGCGGTCGTGCAAGCAGTGCGCTGCAGCATCCTGCCGGGGCAGCGCATCGGCATACTGGGCGCCAACGGGCAGGGGAAATCGACCTTGGTCAAGACCATCGCCGGGGTGCTGCCGCCGCTGGCGGGCCGGGTGGTGCCGGGCAAGGGCCTGCGCATTGGCTACTTTGCCCAGCATGCGCTGGACATCCTGCGCCCCGACGAAACCCCGCTGCAGCACCTGCTGCGCTGGGCCCGCGACGCGCAGGCCCAAGGCACGCTCGCGGGGCAATCCACCCGCGAGCAGGATCTGCGCACCCATCTGGGCACCTTTTTGTTCGGTGGCGACAGCGCCGCACAGCCCGTGGGCACGCTCAGCGGCGGCGAAAAGGCCCGCCTGCTGCTTGCGCTGTTGGTCTGGCAGCGGCCCAACTTGCTGCTGCTGGACGAGCCCACCAACCACCTCGATTTGGCCACACGCGAGGCGCTGACGTTGGCGCTCGGCACCTTCGAGGGCACCGTGCTGCTGGTCAGCCACGACCGCGCCCTGCTGCGCAGCGTGTGCGACCAGTTCTGGCTGGTCGCAGACGGACGACTGTCCCCCTTCGACGGCGATGTGGATGACTATCAGCACCACCTGCTGGAAGTCGCTCGGTTGCGCCAAGAGCGCCTGCGCCGCGAACGCCCCGACACGCCCGACACGAACGGCGCTGTGGCCGCGACGCGCACCAGCCCGCAGGAGCGCCGACGGCTGCAAGCCCAACGTCGCCAGCAACTGGCCGAACGGCTCAAGCCCCACCGGCGCGAGCGCGAGGTGCTCGAGGCGCGACTCGAGGCGCTGCACGCCGAACAACTTGCCTTGCACGAACGACTGGCCAGCACAGCCCAGGCCGCGGATCTGGCCGACGCCGGACGGCGCCTGAAGGCGGTGCAAGCCGAACTGGCCGAGGTCGAGGAACGCTGGCTCGAGGTGGCGGATCTGATCGAGCGTTGGGAGCGCGAAGCCAGCGATGCCGATGCCTGAGCACCCCCCCGAGGCCCGCGCCGACCTCCCCCCGCTGCCGCCGGCCTTCGACACTTTGTTGCGCGCCGTCATCTCCCCCGAATGGCTGCCCGTGGTCGAGGCGAGCTACACCGCACCAAAGGCCGTCGTCTTTCGCGTCAACCCCCTGCGCCTGAGCGATGTGGAGCCTGCATTGGCGGCGTTGGCCCCCTTGCAGCCACAGCCCATCGCCGGCGCGCCCGGGGTCTATCGCGTTGCGGCGGAGCACCGCGCCACCCTCACCCACCATCCGCTGGCCAGTGACGGCAGCCTCTACATTCAGGGCATCGCGAGCATGGCCGCGGTCTGGGCGCTCGATCCCCAACCGGGCGAAGAAGTGCTGGACCTGGCCGCCGCACCCGGTGGCAAAACCGCGCTCATCGCCGCTTGTATGCGCAACCAGGGACGGATCGCGGCGGTGGAGCCGGTGCGCGCGCGGTTTTTTCGGCTCAAGGCCAACTTGCAACGCCTGGGGGTGCGCAACGCCCAGCTCTACCTCAAGGACGGCTGCCAGGTCGGCCGTCTCGTGCCATCTCGCTTCGACCGTGTGTTGCTCGACGCCCCTTGTTCGTCCGAAGCGCAGTTCACCCGGCTCGACCCCGCATCGTGGGCGCACTGGAGCCCGAAAAAAGTACGCGCCAGCGCCATGCTGCAAGCACGCCTGCTGCGCTCGGCCGCGGACGCGGTCAAACCCGGTGGCGTCTTGGTCTACAGCACCTGCTCCCTCTCGCCAGAGGAAAACGAGGAGGTGCTCGATGGCCTGCTGCGCGAACGCGACGACCTGATACCGGAGCCCCTGCCCTGGCTGGTGGACATCCCCGCGCAACCGGGCCTGACCGCCTGGAACGGACGAACGCTGCATCCGGGGCTGTCGCTGGCGCGCCGTATCGTGCCCACCGACTGGAGCGACGCGTTTTTCCTCTGCCGCCTGCGTCGGCAAGCCTGAGTGCCGCACTGCGCCTCGCGCGCACGGCTCAGGTGCGTGCCGCCTGCTCGCCCGTACGCCGCCCCACGGCCAGCGCCGCCGCCACCGCGAGCAACAGGGTGGCGGCACCACCCGCCAGCGTGGCGGCATACCAGCCGTGGTCCATCCACACGCCAAACACCAGCGGCGCCAGGGCAAATCCCGTATCCAAACCGGAATAGACCGTGCCGTACACGCGGCCCGTGGCCCCTGGGGGCGTGGCGCGTTTGATGAGCAGATCCCGGCTCGGCCCGCCGATCCCGATGGCAAAGCCCGTCACGGCGAGCAACACCATCGACCCCACGCCACCCAGCCATCCGGTGGCGGCCACCGCCATCAACGCGGCGCCAGCCGCAAGCGTCCAGGCCACCACGCGGTCGGCGTGCCGCGTACGCGCGGCGACGAACCCGCCGCCCAGCATGCCCACCGCTCCGGCCAGCATGTATGCCGTCACGGTCACGGCAGCGGTGGCCAAGGGAATCCCGTGCATCGCTTGCAGGATCGACGTGGCGTACGTCTGCACGACGGCCAGCGTCATCGTCGACAGCAAGAAAAATCCAAAACACCCCCACACGACCGGCAGGCGCAAAAACGCCAGATCGTCGGCCCGCGACCGTCCGGGCGGGCGCGGCACGGCCACCGTGTGCAGATGGTCCCGCTGCCACCACAGGACGGCCAGCACCACCGCATAAACCGCGATGGCCGCCCAGTACGCCAAGCGCCAAACATCGATGGCCGCGATGCCGACCAAAAACACCGGTGCCAAAGCCCAGCCGAGATTGCCGGTCAGCCCATGCGCGCTGAAGGCGTATCCGAGTCGAGGGGCCGAGACACGTTGGTTGAGGATGGAAAAATCCACCGGGTGAAACGGTGCGTTGCCCAGGCCCGCGAGCACCGCCGCGAGCAACAATCCGCCGTAGCCTTGGGCCAACGCCGCCGACAAGGCCGACGCCATGAACAGCCCGATGGAGGCGAACAGCACAGGGCGGGCCCCCACCCGATCGACCAAAAAACCCGACAGCGCCTGGCCCACTCCAGAAATAAGGAAAAACAGGCTGGTCAGCAACCCCACCTGAGAAAAGCTCAAGCCGAACTCGCGCATGAACACCGGAAACAGCGGCGCGAGCAACAGGTGCGAAAAGTGGGAGGTGGCGTGCGCCAGCCCCACGAGGCCGATGACGAGCGCATCGCGCTGCCACGGCACGGTAGCCGACCGGTCCACGGCAGCCACGTTACTGAGCGGGGAAGACATGGGCGGGGATCCTACACGGTTGAGCACCGCCCTGCCGCCCCGGCCCGCCACACAGGCGACAGGGCAGGCACAATAGCCGCATATGAACATCGTGATCCTCGACGATTATCAGGACGCCGTGCGCAAGCTCGCCTGCGCGCACAAGCTCGACCCGTACCCGGCCAAGGTCTACACCAACACCGTCAAAGGGGTCGGGCAACTCTCCGTGCGTCTGCGCGACGCCGATATCGTCGTGCTGATCCGCGAGCGCACGGTCATTACCCGTGCCTTGCTCGACAAACTGCCGCGGCTCAAACTCATCGCGCAAACCGGCCCCGTTGGCCGCCACATTGATGTGCAAGCCTGCACGGAACACGGCGTGGCAGTGGCCGAAGGCGTGGGGGATCCCGTCGCCCCCGCCGAACTGACCTGGGCACTGATCATGGCGGCCATGCGCCGCATTCCGCAATACGTGAGCCACCTCAAGCATGGGGCCTGGCAGCAGTCGGGGCTCAAGGCGGCGTCGATGCCGCCAAACTTCGGCCTCGGGGTCGTGCTGCGCGGGCGCACGCTGGGCATCTGGGGCTATGGGCGAATCGGGCAGCAGGTGGCCAGTTACGGACGGGCGTTTGGCATGCGCGTGGTGGTCTGGGGCAGCGACGCAAGCCGTGCCCGCGCCGTCGCCGACGGCTATGAAGTGGCGGACAGCAAGGCCGCCTTGTTTGCCGACAGTGATGTATTGAGCTTGCACCTGCGCCTCGACGAGCGCACGACGGGCTGTGTCAGCCTGGACGATCTCTCGCGCATGAAGCCGACCGCCCTGCTGGTCAACACCGCGCGCGCCGAACTCATCGAACCCGACGCGCTCGTGGCAGCCCTCAACCGTGGGCGCCCCGGCATGGCTGCGGTCGACGTCTTCGAGTCAGAGCCGATTTTGCAGGGCCACGCCCTGCTGCGGCTGGAAAACTGCATCTGCACGCCCCACATCGGTTTTGTGGAGCTCGACAGTTACGAAAAATATTTCTCGGCGGCGTTCGACAACGTGGTCAACTACATCCGCGGGACACCGACCAACATCGTCAATCCGGGTGCATTGCAGATGCGCCGCTGAACCTCGAGGCGGCCGCACACCGGCAGCCGCCATCAGCCGCGAGGCGGTGCCTTGCTCTCGGCCGGCGGCTCCCAGCCGCTGAGGTCGAAATCGAGCCCTTCGTCAGCACCGGGTGTGGCAGAGGTGGTATCGCCCACTGCCTCGCTTGGCGGCACGACCTCGGCGATATCGGGCAGTTCAAGGTCGAGGCCAGCTGCTGTAGGGGCCAGGGCCGCGGATGCCGCTGCCGCCACACCCGGGACAGCGTCACCACCCGCTTTCATTGCCGTCGCCTCCGGCATGGGGCCGAGCACGGGCAATAGGTCGAGCACCCCGTGCAGGGTGATGAGATCGTCGAAGGCTGCCAGGGTGCGCACGTGCAGGGGCGAGCCGGGGTCACCCGGCTGGGACGCCAGTGCTGCAACGACGATGGCGCGCGCCTGCTCGCCGGGCCAAGTGGCCGTCAATGCCTGCATCAACGCGGCATCGGCCTCGAGACCGGCGTCGGCGTCGTCCACCACCAGCAGCCGGTGGTAATGCTGCTCATAGAGCGTCTGCAGCGTGCGGCTATCCAGCCCATGCCGACGCGCCAGCGTCCACCAGCGCAGATACGGTGCCTCGCTCGCACGCGGGTGAGCGCGCACGAACGCACTCAGCGCGGCGATGGCGTCCCCGGCCTGACCCAGCGAATCGAAAAAGTCCACCTGCTCCCATAAGTCGTGCAGTGCTGCCACATCAAGTGTAATCAATGACGAATCAGGTTCACGAACCATCCCGATACCTTGGTTGGTCTCGGCGGTTAGCGCCCCCGGGGGAAAAGGGGGTATCTTTTCGGATGGGATCGAATCGACATCGGGGAAATCAAGACTGTCCCCGATGACGGAGACTGCAACCGCTTCCTTGTTCGTATTATCAGATTTGGCGGTAATCGGCTGGGCATCCGCAATTTCTTGACGCCCGGAACCACGGGGAATCCACCACTGATCGCTTTTCCGCAAACGCCCAGACAGTAGACGGCGCCAACGATCACGAGCCAGCCATGCCGCGACAACCAATGCGACCGCTGCGAACATCCCTAAAAGTACCCGTTGCCCGACAGCGATCTCGGCTTGGGCTTGAGACAGTTCCTGTCCGAGCTCTTCTATCCGCTGATATAGCCGCGTCCGCTCCTCTCGAAGGGTGAGTACCTCGCGCTGCAGCTCTGATTCGGGCCCCACCGGTTCAGCGTCCGCTACCCCTCGCCCCCTCGCATCAGCCGCTGTCGATCCACTGGCGCCCGACCGCTCGACGGGAGCATTATCGACGCCAAGATCCCGGCGTGCGCGAGCGAGCAAAAACTCGAAGAAGTCCTCGTCGGACGTGAATGCAAGGGGTTGTACATCCAACCGCGGACTGCCTTGGTCGTTGGCTGGTGCCACCAATGGGACTCCGGTAGCCAAAGACAATCGCGCAAACCATGACGTCGGCCGCGCAGAGGGCTGCAGCCCCATGGGCCGAGTCTTGGCGGCACTCGCTCTTCTATTTATCTTATTCGTCGCCAAGTCTCTGCCAATGGTTGAAATGCGCTGGGGCCGCGCCGCCGGGACGCTCAAAGCATCACGTGTCTCGGGTACGTCAACCGCAGCCACGACCGCTGGTGTGGCAATCGGCGATTCGACGTCTGCCAACATCGTGTAGACGCGCACGAAACGCGACGGACAGCCGATGCGCACCTCCACCGTCACGAAGGGCTCATTGACCGCGGGCCGAGCCTGCACCCGGATCGCGCCATCCCTTTGCCCGACCTGTGGCTCGAGACGGACACTGACATCCGACGGCCCCAGCCGCGTCTCGCCGTAGCGGACCTCGGCCTGCACGCACAGGGCGGTGGCGTCGTCGGACGCCAGTCCCGGGCTTTGCACCACAATATCGAGCGGCCGACCGATAATCACCGCACCCTGCGCCGCACCCAAGGTCTGAGCATGGCCGTTGACGGCCGACACGAGCAGCAAGCTGGCCAAGGCGGATTTGGTGTGCATGCGGGTTTGTCCTGTGGACGCGGTCTCGAGCGTGTCCTTGTGCCGATTCTGTCATATCCGTCGTCAACCCTACGCAAATACCCATGCCTGCCACCGTCGACCGTCTCACTTTTCGCAACATCGGCATCGTGGGTGCCGGCGCCATGGGGCGCGGTATCGTCCAGATCGCTGCCCAGGCTGGCTGCACCGTGCATCTGCTCGACGCCCAACCGACCGCGGTCGAGGCCGCCTGCGCAGCGTTGCACGATACCTGGAACAAACTGGTCGCCAAAGGCCGTATGAGCGCGGACGAGGCTGCGGCGTGCCTGGCGCGGCTGCAGCCCGCCCCCGACGTCGAGGCGCTGGCGCCGTGCGAGCTGGTGATCGAAGCCATCGTCGAGCGGCTCGACGCCAAGCAGGCGCTGTTTGCACGACTCGAGGACGTCGTCGGCGCGGATGCGGTGCTGGCGACCAACACGTCGTCGCTGTCGGTGACCGCGATCGCCAGCCGCCTGCGGGCGCCGCAGCGGTTGGCAGGCTTTCACTTTTTCAACCCGGTGCCGCTGATGAAAGTGGTCGAGGTCGTCTGCGGCCTCAAGACCGACGTGGCCGTCGCCGAGCGGCTGGCCACGTTCGCGCGCGAGATGGGCCACACCCCCGTGAGGGCGCAGGACACGCCGGGCTTCATCGTCAATCACGCGGGGCGCGGCTACATCACCGAGGCGCTGCGTATCGCCGGTGAGCGCGTGGCCGACTTTGCCACCATCGACCGCATTCTGAAAGACCAGATGGGCTTTCGCCTCGGGCCGTTCGAGCTGCTGGATCTGACGGCGCTGGACGTCTCGCAGCCGGTGATGGAGTCGATCTACCACCAGTACTACGAGGAGCCGCGCTTTCGACCCAGCGTGATTGCCGCCCAGCGGCTGGCAGGGGGCGTGCTCGGCCGCAAGGTGGGCGAGGGTTTTTACCGCTATGTGGACGGGCGTGCCGAAGTGCCGCCTGAGCCGCCGGTGCCAACGGTGTCGGCACTGCCCCCCGTGTGGGTGCCGGGCCGAGCGGCGCGTCGGGCCGAGCTGCTGCAGTTGCTCAAGGACCTGGGCGCCTCCATCGAAACCGGCGCGCAGCCGTCGCCACACGCGTTGATCGTCGTTGCGCCCCTGGGCCACGACGTGACCACGGTGGCGGCGGTCGAGCGGCTGGACCCGGGGCGCACGGTCGGCATCGACATGCTGCTGCCGGATGCGGCCGTGCGGCGCCGCGTGCTGGCCACCAACCCGGCCACCCGCAGCGACATGCGCGATGCAGCGCACGCCTTGTTCGCGCGCGACGGCAAGGCGGTCAGCGTCATCCGCGACAGCGGCGGCTTCGTCACGCAGCGCGTGGTGGCCACCATCGTCAACATCGCGTCGGACATCTGCCAGCAGGGCATTTGCACGCCGGCCGATCTGGAGACGGCCGTCACGCTCGGCCTGGGCTACCCGGCGGGCCCGCTGGCGATGGGCGACCGCGTGGGGGCAGCCAGCATGCTCGAGATCCTGTTCAATCTGCAGACCGTCTACGGCGACATGCGCTACCGGCCCTCGCCCTGGCTGCGCCGCCGTGGGGCATTGGGCTTGAGCCTGCTGCACACCGAGGAATGATGCGATGACCGCCACACTCAAAAGCCAGTGCCACGGCAGCACCCTCGTGCTCACCATCCACAACCCGGAGCACCGCAACGCGCTCGGCCCCGAAATCTACGTGGCCGGCATCGAGGCGCTGATCGCGGCCGAGCGCAACGCCGACATGCGCTCCGTCGTCATCACCGGCGAGGGCGGCACGTTTTGCGCCGGCGGCAACCTGCAACGGCTGCTCGCCAACCGCCAGCAGCCGCCCGAGGTACAAGCCGAGAGCATCGAAGCCCTGCACAGCTGGATCGAAGCCGTGCGCAGCTTTCCCAAACCGGTCGTCGCGGCCGTCGAGGGCGCGTGTGCCGGCGCGGGATTTTCGCTCGCCCTGGCGTGCGACTTGGTCGTCGCTGCGCGCGACGCGGTGTTCGTGATGGCCTACGTGAACGTGGGGCTGTCGCCCGACGGGGGCGCGACCTGGCAGCTGCTGCGACAGCTGCCCCGCGCCACGGCCATGCAGATGCTGCTGCTGGGCGAGCGCGTGGGCGCGGAACGGTTACACCAGCTCGGTCTGGTCACATCCGTCAGTGCGCCGGGCGAAGCGTTGGCACAGGCGCTGCGCCTGTGCGAGCGGCTCGACGCCAAAGCGCCCAACGCGCTGGCCAGCATCAAGGCCCTGGCCAACGAGGCGCTGACGCAATCCTTGAGCGCGCAGCTGCGCGACGAGCGCGACCACTTCGTGCGCAACCTGCATCACGCCAATGCCGGGGAGGGCATTCGCGCCTTTCTCGACAAACGCCCCCCACACTATCGCTGACGGCCGCGGCCGACGCCCCACCGCCCGCGCCACGCTCAGCGTCACCGAGGAGACTCTCGCATGACCGTCCAGTCGCTCACACGACAGCCGCTCGACGAACCCATTCTGACAATGGAGGAACGCGAGGCGATCAACCATGGTCGCTGGTTTTCCAGCCTCTCTCCTTCCCTGCGACACGACATTCTGCGATGCGCTTTCGTCCGACGGTACCAAGATGGCGAGCTGATCGCCGCCCGCGGCGACCCGCCCACGGTGTGGAGCGCGGTCGCCAAAGGTGCCGTGCGCGTGAGCTCCACCTCGATCACGGGCAAGCAAATTACCCTGACCTACGTGGAGCCGGGGGTGTGGTTTGGCGACGTGGCGATGTTCGATGGCGACGCCCGCACCCACGACGCCTACGCGCACGGCCCCACGACGCTGTTGTGCGTGGCGCGCAGCGACTTTCGAAAAATCCTGGAGCAGCACGTCGAACTCTACGAGGCGTTGCTGCGCCTGCAGGCGCGGCGCATCCGCACCCTGTTCGGGCTGGTGGAAGACCTCAACACCCTGCCCTTGCGCGCGCGCCTGGCCAAGCAACTGCTGCACCTGAGCCGCTCTTACGGCGTGCCCTGTCTGGCCCACGGCCACGAAATCCGTATTGGTCTGCAACTGGCGCAGGAAGAATTGGCGCAATTGCTGGGCGCATCGCGCCAACGCGTCAACCAAGAACTCAAGACCATGGAGCGCGAGGGCGCCATCCGCATCGAGCCCGGTGGCCTGGTGGTGCGCGACCGCGCGCTGCTCATGCGCATCATCGAAGCCGAGCCCTGACCCGCCGCTGCGCTGGCGGGTCGCAGCCATTGACCCGTCAGCCATGACCGCATCCCCTACCCCCTCCCCTTCCGCCGCCCACGCCCTGGACGCGGCCGTGCTGCAGCGCTGGCTGCAGGCCCACCTGCCGGGCTTCGAGGGGCCCCTGAACGTCGAGAAATTTGCCGGTGGCCAGTCCAACCCGACCTATCGCCTGCAAACACCGGGTGCCCGCTATGTGATGCGCACCAAGCCGGGGCCTGCCGCCAAGCTGCTGCCCTCCGCGCATGCGATCGAGCGCGAATTTCGCGTCATGCAGGCACTCGCCGGCACCGGTGTGCCGGTGCCGCGCATGCACGTGCTGTGTACCGACGAGTCGGTCATCGGGCGCGCGTTCTACATCATGGAATACGTCGACGGGCGCGTGCTGTGGGACCCGACCCTGCCCGGCATGACGCCCGAAGCGCGCCGCGCGCATTACGCCGACATACTCCGGGTGCTGGCGACGCTGCACCGGGTGGACACCGCAGCCGTTGGCTTGGCCGACTATGGCAAGCCAGGCAACTATTTCGAGCGCCAGATCGCGCGCTGGAGCAAACAGTACCAGGCCTCCATCACCGACCCCATCCCCGAGATGGACGCCCTGATGGACTGGCTGCCACGCCACCTGCCCGAGACCGCCCGAGACGAGCGGCTGGTCAGTGTCGTGCACGGCGACTACCGGCTCGACAACCTGATGTTCGCCCCCGATGCGCCCCGCGTCGTTGCCGTGCTGGACTGGGAGCTATCCACGCTCGGGCACCCGTTGGCGGACTTCAGCTACCACTGCCTGGCCTGGCACGTCGCGCCCGGCGTGTTTCGCGGCATGGCCGGGCTGGACTTGGCCGCGTTGGGCATTCCGTCCGAGGACGATTACATCGCCCAGTATTGCGAGTACACCGGATTCGCCACGCCCGAAGCGCTGCGCCGCGACTGGCCTTTTTACCTGGCCTACAACGCCTTTCGCCTGGCGGCGATCCTGCAGGGCATCGCCAAGCGGGTGGAGCTGGGCATCGCTTCGAGCGCGCAGGCACGCCAGAGCGCCGCCGGTGCGCGCCCCCTGGCCGAACTGGCCTGGCAGTTGGCCCAACAGACGCGCTGAATGCACGGAGCTGAAGTCGGACCCGCCATCGCCCCCGAGACCCCAGACCCCGGAGACCCCCGAATGGACTTTGCCTACAGCCCCCGCGTCCAGGCCTTGCGTGAACGCCTGATGGCCTTCATGGACGAACATATCTACCCCAACGAAGAACGCTACGAGGCCGAGGTCGAGGCCAACCGCGCGGCGGGCAACGCGTGGGTGCCGACTCGGCTGATCGAAGAACTCAAGCCCAAGGCGCGTGCGGCCGGTCTGTGGAACCTCTTTCTGCCCAACTCCCCGCGCGCCCCCGAGGGCCTGAGCAACCTGGAATACGCGCCACTGTGCGAGATCATGGGCCGCGTCACGTGGGCGGCGGAAGTCTTCAACTGCTCCGCGCCGGACACGGGCAACATGGAAACGCTCGAGCGCTACGCCAGCGAGGCGCTCAAGGACCGCTGGCTGGAGCCGCTGCTGCGCGGCGAGATCCGCTCCGCTTTTCTGATGACCGAACCCGACGTGGCGTCGTCGGACGCCACCAACATCCAGTGCCGCATCGAACGCGACGGCGAGTACTACGTCATCAACGGACGCAAGTGGTGGTCGTCTGGTGCGGGTGACCCGCGCTGCGCGGTGTATATCGTCATGGGCAAGACCAACCCCGACGCGCCCCGACACCAGCAGCAATCGATGATCGTGGTGCCGGCAGACACACCGGGCATCCGCGTGGTGCGGGCGCTGAGCGTCTTTGGCTACGACGACGCGCCGCACGGGCACATGGAAATCGAGCTGCGCGACGTGCGCGTACCGGCCGATCACATCCTGCTAGGCGAGGGACGCGGCTTCGAGATCGCGCAAGGTCGGCTGGGGCCAGGACGCATCCACCACTGCATGCGCTCCATCGGCGCCGCCGAGCGCGCGCTCGAGCTCATGTGCCAGCGTCTGAACCAGCGCGTCGCCTTCGGCAAGCCGATCGCCGCCCAGACCATCTGGCACGAGCGCATCGCCGAAGCGCGCTGCCTGATCGAGCAGGCCCGACTGCTGGTGCTAAAGGCCGCGTACATGATGGACACCGTCGGCAACAAAGGCGCCAAGGCCGAAATCGCCATGATCAAGGTCGTGGCACCGAACGTCGCTTGCCAAGTCATCGATTGGGCGATCCAGGCCTGGGGCGGCGCTGGCGTGTCACAGGTCACGCCGCTGGCGCGCAGCTATGCGCACCAGCGCACACTGCGCCTGGCCGACGGCCCGGACGAAGTGCACCGCAACGCGATTGCCAAGCTCGAGTTGGCCAAGCACATGGTGCGCGCCCCTGAGGTGGAGCTGCCCATCACGCGCGGCTGCTGAACGCGGGGTGGCGCCGCCGGGCGTCCGTCACACGTTGCTGTTGGCGCGCACTTCGGCCAGCGTGGTCAGCCCGGCGAGTACCTTCTCGATGCCGTCTTGGCGCAGGGTGCGCATGCCTTCCCGCACGGCCTGCGCCTGGATCTCCGCCGGCCGGGCCCGGGTCTGGACCAACTGCCGAATGTCGGCGCTGGCCACCAGCAACTCATGCACCGCCAAGCGCCCGCGAAACCCCGTCTGGCCGCATTCGGTACAGCCGGGCGCATGACCCAGAACCAGCCCCCCATCACGGCTGAAGCGCTGACGCCATTCGCGCTCCAGCACGTCGTCATCCTGCCAGGGGTGATCGGCCGGCAGCTGCGCTTGGTAGTCGCGAATCAACTCGCGCAGCCGCGGCGGCGCCATGGGCTCGGTCTCGACACAAGCCGGGCACAGGCGCCGCACCAACCGCTGTGCCAGCACCCCCTGCAGCGAATCCGCGAACGAAAACGGATCGACCCCCAGATCGTGCAGGCGCAAAATGGTCTCAGCCGCGGAGTTGGTGTGCAACGTCGACATCACGAAGTGGCCGGTCAACGATGCCTCGATGGCCATCTCTGCCGTCTCGGCATCGCGGATTTCCCCCACCATGATGACGTCGGGGTCGGCGCGCAGCAGCGAGCGCAGGGCCTGTGCGAACGTCCAGCCGATTTTGGGGTTGACCTGGATTTGGCGCAGCCCGCGCTGGGTGATCTCGACCGGATCCTCGGCGGTCCAGATCTTGCGGTTGGGCGTATTGAGGCGCTGCAACGCTGCGTGCAGCGTGGTCGTCTTGCCCGACCCCGTGGGGCCCACACACAAAAACAGCCCATACGGACGCGACAGGATCTGCTCGATCGCCGCCAGGTTGCGGGCGCTCAGATGCAGCCCCTCTAACGGCAGCGGGACGGACGAGTTGAGGATGCGCATCACGACATCCTCCAGGCCGCCCGCCGTCGGGATGGTGGCCACGCGCAACTCGATGGGTAACCCACCAAAGCGGCGAAAATGGATCTTGCCGTCCTGGGGCTTGCGCCGCTCAGAGATGTCGAGATTGCACATCACCTTGATGCGGGCGATGAGCGCATGGCGATAGCTGGGAGGCAGCTCCAGGTACGGGCGCATCTCGCCGTCCACGCGAAACCGGATGACCACCTTGTCGCGCCCCGGGTAGGGCTCGATGTGGATGTCCGATGCCCGCTGGTGGAAAGCCTCGATGATCATGGTGTTGACCAGCTTGACCAGCGTGTTGTCCGACTGCTCGAGGGGGCGTTCGTCCGTTCCGTCGCCCTGGGCTTCGTCGGTCAACTCTGCGGCCAGCTGCCACGCCGCTTGGTCGGCCACCGGGCCCGTGCCTGGGACGGCCGCCTCCGTCGCCGGTGCCGGTGCGCCATCCTTGGCCATGCCCAACGCGCGGTACACCTCGGCAATGCGCGCGCGCAGATCCGCGGCTGGGCTGACCACTGGAATCACTTTGCGCTGGGCGGTGAACTCCAACTCGTCGATCGCCTTGAACTGCAGCGGATCGGGCATGGCGACCACGATGGCCGATCCCATGAGCGCGATCGGCAGCACCTGCAAGCGGGTGGCCAGCGCGATTGGCACCAGCCGCAGCGCGGCGGGATCGACGGGGTAGTGGCGCACATCCACGAACGGGTAGCCCATCTTGCGCGCCAGCGCCGTTTGCAGATCGTCGGACTGGATCAAGCCCATGTCGATCAGCGTCTGCCCCAGCGGTCGGTCGGGCTGGGCCCGTTGGCGCGCCAGCGCCAGCGTCAGCTGCTCTGCCGTGATCTTGCCCAACCCTAGCAACGCCTCGCCAATAGGTACCGGCTTGAGCGTAGCCTGCCGCTCCAACGCGGCTTTGAGCGCCTCGGGGGTGGTCACCATGGACGATTCGATCCGTCCCAGCGCTTCGGGTGTGAGCTCTTCGTCGCTGCCCAATAACGTCGCGCTAAAGCCACTGTCCGCGGCCAGCCCGCCGTCACTGCGCTGGACCTCGTACGCCTTGATGCTGTTCTTGGGAATGAAGACGCGCTCCGGATCGCCCTCGCGCGCCACGCGCGGAAAAATCCACAGCCCCTCGGGAGTGCGGCGACAGTCGTGGCACAGACCGGAGTACACCGATCCGTCGCGCAACTGGATCACGAACGGTCGCAGTGCCTCGTCACCCAGGACGGAGGCCGTCTGCACCACCCGGCTCGGGTCGAGCGGTGGCATGCGCAGGCGCTTGACCTGGTTGAAGCGCAACGCCAACGGCTGCCGAGTACCGGCCGGCAAGATCTTGAGGTTGCCCGCCTCCGGCTGAAAATCGACCAACTCGCCGTCGACGACCCGCCCATTCCAGCCCTCGACCGAAGCCGGCAGACGCGACTCGCCGGCCACATGCGCCTCATCCCCCGCGCGACCGGGAATCACAAACTGTCGGTGCGTCGTCATGATCACTGCTTTACCGTTGACGGGGTCAATTGGCGTGCTACAGCCCCAAAACCCACTGAATCACGTTCTTGGCCACAAATCCCAGAATTCCCAAGGACAGCACCAAAAACAGCACGAAGGTGCCGAACTTGCCGGCCTTGGATTCGCGCGCCAGGTTCAGGACGATGAACAGCATGTAAAGAATGAACGCGCCCACGCCAAAGGTGAGACCGAACTGCGCCACCTGCGCCTCGCTGTAGCCAAACAGGGTTCCATCCATCGCGCCATCATCCCGCGAGCGGCCGGACCAGCCCGGCGCGCTGAAAATCCCGATACGCGTGCCAACTGGCGTACGCGATGACGGGCACCGTCAACACCAATCCGACCATCGCCAGCGCCATGCCCAGCCCCACCAGTGCCACGATGCACAGGGCCCAGATGGCCATGACGACGGGGCGGCTGCCCACGGCACGCCAACTCTCGCCCACCGCGTGCCACAAGGGACTGGGGGTATCGACCAGCATCGGCAGCGCGATGACGCTGGAGGCAAACACCGGCGCTGCCAGCCACGCGCCCAGCAGCAGCCAGACCTCGAACAAACCCAGCTCCGGTGCCAGCACCACATGGCGCAGAAAGTCCACCGGCCGCGTGATCGGCACCGGTGACCACAGGGTGATGAGCGCCGCCGACGTCAGCACCCACCCGGTACCTGCCAGTCCCAGCAGCAAACCAAATCCCATCAATCGCCGGTCGCCCGACGTCCACAGCGCCACCACTTCGGCGCAACACACCTTTTGTCCACGCTCCAAATAGCGACTGACCGCATACAGGCCCGACGCCAGCACGGGCGCGATGATGAGAAACCCGGTAAACGCCCCGGCCAGCAACCAAAAATGGTCACGCAGGGCCACCCACACAATGAGGCCGAACAACGCCATCATGCCGCCATGCAGGACGCCGGGCAGCGGATTGGTCCAATAATCGCGCAGGCCCAGGCGCAACCAGCGCAGCGGCGCGCTCGGGCCAATGTCCGGGGGCGGATCGCCGGCAGCAGCGGGCGACGGAGGCGACATCGTCGTCATGGGAAACCCTCTATCTGGACGGGTAAAACACGGCGCGGGCGGGATACCCGCTCCAGCAGCACACCCGATTATCCACGGTGGCCGCGATCGGCCGCATCGTCCACGGACGCGGCGCTGGCCAACAACTCGCGGGTGTAGGGGTCACGCGGTGCGCGCAACACCTGCTCGGCCGGCCCCGATTCCACCACCTGGCCGCGGCGCATGACCAGCACCTCGTGCGCCATGGCCCACACCACGTCCACGTCGTGCGTGATGAGCAGATACGACAAGGCGCGCTCGCGCTGCAGGCGCAGCAGCAGCGCGAGCACCTGCTGCTGCACCGTGACGTCGAGCGCGCTCGTGGGCTCATCGAGGACCAGCAGACGCGGCTGCACGATGAGTGCGCGCGCGATCGCGATGCGCTGGCGCTGCCCTCCCGAAAACTCGTGCGGGTAGCGCTGCAACCAGGCCTCGGCCTCGCCCACCGTCACCCCCGAGGGCAGCAGCCCCACCTCTTGCAACACCGCCACCACGCGCGCGCGCCGCTCGGCGGGAAGCAGGCGCGGCTCGTGCACCCGCAGCCCTTCTTCGACGATTTGCCCCACGGTCAAGCGCGGTGACAACGACGAATAGGGATCCTGGAACACCACCTGTACCTGGCGGCGCAAGGGACGATCGACCCTGCCGCCGGTCCACGACTGCCCCATGACGCGCAACTGGCCGTCGGCGGGCAGCAGCCCCAGCGCCGCCAGCGCCAGCGTGGACTTGCCCGAACCGGACTCCCCCACTACCCCGAGCGTGCGACCCGGGGCCAGACGGGCGCTGACGTCGCGCACGGCCACGAACTGCCCGGCGCGAAACCACCCGCGCCAGCCGGGCCGCGGCACGGGGTAGCGCACACTGACGTTTTCCAGCTCGAGACAGGGCGGACCAGCGTCCGCGGGTGCCGCCGCCAACAGCGCCGCGTCGCGCCGCGGGCGGCTGGCCAGCAAGCGCTGCGTGTACGGGTGCGTCGGCGCCGCAAACACCTGCGCCACCGGCCCCGTCTCGACCACGTGGCCGCGCTCCATCACCACCACGCGGTCGGCGAAGCGCCGCACCAGGTGCAAGTCGTGCGTGATGAGCAGCACCGCCAGACCCAGCCGGCGCTGCAAATCGCCCAGCAGCGCCAGCACTTGCAAGCGTAGGCTGGCGTCCAGCGCCGTCGTTGGCTCGTCGGCGATCAACAGTCGCGGCTCGCCCGCCAGCGCCATCGCGATCATCGCGCGCTGCCGCTGGCCGCCGCTGAGCTGGTGAGGGTACTGCTGCGCACGGCGCGCCGCCTCATCGATGCCGACCTGTTCCAGCGCCGCCACCGCACGCGCCCACGCCTCGCGCGGCGACAGCGCGCGCTTGAGCCGTAGCACCTCGGCGATTTGCTCCCCCACCGGGTACAGCGGGTTGAGCGCCGTCATCGGCTCCTGAAAAACGTAGGCCACCGCATCACCTCGCAGGGCACGCAAGGCGCGCTCGGGTAAGGCAAGCAGCGACTGCCCATCGAAGCGCACCTCCCCCGCGACCTGCGCGTCGGGCAACAAGCGCAGTAGGCTCAGCGCCGAGACCGTCTTGCCCGAACCCGACTCGCCCACCAGCGCCACCTTCTCCCCCGCGGCGACGTCGAAATCGATGCCGTGCACCACGGGCTGGCCACCGAAGGCGATGCGCAGATCGCGCACGGTCAACAAAGGGGCGGTACGGTGGTCCATCAGTCGGCCTTGCGGGGATCGAGTGCGTCGCGCAGCGCATCGCCCATGAACGTCAATAGCGTCAAGGTCAGCACCAACACGCCGAACGTGGACAGCGAAATCCACCAGGCGTCGATGTTGTTCTTGCCCTGCGCCAGCAGTTCGCCCAAGCTGGGGGTGCCCGGTGGGACGCCCAGCCCCAAAAAATCCAGCGACGTCAGCGCGAGAATCGCCGCGCTCATGCGAAACGGCAAGAACGTCACCACCGGCGTCAGGCTATTGGGCAGCACGTGGCGCCAGATGATGGCGCCGTGACCCAGGCCCATGGCGCGGGCCGCGCGCACATAGTCGAGTTGGCGGTTGCGCAAAAACTCCGCCCGCACATAGTCGGCCAGCCCCATCCAGCCAAAGAGGCTCAACAAAATCAGCAACAACGCCACGCTGGGCGCAAACACCGCACTGAAGATGATCAGCAGGTACAGCTCGGGCATGGAGCCCCAGATTTCGATCAAACGCTGCAGCGTCAGGTCGATGCGCCCGCCGAAATACCCCTGCACCGCCCCGGCCAACACCCCCAGCACCACACCGATCGCCGTCAACGCCAGTGCGAACAGCACGCTCACCCGAAAGCCGTAGATCAGTTGCGCCAGCAAGTCGCGCCCGCGGTCGTCCGTACCCAGCCAGTTGGTCGCGCTCGGCGGCGACGGGTGCGGATCGGGGGCGTAGTAGTTGAGCGTACGCGGGCCATAGGGGTTGAGCGGATAGATGGCCCAGTTGTCGCCCGCCGAGAGACGCTCGCGGATGAAGGGATCGAGGTAGTCGGTGGGGGTCTCGAAGTCGCCGCCGAAGGTCGTCTCGGGATAGTCGTGCAGCAGCGGTACATACAGCCGCCCCTCGTAGCGCACCAGCAGCGGCCGGTCGTTGGACAACACCTCGGCCAGCAGGCTCAGCCCCACCAGGGTGACGAATAGCACCAGGCTCCAGAACCCGAGCCGGTTGCGCGCAAAACGCCGCCATGCCCGCCGCGCCGGGCTGGGACTGGGCGTCGCCGATTGGGGGGCGTCAATCGAATTTGACACGGGGGTCCACCCACACGTAGCACAGGTCGCTGATGAGCTTGGTCACCAGGCCGATGAGCGTAAACAGATAGAGCGTGCCCATCACCACGGGATAGTCGCGCCGGATCACGCTCTCATAGCTCAGCAGCCCCAGGCCATCCAGAGAAAAGAGCGTCTCGATGAGCAGACTGCCGGTAAAAAACGCGCCGATGAAAGCGGCCGGAAAGCCCGTAACGATCGGGATGAGGGCGTTGCGCAGCACGTGCTTCCACAGCACCTGGCGCTCGCTCAGGCCCTTGGCGCGCGCCACCAGCACGTACTGCTTGCGGATTTCCTCCAGAAACGCGTTTTTGGTCAGCATGGCCGTGACCGCAAAGCTGCCCAGCACCATCGACAACACCGGCAGCGTGATGTGCCACAAATAGTCCACGATGCGCGCGCCCCACGACAGTTCATCCCAGTTGTCGCTGACCAAACCGCGCAGAGGAAACCACTGCAACTGGCCGCCAAAGACCACCAGCAACGCCACCCCGAGCACGAAGCCCGGAATGGCGTACGCCACCAGAATGATGATCGAGGTCACGATGTCGAACCGGGTGCCCGCCCGCACCGCCTTGGCCACACCCAGCGGGACCGCCACCGCGTAGCTGATCACGAACGTCCACAGCCCCAGGCTCATCGACACCGGCAGCTTCTCCCAGATGAGCTGTGCCACCGGCTTGTTCTGGAAAAAACTGGCGCCCAAGTCGAAGCGGGCAAACTGCTGCAGCATCTGCCAGAAGCGCTCGTGGGCGGGCTTGTCGAAGCCATAGAGCGCCTTGATCTGCTCCAGCCGCTTGGGATCCACCCCTTGCGCGCCCCGGTAGGCCGCCCCGCCCCCTTCCGCACCGTGCCCCAGGCCGGCGCGGGCTTCGGCCAGGTACTGGTCGACCGGCCCGCCAGGCACGAACTGGATCACCACGAACGTCACGAGCAGCACCCCAAACAGCGTCGGGATCATCAGCAACAGGCGTTTGAGGATATAGGCCCACATGGTTCGCCCCTTCGAGTCAGCGCGGCGCTGCGCCGGGTTGAGCCCACCAGGTTTCGATCGCCCAACCCTCGCCGCTGGCATACGGGGGCATCTGGTCGGGGCGCGCCAGTCGCCAGGCGTTGTAGGCCAGCCGATGCGTGGGCGCGGACCACTGCGGAATCAGCACGTGACTGTGCGCGATCACGCGCTCCAGCGCCCGGCACGCGGCCAGAAAATCGGGCTCGGACTGCGCCCGCACCATGCGCGCGATCAGATCGTCCACCGCCGGGTTGGCCAGGCCGCTGAAATTGCCCGAATCCTCGGTGCGCGCCGCCACGCTGCCAAACAGGTCGGCGTACTCCGCCCCCGGGCTGTGCGTGCCCTGGAACGCGAGGCTGATGATGTCGAAGTCGAAGGTGCGCAGCCGCTGTTGGTACAACGCGAAATCCACCGGACGAAAACGCAGCTCGACCCCGATGCGCGCCAGGTTGCGCGCCCAAGGCGTGACCACGCGCGCGCCCGCCTCGTTGCTGTCCAGGTATTCCAGCACCAGCGGCTGCCCTTGCGCATTGCGCAGCGCGCCGTCGCGGTACGTCCAGCCGGCCTCACGCAGCAACGCTTGGGCGCGTTTGAGGTTGTCGCGCAAACCCGCCGGGCCGTCGGTGCGCGGCGGCTCGGCCATGGGGCCAAACACCTCGGGCGGGATGTGGGCACGCCACGGCGCCAGCAGTGCCCGCTGCGCGGCGTCGGGCTCGCCCTGCGCGGCACAGGCCGTGTTGCCAAAGAGGCCGCGCACCCGCCGGTAGCTGCCGTAGAACAGCCGCTGGTTCATCCACTCGAAGTCCAACGCCAACCCCAGCGCCTGCCGCACCCGGATGTCGTCCAACGGCGCTCGCCGCGTGTTGAGCACGTAGCTCTGAAATCCTGTGGGCAGGCGGTGTTCGAACTCCCCCTTGACCAGCTCACCCGTGTCGAAGCGTTTGCCCTTGACCCGCCGCGCCCAATCCCCGGCCGAGAAGAACCGCATCAGGTCGAACTCACCCGCCTTGAGCGCCTCCAGCCGCGCGGTGTTGTCGCGGTAGATCTTGACGGTGACGCGGTCGAAGTTGAAGGTGCCGCGCCGCACCGGCAGGTCGCGCGCCCAGTAGTTCGGGTCGCGAACATAGGTGATGTCCTTGCCGAACTTGACCGGGCCGATGCGGTACGGACCGCTGCCGATGGGGATGTCCATCACCACCTGGTCGAAGGTCTTGCGCTGGCCCGTCTTGGGGTCGATGGTGTTGCCCCACTCGCGGCTGAAAATGGGCAGCGCGCCCACCGTCAGCGGCAGCTCGCGGTTGGGCTGGCGGAAACGAAAGCGCACTGTGCGCTCGTCGATCACATCGACGCCGGCCACGTCGGCCAGTACGGTTTTGTACGCCGGCGACGTGTGTGGGCCGATCAAGGTCTCGAAGGTGTGGCGCACGTCGTGGGCCAACACCGGTCGGCCATCGTGAAAGCGCGCTTCACGCCGCAGGCGGAAGGTCGCGCTCAGCCGGTCGGGGGCCACCTGCACGTCCTCGGCCAGCAGGCCGTAGGCGGCGCCCACCTCGTCGGCCGCGCCCACCAGCAGCGTGTCGAACATCAGGTCGGCCAAGTACGCCGGGGCGCTGCCGCGCAGCGTGAACGGGTTGTACTTGTCGAAGGTGGAGGTGCGCAGGTTGCTCACCAGGCGCAGCTCGCCCCCCTTGGGCGCGTCGGGGTTCACATAGTCGAAGTGCGCAAACCCCGGGGGATACTTCAGCTGCCCCCAAAGCGCGTAGCCGTGCGCCGCCCACGCCAGCGGGGCCAGCCACCCCAGCACAGCCACGATGACCAACGCGCGCCCCAACGCGCCACGACCCGCCGCGCATGTGCGGGTCCACGGGCGAGGCGGGCCGGAAATCGGTCGCAGGTCGTGCATGCGACAATTCTGCCGGATTTTTTTCCACTCACGAGGAGCATCGACGATGGGTTTTCTGGCCGGCAAAAAACTGTTGATCACCGGCGTGCTGTCCAACCGCTCGATCGCCTACGGCATCGCGCGCGCCTGCCGCGCGCAGGGGGCCGAGCTGGCGTTCAGCTACGTGGGCGAGCGCTTCAAAGACCGCATCACCGAATTTGCCGCCGAGTTCGGCTCGCGGCTGGTGTTCGAATGCGACGTCTCGGACGACGCGCAGATCGAGCGCCTCTTTGCCGATCTGTCGCAGCACTGGCCCACGTTCGACGGCTTCGTGCACAGCATCGGCTATGCGCCGCGGGAGGCGATCGCGGGCGACTTTTTGGAGGGTTTGAGCCGAGAGGGCTACCGCACCGCGCATGAGATCAGCGCCTACAGCTTCCCCGCCATGGCCAAGGCGGCGCGCCCCTACCTGAACGACCACGCCGCCCTGTTGACGCTGACCTACCTGGGCGCGGTGCGCATGGTGCCCGCCTACAACACCATGGGTCTGGCCAAGGCCAGCCTGGAGGCCAGCGTGCGCTACTTGGCTGAATCCTTGGGTAGCCAGCGCCGCGGCTGGCGGGTCAACGCCATCTCGGCCGGGCCGATCAAGACGCTGGCCGCCAGCGGCATCAAGGGCTTCGGCAAGATTTTGGGCGTGGTGGAACAAAACGCCCCTATCCGCCGCAACGTCACCATCGACGACGTTGGCAATACGGCCGCTTTCTTGCTGAGCGACCTGGCCGCCGGCATCAGCGCCGAGGTGGTGTATGTGGACGGGGGCTTCAGCCACGTCATGGGCGGCCTCGGCGCCGACGACGCGGACTGATCGTCACTGCAGATTGCCCAGATACGCGGCCACCGCCTCCAGCTCCAGTTCGCTCAGGCGGTGCGACATGACGCGCATGATGGCGCTGTCGCGCGACCCGTTGGCTTGCTTGAACGCCTGCACCTGGCGCATCAAGTACTGCGGATGCTGACCCGCCAAGCGCGGCAGTTCGACACTGCCCGCCGCCTGCTTGCCATGACAAGTGGCGCACGGCGGCAGCCCCGAGTGGCGATTGCCGCGCTCGTAGATGAACTGCCCCACCGCCAGCAACAGCGTATCGCCGCTGGGCGTATGGCCGGGCTTCTGGCTGGCGTAGTACATGGCCACGGCCTCGCGGTCCTCGGCACTGAGGCCCTTGACCTTTTCCGCCATGGCGGGGTCCTTGCGCTCCCCGCGCGCGAACGCCTCCAGTTGCGTCATGAGATAGCCTGCGTTTTGCCCCGCCAGCCGAGGAAAGTTCGGTGCCACACTCTGGCCACACGCCCCGTGGCAAACGGCGCAATGCTCGCGCGCGACGCGCTCCCCACGCGCTAGGGGATCCGCCCCCTGCGCCGGCGCGACGACGGGCGCGACGAGGACACTGGCCACCAAGGCCCACGAAAACAAGGCGTGCCCAGGGCGCGCACGCACGACGGCTTTCATTTTCACCCTCCTATCGATGCATCCGAATGGTCGAATGCACCCATCGTAGGGCGATACGGGGCGCGCCTATTGACGCCGATCAAGCCTCGTGCAGACGCCCCTGACCCGCAGCAGGGGTATCAGCGCCGCACGGGCGGCAAGTCGGTACAACTGCCGTGCGCGGCCTCGGCCGCCATGCCGATGCTCTCGCCCAGCGTCGGGTGCGGGTGGATCGTCTTGCCGATGTCCACCGCATCCGCCCCCATCTCGATGGCCAGCGCCACCTCGCCGATCATGTCGCCCGCGTGGGTACCCACGATGCCACCACCGACGATGCAATGGGTCTGGGCGTCGAACAACAGCTTGGTGAAACCCTCGTCGCGTCCGTTGGCAATCGCGCGGCCCGACGCGCTCCACGGAAACAGCCCTTTTTGCACAGCAACACCTTGCGCTTTGGCCTGCTCCTCGGTCAGCCCAACCCAGGCGATCTCGGGATCGGTGTAGGCCACGCTCGGGATGACGCGCGCCTCGAACGCCGTGCGCGCCAGCCGTTCATCGCCCCGCAGCTCGCCCGCGATCACCTCGGCGGCGACGTGCCCCTCGTGCACTGCCTTGTGCGCCAGCATCGGCTGACCAACGATGTCGCCAATCGCGAAGATGTGTGGCACGTTGGTGCGCATCTGGCGATCGACGCGGATGAAGCCGCGCTCGTCGACGGCCACCCCGGCGTGCTCGGCACCGATCTTGCGCCCATTCGGGGCGCGCCCCACCGCTTGCAGCACGAGGTCATAGACGCCGTCGCTGGTCGTACCATCCGCGCCTTCGAAGCGCACGCGGACCCCATCGGCAACGACTTCGGCTGCCACGGTCTTGGTGCGCAAGCGGATGTGGTCGAAGCGGTGCGCGTTCATCTTTTGCCACACCTTGACCAAATCGCGGTCGGCACCCAGCATCAGGCCGTCGGCCATCTCCACCACCTCCAGGCGCGCGCCCAGCGTGCTATAGACAGTGCCCATCTCCAGCCCGATGATGCCGCCGCCGATGACCAGCATGCGCTTCGGCACCGAGGCCAGCGCCAGCGCGCCGGTGCTGTCGACGACGCGCGCATCGTCGGGCAAGAAGGGCAACCGCACCGCCTGCGATCCGGCCGCGATGATGGCGCGCTGAAACGCGATGCGCTGCGTGCGCCCGGTCTTATCCTGGCCGTCGCCCGTGGTTTCTTCGACCTGCACCACATAGGGCCCGACGAAGGCCCCGTAGCCGCGCACGACGGTTACCTTACGCATGCGCGCCATCGCCGCCAGCCCGCCCGTGAGCTTGCCGATCACTTGCTGCTTATGGCGACGCAGGCGGTCGATATCGAACGTCGGCTCGCCGTAGGCGATGCCGACGTCGGCCATGTGGCGCACCTCGTCCATCACCGCTGCCACGTGCAACAGTGCCTTGGATGGGATGCAACCCACGTTGAGGCAGACACCGCCCAACGTTGGGTAGCGCTCGACCAGCACGACCCGCAGCCCCAGATCGGCGGCGCGAAACGCCGCCGAATATCCCCCCGGGCCGCCACCGAGCACCAGCACGTCACAGTCGAGATCGGCGCCGACCGCTGGCGCGGACGCCGCTGCCGGCGCGACACTCGGCGCGACTGAAGCCGCCACAGCGGGCGCTGATGGGGCAGATTCCACCGGCGCCGGTCCGGCAACCGGCCCTGAGGCGGCGGCGGTGGCGGCATCGGCCACGTCCAGCGTCAAGATGACCGAGCCCTCGCTGACCTTGTCGCCCAGCGCCACCTTCAGCTCGCGCACCACCCCCGCATGGCTCGATGGAATCTCCATCGACGCCTTGTCCGATTCCACCGTGATCAGCGACTGATCCACCGCCACCAGATCCCCCGGCTTGACCAGCAGTTCGATCACCGCCACATCCTTGAAATCCCCAATGTCCGGGACCCTGACATCCACCGTTGCCATGCTCAGCCCTCCCTCACAGCAGCACACGGCGGAAGTCCGCCAGAATCTGGCCCAAATAAGCGTTGAAGCGCGCCGCCGCCGCCCCGTCGATCACGCGGTGATCCCAGGTCAGTGATAGCGGCAGCATCAGCCGCGGCACGAACTGCTGGCCGTCCCACACCGGCTCCATGCGCGCCTTGCACACACCCAAAATCGCCACCTCGGGGGCGTTGATGATGGGCGTGAAATAACGCCCACCGATGCCGCCCAGGCTCGAAATGGTGAATGTGGCGCCGCTCATTTCCGCCGGGCTGAGCTTGCCCTCGCGAGCTTTCTTGGCCAGTTCGGCCAACTCCTGACTGATTTGCAAAATGCCTTTTTGGTCGGCATTCTTGATCACCGGCACCACCAGGCCGTTGGGGGTGTCGGCCGCAAAACCGATATGCCAGTATCGCTTGAGAATGAGTGCGTCGCCCCCGCCCTCGACGTCGATGGAGCTGTTGAACTCCGGAAACTTCTGGAGGGCGGCCACACAGGCTTTGATCAGAAAAGCCAGCATCGTGACCTTGACGCCGCTCTTTTCGTGCTCCTTGTTGAGTTGGAGCCGAAACGCCTCCAGCTCGGTGATATCGGCGTCGTCGTGGTTGGTGACGGCGGGGATCATCACCGCGTTGCGCATCAGGTTGGCGCCGCTGATCTTCTTGATACGGCTCATCGCCTGGCGCTCGATCGGGCCAAACTTGGCAAAGTCCACCTTCGGCCACGGCAACAGCCCCAAGGCGGCGCCATCGCCGCCACCCTGCGGCGCGCGGGCCGCCTGGGCACGCGTGGTCTGCTCACCAGCCATGACGGCGCGGGTGAACGCCTGCACGTCTTCCACAGTGATGCGCCCCTTGGGCCCGCTGCCGCGCACCTCCTCCAGCGGCACACCCAGCTCACGCGCCAGCTTGCGCACCGAGGGCGACGCGTGCGGCAACCCCACCGGCGGGCGGGTGGGGTCGTGCGCGCCCACGTCCGATGCTCCCGCCGCTGGCGCAGTGGCGGCGGCGACGGCCGCTGGCGGTGCACCCACGGGAGCAGGGGCGACAACCGGTGCCGGCGCGGCCACCTCCACGACGGCGGGCGCCGCAGGCGCCGCGCTTGGCGCTGCAGCCGCTGCTTCCTGCGCTTCCAGCAGCGCGATCACCGAGCCCTCGCTGACCTTGTCGCCCAGCGCCACCTTCAGCTCGCGCACCACCCCCGCGTGGCTCGACGGAATCTCCATCGACGCCTTGTCCGACTCCACCGTGATCAGCGACTGATCCACCGCCACCCGATCCCCCGGCTTGACCAGCAGTTCGATCACCGCCACATCCTTGAAATCCCCAATGTCCGGGACCTTGACTTCTACCAGTGCCATGTCGTGCTCCCCGGATTAGGCGTACAACGGGTTGATCTTGTCGGCGTCGATGCGGTAGCGCGCGATCGCTTCGGCCACGCGCTCACGCGGCACACTGCCCTCATCGGCCAGGGCCTTGAGTGCCGCGACCACGATGTAGTGGCGGTCGACCTCGAAGTGCCGGCGCAGCCGCCAGCGGAAGTCACTGCGACCAAAGCCGTCGGTGCCCAGCACCCGATAGCTGCGGCCTGCGGGGATGAAGGGGCGGATCTGCTCGGCAAACGCGCGTACGTAGTCGGTAGAGGCCACCACCGGCCCTGGGTGCGGTGTCAACTGCTGGGTCACGAAGGGCGCGCGCGGCGTTTCGGTCGGGTGCAGCATGTTCCAGCGCTCACAGTCGTGCCCCTCGCGCGCCAGTTCGGTAAAGCTCGGGCAGCTCCAGACGTTGGCCGCCACGCCCCAATCCGTGGCCAGCAACGTTTGTGCCGCCAAGCTCTCGCGCAGAATGGCGCCGCTGCCCAAGAGCTGCACGCGTGGCGTGAGCTTCGGCCCTTCTTGCAGCAAGTACATGCCGCGGATGATTTGCTCCTCGGTGCCTGGCTTGAGGCCGGGCATCGGGTAATTCTCATTGAGCAAGGTTACATAGAAAAAGACGTTATCCTGCCGCTCGACCATGCGCTTCAAGCCGTGGTGCAGGATGACGGCCACCTCGTGCGCAAACGTCGGGTCGTAGCTGATGCAGTTGGGAATCGTCGCCGCGATCATGTGGCTATGGCCGTCTTCGTGCTGCAGCCCCTCGCCATTGAGCGTGGTGCGCCCGGAAGTGCCGCCCAGCAAGAAGCCGCGCGCCTGCATGTCGCCTGCCGCCCAGGCCAAGTCGCCAAAGCGCTGGAACCCGAACATCGAGTAATAAATGAAAAACGGGATCATGATGCGGTTGTTCGTCGAGTACGACGTCGCCGCGGCAATCCACGAACTCATGCCGCCCGCCTCGTTGATTCCCTCTTGCAGGATCTGCCCGGCCTTGTCCTCGCGGTAGTACATGACCTGGTCTTTGTCGACCGGGGTGTAGAGCTGACCCTTGGGGTTGTAGATGCCGATCTGCCGGAACAACCCTTCCATGCCAAAGGTGCGCGCCTCGTCCACCAGGATGGGCACGACGCGCGGCCCGAGCGCCTGATCGCGCAGCAGCTGCGTCAGAAAACGCACGTAGGCCTGCGTGGTGCTGATCTCGCGCCCCTCGGGCGTGGGTTCGAGCACGGCCTTGAACGTCTCCAGCGACGGTACGGTGAACTGCTCGTCACTGCGGACCCGGCGCTTGGGCAGGTAGCCCCCCAGCGCGCGGCGGCGCTCGTGCAAATAGCGCATCTCCGGCGTGTCGTCGGCCGGCTTGTAAAACGGGATCTTGGGCAGCTCGCTGTCGGGGATCGGGATGTTGAAGCGATCGCGGAAGTAGCGGATGTCCTCGTCCGTGAGCTTCTTTGTCTGGTGCGCGGTATTTTTGCCTTCACCCGCACGCCCCATGCCATAGCCCTTGACCGTCTTGACCAGAATGACGGTCGGCTGCCCTTGGTGATGGTAGGCACGATGAAACGCCGCGTACACCTTCTGGGCATCGTGCCCGCCGCGGCGCAACGCCCAAATCTCTTCGTCGCTCATCTTGGCCACCAGCTCCAGCGCCTTGGGATGGCGGCCAAAGAAGTGCTGGCGTACATAGGCGCCGTCGTTGGCCTTGAACGCTTGGTAATCCCCGTCCAAGGTCTCCATCATGATTTTGCGCAGGATCCCCTCCTTGTCGCGCGCGAGCAGTGGATCCCAGTTGCTACCCCACAGCAGCTTGATCACATTCCAGCCCGCACCGCGAAAGTCGCCCTCGAGCTCCTGGATGATCTTGCCGTTGCCACGCACGGGGCCATCGAGCCGCTGCAGGTTGCAGTTGACGACGAAGATCAGGTTGTCCAACCCCTCTCGCGCGGCCAAGCCGATGGCGCCCATGCTCTCGGGCTCATCCATTTCGCCGTCGCCGCAAAACACCCACACTTTGCGCCGCGAGGTGTCGGCGATGCCGCGCGCATGCAAATACTTCAGGAAGCGCGCCTGATAGATGCCCATGATGGGCCCCAGCCCCATGGAGACGGTCGGAAACTGCCAGAACTCCGGCATCAGCTTGGGGTGTGGATAGCTCGACAGCCCTTTGCCCTCGACCTCCTGACGGAAGTTGAGCAGCTGCTCCTCGGTGATACGCCCTTCCAGGAAGGCGCGCGCGTAAATACCGGGCGCGCTATGCCCCTGGATGTAGAGCAGGTCGCCGCCGTGCGTGCCCCCGCTGTCCGTGTCGTCGGCGTGCCAGAAGTGGTTGAAGCCACACGCCAGCAAATGCGCCAGCGATTGAAACGAGCTGATGTGCCCACCCAGCTCGCTGCCGTCGGGTGACTCGAGCCGGTTGGCCTTGACCACCATGGCCATCGCGTTCCAGCGCATGTACGCGCGCAACCGCCCTTCCAGCTCCAGGTTGCCCGGGCTGCGCTCCTCTTCGTCGGGCTCGATGGTGTTGACGTAGCCAGTGGTCGCCGAAAACGGCAGATCGATGCTGTGCTCGCGCGCCTCTTCCAGCAACTGTTCGAGCAGAAAGTGCGCCCGCTCGGGACCTTCGCGCTCGATGACCGCATCGAGCGCGTCGAGCCACTCGCGCGTCTCTTGTGGATCGGCGTCGGGGGCCACCAGTGGGGAAATGGGGGGCAAGGCTTGGGACATGGGTCGTCTCCTCGATGGAATGCGAAGGGTACGGCGGCGCAAAGCGCCTGTCCATGGAGTGTCGCACGAAATCGCCAAACTTCCAAACTGTGGTTACTAATTTCGTTATGTGAAACAATCACATGGCGCATCGATTCGGGTTTGCCCTAAACTGTCGCCATGGCCGCGAAGGCAACGACGCACGATCGCACTTCAACCCGGCGGTGGTGGCTGGCGCCCCGCCGTTGGTGGGGGCAATGGTGGGACCGCCTGCCCCCCAACCGGCAGGACCAGCTCGCCGTCCTAGGGCCGCTGTTGTCGGTGGTGCTGTTCCTGACGGCCATTTTTACGGCGCTGGTGTACTTCACGCGCGAGGAGGTCAGTCGCGAGCAGGAAGCGGTCGTGCGCGACACCGAATACGCCCAGCAACGCCTGCGCTTGCGGCTGCTGGAGCGCCAGGAACAGCTGATGCGGCTGGCACGCGACATCGCCAACCGAACGTTGGAGGAGACCGAATTCGTCTTCCAGGCCGAAGCCCTGGTGCTGCAACACCCCGAGCTGCTGGCGGTGCACTGGATCGGTCCCTACCGCGAAGTCGTCACCGGTTACACGTCGCCCAGCGCCCCGCCGCACAGCCAGCGCCGGGCGGGCGAGACCCTGCCGCCCCACGACACGGACGGCGCCTTCGAGCTGGCCCGGGATCTGCACCAGCCCATTTATTCACGCCCGCTGAAGTGGTCCGATGGCGGGGCGACCCTGCTGCTCGTCGTGCCGTTCGAGGGACACCGCCGTTTTGGTGGAGCGGTGCTGGCCGAATACTCCATCGAGGCACTGTTGCGCTACGCCATACCGACCGAAGTGCTGGCTCGCTACGCGGTGACATTCGTCGATGAGGAGGGAACGGTATGGGCCGGAACGCCGCTGCCGCCGGTGCGGAATTCGTCGCTGTGGCTGCCCTGGATGGCGCGTGCCCAGCGCCACGAGCTGCCTGTCTCGCCGATTGGCAACAGCCTGCTGGTGCGGGTTGAGGGACTTCGTGTCACGCGTGATGCCGGCAGCGAGGCGTTGTTCTGGATCGTGGGAGCAATGAGCGTGGCCACGATCTGGATGCTGCTGGGCAACATGCGCCACACCCGCCGGCGCCTGCAGGCGCAACGCGCGCTGGTGGCCGAGACGAACTTCCGGCGCGCGATGGAAAACTCGATGCTCACCGGCATGCGCGCGCTCGACCTGGAAGGGCGCATCACCTACGTCAACCGCGCGTTTTGCAGCATGACGGGCTGGAGCGAGGAAGACCTCATCGGCGCCACCGCGCCCTTCCCCTATTGGCCCGAATCGGAACACGAAACCCTCATGGCACGGCTACAAGACGAGATCTCTGGCCGCAATGCCCCCGGCGGCTTCGAGGTCCCCGTCAAGCGCAAGAACGGCAGCATCTTCTATGCGCGCATGTACGTCTCACCGCTGATCGACGCGCAGGGCCGCCAGACGGGCTGGATGACGTCCATGACGGACATCACCGAGGCCAAACGCATCCGCGAGGAACTGACCGCCTCCTACGAGCGCTTCGCGACCGTGCTCGACAGCCTGGACGAGGCAATCTCGGTGGCGCCCCTGCACAGCAGCGAACTCTTGTTTGCCAACCACATCTACCAGCGCTGGTTTGGGACGGGCTCCGCAGGGCATGAGCGCATGTTGGAGTTGTGCGCCTCCGTCCCCGTGCTGCCACCGCAAGACCACTCCGACTTGGTGGACGGCTTGGTAGGCCTGCCTGCCGATGCACTGGTCGAAGCCATTGCGGAGCACACGGAAATCTTCGTGCCGGAACTGGACAAATGGCTGGAGGTGCGCACACGCTACCTGACCTGGGTGGACGGGCGGCTGGTGCAAATGCTCATCGCCAGCGACATCACCGCGCGCCGTCACGCCGAGCAGCAAGCGGCGCTGCAAGCCGAGCGCGCCGAGGCAGCCAGCCGCTTGATCACCATGGGTGAGATGGCCTCCAGCGTCGCGCACGAACTCAACCAACCGCTGACCGCGATCAGCAACTACGCCAGCGGCATGATCGACCGCCTGCAAAAGGGCGCGATGTCGGCGGACGACCTGTTGGGCGCGCTGCAAAAGACAGTGCGTCAGGCGCAGCGGGCGGGCAACATCATCCAGCGCATCCGCGCCTTCGTCAAACGCAGCGAGCCGCACCCAACCCTTTCGGACGTGGCGCAGATGGTGGCCAACGCCACCGAACTGGCCGAAATCGAGCTGCGGCGACACATGGTGCGCCTCAACATCTACGTCGCGGCACGCCTGCCACGCTTGCTGGTGGACCCCATTCTGATCGAGCAAGCGCTCATCAACCTGCTCAAGAACGCCGGCGAGTCGATTCAGTGCGCAAAGCGCCCACCGGGACAGCGCCTGGTCGAACTGCGCGTGGTGCCGCGCACGATAGACGGTCGGGAGACCGTCTCGTTCACGGTGCGTGACAACGGCTGCGGCATCCCGCAAGAGCAGCTCGACCGCATTTTCGAGGCGTTCTACAGCACCAAGGCCGAAGGCATGGGCATCGGCCTGAAGCTGTGCCGCTCGATCATCGAATCGCACCACGGCAGGCTCGCCGCGCGCAACCTCTACAATGGTGCCGAGGTTGCCGGGTGCGAGTTCACCTTTTGGATCCCCGTGCCCACCGAGAACGCGGCGGCAGACAACCCGCCCTCTGCACAGAACAACGAAGCGCAGACGCCCGAAGGACGATGATGAGCCTGATCCCCAAACGCGGAACTGTGTATGTGGTCGATGACGACGAGGCCGTGCGCGATTCACTGCAATGGCTACTCGAGGGCAAGGACTACCGCGTCAAAACCTTCGAATCGGCCGAGGCGTTCCTGGCCCGCTATGACCCGCGCGAGGTTGCCTGCCTGATCGCCGACATCCGCATGGGTGGCATGAGCGGCATGGAACTGCAGGACCGGCTGCTGGAGCGCCATTCGCCGCTGCCCATTTCCTTCATCACTGGGCATGGCGATGTGCCGATGGCGGTCGCGTCCATGAAAAAGGGCGCGCTCGACTTCATCCAAAAGCCCTTCGACGAGCAGCAGCTCATTGCCCTGGTCGAGAAAATGCTCGATGTGGCACGCGAGTCGTTCGCGGTGCATCAGCAGGCCGCCAACCGCGAAGCGCTGCTGGCCAAGCTGACCACGCGGGAATCGCAGGTGCTCGAGCGCATCGTGGCCGGGCGGTTGAACAAGCAGATCGCCGACGACCTCGGCATCAGCATCAAGACGGTGGAGGCGCACCGCGCCAACATCATGGAAAAACTCGGCGCCAACACCGTGGCCGACCTGCTCAAGATCGCGCTGGCGCCCATCCCCCCGAAAGTGTGACGCTCCCATGACCGCTCAACTCATCGACGGTGTGGCGCTGGCGCGCCTGTGGCGCGAGCGCGTGCGCGAACGCACCGTGGCCCTGCAGACTCGCGGCATCCAGCCGGGTCTGGCCGTGATTCTGGTGGGCGACAATCCCGCCAGTCAGGTGTATGTGCGCAACAAGGTCAAAGCGTGCCAGGAAGTGGGCTTCCACTCGGTGCTGGAGACGCACCCCGCCCACCTGAGCGAGGACGCGCTACTGGCACGCGTGCGTGCCCTCAACGCCGACCCGACCATCCATGGCATCCTGGTGCAGCTGCCGCTGCCGCCTCATATCGACGCGCAGCGCGTGATCGAAACCATCGCCCCGGAAAAAGACGTGGACGGCTTTCATGTCGCCAACGCCGGCGCGCTGATGGTGGGTCAACCGGGCTTCTGGCCCTGCACGCCCTATGGCTGCATGAAAATGCTGGAGCACATCGGCTTCGACCCCCGCGGCAAGCACGCGGTGGTCATCGGTCGCAGCAACATCGTGGGCAAGCCCATGGCGCTGATGCTGCTGCACGCGCACGCCACCGTCACCATTTGCCACAGTGCCACGGTGGATCTGGCACAGCACACGCGCCAAGCCGACGTGATCGTGGTCGCCGTGGGCAAGCGGGGCGTGCTGACCGCCGACATGGTCAAACCGGGCGCGGTCGTGATCGACGTCGGTATGAACCGCGACGAAGCCGGCAAGCTATGCGGCGACGTGGATTTCGAGGGCGTGCGCCAGGTTGCGGGGTGGATCACGCCGGTGCCCGGCGGTGTCGGCCCCATGACCATCACCATGCTGCTCGTCAACACGCTACAGGCGGCCGAGCGCGTGGCCACCTGACTGCGTGGGCACCTGCGCCACGGACGGCGCCCCGGGCTGCCCTCTCACCCCTGACCGCGCCGCCCCGCCAGCCACCACAGGCTGCGCAGGGCGCACAGCCACTGCAGCCCCACGAGCAGGCTGCCCAGGCCGTGCCAGAGCGCGAGGTTGGCGCCGGTCTGGCGCGCGGTCAAAATCTTTTGAGCCACGCCAAACTCCTGTACCAGACCAGCCAGTGCCCCCAACAGCAACCAAGGCAGCAGCGCCCAACTGGCGTCGCCCGCTGCACCGCGCCCACGCTGGGCACGCCCCCAAAGCAAAAGCGCCAACGCGGCCGCTACGCTCCAATACGACTGCACCTCAAACAAGCGTGCGGCCATGCCGCCGGCCACTGCGGGGTTGTTGAAGTGGTGAAACAGCAGTGGCACGGCAACGAAACTCAACCCCGTGGTCACCCCCCACCACAGGGCCGCGACCAACAGCGGCCAGCGCTCGTGCCACGCGGCCATTGCCCCCGCACTCCCCGTCATTCGTAGCGCACGGCGACGATCTCGTAGCGCCGCACGCCGTTGGGAGCCTGGACTTCGGCCACGTCGCCCTCTTCCTTGCCAATGAGCGCGCGCGCGATCGGGCTGGAGACGTTGATCAGGCCCAGCTTCAGGTCGGCCTCGTCCTCGCCGACGATCTGGTACGTCACCTGCTCGCCCGTGTCTTCGTCGGCCAGTTCGACGGTGGCGCCAAATACCACGCGGCCGCCGGCATCGAGCGCCGATGGGTCGATCACCTGCGCTGCCGCGAGCTTGCCTTCGATTTCCTTGATGCGGCCCTCGATGAAACCTTGGCGGTCCTTGGCCGCGTCGTACTCGGCGTTTTCGCTCAGGTCGCCTTGCGCCCGCGCCTCCGCGATCGCCTGGATGACGGCGGGTCGCTCCACGGTTTTGAGACGATGCAGCTCTTCCTTGAGCCGCTCGGCCCCGCGTTTGGTCAATGGAATGGTTGGCATGGCGTTCAGGGTTCCAAAAGGCAAACCGCCGAGCGTTGCCGGTCGGCGGTTTGCACTGTACGATGGACGCAATGATAACCGGTTTGACGCGCTGCACCAGCCCCGCCGCTCAGGCCAGCTGCGCGTGGAGCTCGGCCAGGGCGTAGACCGGCAAGTCGTTCATCACCTTCATGCCCTCCACCGCGGCCTCGGCGCCAAAAATCGTGGTGAAGGTCGTCACACGGTGGGCCAGCGACGCGATACGGATGTGGCGCGAGTCGGCGATCGCGTTGCGTCGCTCCTCCACCGTGTTGATGACCATGGCGATCTCGCCGTTTTTGATCATGTCCACGACGTGGGGACGGCCCTCGGTGACCTTGTTGACGACCTCACAGGCGATGCCCGCGGCCTGGATGGCCGCTGCCGTGCCGCGGGTAGCGACCAACTCGAAACCCATGGCGGCCAGCTCGCGTGCGATGGGCACGACGCGCGCCTTGTCCCCCGGCTTGACGGAGAGAAACACGCGCCGCACCGCGTCATCGGGCCGCGGCAATCGCACGCCCGCGGCCAGCTGTGCCTTGACGAACGCCTCGCCAAAGCTGCGCCCCACTCCCATGACCTCGCCAGTGGACTTCATCTCCGGCCCCAGGATGGTGTCCACGCCCGGGAACTTGACGAATGGGAAGACCGCTTCTTTCACGCTGAAGTAGGGCGGCATCACCTCGGCCGTCACGCCTTGCTGGGCCAGCGTCTGCCCCGCCATGCAGCGCGCCGCCACCTTGGCCAGTGCGATGCCGGTGGCCTTGGAGACGAACGGCACCGTGCGGCTGGCGCGGGGGTTGACTTCCAGCACGTAGATCACGTCCTGTTTTCCCCCCAGGCCGTCGTCGACCTCCTGGATGGCAAACTGCACGTTCATCAGGCCCACCACCTGCAACGCCTCGGCCAGCGCCGCGGTCTGGCGCTTGATCTCGGCCACCGTCGCGGCCGACAAGTAGTACGGCGGCAGCGAGCAAGCGGAGTCGCCCGAGTGCACGCCGGCTTGCTCGATGTGCTCCATCACGCCACCGATGAGCACTTGGCCTCTCGCGTCGCGCACGCAATCGACGTCACACTCGATGGCGTCGTTGAGGAAGCGGTCGAGCAAAACCGGCGAGTCGTTGCTGACCTTGACCGCCTCGCGCATGTAGCGCTCCAGATCGCGCGGTTCGTGCACGATCTCCATCGCCCGCCCGCCCAGCACATAACTCGGCCGCACCACCAGCGGGTAGCCCAGCTCGGCCGCTTTGTCCATCGCCTCGGCTTCCGTGCGGGCGGTGGCGTTGGGCGGCTGCTTCAGGCCCAGGCGGTGCAGCATTTGCTGGAAGCGCTCGCGGTCCTCGGCGGCGTCGATCATGTCGGGGGACGTGCCGATGATGGGCACCCCCGCGCGCTCCAGCCCCAGCGCGAGCTTCAGCGGCGTCTGCCCGCCGTACTGCACGATCACCCCCTCGGGCCGCTCCTTGGCCACGATCTCCAGCACGTCCTCCAGCGTCAACGGCTCGAAATACAGCCGATCACTGGTATCGTAGTCGGTGGAGACGGTCTCTGGGTTGCAGTTGACCATGATGGTCTCGAAGCCGTCTTCTCGCAGCGCCAGTGCCGCGTGCACGCAGCAATAGTCGAACTCGATGCCCTGGCCGATGCGGTTCGGCCCACCCCCCAGCACGACGATCTTGCGCCGCTGGCTGGGTTCGGCCTCGCACTCGTCTTCGTAGGTCGAATACAGATAGGCGGTGTGGCTGGCGAACTCGGCCGCACAGGTGTCCACACGCTTGTACACGGGCCGAATGCCCAGCGCGTGGCGGTGCGAGCGCACCGCCTCCTCGGTGCTGGCGAGCAGTTTGGCCAGCCGCCGGTCTGAAAAGCCCTTGCGCTTGAGGGTGCGCAGCGTGGTGGCATCCAGTGCGTCGAGCGCGCGCGCCCCATGCTGCGCGGTGTGGGCATCCAGCGCCAGCTCGATCTGCACGATCTCTTGGATTTGCGCCAAAAACCATGGGTCGATTTTGGTGAAGTGGTGCACTTCCTCGAGCGACCAACCCGCGGCAAACGCATCGCCCACGTACCAGATGCGCTCGGGCCCCGGCTCGCCCAGCTCGCGCTCCAGCGTTTCGCGGTCCTGGGTCTTTTCGTTCATGCCGTCGACGCCCACCTCCAGCCCGCGCAAGGCCTTCTGGAAGCTCTCTTGGAAGGTGCGGCCGATGGCCATCACCTCGCCCACTGACTTCATCTGGGTGGTCAGGCGGTCGTTGGCCTGCGGAAACTTCTCGAACGCAAAGCGCGGGATTTTGGTGACGACGTAGTCGATCGTGGGCTCGAACGACGCCGGCGTGGCGCCGCCGGTGATTTCGTTGCGCAGCTCGTCGAGCGTGTAGCCCACGGCCAGCTTGGCCGCTACCTTGGCGATCGGAAAGCCCGTCGCCTTGGATGCTAGCGCTGAGGAGCGGCTCACGCGCGGGTTCATCTCGATGACGATCATGCGGCCGTCCTTGGGGTTGACCGCAAACTGCACGTTCGAGCCGCCAGTGTCCACCCCGATCTCGCGCAGCACCGCGATCGATGCGTCGCGCATGATCTGATATTCCTTGTCGGTCAGCGTCTGTGCCGGCGCCACCGTGATCGAGTCGCCCGTGTGCACGCCCATGGGGTCGAGGTTTTCGATCGAGCACACGATGATGCAGTTGTCCGACTTGTCGCGCACCACCTCCATCTCGAACTCTTTCCAACCCACGAGCGACTCTTCGATGAGCAGCTCGCTGGTCGGCGAGGCCTCCAGGCCGCGCTTGCAGATGGTCTCGAACTCCTCGGGGTTGTAGGCGATACCGCCGCCCGTGCCCCCCAGGGTGAAACTGGGGCGAATGACGGCTGGAAAGCCCACGGTGCGCTGCACTGCCCACGCCTCCTCCATGCTGTGGGCGATGCCGGAGCGCGCCGACTCCAGCCCGATGCGCGTCATCGCTTCTTTGAACTTGAGGCGGTCTTCGGCCTTGTCGATCGCCTCGGGCGAGGCGCCGATGAGCTCACAGCCGTACTTGTGCAGCACCCCCTGACGCCACAAGTCCAGCGCACAGTTGAGCGCGGTCTGCCCGCCCATGGTGGGCAAGATGGCGTCCGGGCGCTCTTTGGCGATGATTTTTTCCACCGTCTGCCAGGTGATGGGCTCGATGTAGACCGCGTCGGCCGTGGCCGGATCGGTCATGATGGTGGCCGGGTTGCTGTTGATCAGAATGACGCGATAGCCCTCCTCGCGCAGGGCCTTGCAGGCCTGCACGCCGGAGTAGTCGAACTCGCACGCCTGACCGATGACGATTGGCCCGGCGCCGATGATGAGAATGCTGCGAAGGTCGGTACGCTTGGGCATGGGTCAGTTTCCAGCGGCCATGAGGGCGGTGAAACGGTCGAACAGATACGCGATGTCGTGCGGACCGGGCGAGGCTTCGGGGTGGCCCTGGAAGCCGAACGCCGGGCGGTCGGTACGGGCGATGCCCTGCAAGGTGCCGTCGAACAGGCTGACGTGGGTGGCGCGCAGCGTCGCCGGCAGCCGCTCGGCATCGACCGCGAAGCCGTGGTTTTGGCTGGTGATGCTCACGCGCCCGGTGTCGAGGTCCTTGACCGGATGGTTGGCCCCGTGGTGGCCGAACTTCATCTTGAACGTGCGCGCGCCGCTGGCCAGCGCCAAGATCTGATGCCCGAGGCAGATCCCAAACGTCGGCACGCCCGCGTCGACGACGCGCGCAGCGGCGTCGATGGCATAGTCACACGGCTGGGGGTCGCCCGGGCCGTTGGAGAGAAACACCCCGTCGGGCTGCAGCGCCAGCACGTCGGCCGCCGGCGTGCGCGCCGGCACCACGGTGATGCGGCAGCCCCGCTCCGCCAACATGCGCAGGATGTTGCGCTTGACACCAAAGTCATACGCCACGACGTGAAAACGCGGCGCCGTCTGACGCCCGTAGCCGGGCGTGCCATCCGCACGCCGCAGGCGCCATTCGGTTTCGGTCCACTCATAGGGCGCGGCAGTGGTCACCGCCTGCGCGAGGTCCAACCCGGCCATGCTGGGGGCTGAGCGGGCCAGCTCGCACGCCTCCGCCCGCACCGCATCGGTCAGAGGCTGACCGACGGGTAGCGCCACGATCGCGCCATTTTGCGCGCCATGCTCGCGCAGGCGGCGCGTCAGCGCGCGCGTATCGAGCCCGGCCATGGCCACGATGCCCTGCTCGCGCAGGTAGTCCGACAGGCTGCGTTCGGCGCGGAAGTTGGAGGCGAGCAGGGGCAGGTCTTTGATGATCAGGCCGGCGGCTTGCACGGCGCCGGACTCGACATCCTCGGCGTTGACCCCAACGTTGCCAATGTGCGGATACGTGAGGGTCACGATCTGCTGGCGGTAGCTGGGGTCGGTGAGGATTTCCTGATAGCCGGTGATGGCGGTGTTGAACACCACTTCCCCGACGGTGTGCCCGGGCGCGCCGATGGACACACCTTCAAAGACCGTGCCGTCTGCGAGCGCGAGAAGGGCGGGTGCGAAGACGGGAAACACGGACACTCTCTCCAGGATGGTTGACGCGCGCCCGCACCCGCCCGGCCCCGTCCGCTGCAGCAGACATCAGCCCGCTGGCAGGACAGACGCCGAGTGTGCGCGGACGGTCTGGGTAAACTTTTCGATTATAGCCGCCGCGCTAGCGGCCAAGACGGCGTCAACGACGGCTCGCGCACCCCATCGCCGCGACGGCGCTGGCGTGCAGACAGATCGCCGCCGCCGCGGCAACGTTGAGCGATTCTTCGCCACCGGGCTGCGCGATGCGCACCACCAACCCCGCCTGCGCCATGAGATCTGGGGACACGCCCTGCCCTTCATGCCCCAGCAGCCATGCGCACGGCCAGGGTAGCCGCGCGGCGTGCAAAAACTCGCCCTGGTGCGAGCTGGTCGCCAGCAGCGGCACGCCTAGCCCCGCCAGTGCCGACGCCTGCGCGCCTTCGACCAGTTGCAAGGCGAAGTGCGCGCCCATGCCGGCGCGCAGCACTTTCGGTGCCCACAGCGCCACCGTGCCGCGCAACGCCAGCACCTGTCGAAACCCGAAGGCGGCGGCGCTGCGCAGGATGGAGCCCACATTGCCAGGATCTTGCAACCGATCGAGCACCACGGTGGGCAGCCCGGCCGTGACCGCGGCCGGCGCGCCAAGCGGCGCCAAGAACGCCACGGCCGGCGGTGACTCCAGCGGACTGATCCACGCCATCAGCGCATCCGTCACCTCCCACACCGCGACCTGCCGATCCAGCCGACCGGCGGCTTGCTGCGCCCCCACCCAAGCCAAGCCCGCTTGGGTGCACACCACGGTCTCGGGCTGGCGGCCGCGCGCCAGCATCGCGCCGCAGAGATGATCCCCTTCGATCCACACCCGGCCGTCGCGGCGATAGGCAGCGCCGTCAGCCACCAAACGACGCAAGCGTTTGAGGCGCGGGTTGTCGCGCGAAGCGATCGTCTCTACGGTCATACCAGCCCCCGCTCGCGCAGCACCTGCGCCACGGGCGCGAAGCTGCGCCGATGCCACGGCGTGGGCCCCAGCGAGCGCAGCGCCTGCAGGTGCTGCGGCGTGCCGTAGCCGCGGTGGCGGTCGAAGCCATACGCGGGGTAGGCCGCATGCGCTTCGTCCATCACGCGGTCGCGCGTGACCTTGGCCACGATCGATGCCGCGGCAATGGCGGCGACCGTCGCATCGCCGCCGACGATGGCCTCGGCCCGCACGGGCAGCGTGGGCAGCCGGTTGCCATCGACCCTGACCAACTGCGGCCGCAGCCGCAACGCCGCCACCGCGCGCTGCATGGCCGCCAGCGTGGCCTGCAGGATGTTGATCTGGTCGATCTCCTCCACGCTGGCCACGCCCACGCCCACGCTGAGCGCGTGCGCCCAGATGCGGTCGTGCAGCTGCTCACGCTGCGGGGCTGTGAGCGCCTTGGAATCGGCCACGCCTTCGATGGGCACGCTGGGATCCAAAATAACGGCCGCTGCCACCACCGGCCCCGCCAGCGGGCCGCGCCCCGCCTCGTCGACACCGGCGACCAACCCGTCGTCGCCGCCCCAGTCGAGCGTGGCCTGCACCCCGCGCAGCCCCGCCCCAGCGCGGGTCTGGCGTGGCGCTGCCATGGCGCGAGCCCTGGTTTGCACCCGACTCATGCGCCCCCCTTGGCAGCCAGCACGTCAGCGATGGCCGCCTGCGCCAGCCCCACGGTGTCGCGGCGCAGTTCGGCGTGCAGCGCGTCGAAGCGCTGCTGCAGCCGCTCGCGCCGCCGCCGTGCCGGTGCATCCTCGTCCAGCCAAGCCAAGGTTTCGCGTGCCAGCGCCTCAGGCGTGGCCGCGTCTTGCAGCAGCTCGGGCACGACGAATTCGCGCGCCAAAATGTTGGGCAACCCCACCCACGGCTGGCGCATCTGGCGCCGCGTGATCTGCCAGGACAGCCAGTGCATGTGGTAAGCGATGACCATGGGGCGCTTGAACAGCGCCGCCTCCAGGGTGGCCGTGCCACTGGCCACGAGCACCGCATCGCATGCGGCCAGCGCGGTGTGCGAGCCCCCCTGCAGCACCGTCACTGCGGTGGCCACTTCGCTCGCGGCCACGGCCGCCGCGATCGGCGCGTGCAGCGCGGGGACGGCGGGCAGCACGAAGCGCAACCCGGGCCGCGCCTGCCGCATGCGCGCCGCCGCCGACAAAAACCGCGGCAACAGATGCGCCACTTCGGCCCGGCGACTACCCGGCAACAGCGCCACGACCGGGGCGGCGACGTCCAGACCCAGTTGCCGTCGCGCGGCGCTGGCATCGGGGCGCTGCGGGATGACCGCCGCCAACGGATGCCCCACGTAAGTGGCGGCGATACCGTGCTCGGCCAGCAGCGCTGGCTCGAAAGGAAAAATGCACAGCACGTGGTCGCAAGCGCGGCGAATGAGCGTCACGCGCTCGGGCCGCCAGGCCCAGATGGCCGGGGCCACGAAATGCACGGTGGGAATACCCGCCGCGCGCAGGTCGGCCTCCAGCGGCAGGTTGAAATCGGGAGCATCGACCCCGATGAACAGGCGCGGGGGCTGGGCCAGCAAACGCGCACGCAGCTGGCGACGAATCCCCACGATCTCGCGGTAGTGGCGCAGCACCTCGACGTAGCCACGCACGGCCAATCGGTCGCTGGACCACCAGGCCTGAAAACCCTGCGCTTGCATCGCCGCCCCGCCGATGCCGACGGCCCGCCAATGCGGCCAACGGCGATGCAGCCCTTGCAACAACTGGGCCGCGAGCACATCGCCCGAGGCCTCGCCCGCCACCATCGCCAGCTCGGCAGCCTCACCACCGCTGCTCGGCGTGGCCCCATCGGTACCGCTGGCCGCCGTCAACGCACGATCCCTCGCTGCGGATCCACGCCCGCCAAAAAGTCGTGCATCAGCGCCACGTCGGCCACGGCCTCGGGGTGGGTATCCACCAAGGCCTCGATGCGCGCCACCGCCTGCTCCAACGTCAGCCCCTCGCGGTAGAGCGCCTTGTGCATGGCCTTGACGGCGGCGATGCGCTGCGGGCCAAAGCCGCGGCGGCGCAATCCTTCGTAGTTCATCGATCGCGCCTGCGCGGGCTGGCCCTGTGCCATCACGAACGGGGGCACATCGGCAAACAGCAGGGCGCACATCGCGGTCATGGCGTGGGCCCCGATGCGCACGAATTGGTGCACAACCGTAAAACCACCCAAAATGGCCCAGTCGCCCACCTGCACATGGCCAGCCAGTTGGGCGTTGTTGGCAAAAATGGTGTGGTTGCCCACCACGCAGTCGTGCGCCAAGTGCGTGTAGGCCATCATCCAGTTGTCGTTGCCCAGCCGGGTCACGCCGCCGCCTTGCACCGTGCCGATGTGGTAGGTGCTGTATTCGCGGATGGTATTGCGGTCGCCGATCACGAGTTCGCACGGCTCGCCCGCATATTTTTTGTCCTGGCTGGGCAGCCCCAAGCTGACGAAGGGGTAAATGCGGTTGTCGCGCCCCAGCGTCGTGCGCCCCTCCAGCACGCAGTGGGCGCCGATGCGGGTGCCGGCACCGACGCGCACCTGCGGGCCAATGAGGGTGTAGGGGCCAACCTCGACATCGTCGTCCAGCTCGGCCTTGGGGTCGACCAGGGCAGTGGGGTGGATGCGGGCCATGGCCGCCTCAGGCGATGGTGCGCATGGTGCACATGAGCTCGGCCTCGCAGGCGATCTCATCGCCCACGCGGGTCGTTCCCTTGAACTTGAAGATACCGGCCTTCATGCGCTCCAGCGTCACGTCCATGATGAGTTGGTCGCCCGGCTCCACCGGCCGCTTGAAGCGCGCGCCATCGATGCCAGCAAAGTAGTAGACCGTTTTGTCGTCCGGCGTCACGCCCAGCGTCTCGAACGCCAGCAGCGCCGCGGTCTGCGCCAGCGCCTCCAGCATGAGCACGCCAGGGAAAACGGGCCGATGCGGAAAGTGCCCCGTAAACACCGGCTCGTTGATGGTCACGTTTTTCAGCGCCCGGATCGAGACGCCCTTTTGCACCTCCAGCACCCGGTCCACCAGCAGGATCGGGTAGCGGTGTGGCAGTCGTTTGAGGATGTGGTGAATGTCCATGCTCATGTCAAGCGTCGCTCCAGGGCTCTGAGCCGCTCACGCAACCCGTGCAACTGGCGCAGGGTGGCGGCATTTTTTTCCCAGGCGCGATTGTCGTCGATCGGAAAGACCCCGCTGTAGTGGCCCGGCTGCAAAATCGAGCGCATCACCACCGACGCGGCAGAAATATGCACATGGTCGGCCAGCTCCAGGTGCCCCAGCACGATCGCCCCGCCCCCTAGGGTGCAATGGGCACCGATGCGCGCCGAGCCGGCGATGCCGACACAGCCGGCCATGGCGGTGTGGCGGCCCACGCGCACGTTGTGGCCGATCTGGATCAGGTTGTCGAGCTTGACGCCATCTTCCAGCACCGTGTCGCCAAGCGCGCCGCGGTCGATGCAACAGTTGGCGCCGATCTCGACGTCGTCGCCGATGCGCACGGCGCCCAGCTGCTCGATTTTGACCCAAGCCTTGCCGCTGCCATCCGGCAACGGGGCGGGCGCGAAGCCGAAGCCGTCGGCCCCGATGACCGTACCCCCATGGACGATGCCGCGCGCACCGATGCGGCAGTCGTAGCCCAGCACGACCCCGGGCCCCAGGCGCGTGCCCTCCCCCACTGACGCGCGCGCCTGCACCACGGCGTGTGCCCCGATGTGGGCCTCGGCCCGTACCACGGCACCGCTTTCCACCACCGCCATCGGCCCCACGGAGGCGCTGGGGTGCACCTCGGCATCCGGCGCGAGATAGGCCGTCGGATGCACCCCGGACGACTCTGGCCGTGGCTGCACGTGCCGACGCCACCACTGGGTCAGGTGAGCAAACGTCAGATAAGGGTCGGGGCTTGCCCAACAGGCCCAGCCAGACTCGGGCGGATCGGGGCGCGCCATGACGTCGGCCACCAGGTCGGGCGGCGCCAGGATCACCCCGGCGCGCGAGTGCGCCACCGCGCCCCGGTAGCGCGGATGCGCGACGAACGCCAGCGCGTCCTCGGTGGCCTCGGCCAGTGGTGCGATGCGGTGCACCACGCGATCGGCCGCGCCATGCAAAACGCCGCCCAAGGCGGCGTGCAGCGTGCGCAGGGTGGCGCTCACTTGGCGCTGTTCAGGCCATTGATGACCTTGTCCGTGATATCGTGCTTGGGCGCGATGTACACGGCCTCTTGCAAGATGAGGTCGTATTTTTCGGCCTCGGCAATCTGCTTGATGACGCGGTTGGCGCGCTCGATGACTTGCTGCAGCTCCTCGTTGCGGCGCTGCGCCAGGTCTTCCTGAAACTCGCGGCGGCGACGCTGGAAGTCGCGGTCGAGCTCGGCGAGCTGGCGCTGGCGCGCGGCGCGTTGCGACTCGGACAGGGTCGGGGCGTCCTTCTCAAACTTTTCGCTCGCCTGGCGCAGTTGGTTGCCCAGCGCCTCGATCTCGCGCTCGCGACGGGAGAATTCTTGTTCCAGCCGCGTCTGCGCGGCCTTGGCCGCGTTGGAATCGCGCAGGATGCGCTCGGTGCTCACGAAGCCAATCTTGATGTCCTGGGCCAGCGCGGAAGCGGCACTCGCCGCGGCCAGCGCCGCCATCAGCACCCAGCGGGCGCCCCAAGTCCGGGTCGTGTGTTTCATCAGAATGCGGTACCGATCGAGAATTGAATGGATTGCGTCTTGTCGCCGGTCTGCTTACGCACCGGCTTGGCAAAGGCGATTCTAAGCGGGCCGACGGGCGAGATCCAGCTCACGCCGATACCAGCCGAGGCGCGCAAGTCGGAGAGCGTGAACTTCTGTTCAGGCGCGTACACGTTGCCGATATCGAAAAAGCCAAACAGACGCAGCGTGCGGTCGTTGCCAGCGCCGGGGAACGGCGCGATCAGCTCGGTGTTGAGTAGCACCATTTTGGTCCCACCGAGGTAGGCGCGGTCGGCGCTGCCGACGATGGCGCTGGTGCCGCCGAGCGTGCCCGATTCGAACCCGCGCACCGACCCCAAACCGCCGCCGTAGAAATGCTTGAACAATGGCACCGGCTTGCCCCCCAGGCCCTTGGCCCACCCGGCCTCGGCGTTGAAGGCGAGCGTAAATTTCTTGTTCAGCGGCAGGTACTGCTGGTACTGGGCACTGCCCTTGACGTAGCGGGTATCGCCCGCGATACCCAGCTCACCGTTGAGGCGCTTGAGCGTCCCGCGCGATGGCACCAACGCGCTGTCGCGCTCGTCGCGGGCCCAGCCGACCGTGACCGGTACCGACAGCGGGGAGTCGCCAAACTGGGCGATGAAGTCGTTGTACGCCACGGGCATGCGGTTGCCGGGCTCGATCTTGGTCTGCTCGACGCCGATGCCGAAGTAGACCGTATCCGTTTCGGTAAATGGCACGCCAAAGCGGATCGATGCGCCCGGCGTCACGAGCCGGTAGTCGCCATCTTGGGCATCGAACGGCCGCGTGGTGCGGTAGTACACATCGAGCGTGCGCGACACGCCATCGTCGGTGAAGTAAGGGTTGGTCGTGCTGAGCACCAACTGGCGGTTGAACTTGCTGGTGTTGACGTTCAACCCCAGGTAGTTGCCCGTGCCGAACACGTTTTCCTGTTGGATGCCTGCCAGCAGCGAGAGCTTTTCCGACTGCGAGTAACCCGCTCCCACGGTCAGGTTGCCAGTGGGCTTTTCCACCACGGTCATGACCAGATCCACCTGGTCCGGCGCGCCGGGCACCTCCTGCGTGTCGACGCGCACCTCGGTGAAGAAGCCGAGCCGGTCCACCCGGTCGCGTGACAGGCGGATCTTGTCGCTGTCGTACCACGCCGATTCGAGCTGGCGAAACTCGCGCCGGATGACTTCGTCGCGCGTGCGGTTGTTGCCTTCGATCTGGATGCGACGCACATACGCCCGCCGCGAGGGCTGCGCGCGCAGCACGATGGCGACACGGTTTTTCTCGCGGTCGATTTCGGGCACCGCCTCGACCCGGGCGAAGGCGTAGCCAAACGCGCCGAAGAAGTCGGTGAATGCCTTGACGGTCTGCTCGACGTGCTCGGCGTTGTAAGGCTGCCCGGGCTGGATGCGGATGAGCGACTGGAACTCCGCCTCCTTGCCCAGGTAGTCGCCCTCCATGCGCACCGCCGACACCAGGTAGCGCGGCCCCTCGGTGATATTGATCGTGAGGGTAAGCGACGACTTGTCCGGCGACAGCGCGACCTGGGTCGAATCGATGTTGAACTCGAGATAGCCACGCGTCAGGTAGTACGAGCGCAGCGTCTCCAAGTCCGCGTTGAGTTTGGCGCGCGAATAGCGGTCACTCTTGGTGTACCAGCTCAGCCACCCGCCCGTGTCCAGGTCGAACAGGTCGAGCAGCGTTTTCTCGGAAAACGCCTGCGCGCCGACGATGCGGATCTCGCGAATCTTGGTAACGTCACCCTCGACCACGTTGAAATTGAGGTTGACGCGGTTGCGCTCGATCGGCGTGACGGTGGTAGTCACCTGCACCGCATACATGCTGCGGTTGAGGTATTGGCGCTTGAGTTCCTGCTCGGCGCGGTCGGCCAACGACCGGTCGAAGGGCCGCCCCTCGGTCAGCCCGATGTCGCGCAGGGCCTTGCGCAATACGTCCTTGTCGAACTCCTTGATGCCCGTAAAACTGACGTCGGCCACCGTCGGGCGCTCCTCGACGATGACGACCAACACGTCACCGTCGACCTGCAGGCGCACGTCCGAGAACAATCCAAGCCCGAACAGAGCCCGGATCGCGGCAGCGCCTTGCTCGTCCGAGTAGGTGTCACCGACCCGAAACGGCAACGAGGCAAAGACGGTGCCGGGCTCGACCCGCTGCAGCCCCTCGACGCGAATGTCGCGAACGGTGAACGGATTGACGGCCCAGGCCGGCAAGGCAGTGGCCAGCGACGCCAGCAAAACGCCGGCGCGCACGCGCCAAGTGCGCTGTGAGATGGGTTTCATGCGATGCGATCCGGCTCGGGGTCAACCGAGCAATCGGGCAAGGTCGTTGAAGATGGCCAGCGACATCAGGGCGATCAGCACTGCCATACCACCCCGCTGCAGCCGGTCCATCCAAACGTCGGACAGCGGCCGGCCAGCCACCGCTTCCCAAAGATAATACAACAGGTGACCCCCGTCGAGGACGGGCAGCGGCAACAGATTGAGCACGCCCAGGCTGACGCTGACCAACGCCAAGAACGACAAAAACGGTACCCACCCCAAGCTGGCCGAGCGCCCGGCGTAGTCGGCGATCGTCAACGGCCCGCTGAGGTTGCTCAACGACGCCTGCCCGGTCAGCATCTTGCCCATCATTTGCAGCGACAACACCGAAACCTCCGCCGTTCGGCGCAGCCCCTCGCCCAGCGCTTGCAGCGGGCCATGCGAGACCGTCGTCATCGCTGGCGCGGCGCCAATCATGGCCCCCACCCGTCCGACCCAGGCATCGCCCTGACGCTGTGCTTGCGGCGTGACGACGACGTCGATCACCTCGCCCGCACGCTCGATGCGCCAGCGCTGTGGGCGCGCGTTACCGCTGGCATCGACCGCCGCGCGAATGCGCGCACGCAGCTGCTGCGCATCGGCGATCGGCTCACCATCGACGGCCAGCACGCGATCACCCGGGCGCAGCCCGGCCGCAGCGGCGGCGCCGTCGGGCATGACCTCTCCCACCTCGGCGGCAGACCAGGGCGCGACGATGCCGATGCGCTCGAACAGACGCGCATCGACCTCCCGCGCCTGCAGCGTCGACAGCGGCAACCCCACCTCACGGCCAGGGGCATCCGGCGCCTCGGCCAGCCACAGGCGCACGTCGCTGCCGTCGAGCGCCGCCCGGGTCAAGACCCAGCGCACATCCTCGAACGACCGCACGGGCTCGGGCTCCGCGCCCGACAGCGCCGCGGCCGTCACCCATTCACCGCCCCGAATGCCGGCCTGCTCGGCCAAGGACGCCGCCGTCGGGCTGCCCAGCACCGGTTGCGCTTGTGGCACGCCCCACCACGCGACGAACGCGTACAGAACAACGGCCAGCAGCAGGTTGGCGGCTGGCCCGGCGGCCACGATCGCCGCCCGGCGCGCCAACGGCTGCGCGTCGAACGCCAGGTGCCGCTGCGCGGCGGGCACCGGGCCTTCACGCCCGTCGAGCATGCGCACATAGCCGCCCAAGGGCAGCGCGGCCAGCACGAATTCCGTGCCGTGGCGGTTGCGCCATGTCAGCAGCGGTCGGCCAAACCCGATCGAAAACCGCGACACCGGCACGCCGCAGGCCACCGCCATGCGGTAGTGCCCCCACTCGTGCACCGCGATCAGGATGGCAATCGCCACCAGAAACGACAGAAGGGTCAACATGTCAATGTCCGTTGTGCCGCAGAAACCATCAGCCCACCGCCAACGCCTGCACGCGCGCCGCTGCGTGTGCGCGCGCCTCACGGTCGATGGCCAGCAAATCCGCCAACGACTCGGGCTTGGAGGGCACAAACGCCTCCAGCGTTCCGCGGTTGACGTGGTAGATGCGGTCGAAGCGCAGCCGACCCTGCAAAAAGGCATCGACCGCCACCTCGTTGGCAGCGTTGAGGACGGCCGTGGTGCCCGCGGGGGCGCACAAGGCCTCCCAAGCCAGATACAAACCCGGAAAGCGCTGCCGGTCGGCCGGCTCGAAGGTCAGCGCGCCCAGCGTGGCGAAGTCCAGCGCCTCCGCCCCCGATTCGATGCGCTCGGGCCAGCTCAGCCCATACGCGATCGGCACGCGCATGTCGGGCGTGCCCAACTGGGCGACGACGGAGCGGTCGCGAAATTGCACCATCGAGTGCACCACGCTCTGGGGGTGGATGACGACCTCGATCTGCTCGGGCGCAAAACCAAACAGGTACCGGGCCTCGATCACCTCCAGGGCCTTGTTCATCATGGTGGCCGAGTCGACCGAAATCTTGCGCCCCATGACCCAGTTCGGGTGTGCGCAGGCTTCCTCGGGCGTCACCGTCGCCAGCGTTGCCGGATCGCGCTGCCGAAACGGGCCACCGGAGGCGGTCAGCACGATCTTCTCGACCCGCTGCGGCCAGTGCGACGGATCCTCCGGCAACGCCTGAAAAATCGCCGAGTGCTCGCTGTCGATCGGCAGCAGCTGGGCACCGCCACTGCGCACCGCGTCGACGAACAGCTCGCCACCGACGACCAGCGCTTCTTTGTTGGCCAGCAGCAACCGCTTGCCCACGCGCGCAGCCGCCAGGCACGGCGCCAGACCGGCGGCGCCGACGATCGCGGCCATCACGGTATCCACTTCCGGGTGGGCGGCGATCGCCTCCAGCCCCTGCGGCCCTACCAGGGGCTCGGTGGACAGCCCGCGAGCGCGCAGCCCGGACGCCAACGCGGCCCATCCAGCCGCACCAATGACCGCCCAGCGCGGCCGAAAACGCTCGCACAGTTCAAGCAGCGCATCGACTTGCCGCTCGGCGCTCAAGGCCACGACCTCGAAGCGTTGCGGATGGCGCGCCACCACGTCGAGCGTGTGGCTGCCGATGGAGCCGGTGGCGCCAAGGACGGCCAGGCGCTGCCGCTGCGGTGTGCGATCATGGAGCGGATGGGGGGTCATGACGGAAAAGACAGGAAAATCTCCAACGCAGCGCCGCCGCGCGAACGGTCGGCTTCAGGCGGGGCGCGACATCAACAGCGCCATCACCAAGGGCAACACCGGCAACAGGGCATCGACGCGATCGAGCACCCCGCCGTGACCGGGCAACAAACCGCTGGAGTCCTTCACGCCCGCGCTGCGCTTGACCAGCGACTCGAACAAATCGCCCGCGATGCTGGCCGCCGTCAGCACCAGCAGGGCGGGCAACGCCAACCCAACACCCTGCGCCGCCAGCCAGGGATACAGCGCCGCCCCCGCCGGTGGCCAGACGGCCGCCACGGCCGTCCACCCCAGCGCCAGCACCAGAACCGCCAACGCCCCGCTGGCGGCACCTTCCCAACTCTTGCCCGGGCTGATGCGCGGCGCCAGTTTGCGCCGACCGAAGGCCTTGCCGCCGAAATACGCCGCGATGTCTGCCACCCACACCAGCAGCAACGCGCTCAGCAGCATGCCGACGCCGTGCGTGTGCAGACTGACCAGTGCCCACCACGCGGCCGCCAGCGTCAGCCATCCGAAACCCAAGCGCGGCCAACGCGGCCAACGGCCCCAGGCATCCACCCCCTGCCGCAGCGAGACCGCCAACACCAGGCCCCAGGCGGCACTCACCGCCCACCACCACGGCGCCGACCCGGCATGCCCTCCCGTGTGCCACCAGGCGACGCCAAGCACGAAGCCGACGAGCAGCGCGCTGCCCACCGATGCCAGCGTCCCGAGTCCATGCAAGCGCGACCACTCCCAGACGGCGGCGGCCATCAGCACACCCGTGACGAGGGCAAACGGCAGCGGCGCCGGGTAGAACATCGCTGGCAGCAGCACCAGCAGCAACACGACCGCGGTGATGACACGTGGCAGCAGCATGGTCGATCCGGGCAATCGCCACTCACACCGTCGCCGGAGCCGACGCTTGCTGCACCTGCTCGGGCGTGCGCCCGAAGCGGCGCTGTCGCTGCGCGTAATCGGCCAGGGCGCGGTCAAACGCGGCTTCGTCGAACGCCGGCCACAACCGATCGGAAAACACCAGCTCGCTGTAAGCGATCTGCCAGAGCAAAAAATTGCTGATGCGCTGCTCGCCACCGGTGCGGATCACCAAGTCCGGGTCGGGCACGTGCGACAACGCCAAGGCCGACGCCAGCGACGCTTCCGTGATCGACTCGCCTCGGGCGGCCACGGCACGCGCGGCCTGCACGATGTCCCAGCGTCCACCGTAGTTGAAGCAGACATTGAGCACCAAGCGATCGTTACCCGCCGTGCGCCGCTCGGCGTCGGCGATGCCGTCGGCCAGCGCCTGCGGCAGCCCGCTGCGCTCACCCGGCACGTGCAGCCGCACGCCTGCGTCGTGCAGGCGCGGCACTTCCTCCATCAGCGCCTGCACCATCAGGCGCAAAATGCCGCTGACCTCGTCCGCCGGGCGGCTCCAGTTCTCGGACGAAAAGGCAAAAACCGTCAACACCTTCACGCCGCGCTGGATGCACCAGCCCACGACGCGGCGCAGCGTCTCCATGCCCGCGCGGTGCCCGGCGACCCGAGGCAGCAACCGCTGGCGCGCCCAGCGACCGTTGCCATCCATCACGATGGCCACGTGCCCGGGCACCTGGCTGACGGTGACACCGACGCCCTGCCCGGATGGCTTGGCCTGGGAATCGGACATGCGCGTGCCCGCCACTCAAATGGCCATGATGTCCGCCTCTTTCGACGCGACCATCTTGTCCACTTCGGCGATCATGCGATCGGTCAGTTTTTGGATCTCGTCCTGCGCGCGTCGCTCCTCGTCCTCGGACGCGAGCTTGTCCTTGACCAGGCGCTTGACGTGTTCGTTGGCGTCGCGGCGCAGGTTGCGGATCGCCACCTTGGCGTGTTCGCCCTCGGCCTTGACGACCTTGGTCAACTCCTTGCGGCGCTCCTCGGTCATGGGCGGGATGGGCACGCGAATGAGGTCGCCGTGCGACGCCGGGTTGAGCCCCAGGTCCGACTCGCGGATGGCTTTCTCGATCTTGGCGCCCATGCCCTTTTCCCAGGGCGACACCCCGATCGTACGCGCGTCGAGCAACGTCAGGTTGGCGACCTGGCTCAACGGCACCATGCTGCCGTAATACTCCACCTGCACCGTATCCAGCAGCGCCGGGTTGGCGCGGCCCGTGCGCACCTTGGCCAGATTGGCCCGCAGCGCCTCCAGCGACTGCTGCATCTTTTGCTCGGCGGTTTTTTTGATCTCGGGAATGCTGCTCATCGAATGGCCTCTCGTGGTCTCAGACGTGCACCAGGGTCCCCTCGTCCTCGCCCATGACGACGCGCTTGAGCGCGCCGGGCTTGAAGATCGAGAACACCCGCACCGGCAGGTTCTGGTCACGGCACAGCGCAAACGCGGTCGCGTCCATCACCTGCAGTTGGCGCACCATGGCTTCGTCGAAACTGATGCGCGGATATCGGGTCGCCGTGGGATCTTTCTTGGGATCGGCCGTATAGACGCCATCGACCTTGGTCGCCTTGAGCACGATCTGGGCGCCGATCTCGGCGCCCCGCAGCGCGGCCGCGGTATCCGTGGTGAAAAACGGATTGCCCGTGCCCGCCGCGAATACGACCACCTTGCCCTCTTCCAGATACTGCAGCGCCTTCGGGCGCACGTAGGGCTCGACGACCTGATCGATCGCGATAGCCGACATCACGCGCGCCTTGGTACCGCCGCGCTCCAGCGCGTCACCGATGGCCAGCGCATTCATGACGGTGGCCAGCATGCCCATGTAGTCGGCGGTGGCGCGATCCATGCCGACGGCACCGCCCGCCACCCCGCGAAACAGGTTACCCCCACCGATGACGATGGCGACCTGCACCCCCAGGCGGTTGACCTCGGCCACCTCGGCGACGATGCGCTCGATGGTGCCGCGGTGGATGCCGAAGGCCTCGTCGCCCATCAGGGCTTCACCGGAGAGCTTGAGAAGAATGCGCTGCAAAGCGGGCATGGCGGGGTCTCGCAATCTGGCTGGGGATTGTACGGGGGTTGGACGGTCGGCAACGATCGCCCTGTAAAAACGGCCGGCCCCTGAACAGGAGCCGGCCGTCGGCAGAACAAACGCGTGCGTCAGGCTTTTTGCGCGGCCGCCACCTGCGCAGCCACTTCGGCGGCGAAGTCGTCTTGCTTCTTCTCGATGCCTTCGCCCACCACGTAGAGGGTGAAGCCCTTGACCGTGGTATTGGCACCCTTGAGGTACTGGCCGACAGTCTGCTTGCCGTCCGCGGCCTTGACGAACACCTGGTCCAGCAGCGAGACTTCCTTGAGGAATTTCTGCACCGCACCATCCACCATCTTGGCGATGATCTCGGCGGGCTTGCCGGATTCGGCCGCCTTTTGCTCGGCGATCGAGCGCTCCTTGGCGACCAGCTCGGCCGGCACCTCGGCCGACGACGTGGCCACCGGCTTCATGGCCGCGATGTGCATGGCCACGTCCTTGGCTGCCGTCGCGTCGCCCTCGTACTCGACCATGACACCGATGCGCACGCCATGCAGATAGGCCGCCAGCTGGCCGCCGCCCGCGTAACGCTTGAAGCGGCGGATCGTCATGTTTTCACCGATCTTGCCGATCAGCCCCTTGCGCACGTCTTCCACGGTGGGGCCAAAACCCTCCATCGACAGCGGCAACGCCGACAGCGCCGCCACATCGGCCGGGTCGCGCTCGGCGACCAGCTTGGCCAGCGCCTGGCAAAAGCTGCCGAACAGTTCGTTCTTGGAGACGAAATCGGTCTCGCAGTTGACTTCGATGAGCGCGCCGGTGTTGCCATCGATGTGCGACGCCACGACCCCTTCGGCGGTGACGCGGCTGGCCGCCTTACCGGCCTTGTTGCCCAGCTTGACGCGCAGGATTTCCTCCGCCTTTTCCATGTTGCCGTCGGCCTCGGTAAGGGCCTTCTTGCACTCCATCATGGGGGCGTCGGTCTTGGCGCGAAGTTCCGCGACCATGCTAGCGGTGATAGCTGCCATTGTGTTGCTCCTTGGGGCGGCGTGCGCCACCCGAGTGTGGATCAGGGGTATGTCCAGACGGTGACAAAAAAGGGGCACGCAGCCCCTTCGTCGCCGGTGACGCGGGGCGTCAGGCCTCCTCGACCTCGACGAACTCGTCGCCGCCCGCACGCGCGGCCTGCACGACCTGCTCGACAGCAGCACTGCGGCCTTCCAGCACGGCGTCGGCGATGCCGCGCGCGTAGATGGCCACCGCCTTGGCCGAGTCGTCGTTACCCGGGATGACGTAGTCGATACCTTCGGGCGAATGGTTGGTGTCGACCACGCCAATGACGGGGATGCCCAGCTTCTTGGCCTCGGCCACGGCGATCTTGTGGTAACCCACGTCGATCACGAAAATCGCATCCGGCAGCGCGGTCATGTCCTGAATGCCGCCGATGTCCTTTTCCAGCTTGGCCAGCTCGCGATTGAACAGCAGCTGCTCTTTCTTGGACATCCCCTCCAGACCGGCTTCTTTTTGCGCCTGCATATCCTTGAGGCGCTTGATGGACGTCTTGACGGTCTTGAAGTTGGTCAGCATGCCGCCCAGCCAGCGCTGATCGACATACGGCATACCGGCGCGTCGCGCCTCGGTGGCCACGATCTCGCGCGACTGGCGCTTGGTGCCCACCATCAGCACCGTGCCGCCGTTGGCGGTGAGCTGGCGCACGAACTTGCGCGCCTCCTCGAACAGCGGCACCGTCTTTTCGAGATTGATGATGTGGATCTTGTTGCGATGGCCGAAGATGTAAGGGGCCATCTTGGGGTTCCAGAAGCGCGTCTGGTGCCCGAAGTGGACACCGGCTTCCAGCATTTCGCGCATGGAAATCGACATGGTGGTCTTTCTATTCCGAAGGTTGGGTCTGAAGACGGCCCGGATCACGCGGCAAGCGACAAGGCTCGACCGACGCGACACCTGGGATGGGCCGGCTCGCGATTGCTTTGCGACTGCCAACGCGCACCTCGGCCAACGAGTCGCAAAACCTGTCGATTATAGGGGGATGTCCTGTTTTTTGTGTGTGGGGCGGTTTCTGAATCTGTCCTCGTGTCGTTCAGCGTGGTGCGAGGGTGAAGCGGTCGCCGTATAGTATCGCGAACTGGTTCATCGCCGATTTCCACTCCTTGCTCGCCCGCTTCCAGTCCGCGGTGATGTTGCGCAAGGCCAGCCAGATCAGCTTGGTGGCCGCCTCGTCGCTTGGGAAGTGCCCGCGGCTCTTGATGATCTTGCGTAACCGCGAATGCACGCTCTCGATGGCGTTGGTGGTGTAGATGATCCGCCGCACTTCGGGCGGGAACGCGAAGAACGGGATCACCCGGCTCCACGCCCGCCGCCAGGCCGCGACCACGGTCGGGAAGCGCTGGCCCCACGGCCCTGCCTCGAACGCGTCCAGCGCGCGCTCGGCGGCCTCCGCGCTCGGTGCGGTGTAGATCGGCTTGATCGCCGCGGCCAGCGCCTTACGGTCCTTCCAGCTCGCATAGTCGAGGCTGTTGCGGATCAGGTGCACGATGCAGGTCTGCAGGGTCGTGGCCGGAAACACCGCCTCCAGTGCCTCCGGCAGGCCCTTCAGGCCGTCGGCCACGCCGATCAGCAGGTCCGTGACCCCGCGGGTCTTGAGATCGTTGAACACCTTCATCCAGAACTTCGCGCCTTCGGTGTTCTCGATCCAAAGCCCCAGAATGTCGCGGGTCCCGTCCGGCAGCACGCCCAAGGCCAGATACACCGCCTTGTTGCGCACCACGCCGTCCTCGCGGATCTTCACCCGCAGGGCATCGAAGAACACCACCGGGTACATCGGCTCCAGCGGCCGGGCCTGCCAGGCCCCCACCTCGGCCATCACCGCGTCGGTGACGGCGCTGATGAACTCCGCTGACACCTCGATGGCGTACATCTCGGCCAGATGGCCCTGAATCTCGCGCACCGACATGCCGCGGGCATACATCGAGATGATCCGGTCGTCAAAGCCGGCAAACCGGCGCTCATGCTTCGGGATCAGCTGCGGTTCGAAGCTGCCGGCCCGGTCGCGGGGCACCTCGATCCGCAGCGGCCCGCCGTCGGTCAGCACGGTCTTGCCGCTGCGGCCGTTGCGATGGTTCCCGCAGCCGCCCTCGGGGCTGGCCAAGTGCACGCCCAGCTCAGCCCCCAAGGCGCGCTCGATCACGGCCTTCTTCAGCTTCTGGAACACGGCCTCGACGCCGGCGGCGTCCATCGGTCCGGGGATCAGCTTCTCAAGCAGCTCGTCGGGAAGAATGGCGTCCGGCTTCGCGGCGGGGGTGGTCTTCTTGCGTGGCATGGGGGCTCCTGAACATCGTCATGGTAGGCCCCTCACACAAAAATCCTGACACCCTCGATTATAGCGCGTCGCATCGAACTATAGCGCGTCGCATCGAACTGCGATGCACGCGTGCGGTGCCCGGGCCCGCGGCCTATACTGGCTCCATGCCCCTGCAACGACTGCTGCCACCGCCCGCCGATACACTCACCACGCCCTTGCACCGCCGCTGGCCGCTCTACGGGGTGAGGGCCTCGCGAACCATCGAGCGCCGGGCAGCGGCTGCCCTGCCCGCCCACACGCTGATGGCGCGCGCCGGGACGGCCGTGGCGCGCCTGGCGCGCGCGTGGCAACCGCACGCGCGCCGCGTCACGGTGCTGGCCGGCGGCGGCAACAACGGCGGCGATGGCTGGTTTGCCGCCGCGCTGCTGCAGCGCCATCTGGCACGGGTGCCGGGTGCGCAGGTGCGGGTCGTCAGCCTGTTGAGCGACCCGACCCGGCTACCCGACGATGCCCGCTGGGCGCGCGCGACGGCGCTGGAGGCAGGTGTGACCGCGGTCCACGATTTATCGGGTCTGGACGAGGGGGCGGATCTGGTCATCGACGCAGTGTTCGGCCTGGGTCTGTCGCGCCCGGTCACGGGTGTCGCGCTGGTCGCGCTGCGCTGGCTGCAAGCCTGCCCCGCGCCCACACTGTGCGTGGACCTGCCCAGCGGGCTGGATGCTGACAGCGGGCGCTGGTGGGCCGACGCCCCGCCGCATGCGTGCGGCCCGCGCGTGACGTTGGCCTTGCTGACCCTCAAGCCGGGCTTGTTCACCGGTGTTGGGCGCGCCTGTGTGGGATCAGCCCTCTGGTTCGACGATCTGGGTGTCACCGCCACCGAGGCGCCTGATGCCTGGCTGGCGTGGGACGACGCCTGGCCGCAGGTTCCCACTTTGCGGGCTGACCACGCCAGCCACAAAGGGCAACGCGGTGATGTGCTGATCATCGGCGGTCAGCTACCGACGACCGGCGACGGCATCGGCATGACCGGTGCCGCGCTGCTGGCCGGTCGTGCTGCCTTGCGCGCGGGCGCGGGTCGCGTCTATGTGGGCTTGCTCGGCGACGCCGACACCGTGCCGGCTGTCGACCCGGGGCAGCCCGCGCTGATGCTGCGCACGGCACGAGCGGCGCTGCAGTCGCCGCTCGTCGAGCAGGCCGTGGTGGTGGCGGGCTGTGGTGGCGGCCGTGCCATGGCCGATGCGCTGCCCCCGCTGCTGGCGCGCGCCCCCCGGCTGGTGCTGGACGCGGACGCGCTCAATGCGCTGGGTGCTGCGGCGGCGGCCGACGCCGCGCCCGACCCGGTCTGGGCCCGGCGCCGAGCCGCTGGCTGGTGCACCGTGCTGACCCCGCACCCGCTGGAGGCGGCGCGCCTGCTCGGGACCGACAGCGCCGCCGTGCAATCCGACCGCGTGCGCGCTGCCGCCACACTCGCGCAGCGGCTCGGCTCGGTGGTGGTACTCAAAGGCAGCGGCACCGTGATCGCCGCACCCGGGGTCACCCCGATCATCAATGCCAGCGGCGACGGGCTGTTGGCCACCGCCGGCACCGGCGACGTGCTGGCCGGCCTGATCGGCGCCCGGCTGGCCAATGTCCACGCCGAACCGCCCGACGTGCTGGACAGCGCCGTGGCACAAGCCGTTGCAGCCCACGGCGACCTCGTGCGATACTGGGCCTCACGGTGGCCCCCGACGGCGACCGATCTCGTCGCCTGATTCCCTGCGCGTTGCTCTAGGAGTCGTCTCGATGCCCATCGATGATCGCGACCTGCCCCGCTGTGCGGCCAATCATGTGCCGCTGACGCCGCTGTCGTTTCTGGAGCGCACCGCGCAGGTGTACCCTCAACGCCCGGCAATCGTCTACGGGTTGAGGGAATCGGCGCTGCGGCAGACGTGGCAGGAGACCGAACGACGCTGCCGGCGGCTGTCCAGTGCGCTGCAACGCAGCGGTATTGGACGGCGGGATACGGTCGCGACGCTGTTGCCCAATACCCCCCCAATGGTGGAGGCTCACTTTGGCGTGCCGATGGCGGGCGCGGTACTCAATGCCATCAATACCCGCCTCGACGCCGCGGCGGTGGCCTTCATGCTCGACCACGGCGAAGCGCGCGCGTTACTGGTGGACCCAGAGTTTGCCGCGCTGGCCGCCGAGGCGCTGCGCCTGCGGCAGCGCCGCGAACCGCCGCTCGTCGTGCTGACCCGCGACGCGTCGTTCGGACCGCCGACAGCAGCGCTCGACGCCATCGACTACGAGGATTTCCTTGCCAGCGGCGACCCGACCGCCCCCTGGGTGCTACCCGAGGACGAATGGGATCCGATCGCGCTGAACTACACCAGCGGCACCACAGGCAACCCCAAGGGAGTGCTGTACCACCACCGGGGGGCGGCCCTCAATGCGCTGTCCAACATACTGGAGTGGGACATGCCCAAGCACCCCGTCTATCTGTGGACGTTGCCGATGTTCCATTGCAACGGATGGTGCTTTCCGTGGACGCTGGCCGCGCGCGCAGGTGTCAACGTGTGCCTGCGGCGGGTAGAGGCGGCCGCAGTGTTCGAGCTGATGCGCACACACGGCGTCACCCACTACTGTGGCGCGCCGATCGTGCACGCCATGCTGGCCAACGCGCCCGAACCCATGAAGGCCGGACTGCCACGGGGCATCCGGGGCATGGTCGCGGCATCGGCCCCGCCAGCGGCGCTGCTGGAGGCGATGGAGCGCATGGGCATCGAGCTGACCCACGTCTATGGCCTGACCGAGGTCTATGGCCCTGCCACCGTCTGCGCGCCGCAACCCGATTGGGCCGATCAGCCACTGGCGCAGCGCGCGCGGCTCAACGCCCGCCAGGGCGTGCGCTATCACCTCCAGCAGGACGCGCGGGTGCTCGACCCCGGCACGATGCAGCCGGTGCCGTGGGATGGCGAGACGATCGGTGAGATCATGTTCCGCGGCAACATCGTCATGAAGGGTTATCTGAAAAACCCACAGGCGACGGCCGAGGCATTCGCCGGCGGCTGGTTTCACACGGGTGACCTGGCGGTGCAATACCCGGACGGCTACATCAAGATCAAGGACCGCAGCAAGGACATCATCATCTCCGGCGGCGAGAACATCTCTTCGATCGAGGTGGAGGACGTCCTCTACCGCCATCCGGCGGTGCAGGCCGCGGCAGTGGTCGCCAAGCCCGACCCCCGCTGGGGCGAGACACCGTGTGCGTTCGTCGAGTTGCGAGACGGCGCGCAAGTCACGGCCGAGGAATTGATCGCCCACTGCCGGGCCCACCTGGCCGCCTTCAAAGTCCCGCGTGCGGTGGTGTTTGGCGAGCTCCCCAAGACCAGCACTGGCAAGATCCAGAAGTTCGAACTGCGCAAGCGCGTTGGCTCCGTCCAAGCCATCGACGTCTGACCTCGTGGTGGTCCTGCGGTGACGTCACGGGCTGCTCACATCCGGAGCCAAGCCGTGCCCCGGATGCGCGCCATCGGCATGGGCCGAAGGGATGCGCCGCTGGCGCCGCCACTGCCACGGTGGCACGGCATCCGCATGCTGCCAAAGGCCACGACGGCCCCACCGTGCCTGCGCTTCGGCCAGCGCATACTGCCACCGTTCGGGCAGTGGCTGTTCATCGGCATGTGCCCGGTAGTGCCACGCCAGCCCTTGCTCCAGCAGCCACAGCGACAGATCGGTCGGCGCCAACGGTCCATCCGGCACCCACACCACGGCCAACAGGCGGCCGTAGCGGTCGTGTCCGCGCGGCTCCAGCCGCACGAGCCGCCCTTGCGCCAGCGCGCGAACCGCGTCGCGCGCCTGCTCGCCAAACGGCTGCGCGATTTCTGGCGCGTCGATGACCGCCAACCGCACAGTCCGCTCGCGCCCCGTGCCATCGCGCACGCGCAAGGTGTCGCCGTCGTGCACGGCGATGACGGTAACCGCGAGCGCGCCCGCGCCGTCGGCTGCTGGCGGTGCGCCACTGCAACCCAGCAGCACCCCCAGCCATACCGACAGAATCAGCCAGCGACTGCCGAGCCGAGCCACGAAGCGCACTGTCGGAATCCCCTTCAATGGCGATGGGGCGGCTGGCTGTTAGCGCTTGCGCCGCGCCTGCGGGGTGCGCGGCGCGCGGCGCGTCGGCTCCTCGGCCCCGGTGGCGCGCGGCGGCAGCCCGGTGTGTTGGGTCAACAGCCGCCCGCGGGGCGGTGGCGCCTCGGCCGCCGTGGCTTGCCCGGGCGCGCGCGCCTTGGCCGCCGGTGGCGTGGAATTGGCGCCTCGCGGCGCGCGGTAGCCGCCATCGGTGACGGGCTGGTACGCAGGCACCAGGTGGTGTTTGCCGTTGCCGATCAAATCGGCACGGCCCATGGCCTTGAGCGCCTCGCGCAACAGCGGCCAGTTGTTGGGGTCGTGGTAGCGCAAAAACGCCTTGTGCAAGCGCCGGCGCCGCTCGCCGCGCACCACATCCACCTTCTCGGTGCGCTCGTCGCGGTGGATGCCCTTGAGCGGGTTGAGCCCCGTGTGATACATCGCGGTGGCCGTGGCCATGGGGCTTGGATAGAAGGTTTGCACCTGGTCGGCGCGAAAGCCGTTGCGCTTGAGCCACAGCGCCAGGTTCATCATGTCCTCGTCCGTGGTGCCCGGGTGGGCGGCGATGAAGTACGGGATGAGGTACTGCTCCTTGCCTGCCTCGCGCGAGTAGCGGTCGAACATCTGCTTGAAGCGGTCGTAAGTGCCGATGCCCGGCTTCATCATTTTGGACAGCGGCCCGGGCTCGGTGTGTTCGGGCGCGATCTTCAGATACCCCCCAACGTGGTGCTGCACCAGCTCGCGCACGTATTCAGGGCTGCGCACCGCCAAATCGTAGCGCAGGCCCGATCCGATCAGAATCTTTTTGACGCCCGGCAGCGTGCGCGCACGGCGGTACAGCTGCACCAGTGGTCCATGGTCCGTGTGCAGGTTGGCGCAAATGTCCGGGTAGACGCAACTGGGCTTGCGGCAGGCGGCCTCGATGGCCGGGCTGCGACACCCCAGGCGGTACATATTGGCCGTGGGGCCACCCAGGTCCGAGATGACACCGGTAAACCCTGGCACTTTGTCGCGAATTTCCTCGATTTCGCGCAGGATGGACGCCTCGGAGCGGCTCTGAATGATGCGCCCCTCGTGCTCGGTGATGGAACAGAAGGTGCAACCGCCAAAACAGCCCCGCATGATGTTGACGCTGAAGCGGATCATCTCCCAAGCGGGGATCTTGGTCGGCCCATCGTGGCGGCCGTTCGCATCGGCATACGCCGGGTGTGGGCTGCGCGCATACGGCAGGCCGAACACCCAATCCATCTCGGCCGTGGTCAGGGGAATGGGCGGCGGGTTGATCCACACGTCCCGTGCCGAAGGGCCGCTGCCATGCGCCTGCACCAACGCACGCGCGTTGCCGGGGTTGGTCTCCAGGTGCAGCACGCGGTTGGCGTGCGCGTACAGCACCGGGTCGGCCTTGACCTGCTCGTAGCTGGGCAGGCGGATGACGGTGCGCTCGCGCGGCAGCCCTCCTCGGCGGGCCAGCGCCGGATTGGGCATGAAGCGCACAGGCGCCACGGGCGACCGTGCCGCGGACGCCGTGTTGGCTGCCTCGGCCTGGGCCTGCGCCTCGGCCTCGCGCGCACAGGTCTGTCCCTGCGCCTGGGCCTGCTCCGAGACCATCAGGTAGGGGTTCACGTGCGCCTCCACCCGGCCGGGGCGGTCCACCTCGGTCGAGTCGATCTCGAACCACCCCTCGGGTGTGCCGCGGCGCACGAAGGCAGTGCCCCGCACGTCGGTGATGGATTCGATCGGCTCACGGCGCGCCAGACGGTGCGCCACCTCGACCAGCGCGCGCTCGGCATTGCCATAGAGCAGCAGATCGGCCTTGGCGTCGAGCAGGATGGAGCGGCGCACGGTCTCGCTCCAATAGTCGTAGTGAGCGATGCGGCGCAGGCTGGCCTCGATGCCGCCCAGGATGATCGGGACGTCCTTGTACGCCTCGCGACAGCGCTGGGCATACACGATGCAGGCACGATCCGGCCGCTTGCCCGCCACGCCGCCAGGGGTGTAGGCATCGTCGGAGCGAATCTTGCGATCCGCTGTGTAGCGGTTGATCATGGAGTCCATGTTGCCCGCCGTCACGCCCCAGAACAGGTTGGGCCGGCCCAGGGCTTTGAACGGCTCGGCGCTGTGCCAATCAGGCTGGGCAATGATGCCGACGCGAAAGCCCTGCGCCTCGAGCACGCGACCGATCACCGCCATGCCAAAGCTCGGGTGGTCGACGTAGGCGTCACCCGTGACCAGAATCACGTCGCACGAATCCCAACCCAGCGCCTCCATCTCGGCGCGGCTCATGGGCAGGAACGGCGCCGTGCCGAAGCGCTTGGCCCAGTATGGCTTGAAGCTGGTCAGCGGCTTGGCATCGCGCGGAAAGAAAGAGACGTCGAGCGGAGCGTTCATCGGGCGCAGGCGTCCATGGAAAAAAGCTTTTCAGTTTACGCGCGCGCAGCGCTGCAGGCGCACGCTTGCCGCATCCGCCCTTTTTGCATCAGGGAGACTCGCGCGATTCCCCTACGATACCCCACGCACCGCGCAGCGCGCGCGCCGCATCGGCAAGGGCCTGCTGGGCCTCGGGCACGGCCCGCCCCATTTTGATGAATTCGTGCGTGACGCCGCGGTAGATTTCCAGCTCGAACGGCACCGCTGCCATGCGCAGCCGATCGGCCAGCTCGACGCCCTCGTCCACCAGCGGATCGCACTCGGCCAGACCGATCCACGCCGGCGCCACGCCATCGAAGTCCGGCGCCAGCAACGGCGCAAAGCGCCAATCTTCGCGCTGCGCGTCATCGACATAGTGGCGAAAAAACCACTGGATCGTCTCGGCCTCGAGCACGAAGCCATGCCCAAAGCGGCGGTGCGAGCGGGTGTCTTGCCACGCGCTGCAACCCGGATAGAACAAGAGCTGCAGCGCCAGCGGCCAGCCGGCATCGCGCGCATGGAGGGCGACCACCGCCGCCAGGGTGCCTCCCGCGCTGTCGCCCCCCACGGCGATACGGCCAGGGTCCAACCGCAGGTCAGCCGCAGCCCCGCGCAGCCAGGCCAGCGCATCGACCGCATCGTGCACCGCGGTGGGAAAGCGGTGCTCGGGCGCCAACCGATAGTCGAGCGACAGCACCGCGCAGCCCGCGAGCGCCGCCAAACGTCGGCACAGGGCCGCATGGGTACGCACGCTGCCCACCACGAAGCCGCCCCCGTGAAAATACAACAACACCGGCAACGGCGCCTGCCCGGTCGCGGGCGGCGCGACGAGCTCAGCGCTCAACACGGCGCCATCGCGCGCGGGCACCGACAAGCACTGCTCACGGGCCATGGGTGGCGGCGGCAGCTCCAACACCTCGGCGCCCGCCTCGTAAAACGCGCGCGCTTGCGCCACCGTCAGGGTGTGCAGCGGCGGGCGGCGGGCGCGCGCCATGCGCGCCAGCACGCCGCGCATGGCGGGGGTCAACAGGTGGTGTGGGTCCCCATTCGACATGGGCACGATTGTCACCCCAATGCCCACCCGCGTTGTCACGCACGCACTTGCCGGCCCACCCGCAGTGGCGTTACCGTCGGCCACCGCACAATACGAACACCACCCCCAAACAAAAGGCAAGGAGACTCCATGGCCGAGATTCGCTACCTCACCACCATCCAGGTCGAAGCGGGAGCGTTGCGCCTGCTGCCTGCCGAATGCGCCCGCGTCGGCATGCGGCGCCCGCTCATCGTCACCGACGCGGGGGTGCGCGACGCGGGCCTACTGGCGCGTGCGCTGACCGTGCTGGGCGACGCCCTGCCCTGCGCGGTCTTCGATGGCACCCCGCCCAACCCGACGGAAGCGGCGGTGCGCGCCGCCGTGCAGCGCTTCCGCGACCACCGCTGCGACGGGCTGATCGCGCTCGGTGGCGGCAGCGCCATCGACTGTGCCAAAGGCGTGGCCATCGCCGCCACGCATGACGGCCCGCTCAAGACCTACGCCACCATCGAAGGCGGCTCACCCCTGATCACCGATCGCGTACCGCCGTTGATCGCTATCCCCACCACCGCCGGCACGGGCAGCGAAGTCGCGCGCGGCGCCATCCTGATCGTCGACGATGGCCGCAAACTGGGTTTTCACAGCTGGCACCTGCTGCCCAAGGCCGCCATCCTGGACCCCGAGCTGACCGTCGGCTTGCCCCCGCGCCTGACCGCGGCCACCGGCATGGACGCGATCGCCCACTGCATCGAGACCTTCCTGGCCCCGGCCTTCAACCCTCCGGCGGACGGCATCGCGCTCGACGGTCTGACGCGTGGCTGGGCCCACATCGAGCCAGCCACGCACAACGGGCGTGACCTCGACGCCCGGCTGCACATGCTGTGCGCCAGCATGCAGGGGGCTATGGCGTTCCAAAAAGGGCTGGGCTGCGTGCACTCCCTCAGCCACAGCCTGGGCGGGCTCGATCCCACCCTGCACCATGGCACGCTCAACGCGATCTTTTTGCCCGCGGTCATCGCCTTCAATGCCGACGCCGAGAGCGTGCGCCGCGAACGCCGCTTGGAACGCATGGCCCAAGCCATGGGCCTGGCCGCCCCGGAAGACATCGGCCCGGCCATCCGTGCGCTCAATGCCCGCTTGGGCCTGCCCCGCGGGTTGACCGAGCTGGGTGTACGACGCGACCAATTCGAGCGCATCATCGACGGGGCGCTTGCCGACCACTGCCACCGCACCAACCCGCGCACCGCCTCACGCGAGGACTACCGCGCAATGTTGGAGGCGTCGATGTAACGCGCGCCGCTCACAGCGGCTCGACCCGGCTGGGGTCGGGTTGCTCGAGCCAGGCAGCAAATTCGTCGACCAGGCGCTGCGCCTCGCGCACGGCCGTCTGCCACACCCGCATGCGCTCGGACAGGTGGTGGCCGTAGCGCTCGAAGTCCGTGCGGTCGGGCAGCTTGCCGTTGGGCAACGACCGCACCCACGCCGGGTCGGGCGCCAGCACGATGGTGCGATCGAGCGCCGACGTGGGCCGGTGGCGCCAGCGCAATCCCTTGTCCAGCCAACCCGGGATGACCTGACGCTGAAAATGCGGGTAGAGCACCAAGCCGCGCTCGGGCCGCCAGCGCAGGTGCAGGTGGTAGTCGGTGATGCCGCCGTCCCAGTACGCCCCCGGCGGCGCGCCGGGGATGTCGTGCACAGCCCGCAGCACGAAGGGGATGGAACAGCTCGCCTGCAGCGCGGGCATGAAGTTGCCGCCGTCGAGCGGCACCTGCCGGGTCCGGTAGTCCGACGAGTCGAACGGCAGCGCCGGCAGCCCACCCACCCCCGGCGACGCCGCCGATGGCGCGGAGAACACCACCCGCTCCAGCCAAGCCCCCATCGCACGGCGGTGTGCCACGTTGGCCACGAAGGCAGCCGCGTAACCGGCCGCCGTGCGCCATGGGCCCTCTCGTCGTAACACGTGCCGCCCGCGCGTGGTCACGATGTGCAGACGATAGCGCGGGTGCTGCAGCAGTCCGGGCAGATGCGGGCCGAAAAAGTCACGCAAATTGCGCGCAAAGGCCTCACTGACGTGCTCGGGCAGCGGGCGGCGCCGCCCCGGCTCCACCTCGTACGCCTGCGCGATGTAGTCTCGCTCCAGTCGCTCGAACGCCGCCACGGGGTCGGGCAGGCACGCCGTGGCCATGCGCCAAGCACCGATGGAAGCGCCCACCAGGTCGACGGAGTGCCCGCCGCGCGGCAACCATTGGCCAAACAGAAACCGGTCCAGCGGCCCCAGGATGAGCCCTTTCGGCCCGCCTGCGGCCCCCGGGATGATGCCCACCGCGCTCGGCTGCAAGCCCTCACGCTGCAGGTGGGCCAACGCGGTCGGGCCGGCGTGGATGCGCAACGCACGCATCAGACCAGGCCCTCCGTCTCCACGATACCGGGGTCGACCAGCACGTCGGGGTCGAGCGCCAGCAACTCTCCGACCGCATCCGGGTAGGTATGGATCAGCACGTCGCGTTGGTTGCCCAGCGCCCACACCCGCGCCCGCCAGGCGGCCATGTGCACGACGGCCGCCAACGGGTCGGCCACATCGCGGTGCAGCGGATCGACGTGCTGCTCGACCGCTTGCACCAACACCCGCGGCAAGCGCCAGTGCTGGCACAGGGCAGCCCCGACCTCGGCATAACAATACCCGAGGGCTTGATATTCGGCCCCGGCACGGTCCAGCGCGTACCAGGGTCGGTCGTGCGGCAGCTCCCGCATCACCTGAGGCATGGCTTGATGCATCACCAGCTCTCCCACGGCGTGCAGCAACGCGGCGGTGAAGGCGACGGCATCATCGAGCCGACGCGGCGCACACACGAGGCGTGCCACCGACGCCGCCACCACGCTGTACGACCAGAAGCGCTCCAGATCGATGCCCGGCGGCGCCGGGAAGCGGCTTTGCACGGCGGCAGCCAGCACCAGCGCGCGCACCCGGTTGAGCCCCAGCACCATCACCGCATCGCGCACGCTGTGCACCGGGCGCAGCAAGCGCAAGAAGGCCGAATTGGCTTGGCGCAGCAACCGCGCAGCCAACGCCGGATCCCGCTCGATATCGGCGGTGATGGCGGCCAGATCCACCTCGTCCTGACCAAACGTGGCGATCAAGCGCGCCGCCACCTCGGGCACGACGGGCAACGCCTCCGGGGTTTGCAGCAAGTCTTGCAAACGCATGCGGCGACGTCAGTGCAAAAAGGCCGCCAGCTCGCCCGCAGAGGCCCACTCCTGCGGGTCTTTGTCGAGCACGGTCTGCAAGTCCAGCCCCAGCAGGAGGGCCACCACGTCCGGAAAGGTGGCGGCCATGGCATCGCGATCCATGTTCATCTCTTGCGCACGGGCGCGCCACGACGCCATGTGCACCACCCCGGCGAGCGGCTCGTACAGATCCCCCTCGAACGGCACCAACTGATGCCGCAGCGCCGTCACGATGACGTCCGGAAAGTCCCAGCGCTGCGCAAACGCCGCACTGACATCCGCGTAGGTGTAGCCCAACACCGAGCGCTCGACCTCGGCACGCTTCATGTCGAACGGCGACACCCGCCAATCGATCTTGGCCACCACGTCGGGCATTCCGATGTGCATGACCAGATCGCCCACCGCATGCACCAAGCCGGCGGTGAAGGCCGCGCCGTCGGGCAGCTTCAGGCTGCGCGCCAGCGGCCGGCAGATCTTGGCGGTGTTGAGGCTGTAGCGCCAAAACTGCTCCAAGTTGACGCCCGGCACGCTCTTGAAACTGGCCCCGAGCGCGACCGCCTGCACCAGCGTGCGCAGGTGGTTGAAGCCCAGCACGGTGATGGCCTCGCCCACGCTGTCGATTTGGCGCGTCAGCCCAAAGAACGCCGAATTGGCCAGCTTGAGCAGCCGCGCCGTCAGCCCGGGGTCGGTGGCCACCAGTTCCGCGATTCGGCGCGCATCTGGCTCGTCCCGGTCCAGCTCGGCCGTGACCTCGGAGACGACGCGCGGAATGCTCGGGATGGCCTTGGCCTGTTGCAGCAGTTCGTCCAGTGTCATGGCGCACAGTTTATCGGCCCTCGCCCCGGCTGTCCGCCCCTGTCGCGACAATTCAGCGCCGCTGCGCCTGCCACTTGGCAAACGCACTGGCCATCGCGGTGGGGGCGGGCGCCTCCTGCCGCGGGCGACCGGCGCGCGCGGCACCCGCCTGCACGCGCGGGCGCATCCCGCCATCGACCGCGGGCGACGCGTCCAACCGCATCGTCAACCCGATGCGCCGGCGCGCCACGTCCACTTCCAACACCTTGACGCGCACGATGTCGCCGGCCTTGACGACCTCGCGCGCGTCGGCCACATAGCGGTTGGCCAGTTGGCTGACGTGCACCAGACCATCCTGGTGCACGCCGATGTCGACGAAGGCACCGAACTGCGCCACGTTGGTCACCGTACCCTCCAGCACCATGCCGGGCCGCAGGTCGTCGAGACTGTGCACCGCCTCGTCGAACTGCGCCACGCGAAACGTTGGGCGCGGGTCACGCCCGGGCTTTTCCAGCTCGGCCAGGATGTCACGCACGGTCACGGGCCCGAAGCGCTCGTCAGCCAAGCTTTCCGGGCGCAGCGCGCGCAGCACCTCGGGCTTGCCCATCACGGCCTCGATCGGCTGGCCGGCCGCCGCCAGGATGCGTTGGACCACCGGGTACGTCTCCGGGTGCACACCGGTCATGTCCAGCGGATCGTCTCCGCCACGGATGCGCAAAAACCCGGCGCATTGCTCGAACGTCTTGGGGCCGATGCCCGTGACCTCCAACAGCTGCCGTCGATGGCGAAACGCCCCGTGCGCATCGCGCCAGCGCACCAGCGCCCGCGCGGTCGCGGGCGACAGGCCCGCCACGCGGGCCAGCAGGGGCACGCTCGCGGTGTTGAGATCCACCCCCACCGCGTTCACGCAATCTTCCACCACCGCGTCCAGCGTGCGCGCCAGCGCCGCTTGGTTCACGTCGTGCTGGTACTGCCCCACGCCAATGCTCTTGGGGTCGATCTTGACGAGCTCGGCCAGCGGGTCTTGCAGTCGGCGCGCGATGCTGACCGCGCCGCGCAGACTCACGTCCAGCTCGGGCAACTCCTGCGCGGCGACTTCGCTAGCGCTGTAGACCGACGCCCCCGCCTCGCTGACCACGACCTTTTGCGGCACGCGCTGGGCGTCGCGGGCACGCAGCCGCTGCTGCAGCTCGCCCACCAGACGGTCCGTCTCGCGGCTCGCGGTGCCGTTGCCGATCGCGATCAGCTCCACCCCATGCCGCAGCACCAACGCGGCCAGCGTCGCCAATGCCCCCTCGACATCGCGCCGGGGCTCGAACGGATAGACGGTGGCCGTGTCCACCACCTTGCCCGTGGCATCGACCACGGCCACCTTGACGCCGGTGCGAATGCCGGGATCCAGGCCCATGGTCGGCCGCGGCCCGGCCGGGGCGGCCAACAGCAGGTCGCGCACATTGGCACCAAACACCTGGATCGCCACCGCCTCGGCCGCCTCGCGCAAGCGGGCAAACAAGTCGCGTTCGATCGACAGGCTTAACTTGACGCGCCAGGTCCAAGCCACGCAACGGCGCAGCCAGTCATCCGCGGCGCGCCCTTGGTGCGACCAGCCCAGCAGCCGGGCCAATCGGCCCTCGGCCAGCGACGGCTGGCCGGGTTCGGGCTCTTGCGGCTGCGCCAGGCGCAGGTCCAACACCTCCTGCGTCCGCCCGCGAAACATGGCCAGCGCCCGGTGCGACGGCACACGCGCGATCGGCTCGTCGTGCTCGAAATAATCGCGAAACTTGGCCACCTCGGGGTCGTTGGGGTTGCGCGCGTCGATGCGGCGGCTGCGCAGCAACCCCTCCTGCCACAGCCACTCGCGCAGGGGCTGCACGACGGCCGGATCCTCTGCCCAGCGCTCGCTCAAGATGTCGCGCGCACCATCCAGCACCGCGGCCATCGTGGTGAAGTCGCCGCCCTCCTCGCCCGGCGCGGGTTTGACGTAAGCCTGAGCGGCCGCCTGCGGGTCGAGCGTGGGGTCGGCCCACAGGGCGTCAGCCAACGGCTCCAGGCCCGCTTCGCGCGCGATTTGCGCCTTGGTGCGGCGCTTGGGCTTGTAGGGCAGGTACAGGTCCTCCAAGTCCTGCTTGGTCGGTGCCGCCTCGATGGCGGCGCGCAGGGCGGGGGTGAGCTTGCCCTGCTCCTCGATGCTGCGCAGGATGGCCGCGCGCCGGTCCTCCAACTCACGTAGGTAGGCCAGGCGCTGCTCGAGCTGGCGCAGCTGCGTGTCGTCCAGGCCGCCGGTGGCCTCTTTGCGGTAGCGTGCGATGAAGGGAACGGTGGCACCGCCATCGAGCAGGTCCACCGCGGCCTGCACCTGGGCGGCGCACACGCCGAGCTCGTCGGCGATGCGTTGCACGATCGTCGTCATGGATGGGCATGGGTTGTCCGTGAGCGCGGGAGTGTGCCACAGGACCCGGCGCCCTCAACCCATCGCACGCAGGGCAGCACGCAGCTGCGCGCCCACCTCCGGCCGGTCGGCAAACGGGTCGGGCGGCTCGCGCCCCTCGACGATGGCCTGCATGCGGGCCGCCACGGGTGCCAGCGCGTGCGGGTGGCTGTAGATGTAGAAGCGACCCTGCTCCATCGCATCGAACACACGCTGCGCCACTTCGGCTGCCGTTACTTTGCCGCTGCTGACGGCCTTTTCGCTCATGGCCTGGCCGATGAGCTGGCTGCGCGTGGGCGCGGCAGGCGGCAGCTCGGCAGGACGGTTGCGCTGACTCTGGCTGATACCGGTGGGCACGAAGTACGGGCACAGCACGCTGGCGCTGATCTGATCGGTCACGAGTCGCAAGTCCTGGTACAACGTTTCGGTCAAGGCGACCACCGCGTGCTTGCTGACGTTGTACACGCCCATGTTGGGCGGCGTCAGCAACCCGGCCATGCTGGCCGTATTGACGATGTGCCCGCGCCAGTGCGGATCGGCGCTCGCCGCCGCCAACATCATCGGGGTGAACAGGCGCACCCCGTGGATCACCCCCCACAGGTTGACGCCCAGTACCCACTGCCAGTCGGCCACGGTGTTTTCCCACACCAGACCGCCTGCCGCCACGCCCGCGTTGTTGAATACGAGATGCGGGGCGCCGAAGCGCTCGCGCACGGCATCCGCCAACGCCTCCATCTGCGCGCCGTCGGACACATCCACGCGCCGCGCGAGCACGTCGGTGCCCTGCGCGCCCAGTTCTTGCGCCGCGGCATCGAGCGCGTCGGCCTGGACATCCACCAGCACGAGCTTCATGCCCCGCAATGCTGCCAGACGGGCGACTTCGAGCCCGAGACCCGATCCAGCACCGGTCACGACGGCCGTTTTGTCCTTGAAATCTCGCATCATCGGCACATTCTCCTGAGGGCGTTCGGTGATACGTCGGCCCGGCGGCGCCATCAACGCGGGCGAGCGCGCTCGAGGATGGCCGCAAAGTCCGTGCCGCTGGGCAAGGTGCCAAAGCTGCCGCCCCAATCCCCTGCCAAGCGCGAGTCACAAAACGCGCGAAAAACCTCCCCCGGTGCGGTCTGCACGAGCAGGGCCGCCTGCACGGCGAGCGCCACGTCTTGCGCGAGGCGACGGGCCTCCACCTCGTTGGCCATCATCTCCACGCGGGTGGGCAAGCTCGCGGCAAGCTGGTCGAGCGCGGGATGCATGCCTCGAGCCGGAGCCAGTTCCTGCGCGAGCGCCGCGGCGGCATCCGCCTTGCGCACCGCGCGCAGCAGGTCGAGCGCCATGATGTTGCCCGCGCCTTCCCAGATGCTGTTGACGGGCATCTCGCGGTAGATGCGGGCCATGATGCCCTCGCCACCCTCTTCCACATAGCCATTGCCACCCAGACATTCCATGGCCTCTTGAGCAAAGGCGCTGCCGCGCTTGCAGATCCAGAACTTGGCAATGGGGGTCAGCAGGCGCTGGATCACGCGCTCGTGCTCGTCGCTGATCGAGCGGTCGAAGCTGCGCGCAAGACGCAAAGCCAGTGCCGTCGCAGCCTCCGACTCGAGCGCGAGGTCGGCGAGCACGTTGCGCATCAGCGGCTGCTCGATCAGGGGCTTGCCGAAGGCCATGCGCTGGCGCGTGTGGTCCAAAGCGAGCGAGAGCGCCTGCCGCATCAGGCCGCTGGTGCCGAGCGCGCAATCGAGCCGCGTCAGCGTCCCCATGGCCAGGATCTGCGGCACGCCCCGCCCTTCTTCGCCGACCAGCCAGGCCGTCGCGCCGGCAAACTCGACTTCGGAGCTGGCATTGGCCTTGTTACCGAGCTTGTCCTTGAGGCGCTGGATCTGCAGCGCGTTGCGCGTGCCGTCGGGCAGGATACGCGGCAGAAAGAGGCACGACAGGCCACTGGCTGTCTGCGCGAGGATCAGGAAGGCGTCGCACATGGGCGCGGAGAAAAACCACTTGTGCCCGGTCACGGTGTAGCGCCGGCCCCATCCGTCCTCGCCCGCGGGGACGGCTTGCGTGGTGTTGGCGCGCACGTCCGAGCCGCCTTGCTTTTCCGTCATGCCCATGCCCATGGTGACGCCGGCTTTGTCGCGCCAGAGGACCAGCCGGGGGTCGTAGGCGCGGCTCGTGAGCTGCGCCGACCAGTCACGGTAGATGGCCGGGTTGTCTTTGAGCGCGGGGGTAACCGCATAGGTCATGGAGATGGGACACAGCACCGAGGGCTCGAGCTCGGTAAACAGCATGAAGGCGGCGGCGCGCTGCAGGTGCGCATGACCGCTCGCCTGTTGTTCGGGCGCAAAGGGCGTGCCGTGCAGGCCCGCGGCGGTCGCGGCGCGCATCAAATCATGGTAGCTCGGGTGAAACTCCACCTCGTCGATGCGCCGACCGAAGCGATCGTGGCTGCGCAGCTGTGGCGCATGGACATTGGCCAGGCGCGCGTGCCTTTGCATCTCGGCCGTCCCCACGAGGGCGCCCAGCGCGTGCAAGCCCGAGGTGTCGAGCTCTGGCGCATGGAAGCGCAATGCGTCCTGCAGCGGGCGATTCGCCTCGAACAGGTTGACGTCGACCAGCGGCTCGGGCTGGTTGAACACCTCGTGCGTGACGATGGGCATGGCATTCTCCGGGCAAGCGCGAGACGCTCTCAAACCAGCTTGACGAGCTGCTTGCCGAAGTTGCGCCCCTTGAGCAAACCCAAGAACGCCTCGGGGGCGGCTTCGATGCCTTGCGCGATGGTCTCGCGGGGGCGGAAACGTCCGCTGCCGACCAGCTCGCCCAGTTCGGCCAGCGCCTGCGGCCAGACCTCCATGTGCTCGCTGACGATGAAACCCTCGATGCGCATGCGGTTGACGAGGATGAGCGACGGGTTGAGCATCGGCAGGGGCTGGCCGTCATAGCCCGCGATCATGCCGCACATGGCCACGCGAGAAAAGGCGTTGGCGCGCAGCATGACCGCGTCCAACACCGTGCCGCCGACGTTCTCGAAGTGACCGTCGATGCCGTTCGGGCAGGCCGCTTTGAGCGCCGCCGCCAGCGAGCGCAAGTCGGGGTACTGGCGGTAGTCGACACAGTCGTCGAAGCCCAGCTCGTCGCGCACGTAGGCGCACTTGTCGGGGCCGCCCGCGATGCCCACCACGCGGCAGCCGCGCTGCTTGGCCAGCACGCCCACGGCGCTGCCCACCGCACCGGCAGCCGCGCTGACCGTTATGGTCTGGCCAGGCTTGGGCTCGATGATTTTGACCAGGCCGTACCACGCCGTCACCCCCGGCATGCCCACCGCGCCCAGGTAATGGCTGGGCGGAATGCGCGAGACATCCACCTTGCGCAACGCACCCGGCTGGTCGGCATCGACCACGCTGTACTCCTGCCAACCACCCATGCCAACCACCCAGTCGCCCGGGGCGTAGCGCGGGTGGCGGCTCTCCACCACCTGACCGACCGTGCCGCCAATCATCACTTCGCCTAGCGGCTGGGGAGCGGCGTAGCTTTTGCCCTCGTTCATGCGCCCGCGCATGTAAGGGTCCAGGCTCAGATAATGGTGGCGCACCAGCACCTGGCCCTCCGACAGCGCGGGGATTTGCGTCTCAACGAGACGAAAGTTTTCGAGGCTGGCCTCGCCCTGGGGGCGGCTGACCAGAAGAATCTGCTTGTTCGACGGCATGGACTTGGCTCCAGGTAAAACGATGCAAGGACCGATGAGCGCCCGGCGCCCTTTCAACCACCGATGACGGCGCTGACCCCGCCATCGACCGCGAGCCACTGACCCGTGATGTGTTTGCCCGCGTCGGACGCAAACAGCACTGCGGCCCCCTTGAGGTCCTCATCGTCACCCAAGCGGCGCAGGGGCGCGTGCGCGGCCAGCCGTTCCTCGCCCATCGCCTGCAGGGTGCCGCGCGTCATCTTGCTGGGAAAGAAGCCAGGGCAGATGGCGTTGACGCGGATGCCGTAGGGCCCCCACTCCGCCGCCAGCGCGCGCGTGAAGTTGATCACCGCGCCCTTGGACGTGTTGTAGGCGATGGTTTTCATCTCGGGCGGGTTGCCGCCCAGCCCGGCGATAGAGGCGACGTTGACGATACTGCCCCGCCGCCGCGCGATCATGCTGTGCTTACCCACTGCCTGGCTGAGCAGGAAGTAGCCACGGATATTGAGGTTCATGACCTTGTCCCAGGCCTCCAGCGGGTGGTCTTCGGCCGGCGCCCCCCAAGCCGCCCCGGCGTTGTTGACCAGGATATCGATGTCGCCCAGGCGCTGCAGGGTCTCACTGACCAAGCGCTGGATATCCTCCTCGCGCGCGCAGTCGGCTGCCATCCAGCGGGCATCGATGCCCTGCGCCTGCAGCTGCTGCACCGCGCCTTCCAGCTCATCGGCTTTGCGCGCGGTCAGCATCAGCTTGGCGCCCGCCTCGCCCAGCGCTTGGGCGATTTGCAGGCCCAGGCCGCGCGAGCCCCCGGTCACGAGCGCGGTGCGCCCCGTCAGGTCGAACAGTTGTGTGATGCTGCGGGTCATGCGGTATCTCCTCGAAACGGGGGCCACGTGCGCGGCCCACCAGGCTCAGAAAGCGTCTTCGGGCATCTCGGCGCAGGTGCTGTCGCGCGTGCGCACCACCTGCAGCCACGGCCCGATCTTGGGCAGTTCGTAATGAAAAAAGTAGTCGTCCCTGAAAAATTCATTTTCACGCCGCCCTTAGCCGCAGCTGGGCAGGGTTGGCGCCACTGGTCTCGGTTGGCCGCCGCTGGGCGAGCCACCGGCCGATGAGGCGCACGGCCGCAATGAGGCGCAAAAAAGCTCGCCTCAAGAAGGGCACGCCCTTGTTGGCGATCATGCGCAGCAGCCAGCGGATGTTGTAGCCCGCCGCGCACAGCACCGCGTGCAGCCGGTCACCCTGCTCGCCCTTGAGGTGGCACCTGTCCATGCGGTGATCCTGCTTCAAGTGCCCGATGACCGGCTCGATGGCCTGGCGGCGCTTGAGCAGTCTGCGCTCCTCGTGCGTCAGGCGCTTGATCTTGCCGCGGTGCACCAGGCGCACATCCGCAATGTCGGCCTCCACCCCGCGGTAGCCCAAGTCGGCATAGGCCGTGTTGGGCTTGATGCCGCTGTCCTGCATCAGGATCGTGGCCTGCTCCAGCTGCGCTTGCAGCGTGTGCCCGTCGTAGGGGTTGCCATGGAAGGCCCGGGCTCCGACGATGAGGCTGTGCTTCAGGGTGCTGGCAATGCCGACCTTGACGCCGAACTCGTAAGGGCAGCGGGCCTTGCCCTTGTTGATGCACTCCACCTCCGGCGCGTGCCAGGCGTAGAGCTTTCGAGTCCCGTCGGCGGTCTTTCGGTTGGCAGTCTGCGCCACCAGACGCGCTGCCTTGTTGAGGGTGTGGCCAAGAGCGCTCTGGATGGCCTGCCCCAGGCGGCTGGCCTTGCGCTCGATCTCCCGCTGCAGCCTGGCCACGATGGTGCGCTGACGCTTGATGACCCGGCGCATGCGCGCAAACTGCCGCGCGTGCGCATAGCGTCCTGCCTTGCGGGCCAGCTCCTTGCCTTCCTTGGCAAAGGTCTGCTTCAAGGCGATGCCGGCGGCCTTGGCCGCCTCCACCAGCTTGGTGCGTGCCGTCTCCAGCAGCCGGCTGTCGGTCGGATGGGCCACCGCCTTGGGTTGTACGGTGGTGTCCACCACCACGCGCTTGAGTTCCTGCGGCTTGATGAGTCCGGTTTCCACCGCCACGTTGATCGTCTGCGCCAGGAGTTCTTCCACCCCCTCCTCGCCCAGCAGCCGGCGAAACTTCACCAGCGTCGTGGCGTCACACGGCAGCCGGTCCTCGTAGTAGGCCAGACCCGAGAAGTACTGCCAGCGCGGCGTGTCGCGCCAACGCTCCACCACCCCTTCGTCCGACTCGTTGAAGGCGTGCTTCAGATACAGCAGCGCGATCATCACGCGCAGCGGCACGCGGGGTCGGCCTGCGTTGGACGCCCGAGCTGCGCGCACCGGAGATTCGCCAAAGAGGTCCAGATCGGGCATGGCCACCCCAGAGCGCGCTTTGCGCATGAACAGGTGCGACAGCCTTGCTTCCAACTCCTGCCACGGCATGCGTGAGGACAACACCGCCAGCGGATGGCGCAGGTCGATCATCTGATCGAGCCGGGCGCGGAAGAAGTCCTCGGTGGCGGGGCAGGCAAACATCGCAAAACTCCCAGAAAACGGCGCATCAGACCATCAAATCTGGGGGAAATTGTACTCGCAAACAGACAATAACACAAGAAAAATCATGAGGTTATGAATATTTCAGGGGCGACAAAGTAGCGGCACGCCTGCAAGCGCCCGCGGCTGGCGGCGTCGTCGCGGCCGACCGCCGCCAGCGCCACGTCCAGCCAGATCCACGCCAGCACCGTGTGCCCCAAGGCCTGCAGGTACGGCACGGCATTGGCCAGCGCGGCGACCGGATCGCCATCGGCCCAGGCAGCGCGCGTGGCGTCGGCCACCTCGTCAATGGCCCGCGCCAGCGCCTGCGCGTGCGCCGCCAGCGTGGGCACGGCACGGGCGCGCGCCACGGTGGTCTGCATCCGCTGCGCCAGCAGCGACAAGCCACGGCCATCCTCCACGCGCACCTTGCGGCCCAGCAAATCCAGGGCCTGGATGCCATGCGTGCCTTCGTGGATCATGTTGAGGCGGTTGTCGCGCCAGTATTGCTCGACCGGAAAGTCGCGCGTGTAGCCATAGCCGCCGTGCACCTGGATGGCCAAGCTGTTGGCCTCCAAGCACCATTCGCTGGGCCAGCTCTTGGCGATCGGCGTGAGCACCTCGAGCAGCAAGCGCGCGTCGTCGGCTGCTCGCGCGTCGCCCGTGCGCTGCTCGTCGACCAGCCGGGCGCAATACAGCGCCAACGCCAGCGCCCCCTCGCAGTACGCCTTTTGCGCCAGCAGCATGCGTTTGACGTCGGCGTGCTCGATGATGCGCACCGGCGGCTGAGCAGGGTCCTTGCCCGCGGGACCCGGCAAGCGCCCCTGCAGCCGCGTGCGCGCGTAGTCGAGGCTGGCCAGATAGCCCGCCATACCCAACATGGTGGCGGCCATGCCAACGCCGATGCGCGCCTCGTTCATCATGTGAAACATACAGCGCAAGCCGTCGCCGGGCGCGCCCACCCGGTAGCCGATGGCGCCCGCGCCGCGCCCATCCAGCCCGGGGGCACGCACCGGGTAGCGCCCCTCGCCAAAGTTGAGCAGCGTGTTGGGTGTACCGCGCCAGCCGCACTTGTGGTTGAGACCCGCCAGCGCCACATCGTTGCGCTCGCCGGTCAGTCGGCCTTGCGTGTCCACCAGCCACTTGGGCACGATGAACAGCGAAATCCCCTTGACGCCGGGCGGCAGCCGACCGTCAGCCCCCGGAATCTTGGCCAGCACCAGGTGAACGATGTTGTCGGTTAGCTCGTGCTCGCCGGCCGAGATCCACATCTTGTTGCCGCGCAAGCGGTAGCGGGGCCCCAGGGGATCGCTCTCGAAATCGTCGCCGTCGGGGACGGCCCGGGTCGCGATATCGCTCAGGCTAGAGCCGGCCTGCGGCTCGCTCAGGCACATGGTGCCCGCAAACCGCCCTTGCAGCTCAGGCTGCGCAAACGCGCGGCGCTGTGCCTCGGTGCCGTGCGCCATCAACAGGTTCGCGTTGCCCACCGTGAGCATGCCCGCGCCGATACTGACCGAAGCCGCGGCAAAAAACGCATTGCCCGCCGCCTCGATCGTGTAGGGCAGCTGCATGCCGCCCACGTCGTAGTCCTGCGACGCGCTCAGCATGCCGCTGGCCGCATAGGCCTGCCACGCCTCGTGTGTCGCAGCGGGCAGCACCACCCGCTCGCCGTCGAAGCGCGGCTCCTCGGTATCGACGAGGCGGTTGAAGGGGGCGTACTTCTCACGCGCGATGCGCTCGCAGGTGTCGAGCACCGCATCGAACGTCTCGCGCGTATGCTCGGCGTGGCGCGCTCGCTCGGTCAGGGCCTGCACGCGCAACCAGTCGTAGAGCAAAAAATCGATGGTGGCGCGCAGACCCGGGTTCATCACAGCACCTCGAACACGCCAGCTGCGCCCATACCGCCACCGATACACATGGTCACGCACACCCGCTTGGCGCCACGCCGCTTGCCTTCGATGAGTGCATGCCCGGTCAGGCGCTGCCCGGACACACCGTACGGGTGGCCAATCGCAATCGCGCCGCCGTTGACATTGAGGCGGTCGGCCGGGATGCCCAGGCGGTCGCGGCAGTAGAGGACCTGCACCGCGAACGCCTCGTTGAGCTCCCAGAGATCGATGTCATCCACCGTCAGGCCCAGCCGCTGCAACACCTTGGGCACGGCAAACACGGGGCCGATGCCCATCTCGTCGGGCTCGCACCCCGCCACGGCAAAGCCCAGAAACCGCCCCAGCGGCTGCAAACCCTTGCGCTCGGCCACTTTTTCGTCCATCACGACGCACGCACCCGCCCCGTCGGAGAACTGGCTCGCATTGCCGGCAGCGATAGTGCCGCCGGGCAGCGCAGGCTTGATGGCGGCGATCGCTTCCTTGGTGGTACCCTCTCGCAGCCCCTCGTCACGCGACACGGTCACCTGCTGCGTGATGAGCCCACGCTGCTTGTCATAGATGCCAGCCGTGACCGTGATCGGCACGATCTCGTCGTCGAACTTGCCGGCCGCCGCCGCTGCACAGGCTTTTTGCTGACTGGCCGCGCCGTACTCGTCCATCGCGTCGCGGCCGATACGATAGCGCTTGGCCACCTGCTCGGCGGTCTGCAGCATGGTCCAATAAATCTCGGGCTTGCGCTCCAGCAGCGCGGGGTCGGTCATCATGTGCTTGTTCATCTCGTTTTGTACGCACGAGATGCTCTCGACCCCACCGGCCACATAGATCTCGCCCTCACCTGCCATGATGCGCTGGGCAGCCAAGGCGATCGTCTGCAACCCCGACGAGCAGAACCGGTTGACGGTCAGACCCGACACCGTGACCGGGCACCCTGCGGCCAAGGCGATCTGGCGCGCAATGTTCCAGCCCGTGGCCCCTTCCGGGTTGGCGCAGCCCATGATGACGTCTTCGACCTCGGCTGGGTCCAGGCGCGCGCGCTCGATGGCGGCGCGCACCACGTGACCGCCCAGCGTGGCACCGTGCGTCATGTTGAAGGACCCCTTCCAGCTCTTGGCCAAGGGGGTGCGTGCGGTAGAGACGATGACAGCGTTGCTCATGTTCGGTCCTGGGTAACGTGTATATGGCGGCGACGGCTCAGGCGGCAGCGAATCCCTTGCCTTCGGCGACGAGGCGCTGGATGAGGGGGGCGGGCTGCCAGAACTGGGCATCGTCGTGCGGGTTCTTGGCAAAGCGCTTCATGGCCTGCACCACGTTGAACAAGCCGAATTGCTCGGCGTAATGCATCGGCCCGCCGCGCCAGGCCGGAAAACCGTAGCCGGTCAGGTACACCATGTCGATGTCACTGGCGCGCGCCGCGATCTTCTCCTCCAGGATGTGCGCACCCTCGTTGACCAGCGCGAACACCAGGCGCTGCACGATCTCCTCGTCGCTGATCTGGCGCGGGGTGATGCCCTGTTCGCGGCGAAAGTCCTCGATCATTTGATTGACGACGGAGCTGGGTATCGCGTCACGCTTGCCCGGCTGGTAGTCATACCACCCCGCCCCGGTCTTTTGGCCAAAGCGCCCCATCTCGCACAGGCGGTCGGCAATCTTGCTGTAGCGCAGGTGCGGTTTCTCGACATAGCGACGCTTGCGGATGTACCACCCCACGTCATTGCCGGCCAGGTCGCCCATGCGGAAGGGCCCCATCGCGAAGCCAAAGCGCTCGATGGCGCGATCCACCTGCTCGGGCGTGCAACCCTCCTCCAGCAGAAAACCGGCCTGCCGGCTGTACTGCTCGATCATGCGGTTGCCGATGAAGCCATCGCACACCCCCGAGACGACGCAGGTCTTCTTGATCTTTTTGCCCAGGGCCATGATGGTGGCCAGCACGTCCTTGGCGGTGGCCTCACCGCGCACCACCTCCAGCAGCTTCATCACGTGCGCCGGGCTGAAGAAGTGCGTGCCGATGACGTCTTGCGGCCGCTTCGTAAACGACGCGATCTTGTTGACGTCCAGCGTCGACGTGTTCGTGGCGAGGATCGCCCCCGGCTTCATGACGGCGTCGAGCCGCTCGAACACCTGGCGCTTGACTTCCAAATCCTCGAAAACCGCCTCGATCACCAAGTCTGCCTCGCGGATGTCGTCGTACGACAGTGTCGTGCGCAGCAGGCCCAGGCGCTGCTCCATCTGCTCGGGCTTGAGCTTGCCTTTCTTCACTTGCCCTTCGTACACCGACCGAATGTTCGCCACCCCGCGCTCCAGCGCCGCCTGCTGGGTCTCCAGCAGCGTGACGGGCAGGCAGATGTTGAGAAAGTTGATCGCGATGCCAGTGCCCATCGTGCCAGCGCCGATGATGGCGACCTGGCGGATCTCGCGCTGGGGGGTGTCCTCCGGCACGTCGGCAATCTTGCCCGCGGCGCGCTCGGCCACGAACAGGTAGCGCAGCGCGATGCTGACGGGCGTGTTCATCAGGTTGACGAACGTCTCGCGCTCAAACGCCATGCCATCGTCGAAGCGGCGCGTGGTGGCCGCCTGCACGGCGTCGATGCACTTCAGCGGCGCGGGATAGTGCTTGGTCTGCGCGCCGACCATGTTCCGGGCGAACTGGAAATACGCCTCGGCCTGCGGATGCCGACACGGCAGGTCGCGCACCCGTGGCAGCGGGGCGCCGTCCGCGTGGCGCTGCGCCACCTCACGCGCCAACGCCAGCGCCTCGTCCAACAGGGTCTCGGCCGATGCCGCCAACTTGTCGAACAGCTTTTGCCCCGGAATGGTGGCCAACAGCTCGCTGGGCACGGGCTCACCACTGACGATCATGTTGAGCGCGGCCTCCACGCCAATGACGCGCGGCAGGCGTTGCGTGCCCCCCGCCCCGGGAATCAGACCCAGCTTGACCTCGGGCAGCGCCACTTTGGTGCCGGGGGCGGCGATGCGGTAATGCGCCCCCAACGCCAGCTCCAGCCCACCGCCCATGCACACGCTGTGGATGGCGGCCACCACCGGCTTGGGTGAATGTTCGAACGCGCCGATGAGGCTGAGCAGGTTCGGATCCTGGTAGGCCTTGGGCGAACCGAACTCCTTGATGTCAGCCCCGCCAGAGAAGGCCTTGCCGGCGCCGGTCACGACAATGGCGCGCACGGCCGGATCGTCGATCGCCCGATCCAGCCCCTGGGCCACGGCCTGGCGGGTCGACAAGCCCAACCCGTTGACGGGCGGGTTGTCGAGCGTGATGACGGCCACGTCACCGTGGACCTGGTAATGAGCGGTCATGATGCCTCCTGCAAAACGATAACGAAAAAGTGAACGGTCGTTCGATTTTGTCTTGATTCTAGGGTGCACGCTGCCGATTGCCCATAGGCAGGTGTCGCGTATTTGTCTGTCGCGGTAGCGCTCAGCCCACCTCCAACCACTCGCGGCGCACATAGGGGTTGGCTTTGAGCTCGTCGGGCGTGCCGTCGAAAACGATGCTGCCGTGCCCCATGACCAGCGCCCGGTCGGAAATCTGCAGCGCGATGGTGAGCTTTTGCTCGATCAACAGCACCGAGACGCCCTTGGCTTTGAGGGTACGCAGATACTGCGCCACCAGCTCCACGATCTTGGGCGCCAACCCCTCGGTCGGCTCGTCGATGATGATGAGATCGGGATCGCCCATGAGCGAGCGGCACAGCGTCAGCATTTGCTGCTCCCCGCCCGAGAGCACCCCCGCCTCGGTGTGCTGGCGCTCCTTGAGGCGCGGAAACATCGCATACATGTCGTCGAAGCTCCAGCGCCCCGGCTTGCGGGGATTTTTCTGGCCCAGCATCAAGTTCTGGTGCACGGTGAGCTTCGGAAAGATGTCGCGGCTCTCGGGCACGTAGCCGATCCCCAAGTGCGCGACCTCGTAGGGCTTGAGCCCGGTGATGCGCTGTCCCTGCCAGCGGATGTCGCCCTCGGCGTCGACCAAGCCCATGATGGCCTTGGCGGTCGTGGAGCGCCCGGAGCCGTTGCGGCCCAGCAACGCGACAATCTGACCGGGTTCGACCCGGAAATGCACGCCGTGCAGCACGTGGCTTTTGCCGTAGAAGGCGTGAAGGTTGTCGATCTCGAGCATGGTGTGGCGCAGATGTGGTGGGATACGAGAAACGTCAATGCGCGGCTTCGGCCGCCTGCTGCTCGGCCAGCACCGAGCCCAGATACGCCTCCTGCACACGCGGGTTGGCCTTGACCGCCTCCGGGGTGTCGAAGGCGATCACCTCGCCATACACCACCACGGCAATGCGATCCGCCAGGCCGAACACCACCCCCATGTCGTGCTCGACGGTCAGCAGCGTTTTGCCCTCCGTCACCTCGCGGATGAGTTCGATGAAGCGCCGCGTCTCGCTCTTGCTCATGCCCGCCGTCGGCTCATCGAGCAGGATGACCTGCGCCCCGCCCGCGATCGTGATGCCGATCTCGAGCGCGCGCTGCTCGGCGTAGGTCAGATTCATGGCCAAGGTGTCGCGTTTCTTGGTCAAGCCGATGCGCTCGAGCAAGTCCTCGGTGCGCTCGTTGGCGTCGTCCAGATCGGCCAGAAATTTGAACAACGTGTAGCGATAACCCAGGCTCCAGAGCACGCCACAGCGCAGGTTCTCGAACACGCTGAGCTTGGGGAAGATATTGGTGATCTGAAAGCTGCGCGCCAACCCCATCCGGTTGATTTCGAATGGCTTTTTACCGTCGATGCGCCGCCCGCCGAGCAGGATCTCGCCGCTCGTGGGCGCAAAGCGCCCGCTGATGAGGTTGAACAGGGTCGATTTGCCCGCGCCGTTGGGGCCGATGACCGCGACGCGCTCGCCCGCGCGCACCGCCAGATCGACACCACGGATGATCTCGGTCTTGCCGAAGCGCTTGCAGACACCGCGCAATTCGAGCGCTGGGGTGTCGTGCGATGCCGAAGTGTTGGGTGTGGTGGACATGTCAGGCCATCTCCCGCCGCTTGATTTCCTTTTCGATATCGACCTGGATGTCGCTCCAGTGCTCGCGGAAGCGCCGGCGCGCAACCTCGAACAGACCAATGCCGGTCAGCATCACGAACGCCGAGCCGAACCAGCTCTGCGCCGATCCGGTGTCGAGCGTAGCGCCCAGGTACTGAACCTGCGGGCCGATCGCCGCGTTGAGCTGCAGGTGGTAGATCATCTCGATGATGCCACCCGCCCCCAGCAACGCCACCAAGCCCGTCCCTCCCAGCGCCAAGTAGCTCACCCACAGCTCGCGCAGCCGGCCGAAGGCCGCCACGCGCAGGTTCATCATGATCAGGCTGGCGATGCCACCCGGCGCGTACATGACCATGAACATGAACACCAACCCCAGGTACAGCAGCCACGCCTTGGTCAGCTCCGACAGCAGCACCAGCGCCAGCACCATCAGCACGCCACCGATGATGGGCCCGAAGAAAAACGTCGCCCCGCCCAGGAAGGTGAACAGCAGATACGCGCCCGAGCGCAGCGGGCCGACCACCTCGGCCGTGACGATTTCGAACTGGATCGCCGCCAGACCGCCGGCGATACCGGCAAAAAACCCCGAGATCATGAACGCCAGATAGCGCACGACCTGCGTGTTGTAGCCGATGAACTCGACGCGCTCCGGGTTGTCGCGCACGGCGTTGAGGATACGCCCCAGCGGCGTGCGCGTGAAAGCGAACATGGCCGCCACGCACACGAAGGTATAGACCGCGATCAAGTAATACACCTGCACCGCTGGCCCATACGTGATGCCGAACACGGGCTCGCCCACCACCCGGTTGGCGGTGATGCCCGCCTCGCCACCGAAGAAGTCCGAAAACATCAGCGACAGCGCAAACACCAGCTCGCCCACGCCAAGCGTAATCATGGCAAACGGGGTGCCGGCCTTCTTCGTCGTGACGTAGCCAAACAGCATGGCAAAGAACAGTCCCGCCAATCCGCCGACCATGGGCAGCAACGACACCGGCACCGCCAGCGTGCCCTGCCCCACCATCAGCAGTGCGTGGATCGCGACGTAAGAACCCAGGCCGCTGTAGACCGCGTGCCCGAAGCTCAACATGCCCCCCTGCCCGAGCAACAGGTTGTACGACAGGCAAGCGATGATGGCGATGCCCATCTGCGCCAGCATGCTGATGGACAAGTTGCTGGTGAACAGTTGCGGCGCCACCAACAACACCAGCGCGAACAGGGTCCAGACGACCCAGCGCCCGACGTTGTAGGGAGTGAACTGATAGTACGCCTTGCTCATGGTCTGGTCGTTCAAGTTTGAGTCATTGGTCGCGCGTGCCCAGCAAGCCCTTGGGGCGGAATATCAGGATCAGCACCAAAAACAGGTACGGCAACACCGGCGCCACCTGCGACAGCGTGAGCTTGAGGAAGTCCTTGTCGCGCATCGCATCCGACAGCGCGAGCCCCATGCCCTGCAGCAGCGACCCGATCGAGTGATCCATCGCCACCGCAAACGTCTGGATGACGCCGATCAGCAGCGACGCCAAAAACGCGCCCGGCAGCGACCCCAGGCCACCGATCACCACCACGGCAAACACCAGCGATCCGAGCGTGGCCGCCATCGCCGGTTCGGTCACGAACGTGCTGCCCCCGATCACGCCGGCCAGACCGGCCAGCCCGGTGCCCACGCCAAACACCATCATGAAGACGCGCGGCACGTTGTGCCCGAGCGCCTCCACCATCTCGGGGTGGGTCAAGGCGGCTTGGATCACCAGCCCCACGCGGGTGCGGGTGATGAGCAGCCACAAACTCACGAGCATGGCCACCGCCACACCCATCATGAAGGCGCGCGTCGCGGGAAACGGCGTGCACGCCGCGGCCTGGCACAGGTCTGCTGCCGCTCGGCCCCAGACGAAGGCCATGCGGTCATCGGCGGTATGGATGAGGGTGAACGCTGGCCCCTGCAGCAGCTCCGGCGGCCGGAAGTTGACCGCGGTACGGCCCCAGACCAGTTGCACCAGCTCCAAGATCACATAGGACAGCCCAAAGGTGATCAGCAGCTCCGGCACGTGGCCAAACTTATGCACCTTGCGCAGGCTGTATTTCTCGAACAGGGCGCCCGCCAGCCCCACCAGCACTGGCGCCACCAGCAGCGCTGGCCAAAAGCCCACGATGCCGGACAACGCGTAGGCGAAATACGCGCCCAGCATGTAGAAGCTCGCGTGGGCAAAGTTGAGCACGCCCATCATCGAAAAGATCAGGGTCAGCCCGGAGCTGAGCATGAACAGCAACAAGCCGTAGCTGACACCGTTGAGTAAAGAGACGAGGACGAATTCCATGATCAGGGGCGTCGTGGGGAATCATCGGGGTCAGACACTCCGGACGGCCAGGCGCAGCTGGCCACCGGCGGCGTCGATTCAACCGATCGATGGGCCCGGCCCGAGTGGGCGGGGCGGAAAACGGTGGCGCAGACCCGACCCGCGCGCACGGTCCGCGCCACGGGCCAAGCCGCCGTCAGTTGGGGCGCTGCATGTTGCAGCTGGTGGGCGTGCTGGCGATGTACGCCGGGAACTCCTTCACGAGCGCGAACGTCATGCCGGTGTTCTCCACGCTGTACGGGAACTTCGCGTCCGCCTTTTGCCAGCGCGTCAGGTACAGCGGCTGTTGCAGCTGGTGGTCGGTCTTGCGCATCTCGACTTCACCGTTGTAGCTGGTGAACTTGAGCCCCTCCAGCACCTTGGCCACTTGCACCGGATCGGTGCTCTTGGCCTTGGCCATCGCCTCGGACAGGCCACGGAAGATGTGGATGACCGAGCCCGTGTAGAAGTCGGCATTGAACTTCTGCTTGAACTCGTTTTGCCACTGCTGCATCTCGCCGCCCATGTTGTAGTGGTTGTACGAGACTTGGTACACCCGGCCTTCGGCGCTTTGGCCGAGAGCGGTCGGCGTGCCCGTCACCCCCGCGTAGTAGGTGTAGAACTTGCCCGTGAACCCCCCCTCGTTGGCCGCCTTCACCAGCAACGCCAAATCTGAGCCCCAGTTGCCGGTGATGACGGTGTCCGCCCCCGAGGCCTTGATCTTGGCGATGTAGGGGGCAAAGTCACGCACCTGCGCCAGTGGATGCAGGTCTTCGCCGACGATTTGGATGTCGGGGCGTTTGCGCGCCAGCAGCTCTTTGGCGTACTTGGCCACCTGATGACCGTGCGAGTAGTTCTGGTTGAGCAGATACACCTTCTTGATGTCGGGCTGATCCTTCATGAAGGTGGTCAGCGCCTCCATCTTCATCGAGGTGTCGGCGTCGAAGCGGAAATGCCAGTAGTTGCACTTGCTATTGGTGAAATCCGGATCGACCGCCGAGTGGTTGAGGAAGACGACTTCCTTGCCCGGGTTGCGCGCGTTGTGGCGCGCCACCGCTTCGATGAGGGCCCCAGCCACCGACGACCCGTTGCCCTGCGTGATGTAGCGGATGCCCTGGTCGATGGCTGACTGCAGGGCCGTCACGCTCTCGGCGGGGCTGAGCTTGTTGTCGAAGGGCACCACCTCCCACTTGACCCCGGCGGGGTTGTGCTTGTTGGGGCCGCTGAACTTCTCGGCAAAGAACTGAAAGCTCTTGACCTGGTTCGACCCCACCGGCGCCATCAACCCCGACAGAGGGTCGATCCAGGCGATCTTGACGGTCTGGCCCGCCAGCGGCGCCGCACCCGCGGCCGCGGCCTGATCCCGCTTGGCTTGGCGGGCGCTCTGGGCCTGGGCGAGGCCGGTCAGCGCCACACCGAACATGGCGGCCACCGCGAGGGTTTTGAAGGCGAATTTCATGCGCTTGTCTCCTTGTGTTGGCATGGTGGGGGAACGGTTTTGAGCTTAGCGGTCTGGTGCAGCGCAGCGATCAGGGAAACCCCGCAGACTTATCACCTAGGCGACTGTCCATTGGATGACACTCGAGCGGCGCGCACTCACAGTCCTGGCAACCGGTAGTCGGCCAGCATTTCGCGCAGCTTCATCTTCTGCATCTTGCCGGTCGCGCCCAGCGGGATCGCGTCCACGAACACCACGTCGTCGGGAATCTGCCATTTGGCGAGCTTGCCCTCGTAGAAGGCGAGCAGCTCTTCGCGGGTGACGTCGTGTCCGGGCTTCTTTACCACGACGACGATCGGGCGCTCGTCCCACTTCGGGTGTTTGACGCCAATGCAGGCGGCCATGAGTACCGCCGGGTGCGCCATCGCGATGTTTTCCACGTCGATCGAGCTGATCCACTCGCCACCAGACTTGATGACGTCCTTGCTGCGGTCGGTGATCTGCATGTAGCCGTCCCGGTCGATGGTGGCGACGTCTCCGGTCGGGAACCAGCCGTCGATCAACGGGCTCGGTTGGCCGCTGCGGTAGTAGTCCCGGATGACCCAGGGGCCGCGTACCAACAGGTCGCCCTGGGTCTTGCCGTCCCACGGCAGTTCACGACCGTCGGCATCGACGATCTTCATGTCGATGCCAAAAATCGCGCGTCCCTGCTTGAGGCGAATCTTCATTTGCTCCTCTTCGGGCAGCGACAGGTGTTTGTTCTTGAGCGTGCACAGCGTGCCCAGCGGGCTGAGCTCCGTCATGCCCCAGGCGTGCAGCACTTCCACACCGTACTGCTCCCGAAACGCTTGGATCATCGCGGGCGGGCAGGCCGAGCCGCCGATGACCGTGCGCTGCAGGTGCGGCAGCTTCAATCCGTTGGCTCCCATGTGGGTCAGCAGCATCTGCCACACCGTCGGCACGCCCGCCGCGAACGTCACCCGTTCGGCATCCAGCAACTCGTAGACCGACTTGCCGTCGAGCTGGGCGCCCGGAAACACCAGCTTGCAGCCGACCGCCGCTGCCGAATACGGGATGCCCCACGCGTTGACGTGAAACATCGGCACCACCGGCAGCACGCAATCGCGCGCGCTCAGGCACATCACGTCCGGTAGTGCCGACGCGTAGGCGTGCAGGATGGTCGACTTGTGGCTGTACAGGGCGGCCTTGGGGTTGCCGGTGGTGCCACTGGTGTAGCACATGCTGCTGGCCGTCTCGTCCGAAAAGCGCGGCCAATCGTAGCGGGTGGGATACCCGGCGATCCAGGACTCGTAGCCGATCAGGTTGGGTATGCCGCCCTCGGCGGTCAGTCGCGCCAGATGCTCGTCGTCGCACAGCGCCACCCAACGCTGCACGGTGGGGCAATGGGCGTGGATCGCTTTGATGATGGGCCAAAAGGTCGTATCGAACGCCAGCACGCGGTCTTCGGCGTGGTTGACGATCCACGCAATCTGATCGGGCAACAACCGCGGGTTGATCGTGTGCAGCACGCGCCCCGAACCGCTGACCCCGTAGTACATCTCGAAGTGGCGGTAGCCGTTCCACGCCAACGTGGCCACGCGCTCGCCCTGCTCCAGCCCCATGGCGTCGAGCGCCTGCGCCAGTTGCCGCGCGCGCGCCGCCGCATGCGCGTAGGTCGTGCGGTGGATGTCACCCTCCACGCGCCGCGAGACGATTTCCACGTCGCCGTGGTGGCGTGCCGCGTGTTCGATCAAATCCGAAATCAACAGGGGTCGTTCTTGCATCAGGCCAAGCATTGGGAGCACTCCTCTTTTCGAATGGGATGGGAAACGGCCGTCCGCGACGACCGACTCCGCTAAGCTTACGACTATGGCAAGTCCCATCCAACGTCGTCATCCTGACAAACCCGAGGTCACGGGTCCATTTGTCGCCCACTCGACAGCCGGTACCGTGCCCCATTTGTCCCACTTGCGTCGATCATGACCCTCGACAGCCGAACGCCCGCGCGTGTCTTTTTGTCCCAGCAGCCCTGGTTCGGCAGTATGGACCCAAGCCTGCGCGAGACCCTGATCAACGACATGCTGTTGCAGCGCGCCAGCCGCGGCGAGTTGCTGGTCCGCCGGGGCACACCGGTCGATGCCTGGTGGGCGGTGTTGTCCGGCATGGCCAAGCTGCAGACCGAAGGGCGGGATGGCCGTGTCTCTGCCTTCCTGGGTGTCCCGGCCGGCGACTGGTTTGGCGAAGGCACGGTCCTCAACGGCGGCCCGTGGCGGTACGACGTGGTGGCCTTGCGCGACACCACGCTGATCGGCCTGCCGCTGGCGCACTTTCGCCATCTGTACCAAACGCATCTACCGTTCAACCACTACCTGATCGCGCGCCTGAACCTGAGGCTGGGGCAAGCCATGACGGCCATCGAAGCCGGTCGGCTGCGCACCCCCGAAGAGCGCGTGGCGCAGTACCTGGTCATGTTCCTGGGCTCGGGGATACGCAAGATCACCCTGTCGCAGGAGGACTTCGGCCACCTGACCGGCTTGTCACGGCAGACGGTCAACCGTGTGCTCAAGGCGTTGGAAGCCAAGGGCTGGATCTCGCTCGAGTTCAGCCGCATCGAGGTGTTACAGCCCGACGCACTCCAAGCCCTGCTGAACCGCCGCTGAACCCCTGTGCACGACAAGGGTGTCGCGCGCGTTGAACAATTCATCCATGACGTTTCCGATCGAAAAATCCGATGCCGAGTGGCGCGCCTTGCTCACCGAAAAGATCGCACGCGGCGACGCCGAGCCCCTGGCCTTCGACGTCACCCGCCGCGCTGCGACCGAACCGCCCTTCACAGGACGCTATGAATCGTGGTGGCAGCCTGGCCGCTACCACTGCATCGCCTGTGGAGCGCATCTGTTCGACAGCGACACCAAGTTCGACGCCGGTTGCGGCTGGCCCAGTTTCTGGCAGGCGCGCCCCGGCGCCATCGTCGAGCGCACCGACCGCAGCCACGGCATGGTGCGCACCGAAACCCTGTGCGCCGGCTGTGGGGCGCACCTGGGCCACGTGTTCGACGATGGGCCACCGCCCACGGGCTTGCGTTTTTGCATGAATTCGGCGGCCCTGCAGTGGCACCCGCTGTGACGCGCGCTGCACCGATAATCCGGACATGCGCCTGTTGATCGACTTCTTCCCCATCGCCCTCTTCTTTCTCGCCTACCAGTGGCAGGGCATCTACGCGGCCACCGCCGTGCTGATGGCCGCCACGGTGGTGCAGATGGGCCTGATCTACGCCATCGACCGTCGTCTGCAAGCGGTGCAAAAAATCACGCTGCTGCTGGTGCTGGTGTTCGGCGCGCTCACGCTGCTTCTACACGACGATCGCTTCATCAAGTGGAAGCCCACCGTGTTGTACGGCGCCATCGCGCTGGCGCTGGCCGCCGCGCTGTGGGGCTGGAAGAAGAACGTGCTGCAACTGCTGCTGGGCAGCCAGCTGCAGTTGCCGACCCACGTTTGGTCGCGGCTGACGCAGGCTTGGATCGGCTACTGCCTGTTCATGGCCGCCCTCAACGCCTACGTCGCGGCGTTTTACTCCACCGATGCCTGGGTGGACTTCAAGCTCTGGGGTTATATCTTCCCCGTGCTGTTCTTGGTCGGGCAGGGGTTCTACGTCGCGCGCCATCTGAAGGATGACACACCATGACGACAGACACGGATGGGACCACGACCCAGGCGATCGAGCAGCTGCTGCGCCACGCGCTGCAGCCCACGCGGCTGGAGGTGATCGACGAGAGCGCTGCCCACGCCGGGCATGCGGGCGCGAATGGTCGGGGACAAGGCACGCACTTTCGCGTACGCATCGCCGCGCCGGCGCTGGAGGGCCGCAGCCGCGTCACCGCCCACCGACTTGTGTATGATGCACTGCAACCGGCGTTCGACGCCGGCTTGCACGCGCTGGCCATCGAGGTGCTGCACGAGTAACGGTAGCCGGCGACACGCAACGTCTTTCCCCTCGGTTTTTTCGGACACATCCCTCCCATGAATATCCTGTTGTCGCGCGTGGCCGTCGCCGCGTGTCTGGCGGCTGGCCTGGTCCTGCCAGCGCACGCCCAAAATCTCGCCATCGTCAACGGCAAGCCCGTCCCCTCGGCCCGCCTCAAGGCGCTCGAGCAGCAGGTCGCCCGCTCGGGACGCCCCATCGACGACAACGTGCGCCAACAGTTGCGCGAAGAGGCCATCCTGCGTGAGATCTTCGTGCAAGAAGCCGAGCGGCGCGGCCTGCGCGCGTCGCCGGAGGTCAAGGCCCAGCTCGAACTGGCCACCCAGACCATCCTGATCCGCGAGCTGTTTGCCGACCAGCAACGCCGCCATCCCGTCACCGAAGCGGAGCTGCGCGCCGAGTATGACCGCATTGCCCAAGCCATGGGGCAGGAGTACCGCGTCCGCCACATCTTGGTCGAGAGCAAGGAAGCGGCTGAAGCGGTGCTCGCCGAGCTGGCCAAGGGCGCCAAGTTCGAGGACCTGGCGGCCAAACGCTCCAAGGACCCGGGGTCGGCCAAGCGCGGTGGTGATCTGGACTGGGCAACGCCCGATGCGTTCGTGCCGGAGTTTGGTCAGGCGATGGCCAAGTTGGGCAAGGGCGAGACGACCCGCGAGCCGGTGCAGACCCAGTTCGGCTGGCACATCATCCGCGTCGATGACGTGAGAGCCGCGCAAGTACCCCCGTTCGAGGACGTCAAACCTCAGATCGAGCAGCAGCTGCAGCAGCAAAAACTCGCGCAGTTCCAAGAAGAGCTGCGCAAGAAAGCCAAGATCCAGTAAGCGATCGGCCGGGCGGGCACCCGGGAGTCCGCCGCGGGCTCAACGCCGGCCGTCTGCCGCTGCGTCGGCGTCCCCGTCCCCAGCGCTGCTCGGCAGCAGTGCCAGCGGCGCTTGGGTGACGGGCGCCAGCCCGTAGAGCACCGAAGCCGCAACGGCCGCCGGTGCGTCGATCCCCAGTGGCACCAGCACCGCGACGGCGGCGGCCTCGCGCGTACCCCAGCCACCAAAGCTCACCGGTAGTGTGGCCAGTACGAAGATCGGCACCGCGGCCAGCGCCACACCCGCCCACGGCAGGGGCGCGCCCACCGCATGCAGCCCTGCAAACAGCGTGGTGACACTGGCGGCCTGCACGGCCAAAGAACCCACGAGCTGCTGCCCCCAGTGACGCGCCGGCGCATGTGTGGCGAGTTGCCGCCACCAGCGCCACGCGGGCCGCTGCAGCTGCGCCCAGTACATGCCATGGCTGGCACTGACACGCAACACCACATACGGTGACAGCGCCATGGCCACGGCCAGCGCGGCCGCCACGACAACCACCACCGGCAAAAAGCCCGACAACCCTAAGGCGTGCAGCGCCCTTTGCAGCCCATCGCCGTGCCCGCTGATGCGGCCCACGGCGAGCACCAGGCACCCCAGCAATCCCAACCCCCACAGGCCACTGAGGCGATCCAGCACGACCGACACGCCGGCCTCCAGCACCGGCACACCGCGCCGGTGCAGGCTCCAGGCGCGCAGCATGTCGCCCCCTAGCACCGCCCCGGGCAACACCACGTTGGCCGCCACGCCCCGAAAGTACACCGGCAGCGCCCAGCGCAGGGGTACCTCAAAGCCCAGCCAGCGTACCCCCGCACGCCAGCGCCAGGCCGACAGCGCGTTGGCCGCGGCGCTGCTGAGCAGCCCGGCCAACAGCCAGCCGCCATCGGCCCGCTGCAACTCGGCCCACACGCGCTCGGGCTCCACCCACCACAGCACGGCCGCCAGCAGCGCCAGCGCGGCCGCCAGCCGCCATGGGCGCCGCCCCTGCGGGCGAGCCGCGCCCCGGGTTGGGCCCAGGCTCATGGCTGCGTGGCAGTCCCGGGGTGAGCGGGCGGCAACCCCCGGGTGTGGTACTGGGGACGGCCCGACCCCTCGTGGTAGATGCGGATGAGTAACTCACCCGTCAGGCCCGCCACGATGAGCTGCGCCCCCATCAGCACCAGCATCACCCCGGCGATGAGCAGCGGGCGACCGCCAATATCCTCGCCTGCCAGTTTGACCGCGAGCAGATACCCGAGGATCACCACCCCGGGCGTCATGAGCCACAGGCCCAGCCCACCAAAGGCGTGCAGAGGTCGCTGCCGGTAGCGCAAAAAGAACACGATCAACACCAGGTCCAGAATGACGCGGAAGGTGCGATCGATGCCATACTTGGACTGCCCGCGCGTGCGCGCGTGGTGGCGCACCGGCACTTCCACGATGCGCGCGCCGGCTTCGCGCGCCAGCGATGGGATGAAGCGGTGCAACTCGCCGTAGAGCCGGATGCGCTCGATGATCTCGCGCCGATACGCCTTGAGCGCGCAACCGTAGTCGTGCAGACGCACCCCCGTGGCCCAGGAAATCAGCCGGTTGGCCAGCACCGAAGGCAGGCGGCGCGACAACGCCTTGTCCTGGCGCTGCTGGCGCCAGCCCGAGATCATGTCCACCGACGGATCGGACTCCAACCGCTCGATGAGCGCGGGAATGTCCAGCGGGTCGTTTTGCAAATCCCCGTCCAGCGTGACGATGTAGCGGCCCCGCGCGCGCTCGAAGCCGGCCTGCAACGCCGTCGATTGACCGTAGTTGCGCGCCAGGATGACCGGGTGCAGCCACGGCGTCGTCGCCGCCAGTTCGGCCAGGATGGCGGGGCTGGCGTCACGCGAGCCGTCATCCACGCAGATCAGCTCGAAGGTCCAGCGTGTGGGCCCGAGCGCCTCGCCCACCCGCGCCACCAGCTCACGTAGGTTGTCCTCTTCGTGATAGACCGGGATGACGACCGAGATGTCTGGGGCTGCCTCGGCGCGAGGCGCAGGGCGGGTGGGAGCGCTGGTGGGAGCTGGCGTCATGGTGATGGGGCACGAAAAAGCCGGGCAGGCGGCTGATCCGCCCTACCCGGCTGGCATTGTAGTCAGCGCCCGTGACGCTTTTTAGTGCACCGTGCGCCCGAAGAGGAACTGCCCCGGCGCGCGCACCGGATCCACGTCCACCGGGATCTCGCTCTTGGGGGGGAAGCGCCCTTCGAGGATCAGCTTGGACAGCGGGTTCTCGATGCGCTGCTGGATCGCGCGCTTCAGCGGCCGCGCGCCGAACACCGGGTCGTAGCCGACCTTGGCCAGCTCCTCCAGCGCCGCGTCGGTGAACGTCAGCGTCAGGTCGAGCTTGGCCAGCCGCTCCTGCAGCGTGCGCAGCTGGATGCGGGCGATGTTCTTGATGTGCTCGCTGCCGAGCGGATGGAACACCACCGTCTCGTCGATGCGGTTGAGGAATTCGGGGCGGAAGTGCGCCTTGAGCTCCTCCCACACCGCGTCCTTGATGTCCTCCATGTCGTGGCCCCGCTGCGCCAGCTGCTGGATGCGCTGCGAACCGATGTTGGAGGTCATCACGATGACGGTGTTCTTGAAGTCCACCGTGCGGCCCTGGCCGTCGGTCAGCCGCCCGTCGTCCAGCACCTGCAGCAGCACGTTGAACACGTCCGGGTGCGCCTTCTCGACCTCGTCGAGCAGCACGACGCTGTAGGGCTTGCGCCGCACCGCCTCGGTCAGGTAGCCGCCCTCCTCGTAGCCGACATAGCCCGGCGGCGCGCCAATCAGGCGGCTCACCGAGTGCTTCTCCATGAATTCGCTCATGTCGATGCGGATCATGTGCTGCTCGCTGTCGAACAGGAAGGCCGCCAGCGCCTTGCACAGCTCGGTCTTGCCGACCCCCGTCGGACCGAGGAACAGGAAGCTGCCCAGCGGCCGGTTCGGGTCGCTCAGGCCCGCGCGGGCGCGGCGGATGGCATTGGAGACGGCGGCGATCGCCTCGTCCTGGCCGACCACGCGCTCGTGCAGCCGCGCCTCCATCTGCAGCAGCTTGTCGCGCTCGCCCTGCATCAGCTTGCTGACCGGGATGCCGGTGGCGCGCGAGACCACCTCGGCGATCTCCTCCGCGCCGACCTGCGTGCGCAGCAGTTTGAAGCCCTTGGCGCCGTCCTTGCCGGCCTCGCGCGCCTGCGCCTCCTGCAGCCGGCGCTCCAGCTCCGGCAGGCGGCCGTACTGCAGCTCGGCGACCTTGTTGAAGTCACCCTTGCGCTTGAGCTCCTCGATCTGGAAGCGGATGCGGTCAATCTCCTCCTTGATCTGCGCCGAGCCCTGCACCTGCGCCTTCTCGGCCTTCCAGACCTCCTCCAGATCGGCGTACTCGCGCTCCAGCCGCGCGATCTCCTCCTCGATCAGCTCCAGCCGCTTGCGCGAGGCCTCGTCGGTCTCCTTGCGCACCGCCTCGCGCTCGATCTTGAGCTGGATCAGGCGCCGCTCCAGCCGGTCCATCACCTCGGGTTTGGAGTCGATCTCCATCTTGATGCGGGCCGCGGCCTCGTCGATGAGGTCGATGGCCTTGTCTGGCAGGAAGCGGTCCGTGATGTAGCGGTGCGACAGCTCGGCTGCGGCAACGATGGCCGGGTCGGTGATCTCCACCCCGTGGTGCAGCTCGTACTTCTCTTGCAGACCGCGCAGGATGGCGATCGTGGCCTCGACGCTGGGCTCGTCGACCAGCACCTTCTGGAAGCGCCGCTCGAGCGCCGCGTCCTTTTCGATGTACTTGCGGTACTCATCCAGCGTGGTGGCGCCGATGCAGTGCAGCTCGCCGCGCGCCAGCGCCGGCTTGAGCATGTTGCCCGCGTCCATGGCGCCTTCGGCCTTGCCCGCGCCCACCATGGTGTGGATCTCGTCGATGAAGAGGATGATGCGCCCTTCCTCGGCCGCGATCTCTTTGAGCACCGCCTTGAGGCGCTCCTCGAACTCGCCGCGGTATTTGGCGCCGGCCAGCAGTCCCGCCATGTCCAGCGCCAGCACGCGCTTGTCCTTGAGCGTCTCGGGCACCTCGCCGTTGACGATGCGCTGCGCCAGCCCCTCGACGATGGCGGTTTTGCCCACACCGGGCTCACCGATGAGCACCGGGTTGTTCTTGCTGCGCCGCTGCAGGATCTGGATGGTGCGGCGAATTTCGTCGTCGCGCCCGATGACGGGGTCCAGCTTGCCCTGACGGGCGCGTTCGGTCAGGTCGAGGGTGTATTTTTTCAGCGCCTCGCGCTGGTTTTCGGCTTCGGGGTTGGTCACTTTTTCTCCTCCTCGCACGGCTTCGATCGCCGCCTCTAGGGACTTGCGCTGCAGGCCCGCCTGCCGCGCGGCATCGGCCAGCGACGTCTTGGCATCGGCCAGCGCCAGCCAGAACAACTCGCTAGCGATGAACTGGTCACCGCGCTTGATGGCCTCTTTTTCCATCGCCTGCAGCACGGACACCAAATCGCGGCTGGCCTGGACTTGCTCCTGGCCCTGCACCTGGGGCAGGCGGTTGACGGCGTCTTCGGCCGCCTTGCGCAGCGCCCCGATGTTGACCCCGGCACGCGTGAGCAAGCCGCGCGAGGTGTCTTGCTGCAGCAGGGTCAGCGCCACGTGCGCCGGCTCGATGTACGCATGATCCTTGCCCAGCGCGAGCGATTGCGCGTCGGACAAGGCCTCTTGAAACGAACGGGTGAATTTTTCGATGGACATGGAAAGCTCCGTGATTCGACTGTGCTTCCATGTGGGGGGTTGTGCCGCGTTTTCAAGGCCGCGGCCTTGATCGCCATCAAAAACGCGCCACGTGACGGGCACTCAGGCGTTGCGCGCGGCAATGCCCCAGCGCGCCAGCGCCGCGTCGTCGCTGACGCGCGCATCGACCCAACGCGCCCCCTGTGGGGTGTGCTCTTTTTTCCAGAACGGCGCCTGGGTCTTGAGGTAGTCCATCAAAAACTCGCACGCCTGGAATGCCTGGCCGCGATGCGCCGAGGCCACGGCCACCAGCACGATTTGGTCCTGCGGCTGCAGCGCCCCCACGCGGTGGATGACGCGCACACCCAGTATGTCGAAGCGCCGTGCCGCCTCATCGATCATGGCGTCGATGGCGCGCTCGGTCATACCCGGGTAATGCTCCAGCTCCATGGTGGCCACCGAGGCCCCGTCGTTGCGATCACGCACCGTGCCCACGAAGGCGCACACCGCGCCCACGGTCGGCTGGCCGGCGCGCAGGGCGGTCACCTCACGCGCCAGGTCGAAGTCCTCGCTCTGGATGGCGATAAAACGGTGCGCGAGTGCCATGGGCCTATCCTCCAGTGACGGGCGGGAAGAAGGCCACTTCGGCGCCATCGTGCAGCGGCGTACCCTCGTCCGCCATGACCTGATCGACCGACACGCGCACGGCGCGCCCGCGGCCCAATGCCTCGGCCCAGACGCCACCGCGCGCAATCAGCGCGTCGCGCAACGCGCCGACGTGGGATGCGTCGGTGTCCAGCACCTCGGCGGCAGTGCCCACGGCCTCGCGGATGGCGGCAAAGTAGCGCAGTTGGATCTTCATGGACGGTCGTTGAATGAGGGTCAGGGTACCTATGCGGTGCTCGTGACCACGATCATAGCTTGGGCATTTGGCCCGCGGGCACGGCGAGCCAGGCCGACAACGGGCATGCCGGCGCCCACAGGTATCCCTGCGCACGCCGCACGCCGCGCTCGGCCAGAAAATCGCGCTGGGCCACCGTCTCGACCCCCTCCGCCACGAGCTCCAAACCGACCGCACGCCCGAGCTGGATGAGCGACTCGACGAGCGCGTCGGCCTGCGCGGACGTCCCGATGTCGCGCACGAAGCTGCCGTCGATCTTGATCGTGTCCAGCGGCAGGGCACGCAGATACGCCATCGAGGCATAGCCAGTGCCAAAGTCGTCCACCGCCAATCGCACCCCGCGCGCCTCCAGCACGCGCAGGCGGTCCCGCGCCGGTTCGCTGTCGAGCAGCACACTCTCGGTGATTTCCAGCTCCAGCCGGTGGGCAGGCCAACCGCTGCGCGTCAGGCGCGACAACACCTCGTCCACGAACCGTTCCACCTGGAGCTGACGGGGTGAGACGTTGACCGCCAGCCGGCCGAGCGTCCAGCCGGCCGCGTCCAGGCGCTGCCCGTGCTCCAGTGCCAGATCCAGCACCAGCAAACCCAGGCGCTCCATCAGTCCGCCATCCTCTGCCAAGGGAATGAAGGTCGAAGGCGACACCCAGCCCCACTGGGGATGCTGCCAGCGCAGCAAACCCTCGGCAGCCACGATGCGGCCGTCCTGCAAATCCACCTGGGGCTGCCACCACAGCTCGATGGTGCGCTCGGCGATCGCCTGTGCCAACGCTTCGCGCATGGCGCGCGCCTCGTGTGTGGCGTGGCTGAATCCCGCCTCGTACGCGACCACGCGACCGCGTCCCCCTGTTTTGGCGCGGTACATCGCCTCGTCCGCATGGCGCAACAGCGTCACGGCGTCCAGCCCATCACGCGGTGCCAGGGCGATACCAATGCTGGCCGAGATGTGGCAGACCCGCCCGCCCAAGTCGATCGGATTTTGCAGCGCCACCAGCACCGCGTGGGCGCGTTCGGCGGCAATGTCGGCCGTCACATCCTCCAGCACGAGGACAAACTCGTCTCCCCCCAGCCGTGCCACGGTGTCGCCACCGCGCACTTGCGCACGCAAGCGTTGCGCCACCTCGACCAATAGCGCGTCGCCGGCCTCATGCCCCCACTCGTCGTTGATTTCCTTGAAGTGGTCCAGATCGACGTATAGCACCGCCGTCATCGACCGGTGACGATCGGCGCGCGCCAGTGCATGCTCGATGCGCTCGAGGAGCAAACGGCGGTTGGGCAGATCGGTCAGCGGATCGTGTAGGCCGACATGCAGCAAGCGCTGTTCGGCCGCCGTCAGCGCCAACACCTCGCGGCGCAGCTGCGCTTCGCGGCGCTGCAAGCGGCGTTGGTAGATGCGCAGCCGACGCCGTGATTCGTTCATGGCCCGAGCCAGCGCGTGGACCTCACGGGTGCGCCAGTCGGTACGGATCGGCTGTGCCAGCGACAGCTGGCCCACCGCCTGCGCGGCCTGCGCCAAATACTCCAAGGGCTCGGCCAACTGACGAGCAGCGCGGCGGGCGATCCACGCCGCCGCGAGGGACACCGCGATGCCAAACCCCACCAAGGCCGCCAGCCAAACGGTCAGCCCTGGCACGAAGTCCCACCATGGGGCCGCCATCCACAGGGTCAGTGGCAGCTCGCCCAACACGATGGTGTGCTGCACCACCAACCAGTGAAGGCCCGGCATCGCCCAGCGGCTCCCGTCGAGCACCTGCCCTCCCTGCTCTATGGCCTGCCGCAGCAACGGTTGGCCGACCTCGTCGAGGCGCGGCAAGCGCCAGCTGCCCTCTGGCGTTGGCGTCAGCGTCAATGGGGCAAACGACTGTCCCAGCACGTGCCCGCTGGCGTCGGCGACCAGCGTCAGGCCGTGGGCACTAGGGGTCAACGTCTTGGCCAAGGCGTCGATCTCATTGGCGCGCAGATCGAACCCCACGGCCCACGGCAATCCGTCGGCATCGTGCCAACCCAGGGTGACCGTTACCCCCGGCTCGCGCGTGGTAAACAGCACGTATGGCGTGGTCCAGCGTGGCTCGCCCGGTTTTTCCTGGGCCAACCGATACCAAGGCCGCGTCCGTGGATCGTAGGGCAGCTGCTCGCGCCATTCCCGCAACGGGCGCCACTGCGCGTCGAACGACAGAAAGCGCTGTTCGTCCCCCCAACGGGTGCGGTCCGTGATGCGCACGAGCCACTCGCGCTGCTCGGGCCGCCACAGCAGCAACCAGCCTTGGCCCGCGCCATTGCCTGCCACCACCGAGGTGACCAACGGCATGGCGGCCATGGCCAGACGCGCCCGCTCGACGAAGCTCGTCGGACTATCCGCCGATGGTGGTAATGCCTGCAGCCCGTGACCAAACACCTGCAACGCAGCCTGGGTCGAGCCAAGGTTGGCTCGCAGCCGGGCATCTGTCTCACGGGCCACCGAGTCGAACGACGCCCGGGCCGCCTGTTGCGCCATCGGTGCGATGACGCCCACTGCCACCAACAGCGCCATCGCGACGATCAGCGCCAGCGCGCCGCCAATCAGACGGCGACGCAACAGCGAGCGGAACCCGACCCGCTCTGCGGCCATCTTCGACGTTCGGGCAGTGGCGAGCGGGGAGGTCATGCGCACTCCTGAACGTTCGATCCGCCGCTCAGTCCCACCACTCCGCCAGCGGCAGATAGGCCACCACGTCTCCACGCCGTATGACTGCCCCGGCAGGTTTATCCACCAGACCATCGGCCCAGACCATGGAGGTCAGCACGGACGAGTTTTGATTGGGAAACAGGTCTAAACCGCCCTGCGCGTTGCGGCGCACGCGCAAAAACTCGCGCCGTTTGTCGGGGTGCGGCACGTCGAAATGCGCCACCAGCGGCAGCGCCGGTGGCAACGCGGGCGCCACGTCGACCCCTGACAGCCGCAGCAAAAACGCCCGCGCGAGCAGCAGAAAGGTCACGAAGCTGGAGACCGGATTGCCCGGCAGGCCCAACACATGGCAGCGCCCTTGGTCACCCAGCGGCGCACGATCGATCCAACCCTGTGCAAACGGCTTGCCGGGCTTCATGGCAATCTGCCATAAGTCCAGGCCACCCAGCGCCTGCACCACGGGTTTGACGTGGTCTTCCTCGCCCACGGAGACACCGCCCGTGGTCACGATCACGTCGTGCGCGAGCGCGGCGCTGGCCAAAGCCGAGCGCGTCGCCTCGCGATCATCGGGAATGCGCGACAGCACGGTCACGTCGCAGCCCAGGCGCTGCAGCAGCGGCTCCAGAAAATAGCGGTTCGACTCGAAAATCGCCCCCGGTGGCAGGCCCTCGGGCGGCCGCTCCCCCGGGCGGATCAGCTCATCGCCCGTGGCGGCCAGGGCCACGCGCAACCGACGCCGCACGGTCAGCTCGGCCACCCCGATGGAGGCGACCAAGCCCAGATCGGCCGGGCGCAGGCGCCGGCCCGCGGGCAGCACGACGGCACCGACGTGCACATCTTCGCCGCGGCGGCGCACCCACTGGCCCGGCACGGGCACCACGGTCAAGCGCACCCAGCCATGGGGCGCCAGTGCGGCATCCGCATCGGGCGGCGCCTCCGCCGGCGCGGCGTCCTCTTGCATCACGACGGCGTCAGCCCCATCCGGCAGTGGCGCACCGGTAAAGATCCGCGCCACCGCGCCCGGGGGCAGCACCGCGCCACCGTGGCCCGCCGGGATGCGCAGGGCCACCGGCAGCGGCCGACCCGCGGCCACGGCTTGCTGTACCTCCGCACAACGCACGGCGTAGCCATCCATCTGGCTGTTGTCGAAGCCGGGTACGTCCAGCGCCGAGACGACCGGCTCGGCCAGTACGCGGCCGGCAGCCGACTGGGTGGGTACGCGCTCCACCTCCGCCACCGGGGCGACGTCGGCCAGCAGCCGCTGCAGGGCATCTTCCAGCGCCATCAAGCCGGGCCGTGCGGACGCGGTCGGTGACGTCGTCGCCATGGCCTGCCCCTCACCCCGCCGCGCACACCATTTCGATGTACGCCTTGACGCGCTGGGCGTCCGCGGGCAGCACCTGCACCCGCTTGGGTCGGTCCTCGATGCCCTGGTAGCGGGCGGGCCGCTCGGGCTCGCGCCCGAGGGCTTCGACGATGGTGGCGGCAAACTTGACCGGCAACGCCGTCTCGAGCACGATCATGGGCACCCCGGGCTGCCGGTGCTCACGCGCTACCTTGACCCCGTCCGCGGTGTGGGGGTCGATCATGACACCGAAACGCTGCCACGTGTCGCGGATGGTGGCGATGCGGTTGGCGTGCGTGCTGCGGCCACTCAAGAATCCGAAGCGGCTGCGCGCCAGCGCAAACGCCGGGTGGGCCGACAAATCGAAGCGCCCATGGCGCGCCAGCTCATCGGCAAACAGGGCGCGCGTCGCCGCCGCATCGCGCCCCAGCAGGTCGAACACGAAGCGCTCGAAGTTGCTGGCCTTGCTGATGTCCATCGACGGGCTGGACGTCTCGTAGGTGTCGGCGCTGCCCCGCACCCGGTAGACCCCGGTGCGGAAAAACTCGTCGAGCACGTCGTTTTCGTTCGTCGCCACCACCAGGTGGGCAATGGGCAGGCCCATCATGCGGGCGATGTGCCCCGCGCACACGTTGCCGAAATTGCCGCTGGGCACGGCAAAGCTCACGGGCTCGTCGTCGCGCGTGGTGGCCTGGATCCAGCCCGCAAAGTAGTACACCACCTGCGCCAGCAAGCGCGCCCAGTTGATGCTGTTGACGGTGCCGATCTTGAAGCGCCGCTTGAAGTCGAGGTCGTGGCTGACCGCCTTGACGATGTCCTGACAGTCGTCGAACACGCCCTCGATGGCGATGTTGTGGATGTTGGCATCCATCAGGCTGTACATCTGCGCCTGCTGAAACGGGCTCATGCGCCCATGCGGGCTGAGCATGAAGACGCGGATGCCACGCTTGCCGCGCATCGCGTACTCGGCGGCGCTGCCGGTGTCGCCGCTGGTGGCGCCCAGAATGTTGAGCGTCTCACCCCGGCGCGCGAGCTCGTACTCGAACAGGTGGCCCAGCAGCTGCATGGCCATGTCCTTGAAGGCCAACGTGGGCCCATTGGACAGTGCTTCCAGCCAGAGGCCGTCTTCCAAGTGACGCAAAGGCACGATCTCGCCCGTGCCGAACACCTCGGCCGTGTAGGTTTTGGCGCACAGCGCGCGCAGGTCGTCGGCCGGGATGTCGTCGATATAGAGCGACAGGATCTGGAACGCCAGCTCGGCGTAGCCTTGCTCGTGATAGATGCGGCGCCAACGCGCCAGCGTCGCCGCATCGACCTGGGGATACGACTCGGGCAGGTACAAACCGCCGTCGGGCGCAAGGCCCTCGAGCAAAATGTCGCTGAAACGCCGCCGCTCGGGGTGGCCACGGGTCGAGAGGTAGCGCATCAGGCCAACTCCTCCTTACGGATGCGTACCACGGGCGCCAGCACGGTGGGCAGGGCTTGGATGGCATCGAGCGCCTCGTTCATGGTGCCCTCGCTCGTGTCGTGCGTCAAGATGATGAGGTCGGTTTGCGTGCTGCCCTCGCCGCCCACCTCGTCGGCCTCGCGCTGCAGAACGGCGTCGATGCTGATGCCCGCACGCGCCAGCAGCCCCGTCACCTCGGCCAACACACCGGGCTGGTCGGCGACACGCAAGCGCAGGTAGTAGCTCGTGACCACTTGCGCCATGGGCACGATGCGCAGGTCACTCATCGCATGCGGCTGGAACGCCAGGTGCGGCACGCGGTGCTGCGGGTCAGCGGTGTGCAGGCGTGTCACGTCTACCAGGTCGGCGATCACGGCGCTGGCGGTCGGCTCGCTGCCCGCGCCTTTGCCGTAGTAGAGCGTGGTGCCCACCGCGTCGCCCTGCACCACCACGGCGTTCATCGCGCCCTCGACGTTGGCGATCAGGCGCCGCGCCGGCACCAGCGTCGGGTGCACGCGCAGCTCCACGCCACCGGCCACGCGCTTGGTGATGCCCAGCAGCTTGATGCGGTAGCCCAGCTGCTCGGCGTAGCGGATGTCGGCCGCCTGCAGCCGTGTGATGCCTTCGACATACGCCTTGTCGAACTGCACCGGAATGCCAAACGCCAGCGCACTCATCAGCGTGGCCTTGTGTGCGGCGTCGATGCCCTCGATATCGAAGGTGGGATCGGCCTCGGCGTAGCCCAGGCGCTGCGCCTCTTTGAGCACGACGTCGAAATCCAGCCCCTTGTCGCGCATCTCGGACAGGATGAAATTCGTGGTGCCGTTGATGATGCCGGCCACCCACTGGATCTGGTTGGCGGTCAACCCCTCGCGCAACGCCTTGATGATAGGAATGCCGCCGGCCACCGCCGCCTCGAACGCCACCATCACCCCCTTGGTCTGGGCGGCGGCAAAGATCTCGGTGCCGTGCACCGCCAACAATGCTTTGTTGGCCGTGACCACGTGCTTGCCGGCGGCGATCGCCTCCAGCACCAGCGTCTTGGCAATGCCATAGCCGCCGATGAGCTCGACCACGATGTCGATGGAGGGATCGGCGATGACGGCGCGCGCGTCACCCACCACCTGCACCCCGTCGCCGACGATGGCGCGCGCCCGCTCGACGTCGAGGTCGGCCACGGTGACGATGTCGATGCCGCGCCCGGCGCGGCGACGGATTTCTTGCTGGTTGCGCTGCAGCACGCGAAAGACGCCGCTGCCGACGGTGCCGATGCCCAGCAGACCAACGCGGATGGGGGGAAGCGAACTCATGGTGGTGATGTCTGTGAATAGATCGTCGATCGGTGGCGGGAGCGCCCCCGCGCAGGGTCAGTCCGTTCCGTAGCGGCGGCGCAGATGCCCCAAAAAACGCGCAATGCGGCCAATCGCCTCGGCCAGATCGTCTTCGTGCGGCAAAAAGACGAGGCGGAAATGGTCGGGCGTCGGGTAGTTGAAGCCCGTGCCTTGCACGATCAGCACCTTTTCCTCGGCCAGCAGTTCGTAGGCGAATTGCTGGTCGTCCTCGATCGGGTAGATCGCCGGATCCAGGCGCGGAAACATGTACAGCGTGGCCTTGGGCTTGACGCAGGTCACGCCGGGGATGGCTGTCAACAACCGGTGCGCCAGGTCGCGCTGTCGGCACAGACGCCCCGTGGGCGCGACCAAATCGTTGATGCTCTGGTAGCCGCCCAGCGCGGTCTGGATGGCCAGTTGCCCTGGCGTGTTGGCGCACAGGCGCATCGAGGCCAACATATTCAGCCCCTCGATGTAGTCCTTGGCGCGCCGCTTGTCGCCCGAGACGATCATCCAGCCCGCACGGTAGCCGCACGAGCGGTAGTTTTTGCTCAGCCCGTTGAAGGTGACGAACAGCACGTCGTCGGCCAGCGAGGCGATCGACGTGTGGGTGTGGCCGTCGTAGAGCACCTTGTCGTAGATCTCGTCCGCAAAGACGATCAACCCGTGCTGGCGCGCCAGCGCCACGATGGCCTGCAGCACCTCCACCGGATACAGCGCCCCGGTCGGGTTGTTGGGGTTGATGACGACGATGCCCCGCGTGCGCGGCGTGATCTTGCGCGCCATGTCCTCCAGATCGGGGATCCAATCGTTGGCTTCGTCGCACAGGTAGTGCACCGGCGTGCCGCCCGACAGCGACACCGACGCCGTCCACAACGGGTAGTCGGGCGCGGGAACCAAAATCTCATCGCCCGCGTTGAGCAGCGCGTTCATGCTCATGGTGATGAGCTCACTGGCGCCGTTGCCCAGATAGACGTCGTCCACCGTCACGCCAGGAATACCCTTTTGCTGCGTGTAGTGCACGATCGCTTTGCGCGGGGCAAACAGCCCCTTGCTGTCCGTGTACCCGGCCGCGTGCGGCAGGTTGCGGATCATGTCCTGCACGATCTCATCGGGCGGCTCGAGCCCGAACACAGCCAGGTTGCCGATGTTGAGCTTGATGATCTTGTGGCCATCCTCCTCCATCTGGCGGGCCTTCTCCAGCACAGGCCCCCGGATGTCGTAGCAGACGTTGGCGAGTTTGGCCGATTTGTGGATGACGGGAAACGGCATGGCGCACGGGGTTGGGCGGGTGGAACCTATAATTTCACCACAGTTTGGCCGCCTTTCCGTGCGCGCCGTGCGCCACCGATGAAGTTTCAACCCGACCGCATCGACACCCTGTCCATCCAGGCCCACGGCCCGGGGTGGGTGGTGATCGCGGGCCAGCGGTTCGAGCACAGCGTGGTGGTCAGCGCCAGCGGCCGCCTGCAGGTGTGGGACTGCCGGGCGCACGCCGATCTGACCGCCGCCCACTTCGACCTCCTGGCCGAGGAAGAACCGGAAGTCGTGCTCTTCGGCAGCGGCCAGCGCCTGCGCTTCGTCGCCCCTGCCCTGCTGCGCGGCCTGATCGAGCGCGGCATCGGCGTGGAAACCATGGACACGATGGCCGCGGCGCGCACCTACAACATCCTGGCCGGCGAAGGCCGCCGGGTGGTGGCAGCCCTGTTGATCGAACCCCACGACACGACGCCGGCGGGCTGACTTTCGATCGCCTCCACCCGCCAGACCCGCCCCTCGAATGCGGTAAAATTAGCAAAATGTCCGGCGCAGCCCATCCTGCCGCGCTGCCACGCTCGGCACCCGCTCCACGCGCGAATGGGGCTCAGGGTGTGTGATGGACAGGCCGTCTTTTTCCGGACGCATCCGATCAGCCAATCAGACAGGGGATACGCTTCATGGCCGTCGTCGTCAACAAACCCATTCCCGAGTTCGAAGCGCAAGCGACCGGCGGCGTCAAGGTCACCCACCAGTCCCACCTGGGCAAGACCCTGGTGCTGTACTTCTACCCGAAAGACCACACCCCCGGCTGCACCACCGAGGCGCTACAGTTCCGCGACCAGTATCAAGAGTTCGTCGCCGCCGGTGCCGAGGTGTTCGGCGTCTCGCGCGACAACCTGAAGTCGCACGAAGATTTCAAAGCCAAGCTGGAGCTGCCCTTCGAGCTGATCGCCGACACCGAAGAAAAGATGTGCCACATGTTCGGCGTGGTCAAGAACAAGATCATGTACGGCAAGAAGGTCAAGGGCATCGAGCGCAGCACCTTCTTGATCAGCCCCGAGGGCATCCTGCTGCAAGAATGGCGCGGCGTCAAGGTGCCTGGGCACGTGGACGAAGTCCTGCAGGCCGTCAAGATGCTCAAAAAGGTGGCCTGACGGCAAAACGTCTCGTCGGAAGAAACGGTCCAGCCTAGCGCAGGCAGGGGCGGTGGGCATTCGAGCCAGCTGTCGCCGTCAAGAGAGGAGCGCTCAAAGGATGGGCGTGAACAGTCGGGCGGCTCGGTCGCGCAGCCGCACCGTCAAGGGCTGGGCATGCCATTGTGCCAGGGTGACCAGGTGTGATTCGGCCCGGCGTTCAAAGAAATCGTCTTCGAGCTGGGCCGCAAGGGCGGGATCGTAGACCTCGAGGTTGAATTCGAAATTGAGCCTCAAACTGCGCGTGTCCCAGTTGGCCGAGCCGAGGCTGACCCAATGGCGATCGATCAGCATCAGCTTCGTATGGTCGAAAGGGCCTGGCCGTTCGAAGACACGCACGCCAAACTCGAGCACCTGGGCATAGCTGGCGCGGCTTGCCCATCCGACAAAGGCATGGTCGCAGCGCTGCGGCACGATCACCTCGACTTCCACGCCGCGCAAGGCAGCGGTAGACAGGGCCGTGAGCAAGGTGGTTTCGGGCACGAAATAGGGCGTCCGAATTCGCACGCTGTGCTGTGCGCTCGCAAGCGCGCCGGACCAGGTCCAGAGCAAGCGGTCGATCGTATCGTCGGGGCCAGCTTCGATGCCGCGTGCAAGGGCGCCGCCGCAGCGGTCGCGGTCGCCCGCGGGCCATGCTGCAGCGGAGTCCGGGCCCCCACGCCAGAAGGAGGATTCGAGCCATTCGTCGCTGCTGTCGAACCAGTCGCGCGTGAAGGTCAGCATCATGTGTTCCAGCACCGGTCCTTCGACGCGGAAGTGCAGGTCCCGGAAGGCCGCTTCGGGCTTGTCCGGCGACCAGTAGGACGCTTGAATATTCATGCCGCCCGTGAAGCCGACACACCCATCGACCAGCAGCAACTTGCGGTGGTTGCGCAGCTGAACCGCATGCAGCCGCGCGGGAATGAACGGCGGGTTGAATGAGGCGACGGGCACGCGCTCGCGGACGAGCGCGCGGTAAGCCGTCTGGCGCGAAAGCCGGACATTCACGTCATCGATCAGCACGCGCACGGCCACGCCCCGGCGGTGCGCGCGCGTGAGCGCGTCGACGAAGGCGCCACCGATGCCGTGGCCGTCAAAGATGTAGCTGGCCAGGGCGATGCTGTGACGCGCCTCGTCGATGGCCCGCAGCATCTCGGGGTAGGCGGTCGCACCGCCGTGCAGCGGTTCGATTGCATTTCCCGCCGTCAGTGGCAAGCCCGTGGCCGACTCGACCAGGTGCGCCAAACCCTTAAGGAAGGTCTGCAAAACCTTCCTGCCAGACTGCCGGGATGGGACAATAGCGACATGAAGCAGATGAGTCTGGAGGCGCCGATGTATACGGGCTTTGAGCTGCGCGCCAAGCGCACCCGCAAGCGTGCGTTTTTGGAGCAGATGGACCGTGTGGTGCCGTGGGCAGAGTTGGTCGCACTCATCGAGCCGTATGCGCCGAAGGCGGGTCCCAAGGGTGGGCGGCCACCCTTTGCGGTAGAGAAGCTGCTGAGGATTCATTTTTTGCAGCAGTGGTTTGGTCTGTCGGACCCGGCGGTGGAGGAAGCCTTGTACGACACGCCGCTGCTGGCGAGCTTTGTTGGTCTGGACCTGGGGGTGGATGTCGTGCCGGATGAGAGCACCATCCTGCGCTTTCGCCACCTGCTGGAGCAACACGGCCTGAGCCAGCGTATCCTCGAGACGGTCAATCGCATCCTGACCGAGCGTGGCCTCATGCTCAAGAGCGGCACCATCGTGGATGCCACGCTCATTGCTGCTCCCAGCTCGACCAAGAACGCCCGCCGTGAGCGCGACCCTGAGATGCACCAGACGAAGAAGGGCAACCAGTGGTACTTCGGCATGAAAGCGCACGTTGGGGTCGACGCCGAGACAGGGCTGGTACACACGGTGGTGGCCACCGCTGCCAACGTCTCGGATGTGACGCAGGCGCATCGGCTCTTGCACGGGCAAGAGACCGACGTCTTTGCCGATGCGGGCTATCAGGGAGTGGACAAGCGAGCGGAAAACCAGGGCAAGCAAGTCGCTTGGCACGTGGCCATGCGGCCGGGCAAGCGCCGGGCATTGGACAAGCGCACTTTTCTTGGCCAGGTGATGGATGCCTTGGAACGCACCAAGGCGCGCATTCGTGCCAAGGGTGAGCATCCGTTTCGGGTACTCAAATGCCAGTTTGGCTACCGCAAGACGCCCTATCGAGGCTTGGCCAAGAACGGCGCGCAGCTCAACGTCCTGTTTGCGCTGGTCAATCTGTGGCTGGCGCGCAAAGCCTTGCTGGCTGCGACGGGATAAGTGCGCCCGCAGTGGGCTCACTGGGGCCGGATGAGGCTGCAGAGGGCCCACGAAGGGGCTTGCTGGAGCCCAAGAACCGTTCAGCATCTGTTTCGATCCCATCCTACGAAACGATATTGACCCTGAACTCGTCGCCACGAACGAGTGGGCGGGGTAGTGCAGAGGTTCCCTTGCTCGCCCGCTTCCAGTCCGCGGTGATGTTGCGCAAGGCCAGCCAGATCAGCTTGGTGGCCGCCTCGTCGCTTGGGAAGTGCCCGCGGCTCTTGATGATCTTGCGTAACCGCGAATGCACGCTCTCGATGGCGTTGGTGGTGTAGATGATCCGCCGCACTTCGGGCGGGAACGCGAAGAACGGGATCACCCGGCTCCACGCCCGCCGCCAGGCCGCGACCACGGTCGGGAAGCGCTGGCCCCACGGCCCTGCCTCGAACGCGTCCAGCGCGCGCTCGGCGGCCTCCGCGCTCGGTGCGGTGTAGATCGGCTTGATCGCCGCGGCCAGCGCCTTACGGTCCTTCCAGCTCGCATAGTCGAGGCTGTTGCGGATCAGGTGCACGATGCAGGTCTGCAGGGTCGTGGCCGGAAACACCGCCTCCAGTGCCTCCGGCAGGCCCTTCAGGCCGTCGGCCACGCCGATCAGCAGGTCCGTGACCCCGCGGGTCTTGAGATCGTTGAACACCTTCATCCAGAACTTCGCGCCTTCGGTGTTCTCGATCCAAAGCCCCAGAATGTCGCGGGTCCCGTCCGGCAGCACGCCCAAGGCCAGATACACCGCCTTGTTGCGCACCACGCCGTCCTCGCGGATCTTCACCCGCAGGGCATCGAAGAACACCACCGGGTACATCGGCTCCAGCGGCCGGGCCTGCCAGGCCCCCACCTCGGCCATCACCGCGTCGGTGACGGCGCTGATGAACTCCGCTGACACCTCGATGGCGTACATCTCGGCCAGATGGCCCTGAATCTCGCGCACCGACATGCCGCGGGCATACATCGAGATGATCCGGTCGTCAAAGCCGGCAAACCGGCGCTCATGCTTCGGGATCAGCTGCGGTTCGAAGCTGCCGGCCCGGTCGCGGGGCACCTCGATCCGCAGCGGCCCGCCGTCGGTCAGCACGGTCTTGCCGCTGCGGCCGTTGCGATGGTTCCCGCAGCCGCCCTCGGGGCTGGCCAAGTGCACGCCCAGCTCAGCCCCCAAGGCGCGCTCGATCACGGCCTTCTTCAGCTTCTGGAACACGGCCTCGACGCCGGCGGCGTCCATCGGTCCGGGGATCAGCTTCTCAAGCAGCTCGTCGGGAAGAATGGCGTCCGGCTTCGCGGCGGGGGTGGTCTTCTTGCGTGGCATGGGGGCTCCTGAACATCGTCATGGTAGGCCCCTCACACAAAAATCCTGACACCCTCCTTTTGCGGGGACATCTCGTGGACATCGAGATGGCACAGCGCATCGAACTCGCCCATACGGCGCTTGCTGATCAGTCCTGCGCTGTACAGCCCACGCGCGGTCTCGTGCATTTCATCCAGCATTCGACTCTTACGCTTCGTCGTTGCCATGACACACCTCCACGATCTCGCCCGCCATCAGAGCGGTCGCCAGTTGCCGGTCATCGAAACCCAACAGTTCCTTTGCCATCTCCCGGAACACCCTCTTTGAACCACCACAGCCACCCAACCCGTTGCGCGGGCAGGTGCTTGCGGTCGATCCAGCGGTAGATCGAGTCGCGCGTGACACCCAGATGCTCGGCGATATGGTCTACACCGACGAGCGCACACATGTCTATCGGCGGTGCGACCATCACACGGTGTCAGGCGCCTGCATCCACGCTGGGATGTCCCGCTGGCCGTGCAGTACGCGCCAGACGTCGATGTGATCGGGGCGCTCGACGTAAAACACGAGGTACGGGTATCGCGTGAGTGGCCAGGCGCGCAGGCCGGGCAAGTTGAGTTCGTGCGCGTAGCGGGGAGAGCCCGTTGCCGGATGGCGGGCGATGTGGCTGTAGGCCTTCTCCAGTGCATCAATGAAGCCAAGCGCCACGGCCGCATTGGCTTGCGTCAGATAGTGGGCAATGGCCTCATCGACATCGCGGTTGGCCTGCTCACGCGGGACGACTGGTTTGCGCTTCACGCCTTGGCGTTGGTGTTGGCAGCCTTGCGCACCCGATCCCGCAGACCATCGAAGTAGCCAGCATCGGCGGGTGTCGCCGGGTTGGATGCCGCACCGGCCAACAGCAAGCCACGCAGTTGTAGGCGATCCTGGTCCTTGCGGATCAACTCGCGCACGTACTCGCTGCTCGTGCCGTAGCCGCGCCGGCTGACCTGCTCATCCACGAAGGCCTTCAGGGTCTCGGGGAGGGAGATGTTCATCGTACTCATGGTGCAAGTATGGGTTCTTTGGCAAACTTTGGCAAGACCGTTGTATGAGTCCAGTGCCTTTGGCACTCGGTGATGATCGCATCGAGCAGGCGCTTCAAGCCCTTCTTGTGGTCGTTCATGCCCGAGCCGAGATTGGCGATCACCTCGAACGTCCAGCCTTGGCGGGCGCAGTAGAGTTCGAGCACCTGCTTTTGCCGCTCCAGGTCGTCCTTCTGATCGTGGCTGGAAACTCGTGCGTAGGCGATGGTGCGGCGCGGCGTCTCCGGTGCGCGGAATTGCTCTGGACGAAGCCGCGCACCCGGTCAACTTCTATTTGAGCTGTTCGAACCCCTCGGCCACACCACCCGAGCCCAGCACTTTCCCGACCTTTTCCAGGTCCATTCCTTCGGTCGGCGGGGTACCGTCCCGGCACAGGTTGAAGTCGTAGCTGAACACGACTTCCCCTTGTTTACCATCCTTACCTGTCATACCGCCTTGCCGCAAGCGAAGCTGGAGTCGCTTGCATCCTTCCTGTTGAAAGCTCTTGATGGTGCTGACATCGGCAAGAACGGGGGCGCTGGAGCCGGTCGCCTGTCGGAACCGCTCCGCCACCGGCCCCACGATTTCTCCGCTGGCCTTGCCGTCGGGCGCATCGATGGCCTGCATGAGCAGGGCTTTGGGGCTGTCGTACTGGGCGGCCTTTGCCAGAGTTGCGACGCATGCGAGCGCCGCAGCGCATGCGATCACGCGATAAGCGTTGACCATTATTTCTCTACTCCATTGGGCTCCCGTCCACTTGCTGCAGAAGGCGGCGAGGCGTTTGCGCGATCCAGCTCGCCGAGCGCCTCCGCCAGCGCCGCCTCGACGAGTGGCAGCGGCAACAGCTTCCTGTCCGATGTCGAGGCCGCCACTGATAGCGATCCCAAGGGCGCTCCGCTGGCCTGCCGCACCGACAGCGTGATGGCGGCTGTCTGCTTGTATTCGCAGCCCCGGAAGCAGAATCCATCAGGATCGCCCGCGACCAGGTTGTTGAACCACCCACGAAAACCGCTCGCATCTGCAACGGCGCTCAGAAGGTTCGCCGCAACTGTGGCTTGCGCCGCATCGAGCGCTGCCCCTCCATGAGAAAACATCACGTCTTGACGCAGCCCTGTCGTCTGCACGGCCCCCGCCTTCTCGAATACCTCGCCGACATCGGCCTGCGCGCGCCGGTTTCCATACTCGCGTGCGGCCTTGAACTCGCCTTTCGCCTCTATCCAAACGTCTGCTTCACTGCCGGTCGTCACGACAACCGCGCCGAGCGACTGTGCACGGCGCGCGAGAAGTGTCGAGAGCCTGGGGCTGTTTTGGAACTCGACGTAGGCGCGCTTTCCTGCCAGGTCGATGGCCCCGAGGCCCCCGTCTCGCAGCATGGTGACGGGAGGCCCTTTGTAGGCCGTGGACGTGTCGTTCTCTCCCTGTGCATGCGCAGCACCGGATGCGGCCACGACCAAACAAAGAAGGGCACCGATCCTTGGCATTACTGGCTTCCCCGCTGATAGTAGTTTTGGACTCGACGCTGCACCTCTGATTGTACGCCCTGCCCCATTGCGCCCACATCCGGCATCTTCACGTTTGCCATCACCTCGGCCATGAACTCTGACAGGTCCATTTGTGAGAAGTCCAGCCGCTCGAACTCGGCGGGCGTGAATCCAGAACAATCTGGATTCCTTGGGTTGCCCCACGACTTACCGATCTGAGCACGACCTTGAACGTTGATGATCCGAGCAAGTCGGCTGTTGTAGCAGCAATACGATTTCGTTTTCTCGATACAGGTTTTCACGATTGGCAAACGCTTCGAACAATAATCACCAATCTCGACGCACAGGTTTTGCCCGCGCCTCAGCGCAAGAATTTGCTCGCTTTGATCGCAACTCAAGATGTCTTGCAGGATCATGAGCCCGACCTGGATAGCGAAGGACACCGGATCAAAGCTAACAAATTGCAACCCCGCCGTCGCCGAATAGGAGAACGTCACCCCATAAAAGCTGGCGGTCGATGTCCACGCGGTCGCGCTCCACGCATCAATGGCGCGATTGACGAGAAACGGTATGTCAGACGCGAACATTGCATCGTACACATACGGCGACCCAAAAAACTTGGCTCCCTGCACCGCAGCCCCAAGCGCCATCGATGCGTTACTCATGCCGGCGCCACCGCTTTTTTTCTTGCAGCAGTTGACCAGTCCAAATAGCTTGACCTTGCATCGTGAGTCGAAGCCCTTGAAAATCTCCAGCGAATTGGGGTCCATGTATGTCCCGGCCTGCCTGGCTGCTTCCATCGCGGTGATTGCCTTGGCGAAATCGTCGTCATTCTCGTAGCCAGTATCAAAGCATTGGCCGTCCCTGCAGAACGCCTGGCCCGAGCAATCGGTCACGGTCGTGCTTTGCTCGGGCCGCGACACGCATCGATATGTTTTTTTCTCATCGATGCACTTGCCCGCAACCACGTCTTCAGGGGCACAGGGCTGCGTCGATTGCAGGGTGCAGCTTGGATTGGTCGAGTAGCTATCGCAGTCAGACGAATCTACGCGACCGGTCAGGCACGCATAGGTGTTCTGCTTCTGATAGCAGCCATCGGGAGCGACCTGCGATGGACTGATGCCTGGTGGCAGGGGAAACGGCGGAGTGGTCGATACACATCTGCTCTCCGCGATTTGACAGTTGGTATTCGTGTCGAGCGACTGGCATGGGCCTGGATCGTAATTGCTCGATATGAGCGTATAGGTATCATCGAGACGGATCGTGTTTGGCGGCGTTGGTTGCGACGGATCGCTACAACGATAGGTCTGCGTATATTTCATGCAGCCTGAGCCCAGGATGCTGTCCCACTGGGCACATGTTGAATTTGTCTGCCAGCAACCAGCATTGATCAAGGGTTGGCAGTAGTTGATTGCGTTGGGCTTGAGGCAGGTGTAAGTATCCTCGTATTCCCAACACGAGATATTCAATTGCGACAAACAAACCTGTGCGCCAGAAATCGTCTTGCACGGAGTAGAATCTACGCACACAGAACCGGTGCGCTTGCAGTCGCCAGCAATGGCGCTGCCCCATGAAACGATCAACACGAACACCAAGCCTAGCAAGCGAAACATTATCGTGCCCTCGCCTCAAGACCTGCACAGCCATTTCGCAGAATCGCGCTGCAATTCAAGGGGCAGTATGCCAATGTTTTGAATCGGACGATTCCGTCGCCGTTCTTTCCCACAACCAGCTTTAGTCGGACATGATTTGTCCCATTTACCAGCAGATGTTTCAGCTCCGCCCCTCCGTAAGAGTAAATATTGGACCCGCCTTCAAAAAAACTACTGCTGCATGTTCGCCCGTCAGTTATATGTTGATAGGTAATGCCATCTTCCGTAACAGTGCAGTAATTGAAGTCATTTCCGCCGGTGCTGTGATAAATGAGGTTGCCATTCAACCAAACCGCGATGTTGTCGTCATATAAAATCTGATCCAGAAAAAACGTCGCAATATTGTCCTTGTTCGTTATATCAAAATATATATCCGACTGAAAGATTTGAAGGAATGTGCCACTGAACATGTAGTTGTTTATCCATGATCCGTCCGGCGCTATCGTGCCAGCAGAGAGGTACCAATAGTTATTTCCAGCTTGATGGAGCAAAATTCGTCCAAAACCGCTGATCGTCGCTGTTCCAGTATTTATGCCGGATGGAGCGCATCCTGTACCGCCGCCGGTACAACTGACTTCATAAGTCCTTCTGCACTTCAGCGTTTCGTATGCGTTGATGGTCTGATCGCATTGGAAGTTTGAGTCAGCATCAATCTTGATGACCCGCCCCATCGTGCATTGCTGTTCCCCAACCTCGCGGATCGACGAACATGTGTCCGTGCTGTATTGGGCGGGGGTCGTGATGGTGCGCGGCACACATTGCGTGGTGCTGCCCGTGCCGCCCATGCCGAGTGAGGCGAAGATGTTTTCCGCGTTGTTGCGGATGTTCTTCGCTCTAGCGAACATCGGGTTGTTGCTCAGGTCGAACTGCGGGCGGGTGTTGGGGTTGCGAGCTAGAAAGTTGACGGCTTCGCATTCCTGGCGCTTGATGGGATCGGAATCCGGCGTGGCCGTCGCGCAGGTCTGCATCTTGGTGATTCCGTGACCCGACAGCTCGCCTCGTCCGCCTTGGAAGTAATTGGTTTCAGGCGCGCTTGCTCCATACGATGGCACCTTGCCCGTGGCGCTGCCCGCGCTGATTTGCGATGCCGCTTGCTGCCTCGATCCTGCTCCGAGTGTCTTGCCAGCCTGAAATGCTTGATCGGTACTTGCTGCGGCGATTCCGACCATTAGCCCAGACAACACTGCGACGATGACTCGCATCAGCGAATTCCCCCAACGATCTTGCTGCGATAGTGCTTGGCCCACGCTGCCCAGGCGGGGCTTTTGCGCTCGATGTAGTCCAAGGCGTAGTCAAGAGTGACATCGCCCGTCACCTTGACAAAGGTCTCCGGTCGCGCGCAGCCGTTTTCGAGCACCTCCCCTGCTTCCGCCCCAGCAATCACCACCGCTGGTACACGGGTTACGCTGAACTGCTGAAACGCTGGCGGGTGGATGGCGGCGGAGACGTTGCGCTGACCGATGAGTTTTTGAAGCTCTTCGCCCATGCGGTTCATCGAGCCGTCCTTGAGGCCCCGAAACACCAGCGTCGCACCGGCGCGTTCAGCTTGCTCGATGATGCGCTCCAGTGCCTGCTTCGGCATGGACAGGGAGACGAGAACCAAAAGATCGGGCTGCGCCGACGTCGGGGCTTGCGGCTTGCTCAAGTGCTGGTACTTTTGCGCGATAGATGCGAGGTCAGGCGCAGCCACCGGCGGCTGAGGAATGGCGTCGATTTTGGGCAGCGCGCCCCCATAGGCTTCCTGCGCTGCTGCGGCCCCGGGCAAGCGACTCATCGCCTCTCGGGCGGCTTGCTGGGCACGCATGACGGCTTCGGTGGTCGGTACCGGCGCCGCGCTCGATGACTGGGCAGCGGCATGGTGGCACAGCGCACCAACCACGAGCGCAAGCAACGATGGCGAAACGATTGCTCTCATCGCGGGGGCACTCCATCAGCGATGCTCAACGCCCCTTGGCAGCAGTTGCGCTTGCGGAAGATTTGGTAGGCGAAATCCTCCCCTTTGTAGGGAAATTCGCGCCCCGAACCCCAAAGCGCGGTTGTGCGGCCCAGCGGCTGACAACAGCGACTCACCAGGGTTTTTCCTGTTCCAGGGGGACCAGGGGTCTTGCTGGTTTGGGGTATGGGGTACAGCATGTGATATTTATAGGCAGTCTTGTCCATGATGGGGATGGGATAGTATCCACATAGCCCGTCATTGCCGTGCGCGCCCCACATCAGGCCCTCGCGGTGCATTTTCCCGATGATGCGCTGCAACAATAAGGACGATGCCTGCACGCCACCCACGTGCGCCCCGACGTTACCATTGAGAGGGTACATCGACCCCTGGCAGCCTGCGCACCAATAGAATAGGTTATTTGGAAATCCCGCCGACGCCGCCACACAATCGGCTGCACAGGCAGCGCGTGCAGGGAGATTGGCAAACAGATAGACATCGGGATTCAAGATGCGCGTGAGTTCATCGTCCTTCCACATCGGGTCGAGCTCCGTCAGGTACGCGAGATCGAACCCGGTGTTTTCCAGGCAGCCGCTATCGAGCACGACTTGAATGTAGTACATGATCGGATCGACATACCAATGCACCTGGTAAAAAGACGACTGATCACCGCCGTCGCGCCTTTCCTGCTTCGCCTCCGGCGCGTCAAAGCCAGGATTTAGCTTTATGCCGCCGAGACTGACCATGCAAAACGGCTCGCGCGAAACATCAACCCGGCGTACTGGCTCCCAAAAGCTGACTTTCATTCCGATCTTCGGCGGGTTTTTGCAGTAACAAAGTGGATTGCCGCCGGGATTTTGTGTGTCCTCTTGCCCCGACGAAATAAGGGTCGCCCCGCCAATGCGGATGGGGAAGATGCACGACCAGCAAATATCCGTGATCGGATTGGCGAACTTGCCCTTGCAAGTCGCCGCCTGTGCCGTGATACACGCCAGAACGACGCTGAGCGTTGTCAATGCCTTATGGACGAACTTCATCGACGCGAATCCTCTTGCCTTCCTGACTGACCACGGCTGGGGTCTGCTTGATCAAAAAGCGCTGTGATAGTGCCCCACCCTGGTCGTAAAAAACTTCGCGCTTCCATTCCCGCATCAGTTTGAGCGGCTCGCCACCAACCAAAATAGGCTTGACGGGCATTTTCGATTGCGCCATGTACCGCTTGGCGAATTCGACCTGATTTTTCTTCGACCCATCGAAGAAAAGCAACACCTTGGACATGCGGTCGTAATCGAATGGATTGACCTTGGTCCCGGCGGGGAACAGAATGCGCCCGTGTTCGTCTTGGATGTGCCGATCCAGCGTGTAGGTGGGATCGATGTAGAACGTGCGAGCGGTCTCCGTTGGCTTGATACCGGAAACCGGTCGGGGCTTTTCGATGCCCTCGATCACGCGGCGCCGATACTCTTCTTCGTGGCGGGCCAGTTCACCCGTCGCCTGCATCTGCCGCAGACGGCTTTGGATGGCCTCGATCAGGTCGCGCTCGGCGATGTCGTAGGTCGGGCCAATGACGCCCAGGTCTTGGGCGAAGAGGGAGCCCCCGAGTGTAGCCCAGAGGGTTGCGGCGACAATCGTGGATCGTGCGTGCATGCGCCCGATATTGGCACAACCGACACCATAAATCCACAGTCAAATCGAGACATTTCCGGTCGCTTTTCGGATCAAGGGCGCACTCGAAGGGTCAGGCCGTCCATACCAATCCGCCCCTGCGATTCCTTGATCAAATCCGTAAGGCGGCGATGTGTAATGCGCAACCCACGGCGCTTGCAGGCATCCATCACAAGATGCCTTGTGGTCTGGATGCTGCCATCCGCCTGCACCTGGGCTTGCAGATCGGTAACGATCACGGCAATCAAGTCTTCAAGTGACACTTCTTCTTCTGTCCGTCGGTCATCGGCACTCTTTTTTGCTGGCGAGCCGGTGGTCGGGCTTTGCGGGGCTCGCCGCGCGGCTGTGGCCTCAGCCGGGGGCTGCTCCGCGTGGTTGGCGATGGAGGCAAGATTGGTCGCGGTCGGCGTTGCCGCCTCGTGCGCCACTGCCAGATGCTGGGTCAATTCCGGCTTCGATGCGCCTTGTGCGCTCACGGCGGCGTCTGCCGAAGCGGGCCTGGGGCCGGGTTTGGCTGCCTGCTCTTCATCGCCTGGTCGCTGCGCCTGCGCGGGCCTGCTTGCGGTCAGTGCTCTGCTGATCGTTGGCGTCAGGGCTATGCACTTGACCGACTCCGCTCCGAAGGTGGCCTCTTGCACCTTCTTCAGCGGCGCCAACGGGTCGATCCACAGCCACTCGTTGGCTGTGAGTTCGTCCAGTATCGCCTTGGGCGTCAACCCGTAACCCGCGAATGCGTCCGGCCAGCGCAGCAACAAGCGGCCCTGCTCGTCGAGCAGCGCGTCTCGTCCCCATGACTTCGCTCCCGCAGCCAGGTCTTGCAGGAGCGCCTTGAGGGCCTCGCCCGCCGGACCATCGAGGGAGATGTCGTCCGCCTGACCACCATGAGATTGGCCCTCGCGCAGCCGGGGCGATGACGATGGCAGCTTGACGCCGCTTTTTGCTTTCTGTTTCCCCCGCGCTGGCACTGTAGCGCTGGGGCGCTGCGGATGCGCTGCGGGCTTTTGCGTCTCTGCGAATGCCCGCTCATCCGCCGGGCCGCCCGTCTCGTCAGCCTGCTGCGCAGCGGGCGCTTCTTCATCAGCCGTGGGCGGATGCTCCACACTGTCGGTCTGCGCGGTGTCGTCGATGATCCTGCCCTCGATCGGCGGGATGGGCACAGACGACACCATCGCGTCATCGCGCAGCCTGATGGCGTAGAGCTTGATGTCCGGTATTTTGGCGGCAAGGCAGGCAGGAGCGATTTTCCAGAGCCGATCTTCAGGCGCAGCACCCTCTCTCAGGAACGCAATTTGGCGCTCGACGAGCATGTCCAGTATCCCGTCGGGTGTCCGTGGTATGCCGGGTATGCCATCTTCGCGAACCTGTCTGGCAAGGTCTTCACCCCCAGCGGGCCACACCAGATAGACGTGGCCGCCGATGTTCCAAAGCCGCGCACCTGGCTCGTTGACCAGCCACACGCCCTCTCGCACGAAGCGCCGCATGACATCGGTCAGATGCCTCTCGACAGGCACGCCGATGTCATAGCCTGCCATCGCCACTCCCAACGTGCGAAGGTCGCGCTCGACACTGGTCTGGTCGGCCTTGACCACCAGATCGTGAAGCCGGTTGGCGGCACTTGGGTTGCAGGTGAGTGACTCCATCAGCCAGACGATGAGGTCGGTGCCTGTCTCGCCAATCCACTCCAGGGCCTGAACACCGATGATGCGGTCAGCGATCATGCTGGAGAGCGCTGTGTGTTGTCTTGCCCGCCCGTCTCGCCATTCCAGGAAGTACGCGTCGGTAGCCGTGCGCGCGGCCCAGGTGTAGAGGTCCTCCCGTATCGGCTTCCACGTCTGCGATCGGTCGCTATTGGTGACGATCACATCCGTCACAGGCTTGCCCGCGTCGTGGCACAGCGCCGCCACAAACACCGCGAACTGCCAGCGAGGTTCCCGTTCGCGCCGCTGCGACGGCGTGCCCGTGATGTCCAAGAGCACTTTGTCCGCCGCCTGCAACGCCCAGTACGCGACTTCCAACGAGTGCCGAAACAGCCCCCCTGCCCCTCGATGATGGTGGGCCTGCGATGCGGGCAGCAGGTGTACGAATGACGCGAAGCGCTCGATAACAGGCAGGAACAGGCGCCGAAAATCCTCCGGCGGCAAGACAGAGGTATTAGCGATGCGCTCTATCAGTTCCTGTTGCGTCTCCAAGATGCGATCCGGGGGCACTGCGGGCAGCCCCTTCATGAAGGGCGGGTAGCGCGGGATGTCATCAGCCGACCAGTGGTAGATCGGCTCCACCGTGCGCTGCACCGGTGCCCGGTTCTTCTTCTTGAGCCAGGACAGCAGCATACTCAGAACAGGCGGTACGCCTTGCCCACGATTTGGTCCTGCGCCACCCAACCGATTGCATCGTAGCGCGAGTCGAAGCTGTCGGGGTGATCCGCTGCCATGTAGTAGTGCTCTGGTGGGATCACCCCTTCTGGGCCGGGCTTCAAGGGTTCGCCGCTGCGTGATACAGGCTTGGCGCGCCCGACGAACCGACCATCGACGAAGTAGTCTCGAAAACCCGCCCCTGAGTCCTTGGCGGTCACCATCGAGCCGGGCACGCCCGCGATGCGCTTCAAAAACAGCGACCCTGCCACGTACCCCCCGCCGCCAGTATGGCGAAACGCCGCCATATCGCCCAATTGAGGCATGGCCCCCTTGTGGACGAGGAACAACGTCCCAGGTATCGAGTGGGACACGTTGATGCTGAGGTAGAAGTTCCGGCCAAGGACGATGATGGCCACCAGTAGCCAGGCGTACAGTGGCGCCCGCTTGCTCAGGTGGACATAGACGCGATCCGCAACGCTTGTCATGCGGGCTCTCCCTTGGGGCGAGCGCCGCAGAAGGCGCAGCGGTCACCGTGGCGCCGACGGTGCTCGTCGTACAGGTATCTTGCGCCACACTGCGGGCATCGCACGAGGCGCATGATGCCCGCGCGCACATCGCGCACTGCGTAGTAGGCGGCGTTGATGTCGATGGGGCCGCATATCCAGCGAAACCGCTCACAGGCATCGAGCAGGTGGTCACCCTTGACTGCCGCCCCATACACCGCGCGATAAAAGCAAGCAAATGCCGCGAGTGTTGCCGCGTCGCCACGACTTTCGATAAAGGCCAATACCGAATCCGGTAGCTTCCCGTTGCTAGGTCGCGTGCCATGGATTTCTTTCCACCACGCCCTCAGCGTGCGCACGCCAACACCTGTCATGTGGGTGATGACGGACAGCCGCATGCCTGCGCGCACCAAGCGGTGAGCCAGATCGAGGTTGGAGAGCTCTGCCAATGCCACCATCAGGCCACCTCCCCCGCCAGCACCGACACTGCGTATGCGCCGCGGGCGCTGGGTGGCAACGACGCGAGACGATCGAGCGCGGCGTCGTCCAGGCGCAGTGTGATGAGGCTGACGCCTCCCATCGACCGCGCCAGTTCCTCGATCTCGTCGAGGGTCATCGCCGCTATACGCTCCAGCGCCCGAGGCGATAGACCGGTGGCGATCTGCGCGCAATCTTTTCCTGCGCGCGCAGCTTCTCTTGCCATAATCAAAAAAGATCGAGTGATCGAAACACTGTCTTCCATGGCGCATCTCCGGCGGTCTGCGCCATTATATACCGTTTGCGGAATCTTACAAGTGAAAAGCGACCAAAAATGCACTCCCTTACCCCGATCGCTCGGGGAGCGTCTCAAGGTGTGGCGCGATCACTTGGGGCTCAACCAGCAGCAGTTCGCCGATTTGCTAAAGATGAACATCGGAACGCTGCGCAAGTATGAGCTGTCCATCAACTTGCCCGGCAGTGAAGCACTGGCCGCGTTCGGCACCACGGGCGTGAGTCTCGACTGGCTGGTCCTGGGACGGGGCGAGATGCGTGCTCAGCCCTCGGAGTCCGGCGACGTTGAGTGGAAAGGGAAGCTGGAAGCACTCAAGGAGGTCGTCGCCTCCCTGGACGAGGAAAGGCGCAGCGTCGTACTCGATGACGCCATCGCCCGCGCCCGCGACGCTATCCGCATGGCGCGTCTCGAACGGATCGTGCAGGAGCTCAACCAGCGGTTCGGCTGATGCCGTCCCGCGCTTGCGTCGCGCTTGCAAGTGGTACTGCATGCCGTCGCCGTTGGCGCTTGGACTGCCAGTGGTGATGGTCCTTCACAGCATTACCAGCGCGGAAGCCCCCGACTTCAGTCGGGGGAGGAAGCGCGGCCCCCATGGGTTGGCATATTGAACCAATCCGCCTATAATTGCATGTATGAAGCTGACCTTGCAGACGCAACTTCTGCCTACCTCGGAGCAAGCCGCTTTGCTCGAGGCGACCATGCGCGCCTTCAACGAAGCAGCCAACTGGTTGGCCGGCGAGGCGTTTGCAAGAAAGACCGCCAACAAAATCCTGCTGCAAAAGCTCTGCTACGCTCAGTTGCGCGAGAGATTCGGGCTGTCGGCCCAGATGGCGGTGCGCTGCATTGCGCAAGTCTGCGAAGCCTACAAGCGGGACAGGTCCAAGCGACCGCAGTTTCGTCCGCTTGCCGCTGTCCCCTATGACCAGCGGTTGATGAGCTTCAAGGGCATTGACCGCGTGTCGCTTTTGACGCTCTCGGGTCGCATTCTCGTGCCCATGGTCATGGGCAAGTATCAGCAAGAACGGTTTACCGCCGCCAAGGGGCAATGTGATCTCGTCCTGCGCAAGGATGGCAAGTGGTTCCTGCTTGTGACCGTCGATCTGCCAGACGGCACCAAGCCGCCAACGACCGACTTCATCGGCGTCGATCTCGGAGTGGCCAATATCGCCACCGACAGCGACGGGCAGCACTACAGCGGCGATGCGGTCGAAGCCGTCAGGAGTAGGCAGTACACACTGCGCGCCAGTCTCCAGAGGGCTGCTTCTGCCAAAAAGCGGCGAGGCATGCGTCCGAAGAACATCCGGCGCAAGCTCAAGCGCTTGAGCGGGAAGGAAAGGAGATTTCGCGCCAACGAGAATCATCGCATAGCCAAATCGCTCGTTGCTAAGGCCAAAGGCACCGGTCGCGGGCTTGCCCTGGAGAAACTCAAGGGCATCCGCAACCGGACACGGTTTCGCAAGGCGCAGCGGGCGAAGATGGGTGGGTGGGCTTTTGCGCAACTTCGTGCATTTGTCGAATACAAAGCCAGGCTGGCAGGCGTTGAGGTCGTCTACATCAACCCTGCCTATACCAGCCAGACGTGCGCGGTTTGCGGGCATGTATCCAAAGCCAACCGCCCATCGCAAACGGAGTTTCGCTGCGTGGCCTGTGGGCACGCCGACCACGCAGACGTGAACGCGGCGAGGAACATCCGTTGCCTCGCCAGGGCGTCTGTCAATACGCCTAAAGTCTCGGAACCGCATCAGGACCTTCTGGTTGCGTAGTACAGGGACAAGCCCCCGACTTCAGTCGGGGGTAGTTGACGGCCAGCCTCACGATACGCTCACGCAGCGATGCCGTCAGCCTTTCTTGATCCGACTCGGGATCAAACAACAGCCCGAGGTCGAGCGTGTCAAGTGTCGTGACGACATCGGCGCACGAACCGTCCATGCGCCCGATGCGCGTATCGTCGGCAGCAAAGAGCACCACCGTCGTGATCCTTTGCTCGATGCCGTTTTTATCCAGCCAGCGTTGCAGCGGCGTGGCGGCCTTGAGAAGCTGCATGTCTGGGGCGCGCGGCAGCGTCTTGATTTCTAGCAAGTCGCCACGACGCCCATAGCGCTTGGCCCACCAGTTTCGTCCGTCGGACTCGATCACGCCTCGGTTGCCTTTGATCTCGATGGCGTAGATTCCATACGGGCCGATAAGGATGCGGTCGATTTCCCCACCAGGCCCACGATAACCGGCGATCAGTGTCCAGCGCTCACCCAGCGCTGACGCCAAAAACGCATCGACTCGGCACTCGGCTTCGCTGCCTGCCTGGGCCTGCATCTCTTCAACGCTGGTTTGAAGGGGAGCAGGTTTGTAGTCCCGAATCTCGCGCAGCGATTTTTCCAGCCTGGCGACCCGCCTCCACTGCTGCCAAGCCTGAAGCAATTGCAACCGCAGCAAGGCTTGCTTGAGTCCACCTATGTACTCTCGTCGCCGCTGATCGAATGCGTTCGCCATGGCAGCCTGCGCGGCCACCTGTTGTTCGTACTGCGCGATACGCGCATGTCGTAGTTTGTGCGCCAACTGGCCCGGATAATCGGACAGTACGATCCTGCGCATGCCTCGACCAACGACTTCCGTCGTAGCCGCGCTTTCGCTATCCATCGCAGCGTTCACTGCTCGATCCCCAGCGCGACGTAAAGCTCGCCGACCAACTCTTGCGCAAGTGTGGCCGCCATGATGGACTCGCTATTGGCGCTTTTGAACACCGAGTGACGTGTTTCCTTGCCATCTTTGGGTTGTCGCGCAATCACGAGTAGCGCTTCTTGCTGATAGCCACCGCTCTTTTGAACCGCGCCCGCAGGCGCCGGTTGCCCCTGAGCAGCCGCCGCGCCAAGAAGAAAGCGGCTCAATCCCTGCGAGAGGGTGCCGGTGATTTTCTTGGCGGGCGGCTCGATCGCCCTGTCTGGCGACTGGAGAAGGTTGCCAAACGCCAGGGTCATGCCTTCGTGGTTTTTGGTCTCAGGAATCGAAAACTCGCCCTCCACGATGTACACCACGTCGGCGTCTTCTTTCGTTTCGACGACACGGTGTCCGTTGGCTGCTAGCCGCTGCCGAAGTTTGCTCGTTTCCTCAGAGGAACCGACGAACTCGATGAAGATACGACGCCCAAGGTCGGGGGTGAAGGCGTTTGGCTCAGCCTGCACAGCGGCTGCGGTTGACTCGCTGGTGACGGTTGATCTCTCCAAACGAGGTCTGGCGACATCTGCGGCATCGGACGCAGACTCGATCGCCACCGCAGCCTCGTTGATGTCGGTGCCGGCTTGCGCCATTTCCTTGGCAGCCTCGACCACCGCCTGGGTCGCCGCTTTCTGAGCGCCCGTTTGCTGCAACATGTCTGCTTGCGCCAAGACTGCCTTTGCCTTGGCCTGCGGGATGCCTGCCTCAACCTGGGCGTTGGCCTGGGCGAAGATGATCTCGTTGTTCAAGCGCTGCTGCGCGCGCCAGAGGGGGTTTTCCGTCATCAGCTTGGCTTGGGCGACCACGGCACTCGGGCTGCTCATCGCGGCATCGGCCACGACACCAAGAAAGCCGCTGGTGGTAAAAATCTTGTCCCGCTCGGCTTTCTGTCGAGCCTCTGCGGCCTCCGCCATCGCTTGCACCTGCTGCGCCCACTGCTGCTGGCGACGCAGCTTGAGAATCAGGCGTTCCCGGTCGATGGGGCGCAAGTTGCGCTCGGCCTCGATTTGCTCTACTTGCTTTTGAAATGCCTCGGCCAGTTTGCGCTCCTGTTCTGCCTTTGCCTTGGCCTCCGCCTCTGGATCGCGCATCGATTCCTTTACGCTATCGACCGCCTTACTGACGGCGGCCCCCGCAAGCTCGGCGCCCGCACGCAGGCCGATTCCAATCAGGTCGCCAACGCCGAAAGCGTGTGCTGGGTTTGCGGCGATGAGACCGACTATCGTGGACAAAACAACGGTTCTTTTCACGACACTCTCCCGAGATAAGCTATCCGATCTACTACTCTCGGGCTTGCTGGCCCGTTTGTTCTTGCGCTTTTCCTGCCGTGGTCGAATGCCGACCCAGGCCCACCGACTCCAGCATTTTCCCTGCCACCCGCTCACCTTGGTCCCATGCGCCTTTCGCGGCCCGAGAGACGGGGTTTTCGGTGCAGCCGACCACGGCTATCGATGCCACCAGCCCGGCAGCCGCGAGACGACCGAATGCGGGGCGTGCTCGCATCACTGACGCCCTTTAGCCTTTCCTTGCGCGTCGAGCGCGCGCTGTATATCCTCGCGCACTTTGCGGTACTCATCCAGCAGCAGTTCGAGCAACTCTGCCACGGCTAGCGGTTCGCGCTTCGCCTGTGGATCGATGAGTGCGATAGCAGTCTGAAAGGCCGTAAAGACCCGGTGCTCACGGTCGATCAGGTCAATGTGGTTAGGCGTGTATTCAAACATGGCTGACAGCTCCCGTTCGTGAATGACGCCCATTATAGGCACATTTCGGCGGCGCGCAAGTGCTTTACCGGGGGGCTGGCGGTAGCATTGATTGCTCGGGTTGGGGGGAGGAAGCCGTATATATATAAATAGCGGCGATCGACCGTTCGTCGGATTCCCAGCGGCACCCCTCTCGTACTCTGGAAGGGCGGCTTTTTCGCCGCAGCAGTCGTTTCGTTGCTGCCGTGCTCGCGCTACGGAATAGCGCTGAGCCGGTGCGCGGCAAGCCCCACCGTTCAGGGCCAGCCTTGCCGGGTCGCCTTAGGAATCTCTGGCCTACGGGGCGAAGAGGATGTCAGGGCGCGCGATGCGGGCTGCTTGAACAGCGGGGCCAGAATGGTCCGCAGCGACCCGCCTTTGCGTAACGGCAAGGTCGCCCGCCGCCCGCTCTGCGTAGTGCCGCACAACCCCTTGTACCCATGCGCGAGATGCGTTATGATGCCTATAACGACTCTTTTTGGAGGACGTCATCATGACGGAGAAGCAATTCATTTCGGCGTTCTTTGCGAGCTTTTTTGTGCCTCTGATCTTTTCCATCCCGTTCTGGCCGCGCCTGCTTGAGCGTTATACGTTTGGCGGGATTTTCGGTGCTTTCTTGTCGTTTGGGGTTGCCTTGTCTAGTATCGTGGCTAGCGTTGAAACGATATTGAACCCGGCTACCGTTGGTGCAACATTGCAGACAGAAGGCTATGTATTCATGTTCCTTTTTCTCGCTGTCATCTCCATTATTACCGGGCTGTTTTGGCTGAAAACAAGCAAGCACCCGGTTAGCGAGCGCCGTTTCAGCATCGTCGATGCTGCGATCCAAGGCCGCTGGGACTTGCTTGAGCAAGCTGGCGTTCCGAAGCACGAGATAGAGCAACTCCAACGGCTCACGCCTCAGCAACGTGCCGACTTGCTCATGCCCTTGAAGAAGCGGGTTGATGAGGTGTTAGAAGCAAATAAGGAAAACAGGAAGAACAAAAATGTCCCCCCTGAAGACATCACGATCTTCCCTGGTAGCCTGTGCAATGATCTTGAGTGTCGAGGCCGAGTATCGAGCTAAGGAAGGTCTGCAAAACCTTCCTGCCAGACTGCCGGGATGGGACAATAGCGACATGAAGCAGATGAGTCTGGAGGCGCCGATGTATACGGGCTTTGAGCTGCGCGCCAAGCGCACCCGCAAGCGTGCGTTTTTGGAGCAGATGGACCGTGTGGTGCCGTGGGCAGAGTTGGTCGCACTCATCGAGCCGTATGCGCCGAAGGCGGGTCCCAAGGGTGGGCGGCCACCCTTTGCGGTAGAGAAGCTGCTGAGGATTCATTTTTTGCAGCAGTGGTTTGGTCTGTCGGACCCGGCGGTGGAGGAAGCCTTGTACGACACGCCGCTGCTGGCGAGCTTTGTTGGTCTGGACCTGGGGGTGGATGTCGTGCCGGATGAGAGCACCATCCTGCGCTTTCGCCACCTGCTGGAGCAACACGGCCTGAGCCAGCGTATCCTCGAGACGGTCAATCGCATCCTGACCGAGCGTGGCCTCATGCTCAAGAGCGGCACCATCGTGGATGCCACGCTCATTGCTGCTCCCAGCTCGACCAAGAACGCCCGCCGTGAGCGCGACCCTGAGATGCACCAGACGAAGAAGGGCAACCAGTGGTACTTCGGCATGAAAGCGCACGTTGGGGTCGACGCCGAGACAGGGCTGGTACACACGGTGGTGGCCACCGCTGCCAACGTCTCGGATGTGACGCAGGCGCATCGGCTCTTGCACGGGCAAGAGACCGACGTCTTTGCCGATGCGGGCTATCAGGGAGTGGACAAGCGAGCGGAAAACCAGGGCAAGCAAGTCGCTTGGCACGTGGCCATGCGGCCGGGCAAGCGCCGGGCATTGGACAAGCGCACTTTTCTTGGCCAGGTGATGGATGCCTTGGAACGCACCAAGGCGCGCATTCGTGCCAAGGGTGAGCATCCGTTTCGGGTACTCAAATGCCAGTTTGGCTACCGCAAGACGCCCTATCGAGGCTTGGCCAAGAACGGCGCGCAGCTCAACGTCCTGTTTGCGCTGGTCAATCTGTGGCTGGCGCGCAAAGCCTTGCTGGCTGCGACGGGATAAGTGCGCCCGCAGTGGGCTCACTGGGGCCGGATGAGGCTGCAGAGGGCCCACGAAGGGGCTTGCTGGAGCCCAAGAACCGTTCAGCATCTGTTTCGATCCCATCCTACGAAACGATATTGACCCTGAACTCGTCGCCACGAACGAGTGGGCGGGGTAGTGCAGAGGTTCCCTAACGATTTGTTCACAGCATCACCGGCGCGGAAGCCCCCGACTTCAGTCGGGGGAGGAAGCGCTGCTCCATGGGTTGACATATTGAACCAATCCGCCTATAATTATAGGCATGAAACTGACCTTGCAGACGCAGCTTCTGCCTACCTCGGAGCAAGCCGCTTTGCTCGAGGCGACCATGCGCGCCTTCAACGAAGCAGCCAACTGGTTGGCCGGCGAGGCGTTTGCAAGAAAGACCGCCAACAAAATCCTGCTGCAAAAGCTCTGCTACGCTCAGTTGCGCGAGAGATTCGGGCTGTCGGCCCAGATGGCGGTGCGCTGCATTGCGCAAGTCTGCGAAGCCTACAAGCGGGACAGGTCCAAGCGACCGCAGTTTCGTCCGCTTGCCGCTGTCCCCTATGACCAGCGGTTGATGAGCTTCAAGGGCATTGACCGCGTGTCGCTTTTGACGCTCTCGGGTCGCATTCTCGTGCCCATGGTCATGGGCAAGTATCAGCAAGAACGGTTTACCGCCGCCAAGGGGCAATGTGATCTCGTCCTGCGCAAGGATGGCAAGTGGTTCCTGCTTGTGACCGTCGATCTGCCAGACGGCACCAAGCCGCCAACGACCGACTTCATCGGCGTCGATCTCGGAGTGGCCAATATCGCCACCGACAGCGACGGGCAGCACTACAGCGGCGATGCGGTCGAAGCCGTCAGGAGTAGGCAGTACACACTGCGCGCCAGTCTCCAGAGGGCTGCTTCTGCCAAAAAGCGGCGAGGCATGCGTCCGAAGAACATCCGGCGCAAGCTCAAGCGCTTGAGCGGGAAGGAAAGGAGATTTCGCGCCAACGAGAATCATCGCATAGCCAAATCGCTCGTTGCTAAGGCCAAAGGCACCGGTCGCGGGCTTGCCCTGGAGAAACTCAAGGGCATCCGCAACCGGACACGGTTTCGCAAGGCGCAGCGGGCGAAGATGGGTGGGTGGGCTTTTGCGCAACTTCGTGCATTTGTCGAATACAAAGCCAGGCTGGCAGGCGTTGAGGTCGTCTACATCAACCCTGCCTATACCAGCCAGACGTGCGCGGTTTGCGGGCATGTATCCAAAGCCAACCGCCCATCGCAAACGGAGTTTCGCTGCGTGGCCTGTGGGCACGCCGACCACGCAGACGTGAACGCGGCGAGGAACATCCGTTGCCTCGCCAGGGCGTCTGTCAATACGCCTAAAGTCTCGGAACCGCATCAGGACCTTCTGGTTGCGTAGTACAGGGACAAGCCCCCGACTTCAGTCGGGGGTAGTTGACCTTGGTTTCGGCAAATCCTCGGTCTTGATGCTTGGCTGCTGCGCCGCCGCAGGTTGCGCCTGTGGCGGCGTTGCTTTTTGGCCGCCCAACAGTTTCTCTATGCTTGATCTGCCAGACTGCCCCGCGAAGACGGTTCCCTGATCCGCGAAGAGCGGCTGTACCTGCGGCTGCTGCGGCTGCTCAATGCGCGGCTGCTGCTGGGGTTGCGGTTGCGGCAGGCCCGCTTCGGCACGCTGCGGCTGCTGCACCGCACCGGCTTCAGTGCGCTGCTGGGGTTGCGGTTGCGGCAGGCCCGCTTCAGTGCGCTGCTCGGTCTGCTGCCCGATACCGGCTTCAGCACGCTGCGGCTGCTGCGGTTGTTGCGGCTGCGACAGGCCCGCTTCAGCGCGCTGCGGCTGCTGCACCGCACCGGCTTCAGTGCGCTGCTGGGGTTGCGGTTGCGGCAGGCCCGCTTCGGCACGCTGCGGCTGCTGCACCGCACCGGCTTCAGTGCGCTGCTGGGGTTGCGGTTGCGGCAGGCCCGCTTCGGCACGCTGCGGCTGCTGCGGCCCCCGGCGGCCACCCAAAGTGCTCCACTTATGGCCACCCAAATTGCTCCACCTGACCAGTGGTGACCTGATGCATTGAGCTTGGCATGTTGGTCGCCCGCTGGCCGACAGGCAGGACGTTACTTTCACCCCCTCACCAACGAGGGGACCACCGGAGTGAACGTCTTGAAGCCACACTTGCAAACCACCATATGGACGCTGCTGGAGGCCAACGCCAGCCAGCGAGAGATCGAGCGGGTCACAGGTATCTCCCGTCACACCATCCGCGCCTACCGGCAACGCTTTGCGGCCGAACGGGCAAACTGCCCCGGGGTGGCCACCGGCTCTGAGGCGGTGGCCAGTCAAACTGCCCCACCCCGGCCACCGGCTCCTGCTGTTGCCCCTGCGCCACTGGCCTCCTCCCTGTGCGAACCCCACCGTGAGTTCATCCAGGCGCAGTTGCGTCTCAAGCGCAACGCCATGGCCATCTTCCAGGACCTGGTCGACCAGCACGGCTTTGCCGGCCAGTACAACTCCGTCAAACGCTTCGTGGCCCGACTGCGCCAGAAGGAGCCCGAGCAGTTCGACCGCCTGAGCTTCCTGCCCGGCGAGGAGATGCAGGTCGACTACGGCGAAGGCGCTCCCACCCGGGTGCCGGGTTCTGATCGGTACCGCAAACCCCGCCTGTTCGTGGCCACGCTGCGCTACTCGCGGGCAAGCTTTCGCTGCGTGGTCTGGAAGTCCAGCCACCAGATCTGGGCCGAGCTGCACGAGCGGGCCTTTCGCTTCTTTGGTGGTTGCCCCCAGTACGTGGTGCTGGACAACCTCAAGGAAGGCGTCATCACGCCCGACCTGTACGAACCCGAACTCAACAAGGTCTACGCTGCCACCCTGGCGCACTACCATGTGGTGGCCGACCCAGCCCGGGTACGCGACCCCAACCGCAAGGGCACGGTCGAGCACGCTATCGGCCACACCCAGGCCACGGCCTTGAAGGGCCGGCGCTTCGAGTCCATCGAGGCCCACAACGAGTTCCTGGCGCACTGGGAGAAGAACTGGGCGGCCAAGCGCATCCACGGCACCGAGCGGCGCCAGGTGCAGGCCATGTTCGAGGAAGAACGCGCCTACCTCAAGGCGCTGCCGCTGTTGGGCATGCAGTATTTCAGCGAGGTCGAGCGCACGGTGTGCGATGACAGTTGCGTGCGCGTCGCGCACAGCAGCTACGCCGCGCGCCCGGCGGCCATCGGATCGAAGGTGCTGGTGCGCATCTACGCCCAGCGCATCGAGATCCGTCAGGCCAGCACGGGCGATCTGCTGCGCACCCACCCCAAGGCCGAGCGTCCTGGCTCTGTCGTGCTGCCCCAGGACGAGCGGGTGTTCAACCCCTCGCGCGAGACCCGCTACATCCTGCGCCAGGCCAGCGAGATCGGCGAACATGCGGCCCGTCTGTGTGAGCTGCTCTTTGCCATCGAGGGGCGGGTCGGGCAGCGCAAGCTCTGGGGCATCGTGGCTCTGGTGCGGCGCTACCCGGCCCACTGCGTCAACGCCGCCTGTGCCCAGGCCCTGGAGCAGGGCATCTACAGCTACAAGCGCGTGCTGGCTTTGAGCGAGGGTCTTTTTGCCCAGGCGCTCGCCGCCATTGAAGCCCATGCCAGCGGTGACAACGGCGCGGTGCTCACCACCCCAGAGCTGACCCAGCAGCACGGGCTCATCCGCGATGTCGATGAGTACGGTGATCTCTTCGCGCACGCCGCAGCCACGGCCACGGCAACCGTATCCAGTACCACCGCTGCCACCACCACCGCACCGGGGAGCCTGGCATGAACCTGGCCGAGATCGAACGCGCGCTGCGCGAATTGCGCCTCTCGGGCATTGCCGAGACCCTGTCGACCCGCGTGATGCAGGCCCAGGCCAGCCAGGAGCCGTTCCTGGAGACCTTCGCCGCCATGCTGCAAGACGAGCTGGACCGGCGCCGAACGCGCCTGATGGAGCGCCGCTACAAGCGCTCGGGGCTGGATGAGAAGGTCACGCTGGCCGACTTTGACTGGCGCTTCAACCCCAAGCTGCCCAGATCGGCCTGCTTTGAGCTGCACACGCTCAAGTTCATCGCAGAGGGCGCCAATGCACTGATCGTGGGCAAGCCCGGCACGGGCAAGAGCCACTTGGCCAAGGCGGTGGCCTACCAGGCCACGCTGGCCGGTCACGATGTGCGCTATCTGGAGGCGGACACCGAGTTTGGCCGCTACGCGCTGGGCAATGCCACCGAGCGGGGCTCACTGCTCAAGGAGTGGGTGCAGCCCGACCTGCTGGTCCTGGATGACCTGTTCCTGGCGCGGCGCATCAGCGAGCACGCCGCCGAGGTGTTGCAGGCCATCGTGCACCAGCGCTACAAGTTGCGCAGGTCGATCGTGGTGACCTCCAACCGGGTGGTGCAGGACTGGGGTAAGTATCTGGGCGACGCCACCATGGCCACCACCATCCTGGACCGCCTGATGCACCGCTGCGCGATGCTGGAATTCGAGGGCAAGAGCTACCGCCTCAAGGAGGCCGCCGCGCGCATCGCCATCAGCCCTGAAGCCTCATAATTCGACCGTCCTGCCTGGAGCAGTTTGACCGGCCACAAGTGGGGCAGTTTGGGGTGGCCATCGGGGTCGATGCCGTGTCGACGATCCTGACCAAAACTGGGCCTCGGATGTCCTCCTCGAGAAGGAGGCCGATACCTACGCATCTCATCTGTTGATGCCCACCTCGATGTTCAACCCCCGCGTTAGGGCCCTGGGTAACCCTGGCTTTCGCGAGATCGAGGATTTGTCGGAGGTGTTCGCGACGAGCATTTTGGCGACCTGCATGCGAATCGCGGATATCAACACGCTGCCAGTCATCCTTGCATGTTATGGAGCGCATGGCGATCTTCGTTGGCGAAAGGTTGCTGCGGACGTGAATGGGCGCTGGTGGCTTCGACAGCATCTAGATGACGACAGCTTCGCGTACGACCTACTGCGCAATGGTAAACCGCACCCAAGCCCGGGCAAACAGCCGGCCGAAGTGTGGTTTGAGAACTTGGACGCAGACCAATACGAGATGCTGGAGTGCTGTATGCCAAGCCGCGCAGGTGAGGTCATCGCCCTGCTTTACCTTAGCACTGACATGCTCGACGCCCGTTACGACCCACACGTCGGCAAGCGGAAGTTCAATGAGCACGGATCGCGCGTCACTCGCAATTAGCGGCGCACCGCTCCATCCCGTCAATTGCGGGCAAGGATCGTCGGCACGGAAGCGCTTGTGTCCCCGCGCAAATGAAGCAGATCAGGGTTGGAAGATCCACGGTAAATGCAGATAAGGGCGCTGGCCCTTTCACGGCAGCAAGTCGATGCCGAAGGGGCGCACCGCCCAAGCCAGAACAGCAAAGCACAGGACCGTCACGAGCGCGGAGACGGCCAAGGTGGGCCAGAAGCCCAGCCGCTGCAGCAGCGCAGGAAACAGCAGGAACATCGGCAGCGTCGGCAGCACGTACCAGAAGGTGTATTTCGCGTGGTTGCCAATTTGCGCGGGCGGGCGTCCTTCAACCTGCAGCCAGATCAGCGTGAGGATGGTGACCAGCGGCAGGGCCGCGATCAGACCCCCTAGCCGGTCACTGCGCTTGGCAGCTTCGGAGACCAGCACGACCACCGCGGCCGTGATGAGGTACTTCACCGCAATCCAGCCCATCGCGTCTGCTCCCGCTGTTCCGCCGTCGTGTCCAGTCACTTCACGGTGAAGCGGACCGTCACCACCTTCTTGCTCGGCAACGTCAAGGCAGCCACCACTTTCGCCCCGGCGTTGAGCTTCACACCCTTGGCCTCCAGCTTGTTGTCACCCGCCGGCGTCAGTTCTGCCTCGCTCTTGTCGCTGCCGTTGAGCACGGTCAGCTTGCCGGTGGTGCCCTGAACGGCAAAAGGCTTCCCATGGTCTTCGACGTACAGCGTAGCGTTGCCATCCTTGGCCACCAGCTCGAAGCCCAGGTCGTTCGCGCTTTGCACGATCCCGCCGTGCTTGGCCTCGCCAGGTCCGTGGGCGTGCGCGGTGTTCAGGGCCAGCACCGCCGCGGCGGCGGCCAGGGTGTTCAGCAGTCTGTTCATGCGATTTCTCCTTCTTGGCAGCGTCTTTAAGGCGTCGCTGCGTTGGCCCATTCATGCCTCAGAACGCCTCGGCGTCCTCGCGTTGCAACAGCCTCTCCAACGGACGACGGCCCACGGCGGCAAACATCAGCGGCGTGATCAAGGTGTCCAGCAGTGTCGAACTGATCAAGCCGCCAAAGATCACCACCGCCACCGGGTGCAGGATCTCCTTGCCGGGCGCATCAGCGGCCAGCAGCAGCGGCGTCAGCGCAAAGGCCGCCACCAGCGCCGTCATGAGCACCGGCGTCAGCCGCTCCAAGGAGCCGCGCACGATCATCGGCTGGCCGAAGGTCTCGCCTTCGAACTTGCACAGGTTGATGTAGTGGCTGACTTTCAGGATGCCGTTACGCGTGGCGATGCCGGCCAGCGTGATGAAACCCACCATCGAGGCCACCGACAGGCTCACGTCGGCGATCCACATCGCCAGCACGCTGCCGATCAGCGCGAGCGGGATGTTGGCCATGATGACGCCGGCCAGCACCGCGGAGCGGTAGCGGGTGTAGAGCACCAGGAAGATCAGCGCCAGCGAGACCAGCGACAGCAGCACGATCAGCTGGGTGGCCTGCTCCTGTGCCTGGAACTGGCCTTCCAGGCTGACGAAGTAGCCGCCGGGGAGCTTGGTCTCGGCCACCGCCCGGCGGATGTCGCCGACCACCCGGCTCATGTCGGAGCCGTCGGTGTTGGCGTAGACGACGATGCGTCGGCGGCCGTTCTCGCGGCCGATCTGGTTCGGACCGTCACCTTCCTCGACCGAGGCGAAGCTCGACACCGGCACGCGGCCAGCGGGGGTGTCCACCACCAGGTTGGCCAGGTCCTTCGGCCCTCGGCGCTCGTCGGGCAGCCGCAGCACCAGCTCGTAGCGGCGGGCGCCGTCGACGATCTGGGCCAGCTCGCGTCCGTCGGTCAGCGTCTGCAGCGCTTCGACCGCCTGACCTGGGGACAGCCCAAGCTGCGCGGCCTTGCGGTGGTCGATGCGCAGCTTGATCTGCGGGATCAGCACCTGCCGCTCGACGGTCAGGTCCACCAGCCCGGGCACCGTGCCGAGCCGTTGCCGCAGCTGCTCGGCGACGCCGCGCAGCGTGTCCACGTCGTCGCCATACAGCTTGAGCGCGATCTGTGCACGCACACCGGACAGCAAGTGGTCCAGGCGGTGGGAAATCGGCTGGCCGATGGCCACCGCGGCCGGCAGCTGCGCGAGCCGGTCGCGGATGTCCGCCATCACCGCCTCGCGGCCGCGCTCCGAGCGTTTCAGGTCCACATCGATCTCGGCCGAGTGCACCCCCTCGGCGTGTTCGTCCAGCTCGGCGCGCCCGGTGCGGCGGCCGACCTGCACCACCTCCGGCACTTCGGCGATCAGCTTTTCGGCGACAGCGCCGATGCGGTTGGCTTCCTGCAGCGAGGTACCAGGGTTCAACAGCAGCGACAGCACTAGCGAGCCTTCGTTGAATGCCGGCAGGAAGCTGCGTGGAAAGAACGGGACGCTGGCCGCCGCGATCAAAGCGGCCACGGCGGCCGCACCAATCAACAGGCGAGCCCGCGGAAACGACCACACCAGCAGGCGCTCGTCGCGGCGCTTCAGCCATGCCACCAGCGGGCTGTCGCCGTGTTCAAGCCGCTTCATCTTCGGCAGCAGGTAGGCCGACAGCGCCGGCGTCACCGTCATCGACACCAGCATCGACGCGAGGATAGAGACGATGTAGGCGATGCCCAGCGGTGCAAACAGCCGCCCCTCGATGCCCGGCAGCGCAAACAGCGGCACGAACACCAGCACGACGATCAGCGTCGCGTAGACGATGCCCGAGCGCACCTCGACGCTGGCCTGACGCACCACCTCCAGCACCGGCAGCGGCTGGGCCGCCACCCGGTTTTGCTTGAGCCGCCGCACGATGTTCTCGACGTCGACCACCGCGTCGTCCACCAGCTCGCCGATCGCGATCGCCAGCCCGCCCAGCGTCATCACGTTGATCGACTGGCCCAGCAGCTTGAAGATCAAGGCGGTGACGGCCAGCGACAGCGGGATCGCCAGCAGCGAGATCAGTGTCGTGCGGGCCGACAGCAGGAAGGCGAACAGCACGATCGCCACCATCACCGCGCCGTCGCGCAAGGCCTCGGCCACGTTGGTGATCGAGGCGCGGATGAAGTCGGCCTGGCGGAACAGCACCTTCGGCGCGGCCAGGCCTGGCGGCAGGCCGGGTTGCAGTTCGGCGAGTGCAGCCTCGATCTCGCGGGTGAGCTTCACCGTGTCGGCGGTGGGCTGCTTTTGCACGCTGACGATCACTGCTGGTGCGCCGTTGTAGCCGGCGTCGCCGCGCTTGAGCGCTGGCGCAAAGCGCACGGCGGCCACCTGTTCCAGCAGGATCGGCCGTCCCTCGCGGAAGGCGACCGCAACGCCGGCCAGGTCCTCAGGCCGCGTGGTGCGGCCGATGTGCCGGATCAGGTACTCGCGGCTGTGCAGGTCGATGAAGCCGCCGCCCGCGTTGGCCGCGAACCCGCGCAGCGCGTCCTCGACCTGCTGCAGCGTCACGCCGAACTGCGCCATCCGCGCGGTGTCGGGCTCCACGCGCAGCTGCCGCACCTCGCCACCGATCGGAATCACCTGCGAAACCCCGGCAATCGACAGCAGCCGCGGGCGCAGCACGAAGTCCGCGTACTCGCGCGCCTGCATCGGCGTGGCCGGCGCCACCTTGGCCCCTGCAGGGGCGCTGATCGGCAACGCGACCAGCATCACCTCACCCATGATCGACGACACCGGGCCCATGACAGGCGCGATGCCGGCCGGCAGCTGCTCACGCACCAACGCCAGCCGCTCGGCGACGAGTTGCCGGTTCAGGTACTGGTTGGTGCCCCAATCGAACTCGGCATAGACGATCGACAGACCCACACCCGAGGTGGAGCGCACGCGCGTCACGCCCGGCATGCCGTTGAGCGCCGTCTCGATCGGAAAGGTCACCAGCTGCTCGACCTCCTCGGGCGCCATGCCGCCGGCCTCCGTCAGCACCGTGACCAGTGGCTTGTCGAGCGCGGGGAACACGTCCACCGGCGTGCGGGTGGCGGTGAGCGCGCCATAGGCCATCAACAGCACGGCCACCGCCAGCACAAACAGCCGGTTGGCCAGGCTGGCACGAACGATCCAGTTGAACATCGTCGCCCCGTGCCGTTCAGCGGATCTGGTTGACCAGGGCCGCGCCCTGCACGACCACGCGGTTGTCGGGAGCCAGGCCTCGGGTCACGATCACCGTGTTCGCGTCCAGCGGGCGGGCCTCGATGGGCTGCGGGATGAAGCGCTCGGCGCCGGACTTGATCCACACCACCGGTTCGTTGGCTGGGCTGCGGACCACGGCCGCCGCCGGCAGCACGACGCCTTTGACCTGTTCGGTGAGCTGCGCGATCACGGTGACCGGCTGACCAACCGCCAGCGCCACAGTGCCAGCTGGCGCGGTGGCCTTGAAGGTCAGGGGCAGCACACCTTCGCGCAACGAGGCTGCCGCGCCTACCAGCTGCAGCCGGTAGGCCGGCAACCCGGCAAGCTGCGCGCTGCGCAGGCGGCCGGCGAGCCCCGGATCGGCCGTCGTCGCCTCGACCATCAGCCGCGACGGGTCGACGATCTCGAACATCGTTTCGCGCGCCTCGACGACCTGGCCGGTCTGCACATCGGCACGCGCGATCACGCCCGCCACCGGCGCGACGACCGCTTCGCGTGCACGCAGGCTGCCGCCGATGCTGGCCTCGCGTGCCCTCAGGCTGGCCAGCTCGGCCCGCGCCGCCTCGATCTCCTTGCGCGGCGTCGTGCCTTCCAGCGATTCAAGCCGCCGCACCCGCTGCTCGGCGATCTGTCGGTCGGCGCGCAGTTTTGCCAGTTCCGCACGCTGGTTGGCTTCGGCAAACGGCTCGGCATGGTGGCGCAGATAAGCCAGCACCTGGCCGCGCTTGACCGCCTGGCCGGCCACCGGCAGTCCCTGTGGTCCGGCTTCGACCCGGCCGCCATGGATCGCCTGCACACGGCCACCGGCGTTCGGATCGACGATGACCCGGCCGTTCAGCTCCACCGTGGCGGCGGCTTGCGACATCGGCGCCAGCACCGTGCGCAGCTGCATCCGGCGCTGCGCCAGCTTCGGCACGTTGACGCTACCGTCGGGCAGCCGCATCAGCCCGGAGCCGGTGGACGCAGCGGGGCCGTCCAAGTGCTCGCCGTTTGGTCCGTGGGCGCCGGGAGCCGCATGCGCGGCGGTCAGCAGGGACACCAGCGTCACCAGCACGAAGCCGCGGGGACTACGACGCAACCAGGTCATGCGGCGCTCCTGGACAACGAAGACCCGCGCCTGCGGGACCACCAGACAAGGCCAAGCAGCACGGCCGCCACCAGCACCCCGACTGCCCACGCCCAGCTCTGCCAGGTCGCGGCAGCGTGATCCTTGTGCTCCGCCGGCGTCACCTTCAGCACGCCATCGAGCAGGTCGTTGTCGTTGGCTGCGGTGATCGTGATGACCAAGGGGTGCTCGCCGGGCTGCGAGATCGCCTTCAGAAATGCCTCGTCTGCCACCGCGTAGTCGCCGTGGTCGGCGTGGAATTTCGCCACCGCCTTGGCTTTGCCGGCTTCCACCTCTACCTTGGCGTTCAGCACCGGCTCGTTGGTGGCGTAGCGGTCGATCAGAAGGGACAGCTCTCCATCGGCCAGCGTGGCAACCAGTTCGAACAGGTCCGAGTGCGCTTCGACGCGCGGTGCGTCGGTGGCGGGACCATGGGCGTGGCCGCCAGGACCGTCCAGGTGTTCACCGTTGGGGCCATGCGCGCCGGGCGCGGCCAATGCCAGCCACGGGGCGAGCAACAGGGCGGCGAGCCAGCGCCGCGCGGAGATGCGGGTCATGGGGTGATTCCTTGTGCTTGGAGCAGGCGTGCACGGGCCAAGCCGAGCGCCGCCTGTGAGCGCTCGAGGTCGGCTTGGGCCGCGGCGGAGGCAGCCAGCGCGCGCAGCAGTTCCGGCAGGCTGTGATCGCCGGCGTTGAAGGCGCGCTGGACGAGCGCCGCCCGCTCGCTGACGAGCGCATGGCGCTGGCGATCGGCAGCCAGCCGCTCCAGCGCGGCGACATGGGCGTCCTCGGCTTGTTTCAGGGTGGCGTCCACCTGGGCGCGGACGACCTCCAGTTGCCGCTGCGCGACCAGCAGCGTGGAGGACGCCGCGGCCTCCAGCGGCCGGTTGCGCACGTCACCGCCCAGCGGAATTCGCACGCCAACACCGACGCTGTTGCGGGCCTGTGAATCGACACCGCCCGCTTCCTGGCGGTAGCGCAGCAGCAACTCCGGCGGGTCGCGCCGGTCGGCTGCGACTGCAGCCTGCTGACGTTGGGCGTGCTCGACCTGGCGTTCGGCCAACTGCAGATGTGGGTGAGACCCAGTCCCCGCCGCTGAGACCGGCACAGGCTCGTCCAGTTGTTCTGCGGCCGGCGCCGGCATGCCCGCCAGCACCACCCACTGCCGTTCCAGCTCGGTCAGGCGGAGTTGCGCATCGCGCACCGAGGCGACTGCCGAGAGCGCTTCGGCCCGGGCGGCTAGCGCGTCGGAACGCGCCAGGTCACCGGCCTGGACCCGGCGGTCCACGTCTGCGGCCAGCCGCTCAAGCATGTCCCGCTGGGCTTGCGCCTGCCGCAGCTCTGCCCGCGCCCCGACGACCCGCCACGCGAGTTCGCGCACCTGGCCGGCAATCTGCCAACGGCTGAAGGCGGCAGCAGCCTGGGCCATGGCGGTTTGCGCTTCAGCGGCCGCGGTCCGCTTGGCCCGCTGCCCGGGCATCCACAAGGGCAGCGCCGCAGCCAGCTCGGTTTCGCGGCCGGCGCCCGGCGCGCGCTCTAGCCACCGCTCATCGCGGTGCGACAGCTCGATCGCCGGGACAGCCGGCAACAGGCTGGAGGCCGCTGCTCGACTGGCTTCGGCCCTTAAAACCTGGCCCTGTGCCTCGGCGGCTTCCTGGGCGCGTTGCCATGCCGCGTCCACAGCTGTGCGCAGCGCAGAGGCCGAAGGCGCCGGCTGTTGAGCACTGGCAGCGAGGACGGCCAGCGCAAGAGGTATCGCACGCAAGCTGCGCACGGCCCGTGCAAGAAGGGGTTTCACGGTGTTCCGTTGACTCGTGGCCCTCCAGCGCCAAGCGGCACGGGAAGGCGCGACACCAAAGTCACTGCGGCGCGATGCCGCAGCGCGACTTGAAGCCTAGTCAGCGGAGGAGCGTGGAGGTCGCCTGGGCCCTTCGAGGTAGGGCGTAGGTATGCGTGAGATGGAATGGTCGGGGGGCGACGCGGCGACCAAGCGCAGGTGCGGCAGTGCGGGAGGCTCTGCCGGCATGGCTGGAGCGCCCAGCCACTGGTCGACCATCACGTGCTGCACCGACTCGTCGCTGTCATCGACGTGCACGCTGCCGTCGTCGTGGTGGTGGTGGGCCTGCTCCAGCAGGTGCGCCACGGCGTGGTCATCGCCGCTTGTCAGCACGAGCGCCTTCGCCACGGCGGCGAAGCCGTAGCAGGACAGCACGAGACTGAGAATGAAGGCGACAAGCCGGCGAGGCATGTGGGAATTGTACCGGCTCTTCGTCATTTCGTGTGGAACCCAACAGTCACAATGACTCCTGGTCGTCGAGCCCGGTGGGCATGTGTGCAGGCCGCTGGCCGGCCTGTGCACATGTCCACGAGGCCCCGGCGGCCACCCAAAGTGCTCCACTTATGGCCACCCAAATTGCTCCACCTGACCAGTGGTGACCTGATGCATTGAGCTTGGCATGTTGGTCGCCCGCTGGCCGACAGGCAGGACGTTACTTTCACCCCCTCACCAACGAGGGGACCACCGGAGTGAACGTCTTGAAGCCACACTTGCAAACCACCATATGGACGCTGCTGGAGGCCAACGCCAGCCAGCGAGAGATCGAGCGGGTCACAGGTATCTCCCGTCACACCATCCGCGCCTACCGGCAACGCTTTGCGGCCGAACGGGCAAACTGCCCCGGGGTGGCCACCGGCTCTGAGGCGGTGGCCAGTCAAACTGCCCCACCCCGGCCACCGGCTCCTGCTGTTGCCCCTGCGCCACTGGCTTCCTCCCTGTGCGAACCCCACCGTGAGTTCATCCAGGCGCAGTTGCGTCTCAAGCGCAACGCCATGGCCATCTTCCAGGACCTGGTCGACCAGCACGGCTTTGCCGGCCAGTACAACTCCGTCAAACGCTTCGTGGCCCGACTGCGCCAGAAGGAGCCCGAGCAGTTCGACCGCCTGAGCTTCCTGCCCGGCGAGGAGATGCAGGTCGACTACGGCGAAGGCGCTCCCACCCGGGTGCCGGGTTCTGATCGGTACCGCAAACCCCGCCTGTTCGTGGCCACGCTGCGCTACTCGCGGGCAAGCTTTCGCTGCGTGGTCTGGAAGTCCAGCCACCAGATCTGGGCCGAGCTGCACGAGCGGGCCTTTCGCTTCTTTGGTGGTTGCCCCCAGTACGTGGTGCTGGACAACCTCAAGGAAGGCGTCATCACGCCCGACCTGTACGAACCCGAACTCAACAAGGTCTACGCTGCCACCCTGGCGCACTACCATGTGGTGGCCGACCCAGCCCGGGTACGCGACCCCAACCGCAAGGGCACGGTCGAGCACGCTATCGGCCACACCCAGGCCACGGCCTTGAAGGGCCGGCGCTTCGAGTCCATCGAGGCCCACAACGAGTTCCTGGCGCACTGGGAGAAGAACTGGGCGGCCAAGCGCATCCACGGCACCGAGCGGCGCCAGGTGCAGGCCATGTTCGAGGAAGAACGCGCCTACCTCAAGGCGCTGCCGCTGTTGGGCATGCAGTATTTCAGCGAGGTCGAGCGCACGGTGTGCGATGACAGTTGCGTGCGCGTCGCGCACAGCAGCTACGCCGCGCGCCCGGCGGCCATCGGATCGAAGGTGCTGGTGCGCATCTACGCCCAGCGCATCGAGATCCGTCAGGCCAGCACGGGCGATCTGCTGCGCACCCACCCCAAGGCCGAGCGTCCTGGCTCTGTCGTGCTGCCCCAGGACGAGCGGGTGTTCAACCCCTCGCGCGAGACCCGCTACATCCTGCGCCAGGCCAGCGAGATCGGCGAACATGCGGCCCGTCTGTGTGAGCTGCTCTTTGCCATCGAGGGGCGGGTCGGGCAGCGCAAGCTCTGGGGCATCGTGGCTCTGGTGCGGCGCTACCCGGCCCACTGCGTCAACGCCGCCTGTGCCCAGGCCCTGGAGCAGGGCATCTACAGCTACAAGCGCGTGCTGGCTTTGAGCGAGGGTCTTTTTGCCCAGGCGCTCGCCGCCATTGAAGCCCATGCCAGCGGTGACAACGGCGCGGTGCTCACCACCCCAGAGCTGACCCAGCAGCACGGGCTCATCCGCGATGTCGATGAGTACGGTGATCTCTTCGCGCACGCCGCAGCCACGGCCACGGCAACCGTATCCAGTACCACCGCTGCCACCACCACCGCACCGGGGAGCCTGGCATGAACCTGGCCGAGATCGAACGCGCGCTGCGCGAATTGCGCCTCTCGGGCATTGCCGAGACCCTGTCGACCCGCGTGATGCAGGCCCAGGCCAGCCAGGAGCCGTTCCTGGAGACCTTCGCCGCCATGCTGCAAGACGAGCTGGACCGGCGCCGAACGCGCCTGATGGAGCGCCGCTACAAGCGCTCGGGGCTGGATGAGAAGGTCACGCTGGCCGACTTTGACTGGCGCTTCAACCCCAAGCTGCCCAGATCGGCCTGCTTTGAGCTGCACACGCTCAAGTTCATCGCAGAGGGCGCCAATGCACTGATCGTGGGCAAGCCCGGCACGGGCAAGAGCCACTTGGCCAAGGCGGTGGCCTACCAGGCCACGCTGGCCGGTCACGATGTGCGCTATCTGGAGGCGGACACCGAGTTTGGCCGCTACGCGCTGGGCAATGCCACCGAGCGGGGCTCACTGCTCAAGGAGTGGGTGCAGCCCGACCTGCTGGTCCTGGATGACCTGTTCCTGGCGCGGCGCATCAGCGAGCACGCCGCCGAGGTGTTGCAGGCCATCGTGCACCAGCGCTACAAGTTGCGCAGGTCGATCGTGGTGACCTCCAACCGGGTGGTGCAGGACTGGGGTAAGTATCTGGGCGACGCCACCATGGCCACCACCATCCTGGACCGCCTGATGCACCGCTGCGCGATGCTGGAATTCGAGGGCAAGAGCTACCGCCTCAAGGAGGCCGCCGCGCGCATCGCCATCAGCCCTGAAGCCTCATAATTCGACCGTCCTGCCTGGAGCAGTTTGACCGGCCACAAGTGGGGCAGTTTGGGGTGGCCATCGGGGGCGTTGGTTGCGACGGATCGCTACAACGATAGGTCTGCGTATATTTCATGCAGCCTGAGCCCAGGATGCTGTCCCACTGGGCACATGTTGAATTTGTCTGCCAGCAACCAGCATTGATCAAGGGTTGGCAGTAGTTGATTGCGTTGGGCTTGAGGCAGGTGTAAGTATCCTCGTATTCCCAACACGAGATATTCAATTGCGACAAACAAACCTGTGCGCCAGAAATCGTCTTGCACGGAGTAGAATCTACGTGTCAGGTCCCGGACGATTACGTGGTTTGAAGATGAAAAGATCGGGGCGTTGAGGGTACCACTTTTTCAAGGCCTCCAGAGGTGTTATGTGTCCGATTGCCTTCTGGGGTAAATGATGGTTGTACAGCCAAACATAACGGGTCAAGGTAGTCTCGAGGTCCTCGGCGCTGTTGAAGTGATGGGTGGCAAGGACCTCGGCAATACGGCCGTTGAAGCGTTCGACCATGCCATTGGTCTGAGGGTGTCTGGGCTTGGTGAGGCGATGCTCGATGCCAAGGGCCTGGCAGAGCTGATCGAACTCGTGCTTCCCGGACGGTGCGCGCGCGCCTGAGGCGAAGAGGCGATCCGTGAACTCCTTGCCGTTGTCGGTGAGGATGTGCGTGATTCTGACCGGGCAGGTCTTGTGCAAGGCCTTCAGGAAGCTTCTGGCCGCGGCTGCGGTCTTGTTTGGCTTAATCTGGATGAAGACCCAACGGGTGGCGCGGTCAATGGCGACGAAGAGATAACGCCTCTGATGTTCGTCGGGCATCTGCGGCAGGTACTTGACGTCGATGTGCAGGTAGCCCGGCATGTAGGTCTTGAATGGCTTGGAAGCAGGCGCATCCTTGGCTTCACTGGGCAGTTGGGATAGGCCATGGCGCTTGAGCAGACGATACAGCCCAGAACGTGAGGCCCGGGGGTTGATGAACTCCCGTGTGACCACCAGCAGATCGTCAAGGGGTAGCTGGAGGGTCTTGCGCAGCTCCACCACCAAAAGCTCCTGCGCCGGGGTGAGCGTCGTCTGCAAACGATGCGCGGTATGCGGGCGATCTTCCACAAAGTCCCGACGCTTCCAGCGGCGGATGGTGTCTTCGGATACGCCCAACTCGGCTGCCAAGGCCGCAACCGACAAGGACGAGGACTGGATGTAGTCGCCCCTGAAATATTCATAACCTCATGATTTTTCTTGTGTTATTGTCTGTTTGCGAGTACAATTTCCCCCAGATTTGATGGTCTGATGCGCCGTTTTCTGGGAGTTTTGCGATGTTTGCCTGCCCCGCCACCGAGGACTTCTTCCGCGCCCGGCTCGATCAGATGATCGACCTGCGCCATCCGCTGGCGGTGTTGTCCTCACGCATGCCGTGGCAGGAGTTGGAAGCAAGGCTGTCGCACCTGTTCATGCGCAAAGCGCGCTCTGGGGTGGCCATGCCCGATCTGGACCTCTTTGGCGAATCTCCGGTGCGCGCAGCTCGGGCGTCCAACGCAGGCCGACCCCGCGTGCCGCTGCGCGTGATGATCGCGCTGCTGTATCTGAAGCACGCCTTCAACGAGTCGGACGAAGGGGTGGTGGAGCGTTGGCGCGACACGCCGCGCTGGCAGTACTTCTCGGGTCTGGCCTACTACGAGGACCGGCTGCCGTGTGACGCCACGACGCTGGTGAAGTTTCGCCGGCTGCTGGGCGAGGAGGGGGTGGAAGAACTCCTGGCGCAGACGATCAACGTGGCGGTGGAAACCGGACTCATCAAGCCGCAGGAACTCAAGCGCGTGGTGGTGGACACCACCGTACAACCCAAGGCGGTGGCCCATCCGACCGACAGCCGGCTGCTGGAGACGGCACGCACCAAGCTGGTGGAGGCGGCCAAGGCCGCCGGCATCGCCTTGAAGCAGACCTTTGCCAAGGAAGGCAAGGAGCTGGCCCGCAAGGCAGGACGCTATGCGCACGCGCGGCAGTTTGCGCGCATGCGCCGGGTCATCAAGCGTCAGCGCACCATCGTGGCCAGGCTGCAGCGGGAGATCGAGCGCAAGGCCAGCCGCCTGGGGCAGGCCATCCAGAGCGCTCTTGGCCACACCCTCAACAAGGCAGCGCGTCTGGTGGCGCAGACTGCCAACCGAAAGACCGCCGACGGGACTCGAAAGCTCTACGCCTGGCACGCGCCGGAGGTGGAGTGCATCAACAAGGGCAAGGCCCGCTGCCCTTACGAGTTCGGCGTCAAGGTCGGCATTGCCAGCACCCTGAAGCACAGCCTCATCGTCGGAGCCCGGGCCTTCCATGGCAACCCCTACGACGGGCACACGCTGCAAGCGCAGCTGGAGCAGGCCACGATCCTGATGCAGGACAGCGGCATCAAGCCCAACACGGCCTATGCCGACTTGGGCTACCGCGGGGTGGAGGCCGACATTGCGGATGTGCGCCTGGTGCACCGCGGCAAGATCAAGCGCCTGACGCACGAGGAGCGCAGACTGCTCAAGCGCCGCCAGGCCATCGAGCCGGTCATCGGGCACTTGAAGCAGGATCACCGCATGGACAGGTGCCACCTCAAGGGCGAGCAGGGTGACCGGCTGCACGCGGTGCTGTGCGCGGCGGGCTACAACATCCGCTGGCTGCTGCGCATGATCGCCAACAAGGGCGTGCCCTTCTTGAGGCGAGCTTTTTTGCGCCTCATTGCGGCCGTGCGCCTCATCGGCCGGTGGCTCGCCCAGCGGCGGCCAACCGAGACCAGTGGCGCCAACCCTGCCCAGCTGCGGCTAAGGGCGGCGTGAAAATGAATTTTTCAGGGACGACGATGTAGGCGCGGGTGGCGGGGGTTGTGGTGGCGTTTTTGTGTAGGCGAATAATCATGGTTGAGCGCTCCGGAGGTTGTCGATCAGCTCTCGCATCACTGCGCGACTAACGAAGAGTGCACGACGCGAAGGATCTATGCAATCGTCCGGAACCCTACAACTAACGAAGAGTGCACGACGCGAAGGATCTATGCAATCGTCCGGAACCCTACACCTACCGCTACTACGTCCCCTACCTGCACAAGCGCCGCAACGCGGGCGCGAGCCTGGCGCCGGACGCCCCGGACGTCGGCCACCTGCCCGCGGCCGAGATCGAGAACGCGGTGCTGACGCAGATCCACGCGGCGCTCTCGGCGCCGGAGGTGCTGATCGGCACCTGGCGGGCGTGCCAGCGCCACCCGGCCGGTGCCGCCCTCGATGAGGCGCAGGTGGTGGTGGCGATGCGACGCATCGGCGACGTGTGGGCGCAGTTGTTCCCGGCCGAGCAGCAACGCATCGCGCGGCTGCTGATCGAGCGGGTCCAACTGCATGAGCACGGACTCGACATCCTCTGGCGCGAGGACGGCTGGCTGGGATTGGGGCCCGAGATCGGCGCGCATCCCTTGGTCGGCGAGTGCCGCGCGAGCGCCGAGGAGGTCTTGGCATGACCCGCTCGCCTCCCGATCCGACGCCGAACTCCCGCCGCCGCGCGATCCGGGTCGAGGTCGGCAACGACGCGCGCAGCTACGTCAGCGACGGGCAGCGGGTGACCCTGGTGCCCCTGACGATCAAGCGCCGGCAAAACCGCAAGCTCCTGATCCCGCCGACGCCCGAGTCCGCAGCCGCAGCCATGGGCGGCCTGGATGCGCCGATGATCAAGACGCTGGGCAAGGCCTTCTACTGGAAGCGACTGCTCGACGAGGGGCGCTATCCCACGACGACCGAGCTGGCACGCTCCCTGAAGTTGGAGCCCGGCTGGGTGGCCGAGGTGCTGCGCCTGACCCTGCTGGCCCCCGACATCGTCGAGGCCATCCTGGACGGGCGCCAGCCCCGCCATCTGAACCTGCAGACCCTGCGTGGCCGGCACGATCTGCTGCCCCGCGACTGGGCCGAACAGCGCCGGCTGCTGGGTTTTCCGCCACCGGCCCAGTGACCGGCCGCACGGGTGCGGTGCAGGCGCGGCTTGCGCTGCGGACGCTCGGTGGTGTCCTCGTACACGCCGTCGAGCCACAGCATGTGGAAGTGGATGTTGAGATTCAGCGCGCTGCCGAAGCGCTGGATCAGGATCACCGCACCGCATTGCGCCGTATCCCGCGGCACGCCGGCCTGATCGGCAAGCCAACCGGCGATCACACGATGCACGATGCCCAGCACCGGGCCGATCGCCTCAGGCTTGCTGGCGAACAGGAAGCGCAACGGGTACGGAAAACTCAGCACCCATTGCCGCACCGGCCGCGGGCCGAACACCTCGTCCACCAGGTGCCGCGCGCTCTCGGCCATGCGCCGCGCCCCGCAGCTGGGGCAGAAGCCGCGCTTCTTGCAGGAATACGCCACCAGCCTCTCGGCACGACAGTGCTCGCAGACCACGCGCAGGAAGCCGTGCTCGAGCACGCCGCAACGCAGGTAGGCATCGAACTCCTCGCGCACATACTCGGGCAGCGGGCGGTCTTCGGCCTCAAGACGCGCGAGAAAGTCCGGCCAATGCGCCTGCACCAGCGAATACAGCAGCGTGCGCTCGGGCAGGTGGCGCGCGTAACGCGCAGCGGCGTGGGCGGCCGGCAGTGGCGCGCACACCTCGGCCTGCCGCCGGGGTGCGGTCAGGCGCGGCACGCAGCGCTCCGTTGCAGGGACGGCTGCTCAGGGTTGCGCCCGCGAGCACGCGTTCATATCGGCGTTTTCTGATCTTCGCGTCAGACATTGCCGCGGGGCGGGTAGGAAGTCTCCCGCCTCGGACGCCAGAACGCACAAAGCCCGGCACGAGGCCGGGCTTTGTGGTCTTGCTTGATGGATCGCGGGGCTTAGAAATCCATGTCGCCCATGCCGCCCATGCCGGCGCCGGCGGCCTTCTCGTCCTTCTTCGGCAGCTCGCCGACCATCGCCTCGGTGGTGATCATCAGGCCGGCGATCGAGGCGGCGTTCTGCAGCGCGGTGCGGGTCACCTTGGTCGGGTCGAGGATGCCCATCTCGAGCATGTCGCCGAACTGGCCGGTGGCCGCGTTGTAGCCGAAGCTGCCGGTGCCTTCCTTCACCTTGTTGACGATGACGGACGGCTCCTCGCCGGCGTTGGTGACGATCTCGCGCAGCGGCGCTTCCATCGCGCGCAGCGCGATCTGGATGCCGTGATTCTGATCCTCGTTGGCGCCCTTGAGCTCGGCGATGGCCGCACGCGCGCGCAGCAGCGCCACGCCGCCGCCCGGCACGATGCCTTCCTCGACCGCCGCGCGGGTCGCGTGCAGCGCGTCCTCGACGCGCGCCTTCTTCTCCTTCATCTCGACTTCCGTCGCGGCGCCGACCTTGATCACCGCCACGCCGCCGGCGAGCTTCGCCACGCGCTCCTGCAGCTTCTCGCGGTCGTAATCGGAGGTGGTCTCCTCGATCTGCGCCTTGATCTGCTTGATCCGCGCCTGGATCGCGTTGCCGTCGCCGGCGGCAGCGCGGCGGCGACCACGATGTCCGCCCATCCGGAGCCGGTCAGCCAGACCGCGCCCGCCGTCAGCAGAACGGCGACGCCTTCCATCACGTCGTTGCGGGAGCACTCCCAGGACGACGCCATGTTGATGTCGCCATGCCGGAAGGGTGTGAGCAGTCGCAGGCAATAGACGTTCGCCGCCAGGTTCAGTACGGCCGCCACGGACATCGTGTCCAGTGCCGGGGCCGAGGGCTCGCCGATGCGGATGGCGAGCTGGACGGCGACGCCCATTGCCGCAGCGAGAATCAACGCCGCCTTGAGCAGGCTGACTCGCGCCTTCCAGGGGGCCGGGCGGCCGACGACAGCGAGGCTTGCGCCGTACGTCAGCGCATCGCCCAGGTTGTCCAGCCCACCCGACAACAGGGACACCGATCCGCTCGCCAGCGACGCGACCAGCATCATCGCGAAGGTAGATGCATTGATCGCGAGCACGATCTTGAGCGCCCGCCGCTGCTCCGCCTGCAGGCGTTCGACGTCGGGCCCGGGCCCGCAACATGCCTTACCCATGGATCGCTTCCTCCGTCACGTCGCTTGTCGCCTGTCCACCGCACTCACTTCCGGCCGCCATCGGGGACCAGGCGCGGAATCACGGCGGTCACGAACAGAGCCACGCCCGTGGCGATGATCGCCAGGAGCGCATTGCCGAGCCCGGCAGCGACGCCGATCGCCGAGGTGAGCCAGATGCTCGCCGCGGTGGTCAGCCCTTCGACACGCATGTCCCGCTGCAGCTTGAGGATCGCGCCGGCGCCGAGGAAACCGATACCCGACACCACGCCCTGGACGACCCGCGTGTTGTCGGCCTGCGAAACGCCTGCGTAGAGCGGCGCCATCACGAACAGCGCCGAACCAACGGACACCAGGATGTGAGTCTTCAGCCCTCCCGATCGCTCCTTCTTCTCGCGCTCGTACCCGATGGCGCCGCCGAGCACCGCCGCCAGCAGCAGTCGAAGGCTGCTGACCAGCATGACCCTAGAAACGGCAGTTGACCGCTCGCTATCCTTGGGCAACCTGCATGAATGCTGACTTTCACGGCTTCGGTCGCGTTCACCTGTTGGGTGAGCGCGCTATGCACCCGATCGCACCGCGCTGGTCGCGCCATGCGGCGTTGCTCGTCCTCGCAGGCACGGGCCTGCCGCGTCCTCACGCCTTGCCTGACGCGCCCATCACGGCACGCTCGGGCGCATCCAACTGCCGTTTCTAGGATGACCGAAGCGCCGGGCATAGCGAACTCCGCCGCCAGTGCAGCCGTGAGGTCGGTGGGCATGTTCATGACACCGCCCGGTTCATCGGGCAGCCGTGCGGGCAGGCTCGCCGGCCCGACGCCATTCGAAGGGCCGAGTGCGGCACGTATCCGCCTCGCCGGCTCATCGAGCGGCCTCCCGATAGGCAAGCAACCGCAGCGCATTGAACACGACCAGCAGCGTGGAGCCCTCGTGCACCGCTACCGCGGGCCCGATGCCCAATCCGAAGATCGTGGCGGGAACGAGAACGGCGACGATGCCGAGGCTCACGTACACGTTCTGCAGGATGATCGCGCGGGTCTTCCGGCTGAGCCCGACCGCGAACGGCAGGTTCGACAGGTCATCGGCCATCAGTGCGACGTCGGCGGTCTCCATCGCCACGTCGGACCCGGCGGCGCCCATCACCACGCCCACGGTCGCGCTAGCCATGGCGGGCGCATCGTTGACGCCGTCGCCGACCATAGCCACCTTCTGTTCGGCCCTCAGCTTCTTGATCGCCTCGACCTTGTCCTGTGGCATCAGATCGCCCCAGGCCTCATCCAGCCCGACCTCCCGGGCGATGGCCTCGGCCACCTTCTGATGGTCGCCGGAGATCATGATCATCCGCCGGATGCCCATCGCCTTGAGCCGAGCGAGCGCCGCCCTGGCTGCTTCGCGGGGCGTATCCATGAGGCCGATCGCGCCGAGGTCGTCGCGGCCGCGACGCACGACCATGCTGGTGCGCCCCTGCTCCCGAAGCGCGGCAATCGCGGCGGCCATCTCGTCCGACAGCGGCGCGATCCCATCCGTGCCGAACATCTCGGCCTTGCCGATGTAGACCGTTTCGCCCGCGAGTTGCGCTTTGACGCCGCGGCCAATGAGGTTTTCGAGGTCGGTGGCCGGGGGCACGTCGGCGCCGCCGAGGCGTGCGCGCCCGTCGGTCGCGATCGCGCGAGCCAGCGGATGATCGCTGAGGCTCTCGACCGCGACCGCGACGCGGAGCAGCTCGGCGGGGTCCACGCCGCTGGCTGGGACCACATCGGTGATGCGAGGCTTCCCCTCGGTCAGCGTGCCGGTCTTGTCGAACGCAATGGCCGACACGGATCCGAGGTTCTCCAGCGGTCCCCCGCCTTTCACCAGCACGCCGCCGCGCGCTGCGCGGGCGATGCCGGACAGCACGGCGCTGGGCGTCGCGATCGCCAAAGCGCACGGGCTGGCCGCCACCAGCACGGCCATCGCGCGATAGAAGCTGTCCCGGAACGGTTCGTCCACCACCACCCAGGCGAACAGCAACAGCACCGCCAGCACGAGCACCGCCGGCACGAAGACGCGCTCGAAGCGGTCGGTGAAGCGTTGCGTCGGCGACTTCTCCGTCTCCGCCTCGCTGACCATTCGGACCACCTTCGACAGCACGCTGTCGCTGGACTTGCGCGTGACCTCGATCTCGATGACGCCGCTTCCGTTGATCGTGCCCGCAAAGACGCGGTGCGCGGCATCGATGCCGTCCGGATTGGCGCGGGCCGCTGCCGGGTCGGGGACTGCACGCTTGTCGACCGGAATGCTCTCCCCGGTCACCGGCGCCTGGTCGATGCTGCTGTCGCCGGCGATGATGAAGCCGTCGGCCGGCAGGCGGGAATTGGGCTTGACGACCACGACGTCGCCGAGCGCGAGCTCCTCCACGGGGATGTCGACCAAGGCCCCGCCACGCCGCACGGTCGCGGTCCGCGGCGCGAGTTCGGCCAGCGCCTCGATCGCCCGCTTCGCGCGCCCCATGGCGTAATGCTCGAGGGCATGCCCGAAGCTGAAGAGAAACAGCAGGAGGGCGCCCTCCGCCCACTCACCGAGCGCGGCCGCGCCCCCCGCTGCAACGAGCATGAGGGTGTCGATCTCGAACCGCTTCATTCGCAGGTTGTCGAGCGCCTCGCGCGCCGTGAACCAGCCGCCGAACCCATAGGCACCGACGTAGGCGGCGAGCGGGATCCACGTCGGCACCGTCGCGAAGCGCTCGAGCAGGAACCCGATCAGCAGTAGCACGCCGCACGCCAGCGCGAAGCGCAACTCCGTCCCCGACCAGAAGCCGCCGTCGCCGTGGGAATGGCCGTGCTCGTCGCCCTTGCCGTGCTGGTCGCGTTCATCGGGCGCCGCTTGATCGGAGTGCCCATCCCGCGTGCCGCGCCCGCCATGCGCCGACTCATCGATCCCGGCGCCCCGACCCCCTGCGGTCGTAGCTGCCACGCCAGTCGCGCCTGCAAGGCGCTCGAGTTCTGCGCGGATGGCCTCCTCCGAGCTGACGGTTCGATCGAACTCCACGCGCGCCACGCCGCTCGCGCTGACCGCGCCATCCAACACCCCCGGGATCGACCGCAGGTGCTCGGTAAGCGAACGCGCCCGCCGGGCGTGCGGCGCACCGACATGCCAGATCGCGTGCCCGAACTGCGCCGAAACCTGCGCGCCTGCGGCGATCACCAGCTGACGGATCCGCGGCAGCGTCAGCACCGACGGGTCGTAATGCACGCACAGTTGTGGGGGCGCGGACTCGCTCGCCGCAACGACGTGCGCCTTAGAAACGCCCTCTCGCGCCTGCAGGTCGGCGAGCAGCCGGCCGACACAGCGATCGGCTGCGTCGGTCACCTCGGGGAGGACGAGGGGAATGTCGATGCGAAGCGGGTCGGTCATGGGCGATGTCCTCGGTTCTCGACGCGGTGGCCGGTGGGTCGAAAGGGAAACGCGAAGGGTATAGGAAGTTCAACCGCCCTTTTTTGCGAATCTGGCGGGTAGGAAGCGGCCGCGCAAGCGCCGCTTTGGGCACAGATCGGGCACAGATCGGGGGTTCATGCGTGGGTTTTCGACATCGCGGGGCCACGCAGCGGCTCAGTGCGTAGCCATTTCTCACCGAATCCCGGCACAGGGCCGAGCGCAGCCCTGCGGGGTCGTGGCCGCATCGGATCGGATTCTGCTTTCGCTTCCGGTTGAGTGGCCGGCACCTCGTCACGCGGCCGGCGGCGGGGCGCGCGCTGCGGGCCGGTAGTGCGCTTGCTCCAGCGCGCCGTGCTTCTCGAAGTGGGCGAGGATGGCGCGGATGGCGGTGGGTTCCTCGATGCTGGCGACGATCCGTACCGCGCCGCCGCAGTGGGCGCAGGTGGTGATGTCGATGGAAAAGACCCGCTTGAGCCGTTGCGCCCAGCTCATCGCACGGCGCTTCTGCTCGGGGCTGCGCGGCTCGTCGTGGGCGCTGACGTCCACCGGCACTGCATCGCTCGCAGGCCGCCTGCCGCGCCCCGAGGGCGTCAGCTGCGCGCGCAGATTCGCGTTCGGGGCGAATACGCCGTGGAAGCGGGTGAGATGCGCGCGTGGCGGCGGGACCAGTGCCGCCAGCTTGGCGATGAAGTCCACCGCATCCCATTCGACATGCGTGGTCCCATTGCGCCACGGCGTCTTGAGCTGATACCGCACCCTACCCTGCGATGAGATCGATAGCCGCTGCTCGCTGATCGCCGGGCGCGTGATGTAGCGGCACAGCTTTTCGAGCTTGTGGCTCTCGTGTGCTTCCGCGGCCACGCCGGCATGCAGCGAGAAGCCGCCGACCTTGCCGGCGTCGCCGTCCAGAGAACCCGCATCACCGGGTAGCGTTTTCAGGGTGACGACCTTGCGGCCAGCGTCGCGACCGGTGGCGATGCGGTAGGTGATCGAACTCATCCGCAGCGCGTCCATGCCGTCGTCGCTACCCGCGCTGTCGGACAGAAACACGGATTCGTCCTCGCCTTCCAGCCAGCCTTTGCGCGTCAGGTGCCGGCACACGCGATGCGCGATGGTGCCGGCCAGTTCCGTCAGTTGCGCCGATGTGGGCCGCTGACCATCCCCCTGTCCCCAAGAACGGCGAGCCGCGTGCTCGCCGTTTTGGCATGGACGCGTGCGGATTGGCGAACCCGAAGTTTGCGCGTGGTTCGCCATTGCGTCCCTCGTATGTTCGCCACCCGAAGCCTGCAATGACACCTGTTCCTCAACAGCGTCATAGGAGGCTTCCATGCCGACAACGGCAAGCACCATCACCCGGTCGCCGGTCGATGCGATCAACAGCCTGTCTCCCGGCGACCGTCGGGTCCTCAACGAGAACGAGCTCGCGCAGCGCTGGGGCCTGAGCCCCAAGACCCTGCAGCGCTGGCGCAGCGAAGGGCGGGGCCCGCGCTACCTGAAGCTGTCCAAGCGCGTCGGCTACCCCCTGGAGTCGGTCATCGAGTTCGAGCGTGGCGCCCTGCACGACTCGACCTCCGAGCGCGCGGCGCGCTGAAGGGGGATGCGATGAGCGATTTGACCCTCTACCCCGCCGACATCGCCGCGATGTCCGTCGGCCAGCTCGCCGCGCTTCCGCCCGCCCAGAAGGCGGAGATCAGCCGCCACCTGGACGAAGCGCTCGCCTGGCTCAAGCAAGCCCGCGCGAAGTTCGACGCCGCGCTGGAGGCCGCCTACGGCGAGCAGGCCCGTGCTGCACGCCTCGAGGCCGGCAAGGACTTCGGCGTCGTGCACCTGAACGACGGACCGCTGCGCGTGACGGTCGATGTCCCGAAGCGCGTGTCCTGGGACCAGGTGCAACTGGCCGCCATCGCCCGGCGCATCGCCGCCGCCGGCGAGAAGGTCGAGGACTACCTGGACGTCGAGTACTCCGTCTCGGAATCGCGCTTCTCCAACTGGCCGCCGGCACTGCGCGCCGGGTTCGAGGCCGCCCGCACCGTCAAGCCCGGCAAGCCCACGTTCCGGCTGGCCCTCGTCTCGGAGGAGTGATCCATGAGCACCGAACTGATCCCGTTTGATTTCGAAGGCCGTCCGGTCCGGGTCGTCACGGATGCCCAAGGCGAACCGTGGTTCGTCGCGGCGGATGTGTGCGCGGTTCTTGAACTGCCGAACACCACCCGCGCCCTGGCGCGACTGGACCCTGACGAGCAAGCCCTGATCTCAATTCAGGGCATCTCGCGCGGCAATGACCAGGTCAACGTCGTCAACGAGCCCGGCCTCTACAGCCTGGTGCTGGGTAGCCGCAAGCGCGAGGCCAAGCACTTCAAGCGCTGGGTGACACACGAGGTGCTGCCGGCGATCCGCAAGACGGGCAGCTACACGGTGCCAAGTGCACGCCCGGCACTGCCCGCGCCCACCCAGGACCGCGTCACCGCCCTCCTGCTGATCGGCGAGGCCGTGGCCAAGGTGCCGGGGGTCAAACCCGGCATCGCGATGGCGGCCACGCTCACCTGCATCCAGGAGAACACGGGCCTGGCGGTCGAGACGCTGCGCCGCGCCCTTCCTGCCAGGGACACCGCCGCGAACGAGGCGATCTGCTCGCTCAACGCCACCCAGCTCGGCAGGCTGCTCGGCCTGTCGGCCAAGGCCACCAACCAGCGTCTGGCCGCGCACGGCCTGCAGTTGCGCAACGAACGCGACGAGTGGGAACTGACCGAGGCCGGCGAGGCCTGGGCCGAGGCGATGCCTTACTCCCGCAACGGGCACTCCGGCTACCAGATCCTCTGGAACCCCGCCGTCGCTGAAGTGCTGAAGGAGGTGGCGTGATGGCCCTCCCCATCATCACCGCCGACCAGCGGCTGCGCGAGAAGCAGGGCGTGAAGCTCGTGCTTCTAGGCAAGAGCGGCATCGGCAAGACCAGCCAGTTGAAGACCCTGCCCGAAGCCTCGACCCTGTTCGTCGACCTCGAGGCCGGGGATCTGGCCGTCAAGGACTGGCGCGGCGACTGCGTGCGCCCGAGCACCTGGCCGGAGTTCCGCGATCTCGTGGTGTTCCTCGCCGGCCCGAACCCGGCGCTGCCCGCCGACGCGCCGTTCTCCGAGGCGCACTACCGGCATGTGTGCGAGCGCTACGGCGATCCCGGTCAACTCGCCAAGTACGACACCTACTTCGTCGACTCGATCACGGTACTCGCGCGCCTGGCGCTCGTCTGGGCCAAGACCCAGCCGCAGGCCTACAGCGAGCGCACCGGCAAGCCCGACACCCGGGGCGCCTACGGCCTGCTCGGCTCGGAACTCATCGGGGCGCTGACCCACCTGCAGCACGCGCGCGGCAAGCACGTGGTGTTCGTGGCCATCCTCGACGAGCGCCTGGACGACTTCAACCGCAAGGTCTTCGTGCCGCAGATCGAGGGCGCCAAGACCGCGGCGGAACTGCCCGGCATCGTCGATGAAGTCGTCACCTTGGCCGAGATCAAGGCCGAGGACGGCTCGTCCTACCGCGCCTTCGTCTGCCACACGGTGAACCCCTACGGCGTCCCGGCCAAGGACCGCTCCGGCCAGCTCGAGTTGCTGGAGCCGCCGAACCTGCGCGCGCTGATCGACAAGTGCGCCGCCGCCACTCGAATCCCGCCATCCCCCACTGCATCCCAGGAGTAAGCCATGACCCATTGGTCCGATTTCAACGACGCCGAACAGCAGCAGCACTTCGACCTGATCCCCAAGGGCACGCTCGCCCGCGTGCGCATGACCCTCAAGCCCGGGGGCTTTGATGACCCGGCCCAGGGTTGGACCGGCGGCTACGCCACGCAGAGCTTTGAAACTGGCTCGGTGTATCTGGCGGCCGAGTTCGTGGTGCTGGAGGGCGAGTACGCCCGGCGCAAGCTGTGGTCGAACATCGGCTTGCACAGCGCGAAGGGCCCGGCCTGGGGCCAGATGGGGCGCAGCTTCGTGCGCGCCGTGCTCAATTCCGCCCGCAATGTCCATCCCCAGGACATGAGCCCGCAGGCCGCCGCCGCGCGTCGCATCCAGGGCTTCCACGAGCTCGACGGCATCGAGTTTGCGGCCCGCATCGACGTCGAGAAGGACGGCCGCGGCGAGTTGAAGAACGTCATCCGAAACGCCGTCGAGCCCGACCACCCGGACTACGCCCGCCTGATGGGGCTGCCGCCGAAGAACCCCGGCAGTGGTTCCACCGGCGCACCCGCCGCAGCAACCCCGCCGCGCACGACGCCGCCCGTCAACCCGCAACGCCCCGCCGTGCCGGGCAAGCCGGCCTGGGCGCAGTGAGAGGAGGGTCAGTGAAGTGTTGGGTCTGCAAACGACAGGCGCGCGGCTACGGCCACTCGGACCTTCGGCATCCGGTGGGCGATGCCCGGCGCTATCCGATCGACTGGGTGTTCTGCTCGCGGCGTTGCCAGCAGGTGTTTCATGCGCTCTACGGCCACTGGCTGCGCGTGCAGGAAGGACACACGCCCAAGACGGAGGTGGCCATGATCGATCCGTCTGACGTCGAACTGGCCGCGATGAAGAAGTGCCTCAAGGCCTTCGGCGCGGCGGCAGAACGCATCGGCTTCGACAAGCCGCTGGGCGACTACTCCGAGGCCGAGGCGCTCCAGGTGATCGACGCCATCGTCACCTGCTACACGGAGGCGATGGTCGAGCACCACGAAGCGACCAAGTACCCGCCGGTGCGGGGCTTGAAAGACCCGGTGTCCGACCCGTTCGCCGACCTCGAGGACGATCTGCCGTGGGAGGAGCCGAAGGCTCAAGCGCAGACGGCACGCACGGCAGCACCCAAGGAGGCGCGGCGATGATGGACTTCAACGCCTCCAAGAGCCTGTCGGGTCAGATCACGGCGCTGATCGACGCCGGGCTGCAGCAGTCTCGCGCGGCGCAGCCTCGCCGCACCTACCTGGGCGCCTCGCGCCTCGGGGTCGCCTGCGAGCGCGCGCTGCAGTACGAGTTTGCCGACGCCCCGGTCGATCCGGGTCGCGAGACCGACGGCCGCCTGCTGCGCGTCTTCGATCGCGGCCACGTCATCGAGGACTGCATGGTCGGATGGCTGCGCGCGGCGGGCTTCGAGTTGCGCACGCGCGACGACGCGGGGGAGCAATTCGGCTTCTCGGCGCTCGACGGGCGCCTGCAGGGCCACGTCGATGGGGTGCTCGTCGCCGCGCACGCCGGTGAGCTGGATGATGTGGTAGCCGAATTCGGTCTCCACCACGTCGCTGATCTGCCCGGGCTTGAGGGCGAAGGCAGCCTCCTCGAAGCGCTTGGTCATGGCCTCGCGGCCGAACCAGTCCAGGTCGCCGCCGTTGGGTGCGGAGCCGACGTCGTCGGAGTTCTTCCTGGCCAGCTCGGCAAAGGAGGCCGGCGCCTTGCGGGCCTGCTCCAGCAGCGACTCGGCCTTGGCCTGCGCGGCCTGGCGCTGCTGCGGCGTGGCTGACGAATCCACCTTGACGAGGATGTGGCTGGCACGGCGCTCCTCGGGCGAGGCGAAGCGGGCGGCGTTCTGCTCGTAGTAGGCCTTGACGTCCTCGGCCGCGAGCTTGATGCCGCTCTTGAGCGAGGCCTGGTCCAGCACCAAGTACTCCACCCTGGCCTGCTCGGGCGCCTGGAACTGCGCGGCATGGGCCGGGGCGTCGTAGTAGGCGCGCAGCTGGGCCTCGGTGGGCTGCACCTGGGCCGCGAAGGGCTGGGCGTCGATGCGGGCGATCTGCACCTCGCGGCGCTGGAAGACGGCGTCTAGCGCAACGCGGCTGGCGGCCTGCGGCACCATGCCGGTGTCGGCGATGCCGGCCAGCACCTGACGCAGCGAGTACTGCTGGCGCAGCAGGGCCTCGATGGTCAGCGGGTCGCGGCCCTCGGCGGCCAGCAGCTCGGTGTTCCACTTGCCGTCGGGCTTGATGTAGGGAGCGACCTGCGGGTCGGAGACGATCAGGCGAGCCAGGCGCGCATCGGGCGTGACCAGGCGCAGGTCCTGCGCCGCATGCAGCAGCACGCGCTGGCGGATGAGGTCGTCGAGCACGCGCTGCTTGAAGGCGGGCGTGTCGAAGAAGGCCGCGCCGATGCCGGGCATCTGCTGGCGCACCACGTCGGCCTGCTGGCGCAGCGCGTTGTCGAACTCCGACTGCGTGATCGGCTGGCCGGCCACGTGGGCCAGGCCCTTGTCCTTGCTGCGGAACTGCAGGAAGCCCTCCAGTCCGCCCAGGACGAATGACACCGCGATCAGGGCCAGCAGGACGAACATCACGACCTGCACCACTCGCGTCTTGTTGCGCACGAAACTGAACATCGGAGGACCTCACACGTGCCGCTGGAGGCGCACGCCTGGCTCAAGAAGTAGCGAAGGCGAACCGGGGTCCGCCTTGCCTGGAGAGGCCCGCTGGAGGGGCCTGGGCCACCGACCTTGCCGCCGCCCCGCCGCTGCTGCGGGGCCTGGTGGGTGCTGACGGGATCGAACCGCCGACCTACGCCTTGTAAGGGCGCCGCTCTACCAGCTGAGCTAAGCACCCGGCCGAAACCGGTGACGAAAACAAGAGATCAGTTCAGCGCGTCCTTGAGCGCCTTGCCCGGACGGAACTTGGGGATCTTGGCCGACTTGATCTTGACCGGATCGCCGGTGCGCGGGTTGCGGCCGGTGCGCGCGGCGCGCTTGGTCACGGCAAAGGTGCCGAAGCCGACCAGCGACACGCTGCCGCCCTTCTTCAGCGTGACCTTCACGCCGCCGATCACGGCGTCCAGCGCGCGCGCGGCGGCCGCCTTGGAAATGTCGGCCTGCTTGGCAATGTGTTCGATCAGCTCGGACTTGTTCACGAAGAAACCCTCTTTGGACACCGCGCGGGGCGCGCGGCTACGACTTGAACGGAGTTGCGCACCGGTGTGCGGGCCGCACGTGACGGCACAGGACGGCCGGTTGCGGGCGCAAATGCGGCGCCGATTCTATGCCGCCGTGCCTGGCCCGCTTGCCCTGGGAAGCTGGCCGGTATCCGCCGCTTTAGCGACCGGCCGCGGAGCGGCGGATGGCCGGCAGCGCGCGCTGCAGGTAATAGACCATGGACCAGATGGTCAGCACCGCGGCGATGACCAGCAGCACCGTGCCCCAGGCGCGCGTGTCGATCGCGCCGGCCAGACGGCCGTCGTAGAGCAGGAAGGTGATGGCCACCATCTGCGCGGCCGTCTTCACCTTGCCCAGCATGTGCACCGCCACGCTGGCCGACGCGCCGATCTGCGCCATCCACTCGCGCAGGGCCGAGATGGCGATCTCGCGGCCGACGATGATCAGCGCCAGGATGGCATGCACGCGGCCGAGCTGCACCAGGATCAGCAGCGACGCGCAGACGAGGAACTTGTCGGCCACCGGGTCCAGGAAGGCGCCGAAGGACGAGGTCTGGTTGAGCCGGCGCGCCAGCCAGCCGTCCAGCCAGTCGGTGAAGGCCACCACGATGAAGAGCACCGTGGCGATCAGGTTGGCATGGGCGGCGGGCAGGTCGAGCGCATAGATGCCGACGATGAGCGGGATGGCGACGATGCGCGCCCAGGTCAGCAGCGTGGGCAGATTGAAGAACAGCAACTGGCGCAGCGTGGCGTTTTCCTTGCTGACCTGACCGACCATGGTCGTGCCTTCGGTCACCTCGAACTCGAGGTCGGCGGCGGTGAGGCCGTGGCGTTGCAAGGTTTCCTGCAGGTCCTCGACCAGGGCCTTGTCGGCCAGTTGCCGCATCGAGACGTCGAGGCTGACGTAAGGCAGCACCAGGCCCTCCTTGCGCAGGTTCACGAGGTCTTCACAGACCAGGCCGATGACGTGCTTGCCCAGCGGCACGATGAGGCCGCTCTGTTCGGCGATCGACATGAACTCATCCGGCGGGATCAGGCCACGCACCGGGTGACGCCAGCGCACCATGGCTTCCACACCACGGATCTGGTCCTTGCCGTCGAACTGCGGCTGGTAGACCAGGAAGAACTGGCGTGCATCGATGGCCTGCTTGAGCTCACCCTGGATCTGGGCGCGGCTGCGGGCCGAGTCTTCCATGGACTCGTGATAGAACACCAGCCTCCCGCGGCCGGCGCGCTTGGCCTCGTACATGGCCAGGTCGGCGCGGTGCAGCATCTCGCCCACCGTCAGCGTGCCTCGCTTGATCATGTAGGCCCCGATGCTCAGGCCCACCCATTCCTTGACATCGTCGATGGGAATGGGCTTGGAGACCTGCTCGATGAGCACGCGGCAGATGGTTTCGATGTTGCCCTTCGAGGACACATCGGTGATCAGGGCGGCGAACTCGTCACCCCCCAGGCGACCGATCAGCACCCCGCCACCCAGGGTGTAGCGCAGGCGTTGCGAGACGGTGCGCAGCACGGTGTCGCCGGCGATGTGGCCATAGGTGTCGTTGATGAGCTTGAAGCGGTCGAGGTCGAAGTACATCAGGCAGCCATCGACTTCAAGGGCGCTGAGGTTCTCGGCCTCGTTGTGGCGCTTGAGGGCGGCCTCGAAGGCCACACGGTTGAGCAGGCCCGTGAGCGCATCGCGCTCGTTGGACTTGGGCCCTCCCCCTGGGGCGGCGCCCTCGGCCGGCGCCGACGCCTGGCTGGTGGCCGACGAGGCCCGCGAGGTGCGCACCCGGGCAAAGGCCAGCAACACCCCGACCATGAGCACCAGACAGGCAACGGCCTGCTCGGCCGCGGCCAGCCAGGTGGCCCCCAAGGCAAAGCCCACCCGAACGGCGTCTTCCGGTCGCGAAAGCGAAGGCACGGCTGTGCACAGGGTGGTCAGGCTGAAGCCCGTCGCGCAGGCCGTGGCGCCGTCGCGGGCAAAAAGCGTTTCGCACTGCCCCGGGGTGTTGGCAGGGCAATGGGCCACCGACTGCACCGACACCTGCGGCTCGACGGCGGCGGCGACCACCGGTTGCGTGACAGACGTCACACCCTGGGCGGCATCGACCAGGTTGACCACGGCAGCGCCCACCGCTCGGGCCTGTCGTTGTGCGTCCAGCCAGCGCAAGCCCGTCAGGAGCAGACAGAACACCACGGTCAGCACCACGGTCACGCGCGTGGCGCGCAACCAACCGCGCTTGACGGCCGGATCGAGCAAAACCGGGGCGGCCGGCGCAGCGGGCTCGGCAGAGGGGGTGGGGGTCGGTTCAGAAGCCATGGGTGGATATCGGCCCAGGCTGGCGGCAAATTGAGGGCAGGTGGGCCACGGGGTGGTACAAATTCGCCCCATGCCTGCTCCCCCGCCCGACCTCGCCTTCCTGAGTTTCGACGCCAGCACCGACACGGACGGCGTGCACACCTTCGACGCCCTGGCGTCGACCTCGGCCGAGCGCCACGCCGAGGTGCACGCCGAGGCGCAGGCGGTGCTGGCCTGGGCCGAGCGGCGTTTCCCGGATGGCCCGGGCGACCTCGACGACGGCGCGAGCTGGTGCCACGACCTGCAGGTCAGCCAAGAGAGCAACTGGGTGACGGTGAGCCTGTCGTTGAGCGGCACCGAGGCCTTCGGGGCGGCGTTCACCCGCGCCTTCGGTGGCGCCATCGGTCAAGGCGACGAGTGAGCCCAGGCCGAGGCCCCTTGCAAGGCCTCATCGTGCGCGTGCAGCAAGGCCACGAATTTCTCGCCGGCCCCGCCCAGCACCCGCCCCCGCAACCAGGCCGCGCCAAACCGCACGGTCGGCGTCAAGCCGGGAATGGGCAGGCTCACCAGCCGACCTGAACGCAGGTCCTCGTCAACCATGAAACGCGGCATGAAGGACAAGGCATCGCTTTGCTGCAGCACCGCGCGCAGGATGCCCGAGCTGTCGCAGGTCACGCCCAGCAAACCGGGCCGCAGGCGCTCGGCCGGCACCCCTGCGGTCTGCGCCAGGGCCAGCAGTGTCTGCAAGGCGTCGTCGGGCAGGTGGGGTCCGGCCAGGGGCCAGTCGAACAGGTCGGCGGCACGCAGCCGGGGCCGACGCGTCAACGGGTGGTCGGCCCGGGCGACGACACACACCGCATGCGTGCTCAGGGGCGCGCATTCGAAATCGGGCAGCTGCTCGATCTCGCGCAGTTCACCGAGCACCACGTCGACTTCGCGGGCGCGGGCGCGCTCGGGCAGCTCCCGCCAGGGGGCGAGCACGAGCTTGAGTTGCAGACCCGGGTGCTGCGCATTCAGCCGACCCACCACCGGGCCGACCAGCACCGAGCCCCCCCAGGGGCCCACGCCCACCCTCAGCTCCCCCAGCGCCAGGCCTTTGGCCAGGCGCAGCTCGCGGTCGAGGTCGCGGACCTGGCACTCAAGCTCGCTGGCATGGCGCAGCATCAGCCGCCCCAGTTCAGTGGGCTCCACCCCTGTGCGGTGACGCATCAGCAGCGGCGCACCGACGTGAGCCTCTAGCGCCTGGATGCTTCTCGACAAGGCTGGCTGGGTCAGATGCAAGGCCTCCGCCGCGCGATGGAAATTGCCATGCTGAACCAACGCGGTGAGGTGGCGCAGGCGTTTGAGATCAATCACGATGCACTCCACTCATCAATAGAATGAGAATAATGGGCGGAGTCAATAATCAAGTGCAACACCCCTGATCTTCCTTGCACCTGACCCTGCCGCCGACCCATGGGAACCCACTACCAGCACCTGAGCGCCGAAGAGCGCGCCACCATCATGATCATGCTGCAGCAGGGCTGCTCGGCTCGCAGCATTGCCCGCACGCTGCAACGCTCGCCGTCGACGGTGACGCGCGAGATCCGGCGAGCGCTGGACTGGCCGCAGCGCTTGGCCTTCGTGCCGGCGAGCAGCGGCACCTACGATGCGCGCGCGGCTGGTGCGCGCGCCTGCGTGATGCGGCTCAAGCGCCGCCGCCCCAAGCTGCGCCAGGATGGGGTGCTCTTCGGCGTGGTGCATCACTTCCTGCTGGAGGGCTGGTCGCCGTCTCAGATTGCCGGCACACTTGAGGCGCATGTGGCCCGACGATCTGGATCGCCGCGTCTCGCACGAGACCATCTACAACTGCATCTACGCGATGCCGCGCGGTGAGCTGCGCAAGGAGCTCATCGCCTGCCTGCGGCGTGCGCAGGCCAAGCGTATGCCCCGGTCTCGAGGTCAGGACCGGCGCGGTCAGCTGCCCGAGGCCGTCAGCATCCACCTGCGTCCGCCCGAGGCCAACGATCGGGCCTTTCCTGGGCACTGGGAAGGCGACCTCCTCAAAGGGGCGGCCAACCGCTCGGCGGTGGGCGTGTTGGTGGAGCGCAGCTCGCGTCTGGTGATGCTGGCCAAACTCAAGGACGCCACCGCAGCCTCGGCCCTGGAGGGCTTCACCGCCAAGCTGCGCAAGATGCCCAAGCCGATGCGCAAGACCCTGACCTACGACCGCGGCAAGGAAATGGCGCGCCACCCGGAGCTGTCTGAGGCCACCGGCATCCGGGTCTACTTCTGCGACCCGCGCAGTCCGTGGCAGCGGGGCAGTTGCGAGAATATCAACGGCCTGCTGCGCCAGTACCTGCCCAAGGGCACGGACCTGTCGGTCTACAGCCAGGAGGAGCTTGATGCGATCGCCGACCGGCTCAACAACCGCCCGCGTGCCATCCACGGCTTCTACCCTCCGATCGCCGTCTACCAGGCCATGCTGCAGAAGCTCACCCAAGCCAGCAGCTCCCTTCAGTGATTCCACCGTTGCACTTGGTGCTTGACACCGCCATGCATTTGACACATGATTGAGCATGACCCAGGATGCCGACTGACTCGTCACATCTTTGGAGACATACATGGCGCTTCGATCCTGCACCCTGCCCGTCAGCTTGCTCGCTGGCCTTTGCTTGATCACGGCTGGCTGCAGCTCCTCCGACACCACCTCCGGTACGGCATCCATCTCATCGACTGGCCCGGTGCACCCGGCTGTGCAGCGCGCGCAAGCCGAGGTGGCGCAGCAGCTCCGACACGCCGACGCCAGCGACTTCGACGACGCCCGACGCGGCTTCATCGCGGCCCCCAGCGGCCAGGTGCGCAACGAAGCCGGCCAGGTCATCTGGGACTACGACGCTTTTGCCTTCCTGCAGGCCGAGGCTGCGCCGGACAGTGTCAACCCCAGCCTGTGGCGCCAGGCCCGGCTCAACAACCAGACGGGGCTTTTCAAGGTGCGCGAAGGCATCTGGCAGCTGCGCGGCTTCGACCTCTCCAACATCACGCTGATCCAGGGCCAGACGGGCTGGATCGTGGTCGACACCGGCACCTCGCGCGAAACCGCTGCGGCGGCGTTGGCCTTCGCGCGCCAGCACCTGGGCGCGCAGCAGGTCTCGGCGGTGATCTACACGCACAGCCACGTCGACCACTTCGGTGGCGTGCTGGGCGTGATCTCGGCCGAGGAGGCCAAGGCCCGCAACGTGCCCATCGTGGCGCCGGCCGGCTTCATGGAAGAGGCCACCAGAGAGAACGTGCTGATGGGCACGGCCATGGCCCGCCGCGCCATGTACATGTACGGCAGCCGCCTGCCGGCCAACGCCACCGGCGTGGTCGACAACGGCCTGGGCAAGGCCGTGCCGTTCGGGCGCGTCGGCATCCTGCCGCCCACGCTGCTGGTGCACAAGCCCAGGGAAGAGCACGTGATCGACGGCGTGCGCTTCGTGTTCTTCAACGTGCCGGGCAGCGAGGCGCCTTCGGAGTTCACCTTCGCCTTGCCTGACCTGAAGGCCTACTGCGGCGCAGAGCTGATGGGCCACACGCTGCACAACCTCTACACGCTGCGCGGCGCCAAGGTGCGCGACGCCACGCGCTGGGCCGGCTACCTGAACGAGGCGCTGGCGCAGGTGCAAGGCAGCGAGGTGGTCTTCACCCAGCACCACTGGCCGGTGTGGGGCGCCGAGCGCATCCGCCGCTTCATCGAGCACCAGCGCGACGCCTACCAGTTCATCCACGACCAGACGGTGCGCGGCATGAACGCGGGCCTGACCGCGCCTGAAATCGCCGAGACCCTGAAGATGCCAACCGCCTTGCAGCAAGACTTCGCGGTGCGCGGCTACTACGGCACCGTCAAGCACAACGTCAAGGCCGTGTACCAGTACTACCTGGGCTGGTACGACGCTCACCCGGCCAACCTGGACCCGCTGCCGCCGGTTGAAGCGGCCAAGCGCTACGTGGCGCTGGCCGGCGGGGCCGATGCGCTGCGCGCCGCCGCGCAGAAGGCCTTTGACGCGGGCGACTTCCGTTGGTCGGCCGAGCTGCTCAAGCATGCCGTTTATGCCGACCCGAAGGACACCGCCTCGCGCGAGCTGCTGGCGCGCAGCTTCGAGCAACTGGGCTACCTGGCCGAGTCGGCGTCGTGGCGCAACGTGTACCTCAGCGGCGCGCTGGAGCTGCGCGACGGCCCGCCCACGCAGGCGCAGTCGCGCGTGGCGTTTGCCGACCTGCTGCAGCACACGCCCATCGAGCGTTTTCTGGAATCGATGGCCGCCTCGCTGAACGCCGAGAAAGCGGGCGACGGCAAGCTGACGATCAAGATGGTCTTCTCTGACCTGAAGCAGGCCTACGTGCTGCGCGTGGCCAACGGCGTGCTGCGCCACGAGGCCATCGACCCCGCCAAGCCGGTGGCCGATGCCGACGCCACGCTCACGGTCACGCACCCCTTCTTCATCCGCATGGTCACGGGCCAGGCCGGCGCGATGGCGCTGCTGACCTCGAATGAAACGAGCATCGATGGCAGCCGCCTGGCGCTGGGGCGCTTCTTCGGATTGCTGGACAAGCCGACGGGGGTGTTCCCGATCGTCACGCGGTGAGTGCCCCGCTGATCAAGCCGGGGTGATCGGCACCACGCCGCGCGCGGCGCATAGGAATTTCAAACGGCCTCTGGCCTGCCTCTGGCCTCTGGAAAGCCCGACTGATGCATGGGTGGCCGGCCGATACCGGCCTGGATGGCTTGGAACTGACGGCTGCGACATCGTCTTGTCGTGATTCGGCCTGGCCCCTGACGGATCGCTCGGGGCTCGCTGGGCCTTGGTATCAGGGTTGACCCTGAGTCCGTGGGCATCGCCCCGGCATGCGGCGCAGCGCCATCCTGGCTGCCGCTGGCAGGGCAGCCTGAGGGCCTGGGGCGAGGTGTTTGTGACGGCCGGCGCGGCTCAGGCAGCTTCAGTCTTGCCCTGCCTCGCGCGCCCGTCCCCGGGGTGGCGGCTGCGGATCCAGCCCCAGATGGCTGAGGATCTTCTCGACGACCGCTCGCTCCAGGATGGCCGCGATGATCTTCAGTTCCCCGGCGCCGCAGTTCGGGCAGTGCTGCATGTCGATGTCGAACACGCGCTTGAGCAGCCGCGCCCAGCTGATGTGGTGCGGCCGGACCTGGACGGTCTGGACTTCGCACTCGGCGGCGGCGGCCTCGGTTGCCACCTGTGCTTGCGCTGGCGGGCCTTGCGGCACCACCAGCGCCCGCAGCTTGGCGTTCGGCGCCAGCACGCCGTGGAACCTGATGAGGTGCAGCCGCGGCCGCGGCACCAGCGCCGCCAGCCGCTGCATGAACTCCAGCGGGCTCAAGACCAGATGCGTCGTGCCGTCGCGCCACGGTGTCTTCAGCTTCAGCTCGACCTGCCCGGCGGCATTGACCTGCACCCGTTCGTCGGAAAGCGCCGGCCGGGTGATGTAGCGGCACAGCTGCTCCAGCCGCTTGCGGTCATGGGCTTCGACCCGCACCGCGGCGTGCAGGCTCAATCCGTCGATGTCGGCGCACAGCGGCTGGCGGGCCCAGTCCTCGCGCGGCATCGCGCCTCTCAGGGTCAGCACCTTCTGCCCGGCGCGCGGCCCGAAGGCGATTCGGTAGGTGATGGCCGCGGCCTGCAGCGGCCGCAGCGTGCGCGCCTCCTCGCCGTCGGCATCCGGCTCGGCCAGGTAGGTCTGGCCCATGTCTTCGACCAGCACGCCCCGGCGCGTGAGCATCTTCATCAGCCGGGCGATGACGGTCTGCAGCAGCGCGTGCAATTCGTCGTCGGTGGGCGCATCCGCCTCAATGAAGGCCGGCGAACCATCGGCGTCGCAGCAGTACACCCCGTCCAGTACCAGACAGTGCAGGTGGATGTTGAGGTTGGCGGCCGAGCCAAAGCGCTGGATCAGCGTGACGGCGCCGCCGTGACCTTCGTCAGCCTTGAGCCCCGCCTGCCGCAGCAGATGTCGCGTGACCACGCGCTGCACCACCTGCAGCACCGGCGTGACCAGTTCCGGCTGCGCGGCCAGCAGCACGCGCAGCGGGATCGGCAGCGACAGCACCCATTGCCGCACCGGCACGTGCGGGATGACGTGGTCGACCAGGTGCGCAGCGGTCTGCGACATGCGCCGGGCGCCGCAAGAGGGGCAGAATCCCCGGCGCTTGCAGCTGAAGGCCAGCAGCTTGTCGTGGCCGCACTCGCCGCAGCGTAGCCGCAGGAATCCATGCGCCAGGATGCCGCACTCGAGGAAGGCGTCGAACTCGTCCTTGATGAACCGCGGCAACTCGGCGTCCGTGCTGGCCTCGGTGTGGGCGATGAAGCTGGCCGCATGCTGCTGGACCAGGCGGTACAGCGTGGTCTGCTCCGGTCGGTGGCGTTCGTAGTGGAGCCGGCTGGCCAAGCCGGGTAAGGAACCGGGCTGGCGGGCGGCGTGCACGGCATGCAGAGGACTCGATGGGGACCTCTACCGTCCCAGCATCGCCCTGCACTCGCCATCGCCCTTCGGTCGGGCTTGTGGGTGCAAGAAGATGGCCCTCCACCGGGTGCAGCCGGTTGGGGTAGGCCAGCCCCGGCGGGAGTCCGTCGTTCACCCTAGGGAAACGCTGATCAAGTCCACCGTATCGTAGTTGCGTGCGTTGAAGGTGTCGACGCGGGATGCGAGGATGACGATGAAGCAGATGACCTTGGCAGCGGCGGCCGATGCGTCGGCGGGATTCGAGCGCTTTCGTAAGCCTACGCGCCGCGACGCATTCCTGGCCCAGATGCAGACGATCGTGCCGTGGGCGCGGCTGGTGGCGCTGATCGAGCCGCACTACCCCAAGCCCGGCAACGGCCGCCCGCCCATCGGGCTGGAGCGCATGCTGCGCATCCACCTGCTGCAGCACTGGTTCAACCTGGCTGACGCCGCGTGCGAGGAAGCGCTGTACGACTCGGCGGCGCTGCGCGCCTTCGCCGGCATCGACCTGGGGCGCGAGCCGGTGCCCGATGCGACCACGATTCTCAAGTTCCGCCACCTGCTGGAGCGTCACCATCTGGGTCAGGCCATCTTCGCCGAGGTGGGTCGCATCCTGCAGGAGCGAGGGCTTCGCCTGAGCGCGGGCACGATCGTGGACGCCACCATCATCGCCGCGCCGAGCTCGACCAAGAACGCCGAGCAGCAGCGCGACGCCGAGATGAAGCAGACGCGCAAGGGCAAGCAGTGGTACTTCGGCATGAAAGTGCACGTGGGTGCCGACAGCAAGACCGGGCTGGTGCACAGCGCCGTGGTCACCAGTGCCAACGTGCATGACAAGCATGCCTTGCCCGATCTGCTGCACGGTGCGGAAAAGCGCGTCTACGGCGACCGCGGCTACCAGGGCTGCCGCGACATCATCAAGGCGGCAGCACCCCAGGCGCGCGACTTCACCAACCGGCGCGTGCGCAAGCCCGACGGGCAGGACGAGGCCGAGCGGCTGCGCAACCGCACCAAGAGCCGCGCTCGGGCGCGCGTGGAGCACCCGTTTCACGTGCTCAAGCGCCTGTGGGGGTTCGTCAAGGTGCGCTACCGCGGACTCGCCAAGAACGCCAACCGCGTCTTCACGGCGCTAGCGATGGTCAATCTGTATATGGCCGCGCGGCGCGTGCCGGCGTTGGTGCGCCCATAGTGCGCCCAATGCGGGCCAGGTGGCCCGAAAACGGGCCCGCAGGGGCCGCCAGAGCGAGCAAAATCGTGCCGCCCAAGCCCGTACAGCCCGCATCGCTACCCCTGCTGCAACTTGATCAGCGTTTCCCTAGGTGTCAGGCGACACCGTAAATTGACCCCCTAGCGACACGAGGAACTGACCCCCTCGTTCGCAAGGAGGCCATCGTTGGAAACGAAGCACATTGAGGTAGATCCTGTGCGCCGTGTGGTTTGCGGAGTGCAGGAGATGTTGGAGCCGGAAGCGATCACGACGATCGTTCGCTTGGGGCAGTCGGGGTGGGGCGCGAAGCGGATCGCCAGGACGTTGGGCGTCGCGCGCAACACGGTGCGGCGGTATCTGAACGCGGGTGGGCCGGTGCCGTATAAGCGGCCACAGCGCACCGGCGTTTTGGTCGGTCATGAAGCATGGCTGCGGGAGCGCTACCTGCAGCACCGGGGTAACTGCGACGTGGTGCGTCAGCAGTTGAGCAAGGAGCTTGGGATCGACACGAGCCTGCGCACGGTCGAGCGCGCGTGCCGAGGGTTCCGCCAGGAACTCGAAGCGAGTCGCCGTGCGACGATCCGCTTCGAGACCGCGCCGGGTGAGCAAATGCAGATCGACTTTGGGCAGACGCGCGTGATGATCGGCGGCGAGTCGGTACGGGTGTTCCTCTTTGTGGCCACACTGGGCTACTCACGCAAGGGGTTTGCCTGCGCATTCCGCCACGAGCGCCAAAGCGCCTGGTTCGCTGGCCGAAAGGTCGCCGGGCAGCCGGCCCCACGGCAGGCGGGAGATCCACGGCCACGCGAGCCCGGCCAGGACGAGAAGCACGCCAAGGACGATGAGCAACCGCTGCATGCGGGCATCTTACGCAGCCGAGCGAGCCCTCGCTGCCCGCCCGGTCTTGCCGTCCAGGAGGCCGCGCCACCAGGCGACCAAGGCCTGGGCGGTGCGGGCCACGTCGCCCTCGTTGCGCAGCACCAGGTCCGCGGGCAGCCCCTCGAACTCGCGATAGCGGGCCATGCGCGCCTCGACCTGCGACCCGCTGTCCCGGCCCCGGCGCAGCAGCCGCTCGCGCAACACGTGCTCGGGCGCGGTGATGCAGATGCTGTGCGCGGCCGGCACCTGGGGGCCCCAACGCAGCCAATGCGCCCGCGAGCCGTTGATGAGGACCCAGTCCCCTGCGAGCCACGGCTCCAGCGCCGCCCAGCGGATGCCATAGAGGCAGCCATGGGCTTCCCAGTGCAACGCGAACTCACCTTCGGACAGCCACCGCCGCATCTCCGGCAGGCTGACCGTCTCGTCTGCCGCGCTCGCGCCACCGTGCGGCCGGGCCACCGTGCGCCGCGCCAGCCGCAGCGGCTCTTCGCGCCGCAGGATGGCAAGTGCGGCCGCCAGCACGCTGTCCTTGCCGGCCCCCGAAGGCCCCATCACGTACAGCAGGCGTTCGCCGTCGCCCAGGGCCGGCATCGGGGTGGCGTCCCGGCCCGCGCCTCGCGCCGTGAGCTGCGGGCGTTCGCTCATCGCGTCCCCAGCGGACAACGCTGCACCAGCACGAAAGGCTCGCCTGCGGCCGGCTCCGCAAAGATCGCAAGGTCCGTGCAATGCAGCGGTCGGGCCAGTGCGGCGGCGAAGTGCCGCCGTGCGCGGACGGTGAGTTCATCACGCCAGGCAGGCAAAGGAGCGAGGCCGTCCGTCAGCGTCATGTGGAACCGCCACTCGTCCAGCACGTAGGGGTAGCCGTAGCGTTGGAGCAGCGTCTGTTGCCGCTGCGTCAACCCCCGCTCGCGCCGGCGCAACTCGCTCTCGGAGGGCGGCGCACGCCACGGATCGAGGTCGATCACGCAGCGCCGGGCGAGCGCGACGATCGGGTGCGCGCCGTCGAAGGGCTCGCGGGGACGCAAGGCCATGAAGTCGCCCAACCAGCCCACATCGAGCGGCGGCATCTCGAAGGGCTCGACGGTGGACGCCAGCTGCGCGACGGCCTCCACGAAGGCGGAGGCCCGCGCCGGCTCCCGCAGCCGGCACGGGGGCTTGAGCGTGGCGTGGAAACCGTAGCGCCGGGGCGCCGCGGCCCACGCGCACACCGGCACCAAGGCCCGCTGCGGCTGCGCCGCATCGCGACCCAGCCAAGTGCAGCCGGCATCCCACAGGGGATGGTCCGCAGGCGGCGCGTAGTACACGGCCAGACGGTGCGCGGACTCAATCCGCATGGAAGTCCTCCGGGCTCACGCTCAGTTGCACCGCGTCCGAGGCGAACAGCGTCGTGCCCGCCTCCACCGGCACGCCCTGCGCGTCGACGTTGACGTAGTCCACGACCAGCACAGGGGCCGAGGTCGGGCGCGCCAGTGCGTCGGCCTCGTCGGCGGTCGGCATGCGGCATGAGACGACGCTGCGCGCGCGGGTGTAGTCGCTCACGCCATAGCGCCGCAGGGAAGCGGTCACCGAGCCCGTCTGCGCGAAGGCGGCGGCGACGCCTTCGAAGCGGCGCCACGGGAAGGCACTGACGCTGACGCCAATCACCCGCCCGCGCACGATGGCCCGCGTGTGCAGCACCTCGACCTTCTCGCGCGCTTGCAGACGCAGCGGCGCTGCCCACGTGCCGGCCGCCACGACCTCGGCATGGCGCAGCTCGCGCTGCGCGCGCTCGCCGGACTCGGCCAAGTTCTGCGTGAGCCGGGTGCGCCGCTGCAAGGCGTAGTCCAGCACCAGTTCGCGCACGAAGGTGCCGCGCCCGTGCAGGACACGCACGAAGCCGCTGTCGGCCAGGGCCTTGACCGCCTGGCGCAGGGTGTGGCGGTTGACGCCGAAGCGCTCGGCCAGGACGAGTTCGTTGGGCATGCGCTCGCCGGGCAGGAAACGGCCCGCCACGATGTCGTCGCGCAGGGCCTGGGCGATCTGCTGCCAGCGCGGCAGGGACGGCTCGGTGTCGGCCGCAAGGGTCAGGGCTGGGTCGTGGAGCATGCGGGTCGCAGGAGGATCGAGCTTCAACAAACTGTCATCGATGGCTTGCACACTGGGCGACATCATAGAGTCGTCTAGATGACCGATCCATGTCAGAGCCCTCCCCGTCCCCCGTTCTTCGCTGCGACGCCAAGGCGCGCCGCCAATGGTTGTCGGTGCTGGCGCGCTCCAGCCGCGAGGCGCTCGAGCGCCACGCCGCGCCGTTGGCAAGGCGTCACCCTGGGCAGTGGTTGCGCCCGCCGGAAAACGGCCTCGTGATGCTGCGCGGCCGCATCGGCAACACGGGCGACCGCTTCAACCTCGGCGAGGCGACCGTCACGCGCTGCGCCCTCACGCTCTGCGGGCCGGACGGACACGCCAGCGTGGGCGTGGGATACGTCCTCGGCCGGGACGCCGAAAGGGCGCACTGGATCGCCTGCGTGGACGCCTGCCTGCAGCAGCCCGCCTGGCAGGCGGACGTGTGGCGGCAGGTGATCGCACCCCTGCAGGCGCAGACCGCCGAGCGCCATGCACGCGAGCGAGCCGCGGTCGCGCCCAGCCGCGTCGAGTTCTTCACCCTGCATCCGGAGGTCAGCTGATGATCGCCGCCCTGACCACCCATTCTGCGTCGGCCCACGCGGGGAGCACCAGCGCGCCGGCCGCGCTGCCGCGCGGCTTCGCCGATCCGGTGCACGGCAGCCAGACCACCTTCCGCTGCCTGCTCGAAGCGATGGCACGGCCCGGCTGCCTCCAGGCTCTGGACGCCGGCACGCGCGACGGACTGGCGCATCCGATCGGCCTGGGCGTGGCGACCTCCGCCATACTGCTCACCGTGGCCGATGCAGACACCGCCGTCTGGCTGAGTCCCGCGTTCGCGCCGTCGCAAGTGCTCGAGGGCGTGCTCGCGTTCGGTCGTTTCCACACCGGCATGCGGGTGGTACCTCGTGCCGAGGAGTCACAGTACGCGCTCGCGCCCGCGCACGCGGCGGCCGAGGCCCTGCTGCTCGGCCTACCTCGCGGCAGCGACGAGGCGCCGCAGGAAGGCGCCACTTTGGTCGTCGAGGCGCCCTCCATCGTCTCGATCGAGGAGGACGCGGCGGCCGCAGCGCCACCGGCGCACCCCGAGGACGCGGACCCCACGCCGTGGGTGCGGCTCTCGGGCCCGGGAGTTCGCCACGCCAGGTGGCTGGCGGTGGGGGGGCTGAGCCTGGCCTTCTGGCGGGCGCGCGAGGAACTGCAAGCGGGTTTTCCTCGGGGCGTGGACATCATCTTCACCTGCGGCGGGCAGATCGCGGCGGTGCCGCGCTCGACCGTGGTGCAAAGGAGCCGCTGAGATGTACATCGCAGTCAAGGGTGGCGAGTCCGCGATCGAAGCTTCACGCAGGTTGCTCGCCGCCGCCCGCCGGGGCGATCCGGCGCAGCAGGAGATCGAGGTCGCGCAGATCGAATCTCAGTTCGGGCTGCTGGTGGATCGCGTGATGGGCGAGGCCTCTTTGTACGACCGCGAGCTGGCCGCACTGGCCCTCAAGCAGTCGCAGGGCGACGTGGTCGAGGCGGTGTTCCTGCTGCGGGCCTACCGGACCACCCTGCCCAGGTTCGGCTACGGCGAGCCGCTGGACACCGAACGCATGCGCGCCAGCCGCCGCGTCTCGGCGATCTTCAAGGACCTGCCTGGCGGGCAGTTGCTGGGAGCCACCTTCGACTACACGCAACGTTTGCTGGACTTCGATCTGCTCCGCGCGTCCGACCAGGCACCGCCCACGCACGGCGAGAAGATCGCCGTGGCCGCCGGGGAGCCCCTGTCCGAGGCCATGCCATGCGCCCTCGAGGCCCTCGCCGCGGAAGGCCTGGTGGAGCCGCTCACACCGAGCGACGGCGATCCGCAGCCTCCCGACATCACCCGCGAGCCGCCGGCCTACCCCATGCCCCGTGCAGGGCGGCTGCAGATGCTCGCCCGCGGCGACGAAGGCTGGGTGCTGGGCATGGCCTATTCGACGCAGCGCGGCTATGCGCACACCCACCCCTTCGCGGGCGAGATCCGCGTCGGGGCGGTGGCGGTGGAGTTCACGCCCGACGAGCTGGGCTTTCCGATCGAGCTGGGCGAGGTCGTGCTGACCGAGTGCCAGATGATCAACCAGTTCACCGGCAGTGCCGAGCAGCCTCCCCAGTTCACGCGCGGATACGGCCTCGTGTTCGGTCGCAGCGAGCGCAAGGCCATGGCGATGTCGCTGGTGGACCGGGTCATGCGCGCCGACGAGTTCGGCGAGGAGCTCACCAGCCCGGCGCAGGACCAGGAGTTCGCGCTTTCGCACTCGGACAGCATCGAAGCCTCGGGCTTCGTGCAGCACCTCAAGCTGCCTCACTACGTGACCTTCGAAAGCGAACTGCAGCTGGTGCGCGGACTGCGCGCGCGAGCCCCCGAGACCCGCTCGCCTGCCTGCGCTGCCGCCGACGCCCCCGCGCCTGCTGCGGGCCCGACCCCTGCCATCGAGCCGACCGCATGAACGCCCGACCGCCACTCGCCCCGCCGGCTGCCGGCTACAACTTCGCCTATCTCGACGAGGGCACCAAGCGCATGATCCGCCGTGCGATCCTCAAGGCGGTCGCCATCCCCGGCCACCAGGTGCCTTTCGGCTCGCGAGAGATGCCCTTGGCCTACGGCTGGGGCACCGGGGGCATCCAGGTCACGGCCGCCGTCATCGGACGCGACGACGTGCTCAAGGTCATCGACCAGGGCTCGGACGACACGACCAATGCGGTGAACATCCGCCACTTCTTTGCCCGCACGACGGGCGTGCGCACCACCGAGCGCACGCGGGAGGCGACGCTGATCCAGACGCGCCACCGCATTCCCGAGGCGCCGCTCACTGAACGCCAGATCCTGGTCTACCAGGTGCCGCAGCCGGAGCCGCTCTACCGCCTCGAGCCCCGCCGCGCCGAGACGCTCAAGCTGCACGCCCACCGCGAGTACGGGCTGATGAACGTCAAGCTGTACGAGGACATCGCGCAATGGGGACGCATCGACACCACCTACGACTACCCGGTGCTGGTCAACGGCCGCTACGTGATGGCGCCCTCGCCCATCCCCAAGTTCGACAACCCGAAGATGCACATGATGCCGGCCCTGCAGCTCTTCGGCGCTGGGCGCGAGAAGCGCATCTACGCGGTGCCACCCTACACGAGGGTCGAGAGCCTGGATTTCGAGGACCATCCATTCCGGGTGGAGCCGCAGGGCCATGCCTGCGCGCTGTGCGGCTGCACGACGAGCTACCTGGACGAGATGGTCCTGGCCCATGGCGAGCGCCTGTGGGCCTGCTCGGACACCGACTGGTGCCGCGAACGAAGGGAGGCCGCCCATGACCGCGACTGACATCCGCCTGCGCATCGCGACCGTCGACGATGTGCCGCGCATCCTGGCCCTGTACGAGGCCTCAGGGCTCGACGCCCCGGGCACCAACGACGAGGGGCAGGCCCGTGCCACCTTCGAGACGATGCAACGCTATCCCAACTACCACCTGTGGATCGCCGAGACGGCGGACCAGGCGGTCGGCACCTACGCGATGATCGTGCTGCCCAACCTCGGCCACCGCTGCTCGCCCTCCGCCCTGGTCGAGGACGTTGCCGTCCATCCGGATGCACAGGGGCTGGGCATCGGGCGCCGGATGATGGAGCATGCCCTCGATCAGGCGCGCGCCGCCGGCTGCTACAAGCTGGCGCTGTCGTCCAACCAGTCGCGCACCGCCGCCCATGCCTTCTACGAGGGCCTGGGCTTCGAGCGCCACGGCTACAGCTTCAAGGTGACGATCGATGCACGGTGACAGCCCTTGCGCCACCGAGCCCTTGCTGCAGGTGCGAGCGCTGGGCCGACGGTACGACCGCCACTGGGCGGTACGCGATGCACACCTCGAGCTGCACCCGGGCGAGGTGCTGGCGGTGGTGGGCGAGTCGGGTTCGGGCAAGTCCACCCTGCTGTCGTGCATCGCCGGCCTGCAGCGCCCGGACGAGGGCCAGGTGCGCTACCGGGCGCGCGACGGCCGATGGCTCGACGTACACGCCCTCGGCGAAGCCCAGCGGCGGCTCCTCGCGCGCACCGAGTGGGGCTACGTGCACCAGCAGGCGCACCTGGGCCTGCGCATGGGCGTGAGCGCTGGGGCCAACATCGGCGAGCGGTTGATGGGGCTGGGTGTGCGCCACTACGGGCACCTGCGCGCCGAGGCCGAACATTGGATGCGGCGCGTCGAACTGGACGCGGGCCGGCTCGACGACCTGCCGCGCGACTTCTCCGGCGGCATGCGGCAGCGGCTGCAGATCGCCCGCAATCTGGTGACGCGACCGCGTCTCGTGCTCATGGACGAGCCGACGTCCGGCCTGGACGTGTCGGTGCAGGCCCGCCTGCTCGACCTCATCCGGCTGCTGGTCGCGCGCATGCACCTGGCCGCCATCATCGTCACGCACGACCTGGGCGTGGCGCGTCTGCTCGCCCATCGCATCGTCGTGATGAAGCAGGGCCGTATCGTCGAGCACGGCCTGACGGACCGCGTCCTCGACGACCCCCAGCACGAGTACACGCAGCTGCTGGTGTCGTCGGTGGTCGTGCCCTGAAGGAGCGGACATGAAGATCGAAACGCACGCCTGGCCGGTGATCGACGTGCAGGGCCTGAGCAAGCGCTTCACCCTGCATCTGCAGGGCGGTCGGCGTCTCGACGTCCTCGAGAACGTGTCACTGCAGGTCCATGCCGGTGAATGCGTCGCGCTGGTCGGCGCATCGGGACGCGGCAAGTCCACGCTGCTCAAGTGCCTCTACGGCAACTACGGCTGCGAGGACGACGGCCGTGCCGGCGCACGCGTGGCGGTGCGCGTGGATGGGAACGCGCCGCGCTACCTCGACCTTGCCCGCGCCACACCGCAGGAAGTGCTGGCGTTGCGCAGATCGACGGTCAGCTACGTGAGCCAGTTCCTGCGCGCGGTGCCCAGGGTGCCCGCACTGGACGTCGTGGCCGAGCGCCTGCTGGAAGGCCTGGTGCTGGGCGACGCGGCCGACGTGGACGATCCCCGCTACGACGAGCACGTGGAGAACGCACGCGCCCGTGCCGCCGCGCTCCTGGAGCGTTTGCGCGTGCCCCGCGCCCTGTGGACACTGGCGCCCTCCACCTTCTCCGGCGGCGAGCAGCAGCGCGTCAACATCGCCCGCGGCTTCGTCAAGCCGACCCCGGTGCTGCTGCTGGACGAGCCCACCGCCTCGCTCGATGCAGCGAACCGGGAGGTGGTGGTGGACCTGATCCGCCAGGCGCGCGAGCGCGGCGCGGCCATCGTCGGCATCTTCCACGACGAGGACGTGCGCGACCGCGTCGCCACGCGCACCCTCACCCTATGATGGGCCTGGACCGGCCTGCCGAACCTCGAGGAACCCCATGACCGAACTGGTGCTCACGCATGCCCGCGTCGTGCTCGCGCACGAGGTGATCTCGGGCACGGTACGGGTGCGCGACGGACGCATCGACGCGATCGACAGCGGCACGACCTGCGTGCCCGGTGCGGTGGACCTGGAAGGCGATTACCTGCTGCCGGGCCTGGTGGAACTGCACACCGACAACCTCGAACGTCATATGATGCCTCGCCCGCGCGTGTACTTCCCCGTACAGCCGGCAGTGCAATCGCACGACGCCGAGGTCGCGGCGGCCGGCATCACGACCGTGTTCGATGCGATCGGCGTCGGCGACCCCTACGACGAGGGTTTCCGTGCCCGCGACCAGGGCGAGCTGCTCGGGGTGCTCGACCGGCTAGAGACGGCGGGCGCCCTGCGCGCCGAACACCTGATCCACGTGCGTTGCGAGCTGCCTGCACCCAACGCGCGCGAACTGTTCGAGCCCTTCGCCGCCCACCCCCGGCTCAGGCTCATTTCGCTGATGGACCACACCCCCGGCCAGCGCCAGTGGAGCGACGTGGAGCACGCCCGCATCTACTACACCGGCAAGAAGGGTTGGAGCGCCGAGAAGTTCGAGGCCGAGCTGCGGGCGGCGCCGGAACGCCAGACGCGACACGCGGCGCCGAACCGCCGCTGGTTCGCCGAGTTCGCGCGGCAGCGTGGCGTCGCGCTCGCCACCCACGACGACACCACGGTCGAGCACGTGGAAGAGGCGGTCGCGCTGGGCGCGTCGATGAGCGAGTTCCCGACGACGCTGGAGGCGGCGCGCCATGCCAAGTCGCGGGGACTGGCGACGATCGCCGGGGCGCCGAACGTCGTGCGCGGAGGCTCGCATTCCGGCAACGTGGCGGCACTGGATCTGGCCCGTGCCGGCGTCCTCGACGCGCTGTCCTCCGACTACGTGCCCGCGAGCCTGCTGACCGCCGCATGGAAGCTGCATCGCGAAGGCGGCCACACGCTCAGCGAGGCGATCAACACCGTCAGCCGCAACCCCGCGCGGGCATCGGGCCTCGTGGACAGGGGAGAGATCGCGCCTGGCTTGCGAGCCGACCTCGTGCGTGCACGCGAGGTGCACGACCACCCCGTCGTGCGCTGGGTCTGGCGGGCGGGTGTGCGCGTGGCCTGAAGGGCGCGGGTCAAAGCGCGCTCAGTCCGTCCGCGGTGGACCAGCCTCCGCCCAAGACCTCGTCCTGCACCAGACGGGCCAGCACGACCAGGTAGTAGTCCAGGGACGGGGTGGGCCGGCCCGGAACTTTCGCCAGGTCGTCCCAGCGGCGCAGCTTGACCGCCGCGTCGGCGTGCGGCAGGGTCTCGAAGGCCTGGGCCTCGGCCTCGCTCATCGGCCCTCCCTGCAACACGAGCGTATGCCGGGAGGCGGGCGAGAGGCTGTCGTGGTATGCGGTGTCGCGGGTACAGAGGTAACGCTTGGCCTGCACGTGCAGGCGGATCGGTTCGACCACGTCGGCGTCGAAGGCCTGCGACAGCCACGCGGACGCCAGCATCTCGTGCTGGTCGTCCTCGCCGTCGGGCGTGTGGCCTCCCGCCAGCAGGTGCCCGACGTCATGCAGCAAGGCCGCAGCAACGAGACTGTCGTCCGCGTGGGCCCACTCGGCCAGCTGCGCGCATTGCAGCGCATGCTCCAGCGCGGTCACCGCCTCCGCCTGCACACCGCCGTAGAGCCGCTGGCCGTGAAGCCGGTACAGCTTGTCGATGCGCTCGATGATGGAGTGGGAAGGCATGGTGGCCTCCGATCGGATGTCAGATGAGCCGCTTGCGCAGGGCCGACGACGCCAGGTCTATCAGCGACACCGCGACGATCAGCATGATGAGCACGGCGGCGGTCTGCCCGTACTGGAATCCTCGGATGACGTCCCAGAGCACCATGCCGATGCCGCCGGCACCGACCATGCCGACCACCGACGCCGAACGCACGTTGGCCTCGAAGCGGTACAGCGAGTACGAGATCCATAGCGGCATCACCTGCGGCAGCACGCCGTAGAGGATCTCCTCGATCGGTCTGGCTCCCGTGGCCCGGATACCTTCGACGGGCTGAGGGTCGATGGCCTCCACCGCCTCGGAGAAGAGCTTGGCCAGCGTCCCGGTCGTATGCACCCACAGCGCGAGGACGCCGGCAAAGGGGCCGAGGCCCACGGCGACGACGAAGAGCAGCGCGAACACCATCTCGTTGATCGCACGGCACCCGTCGAGCAGGCGACGCACCGGCTGGTACACCCACCACGGCACGATGTTGGACGAGGCGAGCAGGCCCAGCGGCACCGCGCAGGTCACGGCAAGTGCCGTTCCCCACACGGCGATCTGCAAGGTCACGAGCAGTTCTGTGGCGTAGTGCTTCCACTCCCGGAAGTCCGGGGGGAAGAACCCCCGCAGGTATTCGCCCATGTTGCCCGAGTCGTTCCATAGGTCGAGGGGCCGCATGTCGGCCCCCTGCCACGACCCGGCCAGCACCGCGAGCAACAGCGCCCACAAGGCCGGCCGTCCCCAGCCGGCGCGTGGTGGCGCGGGCACGGCAAGGCGCGCCCCGGCCACGGGCGGCGTGTGCGTGATGCTCATCTTTGGCAGCTCCTGGTCCGGCGGTCCATGCCGCGCCCGCAACCGTCGCCTTGCAGGCGGCTCACCGGGCGCTCGCGACCAGCTTCTGCAGTTCCGCCAAGCGGGCGTCGATCTCCTGCAGCTTCTTCTGCTTGTCCTCGGCCGACAGGGACGAGTCGTTCTCGACGCGGTTGCGCTCGCGGGCCAGTTCGAGCTGGCGGATCGGCAGCAACTGCGCGTTGCTCGATGCCTTGAAACCGGCGAAGCCGATCACCTTGAGGATGGCCTGCTCGCGCTCGTCCTGCTTGCCGTAGCCGAGCAGGAACTCGCGCAGCCTGGCCTTGACGGCCGGGTCGAGGTCCGCACGCCACACCAGCGGGTCGGAGGGGATCAGCGGTGATTTCCAGATCACCTTGATGTCCTTGGCCTTGGCCGGGTTGGTCAGCTTCAGACGCTCGATGGCCTCGTTGTTGTTGGTGGCCACGTCCACCTGCCGGCTGGCCGCGGCGAGCAGGTTCGTCTCGTGGTTGGCCCGCACCACGCGCTTGAAGTCCTTCAGCGGATCGACCTTGTGCTGCTGGAAGGCGTAGTAACCGGGCACCAGGGTTCCCGACGTGGAATTGGGGTCGCCGAACCCCAGCGTGAGCCCCTGGCGCTGGCGAAGCACGTCTTCCAGCGAGTTCAGGGGACTGTCCTTGTGCGTGACCAGCAGCGAGTAGTAACCCATCGAGCCGTCCACCGAGATGGTCTGGGCGAACACCTCGGCCCCGGAGCGGTCGACCGCCTCCATCGCCGACTTGTTGCCCATCCACGCGAGGTGCACCTTGTTGAAGCGCATGCCCTCGATGATCCCGGCGTAGTCCGGCGCGAAGAAGGCGTTGATCTTCAAGCCGGTGCGCCGGCTCATGTCCTCCAGCAGAGGCTGCCAGGCCTGCTTGAGGTTCTGGGACGATTCCGTCGAGATGATGCCGAAGCTGATCTCGCCCGTCTGGGCGCTGGCGCTGGCGCTGGCGGCCAGGCCGAGCGACAGCGCGGCGGCGGTGAGGGTGAAGGCGCGGCGGTCCATGGTCGTCTCCTCGAACAAGGGGTGAGTGGAATGCGGGCGGGATCAGGCGGCTGCCTGGAGTGCGCCCGCGGACTGGGGGGCGGCACCCGGCAGCGCGCCCACCCGGTGGGAGAACAGCTCCTCGGTCTGCGTGCCATACAGCTCCATCAGCCTCTGGCGGCTCAGCTGCGCCGTCGGCCCGTCGTACACGACCTGGCCGTGTCGCAAGGCCACCGTGCGCGGGCAGTAGGCGAAGGCGAAGTCCACCTGATGCAACGAGACGACCACCGTGGTGCCCTGCTCGCGGTTGAGTCGCGCGAGCAGCTCCATCACCTTGCGGCTCGACTCCGGATCGAGCGAGGCGATGGGCTCGTCGGCAAGGATCACCTGCGCCCGTTGCACGATGGCGCGCGAGATCGCCGCCCGCTGCTGCTGCCCGCCGGACAGCGTCGAGGCCCGCTGCCACGCGCAGCGTTCGATGCCCACGCGCTGCAAGGCGAGCCAGGCCGCCTCCAGCTCGTGCGCCGGAAAGCGCCTCAGCGCCGTGCGCCACAGCGGCAGGCGGTTGAACGCGCCGACCAGCACGTTGTGCATCACGGGCAACTGTTCGACCAGGTTGAACTGCTGGAAGATCGTGGCGATGGCCGCCCGCGTGCGGCGCACGTCCCGCTCGAGCCGCCCGGCCTGCTGCACCCGGCGCCCCAGTACCACCACGCGCGATTCGCTGCCCTCGTCTCCCCGATGCAGCCCGCAGAGGTGCCGCAGCAGCGTGGACTTGCCCGAGCCCGACGCACCGAGCAGAGCGACCATCTCGCCGCGCCGCACGGTCAGGTCCACGTCCTTCAGCGCGCAGCAGTCGCCGAACGTCTTGCGCAGGCCGCGCACCTCGATCACCGTGTCGTGCATGGATTTCCTCCGGGTGGACGTCGCAGCAGATTATCTAGACGACCCATGACCGGTCCATGAACCTTGCATGACCGGGCGATGACAACGGCCGTGCAAGATCTACACGGTAGGTCTTTCCGACCTCCCGCCGGCTCCGCGCCAGGCCAGTTCCAAGGCGGACAGGCGACCCCGAGGGCGGAGCGGGAACGCCATCTGCTCGGCTGTGCCACCCATGCACCGCACGAGCACCGACCTTCGCAGCGGGGTCCATGCCCCGCCGCACACGCAGGCACCGATCGCGCCGCCGCTTTCGCCCGTCGAACAGGGACGGGCCGACTGCTACGGCCTTGCCGCGCGGCTGTTGAGCGCCCCCGCCGACGCGGCCTTGCTGCAGGCGCTGGCCTCGATGCAGGACCTTCGCCCCGCCGGCAGCGTCCTGGCTGATGCGTGGCGGTCGCTGTGCGGGGCTGCGCGCGCCCCGGCCCGCGCAGTGGCGGACGCATTCGACGCCTTGTTCGTCTCGATCGGCACGCCGCGGCTCAATCCCTATGCCTCGGTCTACCGCAGCGGGTTCATGATGGATCAGCCCCTTGCGGACCTGCGCGCGGACCTGCGGGCGCTGGGCCTTGCGCGTGCGCGCCATGTCGGCGAGCCCGAAGACCACCTCGCGGCGCTGTGCGCGACGATGCGGGTCCTCATCACCGGTGTCGGGACCGTGCCGGCGCGCCCCCTCGAGCGTCAGCGCCAGTTCTTCGATCGGCACCTCGCACCCTGGTACGCAGAGTGCCTGAACGACATGGAGCAAGCACCGGATGCCGGGTTCTACGCGGCCGTCGCGCGTTTCGAGCGGGCCTTCCTCGATATCGAGACCGAGGCGTTCGGGATGCTGGAGGACGGATCGGGGTGGCGGCATGAATCCCCGCTGTCCGACCCGGTGCCTGCCGCAGGAGAAGGACCATGACATCGCGCCATCCCCCGGCACCCGCCGCCCCCCCGGCGTTGGTGCACCGACGCACCTTTCTCGGGGCCGCGGTATGCGCGCCGGCCCTGGCCGTCGCCGCCGCCAGCGAAGGGGCCCACGCCGCGGCCGCTGTACAACCAGCCGGGGATCCAGGACGCCGCCCAGGTCGTGCCGGTCGAGGGCGAGAAATGCGCCCAGGCCTTGATCGAGCTCGGGATCGTGGCCACCACCGCGATGCACGGGGCGAATGCGCCCGTGGACAAGACCGATTGGTCGCCGCTGGCGGGCAAGGCCGTCTTGGTCTGGCCTGACCGCGACAAGCCGGGCTGGGAGTACGCCGTGCAGGCGGCCCAGGCGATTCTGTCGGCGGGCGCGAAGACCTGCCACATCCTGTACCCGCCCGAGGAAGCGGCGGACGGCTGGGACGCGGCGGACGCCGTGATGGAGGGCTTCGACGTCGCGGCCTTCCTCGCCCACGGTCCGCGTGTGCAGGTGCATGACATTGCGGACCCCGGCGAGCCGGTGATCGGCGCGGACGAATCGGTGTGGGGTACCGAAGATGCCCTGGCGCTGGCCTTCACCCGGCGCTACCACCGCGACTGGCGCTACGTGGCGGCCTGGGGCCGCTGGTTGGTGTGGGACGGTCGGCGCTGGCGCAACGAGGAGACGCTGGCGGCCACCGACTTGATCCGCGGTGTCTGCCGACACGCGGCCCTCCAGGCCGACAACCCGAAGCTGGCGGCCAAGCTGGCCACCTCCGGCACCGTCGGCGGCGTCGAACGCCTGGCTCGCGCAGACCGACGCCACGCCGCGACCACCGCCGAGTCGGACGCCGATCCCTGGCTGCTCAACACCCCAGGCGGCGTGGTCGACCTCAGGACGGGCCGCCTGCGCGCACACGACCGCGCCGACCGCATGACCAAGATCACCACCGCCACGCCGGCCGGCGACTGCCCGACCTGGCGGCGCTTCCTTGCCGAAGTCACCGGCGGCGACGCCGACCTGCAGGCCTACCTGCAGCGCATGGTGGGCTATTGCCTCACCGGCTCGACGGTGGCGCATGCGCTGTTCTTCCTCTACGGCACCGGCGCCAACGGCAAGTCGGTGTTCGTGAACACCTTGGCCACGATCCTCGGCGACTACGCCACCAGCGCGCCGATGGACACCTTCATGGAGGCGCGCGGCGACCGGCATCCGACCGATCTCGCGGGCCTGCGCGGGGCGCGCTTCGTCTCCTCCATCGAGACCGAGCAGGGCCGGCGCTGGAACGAGTCCAAGGTCAAGGCCATCACCGGCGGCGACAAGGTCTCGGCGCGCTTCATGCGCCAGGACTTCTTCGAGTACACGCCCCAGTTCAAGCTGGTCATCGCCGGCAACCACAAGCCCGCGATCCGCAACGTGGACGAGGCGATGAAGCGCCGGCTGCACCTGATCCCCTTCACCGTGACCATCCCGCCCGAGCGGCGCGACGCCGGGCTCACCGACAAGCTCCTGGCCGAGCGCGACGGGATCCTCGCGTGGGCGGTCGAGGGGTGTCTGGCCTGGCAGCGCGAGGGGCTCCAGCCCCCGGCCAGCGTGGTGTCGGCCACCGCCGAGTACTTCGACGAGGAGGACGCCGTCGGCGACTTCCTGGACGAAGAGGCCCAGCGCCACCCGCAGGCCCGCGTGGCCGTGGCCGACGTGTTCCAGCGCTGGCAGGACTGGGCCGGCCGGCGCGGCGAGTACGTGGGCACGAGCCGCTGGCTCGCGCAGCAACTGGCCAACCGCGGCTTCGAGCGCACGCGCATCCACGGCGGCGTCAAGGCCCTGGCGGGCCTGGCCCTCAAGCCCAAGGACTACGGCACCCGACTGCCGTACCGCGACGACTGACCACCCACGGTGACCGAAGGTGACCCGTCCAAGGATTGAGTCTCTTTACGCGCGTACGCGCGCGCGGGCGGAAGGGATATTCCCCACGGCGGTCACCTTCGGTCACCGGCATGAGAACACGAACGAAGGACTGCAACGATGACAGCAACGATTCTGGCCCTCGACCTGGGCACCACCACCGGCTGGGCGCTGCGCGACCGCACGGGCCGAATCACCAGCGGCAGCCAATCCTTCAAGCCGCAGCGCTTCGAAGGCGGCGGCATGCGCTACCTGCGCTTTGGCCGTTGGATTTCTGAAATTCAGACATCGGTTTCTGAACTTCAGTTTTTGTACTTCGAGGAAGTGCGCCGCCACGTCTCGACCGACGCGGCCCACGCCTACGGCGGGTTCCTCGCCACGCTCACGGCCTGGTGCGAGCACCACGGCATTCCCTACCAGGGCGTGCCGGTGGGCACGATCAAGAAGCACGCCACCGGCAAGGGCAATGCGAGCAAGGACGAGATGATGGCGGCCGTGCGTGCGCGCGGCTACCTGCCCACCGACGACAACGAAGCCGACGCGCTGGCCCTGCTGCACTGGGCCATCCAGCATCACGACGCGGCGCAGGAGGCGTGAGATGGACATCCCGACTCCTCGCTACCGCTGCCCGCTGGGGCGCCTGCAGCCCGAGCCGATGGACGTGGAGGCCGTCAAACGCCGCGGCTGGCGCGAGCAACGCCTGCTCGTCGTCTGCCTCGACGATGACCGGCTCGATTGGACGGAGCGCGAGCTGATCCGCCGAATCGGCGAGCGGCTCTACGGTGCACGGGAGGCGCGCCATGGCTGAGTGGACCGTCGAGCGTGTGGACGAACGCTTCCGGGAGGCGGCCATCACCGCCCACCGCCTGCCGCCCGTGCGCGTGCAGGGCTACTTCAACACCTGGCCCGCGATCCGGCGCATGCCCTGGGAGACGCTGGGGGCCGAACCGGCGATCCGGCGCTTCCCGCCCAGCCCTGAGGCTATCGAGCGGATGCTCGAGACCATGCGCTGGGTCTTGTGGCTGGAGGAAGAGGAACGGCATCTCGTGTGGATGCGCGCCGAGCGCCACCGCTGGCGCGACATCTGCGCCCGCTTCGGCTGCGACCGGACCACCGCCTGGCGGCGGTGGCAGCGGGCGCTCTCGATCGTGGCCGACCGTCTGAACGGAGAGCAAGGAACTTCTCGACACATGGTGCCACTAAGTGGCATACTTCGCTAATGAGAAGAGTCTTCAAGACGCGCCACTTCGCTCGTTGGATGCGCAAGACCGAACTGACAGACGCCGGGTTGTGTCAAGCGGTCGAGGAGATGGCCGCGGGCCTCATCGATGCCGACCTGGGCGGTGGCGTGGTGAAAAAGCGCGTGGGCTTGGCTGGCCGCGGCAAGCGTGGTGGCGCGCGCACCTTGATCGCCACCAACAAGGGCGATCGCTGGTTCTTCGTCTACGGCTTCGAGAAAAACGAGCGGGCCAACATCGATGACGAGGAACTGGAAGCGCTGCAGGATCTGGCCGCCGATCTGCTGGCCCGTCCCGCGCGCCAGTTGGATGAATCCGTTGCCGACGGAACATTGCAGGAGATTTGCCATGACAAACGAGCCTAAGTCCAAGAGCCGCCTGCTCGAAGCCGTTCACGAAACGGCGCGCGACCTGCATCGCCTGGGCTTCATCGACAAGCGCAAGATGCGCAAGTACGACGCGCTGTGCCTGGAGCCGGTGCATGAATACGACGCTGAGAAAGTGCGCGCCTTGCGCGAACGCCTGCACTTGAGTCAGGCCGTGCTGGCATCGGTCCTCAACACCAGCGTCTCGACCGTGCGCAAGTGGGAAGTGGGCGACAAGAAGCCCAGCGGTCCCTCGCAGAAGCTGCTCGACCTCATCGAACGCAAGGGGCTGGAGGCGGTGCTCTGATGGGGTAGCTCTTCCAAACCCATGCGCAACGTTGATGAACGCAGGGCGCGCTGACAGACAGTTTCGGACTGGATGCAAATCCGGGGTCGTTCAGGGGTGCAACAAAGCAGGCCGATCAGGGGTAGTATCTCGGCTAACTTCTGGACAGCGGCGTCGGTCGAGGAAGCCGCCCGGGCATCGACGGGTCCTTCCTGGCCAATAGCCCATGCGGGGGGCGCGAGCGCGGCGCTTTTCTAGTCGTCCCTGAAAAATTCATTTTCACGCCGCCCTTAGCCGCAGCTGGGCAGGGTTGGCGCCACTGGTCTCGGTTGGCCGCCGCTGGGCGAGCCACCGGCCGATGAGGCGCACGGCCGCAATGAGGCGCAAAAAAGCTCGCCTCAAGAAGGGCACGCCCTTGTTGGCGATCATGCGCAGCAGCCAGCGGATGTTGTAGCCCGCCGCGCACAGCACCGCGTGCAGCCGGTCACCCTGCTCGCCCTTGAGGTGGCACCTGTCCATGCGGTGATCCTGCTTCAAGTGCCCGATGACCGGCTCGATGGCCTGGCGGCGCTTGAGCAGTCTGCGCTCCTCGTGCGTCAGGCGCTTGATCTTGCCGCGGTGCACCAGGCGCACATCCGCAATGTCGGCCTCCACCCCGCGGTAGCCCAAGTCGGCATAGGCCGTGTTGGGCTTGATGCCGCTGTCCTGCATCAGGATCGTGGCCTGCTCCAGCTGCGCTTGCAGCGTGTGCCCGTCGTAGGGGTTGCCATGGAAGGCCCGGGCTCCGACGATGAGGCTGTGCTTCAGGGTGCTGGCAATGCCGACCTTGACGCCGAACTCGTAAGGGCAGCGGGCCTTGCCCTTGTTGATGCACTCCACCTCCGGCGCGTGCCAGGCGTAGAGCTTTCGAGTCCCGTCGGCGGTCTTTCGGTTGGCAGTCTGCGCCACCAGACGCGCTGCCTTGTTGAGGGTGTGGCCAAGAGCGCTCTGGATGGCCTGCCCCAGGCGGCTGGCCTTGCGCTCGATCTCCCGCTGCAGCCTGGCCACGATGGTGCGCTGACGCTTGATGACCCGGCGCATGCGCGCAAACTGCCGCGCGTGCGCATAGCGTCCTGCCTTGCGGGCCAGCTCCTTGCCTTCCTTGGCAAAGGTCTGCTTCAAGGCGATGCCGGCGGCCTTGGCCGCCTCCACCAGCTTGGTGCGTGCCGTCTCCAGCAGCCGGCTGTCGGTCGGATGGGCCACCGCCTTGGGTTGTACGGTGGTGTCCACCACCACGCGCTTGAGTTCCTGCGGCTTGATGAGTCCGGTTTCCACCGCCACGTTGATCGTCTGCGCCAGGAGTTCTTCCACCCCCTCCTCGCCCAGCAGCCGGCGAAACTTCACCAGCGTCGTGGCGTCACACGGCAGCCGGTCCTCGTAGTAGGCCAGACCCGAGAAGTACTGCCAGCGCGGCGTGTCGCGCCAACGCTCCACCACCCCTTCGTCCGACTCGTTGAAGGCGTGCTTCAGATACAGCAGCGCGATCATCACGCGCAGCGGCACGCGGGGTCGGCCTGCGTTGGACGCCCGAGCTGCGCGCACCGGAGATTCGCCAAAGAGGTCCAGATCGGGCATGGCCACCCCAGAGCGCGCTTTGCGCATGAACAGGTGCGACAGCCTTGCTTCCAACTCCTGCCACGGCATGCGTGAGGACAACACCGCCAGCGGATGGCGCAGGTCGATCATCTGATCGAGCCGGGCGCGGAAGAAGTCCTCGGTGGCGGGGCAGGCAAACATCGCAAAACTCCCAGAAAACGGCGCATCAGACCATCAAATCTGGGGGAAATTGTACTCGCAAACAGACAATAACACAAGAAAAATCATGAGGTTATGAATATTTCAGGGGCGACTTTCTAGCGTCAGACTGCAAACCGAGGTTTGCAGGGTTTGCGGTTTGCAGGCCAGCGCTGCCGCCACGGCCAGCGACCGGAAGGACGGCCAGGGTACGCATGTTGTGCGTACCCCAAGGGCCGGACCTGAACTCCGACCCCTTGCGGCGCGGCCGACCGTCAGTCGATGCGGTACACGCGCTCGCCGGCGGCGTTGCGCGTCAGTACCACGTTCAGGCCCAGGCGCTTGCGCAGCAGGCCCGAGATCGCGCCGCGCACGGAATGCGGCTGCCAGCCGGTGGCCAGCATCAGTTGCAGACTGGTTGCCCCCTGCGGGCGGCGCAGCGCTACCACCAGCGCGGCGAGTTTGGTGCCAGGGCGCACCGGGATGCCCTCCAGAAGTTGGAGGTCGTCGGTGGTGTCGCACTTCGCGACGCCATCCGGCGGCACAGGCCGCTGTTGGCCGATGGCCGCGTAGCCCGCGTCGGTCAGCACGTGGTAGCCGTCGGCGGGCTCGATCCAGCCACGATCGAGCAGCGCAGTCAGCACCTTGACCCGTGCGCCACCGCGCAGCGTCTCAGGCGGAATCACTTGTCCATCGGCGCGGTGGGCGGCAGTGCGTAGCAGCAGGGCTTGAGTCGGGGTGAGCTTGGGGGTCGTGTCCATGGGGGCCTCCGGAGTGATCGCTACGCCCCGATTCACGCGCAGCTCCGCCCCGAAGCCAAGCTTGGGAGCGCATTTCCCAGCTGATAGACTTTCATCCGGTTTAATCCACTTGAGGCGCTTCCAGTTGGCAAGCGCGGACACCATGACCACAGAACCGTGGGTTTCCGTCGAGCAGGTCGCGCAACACCTGGGCGTGGCCAAGGACACCGTGTACCGCTGGCGGGAACACCGCGGGCTGCCGGCGCACCGCGTCGGGCGTCTGTGGAAGTTCAAGCTGTCCGAGGTGGATGAGTGGGTGCGCGCCGGGGGCGCGGACGAAGAGAACAACGAGCGTTCAGGAAAACCGACATGACCGTCACCCTGAGGGTGTCAGGATTTTTGTGTGAGGGGCCTACCATGACGACTTCCAGGAGCCCCCATGCCACGCAAGAAGACCACCCCCGCCGCGAAGCCGGACGCCATTCTTCCCGACGAGCTGCTTGAGAAGCTGATCCCCGGACCGATGGACGCCGCCGGCGTCGAGGCCGTGTTCCAGAAGCTGAAGAAGGCCGTGATCGAGCGCGCCTTGGGGGCTGAGCTGGGCGTGCACTTGGCCAGCCCCGAGGGCGGCTGCGGGAACCATCGCAACGGCCGCAGCGGCAAGACCGTGCTGACCGACGGCGGGCCGCTGCGGATCGAGGTGCCCCGCGACCGGGCCGGCAGCTTCGAACCGCAGCTGATCCCGAAGCATGAGCGCCGGTTTGCCGGCTTTGACGACCGGATCATCTCGATGTATGCCCGCGGCATGTCGGTGCGCGAGATTCAGGGCCATCTGGCCGAGATGTACGCCATCGAGGTGTCAGCGGAGTTCATCAGCGCCGTCACCGACGCGGTGATGGCCGAGGTGGGGGCCTGGCAGGCCCGGCCGCTGGAGCCGATGTACCCGGTGGTGTTCTTCGATGCCCTGCGGGTGAAGATCCGCGAGGACGGCGTGGTGCGCAACAAGGCGGTGTATCTGGCCTTGGGCGTGCTGCCGGACGGGACCCGCGACATTCTGGGGCTTTGGATCGAGAACACCGAAGGCGCGAAGTTCTGGATGAAGGTGTTCAACGATCTCAAGACCCGCGGGGTCACGGACCTGCTGATCGGCGTGGCCGACGGCCTGAAGGGCCTGCCGGAGGCACTGGAGGCGGTGTTTCCGGCCACGACCCTGCAGACCTGCATCGTGCACCTGATCCGCAACAGCCTCGACTATGCGAGCTGGAAGGACCGTAAGGCGCTGGCCGCGGCGATCAAGCCGATCTACACCGCACCGAGCGCGGAGGCCGCCGAGCGCGCGCTGGACGCGTTCGAGGCAGGGCCGTGGGGCCAGCGCTTCCCGACCGTGGTCGCGGCCTGGCGGCGGGCGTGGAGCCGGGTGATCCCGTTCTTCGCGTTCCCGCCCGAAGTGCGGCGGATCATCTACACCACCAACGCCATCGAGAGCGTGCATTCGCGGTTACGCAAGATCATCAAGAGCCGCGGGCACTTCCCAAGCGACGAGGCGGCCACCAAGCTGATCTGGCTGGCCTTGCGCAACATCACCGCGGACTGGAAGCGGGCGAGCAAGGAGTGGAAATCGGCGATGAACCAGTTCGCGATACTATACGGCGACCGCTTCACCCTCGCACCACGCTGAACGACACGAGGACAGATTCAGAAACCGCCCCACACACAAAAAACAGGACATCCCCGTCACCCTTGCAGACCTGCTGAAAGACAGCGCCTATCGGCTCGACCAGTTCAAGCCCGAACACATCGCCGCGCTGGAGGCAAGCATAGCGATGAAAAGAAGGCCTGAAGATCCGCAACACAGCATGTTGCCCGCCCGCTAGATGGCACTACTGGAGGTATCAGCATGGCTGTCAATCTCGACAAACCTCACAACTGGAAGGCCGACGTGGCGCTATCGGTCGATATGTATAACGACTGGTTCATAAATTTTGCGCCAGATGCGTTTCGCACCACGCGAATTCAGACTACCAAGGACGTTGAGGCAGCGCTTCGCGCCACCGGGAACCTTACCGACGTGCGGCCGGCGGTGCTGCGCAAACATCCCGAGATCCTGCCGACGCTTCGGATGTCCACATGCCCACCGTTGGCAGTAGACCGTCTCATTGGTCTGGCAGGCGCTTCCCCCAACCTCGTCAAGTGCATGGAGCAGGAGCAGCGGCTGCCGGTGCGGATGTCGGTCACCCAGGCCGACCGTGAGCTCGAAAAAATCGCTGCCATCATCGAGCGCCTCGCTGACCCCGACATCTTCGTGTGGATCAAACGCGAGGCGCCAGCGACCGAGGTTGAGATTCACCGAGCGGCCACCATCGTCGCCGACCGGCTGTGCGGCGCCGTCGCCAACCCCATTATTCGTAATGCTCAGGAGAAGCGGCAGCTCGCCGCCATCAAGGCCTGGCTGGAGCAGCGCGGCTACAAGCAGCTTCCCGCTGGAGATGGAACCAAGTTCAACGCCATGCCCGCTGGCACGTTCAGCTTCCGCCTGAACGTGCCGGTCAAGCTGGAGGGCGGGGTGCAGTCGGTCAACATCCCCATTGATGCGGTCATCATGCCAAAGACCGCTAAGGCCAAGGACATGCCGCTGTTCTTCGAGGCGAAGTCAGCGGGCGACTTCACCAACACCAACAAGCGCCGCAAGGAAGAGGCGGTCAAGATGGCCCAGCTTCGCAGCACCTACGGTGACGCCGTGCGCTTCAACCTCTTCCTGTGCGGCTACTTTGATAGCGGCTATCTCGGCTATGAGGCAGCCGAAGGCATCGATTGGGTGTGGGAACACCGCATCGATGACCTCGCGCTGTTCGGAATCTGACCATGCCCAGCAAGAACGACCAGCTCGAAGAACGCCGCTGCGCCTTACAGGCGGCGCTCGACGGCCACAAGACTCAGGCCGAGCGCAACAAGCTCGGCCAGTTCGCAACGCCCACACAGCTCGCCCGCGACGTGCTTGCCTACGGACTGAGCCTGTTGCCTCAGGGCGAAGCGGTGCGCTTCTTCGACCCGGCTATCGGCACTGGCTCGTTCTATTCGGCCTTGAGGTCGACCTGTCGACGCAGACCCGTCGCTTGGGCGCGCGGCTTTGAGATTGATGCGCACTACGGACAGCCAGCGCTGGATCTGTGGCAGGGCTCGCCACTCGAAATCACCCTGGGGGATTTCACGCGGCAGACACCGCCGGCCGCTGATGCCGGCCGAGCGAACCTGCTCATCTGCAATCCGCCTTATGTGCGCCACCATCACCTGAGCGGCGAAGAGAAGCTGCGCCTGCAGGAGGCAGCGCGCAGGGTGGCACACGTCGAGCTGTCCGGCCTGGCTGGCCTCTACTGCTACTTCATGGCACTGTCGCACGACTGGATGAGTGAGGGCGGCGTTGCCGGATGGCTCATCCCGAGCGAGTTCATGGATGTCAACTACGGCAAGGCCCTCAAGGCATACCTGCTGCGCGAGGTAACGCTGCTGCACATCCATCGCTTTGACCCCAACGATGTCCAGTTCGATGACGCGTTGGTGTCCTCGGCGGTAGTCTGGTTCAAGAAGCAGAAGCCGCCGGCTGGCCATGAGGTCACGTTCTCCTATGGGGGGACGATGCAGAAGCCGGCACTCATCAAGAACGTGAGCGTGCAGGACCTGGAGCGGGCTGAGAAGTGGACGCGCTTTCCTAAGCAGGACGCCGAGGCTGTCCATGAGGGCTACCGGCTGGGCGACTTGTTTGCCATCAAGCGAGGCCTGGCCACCGGCGATAACAGCTTCTTCATCCTTGATGAGGAGCGCGTGCGCTCCCTGAGCATCCCGCCGCAGTTCTTGCGTCCTATCCTCCCGAGCGCGCGCTACGTCAAGGACGACGAGATCATGGCCGACGCGCAGGGGGTGCCGCTGCTGGACAAACGCCTGTTTCTGCTTGACTGCGACCTGCCGGAAGACGAGGTGCAGCGTCATCATCCGGCGTTGTGGGCCTACCTTCAGACAGGGTTAGAGCACGTTGCTCCCCGCTACCTTTGCCGCTCGCGGCGGCATTGGTATGCGCAGGAGCGACGCGCCGCCGCCCCCATCGTCTGCACCTACATCGGCCGGAGTGACCATGACGGCAGGCCATTCCGGTTCTTGCTAAACCACAGCAAGGCCATCGCTACGAATGTCTATTTGATGCTCTATCCACTGCCGCCGCTTGTCGAACAACTCCGTCGTAACCCAGATGTGTTGCGCATCCTGTGGCAGCAACTCAACGCTATGACCCGAGAAACGCTCTTGGGGCACGGCAGGGTTTATGGAGGCGGAATGCATAAATTGGAGCCCAAAGAACTGGCCAACATCCCGGCAGACACTCTTGCAGCAGTAGCCGGGCTTGCAGAGAAGCATGGCAACCGTCAGTTGGAGTTGGCAGGAATGTTCTCTCAATAGGCCATGGACCACGCCACGCTCGCCGCCTTACGCGACCGCCACCCCGCCTGGCGGCTTCTGGCTTCGCCGCACGCGCCGCTGGTGGCGAGCTTCCTGCACCGGGTGTTCGTGGCGCCCAACGTGCGCGTGATGAGCGAGGCCGATCTGGCCGAAGCGCTGGAGGACGAGCTTTACTCTTTACGCGAGCAACTGGGGACAGAAGCCTACCCTAAAGCGGCGCGGGAGTATCTCAACGACTGGGCCGCGCCGGACAAGGGCTGGTTGCGCAAGTTCTACAAGCCGGGCACGGACGAGGCGCAGTTCGATCTGACGCCGGCCACCGAGAAGGCCATCGCCTGGCTGGTGTCGCTCACCGAGCGGCCCTTCGTCGGCACCGAATCGCGCCTGCTGACGCTGTTCGCGCTCTTGGAGCAGATCAGCGCCGGCACCGAGGCCGACCCGATCAAGCGCGTGGCCGACCTGCGCGCCAAGCGCGACGAACTGGACGCCGAAATCGCCCGCGTGCTGGCGGGCGACGTGCCGCTGCTGGACGACACGGCGGTCAAAGACCGCTTCTTGCAGTTCCAGCAACTGGCGCGCGAGCTCTTGGCCGACTTCCGCGAGGTGGAGCACAACTTCCGCCAGCTCGACCGCAAAGTGCGCGAGAAGATCGCGCTGTGGGCCGGCAGCAAGGGCGCGCTGCTCGATGAAATCATGGGCGAGCGCGACGCCATCGGCGATTCCGACCAGGGCCGCAGCTTCCGCGCCTTCTGGGACTTTTTGATGTCCAGCCGTCGGCAGGAGGAGCTCTCCGAGCGGCTCGACCAGGTGCTGCGGCTTCCCGCCGTGGCAGAACTGAAACCCGATCCGCGCACCCGCCGCGTGCACCACGATTGGCTGGAGGCCGGCGAGCACACGCAGCGCACGGTGGCGATGCTCTCGCAGCAGTTGCGCCGCTTCCTCGACGACCGGGCCTTTCTGGAGAACCGCCGCATCCTGGATCTGTTGCGCAGCATCGAGACCCAGGCGCTGGCCCTGCGCGATACCGCCCCCGTCGGTACGGTGATGCATATCGACGCGATGGGGGCCGACATCGAACTGCCGCTGGAGCGGCCCTTGTTCACCCCGAGCCTGAAGCCGCGTCTGGCCGATCTCGCCGTGCTGGCCGGTGATGACGATGTTGACACCGCACGCCTGTTCGATCAGATCGTCGTGGACAAAGCCCGCCTGCGCGCCACGGTGCAAGCCGCGCTGCGCCATCGCCCGCAGGTGACCCTGCGCGAACTGGTGGAGGCCGAGCCGCTGCGCCAGGGCCTGGCCGAGCTGGTGGCCTACCTGGAGCTGGCCCATGCTACCGATGGCAGTGAGACAGCGAACGGTTGGCGAGTCGTGGTGGACGATAGCCATCCCGAGACGATTCGCTGGCAGAGCACCGATGCTGCGGGCCACGCCGTGATGCGCGCGGCACGCCTGCCCCGCGTGATCTTCACGCGCTGATGTCCGCCGCAGGGAATGAGGAACATGAACGAAGCGCTCGATGACGACGGCCCGATGGACACGCCGCCCGGCGTGCCAGCCGCGGTGCCCGAGCTGTCGCAGCTCATGGTGCAGTTGCTCAAGGGCGTGCTGTATCGCGAAGATGACGAGCGCTTGTGGGCCAGCCTGCTGCGCCTGCAGGCGCGGGTGCGCGAACAGGCCGCGGTGCTGCTGCTCGATCTGGTGCTGGACGAGGCCGAGGGCTATGCCTTTTTGAAGAGCCGCCCGGACGCCGACGAAGCGGAGGGCGCGCCACGCCTGCCGCGGCTGGTGGCACGCCGGCCGCTGTCTTACTCGGTGAGCCTGATGCTGGCCTTGCTGCGCAAGCGCCTGGCCGAGTTCGATGCGGGTGGCGGTGACACGCGCCTGGTGCTCGCGCGCGAGGACATCGCCGAGATGATGCGGGTGTTCCTGCCCGAGGGCCCCAACGAGGCCCGGCTGATGGACCAGGTGGACGCGACGATCACCAAAGTGGTGGATCTGGGCTTCCTGCGCCGGCTCAAGCCCGCGGCAGGCAGCGCGCAAGACCCGGGCCGCTATGAAGTGCGGCGCATTCTCAAGGCTTTTGTGGATGCGCAGTGGCTGGCCGACTTCGATGCGCGGCTGGAGGTTTACCGCACGGCGCTGTCGGGCGGCGCGGGTCTTGGTGCCCGTCAGGAGAAGGCCGATGCTTGAGGCACCGACGCTCGGGCTGGACTTCGTCGCCGACGACAGCCGGGTGGGCTTTCGGCTCGACCGGCTGGAGGTGCTCAACTGGGGCACCTTCGACCAGCGCGTCTGGCGGCTGGCGCTGGCCGGACGCAATGGCCTGCTGACCGGCGACATTGGCTCGGGCAAGTCTACGCTGGTGGATGCCATCACCACCCTGCTCGTGCCAGCACATCGCGTGGCCTACAACAAGGCCGCCGGGGCGGATGCGCGCGAGCGCTCCTTGCGCTCTTACGTGCTCGGCCACTACAAGAGCGAGCGCAACGAGGTGACCGGCACGGCCAAGCCTGTGGCGCTGCGCGATGCGTCGAGCTACTCGGTCATCCTCAGCGTCTTCCGCAATGAGGGCTACGATCAGGCCGTGACGCTGGCCCAGGTGTTCTGGCTGAAGGACCCGCAGGGCCAGCCGGCGCGCCTGTTCGTGACCGCCGAGCGGGCGCTGGCCATCGCCGAGGACTTCAGCGGCTTCGGCAGCGACATCGGCGCCCTGCGCAAGAAGCTGCGCGGCGCCGGCTGCGAGCTGTTCGACAGCTTCCCGCCCTATGGCGCCTGGTTCCGCCGACGCTTCGGCATCGAGCATGAACAGGCCCTTGAACTGTTCCACCAGACCGTCTCGATGAAGTCGGTGGGCAATCTCACCGACTTCGTGCGCAGCCACATGCTCGAGCCCTTCGACTCGGGGCAACGCATCGAGGCGCTGATCCGCCATTTCGACGATCTGGACCGGGCGCATCAGGCGGTGCTCAAGGCCAAGCGGCAGGTGGAGATGCTCACGCCCTTGATCGAGGATGGCCATCGTCATCAGTCGCTGGCCGCCGAGATTCAGGGCTTGCGGGAGGCGCGCGATCAGCTGCGACCGTATTTCGCCAAGCTCAAGGGCGAGCTGCTGGACCGCCGCCTTGACCTGCTGGCGCAGGATGCAACCAGGCTGGATGCGCAGATCGAGCGTCTCGACGCACAGCGCGAAGCCGAGCGCATCGAGGTCGGCCGTCTGGAACGCGCCCTGCGCGACAACGGCGGCGATCGCCTGGAGGAACTGGCAGCAGAGATTCGCCGTCTTGAGCAGGACAAGACGCAACGCAAGCAACGCGCCGACCGCTATCGCGACTTGCTGACGCGCATCGACGAGACGGCGCCGGGGGATGAAGCCGGCTTCCTCGCTCAACAGCAAAGCATTGCCCAGCGTGCCGAAGACTTGCGCGAGCGCATCGCCGACTTGGACAACCGCGAGCGCGAGGAGGACTTCGCGTTTCGCAAGGGCCGCGAAGAGCACGCGGCCTTGTCCGACGAGATCGACAGTCTCCAGCGTCGCAAGAGCAACATCGACGCCGCCCAAGCTCGCATTCGCGAGGCGTTGTGCGCGGCGTTGGGCATCGGCGAGGACGAGCTGCCTTTCGCGGGCGAACTTATCCAGGTGCGTGACGACCAGCGCGATTGGGAAGGCGCCGCCGAGCGGCTGCTGCGCGGCTTTGGTCTTGCTCTGCTGGTGCCGGACGCGCACTACCAGGCCGTGGCGGACTGGGTGGACCGCCAACATCTCGGCGCCCGACTGGTGTACTTCCATGTACGGCAAAGGAAGGGGGCGCAAGGCGGGATGCTGCATCCGCAGTCGCTGGTGAGAAAGCTCCAAATCAAGCCGGACTCGCCGCTCTACGGGTGGCTGGAGCAGGAACTCAAAAACCGCTTTGACTTCGCCTGCTGCGACACCGGCGAGCAGTTCCGCCGCGAGGGCCGCGCCATCACGCGCGCAGGGCAAATCAAGGACCCGAGCGGTCGCCACGAGAAGGACGACCGCAGCCGGATCGACGACCGCAGCCGCTACGTGCTCGGCTGGAGCAACGCCGACAAGCTGCGGGCCTTGCGCGACCAGCGGGAGCGTCTGGAGGCAAGGCTCGCCACACTTGGGCAGCGCCTGGGCGAGATCCAGCAAGCGCGCAACGAGCTGCGGGGGCGGCTGGAGGCACTGAGCAAGCTGGAAGAGTTCACGCGCTTTGCCGAAATAGACTGGATGAGCCCGGCGCGCCAGATCGCGCTGCTCGCCGAGGAGCGCGTGCGGCTTGAAGCCGCATCCAACACGCTGCAAGAGCTGGGGCACCAGCTCAAAGCGGCGCAAGGCCGGCTCGCGGAAACGGAACGCAAGCGCGACGAGGCCCGAGACAAACGCGCTGAGGTCGCAACCAAGCATGCGACGGCGCAGGAACTGCGGAATCAGACGGTCCACATTTGGAACGACTCGCCGCTGACGGAGGAGCAGATCGAGCACCTGGATGGATATCGTTCGAAGGCGCTGGGCGAGCATCAGCTGTCGGTCGAGTCCTGCGACAACCGCGAACAGGATGTGCGCAAGTGGCTGCAGGATCGCATCGACGCGGAGGACAAGCGCCTGGCCCGTCTGACCGAGCGCATCGTCAATGCCATGCGCGGCTTCAAGGAGGCGTTCAAGGCGGAGACCGTCGAGATGGACGTGAGCCTGGCGGCGCTGCCGGAGTACGAGCGGATGCTCACCGGCTTGAAGAACGACGACCTGCCGCGCTTCGAGGCGCGCTTCAAGGAGCTGCTTAACGTCAACACGATCAACGAGATCGCCAACTTCAACGCCCAGCTCGCCCGCGAGCGCGAGACGATCAAGGAGCGCGTCGATTTCATCAACCAGTCGCTCCAAACCATCGACTACAACCCCGGCCGGTACATCAAGCTGGTGGCGCTGCCCAGCCCGGATGCGGAGATCCGCGACTTCCAGCAGGATTTGCGGGCGTGCACCGAGGGCGCGATGACGGGCTCGGCCGACGAACAGTATTCGGAAGCCAAATTCCTGCAGGTCAAGGCCATCATCGACCGCTTCCGAGGTCGTGAAGGGCTGTCGGACGCCGACCGGCGCTGGGCCGCCAAGGTCACCGACGTACGCAACTGGTTCCTGTTCTCGGCCAGCGAGCGCTGGCGCGCCGACGGGGCCGAGCATGAGCACTACTCGGACTCAGGAGGCAAGTCGGGCGGCCAGAAGGAGAAGCTGGCCTACACCGTGCTGGCCGCGAGCCTGGCCTACCAGTTCGGGCTGGAGTGGGGCGCGGTGCGCTCGCGCTCCTTCCGCTTCGTCGTCATTGACGAAGCTTTCGGGCGCGGCTCGGACGAGTCGGCGCAGTACGGGCTGCGCCTGTTTCAGCAGCTCAACCTGCAGCTGTTGATCGTCACGCCGCTGCAGAAGATCCACATCATCGAGCCCTTCGTGGCCAGCGTGGGTTTCGTGCACAACGAGGGCGGGCGCGACTCGCGGCTGCGCTGCCTGTCGATCGAGGAGTACCGGGCGCAGAAAGCGGCAGATACCGTGGACGGGATGGCCGAATCCCAAGCCGCCGGAGACGGCGCGGCGCTATGAGCTGGACCACGCCTGCCGATCTGCGCGCCCAGGTCCAACGTTTGTGGGATCGGGGCGACTTGCTGCGCGCGGCGGTGACGGACACCGTTTTGTGGCCGCTGCGCCTGAATCTTAAAATCCCGTCGTCTGCCGACCTGTCCGACCGCTTCGAGGCCGTGCGAGAGTGGGTGTGCACCATCGCCAATACCCCTCAGGTTCGAATCGAATGGCGCGAGTGGAACCACCGCGTCCAAGGGACGCAGCGGCTTCCTGTGGCCGTCTGGCTCGACACCCTGCAGGACGCCTTGGCCTTCATCGGCAAGGCACGCCAGGCACAGCGGTTCGAGGCCGTGTGGCAGCAGACGGCCGCCACCCAGCCCGTGTTGCTGGCCTGGTTGTCTCGGCGGCCGCTGCAGGCGCTGGCCTTGGCCGACCGCTGGGGGCGTCTGCTGGCCGTCGTCGCATGGCTGCAGGCCCATCCTCGACCGGGCGTGTACCTGCGCCAGGTTGACGTGCCCGGCGTGGACAGCAAGTTCATCGAGGGCCACCGAGGCGTCTTGGCCGAGTTGCTGGACCTGGCTCTGCAACCCGAAGTCATCGAGCTTGACGCGACCGGCGTCGCGCAGTTCGCGCGCCGATTTGGCTTCCTCGACAAGCCCGTCCGGATTCGGTTTCGTCTGCTCGACCCATCGCTGCCCAGCCTTCCGGGCTGCCTATCCTCACCGCAGAGCCTGCCCGACATCACGCTGGACGCCGCGAGCTTCGCGGCGTTGACGCTACCGGCCCGGCGCGTCTTCATCACCGAGAACGAGACCAACTTCCTCGCCTTCCCGCCGGCTGCGGGTGCCATCGTCGTCTTCGGTGCAGGCTACGGTTGGGAACCGCTAGCGCGCGCCTCGTGGCTGCATCGATGCGAGTTGCACTACTGGGGCGACATCGACACCCACGGCTTCGCCATCCTCGACCATCTGCGTGGTTACTTTCCGCACGCGGCGTCCTTCCTCATGGACCGTGAGACTCTCCTTGCCCACCGCCTGCACTGGGGCGAGGAGCCCGACCCTGCGCGCCACGACCTGGCGCGTCTCACGGCCGAGGAGACGGCGGTCTATGACGACCTCCGATTCGATCGCCACCAGCCCCGGCTGCGTCTGGAGCAGGAGCGGGTGGGGTTTGGCTGGTTGTGCGATCGACTGGCCTGTCTCCCCTCGGGAGCCCCCGTGGCCCCGTTCCCTCGCTCGTAAGCTCGGGAGCCGCTTTTCCGCTGGGTAAACTACCCGCCACCAATACCGAAGGCCCCAGCGCGCGATCACCTCCTCGGCCAGCCCCCCATAAAGCGGGCCGATCCACCACGGGGGACTGGGCTGGGCCGACTGGGCGTGCGCCAGGGCCAGCCAGGCCGTGCCCAAGTGCGGCGCCCAGAGCCGATCCAGCCCGTGCACGAGACCGCCCACGCACGCGCCGAGCAGCGCGACCCCCGCCCATGTCTGGCCACGCGGGCAGGCACCGGTGCCGGCCAGCGCGCTGCGCAAGCCCACCCGATGGGCCACGGCCGCCCCCACCGCGCTGGCGGCCAGCACCAGCAGCCCGGGCTGGACGATCAAGACCGCCCGCTGGGCCCAATGCGGCAGCGCGGCCCACTGTGCGGCCAGATCCGCGGGCACGGCGGGCAGCGGCTGGCCCAGCAAGGCGAGCACGCCCACCCAGCCCACGAGGGCCACGGGCCAGGTGCGACGCCCCCAGGAGGGATGAGCGGCAGCTTGCATGGGATCGATCGGTGAGGCTTCAGAGTGGGGTGTCGCCGTTATCATACGACCGTATTGATATCGACAGGAGGCGATGGCATGGGCCGCCCCCGCTCCATTGACCGAGAGGCGGTGCTCGACGCCGCAGACATGTTGGTCCGGCGACACGGGGCCTCGGCACTGACCATCGATGCCGTGGCCCAGGCAGCAGGCATCAGCAAAGGGGGGGTCCAGTCGTGCTTCAGGACAAAGGCGGCATTGATCGATGCGCTGTTCGAGCGATTCGGGCAGGCCTATGACCGTTGTTATCGCGAGATGACGGGCACCGACGCCTCGACCATCGGCAAGGTGCGTGCCCACGTGGCTGCTACTTTCGGATCCGACGACCTCTCCAGCGCCAAGGCCGCCGGCTTGTTGGCTGCGCTGCTGCAGTCGCCGCGAGATCTGGAGGGCGTGCGCCAGTGGTATCGGGAACGGCTGACCGGACTCGATCACACGAGCGCCGAGCAGCGCCGCGCCTGGATCGCATTCTTGGCTGCCGAAGGCGCGTTCATGCTGCGCCACTTCGGCTTGGTGAAGATGAACAAGCAGCGATGGCGCGCGATCGAAGCCGAGTTGCGCGCGCTGCTGGCAAGCGCGTCATGAACGGACACCGGTCCTTTCTTGCAGCGAAGCGGTCTGTTGACTTTGGCGTGAAGAACTGGACATTTCGGGCGGCAGGTCAGACATGCATTTCGGGGGCACGCTCGCCGCTATTGTTCTTGGTGGAGCCGGTGCGGCAATCAGGGGTGCATCGACCACGGTGCCGCTTGTGAGCGTCTGCTCATCGTTGAATGGGCCGTCACTGCCCGCGATGACCCGTCAATCCACGCCTGGCTCGTCCAGCGCCTCGGCGGCCGCGTCGGGTTCGGGGGGTTTGACGATGGTGACGGGCACGGGGGCGTCGTCGAGCACTGCGCGCGAGACGGAGCCGAAGAGGCCGGCGCGCAGCGCGCCGATGCCGCGGGCGCCCATCACGATGGCCTGGCAGCCATGGGTCTCGGCCAGCTCGATGAGCGTGTGGGCCGGGTCGCCGCTGGCGATTTCGCTGTCGAAGGGCAGCCCGGCCTCGCGCAGCAGCGTTTCGGCGCCCTCCAGGGCATGACGGCCCGCGCCCTCGGCCACACCTTCGAGCACCTCGGCGTCATGCACGGTGACCACCTCGTACAGGGTGGGCGGCTCCTGCACGTTGGCCAGCACGAAGCGGGCCTGCAAGCCGCTGCGGGCCAGTTCGACGGCATGGCGCACGGCCCACAGCGAGAGCTCGGAGCCGTCCACAGGCAGCAGGATCTTCATGATGCTCTCCCGGGTGTTGTGGGTGTGCGTCCTTTCTACCCCAGAAGCCCCTTGCCTGCCCAGAGGGGGATCAAGCAGGCCCCGCTCAGGCCTCGGGGCGGCGCCACAACCACAGGGCCACGCCCAGCAAGACGAGGTAAACCGCGCCGCGTATCCAGGGCGCCACGGGGCTCCACCAGAGGACGGTGGCGCTGCCTAGCATCATGGCCGTGGCCAGCCATTTGGCCCGGCGGGGCACGGCGCCGCGCTCGCGCCATTGACGGATCACGGGGCCGTGCCGCGGGTGGGCCAGCAGCCGGGCCTCCAGGCTGGGCCACCCACGTCCGCCGGCCCAGGCGGCCAACAGCAGGAAGGGCACGGTGGGCAGCACCGGGAGCACCACGCCCACCAGCCCCAGCAGCAGCGACACGCTGGCCAGCGTGCGCCAGAGCAGGAGGCGGGTGTGTCGGATCATCGGCAGCGCTCACACGGGCGGAGGTGGGCCCGATGGTAGCCCGGACGGGGTGGGCTCACTTCATCCCCAGGCGGCGTGCGAGCTTGTGCAGGTTGCTGGCATCCAGACCGAGGGTGCGGGCGGCCGCGGCCCACTGGCCGCCATGGGCCTGGAGGGCCCGTGCGATCTGTTCACGTTCGAAGCACGCCACCGCTTCCCGCAGAGGGCGCAGCGGCTCGGCAGGCGCCGGGGCCGCCGGCGAGGGCGGGGCGCCCGGCGAGGCCGCCTCGGGGCCGTCGAGGTCGAGCAGTTCGGGGGGCAGGCTCACGATGTCCTGGCGTGCAGCACCGCGGCTCACGGCCTTGAGCGCGGCGCGGCCGATCACGTGCTCGAGTTCGCGCACGTTGCCGGGCCAGGGGTAGCGCAGCAGGGCGTCCTCGGCCGCGGGGGTGAGGCGCAGGCTGCGCAGGCCCAGGCGGGCGCGGTTGAGTTCGAGGAAGCGGCCGGCGAGCAGCAGCACGTCCTGCTCGCGCTCGCGCAGCGGCGGGATGGGCACCGGGTAGACGGACAGGCGGTGGTAGAGGTCGGCGCGGAAATGGCCGTCGCGCACCTGGTCGCGCAACTGGCGGTTGGTGGCGGCGATGATGCGCACGTCCACGCGGCGCGGGCGGTCGGTGCCCAGGCGCTGGATCTCGCCGTTTTGCAGGGCGCGCAGCAGCTTGGCCTGTACGGTGAGGGGCAACTCGCCCACTTCGTCGAGGAAGAGGGTGCCGCCGTCAGCGGCCTCGAAGCGGCCCGGGCGGTCGGTGGTGGCGCCGGAGAAGGCACCGCGCACATGGCCGAAGAGTTCGCTCTCGGCCAGCGATTCGGGCAGGGCGGCGCAGTTCACATGCACCGCTGTGTTTAGCCAGACCAAACGGGCGGTTCGTGGGGGAATGAGTGCGGCGAGGGGGTGGGCGCGTCGGGTTGGAGATGTCGCCGCGCGCAGGCGAAGAAGCGCGCAAGATCGTGACCGTCCCCCGACGTGGACGGCCACACGCAAAACAGGCGCAGTCGGTTATTGGCCTTGCTCGACCTTATCGGGGCCGCCCATGACGCGCCGGAGCATGGCGCGAACGTGAGACAGCGACGGCACGGTCGGCGGCTCGCTGGCTCCCCTCAGCGCCTGGATGTCCTCGGCATCGACGAGGACTTTGCCGTCCGGTGTCGGGTCCCGGATGATTGGTTGCTGCATAATCGACGAGGCCTGCTGATGGGCCGCGAGGTGCTGCGGGCCGTGCTGGCAAGATCATCCGTCCGGGAGGCGTAGCATGCTGATCACCTTGCACAAGAATGCCACCACCACGCCGGCCGTGCGCGCGGCCATCCAGCAGTCCTCGGCCAGCGACTACGAGCTGGCCCGGCAATACGGCGTGAGCCGCCAGACGATCCGGCGCTGGCGCAAGCGCGACAGCGTGTTTGACGCCAGCCACACCCCGCACCGGCTGCAGACCACGCTCAATGCCGCGCAGGAAGAGTTGGTGATCTATCTGCGCACGCAGCTGAGGCTGTCGCTGGACGATCTGCTGGCGGTGGTGCGTGAATTCATCGAACCTGGCATGAGCCGCTCGGCGCTGGACCGGCTGCTGCGCCGACGAGGCCATTCGCGCCTGCCGGCCCCGGAGGTCCCTGCGCGCGCGTCCAAGCCCTTCAAGGCCTATGAGCCGGGCTATGTGCACCTGGACGTGAAGTACCTGCCGCAGATGGCCGATGAGACGGCCCGGCGCTACGTCTTCGTGGCCATCGACCGGGCCACGCGTTGGGTGTTCATCGCCATCAAGAGCCACAAGACGGCCGCAGCGGCCAAATCCTTCCTCAACGCGCTGCACAAGGCCGCGCCGTTCAAGATCCACACCCTGCTCACCGACAACGGCCGTGAGTTCACCGACCGCCAGTTCGGCTCCAAAGCCAAGGACGCCTCGGGGCAGCATGCGTTCGACGCCCTGTGCGAAGCCCTGGGCATCGAGCATCGCTTGACCCGGCCGAAGTCGCCGCAGACCAACGGCATGGTCGAGCGATTCAACGGGCGCCTTGAGCAGGTGCTGCGCTCGCACCACTTCAACAGCGCCCAGGACCTGGCCACCACGCTGCACCGCTACGTGTGGCTGTACAACGAGCACCTGCCCCAGAAGGCTCTGCAGCACCTCACGCCCCTCCAGGCCATGAAACGATGGCGCAGCTCCCATCCGCATCTGTTCTCAAAACAGGTTAGGAATCATCCGGGACCCGACACCTACGTTTTCAATCTTCATTTTGGTCTCCATGGAAATATCCCTGGAGACACCTATCCCCTTGCGGGGATGAGATGCCCCGCAGGGGTTGAACACAATGCCCGCTTGCGCGAGCAACCTTGGTGCTGTTTGTTTAGGGCGGCCAGCTACCGCCATGTGGCTCATGGTTACCCAGGAGCAACAAAGCTGGCTTTCCACGGCACACTTGTTCCAGCATGCCCTGGGAAGCCCCGTATCTGGTACGGGGCGCCCGACTCAATCAGCGCAGTCCCAGCGCCCGAACGATCGGGCGGCTGATGACGTATCCCGAGACTGCGCACATCGAGAGGATCAAAAGTGTCATGGCGTTTCCTTGCTGGGTAGATGGACTGACCCGCAAGGCTGCCCGGCTTTTCGCGCGCCCGGACAACCCCGCAGGCCGCAAACCCCATCTGCAAGGGTCTGTGGCCTGCGGGATTGCCCCGCAGACGCTTTTGCTTACCGGAGTCCCAGCGCCCGAACGATCGGGCGCGAGAGAACCCAGCCGGTGATGCAGCAAGCTACGATGACAAGTGCCATGATGGCCTCCAAGAAAACGCGGAGGCACCACGGCCCCTTGCGGGAGCGTGACGGCCCCCGCAGGGTTGAGAAATCTTCCTGGACAAACGAACGCCCCGACATGCGGGGCGTCGCTCCCAGTCTATTCGGCAAACCCCTTCTGGGGAAGGGGCTGTCACCCCATCCGCTGACAGCGGATGTGTCTGCCTTATTGCCGGTGCCAATATTACAGCACCCGTGGTGTCTGGGGAATGGAGCGGACGGGATTCGAACCCGCACCAGCCAGGGTGACAACCTGCTGCTCTGCCAATTGAGCTACCGCCCCAACGGGACGAACTGGTATCCGCCATGCGCGTTTGTCAGACGCACGGATACCGTCCGCTGGCGGCCTTCCAAGCCGCCCGCCGTTCTTTGGAGAACCCCTTCACGCAGGCTCACGGGGCGCGCTGCCTCAAGCCTCGTCCGCTCATAACGGACAAGGCGAGGTCTTACGGTCTCGCGCCCAAGCCATCACCACAATGTCCCGTGGATCAGGGTCGGGCGAGATGCGCCCCTCTCTTTTCTCTACTCGCCGCCACGCATGGCGCGGTCGGCGTGTCTTTGATGCTGCTTCTTTCAAGTCCCCAGCTAGGACACGCTCGCGGCACTAGGCACAACGAAACGATGTGATCATGCTACACCGGCGCTCAGCGGTGTCAAGTCTCTAATCGTGACATTTTTGGTCGCGTTTCGGAACTAGCCACAAGGCCCTGCTCTGGGTACGATATTGTCGCCAAGATCAGCGAAGGAGCACGGCATGGCAGCCCAGGAACCACCTCGAAACACCCCCGACAACCGCAAAAGTCTCCCGTATTTCATCCAGAAAGTTCGTCTTCAGTCCTTCCACGCACAGCAAGTGTTCGAGCGTGGATTCGAGACATGCGCGAATGCAATCTTTTCTCTGTCGGTCGTGCTGCGCATCGTCGGCACCGAAGAGCAAGCGCGCGAAGTCGAGGGCATCATCGACGAGCGGATGAATAAGGCGTTCGAGGATATTCGCGCAGAGATCGCCCGCCTGGAAAAAGTCGCCGAGAATAACGGTATCGAGTTCGCTGGTATCGAATACTCGAATCCAAAGGACATTGAGGCCAAGATCACTTCCCCTCGCGCCGTGCGCTATGTCGGCATCGTGCGCGAGTTCGATGCACTGGTCTCCAAGCTCGATGCGCTGTGGCTGTCGGGCGTGATCCCAGACAGCACCTATTCGGCCAGCATTTACGAGTGGAAGCGCCGCCTGCTCCGTCTGGCTGGCTCGGTGCGCAGCATCGCCAACCGAGCCATGATCGCCGCGCGCAAGAAGGATGCAGCGGGCGATGTTCAGGTTGCAGAAGGGGCGGCCAGCGAGATCAAGGCCGTCGATCCCGAACAAGCTGCCGCGTAGTGTCAGTGCTCAACCCGTATCAAGCACGAGCCGTCGAGGCAAGCGGTCATTGCACCGTGCTCGCCTGCCCCGGATCGGGCAAGACGAGGGTGCTGTCCGAGCGGGCGTCACGGTTGCTTGCCAGCCATGACATGGGCCGTCTTTGTGCCGTGACGTTCACGCGAGACGCCGCCCAGGAACTGCGCTCGCGTATCCTCGCCTCGTGCGGAGAAGCCCACGCCAAGCGGTTGGCCGTGGGCACCTTTCACTCTTTGGCCTTGGCGCACCTGAGACGCGCTTCAGGGGGCCAGCCCCCGCGCTTGCTCGCTGAAGGGGAGCGCGTGAGCCTGCTGCGTCGCTGCTGGCAACAGCACGGCAGCGAAGAGCCGTTCGATGACCTGGTGCGCGCCATCGACGCCGCGAAGGCCCGCCTGTACCCAGCACCGTTTGCCAACGCCACCCAGGAGGCGGTGTTTCGTGCCTACCAAGACCTGCTGGCGTCCGAAGGCGCCATGGATTTTGCCGACCTGCTGCTGGCGTGCGTGCAGCGCATCGCCAGCGGGCAACTGCCTCCGCTGCCTGTGCGCTGGATGCTGGTCGATGAAGCCCAGGATATGGATGAGGTGCAGATGGAGTGGGTGTTGCTTCATGGCCGCGCTGGCACCGAAGTCACTCTCGTGGGCGACGATGACCAAAGCCTGTATGCCTTTCGCCAAGCCTTGGGCTACTCGGGCTTGCAAAGGGTCACGACGGCGCTGTCGGCAACCGAAACCACGCTTCCGATCAACTACCGCTGCGCAGCCAACATCCTGGACCATGCGGCGCGGCTGATTGCCCACAACCAACATCGGGCAGCCAAGAAAATCATCGCGCACCGGCAAGACAACGGCGAGATTCGGGTGATTCGTTGCCCCGACCGCTGGAGCGAGGTCGATATGGTGGTGGACGCCATCCGCCAGAGTCCGCGAGGCACCCAGTGGGCGGTTCTCGCCAGAACGAACAATATTCTCGATGCGGTCGAGGTCGGCCTGTCGGGCGCTCGCGTCGAGTTCGCCCGCTCCGGGGGTAAGAGCGTGTGGGAGCACTCCATCGGCAGCGTGCTGTGTGGGCTGCTGCGATCCGTGCTCGATGATTCCTGGACGGGCATTGCCAACGCGCTGTCGTTTTGTGGTGTGCAGGCCGGATGGATCAATGACCACTCCCGACGCTCGCGTGGTGGCTGTGTGGCCCGCCTCCATGCCGCCGTGGAACACGCCAGCGATGATGCCACCCGCAAGCTCTTGATGGGCCTGCGCATGGGCATGATCGCATGGCGCGAGCAATCGAGCAAAGATCGAGCGTCGCTGGTGGTGCATGGCGTCGCCGCATTTCTGGCGGAGTACTGCACGCCCCCGCAAGCATCCCTGCTTCGCAAGCTCGAAGGTGCACTCATCAAGTTGAGCGGTTCGCTGGCACAGCGATTGGCATTCGTGACGCGATCCAGCCCCGCTGGCAGGCGGGCACCGCATGTGCACATCATGACCCTGCACGCATCCAAGGGTCTGGAGTTCGACAGCGTGTGGATTGTCGGTTGCGAGGATGGCACCTTGCCTCACGCCGATTCCGACGAGGAAGACGAACGCCGTTTGATGTATGTGGGCATGACTCGGGCGAAAAACCGGTTGGTGGTCAGCAGTGCCGTGGAGGAAGGCCCGCCTTCTCGCTTTCTGGAGGAAGCCGAGTTGGGCCGCAATGACTCAAAAGCGAGCACCCTTGCCCCACAAAATGCTAAATGGGTGGCCTAGATTTTCTGGCAAGAATCGGAATGTAACGGAGATAATATGCGCACCATTCGAGAAGATGAACTCAAAATCCCTGGGAAGGTGCTCATCAACCGCAAGCAGCTTCTAAAGATCGTTCCGTTATCGGATCGGACGATTTTCGATATGGAAAAGCGCGGTGAATTTCCGAGACGATTCACCCTCACTCCGCGATCAGTGGCGTGGGACTTGAGGGAGGTCGAAGCATGGATAGATGTAGGGTTCCGGACGATTGCATAGATCCTTCGCGTCGTGCACTCTTCGTTAGTCGCGCAGTGATGCGAGAGCTGATCGACAACCTCCGGAGCGCTCAACCATGATTATTCGCCTACACAAAAACGCCACCACAACCCCCGCCACCCGCGCCTACATCCAGTCCTCGTCCTTGTCGGTTGCGGCCTTGGCAGCCGAGTTGGGCGTATCCGAAGACACCATCCGCCGCTGGAAGCGTCGGGACTTTGTGGAAGATCGCCCGCATACCGCGCATCGTTTGCAGACGACGCTCACCCCGGCGCAGGAGCTTTTGGTGGTGGAGCTGCGCAAGACCCTCCAGCTACCCCTTGACGATCTGCTGGTGGTCACACGGGAGTTCATCAACCCCCGGGCCTCACGTTCTGGGCTGTATCGTCTGCTCAAGCGCCATGGCCTATCCCAACTGCCCAGTGAAGCCAAGGATGCGCCTGCTTCCAAGCCATTCAAGACCTACATGCCGGGCTACCTGCACATCGACGTCAAGTACCTGCCGCAGATGCCCGACGAACATCAGAGGCGTTATCTCTTCGTCGCCATTGACCGCGCCACCCGTTGGGTCTTCATCCAGATTAAGCCAAACAAGACCGCAGCCGCGGCCAGAAGCTTCCTGAAGGCCTTGCACAAGACCTGCCCGGTCAGAATCACGCACATCCTCACCGACAACGGCAAGGAGTTCACGGATCGCCTCTTCGCCTCAGGCGCGCGCGCACCGTCCGGGAAGCACGAGTTCGATCAGCTCTGCCAGGCCCTTGGCATCGAGCATCGCCTCACCAAGCCCAGACACCCTCAGACCAATGGCATGGTCGAACGCTTCAACGGCCGTATTGCCGAGGTCCTTGCCACCCATCACTTCAACAGCGCCGAGGACCTCGAGACTACCTTGACCCGTTATGTTTGGCTGTACAACCATCATTTACCCCAGAAGGCAATCGGACACATAACACCTCTGGAGGCCTTGAAAAAGTGGTACGCTCAACGCCCCGATCTTTTCATCTTCAAACCACGTAATCGTCCGGGACCTGACAGATAGAGGCGAGGAAGGCGGCGGCACAACGGCCCAAAGCGCCGGGTCGCCCTGTACCCAGCGGTCGATCATGTCAGCCCAGTCCTGAAGCATGATGCGCCGCTGCTCGGCATATTCAGCCTTGTTATAAATCGCTCGTACTCCCTTTTGCTCATGGGCGAGGCACTTCTCGATCCAATCCGTATTGTATCCGGCCTCGTGAAGCAGGGTCGAGGCGGTCCGCCGTAAGTCGTGGACGCAGAACTTTCCCAACGGCTGTCCATCTTGCTGCGCCGCCTTCCACGCAAGAGTCGTCACTTGATTCAGCGTGGCCTTGCTCATTGGAATGTCAGGATCGTAGCGCGACGGCAAGACGTACCGCGACCCGCCTGCGCACGTCTTGAGGGCAACGAAAATATCCAATGCCTGGCGGGACAGGTACACCACGTGCGGACGCTTCCTCTTCATCCGTTCCGCTGGTATGGTCCAGGTCGCCAAGGTAAAGTTGACTTCGTCCCACGTCGCTTCGGTCAATTCCGACTTCCTGACCATCGTCAACAGCAGCAACTTGACCGCCAAGCGGATGGTCGGCGCGGTTGACACGCGCTCCAAGTACTGGTAGAGCAGCCAGATTTCTTGTGGGGTCAGCGCTCGGTCTTTGGGTTCGAAACGCGCAATGGATGTAGGCCGCACGAGTTCGGCGGGGTTTTCATAACGATGCCCGCGATCCAGCGCGTACCGATACACCATGTGGACGACCTCACGCGCATGAACGGCTGTTGCTGGCGCACCCCGTGCCACGATTTTGTCACACAGTGCCCGAAGGTCTTCGTGGCTGATCTCCGTCATCTTGAGCCGGCCAAATGGTTCCTTCAGGTCACGCTCATAGACCGACCGGCGCATGTCTCTCGTGGACTCCGCCATCGGGTAATGCTTGAGCCACAGATCAGCCCACGCGCCGAACGTTTCGGCGTCTCTGATCTTTTGCATCTCCCTGGACTTCTGGCGCGCCGGTGACTTGCCTTCGCTGACCAGCTTCTTTGCGGCCAGGAGCCGCTCCCGCGCTTCGGCTAGTGTGATGCCATCGGGTCCATAACGGCCAAGCACCAGCGTTTCCTGGCGACCATTGAGCCGGTAGTTGTAGCGGAAGGAGATCGTCCCCTTGGGTGTGACGACCACATACAGACCATCACGGTCGGCGACCTTGTATGGCTTCTCCCTGGGCTTGAGGTTGCGAAGTCTGGTGTCGGAGAGCATGTCGATACCATCACCGAAAGAACGCTGAATCCATGCGTTTTTTCGTTTTTTATCAACGTGTTAGCGTGTTCCGATACCATCACGAGCCCTGCGCGTGGCTGATGGTATCCGTTGAACGCGATGTTATCAGCTCTTGTGATGCCAGCAAGAATGCCAGCAAAAATTGCCCGCTTGCCTCTGCTCGACTCTGCCAGACCTTGCTAGAAAATTTTACGATTTCTATTTGTATATCAATGATTTACAGGGCCTTTGTTGCTTGTTTTCGCCAGTCGCCGCAAGACCTCTACTCACTCCCACTCAATCGTCGCCGGCGGCTTGGAGCTGACGTCGTAGGTGACGCGGTTGATGCCGCGCACCTCGTTGATGATGCGGCTGGAGACCTTCTTGAGCAGGCTGTACGGCAGCTCGGCCCAGTCGGCGGTCATGAAGTCGCTGGTCTGCACCGCGCGCAGCGCGACCACGTAGTCGTAGGTGCGCCCGTCGCCCATCACGCCGACGCTCTTGACCGGCAGGAACACCGCGAACGCCTGGCTGACGAGGTCGTACCAGCTTTTGCCTGAGTTCGGCTCGATGGTGGAGCGCAGCTCCTCGATGAAGATGGCATCCGCCCGGCGCAGCAGGTCGGCGTATTCCTTCTTCACCTCGCCAAGGATGCGCACGCCCAGGCCCGGCCCCGGGAACGGGTGGCGGTACACCATGTCGTGCGGCAGGCCCAGCGCCACGCCGAGCTCGCGCACCTCGTCCTTGAACAGGTCGCGCAGCGGCTCCAGGAGCTTGAGGCCCAGCTGCTCGGGCAGGCCGCCGACGTTGTGGTGGCTCTTGATCGTGACGGCTTTCTTGCTCTTGGCGCCGCCGGACTCGATCACGTCCGGGTAGATGGTGCCCTGCGCCAGCCACTGGATGCCCTTGGAGCCGGGGCGCGCGGCCTTGAGTTTTTCGGCTTCGGCCTTGAACACGTCCACGAACAGTCGGCCGATGATTTTGCGCTTTTGCTCCGGGTCGGTCACGCCCGAGAGCTCGCGCAAAAACAGGTCGCTTGCGTCCACGCGGATGACCTTGGCATGCAGCTTGCCGGCGAACATGTCCATCACCATGTCCCCCTCGTGCAGCCGCAGCAGACCATGGTCGACGAAGACGCAAGTGAGCTGGTCGCCGATGGCGCGATGAATCAGCGCCGCGGCCACCGACGAGTCCACGCCACCCGACAGTCCCAGGATGACTTCCTCGTCGCCCACTTGCTGCCGGATCGCTTGCACCGCTTCCTCGATGTGGTCGCGCATGATCCAGTCCGGCCGCGCGCCGCAGATGTCGAGCACGAAGCGCTCCAGGATCGCGCGCCCTTGCACCGTGTGCGTGACCTCGGGGTGGAACTGCACGCCATAGAAGCGCCGCGTCTCGTCGGCCATGCCGGCGATCGGGCAGGCATCGGTGCTGGCCATGAGCTTGAAGCCCGGCGGCATCTCAACCACTTTGTCGCCGTGACTCATCCACACCTTGAGCATGCCATGGCCCTCGGGGGTGTGGAAATCGGCGATATCGCGCAACAGTGCGGTGTGGCCACGCGCACGCACCTCGGCGTAGCCAAACTCGCGCGTGGGCGAGCCCTCGACCCTGCCCCCCAGTTGCTGGGCCATGGTTTGCATGCCATAGCAAATGCCCAGCACCGGCACGCCGAGCTCGAACACCGCATCGGGCGCGCGGTCATCCACCTCGTACACGCTGGCGTGGCTGCCCGACAGGATGATGCCCTTGAGCCGCCCGTCGGCTGCATAGGCCCGCACCCAGTCGTCGCTGACATCGCACGGATGGACCTCGCAATACACGTGCGCCTCGCGCACGCGGCGCGCGATGAGCTGGGTGACTTGCGAGCCGAAGTCGAGAATGAGGATTTTGTCGTGTGCCATCGGGGCGGCCATCCGTCGAGCCAGTGATCAGTCGAGCCGGTAGTTGGGCGCTTCCTTGGTAATCTGCACGTCGTGCACGTGGCTCTCGCGGATGCCCGCGGCCGTGATCTGCACGAAGGCCGCCTTTTGGTGCAGCTCATCGATATTGGCACAACCGCAGTAGCCGAGTGCCGCGCGGATACCGCCCGCCATCTGGAAAATGATGGCCACCACGGAACCCTTGTACGGCACCCGCCCCTCGATACCCTCGGGTACCAGTTTGTCGGCGTTGGGGTTGGCGGTTTCGTCGTTTTCCTGGAAATAACGGTCGGCGCTGCCCGCCTTCATGGCGCCGATCGAGCCCATACCACGGTAGCTCTTGTAGCTGCGGCCCTGGTAGAGGATGACTTCACCCGGTGCCTCTTCGGTGCCGGCAAACATGCCGCCCATCATCACGGCGTGGGCGCCAGCGGCCAGTGCTTTGGCGATGTCGCCGCTGTAGCGGATGCCGCCATCGGCAATCAGGGGCACGCCCGTGCCCTTCAGGGCCTGGGCCACGTTGTCGATGGCCGTGATCTGCGGCACACCCACGCCGGCCACGATACGCGTGGTGCAGATCGAACCGGGGCCGATGCCCACCTTGACCGCATCGGCCCCCGCTTCCACCAGGGCCCGCGCCGCTTCGCCCGTGGCGATATTGCCGCCCACGACCTGCACTTGGGGGTAGTTCTGCTTGACCCAGCGCACCCGGTCCAGCACCCCTTTGCTGTGCCCATGGGCGGTGTCGACCACGATCACATCCACGCCCGCGCGCACCAGGGCCTCGACGCGCTCTTCGGTGCCGGGGCCCACACCCACGGCCGCCCCGACACGCAAGCGGCCACTCTCGTCGCGGGCCGCGTTGGGGAAGTTGAGCTGCTTGGTGATGTCCTTGACCGTGATGAGCCCCTTGAGCTCGAAGGCGTCGTTGACCACCAACAGCCGCTCCAACTTGTGCTTGTTGAGCAACGCCTTGGCCGCCTCGGGCGTGGTGCCTTCGGGCACGGTGATCAGCCGCTCGCGCGGGGTCATGATCTCGCGCACGGGGATGTCCATGCGCGTCTCGAAGCGCAAGTCGCGACCGGTGACGATGCCGACCACCTTGCCACCCTCGACGACCGGAAAGCCCGATACGCCCAGCTCGTTCGACAGCTCAACGACCTGGCGCACGGTCGTCTCAGGGCTGATGACCACTGGGTCGCGCAACACGCCAGACTCGTAGCGCTTGACCTTGGCCACGTGAGCGGCTTGCTCCTGCACCGACAGGTTTTTGTGCACGATGCCGATACCGCCTTCTTGCGCGATGGCGATGGCCAAGCGCGCCTCGGTGACGGTGTCCATGGCGGCGGACACCAGTGGCAGGTTCAGGGTGATGTCGCGCGTCAGGCGCGTGGCGAGTGACGTATCCTTGGGCAGGATTTGCGAATACGCGGGGACCAGCAACACATCGTCGAAGGTCAACGCTTTTCCGAGCAGGCGCATGGGGTTGGCTCCAAAAGCGCTATTGTATGCGGCCACTTGCGCGGCCCAAGACCCAAGGCGGCCCGTGGATGGACCGGATCGACCTCGATCACCGCGGGCGCCGCGACCGCGCGAACAGCCCCGGGGCACGCGCGCCCTGCCGGGCAAACCGCTCGCGTCGGGCGACCTTGGGGTCGACGCGCAGGGGCCGAGTGACTTCCAGCCGGTCGCCGTCGCGCAGGGGCGCATCACGAGCCACGGCGCGGCCCCACACGCTCAAGGCGCGCGGGTCGCGCTGCGCCACGTCCTGCGCATCGGCCCAGCCAGTGTGGGCCAGCGCCTGCGCAGCGGTCGTGCCCTCCGGCAGCTCCAGCATTGCTTCCTGGACAGTGCGCGCCGCGGGCGCCCAAACGACGGTGACACGCACCTCAGGCCCCGTAGATCTGGTCCGCGCGCTTGACGAACGCGTCGACTAAGGTGTTGGCGATGCGATCGAATACCGGCCCCACGAGGGCGGCGAGCACGCTGCTGGAAAAGCCGTAGCGCAGCGTGAACTCGATGCGGCAGGCGCGCTGGGTGCCGTCGCCCACGGGCTGGAACTCCCATACCCCCTCCAGCTCGGAAAAGGGCCCCTCCACCAAGCGCAGGTGAATGCGGCGGTCGGCCTCGTGCACGTTGCGCGTGGTGAAGCGCTTGTGCACGCCGCCAAAGTGCATCCCGATCGACGCGACCATGCCGTCCGGCGTGCGCTCGAGCACTTGGCCGGCATCGCACCAAGGCAAAAATTCGGGATAGCGCTCCACGTCACTGACCAGCTCGAACATTTCGTGCGGGCTGTGCCAGACGAGCACGGACTTGCGTACGGTTTTCGGTTTCATACAATCGTCGGCCCTGTCTGGATTGTAGTTTCTATGCCGAGCAAGCCGTCCCACGCCCACACTGCCAGCCGCATCGCCGAAAACAAAAAGGCGTTCTTCAACTACCACATCGAGGAGCGCTACGAGGCCGGCATCGTGCTGCAGGGCTGGGAGGTCAAAGCCATCCGCGAAGGCAAGGTGCAAATCACCGAGGGCTACGTGGTCGTGCGCGACGGCGAGCTGTTTCTGATCGGCTGCCTCATCCACCCCTTACGCAGCACCTCCACTCACATCCGCGCCGACAGCGACCGCACGCGCAAACTGCTGATGCACAAAGCCGAAATCCGGCGCTTGATCGGCAAGGTAGAGCAAAAAGGCTACACCCTGGTGCCGCTGAACCTGCACTGGAAGGGCAACAAGGTCAAGTGCGAGATCGCGCTCGCGCGCGGCAAGGCGCAGCACGACAAGCGCGACACGATCAAGGAACGCGAGGGCAAACGCGAGGTCGAGCGGGCGATGAAGCACCGGCTGCGCTAAAGCCCGCCGCGCTTCACGCCAAGGCCCGCAGCGGATGCGCATGCGCGGGCCAGGGGCTGTCGAAAAACGGCGCCACCATCTCGGGCGTGACGTCTTCGATGCAGCCGGGGTTCCAGCGCGGCTGATGGTCCTTGTCGACGGCCAGCGCGCGAATGCCTTCGACCGTCTCGCTCTGCGCGGGCGTGCGCCCCAGGTGCAGCGGATGGAAGCAATGCCGTACCAAGTCGCGCTCCAGGCGCAGGTCATCGGCCAACGACAGGTGGCGCGCGCGGCGAATCTGCGCCAGCACCACGTGCAGCATCAACGGGCTGCGCTGGCGCAGCAGGGTTTTGGTCTGGCGGGCCGCCTCGGTGTCGGCGGCCTGCAGGCGCTGCACAATGGCCGCCACCGTCGGCTCGCCAAAGGCCGACTCCACCTCGGTGGGCAGGGGCGCTACCGTGCGCTGCGCGGGTGCTGGCTGCCAGTCGGCACGCGCCATCCACTCCTGCCATGCCGCGAGCCACGCTGGCGGCGTGGCCGCGTCGAGGGTGGCGAGCGCCTCCCAGGCGCGCGGCAGATCGTCGGCGGGCGCGGCCACATCGGCCAAGCCCCAAGCCAGCGCTTGCGGTGCGCCGATCACGGCACCGGTCAGGCCCAGGTACTCGCCCACGTGCCCGGGGCAGCGACTCAGAAAAAACCCGCCGCCCACGTCTGGAAACAGACCAATATTCGTCTCCGGCATCGCCATTTTGGTGCGCTCGGTGACGATGCGGCATGCCGCCCCCTGGCTGATCCCCATGCCGCCGCCCATGACCACGCCATCCATGAATGCGACATAGGGTTTGGGATAGGTGAAGATGAGGTGGTTGAGCGTGTATTCCTCGGTGAAGAAATCCTCCAGCCGCGCGTCGCCCGCCAGCGCCGCCTGGTGGAAGAACCGAATGTCCCCGCCGGCACAAAAAGCGCCGAAAGGCCCGTCCCGCCCCATGCCGCGGATGGCCACGGCGCGCACCTCGGGGTCATCGCGCCATTGCAACAAGGTCGCCGTCAACGCCCGCACCATGCCCAGATCGAGCGCGTTGAGCGCGCGCGGGCGGTTCAGCGTGATGCGCCCCACCCCATTGGCCGTGCGCTCCGCTTGGATGAAATCGCTCCAACTCGCCGTCATGAAAAGGTCTCCTTCCGGTAGGTCCAGCCCAGATGGGCGAACAAGGCCCCCAGCACCAGCGCGCCGCCTTGCCACACGGCGGGCGACGGCACTTCGCCCGCGCCGATCCACGCCAGCAAGATGCCAAACAGCACCTCCAGCAACGCCAGCAATGACACCTCGGCCGGCTTGAGCACGCGCGCACACACCACGGCCAGCACGCAAGGCAGCGCCAATTGAAACAGCCCCAGCCCGGCCAGCCAGGCCACGTCGTGCGCACTGGCCTGCCAGGGCCAAGCGAGCGGCAGGGTGACGGCGGCCGACAGCAACGCCCCCAGCAGCACCGCCGGCACCAGATCGACCCCCTGCCCCTCGCGCTGGCTGCGCTGCACCAGGTTCCAGTTGAACGCGCCCCCCAACGGTGCGCCGAGCGCCACCAAGCTGCCCAGCCAACCGCCGTTGCCGAGCTGTTGGTCGAACATCCAGGCAATACCCGCGCCCGCCACCGCAATCGCAGCCCAGGTGTGCGGCGGTAGCCGCTGACCAAAGAACAGCCGCGACACCAGCGCCGTCAGCAGTGGCCCGGCGGCGAGGGTAATGAGCACGTTGGCCACACTGGTCAGCGCCAGCGCGACCATGAACGCGGTAAACATCACCGCCCAGCACAAGCTCGACAACCACAGCGCGGCGCCGCTGCCGATCAGACGGCGCCAGACGTCTGCGCCTTGCCACACAGGCAGGATCACCGCCAGCGACAGCGCGGTAAATGCACTGCGCCAGAACGTGATCTCGAACGCCTGCGCCTGCTCGAGCTGACGCGTGACGACACCCGCCGTGCTCCAGAGCAACGCGACCGCCACCATCAACACGACGGCCTGGCCGTGACGCAGCGTCATGCCGCGTCCCGGCTGGCGCGCTTGCGCTCGTGCTCCTTCAGGTAGCGCTTGCGCAGGCGGATGCTCTTGGGCGTGATCTCGACCAGCTCGTCGTCTTCGATGAACTCGACCGCGTACTCCAGCGTCAGCTCGATGGGCGGCGTGAGCTTGATGGCGTCGTCCTTGCCGCTGGCGCGGAAATTGGTCAGCTGCTTGGTGCGCACCGGGTTGACCACCAAGTCGTTGTCGCGGCTGTGGATGCCCACGATCATGCCCTCGTAGACCGGATCGCCCGGGCGCACGAACATACGCCCACGGTCGTCGAGCTTGCCCAGCGCGTACGCCACGATCTCGCCATCGTCCTGGCTGATAAGCACGCCGTTCTTGCGGCTGGCAATCTCACCCTTGTACGGCTCATACCCGTCGAAGATATTGGACATCAGGCCCGTGCCGCGCGTGAGGTTGAGAAACTCGGTCTGAAACCCGATCAGGCCGCGCGCCGGAATGCGGTACTCCAGCCGCACGCGCCCGCGCCCGTCCGGCTCCATATTGACCAGCTCCCCGCGGCGCTCGCCTAGCGCCTGCATCACCGCCCCTTGGTGTGGCTCCTCGATATCCACCGTGAGCAGCTCGATCGGCTCGTGGCGCACGCCATCGATGTCCTGGAACACCACGCGCGGCTTGGACACCGCCAGCTCGTAGCCCTCGCGGCGCATGTTTTCCAGCAGAATGGTCAGGTGCAGCTCGCCGCGGCCCGACACTTCGAACACCCCGTCTTCGCTGGTCTCGCGCACGCGCAGGGCCACGTTGCTCTGCAGCTCGCGCTGCAGGCGGTCCCAGATCTGGCGGCTGGTGACGTATTTGCCTTCGCGGCCCGCCAGCGGCGACGTGTTGACGCAGAAGTTCATCGTCAGCGTCGGCTCATCGACCTTGAGCATGGGCAACGGACGCGGATCGAGCGGGTCGCACACCGTCACGCCAATGCCGATGTCCTCGATGCCGTTGATGAGCACGATGTCGCCCGGGCCGGCACTGTCGGCCAGCACGCGCTCCAGGCCCTGGAAGGTTTGCACCTGGTTGATGCGCCCCTTGCGGCGCGGTCCGTCGGGGCCTTCGCACACCAGCACCTCCATGCCAGGGCGGATGGTGCCTGCGTTGATGCGCCCTACCCCGATGCGCCCCACGTACGACGAATAATCCAGCGACGAAATCTGCAGCTGCAGCGGCGCATTGGGGTCGCCCTGGTGCACGGGTACGTGCTGCACGATGGTCTCGAACAGCGGGGCCATGTCGGTCCCCCACGCTTGCCCGGGCTCACCCTCGGTACGCGACGCCCAGCCGTTGAGGCCCGAGGCGTACACCACCGGAAAATCCAACTGCTCGTCGGTGGCCCCCAGCTTGTCGAACAGATCGAACGCGGCGTTGATGACGTAGTCCGGGCGCGCGCCGGGTTTATCCACCTTGTTGACGACGACGATCGGCTTGAGCCCGAGCGCCAGCGCTTTTTTGGTGACGAAGCGCGTCTGCGGCATCGGCCCCTCCTGCGCATCGATGAGCAGCAGCACGCCATCGACCATCGACAGCGCGCGCTCCACCTCGCCGCCAAAATCGGCGTGGCCGGGCGTGTCAACGATGTTGATGTGCGTGTCCTTCCAACGCACGGCGCAGTTTTTGGCCAAGATGGTGATGCCGCGCTCGCGCTCGAGGTCGTTGCTGTCCATCACGCGCTCACCGATCTGTTGGTTGTCGCGGAAGGTGCCGCTTTGGCGCAGCAGTTGGTCGACGAGCGTGGTTTTGCCGTGGTCGACGTGGGCGATGATGGCGATGTTGCGAATGGGTCGGCTCATGATGGGGAAACTTGGGTCAGCCATTGGGCAATTTCGATGGGGGTCAGCAGCCGGTCGGGGATGAGCTCACCCCCTTGGCAATGGGCGATGCCCAGCAAAGCACGGGGGCGTTCCCCGAAGACGGCGACATGCGCCGCGTCGGGCCATGGGCCACGACGGCGCAGGCCCGACAAAAACCGCGCGGCTTCCCGCTCGTTCAACACGATCTCGGGCCAGCCGTGCAACAGCACCTCGGGCGGCCGCACGGCGCACCGCCGCTCGTCCGGTGGCAGGGCTTGCAGCGCATCGACCGTGATGGCGTCGGACAGACTCAGTCCGCCCGTAGCGGTACGCCGCAGCGCGATCAGATGCGCGCCGCACCCCAGCGCCTGGCCGATATCCTCGGCCAGTGTGCGCACATAGGTACCCTTGCTGCAGCGCACGCGCAGCGTCAGGGCCGACGGGTCGTCGGGCACGGGGGCGAGTGTCAGCGCGTGGATGGTCACGCGCCGCGCAGGGCGCTCGACCTCGACACCGGCACGGGCATATTCATACAGGGCACGCCCGTCTTTTTTGAGTGCGCTGTGCATCGGCGGGATTTGTTCGATCTCGCCCGTGAAGCGCCGCGCCACCCGGTCCAGATGTTCGGCCGTGAGCAGCGCGGGATCCACCGGCGCGCGCGCCACCACCTCGCCTTCGGCGTCGCCGGTGCGGGTGCGCACGCCCAGACGCAGCACCGCCTCGTAGCCCTTGTCGGCGTCCAGGTGCACCTGGGCCAGCTTGGTGGCGGCTCCCAGGCAGATGGGCAGCAGGCCCGTGGCCAGCGGATCGAGCGTGCCGGTATGGCCCGCTTTTTCGGCTGCCAGCAGCCACTTGACTTTGGCCACCGCCGCTTGGGCGCTGAGCCCCAGCGGCTTGTCCAACAGCAGCACCCCATGCACGGGGCGCCGCGGCACCCGTGCACGGGGCTCGGCGGTCATGCGGGGTCCTCGTCCTTGCCGCGCGATGCCACCGCCTTGGCGATCAGGGCGTTGAGGTCGGCGGCGCGCTCGATGCTGCGGTCGTACACGAAATGCAAGGTCGGCACGGTGTGGATGTGCAGACGCTTGAAGAGCGCGTTGCGCAGAAAACCCGCGCCCTGGTTGAGCGCCTCTTCGGTCTCTGCCGGATCGCCCACCAAGACGCTGAAATACACCTTGGCGTGCGCATAGTCGGGCGTCACCTCCACCGACTGGATAGTGACCATGCCGATGCGCGGGTCCTTGAGCTCGCGGGCAATCAGCTCGCTCAAGTCGCGCTGGATTTGGTCGGCCACTTGGTGGCTGCGGTGTGGACCTTTGCGGGGGGGCATGTGGGCTCCTTACAGCGTGCGCGCCACTTCCTTGATCTCGAAGAACTCCAGCACGTCACCTTCCTTGATGTCGTTGTAGTTCTTGAGCTTGATGCCGCACTCGAAGCCTTCCTTGACCTCGCGCACGTCGTCCTTGAAGCGCTTGAGCGACTCCAGTTCGCCCGTGTAGACGACGACGTTGTCGCGGATGAGCCGGAAATGAGCCGAGCGCGTGACGTAGCCCTGGGTGACCATGCAACCGGCGACCGTGCCGATTTTGGACGCCACGAACACCGTGCGCACCTCGGCCATGCCGATGACCTCTTCGCGCTTTTCGGGCGACAGCAGCCCGGCCATGGCCGCCTTGATCTCGTCGACCGCGTCGTAGATGATGTTGTAGTAGCGGATCTCGACGTCGGCCGACTCGGCCAACTTGCGCGCATTCGCATCGGCGCGCACGTTGAAGCCGATGATGATGGCCTTGGAGGCGATCGCCAGGTTGACGTCGGACTCGCTGATCCCGCCCACGCCCGCGTAGACCAACTGCACACGCACCTCGTCGGTGGAGAGCTTGAGCAGCGCCGTCGACAGCGCTTCTTGCGAGCCCTGCACGTCGGCCTTGATGATGATGGGCAGGGTCTTGACCTCGCCCGCGGTCATGTCGGCAAACATGTTCTCCAGCTTGGCCGCTTGCTGCTTGGCCAGCTTGGTGCTGCGGTACTTACCCGCGCGGTAGGTGGCGATTTCGCGCGCGCGCCGCTCGTCGGCCATGACCATGAAGTCGTCGCCCGCCAGCGGAACCTCCGCCAACCCCTGGATTTCGACCGGGATCGACGGGCCCGCTTCCTTGACCTGGCGACCGTTTTCGTCGAGCATGGCGCGCACCCGGCCGTACGTCTGGCCCGCCAGCACCACGTCGCCCACGCGCAGCGTGCCGGATTGCACCAACGCCGTGGCCACCGGGCCGCGGCCTTTGTCCAGGCGGGCTTCGATGACCAACCCCTTGGCCTTGGCGTCCACCGGGGCCTTGAGCTCGAGCACCTCGGCCTGCAGCAGCACGTTTTCCAGCAGCTCGTCGATGCCCTGCCCGGTCTTGGACGACACCCCAATGAAGGGGGAGTCACCGCCGTATTCCTCGGGCACGACTTCTTCGGCCACCAGCTCTTGCTTGACCTTCTCGGGGTTGGCGTCGGGCTTGTCGATCTTCGTCAACGCCACCACGATCGGCACCCCTGCCGCCTTGGCGTGCTTGATCGCCTCGCGCGTTTGCGGCATGACGCCATCGTCGGCGGCCACCACCAGGATCACGATGTCCGTGGCCTGGGCGCCGCGCGCGCGCATCGCGGTAAACGCCTCGTGGCCCGGCGTGTCCAGGAAGGTGATGACACCGCGCGGCGTCTCCACGTGATAGGCGCCGATGTGCTGCGTGATGCCGCCGGCTTCGCCCGCAGCGACCTTGGAGCGGCGGATATAGTCCAGCAGCGACGTCTTGCCGTGGTCCACGTGACCCATGACCGTGACCACCGGCGGGCGCGGCTTGGGCTCGCCTTGGTACAGCACGGCCTCCTCTTCCGAAAACGCCTCCGGGTCGTCCAGCGAGGCGGCGATGGCCTTGTGCCCCAGCTCCTCGACCACGATCATGGCCGTATCCTGGTCCAGCGACTGGTTGATGGTCACCATCTGGCCCAGTTTCATGAGCTGCTTGATGACCTCGGACGCTTTGAGTGCCATCTTGTGTGCCAGCTCGGCCACTGTGATGGTCTCGGGCACGTGGACCTCGATGACACGCTGCTCGGCCGTCGCGGGCGACGACGGGCCGCGCCCATCGCGCTCGTCGCGCCCACCGCGGCCGGGTTTGCCCTTGGGGCCGGCACGCCAGTTGCTGCCGCCACGAGCCGGGCCACTGTCACCCCGGGTCTTGAGCTCTTTCTTCTTCGCCGCATCGTCCTTCCAAGACGACGACAAGGCTTCGGATTTGACCTCTTTCTTGGCCGAAGGCGCAGCCGGTGCCGGCGCCGGACGCGCGGGCGTGCCGGCCGGTTTGTGCAGCGTGCCCTTGAGGCCGGGTTTTGCCTCGGCCGCGGGTTTGGGCTCCTCCGGTTTTTTGGCCACCAGCACCTTGCGCGGCTGGGCCATCATGGCGCGAATCGCCTCCGCCTCGGCCAGCGCCTTGCGGCGGCGCTCTTCCAGCTCGCGCGCGCGCGCCTCCTCGGCGGCACGTTCGGCTTCACGCCGGGCCTGCTCGGCCTGCTGCGCGGCTTGGCGCTCGGCAGCCTCTTGCGCCGCCGCGTCGCTCAAGGACGGGTTGGGCGCCTTCTCGGCCGCCGCTGGCGCCACATCGGCGGTGGCGGTGGCTTCGTTGCGAGCGCGCGCGAGCGCCGCCTCGCGCTCGGCACGGGCGCGCGCCTCGGCGGCCTCCCGCGCCAGGCGCGCTTCTTCGGCAGCGCGGGCCTCGGCCTCCTCACGCTCGCGACGTTGGCGGGCCAGCGCCTCCTCTTCCTGGCGCAGGCGCTCGGCCTGCAGGCGCGCCTCTTCCTCGCGGCGCGCCAGCTCCGTCGCCTGCGCCGCTTCCTCCGCCTCCGACACCTCCGGTGCCCGCGTCTCGGTCTCGTCGTCACGCTTGACGAAGGTGCGCTTCTTGCGCACCTCGACCTGGATCGTGCGCGCCTTGCCCGACGCGTCGGCCTGCTTGATCTCAGTGGTCGAACGCTTGGTCAGGGTGATCTTGCGTCGCTCCTGACCCTGGGTGCCGTGGGCCGCCTTGAGGTAGGCCAGCAGGCGCTGTTTGTCCGCTTCGGTCACGGAATCGCTGCCCGCACGCTTGTCCACGCCAGCGGCAGCGAACTGCTCCAGCAGCAGCGAGACGGGTTTGTTCAGTTCGGCAGCGAATTCGGCGACGGTGTTACTCGACATAGGGGGTCCTTCTCCTCGGCTGGGCCGTTCACGAACGCGCGGACGACGCATCACCAGCGAACCAGTGCTCGCGCGCCTTCATGATCAGGGCCGTCGCTTCTTCGCGGCTTTGCCCCGTGATTTCGATCAATTCGTCGACCGCCAAATCGGCCAGGTCGTCGAGTGTGTGCACACCGGCTTCGGCCAGTTTGGCGATCAGGTCGGTGCTCATGCCTTCCAGGTCGCGCAGGTCCTGCGAGACCTCCTCGACGCTTTCTTCTTTGGCGATCTCCATCGTCAGCAGCGCGTCCTTGGCGCGTGCGCGCAACTCGTTGACGGTGTCCTCGTCGAAGGCTTCGATCTCCAGCATTTCCTGCAGCGGCACGTAGGCCACTTCCTCGAGGCTGGTGAAGCCTTCTTCGATCAGGATGTCGGCGATTTCCTCGTCCACGTCGAGCTTGTTCATGAACAGCTCGCGCAGCGCTTGGCGCTCCTGCGCCTGCTTCTGGGCCGACTCTTCGGCCGTCATGATGTTGATTTTCCAGCCGGTCAGCTCGGACGCCAGGCGCACGTTTTGCCCGCCGCGGCCGATGGCGATGGCCAGGTTTTCTTCGTCGACCACCACGTCCATCGCGTGCCGTTCTTCGTCGACCACGATCGACTGCACGTTGGCCGGCGCCAGCGCGCCGATGACGAATTGGGCAGGATCGTCGCTCCACAGCACGATGTCCACGCGTTCGCCGGAGAGCTCGTTGGTGACCGCATTGACGCGCGAGCCGCGCACGCCCACGCACGTGCCGATCGGGTCGATGCGTCGGTCGTGCGAGAGCACGGCAATCTTGGCGCGGCTGCCCGGGTCACGCGCGCAGGCCTTGATCTCCAGCAGCCCCTGCTCGATCTCAGGCACTTCTTGGCGAAACAGCTCGATCATGAACTCCGGCGACGCACGCGACAGCAGGATGGGCGCGCCGCGCAGCGTGGGATCCACCTCCATGATGAGGGCACGCACCCGGTCGCCCGTACGGAAGTTCTCCTTCGGGATCATCTCGCTGCGCTTCAAGCGGCCTTCAACCCGGCCGCTTTCGACGATGACGTCGCCCTTGTCGAGCCGCTTGACGGTACCAACGAAGATCCGGTCGCCACGCGACAGGAAGTCGTTGAGCAGCATCTCTCGCTCGGCATCGCGGATCTTTTGCAGAATGACCTGCTTGGCGGCCATGGCGCCAATGCGGCCAATGGGCACGCTCTCGATCGGCTTTTCGATGTAGTCGCCCACCTGAATGCCCGGATGGTCTTCCACCGCGTCGGAGTACAGCTCCTCAGCGTCCGGGTTTTGCAGGCCGGCCTCGTCGGGCACCACTTTCCAGCGCCGGAACGTTTCATACGCCCCGGTGTCCGGATCGATCGACACCCGCACGTCCACCTCGCCGCCGAGCAGCTTCTTGGTCGCCGACGCAAGGGCCGACTCCACCGCTGCCAACACGACGCGCGGCTCCACATTCTTCTCGCGCGAGATGGCATCGATCAACATCAACATTTCGCGGTTCATTGTTCTGGCCTGCCTTTCACTGCCTGCGTATTCGTTTCAAGCGGGATCATGGGCGCCGCGCGGGCGGCGCCCTTTGAAATCCACGATGGGCGCCAGGCGCGCCTCGCGCACCTCGTCGAGCGTAAAACCCAGCACCTGAACGGTGGCCAGGTCCGCCACGCGCCGCTGTGGCTTGCCGGTCGGCTTGGCGCGCGCAGACGGCGTCGCCTCGTCGATCAGCTCGAGCTGCCAGGTACCCGGCTGGCTGCCACGGCGCAAGGTGCCACGGAACTTCTTGCGCGTCGGCGCCACCGCACCGGCAGCCGCCGCCCCGATCGGTGTGCGCAGCGACAGATCGACGACTTCGCCCACGAAGCGCTCGTAATCCCGCTCATGGCGCAGCGGGCGGTCGATACCGGGCGAGCCGACCTCCAGGCGCCGGTAATCGACGCCCTCCACCTCCAGCACGTACTGGAGCTGGCGCGTGACGCGTTCGCAATCGTCCACGGTCACGAAGCGCTCTTGCGGCTGCGCCGCATCCCACGGCCAGTCGATGGTCACGCGCAGCAGCCCGCCGGCGGACCGCTCCAGATCCACCAACTCGTACCCCAGTCCAACGACCGTCTGCTCGACCACCTGCTGCCAGCTCATGCGATTCGTATCTGCCCTTTCTGGGAAAGCGCGCTGATCACGCTCCCACGCTTGCCACCCATCGTGATGGGACGTTCGACCAAAAAAAATGGGCCGGTATGCACCCGCCCATTCGGTCGTGACCCAGCTATTCTAACACCCCATGCTCCGAAATGCATCATCCCCGGCTTGGGGCCCGTTCACCCCGGCGCCGCCGCGGTGCGCCCAAGCCGCTACAATGCGGGCTTCGACGTCGGAGCGTAGCGCAGTCTGGTAGCGCATCTGCTTTGGGAGCAGAGGGTCGAAGGTTCGAATCCTTTCGCTCCGACCAATGCATTCACACCCCTGCCGTCCGTAGCTCAGCGGGATAGAGCAACGGCCTTCTAAGCCGTGGGTCGGGGGTTCGAGCCCCTCCGGACGGGCCAGCGCAACAGCTCTATTTCACGACATGACCGTCACCATCAAAGATGCCGCCGGCATCGAAGGCATGCGACTCGCCGGACGGCTGGCCGCAGAGGTGCTCGACTATTTGACCCCGTACGTTCGCCCCGGCATCACCACCAACGAGCTCGATCGGCTGGCACACGACTACATCGTGAACGTGCAGCAGGCCGTGCCCGCGCCGCTGAACTACGCTCCCAACGGCTACCAGCCATACCCCAAGAGCATTTGCACGTCGGTCAACCACGTGGTCTGTCACGGCATCCCCAACGACAAGCCGCTCAAAAAAGGCGACATCGTCAACATCGACGTGACCGTCATCAAGAACGGCTGGCACGGCGACACGAGTCGCATGTTCCTCGTCGGCGAGGTTGCGCCCCACGCAAGGCGGTTGTGCCAGGTCACGTATGAAGCGATGTGGAAGGGCATCCAAATGGTGCGCCCGGGCGTGCGGTTGGGTGACATCGGCCACGCGATCCAGACTTATGCCGAAAGCGCTGGCTATAGCGTGGTGCGCGAATTCTGCGGCCACGGCATCGGCCGCCGCTTTCACGAAGACCCCCAGGTGCTGCATTACGGCCGTCCCGGCACTGGCATGGAGCTGCAGCCGGGTATGACTTTCACCATCGAGCCGATGATCAACCAGGGCCGCCGCGACATCCGCGAAATGGGCGATGGCTGGACCATCGTCACGCGCGACCGGTCGCTGTCGGCGCAGTGGGAGCACACCGTGCTGTGCACGGAGAACGGCTACGAGGTGCTCACCCAATCGGCTGGCACCCCTGCCCCGCCGGCGTTCGTCACGGCCGCACAGTCCGCCCCGGCCTGAGCGTGGGCTGGCCCCGGTCTTGCTTGTCACTGGGCCATGACCGACACCGTTGCACCCCTGCCTGAGGCGCCGTTGGCGGCGCTGCGCCAGCACTACCGCACGCAAAAGGCGGCCATTCTGCAGGCCATCGAGTCGCTGGACGTGCGCTCACGCGGGGTGCGCAGCCTGCTGCGGCGCCTCAGCCGCCTGACTGACGACACCTTGCGCCGTTTGTGGACCGGCGCCGGCCTACCCCACGCGCTGACGCTGGTGGCGGTCGGGGGATATGGACGCGGCGAGTTGTTTCCGTACTCCGACGTGGACGTGCTCGTGCTGTTGCCCGACCACACCAGCACCGACGCCCCGCCCCCCTGGCAGAGCGCGGTCGAGCGCTTCATCGGACAGTGCTGGGACGTGGGCTTGGAGATCGGTTCCAGCGTGCGCACGGTGGCCGACTGCCTGCGCGAGGCATCCAACGACATTTCGGTGCAGACCGCGCTGCTGGAGAGCCGCTGGCTGGCTGGCGATCGGCGCCAGTTCGAAGCCCTCGGACGCGCGTTGGGTGAACAGATCGATGCGCTGACATTCTGCCGTGCCAAGCAGTTCGAGATGCAACAGCGCCACCAGCGCTACGAAAACACCCCGTATGCCCTAGAGCCCAATTGCAAGGAGTCGCCCGGTGGGTTGCGCGATCTGCAGGTCATTCTGTGGGTGGCCAAAGCGGCGGGGCTGGGCAGCACGTGGGACGAGCTGGCGCGGCGCGGCCTGGCCACCGCACGCGAGGCGCGCCAGCTCAAGGCCAACGAGGCACTCTTGAGCCTGATCCGCGCCCGCTTGCACGTGTTGGCGCGTCGACGCGAGGATCGGCTGGTCTTTGATTTGCAGACCGCGCTGGCGGAGGCCTTTGGTATCGAGGCGCAGCTGGGTGCTGAGGGGGGGCGCGAGCAGTCGGCACGCCATGCCCGCCGCGCCAGTGAGCGCTTCATGCGGCGCTACTATTGGGCGGCCAAGGCGGTGACGCAGCTCAATCAGATTTTGCTGCTCAACATTCAGGAGCGGCTCGAGCGCGATGAGCACGGCGTCGGCCCCCTGCGCCCCATCAACGAGCGCTTTCTGGACCGGGGTGGCATGCTGGAGGTGGCCAGCGACGACCTCTACTGGCACCAACCGCACGCCATTTTGGAAACCTTTTTGCTCTACCAGCAGACCCCCGGCATCAAGGGGCTATCGGCGCGTACGCTGCGCGCGCTCTATAACGCCCGCCCCATCATGAACGCGGCATTTCGGCGCGATCCGGTCAATCGCCAGACCTTTCTGCGCATCCTGCAGCAGCCCCAGGGCATCACCCATGCCTTTCGGCTCATGAACCAGACCTCCGTCCTGGGGCGCTACCTGTGGCCGTTTCGCAACGCGGTCGGGCAGATGCAGCACGACCTGTTCCACGTCTACACGGTCGACCAGCACATCCTGATGGTGCTGCGCAACATGCGGCGCTTCTTCATGCCAGAGCATGCCCACGAATACCCGTTTTGCTCGCAGCTCGCCGCCGGCTGGGACAAGCCGTGGATCCTGTACGTGGCCGCGCTGTTTCACGACATCGGCAAGGGCCGCGGCGGCGACCACTCGGTCATCGGCGCGCGCGACGTGATGGTGTTTGCCCGCCAGCACGGGATCGCGCGCGAGGACGCCGAGCTGATTCGCTTTTTGGTCGCGCAGCACCTGACCATGAGCCACGTGGCACAACGGGAGGACACCAGCGATCCCGAGGTGATTCGCGCCTTCGCCCGCCTGGTTGGGGACGAGCGGCGACTGACCGGGCTGTATCTGCTGACCGTGGCCGACATCCGCGGCACCAGCCCCAAGGTGTGGAACGGCTGGAAGGCCAAGTTGCTGGAAGACCTGTACCGCGTCACGCTGCGGGTGCTGGGCGGCGGTGCCCCCGACCCCCATGCCGAGGTGGAGGCGCGCAAGCGTGAAGCCTTGGCCGCGCTCGCCCTGCATGCCCTACCCCATCAGGCGCACCTGGCCCTGTGGTCGCGGCTGGACGTGGGCTACTTCATGCGGCACAGTGCCGACGAAATCGCTTGGCACACCCGCCACCTGTCGCGCGCACTGGCGCAGACCAGTAGCACCTTCCCGCCAACCATCGTGCGCGCGCGCCTCTCACCGGCGGGCGAAGGGCTGCAGGTGCTGGTGTACTGCGCCGACCAGCCCGAGCTGTTCGCGCGCATCTGTGGCTATTTCGACCAAGCGGGCTTCTCGATTCTGGACGCCAAGATCCACACCACTGCCGACGGCTGTGCGCTCGACACCTTCCAGGTCGCCACCGAAACCTTGTCCGAACACTACCGCGAGTTGGTCGCACTGGTGGAAAGCGGCTTGCCGCGCGCGCTCGATCCCGCGGCCCCATTGCCGACGCCAGGGCGCGGCCGCGTCTCGCGGCGGGTGCGCAGTTTTCCGGTCGTGCCCCGGGTGCAGTTACAGCCCGACGAACGCGGGCAGCGCTGGCTGCTGAGCGTGTCCGCCAGCGACCGCAAGGGTCTGCTCTACCGCATCGCAGGGGTGTTCATGCGGCACCGGGTTCAGGTGCAGCTGGCCAAGGTCACGACACTGGGCGAGCGGGTCGAGGACACCTTCGTCATCACGGGGCCGACGCTGCATGTCGCGCGCGAGCAAGCCCAGCTCACCCAGGACTTGATGGCGGTACTGGACGACGCAGCGGGTTCCGCCGTATAGTGCACGGACGACAGCTCAAGGAGGCACCATGCGACACGACACCCTCTCGGCAGCGCGGGCGGTATGCGGGGTGCTAGGGCTTGCTCTGGCGGCGGCTACCGGCGTACGGGCCGACGTGCCCACCATTTTTCGGGACGCCGACCTCGCGCAGGGCGAGAAGCTGATCCAGCAGCACCGTTGCGCCCAATGCCATGCGGAAAAGGTTGGCGGCGACGGCAGCGCGATCTACCGGCCGCTGGGGCGCATCAACACCCCGGGCCTGCTACGCGGTATGGTCGAGCAGTGCAACAGCATACTCAACCTGCAGCTGTGGCCCGAGGAAGTGACGGCGGTGGCCGCCGTCCTCAACCGCGACCACTACCGTTTCAAGCAGGACTGATGCCAGCTCCGGGCGCGGGCGTCGACTTGGGCGCCTCGCCCAACAGCGCGAGCAACCCCGCCTCGTCGAGCACGGGCACGCCCAGTTCTCGGGCACGCTCGAGCTTGCTGCCCGCGGCCTCACCGGCGACCACCCAGTCGGTCTTGCGGCTGACCGATCCCACCACCTTCCCCCCCGCGGCTTCGATGCGGGCCTTGGCTTCGTCGCGTGTGAGCGTGGGCAGCGTGCCGGTCAGCACGAACGTCTTGCCCGCCAGCGGCAGCGGTGTGGCGGCCGGTGTGCCCTCGTGCTCGGGCCAGTGGACGCCGCAGGCGCGCAACTGCTCGACCACTTCGCGGTTGTGCGGCTGCGCAAAAAAGGTGTGGATGCTGCGCGCCACCACGGGCCCGACGTCGGGCACCGCCTGCAGCTCGTCTACCGACGCATCCATGATCGCGTCGAGCCGACCGAAGTGGCGCGCCAGGTCGCGCGCCGTGCTCTCGCCCACGTGCCGAATGCCCAGCGCGAACAGAAAACGCGCCAGCGTCGTGGACTTGGACGCTTCGATCGCCGCGAGCAGGTTGGCGGCGGACTTCTCGCCCATGCGATCGAGCGCTGCCAGCGCGTTCAAGCCCAGCCGGTACAGATCGGCCACGTTGCGCACCAGGTTCGCATCCACCAGTTGATCGACCAGTTTTTCGCCCAGGCCCTCGATGTCCATGGCGCGCCGCTGCGCAAAATGCAGGATGGCCTGTTTGCGCTGGGCGGGACAGAACAGCCCGCCGCTGCAGCGGTGATCCACTTCGCCCGGCTCACGCACCACGGCGCTGCCGCAGACGGGGCAGGCAGTGGGCATCTCGAACGGCGCGCCCCGCGGCTCCGACAACGGGGGCGCCACCGCCACCACCTCGGGGATGACGTCGCCGGCGCGTCGCACGATCACGGTGTCGCCCACGCGCACGTCTTTGCGTCGCACCTCGTCGGCATTGTGCAACGTGGCGTTGGTGACGGTGACGCCGCCGACGAACACCGGCTCAAGCTTGGCCACCGGCGTGAGCTTGCCCGTGCGCCCGACCTGCACGTCGATGGCCAACACGCGCGTGAGTTGTTCCTGGGCCGGGTATTTGTGCGCGATCGCCCAGCGCGGCTCGCGGGTAACGAAGCCCAGCCGTTGTTGCCAGTCGAGCCGATCGACCTTGTAGACCACGCCGTCGATGTCGAACGGCAAGGCATCACGCTGGCCCCCGATGTCACGGTAGTAGTCGGCCAGCGCTTGACCGCCCGCACAGCGGCGCGCCAAGTCGGATACCGGAAATCCCCAGTCCCGCAACGCGCACAAGACGTCCCAGTGGCGGCGAAAGTCGGGGCCGCCGTGCGTCGGCGGACTCACCTCTCCCAGGCCATAGGCAAAAAAACTCAAGGGGCGTGATGCCGTCACGGTGGGATCGAGCTGGCGCACTGCGCCCGCGGCCGCGTTGCGGGGATTGACGAAGGTCTTTTCGCCGCGCTCACGCTGACGGGCATTGAGGGCCTCGAACGCATCGCGGCGCATGTAGACCTCGCCTCGCACCTCCAGGCGGGGCACTGGCACTCCCGCCCCCCGCAGCCGCAGGGGTATCTGCCCGATGGTGCGGATGTTTTGTGTCACGTCCTCGCCGGTCTCACCGTCACCGCGCGTGGTGGCCCGCACCAGCACGCCGTGCTCGTACAGCAGCCCAATGGCCAGGCCGTCGAACTTGGGTTCGGCCACGTACTCGACCGGTGGGTCGTCAGGCCCCAATCCGAGGTCTTTGCGGATGCGCGCATCGAATGCCAGCGCAGCGGCCGGGTCGGTATCGGTTTCGGTGCGGATGCTGAGCATCGGCACTGCGTGCCGCACGGTGGTAAACCCCTCCAGCGGTGGCGCGCCGACGCGCTGGGTGGGCGAGTCGGGTGTCACCCAATCCGGGTGGCGGGCCTCGATCGCCTGCAGTTCGGCCAACAGGCGGTCGTACTCGGCGTCCGGAATTTCGGGGTCGTCCAGCACGTAGTAGCGCCACGCGTGGTGGTGCAGCAGGCGGCGCAGCGCCTGCACACGCTGCCATTCGGGGTCATCCGAAGGGTGGGTCGCGCCCTCGGCGCTCGCGGAAGTGAACAGATCGGATGGCACAGGAGCAGTGAAAAGCGGGATGGCGGACACGGACCCGATTATCGGCGCCGAAAGCGGCTCAGGTCGGCAGCAATCGGGTCGTGTACAGGCGCGTGGGGTCGAGTGAATCGTAATCCATGCCCTGGGGTTGCGCGTACAGCACCCGCAGTACCTGCTGCACGGCCTGTGGCTCCAGCGTACCGTCGGGTGAAAACGCCCCCCGCGTGTGCATCAAAATGGACAAAAAAAGGCTCGGATCACCCGCAAAGCCGCCCAGGTCGGCGTGGCGCGCCAGATCCGACGGCCCCGCGGTCTGCAGCCAGCGCAACGCACGCCGCACCGCACGGGCGACGGACTGCAGCTCGGCGCCGTGGCGGCGCACCTGCGGCTCGGGTGCGCTCAGGCAGGCGCACAAGACCGGGCCACCGAGCAAGCGCTGACTGTCCGACGGGTGGCGGGTGTCGGCCACCAGACGGATGGCGCCCTGGCGTTGCAGCTGGGTCAGCATCGGGTCGCCCAAGCAGACGGCGTCGATGGTGCCCGATGCCAGCAGCGTTTGTGTATGCGCCACGTCGCCCAGCGTCGGATACTGCACCTGCCCCGGCGCGACCCCCTGTCCCTGCAGCACCAGGGCGGCGATCGCAGGTGCCATCCGGTCACCCGCCAGCACGCCAACCCGCACGGGCGCCGCGGCGAGCCCTTGACCCTGCGCGGGTGCCGGATGGCGCCAACCAAACCCAAGCTGTGGCGTACGGACCAGCGCCAGAAATGCCTGCTCGGGCTGCCCATGCAGCTGTTGGCGCAACACGAAGTCGAAGGCACCGGCGTGAACCCGGACCGCGTCGGGGTCGAGTGCAGCCGCTGAGGCCGAGCCGTGCGGCGCCAGCGCAACGGCCACCCCCTCGGCGGCGAAGTAACCAAGCCGCTCGGCCAGCCGCACCGGCAGGGCCGCCAGTGGTGTGTGCAGCGCCCACTGCACCGACACCGGGGCTGCTGCCCCGGCCCGCACACGTGGCGGCAGCGTCGTGGTGACGACCGCCCCCCCCAGCACACGCAAACAACCCCGCCTGTCCATGTCGCCGCCCCGGCTGATGCCGCCCGCTCGCGCGGGCGACGATGTCCGTACAGGATAAGACGCGGCATCGGGGCCGCGCATCGGGATCTGCCCCGACAGGGTCATCCCGGAGCGGGTATTCCCGCACCCGCCGGGAGGCGTCAGCGCCGGTCTGCCAGCGCGTGCGCGATCGTACCGAGGTCGACATACTCCAGTTCGCTGCCCACGGGTACGCCGCGGGCCAGCCGGGTCACTTTCAGGCCCAGAGCGCGCGCCAGTTGTCCCACCACGTGGGCGGTGGCCTCTCCCTCGGCGGTAAAGCTGGTGGCCAGAATCACTTCTTGCACCGGTGGCGTACTCTGCAAGCGCTCCAGCAGCGGCCGCACGCCGATGTGGTCAGGACCAATGCCGTCGAGCGGGCTGAGCCGCCCCATCAGGACGAAATAGCGCCCGCGGTAGGCGCCGGTGCGCTCGAGCGCCGCCTGGTCGGCCGGCGTTTCGACGACGCACAACAGCCCCGCATCGCGTGTGGGGTCGGCGCAGGTCGGGCAAATCGCCTCTTCCGAAAACGTGTGGCACAGCGCGCAGTGCTGGACGCCTTCGGCCGCAGCCTGCAGCGCGTGCGCGAGCTGCAGCGCGCCGTCGCGGTCGTGCTGCAACAAGTGGTATGCCATGCGCGAGGCCGAGCGCACGCCCACGCCCGGCAGCCGCTGCAGGGCTGCGATGAGCTGCTCGAGCCGCCGCGACGCGGACTTGCCCATGGGCAGCGGTCGCGTCCGCTCAGAACGGGAACTTCATGCCACCGGGCAAACCGGGCATGCCAGCGGTCACCTGGGCCATGCGTTCTTGGGTCGTCTCCTCGACCTTGCGCACCGCCGCATTGAACGCGGCGGCCACCAGGTCTTCGAGCATTTCCTTGTCATCGCTCAACAGGCTGGGGTCGATGGTGACGCGCTTGACGTCGTGCTTGCCGGTCATCACGACCTTGACCAGTCCTGCGCCAGATTCGCCGGTGACCTCCATCGTCGCCAGTTCTTCCTGGGCGCGCTTGAGATTTTCCTGCATGGCCTGGGCCTGCTTCATCAGGCCGGCGAGCTGTCCTTTGTTGAACATGGGTCAGTGCTTTCTCTCGAAGGGGGTCGATGGGTTCAGACGGCGGGGTCGCCGTCGACGGGCTGGATGCTACCAGGGACGATGGTCGCCCCCCAGTCGCGCATCAAAGACTGCACGAGCGGATCGCCCTGAATGGCGGCCTCGGCCGCTTGCTGGCGTGCCTGGCGCGCAGCGGCACGCCGCTGCGCGGGCGAGTCGGGCGCGGGGCCCACCTCCACCGCCAGTTGCCATCCCTCGGGCAGCCCCAGGTATTGGGCCAGCGCCACACGCAGGCGCTCGCGCGGCGTGTCTTGTGCCAGTGTGCCCTGGGGCACGCGCAAGCGCCAAGCGTGCGCCTGCCGATCCACCAACTCGGACTGCAGCGCCAGCTCCCGCGCCAGCGCCTGCACGTGCCCGCCCGCCACCAGGGCAAGCACGATGCGTTCCCACTCGTCCCCCAGCGGCGGCGAGTCGACGGCGGGGCCGACCAACGTTTGCGCGACCGCGGCGGCCGGCTCAAGGGCGGGGGGCGGCGCTGGCGGCGTTTTTTTTTCCGCCGGTGCCTCGGACGCCACGGGGGCGACCACCGACGGGGGCGGCTCACCCATGAACGCCAACGCGCGCAGCAGCACCATGGTCAGCGCGGCGTACTCGTCTGGCGCCAACCCCAACTCCGCACGCCCATGCAGGCACAGGCTGTAGAGCAGTTGCGTGACATCGGCCGGCAAGGCAGCCGCCAGTGCCGGCAGGCGTGCGTCGTCGGCGTCGTCGACGGCGGCCCCCCCCGTCCACTGCAGCACCGCCAAGCGTTGCAGGATGGCCGTCATCTCCTCCAGCGTCGCCGCGGGGGGCAGCCCCTGTACACGCAGGTCGTCGACGGCGGCCACCAGCGCGCGTGCATCGCGCGCTGAGAGCGCGTGCAACAGGCCGAGGACGTAACCATGATCCACCGCCCCCAACATCTGGCGCACGTCCGCCTCGGCCAGACGCCCGGCACCGAAGGCGATGGCTTGATCGGTCAGGCTCAGCGCGTCGCGCATCGAGCCTCGCGCCGCGCGCGCGAGCAGCCGCACCGCGCCCGGCTCCGCCGCGATCGCCTCGCGCGCGAGCACCTGCTGCAAATGCTGGGCCACCGTCTCCGGCGCCATCGGCCGCAGGTTGAACTGCAAGCAGCGGCTCAACACCGTCACCGGCACTTTTTGCGGGTCGGTGGTGGCGAGCACGAACTTCAGATACTCCGGCGGCTCCTCCAGCGTCTTCAACATGGCGTTGAAGGCGGTGTTGGTGAGCATGTGCACTTCGTCGATCATGAAGACCTTGAAGCGCCCCTGCACCGGTTTGTAGACGGCCTGCTCCAGCAGGGCCTGCACTTCGTCGACGCCGCGGTTGGATGCAGCGTCGAGCTCGGTGTAATCGACGAAGCGGCCCGCGTCGATCTCGCGGCAAGCATCGCAGACGCCACACGGCGTGTCGGTGATGTCACCGTTCCCATCCGGCCCCGTGCAGTTGAGCGACTTGGCCAAGATGCGCGAGACCGTCGTCTTGCCCACGCCACGCGTGCCCGTGAACAGGTACGCATGGTGCAGCCGCCGTGCGCGCAGCGCGTTGCCCAGCGCCTGCACCACGTGTTCCTGCCCCACCATTTCGGCAAAGGTTTTGGGGCGATATTTGCGGGCCAGCACCAAATACGACATGCGGGCATTCTATCCGTCGCATACAATGGCGGGTGACGGGCCTTCCCGCATGGTGAAGCGGCCAACCGGGTCAGGTGGGGAACCAAGCAGCCCTAACCGCGTAGCCAGTGCCGGGGTCAAGGCTCGTCACCTCTCACATTCGACACGAACACGACGACCCGAGGCCCATCCACCATGGCGAGCGACCTGATCAAACACGTGACCGATGCCACTTTCGACGCCGACGTCCTGAAGTCGACGACGCCGGTATTGGTGGATTTCTGGGCCGAGTGGTGCGGCCCCTGTCGCATGATCGCGCCCATCCTGGACGAGATCGCGGCCGCTTACGCTGGCAAACTGCAAGTGGCCAAGGTCAACGTGGATGAAAATCGCACGGTACCCGCGCAGTATGGTATTCGCGGCATTCCCACGTTGATGCTGTTCAAGGACGGCCAACTCGCCGCCACCAAGGTGGGCGCGCTGAGCAAACAGCAGCTCACCGCCTTCATCGAGCCGTACCTGGCCTGATAGCGCCGCACAGCCAACCGCGGGCGCCTCTGTGCGGCTGCCCGGGGTGTTTGGTGTCATAATCCGTGTCAAAGGCAGCGCCCCACGTGCTGCCGGCCCCGGTTGGTAGCCAACCAGCCGTGCGGGCACCGATTGCGCCGGTATGGTTCCGGCCGTTGTTGGTTTTCCCCAATGTCGTCTTGGCGCGTGCGCATCCACTGCCACGCAGCCACCAAGCACACTCCCTTGTCTGGAGTCGATTTCCATGCACTTGAATGAACTGAAGGCCCTGCACGTCTCGGAGCTGCTCAAGATGGCCGAGGCGCTCGAGATCGAGAATACCGGCCGCATGCGCAAGCAGGAGCTGATGTTTGCGATCATCAAGAAGCGCGCCAAGGCAGGCGAGCAGGTGTTCGCGGACGGCGTGCTGGAGGTGCTGCCCGACGGCTTCGGTTTCTTGCGGGATCCGACGGCCAGCTACACCGCCAGCACCGACGATATCTACATCTCGCCCAGTCAGATCCGGCGCTTCAACCTGCACACCGGCGACATGGTCGAGGGGGACGTGCGCATCCCCAAGGACGGCGAGCGCTATTTCGCGCTCAACAAGCTCGACAAGATCAACGGCTTGCCGCCCGAGCAGAACAAGCACAAGATCATGTTCGAGAACCTCACGCCGCTCTTTCCCAAAGAGCACATGAAGCTCGAGCGTGAGGGCATCAAGAGCGAGGAAAACATCACCGGCCGCATCATCGACATCATCGCCCCAATCGGCAAAGGCCAGCGCGCGCTGATCGTGGCGCCGCCCAAGAGCGGCAAAACCGTCATGATGCAGCACATCGCGCACGCCATCACCAGCAACTATCCCGAGGTGACGCTGATGGTGCTGCTGGTCGACGAGCGCCCGGAGGAAGTGACCGAAATGCAGCGCACCGTGCGCGGCGAGGTCATCGCCTCCACCTTCGACGAGCCGGCCGCACGCCACGTGCACGTTGCCGAGATGGTCATCGAGCGCGCCAAGCGCCTGGTCGAGCTGAAAAAGGACGTGGTCATCCTGCTCGACTCCATCACGCGGCTGGCGCGAGCCTACAACAACGTGCTGCCGTCGTCGGGCAAGGTACTCACCGGCGGCGTGGACGCCAACGCGCTGCAGCGACCCAAGCGATTCTTTGGTGCCGCACGCAACGTGGAAGAAGGCGGCAGCCTCACCATCATCGCCACCGCACTGGTGGACACCGGCAGCCGCATGGACGAAGTGATCTTCGAGGAGTTCAAAGGCACCGGCAACTGCGAAATCCACCTCGACCGGCGCCTGTACGAAAAGCGCGTCTTCCCCTCGATCCAGCTCAGCCGCAGCGGCACCCGCCGCGAGGAGCTGCTGCTGCCGCCCGAGATTCTGCAAAAGACCCGCATCCTGCGCCAGTTCTTCTACAACATGGACGAAATCGAGGCGATGGAGATGGTGCTCAAGAGCATGAAGCAGACCAAGAATAACCAGGAGTTCTTCGAGCTCATGCGGCGCGGCGGCTGAGGTACCGCGGTCGATTCGACAAGGTATAATGGCAAGCTTTGCAGCAAGTGCTGCCTGGATGGGCCGGGCCGTGGCTACTGCATTAGGAAAGCGATCATGAAAGAAGGCATCCACCCCAACTACCGCGAAGTCTGCTTCGTGGACCTGTCCAACGGCAGCCAGTTCATCATCCGCTCGTGCGCCAACACGAAAGAGACGATCAAGCTCGACGACGGCCGCGAGCTGCCGCTGTTCAAGCTGGAAACCTCCAGCGAGTCGCACCCGTTCTACACGGGCACGCAAAAGAGCGTGGACACGATGGGTGGGCGCGTGGAGAAGTTCCGCAACCGCTATGCGCGCGCGGGCAAGCCGTCCTGACCGGCTGCCGTTCCCGCAGCGGGCGCTCACGACAAAAGCAGCCGCGAGGCTGCTTTTTTGTTGCCTGCCCCGTGTAGGCTAACGCCTGTCGCCAGCCCTTGCCGCCATCACCCAACGTGCTGCAATCCACCCCTGCTCTCGTCACCGAACAGGCTGCCCGGCGCCTGCCGCGCTGGGTCCCGTGGCTGCTGATCGCCATCTACGTGCTGCCGGGCTTTCTGGGGCGCGATCCCTGGCGCACCGACGATCTGGCGGCATTCGCGGTCATGATCGACATGGTGCGCGGCGGCCCGTGGTGGACACCGCAGGTACTGGGCGAGCCGGCCTCGCCCCTGGCGTGGCTGCCCTATTGGCTGGGGGCACTGGCCATGCAATCGTTACCGCTGCCCGCCGAGCTGGCGGCACGCGTGCCATTCGTGGCCCTGCTGCTCGGCACCTTGGCCGCGACGTGGTACGCCACGTACCGGCTCGCGCGCCAGCCCGCAGCACAACCCGTGGCGCTGGCGTTTGGCGGTGAGGCGCGGCCGACCGATTACGCCCGCGCACTGGCCGACGGCGCGCTGCTGGCGCTGGTGGCCACCTTGGGGCTGGCCCTGCCCGCGCACGAGGTCACGCCCGCCGCAGCCCAGTTGGCCTTTGTCGCGCTGCTGCACTACGCCGTGGTGCGCGGTCTGGCGATCGACGACACCCCCGGCACTGGTCACGCCGCGCGGGTGCTGGCGTGGTGGTGGCTAGCGGCGTGGGGATTGGCGCTGTCGGGTGCCCCATGGGTGCTGTTGGCCATCAGCGCCGCCGCCCTGCTGTGGTGGCACCGAGTGCCGCTCGGACGCGCCGTTCGCTGGGGCGCGGCGCTTGGCACCCTATCGGCCCTGGCCGCGGCATGGGTGCTGGCCAACGCCGCGGGCCGCACAGGGGAATGGACGGCTGTGCGCTGGGAGGTTTGGACAACGCCGGCGACTTGGCTCAGCTACGGACGATTGTTGGGATGGTTCTTGTGGCCCGCGGCCGCGTTTGCCCTGTGGGCGTTGTGGCGCTGGCGCGGCCGTTGGCGCGAGCCGCACATCGGCTGGCCCGCGACCCTGGTGGTCATCGTGCTGGTGGCAACCTGGCTCGACGCGGGAGACGACCGAACGCTGCTGCTGGCCCTGCCGCCGTTGGCCAGCTTGGCCGCCTTTGCCCTGCCGACGCTGCGCCGCAGCGTCAGCGCGCTGATCGATTGGTTCGCGGTGCTTTTTTTCACGGGCGCCGCGCTCATCATCTGGATCATCTGGATTGCGGTGCACACGGGCGTGCCGCCGAAGCCAGCCGCCAACGTCGCGCGCCTGCTGCCGGGCTTCGAGCCCACCACGCACTGGGCCCTGTGGCTGCCTGCCCTGACGGCCACACTGGCCTGGTTGGGCGTGGTGGTATGGCGGCTGGGGCACCATCGCCCAGCCCTTTGGAAGAGCGTCGTGCTCTCGGCCGCAGGATCCGTCCTCAACTGGCTGCTGCTCATGACCCTATGGTTGCCGATGCTCAACCATGGCATGGGCCAGGCCCCGGTGTCGCAGCGCATCGCCGCGCTGGTGCCCGCTGGCGACTGCGTGCTTGTGCACGGGCTGGATGCGGCCCGTATCGCCGGTTTGCAGCATCACGGCGGACTCGAGGTGCGGCGCGCTGGGCAACCCGGCGGGCAGCGCTGCAGCCTGCTGGTGGTCAACCCCCGCGACTACCCTTCACTGGTGCAAGTCATCGACATCGCCGATTGGCGGCTGCGCACGGAGGTGCCCCGCCTGCGCGAAAACCGCGAGCGGTGGCTGGTATTCGAGCGGCGCTGAACGTCAGCCAAGATCCCGGGCCCGCACGCGGGCTGGTGGCAAGCGCAGCCGAAAGGTGGAGCCCACGCCAACCGTGCTGTCGATGAGCAGCTGGCCTCCGTGTCGCTGGGCGACGTGCTTGACGATGGCCAGTCCGAGCCCCGTGCCACCGCTGTCGCGCGAACGGCTGCGGTCGACCCGGTAAAACCGCTCGGTCAGGCGCGGCAGATGTTCGGCGGCGATGCCGGGGCCGTTGTCGGTGACGAAAAACTCAAGATCACCTTCACCCAACAGCCGCCAGCCCGCTTCGACCCGCCCGTCGGCCGGGGTGTAGCGCACCGCATTGCTGAGCAGATTACCCAAGGCGCTGAGCAGTTCGCTGCGCGCCCCCGCCACTTCGGCCGCCGGTCCCGGCACCCGCGCCAGCTGCTGGCGTCCGGCGTGCAGCACGCCAGCGAGCGCCTGCGCTTGGGCAAACGCCTCGTCCAACAGGTCGGCCACGTCCACCCATTGCGAGTCATCGGGCGCGGGGCTACCCTCCAGTCGCGACAGGGTCAACAGATCGTCGACCAAGGTTTGCATGCGCTGCGCATGCTGCTGCATAAGCGCCAGATAATGGCGCCGCTCGTCCTCCTGCAGGGGCAAGGTTTGCAGGGTCTCGATGAAGCCAGAGATCACGGTCAGCGGGCTGCGGATCTCGTGCGAGACGTTGGCCACGAAGTCACGCCGCATCGCTTCGGCGAGCTCAATGGTGGTGATGTCGCGCGTGAGCAACAGCCGACGCCCTTTGGCGTACGGGAATATCTGTACCGAGATGCGCTGGGGGTGCCCTGGGCGGGCGTGGCGACCGTCGATCTCGACCGCACGGGTGAAATCACGCTGGTTCAAATAGGCAATGAATGTCGGGTCGCGCACCAGGTTGCGGATGCGCTGGCCCAGATCGCGCTTGGCGTCGAAGCCCAGATGCTCGCCCGCGGTCAGATTGCACCACTCGATGGTGCCTTCCTTGCTGAGCAGCACGACACCATTGGGCGACGCTTGGATGGCAAGTAAAAATTCCTGCAAACGCGCATTGGCCTTGCGCGCTTTGCGGTTGGCCGCCTTGAGCGCGCGGCGCGTGCGCTCCACCAGCTCACCCCACCACGGCCCCACGTCGGGCAACCGAGAGACCGACGGCTCACGCAACCAAGCCAACACCCGCTGGGCACGCCGCTCGTCCCACGCCAGCCAGACCAACGCCCCCCCCAGCGCCCCCAGCACGCCCCACGTGCCGCCACCGGGCCACCACAAAGCCACCGCTGCGGGCACCGCGGTCGAGACCAGCAGTTCGAGCGCACGTCGCGTCATGATGGGGACATTATGACGAACCCCTGCGCCATCCCGCCGAATGGCGCAGCACGGATCACGCGGTGCGCACGCCGTCGGTCACCGACTCGATGGCCCGAGGCGAAAACCGGTATCCCGCGCCGCGCACGGTTTCGATCATCGCCCCGGCCGCCCCCAGGGCCTCGCGCAGGCGCTTGATGTGCACGTCAACGGTGCGCTCTTCGATGAAGACATGGTCGCCCCAAATGCGATCGAGTAGCGCCGCTCGCGTGTGCACCCGCTCGGGGTGCTTCATCAAAAAATGCAGCAGCCGAAACTCCGTGGGGCCGACCTTGAGCTCGCGGCCCTCGAACGACACGCGGTGCGCTGCCGCATCGAGCAGCAAACCACCGGCCTGAACCGTGTCGTTGACGGCTTCCGGTGCCCGCCGACGCAGGACGGCGCGAATGCGGGCCAGCAGCTCCTGGGTGGAAAATGGCTTGGTAACGTAGTCATCCGCGCCGGCATCGAGTCCCTGGACCTTGTCGGACTCCTCCGAGCGCGCCGTCAACATGATGATGGGGACGGTCTTCGTGCGCTCGAGGGTTCGCCACTGGCGTGCCAGCTGCACCCCGCTGCCGCCGGGCAGCATCCAGTCGAGCAGAATCACGTCGGGTAACACCGCTTCGACCTCGCGCACCGCTGCGTCGGCGTCGAACACCACGATCGGCGTGAATCCGTTGTGCCGCAGGTTGACCGCGATCAATTCCGCGATCGAGGGCTCATCCTCGACCACCAGAACACGGGGCAGCTTTCTCATTTGATGGCAGATTCGCGCTCGGCCGGCGTGGCGTGCCGGATGTCCTTGCCCATGGCCACATAGACCGCGGCCTCGGCGATGTTCTTCGCGTGGTCGCCCACGCGCTCGACCGCCTTGGCCAGGAACATCAGCCCCAGACACGGGGTGATCATGCGCGGGTCTTCCATCATGTAGGTGATCAGCTTGCGCACGAAGCCCTCGTACACCACGTCGAGGCGGTTGTCCTCGTCGATGACCTTGATCGCCGCCTGCACATCCAGCCGGGCAAAGGCGTCGAGCGTGGCGCGAATCGACTCGGCCGCCATCTTGGCGGCGTTGACCAGATCGTCGATGGGCAGCGCGCGCGGGGCACCGGCGTCGATGAAGTCCTTGGTCAGGCGTGCGATGCGCGCGGCCTCGTCGCCAGCGCGCTCCAGGTTGACGATGACGCGCGAGACGCCCACCAGCAGGCGCAGATCGCGCGCGGTGGGCTGGCGCCGGCTCATCACCGAGGTGATGTCGCGGTCGATCTCGACCTCGAGCCGGTTGACGCGCTCCTCCAGCTCCAGCACCTGCTGCGTGGCCGGCAGGTCGAGCTGATAGAGGGCATAGATGGCATGGCGAAGCTGCGACTCCACCACGCCCCCCATCTCGAGCACGCGGGTCGAGATGCGGTTGAGTTCCTCGTCGAACTGGCTGGACAGGTGTTTTTCCATGATCAGCCGAACCTCCCGGTGATGTAGTCCTCGGTTTCCGTGCGCTTGGGCTTGACGAAGATTTGCTCCGTCTCGCCAAACTCGATCAACTCGCCCAGATACATGTAGGCGGTGTAGTCGCTGCAGCGCGCGGCCTGCTGCATGTTGTGGGTGACGATGGCGATCGTGTACTCGGTCTTGAGCTCGTGGATCAGCTCTTCGATCTTGCCGGTGGAGATGGGGTCCAGCGCCGAGGTCGGCTCGTCGAGCAGCACCACCGAGGGCTTGACCGCCACGCTGCGCGCGATGCACAGACGCTGCTGCTGGCCGCCCGACAGCGACATGCCGTTTTGGTGCAGCTTGTCCTTGACCTCGTTCCACAGGGCCGCCTTGGTCAGCGCCCACTCGACGCGGTCGTCCATGTCGGACTTGGACAGCTTTTCGTACAGACGCACGCCAAAGGCGATGTTCTCGTAAATCGTCATCGGAAACGGCGTGGGCTTTTGGAACACCATGCCGATGCGCGCGCGCAGCAGGTTCAGGTCCGTGTCGGGGTCGAGGATGTTGCGGCCGTCGAAGCGGATTTCGCCCTCGGCACGCTGCCCCGGATACAGGCTGTACATGCGGTTGAGCGTGCGCAGCAGCGTGGACTTGCCGCAGCCCGAGGGGCCGATGAAGGCCGTCACGCGGCGCTCGGGGATGTCCAGCGAGACGTTCTTGAGCCCCTGGAACTGACCGTAATAGAAATTGAGGTTGCGGATCTCGATCGCGTTGCGCTCGGGCGCGGCCGAGGCCGCCCGGTTCTCGCCGAGTGCCGCTGCGGTAGAAATGGAGGCGGTCATGGTGGAATGTTCCTGCGTATCCTGCGTATCCTGGGAATGGGTCATCGGCTCACTTGGGCGCGCGCTCGCGGAAGTAGACGCGCGCCAGGATGTTGAGCAGCAGCACGGCGAGCGTGATCAGCAGCGCCCCGCCCCACGCCAGGCGGATCCAGTTGTCGTACGGGCTCATGGCGAACTGGAAGATGACCACCGGCAGGTTGGCCATGGGCTTGCCCATGTCGGTGTTGAAGAACTGGTTGTTGAGCGCCGTGAACAGCAGCGGCGCCGTCTCGCCGCTGATGCGGGCTACGGCCAGCAACACCCCGGTGATGACGCCGCTGCGGGCCGCGCGCAGCGTCACCATCGTCGCCACCTTCCAGCGCGGCGCGCCCAGGGCAAACGCCGCCTCGCGAAGGCTGCCGGGCACCAGCCGCAGCATGTTCTCGGTGGTGCGCACCACCACCGGCACGGCGATCAGCGACAGCGCCAGGCTGCCCGCATAGCCCGAGAAATTGCCCACCGTCGCCACGGCAATGGCGTAGACGAACAGACCCAACACGATGGACGGCGCCGACAGCATGATGTCGGTGACGAAGCGCGTCAGCGACGCGGTGCGGCTGGTGTCGCCGTACTCCGCCAGATAGACCCCCGCCAGAATGCCGATCGGCGTGGAAACCAGCACCGTCAGGCCAACGATCATCAGGCTGCCGACGATGGCATTGCGCAGGCCGCCGCCTTCGGTGCCGGGGGCCGGCGTGTCCTTGGTGAAGATGTTGCCGTCGATGGCCGCGATGCCGTTGGAAAACAGCACATACAGAATCCACAGCAACACCGCCAGGCCCAGGGCCATCGCGGCCATCGACAGGGTCAGGCCGACGGCGTTGGACAGCCGGCGCCGGGCGTAGAGTCGGTCGTCGATCGCCATGTCAGAGCCCCTTGGCCTTTTCGGCGCGCAAAATCATGAGCTTGGCCAGTGCCAAGACCACGAAGGTGATGAGGAACAACAGCAGCCCCAGCGCAAACAGCGCCGAGAGGTGAAAGTCGGCCGCTTCGGCAAATTCGTTGGCCAGCGTGGACGCAATCGACGTGCCGGGCGAAAACAGCGACGTGGGCATGCGGTTGGCGTTGCCGATGACGAAGGTCACGGCCATCGTCTCGCCCAGCGCGCGCCCCAGACCCAGCATGACGCCGCCGATCACGCCCTTTTGCGTGTAGGGCAGCACGATACGGCGCACCACCTCCCAGGTCGTGCAGCCCAGGCCGTAGGCCGACTCGCGCAGAATCCCGGGCACGATCTCGAACACGTCGCGCATGACCGCCGCGATGAACGGCAGGATCATGAAGGCGAGGATGATGCCCGCGGCCAGGATGCCCAGACCCGTGGGCGCACCGCCGAACAGCCAGCCGATCAGGGGCATGCCGCCGAGCAGGCTTTGCAGCGGCACCTGCACATAGTCCGCGAACAGGGGCGCGAACACGAACAGGCCGAACATGCCGTAGATGATGGAGGGTACCGCGGCGAGCAGCTCCACCGCGGTGCCGAGCGGCCGCCGCAGCCAGACCGGGCACGTCTCGGTCAGGAACAGCGCGATGCCAAAGGCCAGCGGCACCGCCAGCAGCAGCGCGATGCCGGCGCTGATGAGGGTGCCGACGATGGCGATGGCGGCACCGAACTCCTCGTTGACGATGTCCCACTCCACGTACCACAGGAAGCGGATGCCGAACTTCTGGAATGCGGGCCAGGCGTTGATGAACAGCGAGACGATGATGCCCAGCAACGCCAGCAACACCAGCAGGGAAAACGCCTGCGTCAGCCGATGGAAGACGACATCCTGCAGCCGCTGGCGGCGGGCGATCGCCGTCACGCGGGACGCATCGGCGGCATCGGGGGCTTCGGTGGGGTGGGTCATGGGAATGTCCACGTTCATCGACCTGAGGCTCCGGAGAATATCCAACAAAAACCCGTCGGCGCTCACAAGCCGCCGACGGGCGCACGGGTCTCAGCGGATCACTTGTTGTTGATCTGCGACCAGACCTTGCTGCGGATCTCGGCGGTCAGCTTGTCGGGCAGCGGCACGTAGTCCAGGTCCAGCGCCATCTGCTTGCCGTTCTTGAAGGCCCAGTCGAAGAACTTGAGCACCTCGGCGCTCTCGGCCTTGTTGGTCGGCTCCTTGTACATCAGGATGAAGGACGCCGTGACCACCGGATAGGCGTTGTCGCCGGGCTGGTTGACCAGGGAGATGCCCATGCCGGGGACGCTGAACCAGTCGGCGCCGGCCGCGGCGGCGGCGAAGGTCGCATCGTCGGGCATGACGAACTTGCCGTTGCGGTTCTGCAACTGCATCACGGGGATGTTGTTCTTCTTGGCATAGGCGTACTCGACATAGCCGATCGAGCCCTTGATGCGCGAGACGTTGGCCGCCACGCCTTCGTTGCCCTTGCCGCCCACGGAGGTCGGTGCCGGCCACTTGACGGCGGCGCCCTTACCCACGGTGTCGGCCCATTCCTTGCTGACCGCGCTCAGGTAATCGGTCCAGTTGAAGGTGGTCCCCGAGCCGTCGGCACGGTGAACGACGGTGATGGCCTGGTCGGGCAGCTTCTTGCCCGGGTTCAGCGCGGCGATCTTGGGATCGTTCCACTTGCTGATCTTGCCCATGAACATCTCGGCCAGCACGGGGCCGGTGATGCGCAGCTCACCCTTGCCGAAGCCGTCCAGGTTGAACACGGGCACCGTGCCGCCGATGATGGCGGGGAACTGCACCATGCCGTCGCGCTCCAGCTCGTCGCCCGGCAGGGGGGCGTCGGTAGCACCGAAGGCCACCGTCTTGGCGCGAATCTGGCGAATACCGCCCGAGGATCCGATGGACTGGTAGTTCAGGCCGATGCCGGTGACCTTTTTGTACTCTTCCGCCCACTTGGCGTAGATCGGGAACGGGAAGGTCGCGCCCGCGCCGGTGATGTCGGCGGCCATGGCGGCGGAGCCCCAGCCCAGGGTGACGGAAGCCACGGCGACGGCGGCGACGGCCTTGAGGAATTGGCGTTTCATGCGGATCCTTTCGTGGTGTGCATCAACACGATCGGGAGTGTAGTGACGCTTTGTGACGGTTTTGTGACATCCGTGCGGCGCGGCACCGCGGCGCCGTCACGGGGGTTTGGTATGCTGCAGGCCGACGACTGGAAGCCCTGCATGCAAGACGGAACCCTGCTGGCCGCCCTGGACCTTGGATCCAATAGCTTTCGCCTGGAGATTGGCCGCTACCAGAGCGGCCACATCGAACGGGTCGAGTACCTCAAGGAGACGGTGCGTCTTGGGGCCGACTTGGACGAAAACCACACCCTCAGCCTGGTGGCGATGGAGCGAGGATGGGCATGCCTGGCCCGCTTTGCCGAGCGACTGCGCACGTTCGATCGCCGACAGGTTCGGGCCGTGGCCACGCAAACCCTGCGGGAAGCCCGCAACCGTGACGACTTTTTGGTCCGCGCCCAAGCCATTCTGGGGTTTCCGATCGACGTCATCGCCGGGCACGAAGAGGCGCGCCTGATCTACCAGGGCGTGACCCACTTGCTGCCGCACTCGGACGAGCGGCGCCTGGTGGTCGACATCGGCGGTCGTTCGACCGAGGTCATTTTGGGCCAGGGCTACCGCCCGCAACGCATGGCGTCGTACGGCTTGGGCAGCGTGGCGTGGTCGAACCGGTATTTCCCTGGGGGACGTGTCAGCGAGGGAGCGCTGCGGCGGGCGGTCATCGCCGCCCAAGCGGTGCTGGATGAGGCGCTCGAGGTGTTCGTGCCCGGCAGCTGGGATGCGGTTTACGCCTCCTCCGGCACGGCCGGGGCGCTGGCCGACATGCTGGGGCTGGCCGGGTTTCCACCCGGCCTCATCACGCGCGAGGGCATCGATTGGGTGGCCGAGCGGCTGGTGCGCGCAGGCCACGTGGATGCGGTGCGCTTGGAGGGGCTCAAGGATGATCGCCGCCCCGTGCTGGCGGGCGGGCTCAGCGTCATGCTGGCGCTGTTCGACTTGTTTGGCTGGACGGTCGTCCATCGGGCTCAGGGGGCGCTGCGCCAAGGAGCGCTGGTCGATTTGATCGACCGCGCCTCGCTCGAGACCGACGTGCGCGAACGTACGGTACGCTGGTTGGCGCAAAAGTTTCAGACCGACGCCGCGCAGGCCGAGCGGGTGCGCAGCGTCGCGGTGCGCCTGTTCGAGCAGGTGGCCAGGCCAGACCCGAACAACGGGCGCTTTTCCCAGAAGCTGGCCTGGGCGGCGCGGCTGCACGAGATCGGCGCGCACATCTCGCACACGGACGCGCACAAACACGGCGCCTACATCCTGGATCATGTGGACGCGGCGGGCTTTTCGCTGCCCGAGTTACACCGGCTGAGTCTGCTGGTGCTGGGCCAGCGCGGCAAACTGCGCAAAGTAGAAACCATGCTGGAGGACGAGTTGTTCGTCAAACAGCTGCTGTGTCTGCGGCTGGCGGTGCTGCTGTGCCACGCCCGTCGGGATCCGGACGTCGCCACCGTGCAGCTGAAGCAGACGTCGACACGCCAGTTTCGGCTGACCACTGGCCCCGGTTGGGCGCGCCAGTACCCGCAATCGGCGTGGTTGTTGCAAGAGGAAGCCGAGGCTTGGTCACGCACGCCGTGGCGTCTGGTGGTCGATCTGGGCTGAGGGCCGGCACCGGTGGCGCTGGCTACAGCAGTTCCGGCGTCTGCACGCACAGCACGATGGTCTGCCAGTCTTGATGGCGCTCGCGCCGGCGCAGCCACCAGACCGACCCTTTGCGAATCGAACACTCACCCGACTCGATGCCCAGCAGCTGGGCCACCACCCGGCCCAGCGTCGGCTGGTGTCCCACCACCAGCGAAGGGTGGCGCGCATCGGGCCACTGCACCACGTCCAGCAGCGCCTGTGGCGACCCGTCGGGGCCCAGCTCGGGCCGCACGCGGTAGCGGCGCCCCAGGGCCAGCACGGTCTGCTCGGTGCGCACCGCGGGGCTGGACCAGATGCGGGTACCCTCAGGCAACTGGCGGTCCAGCCACGCGGCCATGCGTGCGGCCTGTTTTTCCCCGCGCGGGGTCAGGCGCCGCGACAGGTCGTCGCCGCCGCCCTCGTCGGTTTCGTCCAGGTCCTCGGCCTCGGCGTGTCGCCACAAAATCAAGTCCATCGCCATCACCCTTTCGTGCCGTAACGCCCCATCAGCGTGGACTGCGCGGACAGCAGGCCGCTGCCGCGCGCCGAGCGGCCCGCCGCGGCCGCCGCCTTGACATACTGCCCATCGGGCTGCAACAACCAGGCGTCGCGCTGGTCGCTCAGGTACAGGTGCAAACACTCATCCATGATGCGCGCCCGTAGCTGGGGATCGGTGACGGGCCAGGCCAGCTCTACCCGCCGCAGCATGTTGCGGTTCATCCAGTCGGCGCTCGACAGCCACAGCTCCTCGGTCTCGCCGTAGCGGAAATAAAACACCCGCGAATGTTCGAGAAAACGGCCGATGACGGAGCGAATGCGCACGTGGTCGGTGTAGCCGGGCACGCCCGCCGGGAGGATGCAGGCGCCGCGCACGATGGCGTCGATCTGCACCCCTGCCTGCGACGCCGCCACCAGCGCGCGCGCCAACGGCTCGTCCGTCAGCGCGTTCATTTTGAGCGTGATGTGGGCGGGCTGCCCCGCCTTGGCGGCCGCGATCGCGGCATCGATGCGCTCGAGCAGGCCTTTTTGCAACTGGAACGGCGCCATCAACACCTTGTGCAGCCGTGGCAGCCGGTTCTGGCTGGCGAGATGCCTAAAAATGTGGTCGATGTCCGCCGTCAGGGCCTCATCGGCCGTCAGGTAGCTCAGATCGGTGTAGAGCTTGGCCGTACCGGGGTTGTAGTTGCCCGTGGAGACGTGCGCGTAGCGCACCAGCCGCCCGTCCTCGCGGCGCGTGACGAGCAGCATTTTGGCGTGGGTCTTGAGGCCCACGATGCCATAGACCACTTGCGCCCCGACCGATTCGAGTCGTTCGGCGTGATTGATGTTGGCTTCCTCGTCGAAACGGGCCTTGAGTTCCACCACGGCGGTCACTTCTTTGCCGCGGCGCACCGCTTCGCGCAACAGCTCGGTCATTTCGCCGCGCGAGCCGGTGCGATAGATGGTTTGCTTGATGGCGAGCACTTGAGGGTCTTCCACCGCCTCGCGCAGGAAGGCCAGCACCGCGTCGAAGCTCTCGAACGGCTGGTGGATGAGCACATCCCCCTGCTTGAGCCGTTCGAAGAACGACTGCCCCGGCACCAGCGCCACCGGCCAGCCGGGCGTAAAGCGCTCGAAGCGCAGCGCCGGGGCGTCGATCAGGTCCACCAACTGGTTGAGGCGCACCAGGTTCACTGGGCCCGCCACGCGGTAGAGGCTCTCGGGCGGCAGATTGAATTGCTCGAGCAAAAAGCCCGCCAAAAAGTCGGAGCAACCGGCAGACACCTCCAGCCGCAGCGCCTGGCCGTAGTGGCGCTGCTGCAGGCCCAGCCGCAGCGCGGTGCGCAGGTTTTTGACCTCTTCCTCGTCCACGGCCAGGTCGGAGTGGCGCGTGACGCGAAACTGCGAGAACTCCAGCACCGTGCGACCGGGGAAGAGATCCGGCAGGTGTGCACGGATGATGCTGGAGACGGACACGAAGTGCAGTTGCTTGGAACCCTTGACCGCTGGCATCTGCACGAAGCGCTTGAGCGCGCGCGGCACCTTGACGATAGCGATTTCGTTTTCGCGCCCGAACGCGTCGCGCCCCCCCAGCCGAACGATGAAGTTGAGCGACTTGTTGGCCACCTGCGGAAACGGGTGCGAAGGGTCGAGCCCGACGGGCAACAACAGCGGCTGCACCTCGTTGACGAAGTACTCGCGCACCCAACGGCGCTGGCGCGGGTTGCGCTCACCGTGTGCGATGATGCGGATACCACGTTTTTCCAGGGCGGGCAGGACCTCATCGTTGTAAATGGCGTATTGACGCTCGACCAGCGCATGCACGCGCTCGGTCAATGCCCGGTAGGTCTCGACAGTCGCGGGGCCGCGCTGTTCGTTGGTCAGGCGCGCGGTGTGGTGCGGGGCGAAGCGGACCTCGAAAAATTCGTCCAGGTTGGACGAGACGATGGCCAGGTAGCGCAGCCGCTCCAGCAGCGGCACGTCGGCACGGCAGGCCCAGTCGAGCACGCGCTCGTTGAAGGCCAGAATGCTTTGGTCGCGGTCGAGAAAAGCGTGACGGGGGTGTGAGGGGTGGACTGCCTGGGTCATGGTCATCGCCGCCGGCGAGGCCGGCCGGTCAAAGGAAGGGCGGTGTGCCATCGCCTGCGATTATTGCCGCTTCGGCGTCCCGCCACGTGACGAAACGATGACAACCGGATTTATCCGGGGAACACACCAGCGCGTGTCGGGGTGCCCGCCGGTTCCAGCAGGCGACCATGCGCCCAATGGATGATTTCCAACCGCCCGTCGCTGTGCTCCACCAAGGCGCTCAGGCTTTCCACCCAATCACCGTCGTTGCAATACAACACCCCATCGATCGTACGCATCTCGGGGCGGTGAATGTGCCCGCAGACCACCCCGTCGAGCCCGCGCCGACGCGTTTCGGCGGCCAGCGCCTCCTCGTATCGGGTGATGAAGCCCACCGCCGACTTGACCCGGTGCTTGAGGTACTGCGACAGCGACCAATACGGCAACCCGAGCCGCGCGCGTAAAGAGTTGAGGTGCCGGTTGAGCCGCAGCGCCAGTTCGTACGCCGTATCACCCAGATACGCCAGCCATTTGGCATACTGAATCACGCCATCGTAGAGATCACCGTGCGTCACCCACAAGCGGCGTCCGTCGGCGGTCACGTGCACCGCCTCGTCCACCACCTCTACCCCGCCGAACTGGTGGCCCACGAAGTGACGCACGAATTCGTCGTGGTTGCCCGGCACGAACACCACGCGACAGCCCTTGCGCGCACGGCGCAGGATTTTCTGCACCACATCGTTGTGGCTTTGCGGCCAGTACCAGCGCCGCCGCAGTTGCCAGCCGTCGATGATGTCGCCCACCAAGTACAGGCGATCACTGGGATGGGCCTTGAGAAATGCCAGCAACGCCTTGGCCTGGCAGCCGGGCGTGCCCAAGTGCACATCCGAGATGAATACGGTGCGCAACCGCTGGCGCCGCACCCCCAAGGGCTCGCCGTCGTCGTCGTCCTCGACCAACGGCTCCACACAGCGCGCCGCCATCTTGGGCGTCCAAGCCCCAGCGGCCGCCGCCGGGGCCGTCGTGACGCTCGACCACCCGCTGCGCAACATCACGACCCCAGCAAGTGGCGCCGATAGCGGGCCGGCATGTCGCCCAGCCGCATCATCATCGGCAGATCGGCCGTGTTGAAGTCCGGATCCCACGCGGGGGGGCCGAGCACCTTGGCACCCAATCGCAGATAGCCTTTGACCAGCGCGGGCGGCTCGACCGGAAGGCCGTCGTCCAACTCGTCCACCGGCAGCGGCAAGCGCGGGCGGACGTGATATTCGACAGGGGCGAGGTAACGCTCGCGCACCTGGCGCCAGATGCTGGCGGCGGCGTGCCCGCCCCCCGCCATGCCGTGCGGGCCCTCGTGCTGCATCGGGATGCTGGCGCAGCCGATCATCACCTCTAGCCGGTTGCGCTGCATGAAGTCGGCCAGCGCCGCCCACAGCGCCATGATGACGCCGCCGTGCCGGTGCGCCGGGTGCACGCACGAGCGGCCCAGCTCGACCATTTGGTCGCGCAGCGACCGCAGCCGCGTCAGGTCGAATTCGGTGTCGCTGTAAAAACAGCCGACGCGACGCGCTTGCACCGGCGTGAGCACGCGGTAGGTTCCCACCACATCGCCGCTGGCACCGTCACGCACCAGCAAATGTTCGCAGTGGTCGTCGAACAAATCCACGTCGTGCCCGGGTAGCGGCGTGCGCAGGCGCGCCCCCATCTCCTCGGCAAACACGTGATACCTCAGCCGCTGCGCCGCGCGCACGTCATCGAGGTGTCGCGCCCAGACGACTTCGAGCGGCGCAGCGGGGCGAGCCGCTTCAGCCACCCCAGGGTGAAGTAACCTCCCGGCCGCGCGGCCAGGGGACAAATCCCCCACGGGTGTCAGGTGCAACGTGGGCGTGGGCACTTCTTTCATCATGTGGACGTCTCCGCAAAGTGGGGCGGGGAGCCGGCGATCGCCAGCCCGACCCCGTTGAACCGCATTCTGAAAACCCGTCATGACACGCCCTTGGCGAAAGCGTGTCATGGCCGTGACATGAGCCGCCCTGCCCCGCTGCGTCACGACGCCGTCACGTGCCCGTGTCAGGCTTGCCCACCATGCCTGCAGGTTTTTTTTGGCTGCTGGCGGCGCAGTTCTGCTCGGGCCTGGCCGACCACGCGGTACTGATCGTGGCCATCGCCTACCTTCAAGAACAACAGCATCCGCTGTGGTGGGCACCCTTGCTCAAGTTCGCCTTTACCTGGAGCTATGTGTTGCTGGCACCGGTGGCAGGCGCGTGGGCCGACGCCGTCCCTAAACAGCGCTTGATGGCGCAGATGAACGCGCTCAAAGCGGTGGCGGTACTGGCGCTGGTCGCGGGCTTGCAGCCCTTGCTGGCCTTCGCCCTGCTTGGCTTGGGCGCGGCACTGTACGCGCCCGCCAAGTACGGCTGGATCACCGAGTCGGTACCCGGGCGGCTGCTGGTCGCCGCCAACGGTTGGGCGGAGGTTTCGGTGGTGCTGTCGCTGCTGCTGGGCACGGCGCTGGGCGGCTGGTGGGTCTCGCCGATGTGGCGCTTGCCGCTGGATGGCACATGGGCAAACCTGCTTGGCCCGGTGTGCCCACCGACGGCGCTGCTGCCAGCCTTTGGGGTGGTGCTGGCGCTGTACGCGGTGGCGGCGTGGTGCAACGGCCGCATCCCTGCACGGGCAGCCCGACGGCCCTGGCAAACGGACGACTGGCGCCGCTTGTGGCCGCGCTTCTGGCACGACAACCGACGCCTGTGGCGTGACCTGCTCGGTGGACTCTCGTTGGCCGTGACCACGTCTTTTTGGGCCATCGGGGCGTTGATGCAGGTGGCTATGCTGCGCTGGGCCGAGCAGCGACTCGGGTTGCCGTTAGACCGAGCGGCCTACCTGCAGGCCACCGTCGCACTGGGTGTGATTGCCGGTGCCGGCTGGGCGGCACACCGCGTGGCACTGGTGCGCGCGTGGCGGGTGCTGCCAGCCGGTGTGGCCATGGGGCTGCTCCTCGCGGTGGGGGTACAACTCACTTCGACGCCGTGGGCGGTGGGGATTTTGATGCTGCTCGGCTTTTTGGGTGGTGTGTTGGTAGTGCCCCTCAATGCATTGCTGCAATATCGGGGGCATCGGCTGCTGCAGCCCGGCCAGTCGATCGCGATTCAGGGGTTCAACGAGAACGCGGGCGTGCTGCTGTCGACTGCACTGCTGGCCGCCGCCTTGCGTGCCGACGTCCCGCTGGTGCCGCTGTTGACGTCGCTGGGGCTCATGTTGTCCGCGTCGATGGCCGCGTTATGGCTGGTCACCCGCCAATGGCGGGCTGACCGTCCCACCAAGCCGACGAGCGAATGACGCCCGGCCCCGCGGCATGCGCGGCCAGCAGGCGAACCCAAATATGCTCTGTTTGGGTAACGATCCGGTCCCACCCCAAATGCGCCACCGCATCGGCCGCACCCGCGCGCAGGCGCGGCAGCCAGTCCCGCTCGCGCGCGAGGCGCCGGGCATGCTCGACGAAAGCGTCCTCATCGCCCACTGGCGCCAACCATCCGTTGACACCGGAGCGCACCACCTGGGCTGCAGCCGCGTAGTCGAAGGCCAACACGGGCAACCCGCTGGCTAGCGCCTCTAGCGTAACGTTGCCGAATGTCTCCGTCATGCTCGGAAAGGCCAACACATCGCCGCTGGCATAGGCACGCGCCAGTGCGTCGCCCGTCAGGGCCCCAGTGAAGACCGCCTGCGGGCAGTGTTCGGCGAGCCGGTCACGCATCGGTCCGTCACCCACCACCACCAGACGCCAGCGTGGGTCGATGTCGATCATCGCCCGATAGGTGCGCACCAGCAGCTCGAGATTTTTCTCCGGTGCCAGCCGCCCTACATAGAGCAACACCGGCGTATCGCCGGGCGCCCCCCACGACTCGCGCAAGAGGGGATGGCGGTGGCGCGGCGTGAATCGGTCGGTGTCCACGCCGCGTGGCACCACGATCAAGCGCTCGAACCCTTGCGCGCGCAGCGCGTCGGCCAGCGCCTGCGTGGGCACGAGCGTGCAGTCGGCCTGATTGTGAAAGCGGCGCAGATACGCCTGCACCGAGCGGCGCAGCCAGCCCACGCCGTAGTGGGTGCTGTACGCCTCGAAGTGTGTGCGAAAATCGGTGCTGACCGGCAGCCGCAATTTGCGCGCCGTACGCAGCGCCGACCAGCCCAAGGGGCCTTCGGTGGCAATGTGGACGATGTCAGGCCGGCGGTGCATCCACAGCGACTGCAGCGCACGCTGCGCGGGCAGCCCCATACGCAGCTGTGGATAGCGCGGAATCGGCAAGCCGCGCGTGAGCACCTGCTCCAGCCCCAGCCGAGCCCCCTCGCGGTCCCAACCGTCGCTGGTCTGGCGCGGGCGAATGACCTGCATATCGTGGTCACGACGCTGCAGCCCGCGCACCAGGCGCTCGACCGTGGTCGACACGCCGTTGACCTCGGGCGGAAAGGTTTCGGTCACCACCGAGACGCGCAGCGTGATGCGCCGGGGCGGGAAGCTCTCGATCATGATGCGCTCGTCCATGGCCAGCAGCATGCGTGGCCAGTGCGTCAAACGTGTGACAAGGGGCGGCTGCGGCATTGTCACGACGGCGTCACACGGTGACACCACGATGAAGCCCGCGCGCTGGGGCCCCTGCGGGCGGCTGCGGCGCAGCGACGAACTCCCCTGCATCTCGACGAGGACAACCGGCCATGCAACGTTTTTTACGCACCCTGCACGAACAGCGCTGGGACGATCACCGCTACTACCACCAAAGCCGCATCAACCAGACGCTGCACCTGATCAGCGCCTGCAGCTTTCTGGTGGCGTACGTTTGGGTCTTCTTCGACCCCGCGGTCGCGTCCCTCATCGCCTGGGGTGTGGCGATGATTGCTCGGCAGTCGGGCCATTTTTTCTTCGAGCCCAAGGGCTACGACGCGCGCAACCAATGTACCCACGAATACAAAGAAGCGATCAAGGTGGGCTACAACCTGCGCCGTAAAGTGATCCTGCACGCGGTGTGGGCCGCCGCCCCGATCGCGTTGTGGTGGGGTCCGTCGTTCTTTGGTTGGCTGACTCCCCATGAAGACATGTGGGGCTTTTGGCGCAATGTGGGCTGGCTGTGGCTGTGGCTGGCCGTGGCCGCGCTCGTCGTGCGCGTGCTGCAACTGGCGGTGCAAAAGGACCTGTTCACCGGCATCGTGTGGGTGACCAAGATCCTGACCGATCCCTTCCACGACATCGTGCTGTACCACCGCGCCCCGTTGCACCTGTTGCGCGGCGAGCTGCTCGACCCGGGCCACCCGCGGGCGGGCTGAGCAGCCCCCGTCACGGCTGCGCGGGCGGGCGTCGCAACCAAGCACGCACCGTCTCGCGCAGCAGACCCCGCCGAATACGTCGCGCCCAGGCGGCGTCATCGAGTTCAGGATCCCGCCACCACCAGCCGTCGTCGCGCATGCGCCTGCAGGCGCGCAGCAGCCGCTGCAGCACCTCTTCCAATTCTTCATCGCGGATGGTGAGCGGAAAGATCCAGCGCCCCGTGCCCACCCAGCTCAGCGCCAACCCTTCATCGCGCAGGTAGTATTGCAGCAGCCAGTGGTAGCGCCCCGGTTGGTGGTACGTCAGCGTCCAGATGGACGACAGCGCCGCCACCCGTACCGGCAGGTCTGCAGCGCGCAACGCCTCATTGAAGCGGGCTTCCCAATGGCGCCAGCGCTCGTCGAGCCCCTCGTAGAGCCGGCTGACCTCAGCGGTGTCGAGCACACGCAAAAAGGCATTCATCGCTCCCATGACGGCGGGGTGCGCATTGAACGTTCCGCGTGCAAAACACAGGTCGGCGGGGCGCTCCGGCCGCCAGCGCTCCATCCAGCGACGCCGTCCACACACCACGCCCACCGGCAAGCCACCGCCCAGCGTCTTGCCGTAGCAGACCAGGTCCGCAGGCACACCGAAGTAGGCTTGCGCACCCCCCATCGCGAGGCGAAAACCGACGAACACCTCATCCAAAATCAGCGCCACGCCGGCGTCGGTGCACGCCTGGCGCAATGCCTGCAGCCACGCGGTATAGGCGGCGCGGTCGAAGCCTGCTTGGCGCGTCCCGGTGGCCAGCGTCGAGTCGCTGGGTGCTGCGCGGTTGGGGTGTAGCGCTTGCAGCGGGTTGACCAGCACGCAGGCGATGTCGCGCCGGGTGCGAATCACCCGCAGCGCGTGCTCGCTCATGTCGGCCAGCGTGTACGTCTCGCGCGGCGGCATGGGGTTGCCGGGGCCGGGTTGCACATCCTCCCACCAGCCGTGGTAGGCGCCGGCGAAGCGCACCACGTAGCGCCGTCCGGTGTGGTAGCGCGCCAAACGCACCGCCTGCATCACCGCCTCGGTGCCGGACATGTGAAATGTCACATCGTCCATGCCACTGATTGCCTTCAGGCGCGCGACGTTGTCGGCCACACAGGGGTGCAGCCCGCCCAGCACCGGGCCCAATTCGGCGCCGATCTCAACCCCCTGCCGCGTCAGCGCTTTGTACGCGTCCAGCCCCAATAGATTGACGCCGTACGAGCCGGTCAGGTCGAAGTAGCGGTTGTCGTCCAGATCGACCAGCCAAGGACCGTCGTTGCGTGCCCAAAAGGCACCGATGGGCAACTCGCGCGCCAGTTCCGCGAACGGATACGGCACCCGGTAGCGCCCGGTCAGTCGCAAGTCGGGCATGCCGTCGCGCGCCTGCGCGGTCAGCGCCAGTGTGCGCGGGGCGCGCTCGCGCAGCCGCTCACCGAGCGCCTGCCACGCCGCGCGTCGCTGCTGCACGATAGGTGGCGGCGCGCCATCGAGCGCAAAGGCTTGCGGCACCTGCCACTGATACGCCGGCAGCGCCCGTGCCACCCGTTTGGCCATGCGCACGTGCCCCGCCAGCGAGGGGTGTTTGGCACGCGACAGTTGCAGCCTCCGCCATCCCCAGGGGAGCCCCGCCGCGGTCACCAGGGCGGGCCACCAGGTCCATTCGATCATGTCACGGTCCCTTCAAACAGTCGTGGCATGGTTGTAACCATGCCCTTTGACACCCGTGTGAAAGCCGCGCTGGACCAACCCCGCACCGGCTGGCGTGCCTACCTGCCGGCGGCGGATACGCTCAACTTCGTGCTCACCAACCACGTCCCGCGCGCCTTGTTGACGTACGCGATGGGTTGGTTCAGCCGGGTGCGATCCCCGGGGTTGACGCGGATCTCGGTCGCGCTGTGGCAGCGCTGGTCGGATTTGGATCTCAGCGAAGCCGCACCGGGCCCCTACCGCAGCCTGCGCGACGTGTTCACGCGCGCCCTGCGCCCGGGGGCACGCCCGTTCGACGACGATCCAGACGTGCTGTGCAGTCCGTGCGACGCCATCGTCGGTGCCTGCGGCCCCGTCCTGGGCACGCAGGCGTGGCAAGCCAAGGGGCTGACTTACCGGCTAGAGGAACTGATGGGGCCGCGGGCGGCTGCGCGCTACACGGACGGCCACTTCGTGACCTTGCGCCTGACAGCGACCATGTACCACCGCTTTCACGCGCCGGCCGACATGCACGTGCACCATGTGCACTACATCAGCGGTGACGCGTTCAACGTCAACCCAGCGGCGGTGCGGCGTATCCCGCGCCTGTTTTGCCGCAACGAGCGCGCCGTCGTCGAGGCCACGCTACAAGGCGCCGGCCACGACATTGCACTCGTACCCGTGGCGGCGATTCTGGTGGCCAGCATCCGGCTGCACTTCGTCGATGTGACGCTGCACCTGCGCTGGCGTGGGGCCCATGACATCCCGTGCGACGCCCACGTCGCGCGCGGTGAAGAGCTGGGCTGGTTCGAGCACGGCTCCACCATCCTGATGTTCGTGCCCCGAGGCTGGACGTTGGCCACCGGGATCGAGCCGGGCCGCGTGATCCGCGCCGGGCAAGCGCTGTGGCGGCGCATCGACGGCAGTGCCAGGGTTTGACAGGCAGTCCCCGTACCGCGGATTGGGCCCACAGGTGGGAACCAGACACCCGCACCAGCGTCTGCCATGTGGTGCAATTTGATTCACTACCATGTTTGGACGCCGCCGCCCCATCCACATCGGCCTGTCGGCCCGGATTTTTCATCCGGAGGCGGGCAGCACGGGGCTGCGCAGCAAGACACTGCAAGTGCGGGAACAATCGGTCGCACAGTGGGCCACCTCGCGCGACACGCTGGTCCAAATAGAGCGGCAACCCGGTACGCGACGCTTACGAACTGGAGCTCGTGCGCGAGTTTAGGGAGGCCGGCAAGCCCATTCTAAATTGTCGCGGTATGCAGCTCATCAAGGTGGCGTTTGGCGGCAGCCTGATCCAGGACATCCCCGCCCTCTTACCAGCGGCCATCGCCCACGAAACCCCGCACGACGACCGCCACCGCCACGAGGTGACACTGGCCGACAGCAGTTGGCTGCAACACTGGAATGGGGTACTGGCTGGCCGGCAGGTGGTGTGCTCGACCCGATGCCGATGCGGGACGCCTCATTGGCGGGCGCCCGGCGCTAGGCTGCGAGAGAACGCCAGCAGCGTGTCAGGCAGCATTGACCTCGACCACCGGCTGGGGCTGCGCGACGGCCTGCGCGAGCCGCTCTGCCCATTGCTCGGCCAGCGCCGCATCGCGCGCTTCTACCATGATCCGCAACACGGGCTCGGTACCGCTGGCGCGTATCAGCACCCGCCCCTGCCCCTGCAGCGCCGCCTCTGCCTCGGCCTGCGCACGCTGCAGCGCGGGCATCTGTTGCCAGCGTACGCCCGGCGCCAGGCGCACATTGCGCATGACCTGGGGGAACAGCGTCACCCCTTGCAGCAGCTCGGCCAACGAACACCCCTGACGCACACAGGCCTGCAGCACCTGTAACGCCGCGACGATCCCGTCCCCCGTCGTCTGGCGATCCAAGATGATGAGGTGTCCCGACCCCTCGCCACCGAGCAGCCAGTGGTGGCGGTGCAGCTCCTCCAGCACATAGCGGTCGCCAACCTTGGCGCGCACCAGGCGCACGCCCCGTGCCGCCAGCGCCTGCTCCACGGCCAGGTTGGTCATCAGCGTGCCCACCACGCCGGGCACCACCTCATCGCGCCCCAGGCGGTCATCGGCCAGCAGGTACAGCAGCTCGTCACCGTTGAACAGGCGACCGCTGGCGTCCACCATCTGCAGGCGGTCCGCGTCCCCGTCCAGCGCAATGCCCAGATCGGCCTGATGCTCGCGCACGGCGCGCACCAGGGTTTGCGGGTGGGTGGCGCCCACACCGTCGTTGATGTTGCGGCCGTCGGGCTGGCAGCCAATGGGCACCACCTCGGCGCCCAGTTCATGGAACACCGCGGGGGCGATTTGGTACGCGGCCCCGTGCGCGGCATCGACGACGATTTTGAGTCCGCGCAGGCTCAACTCGGGTGCAAAGGTGCTTTTGCAAAATTCGATATAGCGGCCTGCAGCATCGTTGAGCCGTCGCGCCCGGCCCAGCGTGGCCGCGTCAGCCCACTGCGGCGGCTGGGCCAGCGCCGCCTCGACCTCGACCTCCCACGCATCCGGTAGCTTGGTACCCTGCGCACTGAAAAACTTGATGCCATTGTCCGGATACGGGTTGTGGCTAGCGCTGATGACCACACCGAGACTCGCGCGCTGTGCGCGCGTGAGGTAGGCCACCGCGGGCGTCGGCACGGGCCCCAGCAATACCACGTCCACCCCGGCCGACGCGAAGCCCGCCTCCATCGCCGACTCCAGCATATAGCCGGAGATACGGGTGTCCTTGCCAATCAGCACCGTGGGGCGGGGCTCGGTGCGCCGCAGCACTTGGCCCACGGCATGGGCCAGCCGCAGCGCGAAGTCGGGCGTGATGGGTGGCGTGCCCACGGTGCCGCGGATGCCATCGGTACCAAAGTATTGGCGTGTCATGCGTCCTCCCTATCGTTCAAGGCCATCCAGACCCGCAGGGCCTGCACCGTCGCGGCCACCTCGTGCACGCGCACGATGCGGGCGCCGCGCTGCACCGCCAGCAGCGCCGCGGCCACACTGGCGGGCATGCGCTGTTGGGGATCGTCCACGCCCGTGATGCGCCCGAGCGTCGATTTGCGCGACCAGCCAGCCAGCAGCGGGTACCCCAACGTCAGCAATTCGTGCTGGCGCGCGAGCAAGTCGAGATTTTGCTCCACCGTTTTGCCAAAACCGATGCCGTAGTCCAACACGATGCGCGCGGCTGCCACGCCGCGCGCCTGCAGCGCTTGCGCGCGCTGGGCCAAGAAATCGCGCACCTGGGTGACCGCGTCACCCTGCATCGGCTGCACCTGCATGTCCTGTGGCTGGCGGTGCATGTGCATCAACACCACGCCGCACGCCGGGTGTTGCGCAACCACCGCTTCGGCACTGCGCCCGTCTTCGCCCACGCGACGCAAGGCCCACACGTCGTTGACGATATCCGCGCCCTCGGCCAGGCAGGCGGCCATCACCTCGGGTTTATAGGTGTCGATACTGAGGGGCACGTTCCAGCGCACGGCTTCGCGCACCACGGGCAGCACCCGCGCCAGCTCTTCCTGCAGGGGCACCGGCTGCGCGCCGGGGCGCGTGGACTCCCCGCCGATGTCCAGGATGTCCGCCCCTTCGCGCAGCAGCGTTTCGGCATGGCGCAGCGCCGAGTCCACGCCGGCATGGGCACCACCGTCGGAAAACGAATCCGGCGTGACATTGACGATGCCCATCACGCGGGGATGCCGCAAATCGATGGCAAACCGACGGGTCTGCCAGATCGGGGGTGAATAGCGGTCGTGCGACGACATCCCGCTATTGTGCCGCGGAGCGGGAATCGAGATAGGGGCGGTCAGGATACCTGACCGGGCCCCTCCCACACCACCCGGCATGCGGGTCCGCACCGGGCGGTTCGAGAAGTTGAGGTCATGAGAGACGGGGAACGCCAAGTTTGTCGAAGTAGGCAATGGTCAGCACCCGGTTGAGCTCGCCCGCGCTATTCCGCCACCAGCAGCGGGAATTGCCTGCCACCCGCTTTGCCACGTGTTCGGACGCGCCTAGGTTGAGCAGTTCCCGGTAGATCGTGCTACCCCGCTTCCAGTGCTTGAGGTGGATCGCCCGTAGTCGGTGGCGCAGCCATTCGTCCAGCGATCGCCAGACGCCCGGTGTTTGCGCCAGCCCAAAGTAGGCTTTCCATCCCAACAGATAAGGTTTCAGTCGCTCAATGACCTCCGCCATGCTGCGTCCGCCTGAGCGCCGGGTCAGTTGCCTCACCCGCTGCTTGAACGTCGCCATCGGCTTGTCGGCCACCCTGCGCTTGACGCCCTCCTTGCCAAACCAGAAGCTGTAGCCCAAGAACTTCCTTCCCTTGACGCTGGCCACCGCACTCTTGGCTTCATTGATCTTGAGCCTCAGCTTGCCGTAACACTTGCGCAGCAGCGCCATGACCCGTTCGCCAGCTTTCCGACTACGGACATAGACGTTGCAGTCGTCGGCATAGCGCGCAAAGCAGTGGCCGTGCTTCTCCAGTACCTTATCCACTTCGTCCAGCATCACATTCGCCAGCAGCGGCGACAGCGGCCCACCTTGCGGCGTGCCTTGATACCGCTCAAACACTACGCCATCGCTCATGATGCCGCTGTTCAGGTACGCCCGTATCAGCCGAATGATTCCAGCATCGTCGATGCGTTTGCGTAGGCGGTCGATGAGGATGTCGTGGTTGACTCGATCAAAGAATTTCTCCAGATCGACATCAACCACGATCTTCCGTCCGGACTGGATGTAGCCCTGCGCCGCCAGTATCGCGTCGTGGGCTCGTCGGCCCGGCCGGAAGCCGTAGCTGCACTCGCTGAATGTCGGGTCAAGTAGCGGTTGCAGCACTTGCAGCAGTGCTTGCTGGATCAGCCGATCCGTGACCGTCGGAATGCCGAGCTCGCGCTCGCCACCGTCCGGCTTCGGGATCGTTACCCGTCGTACCGGACTGGGCCGGTACCTCCCCTGCAGCAGTTGTTCCCGAATCAATGGCCACGCCGTCACCAGATGGCGGGCGGTCTGGTCAATGTCCAGCCCATCCACGCCGGCTGCGCCTTTGTTGGCTTTGACTCTCTTCCATGCTCGCCGCAGGTTCTCTCTCGCCAGAACCGCTTGCAGCAGTCCCGGCCCTGTGCTCTCGGTGTCCCGTCGCGGGCCGGCCGCTTCGTCGCTGACAGGTTCCCGCCCGGCTTCACCGTGCGCTACCCCCGCCCGCTCTGCTTGCGCAGACTTCTGACGCCTTGCTTCCAGCATCGACATGGTCTCAAGCACTCCTTCTCGTTCGGCCCTTCGCCCACGACTGGCAGCTACTATGGCCTCTGCTGACTTCTCGCTCCGTGTCACCACGTCGCCCTTTCAGGCATAAGGCGAGATCTCCCCGGGTAAGAACGCACTCCTTCACTGCACAACCGCCGGATTTACGCCGCTTCGCCTTGATCACGAGAGCTTCGCGGATTCATGCCCGCTCGCCCTGCTCGGCAGCGCCTTCTATCCGGTTCTTGTCCATCGGCTCGCAGTTTCGCTCCACGCTTCCTCCCCACACTCGGTCGCCCTCATGCAGTTGCGCTTCGCTTCGTTCGCTGTGATCAACTTACGGTGGGACTTTCACCCACAAGAGTGCGCCCGTGCCGGGCGCACATAAAAAAGCCGGGGCCACGCCCCGGCTCTCGTCAACCCCAACGGGCAGCCATGCTCACGCCGCGCTGGGCGCCTGTGGCGTGGGGTCAGCCGCCTTCACCGGCTCGGCGGCGCCACCCGAGCCGCTACCGCCACCGGTATTGGGCGAACCCGGCGCCGCATCCTTCGGCGGGCGTGGCGGGCGGCCTGCCATGATGTCGTCGATCTGTTCGGCGTCGATCGTCTCCCACTCCAACAGCGCCTTGGCCATCGCATGCATCTTGTCGGCGTTTTGCTCGATCAGGCGTCGCGCCAACGCGTACTGCTCGTCGATGATGCGCCGCACCTCTGCGTCGACCTGGCGCATGGTCTCTTCACTCATGTGGGTGGTCTTGGTAATCGACCGGCCCAGGAAGACCTCGCCCTCGTTTTCGGCATACACCATGGGGCCGAGCTTTTCGGACATGCCGTAGCGCATCACCATGTCGCGCGCAATCTGGGTCGCGCGCTCGAAGTCGTTGCTGGCCCCGGTGGTCATCTGGTTCATGAACACTTCTTCCGCGATGCGGCCACCGAACAGCATGGCGATTTGGTTGAGCATGTACTCCTTGTCGTAGGAATAGCGGTCCTTCTCAGGCAGGCTCATCGTGACGCCTAGGGCGCGCCCGCGCGGGATGATGGTGACCTTGTGCACCGGATCGCACTTGGGCAGCAGTTTACCGATCAGCGCGTGGCCTGCCTCGTGGTAGGCGGTGTTGCGGCGCTCTTCCTCGGGCATCACCATGGACTTGCGCTCGGGCCCCATCAAGATCTTGTCCTTCGCGCGCTCGAAGTCCTGCATCTCCACCACGCGCGCGTTACGGCGCGCTGCCATCAACGCGGCTTCGTTGCACAGGTTGGCCAAATCCGCGCCACTCATGCCCGGTGTGCCGCGGGCGATGACCTCCGGGCTGACATCCGGCCCCACCGGAATCTTGCGCATGTGGACCTTGAGAATCTGCTCGCGGCCGCGAATGTCGGGCAGCGTCACGTACACCTGGCGGTCGAAGCGCCCCGGGCGCAGCAGCGCCGCATCCAGGATGTCGGGCCGGTTGGTCGCCGCGATGACGATGACGCCCAGATTGGTCTCGAAGCCGTCCATCTCAACCAGCATCTGGTTGAGCGTCTGCTCGCGTTCGTCGTTGCCCCCGCCCAAGCCAGCACCGCGCTGGCGGCCCACGGCGTCGATTTCATCGATGAAGATGATGCAGGGCGCGTTCTTCTTGGCCTGCTCGAACATGTCGCGCACACGCGCCGCACCCACACCCACGAACATTTCGACGAAGTCAGAGCCCGAGATGCTGAAAAACGGCACCTTGGCTTCGCCCGCGATGGCCTTGGCCAACAAGGTCTTACCCGTACCCGGCGGCCCCACCAGCAACAACCCACGCGGGATGCGCCCACCCAACTTTTGAAACTTCTGCGGATCCTTCAGGAAGTCGACGACCTCCTTGACTTCTTCCTTGGCTTCGTCGCAGCCTGCCACGTCGGCAAAGGTGACGGTGTTGGCGTTTTCGTCGAGCATGCGCGCCTTGCTCTTGCCGAAGCTGAAGGCACCACCGCGCCCGCCGCCTTGCATCTGGCGCATGAAGTAAATCCACACGCCGATGAGCAGCAGCATCGGCCCCCAACTCACGAGCAGGGTCATCAGCAGCGAGCCCTCTTCACGCGGTCGCACGTCGAACTTGACGTCATTGGCGATGAGGTCGCCCACCAGTCCGCGGTCGAGGTAGGTGGCATTGGTGCGCACACGCCGGTCGTCCGTGGTGATGGCGATGATTTCGGTGCCGTTGGCGCCCTCTTGAATGGTGGCGCTCTTGATGCGCTGCGCCTTGACCTCGTTGAGAAAATCCGAGTACGCCATGTAGCCCGCACCGGCGGTGGCACGGCCGTCAAACTGCTTGAAGACCGTGAACAGCACCATGGCGATCACCATCCAGATCGCCACCTTGGAGAACCACTGGTTGTTGTTCAACGATAACTCCTCGATAAACCGGGTGGAGATGGGTTGACGACCGCCAACCATCGGCTGCATGCTCCACGACGACCCCATTGTATGGCTTGTGCACACCCGCTCTGGCACGGAAAAGCGAAACCCTTTCAATCGTCGGGATAGCTCACCGCGTTGCGCGAGACGCCACGTCAACCGCTCCCTTTCAGACCCAATCCCACCAAAAAGGTTTCCGCCGACTGAGGGCGCGACGCCTTGGGCTTGTGCACCTTGACGGCGCGGAAGTGCTCGCGAAACCGCCGCACGGCCGCGTCGTACGCACTGCCGTGAAACACCTTGGCCACGAGCGCGCCCGTGGGCTTGAGGTGCTGGACGGCGAATTCGACCGCGAGCTCGATCAGGTGCTCGATGCGCGCCGCATCCACACTCTCGACCCCGGACAGATTGGGTGCCATGTCCGACAGCACGACGTCCACGCGGTGCGCCGCTTCCGTGCCCAGCGCCTCGGCCAGCGCCGCCCGCAGCGCGGCCAGCGTCGCCTCCTCGCGAAAATCGCCCTGAATGAAGCGCACCCCGTCGATGGGTTCCATGGGCAGCAAGTCCAGCCCGACGATGACGCCACGCACCCGCGGCTGCCCATCGGGTCCTGCCACCGTGCCCAGGCGCCGACGCAGGTACTGACACCACGCGCCCGGCGCGCAACCCAGATCGACGATGCACTGGCCCGGTTGCACCAGGCCGTATGTCTCGTCGAGCTCCTTGAGTTTGTACGCGGCACGGGCACGATAGCCCTCCTTTTGGGCCAGGCGTACCCAGGGGTCGGTCACGTGCTGGTTCAGCCACGCCTTGTTGACCTTTTTGCTTTGTGTCTTGACTTTCATGTTCCCCCGACTATACGGCGCCATGCGGGATAATCCGTCCATGCCCCCGATCATTCTGACTCCCGCCCAGCGGGCCGCCTATCGCGGCCAAGCGCACCACCTCGAACCGGTCGTCATGATCGGCGCCGAGGGCCTGACCGATGCGGTCAAGGCCGAAGTGGACGCCGCCCTCAAGGCCCATGGCCTGATCAAGGTTCGCGTCCTCGGTGACGACCGCGCACAACGCGAAGTTTGGCTGCAACAACTGGCCGAGGAGCTGGGCGCCGCGCCGGTGCAGCACATCGGCAAGCTGCTCGTGCTCTGGCGCCCCATCCCGCCCAAAGCCAAGGCGCCGGACGAGGACCGCAAGCCCGGCCCGCGTGAGTTCAAAGTCGTCAAATACAGCAAGAAAGGCGGCCAGCGCCCCGAAATCAAAACCGTGCGCGTGCTGGGCAACCAGCGCCTGACGCCGGGGGGGCTCGTCAAAAAGGCCAAACGCCGCCAAAAGAGCGCCAAGAAGGCGGCCTCCGCCGCCCAGTAACCCGCCGCGCGGCCGGGCCAACCGAGGCCGTCTAGCGCCGCTGGCGCCCTTCACTGGCATTCTTGACCCCATGAACGATCGCACCGACCCTGCTCTGCTTGCCAACCCCCTGCTCGACGACGGTGGCACGCCGCGCTTCGACGCGGTGGCTCCCGAACACATCGCGCCCGCCATCGAGCATTTGCTGCAACAGGCCGAGACCGCCCTGGCCGCGGTGACGGCGGCCGAGTTCCCTGCCAACTGGCATGCACTGGCGCGCACGCTGGACGTCGCCACCGAACGGCTGGGCCGCGCCTGGGGCATGGTCAGCCACCTCAACGCCGTGGCCGATACGCCCGCGCTGCGCGAGGCATACAACGCCATGCTGCCGCGCGTGACGGAGTTCTGGACCCGACTGGGGGCGGATGAACGGCTGTACGCACGCTACAAGGCCATCGACCCCGCGTCGCTGGATGCCGCCCAGCGCCGCGCGCGCGAGTTGGCGCTGCGCGGCTTCGTGCTGGGCGGTGCCGAGCTCCAAGGCGAAGCGAAGGCGCGCTTTGCCGCCATCCAGGAGCGCCAGGCGGAGCTCGCGCAAAAATTCAGCGAAAACGCCCTCGATGCCACCGACGCCTATGTGGAATACGTGGACACGGCCGAGCTCGACGGCGTACCGCCCGACGTGCTGGCCGCCACGCGCCAAGCCGCCGAGGCCGAAGGGCGCAGCGGCCACCGCCTGGGGTTGAAGTTGCCGGTGTATCTGCCGGTGCTGCAATTTGCCCACCACCGCGCCCTGCGCGAGCGCCTCTACCGCGCCTACGGCACGCGTGCCAGCGACCAGGCAGAGGGCGACTTGCGCCGCTTCGACAACGGCCCCATCCTGCGCGAATTGCTTGCGCTGCGCGCCGAAGAGGCGCGGCTGCTGGGCTACCCCAGCTTTGCCCACCTGTCGCTCGTGCCCAAGATGGCCGAGTCGCCGCAGCAAGTGATCGATTTCCTGCGCGACCTGGCGCGCCGCGCCCGGCCCTACGCCGAACGCGACGTGGCCGACATGCGCGCCTTCGCGCGCGAACATCTGGGACTGGATGATCCGCAGGCCTGGGACTGGCCCTACATCGCCGAGCGACTGCGGCAAGCGCGCTACGCCTACAGCGAACAGGACGTCAAGCCCTACTTCCCGCTACCGCGCGTGTTGCAAGGGCTGTTCGCCATCGTCGAGACGCTGTTCGAGGTGCGCATCCGCCCCGACGAAGCCCCCGTGTGGCACCCAAGTGTGCGGTTTTTCCGCATCGAACGCGACGGGCAGCTGCTCGGGCAGTTTTACCTGGACCCGGCCGCGCGCGCCGGCAAGCGTGGGGGCGCCTGGATGGACGACGCGCGCAGCCGCTGGCGGCGCCCGGACGATGGCCGCCTGCAAACGCCGCTGGCGCACCTGGTGTGCAACTTTGCCGACGGGGTGGACGGCAAGCCCGCGCTGCTCACGCACGATGACGTCATCACGCTGTTCCACGAGTTTGGCCACGGCTTGCACCACCTGCTGACGCAGGTGGACGAACACGATGTGGCGGGCATCAGCGGCGTGGAATGGGACGCGGTGGAACTGCCCAGCCAGTTCATGGAAAACTTCTGCTGGGAGTGGGAGGTGCTGCAAGGCATGACCGCCCACGTCGATACCGGCGAGCCCTTGCCGCGTGCGCTGTTCGACAAAATGCGCGCCGCCCGCAATTTTCAAAGCGGCCTGCAGACGCTGCGCCAGGTCGAATATGCGCTGTTCGACATGCGGCTGCACCTGGAGGGAGCGCCCGACGGCGATGTCATGGCCCTGCTGCAGCAGGTGCGTGACGAGGTCGCGGTGTTGCAGCCACCGGCCTGGCACCGCATGCCGCACACCTTCAGTCACATTTTCGCGGGCGGCTACGCGGCCGGCTACTACAGCTACAAGTGGGCCGAGGTACTCAGCGCCGACGCCTACGCGGCGTTCGAAGAAGCCGCGGTGCAGCGCGGCTCGGTACTGGACCCGGAAGTCGGGCAGCGCCTGCGGCGAGAAATCTTGGAAGTGGGCGGCAGCCGCCCCGCACTCGAGTCGTTTCGTGCCTTTCGCGGGCGCGACCCACAAATCGACGCCCTGTTGCGGCACCAGGGTATGGCGTAGCGGCGGGTTCAGCCCTCGAAGGCGATGGTGCGCACGCCCTCGGGCGTGCCGAGCAGACACACGTGCGCGCGTTGGTGGGCAAAGACCCCCACCGTCACCACACCCGGCCAGTTGTTCACCATCGACTCGAACGCGAGCGGGTCATCGATCGTGAGGCCGTGCACGTCCAGGATGTGCTGGCCGTTGTCGGTGACCAGCGGTTGCCCATCCTTCAAGCGCAGACGCGCTTGCCCGCCCAGCGCGGCAAACTGGCGCATCAGCCGCTGTGTGGCCATCGGGATCACCTCCACCGGCAACGGAAAACGCCCCAGCGTGGACACCCACTTGGACTGATCCGCGATACACACGAAGCGCCGGGCCTGGGCGGCCACGATTTTTTCGCGCGTCAGCGCCGCCCCCCCGCCTTTGATCATGTAGCCGCGCGGGTCGATCTCGTCCGCACCGTCGATGTAGACCGACAGCGTCTCGACCTCGTTGGCGTCGAATACCGGCACACCGATCGCGCGCAACCGCTGCGTCGTGGCCACGGAGCTCGAGACCGCCCCAGGGATACGGTCGCGCACGGTGGCCAGCGCGTCGATGAAACAGTTGACCGTCGATCCGGTACCCACGCCGATGATTTGGCCCGGCTCCACATACGCCAAGGCGGCTTGACCGACCAAGGCCTTGAGGGCGTCTGGGCTCATGGGGGCGGTAGGGGCATCGTGGGGCATGAGTGAGTATCCTCGATAAACGGGTGGGCGGGAGTGCGACAATTATCCGATGACTTGGCTGCCTTACGCCCCGCTGCGCGCGCTGCTCTTCGGCCTGGACGCCGAAGCCGCGCACGATCTAACCCTGCACACGCTGGAGCGCCTGCAACACACCCCGCTGCGCGCGCTGTTTGCCCAGCCGCGCATCGACGACCCGGTGGAACTGGCAGGTCTGCGCTTTCCCAACCGCGTAGGGTTGGCCGCCGGCCTGGACAAAAACGCGCGCTGCATCGATGCCTGGGCCGCCATGGGTTTTGGTTTCGTCGAAGTGGGCACGGTCACCCCGCTGGCCCAGCCCGGTAACCCCAAACCGCGGCTGTTCCGGCTGCCGCAGGCGCACGCCCTCATCAACCGCTTTGGCTTCAACAACGAAGGCCTGGCCGCCTTCGTCGAGCACGTGCAGCGCGCGCGCGTGCGGCAAACGGGCTCGCCAGCGCTGGTACTCGGGCTCAACATCGGCAAAAACGCCAGTACCCCGATCGAGCGCGCCACCGACGACTACCTGCGGGGCCTGGAAGGCGTGTACCCCCACGCCGACTACGTCACCGTCAACATCTCCAGCCCCAACACACAAAACCTACGCCAGCTGCAAAGCGACAGCGCGCTGGAGGGCCTGCTGGCCGCGCTCGCGCAGCGGCGTCAGGCACTGGCCGATCAACACGGCTGCTGGCGCCCACTGTTCATCAAGATCGCCCCAGACTTGGATGAGGTGCAAATCGGCATGATCGCCGACGCGCTCGTGCGCCACGGCATGGACGGTGTGATTGCCACCAACACCACGCTGGCGCGTGACGCCGTGCAGGGCCTGCCCCACGCCGATGAGGCGGGTGGCCTGTCGGGCCGTCCCGTGGCCAAGGCCAGCAACCGGGTCATCGTGGCGCTGCGCCAGCGGCTGGGGCCGGGCTACCCCATCATCGGTGTGGGCGGCGTGATGGACGCCGACGACGCGCTGGCCAAGCGGCAAGCGGGGGCCGATCTGGTGCAGCTCTACACCGGGCTGATTTACCACGGCCCGGGCTTGGTGCCCCAGGTGGCGCGCGCCCTGCGCGATGCGGCCATGGGCTGATCACACGCGCTGCGCGGCGGGAGATACCAGCACGTCACACGAGGCCTCGGCCACCACGTGCTTGGTCACGCTGCCCAGCAGCAATTCTTCCGCCACACCCTGGCCGTGCTTGCCCAGTGCCACCAAGTCGCACCCCCATTCCTGGGCGCTGCGCACGACGGCCGGCGCGGCGTCACTTTCGTACAAATGCACACGGTAGCGGCTGGGCGACCATCCCTGCTCGTGTGCCAAGGCCAGCAGCCGGGCATGGGCTTGGGCGCGAGTGCGCTCGCGGTAGTGGGCGATGGTGTCGTCGTCCACCCCGGCAAACCGCAGCTTCTCTTCGAACGGCACCGTGTAGACGTGCAGCAACTCGACCAACGCGTGGGGCGCCATCGTATCCACCAGCGCCAGCGTCGGGGCCGACCAGGGTGAAAAATCCACCGGCACCAGCGCCGGCCCCAGCGCATCGCCCAGCGTCGACATCTCCAGCTCGGCCCCCAGGTGGATGAAAAAGAACAACAGCAAAAAGTCGCGAATCCCGGACAAGCGCGCATGGATGGCCTCGCGGTACGGGGTGTTGGCGAGGGTAAACCCGGCCACGAAGGCCCCAGCCTCCATCGAAAACCCGGCCCAGGCCCCCAGTGCCGCCAAGCCCAGACCCCAGGCCATGGCAAACACCAGCAGCAACTCTTGCGAGCGCGCCATGGCCGTGACCAGGCGCGGCAGCACCCAGCGCATCACCGCCGCGACCAGCACCACGGCCAGCGCCAATCGCGCCACCAACGACAGCGCCACCACCCAGCCCTCGGGCGCGGCCTGCCCCTCTGGCACGCGCAGCGCGCTCATCGCCATCATCGCCAGCACGACGGCGATGTCCTGCACGATCAAAAACCCGACGGCGATCCGCCCGTGCAGGGAGTCGAGCTCGCGCTTGTCGGTCAGCAGCTTGACGATGATGATGGTGCTGGAAAACGTCAGCGCCACGCTGACGTAGAGCGCGGTCATGAGGTTCTGCCCCAGCAGCAGGATGAGCACGAAACCACCTGCGATGGTAAAGCCCAGTTGCCCCAACCCCGTGGCCAGCGCCACCGGACCGATGTGGCGCACGTGCTACAAGTCGAGCTTCAAGCCGACGATGAAGAGCAGCACCGTCACACCGATCTGGGCCAGCAGCGCGACTTGGTCGTGCGCCTTGACCAACCCCAAGCCCGCCGGACCCAGCGCGATGCCGCTCACGATGTAGGCGATGAGCACCGGCTGGCGCAGCCGCACGAACAGCGCGCCCAACCCTGCCGCGAGCAGCAGGAGGGCGAACTCAGCAAACGGCGTCAAAGTCATGGTGGGGGGGGAACCGGTCGTGCGGCGATGGTTCCCTGCGGTCGTCGCCACGCTCATGTCGGCGTGTCCAGGGCCCTGGCGACGGCTTCACCGATCGCCAACGCGCTCGTCAATCCGGGCGACTCGATCCCCAACAAGTGCACCAGCCCAGCCCAGCCATGCTGGGCCGGCGCCTCGAGCCGAAAATCCGGCGCGGGGGTATCCGGCCCGTGGATTTTAGGCCGCACCCCGCTGTAGGCGGGCCGCAAGGCCCCATCGGGCAACCCTGGCCAGTAGCGCCGAATCGCCGCCTCGAACGCGGGGGCACGGGCAGCGTCCACCGTGTAGTCCAGCGTCTCGGGTCGCGTGCCCTCGGGCAGCCATTCGAGATCGGGGCCGAAGCGGGCCTGTCCGCCCAGATCCAGCGTCAGATGCACCCCCAGCCAGGCATCCTGCGGCGCGGGATAGACCAAGGCGTCGCACGGTGGGCGCCCCGCCAGCGCAAAGTAGCTACCCTTGGCATAGCGCGGCACGGGCCAACGCTCGGGCGGCGGGCCCCACACGGCGCGCGCCACGTCGCAGGCCCACAGTCCGGCGGCATTGACCAACACGTCCGCCTGCACCGCGAAGCGCTCGCCATCCAACGTCCTGCCCCGCACCGCCCAGCCGCCCTGGGCCTGCGGGCCCAGCGGTTCCGCCGCCTCGAAGACCGATCCCAGCGCCACACTGCCGCCCGCGTCGTGCAAGTCTCCCTGCAGTGCCAGCATGAGCCCGTGGCTGTCGATGATGCCGGTCGTTGGCGACCACAGCGCGGCCACACCGTGCAGCGCGGGCACACGAGCGCGCAGCGCCGCACGGTCGACCCACTGTGCGGGCACCCCATTGGCCTGGGCTCGTTGCAGCAGCCTCTCCAGTGCCGGGATCTGCGTGTCGTCGGTGGCAACCACCCACTTGCCACAGCGGCGGTGCGCCACGCCGTGGCGCTGCGCATATTCGAAGAGCAACGGTTTGCCCCGCACGCACCAGCGGGCTTTGCGCGACCCTGGGGGATAGTACAGACCGGCGTGAATGACCTCGCTGCTGCGCGAGCTCACGCCGGTACCGATGGCCGTGGCACGCTCCAGCACCACCACCTCGCGACCAGCCTGGGCCAGCGCCCGCGCCACCGCCAGGCCCACCACGCCGGCCCCGATGACGATGGCACCCACGCGCTCCATGGCCACCCTAACGCGAGCGCACCCACCACCCGCCCATGGCCAGCACCAGCGCCATGGCGACGAAATTCACGAACGACCAGTTGGCGATCGTCAGCCCCAGAAAAGTCCAATCCACCGCCGAGCAGTCACCGCTGCCGCGAAAGATCATGGGGATCGCGCGGCGCAGTGGAAACGCTTCGATCATGCCGTAGAAATCCCGCCCGCAGGTCTGGATCTCGGGCGGGAACCACTGCAGCCACGACTGGCGCGCCGCCACGAACGCCCCAAACACCGCCAGCCCCGCCGCCGCCCACATCCCGCCGAGACGGCCACGTAGACCAGGCCATGCCGCGGCCATCCCGGCCAGCAGCGCCACCCCCACCAGGGCATAGCGTTGCACGATGCACATCGGACAGGGCTCCAGCCCCACCCCGTGCTGCAAGTACAGGCCAAAGGCCAACAAACCCACCGCCCACAGCGCCACCAGCGCCGGGCAGGCCCGGGGGTGCGCCCGCACCCAGGTGCGCAGTCGTTCGGCAGAAAAATCAGTTGGCATCGGCAAAGGCGCGTTCGATCACGAATTGCCCCGGCGTGCTCGTGTTGCCCTCGACGAAGCCGTAGCGCTCGCACATCGCCTTGAGGTCACGCAGCATCGCGGGACTGCCACAGATCATGACGCGGTCCGTCTCGGGGTTGAGCGGGGGCAAGCCCAGCTCGCGCGCCATCTGACCGCTTTCCACCAATTGCGGAATGCGGCCTTGGCGCTCGAACGGCTCGCGCGTCACGGTGGGATAGTAGCGCAGCTGCGCACGCACCATCTCGCCCAGGAACTCGTGCTGCGGCAGCTCGTGCGTGATGTAGTCGCGGTACGCCAGCTCGGCCACCAGGCGCACGCCATGCACCAGCACCACCTGCTCGAAACGTTCGTAGGTGGCCGGGTCGCGGATGATGCTCATGAACGGCGCGAGCCCCGTGCCCGTGCCGAACAGGTACAGGTGTTTGCCCGGCAGCAGATAGTCGATGACCAGCGTGCCGGTGGGCTTGTGCCCCACGATGATCGAGTCGCCGGGCTGGATGTGCTGCAGGCGACTGGTCAACGGCCCATCGGGCACCTTGATGCTGAGAAACTCTAGGTGCTCTTCATAGTTGGCCGACACGATGCTGTAAGCGCGCAGCAGCGGCTTGCCATTTTCCAGCCGCAGACCGATCATGGTGAACTGGCCGTTGAGAAAGCGCAGCCCCGCATTGCGCGTGGTGGTGAAGCTAAACAGCCGATCGGTCCAGTGATGGACGGTCAAAACACGTTCGTCGTCGAATGCACTCATGATGGAAGGGAGTCGAAAAAGATACGGGCGAGGGTAACGGCGATCCGGGCCTGCGGGGTTGACCTGTCTCAACCCTGACCACGCTGGGGCAGCACGACTGCGCTACAGTCTCGGGGTCGCTGGTCGCCGATGGCGAACACCAGACCATACGCCGATCGTAACAAAGCCGTTATACCGTTGCCCCGACGCCGTTATGACGGCATGGCATGAAGCACACATTCGCACAGGAGCATCACCCATGGCACGCACCGTTCGCTGTATCAAACTCGGCATCGAAGCCGAAGGACTGGACTTTCCCCCCTACCCTGGCGAGTTGGGCAAGCGCATCTACGACAATGTCAGCAAACAGGCGTGGCAAGACTGGCTGCGGCACCAAACCATGCTGGTCAACGAAAACCGCTTGAACCTCGCCGACGCCCGCGCGCGCCAGTACCTGGCGCGGCAGATGGAAAAACATTTTTTCGGCGAGGGCGCCGACGTCGCGGCCGGTTACGTGCCACCCACGCAGGGGTGACATGGGGGGCGCCGTGGTCGAGTGGCTGCCGGACGGCACGCCACGCAGCCCGCGCTTTGGCGACATCTACCGCAGCCGCGGCGCCGACGGCCACGGCGGTTGGGCGCAGGCGCAACACGTGTTTTTGGGCGGCTGCGGCCTGTGGCCGCCGGGGCCTGATGCGGTGTGGCGCGGCCAACCCCGCTGGCATGTGCTGGAAAACGGCTTCGGCCTGGGACTGAACTTTCTGGCTACCTGGCGTGCCTGGCGCGACGACCCCGACGCGCCTGAGACGCTGTTCTACACCGCCACCGAGGCCCATCCGGTCAGTGCCGACGACCTGCGCCGCAGCGCCGCACCGTTTGCGCCCTTGCAGGCACTGGCGCAGTCACTGGCCAAGCGCTGGGTGGGGCTGCTGCCCGGCGTGCACCGTTGGGCGTGGCAAGCGACCGACGCCACCGGCCGTGTGCGCCACCTGCGGCTGACGCTGTGCGTGGGCGACGCACAGCGCTGGCTGCCCACGCTCGACGTGCCCGTGGACAGCGTGTTCCTCGATGGCTTCGACCCCGCCGCCAACCCCGACATGTGGTCGCCGCCCCTGATGCGCGCGGTCGCGCGCCTGTGCCGCCCCGGCACCCGGCTGGCCACCTGGACGGTGGCGCGCTCGGTGCGCGAGGCGCTGACGCAAGCGGGGTTCCAGGTTGAAAAAGCCCCGGGCTTGCCGCCCAAGCGGCATTGCCTGCGCGCGCGCTGGGCCCCCGCGTGGACCCCGCGCACGTCGCTGCGCCACGCCCCCAACACCCCGGACAATCTTGGCCCGAACGGCCGGCACGCGCTGGTCATCGGGGCCGGACTGGCCGGGTCCGCCGCGGCCTGGAGTCTGGCGCAACGGGGTTGGCGGGTGACGGTGTTGGACCAGGCCGACACGCCCGCCGCAGGGGCATCTGGCCTGCCCGTGGGCTTGGTCGCCCCGCACGTCTCGCCCGACGATGCCCCGCTGTCGCGGCTGACGCGCGCCGGGCTGGCCTGCACGCTGGAGCGCGCACAGCTGCTGCTCACACCCGGCATCGATGGGGCGGCCAGTGGCGTGCTGGAACACCGCGTGGAAGGCAAACACGCCCTGCCCGCGCCGGACGACTGGACCGAGCAGCGCGCCGCGTGGAGCCAGGCCGCCACCCCCGAATCGATCGTCGCGGTTGGACTGCCCCCTGAAACGCCCGCGCTGTGGCACCCGCGTGCGGCCTGGCTGCGGCCCGCGCGGCTGGTGGCGGCGCAGTTGGCACACCCGCGCATCCGCTTCGTCGGCGGGGCCGCCGTGGCGCACTTGCGGCGGCAAGCGGGCGGGCACGGTTGGAGTGCCCATGACGCCACAGGGGCGCTGCTCGCGCAAGGCGATATCGTGGTGGTGTGCGCGGGCTTCGACTCACTGGCGCTGCTGGCGGCCGAGGGTCGCGCCCCGCTGCCGCTGCACGCACTGCGTGGGCAGGTGGCGTGGGGCCCGATGGAGGCCCTGCCGCCCGACGTGGCCGCGGCGCTACCGCCCCACCCCGTCAATGGGCATGGCTCACTCATCGCGGGCGTGCCGGGTCCAGACGGCCGCCCCGTCTGGTGCATGGGCTCGACCTTCGTTCGTGGCAGCACCGGCCGCACGATCCGCGCGGACGATCATGCCGCCAATTGGGACAAGCTGCGCCGCTTGCTACCCCGTGCGGCGGCGGCGCTGTCGCCGTTGTGGTCCCAGGCGCAGGCCTGGGCAGGCGTGCGCTGTACGCTGCCGGATCGCTTCCCGGCGGTGGGGGCCGTGAACCCCGAGACCCTGCCGGGCTTGCACGTCATCACCGGGCTGGGCGCGCGCGGTCTGACGTTGTCCGCGCTGTGTGGCGAAGTGCTCGCCGCGGGCCTGCATGGCGAACCGTGGCCGCTGGAGCCCGCATTGGCGCGCGCCTTGCTGGCCCAGCGCTTCGCCACGCGGGGCGCACCCGCGTCGGCCGCCGATTCTGGCCGCTACTCTCAATCGCCGTAGCGCACCATCACGTATTGGCCCGGCGCGGGGCCCAGCCCCCGGTGCACGGGCGGGGTCCGCGCCGGCACCTCGCCGCTGGAGTGGCGGCGCAGCCAGTCGCCCCACGTCGGCCACCAACTGCCTTCGACGCGCGGGGCCACGGCCAGCCACTCGTCGGGCGTGCGCCACGGTTCGTCCAGCGGCGTCGTGCGCACATGGTGGTAACGCCCCCGGTGTCCGGGCTCGGACACGATCCCGGCGTTGTGCCCGCCATTGGTCAGGGCAAACGTCACTTCGGCCGACACCAAATGATGGATCTTGTACACCGAGCGCCACGGCGCGACGTGGTCCTTGATGGTGCCGACGGCAAACACCGGCACCCGGATGTCGCGCAGCGAAATCGGCTGCCCCTCGAACCGAAAACGCCCCTCGGCCAGATCGTTGTTCAGGTAGCAGCTGCGCAGGTACTGGCTGTGCATGACCGCGGGCAGGCGCGTCACATCGGCATTCCACGCCATCAGGTCGTTGGCGATCTCGTCCTCGCCGAGCAGCCAGCGCCGGGTTTGACTCGACCACACCAGCTCCCGCGAGTGCAAAAACTGAAACGATCCCGCCATCTGCTGCCCCGTGAGAAAGCCGCGCGCGGCCATCATGTCCTCCAGCAGCCGCACCTGCGCCTCGTCGATCAGGATGCCCAACTCGCCCGGTTCTTTGAAGTCGGTCTCGGCCGCGAGCAGCGTCAGGCTTGCCAGCGGGTGCGCGGGCGCCGCCAGCGGCTGGCAGCCCAGCGTGGCATCGCCGCCCCCCAGGGCCGCGGCGGCGATGGCCGCAAACGTGCCGCCCAGGCAGTAGCCCATCAGATGCACCGGTGCCGCCGTTGCGCAATGCACATGATCGAGCGCGGCCAGCACCCCATCGCGCACATAGTCGTCCATGCCCAGCAAGGCGTCGCTTTCGTCGGGGTTTTTCCACGACACGATGTAGACCGTGTGCCCCTGCCCCACCAGCCAGCGCACCAGCGAATTGTGCGGCGACAAGTCCAGGATGTAGTACTTCATGATGCACGAGGGGATGACGAGCACCGCCTCGCGCTGCACGGTCGGGGTCGTCGGCGCGTACTGGATCAGCTCGATGAGCGCATTGCGCAGCACCACCTGTCCCGGCGTCGTGGCCAGCCCGCGGCCCGGCACCGCATCCGGCCCAAAGCGTTGCGGCGGCGGCTGCAGCCCCAGGCGGGCACTCACATCCTGCAGCGCCTGCCCCCAACCTTTCCACAGCGACTGTCCGCCCGTCTCCCACGCCCGCTGCAGTGCCTGCGGGTTGGTCCACAACACGTTGCTGGGCGCCCACAGGTCCAGCCACTGCCGGCCATAGAAGCGCATCTGCTCCCGGCTGTGCGCGCGCATCCCGCGCAGCGCGGCGGCCTGCTCCCACCAGGCTTCGGTCGCCTTGCCTGCGGTCGCGAGCGTCCGCCATGGCCATTGGCGCCACGCGGGGTGGGTGTAGCGCGGGTCTTCCTGCAACGCGGCCTCGAAGGGCAGCGTCGGGGTGGGCTCGTTCGAGTCTCCGCCCGGCGCACCGGGGCCCGGCGGCACGACCGCCGTGCGGGCGGCAGCCAGCACGGCGTCCTGCCACCAGTTCTGCCCCTGCGCGAGCGCCTGCCGCCACAGGCGCATTTGCGAACCGGGCGCGCTCCACAGGTGCAAGGCCCAATCGGTCGCGGCCAACGCCAGCGAAACGGGCGACAACCCACTGTAGAGCTGTGCCAGCACCACCGACGCCTGCTGGTCTAGGGTGTCGGCGGCGTCGCCGCGGCGGCGATGGAGGGATGGATCGCTGGGAGAGGATGGATTCATGAGGTAAGACCTGTCAGATGGGCACGAGCGAGGAGCAAGGCATCGCCCGCGCTGGACCGCACACGCCACACGATAACCGTTTCATCCCACGTTGTCATGACACGCGTCAACCCAGTGCCGTGTGCACTCGGCCTACAATTCGGCGCTTGTCGATTCGCGGCCCGCGGCCGTGCCGGGTCGACGATCGCCACCTGATAAGACCCAGCGCCATGACACACGTTGTTACCGAAGCCTGCATCGCCTGCAAGTACACCGACTGCGTGGACGTCTGTCCCGTAGACTGCTTCCGCGAGGGCCCCAATTTTCTGGCCATCGATCCCGACGAGTGCATCGACTGCGCCGTCTGCATCCCCGAGTGCCCCGTGGGTGCCATCTACGCCGAAGAGGACGTGCCGCGTGACCAGCAGCACATGATCGCGCTCAACGCCGAGCTGGCCAAGCTGCCGACCTGGAAGAGCATCACCAAGCGCAAGGCGCCCTTGCCCGACGCAGACCAGTACAAGGACATGACGGGTAAGCTCGCGCTGCTCAAGCGCTGAGACACGCCGCCGTCGGGCTGCACGCCATGACGAACGCCGACGCCCCCATCCGCACAGACGCCGTGGTCATCGGCGCGGGCCCAGTGGGGCTGTATCAGGCGTTCCAGCTCGGGCTGCAGGAAGTAGGGGTGCATATCGTCGAAGGACTGGCGCACGCGGGCGGCCAGTGCGCCGAGCTGTATCCCGACAAATTTCTCTACGACATCCCGGGCATCCCCTCGTGCAGCGGGCAAGAGCTCACGCAGCGCTTGCTGCGCCAGCTCCAGCCGCTGCGCGTGCCGCTGCACCTGGGGCAAATCGTGTCGGGCCTGCAGCGGCTGGGCACCGACGGCCCGGCGCGCTTTGCGTTGCAGACCGACGGCGGCCTGACCTTTTGGTGCGACGCCATCGTCATCGCCGCCGGCGTCGGGGCGTTTTTGCCGCGCAAGGTGCCGCTACCGGCACTCGAACGTTGGGAAGGGCGGCAGGTGTTTTATCGGGACGTCGATCCGTCCGTCTGGGCAGGCCAACGTGTCGTCGTCATGGGCGGCACGGATGCCGCCGTGCGCCTGGCCCTGCGCTTGGCGGAGGGCGAAGCGGCGCACGTCACGCTGTTGCACCGCACCGAGCGCTTCGACATCGACCCCGATCTGGATGCGCAGTTGCAATCCGCCATCGGCGCGGGCTGGGTGCGGTTGTGCCTGGGCCAACCGGTGGAAGTGCTCACCGACGATGAGGGACGCTTACAAGCCCTGGCCATCGCGACGGCTGATGACCAGCGCCTGACGCTGCCGCTGGATCTGCTCATGCCGCGCTTGGGGTTGCACCCGCGCCTGGGACCGATCGCCGACTGGGGGCTGGCCCTGGAGCGCAAACACCTGGTGGTGGACACAGAGGGCTTTCGCACGAGCGAGCCGGGTATTCATGCGGTGGGCGACGTCAACGCTTACCCCGGCAAGCGCAAACTCATCGTGTGCGGTTTCCACGAAGCGACGCTGGCCGCCTTTGCCATCGCACAAGCGCTGCGACCGGGTGAGCGCATCGCGCTCGAGTACACCACCACCAGCGCCCGGCTGCAGCGCCTGCTGGGGGTAGCGCCAGACTGATCAATCCAGCAGCCGCATCGGCACGGGCGCATAGCCGTGGTTGAGCGGCCCGCTGCCCTGCCCCGTGCGCACGTGGGCGCCCGCGGCGATGGCGCCGCGCACCCACCCGTGCGCCGACTGCACCGCTTCCTCCAGCGTGTGCCCCAGCGCCAGATACGACGCGATCGCCGACGACAGCGTGCAGCCGGTACCGTGGCCATTGGGGCTTGCGATGCGTTCGCCGCTGAGGCGAATCCAATACGCTGCAGGCTCGCCGCGCAGTGCCAGCAGGTCGGTCACCCAGTCGCCGGGCAAGTGTCCCCCTTTGAGCAGTACCGCCGACGCACCCCGCTGCAGCAAATCGGCGGCGGCGGCTTCCAACTCGTCGACATGCGTCAAGGCACGGCCCAGCAGCAGCCCCGCTTCGTCCAGGTTGGGCGTGACCACCGTCGCGCGCGGAAACAACTGCGCCACCAAGCGTTCGATGGTCTCGGGCTCGATCAACGTGTCACCGCTGGTGGCCACCATCACCGGGTCCAGCACCACATTGGGCAACCGGTAGCGATCGATGGCCCAGGCCACCGCGTCCACGATGTCGGGTGCGTGCAACATGCCGATCTTGACCGCGTCCACCCCGATATCCTCCACCACGGCCGCGATCTGCTCTTTCAAAAACGACGCCGGTACCGCGTGAATGGCGCGTACCCCCAGCGTGTTTTGGGCCGTCAGTGCCGTGATCGCCGTCATGCCGTAGCAGCCCAATGCCGCGATGGTCTTGAGGTCGGCCTGAATGCCCGCGCCGCCGCCCGAATCGCTGCCGGCAATGGTCAACACGCGCGCGTAACGCGCCGCCTTGGGGTGAGCGAGATCGTTGAGGTGTGACATGTGTGACATTATCCGCCGCGTGGGGAGGATTGTTGTGTTCTGTCAATGGCGCGGGTTTTCCCTGGGGTACCATCGCGGATCATGACGACGTCTCCCCCCGTGCTGATTCTGGGCGCTGGCCTGATGGGCCGCTTGTTGGCGGTCACCTTGGCCCGTGCGGGCCACCGCGTGCACCTGGTCGATGCCGCCGACGGGCCGTCACAGGCCGGGGGAGCGGCCCGCATCGCCGCGGCCATGCTCGCACCGTTGGCCGAGTCCGCTGTCACCGAGCCCAACGTCGTCGCCATGGGGCGCTACGGGCTGCCACGCTGGCGCGCCCTGTGCGAAGGGCTCGACCAGCCGGTCTTTTTTCAGCAAAACGGCACGCTCATCCTGTGGCATCGGCAAGACGCCCGCGAGGCCGTTCGCTTCGAAGCCCTGCTGCGCGCCACGACCGAGCGCTTGCCGGAGCTGCCCGCGCCGCAGCCGCTCGACGCCGCCGCGCTGGCCACTGTGGAGCCCGCGGTGGCGGGCCGGTTTGCGCAAGCGCTGTATTTGCCCGAGGAAGGGCAACTCGACAACCGGCAGCTGCTCGATGCGCTGCTGGCCACACTGCGGTCGTGCGGTGTGACGGTGCAGTGGTCCACCCCGATGACGCTGGCGCAGGCCCAAGACTGGCAGCGCGACCACCCCGGCGCCTGGGTGTTGGACTGTCGCGGCCTGGGGGCCCAGGCGGATTGGCCCAGCGCCCCGGCACCAGCGGCGGGGCCGTTGCGGGGCGTGCGCGGCGAAGTCGCACGCGTGTATGCGCCCGACGTCACGTTGCAACGCCCCACGCGCCTGCTGCATCCGCGCTATCCCCTCTACATCGCGCCCAAGCCCAACCACCTGTTCGTCATCGGCGCCACCGAGATCGAATCCGACGACCTCTCCCCTGCGAGCGTGCGCTCCACGCTGGAGCTGCTCAGCGCCGCCTACGCCGTCCACCCCGGCTTTGCCGAAGGCCGGGTGCTCGAACTGGGCGCACAGTGCCGCCCCACGCTGCCCGACAACCTGCCCGCCGTGGTCGAGGCGGCGCCGCGCGTGCTGCAGATCAATGGGTTGTATCGACACGGCTATCTGATCTCGCCTGCCGTGCACGATGCAGTCATCGAATACCTGCATGGTGGCACCGTGTCACTGGCCCAGCGTCTGGGCCTGCGCTTCGTGCCGGCCCGCCAAACCGCTGCCTGCTGCGAGCCATGATCGTCGTCATCAACGCCCATCCCACTGAATTGCCCGACGGCGCCACCGTGGCCGACGCCGTGGCCCGCGCGACGGCCGACCTGCCTGCCAGCGCCCCCTTTGCCGTGGCCGTCAACTTGCAGTTCGTGCCGCGCGCCCAATATCCTCACACGCCCCTGCACGACGGCGACCGCATCGAAATCATCGCCCCCGTGACCGGCGGCTGACCCCCACCATGACCCCGACCCCATCGTCCGACCCCCTCATCCTCTACGGCCAAACCTTTGGCAGCCGACTCATGCTGGGCACGGCGCGTTATCCCTCGCCCGCGGTGCTGGAGCAAGCCGTCGCGCGCGCGCAGCCGTGCCTGTTGACCGCATCGCTGCGCCGCCACGGCGCGTTAGGCGCCGACGCCTCGCACGGCTTTTGGACCCTGCTGCAGCGCTTGGGCGTGCCCGTGTTGCCCAACACCGCTGGCTGCCACAGCGTGCAAGAAGCCGTCACCACCGCCGAAATGGCGCGCGAAGTCTTTGGTACCGACTGGATCAAGCTCGAATTGATCGGTGACGACTACACCCTACAGCCCGACACGCTGCAACTCCCCACGGCGGCCGACCTGCTCATCAAGCGCGGCTTCAAGGTACTGCCCTACTGCACCGACGACCTGGTGCTGTGCCAGCGTTTGCTGGACGTGGGCTGCCAGGCGGTCATGCCCTGGGCAGCACCCATTGGCACGGGGCTCGGCCCGATCAACCCCTACGCGCTGCGCACGCTGCGCGAGCGGCTCGACGTGCCCCTGATCGTGGACGCCGGGCTGGGCCTGCCGTCGCACGCCTGCCAGGTCATGGAGTGGGGGCTGGATGCCGTGCTGCTCAACACGGCCGTGGCGCAGGCGCAAGACCCGGTGCGCATGGCCGGCGCCTTTGCCGATGCCGTCGCCGCCGGCCGGGCCGCGTACCGTGCCGGCGCCATGCCACCGCAAGCCTCGGCCCAGCCCAGCACGCCCGTGCTGGGCACCCCCTTCTGGCACCAGGGATGACCGCCCGAATGACCGACGCGCACGCCCCCACCGCCACGCCAACGGTGGTCCATGACCCGCTGGCGGCCATGCACGCCATCGTGCGCCACCATACCGACTTGTTCATCGAGCGCGACGCGGACCCCGACGCCACGCCAGCCGATGCGACCGTGGCCGCTGTCGCCTACGCCGCCGCCCGTCGGCTGGGGTTCATCGATGCGGACGCCCGGTATGTGTCGGCCGCGTGGGCGCGGCGCTGCCAGGGCCGCCCCTTCGATCCCGCCGACTGGCCCGATGACCCGGCGGATTTTGGCTGGACACTGCCACCGACGCGGTTTGCCCCCTGCCCGCGGGAACTGGGCCTGTACGCCGTGCTGCCCGACGCTGCGTGGGTCGCGCGCCTGGCGCGCGCCGGTGTGCCCACGTTGCAACTGCGCTTCAAACACCCCGACCCCGACCGCGTGGCACATGAGGTACAGGCAGCGGTCGAGGCGGTACGCGGCCTGCCCTGTCGCCTGTTCATCAACGATCACTGGCAGCACGCCATGGCCGCAGGCGCCTACGGGGTGCACCTGGGGCAGGAAGACCTCGACACGTTGACACCAGACGACATCGCCCGGCTGCGCGACAGCGGCCTGCGCCTGGGCATCAGCACACACGGCTACGCCGAAATGGCGCGCGCCTGGGCGCTGGGCCCCAGCTACCTGGCCCTGGGTGCGGTATTCCCCACCACGCTCAAGGCCATGCCGACCGCCCCCCAAGGACCGGGGCGGCTGGCGCGCTACGCACGACTCGCCCGTGACATCCCCACCGTTGCCATCGGGGGTATCGGTCTGGCCGAGCTGCCCGCCGTGGCCGCCTCGGGCGTGGGGTCGTTCGCCGTCGTGCGCGCCCTCGTGGGCGCCCCCGACGCGCCAGCCGCCGCTGCAGAACTGATGCAGCGTTGGGCAACGTTGCGAGCGGATGCAACGCCGTAACATCGATAGGACGCCGTGCTACAATAGTTGTCTATTCCCCGATAGCTCAGTCGGTAGAGCGCCGGACTGTTAATCCGTAGGTCCCTGGTTCGAGCCCAGGTCGGGGAGCCAAAATTCCAGCACGCCAGCCCACCCATCGGTGGGCTTTTTTTATGATCCTGCACGGCCATCTGCAGTGATATCGTGGCACGTCTCGACACCGAGCGTGACACACTCCCGAGCCACCCCGCAGGGACGACCGCGTGCACATGCTCGAACGGTCGATACCCGTTCAACAACCGTCAGGAGTGTCGATGAGATTGCCCCAAGGCGTGATCGCTCTCGGCTTGGTCAGTCTGTTCATGGATCTTTCATCGGAGATGATCCACAGCCTGCTGCCCGTGTTTTTGGTGACGGTGCTGGGCGCGTCGGCGATGTCGGTGGGCATCATCGAAGGCATCGCCGAAGCCACGGCGGCGATGGCCAAAGTATTCTCCGGCGCGGTGTCCGACTGGTTCGGCCGCCGCAAACCACTGGTGCTGCTCGGCTACGGCATGGCGGCGCTGACCAAGCCGCTGTTCCCGCTCGCCAACAGCATCGGCGCCATCTTGATGGCGCGGTTTCTCGACCGCATCGGCAAGGGGATACGCGGCGCACCGCGGGACGCCCTCATCGCCGACATCACCCCAGAAGCACAGCGCGGCGCCGCCTACGGGTTGCGTCAATCGATGGATACCGTGGGGGCGTTTGCCGGTCCATTGGTGGCCATGGCCTTGATGGCGGCCAGCGGCGACAACTTTCGCCTGGTATTCTGGGTGGCGGTCGTTCCAGCCGTCTTGTGCGTGTTGATCATCGCCTTTGGCGTGGACGAGCCCGATGCCACCCGTCCAGCCGTGCAGCCGCGTTTTCCCATCACGCGCGATAGCCTCGCGCGGTTGCCTTCCCGCTACTGGTGGGTGGTGGGCTTTGCCGCCGTGCTGACGCTGGCGCGCTTCTCAGAGGCGTTTTTGCTGCTGCGCGCAGAGAATGTGGGACTCGCGGCGACCTGGGTACCGCTGATCCTGATCATCATGAACGGCGTCTACGCGGCCAGTGCCTACCCCTTTGGTCGGCTGTCCGACAGCGGCAGCCGCCGCGCGCTGCTGGTGTGGGGCGTGCTCCTGCTCATCGCCGCAGACATCACGCTCGCGTTGGCCGCCCACGTTTGGACTGTGGGGCTCGGGGCTGCGATTTGGGGCCTGCACATGGGCGCGACGCAGGGTCTGCTGTCGACGCTGGTCGCCGAGGCGGCACCTGCCGATTTGCGCGGCACCGCGTTTGGCGTTTTCAACCTGGTCAGCAGCGCGGCGCTGTTGGCCGCCAGCGTCATCGCCGGCAGCCTGTGGACCCTGGTCGGCCCTACAATGACCTTCTTCGCTGGGGCGGCGTTTTCGGCGATTGCGCTGCTGGGGCTCATTTGGCGGCGATGAGCATGGGGGCTCCGTCCCCCACCCCGGTGCGGAACTGACTGACCACCTGCTGCAGCTCGGCCGCTTGCTGGCGCAGGCTCTGGGCAGCCGCCGCCGCCTCTTCGACGAGGGCGGCGTTTTGTTGCCTGGTTTGATCGAGTTGTCCCAGCGCCGCGTTGACTTGCGCAATAAACGATCACGGATGGCTATCGTAGCCTGCCAGGTTTTCAAAGCGCGTCAGCGCGCTCAGGAAAGCCAGCTTGACCGTCCCCGTGGGCCCGTTGCGCTGCTTGCCGATGATGATCTCGGCCACACCAGGCTCTTTGCATTGGTCCTTGGTGTAGTACTCGTCGCGGTAGATGAACATGATGATGTCGGCGTCCTGCTCGATCGCGCCCGATTCGCGCAGATCGGACATCATCGGCCGCTTGTCGGTGCGCTGCTCCACGCCGCGGTTGAGCTGCGACAGCGCAATCACCGGACATTGGAGCTCTTTGGCCAACATTTTCAGGCCGCGCGAGATTTCGCCGAGTTCGGTGGCGCGGTTTTCGTCGGCGCTTTGGCTGCCGCTCATGAGCTGCAAATAGTCCACGACGATGAGCCCCAGCTTGCCGCACTGGCGCGCCAGCCGCCGCGCGTTGGCGCGCAACTCAGAAGGCGTCAGGCCCGGCGTCTCGTCGATGTAGAGCGAGATGTGGCGCAGTTTTTCGATCGCTTCGGTCAGGCGCGGCCACTCATCGGGCGTGAGCTTGCCGGTTCGCAGGTGCCCCTGGTTGATGCGACCGATCGACCCCACCACCCGCACCGCAAGCTGCGCGGCCCCCATTTCCATGGAAAACACCGCTACCGGCAGCCCCTCGTGCAGCGCCACGTGTTCGGCGATGTTGATGGCAAACGCCGTCTTGCCCATGCTGGGGCGCGCGGCGATGATGATCAGGTCGCCCGGCTGCAGGCCAGCGGTCATGCGATCGAGGTCGATGAAGCCGGTGGGCACCCCCGTGATGTCGTTGGGGTTGTCGGCCATCTCCTGCACGCGATCGAGCAGCTCGACGACCAGCTTGTCCATCGACTGAAAGCCCTGCTTCATGCGGCTGCCTTCTTCGCCGATGGAGAGGATTTTTTGCTCCGCTTCGTCCAGAATGGTGGCCACCGGCTTGCCGCGCGGGGCAAAGGCTTGGGAGGCGATCTCGTCGCTGGCGGCGATGAGTTTGCGAAGGATGGCGCGCTCGCGCACGATCTCCGCGTAGCGGCGGATGTTGGCGGCGCTGGGCACGAACTGGGCCAACTGGTTGAGGTACGCCAGCCCCCCTACGTCGTCGGCGCGGCCCAGGCTGGCCAGGTGCTCAAAGACGGTGATGACGTCCGCCGGTTTGCCGCCGTTGATGAGGGCGGCGATGGCGGCAAAGATGCGCTGGTGCTCGGGCCGGTAAAAGTCGGTCTCGGTCACCAGATCGGCCACCCGGTCCCAGGCGGCATTGTCCAGCAGCAATCCGCCCAGCACGCTGGACTCGGCCTCCAGCGAGTGCGGCGGCACGCGCAGCTGGCTGAGCTGCGGGTCGTCGATCAGGGGCACCGTGGGGTCGGTGACGGGGGGCAGGCGGGTCGGTTCGTCAAGCATCAGGGGCAATTGTGGCAGCAATGCTGGCTCCGCCACCGCTTAGCCACTGCGCCAAGTACGCCGATGCCGGCTGCGGCCGCCCCAGGTGGTAACCCTGCAGGCGACTGCATCCGAGTGCCAGCAGATGCTCGCGCTGCGCGGGCGTCTCCACCCCTTCGGCCACCACCTGCAAGCCAAAGTTGCGCGCCACCCCGAGCATGGCACTGACGATGGCCGTGTCGTTGGCGTCGTTGGGCAGACCATCGACGAAAGCGCGGTCGATTTTGAGCTCGTGCAGCGGCAACTGCTTGAGGTACGCCAGCGACGAATAGCCAGTGCCAAAGTCGTCCACCGACAGTTTGACGCCCGTGCGGTGCAACGCGTGCAGCTTGCCGACCACCTGGTCGGTGTCGGTCAGCAGCAGGCTTTCGGTGATCTCCAGCGTCAGCCGCGACGCGATCGGGCCGTGCTGGCGTAGCCGCTCCTGCAGACGGGGCACGAAGTCCGGCTCATGGATCTGGCGCGCGCTGACGTTGACGCTGATTTCGATGGCCAAACCCGCCGCGTCGAGCTCGCGCAGCAGCGCACACGCCTGCTCCAGCACCCAGTCGCCGATGGGCACGATGAGCCCCGTCTCTTCGGCCAGGGGGATGAACGCGCCAGGCGGCACCAGTCCTTGCTGCGGGTGGCGCCAGCGCAACAACGCCTCGGCCGCCACGACGCGGCCCGCCGCATCGCACTGCGGCTGCAAAAAGACTTCCAATTCGCCCCGCGCCAACGCCTCGTGCAAATCGTTTTCCAGGTGCAGGCGCTGGCTCGCGGCGGCTTGCATGGCCGGGTCGAAAAAACGCACCCGGTCACGCCCGGCGTCTTTGGCCGCGTGCATGGCCGCTTCGGCCGAGGCGAGCACGTCTTCCACCGGGCGCTGCCGGTCGGGAAAGAGTGCAATGCCCACGCTGGCCGAGACGTGATAGGGCACGCCGTCGACATCAATGGGAATTTGCAGCGCCTTCCGCAGCTGATCGGCCAGCTCGTGCGCATGGCTGCCCGCCGTCGCTGCGTCACCCGGCAGATCCGTCAGCAACACCACGAATTCGTCACTGCCCAGGCGGGCCAGCGTGTCGGCGCTGCGCAGCCGGCTGCGCAGGCGTTGCGCGACTTGCCGCAGCAGCGCGTCGCCCACCGCGTGGCCGCGCGAGTCGTTGATGTGCTTGAAGCGGTCCAGGTCGATGAACAGCAGCGCCCCGCGCTGGTCGTTGCGGCGGGCCAGCGCCTCGGCCTGCTGCAAGCGGTCGAGCAACAGGCGGCGGTTGGGCAACCCCGTCAAGGCGTCGTAGAAAGCCAGGTTGATGATTTCGGCCTGGGCTGCCTTGCGCTCCGAAATGTCGAACAGCGTGCCGGTGATGCGGCGCACGCCACCGTGCGCGTCGCGCTCGGTGATGCGCCCGCGCGAGGTCACCCAACGCCAGCCGCCGTTGGACTGGCGTACACGGTACTCGGCCTCGTAGTGCGGCGTCGCGCCTGCGCAGTGGGTGACGTACAGGTGCTCGACGACGGCGCGGTCTTCCGGGTGGATGCGGTCCACCCACTCGTCGCGGCAGATCGCTTGCCGACCCGACTCGAACCCCAGCAGCGTGCCTGCGCGCGCGTCCAATACGACGCGATCGTCATCGACGAAATGGTCCCACAGCCCGAGGGCCGCCGCCTCCAGCGCTAGCGCCAGACGCGCACGGCTGTCCTCCAGCGTGCTGCGCAGGCGGTACGCTTCCGACACATCGTGAAACACCATCACCACCCCGACCAGTTCGCCGCTGGCGTCGCGGATGGGCGCGGCGCTGTCGGCGATGTGGCGCCGGGTGCCATCGCGCGCGATCAGCTCCGTGTGGTTGGCCAACCCGACGATGCGACCGCACTCCAACACGCGCGCCACCGGCAGATCGACCGGCTCGCCGGTTAGCGCGTTGGCGATGTGCATGATCTCGGTCACCGGCCGCCCGATGGCCTCCTCTGCCGTCCAGCCGGTGAGTGCCTGCGCGATGGGGTTGAGGTAGGTCACGCGCATGGCGCGGTCGGTGGCCACCAGCCCGTCGCCGATCGAGTGCAGGATGGCATTGACGCGGTTTTCGCTGACCACCAGGGCCTGCACCGCCTCGTCGATGCGAGCGGCCATCTCATTGAAGGCCTGCCCGAGTTGCCCGATTTCGTCGCGGCCCAAATCGTGCACACGGACCCGATAGTCCCCGCTCGCCAGCGCGTGGGTGGCTTGCTGCAAGGTCTGCAGCCGCAGGCCCACGTGCTGCCCCCAGCCGCGAAACAGCCACACCGCCAGCGCGACCCCAGCCGCCACGGCCACCAGCACGCCCCCCAGCAGCATGTGCAGCAGCACCTGGAATGGTGCCGGGTTGAGCGACAGCCGCACCTCACCAAACTGCAAGCTGCCCTGCGCCAGCGGCACTGACAGTGTGTGCGCAAACGGCACCCGCATCAAAGCCCCGGATGCCCGCTCGTCGACGACGACGCACCCACCGTGGTCGAGCACGGCAATGGCATCGATCGCTTCGCTGCGCATCAACTCGCGCACCACCTCGGCAATCCTGGCGTAGTCACGCTCGATCATGGGCGCGGTCAGCGCCGCCACGACCATGGGGCGCAGCGCCGCCTCTTCGGCGGCCAGTAGGCGCTGGTTGGCGCGATCCGCCACGCCCATGCCCGCCACGGTCGCCACCAGCAGCACCGCCAGCGCGCTCAGCGCCGTGAGCCACGCGAGCTGGACGCGAAACGGTCGGTCATCGATACGCTGCAACCACCACGCACGCCAGCGGCTGGCCCAACGGAGCAAAGACGGCGTCGTCATGAGAGGCGATAGTATTCGACGACGTAGGGGTCGAGCATGCGCAGGTCGTCGTCGGTGGCGGGCACGAGGCCGCCATGCCCCAAGGTGCGGATGAAGCCCCGGCCCTCCTCGGTCTGGGCGAAGGCGAGCAAGGCCTGTGTCAACGCCGGTGCGCGCGCTCGCCAACGGGGCGCGGCGTGATACACGACCGCCGACAACCCCTTGGGCAGGGGCATGAGCACCCGTACGCGCTGCACGAGCAGCGGATCGACCTGGATCAGGGTGGTCGCCGAAACGATGGCCGCCGCGGCATCGCCCACCAACACGCGGTGCAACGAGTTGGCGTGCGACCCCGAGATGGTCAGACCATAGTCGCGGTCCACGACCAACCCCACATCGCGCAGCCCGCGCGTGCCCAACACGGTCAGCGCCGCCAACCGGTCGGTGACGGCGACCGTGCGCCCGCGCACCTGCGCCACGTCTTGCACCGCCCCGTCACGCGCCACCACCAGCAGCGGCTCCAGCGGCACCTGGGTGCGCACCAATGGCACATGGCCCAGCTCGCGCTGGGCCAGCCGCGCCAAAAACAGCGAATCCGCCACCACGTCGTACGCGCCTGCGCGCAGGCGCTGCACATGCGTTGCATAGTCGCGGGCACTCGAGATGTCCACACGCCGCTCTAGCACCGACTGCACCACGGGTGCCAGCGGAGCGTAGAGCGCGACCAAGCGCTGGGCAGGCAAATAGGGCACGATGCCCAACGTCAGGGACGGGTTGCCCTGTGCCCGTATCGCGGGGGCGGCCGCCATCAGCGCGGCGACCGCTGCCGCCTGAGATAGGGTACGCCGACGACGGTCGATCACGGGTTCATGCACGGTCGCGGCCTCCTGTCGCGCGCGTATTGGGCCATGGCTGGGGATGTCTCGTGCCGCAGCCGCTGACGGCTCTCGTCACCAACCCCTTTTTTACCACACCCGCGGACTGAAGTCGGGGGCGTTGCGCAGCGCCACCGTCTCGCCCGACTGCGCTAACACCCAGAGCCCCGCAGTCTGTGCCGCCTCGACCGCATCCTCATCGACCACCATCCCAGCCACTGCGCCATGAATGCGCATGTCAGCATATTTGGGCAGCAGCCGCTTGAATTTGTTCATCCGTTCAACATGCCGCTCGACTTCCTCTTTGGTCAAGCGGCTTTTGCACTCGACCGCGACCGCGGTGTCGCCGTCGACCACCAAGAGGTCGATCTCGATCGCCTCGCCACCCCGACGCGAGGTCACGCGGCGATGGACCTCGCTGACATCGAGCCCGCGCGCCCGAAAGAGGTCCACCAGTGCAGGCTCGACCATCGCCTCGACGAACTCGCCCAGGCGGTTGCCCAGGTCGCCAAAGCGGCGTGAGAGGCGATCGAGTAGCTCGCGCGTCTCTTGGAACTTGCGGTCGGTTTCTTCCGAACGCTCTTTGAGCAGACGTTCGGTCTCCTGGAACTTGCGGTCGCTTTCCCGGAACCTGCGGTCCGTCTCACGAAAGAGGGCTTTGATCTCTTCCCAGCTCATCTCGCCAGCCGTTGCGCCCATGGGTCATCCTTTGCAATTTCCGGCCCGTATTATGGGGCCAGCCACGCAAAGACGTCACACTCTTGGGCGGCGGGAGCAGCCATGTGAACTGCCTGCCCGTCGGGCGCCGAGTCCTTAGCGCTCACGAGACTTTGTCGCAGCGGTTCAAACGACGGGGAGGGATTTTCGCAACGGGGCATGCCATGTCGGACGGCGTATTTATTGCCCCCATTGGTAGGCGCGATTGGACTCGAACCAACGACCCCCACCATGTCAAGGTGGTGCTCTAACCAGCTGAGCTACGCGCCTATCGTCGTCAACCATCGCATCGATGCGTCGACAGAACCGAGAGTATAGCGCAAAAACGGGCCTTCACCGGGCATGCGTCAACGTCGCCAGACTTTTTGCACGCCAGCGACGTCCGACAGCACGGCCATGACCCGGCTGACCCGGGTGGCGTCGCTGACCTCGACGGTAAACGTCATCCACGCCACCCCCTTGACCGACTGCGTCTGCACACCGATGACGTTGATCTTCTCGCGCGCGAACGCTTCTGAAATATCGCGCAGCAGGCCCTGGCGATCCAGGGCTTGCACGCCCACATCCACCGCGTAGGTGGGCGCGTGGGGCCCCGTGGATACCGCGCCTGACCACGCGACCTCGATGACCCGCCCGGGCTGTCGCCGCGCGAGTGCCTGAAAGTCGGGACAGTCGGCGCGATGGACGCTCACGCCCTTGCCGCGCGTCACAAACCCGCGGATTTCATCGGGTGGCGCGGGCTTGCAGCAGCGCGCCAGCGTCGTCATCAGCGAGCCCACGCCCATCACCAGCACCCCGCCTTGGGGCCCGGCGGTGCCGCTGCGCGCCTTTTTGAGCGGCAAGGTCTCGGGTGGCGCCACCGGCTCGGCCGGATGCAGGGCCTGCTCGACGGCGCGCAGGGTGAGCGCTTCTTTGCCCACGGCCTCGAACAGCGCATCCGGGCTATCGAATCCCAAAGCAAGGGCCAACTCCTCCAACTTGACGGCGGTTTTGCCCTCGCGCTGCAACAGCCGCTCGACCTGCTCGCGCCCGCGCGCGATATTGTCGGCCGCCGCCTGCGCATTGAACCAGGCACGCACCTTGGCCTTGGCGCGGTGGCTGACCAGGTAGCCCGCCTCGGGGTTGAGCCAGTCACGCGACGGGCCGCCCTCTTTGGCAGCGATGATCTCCACCGTCTGCCCATTGGCCAAGGGGGTGTTGAGCGGCACCATCTGCCCGTCCACGCGCGCACCCCGGCAGCGGTGGCCCAGGTCGGTGTGCACGGCGTAGGCGAAGTCGACCGGTGTCGCACCCTGCGGCAGCTCGACGATCGCCGCCTGCGGCGTCAGCACGTAGATGTGATCGTCGAACAAGCCGTGCGACAGGCCGCTCAAGTCGCGCTGCCACGCCAGCAGCTGGCGCAGCACGGCAATCTTGGCATCGTAGGACGAGGCGGCCGTCACGCCCGCGTACCCTTTGGTGCCGGCCTCTTTGTACGCCCAGTGGGCGGCCACGCCGTGTTCGGCGTGCTCGTGCATGGCGCGGGTGCGGATCTGGATTTCGAACGCGCGGCCCTGCTCGTCGCGCACCACGGTGTGCAGCGACTGGTAGCCGTTGGGCTTGGGCCGCGCGATGTAGTCGTCGAACTCCTCGGGCACGGGCTGAAAATGCTCATGCACCCAGGCCAGCACGCGGTAGCACTCATCGACCGTCTCGACGATCACGCGCAGCGCCCGCAAGTCATACAACTGGTCGAACGCCAGCCCCTTGCCGCGCATCTTTTTGACGATGCTGTAGATGTGCTTGGGGCGACCTTGCACTTGCGCCTGCAAGCCAAGCGCCGCCAGTTCGCGCTCTAGGTATTGGCGCACCTGCTCGACATGGCTTTCGCGCTCGACGCGCTTTTCGTCGAGCAAGCGGGCGATTTCTTTGTAGGTATCTGGCTCCAGAAAGCGAAATGCCAGGTCTTCCAGTTCCCACTTGAGCGGCCAGATGCCCAGTCGGTTGGCCAGCGGCGCAAACACGTGCAGCGACTCCGCGGCCAGCGCGGGGCTGGGCGGCTGCCGGGTCGCGGCGCAGTAGCGCAAGGTCTGCAAGCGCGAGGCCAGCCGCAGCAGCACCACACGCAGGTCGCGCGAGAATGCCAGCAGCATCTTGCGCACGTTTTCGGTCTGCGCTGCGGCGAGCGCCGAGGGTGCGCCACGCCCCGATCCCGACGGGGTGCCCGCCTCCGCGGCGCTGGCCCGTGCGCGAGCCTGGCGCTGCAACTGGATCAGCTTGCTGGTCTCGATGGCCACGTCGGCGTTGGCGGCGCCAAAGGCCTTGGCGATCATCTCGCGCGGGCGCGCCAGAAACGGGCTGGCATAGACCAGGTAGACGCAAGCCTGTAGGTCGGGCGTGCCGCCGATGCGCTCCAAAATCTGCACCACGGCGTCGGCGTGGGCCAGCACGGGCTCGCCCGTGTCGAGCACCTCGCCGCTGAGCAGCGGCTCGGCGAATGCGCGCGCCCGCGGCAAGGTGCGCCCATCGTCCGCGCTGGGTCCCCCCAATGCAGCAGTGATCGCCGTTGCCTCGGCCTGAGCCGGGCCATGGGCTTGGCTGTGGCTGATCATGGCGCGAGCAAAAAGTCCGCCACCACTTGCACCTGCTCTGGCTGCACCAGCGTCGGCGCGTGCCCCACACCCTCGAACTCCACCAAGCGTGCACGCGGCCCGCGCAGGGTCATCGCCAGCGCCGTCTCACGCGACAGCAGGTCTGACTCAGCCCCACGCAGCAGCAGGGTCGGGCAGGTGATGGCGTCATACATCGCCCACAAGGCCGCCTCGCCGGCCTGCCGGGCGCTGTCCTGCCACTGGGTGGCTTGCGAATCTGCCGCCTGCGCCGCACGCTGGGCCTCGAGCATGGCGCGAAACGGCACCGCGATCGCGGGGTCGTAATGCAGTGTCCAACCGCCTTCGACCGGTCGCAGCATCGGGCGCGTCAGCGCCAGCCACTGCTCGGGCGTGTGCGGCCCGAACGAGCGCGAAATCTGCCACAGGGCGTCGGCAGCCGCCTGCTCGCTGGGAAAGACCGGCTGCACGCCCACGTACTGCGCGATGCGCTCGAGCGACTGGGGCTCGATGACCGGCCCGACGTCGTTGAGCACCAGCCGCCGCAAGCCGATGGCGGGCTGCGACGCCAACGCCATACCGATCAAGCCGCCCATGCTGGTGCCCACCCAGTCGATGCCCAGCGCGTACGGTTCGGCCGTTCCCGTGGCGGCGGCGTGGCGTTGCCGCAGATGCGCCAGCAGCACCGCCAGATCGTTGACATAGGTCGGTATCTGGTAGGCCATCGGGTCTTCGAGCCAGTCGCTGTGTCCGCGCCCAGCCACGTCCACACACACCACGGCAGCATGGGGCGCCAGCACCCGCGCCAACACGTCGAAATCGCGCGCCTGCCGTGTCAGCCCATGGACGCACACCACGACATGCCCCGGCTCCGCGGTGCCGGTGGCATTCCATTCCCACCAAGCGATGCGGCGCGGTCCGCCGTGTTTGGCCCTCGGTCCCGGGACGACCAAGTGATGCAGCGTCGGTTCCATATCGTTGTTCGTGTGTGACGGATAGGATAATGCGGCCGTCATCGTATCGGAAACGGAGCACGCACCATGCTGAAGGACAAGACCGCCCTCGTCACCGGATCGACCAGCGGTATCGGGCTGGGCATCGCCAAGGCGCTGGCGCGCCAGGGGGCGAACATCGTTCTCAACGGTTTTGGCGACGTCGACCAAGCCTGCGCGGAGGTAGCCGCCCTGGGCGTGGAGGTGTTCTACCACGGGGCGGACATGAGCCGGCCCGCCGACATCGAGGACATGATGCAGGCTGCGGCCGCGCGCTTCGGCCGGGTGGACGTGCTGGTCAACAATGCCGGTATCCAGCACGTGGCACCGATCGAGGCGTTTCCGGTCGAGCGCTGGGACGCGATCATCGCCATCAATCTCAGCAGCGCCTTCCACACCACCCGGCTGGCACTGCCTGCCATGCGCGCGGCCAACTGGGGGCGCATCATCAACGTGGCCTCCGTGCATGGGCTGGTAGCGTCGGTACATAAGTCGGCGTACGTGGCGGCCAAGCACGGCATCGTGGGCCTGACCAAGGTGGTGGCGCTCGAGACCGCGACCACGGGCGTCACCTGCAACGCGATCTGCCCGGGCTGGGTGCTGACGCCGCTGGTACAAAAGCAGGTCGACGCCAAAGCCGCTGCGCTGGGCGTGAGCATCGAGGAGGCCACCCGCCTGCTGCTGGGCGAAAAAGAACCCTCGATGCGCTTTACCACCCCCGAGGAAATAGGCGAGCTGGCGGTATTTTTCTGCTCGCCCGCCGCCGACAACGTGCGCGGGGTGGCATGGAACATGGACGGCGGTTGGCTGGCGCAGTGAGCGCGGCCCTACTCCAGCGCCACGCTGCCCGTCACCGTCAGCTGCAGCCAGGCCAAGCCCGGTTGCAGCGGCAGCGCCTCTGCGCTGGGTGACGCTGCCAGGGTGCGCATGGCGATCGGCTCGCCCGGTGCGGGCAGCGGCGCGGGGTTGACGTGCGCCTCGCGCAGCGTCCAGCCGCGCGCGCCGAATGCCTGCGCCACCTCGTCGGCCTGCTGGCGAAACGCCGCGATGGCCTGCTGGCGTAGCGCGGCCTCGGCGGCGCGCTGGGTGGCCCGTGCCAGCATCATGCGCACCGCCGTCACGGTCAGCCCGGGGGCCTGCTGCGCCAACGCCGCCACTGCCGCCATGTCGCGCCCTTGCAGCGTCAGCTCGGCACTGCCCTGCCAGCCGACGATCTGGCCCTCGCGACCGTAGCGCGGCTGCACACTCATGCCGGCGGTGCTGGCCTCGATCCATTCCGGGCGCAGCTGCGGACGCCACAGGCTCAGCGCCTGCTGCACCGCATCGTTCAACTGATGTTGCACCGTGCGGGCGTCAGCAGCCTGGTGGCGCGCCGACAGCGTCAGCACCACCCAGTCATGGGGCAGCCGCTGCTCCGCTTGCGCGGTCAAATGCACCACCCGTTGGGGCGGCGCGGACAGCCCGTGGGGCTGGTTTTGGGGCTGGGCTTGGGGCTGCGCTTGAGCCGTCACGGCCAGGGAAGCGGTCGTGGCGAGCAGCACGAGCCCGTGGCGAATCAGCGATGAGCACCGTGGCATATCCATCTCCTGATGGTGGTCAACCCAGGCGCCAGCCCAAGGCGCGGGCCAGCATCATGAGTGCGACAACGAAAGTGAGCGCGCCGAACGCGCGGCGCAGCAGGGGGGCAGGCAGGTGCTGCGCCATTTGGCGCCCAGCCAGCAACGCCGCCACTGCCCCCGCGCCAAACGGCAAGGCCACGCTCCAGTCCAGGGCACCGCTGGCCGCTGCCGCTGCCACGCCGCTGGTCGACACGAGGGCGATGACCGTCAGCGAGGTGGCCTGAATACTGCGCAGATCCAAATCAGAGACCCGCTGCAGAGCCGGAATAATGACGAAGCCACCACCGACACCGAACAGACCACTGAGCAGCCCCGCTGTTGCCCCGGTGGCTGCCAGCGCCTGGGCACAACGTCCGGTCCAGCGCAGGCGCCCCTCGTCGGGGTCGAGTCGGCAGGAAATGCCGCCCGGCGCGTCCGCCGCTGCGCCATTGGCGGGCCGCCAACTCCGCCACGACACCCACATGAGCAGCGCGGCAAAGCCCAACAGCAGCGGCGTCGCCGGCAGCCGCGCCGCCAGCCAGACCCCCACGGGGGCCAGCGCCACGCCAAAGGCACCCATGAACCCGGCCGCGCGGTAACGCACGATCCCCTCGCGCAACCCCAGCACCGCAGCCAGCGCTGCGGCCGCGCCAACCGCGATCAGGCCCCTCGGGGCCGCCTGCGGCAGCGGCAGGTGCAGCCCGAACACCAGCAGCGGCACGGCCAAAATGCCCCCACCGGCCCCTGTGAGCGCCATGACCAAGCCGACGGCCGCCCCCAGCGCAACACTGGGCGCGAGGGTCGGGAGGGCCGCAACGACCGTGGCGAGTGAGGCGGTGTCGAGCATGGGATCGGTGCAATGGCGTCTTGTGGTCCGCACGACGGCCCCACAAAGGCGACAGCCGCTATGCTACCGTCTCGTTGTCCCTCGCCGATCGAACCCACGCCGATGAATTTGCGCCGCCCCCACCGTCTCATCATCGTCGACGACGATGCGCGCATCCGCGAGCTGTTGCAGCGCTACCTGCAGCAGGAAGGCTTCGAGGTGCTGCTGGCCGAAAACGGCGAGCGGCTCGATCGCCTGCTGCAGCGCGAAACGCCCGACCTGATCGTGCTCGACCTGATGCTACCTGGCGAGGATGGCCTGTCGATCTGTCGACGCCTGCGCACCGCGGGCGATGCCACGCCCATCATCATGCTCACGGCCAAGGGCGAGGACGTGGACCGCATTGTGGGACTGGAGTTGGGGGCAGATGACTATCTGCCCAAGCCCTTCAACCCGCGCGAGCTGCTGGCGCGCATCCACGCCGTTTTGCGTCGGCGCCCACCCCCGGAGCCGCCTGGCGCCGCCGTGGACAAGGCCGTGGTGCGTTTTGGCCCCTACACGTTCGACCTGGGCCGTCGCAGCCTCACGCGCAACGGCGAGGAAGTCACGCTGACGAGCGGCGAATACGCCATGCTCAAGGCACTGGTGCGGCATCCGCGCCAGCCCATGTCACGCGACAAACTGGCGCAACTGGCCCGCGGGCGCGAGTTCGAACCCTTCGACCGCAGCCTGGACGTGCAGGTATCGCGCCTGCGCAAGCTCATCGAGCCCGACCCGGCCAACCCGCGCTACATCCAAACCGTCTGGGGGGTGGGCTACATGTTCGTGCCGGATGACTGAATGAGCCTGTTCTGGCGCAACTTTCTGCTGCTCGCGGGGCTGCTGCTGCTCAGCGTGTTGGCGTGGTTCCAGGTGTTCCGTACCCTGGAGCAAGAACCGCGCGCGCTGCAAAGCGCGCAGGGGCTGGCGTCGCTGGTGAACCTCACGCGCGCGGCGCTCCTGTATACCGACCCCATCGCCCGGGTGGCGCTGGTCAAAACCCTGGTGGACGAGGAAAACGTGCGCATCGCCGTGCGCGAACCCGAAGACATCCACAGGCCTTTCGAGCCCAACACCTCGGGCCATCGGGTGGCGCAGGCACTCATCGAACGTCTGGGGCCTGGCACCATCGTCGCGCGCGAGGTCAACGGCTTCGACGGCCTGTGGATCGGATTTACCATCGAAGGCCAAAACTATTGGCTGCTGGCCGACCCTTCGCGGCTGGAGGCCGTGGGCGGGCGCACGTGGCTGGCGTGGCTGGCCACGGCGCTGGCGCTGTCGTTGGTGGGAGCGGTGATCATCACGAGGTTGATCAACCAGCCTCTGCAACGGCTGGCGCAGGCCGCCGCGCGCGTGCGCGAGGGGGACTTCGACGGCGCGCGCTTGGACGAGACACTGCCCACGCGTGAAATCGCGGGTGTCAACCGCGCCTTCAACCGTATGGCCGAGCAACTCGCCCGCGCCGACGCCGATCGGCGCCTGATGCTGGCTGGCATCTCGCACGACTTGCGCACGCCGCTGGCACGGCTGCGACTGGAGGTCGAGATGGGCGTGCCGGACGCGCCCACGCGCGAACGCATGGCCAGCGACATCGCCGACGTGGACACCATCATCGGGCAATTTCTGGACTACGCGCGCGAGCGACCGACCGTGCTGGCACCCGTGCCGCTGGCCGCCACCGTGGAGCGCGCCGTGGCCCCCTACCGACCGCGCGACGACGTGCAACTGCACATCCACGTGCCCGAGGGGTTGCAGCCGCTGGCCGACGCCGCGGGCCTGCAGCGGATACTGAGCAACCTGCTGGAAAACGCCGTGCGTCACGGCCGCAGTGCCGACGGATGCGCGGTGATCGACATCGAGGCCACCGCGACCGAGCGCGACATCGCGCTGACGGTGCGCGACCACGGGCCTGGCGTGGACGAGGCGCTGCTGCCGCGGCTGACCGAGCCGTTTTTTCGCGGCGAGAGCGCCCGCACCACGCCCGGCAGTGGATTGGGGCTGGCGATCGTGCGCCGCAGCGCCGAACGCATGGGTGGCACGTGCGAGCTGCGCAACGCCGACGGCGGCGGGCTGGCCGTGACCGTGCGGCTGCCAACGGCTCCCTGACCTCAGCGCTCGCCGCTGCGTTGCACCAACACGACGGCGCGCGCTTCGATGCTCAACCCCTGCCCCACCGGCCCCAGCCGTTCGGCCGTCTTGGCCTTGACGTTGACCGCATCGAGCGGCAAGCCCAAGCAGCGCGCGATGTGGGCCTGCATGGCACTGCGGTGCGGCGCGAGGCGCGGTGCCTGCGCGATCACGGTCGCATCCACGTTGACCGGCTGCCAGCCGCGCGCCCGCACCGCGTCGCACGCGTGCCGCAGCAAGGCCGCCGAATCCGCTCCCGCGAAGCGAACATCGGTGTCGGGAAACCAGGTACCGATATCGCCCAAACCCGCCGCGCCGAGCAAGGCATCGGTGATGGCATGCAGCAGCGCGTCGGCGTCCGAATGCCCCAGCAGCCCCTTGTCATACGGAATCGTCACGCCCCCCAACACCAGGGGGCGGCCTGGCACCAGCGCGTGCACGTCCCACCCCTCACCCACGCGCCAGTCGGGCGCGGGCGGCTGCCCTAGCAGCGACTGCGCCATCGTCACGTCCTCCGGATAAGTGATCTTGACATTGTGCGTGTGGCCGCGCACCAGCAATGGGCGGTGGCCCAGCGCCTCGACCGCGCTGGATTCGTCAGTGATACCGGCGAACCCCTGGGCGCGGTGCGCCTCCAGCGCCCGGCGCAGCAGCCCCAACCGAAACATCTGTGGCGTCTGCGCTAGCCACTTGTCCTCGCGCGGCAGCGTCGCGCGCACCCAGCCCTCGTCGTCGGCCTGCTTGAGCGTGTCGGACAGCGGCACCGCCAGCAGACCACCGACGGGGTCGTCACCACAAGCGGCGATCAAGCGCTCGACGTCCGCTGCGCGCAGCAGGCAGCGCGCCGCATCGTGCACCAGCACCCAGTCGTGGTCGCGCACCCCGGCTTCGGCCAACGCCGCCAGGCCATTGGCCACGCTCTCGGCGCGCGAGGCACCGCCCACACGCCATGCACGCACGCGCTGCCCGTCGCCCACCGTGCTGTCGTCGTCCGGCGCCAGCACCACGGCAATGCCCGCGATCGCGGGCACCGCCGCCAGCGCCGCCAGCGTGTGGTCCAACACCCGGCGCCCCGCCAAGCGGTGATGCTGCTTGGGCGCGCCCAAGCCGGCGCGGCTGCCACTGCCCGCTGCGGGCACCAGGGCGAAACAGCGCGCTGGGGCATCGGCGCGCTCGACTGCCCAAACCGCCGCCGGGGTATGTTCGGTGAGATTCATGCGTGCGATTATCCGATCCGCGTATCCGACCCGCGGACAGGCCGCCCATCGGGCGCGCGTGGCGGCCGCAGCCGCCCTAGAATCGGGCCCCTCATGGATCTGCCCCGCCTGACCCCCGGAAAACGCTTTCAGTCGCCGCGCCCGGCCCCGTCGGCCGACGCGCTGCTGCTGGCCGCGCAGGCCGCCCGCGACCAAGCGGCGGGCCGGCCGACGGCCATCGTCACCGCCGACGCGAGCGACGCCCAGCGCCTGCTGGCCGAGCTGCCGTTTTTCGAGCCATCGCTGCGCTGCGCGCTCTTTCCCGACTGGGAAACGCTGCCCTACGACACCTTCTCGCCGCACCAGGACTTGATCTCGGAGCGGCTGGCCACGCTGTGGCGCATTCAGCAGCGCCGCGCCGACGACGGCGCCGATGTCATCCTCATCCCGGCCACCACGGCGCTGTACCGACTGGCGCCGCCGTCGTTTCTGGCCGCCTACACCTTTCATTTCAAAACGGGCCAAAAGCTCGACGAGGCGCGGCTGCGCGCGCAACTCACACTGGCGGGCTACCAGCACGTGGCCCAGGTGGTCAGTCCGGGCGAATACGCGGTGCGCGGTGGCCTGATCGACCTTTTTCCCATGGGCTCGCCCATGCCGTACCGGGTCGATCTGTTCGACGACGAGATCGACTCGATCCGCACCTTCGACCCCGACAGCCAGCGCAGCCTGTACCCCGTGCCGGAGGTGCGGCTGCTGCCTGGGCGCGAGTTTCCGATGGACGAGGCGGCGCGCGCCCGCTTTCGCGCCCGCTGGCGCGAGCTGCTCGACGGCGACCCGACCAAGAGCCGGCTCTACAAAGACATCGGCAACGGCGTCGCCAGCGCGGGCATCGAGTACTACCTGCCGCTTTTTTTCGAGGAGACGGCCACCGTCTTCGACTACCTGGGGCCCGATGCAACGCTGGTGCTGCACGGCGACCTGGAAGACGCATTCCAGCGCTTTTGGCAGGACACGCGCGAGCGCTACCGCCTGGTGCAGGGCGACCCCGAGCGGCCCGTGCTGCCGCCCGAGGCGCTGTTTCTGGACGCCGAGGGCTTCTACGCCCGCGCCAAACCCTACGCGCAATGGGCGCTTCGTCCGGCTGCGGCCGAGGAGGCGCTCAGCGCGTGGTCGGGCGTGATCGGGGCGCTGCCGGATTTGACGGCCCAGCGCGGCGCCGACGACCCGCTGCAGCGGCTGCACGCCCACCTGCAGCGCACCCCGGCGCGTGTGCTCATCCTAGCCGACAGTGACGGACGGCGCGAGAGCCTGCTCGACCTGCTGCGCGCCAGCCGCTTGAGCCCGCCCGTGTTCGACGATCTGGCCGCGTTTCGTGCCAGCGGCGAGCGCTTCGGCATCACGACCGGGCCGCTGGCGGCAGGGTTTGCCTGGACAGAAGCGGGCATCGAGCTGGTCACGGAGACCGAGCTGTTCGCCGCCAGCCCCAGCGTGCGCCGACGCCGCAAGCAGGAGCAAGCCAGCGACGTCGAGGCGCTCATCAAAGACCTGAGCGAGCTGCAAATCGGTGACCCCGTGGTGCACGCGCAGCATGGCATTGGCCGCTATCGGGGACTGGTCAATCTGGATCTGGGCGAGAAGAACCCCGACGGCAGCCCCGCGCTGCAAGAATTTTTGCACCTGGAGTACGCGCAGCAAGCCACGCTGTACGTGCCGGTGTCGCAACTGCACCTGATTAGCCGCTACACGGGCGTCAGCGCCGACGAGGCCCCGCTGCACCGCCTGGGCAGCGGCCAGTGGGACAAAGCCCGGCGCAAGGCGGCCGAGCAAGTGCGCGACACTGCCGCCGAGCTGCTGGACGTCTACGCCCGACGCGCGGCCCGGCAGGGATACGCCTTTCGCTTCGACGCACAAGCGTATGAGGCATTCGCCAACGACTTCGGCTTCGAGGAAACGCCCGATCAGCGCGCAGCCATCCATGCGGTCATCCAAGACATGATCAGCCCGCGCCCGATGGACCGGCTGGTGTGTGGGGACGTGGGTTTTGGCAAGACCGAGGTGGCGCTGCGCGCCGCGTTCGTCGCCGTCATGGGCGGCAAACAGGTGGCCATGCTGGCCCCCACCACGCTGTTGGCCGAGCAGCACTATCAAACGCTGGTGGAGCGCTTTGCCAAGTGGCCGGTACGCATCGCCGAGATGAGCCGCTTTCGCACGGCCAAAGAAATCACTGCTGCCCTCCAAGGACTGGAAAACGGCAGCATCGACATCGTGGTGGGCACGCACAAGCTGCTGAGTGAGAAAACGAAGTTCAAAAACCTGGGCCTGCTCATCATCGACGAGGAGCACCGCTTTGGCGTGCGGCACAAAGAAGCGATCAAGGCTCTGCGCGCCGAGGTGGACGTACTCACGCTGACCGCCACCCCCATCCCGCGCACGCTGGGCATGGCGCTGGAGGGCCTGCGCGACTTGTCCGTGATTGCCACCGCGCCGCAGCGGCGGCTGGCCATCAAGACCTTCGTGCGCGAAGAAAACCCCGGCGTCATCCGCGAGGCGGTGCTGCGCGAGTTCAAGCGCGGCGGGCAGGTGTACTTCCTGCACAACGAGGTGGAGACGATCGAAAACCGCCGCGCCAAGCTGGAGCAACTGCTGCCGCAGGCGCGCATCGCCATCGCCCACGGCCAGATGCCCGAGCGCGAACTCGAGCGCGTCATGCGTGACTTCGTGGCGCAGCGCTTCAACCTGCTGCTGTGCTCGACCATCATCGAAACGGGCATCGACGTGCCCACGGCCAACACCATCATCATCGCGCGCGCCGACAAATTTGGCTTGGCACAGTTGCACCAACTGCGCGGCCGGGTCGGACGCAGCCACCACCAGGCCTACGCCTACCTGCTGGTGCCCGACATCGAGGCCCTGACCAAGCAGGCCGCGCAACGGCTGGAAGCCATCCAACAGATGGAGGAGCTGGGCAGCGGCTTCTATTTGGCCATGCACGACCTGGAAATCCGTGGTGCGGGGGAAGTGCTGGGCGATGCGCAAAGCGGCAATATCACCGAAATCGGCTTTCAGCTCTACAACGAGATGCTGGCCGAGGCGGTGCGCAGCCTGCGCGAGGGCAAGGAGCCCGACCTGCTCAAACCCCTGGCCGTCGCCACCGATATCAACCTGCACGCCCCCGCGTTGCTGCCGCAAGACTACTGCGGCGACGTGCACCTGCGGCTGAGCTTTTACAAAAAGCTGGCGTCGGCCAAAAACGCCGACCAGCTCGAACGCCTGGTGGAGGAAATCGTCGACCGTTTTGGCAAGCTGCCCCCGGCCGCACAAAACCTGATCGAGGTGCACCGGCTGCGCGTGCTGGCCGAGCGCTATGGCGTGCTCAAGATCGACGCTGCGCCCACGCACATCCTCATCACCTTCCGGCCTCAGCCCCCCATCGACCCGATGCGCATCATCGAGCTGATCCAGAAGAACCGCCACATCAAGCTGGCGGGCAACGAGCGGCTCAAGATCGAACGCGCCCTGCCCGACCCGGCGGCGCGCGCGCAGCTGGCGCGTGACGTGCTGCGTTCGCTGGGCCAGCCGCTGGAGGCGACCACGGCATGAAGCCCACCGCGCCACCACCCTCTGATGCAACCCACGGCCTGCCCTTTCCGGTGCAACGCCACACCTGGCTGGATGACGCACAAGCTCTGCTCACCGGCACCCTGCTCGTGGCCCTCGGTCTGGTGCTGTTTCGCCACGCCGGCTTGGTCACTGGCGGCACGGTAGGGCTAGCTTTTTTGGCGCACTACGCCAGCGGGCTGCCGTTTGGCCCGCTGGTGTTTGCCATCAACCTGCCGTTCTACGCGCTGGCCTGGGTACGCATGGGCACCGCGTTCACGCTCAAGACCGTACTGGCTGTCGCCCTGCTGGGGGCGCTGACCGAGGCCATGCCGCACTGGATCGGGCTGCGACATGTGCACCCAGTGTTTGCCGCGGTGGCGGGCGGCCTGCTGGTGGGCGTGGGCTTCATCATTCTGTTTCGCCACCGCGCCAGCCTGGGTGGCTTCAATACCCTGGTGCTGTGGCTGCAAGAGCGCTTTGGCTGGCGCGCGGGCGTGGTGCAACTGGGCATCGATGGGGCCATTTTGCTTGCCTCTTGGCCACTGCTCGACGCCCCGCGCCTGGCACTGTCGGTGCTGGCCGCGGCGCTGATGAACGTGACGCTCGCCATCAACCACCGCCCCGGGCGCTACGTCGCCTTTTGAACCCTGTATCCTGACACCCCACCATGACCGACCGCACCGAAATTGCCCCCGGCCTGAGCGTGCGGGGCATCACCCGGCCCCTGCGTCTGCGCGACTTCAAGCTCATTGCCTTCGACATGGACTCCACGCTCATCAACATCGAGTGCGTGGACGAAATCGCCGATGCCGCGGGGCGCAAGGCCGAAGTCGCCGCCATTACCGAGGCGGCCATGCGCGGCGAAATCACCGACTACAAGGAAAGCCTGCGCCGCCGCGTGGCGCTGCTCGCGGGCGTGTCGGTCGAGCATCTGGAGCACGTCTACCGCCAACGCCTCAAACTCAACCCCGGCGCGGCCGACCTCGTGCTCGCTTGCAAAGGCGCAGGGTTGAAAGTGCTGCTCGTCAGCGGGGGCTTTACCTTCTTCACCGACCGGCTGCGTGAGCGGCTGGCGCTGGACTTTGCGCGCAGCAACCGGCTCGAAATCGTCGATGGCCGCCTCACCGGGCGGCTGCTCGATCAACACTGGGGTGACATCTGCGACGGCGCACAGAAGCGCCACACCCTGCTGCAGGCGTGCGACCTGATCGGCTGCACACCGCAACAGGCCATCGCCATGGGCGATGGCGCCAACGACCTGGAAATGATGGCCGCCGCTGGCCTGTCAGTGGCCTACCGCGCCAAGCCCAAGGTGCGCGAGCTCGCCCATGTGGCCATCGACATGGGCGGGCTGGATCGCTTGCTAGAGGTCGTTCGAGCTTGATCCAGCCGCCCGCACACGCCTTCAGACCGGCTCAGGCACACTGGGCAGCCCCGACAACGCCATCGCCAGCTCGCGCTCGTCGTAGGTTTCGTCCTTCAGCTCACCCGCGAAATATTTCTGGTACGCCGCCATATCGAAGTGACCATGCCCGCATAGGTTGAACAGAATCGTTTCGCTGCGCCCCTCGCGCTTACAGCGCAACGCTTCCTCGATCGCACCCTTGACGGCGTGGTTGGCCTCCGGTGCCGGCACGATCCCTTCAGCGCGTGCAAACAGCACGCCCGCCTCGAAACACTGGGTCTGGGTGTAGGCCACGGCCTCGATCAAGCCCAGCTCCTTGAGGTGTGACACCAGCGGTGCCATACCGTGGTAGCGTAGCCCGCCCGCATGAAACGGCGGCGGCGTGAAAGTCGAGCCGAGCGTGTGCATTTTGGTCAGCGGCGTCAGGTGCGCAGTGTCGCCAAAGTCATAGGCGTACTTGCCGCGTGTCAGTGACGGACACGCCGCCGGCTCCACCGCCACCACGCGCGGCTTGGCCCCACCGCGCAGGCCGTGACCAATGAACGGGAATGCAATGCCCGCAAAATTGCTGCCGCCACCGGTCGCGCCGACGATCACGTCCGGCCAGGCATCGGCCATTTGCAGCTGCTCCATCGCCTCCAGCCCGATCACGGTTTGGTGCAGCAGCACGTGGTTGAGTACCGACCCCAGCGCGTACTTGGTGTCGTCGCGCTGCGCGGCCAGCTCCACCGCTTCGGAGATGGCGATGCCCAGGCTGCCCGGGTGGTCGGGCCGCTGCGCCAGCACGCGCCGGCCGTACTCGGTCTCGGTCGACGGCGACGGCAAGCAGCGCGCGCCGTAGGTCTCCATCACCGCGCGGCGATACGGCTTTTGGTCGTAGCTAACTGTCAGGTCCCGGACGATTACGTGGCACTTTTATGAAAAGTTCCGGTTTTTCTTTGTACCATCTTTTCATGGCCTCGATGGGCGGGACATGTCCCAGGGCTTTCTGGGGGATGTGGTGATTGTACAGCCAGACGTAGCGATGAATCGTTGCCTCCAGCGCTTCGCGGCTGTCGAAGCGATGGGTGGCGAGTACCTCGCTGATGCGCCCATTGAAGCGCTCGACCATGCCGTTCGTCTGCGGGCGGCGCGGTTTGGTCAGCCGATGCTCGATGTCGAGCGCCTGGCACAGTTCATCGAAGGCATGTGCTCCCGTGGGGGTGCGCTCTCCCCGGGTGATGAAGCGGTCGGTGAATTCCTTGCCGTTGTCGGTGAGGATCGTGTGCAGACGAAAGGGGGCCGCCTCGATGAGCGAGCTCAGAAAGCGCCGGGCGTTGGCGGCTGTCTTCTCCGGGTAGATGGCCACGAACACCCAGCGCGTCGCCCGGTCGATGGCCACGAAGAGGTAGCGGCGTTTGTCCTCGTCGGGCATCTGCGGCAGGTACTTCACGTCCAGATGCACGAACCCCGGCTCATAGGACTTGAAGGGTTTGTGCCCAGGCTTTTCCGCTTTGGGCTGCAGGGCCTTGAGCGAACCGACGCCGTGGCGGCGCAGGCAGCGATCCAGGCCAGATCGAGAGACGTTCGGCGTGATGAACTCACGAACCACAGCCAGCAGGTCGTCCAGAGGCAGCATCAAGGTCCTGCGCAGCTCCACCACGACCGCCTCCTGAAACGGGGTCAGGTTCGTCTGCAGACGGTGCGCCGTGTGCGGACGATCTTCGACGTCGGTGCGTTTCTTCCAGCGTCGGATGGTGTCCTCCGACACCCCGAGTTCCCGGGCAAGACGCCTCACCGGCAGGTTCGAGCTTTGGATGTAGCGCCGGGTCGCAGGGGTCGTGGTGGCGTTCTTGTGCAGTCGAACCATCATGACTTTTGCCTCCGTAGCTCCTCGATCAGCTCACGCATCGTCTCGCGACCTATGAATAATGCACGACGTCGCGGATCAATGCAATCGTCCGGGACCTGACAGCTAACCCGGACTTGGAATACCAGCACCTCCAGCCCGAAGAGCTGCCCCGCAAACGACAGCGACGTACCCCACTGGCCCGCGCCGGTCTCGGTGGTCAGCCGCTTGGTGCCCGCCTGCGCGTTATAGAACGCCTGCGGCACGGCAGTGTTGGGCTTGTGGCTGCCCGCGGGGCTGACGCCCTCGTACTTGTAGAAAATCTTGGCGGGCGTGCCGAGCGCCTTTTCCAGCCGGTGTGCCCGGTACAGCGGGGCTGGGCGCCACAGACGGTAAATCTCGCGTACCGGCTCGGGGATTTCGATCTCGCGCTCGGTGCTGACCTCTTGCAGAATCAGCTCCATCGGAAACAGCGGTGCCAGATCATCCGGGCCGACGGGTTGCAGCGTGCCCGGGTGCAGCACGGGCGGCGGTGCCTTGGGCAGATCGGCCGCAATGTTGTACCAGAACTTCGGCAACTGGGCCTCGTCGAGCAAATACTTGGTGGGCGTGGTCATGGGGTCTCCTCGGATGCCCTCACAATGTAGCATGCGTCGTACCCTCAAAACCTTACGCGAACTGGCGCTGACCGTGGTCATCGCACTGGCCGTTTTTCTGGGCGCGCAAGCGTGGCAAACACGCGACACGCCCGAGCGCTGGCAGCACGACGGCCTGCTGAGCTGGGTACAACCGGACGGCACCCGCGGCAGCGGCACTTGGCAGGACCTGCGGGCACAGACTGGCATCGCACCCGACGCCCCGCTGGCACTGCACGTCTGGGCCACGTGGTGCAGCATCTGCCGGGCCGAAGAAGGCACCATCACCGACCTGTCGCGAGACCACCCCGTCGTCACCCTGGCCACGCGATCGGGGGACGCCGCCACCGTGCAGGCCTATCTGCGCCAGCGCGGCTTGCCGTGGGTGGCAGTGCTCGACCCCGATGGCCGCATCGCCGCCCAGCACGGCTGGCGCGCCGTGCCCGTGTTCAGCGTGCTCGCCCCCGACGGCACGCTGCGCCACACCACCGTGGGCTACACCACCGGCTGGGGCATGCGGCTGCGCCTGTGGTGGGCGGGGCGCGTGTAACGCTTCGCCGACAACAGCTTGACCAACGTCGCCACTGCGCCTACAGCCACCACCGGCATGGTGTCGAGCGGCGCTACACTGCCACGCCATGTCGCTGCAGTACCGCCCCCGACCGACGGCAGATGAACGCCCCCGCCACCGACCCCATCGTCGCCTTCATCGCCCGCTGGCGTGATGCCAGCGGCAGCGAGCGCGCCAACTACCAACTTTTCCTCACGGAACTGACCGAAGCGCTCGACCTGCCCCGACCACAGCCGGCCACCGGCCAGGCGCGCGACGATGCCTACGTGTTCGAGCGCCGGGTGGACATCGCGCACGCCGATGGCAGCGTGACGCACGGCTTCATCGACCTATACCGGCGCGGCTGCTTCGTGCTGGAGGCCAAGCAAACCGGGCTGGACTTGGACAGCGGCGGCTGGGACCGTGCCATGCTGCGCGCGCACGCCCAAGCCGACGCCTACGCCCGCGCGCTGCCGGCCGACGAGGGCCGCCCACCCTTCATCGTGGTGGTGGACGTGGGCCGCTCCATCGAGCTGTACGCCGATTTTTCGCGCAGCGGCGCCACCTATGTTCCCTACCCCGACCCGGCGCACCACCGCATCCGGCTGGCCGACCTGCACCACGACGCCATCCGCCAGCGCCTGCGGCTGCTCTGGCTGGAGCCGCTCAAACTCGACCCCAGCCGCGAAGCCGCCCGCGTCACCCGCGCCATTGCCGACCAACTCGCTCGCCTGGCCAAGTCCCTGGAAGCCCAGGGCCACGCCCCGCAGCGCGTGGCGCACTTCCTCATGCGGGCGCTTTTTTGCATGTTTGCCGAAGACGTCGGCCTGCTCCCCCAGCAAGACGGCGTGGGCGCCTTCACCGGGCTGCTGCACAGCGTGCGCGATCGACCCGACGCCTTCGTCCCCGCCCTGCAACTGTTCTGGCAAACCATGAACCACGGCGGGTTCGATGGCCGGCTGCTCGCCCCCATCCGGCGCTTCAACGGCGGCCTCTTTGCCCACCCGGACGTCATCGCGCTGACACCCGAACAAATCGACCTGCTGCTGCAAGCCGCGCGCGCCGACTGGCGCCAGGTCGAACCCGCCATCTTCGGCACCTTGCTCGAGCGCGCGCTCGACCCCGCCGAGCGTCACGCGCTGGGGGCGCACTACACCCCGCGCGCCTACGTCGAGCGGCTGGTGTTGCCCACCCTCATCGACCCCCTGCGCGCCGAGTGGCAGACCGTGCAAGTGGTCGCCAGCGCCGCCTTTCAGCAAGGCAAGCCGCAGCAGGCCATCGCCGAAGTGCGCGCCTTTCACCACCGCCTGTGCCACACGCGCGTGCTCGACCCCGCCTGCGGCAGCGGCAACTTCCTCTACGTGGCGCTGGAGCACATGAAGCGCCTGGAGGGCGAAGTGCTCAACCTGTTGGCCGACCTGGGCGACACCCAAGGGCGGCTGGAGATGGCCGGCCTCACCGTGGATCCGCACCAATTCTTGGGGCTGGAGGTCAACCCACGCGCCGCCGCCATTGCCGAGATGGTGCTCTGGATCGGCTACCTGCAATGGCACTACCGCATCCACAAGAGCCTGGACAGCCTGCCCGACCCGGTGCTGCGCGACTTTCACAACATCGAACACCGCGACGCGCTGCTGGCCTACGACCGGGTGGAGCTCGAAACCGACGAGGCGGGCCGGCCACTGACGCGCTGGGACGGCCGCACCACCAAACCCCACCCCGTCACCGGCGAGCCGGTGCCCGATGAGACCGCCCGCGTGCCCATCGAGCGCTATGTCAACCCGCGTCCGGCCACCTGGCCCGAGGCCGATTTCATCCTTGGCAACCCGCCCTTCATCGGCGACAAAGCCAAACGCCGCGCGCTCGGCGATGGCTATGTGGAGGCACTGCGCCGCACCTGGCCCGACGTGCCCGACTCCGCCGACTTCGTCATGGTCTGGTGGCACATCGCGGCGTTGGCCGTACGCGAGGGCCGCGCGCGGCGCTTTGGCTTCATCACCACCAACAGCATCCGTCAAACCTTCAACCGCCGCGTGGTGGAAGCGCATTTGAAAGCCCCGCAAAACCCCTTGAAACTGGCCTTTGCCATCCCCGACCACCCCTGGGTGGACGCCGCCGACGGGGCTGCCGTGCGCATTGCCATGACCGTGGGCTGCCGCGATGCGCGCGAGGGCCTATTGCAGACCGTGATCGCCGAGCGCGACACGGGCGAGGACGCGCACGACGTCACCCTCGCCGCCCGCGAAGGGGTGATCCACGCCGACCTCACCATCGGGGCGGATGTGGCGGGGGCCGTGGCATTGGCCGCAAACGCGCGCATCAGCTCGAACGGCGTGATGTTGGCAGGCAGCGGGTTCATCGTGTCGCCAGAGGAAGCGACAGCGCTCGGCTTGGGCCAAGTGCCAGACTTGGAACGCCATATTCGCCCCTACCGCAATGGCCGCGACCTGACCGAAAAGCCGCGCGGCGTCATGGTCATTGACCTGTTCGGCCTCACCGCCGAGGAAGTGCGCAGCCGCTACCCGGCAGTTTTCCAGTGGGTATTCGAGCGAGTCAAACCTGAGCGCGACCAAAACAACCGGCCCAAGCTCAAAAGGGATTGGTGGCTATTTGGTGAACCGCGCCAGGGCTGGCGTGCGATGTCGGCTGGCTTGGCGCGGTACATCGCCACCGTCGAAACCGCCAAGCACCGCCTCTTTCAGTTCCTCGACGCCGCCATCCTGCCGGACCACAAGCTGATCAATATCGCGTTGGACGATGGTTTTTTCTTGGGCGTGCTGTCCTCGCGTGTGCATGTCATTTGGGCATTGGCAACCGGGAGTACTTTGGAAGATAGACCGGTCTATCCCAAAACACAGTGCCTCGAAACCTTCCCCTTCCCCGATGCCGACACCGGCCTGACCGATGCGCTGCGCGAGCGTATCCGCCACCACGCCGAGGCCATCGACGCGCACCGCAAGCGCGTGCTCGCTGCGCACGCCGAGCTCACCCTCACTGGCCTCTACAACGTGCTGGAAGCGCTGCGCGCGGGCCAGCCCCTGACCCCCAAGGAGCAAGCGGTGCATCAGGCCGGGCTGGTGTCGGTGCTGGCCTCGTTGCACGACGAGCTGGACGAGGCGGTGCTGGCCGCCTACGGCTGGAGCGATCTGGCCGCGCCCCTGGTGGGCCGCCCCGGTGCCACCACGCCGCTGCCCAACAAGCCGCCCGAACAGGCCGCCGCCGAAGAGGAGCTTCTGGCGCGGCTTGTCGCCTGCAATGCGCGCCGCGCCGCCGAAGAGGCGCAAGGCCACGTGCGCTGGTTGCGCCCCGCCTACCAACACCCAAACGGCCAAGCCGCCGTGCAAACCACGGTGGCGCTGGACGGCACCGACGAAGCCGCACCCGCCGCAGGCCCCAGCGCCACCGGGCCGCTGCCCTGGCCCCAGGCACTGCGCGAGCAAATCGCGGCGGTGCGGGCCGCGCTGGGTCCCACCCCGCAACCCGCAGTCACCCTGGCGGCGCGCTTCGTGCGCCGCCCACTGCCAGCGGTCGAAGCGGTACTGGCTGCGCTGGCCGATCTGGGCCTGGCCGTGCAAACCCCGGAGGGCTGGCGCGCGGGGTCGTGAGGGGGGCGACCATCTCGATACCAAAGGCCGACGGCAACCGATAATTCACGCCATGAAGCGCAAAAAGCTCCCCATCGGCATCCAGACCTTCCGCGACATCCGCGAAGGGGGCTACTACTACGTCGACAAGACCGCGTTCGCGCACCGGCTGGCCACCACAGGCAAGTACTACTTCCTCTCGCGCCCGCGGCGCTTCGGCAAGTCGCTCTTTCTGGATACGCTCGCTGAACTCTTCGCGGGCAACGAGCCCCTCTTTCGCGGGCTGTACTGCCACGACAAGTGGGATTGGGGGAAGAAACATCCCGTCATTCGGATCAGCTTCGCCGAAGGGCGGCTGGAGAGCCGAGAGCAACTGGATGAGCGCATCCGCGAACTGCTCGACAACCACCAGCGCTCCCTTGGAATCCACTGCGAGCACCGCTCCATCCCGGGCTGCTTCGGCGAGCTCATCGAGCGGGCCACGCAAAAATACGGCCAACGCGCCGTCGTCCTGGTCGATGAATACGACAAGCCCATCCTCGACAACCTCACCGACCCGGAAGTGGCCCGCGCCATGCGCGAGGGCTTGCGCAACCTCTACTCGGTCATCAAGGGGCAAGACGCGCACATCCAGTTCGCCTTCCTGACCGGTGTGTCCAAGTTCAGCAAGGTCTCGATCTTCTCGGGGCTGAACAACCTGCGCGACATCACCGTCTCGGCGGAATACTCGGCCATCTGTGGCTATACGGAAGCAGACGTCGATACCGTCTTCTCGCCGGAACTGGAAGGACTCGACCGCCAGGCCATCCGCGACTGGTACAACGGCTACAACTGGTTGGGGGATTCGGTCTACAACCCCTTCGATCTATTGCTGTTCTTCCAGGAACGCGTCTTTCGCCCCTACTGGTTCGAGACGGGCACGCCCACGTTTCTCATTGACGTGTTGACGCAGCGGCGCTTCTTCACCCCACGCCTGGAAAAGGTCTTCGCCTCCGAAGCGCTGCTGTCGGCCTTCGACGTGGAGCGCCTGGCGCCGGAGGCGCTGCTGTGGCAGACGGGTTATCTCACCTTTCATGGGCAGCGGCAGGTCGGGGCGCGGATCGAATACCAACTGAGCTACCCGAACCTGGAGGTGGAAGCCAGTCTCAACGATGCGCTGCTCAAGGGACTGATGGGCGATGAATCGCAGGCCGAAATGGTCACGAGCCGCCTGTTTGTGGTGTTGCAAGAGGGGGCGCTCGATGAGCTGCACCGGCACATCGACAGCCTCTACGCCGCCATCCCGCACGACTGGTACCGCAACAACCCCATCGCGCAGTACGAGGGCTACTGGGCCAGCGTCTTCTACAGCCACATCGCAGCGCTCGGGCTGGATTTGATCGCCGAAGACGTCACGAGCCAGGGCCGCATCGATCTGACGGTGAAGCTCCCGGAGCGCATCTACCTGTTCGAGTTCAAAGTGGTCGAGCTCGAACCAGAAGGCAAGGCGCTCGCGCAACTGAAAGCCAAAGACTACGCCGCCAAATACCGCGCCGCGGGCGTGCCCATCCACTTGGTGGGCATCGAGTTCAGCCGGGACAGCCGCCGCGTGGTGGGGTTGGAGGTGGAAACGCTGGCATGACGCACGAAGGGGCGCGGGATCGGCGGTCACCCATGAATGGATATGGCCACAGCGGTTGCTCGAATGAAGATTTCAAAGGCCACCGCTGACGGTCAATCATCATCCGGGACGGGACAGCTATCGTCGATCGGTGTCATCGGCAGGGGCACACCGCGCCGCTCATCGAGATGCGGCAACGGCTTGCAACTCGACACGCGCTTGCCGCAGAACGCTCCAAGCGGCGCTGAGCGCCAAAGCGCCCATGATCGAGGCCACCGCCACGTCGGGCCAGCCCTGGCCGGTGCCAAAGACACCCAGCGCCGCCGCCATCACGGCCACGTTGCCGATGGCATCGTTGCGGCTACACAGCCACACCGAGCGCATATTGGCGTCGCCCTCGCGCCAAGCATAGAGCATCACCGCCACCGACACGTTGGCCAGCAGCGCCAAGGCGCCCACGACGCCCATCGTCAACGGCTCGGGCACCCCGCCGGTGGCGATCGTCCACGCCGCCCGGGCCAGGACGAACACCCCAAATGCGCCCATGGTCAGGCCCTTGAGCGCCGCCGCCCGCGCCCGCCACGCCAGCGACAGGCCCAGCACCGCCAGTGACACGCCGTAGTTGGCCGCATCGCCAAAGAAGTCGATCGCGTCCGCCAGCAGCGACACCGACCCCGCGCGCCAGCCACTGACCAACTCGACGACGAACATCGCCGCGTTGATCCACAATGCCGCCCAGAGGATACGGCGATAGCGAGGATTGGCCGTCGCCGCTGGCGCGGCGCATCCGGTTTCACAGCACGAATGACTCATTTCGATAGCCCCCCAAAAGTTTGGACGATCCGATTGGAAACCTTGTAGCCACTTCAGGGTCAAGTCATCATGATGAAAATCGGTGAACTGGCAGCCGCCACCCAAACCCCGGTCGAGACGATCCGCTTCTACGAGCGAGAAGGCCTGCTGCCCCGCGTCGCGCGCAGCGCCAACAACTACCGCTCTTATGGGCCAGTGCATCAGCAACGGCTGACCCTCATTCGACACTGCCGCACGTTGGGCATGTCGCTCGACGAGATTCGCGCCCTGTTGCGAGTACAAGACGATCCCCAGATGGATTGCGATGCCGTCAACGCCCTGCTCGACGAGCACATCGAGCACATCGCCACGCGTATTCGCGAGTGGCGCGCCCTGAAAAAGCAGCTGGAAGCGCTGCGGGAGCAGTGCAGCGGCGGCGGTCCCGCGTCGTCCTGCGGTATCTTGCACGAACTGGCACGGGCACCCGCCGTGCCCGGTGCCAGTGAGGTCGCATGCGCCGGGTTGGGGCGAGGCGCGACCAGACAGCACGCCTAGCCGGGGTTGACGCCTACCGGGCATCCCCCCCACAATAGCAGCTTGCTTTCCGCTGGGCGATGCAGCACCGGCGTGCTGCTGGTGAGTTTTTTTCTCGACATGTCAACGCTCAGATCCGCCCCCTTTCGCCAACAGCACCAGTCCATGCGCAAGTGCATCGAAGCGATGCGCAAGCATTTCAACCCTTTGCTGCTGCCCGCCAACGCCAAGGAAGTGAGGCTGCAGTTGACGCAGTTGTTTGGCGAACTGGCGCAGTATCTGCAGGCCACGGGGAAGGACCTCTACCCCGCGTTGGCCGAAGCGCCAGACCCTGCAGCGCGGGCCGAGGCGGCACGCTTTTCAGCCGAGTTCAAACAGGTGCTGCCAAGGCTGGCCGAGTTCAATCGGCGCTGGTCATCGGCAGAGGCGATCCGTGCCCAGGCATCGTTGTTCCTCAAGGAGGCCAACGAGTTTTTGACGTGGCTGGAGCGCCGCTTCGCGGCCGAGAGCAGCGGGTTGCTGCCCTTGCTGGACCGGCTGGACGCCGCCAGCGCGGCCCCCGCCAAGGTTCAATTGGCGCGCATCTGAGTCGCCACCGCCAGCCGGCGCACCCCTTCGCGAATGCGTTCCTCGTCCACCGTCGCAAAACTCAGGCGCAGCGTCGCGCGGTCGGGGTTGGCCGCATAGAACGGCGCCCCGGGCACGAACGCCACCCCTTGCTCGATGGCGCGCTGGGCCAGCAGCGCACCATCGGCACAGCCCCCATTCGCCCCCGTCAGCCGCGCCCAGACGAACAGGCCACCGCTGGGTGCCACGAAAGTGATGGCATCCCCCAGCTCCTGCCGCAGGGCTTGCACCATGGCCGCCGCGCGCTGGGCGTAGATGGCGCGCACCCGCGCCAGGGTCGCAGGCATGCGGCCCGCAGCCAAATACTGCGCCGCGGTGGCCTGGGCAAAGGTACTGGTGTGCGCATCGCTGAACTGTTTGCACATCGTCGCCTTGGCCAGCAGCAGCGGCGGGGCAATCAACCAGCCCACGCGCAAGCCAGGCGCCAGTACCTTGCTCAGGCTGCCACAGTGGGCCAGACAATCGCGGGCACCGGGCACTTCGTTGCTCAGCGCCAACAGGCTGGGCGGCGGCGGCGCGTCGAAGTACAGGTCGCCATAGGGATCGTCCTCCACGACCAGGGTGCGCGTGCGCACCGCCAGCTCCAGCACGCGTCGGCGGCGCTCCAGCGTCATCGTGGCACCGCTCGGGTTGCCAAAGGTCGGGATCAGGTAGACGAACTTCGGCCGGTGCTCCTCGATCAGTCGCTCGAGGAGATCGACATCGGCCCCCTGCCCGTCCACCGGCACGGTGATCAGTTCGGCCCCGTAGAGTTTGAAGCACTGGATGCTGGCCAAAAACGTGGGCGCCTCCACAATCACCTTGTCACCGGGCGAGATCAGCGTTTTACCGATCAGGTCGAGCGCCTGCTGGCTGCCGGTGGTGACGATCAAATCCGCGGGCGCAACGCCGGTCGCCCCTTTGGCGGCCATGTAGGCGGCCAGTTGCTCGCGCAGCGGGTCAAACCCCTCGGTCGCCCCATACTGCAGCGCCGCACCGGGGTGGGCAGACAACGCCGCCTGGGTCGCTTCTCGGATACCGTCCACATCGAACAGCGCCGAATCCGGAAATCCACCCGCAAAGCTGATGATGCCAGGCTTGCCCAGCAGCTTGAACAACTCACGGATGGCCGAAGTCTCGACATGGTCAAGGCGTGTGGCCAAGCGAATGGGATTGGTCGGCGCGGACTCGCTCGCGGCACAATTCGACATCATTGACTCTCCATCGAGGGGCAGCGGCGCTGATGCCGCCCCTTTTTTGACATGAAACCCCGCGACATCGAGGCTTTTTTTGCGACCCTGCAGGCCGAGCGCCCCTATCCGCAGACCGAGCTGGAGTATACGAGTGTGTTCGAGCTGCTCGTGGCGGTGATGCTCAGCGCCCAGGCCACCGACCGCAGTGTCAATGCGGCCACGCGACGGCTGTTTCCCGTGGCCAACACGCCACGGGCCATCCTGGCCTTGGGGCAGGAGGGGCTGGAATCGTACATCCGCACCATTGGCCTGTACCGCAGCAAAGCCCGCCACCTGCTGGCCACCTGCCAGCTGCTGCTGGAGCGCCACGGCGGCGAGGTGCCCCGTGATCGCGCCGCACTAGAGGCATTACCCGGCGTTGGGCGCAAAACGGCCAACGTGGTGCTCAACGTTGCTTTTGGCGAACCGACGATCGCGGTCGACACCCATATTTTTCGTGTGGCCAACCGCACTGGGCTGGCGCCGGGCAAGACCCCCCTGCAGGTAGAGCAGGCCCTGCTGCGACGGGTGCCGCCGCGCTACCGAGAAGACGCGCATCATTGGCTCATCTTGCACGGCCGCTACGTGTGCCAAGCGCGTACCCCCCGCTGCGCCCAATGTTCGGTGGCGGCGTGGTGCGACCACGCCAAGGCGGCCAGCCGTCGCCCGCGCAAGGGGGAGTGATGGCGCACACGCCGACCCTGCCCTGGCTGGATCCGGGCGATCCCTTCCCGCCCGTGGAGCAGGCATGGGGGCCGCGCGACCCCATACCGGGGCTGCTGGCCGCCGGAGGAGCGCTGGATACGCCCACGCTGCTGGCGGCGTACCGGCAGGGGATATTCCCGTGGTTCAGCGCGGATCAGCCCATTTTGTGGTGGAGCCCCGACCCGCGCATGGTGCTGCGTCCCGAGCGTTTTCACTTGAGCCATTCACTGCGTAAGTCGCTGCGCAGCGGGCTACGCCAGGGCCGGTTGCAGATCCGGTTCGACAGCGCGTTCGATGCCGTGATCCAAGCCTGCGCCCACACCCCACGCCCGGGGCAAGACGGCACGTGGATCGTGCCAGCGATGATCGATGCCTACAGCGCCCTACATCGCGCGGGCCATGCGCACAGCGTCGAGACTTGGTGGGACGGGCGCTTGGTGGGCGGCCTGTACCTGGTCAACATCGGCCGCGCGGTGTTTGGTGAGTCCATGTTCAGCCTGCGCACGGATGCCTCGAAGATGGCGCTGGCGGCGTTGGTGGCGGCTTGTCGCACGTGGGGGGTTCCCCTCATCGACTGCCAGCAGGCCACGCGCCACCTCGCCTCGTTGGGGGCTGCGCCCGAAGCACGCGACGCCTTCGTCCGTGCGGTCGCTCGGGCCATCGACGCACCCGCGCCCGAGTGGCGTTGGGATTGCCTATACTGGGACGCATTGTGGCCCGATGCACCGCTGCCACCCTGCTCTACCCCCTGACCGACGGACGCCCCTGCCGTGACCCGACTGCAAGAGCTGCCCCTGACCGCCGTGCAGTTCTACGCCACGGCACCTTATCCCTGCAGTTACCTGCCGGATCGCCTGGCGCGCTCGCAGGTCGCCACCCCCAGCCATCTGATCGTTGGCGAAACGTACTCCCAACTGGTGGCCAGCGGCTTTCGCCGCAGCGGCCTGTTTACCTACCGCCCGCGCTGTGATGGCTGCCAAGCCTGCGTGCCCCTACGGGTGCGCGCGGCCGAATTTACGCCCAACCGAGCCCAGCGCCGTACCTGGCGCCAGCACGCGCACCTGCAGGCGCGCGTCATCCGGCTGGGCTACTCGCCGCAGCACTACGAGCTGTACCTGCGCTACCAACGCAGCCGCCACCCCGGCGGCGGCATGGACCAGGATGACGTCGAGCAGTACACCCAGTTTTTGCTGCAAAGCCACGTCAACTCGCGCCTGGTCGAGTTCGTGCTGCCCGCAGCGAACGGTCACCCCGAACGGCTGCTGATGGTGGCACTCATCGACCTGATCGACGATGGCCTGTCGGCGGTGTACACGTTCTACGATCCAGACTGGCCGGGGTCACTGGGCACCTACGGCGTGCTGTGGCAGATCGAGCAAGCACGCCGGCTGAATCTGCCCTACGTCTATCTGGGCTATTGGATCGCCGAAAGCCCGAAGATGACCTACAAGGCGCGCTTTCGGCCGCATGAGCTGTACCAGGAGGGGCGCTGGCGTTTGAGTCTTTGAGGTCGCGCCGGGATTTCATCTCGTAAAATGGATGCACATCATCCGAGCGACCATGCGCCCTTCGACCGATACGCCCCACCCTCAACCCAGCGTGCAGGTACTCGAGCGTATGTTTGCGCTGCTCGATGTGCTGGCCCGCCACGAGGACCCCGTCTCGCTCAAGACATTGGGCGAAGAGACGGGGCTGCACCCATCCACCGCCCATCGCATCCTGAATGACCTGGCCATAGGGCGATTCGTGGACCGCCCCCAACCGGGCATGTACCGGCTTGGCCTGCGACTGCTGGAATTGGGCAACCTGGTCAAGGCCCGACTCGACGTGCGCGAGGTGGCGCTGGGCCCCATGCGCGAGCTGCACCGCCAGATCCAGCAACCCGTCAATCTGAGCGTGCGCCAGGGTGACGAGATCGTCTACATCGAGCGCGCCTACAGCGAGCGTTCCGGAATGCAGGTGGTGCGCGCGATCGGCGGGCGCGCCCCGCTGCACCTGACGTCGGTGGGCAAGCTGTTTTTGGCGCAGGAAGACCCGCAGCGGCTGCGCGCCTATGCGACGCGCACGGGCCTGGCAGGTAACACCCCGAACAGCATCACCCAATTGCCCACACTGGAAAAAGAGCTGGCGCTGTGCCGCCGACTGGGCGTGGCACGCGACAATGAAGAACTCGAACCCGGCGTGCGCTGCATGGCCGCTGGCATCTACGACGACCAAGGCAGGCTGGTCGCGGGACTGTCGATTTCGGCCCCCGCCAATCGCATCGATGAGAGCTGGCTGCCCAAATTGCAAGCCACCGCGGCCCGCATCAGCGCCGCATTGGGTTACACGCCGACGCGCCCTTGACCCTGAGGCAGCGACTGTTCGAGCCAGTGCAGCAGTCGCTCGGCGTCGGTCCAGCGGGCCGACGAATCCGCCGCATCCATCAACACCATGATCAGGTTTCGCCCCGCCAGCCGCACCTGCATCGCGACACAGCGCCCCGCTTCGCGAATGTAGCCAGTCTTTTGCAGCAGAATATCCCAGCTACTCTCACGCACCAGCTTGTTGCTGTTGCGGTACTGAACGACGCGCCGGCCGCTGGCCAGCTCGTAGGACGGCGCGGTGCTGAGCTCGCGCAACATGGGCCGCTCTGCCGCCGCTGCCACCAGCCGCGCCAAGTCGCGCGGGCTGGAGCGGTTGTCAGGCGACAGCCCTGTGGGCTCGACGAAACGCGTCTGGGTCATGCCGATCTCGGCTGCCTTGCGGTTCATTGCCGCGACGAACGCCCCGACACCGCCCGGATAAGTCCGCCCCAACGCATGGGCGGCGCGGTTCTCGCTGGCCATCAGCGCCAAATGCAGGGCCTCACCCCGGGTCAGCCGGGTGCCGACCGCCAGCCGCGAGCCGCTGCCCTTGATGCGGTCGACATCATCCTCTGTAATAGTGAGTACCTCATCCATCGGCAGGTTAGCATCGGCGATGACCAAGCCCGTCATCAGCTTGGTCAGCGAGGCAATCGGCAGCACAGCGGCATCGTTCTTGCCGACCAGCACGGCATTGGTGTCACGGTCGATCACCAAGACGGCTTGAGAATGCAGATAGGCGGGATCGAGCGCCTGCGCCGCGGGCGCTGGGGTCGAAGCGGCGTCGAAAGATGCCGTCGCGAGTCCCGCGACTGCCGCCGCAGGCACCAGCGCAGATGGACGGGATGCCAATGCATTCGAGTCGCGCGCGACACGGTCGGTCACGGCCGGGGCGCGCCTGGGCACGTCCGCCTTGCGGGCTTGGAGCTTCTGCTGGTTTGTTTTCTTGGCCTTGGCGCGGGCGGTTGCCTTGGCACGCGGTTTGGCCGGCGCCTCGGCGCGATCCGCCTTGGCTACCTTCGCGGGCTTGCGCGGCGCCGCCTCGCACATGGCTGGGGGTAGTGTCAACCCCAACGCCACCAGCACGGTGGCCAGCGTACGCAACCCCGCGGTCGGGATGATGCTCATGGTGTCGGCCCCATTGGTTGACGACAATGGCATCAGTATAGGCCACGCCCCGGCGAAAACGTGCTTCTCGACAGCGCGTTAGACAAATTTTTTGAGGGTTCGATGCAACACCGGGCCGACCGCCCCATCGGCCCGGCGCGCAACTCGCCTACTCAGCCCTGCGCCGCCACCCGATCGACCTTGCTGTGCAACTTGGTCAGGGCCGAGAGGTAGGCCTTGGCCGAGGCCACGACGATATCCGGATCGGCCCCTACGCCATTGACGACGCGCCCGCCATGCTGCAAGCGAATGGTGACCTCGCCCTGCGACTCGGTGGAGCCGCTGGTGATGGCGTTGACCGAGTACAGCAGCAGCTCCGCCCCGCTCTTGACGTGCGATTCGATCGCCTTGATGCTGGCATCCACCGGGCCGTTGCCGTCCGCTTCACCCACGTATTCCTTGCCGTCGATGGTGAAGACCACGCGCGCGTGCGGTCGCTCTCCCGTCTCGGAGTGCTGCGACAGCGACACCAGGCCGTATTGCTCTTTTTCGGGCGTCACGCTCTCGTCACTGACCAAGGCGATGATGTCCTCATCGAAAATCTCGGCCTTGCGATCCGCGAGCTCCTTGAATTTGGCAAAGGCGTTGTTGAGATCGGTCTCGGACTCCATCTCGATGCCGAGCTCTTGCAGACGTTGTTTGAACGCGTTGCGGCCCGAGAGCTTGCCGAGCACGATCTTGTTGGTTGACCAGCCCACGTCCTCGGCACGCATGATCTCGTAGGTGTCGCGCGCCTTGAGCACCCCGTCTTGGTGAATGCCGCTGGCGTGCGCGAATGCGTTGGCACCGACCACGGCCTTGTTGGGTTGCACCACGAAGCCGGTGGTTTGGCTCACCAGTCGGCTGGCGGGAACGATTTGCGTGGTGTCGATGCCCACCTCGAGCCCGAAGTAGTCGCGCCGCGTCTTGACTGCCATGACCACTTCTTCCAGCGCGCAGTTGCCGGCACGCTCGCCCAAGCCGTTGATGGTGCACTCCACCTGGCGCGCGCCGCCGATCTTGACCCCGGCCAGCGAGTTGGCCACCGCCATCCCTAAGTCGTTGTGGCAATGCACACTCCAAATCGCCTTGTCCGAATTGGGGATGCGCTCGCGCAGCGTCTTGATGAACTGGCCGTACAGCTCCGGCACCGCGTAGCCGACCGTGTCGGGGATGTTGATGGTGGTGGCGCCCTCGTCGATCACCGCTTCCAGCACACGGCAGAGGAAGTCAAGCTCGGAGCGGTAGCCGTCCTCGGGAGAAAACTCCACGTCCGGACACAGGTTGCGCGCAAACCGCACCGCCAGCCGCGCCTGCTCGTACACCTGATCGGGCGTCATGCGCAGCTTTTTTTCCATGTGCAGCGGACTGGTGGCGATGAAGGTGTGGATGCGCGCCCGATTCGCACCGCGCAACGCCTCGGCTGCACGCGAGATGTCACGGTCGTTGGCGCGCGCCAGCGAACAGACCGTGGAGTCCTTGATGGTGTCGGCGATCGCCTTGACCGCCTCGAAATCGCCATTGGAGCTGGCGGCAAACCCGGCTTCGATCACGTCGACGCGCAGCCGCTCGAGCTGGCGCGCGATGCGCAGCTTTTCCTCTTTGGTCATGGAGGCGCCGGGCGATTGCTCGCCGTCGCGCAACGTGGTGTCGAAAATGATGAGCTTGTCGGTCATGGCGGAAACTCCTACAGGGATGGCTGCGGCCCCCATCCCGGCTGCGCGGTCGGCAAAACAAACGGCCCGCAGCGGGATGGCATGCGGGCCGTGGGGGTTAGGTTGCGCGCGCTAAACCGCCTGCCCGCCATGGGGTAGGCGCAGTAGGCGATTCAGCAAACGGTCCATGGGCGCAATGTATCACAAGCCGGGACTCCCAGCCCATGAACACCTTCCATCGCCGCGATAGGTCAAACCCATGGGTTACTCGTGCAGGCCGCGCTCGTCAGGCTCATCGGTGGACGTGCTGACCACGCTCACCGGACGCCCCTTGGCCTTGCGCACCGCATAGACGACATAGCCCGACAGTCCATAGAGCACGAACAGCACGAACAGGACCACTGGCGGGTGGATGTTGATGATGGCGATGCCCAGGGCGATGAGGACCAACGTCGCAAATGGCACGCTCTTTTTCAGGCTCAGGTCCTTGAAGCTGTAGAAGGGCACGTTGGTGACCATGGTCAGCCCCGCGTACAGCGTCAGGGCGAACAGCCCCCACTGCAGCCCATCGCCCGTGTGCCCCGCATCGGTGGCCAACCAGATGAAGCCGGCCACCAGCGCCGCGGCGGCGGGCGATGGCAGCCCTTGGAAATAGCGCTTGTCCACCACGTGGGTGTTGACGTTGAACCGCGCCAGCCGCAGCGCTGCGCAGGCGCAGTACACGAAGGCCGCGATCCAGCCCCAGCGCCCCAGATCGCGCAACGCCCACTCGTACGCCACCAGGGCGGGGGCGGCGCCGAACGACACCATGTCCGACAGCGAGTCCATCTGCTCGCCAAAGGCACTCTGGGTGTGCGTCAGGCGCGCGATGCGCCCGTCCAGGCTATCGAGCACCATGGCCACGAAGATCGCAGTCGTGGCCAAGTCGTAGCGGCCGTTCATGGCCATGACGATGGCGTAGAACCCGCCAAACAGCGCAGCCAGCGTGACCAGGTTGGGCAACAGGTAGATGCCCTTGGAGCGGCGAGGCGTGGGCGCCTCGAGGGAATGTTCGGTTTCTTCGATCATGAGCAAGCAGCAGGCCAAACATGCACCCCGGCCGAGACTCTGATGGCAGACTCTGCCGGGTGCGCAAGTGTACGCCCGCGCGGGCTCAGTTGCGGCTCTGGTCGACCAGCTTGTTCTTGGCGATCCAGGGCATCATGGCGCGCAACTGAGCGCCGACGACCTCGATCGGGTGCGCGGCCAGGTTGCGGCGACGCGCCGTCATGCTGGGGTAGTTCAGCCGCCCTTCCTGGATAAACATTTTGGCGTAGTCGCCGTTTTGGATGCGCTCCAGCGCGCGGCGCATGGCTTTGCGCGATTCCTCGTTGATCACCTCGGGGCCGGTCACATACTCACCGAACTCCGCGTTGTTGGAGATCGAGTAGTTCATGTTGGCGATGCCGCCCTCGTACATCAGGTCGACGATCAGCTTGAGCTCGTGCAGGCACTCGAAATAGGCCATCTCGGGCGCGTAGCCAGCCTCGACCAGCGTCTCGAAGCCCATCTTGACCAGCTCCACCGCGCCGCCACACAGCACCGCCTGCTCGCCAAACAGGTCGGTCTCGGTTTCTTCCTTGAACGTGGTCTCGATGATGCCCGCCTTACCACCGCCGTTGGCCATGGCGTAGCTCAGCGCCAGGTCACGCGCCTTGCCGCTCTTGTCCTGGTGCACGGCCACCAGGTGTGGCACACCGCCGCCTTGCAGGTAAGTGGAGCGCACGGTGTGACCGGGCGCCTTGGGCGCCACCATCCACACGTCCAAGTCGGCGCGCGGCACCACTTGGTTGTAGTGCACGTTGAAGCCGTGCGCGAACGCCAGCGACGCCCCCTGGCGGATGTGGGGCTCGACGTTGGCCTTGTACACATCGGAGATTTGCTCGTCCGGCAGCAGCATCATGACCACGTCGGCGGCCTTGACCGCATCGTCGACCTCCATGACGGTCAGGCCGGCTTTTTCGGCTTTGGCCCACGAGGCGCCCCCTTTGCGCAGGCCGACGACGACACGCACACCGCTGTCGTTGAGGTTTTGCGCGTGCGCATGGCCCTGGCTGCCGTAACCGATGATGGCCACAGTCTTGCCCTTGATGAGGCTGAGGTCACAATCCTTGTCGTAAAAAACTTTCATTGCTTGGGCTCCAGTGAGATACGGGGCAGGGTGGGGTCAGACCCGGAGGATGCGCTCGCCGCGGCCAATGCCACAGGCGCCGGTGCGCACCGTCTCCAGAATCGCGCTGCGGTCGATCGCCTGTAGGAAGGCGTCGTTCTTTGCCTGGTCACCGGTGAGCTCGATGGTGTAGCTTTTTTCGGTGACGTCGATGATGCGGCCGCGGAAGATGTCGGCCATGCGCTTCATCTCCTCGCGTTCCTTGCCGACGGCGCGTACCTTGACGAGCATGAGCTCGCGCTCGGTGTACGCGCCTTCGGTCAGGTCCACGACCTTGACGACCTCGATCAGGCGGTTGAGGTGCTTGGTGATCTGCTCGATGATGTCGTCTGACCCCGTGGTCTGGATCGTCATGCGCGACAGCGACGGATCCTCGGTCGGTGCGACGGTGAGCGACTCGATGTTGTAGCCTCGTGCCGAAAACAACCCGACGACGCGCGACAGGGCTCCGGCTTCGTTTTCCAGCAAAACGGCGATGATATGTTTCATGGGCGATTCCTCTTTTCGCCAACGTGCAGGCCCGGGGCCTGCACCGCCCTCCCCCACGCCCGGTAAGGCGTGGGCTTGGCGGGCGATAGATTCCTCAAAAAGTGGATGATGCTGCGCGACCCACGCCGGGCCGCGCTGCGCGATGGTCACAGATCCTCACTGCCCAACAGCATCTCGGTGATGCCCTTGCCCGCCTGGACCATGGGCCAGACGTTTTCGGTCGGGTCGGTGCGAAAGTCGATGAACACCGTGCGGTCTTTGAGTTTACGCGCCTCGCGCAGGGCCGGCTCGACGTCCTGCGGCCGCTCCACCAGCAGCCCGACGTGCCCGTAGGCCTCGGCCAGCTTGACGAAGTTGGGCAGCGCGTCCATGTACGAGTGGCTGTAGCGACCGGAGTATTCGATCTCCTGCCACTGCCGCACCATGCCGAGGTAGCGGTTGTTGAGCGACAAAATCTTGATCGGCGTGTTGTACTGCAAGCAGGTGGACAGCTCCTGGATGCACATCTGCACCGAGCCTTCGCCCGTGACGCAGTACACCTCGGCCTCGGGCTTGGCCAGCTTGATGCCCATGGCATACGGGATGCCCACGCCCATGGTACCCAGGCCACCCGAGTTGATCCAGCGCCGCGGCTGGTCGAACTTGTAGAACTGCGCCGCCCACATCTGGTGCTGACCGACGTCGGAGGTGATGTAGGCCTCGACGTCTTTGGTCATGTTCCACAGGGTCTCGATAACCATCTGCGGCTTGATGACCTCGGTGTTGTGGCGGTCGTACTTCAGGCAGTCGCGCGCGCGCCAGCCCTCGATCGTCTTCCACCAATCCGCGAGTGCCTGCTCGTCGGGACGCAGCGGGCTTTCGCGGATCATGGCGATCAGCTCGGTGAGCACGTCCTTGACGTCGCCCACGATCGGCACGTCCACCTTGACGCGCTTGGAGATGCTCGACGGGTCGATGTCGATGTGGATGATCTTGCGCTCGTTTTGCGCGAAGTGCTTGGGGTTGCCAATGACGCGGTCGTCGAAGCGCGCCCCCACCGCCAACAGCACGTCGCAGTTTTGCATGGCGTTGTTGGCTTCGAACGTACCGTGCATGCCCAGCATGCCCAGGAAGCGCCGATCGGTGGCCGGAAACGCCCCCAGCCCCATCAGTGTGTTGGTGACCGGGTAGTTCAGCAGGTCCACGAGCTGACGCAGCTCCGCCACCGCATTGCCCAAAATGACGCCACCACCCGTATAAATGTAGGGCCGCTTCGCCGTCAGCAGCAGTTGCAGCGCCTTGCGGATTTGCCCGCCGTGCCCCTTGCGCACCGGGTTGTACGAGCGCAGGGCGATGCTCTCTGGGTACCCGGTAAACGTGGTCTTTTTGAACGAAACGTCCTTGGGGATGTCGATCACGACCGGTCCGGGGCGGCCGGTGCGCGCGATGTGAAACGCCTTTTTGATGGTGACGGCGAGATCGCGCACGTCCTTGACCAGGAAGTTGTGCTTGACGATCGGGCGCGTGATGCCGACGGTGTCGCATTCCTGGAACGCGTCCAGACCGATGGCGGCCGTGGGCACCTGCCCGGTGATGATCACCATCGGGATGGAGTCCATGTAGGCGGTGGCGATGCCCGTGATGGCGTTGGTCACCCCCGGCCCGCTGGTCACCAGCGCCACACCCACTTCGCCCGTCGCGCGGGCGTAGCCGTCGGCGGCATGCACAGCGGCTTGCTCGTGCCGCACCAGCACGTGCTGGATGGTATCTTGCTTGTACAGCGCGTCGTAGATGTAGAGGACGGCGCCACCGGGGTAGCCCCAGATGTATTGAACGCCTTCTGCCTGCAGGCAGCGCACGAGAATCTCGGCGCCCATCAGCTCCTCAGCGCACGCCTGACCCGCTGCGGCGGCGGCAGACGCGACTTCGGCCTTGTTGATTTCCATGACTGACAACCTTTCAGTATTTCTCTGACGAAAAACCTCCGGTGCCCCTGGGTCACGCCCTTGTGAGGCGGCTTTGGGACTTGAGGCCAAGGCCATGGCGGTCGATCCGCTACCTTGACCCGTTTCGGTGTGGCAATGGGTTGATACCAGCTCGCATTATGGCACTGCAGCGCGCTTTTGGCACTGCGGGACACCGCTTTTTTGTTTTGCGCGGCCCCACCGCCCTGACCAGCAGGGCACCGACTCACCCATGAGACAATGCGGTCGATAACGGTTCCTGACCGCCCATCGCCCCCCGTTTCCCGCTGACCGTTGCGCATGCAGCCCCTGCCCGTCGACGCCACCCCCCCGCCCCTCCGCCTGATCGCCCCGTCGCTGCCCCGGCGCATGGCGTGCTGGCTGTACGAGGGCATGCTGCTGTTCGGTGTGGTGTTCATCGCTGGTTATTTGTTTTCGGCGCTGACGCAGACGCGCCATGCGCTGGACAACCGACACGCGCAACAGGCATTTTTGTTCGTGGTGCTGGGCATTTATTTCACTTGGTTCTGGCACAAAGGCCAGACGCTGGCCATGAAGACCTGGCACATCCGTGTCGTCGACCGCTGGGGACGGCCGCTGACGCAGACACGCGCACTGTGGCGCTACGTGCTGTCGTGGTCCTGGTTCCTGCCACCGCTGGTGCTGCGTGAATGGCTGCAACTGCCCGCGCTGGAGGTGCTGGTGTTGCTGGGCGGCTGGATCGCGGTCTGGGCGCTGCTCGCGCGCTTTCACCCCGAACGCCAGTTCTGGCACGACGCCTGGGCCGGCACCCGGCTGGTGGACAGCCGCACCCATCCCACGAACGTCGCGTCATGACCCCGGACCTGCCCTCGTCTCCCTCGGCGGCCTTTTCGCTGTGCGTCTATTGTGGCTCGCGCCCAGGTGTGGACGGGCGCTTTCTGGCATTGGCCGAGCAAGTCGGCACCTGGATCGGCCGCCACGGCGGGCGACTGGTCTACGGTGGAGGCAACGGCGGATTGATGGGCCGGCTGGCCGACGCGACGTTGGCCGCGGGCGGCATCGTCATCGGAGTGATGCCGGAAAGCCTGGTGGAGCGCGAGTTTGCCAAGCGCGACTGCACCGAGCTGCACATCGTGCAAACGATGCACCAGCGCAAACACATGATGGCCGAGCGGGCCGACGCCTTCCTCGCGCTGCCCGGGGGGCTGGGCACGTTCGAAGAGCTGTTCGAAGTGTGGACGTGGCGCCAGCTGGGCTACCACGACAAACCCATCGGCCTGTTGAACGCCGACGGCTACTACGATGGCCTGCTGGCGTTTTTGACCCAGACCGTGCGCGCGGGCTTCGTGGGTGACTGGCAACTCGACCTGGTCACCGTCGAGCGCACACCCGAAGCGCTGCTGCCACGTCTGGTCGAGGCGGCGGGCTGGGCACCCACGGCCGACCTGCGGCGCATCTGACGGCGCTGGCCAGCGACGCCGGATCAGACCGCTTCGTCGTCTTCTTCGCCGGTGCGGATGCGGATGACCTTTTCCACCGGCGTCACGAAAATCTTGCCGTCGCCGATCTTGCCGGTGCGCGCCGCGCGCACGATGGCCTCGATGCAGCGCTCCACGTCGCCGTCACGCACCACGACGTCGATGCGCACCTTGGGCAGAAAATCGACCACGTATTCCGCGCCGCGGTAAAGCTCGGTGTGCCCTTTTTGGCGCCCGAAACCCTTGACCTCGGTCACCGTCAGCCCCGTCACGCCCTGCTCGGCCAGGGCCTCGCGCACCTCTTCGAGCTTGAACGGTTTGATGACGGCGGTGATCTGCTTCATGCGCGGCGACTCCGGATCGGTTGGTGGGGAAAGGGGTGACGCAAGCATCTCGGTGCGGCCCCGAGCGCCCGCAGCACGAAATCTACCACAGCCCCCAAGAAATGACCGCGCGGGACGTCAGTCTTCGCGCATGACCAGCGCCCAGTCGATGACGACACCGGGTACGCTGTGCGCCGCAGTCGTGCCTTGCAGCGCTTGCACCTCGGGCTTGCCGTAGGCCCCCTTCACCAACAAATAGATGGTGACGATGGGTCCACCGGATGCACGAGCCAGTACTCGCGCGCAGGCCGCGCGTCAGCCGCGCCAGCGGTTGGTGTTGGGGTAGCGCCAGTCCTTGCCAAAGCTGCGGTGCGTCACGCGAATCCCCACGGGGGCCTGGCGGCGTTTGTACTCGTTGATCCGAATCAGCCGCACCACTTGCTCGACCGCCTGCGCGGGATAACCCTCGGCCACGATCTCGGCGGGGCTGCGATCGTTTTCCATGTAGCGCTCGATGATCGCATCGAGCACGTCGTAGGGCGGCAACGTGTCCTGGTCGGTTTGATCGGGGCGCAACTCGGCGCTGGGCGCCCGGGTGATGATGCGCTGCGGAATCGGATCGGGGCCGCGGCCGTAGGGGTCGTGCGCGTTGCGCCAGCGTGCCAGCCGCCACACCCAGGTCTTGGTCACGTCCTTGATGACGGCAAAGCCGCCGGCCATGTCCCCGTAGAGGGTGCAGTAGCCGGTGGCCATCTCGCTTTTGTTGCCAGTGGTCAGCACGATGTCGCCGAACTTGTTGGACAGCGCCATCAGCAGCGTGCCGCGAATGCGCGCCTGGAGGTTTTCTTCGGTGGTGTCGGCGGGCCGCCCCTCGAACAGCGGCTGCAGCGCCGCTCGAAACCCATCGAAGATCGGGCCGATCGCGATTTCGTCGTAGCGCACCCCGAGCCGTGCTGCCATGTCGCGCGCGTCCAGCCAAGAGATGTCGGCGGTGTAGGGCGACGGCATCATGACCGCGCGCACGCGCTGGGGCCCCAGCGCATCCACCGCGATCGCCAGCACCAGTGCCGAGTCGATGCCGCCCGACAACCCGATGATCGCGCCGGGAAAGCCGTTCTTCTCGACGTAGTCGCGCGTGCCCAGCACCAGCGCGTGCCACAAGTCTTCCTCGGTGGTGGGCTGTGGCGCCACCGGGCCCTGCACCGTCCAGCCACCATCGGCACACGGGTGCAGATCGACCCGCAGCACATCCTCGGCAAAACTAGGGGCACGCGCGGCCACGTCACCCTGCGTGTCGAGGGCGAAGCTGCGCCCTTCGAACACGATTTCGTCCTGCCCACCCACCAGGTGCGCATACACGAGCGGCAGCCCCGTCTGCCGCACGCGCTCGCGCATGGCACGCTCGCGCTCGTCGCCTTTGCCGATGTGAAACGGCGACGCATTGATGACGCACAGCACCTCGGCGCCAGCCGCCTTCGTCTCTGTCGCCGGCTGCTCGTACCACGCATCCTCGCAGATCAGCAGTCCGATGCGGTGGCGACGGCCATCGACCGTCACATCGAACACGCCGGGGGTGTCGCCCGGCACGAAATAGCGCCGCTCGTCGAAGACCTGGTAGTTGGGCAGTTCGCGCTTGGCATAGCGGTGCACGATGCGCCCCTCGACCACGACGCTGGCGGCGTTGAGGCACGGCGCGCACCCCACACTGCGCCCCGCGCGGGCCGTCGCCCCCGGGGCGGGCAGCGGCTGTCCCACCACAATGTGCAGGCCCAAAAGGTGCGCCGTCTGCGCCGCGACGGTTTGCACGGCATCATCGCAGGCATCGACGAATGCAGGCCGCAAATACAGGTCTTCGGCCGCATAGCCGCAAATCGCGAGTTCAGGCGTCAGCAGCACCTGGGCACCCTGCGCGTGCGCGGTGTGCGCGGCCTCGATGATGCGACGCGCGTTGCCGGCCAAGTCACCCACCATGAAATTGCACTGCGCGACTGCGATCCGGATTGCCATGGATGCCTCAACCTGCGACAAGGGGTTCGATTATCTCACCCGCATCGTGCGCGACCCGCGCGAGATCGACGCGCCCACTTGGAACGCGCTGCTATGGGCGCAGCCCGGTGGCAAGGCTTGCGGCCCGTTCATGCGTCACGAATACCTGTGCGCGCTGCACGAGACGGGCTGCGCCACGGCCGCCACCGGCTGGGCACCGCACTGGGTCACGTTGTGGTCGCGCGACGATGGCCGCTTGGTGGCCGCCGCACCCGCGTATGCCAAGGCCCACTCCTACGGCGAGTACGTGTTCGACTGGGCTTGGGCCGACGCGCACCACCGGCACGGGATCGCCTACTACCCCAAGGGCGTGGTCGCCGTCCCATTCACCCCCGTGGCGGGGCCGCGCCTGCTGGCGCGCGATGCGGCGGCGCGTGCGGCCCTCGTGCAAGCGCTGTTGGCGCACGCGCACGCCAGCGGCTGGTCTTCCCTGCACGTGCTGCTGGGCACACCCGACGACAGTCACGCCGCCGATGCCCACGGCCTGATGGCGCGCGAGACGGTGCAATTCCACTGGCACAACCAGCATCCCGAGCGTGGCGGACCGTTTACGGATTGGGACGACTTTCTGGCCAGCTTGAGCCACGACAAGCGTAAAAAAATCCGTCAGGAGCGCCGCAAGGTCGCCGACGCCGGGGTGACGATCGAGGCGCGGCGAGGCGACGCCATTTCACCCGCCGACTGGGACTTTTTCTTTCGCTGCTATGCGCAGACCTATTGGGAGCATGGCAACCCGCCCTACCTGAACGCCGCCTTCTTCCAATCGGTCGCCAGGGCGCTGCCGGATCACTGGCTGATGTTCATCGCGCGTGATGGGGCTGACCAGCCCATGGCCGCCAGCCTGGTCGCGCTTGGTGACGCCACTCCGCAACCACGGGCGGCCTTTGGGCGCTACTGGGGCGCGTTGGCGCGCGTGGACTGTCTGCACTTCGAGCTGTGCTACTACCAGCCGCTGCAGTGGTGCATCCACCACGGGGTGGCGCGCTTCGAAGGTGGCGCGCAAGGCGAGCACAAAATGGCCCGAGGCCTGCTGCCCACGACGGTGCACAGCCGCCACTGGCTGGCTCATCCGGCGTTTGCGCACGCCGTAGATAACTACTTGGCCCGGGAGCGCTCGGCAACGGCCGCCTATCAGGCGGCCTTGCAAGCGCACGCACCCTACCGTCAGGCAGACTGCGCGCGGTAGGCCTCGACGCCCGCCAAAATCTCCTGCCGGGCTTCTTCGACCGTACCCCAACCCAGCACTTTGACCCATTTGCCAGGGTCGAGATCTTTGTAGTGCTCAAAGAAGTGCTCGATGGTCTTGCGCTGCAAGGGGTGGAGATCCTCGACCGATTGCAGGTTCGAGTACAGGGGCAAGATTTTGTCTGTCGGCACGGCCAATACCTTGCCGTCCACGCCACCCTCGTCCTCCATCTTCAGGATGCCCAGCGCCCGACACGGCACCACCACGCCCGGCGGCAGCGGCACAGGCGTCAACACGAGCACGTCCACCGGGTCGCCATCGCCGGCGATGGTTTGGGGCACGTACCCATAATTGGCCGGGTAGTGCATCGCGGTGTTCATGAAGCGATCGACGAAGATCGCGCCCGAGGCCTTATCGACTTCGTACTTGATCGGCTCGCCATGCATCGAGATTTCGATGATGACGTTGAAGGCGTCGGGGACTTTGTTGCCTGGGGTAACTTGATTGAAAGCCATGACAAGCGAAGGGGTAGATAGCAGAACGACTGGCGATTGTGGTTTATTTTACTGGCACCAAACTGACGCCCCATCAGGTCAAAAAGCGCGCGATGCCCTCCACATCCTCGGGGAAGAGCTGTCCACGCTCGGCCATGACGATGCGGCCGTCACGCCCACGCACCAGCGTGATGGGCAGCCCCTTGGGCTTGGGCATGGCACGCTGTACCTCCGGCGTCACCCAGGCGCTCGGAAAGGTGTAGCCGCGCTGTTGCAGGTAGCGCCGCGCGGCGTCGGCCGTGCGGTCGATGGACAAGCCCAGCAACAGCCAGCCGGGCTGTGTGGCGTGAGTGCGCCAGAAGCGCTCGATGTGCGGCGACGTCACCGCACAAAACGGACAGGTGCTGGCCCACCAGTACAGCACCAGCACGCGCCCCTCGGCATCGGCGGGCTCGAACCGCGTGCCGTCTAGGCGCTCCATCGACGGCACGCGCCATGGCGCGCCCAGTGCTGGCAGGGCAGGCGCGCGCGCCTCGGCCGCCGCCACATCGGCCGGTTGGGCCCAGGCCCGCTGGCCACTCCAGCCTGCCAGTACGCTCCCTGCCATGTGTACCAACCAGTGTCTGCGTCGCCACATCACACAACCCCATTTCCTGTGACAGCATCCGCGCCGAGTACGCGGGATCCGGGTAAGTCTCGGTGGACATTCACCGCAATGCTGCTAATCTAGCGCACATGTCCGAGCGTGTCATTCCCTTGGTCGATCAGCGCATCGCGGCGCTGAGCGCACCGCGCCCCATCGTACCCATCGTGCCACGTGGCCATGTCGCGGACCGACTGGGTCGCCCGCTGCGGGATCTGCGCATCAGCGTGACGGATCGCTGCAACTTTCGCTGCAGCTACTGCATGCCCAAGGATGTCTTCACCAAGGACTACCCTTATCTGCCACACGCGGCGCTGCTGACGTTCGAGGAAATCACGCGGCTGGCACGGCTGTTCGTGGCGCACGGCGTGCGCAAGCTACGCCTGACCGGGGGCGAGCCGCTGTTGCGCAAAAACTTGGAGATCCTGATCGAGCAGTTGGCTGCCCTGCGCACGCCCGAGGGCGAGCCGCTGGACCTGACACTGACCACCAATGGCAGCCTGCTGCGCCGCAAGGCGCGGGCGCTGCGCGACGCCGGGCTGCAGCGCGTCACGGTCAGCCTCGACGGACTGGACGACGCCGTCTTTCGCCGCATGAACGACGTCGATTTTCCCGTGGGCGAGGTACTCGATGGCATCGCCGCCGCGCAGGCGGTTGGGCTGGGGCCGATCAAGGTCAACATGGTCGTCAAGCGCGGCACGAACGACGACCAGATCACCCCCATGGCGCGGCATTTTCGCGGCAGTGGTATTGTGCTGCGCTTCATCGAGTACATGGACGTGGGCGCCACCAATGGCTGGCGCATGGATGAAGTGCTGCCTAGTGCCGACGTGCTGGCACGGCTGCAGCGCGAGTTTGCCCTGGTGCCGCTGGAGCCGAGCGCGCCGGGCGAGACCGCCCAACGCTGGGGCTATGCCGGACCCGATGGGCGGCACGATCCCCAATTGGGCGAAATCGGCCTCATCAGCAGCGTCACACAGGCTTTTTGCCGCGACTGCAACCGCATCCGTCTGTCGACCGAGGGCAAGGTCTATCTGTGCCTGTTTGCCGACCGCGGCTATGACTTGCGCAGCCTGCTGCGCGGTGGGGCCAGCGACGAAGACATCGCGTCGTCGCTGGCCGCCATCTGGCAGGGACGCAACGACCGTTACTCCGAACTGCGCGCCCTGCTGCCGGCGGAACAGCGCAGCGCTGCACGCCGCATCGAAATGAGCTACATCGGGGGATGAAGCGCATGACCGCGGGGGAATCACCTGTACCGGGCAGCGTCACCGGCGTTGTGCTGGCAGGCGGTCAGGGCAGCCGCATGGGCGGCATCGACAAGGGGCTGCAAACCTACCGCGGCGTGCCGCTGGCCCTGAACGCACTGCTGCGCCTGCGCCAGCAGCGCGGCGACTGGATCGGCGACGTCATGATCAACGCCAACCGCCATCTGGGGGCGTACGAGGGGTTCGGCGTTCCCGTCTGGCCCGACACCGTTGGCGGCTTTGCCGGGCCGCTGGCGGGAATGCTGACCGCGCTCACCCATGCGCAAACGCCATTCGTGCTGACCGTGCCGTGCGACGCGCCGCGCTTTCCGCTCGACCTGGCCGACCGGATGTGCCAGACCCTGATCGAACACCAGGCCGACTTGGCCATGGCCGCTGGCCCAGAGGCTGACGGGCGGGTACGCACGCAACCCGTCTTTTTGTTGCTGGGCACCCACTTGCTGGAAGATTTGGACCGCTTTCTGAGCGAAGGGGGACGCAAGATCGACGCCTGGACGGCACGCCACCGCTGCGTGCCGGTGGCGTTCGACCGACCGAATGACGACCCCCTCGCCTTTGCCAATGTCAACACGCTGGCCGATTTGCACGCGCTGGAGACCACGGCCACCCCTGCACAACACCCGTGACGCGCCGCCGGGCGCGTCGCCACGATCCCACTGCTTCTCATGAAAAGCCTGGAACAGATTGCTGCCGAGCTGCAGGGCTACGACCCGGCCGCCCTGCCCGCCCCCCTCGTCGTCGATTTTCTACACCGCATGGTCGAGCCGGTGGCGGAGCTCGAAACCGTCGCCGTGGTCGACGCGCTGGATCGCGTGCTGGCGCGAGATATCCTCTCGCCCATCGACGTGCCGCCGCACGACAACGCGGCCATGGACGGCTTTGCGGTCCGCGGTGCGGCGCTGTCATCCGACCGCGACACCGCGCTGCGCGTTTTGGGGACGGTGGTCGCGGGCGGTCCGCGCTGGACGCAACCCGTGCCCGACGATGCCTGCGTGCGCATCATGACCGGGGCGGTGATGCCCGAGGGCCTGGATACCGTCGTGCCGGTCGAGTTCGCCCGCGTGCGACCCGACGGGAGCGTCGTGGTGCCCGCCGGTGCGGTTCGGCCCGGAGAGCACCGGCGCCTGCGCGGTGAGGACTTGGCGGCGGGTAGGCCGGCGTTGCGTGCGGGTGAGCGGCTCGGGCCCGCTGCGGTGGGGCTCATCGCCAGCCTGGGTATCGCGCAGGTGCCGGTGTGGCGGCGGGTGCGGGTGGCATATTTTTCGACCGGTGACGAAATCCTGTCGCTGGGTGAGCCGCTGCGCGAGGGGAGCATCTACGACAGCAACCGCTACACGGTAGGGACGATGTTGCGCCGCCTCGGGGTCGAGGTGATCGACTTGGGCGTGGTGCGCGACGCGCCCGACGCGCTGGAAGCGGCATTTCGGCACGCAGCCGCGCAGGCCGACGCCGTCATCACCAGCGGCGGCGTCAGCATGGGCGAGGCCGACTACACCAAGGCGATGATGCGCCGCTTGGGCGAGGTGGTGTTTTGGCGCATCGCGATGCGCCCGGGGCGACCGATGGCGGTCGGGCGGCTGCGCCAGAGCGATGATCGCCCGCCCACGCTGTTGTTCGGCCTGCCCGGCAACCCCGTCGCGGTGATGGTGACGTTTTTGGCTTTCGTACGGCCGGCGCTGCTGCGCCTGATGGGTGCACGCGCAACGCTGCCGATGCCGATGCGGGCCCGCGCCGCCGAGGTCATGCGTAAAAAACCCGGCCGCACCGAATACCAACGGGGCATCGTCTGGCGCGCGGCCGATGGCAGCGTGCACGTGCGCACCACGGGCAATCAGGGATCGGGCGTGCTGCGCTCGATGGTCGAAGCCAATGCGCTGATCGTGCTGGGCCACGACCAGGGCACGGTCGCCGTCGGTGACGAGGTGGACGTGTTGTTGTTCGAGGGGATCCTCTGACGCCTGCGGTGCAACTCGCCCGAGTGGACGTTTGCCGCCGCAACCCGATCAGCCCAGCAACATCAGGCCGATCTGCAGCAGGATCAGCAGCACCAGCACCGACAGATCGACCCCGCCGATCGTGGGCAGCAGCCGGCGCACCGGGGCGAGCAACGGATCGAGCAGCCGCCCCAGGGTGCCGATGAGCGGCGAAAACGGCTGCACCCACGTCAACACCGCGTACACCAGCAGCAACACCATCAAACCCTGCAGAGCCGTGCGCAGCAGCAGCTGCAGTGCCAGCACGGGGACGGTGACCGCAAAGCCCAAGGTTTGCACCCCGGGCAGAGCTCCCCCCCAAAGCAGGTGCAGCAGACCCGCATGCGCCAGCGCCAACACCACCGCCGCCAGAAAACTGCCCCAGTCCACGGTGGACTGCGGCCAAGCGCGTGGCAGCGTGCGCCGCAGGGGTTGCACGATCCAGTCGGTCAGCGCCATGATGAATGGCCCGGGCTGGGCCGTCATGCGCAGTCGGCGCGTATTCATCCAACCCCGCAGCAGCGCCGCGCCCACCAGGAAGAAAAACACGGTATCGAGCAGGAAAACGACGATGCGCATGGCCATGACACTCGAATGCAGGGACTCGGGACAGTCTCAACCACGCCCGCTGCGCGGGTGTCGCGCACGGCGTGGCGCTGGCGATTGTGCCGCAGGCTTGGCGCCGCCGCGCGCCGATTTGCTCTGCTGCCCCTTGGCGCGCGTGCGGCGCCCGTGGGTCGGCTCGGCGCTGCCCTCGCCCCCCTCGCGCTCTGGTCCGCCCATGGCCGCACGCGCCGTGCGTGCCTCTGGCGCCATCTCGTCGTCTCGAACCAGGCGAAAGTCGATGCGACGGCCATCCAGATCGACCCGGCTGACCTGTACCGCGACCTTGGAGCCGAGCGTGTAGCGCACACCGGTGCGTTCACCGCGCAGTTCTTGGCGACGCTCGTCGTAGCGGAAATACTCACCGCCCAGTTCCGTGATATGCACCAGCCCCTCGACATAGAGGGTATCGAGCGTGACGAACAGGCCGAAGCTGGTGACAGCGGTGACGGTGCCGGTGAACTCTTCGCCCAGGCGCTCGCGCATGTACTTGCACTTGAGCCAGGCCTCGACGTCGCGGCTGGCCTCGTCGGCCCGGCGCTCGTTGGCGCTACAGTGCAGCCCCGCGGCTTCCCAACCCAGCACCTCGTTCGACGGTCGGCCGCGCGAGCGTTTCATCGCCTCGGACGCGCCGCGCTCCTCCAGCCGCTTGGCCAGCTTGGCCTGCGCCTCGCCCGGTAGCGGCAACTCGGGCAAATGGTAGCGCTCGCCTTTCAAGATGGCTTTGATGACGCGGTGCACCAACAGGTCCGGGTAGCGCCGGATGGGGCTGGTGAAGTGCGTGTACGCCTCGAACGCGAGCCCGAAGTGCCCGACGTTGTGCGGGGAGTACATGGCCTGCTGCATCGAGCGCAGCAACATCTGGTGGATCTGCGGCGCATCGGGCCGGTCCGCCGTGGCCTGCGAGATGGCCTGAAAATCGCGTGGGGTCGGCAAATCCGGCACGGTATAGGGCACCCCCAACGCCTTGAGGTATTCGCGCAGGATCTCCACCTTGTCCGGCGACGGACGCTCGTGCACGCGGTACAGGCAGGGGTGCTGGTGGGTGGCGATGAACTCGGCAGCGCACACGTTGGCAGCCAGCATCGCCTCCTCGATCAGCCGATGCGCGTCGTTGCGCGTGCGCGGCTCGATGCGCTCGATGCGTCCCGCCTCGTCACAGACGATCTGCGTCTCCACCGTTTCCAAATCCACCGCGCCCCGTGCCTGCCGCGCCGCGAGCAACGCGCGATAGACGTCGTGCAGATTCAGCAGGTGAGGCACCAAGGCTGCATGCCGCTGTGCCTCTGGTCCCCGCGTGTTTTGCAGAATGGCCGCCACCTCGGTGTACGTGAAGCGCTGGTGGCTGTGCATCACCGCGGGGTAGAACTGGTAGGCCTGGACCTGCCCCTTGGCATCGATGAGCATGTCACACACCATGCACAAGCGGTCCACGCCTGGGTTGAGCGAGCACAACCCGTTGGAGAGCTTCTCCGGCAGCATCGGAATGACGCGGCGCGGGAAATACACGCTGGTGGCTCGGTCATAGGCATCGATATCCAGCGCCGAGCCGTTGCGCACATAGTGGCTGACGTCGGCGATCGCCACCAGCAGCCGCCAGCCCTTGCCGCGACCGACGCGCGCCGGTTCGCAATACACCGCATCGTCGAAATCGCGCGCATCCTCGCCATCGATCGTGACCAGCGGCACGTCGGTCAGATCGACACGGCCGCGCCGGTCGGTGGCGCGCACCCGATCCGGCAAGGCGCGCGCCTCGGCCACCGTGGCCTCGGAAAACATATGCGGCACTCCGTACTTGCGCACCGCGATTTCGATTTCCATGCCCGGATCGTCGATGTCGCCAAGCACTTCCTTGACCCGTCCCACAGGCTGTCCATACAGGGCGGGTGGCTCGGTGAGCTCGACCACGACCACCTGCCCGGGCTGGGCCGAACCGGTTGCGCCCTTGGGGATGAGCACATCTTGGCCATAGCGCTTGTCTTCCGGCGCCACCAGCCAGACACCGCCTTCGTGCAACAGCCGCCCGATGATGGGGGTGTCGGCGCGCGCCAGAATCTCCGTCACCCGACCCTCGGGGCGGCCGCGGCGGTCCTGGCGCACGATGCGCACGCGCACGCGGTCTTTGTGCAGCACTGCGCGCATCTCGTTGGGCGGCAGATAAATGTCAGGCTGACCGTCGTCGCGCACGACGAAGCCGTGGCCATCGCGGTGGCCAACGACCACCCCTTCGATTTCGGTCAGGACAACTGGGTTCTTTTCTTTCACGGACAAATGGGTTTCCTGCGGGCGCGGCCCGCGTCATGTGTATAATTTTGGCTCTTTCCTTAAGCCCAGGTGGCGGAATTGGTAGACGCACTAGTTTCAGGTACTAGCGCCGAGAGGCGTGGAGGTTCGAGTCCTCTCCTGGGCACCAAAGGCAAACCGTCGGCTTGTCAGTGCTGACACATCACACGTGGTGAAGTGCATCAGTCGCGCCTGACAAGGCCCTGATCATACCGCGAGCCAGGCTCGCCGTGACGGGCGGTCAACGGTAAAAAGTTGTTATAATTTCGGGCTGTCCGGTGCGCCCAGGTGGCGGAATTGGTAGACGCACTAGTTTCAGGTACTAGCGCCGAGAGGCGTGGAGGTTCGAGTCCTCTCCTGGGCACCAGTGACAGACGAACGAAAAACCGGCTCGTGTGACAGCCGGTTTTTTTGTGCCCGCGGCCCGCCACCAACGGCAGGCCGCCCCATCAGACCGGGATACCCACCAAGTCGTGCCCTTGGGCAGCCACGATCCGGGCCCGGATGAACTCCCCCGCGCGGTACGTTTTGCTCAGCTTCTCCGGCGGCAGCAATTGCACCGTGCCGTCGATCTCCGGCGCATCGGCGTAGCTGCGGCCCACCCCGCCCTTCTTGCCCAGCCCAACCGCCTGGTCCACCAACACCTGCATGGTCGCGCCCACGCGGCGCTGCAGGCGTTCGATCGCCACGGCCTCCGCCACCGCCATGAATCGGGCCCGGCGCTCCTCACGCACCGCATCGGGCAAAGCCCCCGGGAGCGCATTGGCCGCCGCCCCCTGCACCGGCGAGTAGGCAAAACAGCCCGCCCGGTCGATCTGCGCCTCGCGCACGAAGTCGAGCAGATGGGCAAACTCCTCCTCCGTCTCGCCCGGAAAGCCGCCGATAAAGGTGCTACGCACCACCAGCTCGGGACAGATCTCGCGCCAACGGCGGATGCGCTCCAGGTTGCGCTCGCCGCTGGCCGGGCGCTTCATGCGCCGCAACACGTCCGGGTGGCTGTGCTGGAACGGCACATCCAGATACGGCAGCACCAACCCCTCGGCCATCAGCGGCACCACCTCGTCCACGTGCGGGTAGGGGTAGACGTAGTGCAGCCGCACCCAGGCGCCATGCGCACGCGCCAGCATCCCCAGCTCGCGCACCAGATCGAGCATGCGGGTGCGAATCGGGCGGCCCTCCCAAAAACCCGTGCGGTACTGCACGTCCACCCCGTAGGCGGACGTATCCTGGCTGATGACGAGCAGCTCTTTGACGCCGCCTTCGAACAAGCGCCGCGCCTCGGTCAGCACGTCGCCGATGGGCCGGCTGACCAGATCACCCCGCATGGACGGGATGATGCAAAACGTGCAGCGGTGGTTGCAACCCTCGCTGATCTTGAGGTAGGCGTAGTGGCGCGGGGTGAGCTTGACTCCGACACCATCGATGGCGTTGCGCGGCGGGGGCACCAAGTCCACGAAGGGATCGTGCGGCTTGGGCACGTGCGCGTGCACCGCCGCCAACACCTCGTCGGTGGCGTGCGGGCCGGTGACCGCCAGCACGGCCGGGTGCAGCGACCGCACCAGGTTGTCACCATGCTCGTTGGCACGTGCGCCCAGGCAGCCGGTGACGATGACCTTGCCGTTGTCGCGCAGCGCCTCGCCGATGGCGTCCAGGCTCTCCTTGACGGCGTCGTCGATGAAGCCGCAAGTGTTGACGATGACGAGATCGGCGTCCTGATAGGTCTTGCTGGTGCGGTAGCCCTCGGCGCTCAGACGCGTGAGGATGAGCTCGGAGTCCGTCAATGCCTTGGGACAACCCAGGCTGACAAAACCGATGGTGGGTGCAGCCGCGGCGGGCCGCTCGCCAATCGTGGGTTCGGAGGTCGGGGTGGACATCCCCGTATTGTCTCAGGTCGATACGGGTTTGCACCGCCCCCGATGACTGCGCCCGGATGGTCAATGCGGACGCTTGATGCCGAACGCGCTGAGCATCTGCTCCTGCATTTGGACAAAGGCCTTTTGTTGCTGGGCAAAAAAATGGCTCATGGCCAACGGCGGTTGCGCGGCCATGAACTGCTGCCACAGCTCGGGCGTCAGCTCCTTGGCCTGCTCGGCCATCTTCTGCTGCAGCTCCATGAAGATCTGCAAGTTGCGCTCCAGGTACGAGCCCATGAAGTCCTGCATCGCATGGCCGTAGAAACGGATGATGTTGGCGAGCATCTTCTCCGAGAATAGGGGCACACCGGCCGTCTCCTCCTCCAGAATGATCTGCAGCAGGATGGCGCGCGTGAGGTCCTCACCGGTCTTGGCATCGCGCACGACGAACGGCTCGCCCTGCATCACCAGCGCCTTCACGTCACTGAGCGTGATGTAGGACGACGAATCGGTGTCATACAAGCGGCGATTGGGATACTTCTTGATGACACGCACCGTCGGCGTGCCGGCCGACGGCGACTCGGCATCGGATGGTTCGGCCCGGTTGGCCTTCGTGGACTGCACGTCACGGACTCCTGAGACGATGGCTGCACCTGCTGCCGCGCGACTGCACGACACCCCGCGGGGCATTGTAGAGCGCTCGAGCCGGCACGCCCAGCGGGGATTTCCCGGCCTCGGCACGGGCGGCCGATGGCGCCCGCCCGCTCAACGACCGTGCGACGCATCCAAGCCCAGGCGCTGGCGCACGGCCTCGTACAGACAGACGGCGCTGGCCACCGAGACGTTGAGGCTCTCCACCGCCCCGCGCATGGGGATGGCCACGAGCTCGTCGCACGTGCGGCGCACCAGTGCGCGCATGCCCTTGCCCTCGGCCCCCATCACCACCGCAGCGGGCCCGCGCCAGTCGTACTGATACAGCGTGCGCGGCGCATCGTCGCTGGTGCCGACCACCCAGATGCCCCGCTCTTTGAGTCCCTCCAAGGCGCGCGCGAGGTTGGTCACCAGAAAAAACGGTACCGTCTCGGCCGCCCCGCTGGCCACCTTGGCCACCGTGGCGTTCAGGCCACAGGACTGGTCCTTGGGCGCGATGACGGCGTGTGCCCCTGCCCCGTCGGCCACGCGCAGGCAAGCCCCCAGGTTGTGGGGGTCCGTCACGCCGTCGAGCACCAGTAGCAGGGGCGGATCGGCCCGGCGCTCGGCCTCGGAGCGGGCCTCCAGCTGGTCCAGCCAATCGTCCAACGTGCGGGCCTGTTCGACCGGATGCACACGCGCCACCACGCCCTGGTGATGCCCACCGCCCGCCAGCCGGGCCAGCCGCGCCCCGTCGGCCTCGATGACGCGCACGCCCGCCTCTTGCGCACGCTGCAGGAATTGGCGCATGCGCGCGTCGCGTCGGGCAGGGTCGACATAGACCTCCAACACGGTGGTCGGTGCGATCTTGAGCCGCACGCCCACGGCGTGAAAGCCAAACAGGATTTTGGGTTCGGAAGCCATGGGGCGCGATTATGCGCCCGGCACCCATTCGCGGGCGCGCCCGGCTTCGATCGCGATGCGCCGCTCGCAGCGTGCGGCGATCGCCGGGTCGTGCGTCACCAACACCAGCGTCGTGCCGTGCTCGCGGTTGAGGTCGAACATCAGCTGCATCACGCGCTCACCCGTGGCGTGGTCCAGGCTGCCAGTCGGTTCGTCGGCCAGCAGCACGGCCGGCTCGACGACGAACGCGCGCGCCAGCGCCACACGCTGCTGCTCCCCGCCGGAGAGCACCCGGGGGTAGTGCCCCAGCCGCTCGCCCAGGCCCACGCGCTCGAGCATGCGGCGCGCCGCCGCGCGCGCATCACGCCGCCCGGCCAGCTCCAACGGCAGCATGACATTTTCCAGTGCGGTCAGGTTGGCCAGCAACTGAAAGCTCTGGAACACGAAGCCGACCTGGCGCGCGCGCAGCGCCGCGCGGGCGTCTTCGTCCAGCGCGAAAATGTCGACACCGCCGAGGTGAACCGTGCCCGTTGTGGGCGTATCCAACCCCGCGATGAGCGACAGCAATGTGCTCTTGCCCGAGCCAGACGCACCCACAATGGCCAGCGTCTGACCGGCGGCAACGGAGAAATCGACCTCGTGCAAGATGTGCAGCGTGCCCGTGGCGTCCGTGACCGATTTGGACAGGCGCTGCACCGTGATGATGGATGTGGACATGAAAGGCGGTTTGGAGTGAATCGACGAGACTGTAACGCGCTGCTGCTGGGCGCGCTGGCGCTGGCGTGCTTGCCAGTCAGAGCGCACGCCCAGGCCGCAGGTTCCACACCCGTGGTGCTGGTGGTAGGCGACTCACTGAGTGCCGAGTATGGCCTGGCACGCGGCAGCGGCTGGGTGGCGCTGCTGGAGCGGCGGCTGGCGCAGGCGGGGCGGCGCGTGCGCGTGGTCAACGCCAGCGTCAGCGGCGACACCACCGCGGGCGGCCGCTCGCGCCTGCCGGCGCTGCTGGCGCAGCACCGGCCCGCCGTCGTCATCATCGAGCTGGGTGGCAACGATGCGCTGCGTGGCCTGCCGCTGCAGAGCACGCGCGACAACCTGCGCGCCATGATCCGCGCCAGCCGCGCCGCCGGTGCCCGCGTGTTGCTGCTGGGCATGGACATGCCCCCCAACTACGGCGAGCGCTTCCGCGCCGACTTTCGCGCCCTCTACACCGACTTGGCGCGCGAGGAGAAAGTAGCGCTGGTTCCGTTCTTCCTGGCCGGCGTTGCCGACGTCGCCCACGCGCCCACGCTGTTTCAGGACGACCGCATCCACCCCAACGAGCGCGCGCAACCCATCCTGCTGGACAACGTCTGGCCGGCGTTGCAGCCACTGCTACCACGGGGATAAGCGCCGATAGGCCGAGCGGGCCAGCCTCGCACACTCTCCCGTTCACGGCATCACAGTAACACTCGAAGCGCCTGTGCGAGATCCGCACGCAAATCGTCCACGTCCTCCAGGCCGACGGCCAAGCGCACCAGCCGCGGCCCGTATGGCCACGGGCGCTGGCGCAGCGTCGGCACGTCATAGGGGACACACAAACTGACCGGACCAGCCCAGCTGTAGCCCAGGCGGAACAGCCGCAGCGCGTCGCAAAACGCATCCACCTGCGGTGGGCTCACGGCGGCGTCGAACACGACGCTAAAGAGCGCGGCGGCCCCGCGCGCGTCGCGCTGCCAGGCCGCGTGCCCCGGGGAGTCGGGCAGTGCCGGGTGCAAGACGCGCGCCACGCGCGGCTGCTCGCGCATCCAGGCTGCCAGCGTGCGGGCAGCAGCGTCTTGCGCGCGGTAGCGCAGCGGCAGGCTGGGCAGACCGCGCAGCACGGTTTCCACATCGTTGGCGCCCACGCCCAGCCCTAAGCGCATGTGCGTCATCAGCAGCATCTGGTGTAGGGCGTCGTCGCGCGTGACGACGGCGCCCATGAGCACGTCGGCGCCACCGCTGGGGTATTTGGTCAGGGCCTGCATGGCCGCGTCGACCCCCAGCTCGAACGGCCGCAGCGCCACGCCCGCCCCCCAGGTGTCATCCAGCGCGGTCACGATGGGGCGCTCGCGCCCTGCGTTGGCGGCGCGCACCACGGCCAGCAGCGCGGGCAGATCGGGAAATTCGAGCGTCACGGAACCCGCTGCCTCCAGCCACACCAGGCGTGTGCGCGGGGTGATCGCCGCCGCCAGGTCGGCGGGGTCCATCGGGTCGTAGATGCGATGCCCGATGCCCCACTGGGCCAGCTCGTGCGCGGCCAACGCTTTGTTGGGCCCGTAGGCGTTGTCGGGCAGCAGCACCTCGTCGCCGCTGCGCAGCAGCGCCAAGTCCACCAGGGCGATGGCCGCCAGCCCGCTCGGCGTCAATACGCAGTGCCGACCCCCTTCCAGCGTGGCCAGGCGCTCCTCGAGCACGAAGGTGGTGGGCGTGCCATGCAATCCATAGGTGTAGCCGGACTTGTCCTGCCAGCGGCGCTCGCGCATGGCCGCCACGTTGGGAAAAAACACCGTGGAGGCTTTGTGCACCGCCACGGGTACGGCATCGAACCCTGAGGGCGCACGGTAGGGGTGATGGATCAGCCGGGTGGCCTCACCCATCCCTGCGGAGGGGTTCAGACTTTCCACTTGGCCAGCAGCTGCTGCGGACGCAGGTTGTCGTAGCACTCGAACGGCTGATGGATCCAGGGGTTGGTCGGCAGGAATTCGACCGAATAGTCGGGTGTGAAGACCGAAACCGCCTTGGTCCAGAGGACGGCGCTGCGCAGCTCGGTAATCGGCGGATAGTTGCTGCGCAGCATTTCGATGACCGCCTTGAGCGTGTGCCCCGAATCGGCCAGGTCATCGACGAGCAGCACGCGGCCCGCGATCTCCCCTTTGGGCGTCGTGATGTAGCGCGCGATGTCGAGCTGGCCGCGCACCGTGCCGCCTTCGGCGCGGTACGAACTGGTGGACATGATGGCCAGCGGCTTGTCGAAGATGCGGCTGAGGATGTCGCCCGGACGCATGCCACCGCGGGCCAGGCACAGAATGGTGTCGAACTCCCAACCCGACTGATAAATCTGGATCGCGAGTTTTTCGATCAGGTTGTGATACTCGTCGTACGAGACGTAGAGGTGCTTGCCGTCTTCGGTCAGCATGGGAGCCCCCGGATGAAAAAGCCTCAGCGGCGGGTTAGGCCGCAAACGGATGACGCACCAGGATCGTGTGATCCCGATCGGGACTGGTCGAGATGACGTGGATGGGCACGCCCGTCACGGCTTCGATGCGCTCCAGATAGCGGCGTGCGTTGAGCGGCAGATCCTCGTAGCGCGTCACGCCCGCGGACGCCTCGCTCCAGCCGGGCAGCGTTTCGTAGATCGGCTCGCAGCGCTCGATCTCGTCGGCCCCCAGCGGCAGCAGATCGATTTCGCGGCCGTCGAGCCGGTAGCCCACGCACAGCTTGAGCTCGGGCAGGCCGTCGAGCACGTCCAGCTTGGTGATGCACAGGCCCGACAGGCCGTTGACCTGCGCCGAGCGCTTGAGCAGCGCGGCGTCGAACCAGCCGCAGCGCCGGGCCCGGCCGGTCGTGGTGCCCTTCTCGGCACCCACGGTGGCCATGTGCCAGCCGGGCGTGCCTTCGGTTTGCCAGTCCAGTTCCGTCGGGAACGGGCCGCCGCCCACGCGCGTACAGTATGCTTTGGTGATGCCCAGCACGTAGTGCAGCAAGCCCGGCCCGACCCCCGCGCCCGCCGCCGCGTTGCCCGCGACGCAGTTGCTGGAGGTCACGAACGGGTAGGTGCCGTGGTCGATGTCGAGCAAGGTGCCCTGCGCGCCTTCAAACAATAGGTTGGCACCTTGCCGGTGGGCCTCGTTGAGCTCACGCGACACGTCGGCAATCATGGGGCGCAGCTGCTCGGCATGGCGCATCGCTTCCTCGAACACCGGCTCAAAGCGCACCCGGCCCGCCTCCAGGTAGGGCTGCAGCGCCGGCGCCCACTCGATCGATGCCGACCCCAAGTACGTGGTCAGCACGTGGTTGTGCCAGTCGAGCAGCTCGCGCAGCTTGGCCGCGAAGCGCTCTGGGTATTGCAGATCTTGCACCCGCAGCGCGCGCCGCGCGACTTTGTCCTCGTAGGCCGGGCCGATGCCGCGACCGGTGGTGCCGATCTTGGCCGCGCCTGACCGTTCCTTGGCCACCTCGCGCGCGACGTCGACCGCGGCGTGAAACGGCAAGATCAGCGGACACGCTTCGCTGATGCGCAGGCGCGAGCGCACCTCGACACCGGCGCGCTCCAGGCCCTCGATTTCCTCCAGCAGCTTGGCCACCGACAACACCACCCCGTTGCCGATGTAGCACGTCACCCCCGGGCGCATGATGCCGCTGGGGATGAGGTGCAGCGCCGTCTTGACGCCACCGATGACCAGGGTGTGTCCGGCATTGTGCCCGCCTTGAAAGCGCACCACCCCCTGCGCGGTCTCGGTCAGCCAGTCGACCAGCTTGCCCTTGCCCTCGTCCCCCCACTGGGTCCCCACCACCACCACGTTGCGCCCCGGCTGGGGCTGAAAAGCCTTGTCGTTCATCGCAAACGGTCGCTCGATCGGTTTTGCTGGAAAGAAGGTCCCATCCCCGTGCGGCCAGCTCACCCCGCCGGAGCGAGCGGTTGCACCCGCCACTCGCCGTCGCGCTCCACCAGTTCACGGTCGCAGGCAAATTCATCGACTTCGTGCTCGTGACCCGGCAGCACGCACACGACCGTCTCGCCCGCCGCGCGTAGCCGCGCGATCGCGGCCCGCAGCGCGGCGTCGTGGCGCCAAGGGGCCCGAATCGCCGGTCGCAGCGGGGCCGCGGCCACCAGCCGCACGAGCTGCTTGATGTCGAGGCTAAAACCCGCCGCCGGGCGCCGACGCCCAAAGATGGCACCCACCTCGTCGTAGCGCCCCCCCCGGGCGATCTCCTCGGGCGCCCTGCCCTCGCCCGCCCCCAGCAGCGAAAACCGCACGCCGGTGTAGTAGGCGTAGCCGCGCAGGTCCGCCAGGTCGAATGTGACTTCGACGTCCGGGGCGTGCTCGCGCAAGCGCGCCGCCAGCCAGGCCAGATCGTCGAGGGCGCGCTGTAAACGCTCGCCGCCCGGCAGTCGCTGCCGTGCGGCGAGCAACACAGCCGCATCGCCGTACAGCTCGGGCAGGGCCAACACCCCTTGCGCGACGGGCGTGGGCAAGCCAGCCGCGAGCCGGGCCAGCGTGGCGGCGTCCTTGGTTGCCAACGCGGCATGGATACGCGCCACCGTCACTGGGGTGGCGCCACAGCCGTCGAGCACCGCATCGACGACGCGCACGTCGCCCAGATCGACAACCAAACGCCGCACGCCCGCGACACGCAGCGCATCCAGCGCCAGTTCCAGCACTTCCAGGTCGGCCTCGAGCCCCGCGTGGCCGTAAATCTCCGCGCCGAACTGCAGCGGCTCGCGGCTGCCATGCGCGGCATCCACCCGCGTGTGCAACACGGGACCGCAGTAGCACAGCCGGGTGACCCCCTGCCGGTTGAGTAGGTGGGCGTCGATGCGGGCCACCTGCGGTGTGGTGTCGGCGCGCAGGCCGAGCATGCGCCCCGAGAGTTGATCCACCAGCTTGAAGGTCTGCAGATCGAGCGCCTCGCCAGTGCCGGTCAGCAGCGACTCCAGGTGCTCGAGCAACGGGGGAATGACCAGCTCGTAGCCATAGCCGCGGGCGGCTTCGAGCAGGCAACGGCGCAAATCTTCGATGTGGCGCGCCTCGGAGGGCAGCACATCGGCGATGTGGTCCGGCAACAGCCAGGCAGACATGGGTGGTTCGACGTCGGGCAAAGGCCGGATTCTACCCTGGCCCCGCCCCGTATGACGCGCAGCCGCGCGCGGCACCGAATCAGCGGCCACCGGCGGCCGCCGTTCCCTTGAACGCCTTGAAAAACTCGGACGACGGGTCGACGATCAGCACGTCGCCCTTGCCGGCGAAGGTGGCCTTGTACGCCTCCAGGCTGCGGTAGAACTGAGCGAACGCCGGGTCTTTGCCAAAAGCCTGGCTGTAAATGCGCGCCGCCTCGGCATCACCTTCACCCTTGATCTTTTGTGCCGTGCGGTAGGCTTCGGCCAGCAGCACCTCGCGTTCGCGGTCGGCTTCGGCACGGATTTTTTCGCCTTCAGCAAAACCGGTCGAGCGCAGTTCATTGGCCACGCGCTTGCGCTCCGCCTCCATGCGGTCGTAGACAGAGCGAGTGATCGACTCGGCGTAATCGATGCGCGAGATGCGCACGTCCACCACGTCCATCCCCCAGGGCTTCTCGGCCCCCCGCACGGCAGCCAGCACCTCGCGCTGCACGGCCGCCATCAACTCCTCGCGCTTGACGGACAGCAACTCGCGCAGCGTGCGCTTGTTGACCTCTTGTTGGAAGGCGTTGCGCACCACGCGGTTGAGCTGCGCCGCGCCGGCCCGCTCGTCGAGCCCCACGTTGCGGATGTAGGCCGAGGGGTCGGAGATGCGCCAGCGCACGTACCAGTCGATGACGACGCGCTGCTTCTCGGCGGTGAGCGTCGGCTCGGTGTCGGTGCTCTCCAGCGTCAGCAGCCGTTTGTCGATGTACGACACGTTTTGAAACGGTGGCGGCAGTTTGACGTTCAGCCCGGGTTCGGTGACCACCTTGCGAATCTGGCCGAACTGAAACACGACGCCGAACTGGCGCTGATCGACCACGAACAGGGTGGAGCTGGCAATCGCCAGCAACACGAGCAGCGAAGAAGCGATGAATCCGATGCGGTTGATCATGGTAGGACTCCGGTCAACGCCCTTCACGGTCGCGGCTGCGCAGGTCGTCGCGGCTGCGCGCATCGGCACCCGACGCACCCGCTGCGGCTGCCGCGGGGGTGGTCGCCGCTGCCGCGCCGGCCGACGCGGATGCCCCCTGGCTAACCTGTTGCATGATCTTGTCCAGCGGCAGGTACAGCAGATTGGACTGCTGGCGCGTGTCGATCAGCACCTTGGTCACGTTGGCGTAGATTTGCTGCATCGTCTCGAGGTACATGCGTTCGCGGGTGACTTGCGGTGCCTTGGCGTACTCGGCCTGCACGAGCGAGAAGCGTTGCGCGTCACCCTGGGCTTGCGCGACGATACGCGCTTTGTAGCCCTGAGCTTCCTCCAGCAGGCGGGCCGCCGCACCACGGGCGCGCGGCACCACGTCGTTGGCATACGCCTGGGCTTCGTTCTTCGCGCGCTCTCGCTCTTGGCCCGCTTTGAGCACGTCGTCGAACGCGGCCTGCACCTGCTCGGGCGGGCGCACGCCCCCGGACTGCAGGTTGATACCCACGACCTCGATGCCGACGTTGTAGCGATCGAGAAGGTTTTGCATGAGCGTGCGCACGCGCGGAGCGATCTGCTCGCGCTCCTCGGCCAGCGCCGCGTCCATCTTCATTTTGCCCACGACTTCGCGCACCGCCGTCTCGGCGGCCTTGACCACGGCTGCGTCCGGGTCGCGGCTGTTGAACAAGTAGGCACGCGCGTCACTCAGCCGGTACTGCACGGCGAACTTGATCTCGACGATATTTTCGTCCTCGGTCAGCATGGCCGACTCGCGCAGGCCGGTGGCGCGCACGATGGCGTCGCGCCCGATGTCGACCGAGCGGATCTGGGTGACAAATACCGTTTCGTGGCGCTGGATGGGGTATGGCAGCCGCCAATTGAAACCCGCGCCCACGGTGCTGTGGTAGCGGCCAAACTGGGTGATGACGGCCTGTTGGCCTTCCTGCACGATGAAAAAGCCCGATCCCAGCCAGATCAAGACCGCCACGCCGACGATCAGGCCGGCGCCGATCCCGGCGCCCTTGGGGTCGGGCCGCATCGGCCCGCCGCCGTCGCCACGGCCCCAGCCACCGCGGTCGTCACCAGGCGGACGGCCGCCACCGCCACGGCCACCAAATAAGCCACCGAGCTTGCGATTGAAGTCGCGCCACAGCTCGTCGAGGTCCGGCGGGGTCTGACCGCCGCCAGGCCGGCGCTGGCCGTCGCTGCCGCGCCCCTCACCATCGCCGTCACCACGCCCCCAGCGGGGGTCGTTGAGGTTGAACACCGCACGCAAACGATGCCACCAGCGTGGCTGCATCGCCGACCTATGCGGGGTGCGCTCGCGTCCGAGGGGCGCGGCGTCCGAGGGAAAGTCGCTCATGGATGGATGATGGGATCGTTGATGGGCAGTGTTATTGTGCCGAATTGTGAGTCACCCTCGTCATGGGTCGGCACCGTCAGCCGGGCGGCGACCGCCTCGGCCACGGCTTGGCGCAGAAGTCCCAAGCCCTCGCCCGTGTGGGCGCTCACAAACACCCGAGTCACCGCACGCCCCTCGAGTTCCGTGACATCACGCGGATGCTGCGGCCGCCGCTCGGGTGGCAGGGCGTCGATCTTGTTGAACACCAGGATCTGCGGGATCTCGGCAGCGCCGATCTCGTGCAGCACCTGCATGACGTTGTCGATCTGCTCGGGATGCTGCGGATTGGACGCATCGACCACGTGCAGCAACAGGTCGGCGTCGCGCGCCTCTTGCAGGGTGGCGGCAAACGCTTCGACCAGCGTGTGTGGCAGATCACGGATGAAGCCCACGGTATCCGACAGTGACACGCTGCAGCCGACCTCGCCCAGGTAGAGCTGGCGGGTGGTGGTGTCGAGCGTGGCGAACAGTTGGTCGGCCGCATAGGCGCGCGCCTTGACCAGCGCGTTGAACAGCGTGGACTTGCCGGCGTTGGTGTAGCCCACCAGCGAAACATTGAACGCGCCGCGCCGCTCACGCAGGCGCCGCTGCGTGCGGCGCTGGCGCTTGACGCGCTCGAGCCGCTCGCGCGTGCGGGCGATGGCCTCGGCGATCATGCGCCGGTCGAGTTCGATCTGCGTCTCGCCGGGGCCGCCGCGCAGCCCGATGCCGCCGCTTTGCCGCTCCAGGTGCGACCAGCGCCGCACGAGCCGCGTCGACAGGTATTGCAGCCGGGCCAGCTCGACCTGCAGCTTGCCCTCGTGGCTGCGCGCGCGCTGGGCGAAGATGTCCAGAATCAACAACACGCGGTCGTTGACCGGCATCTTCAAGTGGCGCTCGAGGTTGCGCTGCTGCGCCGGGCTGAGCGCTTGGTCGAACAGGACTTCACTGGCACCGTGGGCCGCCGCCAGCGCCCCGATCTCGTCCGCTTTGCCGGAGCCGACGTACAGCGCCGCATCGGGCGCGCGCCGGCGGCAGACGACTTTGTCACAAACCCGGTAGCCGGCCGACTCGGCCAACTGGGCCAGCTCGTCGAGAGTGGCGTCGAACGACGGCTGCCCGATGTCGACGCCAACCAGGATGACGCCCGGGGCCACGTTCGATGGGGTGACCGGCGGGGCGCTCGTCACGACGCCGAAGACGCCTCAGCGGGCTGCCCCACCGTGAATTGCACCGGGCGACCCGGCACGATGGTGGAGATGGCGTGCTTGTACACCATCTGCGTGACGGTGTTGCGCAGCAGCACCACGTACTGGTCGAAGGATTCGATCTGTCCCTGCAACTTGATGCCGTTGACCAGGTAGATCGACACCGGCACGTGCTCGCGCCGCAGTTGGTTCAGAAACGGGTCCTGCAGGAGTTGGCCTTTGTTGTTGCTCACGATATCTTCCGTGTTCCGTTCAAGGAAAAAATGGGGGACGCCGAAGTTACCACAAAAGCGCCCAGCCCGCCGTGCGCCTGGGATCGGCGCGTCAGCGGTAGGGATTGTCCTGCGTCTTGAACTCGATGCGCAACGGTGTACCGACGAGGTCGAACGCCTTGCGAAAGCGCGCCTCCAGGTAGCGCCGATAGGCATCGCCCACGTGTTCGAGCGAGTTGCCGTGGATGACGATGACCGGCGGGTTTTGCCCCCCCTGATGCGCGTAGCGCAGCTTGGGCCGAAACATTCCACTCTTGGGCGGCGCCTGAAACGCCACCGCTTCCTGCAGCAGCCGGGTCAGCACTGGGGTTGGCATCTTGACCATCGCCGACTCGTAGGCGCGCGCGATCGACTTCCACAGCGCCTGGATGCCCTGCCGCTTGCGCGCCGAGATCGTGTGCAGCGGAGCAAACTTCAGAAACGCGAGCCTCGCCTCGATCGAGCGCTGCAGCAGCTGGCGCTGGTAGTCATCCACCGCGTCCCACTTGTTGACTGCCAGCACCACGGAGCGACCGCTGTCCAGGATATAGCCGGCGATGTGGGCGTCTTGCTCCGTGACGCCCTGCGTGGCGTCGAGCAGCAGCAGCACGACGTGCGCGTTTTCGATCGCCTGCAGTGTCTTGACGACGGAAAACTTCTCGACCGCCTCGAATACGCGCCCCTTGCGGCGCAGACCGGCCGTGTCGATGAGCTCGAAGCGGTGCCCGTCGCGCTCGAACGGAACACGGATCGCGTCACGCGTGGTCCCCGGCAGATCGAACGCGACCAAGCGCTCTTCGCCGAGCCAAGCGTTGATGAGCGTGGATTTGCCCACGTTTGGGCGACCCGCGACCGCCAGCCGAATGACCGCATCCTGCTCGGCGGGGGGCAGCGCCTCCTGTGTCTCGTCGGGCCAATGCAGCCGGTCGAGTGCGGCCTCGATCATCGAACGCACGCCCTGCCCGTGCGCTGCCGACACCGGGATCACCTCGCCCAAGCCCAGTTCGTAGAACTCGGCTAGTTGCGCGCCTTCGCGCATGCCCTCGGCCTTGTTGGCCACCAGCAAGCAGGGCTTGGCCAGCCGACGCAAATAGTCCGCGATATCGTGATCCTGCGCACTCAAACCGGCGCGCGCATCGACGACGAAGATGACCACGTCGGCCTCCGCCACCGCCTGCCGGGTTTGCTTGGCCATCTCGCGGTAGATGCCGCTTTCCGCGTCGGGCTCGAAGCCACCGGTGTCGATGACGATGAATTCGCGCCGCCCCAGCCGCGCATTGCCGTAATGCCGGTCGCGCGTGAGGCCCGGCATGTCGGCCACGATCGCGTCGCGGCTCTTGGTGATGCGGTTGAACAGCGTGGACTTGCCCACGTTGGGCCGTCCGACGAGGGCGACGACGGGCTTGAATCCGGTCATTCGGGACGCCACGCAAAAACCCCGCCGTTGCGGGTGACGGCCACCAAGGTGTTGCCCACGAGCACCGGCCCCTCGACGATGGCCGACCCATCGGTCGGCAGGCGGTTGAGGAAGGAACCGTCCGCGCGCGACAGCAGGTGCACGAAGCCCTGCGCGTCACCCACCGCCAGCGAACGCCCGAGCGCCAGCGGCGCCGACACCCCCCGGTGCAGCAGCCGCTCGTTGGTCCACACGCGCGCGCCGTCGCTGCGGCGCAGCGCCATCACGCGCCCGTTGGCCTCGACGGCGTAGACACGCTCGGCGTCGGCTTGCACGCCGGTGGCGCCGTCGGCCGGCTGGGTCCACAGCGTGCGCCCGCTGGCAGCGTCCACACAGCCGACGGCGGACTGAAAGGCCCGCACGCACAGCACGTCGCCGTCGCGTCCCACGCGGCCCACCAGATCGACCAGCCGTTCGATCTCGTTGGCGCCGCGCGAGCGGCCCACGGGAGCCTCCCAGCGCACGCGCCCATCGTCGGGATCGAGCCCCACCAAGCGGCCACCGATGCCCACGACCAGCGTGTTGCCGACGGCGCCGATCACCCCCGCTTGCTGCAGCACCAGGGGCTCGGTGCCGCGTGGCGCCTGCGACCACAAGCGCGCGCCCGACTGCGCGTCAAAGGCGGCGACGGAACGGTCACCGCCGAGCACGAACACCCGCTCTCCCGCCACGAACGGCGGCGTGAAGGTTCGCGACGGCAGGCGCTGGCGCCATGCCACGCCCCGTTCGGTGAGCACGACGAGGTCATTGGCGCGCGTCACCAGCGCCACGCGGCGCCCGTCGAAGCCGACGCCCGCGCCCATCGGCGCGCCGGCTTCGGCACGCCAGCGCACGCGCCCGGTCTCGCCCTCGAGCACCGTGACCGTACCGGCGGCATTGGCCAGCGCCACCGCACCCCCGTGCACGGCGGGCACCAGCAGGGGATCGACGGGGCCGATCGCCTGCGTCCAGACTTGCCGCGCGGGCACCAGCGCGACGACAGGCTCCAGCGGGGTGGGTTGCGGCTTGCGCGAGCCCGAGGCGCACCCGGCCACGGTCAGCGCCAGCAGCACCCCGGTCAGCCCCAACGCGAGGCGGCGCGTGGGGGCGAAAAATGGGCGGTCAAAGAAGTTCACGGCTTGGCCTCCGGTTCGGCGGTCGGATCGACACCCAGTGCGTTGAGCTTGGCCTCGACGATGGCCCGGTAGCCGAGCGCGCCGTCCATGCCGCGCCACGCCTCCAGGTACGCACTGCGCGCAGCATCGGTCTGCCCCTGTCGCTGCAGCAGGTCCCCACGCCGGTCGGCCCACCAGGGACGCATCGCCTCGGGCACGCGAGCGTCGAGCACCCGCTGCGCCGACTCCAGGTTGCCCGCGTCGATCTCCAGCCCCGCGAGATGCAGGCGCGCCACGGCGACCAGCGCCTCGTCGCGCCCGCGGTCGATGACGAACTGCAGCGCGGCGCGGGCGTCGTTGGCCTGATCGGCTTCGGCCAGCACGCGCGCCGCGAGCAACGCCCCGTGCTGGGCCTGGGTGGTGCGGGGCACCTGCGCCTGCAAATCGGCCCAGGCGCGGCGCACGCGCTCGATGTCGGCCGCTCGCGCCGCTTGCTCCAACTCATCGAACAACCCCGCCGCCTGCACCGCTTGGCGCTGCTGCCAAAACTGCCAGCCGTGGTAGGCAGCATAACTACCCAGCACGACGATCAGCAGCCAGGTGATCGCGTTGCCATACCGGGCCCAGAACGCCTTGAGTTGCGCGATCTGTTCCTGTTCTTCGAGGTCGTAATGCGACGCCATGCGTGAGCCGTAGAAAAATGAATGTAGCGAGGATTGTAGAGGGCGCGCTCAGGCCGCCGTGCGCGGGGTGCTCGGGGCACGCAGCTCGGACGCCCAATCGGCCACGCGCGCCAACGGCCGCGTGGTCTGGGCGCCCACGGTGCCGTCGGCACCGGCCCGCAAGGGCTTGATCGCCACCTGCCCCGCCGCGAGTTCGTCGCCCCCGAAGATGAGCGCGAAGCGCGCCCCACTGGCGTCGGCTTTTTTGAACTGCGACTTCATGCTCCCCAGCCCGTCCGGGCCGCTCGCGTGCATGAGCACGGACACGCCCGCGGCACGCAAAACGCGCAGCACGGGCATGACCTGCGGCCATGCGGCTGCGTCGGGCACGATGGCGTAGGCGTCCGGCACCGGCACCGACGGCAGGCGCTGCTGGGTTTTGAGCAGCTCCAAGACCCGTTCGACGCCCATGGCCCAGCCCACGCCGGGTGCGGACTTGCCGCCCACCTCGGCCGTCAGCCCGTCGTAGCGCCCGCCGGCGCAGACCGTGCCCTGCGCGCCCAGGGACTGGGTGACGAACTCGAACACCGTGTGGTGGTAGTAGTCCAACCCGCGTACCAGGCGTGGATTGACGCGATAGGCGATGCCCATGGCGTCGAGCAAGCGGCGCACGGTATCGAAATGCGCGAGCGACCCGGAGCCGAGGTGATCGAGCAGCCGCGGTGCCCCCTCCACCAGCGCCTGCATGGCGGGGTTTTTGGTGTCCAGAATGCGCAGCGGGTTGGTGTAGAGGCGTCGCTGGGCATCGGCGTCGAGCTGGTCCCGATGCTGCTCGAAATACGTGATGAGCGCCTGCCGGTGCGCCTGCCGCTCGGGCGGCTGGCCCAGCGTGTTGATCTCGAGCGTCACGTCCTGCAGCCCCAGTTCGCGCCACAGGTCGGCGGCCATGGCGATCAGCTCGGCATCGGCCTCCGGGCCGGCCAGCCCCAGCGCCTCGACGCCGATCTGATGAAACTGGCGGTAACGGCCACGCTGGGGTCGTTCATGCCGAAACATCGGCCCCATGTAGTACAGGCGCTTGGGGCCGTCGTACAGCAGCGAATGCTCCACCACCGCGCGCACCACACCGGCCGTGCCCTCGGGGCGCAGCGCAAGCTGCTCGCCGTTGAGCCGGTCCTCGAAAGCGTACATCTCTTTTTCGACGATGTCGGTGACTTCTCCCAGGCCGCGCACGAACAGCGCCAGCGGCTCGACGATGGGGGTACGGATGTTGCGGTAGCCATAGCGCGCGAACCATTCGCGCACGCGCGCCTCCAGCCACTCCCAGTGCGCGGAGTCGGGCGCAACGATGTCGTTCATGCCTTTGACGGCGGTGATTTTGTCGGTCATATCGATTCACAACGGCGCCGCTGCCACCAACGCAGCGGCGATCGGAAGAAAAACGGGGAAGGTCCTGCCAGCAGGCCCCACGCTCAGCCCGCCCCGCTCCCGAAACGGCGGGCAACGTAGTCTTCGACGATTTGGCGAAACTCCTCGGCGATGCGCTCACCGCGCAGCGTGGCGACCTTTTGACCATCGACGTACACCGGTGCTGCGGGGGCCTCACCGGTACCTGGCAAGCTGATACCGATGTCGGCATGCTTGCTCTCACCCGGCCCGTTGACGATGCAGCCCATGACGGCGACCCTGAGGTTTTCGACACCAGGGTAGCGGCTGCGCCAGACCGGCATGGCCGCGCGCAGGTGGTCGTCGATCTGCTTGGCCAGTTCCTGAAACACCGTGCTCGTGGTGCGCCCGCACCCGGGACACGCGGTCACGCTGGGCACGAAGGCGCGCAACCCCAGCGCCTGCAGGATCTCGAGCGCCACCACCACCTCCTGCGTGCGCGGCTCGCCCGGCTGTGGCGTGAGGCTGACGCGAATCGTGTCGCCAATGCCCTGCTGCAGCAGCACCGCCAACGCCGCTGCCGAGGCGACCGTGCCCTTGGTGCCCATGCCGGCCTCGGTCAGCCCCAGGTGCAGCGGGTAATCGCAGCGCCGTGCCAGCTCTTGGTATACGGCAATCAGATCCTGCGCGTTGCTAACCTTGCACGACAGCACGATATTTTCCGGTGCCATGCCGATCTCGATGGCACGCTCAGCCGAGGCCAGCGCGGAGGTGATGAGTGCTTCGTACATCACCTGGCGCGCATCCCAGGGCTGGGGCCGACGGGCGTTGTCATCCATCAGCTGGCCGAGCAGTTCCGGGTCGAGACTGCCCCAGTTGACGCCAATGCGGATCGGCCGCCCCCACCGCAGCGCGGCTTCGACCATCTGCGCAAATTGACGGTCTTTCTTTTCGCCGCGGCCGACGTTGCCGGGGTTGATGCGGTACTTGGACAGCGCCTGCGCCATGGCCGGGTATTCGGCCAACAAGCGGTGCCCGTTGAAATGGAAGTCACCGATCAGTGGCACCGACACGCCCATGCGGTCGAGCTGCTCGCGGATGTGGGGCACCGCCCGGGCGGCCTCGTCGTTGTTGACCGTGATGCGCACCAACTCGGATCCCGCCTGCGCCAGCTCCTTGACCTGGATCGCGGTAGCGATCACGTCGGCGGTGTCGGTGTTGGTCATGGACTGCACGCGGATCGGCGCACTGCCACCGACCGTGACGCGGTGGTCACCCCAGGCGATGACGCCCTGGCGTGTACGCCGCGGCGCAGGCGCGCCCAACGGGATCGGCCGCTCAGTGTTCACAGTGGGTACGCCCGCGGCACGCGGGGGTTCGATGGCGGTCATGGGCGGTCAGCGAATCTCGAATCGGGCGACATTGTTGCGGGTCACCGGACCCAGGTCGAAGGGACGCCCCCGAACGACGACGTCGGTGACATCGGCACGGCCAATGGTGACCGCCAGCGGCAAATCCTCGTCGATACGAATCACCTCACCCGGCTGTATGGTGCGCTGCAGCAAGACACGGCCGGAGGCCCCGATGACCTGGACCCAACTCGCCGCCCGCACCTCGATCCGCGCCGCTGCGTCGGGCCCGTTGGCGGTCGCGGATGGCTGCGGCCGATCCGTTGCCGCTGGCTGGGGGGCTGGCGGGGGCGTCTCCCCGATCACCACAGGGGCGGCGACCACGGTCGAGGGCCCGACCGCGGCACTCGACGGCACTGGTGGAGCGCCCACCGCGTCAACGGCCGTCGCTGGGGCGGTCGGCACTGCCGCACTCGGCGCAGCCGGGCCCGACTGCGTCGTCTCGGCCCCCGGCGCGCCGTCGCCGGACGGCAGCACGAACCACAACACCGCCGCCAAGACCAGCAGTGCCAGCGCCACCCACAGCGGCAGCCGCCGAGCGGCGCGCACACCATCGCCAAACGGTGACGCGCCATCGCGCGGCATCGGTGTGTCCAGCGCGTCCGTCGGCCGGGCAAGCTGGGCCGGCGCACCCGCCGGCAACGCCGCCAGCACGGGCGCCGGATCGATCTTGAGCACCCGACACACACTCAAGGCCAGCGCGCGCGCAAACGTCGCGTCGGGCAAGGCATCGGTCCTGCCCTGCTCCAGTGCCTCCAGCCGTTGCACCGGCACTTTCAGCGTGGCCGCCAGCGCGGCGATGTGCACTCCCGCACGCTCGCGCGCCTGCCGAAGCATTTCACCGGCGGCGTGGGCAGAGGTCTGCGACTGGGACGGCGGCACGTCACTCATGAAACGCCCCTCGCTCGTAGGCATCGGCCTCGCGCGAGGCCGGGAAACGACGTTTGAGCTGCTCGCCAAGCTGCTGGGCGATGTCGCGCTGGCCCAGCCGGTTTTCGATCTTGATGCCCAGCCACAACGACTCGGCATTGGCCAGCTCGGAATTGTTCAGCCGTCGAATGTAGAACCGTGCCCGCTCGGCGTCACCCCGCTGATGCAGCAGCAGCGCCAGGTTGTACAGCACGACGGGGTTGCCGGGCTCCAGCTCGAACGCGCGTTGCAGGCTGCGCTCGGCCGCGTCGGCCTGCCCTGCGCGTGCCTGACAGACACCCAGCGCCATCCAGGAGCGCGCGGCAGATCGATAGCCGGGCGTGTCCAGCGCACGCCGAAATGCGTCGAACGACGGCGCCCAGCGGCCATCCTGGCAATACATCCAGCCCAGGTTGTGCCACGCGTCGCCATCCCGCGGGTCGAGCCGCAGCGCCTGCTGAAAGCTTTCTTCGGCCAGCCGCCAATCCCGCAGCTGGGTATAGATCAGCCCGCGCAGGTTGAACGCCGCCGCATAGGTCGGATCGGCCGCGATGGCCTGCTTGACCTCGTCGAGCGCGATGACCCACTGGCCCTGCTCGAAATAACCCGTCGCCAACTCCAGGCGCGTGCGGGCGCGTTTGCGCGCCGGCGGCTCGTCTGACTCCGTGATCCAATCGCGCCCCGCATTCACCGCCACACCCCCCCCCGCGCCGGCGCAGCCCGCCAGCGCGCCTAGCAGCACCCCGAGGCCGCATACCAGCCACAGCACGCGCCCTCGCACTGCGACGCTCCCCGCCGCCCTCATGGCGCCACCTCCCGCGCCCCTTGCGGGCGCTGCACCCGCACCACGGCCAGATCCTCACCACGGCGCGCCAGGCGTTGCACGACACGGGTGCGATCCTGCACATCCCCGGCGAGCTGTCCACACGCGGCATCGATGTCGTCGCCCCGCGTCTTGCGGATGGTGGTCACGATGCCGGCGGCGTTGAGGCGATCCGCGAACGCCTTGACGGCAAGACGCGGCGAGCGCCTCAGACCCGACGCGGGAAACGGATTGAACGGTATCAGGTTGATCTTGCACGGCACCCCGTGCTCGCGCACCAGCGCGACCAGCGCGTCGGCATGCGTGAGCGTGTCGTTGATGCCGTCGAGCATGCAGTATTCGAACGTGACGAAATCGCGCGGCGCCGCAGGCAGGTAGCGGCGACACGCCTGCATCAGCTCGTGCAGCGGGTATTTGCGATTGAGCGGCACCAAGCGGTCGCGCAGCGCGTCGTCGGGCGCGTGCAGCGACACCGCCAGCGCCACCGGGCAGTCTTGCGCCAGGCGCTCCATCATCGGCACCACGCCCGAGGTCGAGACCGTCACGCGCCGCCGCGACAGGCCGTAGCCATGGTCGTCGAGCATCACGCGCAGCGCCGGGATGAGCGCAGCATAGTTTTGCAGCGGCTCGCCCATGCCCATCATCACCACGTTGGAGATGACGCGCTCGCGGGTCTGCAAGCGCCGACGCAACTCGTGCTCGGCGTACCACAATTGCGCCAGGATCTCGCCCGTCGTCAGATTGCGGCTGAATCCTTGGTGTCCGGTGGAGCAGAAGCGACACCCCACCGCGCAGCCCGCTTGGCTGGATATACACAGCGTCGCGCGGTCGTCTTCGGGGATATAGACCGCCTCCACCGCGTTGCCATCGCCGACGTCGAAGAGCCACTTGATGGTGCCGTCGGCCGATGCCTGCTCGGCCAGCACGGGCAAGCCCTGCACCCGCGCCACCGAGGGCAGCCGCTCGCGCAAGTCGCGCGCGAGGTCGGTCATCTCCTCGAAGCGCGCCACCCCTCGTTGGTGGATCCACCGAAAGAGCTGCACGGCTCGGAAACGCTGGTGTCCGAGCCGCTCGCAAAAAGCGGCCAACCCCTCGAGGTCGAAATCGAGCAAATTGGCCGTCATGGCATGATCAGCGCGAGTAAATGGCCATGCCCGGGAAGAAGAACGCGACCTCGACGGCGGCGGTCTCGGGCGCGTCGGAGCCGTGCACCGCGTTGGCGTCGATGCTGTCGGCAAAGTCGGCGCGGATGGTGCCCGGCGCGGCCTTCTTGGGGTCGGTCGCACCCATCAGCTCGCGGTTCTTGGCGATGCCGTTTTCGCCTTCGAGCACTTGCACCATCACCGGCCCGGAGACCATGAAGTCCACCAGATCCTTGAAGAACGGGCGCTCTTTGTGCACCGCGTAGAACTGCTCGGCCTCGCGGCGCGACAGATGCACCATCTTGGCCGCGACGATCTTGAGACCCGCGGCCTCGAAGCGGCTGTAGATCTGGCCGATCACGTTCTTGGCGACGGCGTCGGGTTTGATGATGGAGAGGGTGCGTTCGATGGCCATGATGTTGGTCGAGGTTAGTGAGGATATGAAAAGAAACCTGTGATTTTACCCGTTGCGCCGCTGCGCCGCGCCAGCAGGAAGCGCGGACCGCCGTGCGCGCTCCGGCGACGGCGGCGCGGCGGGGCGGCTGGGGCGGGGCCCCGCGCCGCGAGGCGGGCCCGATCGGCGCCGAGGTGCCGTGGCCCGCTGCGGCAGCGGCACGCCGGCGACTTGCATCAACTGCTCGACGACCCGTGGCTCCAGTTCCATGAACGCGCCACGGCGCAGCCCGCGCGGCAGCGCGATCGCCCCGTAGCGCACGCGAATCAGGCGACTGACCGCGTGACCCACGGCCTCGAACAGCCGCCGCACCTCGCGGTTGCGCCCCTCGGCGATGGTCACGCGGTACCAGCGGTTGGCACCGTCACCGCCGCCGTCCTCCAGCGACAAAAAGCGCGCGGGCCCATCCTCGAGCACCACACCGTCGAGCAGCCGTTGGCGCTCTTCCTGCGACAGCGCGCCCAATACCCGCACCGCGTATTCGCGCTCGAGCCCGAAGCGCGGGTGCATCAGGCGGTTGGCCAACTCCCCCGAATCGGTGAACAGCAGCAACCCTTCGGTATTGATATCGAGCCGCCCGACCGCCATCCATTTGCCGCTGCGCAGGCGTGGCAGCTGCCGAAAGACCGTCGGCCGGTTTTCCGGGTCGTCCAGGGTCACCACCTCCCCTGTCGGCTTGTGGTAGGCCAGCACGCGCGGCAAGCGGGTGGGTGTGGCGCTCCAGCGCACCAGCCGGCCGTCGAGTTTGACCACATCCCCGGCCGCGATGCGCTGGCCGACGTGCGCCGGCGCGCCGTTGACCGTGACGCGCCCGGCGGCGATGGCCTGCTCCATGTCGGCGCGCGAGCCCAAGCCGGCCTGCGCCAGCACTTTGTGCAACTTGACCGAGGCATCGGGGCTGGCTGCCGCCGACGCGCTGCCGCCCGAAGGCGTCGCCTTGCGCCGCGGGCGCTCGCCGGTGTGAGGGTCGGAACGGGAGGGTTTCATGATCGTCCTTCGGGTTGCGCGGCCAGCGATGCCGCTTCGGGGGATGGAATGGGCAGCTCACGCTGCCCGTCGGAATCGGGCCCGGTCTCGAGGCCCAGTTGGCTGGCCGATGGCGACTCGTGCGGCTCGAGTGGCGGCAACTCATCGAGCGCGCGCAGCCCCAGGTCATCCAAAAACTGGCGCGTGGTGGCGTACAGCGCGGGACGGCCCACCGTCTCGCGATGGCCGATGACTTCGATCCAGCCGCGGTCTTCGAGCTGCTTGAGGATCTGGCTGCCGATCGTCACGCCGCGGATGGCCTCCATGTCACCCCGGGTGACGGGCTGCCGGTAGGCAATGATGGCCAGCGTCTCCAGCACCGCCCGACTGTAACGCGGCGGCTTTTCGGGGTGCAGCCGTTCCAGGAACGGGCGCACCTCGGGACGGCTCTGGAAACGCCAGCCACTGGCCACGCAGACCAGTTCCAGCCCGCGATCGGCCCAGGCGCGCTGCAGCTCGCCCAGCAGACGGCGCAGCGTGTCGGGAGCCACGGCGCCATCGAACAACGCGCCCAGCTCGCGCAGGGACAGCGGCTGCGTCGCACACAGCAACGCAGCTTCCAAGATACGGCGCGCGTCGTGGGTGTTCATATTTGGCGTTGGGCTGCCTCGGCCGGGCCAGTGGGCTGCACGGGCCACAAGAGGGCGGGATTGTAGTGCAGCCCCGCCTGGACCAGCGCCGCGGCGAGATCGGGCGGCAGCGCGCGCTCGAACGCCAGCCAATGCCCGTGCACGGGGTGCGCCAAACCCAGCCGCACTGCGTGCAGCGCTTGGCGCTCCAGACCCAGCACGGACGCCCCGCCATAGAGCGTGTCGCCCACCAACGGGTGCCCCAACCACGCCAGGTGCACGCGAATCTGGTGCGTGCGCCCCGTGTGCAGCTTACACCCCACCAACACCCAGCGGGCATCGCCCCCAGAGCCGCCCGCCAGGCGGCGTACGTCCGTGCGCGCTGGCTTGGCGCTGGTGCTGGCCGTGGGGTGCACCGCCATGCGCAGCCGCTGCCGCGGATCGCGGCCGATGGGCTGGTCGATGGTTAGCTCGTCCGCGTGGCGCCACGGCCCTGCTGCCAGCGCCACATAAATGCGCTGGACGGCGCGCTGCGCGATCATCGCCACCAGTGCATCGAACGCGCGGGACGTCTTGGCCACGACCATCAGGCCACTGGTATCTTTATCCAGGCGGTGCACAATGCCTGCGCGCGGCAACTGCGCCGCACCCGCGTGGTGCGCGAGCAACCCATTGAGCAGCGTACCCGACCAATGCCCCGCCGCCGGGTGCACCACCAGCCCCGCCGGCTTGTCGATGACCAGCAGGTGTTCGTCCTCGTACACCACGGCCAGCGCCATCGGCTGCGGCACGAACGCCTGCGCTTGCGCCGTCGCGCGCAGCTCGACGGATACCGACTCGCCCACACGCAGCCGCCGCGCCGCCTTGGTCAGCGGCTCGGCACCCACACGGACGGCGCCGTCGGCGATGAGCTGCTGCAGGTAGCTGCGCGAGACCTCGGGCACGCGCGCCGCCAGCCAACGGTCGAGCCGCTCGCCGTGGCCCTCGCGGTCGACGACGAAGCGGCGCCACTCGGATTCGGCGCCGACCTCGTCCGCGCCGTCATCGATGACATCGGGCGGCGCCGCGACGTCGCCCTGGACCTCTATAATTTTTGACATCCTGTTTGCTGCTGCGGCAGCGCGCCTGAGGGGCGCTCCATGAAAACCCAACGATTATCCGTCGATCATCTGCGCGCGCCCATCCTGTCCACCGTCGCCTTGAGCGTCGCCCTGCTGGCGGGCTGCGCCAGCCAGCCCGACAAAGACGTCACCGCCGGCTGGAGCCCCAACAAGCTCTACGCCGAGGCGATGGACGAGCGCAATTCGGGTAACTACGAGCGTGCGATCCAGCTGTTCGAAAAACTCGAAGGTCGCGCCGCCGGCACCCCGCTGGCGCAGCAGGCCCAGCTCGAAAAAGCCTACGCCCACTACAAAAACGGCGAACCGGCGCAAGCGTTGGCGACGCTGGATCGATTCATCAAGCTGCACCCCGCCAGCCCCGCGCTGGACTACGCGCTCTACCTCAAGGGCCTGGTCAACTTCAACGATAACCTCGGGCTGTTCGGCTTCATTTCGCAGCAAGACCTGTCCGAGCGCGACCAGAAGGCCGCCAAGGACTCGTTCGAGGCGTTCAAGGAGCTCGTGGAGCGCTTCCCTGACTCACGCTACGCACCGGACGCGCGCCAGCGCATGACGTACATCGTCAACGCCTTGGCGCAGTACGAGGTACACGTCGCGCGCTACTACTACCGGCGCGGCGCCTACGTGGCAGCGATCAACCGGGCCCAGACCGCGCTGCGCGACTACCAGAACGTGCCCGCCGCCGAAGAGGCCCTGTACCTGCTGATGAAGTCCTACGAGGCGCTCGGGATGGACGAGCAAGCCCGCGACGCGCGCCGCGTGTTGGAGGCCAACTTCCCCAACAGTGCCTTGCTCACCCACGGCCTGCGCCGCGACAGCGGCCCGTGGTGGAAACTGTGGTGAACGCCAGCGGCCCCGTCCGTCGTTGCCCCAGTCACCCATGAACGCGAAGGCCGCCCCGAGAGGCGGCCTTCGTTTGCTGGGGTCACCTCGGTCAGACCGTCTCGCCCAGCACCTGGACGTTGACGTCCACGACCACGTCGGTGTGCAGCGCGACCTGGACGGTGTAGTCGCCCACCATCTTCAGCACGCCGTTGGGCATGCGGACCTGGGCCTTGGCGACCGGGAAACCGGCCTTGGTCAATTCGGTCGCGATATCGTGGTTGGTCACGGAACCGAACAGGCGACCATCGACCCCCGCCTTCTGCGAAATCTTGAGCGTGGTGCCATGGAGCTTCTCGCCCAGGGCCTTCGCTTCGGCCAACTTGGCAGCGGCCACGCGCTCGAGTTCGGCGCGACGAGCATTGAATTCGTCGATGGCGGCCTGGGTGGCCCGGCGGGCACGGCCGGTCGGGATGAGGTAGTTGCGGGCGTAGCCGTCTTTGACCTTGACGATGTCGCCGAGGTTGCCCAGGTTGACGACCTTGTCGAGCAGGATCACTTGCATGGTATCGGGCTCCTTCAGACGCGGTGCTGGTCGGTGTACGGCAGCAGCGCCAGGAAACGGGCACGCTTGATCGCGGTGGCCACCTGGCGCTGGAAGATCGCGCGGGTGCCGGTCAAACGGGCCGGGATGATCTTGCCGTTTTCGGCAATGAAATCCTTGAGCGTGTCGATGTCTTTGTAGTCGACCTCTTCCACGCCGGTGACGGTGAAGCGGCAGAACTTCTTGCGCTTGAACAGCAGGTTGTTGCTGGCGCGCTTGGGGCGGTTGTTGCCCTGATTGCGTTGCGGTGCAGCCATGATGATTCGTCCTAAATCGGCTTGAATGCTTGAATGTGAAACACGACCCCGTTGCCGCGGCGCGCACTGGTCAAAAACCCGGCACACCACAGCGTGGACCCCAGCGTCTGGCGGGCCAAGCGTTCGGCATCGTCACCGAACGCCACCGCCTTCAGCCGCAGCGCCACGTGTCTGGGCTGACCGGCTTCGACTTGCGTGGACGCATGCTCCAGCAACACGTCCAATGCAGCGATACCGGCGGGTGTGTAGCGCATGCCCGCGGCTTCGGCGAGCGTGGCCACCAGCTCCAGGCGGTTGACGGGAGACGCGGTCGCCGCTGCTGGGATCAAGCAGCGGCTTCCTGTTGCGCCTTGCGGGCCTCCTCGCGCTCGACGGCCTTCATCATGGCCGACGGGCCGGTCTCGGCCTTCTTCTTCTGGACCACCAAGTGGCGCAGCACGGCGTCGTTGAAGCGGAAGGCATGCTCGAGCTCGTTCATGACGTCCTGCCCGGCCTCGATGTTGAGACACAGGTAGTGGGCCTTGGACAGCTTGTTGATCTGGTACGCGAGTTGGCGACGACCCCAGTCCTCGACACGGTGAATGATCCCACCGCCGGCCGTGATCATGCCTTTGTACCGCTCCAGCATGGCTGGCACCTGCTCGCTCTGATCCGGGTGGATCAGCATGACGATTTCGTAGTGACGCATGGACTCTCCTTATGGAACGACTGCCACCCCCCGCGTCGACTGAAGGTGTGGCAAGGAAACCTGCAATTATAGCTGTCAAAAAGGCGCGCGCAAACGCCGCACCCAAGCGCGCCGTTGTGCCGACGGCCCCGGGGTGAGCAAGCTGACCAGCACCAGCACGGCCAGGCCGACCGGCACGCCGAACACCCCGGCAGCGATCGGCTGGATGTCCCACCACAAGGGTGCCTCCCCCTGCAGCCCCAGCACCGAGCGCAGCCACGGCTGGCGCGTCGCCATGTAATACCCCGTCACCCCAAGGCCGGCGATCATCCCCGCCACCGCGCCCGGCCCATTGGCGCGTGACCAGAAGATTCCCATGACCAGCGCCGGAAAGAACGCCGCGGCCGCCAGCGAAAACGCGGCCGAGACCAAAAACAAAATGTCGGCTGGCCGCTGGGCCGCGATATAGGCGGCCAGCAGCGCGACGATCAACAACAGCACTTTCGACAGCGTCACCCGCCGCGCCGTGTCGGCATTGGGATCGAGGGTCTTGTAATACAGATCATGGCTGAGCGCGCTGGTGATGACGAGCAGCAGCCCATCGGCCGTCGACAAGGCCGCGGCCAGTCCACCCGCCGCGACCAGCCCCGCCACCACATAGGGCAGTCCGGCGATCTCGGCCGAGGCCAGCACGATGATATCGCCCCCGATCGTAATCTCCCCCAGCTGCAGCACGCCATCGCGGTTGACGTCGCGCACCGACAACAAGCCCGGATCGACCCGACTCCACGCCTGCACCCACGAAGGCAGCGCCTCGAACGAGGTGCCGACCAGGCCGTCGAGCACCTCGACCTTGACCAAGACCGCCAACGCGGGCGCGGTCAGGTACAGCAGCGCGATGAAGCCCACCGCCCACGCCACGGACTCGCGCGCCTGCCGTACGGTGGGGACGGTGTAGAAGCGCACCAGCAGGTGCGGCAGCGCTGCAGTGCCCACGGTCAAGCAAAACACCAGCGCCAGAAAATTGCGGCGCGAGCGCTCGACCGCGTCTGGACCGCTGCCGTCCAGTCCGACGAAGGGCTCGGCATGTGGCGGCATTCCTCCCAGCGCGGCGACCTTGGCCTGGGCCTGCTGGAGCTGCCGTGTCCACAGCGCCCGCGCCGTGTCCTCGTCACGCGGCAAGCGCGACAGCACACGCTCGGCTTCCGTGATCTCAGCGGGCTCGGCACCTAAGCGCCGCAACGCCTCGATATGATTGACCAAGAGGGTGCGCTCACGCTCGAGCGCCGCCGCCGGATCGCGCAGACGATCCGTCAACACATGGACCTGATGCTCCCAGATACGCCGCACGTGCGCTTCCTGGGGGTCGACGGCCAATGCCTGCTCCCGCTCGGTCACCTTCTGCAACTGTTGGCCGGTGATCATGGGCGGCAACGGCCAACCGGTTTGCTTGGCCGACAGCCACACCACCGGGACGAAAAAGGCGATGAGCAGCACGATGTACTGCGCCACCTGCGTCCAGGTGATGGCACGCATGCCGCCTAGAAACGAACACACCAGGATGCCGCCCAAACCCAGGAAAACCCCCACCTCGAACGCCAACCCGGTCAGGCGCGATGTGATCAGCCCCACGCCATAGATCTGGGCCACGACATAGATGAATGAGCACAGCAGCAGCGCCACCACGCCCAACAGCCGCGGCACACGGCCGCCGTAGCGCTCGGCCAGAAAGTCGGGAATCGTGAACTGCCCGAAGCGCCGCAGGTACGGCGCCAGCAGCAGCGCCACCAACACGAAGCCACCGGTCCAGCCCAGCACGAAGGCCAGCCCGCCAAAGCCCTGCAAGTACAGCGTGCCAGCCAGCCCCAAAAACGAGGCCGCCGACAGCCAGTCGGCGGCGATCGCCATGCCGTTGTAGAACGCCGGCACGCGCCGCCCCGCCACATAGTACTCGACGGGGTCGATGGTGCGCGTCAGAAAGCCGATGGTGGCGTAGACCGCCAGCGTGGCCAGCAAAAACGTCAGACCGATCGCCGTGCGCGACCAGCCCAGATACTCCAGCCAGCCGAGCACGAGCACGAAACCCACGAATCCAAGCGTGAAGCGACCGTAGAGCCGATCGAGCGTGCGGCGGAACTGGGGGTCGGGCGGCAGCGTGGACATCATGAAAGCACCTGCGGGTGGCTTGACACAGCGCAAGGCGACTGGCACCGACGCCCTGGGGACTCGGCCTCGGCGGGTGTAGTATCCCATGATCGCGACTCGGCCCTGCCCCATGGACACCGCCCTTGCGCCACGCGCCCCCGACGACTCGATCCACCTGGCCTCGGTACCCGTGCGCAACTTGTTGCGCCAGCCGCCGCTGACGGTGCCCCCCGAGACGACGATCCACGCCGCCGCCGCCTCGATGCGCGAGCGGCACGCCTCCTCGGTACTCGTCGTGCGCGACGGCGAGCTGCTCGGCATCGTCACCGACCGCGACTTGCGCAACCGCGTGCTGGCCGTCGGGCTATCCCCCGATCGACCCGTGATCGAGATCGCGACGCTCGACCCGCAGACCATCGACATCGGCGCGCCCGCCTTCGACGCGCTGCTGCTCATGGCGCGCCTGAACATCCACCACGTGCCCGTGATGGATGGCCGCACCGTGGTCGGGCTCATCTCCAGTACCGACTTGCAGCAGCAGCAAAGCAACTCGGCGGTCAACCTGGCCGGCGCCATCTACCGGCAGGACAGCGTCGAGGGGTTGGTGGAGACGGCCGCGCGCATCGGGCAGCTGCAACGCCAGCTGGTGGCTGCCAACGTCAGTGCGCACGCCATCGGACGCATGGTGTCGGCCATGACGGATGCGCTGACCTCGCGGCTGCTGCAACTGGCCGAGGCGCGGCTGGGCCCTGCCCCCGTCCGCTATGCCTGGGTGGCGGCGGGTTCGCAGGGGCGCAACGAGCAAACCGCCAAGTCCGACCAAGACAACTGTCTGATCCTGGCCGATGACGTCGACGCCACCCAGCATGGCGCGTACTTCGAGGCACTGGCGCGCTTCGTGTGCGACGGGCTCGACGCCTGTGGCTATGTCTATTGCCCCGGCGAGATGATGGCCATGACCGCCACCTGGCGGCAGCCGCTGGCGCGCTGGCGCGAGTACTTCCACACCTGGATCGAGCGACCAGAGCCCAAGGCGCTGATGCTGACCTGCGTCTTTTTCGACCAGCGCTTCGTGCACGGCGCGCGCGAGCTACTCGATACCCTGAGGGCCGAGGTGTTGCAGCGCACGCCAGGCCAGCGCATCTTCCTGGCGCACATGGTGGGCAACGCCCTCACGCACCAACCCCCGCTGGGCTGGCTGGGCGGCATCCACACCATTCGCCACGGTGAACATGAGGGCACGATCGACCTCAAACACAGCGGCATCGTGCCCATCATCGACCTGGCGCGCATCTACGCGCTCGCAGGCGGCATCACCGCCGTCAGCACCCGCGAGCGCCTGCAGGCCGCTGCCAGTAGCGGCGAAATCACGGCCGAGCGCACGCGCGATTTGATCGACGCCCTGGACTTCTTGAGCGGCCTGCGCATCCAGCACCAGGCGCGTCTGATGGCCGCTGGCCAGCCGGCGGACAACTACCTGCGGCTCGACGAGCTCTCCGAGTTGGAACGCCGTCACCTCAAGGACGCCTTCGGCGTCGTCAAAGACCTGCAGGGCGTGTTGGAGAAGCGCTACCTGGCCGGCCGCTTCTGACGGGATGCCGGAGCCGACGGCACTGCGCGCGCCTCAATACGTCAGCCGCGCGTAGTAGGTGCGTTCGGACGCGCGGCGCGCTTGCCCCAGCGTGTGAATGCCCTGCTCGGCCAGCAGGGGGATGAGGCGCAAGAACACCTCGGCCGTGACCAGTGCATCGCCCAGCGCGGTATGGCGCCCAATGACGGGGATACCGAAGCGGGCAGCGATTTCCTCCAGCCGGTGCGAGGGCTGGGCCGGGTGCACCACCGCCGACAGCAGCAGCGTGTCCAGCACGGGATGGTCGAACACCACGCCCGTGGCCCGCTCCTTGAGCTGCAAAAATCGCATATCGAACGCCGCGTTGTGCGCGACGAGCACCGTGTCGCGGGCAAAGGCATGAAAGGCCGGCAGCACCTGAGTGATGTCGGGCTGATCGGCCACCATCTCGGGCGTGATGCCGTGGATGGGAATGCCTTCGCGCGGGATCGAGCGGCGCGGGTTGACCAATTGCTCGAAGCTCTCGTGCCGCAGCAGCTTGCCGTTGACGATGCGGGTGGCGCCGATCTGGATGATTTCGTCCCCTTCGGTGGGGTTGAGCCCGGTGGTCTCGGTGTCGAACACCGTGTACGCCAAGGCGCTCAGCGGCACGTCGTCGAGCGCCTGCGTTGCCGCGGACGAGCGAAACAGGTCGAAATCGTAGTACTCGGGCCGGCTCTCGGTGCGCACGAGCGCAGCCGCGTCGGCGCTGTCCGCAGACTCGATCGCGGGCAGCAACAGGCGAAAAAACGCCTCGCCGGCCGCCGTGTCGGTCTCGACCCACAACGCGCCGCTGTGCCGCTCCATGACGTCGCGCACGCTGGCCGTACCCCCCCCGTCGCCCACGCGCATGGGATCGATCTCCCACCCCAGCAAGCCAGTGACGGCGGCGTCGCCCGACGGCCGCCAGACCAAGTCCAGATGTACCTGAGGGCCTGGCCGCTGGCCTGCCGACGGTGCCCGCTGCAGCCGCAGCATGAGCGCCGTCACGCCCGCCTCGGTGTGCAGCCGCCGCGCCAAATACACCACGGCCTGGATCAGCGAGTAGCTCTCGATGCGCAGCCACGCGTCGCCATCGACCGCCCCGACCGTCACCTGCAGCCCAGGCACATCGGCCAGCCGGCGCGCGATCGCCGCGACCCAGTCCGCGGCCAACATGTCCTCCATCGGCCACTGGCTACCCCAGGTGTTGACCCCCTCGGCGACCAAACGCTGCACGCGCTCGCCCAGTGCCTGCACTTCTTCGCGCACCACCTGCGACAACCGCTCACGCAGCGCCGGGTCGGCGTCCGGCAGCTCCAGCACCTCCAGCGCGGCCTGCACATTGGCCAGCGAGCGACGGCTGCCCTCGGTCAAGTCCAGCCACAGCCGCTCGCGCGCCGCGGCCTGCTCGTGCTCGCGGGTAATGTTGTCGAGCACGAGCACGAAGCCCGCCAGCTCGTCGGCACCGTTGGCCGAGCCTTCGCCTTGACGCACCGGCGCGACCTGCACGCGCAACAACTGCCCCCCGCGCGTCGCGGTGACGAACTGGGCGCTCGGATGCGCCGCACCGCGGCGCATCCGCTGCCGAATGCGCTCAAGCGCGTGCGCGATCAACGCCGGCTCGAACACGGTGTAGATCGAGCGCCCCAGGCCGATCAACTCGGCCCCGCCGGCCAACATCGGGGCCTGCGACAGCGCCCGAAACTGCAGCCGCGCCCGGTTGTTGTAAAGCAGGATACGTCCGTCCAGGTTGCACACCACCACGCTCTGAGTCAGCTCCGACATCAGCGCGGCCAAGCGGGATTTTTCCTGCTCGATGCCGCGCGCCGCTTCGCGCACGCGCTCGTCCACCTGTGCCCGCAGCGCCTCGCGCTGCTGGACGAGTTGATTGAACAGGCGTGCCACCTGCCGCACCTCGGCCGGCCCACGCTCGCGCAACGCCGGCGCCCCCTGGGCCGTGAGCAGCACCCGCGCCTCCTCGGCCAGGCGCCGCCACGGGACCACCCCGACGTCGAACGCGCGCTGCAGCCCCCAGGCGACCGCCATCATGCCGAGCAGCCACATCAGCCCCACGAAGCCCCAACGATCGCCCAGTAAGTCGAGCATGCGGGCGCGTGCCTCGGGCTCGAGCGTGACGGCGATCAAGCCGATCGTCACCCCCAGCCAGGCGAGCGATACGCCCGCCGCCCCCGCCAACAGCCACCACAAGCGCGGGTCGATGCGGCGCCTCACCGCGCGTCCTCCAGCAACTCACGCACGCGCTGCACCAGCTCGTGCGTGGAAAACGGCTTGGTCAGGTACGCATCTGCCCCCAGCGCCAGCCCCTTGGCCACATCGGTGTCACGGCCCTTGGCGGTCAGCATGACGATGCGCATGCCCGCCAGCCGCTCGTCGGCACGGATGGCCTGGCAGACGTCGAAGCCGCTCTTGCGCGGCATCATCACGTCGAGCAACACCAGATCCGGGCGCCAGGTGCACGCCGCCTCCCATCCTGCCTCGCCATCGCGCGCCACCTGTACCTCGTAGCCCTCGCGCTTCATCAGAAATTCCAGCGAGATCAGGATGTTGGGCTCATCGTCGACGATCAGCACACGCTTGCTCACGGGTGGGTCTCCTGTGCGGGTGGGTGGGGCGGATCGGGCGCCTCGGTGGGGGCGTGGCGGCGTCGCGGCAAGTCGAAACCGAAACACGCACCCTGGCCCGGTGCCGATCGTAACCACAACCGGCCACCGAAATGCTCGATGATGCGACGACTGATCGGCAACCCCAGCCCCGTGCCGGGCGGCCGCTCGAGCGCGTCGCCCCCCTGGCGAAATTTCTCGAAAATGACCGACTGCTGCTCCAGCGGCACCCCTGGGCCATTGTCCTGCACTTCGACCGTGACCAGCGGCTCGCCGCCGCTGCCGACGTGGGTCACGACGCGCAGCACCACCCGACCCCTTTCGGCCGGCACGAACTTGGCCGCGTTGGACAGCAAATTCATCAACACCTGTTGCAGGCGGTCAGCGTCGGCCCGCACCCATAGCGGCGCGTCGGGCAGCTCGACGTCCAGCCGCGCGCCGCGCTCGCGCAACACGGGCTCGGCCGCGCGCGCGGCCTGGCGTGCCACGGCCACCACGTCGACGTCGGTGTCGCTCCAGGTCGCATGGCCCGACTCGATCTTGGCCAGATCGAGCACCTGGTTGACCAAGCGCGTCAGCCGCTCGGTTTCGGCGACGACGATGTCCAGAAACTGCGCGCGCTGTGCGGCATCCATCTGAAGATCGTCGCGCATGATCTCCGCCAGCGCCCTGATCGAGGTCAAAGGCGTGCGCAATTCGTGCGTCACCGACGACACGAAGTCATCCTTGAGGCGATCGAGCTCCTGCAGCCGTTCATTGGCGGCGCGTAGCTCCCGCGTCGCTTGCTCCAGCGAGCGCGACTTCTCCTCCAACGCTTGCGACAGCGCCCGCAGGCGCCCGGTCTCGCGCAGCATGTCCAGCACATCTTCGATCCGCATGGGCTGCTCCTCGACCACCGACGCCACCAGACGCCGCGCCGAGGCGGTGCCCACGGTACCCGCCAGTTGCGTCTCCACCCATTGCACCAGCGCGGCGTCGGCCGGCAACGCCGGCAGCGCGACGCCGCGCGCGCGCGCCTGTTGCGCCAACAGCTCCTGGGCGCGCTCGGGCCCCAGCACGCGCGCCAGCAGCGCCTGCAGCGCCGGCACCGAGGCTTGGCCGCGCCAAAAGACCGGGCGCTGGTCGGACGCCGAGCGCTCGAACACATCCACGAACAGCACCGCCTGGCCCGTCTCTCCCACCCCGGGCGGACGCGCGAGCGATACCCCCACATACAACCCGAGGTTGACCAACAAGCTCCAGAACATCGCGTGCGTCAGGGGGTCGAACCCGTGCAAGCCGAGCAGCGCCTCGGGCCGCAGCCAGTCGATGCCTCCCGGCCCATGGGTGACGAACGAGGCCGGCAGCCAGCCCGACTTGGCCAGCGATGGCAGCATCAGCGTGTAGGCCCAGACGCCAAAGCCACCCAGCAGACCGGCCATCGCCCCCGCGTGACTGGCCCCTTTCCAGAACATGCCGCCCAGCAACGCCGGGGCGAACTGCGCCACGGCGGCGAAACTGATCAGGCCGATGCTGACCAGCGCATACGCATCCCCCGCAACCCGGTAGTACCCGAAGCCCAACAACAGCAGCAGCAGAATCGCCCCGCGCCGGATGCGCAGGATCGAGCGCGTCAGATCGCGAGACGCCCGCTGCCCCGACGCGCGCCGCAGCCACCACGGCAGCACCAAGTCGTTGCAGACCATGGTGGACACCGCAATCGTCTCCACGATCACCATGCCGGTGGCGGCCGACAACCCTCCGATGAACGCCAGCAGCAGCAACGCATCGGCCCCCGCGGCCTGGGGCAGGCGCAGCACGAAGATCTCGGCTTGCGCCGCCGCATCTGGCCCCAACCACAGCAGGCCCGCCAGTGCGATCGGCAGCACGAACAGGTTGATCAGCCACAGGTACAGCGGAAAGACCCACGCGGCGCGCCGGATGTGGCGCTCGTCGACCGCCTCCACCACCATGACTTGAAACTGGCGTGGCAACAGCAGCACCGACAGCCCGGCCAGCACCGTCAGCGTGAGCCAGCTCGACCAGGCGAACGCCCCCATGTCCCCCATCGTCAACAGTCGCGACAGGGACGGGTCGGCCTGCGCCCGCGCCACGATGTCGCCCCAGCCATCGAACATCCCCCACGTCACGTAGACCCCGACGGCCATGAACGCGACCAGTTTGACCAATGACTCGAACGCCACCGCCGCCACCATGCCCTCGTGCCGCTCGGTGCTGTCCCAGTGCCGCACGCCAAAGACGATGGTGAACACCGCCAGCCCCAGCGCGAGATAAAACGTACTCTCACGCCACCACGGTGTATCGGCCGCGGAGGAGACGCTGCCGTCCACGACCACCGCGTACGCCACCGCAATGCCCTTGAGCTGCAGCGCGATGTAGGGCACGATGCCCACCACCGTGATGACGGTGACCAACCCGGCCAGCACCGGACTTTTACCGTACCGACTGCCGATGAAGTCGGCGATGGTGGTGATGCGATGGGTGTGGGCGATGCGCACCATCTTGCGCAACACCACCCAACCCAGCACCATGGCCAGCGTCGGCCCCAGATAGATGGGCAAAAACCACAGCCCTGTGCTGGCGGCACGCCCGACGCTGCCGAAATACGTCCACGCGGTGCAGTACACCGCCATCGACAGTGCATACACCCAGGCACTGTCGATGACCGGGCGCCCCTGCCGCCCGCGACGGTCCGCCCAGTGCGCCAAGGCGAACAGCAGCCCCAGATATGCGAACGCAGCGGCGATGACCAGTGTGGGCGCCACGGATCACCTCCGCCTCGCCGTCAGTCCGGCGCGCGCTCCATGAACCACGCGAGCACGCCGATGAGCGTACCCCAGGCGACGAAGGCCGCCACCGCCAGCGGCGCCCCCCAGCCACCTAGGCGCTCACTCCAGTATGCCCACACGCCCAACAGCGGAAAATTGAGCGCCAACACCCCCGCGACGAACAGCGCCCACAGTCGTGGCGCTTCCCGGGATGCCTGCCAATGCCGCATGGCTGGAGTGCCGCGTCGTGCTGCCGCCGGTCAAGCTCCGCCAGCCAGGCGGTGCCAGGTGTCGACCACGGTATCCGGGTTGAGCGAGATGGAGCTGATGCCGCGCTCCATCAGCCAGTGGGCAAAGTCCGGGTGGTCGCTGGGCCCCTGGCCACAAATGCCGATGTACTTGCCCTGCGCGCGACAGGCTGTGATGGCGCGCTCGATCAGGGCCAGCACGGCCGGGTCGCGTTCGTCGAAGTCGTGCGCGAGCAGCTCCAGGCCCGAATCGCGGTCCAGCCCCAGCGTCAGTTGGGTCAGGTCGTTGGAGCCGATCGAAAAGCCGTCGAAATACTCGAGAAACTGCTCGGCCAGCAGCGCGTTGCTGGGGATCTCGCACATCATGATGAGCTTGAGATCGTGCTCACCGCGCTTGAGCCCCATGGCCGCTAGCAGCTCGGTGACGCGCCGGGCCTGCGCCAGCGTGCGCACGAACGGCACCATCACCTGCACGTTCGTCAGGCCCATCTCCGAGCGCACGCGCTTGATGGCCTCGACCTCCATCGCGAACGCCTCGGCGAAATCGTCGCTGATGTAGCGCGCCGCGCCACGGAAGCCCAGCATCGGGTTTTCCTCGTCGGGCTCGTAGCGGCTGCCACCGACCAGCTTGCGGTATTCGTTGCTCTTGAAGTCCGACAGGCGCACGATCACGGGCTTGGGCCAGAACGCCGCCGCGATCGTGGCCACCCCCTCGGCCACCTTGTCCACGTAGAAGGCACGCGGGCTCGCATGGCCGCGCGCGGCCGACTCCACGGCACGCTTGAGATCGGTGTCGATATTGGGGTAGTCCAGAATCGCCTTCGGGTGCACGCCGATGTTGTTGTTGATGATGAACTCCAGCCGCGCCAGCCCCACCCCCGCGTTGGGGATCTGGGCGAAGTCGAACGCCAGCTGCGGGTTGCCCACGTTCATCATGATCTTGACCGGCAGCTCGGGCATGGCGCCGCGCTTGACCTCGGTGACCTCGGTCTCGAGCAGCCCTTCGTAGATGTGGCCGGTATCACCCTCGGCGCAGCTGACGGTGACGAGCTGGCCATCCTTGAGCGTTTCGGTGGCGTTGCCGCAGCCCACCACGGCGGGAATGCCCAACTCGCGCGCGATGATGGCCGCGTGGCAGGTGCGCCCGCCACGGTTGGTGACGATGGCACTGGCGCGCTTCATGATCGGCTCCCAGTTGGGGTCGGTCATGTCGGTGACCAGCACGTCGCCAGGCTGCACCTTGTCCATCTCGGCGATCGAGTGCACGATGCGCACCTTGCCCGTGCCGATCTTCTGGCCGATGGCGCGCCCCTGCGCCAGCACGGGCCCCTTGGCCTTGAGCTGATAGCGCAACTCGACCTGGCCGGCGGCCTGGCTTTTGACCGTCTCGGGCCGGGCCTGCAGGATGTAGATCTGGCCGTCCACCCCGTCCTTGCCCCATTCGATGTCCATCGGCCGGCCGTAGTGCTGCTCGATGACCAGGGCGTACTGCGCCAGCTCCAGCACGTCCGCATCGCTCAAGGCGTAGCGGTTGCGCTGCTCCACCGGCACGTCCACCGTCTTGACCAGCCGCCCCCCGGCGGCCTTTTCCTCGGGTGTGGCAAACACCATCTGGATGAGTTTGCTGCCCAGGTTGCGCCGGATGATGGCGTGTTTGCCCGCGCGCAACATGGGCTTGTGCACATAGAACTCGTCCGGGTTGACGGCACCTTGCACCACCGTCTCGCCCAGCCCATAGCTGGCGGTGATGAACACCACGTCCTCGAAGCCGCTTTCGGTGTCGATGGTAAACATCACGCCGCTGGCGCCCAGGTCCGAGCGCACCATGCGCTGCACGCCCGCGGACAGCGCCACGTCGCTGTGCGCAAAGCCCTTGTGCACGCGGTAGCTGATCGCGCGGTCGTTGTAGAGCGACGCGAACACCTCTTTGATTTTGTGCAGGATGTCGTCGATACCCGAGACGTTGAGAAACGTCTCCTGCTGCCCGGCGAACGACGCATCGGGCAAATCCTCGGCCGTGGCCGAGGAGCGCACCGCATAGCTGGCGTTAGCGCCGCCGTCGAGGCGCTCGAACGCGGCACGGATGGCCGCTTCCAGCTCAGGCGGGAACGGCTGCGCCTCGACCATGGCGCGGATTTCGGCACCGGTGGCAGCCAGCGCCTTGACGTCATCGGCGTCGAGCGCGGCCAGTTTGGCCTGGATGCGCTCGTCGAGCCCGTCATGGCGCAGGAACAAGCGGTACGCATGTGCCGTCGTGGCAAAGCCGGTGGGTACGCGCACGCCCTGCGGCAGTTGCGAGATCATCTCGCCCAGGCTGGCATTCTTGCCGCCGACGATCTCGACGTCGGCCATGCGCAGTTGCTCGAACGGCACCACCAGCGCGTCAGGGGGGAAGCGATCGGACATGGTTGAAGACTCCACGATGTTGAAAAACCGGTCCGCGGTCCGCACGGGCGGCCATGTCGTTGTCATTCTGGGCCGCGGGCGGCAAGCCGGACAGGCGCATCGTTGGAGGCGCCTGCCCCAGGCCGCGATAATGCGCCGATTGTAATTTCCCACCACCACCATGCCCAACCGCACCGCCTTCTTCGTCTCCGACGGCACCGGCATCACGGCCGAGACGTTCGCGCGCGCCATACTCAAACAATTCGAGATATCGCCCAAGATGGTGCGCCTGCCTTTCGTGGACGACGCGGACAAGGCGCATCAGGCCGTGCGCCAGATCAACCACGCCGCCGCCGTCGATGGCAAGCGCCCGCTGGTGTTCACCACCGTGGTCAACATGGAAGTGCTCGACGTGCTGCAGCGTCACTGCCAGGGTATGTTGATCGACATGTTTGGTACCTTCATCGCCCCGCTGGAGCACGAGCTGGGCATGAAGTCCAACCACCGCGTCGGGCGCTTCTCGGACGTGGCCAGGAGTCAGGAGTACCACGACCGCATCGAGGCCATCAATTTCACCTTGGAGCACGACGATGGCCAAACCAACGCCAACCTGGAAAAGTCCGACGTCATCCTGGTGGGAGTGAGCCGCAGCGGCAAGACGCCAACCTCGTTATACCTGGCGATGCAGTTCGGGCTCAAGGCGTCGAACTACCCCTTGATCCCCGAGGATTTCGAGCGCCGCCAACTGCCGCCGGCGCTGCTGCCACACAAGAAAAAACTGTTCGGCCTGACCATCGACCCCCAGCGGCTGAGCGAGATTCGGCACGAACGCCGGCCCCACTCCCGTTACGCGAGCCTGGAGAACTGCCGCTACGAGGTGCGCGAGGCCGAAGCGCTGATGCGCCGCGCGGGGATTCCGGTGCTGTCGACCACGCACAAGTCGATCGAGGAGATCGCCACCCTCATCCGCCAAAGCCTGGAGGAGCGCGAGGCACACTGAACCGGCGCCCGAGCCCGTATCAGTCGCGCCCGGGCGCGGCGTGGCGGCTGGCGCGATAAAAATTCAGGATGCGCTGCACGTAGGCTCGCGTCTCGGCGTAAGGCGGCACACCGCCAAAGCGGTCGACCACCCCTTCACCGGCGTTGTACGCCGCCGACACCAGCGCCACGTCACCGTCGAAGCGCTCGAGCAACCAGCGCAGGTACGACAGTCCCCCACGCACGTTTTGCTCGGGGTCGAACGCATTGCGCACGCCAAAGCGCTCGGCCGTGCTGGGAATCAGTTGCATCAGGCCCTGCGCATTGCGCGGTGAGACGGCGCGCGGCTCGAAATTGGACTCGGCACGCGCGATAGCCAGCGCCAAGCGCCCATCGACGGAAAACTGCGGGGCCAGGCGCTGGATCATCAGGGCGTGGCGCCGTTTGTCGGCCGGCAAATTGGCCACGTAGTGTGCCACCACCTCGTGCGGCACCACCGACGGCACCGCCACCGCGGGCGCCGCCGTGGCGATGGTCAGGGACGGTGGCTCCCCCCCGCGCAGGCACTCGGGCAGGTCACCCGGATCGCCACCGCGGGCATCGGGCCGCTGCGCCAGGGCGCGCTCCAGATCGGCCAGCGCGTCGGCGTATCCGAGTTGGGCCGCCTGACGCAGCGACGCCACGCCCGCGGCCTGCCCCACCTCGTCGAGCGAGAATGCCCCCAACAGCATGCCGAGCCGGTGGTATGCCTGCGCGCTGCCATGGCGGGCGGCGCGGCAGTACCACGCGGCCGCCAAGGCCGGGTCGTGCGCTTGCTCGGACTGCCAGCCCGCTTCGATCCAGCGCGACAGTTGGGGCGGCTCATCGGTCCACGCTGGCGGCGATGTCGGCAACGCGGACGCGAACGCCACAGCCGATGACAGCAACCCGAGCGCCAGTGCGACGCGCCTCAGCGCACGCGCGAGCGCGGCTGACCGATCCCGTGCGCGTGCCGCCCGAGGGCAAACGACAGAAAAATCTTCATCCACAGCGTCGTCCCGGCAATGGCCACCCAAGTCTGATACTCCAGCCAGCCCATCAGGACCGACAGAATCACGCCCACGAGCACCGCCCCCCCCACCAAGTTGATCGCCAGCTCGTAGGGGGCCCAGCGCTCGGCATCCGCTGGCGGCTCCCCTTTCTTGAGCGCGACTTCCGAAAAGTCGCGCCGAAACGCGATGCGCCACGCCCGCCGCAGCCAAAAGAATGCCACGGGAAAGAGCGCCAGAAAAAACAAAATTTTGATTGGGTAGATGCTCACCATGGTGTCACCAGAAAAAAGCCCCGCCGGCGGCGCCGACGGGGCTGATTGTCGCGGGTCTGGGCCGCCGCTGGCAACCCAGATACGACCCGTTTAGTGAGCCACCGCGGAACCCGCGCCCTTGGGCACGCGGACCGACTCGACCAGGTCCTGAATGTGCGCCGGCACCGGCTTGGACACCGCGCTGACCGCGAACGCCACCACGAAGTTGACGATCGCACCGACGGTACCGAAGGCTTCCGGCGTGATGCCGAAGAAGCTGTTGGCGCCGCCGATCAGGTCCAGGTACTCGGTGCCCTTGACGAAGAAGATGCCCTTGTGCGCGAACACATAGAACAGCGTCACGAACAGGCCGGCGAGCATGCCCGCCACGGCGCCGGAGCCGGTCACCTTCTTGCTGAAGATGCCCATCATCAGCGCCGGGAAGATCGTCGAGGCGGCGATACCGAAGGCCAACGCCACGGTGCCCGCGGCGAAGCCCGGCGGATTCAGGCCCAGGTAGCCGGACACGATGATCGCGCCCGCCATGGCGATCTTGCCGGCCAGCAGCTCGTTCTTCTCGCTGATGTTGGGGTTGATGGCGCCCTTGATCAGGTCGTGCGAGATGGCCGACGAAATCGCCATCAGCAGACCCGCCGCAGTGGACAGGGCCGCGGCCAGACCACCGGCGGCGACCAGCGCGATCACCCAGTTCGGCAGCAGCGCGATCTCGGGGTTGGCCAGCACGATGATGTCGGCGTTGACGGTCAGCTCGTTGCCCTTGAGGCCGGCCGCTTCGGCCTTGGCCTTGACGGCCTCGCTCTTGGTCTTGTCGTTGTAGAACTGGATGCGGCCGTCACCGTTCTTGTCCTCGAACTTGAGCAGACCGGTCTTTTCCCAGCGCTTGAACCAGTCCGGACGTTGCTCGTAGGGCAGCGCAGCTTCCGGGGCGAGCAGATCGGCCTGAGCCTTGACCTTCTCCGGATTGACGCGGATGCCACCCGCCGGGTCGGGCTCCACGCCCACCGCGGTGTTGACGGTGCCGATCAGGTTCAAGCGCGCCATGGCACCCACCGCCGGCGCGGTCGTGTACAGCAGCGCAATGAAGACCAGCGCCCAACCCGCCGACGCGCGCGCGTCGGCCACCTTCGGCACCGTGAAGAAACGCACGATCACGTGCGGCAGGCCGGCCGTACCGATCATCAACGACACGGTGTAGAAGAACATGTTGAGCTTGCTGCCCGCCACACTCGTGGTGTACTCGCCGAAGCCCAGGTCCTTGACCACTTGGTCCAGTTTGGCCAACAGCGACACATCGGTGCCCTTGAGATCCGAACCCAGCCCCAGTTGCGGCAGCACGTTGCCGGTCAGTGCCAGCGAGATGAAGAACGCCGGCACCAGGTAGGCCACGATCAGCACGATGTACTGGGCCACCTGGGTGTAGGTGATGCCCTTCATGCCGCCGAACACCGCGTAGGCAAACACGATCGCCATGCCGATGTAGATGCCCATGTCGCTGGACACGCCCAGGAAGCGCGAGAAGGTCACGCCGACCCCGGTCATCTGGCCGATGATGTAGGTGATGGAGGCCACCAACAGGCAGATCACGCCCACGTTGCGCGCGGTCTTCGAGTAGTAGCGATCACCGATGAACTCGGGCACGGTGAACTTGCCAAACTTGCGCAGATACGGCGCGAGCAGGCACGCCAGCAGCACGTAGCCGCCGGTCCAACCCATGAGGAACACGGCACCGCCGTAGCCCATGTTGGAAATCAAGCCAGCCATCGAGATGAACGACGCCGCCGACATCCAGTCGGCGGCAGTTGCCATGCCGTTGGTGACGGGGTGCACGCCGCCGCCAGCCACGTAGAAGTCGGACGTGCTGCCAGCGCGCGACCACACGGCAATGCCGATGTAGAGCGCAAACGTGGCGCCGACGACGAGATAGGTCCAAAGTTGCAGACTCATGTTCGGTGCCTCCGCATCAGTCTTCGGACATGCCGAACTTCTGATCGATCTTGCGCATCTGCGCCGCGTACCAGAAGATCAAAGCGATGAAGACATAAATCGAGCCCTGCTGGGCAAACCAGAAACCGAGCGGATAGCCACCCAGTTTGATGGCGTTGAGCGCATCGGCAAACAAAATGCCAGCGCCGTAGGACACCAGGAACCAGATGACCAGCACTTTGGTCAGCAGTCCCAGCGTCGCAGACCAATAAGCCCGCGCGTTGCTGTCGTTGGACATGGGTACGTTCTCCTCGGATACACGTTTCGAATCGGCGGTACGGACCGCCGGCCGGAACATCGCTGGACATTCGCAATGTTTCCTGGCGGACTATCCTGAGCCAGCCTTACGGCGAACTGAAAAACCGCCCGCCATCGCCCAAACCTAGGGAAAGTCCTAGGGTCGAGCTGGGCTGTGCGTGCCTTCTGGCAGCGTGACGCAGGTCCACTCGCCACAGGCGGGCGCATCAACGGGCCATTCGTGCGCGCTGCACGGCAGCGCCTGCTCGCCTGCACACAGGGTGTAGCGCACGGCGCGGATCACCCCGGCATGGGTGATCCAGACACCATCGCTGGCGCGCGTCGCCATCACTCGATGCAGCGCCTGCCGCACGCGCGCCAGCAGCGCCGCCACCGACTCGCCCCCACCCGGGCACGCGTGCGCAAAATCGCCCGCCCAGGCATCGAGCTCGGCTCGCGGCACGTCGTCCCAACGGCGCCCCTCCCATGCACCGAAATCGAACTCGGCCAAGCGCGCATCCGCCAGCGGCGCGGGCAGCGCGGGGCGCAGGGCATGCAGGGCTTGCGCGAGCTGCCGTGCCCGGATCAGCGGGGACACCCACCACACGAACGCTGGCGGCAGCACCGCATGCAGCCGCTGGGCGGCCTGCGCCGTCGCTTCCGGGTCGGCCGGCGCATCCGTGCGGCCACAGCAGACGTCGGAGGCCAGTCCGGTGCGCGCGTGCCGAACGAGCCACAGGCGCATGTCCTCACCCCCCGACAGTGACGGACACGCCCAGCGCGACCGCCAATCCCAGGTAGAACGCCAACTCGGTCACCTGCTGGGTGGCGCCGAGGGTGTCGCCGGTGAAGCCCTGCAGCCGCCGCGCCAACCAGCGCCGCATCAGCGCCAGCGCGAGCAAAGCCGCCAGCACCGGACCCAGCCAGCGCCACGACGGTTGCAGCGCCAGGGTCAACCCCATCGCTGCCCACCACCAACCCGTCCCCACCCACAGCGCGCCCGCGTCCAGCGCGTCCGCCAACGGCTTGGATTTGGAGCCGTCGGCATCGCCGACGTAAGGCAGGGCGTGGATGATCCACAGCGGTGCCCAGCGCGAGGTGACATGCGCCCCCAGCACGCCCGCCGCCGCCCAGACCAGGCCCGACTGCACCAGCAGCGCGAGCAGCCCCACTTTGGTCAGCAGCGCCAGCACCAGCGCCACCGCCCCATAGCTGCCGATGCGCGAATCCTTCATGATGGCCAGGGCGCGCTCGCGCTCGACCATCCCACCCAGTGCGTCGGCGGTGTCGGCGAGTCCATCTTCGTGAAACGCCCCTGTCAGCCACACGCCGGCCGCCGTACTCAGGGCCGCCGCCACCCAGGCCGACGCGGGCTGCGCTGGCAACGCCCACGCGGAAATCACCAACACCAGCGCGCACCACGCGCCCACCACCCAGCCCACGCCCGGGAAATGGGCCGCGCTCGCGCGCAGCATGGCGGGCGAGTAGCCCACCCACTGCGCCAATCGCCCCGTCACCGGAATGCGGGTGAAGAACTGCAGCGCCAACAACCAGTGCCGCACGGCGCGCGCGAGCATCGGCCGCCCCTCTCAGTGCGCGGGGGCCGTGTCGGCACGGCGCGCCACACCGGCTGCATCGAAGCTGGCCATCTCGCGCAGGATGGCGCACGCCGACACCAGCAACGGCCAGGCCAGCGCGGCCCCCGACCCCTCACCCAGGCGCAGCCCGAGGTCGAGCAGCGGTTCGGCCTTCAGGTGCGCCAGCAGCAGCGCGTGCCCGCGCTCGCCCGAGCGGTGCGCAAAGACGCAGCGCTGCAGCACCGCGGGGGCCAGTCGCGCGGCCACCAGCACCGCCGCAGTGGTGATGAAACCATCGACCACGATCACGCGCCGCTCGGCCGCAGCCTGCAACACCACCCCCACCAGGGTCGCGATCTCGAAGCCCCCCAGGGCCGCCAGCGCTGCCAGCGGCTCGTGCGCCGTCGCGTGGCGCGCCAGCACCTGGCGCAGCAGCGCGATCTTGCGCTGCACCCCCGCTGCGTCCAGGCCCGTGCCCGCGCCGGTGCAGTCGGCGATGTCGAGCCCCGTCAAGCGGCTCATCAACAGTGAGGCCGCCGAGGTGTTGCCGATGCCCATCTCGCCCAGCAGTACCACATTGCCGGGCAAATCACGCACCAGCGCCATGCCGTTGGCAAGCGCCGCCTCGCACTGGGCCATGCTCATGGCCGGGCCCTGCAGCGCGTCGGCGCTGCCAGGGGCGATCTTGGCGTGCCGCAATCCCGGCCGCAGCGCGAAGTCGTGCCGCACGCCGCAGTCCACGACGGTCAGCGCCAACCCGTGTTGGCGCGCCAGCACGCTCACCGCCGCGCCCCCGGCCAGAAAGTTTTCCACCATCTGCCACGTCACATCGCTGGGATAGGCCGACACGCCGTGCGCCGCCAGCCCGTGATCGGCGGCGCATACCACCAACTGCGGCGCCTGCAGCGTGGGTGCGCCGGTGCCCAAAATCAGTCCGATGCGCAGGGCCAGCGCCTCCAACCGTCCCAGCGACCCCTGGGGCTTGGTCTTGTCGTCCAGCGCGCGCTGCAGGCGCGCCGCAAGGACGGTGTCGTCGATGTCGTCGATGGTGGGCAATGACAGGCTCATGGGCTTTCCTTCAAGTCAACAAACGATCCAGCGTGTCGGCCCCGAGGTGCGCTTGCACCGTGTCGGCCAACGCGTCGAAAACCGATGCCAGCGACGGCACCCCGGTGCCCCACAGGGCGCGCAGGACGGCGTCATTTTCGAACAGGCCGTGCAGGTAGCAACCGAGCACGCACCCGTCGGCGCTCTGCCAGACCAGCCCGGGCAGCACCTCGCGACCCTGCCCTGCCAGGGCGGGGTGGATCGCGGTCTGACCGTGGTGGATTTCATAACCGCGCACGGCCACACCCGACAGCGCCGACCACGGCGCGCCCAACGTGCCGAAGGTGGCCTCGGCGCGCTGCACCGTCTTGTCCAGGGCAAAGACGGTCACCAGCGGCAGCAGCCCCAGCCCGGCCGCGTTGCCGTCGATGCCATGCGGGTCGATGAGCGCCTCACCCAGCATCTGCAGACCGCCGCAGATGCCCAACACCGCGCGTCCCGCGCGTGCGTGCGCGACGACGGCGTGATCGAGCCCCTGCGCGCGCAGCCAAGCCAGGTCGGCCGCCGTGGCCTTGGAACCCGGCAGAATGATCCAGTCCGCACCGGTGCAGTCGGCGGGCGTGCGCGCCCACACCACGCGCAGGCCCGGCACGCGGGTCAGGGGCTGAAACTCATCCAGGTTGCTGATGCGCGGGTAGGCCACGATGGCGACCGTCTGCCGTGCCGACCCGTCGCCCCGCGCGCGGTCGTCGAAAACGCCGTCCTCTTCCGGCAGGCCGTGGTCGCGCCACAACGGCAGCACCCCCAGCGTAGGCACCCCGGTCAGTGCGTGCAGTTGCTCGGGCGCCGGGGCCAGCAGCGCGGGGTCGCCGCGAAATTTGTTGAGCACGAACCCACGCAAGCGCGCGCGCTGATCCGGCGGCAGCAAGGCCCAGGTGCCGTACAAGTGGGCGAAAGCACCGCCACGGTCGATGTCGCTGACCAAGAGGCAACGCGCATCGGCATGCGCGGCCACCCGCAGGTTGACGATGTCGCTGGGCTGCAGGTTGATCTCGGCCGGGGACCCTGCGCCTTCGATGACGACGACCTGATGGCGCGCGCGCAGCTCATCCAGCGCCGCCTGCACCCGCGGCCATAGGGCAGCGCTGCGCTGCCGCCATGGCATGGCGCTCAGCGCGGCATCGACCTGGCCCCACACCACCACCTGGCTGCGCGTGTCGGCCTCGGGCTTGAGCAGCACCGGGTTCATGCGCACGTCGGGCTCGACCCCCGCCGCCAGCGCTTGAAAATACTGCGCCGCCCCCATCTCGCCCCCGGCCACCACGCGGGCATTGTTGCTCATGTTTTGCGCCTTGAACGGCGCCACGCGCAGGCCCTGGCGCGCATACCAGCGGCACAGCGCGGTGACGAGCCAGCTCTTGCCGGCGCCGCTGCTGGTGCCCCAGACCATCAGGCAGCGCGCGGTCATCGCGGCGGCCTCCGCCGGGTGGCCGTGGGGGCGTTCGCTGCGAGCGCGTCCAGCGCTTCCGCGAGCGCCTGCAGCGCCTGCGGTGGCTGCGCCGACAGGCGCCACCAGCCCGGCAGGCCGAACGAGGCCGCATCGCGCAGCTTGACGCCGCGCGCGCGCAGCGCCGCCGCGTCGAGCGGCTGCGGCGGGCGGGCGCAGGCGAAGGGCGTGACACTTGCAGCGACTTCCCAGCCGCGCGCCTGCAGCGTCTGCACGAGCGCCGCCTTCCACTGCGCCAGCGTCCCCAGGGTCGCCTGCAACCAGCGCTGCGTCGAAGGCTCGATCCAGGCGGCCAGCAGCGCCACGCCGTCCGCCCCGATCGGCCACGACGGCGCCAGCGCCTGCAGCTCGGCGAGCTCGCCCGGCCCGGCGTCCTCCGGCGCGATCACGTAGGCCGCGCGCACGCCGGTCAGGCCCAGCGCCTTGTTGGGGCTGTAAAGCTGCCAGCAGCGCGCGCGCTGCCGCTCGGTCAGCGCCGGCTCGCCCTGCAGCCGCAGCGGTGCGTAGGCCAGATCCAGCGTCACCGGCGCCCCGGCGGCCAGCAGGGCCTGGGCCGCGGCGGCATCCTCCGGCTGGCCGAGCGGGCTGCCGGGGTCGCACAGCCAGCCGGCGCACGCCAGCGCCGGGCCAGACGCGTGCGCCAGACCCCAGACCCGGGCGGCGTGCGCGTAGTCGCCGTAGCCGGGCACCGGCCACCAGAGGGGACCGTACCCACGCCGCGCGCACCAGGCGGCGAAGCGCAGGATCCACTCGCTGCCGCTGGCGGCCAGCAGCACTCGGTGCGGCGCCACGCCGTGCCCGTCCGCCAGCCGACGGCGCAGCTCCGCGTACGCGGGGTCAGGATAGTGGCGCCGCGCCGCCGCCTGCACGCGCGCCAACGCCTGCGGGCACGGCCCGCAGGCGTTGGCGTTGGCGGAGAAGTCCCACGGCGGCACGCCGTCGGCGTCGGGGCCGCCGTGCGTGCGCGGCGGCGGCCCCGCAGGCGACTGCGTCGTCCCCGGAGCCGGTTCGGTCACGCCGGCTTCGGCGGCCAAGTGTTCCAGCCGCTCTTTCATGACGGCCTCCCGAGCATCGCCACGCCCGCCAGACCCGCCACCAGCAGCGCGCCCCACCCGGCCACCGCGCGGTCGCACCATGCCAAGGCACGCGCGGTGTCCGCAGGCTGCGGCAGCCGCCCGGCTTCGTTGAGTGCATACACCCCGGGCTTGGTGAGCCGCACCCCCAGCCGCAGCGCCAGCGCGCCCATCGGCCAGCCGCCGTTGGGCGACGGCGTGCGCCGCGCCTGCGCGCGCAGCGCGCGCCACGGCACGCTTCGGCCGGAGGCGGCCAGCAGCAGCACAGCGGTCAGCCGTGCCGGCAGCCACGACAGCGCATCGTCGGCCCGCGCGGCCCAGCGCCCGGCAAAGGTCCAGTCGCGCCCGCCGCGCACGCCGCGGTATCCCCACATCGCATCGGCGGTGTTGGCCCAGCGGTACAGCGCCGCGCCGGGCAGGCCCGCGAGCGCGAACCAGAACAGCGGCGCCACCACCGAGTCGTTGAGGTTTTCCGCCAGGGTGGACAGCGCCGCCTGCCGCACGCCGGCCTCGTCCAGCGCCTGCACGTCACGGCTGACCAGCCGCGCCACCTGCGTGCGACCGGCCTGGAGCCCCCGCGCCAGCGCCGCTTCGACCGCGGCCACCTCCTCGCGGAGCATGCGCCAGGCCAGCAGCGGTTTGAGCAGCAGCCCAAGCGCCAGCCCCTGCACCCACCACGGCGCATGGCTCAGCAACGCCTGCGGCACCCACGCCAGCGCCACCACCCCAGCAGCCCCGAGCGTCCACGCCAGCATCCCGGCGGCAAACACGCGCGCCGGCGGCACCGGCGCGCCCGGCATCGGCGCCACGCGTCGCCCCAGCCTCTCCAGCACCCAGCCCATGCCGACGACCGGGTGCAGCCGCGCCGGCGGCTCGCCGAAGCGCGCGTCCCACGCCAGGGCGACCGCAACCGCCAACGCCAGCGCGCCCGCCGGCGGCCATGCGAGCGCTGCCTGCTCCATCGCCGGGAGTGCCTCTCAACCTGTCACCGGCACTGCTCGCGTGTGCAGGCCCAGCCGCGCCAGCAGCGCGCGGTCGGCCTCCACGTCGGGATTGCCGGTGACCAGCAGCTTGTCGCCGTAGAAGATCGAGTTGGCCCCGGCCAGGAAGCACAGCACCTGCGTCGATTCGTCCATGTCGCGCCGGCCGGCCGACAGCCGCACCTTGGCCCGCGGCATCGTGATGCGCGCCACGGCCACCGTGCGAACGAACTCCAGCGGGTCGAGGTCGGGCTGGTCCGCCAGCGGCGTGCCGGCCACCTTGACCAGATGGTTGATCGGCACCGACTCCGGGTAGGGGTCGAGGTTGGCCAACTGCGCGATCAAACCGGCACGCTGCAGCCGCGACTCGCCCATGCCGACGATGCCGCCGCAGCAGACGCGGATGCCGGCCTGGCGCACGTGCTCGAGCGTGCGCAGCCGATCCTCATAGTCGCGCGTGTGGATGATGGCACCGTAGAACTCCGGCGCCGTGTCGAGGTTGTGGTTGTAGTAGTCCAGGCCCGCCTCCCTCAGCGTCTGGGCCTGCTCGGCGGTGAGCATGCCCAGCGTGCAGCACGCCTCCAGGCCTTCTTCCTTGACGACGCGCACCAGCTCGGCGACCTTGTCCAGATCGCGGTCAGTCGGCGCGCGCCACGCCGCCCCCATGCAGAAACGCTGCGACCCGGCCTGCCGGGCCGCACGCACGGCGGCCCGCACGTCCTCGGGCGACATCAGCTTGGTGGCCTTCACGCCGGTTTCGTGGTGAACCGACTGCGGGCAGTAGGCGCAGTCTTCGGGGCAGCCGCCGGTCTTGACCGACAGCAGCGTGGCCAGTTCGATTTCCGCCGGATCGTGGTGCTGACGGTGCACCTGCTGCGCGCGAAAGATCAGCTCGGGCAGCGGCAGCTCCAGCAGTGCCTGCACGTCGGCCACCGTCCAGCGCTCCGACGCTGGCGATGGGGCAACGCGTGCAGGTCTGGAGGCGGATTCGCAAGCCTCAATCGACGCAGCCGGTTGTGCCTCAGTCATGCCTTTGAACTCCTTCATGCAAACGCCACCGACCCGCATCCGTTCGATGCGGCGGCGACCTTGAGCCACCGCTGCGTCCCACGCTCATGCGGCGGGCGCATCGTCACGCAGCGGCAACGTGCTGGGCTGCTCCCAGCGATTTTCAAACACCACATCGCGCAGCGACAGGCGCTTCGCCCAGCGCTCGCGCTGCAACATCGGCTCATCATAGAACAAGTACACCGGGCCTAAGCACAGCAGCGCCAGCGGACGCGACCCTGGCGGACAGCCCAGCAGATCGGCAACCTGCTGCGGGTCGAAGATCGACACCCACCCCACGCCGAGCCCCTCGGCGCGCGCGGCGAGCCACAGATTTTGGATGGCACAGGCAGCGGAGGCTACATCCATCTCAGGCAAGGTGCGCCGGCCAAAGACATGCCGTTCACGCTCGGGCATCAGCACCACGGCCCACAGCTCTGCGGACTCCAGAATGCCTTCCACCTTCAGACGCGCAAACGCCTCACCGCGCTCACCGAGCGCCTGGGCCGTGCGTACCCGCTCCTGCTGCACCAGCTCATGCAAGCGTTGACGTTGCACAGGGTGCGTGATGCGGATCCAACGCCACGGCTGCATGAAGCCGACGCTGGGTGCCCAGTGCGCAGCGCGCAGCAGCCGCACCAGCACTTCGGGCTGCACGTGACCACCGGCAAAGTGACGCATGTCGCGCCGCAGTTCGATGGCGCGATAGACCGCAGCGCGCGAGGCGGGGTCGAACGCGTGCGCAGCGGTCTCGGGTTGCGAACGGGATGAGAGAAGAGACATGGCGAGCTTCAGTTCCAATCGTTCAACGCCACATGATGGGCCTGCCAATGGTGCGCCCACTGGCGAGCTTGGCCGAGCGCGGGTTGGTCGTCGTCGGCGTCCACCACCACACAAACCTCAAAAGCGGGGCGCGGCGGCTCCTGTCGCACCTGCCCGTCGGTGAGCAGCCACAGGACCCGCCGCGCGCGCCCGCCGAAGCGCCGAGTCCACGCCTGCGCCAGCGTCTCGGCGCGCTGCAGGGCTACCGTCAGCGGCGTGCCGCCGCCCCCCCTCACCGCGCGCACGGTCACCCCCAAGGCGCGCCGCGCCGGCGCGGGCGGCTGCAGCACCTGCGCGCCGTAACCGCTGGCCAGCAGTAGCGCGACATGCTGGTCGCGGCGCGCGGCGCGCTGAACCAGCAGCAGCGCCACGGTCTTGGCGCGCGCCAGACGCCCGCGGCGCAGCATCGAGCCGGATGCGTCCAGCACGATCACGTGCAGGCACGCCGGCTCGGGCGGGACCGCGCGCCAGACCAGGTCGGCGGGCCTGAGCGGACGGGGCCCTTTGCGCGCGAGGGTGGCAGGCCAGTCCAACATCACCGGCGTGGCGCCGTCGCGCCGGGCGGACGCGGCGGCATGGTCAGGCGATCGCAGCCCCATCCCGGCAGGCGGCTTACGCGCGCCGGCGGGGCCTAAGGCTTTGGGACAGGCCAGCCTCCGGGCATCTGGGCCAGCGGCGGCGCCATGCCGACCGGTTGCGGCGGCAACGCACCCCAGTCAGCCTCGCCCGCCGCTGCGTGGCGCGGGGGACTCTCTCCCTGCAGCTTGCCGTCTTGCGGCGCAGACCCATCGTACGGCGCGGCAGACGTGCGCTGCGGCGCCGCTGACTGCCAAGGGGGTGTGATGGCGCTGGCTGCTCCCTCGGCAGCGGCTGCCGCCGTGCCACTGCGCCGGTGCGCCAACACCCACGGGGCCACCGCCCGCAAGTCGGCCAGGTCAATGGCGGTCTTGCCGTGCCAGGCCGCGTGGGCGCGTGCCGCTTTCAGCAGCGTTAAGTCACCGCGCAAACCGTCAGCGCCGCTTTGGAGCGCCTGCGCACAGGCTTGCACAATGAGTTCGTCCGACCAGGTCAGCGTGCCCAGCGCCTGCCGCGCGCGCTGCAAGCGCTGCTGCAAGGTCTGCTGCTGCAAATGGTGGCAGGCGACGAAGGCCGCCGGGTCGGCTTCGAACGCCAGCCGCGCTCGCACGATAGCGGCGCGCACCGCCGCAGCGTCCGGATTGCTCAGCTCGACGCACAGGCCAAAGCGATCCAGAAGCTGCGGGCGCAACTCCCCCTCCTCCGGGTTCATCGTGCCGATCAGCGCAAAGCGCGCGGCGTGGCGCTGCGAAATGCCGTCGCGTTCCACGGTGTGCACGCCGCTGGCGGCGGCATCCAACAGCACATCGGCCAGCGCATCGGGCAACAGGTTGACCTCGTCCACGTAAAGCACCCCGCCGTGTGCGCGCGCCAGCAGCCCGGGCCGCCATGTAATGCGTCCATGGCGCAGCGCATCTTGAAGTTCCAGCGTGCCGACGATCTGCTCCAGCGTAGCCCCCAGTGGTAACTGCACAAACGGGGCGCCCGGTAGCAAGTCGGCCAGCGCGCGCGCCGCGGTCGACTTGGCCGTGCCGCGTGGGCCGCGGATAAGTACCCCACCGAGCGTAGGGTCGATGGCCACCAACAACAGCGCCAGCTGCAAATCCGGTACCCCCACCAGCGCTGCAAAGGGATAGCGCGGTGTCTCTGGCGTCGTATCAGGTGGCGCAGCCGTCGTTGAGCACGCGTCCGTGGTGGTCAGATTGACGGATGTTCCCATGACTCTTCCAGCTCCAGCTGTAATTGCCGCAGGCGCTGCTGCAGCGCCACCGGAGGCGTCCAAAGCCCCTGTTCGATGGCTTGCCATAAGCGCTGCGCCATACGGCGCAAGGCCGGCAGGTTGTGCTGCCGTAAAAAGCTCTGGTTGGACTCGTTGAACAGCAGCGTCTCCGCAACCAGATCAAGCTGGTGCGCCGACACCCCCTGACCAAGCGCCGCCCAACCCAGCAGATGTTCCAGCGTGGCGGCCATCTCGGCTGCGCCCGCGTAGCCGTGCGCCTGCATGGCTTGCAGCCAGCGCGGGTGCGTCACGCGCGCGCGCACGATGCGCGCCAGCTCTTCCCGCAACGGGCGCACCCGCACCGCGGTCGTACTGCTGTCGGCGTGATAGACCGCGGGCGCTTGCCCGCGCAGGACTTGCGCGGCGGCAGCCATGCCGCCAAGGTATTCGACAAAGCCATCGATGTCCAGCGCATCGTGCTCACGGTGGTCCTGGATGTGCGCGGCCAGATCCAGGCGCGCCAACCGCCGCTCCCACGCCGCCGGCGCCGCCACCCCATGGGCTCCCCGGCCGTAGGCGTAAGCACCGCTGCCCAGGTAGGCGCGAACCAGCGCGTTCCGGTCAAACGCCGCGTCTGTTTGCGCCACCTCGCCGATGCCGGCGCCATACGAGCCCGGGCGCGGACCAAACAAGCGCCAGCTGGCCTGGCGCTGCGCTTGCGCGGGGTCCAGGCCTTGCGCGAGCAGCGCTTGTGCCTCCCGCTGCACGTGCACGCGCACGGGGTTGAGTTCGTCTGGCTCGTCCGCTGGATCGATGGCGGCCACCGCCTGCACGGCGGTGTCGAGCAAATCGATCAGGTGCGCAAACGCGTCGCGGAACAAGCCGGAGACCCGCAGCGTCACGTCCACCCGCGGATAGGGCCGCAGCGACGCCGGCAGAACCTCCACCTCGATCACGCGGCCACTGCCTTCATCCCAGCGTGGCCGCACACCCAACAGGGCCAGCGCCGTGGCCACGTCCTCGCCGCCTGTGCGCAAGGTGGTGGTGCCCCACAGCGACAAGCCGATGGCGCTGGGAAACACTCCGTGATCTTGGGCGTAGCGCTCAATGAGTCGCGCCGCGATGCGCTGACCGCTGTCCCACGCCGCTGGGGTTGGTAGGCTGCGCGGGTCGCTAGCATAAAAATTGCGCCCTGTGGGAAGCGCATCGATGCGTCCGCGTGACGGCGCCCCGCTGGGGCCTGGCGGCACAAACCGGCCATGCAGTCCGCGTAGCAGTTGTGTTGTCTCATTGGATCCGCAAGCATCCAGCCGCGGCGCGAGATACTGCCAGACCCAGCGCAGCACCTGCTGAGCGCGCGGGCCGGCCTGCCGCTCGGCCAGCGCTGGATCTTGCAGCCACGCCAGCGCCAGCTGGTGCAGCCGCTGGCGCGTGTGGCCGGCGTGGCGCCATGGTCCGCCGGGGTCGATGGCCCGCAGCAGCGCCGGGCGCGGCCCGCGCCAGGGCTCGGCGGGGTCTGCTTGCAGCGGGTCGAAGCCGTCCAGCCCCAAATCTTGCGCCATGGCACGCAGCAGGCTGTCGTCCTGCGCGCGGTTGCCGCGCGGCTGGCGCAGGAAGGCCAGCAGGGTTTGCGCACGCGTCAAGCCTTGGGGCGAAGTGCCCCATACGTGCAAGCCAGCACGAAGTTGGCTTTCCTTGATTTCGCAGAGGTAGGCATCTAGACGTTGCAGCCACTGCGCCAGCACCGCCGCATCCCGCGGATCGCCCTGCAAACCCAGCTCCTCGTGCACGCCCAGCCGCAACGTTTCGTCCACGATCGCTTGACGCAGCCGCCGCGCGCGTGGGGGATCCATCGTCAGCGCATCGTAATACTCCTCCACCATGCGCTCCAGCGGGAGCAGGGTGCCGCTGTCCTGCGCGTCGGCCAGCGGCGGCATCAGGTGGTCGATGATCACCGCCTGCGTGCGCCGCTTGGCCTGCACACCTTCGCCCGGATCGTTCACGATGTAAAGGTAGAGGTGCGGCAGCGGTCCCAGCAGCCGCTGCGGCCAGCACATCGGACCCAGTGCCACGCTTTTGCCCGGCAGCCACTCCAGGTTGCCGTGCGTGCCGACTTGCACGACGGCATCCACTTGCCAAACCTCGCGCAACCAGAGGTAAAACCCCACGTGGGCGTGCGGCGGCACCTGCTCGGCATCATGGTAGGCAGCGCGACGCTGCCTCGGGTCGCGTGGGGGCTGCAGGCCGATGAACACCTGACCCAACCGAATACCGGGAATCATCAGCCGGCCAGCGCGCGCCATCGGATCGCGCTCGGGTGCCCCCCACCGCTGCTGTAGCGCTTCGACCAGCGGTGCCGGCCACGCCTCCAGCATTCGCCTGTAGTCGGTCAGCGCCAGGCTTTGCCAAGCCGGGCGTGCATCGTTGTCGTCGATAGCGTGCGTGACGCCGCTGCGCAGCCAGCGCATCAGCTCGTCACCGTCACGCGGCAACGCGGGACCATCGCCCAGGTCATAGCCATTGCGGTGCAACGCCTGCAACATGCGCACGACCGAGGCCGGTACGTCCAGCCCCAGCGCCATGCCGATGCGGGCGTCGTCGCTCGGGTAGTCAGTCAGCACCACGGCCAGCCGCACCTGGGAGCGCTCTAATCGGCGCAGCCGACACCAGCGCCAAGCTAGCTCGGCGACCCAATCGATGGCCTCAGTGTCGGCGGCATAGCGGATCAAATCGATCTGGGTGCGTGGGTCGTGGCACTGCACCGCTTTGAAGCTGATGGCGCGGGTGGCGATGCGACCGTCGAGCTCTGGCAGCACCACTTGCATGGCCATGTCGCGCGGCGGCAGACCGTGCGGGTCGTCGTTCCAGTGCTGGCGCGTCACGCCCGCGGTGATAAGCTGCAGCACCGGAGCGTCGCCCGCCAGTGTCTGGCCATCCTCCAAACCAAGGGCGAAAGCCGTGGCGTTTAGCACCAAATCCACACCGCCACCCTCCGCCAGGTCATGCAGGCGTTGGCGCACCTGGGGGTTTTTCAGGCTGTCCACGGCCCAAGCGCGCGCACGCAGCCCCCGCGCGTGCAGCGCACGCAGCAAGGCATCGAAAGGCCCTGTGTTGCTGGCCTGGACATGGGCGCGGTAAAACAGCAGCAGCGCCTGCGGCGCGTCGGGAGCCACCGGCGGCAAGTCCGCGACTTGGTGCTCCACGATAGACGGCAGCGGCTGCGGCGGCGTGTAGGGTTGTTCCTTCAACCCTAGGGCGCGCTGTCCGATCAGGGCCCAAAAGCGCGCGGCGTTGGCTTGTCCACCGTAGCGCAGCGCGCGCCAAAGCGTGCGCGCGTCATCCCAGTCCACGGTACCTTGCGCCAGCAGCTGCGGATCGTCCTGTCCGTCGCCGGAAAACACCGCTAGCCACTGCCCGCGCTGACGCGCCAGCGCCGCGCAGCGCTCCACCAGATAAGCCCAGTCGTGGTAAGCCCCCAGGTGATCGATGATCACCGCGCGCGCGTGCTGCAGCACGTCCTCCACGTAGAGATCCACCGTCGCCGGCTGGCGCAGCGCCATCAGATTGGCCAGCCGCACTTCGGGGTAGTCTTTCGGCAGCACCGAAGCCAGCAGCGACAGCGTGGTATCGGCGGCGCTGAGCACCACCACGGGCGCAGGGGTTTGCGCCAGCCGCACGACCGCGCCGCTGGTGTCGTCGATAAAGCCGCCGGCACGGGTGGCCAACAAGTGCATGGGTCACACTCCGGCCGACGTGGATGACTCCGCCAGCAACCCAGCCTGGCGCAGATCGGCGCGCAGCGCGGCCTCGTCGAGCCCTAGCCCGATGCAAACCAGGACGCTGCAGCGCGGCTCGCCCACGCGCCACGGGCGGTCGAAGTGGCTGTCCAGCCGCGGACCCACACCCTGCACCACCAGCCGCAGCGCCGCCTGCGGCAGCGCCACGAACCCCTTAATGCGCAGCAGGCCGTGACGCGCCACCAGCGTCGAAAGCGTCTGCAGCAGGTGTTGCCTGTCGCGCACGTCCAGCGCCAGCACCACGGATTGAAAGGCGTCGTGGTCGTGGTCGTCGTCCTCATCGTCGTGGTGGGTGAGGCGGCTTTCGATCACTTCTTCCACAGCGCGGCCCAAGCCCAGCAGCACCTCGGGCGGCACTTGGCCGTGCCGCGCCACCACGGTCTGCACCGCCGCCGGCGAGCGCGCCGCCACCATCGCGCGCACGCGCTGCAGGGTATCGGCATCGACCCGTTCGACTTTGTTGAGCACGACTAGGTCGGCGGTGGCCAGCTGATCCTCAAAGAGCTCGGCCAACGGCGTGTCGTGGTCAAGCTCCGGGTCGGCGCGACGCTGCGCTTCGACCGCCTGTGGGTCAGACGCAAAACAACCCTGCGCCACCGCCGGCACATCAACCACGGTGACCACCGCATCGACGGTGAAAGCGTGCCGGATAGTGGGCCACTGAAACGCCTGCACCAGCGGTTTGGGCAGCGCCAGGCCGGAGGTTTCAATCACCACGTGATCAATCAGGTCGCGGCGCTGGGCGAGCAGTTCCATCACCGGAGCAAATTCTTCTTGCACCGTGCAACACAGGCAGCCGTTGGCCAGCTCGATGACCTGGCCGTTTTCCGCGCCGGTCTCGTCGCAGCCGATGCCACAGCCTTTGAGCAATTCACCGTCGATGCCGAGCTCGCCAAACTCGTTGACGATGACGGCGATGCGCCGCCCCTGCGCGTGGGTCAGCAGATGGCGCAGCAGCGTGGTCTTGCCGGCGCCAAGAAAGCCGGTGATGATGGTGGCAGGGGTTTTGTCAAGATTCATGACTTGAAATGTCGTAAAGAAAAATGCCAAAGAGGTCAATCTTCAATGCCACGCTGCGCTGGCACGCCGGCATCGAAGTGGTGCTTGTGCTTGACCATTTCGGTGACGGTGTCGGCCAAGTCGATGAGCTCCTGGGGCGCGTGGCGCCCAGTGAGCACCACCGTCATCTCGGTCGGGCGCTGACGCAGCGCGTCCAGTACCGCCTCCAGTGGGATCCAGCCGTAGCGCAGCGGGTACATGATTTCGTCGAGCACCACCATGAAATGCGCGCCTGCGCGGATCACCGCCTCGGCGCGCGCCCATCCTTGGCGCGCCAGCTCGGCGGAGTGCTCAAGGTCACGGCTTTTCCAGCTAAATCCATCCCCCAGCCCTTCGATCGGAATGCCGAGTTGCTCGAAAACGCGGTGCTCACCGAAGCGGGCGCTGGGCACTTTCATGAATTGAAAAATCTTGACGGCCTTGCCGCGTCCGTGCGCACGCAGCGCCAGGCCGAAGGCCGCGGTGCTTTTGCCTTTGCCATGGCCGGTGTGCACGATGATGAGGCCGCGGCGCGGACCTTGCGGCTTGGGGGTGGTGCGCAGCAGCGGGGGGGTCTGCAGTTCCATCGGTTCCATCTCCAGAGGTTGCGGAGGTCAGCAGTCGTCGGCGCCACGACGCTTGAGCAGGTAGATATCCAGCATCCAGCCGTGCGCCTGCCGCAAGGCCGCGCGGGCGCGCGCGATGCGCGGACCGGCTTGCGGCAGCGGGCCGCTGTCCAAGGTTTGCTGCGGCAGCCCGAGGTAAGCGCCCCACCAGATGTGCCATGCGTACGGGTCGGGCAGCGCCTCAAAAGCCGTGCCGCCATCAAGCATGACGGCCAGCGCCGGCACGTCCGCAGGGCAGCCGTGCTGGCGCAGCCACCGTCCTGAAGTGATCAACACCGGGCTAGCCAGCTCATTGAGCGGCACGGCATGCGCGGCGGCAAGCGCCTGCAGGGCGCTGATGCCGGGCACCACCTCCCATTCAAGCGGCAGCTCGCGCGCCACACGCTGGGCGATGCGCATCGAGCTGTCGAATAAGGCCGGATCGCCCCAGATCAGCACACCTGCTTGCCCGCCTTGAGGCAGGTGCTCACGCAGCGCTTGCGTCCAGGCTCGGGCCAGTGCGTCGTGCCAGCGCCGCACAGCGTCGAGATAGCGCGGTGTGTCGGCGGCATCGGCGCCTTCACGCGAGGGCACGGCGTAGCGCGCCACGCGCGGACCGCCACCCGCCTCGGCGTCGAAGTCGGGGCGCACCGTCTGCAGCAGGCGCAGCCGCGCCGCGGCCAGCTCGGCCTTATCTTCGCCTTTGTCCGGCAGCAACAACAGATCGACGCGGCGCAGCGCCTGCTCGCCCTGGAGCGTCAGGTGCGCAGGGCTACCCATGCCCATGCCAATGAGGCTCAACCGCCAGCGCGGACTCATGCAGCATCCTCAGCGGACGTGGCCCGGCGATAGCGGCGCTCGTAATCCGGCGCATACAGGCGGCTGCGGCCAAAGCCGTCTTGGGCCAGATTGCGCCCGACCAGGATCAGCGCGGTGCGCTCCAGCCCGCCTTGCGCGGCCTGCGCCAGTTCGCCCAGCGGCGCGCGCACGATGCGCTCATCGGGCCAACTGGCGCGCCAGACCACCGCCGCGGGGCAGTCGGCGCCGTAGTGCGGCAGCAGCGTCTGCACCACTTGTTCCAGCACGTGGATGCTCAGGTGAATGGCCAACGTGGCCCCGGTGGCGGCCAAGACCTCCAGGCGCTCGCGCTCGGGCACCGGAGTGGCGCGCCCGTGGGCGCGGGTCAGCACCACCGTCTGGCTGCCGCCGGGCAAGGTCAGCTCGCAGCCCAAGGTCGCCGCCGCGGCGGCAAAGGACGGCACTCCAGGCGTGATCGTGTACGGAATGCCTTCGGCCCGCAGCGCGCGCAACTGCTCTGCCATCGCCGACCACACCGACAAGTCGCCCGAGTGCAGCCGGGCCACGTCCTGCCCGCGGGCGTGGGCGGCGCGGATTTCGTCCAGGATCTGCTCCAGCGACAGCGGCGCGGTGTCGATCACGCGCGCCTGCGGCGGGCAGTGCGCCAGCACCTGCGGCGGCACCAGCGAGCCGGCATACAGGCATACCGGGCAGCGGGCGATCAAGTCGCGCGCGCGCAGCGTCAGCAGATCGGGGGCGCCAGGCCCGGCGCCGATGAAATGCACGGTCATGTCACATCTCCTCCAAGTTCGACAGCTGATGCCTGCCACGCCCACTGCCACTGTGGCCGCCACGGCACCCAGCCCTGTTGCGCCCCAAGGGGTTGCGCCTCGGCCAGGACGATCTGGCGCAGCTGGCCACCGTGGCGCTCATGCAACTGCGCCAACAAGGCTTGGGTGGCGGTGGTCACGGCGTTGACAACCACCCGGCAGCCCGCAGGCAGCCGAGGCCGCAGTGCATGCCACAGTGCTGCGTCCATGCCGCCGCCGATGAACACCGCCTGCGGCTCGGGCAGCTGCGCCAGCGTCGCCAAGGTCTCGCTCGACCAGACGCGCAGGCGTGGGGTTAGGCCGAAGCGCTCGGCGTTGCGCTGCACGCGCTCGGCACGCACCGCGTCGCGCTCCACCGCCTCGGCCACACCGCCAGCCAGGCACCACTCGATGCTGATTGAGCCGCTGCCGGCACCCAAGTCCCACAACCGCTGCCCAGGGCGCGGCGCCAGCGCCTGCAGCGTCAACGCCCGCATCGGCGCTTTGGTGAGCTGGCCGTCGTGCTCGAACAGCGCATCGGGCAAACCGACGCAGGCGGGCAAGCCTTCCGGGCCATCGTGCAAGTCCAGCGCCAGCGCCAGCGGCGCTTGCAGGCCAGCTGGCGCGCCGTCCCGGATCGAGAAACGCTCGATGCGCTGCCGCGGCCCGCCCAGCCGTTGCAATGCCCAGGCGGTGCTGGCGCCAAAGCCTTCTTCGCGCAGCAGCACCACCGCTGCCTGCAACGCCGCCTCGTCGCGCAGCAGGCACAGCAGACGCCGCCCCCGCCCCAGGTGCGGCCAAAGCGCGCGCAGCGGTTGCGCGTGCAACCCAAGGCAGCGCACCTCCTCCAAAGGCCAGCCCAAGGCGCTAGCGGCCCACGCAAATGTTGAGGGCGCGGGGATAGCTTGCCACTCCTGGCGTGGCAACGCGCGCGCCAGCACGCTGCCGGCGCCAAACCAAAACGGATCGCCCGAGACCAGAGCGACTACCGGCTGGCCGCGCCAGGCCAGCAGCGGGCCAATGTCGAACGGCACCGGCCACGGCTCGGCGCGCTCGGGCTCGATGCCCGCCAGTGCCAGATGGCGCGGCCCGCCAAACACGCGCCGCGCTTGCGCCAACAAACGGCGGGTAGACTCGCTGCAATCCTCTAAACCGTCTTCGCCGATGCCGATAATCGACAACCACGCTTCAGCCGCCATGCATGTCCTCCTGCTCGGGGGCACCACCGAAGCCTCGCAGCTGGCGCAGGCACTCGCCCGCGCTGGCGTGCCCGCGACTTTTTCCTACGCCGGGCGCACTGCGCAGCCTATTGCGCAGCCGCTGCCAACTCGCGTGGGCGGCTTCGGCGGCCCCGATGGGCTGGCGGCCTTCTTGCGCCAGCAGCGCATCACGCACGTGATCGATGCCACGCACCCTTTTGCCGCACAGATGAGCCGCCACGCCATTGAGGCTTGCGCTCGGCTTGGCGTGCCGCTGCTGGCGTTGCAGCGCCCGCCTTGGCGTCCCGGCCCCGGCGACCGCTGGCACAGCGTGCCCGATTTCGACGCCGCGGTGCGTGCCCTGCCGACTGCGCCAAGCCGCGTCTTTTTGGCCATTGGGCGCCAGCAGGTGCAGCCTTTCTTGCAGCACACGCCGCACTGGTATCTGCTGCGCATCGTCGAACCCGGGCTTGAAGTGCCGACGCAGCGCGGCGCGGTGGTGGTGCAGCGCGGCCCCTATACGCTGGAGGGCGACCTGGCGCTGCTGCGCACCCACCGCATCGAATGGGTCGTAGCCAAAAACTCCGGCGGCGAGGGTGGGCAGGCCAAGCTGCTGGCCGCGCGCGCCCTGGGCCTGCCGGTGCTGCTGATCGAGCGTCCGACGCTGCCGCCGCGCCCCCTTGTAGAGACCGTCGCCGAAGCGTTGCAATGGCTTGGGCTGCCGGCACAAGAGGGTCACGCCAACCTCAACACAGGACCGTCCGCCCATGCCCCTGCAGCCTGAGCCGCGCCGATGCGACGGCTGACGCCCCCGGCCCGGCGCCATCAGCCGCCCCTCCGCGGGGTGTAGATGTAGCGCCCCACCGTGCGCGTGGCGCGGTTGCCAACGATGACCAGCGTGCGCATGTCGGCCATGTCCGGCTGCACGTGCGCCAGCGGCAGGTGCCGAATCGATTCCTGTGGTGTGAAGACCGCGCGCGCCAACCCCACCCAGCGCTGCGGCTCGCAGTGCTGGCGCAGCACCGCCAAGGCGCGGGCAAAACCTTCAGGCCGGCCGCGCGAACGCGGATTGTAGAGGGCCAGCACCAGGTCGGCTTGCACCGCCAGCACGAGCCGCCGCTCGATCACCGACCACGGCTTGAGGTTGTCGCTCAGGTTGATGGCGCAAAAGTCATGCCCGAGTGGCGCGCCCAGCCTGGCAGCTGCCGCCAGCATCGCCGTCACCCCGGGCAGCACGCGCACATCCAGCTGCTGCCAAGCCGGCTCAGACTCCATGACTTCGAACACAGCCGCAGCCATGGCAAACACCCCCGGATCGCCAGAGGAGACGATCACCGCCCGCCGCCCCGCCTGCGCGAGCCGCAACCCGTGGCGCGCGCGTTCGAGCTCCTCGCGGTTGTCGCTGGCGTGATACGCTTGATCCGCACGCCGCGGCACACGCGCCAAGTAAGGGCCATACCCCAGCACGTCGGTGGCTTCCTGCAACGCCTGCTGCACCTGAGGGGTGACCAGCGCCGCATCCCCCGGCCCGAGGCCAGCCACGCACAGCCAACCGCCGCTCATCCTTCCACCTCCGGCCGGCGGCCCTGACCCGGCACCAGCACCAGGGCGAAATAGGGGCAAGACGCTTGCTCATCCACGCTGGCCAGCGGCTGCACCTGCTGCCCGTTCATCGTGCCTTCCTGCACCAGCCAAGCTCGTGCCAGCAGACCCGCGCGCTGCAGCGCCCGCCGCACCCGCCCGAGATGCCGGCCCACTTTCATCACCACCAGCGCGTCGGCCTGCTGCATGTGCCGCACCAAATCATCCTCGGGCAGCGTGCCCATCAGGATGGTCAACATGTCATCGCCCCAGGTCATCGGCTGGCCGCAGACCGACCAGCAACCGACCATGCCCGGCAACCCCGGCACCACCTCCACCGGCACGCGGCCACGGCGGCGCAATCTTTCATACAAATGCATGAACGAGCCGTAGAAAAACGGATCCCCCTCGCACAACACCACCACGTCGTCCTGCGCGGCCAACGCTTCCAATCGCTCGACCCATTGGTCATAAAACCGGGCCAGCAAATCGATGTAGGCCGGGCTGTCAAACGGCAGCTCGGTGGTGACGGGATACTCCATCGCGTGCTCCACCACCTGCGGCGCGAGCCAGGCTTGCGCGATGCGTCGCGCACGGCCGGGGCGGCCACGCTTGCGAAAGTAGGCCACCTGACGCGCCTGGGCGAGCCAACGCTGGGCGCGCACCGTCACCAAATGCGGGTCGCCCGGCCCCAAACCGACGCCGACGATTCGTCCCATCAACGCTCCTCCTCGCTGGCCAGTGCGTTGAGCGCTGCCGCCACGATGGCCGAGCCGCCCAGCCGCCCGTGCACCGTCAGCGCCGGCGCGGGCGGCTGCGCCATCAACGCCGCTTTGGACTCCGCCGCCCCGACGAACCCCACCGGACAGCCCAAAATGGCCGCTGGGCGCGGGCAGGCGGGCTCGCGCAGCATTTCCAGCAGGCGGAACAAGGCCGTCGGCGCATTGCCAATCGCCACCACCGCGCCAGCCAGATGGGGCCGCCACAGCTCCAGCGCCGCTGCGCTGAGCGTGGTGCCCAGCCGCTGCGCCAGGGCACCGACCTGCGGGTCGTGCAGCGTGCACAGCACCAGGTTGTCGGCGGGCAGACGCCGGCGCGTGATGCCGGAGGCCACCATCTGCGCGTCGCACAGAATCGGCGCACCGCGGCGCAGCGCGGCGCGCGCCGCCGGCACCAGATCGGGCGTGAAAGCCACGTCCCTGGCCAGCTCCACCAGGCCGCAGGCGTGGATCATGCGCACCACCACGGGCTCTTGCTGGGCATCGAAGCGCCCCAGGTCGGCCTCGGCACGGATGATGGCAAACGAGCGGCGGTAGATCGCCGCACCATCGCGTTCGTAATCGTCAAACAGCTCTTGTGTCATCGTACAAGCCACCCTTCTGCCTGCCCATGACCGACATGCCGCCCGGCGCTTCGGCGCACCGCGTCGATAAGCGGCGCAAGTGCACCCCAGTGCGCATCGGCCGCGGCATCGGCCCGCCCCCATCCGATCCAATCCCAGCCGTCGGGACGCACGCGTACCGTGGGCGCTGGATAGGGATGCGCGCAACCTTTGGCGCAACCGCTGACGTGTAACCAGCCCTCGTTTGGCAAGTACGCGGCCAACAGCCCGGCCAACGGCAGCGTGCCACCCGAAGCCTGCACGCAGCCGGGGGCGCCGACGCAAGCGGCCACGCGCAGACGCGGGTCTGTCGCATCGGTGATCCACGCTTCGTCCGGCGGGGCCAGGGCGTGGCGTTCCAGCAACACGGCGCGCCACGGCGTCAGCCGCAACGGTGCCAGCTGCGCCAGCCGCGCCCACGCCGCGGCGCTGAGTCGCCCAAACGGCGCAGCCACCCAGGCCATACCCGGCGGCAGCGTGGCCCACCAAGGCTCAAGCGCTTGTGAGTTGGCATTGATCGGGGCTGGAGACAGAGGCTCACTCGCGGGCCGGCGCCGCTGCGCCATCCAAGCGGCCATGCGACGCGGAGCACCAGGACCCTGAGCGCGCTGGGCAAACCATGTCGCCAGCGCCATGGCTTCCTCGGCCGCACGCTCCAGCGGCACCGCCATGCCATACGGGCTGCCGTCGGGTCGCACGAGCGCCCAGCCGTCTTGCGACACCTCGATGCGCACGTCGGCGCTGGCCTTGCGCAGATAGGGGCGCTGACCCAGATCGACGGCAAAGCCGAACTTGGCTGGTAGCTGCGGCGCCTCGGGCTGGCGCAGCCGCTGCAGCAGCTGCCGCGCCACCCGGTGCGTGGCATCGCCTGGTTGCCAGCACGGCTGCACCAACACATTGCGCCGCGCCTCCTGCGTGGCGTCCTGGTCCAGCAGGCCCAGCGCCCGCAGGCCGCGCAACAGTGCGGCGTGCTGCTCCGGCTGCACCCCGCGCCACTGCAAATGAGCGCGCTGGGTCAATTCGATGACATCGAGCCGCTGCGCCTGCATCAGGGCCGCCAACCCCTCGGCCTGCCGCCGCGACAACCGCCCCAGCGGCACGCGGATGCGCAGGATCCAGCCGTCGCCCGACGGCATCGGCCGCCAGGCTCCCGGGCACCAGCCACGGCGCAGCGCCTCTGGAGTTCGGCCAGTTGCGAGCGTGCTCGTGCTCATCGCCCCGACGCCTCCACGGTTGCCGCCACGTCCGTCTGCTCCGCCTGATAGTGGGGGCTCAACGCCACCGTCGGGCCGATGATCAACAGCCCGGGCCGCGGCCCATAGGGCGGGGCTTGGCTGGCCAACACCTGCAGCGGACGGGCCAACACGGTTTGGGTCGGGCGCGTGCCATCCAGCACCAGCGCGGCTGGCGTATCCGGCGCCAGTCCATGCGCCATGAGGCGCTCGGCGATGCACGCCAGCCGCGCCACGCCCATGTAAAACACCAAGGTCTGGCCGGGGCGGACCAACGCCGCCCAATCGTAGGCGCCGTCGCCGCGGTCTGCGTGCCCGGGCAAGAAGACGCACTGGCTGGCCAGTTCCCGTTGCGTCAGCGGGATGCCAGCGGCGGCGCCGCAGCCCTGCGCGGCGCTGACCCCAGGCACGACCTCAAACGGCACCGCCGCGGCGCACAGCGCCTGCATCTCCTCGCCGCCGCGGCCAAAGATGAAGGGATCGCCGCCTTTGAGCCGCACCACGCGCCGTCCGGCGCGGGCGTGCGCCACCATCAGCGCGTGGATGTCGGCCTGCGGCAGCGTATGCCGACCGCGCGCTTTGCCGACGTCGTAGCGCAGCGCCCGCGCCGGGATTTCGGCCAGGATGTCGGCGCCGATCAGGCGGTCGTGGATGACCACTTCGGCGCGACGCAGCCGATCCAGGGCGCGCAGGGTGAGCAAATCCAACGGCCCAGGGCCGGCGCCGACGATCGACACCCACCCCGGCGCCATCGGCACCGCAGCCTCAAGCAGCATGGTAGAGCCGGCGCTGCACCGCCACGCTGCGCTTCAGCGCGTGCAGAGCTTTGGCTGCCGCCAGCACCGCCAGGTCGATCAGCGGCTCCGCCACGATCACCGCCACATACGCCGCGCCAAACGCGCCGATGTTGGCCAGGTTGTCCGCCTCGAGGCCATGACCATACAGCGCCCAGAACGCCACCCAAGCCACGATGCCGCCCTGATAGGCCACGGACAGCTTGAGCGCCTGCGCGTAGCGCAGATCGACGTAGGCCACCTGCTGCGGGATGACCCGCTGCGCCAGCGCCGCGGTGGCATACAGCGGCACCAACAGCGTGGTGACGTTCATCCCGTATTGCGGCAAATCCGCCGGCGCAAAAAACAGCCCTTGAATCAGCAGCCCGCCGGCCAGCCCCAAGGCAGCTGGCGCCACCCCGAACAGCAGCAGCAACGTGGTGCCCAGGATCAGGTGCACCTCCGAGACGCCGACCGGATGGCGCGGCAGCACCTCGAAAAAGCAAAACACCAGGGCGGTGGTCAACAGCGAGCGCAGCAGCAAAGCCTGCGCCCCCTCCTGTCGCAGCATGTCCCAAGCCAGCTTGCCAGCCCAAGCCACCGCAGCGGTGCCGGTGGCGTAACCGAGTAACGCTTTGCTGCCTTCAACAACTCCGGGTTCGATGTGCATGACAGACCTCCTCACAGATGAATGCGCCCGGGCGGGCGCGGGGGGCCGAGGCGACCTCACCGCCTTCGGCAAAAACGGGCTCCTTGGGCAGCACCACCCAACGCGCCGACACGCCATCCGCGCCGGCGGCGCCGGCGTCCAGCGGCCGCACCGCGATGCGCTGCCCGAACACCTGCTCCAGCGCGCGGTGCGTGGCCGGATCGTCCGCCGGCCCTTGATGGCGCACGCGGCCGGCGTCCAGGATCAGCAGCTCGTCGGCGTGCAGCGCCATGTTGAGCTCATGCAACACGGTCACCACCGTCTGCCCCTGGCGCGTGAGCGCGCGCACCAGCGCCAGCCAGTCGGCCTGGTGCGGCGGATCCAGGTGCGCCAGCGGCTCGTCCATCAGCAGGATCGGCGCCTGCACCGCCAGCAGCCGCGCCAGCAGCACGCGCTGGCGCTGCCCGCCGGAAAGCTGCGCCAAGGGCCGCGCGCGCCAGTCCCACGCCTGCGTCTGGCGCAGCGCCTGCTCCACCGCCGCGCGGTCGGCCGCGCTCGCGGCGGCCAGCCACGGCTGGTGCGGCAGGCGGCCCAGCATCGCCACGTCCCAGGCGGTCAGGTCGTCGCCGCCCGGCTCGGCCTGCCCGAGCCACGCCACCGTGCGGGCGCGCGCCCGGCGCGGCCAGTCCTGCAGCGCCCGCCCCAGCAGCTCGACGCGCCCACCGTGCAGCGGCAGCAGGCCCGCCAGCGCCTTCAGCAGCGTGGACTTGCCGGCGCCGTTGGGGCCCACGAGGCAGGTCCAGCGCCCGCGCGGCAGCGCCGCCGTCACGCCGTGCAACACGGGGTGGCGGCCCAGCCGGACGCTGACCCCCTGCGCAGCCAGCGCCACGGGGTGGGATGGATTGACCACGTCGCCCCTCATGCCCCCTGCCCCCGCAGCCGCCCGCGGTGCATCAGCCACAGCAGGTAGCCGCCGCCCAGCACCGCGGTCAGCACGCCCACCGGCAGCTCCTGCGGCGCCAGCCATCCACGCGCCAGCGTGTCGGCCGCCAGCAGCAGCGCGCCGCCCATCGCGGCGGCCAGCGCCATCAGCCAGCCGTGCGTCGTCGGCACCAGCGCGCGCACCAGGTGCGGCGCCGCGAGTCCCACGAAGGCGATCAGCCCGGTCTGCGCCACGGCGCTGGCGGTGGCCAGCGCCAGCACCGCCACCAGCGCCAGACGCAGCGTCGCCAGCGGCATGCCGAGGCTCGCGGCGGTGGCCTCGCCGAGCGCCAGCGCGTCCAGTGCGCGCGCCAGCAGCGTCGCCGCCGCGGTGCACAGCGCGGCGGCCGCCAGCATCAGCCCCGCCGAGGGCCAGCCGACGAACGCCGTGGAGCCGAGCAGAAACGCCTGCATCGCCTGCAGCGCATCCGGCGCCAGCAGCAGCACGGCCTGCGTGCCGGCCCCCAGCACCACGCCGACCACCACCCCCGCCAGCAGCAGCCGCAGCGTGTGCTGCACGCCGCGCGCCAGCGCCAGCGTCAGCAGCACCGCCGCCAGCGCCCCGACGAACGCCGCCCCGGTCAGGCCCAGCCGCACCCACAGGCTCGACGACAGCACGCTCCAGCCAGGGGCGCCCGCCCCTCCAAGCATGCCGGCCGAACCGCCCAAGGCCACCAAGGCGAGTGCCACTGCCAGCGACGCCCCCGCCGCGCTGCCGAGCAGGAACGGGTCGGCCAGCGGGTTGCGGAACAGCCCCTGCGCCACCGCGCCCGCCACCCCGAGCAGCGCCCCGGCGGCCCAGGCGCCCAGCGCGCGCGGCAGCCGAATCTCCCACACGATCTGCGCGGCCAGCGCCGCCTGCCCCTCGTTCGGCGGCGATGCGAGCAACGTCCACACCGGCTCCAGCCCCTGGCTGCCGACGCTGACCGCCAGCGCCAGCAGCCCCGCCGCCGCCGCGAGCAGCGCGAGCAACACCCCGGCGGCGCGGCGCGCGTTCACGGGCGTCCTCCCGCCGCAGAGGTCGCGCCTGCCGCCGGGCGCGCCGGGGCGGCGGCGCGCGCCAGGCAATCGGCCATCAGCCGCGCCGCCTCGGCCATGCGCGGCCCCGGGCGCACCAGCACGTCCGACTGCGCGGCGTCGAACGCACACACCCGCCCCTGCCGCACCGCGCGCAGACGAGCCCAGCCGGGCCGCTGCGCCAGCGCCTCGGCGGCGCGGCTGCTGACCAGGATCACGTCCGGGTCGGCGCGCACGACGAACTCCGGGTTCAGCTTCGGAAAGGGGCCCAGCGCTGCCGGCACCACGTTGCGCGCGCCGAGCCGCTGCAGCGTCTGGCCGATGAAGGAGGCCTCCCCCGCCGCGTAGGGCCCGGGGCTGACCTCCATATAGACGCGCAGCCCGCGCGCCGCTGGCGGCAGCGACTGCGCCGCCGCCGACACCCCCGCGTCGATCGCGCGCCAGACGCGTGCCGCATCCGGCACCTCGAGTAACGCCCCCAGCGTCAGCAGCACGCGCTGCACGTCCTGGTGCGTGCGCGGCTCCAGCGCCACCACCTTGAGGCCCAGCGCGCGCAGCCGCTCGATCGCGCGCGAGGAGGTGGCCAGCAGCACCACGTCGGGCCGCAGCGCCACGATCGCCTCGATGTTCGGATCCAGCCCGCCGCCGACGCGCGGTACGCCCGCGAGCGCCGGCGGCCAGTTGGTGTAGCGATCCACCCCCACCAGCCGATCGCAGCGGCCGAGCTCGCACACCGCCTCCGACAGCGACGGCAGCAGGCTGACGATGCGCTGCGGCGGCTGCGCCAGCCGCACCTCCACGCCGTGGTCGTCGGTGATGCGCACCTCGGCGCGCGCGGGCCAGCCGGCCAGCAGCGCGGCGGCCAGCCCCAGCGCCCCCGCCCATCCGAGCCGCGCAAGCCGCCTGAACCCCATCATCCCGACCCCTTCACAGTGAGCGGGCAGCCCGCCACCATCAGCGTGACGCGCTCGCAGCAGGCCGCCACGCGCTGGTTGAGCCTGCCCAGTGCATCGACGAAGGCGCGCGCCTCGCTGCCCAGCGGGATGACGCCCAGGCCGATCTCGTTGCCGACCAGCACCACCGGGCCGCTGACGGCCTGCAGCGCCTGCTCCAGCGCCTGCATCGGCGGCTCCAGCGTCTCCAGCTCCACCGCCGCCGCCCGCCCCGGCGGCCACGCCAGCTGCGTCAGCCACAGCGTCAGGCAATCCACCACCACCAGCGCCTGCGGCGAGCTCTGGCGCTCCAACGCCTGCGGCAGTTCCGCGCCGGTCACCTCCAGCGTCTCCAGCCCCGGCACGCGCGCGGCGCGCTCGCGCCGGTGGCGCTCGATGCGCGCGCGCATCTCGGCGTCGCGCGGCTGGGCGGTGGCCAGCAGCACCGCGCGGTGGCGCGCATCCGCCGCCAGCCACTGCGCCGCGCGGCCTTCGGCCCAGCGCGACTTGCCGCTCTTCTGCCCGCCCAGCACCAGCTCACGCATCGCGGGCCTCCCTTGGGGGCTCGCCGGGAGCCGCACGGCCCGCCCCGTCCATCCAGGCCAGGATCAGGCGGTGCAGCTGCGCCACGCCGTCCGTCAGCGCCGCCGGGCCGGGCTGCAGGATGTCGGCGCTCTTGATCTCGTGCAGCTGGCCGTCGCGCACCGCCGGCACGTCCTGCCAGCCGGGGCGCGCGGCCACGCGCTCGGGCCGGAACTTCTTGCCGCACCACGAGCCGATGATGAGGTCGGGGGCGCGACGTACCACCTCCTGCGGATCCGGCAGCACCCGGTCCTTGCCGAGCGGCTCGCGCGCGCGCTCCAGGAAGATGTCCTGCCCGCCGGCCAGCTCGATCAGCTCCGACACCCAGCGGATCCCGGTAATCGGCGGGTCGTCCCACTCCTCGAAGTACACCCGCGGGCGCCGTGCGCCCTGCCGCAAGCGCTCCCGCACCGCGGCGCGCATCGCGGCGTGCTGCGCCCGCATCGCCTCCAAGAGCCGCTCACCCTGCTGCGCGCAGCCGACCAGCGCCGCCACCTGCCACAGCATCGCAAAGATCTCCTCGACGCTGCGCTGGTTGAACACCGTCACCGCCACGCCCGCGCGGATCAGCGCCGCGGCGATGTCGGCCTGCAGGTCGGAAAAGCCGAACACGTGATCCGGCCGCAGCGCCAGGATCTTGTCGATCTTGGCGTTCAGGAAGGCGCTGACGCGCGGCTTTTCCTGCCGCGCCTGCGGCGGGCGCACCGTGTAGCCGCTGATGCCGACGATGCGGTGCTGCTGCCCGAGCAGGTAGAGCCACTCGGTGGTCTCCTCCGTCAGGCAGACGATGCGCTGCGGGCCGAAGTCGGGCCGGGTCATGCGGCGGTCTCCTGCACCATCACCGAGGCTGGCCCCTCCTGCGGCACGGGCAGAAACAATTGCGCCGCCGCCTGCGGAGCCGAAGCAAACCAGGCGTGAAAGTAACTCGCCCGGACCGGCCCGTGGCGCCAGATGGCCTCAGGCCGGCCATGCGCCCGCGCCGGGGTGGTGTGCGCCGCGGGCGCAAGGGCAGTCTGCGTCTCCGAGTAGTGAAAGGTATGCCCGCGCAGCTCGCCCCAGGGTGTCGCCCACGCATGCGGCCCCAGCGCCACGAGCCGCGCGCGCATGACGGCCTCGCCCGGCAGCAGCCCCCACATCGGCACGCGCCGCCCGTCGGCCAGGGTCAGGCCCTCCAGCAGCGCCAGCATGCCGCCGCACTCCGCCCACACCGGGCGGCCCGCCTGCACGTGGCGCTGCACGCTGGCGCGCGTGCGGCCCGCGGCAGCCAGCGTGTCGGCGTGCAGCTCGGGGTAGCCACCCGGCAGCCACAGCGCATCGGCGTCGGGCAGCGGCTCGTCCGCCAGCGGCGAAAAGAACACCACCTCCGCCCCCAGCGCCTGCAGCGTCTCCACGTTGGCGGGGTAGATGAAGCTGAACGCCGCATCGCGCGCCACCGCGACGCGGCGCCCGGCCAGCCACGGCTCCACCACGGGCAGTTCGGCCGGCACCTCCAGCGCCACCGCCCAGCGCTGCCATTCGGACCCATCGAGCTGGCCCAACGACGTGCCCTCCAGCGCATCGGCCAAGCGATCCAGCCGGACCAGCGCATCGGGCAGCTCACCAGTCTGCGTCAGGCCGAGGTGGCGCTGCGGCAGGGCAAAACCTTCGTCACGCGGCAGCGCTCCCCACCAGGGGCCGTCGCCGTCGCGCAGCGCCGCTTGCAGCATCTGCGCGTGCCCCGTGCCGGCGACGCGGTTGGCCAGCACCCCTGCCCACGGCAGCCCCGGCCGGTAGTGGCGCAGCCCGTGCACCAGAGCGCCGAAGGTGCCCGCCATCGCTCCGGCGTCCACCACCGCCAGCACCGGGATGCCCAGTCGCTGCGCCAGTTCGGCGGCGCTGGGCTCGCCGTCGTAGAGGCCCATCACCCCCTCGATCAGGATCAGGTCGGCCTGCTGCGCCGCGCGCGCCAGCCGCGCGCGCACATCGGCCTCGCCGTTCATCCAGAGGTCGAGGTTGTCCACCGGGTGGCCACTGGCGAGTTCGAGCCAGTGCGGATCCAGAAAATCCGGCCCACACTTGAACACCCGCACGCGCCGCCCCTGCCGCACGTGCCAGCGCGCCAGCGCCGCCGTGACGCTGGTCTTGCCCTGACCGGAGGCCGGGGCCGCGATCAGCAGCGCGGGGCAGCGCATGGCGGCAGCGTTTACAGCGGCGGTCACCGGGGCCATGACCCGGCCTCAGCGTGGGGCCCAGGTCAGGCCGACGAACACCGTGCGGCCCGCCGTGGCATAGCCCAGCACCGATTCGTAGGCGCGATCGGTCGCGTTGTCGATGCGCGCGAGCAAGCGCCAGTCGCGCCCCAGCGGCCGCTCGGCCGTCAGGTTGAGCAGGGTGTACCCAGGCAGCCGCTGGGTGTTGGCCGCGTTGTTGTAGCGCTCGCCCACGTATTGCACCTCGCCACCCAGGCGCCAGCCGGCCAGCGCGGTGTCGGCCGTCAGGGTCGCCTGCGACCGCGCGCGGCGCGCCAGCCACTTGTCCGTCAACGCATTCTTGGGTCGCATCACGTCCCACGAGCCGCCCAGGTTGACCGCACCGACCCGGGTGCCGCCGCTGAACGTCACCCCCGTGATGCGGGCCCGCCCGACATTGCCGTAGCAGCCGGGATACGTCCCGGCCCCGTTGATGCAGGGCCCCGGCCCACTGACGTAGTCGATCAGGTCGCGCACGCGGTTGCGGTAGACCACCACGGCCAGGCGGTCCGTGCCGGATTGCCAGTGCACACCGGCCTCGACGTTGTGCGCGGTCTCGGCCTTCAGGTCCGGCGTGCCGTAGATGCTGAAGCGCTGAAACAGCGTCGGCACCCGGAACGCCGTACCCGCCGACGCCGTCAGGCGCAGCGTGCGGCTGACGTCATAGCCATAGGCCAGCAGCCCGGTGGACTGGCCGCCGAATTCGCTGTCGTCGTCGTGGCGCGCATTGACCTGCAGGTTGTGCGGCCCCGACCGCCAGCCGTAACCCACGGCCAGGGCGTTCTGGTGGCGGTCGGTGCGGGCCGGCGTGGTGCTGCGGTTTTGCAGCGCATCCTCGCGCCGCTCCAGATCGACCGTCATCAGGCCCTGGCCCAGCCGCACTTCGTTGCGCAGCAGCGCGGTGGTCACGCGCGTCTCGGTCAGGTACGGCGACGGCGTCGTCTCGTAGCGGTCGGTGCCGCGGGTCAGACTGGCGCGGGTGGACCAGACATCGCTCCACTGCGCCGTCCAGTGCAGCCCGGCCGTGCGCAGGCGGTGCAGGCTCTGGTCGTCCAGCCCGGGCGTGAATCCGTCGTAATCGGCGCGCTGACGGCTGTCCAGCAGCGTCACGTCCAGTTTCTGCCCGGGGGCCACCTGCCAGCCAATGCGGCCGGACAGGTTTTCGTTGCGGTAGCCGTCGCGGTCCGGGTTGCCCAGCGGGCGGACATTGAAGCCGTCGCTGCGCTCGGTCCCCACGCCCACCGCATAGTCCACGCCCTCGGCGCCACCGCGCAGCGACACCCCGAGCGTGCGCGTGTCCTGACTGCCCAGCCCCACCCGCACCGAGGGGAAGAACCCGGCCTCGCCCTGCCGCGTGAAGATCTGCACGACCCCGGCCAACGCATCCGAGCCATAGATGGCCGCAGCCGGGCCGCGCAGCACCTCGATCCGGTCCACCTGCGACAGCGGGATCGCATTCCAGGTGGCCCCGCCGGTGGATTGCGAATCGATGCGCACCCCGTCGATGAACACCGCGGTGAAACGGCCCTCGGCGCCGCGCAGGTAGACGTTTGTCGTCGTGGCCGGTCCGCCGTTGCGGCTGATGGTGACACCCGGCACCCGCGCCAGGACATCGGCCAGCGCGGCGGCGCCGCTGCGCTCGATCGTGTCGCGGTCGATCACCGTCACATCGGCGATCACGTCGGTGATGGGCTGCTGCGAGCGGGTGGCACTAACCACCACCGCCCCCAGGGACGGGCCGGCCCCAGCCGGGGTGTCATCGGCCGCATGGGCCAGGGGTACACACAACAAGGCACCCACCGGCAGGGCAGGTACGAGCGCAGCCGCGGCGGCGCGCGCGAGAGGCGTTTTCATGAAAGCACGAACCAAACGAACGTGTCCTCACCGCCTTCCCCGACGGTGCGTGGACGTCACGATCCGCCCGACTGCGTCGAGCCGATCACCGCGTTGGCCGGTATCCGGGCTGGTGGAAGCAACCTTCGCGGGCCTTCCCAGATGCCAGGCATCCAGTGACCGACGGGCGAAAGCGGGATACGTGCGCGACACGCACCCGTCCACTTACCGTTGCGGGGGCAGCGCTGGTTAGGACCCCGCCGCAGGCCGGCAGTCCCCCCAGCTTCCCGTTTAACTGCGGCACGAGAACCATGCCGCGAGCACCAACTTGCAACGATTGTAGTGCGAAGGCTTACGCCAACCCTACAATTCGTGGGTCATGACACCCGCGATCATCGAAGAACTGGCCCAGCGCCTCGACCGCTTGCTGCTGCGGTACGAGGAGCTGCGGCGCACGCAGGCCCTGCTGCAGCAAGAGGTACGGCGCTTGACGCTGGAGCGCGACCAGTTGCACGCCCAGTGCGCAGCGGCTCGCCAGCGACTCGATGCGCTGATCGCACGCCTGGGCTCCGCAGAGGACGCGCCATGAACAAACCCTCCATCAAACAGGTCGAGGTCCAAATCATGAGCCAGACCTACCTGCTGGCCTGCCCGGTGGACGGTGAAGAGGCGCTGCGCGAGGCGGTGGCCAAGGTGGACGCGGCGATGTGCCGCATCCGCGACGCCGGCAAGGTCAAGGCGCGGGACCGTATCGCGGTGCTGGCGGCGCTCAACATCGCCTTCGACGCCGCCCATCGGGATCCGGCACTGGCGTTTCGGAACTCGTCGTTCGGCGCGCCCGATGGTGCGGACGGCGGCGACAGCGCAGCGTTGCCCGCAGGAACCGAAGAGGCACTGCGGACCATGGTGGCGCGCATCGATGCGGCGCTGTCCGACGACGACCGGCTGCTGTGATTCTCGGCGCGGCCAGCCACCGCGTCAGGTGCTCCCGACACCCCAACCGAGGCGTACAATACGAAACGTCTGCCATCCGCCGGGCTTTATATTCCTTGAACCAATGCTCTTAGAGCCCGGGCTTGGTACATTGCGCAGTGGGCGTGATCGTCTCGCGTCAGACGAACCCGAAGCTGCGCTGCCCTCGCCCACCTGAACCCCCGCGTTCAGGATGCCGGCCTGGCGGCTTGGCAGACACCCTCGCTGATTTCCCCTCACGCCACACCTTGACGGCGGTGCTGCCACCCCCGGCGGTGCTGGCGGCGCCCTCCCCTCGAAATGCTGGAACCGTTGTTGATCGCCGAGCTCGTCGCCCTGGGGCTGGTGACGGGTTTTTTGGCAGGACTGTTGGGCATTGGCGGCGGCATGTTGATGGTGCCGTTTCTCACCTTCATCCTGCACCATCGGGGCGTGGCCACCGATCTGGCGGTGAAAATGGCGATTGCGACGTCGATGGCGACCATCGTCTTCACGTCGCTCTCCAGCGTGCGCGCGCACCACCGACGCGGGGCCGTGCGCTGGGATCTGGTGGTCCGGCTGGCACCCGGCATCGTCCTTGGCGCTGCGCTGGCCGGCGCCGGTGTGTTCCGCGTATTGCAGGGCCGCTGGTTGGCGCTGCTGTTCGCCGGGTTCGTCGCGTTTTCGGCCACGCAAATGCTGCGCGCGCACCCGCCAAGCCCTGGTCGCGGGCTACCCGGCCCGGCGGGGCAGCTCGCCGCGGGCGGCGCCATCGGCTTTCTGTCCGGCTTGGTGGGCGCGGGGGGTGGCTTCATCAGTGTGCCGTTCATGACGTGGTGCAACGTGGCCATGCACCAGGCCGTGGCCACCAGTGCGGCCTTGGGCTTTCCCATCGCGCTGGCCAATGGCGTCGGCTACGTCTGGTCGGGGTGGAACGTGGCCGGGCGCCCGCCAGGCTCGCTGGGCTACATCTATCTGCCAGCCTTGGCTGTGATTGCAAGTGCAAGTGTGCTGATGGCCCCCATGGGCGTGCGCGTGGCGCACGCGCTGCCGGTGCGCACGCTCAAACGCGCCTTTGCTTTCATGCTGTACGCGCTGGCGGCGGCGATGGCCTACCGCGCGTGGAGCGGTTGAGGCGCGACCACCACACCATCCTCATCGGCATAGAGCCACTCACCGGGCCGAATCATCACCCCTTGCACCAACACGGGACCATCACGCTGGCCCTGCCCGCGCTTGTCAGTGGGCAATGGGTGTGCGGCCAACGCGCGAATGCCCACCGCGCAAGCGGCCAGCTCGGCCACGTCGCGCACACAGCCGTCGACGACGATGCCCGCCCAGCCGTTGCGCGCCGCCGCTGCTGCCAAATTGCCGCCGACAAGGGCCCGCCGCAGCGACGCCCCGCCATCGACCACCAGCACGCGGCCTTGGCCGGGCTCATCGAGCGCGGCTTTGACCAGGCTGTTGTCCTCGTGGCATTTGACGGTGCTCACCGGCCCGGCGAAGCGCACGACACCGCCGAAATCCCGAAACACGGGCGGTAGCACCCGGAACTCACCGCTGCTGTCCCCCTTGTGGGCATCACACAGATCGCAGGTGGAAAAGGCGATCGAGGTCATCACATCTCCCGAAACATGCCGCATCACAACCCTGCCGATCATAGACGAGGTCACCCAGGCGTCTGCGCCACGCAACGCCCGCGGCGCCATGCCCCCGGGAAAACCCACCCTCCGGACTGAAACGCACGCGCCACACTGGAAAAACCCCCTCTTTGGGGTTACGATGCGATCATCCACGGGGTGCCCGCTGCACTTCGTGGCCGAGCACGCAACCAACCAAAGGAATCTTCCATGGCCACTGCGAAAAAAGCTGCCACCACCACGTCCAAGCCCGCGACCAAGACCGCCAAGCCCGCTGCTGCGCCCAAGCGCGCCGCCAACTCGGCGTTCATGAAGCCGATGACGCCCAGCGCCGAGCTGGCGGCCATCGTGGGCGCCAAGCCGCTGCCGCGCACCGAGGTGACCAAGAAAGTGTGGGAATACATCAAAAAGAACAAGCTGCAGGACGCCGCCAACAAGCGCATGATCAACGCGGACGCCAAGCTCAAGGCCGTGCTCAAAAAGCCGCAGGTGTCGATGTTCGAGATGACCAAGATCATCAGCACCCACCTGTCCTGATCGACACCGCACGCCGGCAGCCCATGCGGCCGGCGGCGACGCATCGAGATAGGGGCGGTCAGGATACCTGACCGGGCCCCTCCCACACCACCCGGCATGCGGGTCCGCACCGGGCGGTTCGAGAAGTTGAGGTCATGAGAGACGGGGAACGCCAAGTTTGTCGAAGTAGGCAATGGTCAGCACCCGGTTGAGCTCGCCCGCGCTATTCCGCCACCAGCAGCGGGAATTGCCTGCCACCCGCTTTGCCACGTGTTCGGACGCGCCTAGGTTGAGCAGTTCCCGGTAGATCGTGCTACCCCGCTTCCAGTGCTTGAGGTGGATCGCCCGTAGTCGGTGGCGCAGCCATTCGTCCAGCGATCGCCAGACGCCCGGTGTTTGCGCCAGCCCAAAGTAGGCTTTCCATCCCAACAGATAAGGTTTCAGTCGCTCAATGACCTCCGCCATGCTGCGTCCGCCTGAGCGCCGGGTCAGTTGCCTCACCCGCTGCTTGAACGTCGCCATCGGCTTGTCGGCCACCCTGCGCTTGACGCCCTCCTTGCCAAACCAGAAGCTGTAGCCCAAGAACTTCCTTCCCTTGACGCTGGCCACCGCACTCTTGGCTTCATTGATCTTGAGCCTCAGCTTGCCGTAACACTTGCGCAGCAGCGCCATGACCCGTTCGCCAGCTTTCCGACTACGGACATAGACGTTGCAGTCGTCGGCATAGCGCGCAAAGCAGTGGCCGTGCTTCTCCAGTACCTTATCCACTTCGTCCAGCATCACATTCGCCAGCAGCGGCGACAGCGGCCCACCTTGCGGCGTGCCTTGATACCGCTCAAACACTACGCCATCGCTCATGATGCCGCTGTTCAGGTACGCCCGTATCAGCCGAATGATTCCAGCATCGTCGATGCGTTTCCGTAGGCGGTCGATGAGGATGTCGTGGTTGACTCGATCAAAGAATTTCTCCAGATCGACATCAACCACGATCTTCCGTCCGGACTGGATGTAGCCCTGCGCCGCCAGTATCGCGTCGTGGGCTCGTCGGCCCGGCCGGAAGCCGTAGCTGCACTCGCTGAATGTCGGGTCAAGTAGCGGTTGCAGCACTTGCAGCAGTGCTTGCTGGATCAGCCGATCCGTGACCGTCGGAATGCCGAGCTCGCGCTCGCCACCGTCCGGCTTCGGGATCGTTACCCGTCGTACCGGACTGGGCCGGTACCTCCCCTGCAGCAGTTGTTCCCGAATCAATGGCCACGCCGTCACCAGATGGCGGGCGGTCTGGTCAATGTCCAGCCCATCCACGCCGGCTGCGCCTTTGTTGGCTTTGACTCTCTTCCATGCTCGCCGCAGGTTCTCTCTCGCCAGAACCGCTTGCAGCAGTCCCGGCCCTGTGCTCTCGGTGTCCCGTCGCGGGCCGGCCGCTTCGTCGCTGACAGGTTCCCGCCCGGCTTCACCGTGCGCTACCCCCGCCCGCTCTGCTTGCGCAGACTTCTGACGCCTTGCTTCCAGCATCGACATGGTCTCAAGCACTCCTTCTCGTTCGGCCCTTCGCCCACGACTGGCAGCTACTATGGCCTCTGCTGACTTCTCGCTCCGTGTCACCACGTCGCCCTTTCAGGCATAAGGCGAGATCTCCCCGGGTAAGAACGCACTCCTTCACTGCACAACCGCCGGATTTACGCCGCTTCGCCTTGATCACGAGAGCTTCGCGGATTCATGCCCGCTCGCCCTGCTCGGCAGCGCCTTCTATCCGGTTCTTGTCCATCGGCTCGCAGTTTCGCTCCACGCTTCCTCCCCACACTCGGTCGCCCTCATGCAGTTGCGCTTCGCTTCGTTCGCTGTGATCAACTTACGGTGGGACTTTCACCCACAAGAGTGCGCCCGTGCCGGGCGCACAAGAAAAAACCCCGCCGCAGCGGGGTTTTTCATGGTCCAGCGCAAACGCGTGATCAGCGAATCACGGCGATTTCCGAACGCTGGCCACCCTTGTAGGTGTACAGCGTCAACGCGCCATTCTTGATGTCACCCTTCTCGTCGAACTCGATCTGACCGGTCACGCCCTTGTGGCTGATGGCCTTGAGCGCAGGCAGGTACTTGGCCGGATCGGCGGAGTTGGCGTTTTGCATGGCCTTGGCCATCACGTGCACGGCGTCGTAGACGTACGGGGCATACACCTGGACATCCATGTCGAACTTGGCCTTGTAGTCGGCGCGGAACTTCTCCATACCGGCCTTTTGCTCGCCCTCAACGCCACCCGCTTCCGCGCAGTACACCTGCTCGTCGGCCATGCCGTCGCCCGCCAGCTTGGGCAGCTCGGACGTGCAGATGCCGTCGCCGCCCATGAGCTTGGCGTTGATGCCGAGCTGCTTCATTTGCTTGAGCATCGGGCCGGCCACGGCGTCCATACCACCGAAGAACACCACGTCGGGCTTCTTGGCCTTGATCTTGGTCAGGATGGCGTTGAAGTCGGTGGCCTTGTCGTTGGTGAACTCGCGATCGACGATTTCACCGCCAGCGGCCTTGACGCCTTTTTCGAACTCGTCGGCCACGCCCTGGCCGTAGGCGGTGCGGTCGTCGATGACGGCGATCTTCTTGGCGCCGAGCTTCTCAACCGCATAGCGACCCAGCGTGCGGCCCAGGTGCGTGTCATCCGCCACCATGCGGAAAACGTTGTTGAAACCCTGGCGGGTGTACTTGGGGTTGGTCGCCGACGGCGAGATCTGCGGGATGCCCGCGGCGTTGTAAATCTGCGACGCGGGGATGGTGGTGCCACTGTTGAGGTGGCCGATCACGCCGTTGACCTTGGCGTCGACCAGCTTCTGGGCCGCCGCCGTCCCTTGCTTCGGATCCGCCGCATCGTCTTCAGCCAGCAGCTCGAACTTGACCGGCTTGCCTTCGATCTGGATACCCGCCGCGTTGAGCTCCTCGATGGCCATGCGGGCACCGTTTTCGTTGTCCTTGCCCAGGTGGGCGATGGGACCACTGGTGGGACCGACGTGACCGATCTTGACGACCAATTGTTCGACCGCAGGACCTTGAGAGGTGGCGGCGGGTTTGGCTTCTTCCTTCTTGCCGCAGGCAGCCAGGGCGATGGCAGCGGCAGCGACGATGGCCAGTTTGTATTGCAGTTGCATGGTGACCCTTGTCAAAAAACGGTTGAACGGATTGCGCAACACGGAACTTTTCGCGCAGGCCTTTACGATACACGAAAAACAACCGCCCTATCCGCTCGGGGGTAGGTGTCGGGTCCCGGATGATTCCTAACCTGTTTTGAGAACAGATGCGGATGGGAGCTGCGCCATCGTTTCATGGCCTGGAGGGGCGTGAGGTGCTGCAGAGCCTTCTGGGGCAGGTGCTCGTTGTACAGCCACACGTAGCGGTGCAGCGTGGTGGCCAGGTCCTGGGCGCTGTTGAAGTGGTGCGAGCGCAGCACCTGCTCAAGGCGCCCGTTGAATCGCTCGACCATGCCGTTGGTCTGCGGCGACTTCGGCCGGGTCAAGCGATGCTCGATGCCCAGGGCTTCGCACAGGGCGTCGAACGCATGCTGCCCCGAGGCGTCCTTGGCTTTGGAGCCGAACTGGCGGTCGGTGAACTCACGGCCGTTGTCGGTGAGCAGGGTGTGGATCTTGAACGGCGCGGCCTTGTGCAGCGCGTTGAGGAAGGATTTGGCCGCTGCGGCCGTCTTGTGGCTCTTGATGGCGATGAACACCCAACGCGTGGCCCGGTCGATGGCCACGAAGACGTAGCGCCGGGCCGTCTCATCGGCCATCTGCGGCAGGTACTTCACGTCCAGGTGCACATAGCCCGGCTCATAGGCCTTGAAGGGCTTGGACGCGCGCGCAGGGACCTCCGGGGCCGGCAGGCGCGAATGGCCTCGTCGGCGCAGCAGCCGGTCCAGCGCCGAGCGGCTCATGCCAGGTTCGATGAATTCACGCACCACCGCCAGCAGATCGTCCAGCGACAGCCTCAGCTGCGTGCGCAGATAGATCACCAACTCTTCCTGCGCGGCATTGAGCGTGGTCTGCAGCCGGTGCGGGGTGTGGCTGGCGTCAAACACGCTGTCGCGCTTGCGCCAGCGCCGGATCGTCTGGCGGCTCACGCCGTATTGCCGGGCCAGCTCGTAGTCGCTGGCCGAGGACTGCTGGATGGCCGCGCGCACGGCCGGCGTGGTGGTGGCATTCTTGTGCAAGGTGATCAGCATGCTACGCCTCCCGGACGGATGATCTTGCCAGCACGGCCCGCAGCACCTCGCGGCCCATCAGCAGGCCTCGTCGATTATGCAGCAACCAATCATCCGGGACCCGACAGGTAGGGTCTGCCCCGTCATCTACGGGTTGTCCCTAATGCGCTGACGATGGCTCGTCGCACGTCTTGGGCGATTTCGTCGCGCACGGCATCGGCAATGGTGCGCGCACCTGTCTCCAACTGGGCGAGGACCCAGGCCTGTAGCGCCTCGGCAACGCGTGCCTGCAGCCGCGGCAACAGAGCCGCCATGACGCGGTCGGTCAGCTCGTCGACCAGCGCGGGGTCTGGCTCTGATACCCCACGCGAGACAACCAGGGCCGAGGCCTCGCCCGCTGGCGGCTGCCCGTCACCCACCAGCGGTGCGGCCGCATCCGAGAGGTGCGGAACGACGTCGGTCAGCGTCGGCACGACGGGCGGCGGCTGGCGCCCCGACGGCGTCACGATGGTGCCTCCGCCGGTGCGCTGGCGGCGCGCCGCAAACGGTCGTGTGCCACCAGCGTGCACCCCATGGCCTGGTAGCGGCGCCAGCGTTGACGCGCCGCCGCCTTGTCGTCCTCGTCGGTGGAGACCACCTCCACCACGCGCGCCCATCCACGCGGCGCATCGAGCACCGTCGGCCACTGCGGCTGCGCGTTGACAAGCACGGCGCGCTCCCCCTCCACGGTATCGGTGGGCGCCGCGATCACGATCGGGGCGCGCTGGCGCAGCACCGGCGGCGCATCGGCGCACACGTGGGGCACGAAATCATCCGCGGGCAACGTCCATAAAGCCTGGTCGAGGGCCGTCACCTCGTCGGGCGCCACCACCACCCACACGCGCACCCCTGCTTCATAGGCTTTGGCCAGCAGGCGGCACAGGTAGGCGCTGCGCTGCGGCCAGGCCGCCGGCACGTTGAGGTGAAACGCCACGTCCATCGCATTGGCCTCCGGTCAACCGGTACGCCGGCCACCGCGCCGGCGGGCCGGCACGGCGGCATCGGGCGCGCCCCGCGCTGCCTCGTCGAGCAAGTAGCGCGCCAACAACGGCACGGGCCGCCCCGTGGCGCCTTTGTCCTTGCCGCTTTTCCAGGCCGTGCCGGCGATGTCCAGGTGCGCCCAGGGCGTGGTGCCGACGAAGCGCTGCAGAAACTTGGCCGCCGTCACCGCGCCCGCAGGGCGCCCGCCTACGTTCGCCACGTCGGCAAACGACGACTGCAACGCCTCGGCGTACTCATCGTCGAGCGGCAGGCGCCAGCCCACGTCGCCGGCTGCCTCGCCGGCCCGCAGCAGCGCCTCGGCCAGCGCGTCATCGCTGGCAAATACCCCCGTGCGCACATGCCCCAGGGCGATGACGCAAGCCCCGGTCAGGGTCGCGACGTCGATGATGGCGCGCGGCTGGAAGCGCTGCGCATACGTCAAGGCGTCACACAGGATGAGCCGCCCCTCGGCATCGGTGTTGAGGATTTCGATCGTCTGCCCGCTGAGGCTGCGCACGACGTCCCCGGGTTTGACGGCGCGCCCGCTGGGCATGTTCTCGCAGGCGGGAATCAGTCCCACGACGTTGATGGCCGGGCGCAAGCGCGCCAGCACCTCGAACGTGCCCAGCACACTGGCGGCCCCGCTCATGTCGAATTTCATCTCGTCCATCTCGGCCGCGGGCTTGAGCGAGATGCCGCCGGTGTCGAAGGTGATGCCCTTGCCGACGAGCACCACGGGTGCCTGCGCCTTCGCCGCCCCGCGGTAGCGCAAGATGATGAAACGCAACGGCTGCTCCGAGCCCTGCGCGACGGCCAAAAACGCCCCCATGCCGAGCTTGGCCACTTCTTTGGGCCCGAGGACTTCCACGTCGATGCCCCGGCCCTGCAGCGCCTGCGCGGCGTCGGCCAAGGCGGTCGGCGTGGCATGGTTGGCGGGCCGGTTGGCCCACTCCTTGGCCAGCTCCTGACCATGAACGATGGCCACCGCTTCGTCGAAGGCGGCGCGCGCCGGCCGTGCGTCGTCGACGCCAACGGTCACGCTCGCCAGCGTGCGCGCCTTCGGCGCCGACAGCGTCGTCGTGTAGCGATACGATGCCGCCGCCAGCGCTTGCACGGCCGCCTGCAACGCGGCCAACGACAGGCCACCGGCGTGCAACAGCAGCGAACGCACGGGCGCGCCAGCTTTGATCGCGCCCCAGGCGGCGGCCACCGCCTGCCGCACACGGCGCGCGCTGCCATCGCCGCAGCGCACCAGCACTACGCGCCGCGGGCGCACGCCCGGCAGGCGGTGCGCGGCCAGCCATTGGCCCGGCTCGCGTGCCAGGTCGCCGTCGGCCAGCGCCTGGCGCGCCCAGGCCGACAGCACATCGACCTGCGCGGCGTCGGCCTCGTCGGCGGCATCGGGCCACAACACGAGCAAGGCGTCGGCATCCATCGATGCGGCCTGGTGTCGAGTGAGGGTCTGTAGTTGGAAGTCCATAATGCGGGGTGTCCTCGAGATCTGCCGTCGATGTTATTCGAATCCACGATCCGCCGCGAGCTCGCCCGCGGCTTTGGCGCCGCGCTGGTGGTGATGCTGACCGTCGTCGTCACGATGCTGACGGTGCGCACCCTTGGCCAAGCCAGCCGGGGCGAAGTGGACCCGCAGGCGCTGGCCCTGTTCTTGACCTATGGCATGTTGGGCCAACTGGGGCCGGTGCTGACGGTGGCGCTGTTCGTGGCCGTGGTGGGGACGCTGTCGCGCATGTACCGCGACAGCGAGATGGTCATTTGGCACATGAGCGGTGTGGGGCTGGCACGCTTTTTGGTCCCCGTGGTGCGTTTTGCGTGGCCGGTGTGGCTGGCGGTGGGGGTCCTGACGGCGCTCGTGGCACCCTGGGCCCAGCAGCAGCGTGACGAGCTGCGCAGCCGCTACGAACAACGCGGCGACCTGGACCGCGTGGCGCCGGGCCAGTTTCAGGAATCCAGCGGCGGACGCCGGGTATTTTTCATCGACCGCGACCCGCCCACGGGCGGTGATGCGGGCACCGGCGCGTCGGCGGTCCGCGAGGGGCGCAACGTCTTCATTGCCAGCACCGAGCCCGACGGCAGCGAGACCATCGTCTCGGCCCGCAGCGGGCGCATCGTGGTCGAGGACGGCGTCACCTACCTGGTGCTGCGCGACGGCCAGCGGCTGTGGCAACCCCCGGCCCACCAGACCGACGGGCTGCAAATCAGTGAATTCGAGTCGTACTGGGTGCGCGTGCGCACCGGCGGGGCGGCCAGCGGCGACAGCGGCCGACGCAGCACCCAGCCGACGCTGGCCTTGATCCGCGACGGATCGGCGGGCAGCCGCGGCGAGCTGGCCTGGCGCGCCGGGCTACTGCTGAGCGCCATCAACCTGGTGCTGCTGGCGGTGGCGGTGGCGGCCGCCAACCCCCGGGTCGGCAAGAGCGGCAACTTGTTGTTCATGCTGCTCGCCTTCGTGACCTACTACAACCTGCTGGGCGTGGGCAAGGACTGGATTGCGCGCGAGCGCGTCGGCGCGCTGGCCTTCATGGCGGTGTTACACGGGGGGGTGGCGCTGGGCGCGCTGCTGTGGATGGCGCACCGCGAGCAGCCCTGGTGGCTACGCGTACGGCGCTCGCGCCTGGCGGAGGCGGCGGCATGAAGACGGTGCGCCGCCTCGTCTACGGCGAGATCCTGATCGCGGTGGCCTTCGTGCTGCTGGCATTTCTCGCGCTGTTTTCGTTTTTCGACCTGATCGATGAGCTGTCGGGGCTGGGGCGGCCATCGCTGCTGCAGCCGGGCGAGCGCTACACGATCGCCGATGCGCTGCTGCACGTGGCGCTGCTACTGCCGAGCCGCCTGTACGAGCTGATGCCCATCGCGGTGCTGATCGGCACCGTCTACGCGCTGGCACGGCTGGCGCAAGGGTCGGAATTCACCGTGTTGCGCACCAGCGGACTGGGGCCAGGGCTCGCGCTGCGCCTGGTGGCGTTGCTGGGGGTGCTGTTTGCGCTCGTGACCTTTGCCGTGGGCGACTACGTCGCCCCTTGGGCCGAGCGGCAGGCGCAGTTGTTCAAAGCACAGTTCCGCGGTGGTATCAGCATCGGCCAGACGGGCGCCTGGCTGCGCGAGCGCGCAGAGGGCACCCACACCTCGGTCAACGTGCGTGCCCTCGCCCCCAACGGCGAATTGCAGGGCATTCGGCTCTTTGTCTTCGACGACCGCGGGCGCGTGCAACAGACGGTGCGTGCGGCCAGTGGCTCGATCGACGCCGAGGCGGGGGTTTGGCGGCTGCGTGACGTCGAGCGGCAGCGCTTCGACGACCCGCAGCGCACCTTGCGCGAGACCCTGCCCATGCTGGACTGGCCCTCGACACTGAGCGCCGACATGCTCACCGTCGCCTTGCTCAAGCCCGAGCGCATGCGCACGCTGGATCTGTTTCAGTATGTGCAACACTTGCAGGCCAACGAGCAGACCACGCAGCGCTATGAAATCGAGTTCTGGCGCAAACTGTTCTACCCCTTGAGCTGCGTGGTGATGGTGGTGTTGGCACTCCCGTTCGCCTACCTACATTTCCGCGACCAGGGCCTGTCGGCGTACGTCTTTGCCGGCATCCTGATCGGCATCAGCTTCTTTTTGGTCAACAGCGTGTTCGGCCACATCGGCAACCTGCAGGGCTGGCAGCCGTGGCTGGCCGCCGCAGCACCATCGGCGCTGTATTCGCTGCTGTCGCTGGCAGCGTTTGCGTGGCTGGTGCTGCGTCGCTGACGCTGAGGAGTCCAACTGCCGTGAATCTGCATCAGTTTCGCTTCGTGCTGGAGGCCGTGCGACGCAACCTCAACCTGACCGAGGCGGCGCGCGCGCTCCACACCTCACAGCCCGGGGTATCCAAGGCCATCCTCGAGCTGGAGGACGAACTCGGCATCGATATCTTTGCCCGCCACGGCAAACGCATCAAGCGGCTGACCGAGCCTGGCCAGCACGTGGTGCGCAGCATCGAGATCATCCTGCGCGAAGTGCAAAACCTCAAGCGTATCGGCAACGAGTACGCCGCCCAGGACAGCGGCACGCTGTCGATCGCCACCACCCACACCCAAGCGCGCTACGTGCTGCCGCCGGCGGTGGCGCGCCTGCGCCAGGCGTATCCCAAGGTGGCGGTGACGCTGCACCAGGGCGCGCCCGATCAGGTGGCACGCTGGGTGCTGGAAGACGCAGCCGACATCGGCATCGCCACCGAGTCGCTCTCCCAATACGACGACCTCGTCACTCTGCCCTGTTATGAGTGGCAGCACGCGCTGGTGCTGCCACCCGGCCACCCGCTGCTCGAGCGCGAGCGCATCGGCCTGGAAGACCTGGCTGCATACCCGCTGATCACCTACCACCCGACGTTCACCGGCCGCACGCGCATCGACCACGCCTTCGCGCAACGGGGCTTGAGCCCCCAGATCGTGCTGGAGGCGATCGACTCGGACGTCATCAAAACCTACGTCAAACTCGGCATGGGCGTGGGCATCGTGGCCGAAATGGCGGTGCAGGGTGACGAACGCACGCCCGAGCTGATCGCCCGCCCTGCGGGCTACTTGTTCGGGCACAACGTGGCGCGGGTGGCTTTCAAACGTGGCGCTTACTTGCGCCAGTTCGTGCTGCGCTTTGCCGAATTCCTGAGTGACCGCCTCTCGCGCGACCTGATCCTGCGCGCGATGGAAGGTGGCGGCCACGACGACTAGCTCTGACGCCCGACGCCCCCGCGACCATGAACACCGCACCGCTTTCCCCACCGCCCCGCTCCCCTGCGCTGGCCAGTCGGCTGCCCCACGTCGGCACCACCATCTTTACCGTCATGTCCGCGCTGGCGCAGGAGTGCGGCGCGGTCAACCTGGGTCAGGGGTTCCCCGACTTCGACTGCGACCCCCGCCTGCCCCAGGCTGTCACCGAGGCCATGCAGGCGGGCCGCAACCAGTACCCGCCGATGACGGGTGTGCCCGCGCTGCGCGAGGGCATTGCGCGCAAGGTCGAGGCGCTGTATGGCCGCCGCTACAACCCGACCAGCGAGATCACGGTGACGACGGGCGCCACACAGGCGCTGCTGACCGCCATCCTCGCGCTGGTGCACCCCGGCGACGAAGTGGTCGTGCTCGAGCCGTGTTACGACAGCTACGTGCCCGCGATCGAACTGGCCGGCGGCACGCCGGTGCGGGTGTCGCTCGCGGCCGGGACGCTGCGGCCCAATTTCGACCGCCTGGGCGCCGCGCTCACCCCGCGCACCCGGGCCATCATCGTCAACACGCCGCACAACCCCAGCGGCACCGTGTGGCGCGCCGACGACCTGCAGCGCCTGTGGGCCTGCGTCGAGGGCACCGACACCTGGATCGTCAGCGACGAGGTGTACGAGCACATGGTGTACGACGGACAGGCGCACCACAGCCTGGCCACCCACGCCGGACTGGCGGCGCGCACGCTCATCGTCTCCAGCTTTGGCAAGACCTATCACGTCACCGGCTGGAAGGTTGGCTACGCGCTCGCGCCCGAGCCGCTGATGGCCGAGTTCCGCAAGGTGCACCAGTTCAACGTCTTTACCGTCAACACCCCGATGCAGCACGGCCTGGCGGCCTACCTCGCCGATCCGGCGCCGTACCTGGGGTTGAGTGCCTTCTACCAGGCCAAGCGCGACCGCTTCCGCGCGGGGCTGGCGCGCACGCGCTTTGCGCTGCTGCCGTGCGAGGGCACCTACTTCCAGTGCGTGGACTACCAGGCGTTGGCCGTGCCCGAGCGCCAACTGGACGAGGCCGCCTTTTGCGAGTGGCTCACGCGTGAGGTGGGGGTGGCCGCGATTCCGCTGTCGGCCTTCTACGGCGACGGGCGCAACCAGGGGCTGGTGCGTTTTTGCTTTGCCAAACGCGACGAGACGCTGGACGCGGCCCTGCAACGGCTGGCGCGGCTGTGACGCCCGTGTCGCGTGCGCCCCGCAGCGGCAGCGCTACGGGTTGGTGCCGATCTGTGCCCACACCTTGTCCAGCCGCTTGGCGCTCACCGGGTACGGTGTGCGCAGCTCTTGGGCAAACAGGCTGACGCGCCACTCCTCCAACATCCAGCGCAGCTCGGCCAGCCGGCCCTCGATTCGGCCCTTGCGCTCGGCCACCAGGCGCCAGAAGCGCTGCTCGTGCGGGTGCAATTCGCTCATGCGGGCCGCATCGCGCGCCGGGTCGGCGCGGCACTTGTCCAACCGCATCTGCACCGCTTTCAGGTAGCGCGGCAGGTGCACCAACTGCTCCCAGGGCGTCTCGAGCAAAAAGCGCTTGCCCACCAGACGTTGCAGGTGCGCTTGCTCGTCAGCTGCGGTGGCGGCCGGCGGCTTGGCGTCGCGCAACTTGCGCTGCGCCGCTGCCCATTCGGTGAGCACCTGCGCGGCCAGCCGCGCCACCTCCTGCGCGATCAGCACGAAGCGGCTGCGGCCCTCCTGCAGCCGCTGGGCGAATATCGCCTCGTCACTGGGCCACGGCGGCGATAGAAACGCCCGCTCCAGCGCCACATCGACGATCTGCGCGCGCAGCTCCTCTTGCGTGCCCAGCGGCATGTACAACACCGCCATGCGCGGCAACTCGGGTAGGCTGCGCTCGAGCCCCTTGAGGGTGTCGCGCAACTGCAGCGCAAACAGACGCCGCAACCCCTGCCGGTGCTGCGCTTGCGCCACTTCGGGCTCGTCCACCACGGTCAGCGTCACCGCGTCGCCCGCGTCCACCAAGGCGGGGTAGCCGATCAGCGTTTGCTTGCCCTGCCGGATTTCCATCAACTCGGGCCAGGTGCCAAACGCCCACTGCGTGTAGCGGGTGCTGGCATCCCACCCGGTCGGCGCGGCCTCTTGCGGGGACGGACCGCTGCCGCTGGCCGTGACCGCCGCCGTCGCCGTCGCAGCACTCGGCGCGTCGGGTTCACGCCCCGCTGCCGCCTGCTCGGCGGGGCCTTCGCCCAGCCGCAGCGCCGCCAGCGCCGCAAAGGCACCGCGCGCCTGCGCCCCCCACTGGGCTTTGAGCGCCGCCAGATCGCGGCCCATGGCCAACTGGCGCCCGTGCTCGTCGAGCACGCGGATGTTGAGCAGCAAGTGGGGGGGCAACGTCTCGAGCTTGAAATCCGTGCGCTGCACGGGCAAGCCCGTGCGCTCGCGCACACGGGCCAGCAAGGCATCCAACAGGCTGCCGCGGGCCCAAACGTCGGGTGCTGACAGGGCTTGGGCCAGCGCCTGCGCGGTCTCGGGCAGCGGCACCAGCCGCGCGCGCGGCTTTTGCGGCAGGCTCTTGAGCAGCGCCAGCACCTTCTCGCGCAGCATCCCGGGCACCAGCCACTCCGCCCGCTCGGCCGACACCTGATTGAGCGCGAACAGCGGCACATCCACCGTGACGCCGTCGCGCTCGTGGCCAGGCTCGTGCAGGTAGTGCACGCGGCAGTCTACGCCGCCCAGCCGCAGCACGGGCGGAAACGCCTGCGAGGTCACTCCCGCCGCCTCGTGCCGCATCAGCGCCTCGCGGCTGAGCATCAGCAGCTGCGGCTGCGCACGCGCCGCTTCACGCCACCAGCGCTCCAGCGCCCGCCCGCTACACACGTCGGCCGGAATCTGACGGTCGTAGAAGGCGTAAATCAGCTCCTCGTCCACCAGCACGTCCTGCCGCCGCGCTTTGTGCTCGAGCTGCTGCACCTCGCGCAGCACGCGCCGGTTGTGCGACCAAAAGGGCAACCGTGTGTCCCAGGTATCCTCGGTCAGGCCCGCCACCAGCGCTTCGCGGATGAAGACCTCGCGCGCGCGCACGGGGTCGATACGGGCAAACGACACCCGCCGCTGGCTGTATACCGTCAGCCCGTAGAGTGTGCCGCGCTCGCTGGCGACGACCTCGGCGCTGCGCTTTTCCCAGTGCGGATCGCCCACCTGGCGCCGAATCAGGTGCGCGCCCACCTCCTCCAGCCACTGCGGCTCGATGGTGGCAATGCCGCGCCCGAACAGGCGCGTGGTCTCGACCAGCTCGGCGCACAGCACCCAGCGCCCGGGGCGTTTTTTTAGCCGCACGCCCGGGTGCGGCACGAATTTGATGCCGCGCGCCCCCAGGTACACGTCCTCGGTCTCGTGCTTGCAACCCACGTTGCCCAGCAGCCCGGCCAGCAGGCTCAGGTGGATTTGCTCATAAGTCGCGGGCTGGGTGTTGGGCTTCCAGCCATGCTCGGCGGCCACGGTGTGCAGTTGCTGGTGGATGTCACGCCACTCGCGCAGCCGGCGCAGGTGGACGAAGCGCTCGCGCAGCAGCGCCTCGTACTGGCGGTTGGACAGCCGGTGGGTCGGCGGCTCACCCGGCGCGTGCACACCGCCGCGAGCTTTCTCCAGCCAGTCCCACAGCTTGAGGATACCGACGAACTCGCTGCGTTCGTCGTCGAACGCCGCATGCGCCTGGTCGGCCTTGGCCTGCGCCTCCAGCGGACGCTCGCGCACGTCCTGCACGCTCAGCGCGCTGGCAATCACCAGCACCTCGGCCAGCGCGCCACGGTCGCGCGCAGCCAGAATCATGCGCCCCACGCGCGGGTCCAGCGGCAGGCGCGCCAGCTCGCATCCGAGCGGGGTCAGCGCCAGCGCCTCGTCCAGCGCCCCCAGCTCCTGCAGCAACTGGTAGCCGTCCGCGATCGCGCGCCGCGACGGCGCCTCCAGAAACGGAAACGCCTCCACATCGCCCAGACCCAGCGCCTTCATGCGCAAGATCACCCCTGCCAGCGATGAGCGCAGAATCTCCGGATCGGTGTAGCGCGGCCGCGCGGCAAAGTCGGCTTCGTCGTATAGGCGGATGCAAATGCCCTCGGCCACGCGGCCGCAGCGGCCGGCGCGCTGGTTGGCCGCGGCCTGGCTGATGGGCTCGATGAGCAACTGCTCGACCTTGCTGCGCAGGCTGTAGCGCTTGACGCGGGCCAACCCCGAGTCGATCACATACCGAATGCCCGGTACCGTCAGCGATGTCTCCGCCACGTTGGTGGCCAGCACGACGCGCCGTCGGCCACTGGGGTGAAAAATCCGGTTTTGCTCGGCGGCGCTCAGCCGGGCGTACAGAGGCAACACCTCGGTGTCGCGCAGCGCGGGCTGGTGCGACAGGTGGCGGCGCAAATAGTCGGCCGCGTCTCGTATCTCGCGCTCACCCGGCAAAAAGACCAGGATGTCGCCCGCGTGCGCACCGCCGCGCCAGAGTTCGTCCACGGCATCCGCGATGGCCTCGTTCAGCCCATAGTCGCGGCTGTCTTCGAACGGGCGCCATCGGATCTCGACCGGATAGGTGCGGCCGCTGACGTGGATGATGGGCGCGGGCCCGCGCGCGGACGCGAAGTGCTGCGCGAAACGTTCGGCGTCGATGGTGGCCGAGGTGATGATGACCTTGAGGTCCGGGCGGCGTGGCAGCAGCTGCTTGACGTACCCGAGCAAAAAGTCGATGTTGAGGCTGCGCTCGTGCGCCTCGTCGATGATCAGGGTGTCGTAGGCGCGCAGCAGCGGATCGCGCTGGGTCTCGGCGAGCAAAATACCGTCCGTCATCAGCTTGATGGCGGCACTGGGCTGCACACGGTCGTGAAAGCGAATCTGGTAGCCCACCAGCTCACCCAGCGTGGTGCGGGTCTCCTCCGCGATGCGTGCCGCCACCGACGTGGCGGCCAGCCGCCGGGGCTGGGTGTGGCCGATCAGCGGCCGGCGCCGCCCTGTGCCGGACTGCCAGTCCAGGCCGCCGCCACGGCCCATGGCCAGCGCGATCTTGGGCAGTTGGGTGGTCTTGCCCGACCCCGTCTCGCCGCTGACCACGACCACCGGATGCTCGCGCAACGCGGCCTCGATGTCGGCGCGGCGCGCCGATACCGGCAACGTATCGGGAAACTCGATCACCGGCGCTCGGGCCGGCTGATGGCACACTTCGTTCTGTGGCATGACCGCGCGATTATCCCGATCCTGCACGCACCCGCACGCCTGCGCACGCTCTACCCCAACCGCCCGACCGATGTCCAACGTCTTTCACTTCACCTTCGTGCCCTGGTTCCGCTCGGTGGCGCCCTATATCCACAAATTTCGCCACCAGACCTTCGTGGTCGGGGTACCTGGCGAAGCGATCGCCGCCGGCAAGCTGCCCAATTTGGTACAGGACTTGGCGCTCATTCAGAGCATGGGCGTGCGCGTGGTGCTGGTGCACGGCTTTCGCCCGCAGGTGGACGAGCAGTTGCGCGCCAAGGGGCACGCTGCCCGCTTCCACAACGGCATGCGCATCACCGATTCGGTGGCGCTGGACTGTGCCCAAGAGGCCGCCGGGCAGCTGCGCTTCGAAATCGAAGCCGCCTTCAGCATGGGGTTGCCCAACACCCCCATGGCTGGGGCCACGGTGCGCGTGATTTCGGGCAACTTCATCACCGCGCGACCGGTGGGCATCGTCGATGGCATCGACTTCCAGCACTCCGGGCTGGTGCGCAAGGTCGACACCGCGGGAATCGTGCGCGCGCTCGACATGGGTGCCCTGGTGCTGCTGTCGCCGTTTGGCTTTTCGCCCACGGGCGAGGCGTTCAACCTCAACATGGAAGAGGTGGCCACGAGTGTGGCCGTGGCGTTGCAGGCCGACAAGCTGATCTTCGTGACCGAGGTGCCTGGCATCCGCGTGCGGCCGTTCGACCCACCCGGCGATGACAACCCCATCGACACCGAACTGCCGCTGGCCGATGCCGAACGCATCCTCGCCGAAGCCCCGGTGCCGACCGTGCCAACCGACCCGGGCTTTTACCTGCAATACTGCGTGTGCGCCTGCAAGGGTGGCGTCGAGCGCAGCCACATCATCCCGTTTGCGGTCGATGGCTCGCTGCTGCTGGAGGTGTACGTGCACGACGGTATCGGCACCATGGTGGTGGACGAAAAGCTCGAGAGCCTGCGCGAGGCCACCCCAGACGACGTCGGTGGGATCCTGCAGCTCATCGAGCCGTTCGAGAAAGACGGTACCCTCGTCAAGCGCAGCCGCACCGAAATCGAACGCGACATCGCCAACTACACCATCATCGAGCACGACGGCGTCATCTTTGGCTGCGCGGCGCTGTACCCCTACCCCGAGGCCCGCACCGGCGAAATGGCGGCACTGACCGTCTCGCCACAGGCGCAGGGCCAGGGTGACGGCGAAAAGCTGCTCAAGCGCATCGAGCAACGCGCGCGCCTGATGGGGCTGGAGAGCATCTTCGTGCTGACCACCCGGACCATGCACTGGTTCCTCAAGCGCGGCTTCCAGCCGGTGCCGCCCGACTGGCTGCCCGAGGCGCGCAAGCGCAAATACAACTGGGACCGGCGCAGCCAGGTGCTGGTCAAGCGCCTGGGCTGAGCCGGCCCGCGCGCCGGCGTCACATCACGCGGTGCGGGCCACCGCGGGCGGCCTCGTCCTGGCGCGTCTTCCACAGCGAGTACAGCACGCCGCCCGCGATCAGGCCGAAGGTCACCGACAGCGAGATCACGGCCGGGATCTTGCCGATGATGCCCACAAGGAAGATCTTGGAGCCGATGAACACCAGCACCAGCGCGAGAGCGAATTTCAGGTAGTAGAAGCGGTGGATCATCGCCGCCAGCGCGAAGTACAGCGCGCGCAGCCCCAGGATCGCGAAGATGTTGCTGGTGTAGACGATGAACGGGTCGGCGGTGATCGCGAAGATCGCGGGCACCGAGTCCACCGCGAAGACCAGGTCGGCGGCCTCGACCAGCACCAGGGCGAGCAGCAGCGGCGTCGCCCACAGCACGGGTTGGCCCGTCACGGGATGCGGCTCGCGCACCAGGAAGGCGTTGCCGCGCAGCCCGTCGGTCACGCGCATGCGCTTGCGCAGGAACCTCAGCAGCGGGTTGCGGGCGATGTCCGGCTCCTCGTCGGCAGCGAACCACATCTTCACCCCCGTGATGACCAGGAAGGCGCCGAACACGTACAGGATCCCGCTGAACTCCTTGACCAGCGCCGCGCCCAGACCGATCATCAGCGCACGCAGAACGATCACGCCCAAAATACCCCAGAACAGCACCCGGTGCTGGTACGGGCGCGGAATGCCCAGAAAGCCAAAGATCAGCGCGATCACGAAGACGTTGTCCATGGACAGCGACTTCTCGATCAGGAAGCCGGTGAAGTAGGCCATGCCGCTCTCAGCCCCCAGGTACCACCACACCCAGGTGCCGAACAGCAGGCCGGCGGTGATGTAGCCGGCCGACAGCAGCAGGCTCTCGCGCACGCCGATCTCGCGCTGCTCGCGGTGCAGCACGCCCAGGTCGAAGACCAGCAGGGCGATCACGATGGCGATGAAAACCACCCAGATCCAGGCGGGTTTGCCCATGAAATCGGCGGCCCCAAAAGCAAGCAAAGCGTCCATACGGTGGTCGGATATTCCTGAAAAGCCTCGATTATGCCGACACCGACGTCCGAAAAAAATACCGACGATACGGATAATCGGTTCGAAAAAACCGAAACGTCAGATGCTCAACTACCGCCACCTGTACTACTTTTGGATGGTCGCGCGCGAAGGCGGCTTTGCCCGCGCGGCCGAGCGCCTGGACATGGCGGTGCAGACGGTCAGCGCCCAGGTGCGCGAACTCGAACGCGCCCTGGGCCACCAGCTGCTGCGCCCGGCCGGACGCACCGTCGCGCTGACCGACGCCGGCCGCGTCGCCTTTGCGCGGGCGGACGACATCTTCCGCATCGGCAACGCCCTGCCGCAGGCGGTCCGCGAGGCCGCCGGCCGACCCGTGCTGCGGCTGGCCGTCGGCCTGTCCGACGGGCTGTCCAAGCTGGCCGCGCACGCCTTGCTCCGCCCGCTGCTCGGCACACCCGATCTGCACCTGGTCTGCCACGAGGGGGAGCCCGAAGCCCTGTTGGCCGAGCTGGCGCTGCACCACCTCGACCTCGTGCTGGCCGGCCAGCCCGCCACGCCGCTGCCCACCTTCCCGGTCGACAGCGAGCGCATCGCCAGTTCGCCGGTCGACTGGTACGGGCCGGCGACCCTGGTCACGGCCGATGCCCGGCGGCACTTTCCTCGGGTGCTGCAGACCCTGCCCGTCCTGTTGCCGACGCCCCACTCGCCGCTGCGTCCCTTGCTGGACCGGTGGCTGGACGATCACGGCCTGCGCCCGCGCGTGGCCGGGGAGTTCGAGGACAGCGCCCTCATGGCGGTGTTCGCGGCACGCGGCCTGGGGGTGTTCCCGGCCAGCCGGTTGGGTCTGGACGGCACGGGGCCGCTCCCGGGTCTCGCGCCGCTCGGCGCTTGTGACGGCGTGCGGGAAGACATTCACGCCATCGTGAGCCGGCGCACGCGGCAGCACCCCTTGGTGCGCCGACTGCTCCAGGGGAGCGCTCTGGCACCGTGAGCACGCCCCAAAACGAAGACCGCCCCGAAGGGCGGTCAAACCAAAACCGCCCCGAAGGGCGGTTGAGCGCCGCCGGGGGCCACCCCGGCGCGTGATGCCCACCCACCGGCCCGAGGCCCGGTGGGCGATGTCATCACTGCTTTTGCTCTTGCGGCTTTTGCTCGCCGGCAGGCTGCTGGGCCTGGTCGCCGGCGGGCTGTTGCGCAGGCTGCTGGGCCGGCTGCTGCGCGGCGTCGGCGGGGGCCGGCGCGGCGGCGGGAGCGGGCGCGGGCGCCGGGGCTTCTTCCTTCTTGCCGCAGGCGGCCAGGCCGGCAGCGGCGATCAGAGCGGCGATCAGAGCGGTCTTGTTCATGTTGGGTCGATTCCGAAACGGGAAACCGGGGTCCGTGTTGCACATCCGTCGCCCCGCCGGCACGGGGCGACTTGTGGTCCGTGTGCATCGGCGGCGTGCCGAGCACCAAACAAGTTCATTATAGGATCAACCTACGGTTTTCCCTTGTAAGCAATCGTAACGTTTGCTACCGAACTTGTCCGCCCCGCGCTCAGCGAGCGGCGTGCAACCAGCCCGCGGCAAACCATTGCGCCAGCACGTCGCGGACATCGTCACTGGCACGCCGCACGTCCTCGGCCTCCAGCCGGCGCGTATCCGCCAGCCGCCGCATCAGCCGGGCGTCCCGCCCCCGCGCGATCAGGGCTTCGCCGTTGATGAACACGTGGTGGTCGTCATACGCCATGCGCGTGCGCCGGTCCAGCACCACCGCCCCGGGGATCCAGGGCGCGTCGGTGGGCTCGAACCAGACCCGGGGCTTGGGCTCGGTCAGCACCTCGCCCAGGGCGCAGGCGAGTGCCCGGTCGTCGGCCAACAGGCGTTGCAGCCCCTCCCGGGCAAAGGCATGCAGCCCGGCCGGGATGCGGGCCGGCTCGGCCGTCGCCGGCTGCTGCGGATCACGGTACAGCGCCTCGTCCTCGTGATCATCGGCCAGGCGCTGCGCCAGCTCGGCGGCCAGCCCGCCCCGCTGCGGAACGCGAAAGCCGATCGAGTACGTCATGCAGTCGTCGCCCTCGGCCACGCCGTCGTGCGCCCAGCGCGGCGGCAGGTAGAGCATGTCGCCCGGCTCCAGCACCCACTCCTGCTCCGGCTCGAACCGCTGCAGGATCTTGCAGGGCAGGTCGGGGCGCAGGCTCAGGTCGCGCTGGCGGCCGATGCGCCAGCGCCGCCGGCCGTTGGCCTGCAGCAGGAACACGTCATAGCTGTCGTAATGCGGACCGACGCCCCCGCCATCGCTGGCCCACGAAATCATCACGTCATCCAGCCGGACGTCGGGCACGAAACGAAACCGCTGCATCAGCGCATGCACACCGTCGTGGTGCAGGTCGACGCCCTGCACCAGCAGCGTCCAGCCGGGCCGGCGCAGCGGCGGCAGCGCGTGCGCTCCCCGCCGCGCCCGGGGATCGAAGGGGCCGTGCCGCAGCCGCCAGGTCTGCGACGCGTCATCCGCCCCGGGGTGCTGCTCGATCACGCGGGATTCGACATCCTCGCGCGCCGCCAGACCGAACAGTTCGGCACGCGACAGCAGCGGACGGAAACCCGCAACGGCCTGGCGGATCAGCAGCGGACGCCGCTGCCAATGGCGCCGCATGAAACGCTCGGCCGAGAGACCACCGAGCAGGGCCAGCGGTTCATCGAGCGCCGCCACGGGCGCGGTGGGTGATGCAGGGGAACGGACGGCGCGTGTCATGGGACAATTGTCCAATGAAAATCGCACCCCCCTGCGTGGCCAGCCTGAGCTGGACCCTGAAGGACACCCTGGGCGACGTGCTCGACGCCTCGGACGAACCGGTCGAGTTCCTGGTTGGCGGCCGCGACCTGTTGGCCAGCATCGAGCGGGCCCTGGTGGGCCGAGGTCCGGGCGACCGGGTGGAACTGCACCTGGAGCCGAAGGACGCCTTCGGCGACTTCGACGACCAGTTGATCTACCTGGAGCCGCGCTCGGCTTTTCCGGCCGCGCTGGAGGTGGGCATGGCCTTCAAGGGACTGCCCCCCGGCTGCACGCCCGACGCCCCGCGCGACCGGCTCTACTTCGTCAGCGAGATCTACCCCGAGCACGTGGTGCTGGACGCGAACCACCCGCTGGCGGGCATGGCGCTGCGGCTGAGCCTGCAGGTGCATGAGGTGCGCAAACCCACGGTCGACGAGATCGGACGCGGCAGCGCCGGCACGGGGTTCTTCCAGGTGCGACTCGGCGACTGATCCGCCGCAGGAAGGCCGCGGGCATCGGCGCGCCCGCGGCCCGGGTATGGCCACATGGGCCGGCGTCAGCCGCGCCCGGTGGAGCCGTAGCCGCCCTCGCCGCGCGCCGTCGCCTCGGCGAACGTCTCGACCACGCGGAACTGCGCCTGCACGACGGGCACGATGACGAGCTGCGCGATGCGCTCCAGCGGGGCGATCGTGAACGGCACGGGACTGCGGTTCCAGGCACTGACCATCAACTGCCCCTGGTAGTCGCTGTCGATCAGCCCGACCAGATTGCCCAGGACCAGCCCGTGCTTGTGGCCGAGGCCCGAGCGCGGCAGGATCAGCGCCGCGTAGCCGGGATCGGCCAGGTGGATGGCCAGCCCCGTCGGCACCAGCTCCCAGGCGTTCGGGGCCAGGGTGAGCGGCGCGGACAGGCAGGCCCGCAGATCGATCCCGGCGCTGCCGGGCGTGGCGTAGGCCGGCTGCAGCTCGCGCAGCCGGTCGTCGAGGATCTTCAGGTCGACGTGCATGGTCACGGCGTGGCCGGGGCGGACCCGGGCGGGACCGCCCCGGCCCGTTCACTGCTGGGCCTTCTTCGCCGCCTCTTCCAGCGCCTTGACCGGGTCCAGCCCCTCCTCGTCGGCCGGAGCGGACGACTCCCCTTCCGAGCCCTCGGGTTCGGTGGCACCGCCCTCCTGCTCATCCCCCCAGGGCGCACTGCCGTCGCCGCCGAGCTGGTTGAGCCTCTCCAGCACCGCCGCGTCGTCGACCTGGGCCTTGGCTCCCAGGTTGTCGATCACCAGGCTTGGGAAGGCCATGATGACCGCAACCATGATGAGCTGCAGGATGATGAAGGCGATCGAGCCCTTGTAGATCTGCGCCGTTGTCACCGCCGGGATGCGCTGCTTGGTCACGCGGTCGGTATAGTCCTCGCGTGCGGCCACGCTGCGCAGGTAGAACAGCGCAAAGCCGAACGGCGGCGTCAGAAACGACGTCTGCAGGTTCATCGCGATGATGACGCCGAACCAGATCAGATCGATGCCCATCTTCTCGGCAACCGGCGCCAGCAGCGGGATCACGATGAACGCGATCTCGAAGAAGTCGATGAACATGCCCAGGATGAACACGAGCAGGTTCACGACGATCAGGAACCCCAGGGCGCCGCCGGGCAGCTTGTCGAACAGGTGCTCGACCCAGATGTGGCCGTCCGCCGCGTTGAACGTGAAGCTGAAGACCGTGGAGCCGATCAGGATGAACATCACGAAGATGGTCAGCTTGGTCGAGTTCTCCATCGCCTGCAGCAGCAGCGACAGGGTCAGGCGGCGGCGCGCGGCCGCCATGATCAGCGCGCCCACGGCCCCCATCGCGCCCCCTTCGGTCGGCGTGGCGATGCCCAGGAAGATGGTCCCGAGCACCAGGAAGATCAGAATCAGCGGCGGGATCAGCACGAAGGTGAACTGCTGCGCCAACCGCGACAGCAGACCCAGCCGCGCCACGCGGTTGACGATCGCCGCAGCCAACGCGAAGAACGACGCGATGGCGATGGTGAAAATCACCCGCTCATCGCCCGGTGCAGGTCCGTCACGGCCCGTCAAGGGATTGATCAGCGCCTCGTGGTTCTGCCACCACAGATAGCCGGCCGCGGAGGCCACCAGCAACAGCGCAAACAGCGACCGGTGGCCGCTGGCACCGTTGGGCTCGTTGTACACCCGCGCCTCAGGGGGCAGCGGCGGCACCCACGACGGCCGCACGATGGCCACACCGGCGATGAACACCAGATACAACCCGACCAGCAGCAGGCCCGGGATCAGCGCGCCGGCATACATGTCCCCGACCGAGCGGCCCAGTTGGTCGGCCAACACGATCAGCACCAGCGACGGCGGAATGGCCTGCGCCAGCGTGCCCGAGGCGGTGATGGTGCCGGTGGCGATGGTGCGGTTGTAGCCGTAGCGCAGCATGATGGGCAGGGAGATCAAGCCCATCGAGATGACGGCCGCGGCCACGACGCCGGTGGTGGCTGCCAGCAGGGCACCGACCAGCACCACGGCCACCGCCAGCCCGCCGCGCACCGGGCCAAACACCTGGCCGACGGTCTCCAGCAGATCCTCGGCCATGCCGCTGCGCTCCAGGATGATGCCCATGAGCGTGAAGAACGGGATGGCCAGCAGCGTGTCGTTTTGCATGATGCCGAACACGCGCAGCGGCAGCGCCTGAAACAGCGTGTCCGCAAACAGGCCGATCTCCATGCCGATGAAGCCGAAGAACAGCCCTGTCGCCGCCAGCCCGAAGGCCACGGGGAAGCCGCTCAGCAGAAAGACCAGCAGCCCGGCGAACATCACCGGGACGAAGTTGTTGGTGAGGAATTCGACCATGGTCGTCTCGTCGCTCAGTGTTGGCGGGCCGCCGCGGCGACCTCTTCTTCATGGCGCTTCTCGGCTTCGGCGATGTCCTTGGCGAGCTGCTGCGCCTCGCTCGGGCCCGTATGCGCCAGCACGTCGGGGCCGTGCCCAGTGAGGAAGGCGATGCGCTTGATCAACTCGCTCACGCTCTGCAGAAACAGGATGACGAAGCCCACCGGAATGAGCAGATAGACCGGCCAGCGAACCAGCCCCCCGGCGTTGGACGACATCTCGCCGGACTGCCAGGCGCGCTCGAACAGCGGCCAGCCCAGCACCACCATCATGTAGCACAGCGGCAGAATGAAGACGAGGATGCCGACGATGTCGACCCAGTTGCGGGTGCGGTCGGAGAACTTGCTGGACACGAAGTCGATGCGCACGTGGGCGTTGCGCAGGAAGGCATAGCCGCCGCCCAGCAGAAACACGGCTGAGAACAGGTACCACTGGATCTCGAGGAAGGCGTTCGAACTCATGTCGAACGCTTTGCGCATAACAGCATTACCGGCGCTGATCAGCGTGGTCGCCAGGATCAGCCACATGCCGAGCTTGCCGATGCGGTCGCTGATGGCATCGATCAGCCGAGAGAAGGTGAGCAGCGCTTGCATTCCTATCCCCTGGTTCAGGGTCCCGAACGAGAAAGCCAGGTAGTATACCGACCAACCGGCACGGCCCGCAGGGCGTGCCGGTGCCGCCCGGCCACACACACCAACAAAAACCCCGCTTGCGCGGGGCTGGGGGTGGCCGCCGTCGTCGATTACAGCTTGGCGCCCTGCATGTAGCGATCGAACGCCGCTTCCGGCAGGCGGAACCACAGATTCTGGTCGCGACGGAAGGCCGCGTAGTCGCTGTAGATCTTCTTCCAGTTGGGGTTGGAGTTGCTCAGCTCGTCGTACAGCGCCATGGCCTGCTTGAAGGCCTCGTCCATCACCGTCTTCGGGAACGGCGCCACCTTGGTGCCAGCCGCGACCAGACGCTTGAGCGCTGCCGGGTTGCGGGCGTCGTAGCGGGCCTGCATCTCGGTGTGGGCGTAGGACGCGGCCGCCTCGACCATGGCCTTGTATTCGGCCGACAGGTCGTTGTAGGCCTTCTTGTTGATGTAGAAGTCGAGCTGGGCGCCACCTTCCCAGAAGCCCGGGTAGTAATAGTTCTTGGCGACCTTGTTGAAGCCGAGCTTCTCGTCGTCGTACGGTCCGATCCATTCGCAGGCGTCGATCGTGCCCTTCTCCAGCGCCTGGTAGATTTCACCACCCGGGATGTTCTGCGGCACCGCGCCCAGACGGCTGAGCACCTTGCCGGCGAAGCCGCCCATGCGGAACTTCAGGCCCTTGAAGTCCTGCGGGCCCTTGATCTCCTTGCGGAACCAGCCGCCCATCTGGGCGCCGGTGTTGCCGCCCGGGAAGTTGACGATGTTGTACTGATCGTAGAACTCACGGAACAGCTTCAGGCCGTTGCCTTCGTAGTACCACGCCGTGAGCTGGCGGCTGTTCAAGCCGAACGGAATGGCCGTACCCAGGGCGAAGGTGTCGTCCTTGCCGAAGTAGTAGTACGGTGCGGTGTGACCGGCTTCCACCGTGCCCTGCTGCAGGGCGTCGACGATGCCGAATGCCGGCACCAGTTCACCCGGGGCGTGGACCGTCACCTGAAACTTGCCACCGGACATCTCGCCGATCTTCTTGGCGAACACGTCGGCCGCGCCGTGGATGGTGTCCAGCGACTTGGGGAAGCTGGAGGTCAGGCGCCAGCGCACTGTGGGCTGCGCATGCACGGCCGGGGCGGCACCGGCGGCCAAAACACCGGCGATACCGGCATGTTTGATGACGGAACGACGATCCATGAATCCAATCTCCTACGGTTTTGAGACAGTTTGCGGCTGCGGTCGACGACCGCTAAGCACGGCACAGAGCAGTGTAGTGCAGCCCACGCCTGGCCAGCGGGAGTGTAAACCCTGAGAAACGGCGCGGCTCCCGGTGCTTTGAAGAAGTTTCAAAGGCGCAGCGCTCGCCGTCACAAGGTACCCAGTCCCGCGTCCCGAGGCGATCACGCCGCCGGCGGCACGACGGCCAGTGTGGCCCGGGCAGGTCGCAGCAGCATCCCGAAGCGCTCGCGCACGGCGCGCTCGATGCCCTCTGCATCCAGCCCCAGCCGCGCCAGCAGCAGCGCGGGGTCACCGTGCTCGATGAAACGGTCTGGCAGCCCCAGCTGCAAAACGGGGCGCGACACGCCCTCGGCGGCCAGCAGTTCCAGCACCGCCGATCCCGCACCACCCGCGATGGCCCCCTCCTCCAGCGTCACCAGCGCGTCGTGCGTTTGCGCCAGCGACAGCACCAGCTCGCGATCCAACGGCTTGGCCCAGCGCATGTTGGCCACGGTGGCATCGAGCGCGTCGGCGGCTGGCAGCGCTGCGTGCAGCAAGGTGCCAAACGCCAGTATCGCCACCCCGCGCCCACGCCGGCGCACCTCGCCTTGGCCGAAGGGCAAGGACTCGGGCTGCGCGGGCAGCGCCGCGCCCACGCCCGCCCCCCGTGGATAGCGCACCGCCACCGGCTGTGACAGCTCATACGCCGTGGTCAGCAACCGGTAGCACTCCGCTTCGTCCGACGGGCAGGCGATGGCCAGATTCGGAATGCAGCGCAGGTAAGCGATGTCGTACGCGCCGCAGTGCGTCGGTCCGTCGGCGCCGACGATACCTGCGCGGTCTAGCGCAAACACCACCGGCAAATTTTGCAAGGCCACGTCGTGGATGGCTTGGTCGTACGCGCGCTGCAAGAAGGTGGAATAGATCGCCACCACCGGCTTGAGTCCCTCACACGCCAAGCCCGCAGCGAAAGTCACCGCATGCTGCTCGGCGATGCCGACGTCGAAATACCGGTCGGGAAACCGTTGATGAAACTCCACCATGCCCGAGCCCTCGCGCATCGCCGGTGTGATGCCCACCAGCCGCTTGTCGCGCTCGGCCATGTCGCACAACCAGCGGCCAAAGACCTGGGAAAACGTCGGCTTGGGCGGCTGGGCGGGCGGCACCAGCCCCACCGCGGGATCGAACTTACCCGGGCCGTGGTAGGCGATGGGGTCGGCCTCCGCCAGTTTGTAGCCCTGCCCCTTTTTCGTGACCACATGCAAAAACTGGGGGCCTGCCCCATCGTCGAGCAGCCGACGGATGTTTTCCAGCGTGGGAATCAGCGAGTCGAGGTCGTGCCCGTCGATGGGGCCGATGTAGTTGAAACCAAATTTTTCGAACAAGGTGGCGGGCACCACCATGCCCTTGGCGTGCTCTTCGAAGCGCCGCGCCAGCTCCAACAGCGGCGGCGCGACGCTGAGCACCTGCTTGCCCACCTGCTTGGCGGCGGCGTAGAAGCGCCCGCTCATCAACTGCGCCAGGTAGCGGTTGAGGGCTCCGACCGGCGGGCTGATCGACATGTCGTTGTCGTTCAGGATGATCAGCAGCGGCGCCTTGGTCACCCCGGCGTTGTTGAGCGCCTCGAACGCCATGCCGGCGGTCATCGCACCGTCGCCGATGATGGCGATGGCCCGGCGCCGCTCGCCTTTGGCCTGTGCCGCCAGCGCCATGCCCAGCGCAGCCGAGATACTGGTCGACGAGTGTGCCGTGCCGAAGGCGTCGTATTCGCTTTCGCTGCGCACCGGAAAACCGCTGATGCCCCCCAGCTGACGCAGCGTGTGCATGCGCTCGCGCCGCCCGGTCAGGATCTTGTGGGGATAGGTCTGGTGGCCGACGTCCCACACCAGCCGGTCGTGCGGCGTATCGAACACATAATGCACCGCGATCGTCAGCTCCACCGTACCCAGGTTGGAGCTGAAATGCCCGCCGGTGCGCGCCACGCTTTGCACCAGAAACTCGCGCAACTCGTCGGCCAGCGGGCGCAATTGCTGGCGTGACAAGCGCCGCAGATCGGCGGGGCTGTCGATAGAGGTCAGCAATCCGGTCATGGGTTTCCCTCTAGGCGAGCTCAATAGTGGCGCTGGACAACCCAGCGCGCCAGTGCGGCCAATCGGTGCGTGGCGAGGGTGGGGACTTGTCGCAGTGCGGCCAACGCCTGCTCCAGCAGCGCCTGGGCATACGCCCGGGCCGCCTCGATGCCCAGCAGCGACACGAAGGTCGGCTTGTCCGCCGCCGCGTCCTTGCCCGCCGTCTTGCCCAGCGTGGCGGTGTCGGCGGTGGCGTCGAGCACGTCGTCGATGACCTGAAACGCCAGCCCCAGCGCCCGCCCATAAGCGTCGAGCGCGGCCAACACCGACGCATCGGCGCGGGCGGCGAGTGCCCCCATGCGCACGCTGGCCAACAGCAGCGCCCCCGTCTTGCGCCGGTGCATGTCTTCCAGCGCTGCTTGGTCGAGCCGCTGACCGACCCCTGCCAAATCCAACGCCTGTCCGCCGGCCATCCCCTGCGAGCCCGAGGCGCGGGCCAGCTCGCGCGCGAGCGCCACCGCTAGCGCCGGATCACGCTCGGCCCACGCCGGCGCCACCAGCCACTCGAACGCCAGCGCCTGCAGCGCATCGCCCGCGAGCAGCGCCTGCGCTTCACCATAGCGCACGTGCACCGTTGGTTTACCCCGCCGCAGCACATCGTCGTCCATGCACGGCAGGTCGTCATGCACCAGCGAATAGGCGTGGATCAGCTCCACCGCGCCTGCGGCGCACCACACGGGCGCGTCGCGCGGCGGCTCGACCTCGCCCGCGACCGCTTCCCAGGCCGCCAAAACGAGCAATGGACGCAGCCGCTTGCCTCCGTCCAGCACGGCATAGCGCATCGCGTCGCCCAACCCGGCCGGGGCATCGACAGGCAGCCGGTCATCCAGAAACGACTCCATCTGCGCCAACCGCCGGGCCATCCAGTCGGCCATGTCGCTGGCTGCGCGCCCCGGCTCGCACCGCACCGCTTGGGACAGGGCCACGCTCATGTACCAGGCTCCCAGGGCCGGGTCTGGCTGCCGTCCACGATTTGGATTTGCTGCTCCACCGCATCGAGCCGACTGCGGCAAAACGTGAGCAGCGCCGTGGCCCGCTGGTACGCGCCCAACAAATCGTCCAGCGGCATCTGGCCCGACTCCAGCCGTGCCAGCAGCGCCTCCAGTTCTTGCACCGCTGCCTCGTAGGTGGGCGGCAGTGGCTGATCTTGGGCGTCGGCTGGGGAAGTGGGAGCGCGTGACATATCGGGGCGCGATCGAACGGTGAACCGGTCATTGTAGTCAGTTGCCAGACGCCGCGCGTGGGGGGTACAATTCGGCGTCCCCCGCGGTCTGGTGATATCCAGGCTGGCGGGGGACAGTCCTTTCACCCCTCAAGGAGGTGTCGTTCCACCCACCCGCGCCGAACCGTACCCACGTTTCATCCGCGCTTGTCCGCCCCGTCGTCGGGGGAGTCTGAGGTCAGGATCATCATGTCTGATTTGAGTCTTCCATTGCAGCAGGCCAAGAGCCAACTGCCGGTGTCCGTCTATTTCGATGAGGCGCTGTTCAAGCGCGAGCTGGAGACGATCTTTCAGTCCGGTCCGTGCTACGTCGGGCACGCCAACGCGGTGCCCAACGTGGGCGATTACTTTGCCTTGCCGCAAGAAGGCGAAGGCCGCGCGTTGGTGCGTACCGAGCGCGGGGTGGAACTGGTCAGCAACGTCTGCCGCCATCGCCAGGCGGTGATGCTCAAGGGCCGCGGTAACCTGCATAGCGACGGCAAAGCGCACGCAGGCGGGCACATCGTGTGCCCCCTGCACCGCTGGACGTACAGCGGCGGCCAGCGCGGCATGGTCGAGCTGGGCACGCTGGTGGGTGCCCCCCACTTCGCCCAAGACCCGTGCCTGAACCTGCAACGCTGGCCACTGCGCGAGTGGAACGGCTTGCTGTTCGAGGACAACGGGCGCGACATCGCCGCCGACCTTGCCGGCATGGCGGTGCGCGACGTATTCAATTTCGACGGCATGGTGCTGGGCCACGTCGAGCTGCACGAGTGCCACTACAACTGGAAGACCTTCATCGAGGTCTATCTGGAGGACTACCACGTCGTGCCCTTCCACCCCGGCCTGGGCAACTTCGTCACCTGCGACGACCTGCGCTGGCAATTCGCCCCCGAATATTCGGTGCAGACCGTAGGCGTGCAAAACCTGGCGGCCAAGGCCGGCAGCCCCGTGTACCAGCGCTGGCACGAGGTGCTGATGCGCCACCGCGAAGGCAAGCTGCCCGAGCACGGCGCGGTGTGGCTGACGTACTACCCGCACATCATGGTGGAGTGGTACCCGCACGTGCTGACCGTCTCCACGCTGCACCCGATCGCGGTGGACAAGACGCTCAACCTCGTCGAGTTCTACTACCCCGAGGAAATCGCCGCCTTCGAACCGGAATTCATGGAGGCGCAGCGCGCCGCCTACATGGAGACGGCTATCGAGGACGACGAAATCGCCGAGCGCATGGATGCGGGCCGCAAAGCCCTGCTGCAGCGCGGCACGAGCGAGGTCGGCCCCTACCAAAGCCCAATGGAAGACGGCATGCAGCACTTCCACGAGTGGTACCGCGCCCGCATGGGGCTGCCCGCGCACGGTGACATCGACGGCTGATCGCAGCAACTCCCCCCACCGCGCCTCGCCCCGCGAGGCGGGATGGATGGTGGTGGGCGCGTTGCTGTTCGCGTCGATGGGGGTGTGCATCAAGCTCGCGGCGAGTCACTTTCACAGCTTCGAGATCGTTGGCTACCGCGGCCTCATCGGCGTGCTGTTTCTGCTTGCGCTGACCCGGGCACGCGGCGTGTCGCTCGCCACGCGCGTGCCGGTGATGCACCTGTGGCGCAGCGTCGTGGGCACGATCTCACTGCTGACGTGGTTCTACGCGATCGCCGCGCTGCCGCTCGCCACCGCCATGACGCTCAACTACATGAGCAGCGTGTGGGTGGCCACCTTCTTGCTGGGAGGCGCCCTGTTGCTGCAGCGCCGACGGCGCGCGTTGCGCGGGCAGACGCCGCTGTTTTTGACCGTGTTGATCGGTTTTGCCGGTGTGGCACTGGTGCTGCGCCCCACGTTCGACGATGCGGCCGCCCTGGGTGGTCTGGCGGGTTTGCTGTCGGGCCTGTCGGCAGCGCTGGCCTATCTGCAGGTGGCGGCGCTCGCCCGCGTGGGCGAGCCCGAAAGCCGCACCGTGTTTTATTTCTCCTTGGGCGCGACCGCGGTCGGGTTGGCTGGCACGCTGGTCGTGGGCTTTAGCCCCCTCGATACCGTGCAGGCCCTGTGGCTCATTCCCATTGGCCTGCTGGCCGTGCTGGGCCAGCTGTGCATGACGCGCGCTTACGCCAGTGGTGCCACGCTGCTGGTGGCCAACCTGCAGTACAGTGGCATCGCGTTTGCGGCGCTGTACGGCTGGCTGTTTTTTGGCGATCGGCTGCCGCTCATCGGCTGGGTCGGCATGGCACTCATCGTGGGCAGCGGTATTGCGGCAACCGTGCTGCGTGCCCGCGCTGCACCGCGCCTGCCGGCAGAGGAACATGCATGAACGCGGACTTTCCCTCCCCCTTGATCGACGTCGCCTCTGCGCGCGCATGGATGGCCAGCGGCCGTCCGGTATGCATCGTCGACTGCAGCTTCGAGCTCACCGACCCGCACGCGGGCCGCGCACAGTACCGCAGCGGCCACATTCCCGGTGCCCGCTACGCACATCTGGACCACGACCTGAGCGCGCGCCCGGGCGAGACGGCCGTCAACGGCGGGCGCCATCCACTGCCGACCCGCGAGGCCATGATCGAGCGCCTGCGCGCCTGGGGTGTGCGGCAGGGTGAACCCGTCGTGGTTTACGACCGCCAAGGGGGCATGGTATGTGGACGCTTGTGGTGGCTGCTGCGCTGGTGCGGGCATGCGCCCGTGGCGGTGCTCGACGGTGGCTGGCGCGCGTGGGTGGCCGCCGGGGGCCCAGTCGCCCAGGGCGACGAGCCGCTTGCTCCTTCGGTGGGCGACGCCACGCTGGGTGAGACGGGCGTGACGCTGCGCACCCTGGCGGAGGTGGTGCGCGACCTGGGCCGCCCCACGCAGACGCTGGTGGACGCGCGCGCGGCGGCCCGCTTTCGCGGCGAGACCGAAGCGCTCGACCCGGTGGCGGGCCACATTCCGGGCGCGCTCAACCGGCCTTTTACCGACAACTTTGGGCCGGACGGGCGCTTCAAGGACGCCGCCACCTTGCGCCGCGAGTGGGGCACCCTGCTGGCAGGCCACGACCCTGCCACCGTCGTTCACCACTGCGGTAGCGGCGTCAGCGCCATTCCCAACCTGCTGGCCCTGTACATCGCCGGCTTTGGGCTGGCCCCGCTGTATGCCGGGGGCTGGAGCGAATGGTCGCGCGCCGAGCCCTGCCTGCCCTGTGCGCGCCACGTGCCGTGAGGCGCGGGCGGGGGGGCGTCTCGTCAAACGGCCATGTCGAGCTTCATACCGCCCCATGCTGGGCAAACCAAGCCAGGCAGCGCCGCCAAGCATCGGCGGCTGGCTCGGCGCGGTAGGTGGGGCGGTAGTCGGCATGGAAGGCGTGGGGCGCATCGGGGTAGACCACGAAGCGCGAGGCGCGCGCCGCTGCGTTGCCCTGCGCCAGTGCCGCTTGCATGCGCTCCACCGATGCCAGCGGTATGCCTGTATCCGCCCCGCCGTACAAGCCCAGCACCGGCGCCTTGAGCTGATTCACCACGTCGATCGGATGGCGCGGCTGCAACGCGGTGCGCTCTCCTTCCAGCCGGCCGTACCAGGCCACGGCGGCCTTTAGCCGTGGGCTGTGCGCCGCGTACAGCCAGGTCTGGCGGCCACCCCAACAAAAGCCGGTAACGGCGGCGCGTTGGCCGTCGCCGCCGTGAGCGACGGCCCAATCCAGGCAGGCGTCCAGGTCGCGCGCCACCTGTTCGTCCGGGACCTTGGCCACCACTTCGGCCAGCAGGCGCGCCATCTCGCCGTAGCTGGACGGGTCGCCCTGACGCACGAACAACTCCGGCGCCAACGCCAGATAGCCCGCACGGGCAAACCGTCGCGCCGTGTCGGCGATGTATTCATGCACCCCGAAGATTTCGGACAGCACCAACACCACCGGCAAGCCGACGCGCCCAGCCGGTGCGGCACGATAGGCCGGAATGGTTTCAGCCCCGACGGGAATCTGCACGTCGCCCGCCACCAGCCCGTCGGCGGGCGTCTTGATGGCCGTCTGCGCCACCAGGGGCCCGGCAGCAGCGGCGTACCCCAAACCCAGCGCCCCGCGCAATAGACCCCGCCGGCGTGGACCCGCCCCGGCGTGAGTGACGTCGAGCAAGGCATGAACATCACGCTCGTTCAGTGACATGGCACCTCCTTGGTGTGTGGGGGCGATGTGCCGTGCCCCCCGAACCGGCATCTGAGGGTGAATCCGGAACCATCCGGTATGCGAGCTATGGTACAACGGCACCATGGCTGGCTCGTGCTGTCTGTGCCGACCCTACTCGCTTTGCGGGTTTCGGCGCCCCGGGCTGCTTTCTGGACATTCCCTTCCTGCTCTATCACCCCCATTGTCATGCTCAACCGCATCCGCCTTACCCAACGGGTCTTTGCCGTCATCGTGGGTTATCTCGCCGTATTGGGGCTTGTCGTGGCCTCCGGCCTGTGGGGACTGTACTCGGCCAAAGAAAGCTTGCGCAGCATCCACAGCCACCGCATGGCGATCAGTGAATCGTTGGCCGTGCTGTTGCGCAATTATTACGACAACCGCCTGCACGTGCTGCTGGGGGGATGTCCTGTTTTTTGTGTGTGGGGCGGTTTCTGAATCTGTCCTCGTGTCGTTCAGCGTGGTGCGAGGGTGAAGCGGTCGCCGTATAGTATCGCGAACTGGTTCATCGCCGATTTCCACTCCTTGCTCGCCCGCTTCCAGTCCGCGGTGATGTTGCGCAAGGCCAGCCAGATCAGCTTGGTGGCCGCCTCGTCGCTTGGGAAGTGCCCGCGGCTCTTGATGATCTTGCGTAACCGCGAATGCACGCTCTCGATGGCGTTGGTGGTGTAGATGATCCGCCGCACTTCGGGCGGGAACGCGAAGAACGGGATCACCCGGCTCCACGCCCGCCGCCAGGCCGCGACCACGGTCGGGAAGCGCTGGCCCCACGGCCCTGCCTCGAACGCGTCCAGCGCGCGCTCGGCGGCCTCCGCGCTCGGTGCGGTGTAGATCGGCTTGATCGCCGCGGCCAGCGCCTTACGGTCCTTCCAGCTCGCATAGTCGAGGCTGTTGCGGATCAGGTGCACGATGCAGGTCTGCAGGGTCGTGGCCGGAAACACCGCCTCCAGTGCCTCCGGCAGGCCCTTCAGGCCGTCGGCCACGCCGATCAGCAGGTCCGTGACCCCGCGGGTCTTGAGATCGTTGAACACCTTCATCCAGAACTTCGCGCCTTCGGTGTTCTCGATCCAAAGCCCCAGAATGTCGCGGGTCCCGTCCGGCAGCACGCCCAAGGCCAGATACACCGCCTTGTTGCGCACCACGCCGTCCTCGCGGATCTTCACCCGCAGGGCATCGAAGAACACCACCGGGTACATCGGCTCCAGCGGCCGGGCCTGCCAGGCCCCCACCTCGGCCATCACCGCGTCGGTGACGGCGCTGATGAACTCCGCTGACACCTCGATGGCGTACATCTCGGCCAGATGGCCCTGAATCTCGCGCACCGACATGCCGCGGGCATACATCGAGATGATCCGGTCGTCAAAGCCGGCAAACCGGCGCTCATGCTTCGGGATCAGCTGCGGTTCGAAGCTGCCGGCCCGGTCGCGGGGCACCTCGATCCGCAGCGGCCCGCCGTCGGTCAGCACGGTCTTGCCGCTGCGGCCGTTGCGATGGTTCCCGCAGCCGCCCTCGGGGCTGGCCAAGTGCACGCCCAGCTCAGCCCCCAAGGCGCGCTCGATCACGGCCTTCTTCAGCTTCTGGAACACGGCCTCGACGCCGGCGGCGTCCATCGGTCCGGGGATCAGCTTCTCAAGCAGCTCGTCGGGAAGAATGGCGTCCGGCTTCGCGGCGGGGGTGGTCTTCTTGCGTGGCATGGGGGCTCCTGGAAGTCGTCATGGTAGGCCCCTCACACAAAAATCCTGACACCCTCGCTGCTGGCGTTCCAGCACGCGCCGGACAGCCCGACGCGCGCGCTGCACGACCATCCCACGTCGATGCACTTGGACGTCATCGCCAACCAGCGCGAGTCGAACAATGCAGCGCTCAAGGCCATCGAAGCGCTAACCCCGATGATGGACGAAGAAGAGCGGCGCTTGTTCGACCAGGTGCAGGCGGCGCGCAAGGGCTGGCAAGTCAAACGTGACCAAGCCCTGCAGGCATTGCGGGACGAAAACTTCGCCACCGACGTGATGCAGGCCTTCCTCGTCGCGGGCCGCACCGAGGGTGCCGCCTTCGAAAAAGCCATGCAAGCGTTGCGCGAGTTGCAGTTGCAGCGCGCCGACGCCGAGGCCCAGGCTGCCGAGCGGCGCTACCAGCTCAACCTGGCCCTGGTGGTGGCGGTGTTGCTGCTGGGGGCACTCCCGATGACGGTGCTGATGATCGCCACGCAGCGGCGCATGTCCGAAGGTTTCCGCGTGGCCGACGAAACCGCCAGCGCGATCGCCAGCGGCGATCTGTCGCGGCCCGTCACGGCTTCGGGCGCCGACGAAATCACCCATCTCCTGCAACAGATGGAGCAGATGCGGCGCAACCTGCGCGAGCTCATCGGCAACGTTGCCAGCGCAGCCGACAGCATCGCCAGTGCCGCCGCTCAGGTCGCCAGTGGCACGCTCGACTTGTCGCAACGCACCGAGCAGCAGGCGAGTTCCCTGGAGCAGACCGCCTCGGCCACGGAGGAGCTCAACAGCACCGTGCACCAAAACGCCGCCAACGCGCGCCAAGCCGACGAGATGGCGGAGAAGGCCACGGCCGTGGCCGAGCGCGGCGGTGCCGTGGTGCGGCAGGTCGTCGAGACGATGAACGGGATCAACGCCTCGTCGCAGCGCATTGCCAACATCATCGGTGTCATCGATGGCATCGCGTTCCAGACCAATATCCTGGCGCTCAACGCGGCGGTGGAAGCGGCGCGCGCGGGCGAAGCGGGACGCGGCTTTGCTGTCGTGGCCAGCGAGGTGCGCAACCTCGCGCAGCGCAGCGCCGAAGCCGCGCGCGAGATCAAGGCGCTGATCGACGACTCGGTGACCACCGTCAGCGCGGGCAAAGAGCAGGTCGACGCGGCTGGTGCCACGATGGCCGAGATCGTGCACAGCATCGAGCGCGTGACGGAGCTGATGCGCCAGATCGCCACCTCCAGCGCCGAACAGGCCGACGGCCTGGGGCAGATCAACCAAGCCGTGGCGATGATGGATGGGGTGACGCAACAAAACGCCGCCCTGGTCGAGGAGGCGTCCGCAGCAGCCGCCGCGTTGCGTGAGCAAGCGCAGCACCTCACGCAACTGGTCGGGCGTTTCCGGTTGGGTGGTTGACGCATGCCCGGGCGGCTCACCCAAGGGTGGCGTATCAGCGTGCTCTCCCGCCGTGGTCCACACTCGGCGACGGCGATCGCGGCCGCACTGCTCCTGCCTGCCATTCTCTCGGGTTGCGGGGCTGTCACACCGCCCGCCAAAGCGCCCGAAGGTGCCATGGCAGCATTACCCCCTGCCACCGACGAGCACTTCCTGCTGCGCCAACAGGCGCAGAGCTGTGTGCTAGAGTTGCGCGGCGCGATCGATGCCTCCACCGTGCGGCGCATCGAGGCCCCTCTGCGGTCCGTCGAGCGATTGGACTGCGCGCGCAAGGTGCTACTGTTGCGTGCGGAGGACGGGATCGTGGGTGATGCCATCACACTGGGGGCGATGATCCGCAACCGCGGCTACACCACCCAGGTCGCGCCCGGCGGGACCTGTCGTACCCCGTGCGCACTGGTGTTTGCAGCGGGCATCGAGCGCTGGTTGCCCGCAGAGCCGCAGCCGGCGCGACTGGTATGGACGCTGATCCCGCCGGACGCCGATTTCGGCCACCGGCAGTGCGAAGCCGAGCTCAGCCGCGCCCAGCAGGTGACCCTGATGCGCTACCTGCGCGCGATGCTGCCACCGCAAGCGGCATTGACCGCCTACCAAAACCTGCAAGCAGCAGACTGCCGCAGCGCGGTCACCACAGACCCGGCGCAGGCGCTGGCCAGCGGGCTGGCCACCACCATCCGCTGATGGCAGCCCACGCAGGGGTGGCACCCCACCAGCAAAGCGCCGTCATCAGTGCGCCTGCTCCCAATTGGCGCCTACGCCCACCTCGGCCACCAGCGGCACGCGCAGCGTGGCCACGCCAGCCATCAAGCGCGGCACCTCGGTGCGCACCCAGTCCAGCTCCTCGGGCGGCGCCTCGAATACCAGTTCGTCGTGCACCTGCAGGATCATGCGCGTGCGCAGGCCCGCACCGTCCAATGCACGCTGCACCGCCACCATGCTCATCTTGATGAGGTCCGCCGCCGTGCCCTGCATGGGTGCGTTGATGGCGGCACGCTCGGCGGCCGCGCGGCGCGGACCGTTGGGCGAGCGGATTTCGGGCAGATACAGACGTCGGCCGAAGACGGTTTCCACATAGCCGCGCGCGCGTGCCTGCTCGCGCGTGCGCTCCATGTAGGCGCGCACCCCCGCAAAGCGCTCGAAATAGCGCTCGATGTAGGTTTTGGCTGCGTTGGCGTCGATACCCAGCGCCTTGGCCAGCCCGTAGGCACTCATGCCGTAAATGAGGCCGAAGTTGATGGTTTTGGCATAGCGGCGCTGCTCGGGCGTGACCTGCTCGGGCGGCTGGCCGAACACCTCGGCCGCCGTGGCGCGGTGCACGTCCTGCCCCTCGGCAAAGGCGCGCAGCAGCGCAGCGTCCTCACTCAGGTGCGCCATGATGCGCAGTTCGATCTGTGAGTAGTCGGCGCTGGCGATGTACCAGCCGGGCGGGGCGATGAACGCTTCCCGGATGCGCCGCCCCTCGGGCGTGCGGATGGGGATGTTTTGCAGGTTGGGCTCGTTGCTGGCCAGCCGTCCGGTGACGGCCACCGCCTGCGCGTAGTGCGTGTGGACGCGCCCCGTGGCAGGGTTGACCATCGTCGGAAGCTTGTCGGTGTAGGTGCTCTTGAGTTTGGCCAGGCTGCGGTGGGCCAAGATGCGCGCGGGCAGCGGGTAGTCCTCGGCGAGTTTTTCCAACACTTCCTCATCGGTGCTGGGCGCGCCGGTGGCGGTTTTCTTGATCACTGGCAGCCCCAGCCGCTCGAACAGCACCTCGCCGATCTGCTTCGGCGACCCCAGGTTGAAGGGGCCACCGGCCAGCGCGTGCGCCTCGACCTCCAGCTCGGCCAGCCGCTGCGCCAGCTCGGCGCTTTGGCGACGCAGCGCGTCGGCGTCGATCAGCACACCGTGGCGCTCCATGCGCCGCAACACGTCGCTGACGGCCAGCTCCAGCTCGTAAATGCGCTGCAGCGCGGGTTCGGCCTGCAGGCGCGGCCACAGCACGTGGTGCACGGCCAGGCACATCTCGGCGTCCTCGCACGCGTACGCGGCCGCGCGCTCGATGGGCACCTGCGCAAACGGGATCTGCGCTGCCCCTTTGCCGCAAACGTCCTCATAACTCAGGCCGCGCCGACCGAGGTGCCGCTCGGCCAGACTGTCCAGGTTGTGCGGCTTGTGCACTTCCAGCACGTAGCTCTGCAGCAGCGGGTCGTGCACGTAGCCGCACACGTCGATGCCATGGTTGGCAAACACGTGCTGGTCGTATTTGACATGCTGGCCACACTTGGGCGCAGCGGCGTCCTGCAGCCACGGGGCCAGGCGCTCCAACACGGCCGGCAGCGGCAGTTGGTCGGACGCGTCGGGGCCTTCATGCGCCAGCGGTACGTAAGCTGCTTCGCCCGGCGCCACGCTGAAGGAAATCCCCACCAGCCGCGCGGCCAACGCGTCGAGCGACGTGGTTTCGGTATCCAGCGCCACCAACGGGGCTTGGCGCAGGCGCGCGAGCCACGCATCCAGCGTCGCCCAGTCGCGCACCACCTCGTAGCGTCGCTCGGGCACGGGGGGGGCGGCAAACAGCGTGGCCTGGGTACCCGGCGCGGGCGCGGGCGCGGGGTCGGCCTCACCCTCCAACGCGCGGGCCAAGCTGCGAAAGCCGTAGCGTTGGTAAAAATCACGCAGCGCCGCCGTGTCGGGGTCGCGCCTGCGCAGCGCATCCAGCGACGGCAGGCCTGGCACGTGGCCATCCAGATCGCAATCGGTACGGATGGTCAGCAACCGGCGCGCCAGCGGCAGCCAGTCGCGTGCGCGGCGCAGGTTTTCACCGACCACGCCCGGAATCTCGTCGGCATGCGCCACGATCGCGTCCAGCGAGCCATACGCCTGCAGCCACTTGGCCGCCGTCTTGGGGCCCACCTTGTCCACGCCCGGCACGTTGTCGACCGCGTCGCCCACCAGGGTCTGGTAGTCCACCATCAGCCGTGGCGGCACCCCAAACTCGGCTTGCACCCCCGCCACGTCGCGCACCTTGCCGCTCATGGTGTCGATGATGGTGATGCGCTCGTCCACCAGTTGGCTCAAGTCCTTGTCGCCACTGGAGATCAGCACGCGCCAGCCCTGGTCGGCCGCGGTGCGCGCCAGCGTGCCGATGACGTCGTCGGCTTCCACGTCGGGCACCACCAGCACCGGCATGCCCAACAGGCGAATGACCTCATGGATGGGCTCGATCTGCGCGCGCAGGTCGTCGGGCATGGGGGCGCGGTGCGCTTTGTAGTCCGGATACAACGCGTCGCGAAACGTCGGCCCCGACGCGTCGAAAACGACCGCGATGTGCTCGGCCGGGTATTGTTTTTGCAGCGCCTGCAGCATGTTGATCATGCCGCGAATGGCGCCGGTGGCCGGGCTGCTCGGGTCGCCCGGCACGGCACGCAGGTCGGGCATGGCGTGGTAGGCCCGGTACAGGTAGCTGGAGCCGTCCACCAGCACCAGCAGCGGGGCATCGGATGAGGGGGCAGGAGCGGTCATCGCGCTATTGTGCACGGGGGATTGCCTACAATCAGCGGGTCATGCAGACTGCACCCCACTCCCATCCGACCGTCTACTGGGCCGCTGCGGCGGCCGCGCTCACCGTCGCCCTGGCGCTGCCCTGCGCCGCCGCAGCCGACGCGGTCGCCCCCACCCCCACGAAGCCCGAGCCCAAAGTCGAGCGGCTGGTACACCACGACGGCTGGAGCCGCATCGAGGAGCTGCGCATCGGCGGTCAAACCCGCACGATCGACGTGCGCACGCGCTCGGGCCTGCCCGGCTACGAGGTGCGCCCGATCGACCCCGGTGTCAGCGACGATCGATCTGGCGCGGGCACGCGGCGCTGGCGCGTCACCGATTTCTGAACCGTCATGGCCGTCTTTACCGAAGTCAGCCGTGACGACGCGGCCCATCTGATGCAGCGCTTGGGCCTAGGCACGCTGGTCGAGATGGCGGGCTGCGCCGGCGGCATCGAGAACACCAATTACTTCGTCACCACCGAGCACGACGGCGAGCGCCACGATTGGGTACTGACCCTGTTCGAGCGCCTGAGCGCGGAGCAATTGCCGTTTTATCTGTATCTGATGAAGCACTTGGCCGCGCGCGGCATCCCGGTGCCCGACCCGCAGGCTGACGCGACGGGCACCATCCTGCATACGGTGCGCGGCAAGCCAGCGGCGGTCGTCAACCGCTTGCGAGGCCAGTACGAACCCAACCCGACGCCTCAGCACTGCGCGCAACTGGGCGCGCTGCTGGCGCGCATGCACCTGGCCGGGCGTGATTACGAGCGCGAACAGCCCAACTTGCGCGGCCTGGCATGGTGGAATGAGACGGTGCCCGTGATCCTGCCGCACCTGCAGCCCGAGCAGGCCGCACTGCTGACCGCCGAGCTGGCTTACCAAAACCACATCGCCGCAAGCCCCACCTACCAGGGACTGCCGCGCGGCCCCATCCACGCCGACCTGTTCCGCGACAACGCCATGTTCGAGGACGGCCGCCTGACGGGGGTGTTCGACTTCTACTTCGCCGGCTGCGACACGTGGCTATTCGACATCGCGGTCTGCCTCAACGACTGGTGTATCGACCTGACCGATGGCCGCGCCGACCCCGAGCGCACCCGGGCATTGCTCGAGGCCTACGAGTCGGTGCGGCCGCTGACGGCGGGCGAGCGCGCCCTGCTGCCGGCGCTGCGCCGCGCGGGGGCGCTGCGGTTTTGGATCTCGCGCCTGTGGGACTGGTACCTGCCGCGCCAGGCGGCGGTGCTCAAACCCCACGACCCTACCCACTTCGAGCGCGTGCTGCGCGCCCGGCTGGCCGAATGCTGACCCTCGCCACCCCGATATGAAGCTCCATCGTGTCCCCGCCCGCACGGGCCTGCTCTGGGTCCGGTTGGGGCTGCGCACCTTCGCGCGCCAGCCGCTGGCCATGGGCGGGCTGTTTTTCCTGTTCATCCTGGGCGTCAGTGCATTGGCGATGGTCCCCGTGCTGGGCGCGCCACTGGCACTGTCACTGGTACCCGCGGCCACCCTGGGGCTGATGGCCGCCACCAAGGAAGCCGACCGCGGGCGCTTTCCGATGCCCACGGTGCTGGCCACCGCGTTTCGGGCCGGACGCGAGCGCGTGCACGCCATGCTGCTGCTGGGCGGCCTGTATGCGCTGGGGGCGATCGTGGTCATGGCGCTGTCCGCACTGTTGGCGGGCGACGTCCCCAAGCTGCCCGCCGATGGCACGGAAGGCGCCGAAGCCGTGCTCGACAACCCCGCCCTGCTGCGCCACTTGGCGTGGCAAGCGGTGCTCTACATCCCGCTGGGGCTGCTGTTCTGGCACGCACCGGCGCTGGTGCACTGGCACGGGGTGCATCCGATCAAGAGCCTTTTTTTCAGCCTGGTGGCGTGTTGGGCCAACATGGGCGCGCTGCTGGTGTTCATGCTGGGCTGGGCGGGGGTGTTCTTTGCGGTATCGCTGGTGTTGGTGCTGTTGTCGTCACTGCTGGGTGGGGCCGGCACACTGCAGGTGTTGCTGTTCCCGGTGGCGTCGCTGCTGAGCGCGGCGTTTTTCACCTCGCTGTACTTCACGTTTCGTGACAGCTTTCTGACGGACGAGGGCACACCGCCCGCCTGAGCGCGCGCCCGGCAACCACTCACTCGACGGGTGTGAGCTTGGCCACCGCCAGCGCCAGCCATTTGGTGCCGTGGCGGCGAAAGTCCACCTGGGCGCGCGCATCGTTGCCCTGCCCTTCGACGGCCAGCACCCGCCCTTCGCCAAATTTGGTGTGAAACACCGCCATACCGGTACGGATCTCGGCGCCGCTGGCGCTGACCGCGGGGGCGCTGCGCGTCGGCACCGGCACCGCCGCTGGAATGCCCGCCATGCCGGCGGGCCGGTCATCGCCCAGGCCGCTGCGGCCCCAGGCGGGCTGGGCGGACGACGCCCAACCGCCGCCGAACCCGCCAGCGCCGCGCGCACGGGGCGGGCTGAGCCACTGCAGGCTCTCGGCGGGCAGCTCGTCCAGAAAGCGGCTGGGGATGTGGTAGCGCGTCTGCCCGTGCAACAAGCGCGTCTGCGCGTGCGTCAGGTACAGGCGCCGGCGCGCGCGCGTGATGGCCACGTACATCAACCGCCGCTCTTCCTCCAGGCCATCTTGGCTGGATAGGCTGTTTTCGTGCGGGAACAGCCCTTCCTCCAACCCCGTGATGAAGACGCAGTCGAATTCCAACCCTTTGGCCGCGTGCACCGTCATCAGTTGCACCGCCTCTTGTCCGGCTTGCGCCTGGTGCTCGCCCGCCTCTAGCGCGGCGTGGGCCAGAAATGCCGCCAGCGGGCTCAGCGTCTCGCCGGTTTCCGCCTCGACCCCCGATGGAGCGACGGCGGGCACGTCTGGCGCGGACACGGTCTCATCCACCGGCAGCGCCACCGCATCGCGCCCAAACCCTTCTTGGCTGACGAAGCTCTCCGCCGCGTTGACCAGCTCCAGCAGGTTTTCGATGCGCTCGGCTCCCTCGCGCTCGCCGCGGTAGTGGTCGATCAGTCCGCTGCCGTCCAGCACGCCTTCGATGATCTCACGCAACGGGCGGCCGACGCTGCGCTCGCGCATCACATCCAGCCGCGCCACAAATGCCCCCAGCGCTGCCCCGCCGCGCCCGCCGACGGCGGTGACCGCGTCGTGCAGCGAGCAGCCGGCGTCGCGCGCGGCCTGCTGCAACTGCTCCACGGTGCGTGCGCCGATGCCACGCGGCGGAATGTTGACCACGCGCAAAAAGCTGGTGTCATCGTGCGGGTTTTCCAGCAGGCGCAGGTAGGCCAGTGCGTGCTTGATCTCGGCCCGCTCGAAAAAGCGCAGCCCGCCATAGACGCGGTACGCGATGCCAGCGTTGAACAAGGCGCTCTCGAGTGCCCGGCTCTGCGCGTTGCTGCGGTACAGCAGCGCGATCTGGTGCAGCGGCACCCCGTCGCGCCGGTGGAGCTGGCGAATCTCGTCCACCACCCATTGCGCTTCCTCGTGATCGCTGGGCAGCTCGGCCACGCGCAGCCGGTCGCCCTCGCCCTGTTCGGTGCGCAGATTCTTGCCCAACCGCTGGCGGTTGTGGTCGATCAAGTGGTTGGCCGCGTGCAGGATGTGGCCAACGCTGCGATAGTTTTGCTCCAGCTTGATCGGCTCGGCAATGCCGAATTCGCGCACGAAGTCGCTCATGTTGCCCACGCGCGCGCCGCGAAAGGCGTAGATGCTCTGGTCGTCGTCACCCACCGCCATGACCGCGTTGCCGCAAGGCACGAACCGCCCGCCCGACTCGTCGCCCGCCAGCTGCTTGATCCAGGCATACTGCAGCCGGTTGGTGTCCTGAAACTCGTCGATCAGCAGGTGGCGAAAGCGCCGCTGGTAGTGCACGCGCAGCGGCTCGTGATCGCGCAGCAGCTCGTACGAGCGCAGCATCAGCTCGCCGAAGTCCACCACGCCCTCGCGCTGGCACTGCTCCTCGTACTGGCGATAGAGCTCGATCTTGCGCCGCGTGTCCTCGTCACGGGCGGCAAGGTCGCGCGGGCGCAGCCCGTCCTCTTTGGCACCAGCGATGAACCACTGCAGCTCTTTCGGGCGAACGCGTTCTTCGTCGATATTCAGCGCCTTGAGCAGCCGCTTGATGGCGCTGAGCTGATCTTGCGTATCCAAAATCTGAAAGGTGGCTGGCAGCCCGGCGAGCTGGTGGTGCGCCCGCAGCAGCCGGTGGCACAGGCCGTGGAAGGTACCGATCCACATGCCACGCACGTTCAGGGGCAGCAGCGCCGTCAGGCGCGCCAACATCTCCTTGGCCGCTTTGTTGGTAAAGGTGACGGCCAAAATGCCACCGGGCGAGGCCTGGCCCGTGGCCAGCAACCAAGCGATGCGGGTGGTCAACACCCGCGTCTTGCCCGAGCCGGCCCCCGCGAGTACCAGGGCATGCGCCGGCGGCAGGGTGACGGCACGGCGTTGTTCGGGGTTGAGGTCGCGCAGCAACGGATGGTCGGGCGACAACGTGGGCGCCACACCCTCCACCGCACCCGCGCCAGCAAACGAATCGGTCATGCCCGCATTGTAGGCAGCGGTATCAGTTGCGCGGGCGCACCGGCGGCTCGAGCGTGATTTCCACCCGCCGGTTGAGCGCCCGCCCCTGCGGCGTATCGTTGGGCGCCAGTGGTCGCGTATCGGCATAGCCAGTGGCGCGCAGCCGGGTCGGGTTGAGACCGCGCGCCTCCAAGTGGCGCACCACGCTGCTGGCGCGCGCCGCGGACAGCTCCCAGTTGGACGGGAAGCGCGCAGTCTGGATGGGCACGTTGTCGGTATGCCCCTCCACCACGACCGTGTAGTCCGGCAGGCGGTTGAAGGCCGGCAGCAACTGGTCGATCACGGCGAGGCCAGCGGGCGTCAGCACCGCCTCGCCCGAGGCGAACAGCACCTCCGACGGAATGCGAAAACTCACCCCCTCGTCGCGCACCAGGATCTGGATGTCCTGCCCCAGCCCCGACAAGCCCAGCGCCTGCGCCGGGTCGCGCGCGGCCAGCGGATCGGCCGTTGCCGGCACTGCATCGCTCGCGGGTGGCGACTGCCGCTCGGCCGTGTGCGCGCCCGGACCGGGTGTCGGAGAGGGCAATCCCACCGGCGGCACGATGCTACCGCCCCCGCCAGGCAGCGGCTGCCCCACGCTCGGTGCACTGCTGCCCTGTGCCTCGGGCCGCCCCAGCGGGGGCTTGCGGGTGATGGGCTCCGAAAACGCCAGCATCACCACCAGCATCACCAGCAGCAGCGTCATCACGTCCAGATACGTCAGCAGCCAGGTCTCCTCCTCGACCACGGGATCCGGATCGGCATGCCAACGCGAATAGCGGCCTTTTTGCAACGGCGTCGGCCGCTGCGGCACAGGGGCGGACGGCGCTGGCGGCGACGTGGCAGCGGGCGACGCCGCGCGCGCGGCCTGCAGCGCACGCCCCAACGCATCATGCAGCTGGCGCTCGTTCACGCCTGCGTCCCCCCCTTGGAGTCGGGCGGCCGTGGCGCCGCGGAGGCCGCCTTCGGCGCCGGTTTGGGCTCCGTGCGGGTGACCACCGACCTCGGCGCACCGTCGCGGATCTCGTCCTCACGGTGGGCGACGAAGGAGTTGAGCGTCTCGCGCATCAGCGACGGGCTGCGGCGCGCGCACATCATCGAGATGCCCTGCAACACCATGTTCATGAGCACCACGCGCTGCTCGGTGCGGCGCTCGAGCTTGACCGCCACCGGCTTGAACACCAGGTTGGCGAGCAAAATGCCGTAGAACGTCGTCATCAACGCCACTGCCAGGTGGCGACCGATCACCACCAGGTCACCACTGGCCACCACGTCCATCAGGTTGATGAGCCCGACCAGCGTGCCAATCATGCCAAACGCCGGCGCATAGCTGGCCATGACGCGAAAGAGTTGCGCTTCGGCCGCTTCCTTGGCCTTCATGCGCGAGATGCGCCACTGCAGCAAATCCAGAATGTCCTCTTCCGGGATGCGGTCGATGACCAACTGCACCCCGGTGCGCAAAAAGGGATTGGAGATGCGCGGTAATGCCTTTTCCACCAGCACTGGGTCGTCACGCATCCACAGGCGCGAGACGTCGACCAGCTCCTCGATGTCGCGCTCGGTGTAGAGCCGCTCGTTGCGCATCACGGTCTTGATCAGCTTGAAGACGCGCAACACCTCGCCCATGGGATAGCTCAAAAAGGTGGCCGCCATCGTCCCCACGAGCACGATGCCCAGCCCCGGCAGATCGATGAATAACCAGGGGTCGTCAGCCGCAAAAAAGATCAGCACCCCCAGCAAAAGGACGCTGGCGATCATGCCGATCAGGGTGGAAGGGTTCATCCGCGCTCACTCCGAGGGTTCGAGGGCCGCCCGCGCGGCCCGCACCGTGTGGGCTATTGTGCCGCAGGCAGCGAGCGGGGGACCCGCGTGATGCGCGCCACAAACCCGACCACACCGCTACAATGAGCCACCGGGCCCAAATCTTGGAGCCCGGTTTTTTGTGCCTGCCGCCCCGACGGGGCGGCCCAGGACGTGACCGGCTCCCAGTCGAGCGCCAGCAGCCATTGGGCCGCGCACTGCCCCAACGCGCCGCCCTCCGCCGTGGCTCCCACGCGCGGACGACCTCTCTCGTATGGAACCTGTCACCATGGATATCTTCGACTACGACAACATTTTGCTGTTGCCGCGCAAATGCCGCGTGGAAAGCCGCAGCGAGTGCGACACCTCGGTGGAGTTTGGCGGTCGCCGCTTCAAACTGCCGGTGGTGCCCGCCAACATGAAGACGGTCATCGACGAGCGCATCGCCGAATTCCTGGCTGCCCACGGGTATTTCTACGTGATGCACCGCTTCGATCTGGACACGGTGGCGTTTGCGCGCCGCATGCGCGAGCAGGGGCTGTTCGTGTCGATCAGCTCGGGCGTCAAAGCCCCCGACTACGCGGTCATCGACCGCCTGGCGGCCGAGGGCGTGGGGGCGGACTACGTCACCATCGACATCGCGCACGGCCATGCGGACAGCGTGCGCCGCATGATCGAACACATCAAGCGCACGCTGCCGCAGGCGTTCGTGATCGCCGGCAACGTCGGCACCCCCGAGGCCGTGATCGACCTGGAAAACTGGGGCGCCGATGCCACCAAGGTCGGCATCGGCCCTGGCAAAGTGTGCATCACACGGCTCAAGACCGGATTTGGCACCGGCGGCTGGCAGTTGTCGGCGCTCAAGTGGTGCGCACGCGTGGCCACCAAGCCCATCATCGCCGACGGCGGCATCCGCCACCACGGCGACATCGCCAAGAGCGTGCGCTTTGGCGCGGCCATGGTGATGATCGGCAGCTTATTTGCCGGCCACGAGGAATCGCCCGGGCAGACCGTGGAAGTGGACGGCAAGCGCTACAAGGAGTACTACGGCTCGGCCAGCGACTTCAACAAAGGCGAGTACCGGCACGTCGAGGGCAAGCGCATCCTCGAGCCGATCAAGGGGCACTTGGCCGACACGCTGCGCGAGATGCAGGAGGATTTGCAGAGCTCGATCAGCTACGCAGGCGGCCGTATGCTGGCCGACCTGCGCAAAGTGAACTATGTGATCCTGGGCGGTGAAAACGCCGGTGAGCACCTCTTGGGAACCTCTGCACTACCCCGCCCACTCGTTCGTGGCGACGAGTTCAGGGTCAATATCGTTTCGTAGGATGGGATCGAAACAGATGCTGAACGGTTCTTGGGCTCCAGCAAGCCCCTTCGTGGGCCCTCTGCAGCCTCATCCGGCCCCAGTGAGCCCACTGCGGGCGCACTTATCCCGTCGCAGCCAGCAAGGCTTTGCGCGCCAGCCACAGATTGACCAGCGCAAACAGGACGTTGAGCTGCGCGCCGTTCTTGGCCAAGCCTCGATAGGGCGTCTTGCGGTAGCCAAACTGGCATTTGAGTACCCGAAACGGATGCTCACCCTTGGCACGAATGCGCGCCTTGGTGCGTTCCAAGGCATCCATCACCTGGCCAAGAAAAGTGCGCTTGTCCAATGCCCGGCGCTTGCCCGGCCGCATGGCCACGTGCCAAGCGACTTGCTTGCCCTGGTTTTCCGCTCGCTTGTCCACTCCCTGATAGCCCGCATCGGCAAAGACGTCGGTCTCTTGCCCGTGCAAGAGCCGATGCGCCTGCGTCACATCCGAGACGTTGGCAGCGGTGGCCACCACCGTGTGTACCAGCCCTGTCTCGGCGTCGACCCCAACGTGCGCTTTCATGCCGAAGTACCACTGGTTGCCCTTCTTCGTCTGGTGCATCTCAGGGTCGCGCTCACGGCGGGCGTTCTTGGTCGAGCTGGGAGCAGCAATGAGCGTGGCATCCACGATGGTGCCGCTCTTGAGCATGAGGCCACGCTCGGTCAGGATGCGATTGACCGTCTCGAGGATACGCTGGCTCAGGCCGTGTTGCTCCAGCAGGTGGCGAAAGCGCAGGATGGTGCTCTCATCCGGCACGACATCCACCCCCAGGTCCAGACCAACAAAGCTCGCCAGCAGCGGCGTGTCGTACAAGGCTTCCTCCACCGCCGGGTCCGACAGACCAAACCACTGCTGCAAAAAATGAATCCTCAGCAGCTTCTCTACCGCAAAGGGTGGCCGCCCACCCTTGGGACCCGCCTTCGGCGCATACGGCTCGATGAGTGCGACCAACTCTGCCCACGGCACCACACGGTCCATCTGCTCCAAAAACGCACGCTTGCGGGTGCGCTTGGCGCGCAGCTCAAAGCCCGTATACATCGGCGCCTCCAGACTCATCTGCTTCATGTCGCTATTGTCCCATCCCGGCAGTCTGGCAGGAAGGTTTTGCAGACCTTCCCTTGATGTGACACCGACGCCCCGCAGCGCCGTCAGCAGGCGGCCGTCAACGGGCGAAACCGCCACGCGGCGCGTATTCTGCGCGGCGGCTGCCGCGCGGGGCACCGGCACGGCCCCAACCGCCACCGCGGTGGTTGCCTTCCGGGCGCGGGCCGCCCGCGCGGCGCGGCGCCTGCGTGGGCTGCAGGCGCGGCTCCAGCCCAGGGATCGTCTGGGTCGGGATGGGCTGGCGGCTGAAGGCCTCGATGGCGCCGATGCGGCGCCGGTCGCGCGGCTCGGCCATGGTCACGGCCAGCCCTTTACGCCCCGCCCGCCCGGTGCGGCCGATGCGGTGCACGTAGTCTTCGGCCTTCATCGGCAGGCCGTAGTTGAAGACGTGGGTGATGGTGGGCACGTCGATGCCGCGTGCGGCGACGTCAGTGGCGACCAGGATTTGCACCTGCCCCTGGCGCAGCGCTTGCAAGCGGCGGTTGCGCATGCCTTGGCTGAGCGCGCCGTGCAGCGCGACGGCGGCAAAACCCGCTTGCTGCAGGTCTTGCGCCAGTGCATCGCACTCGATCTGCGTGCTGGCAAAGACGATGGCTTGTTCGATGGCCTCGTCGCGCAGCCAGTGATCGAGCACGCGGCGCTTGTGCGTGGGGCTGTCACACCAGTACAGACGCTGTTCGATATTGGCGTGGCGGTCTTGCGCCGACTCCAGCGACACGCGTTGCGGCTCGCGCATGATACGCGCCGCCAGCGCCTGCACGCGCGGGGCGAAAGTGGCGCTGAACATCAGGGTCTGGCGTCGGCCTTCGGTCAGGCGGTGGATGTCGGCCAGATCGTCGGCAAAGCCCAGATCCAGCATGCGATCGGCCTCGTCCAGCACGACGTGCTGCACGGCATCGAGCCGCAGGTGCCCGCTGCGGTGCAGGTCCAGCAACCGGCCCGGTGTGGCCACGACGACGGCGGCACCGCCCAAGCGCTGCAGTTGCACCGGATAGGGCATGCCGCCCACCACGGTGGCCACGCGCAGGCCACGGGTGTGGCGCAGCAAATCGATGGCGTCACCCGCCACTTGTTGCGCCAGCTCGCGGGTGGGGCACAGCACCAGGGCCAGCGGCGCGGCCGGCGCGAAGCGGCCGCGCGCGGCGCGGGGGTTGCCCGAGCGTGCCGGCGCACGCGCCGCCTCGGGGGCGGGCTGGCGACACAGGGCATCGAGCACGGGCAACAGATAAGCGGCCGTCTTGCCGCTGCCCGTCTGGCTGGAGACCATCAGATCGGCGCCGGCGCCATCGCGGCTGAGCGCCAGCGGAATGGCCGCCTGTTGCACAGGGGTGGGCTGGGTAAAGCCGAGTTCGGTGACGGCGCGCAGCAGAGAATCGGCGAGGTCGAGCGCGGCAAAGCCGCCGTCGTGGCTGGCAGCCACGGGGGTCATGGTGTTCATGTGGAGATCCGTTGGGTTGTCATCACATCGACCACCAACGAATCAATCCATCCATGGGACCGGCGAGCAGCAGATGCAACAAAAAACCGGCACCGATGGGTGCCGGATGTCGGTATTATGCCACGAAACGTGGTCGGATGTGCGATCAGGCCGTCAGACGCAAAAAGCGCTCGCGATAGTGCGCCAGTTCATCGATCGACTCGTGCACGTCGGCCAGCGCCGTGTGGCGCTGCTGCTTCTTGAAGGCGTTGTACACCTCGGGGCGCCAGCGCTTGGCCAATTCTTTGAGGGTGCTGACGTCCAGGTTGCGGTAGTGAAAGTACGCCTCCAGCCGCGGCATGTAGCGCACCAAGAAGCGCCGGTCTTGCCCAATGCTGTTGCCGCACATGGGCGAGGCGCCTTTGGGCACGTAGCGGGCGATGAAGTCGAGCAACTGCTGCTCGGCCTCGGCCTCGGTCAGCGTGCTGGCGCGCACCTTGTCGATCAGACCACTGCGCCCGTGGGTGCCTTTGTTCCAAGCATCCATGGCGTCGAGCACGGCGTCGCTTTGGTGGATGACCAGCACCGGCCCCTCGATGCGGGGCTGCAGGTGGGGGCCCGTGATGACGACCGCCACCTCCAGCAGCCGCTCGCGTTCGGGGTCCAGTCCGGTCATCTCGCAGTCGATCCAGACCAGGTTGAGGTCGCTCTTGGGCAACGTCAGCGCTTCGGTGTCGAGCGTTTCGGGCAGGGTGTTGGGCGTCGTCATGCCGCTATTGTCGCCGACATGGGCCCTGGTTATTGGCTAGACTGCGGGCATGAACGCCCCTGCCCTGCCACCCCACCTGCTGTGGACGTGGATCTTCGTCGCCCTGCTGCTGGCGGGCTTGCTGCTGCGCGCCTGGCTGTATGCGCGCCAAATCCGCCACGTGGCGCGCCACCGGCACCAGGTACCGGCGGCTTTTGCCACGCACGTCAGCGCCGAGCAGCATGCGCGCGCGGCGGCTTACACGATCGACAAGACCTGGCTGGCGCTGCTGGAGGCAGCGTGGAATGCCGCCCTGGTCGTGGGCTGGACGCTGCTGGGCGGGCTGGATGCGCTCAACCAATGGCTGCTGGGCTGGCTGGGCGAAGGCATGGGGCAGCAACTGGCGCTGCTGGCGGCGTTTTTTGCCATCGGCGCGCTGCTGGAGCTGCCGTTCGCGTGGTGGCGCACCTTCCGGCTCGAGGCCCGCTACGGCTTCAACCAGACCTCCCTCGGGCTGTGGCTGACGGATGGCCTCAAGGGCGCGCTGGTGGCTGCGGTGCTGGGGCTGCCGATCGCGGCGCTCATCCTGTGGCTGATGGACAGCGCCGGTCCATCGTGGTGGCTGTGGGCGTGGCTGGCCTGGATGGCGTTCAACACGACCCTGCTGCTGGCCTACCCGCGCTGGATCGCGCCGCTGTTCAACCGGTTCGAGCCCCTGGACGACGGCGCCTTGCGGGCGCGTGTCGAAGCGCTGCTGCAGCGCTGCGGTTTTCGCAGCGCAGGGGTTTACGTGATGGACGGCAGCCGCCGCAGCGCGCACGCCAACGCCTATTTCACCGGCTTTGGACCGGCCAAGCGGGTGGTGCTGTTCGATACGCTGCTGCAGCGCCTGGGCGCCGACGCGGTGGAGGCGGTGCTGGCGCACGAGCTAGGACACGCCCACCACCGGCACGTGCTCAAACGCTTGCTGTGGCTCGGCCTGGGCAGCGGTGCGGCGCTGGCCTTGCTGGGGTGGCTGTCGCAGCAACTGTGGTTTTATTTCGGCCTGGGGGTCACGCCCACGCTGACGGGCAGCAACGCGGCGTTGGCCCTGCTGCTGTTTGGCCTGGTGCTGCCGCTGCCAGGCATCTTCGTCGCGCCGCTGTTGAGCCGCGGGTCGCGCCGCGACGAATTTCAAGCCGACGACTATGCCGCCCGCCACGCCAGCGCCGACGCGCTGGCCGATGCGCTGCTGACCCTATACCGCGACAATGCCAGCACGCTCACGCCCGATCCGTGGTTCGTGCGGTTCTTTTATACACACCCGCCGGCGGCCGACCGACTGGCCCGTCTGCGCCCCGAACCGAGCCCCGCATGAGCCGCCGATCCCGCCCTCCCAGCGACGCGCCGGCGGTGCCGCGCGACGGTCTCGTGGTCGCCAGTTTTGGCCGCCATCTGCTGGTCGAAGCGCCGGGTGGTGAGCGTACCCGCTGTCACCCGCGTGGCAAGCGCCTGGAGGCCGTGGTCGGCGACCGGGTGCAATGGTCGGCCTCGGGCGACGAGGGCGTCATCGAGGCGGTGCTGCCGCGGCGCAACGTGCTGTTTCGCCAGGACGACGTGCGCACCAAGATGTTGGCCGCCAACCTCGATCGGGTGTTGATCCTGCTCGCGGCCGAGCCCGTCTTCTCGGAGGGGCACCTGGCGCGGGCGTTGATCGCGGCGCGGCACGCGGGCATCGAGCCGCTGATCGGCCTCAACAAGCGCGATGTGCAGCCCGCGTTCGACGAGGCCTGGGCACGACTGGCCCCCTACCGCGCGATGGGCGAGACGGTGCTGCCACTGCAGCTGCACGCCGCCGATGGCGCGGCGATGGACACTGGGCTGGCCGCGCTGCTCGAGGTTCTGCAGGAGCACGTGACGTTGGTCATGGGCGCCTCTGGCGTGGGCAAAAGCACGCTGGTCAACCGGCTGGTCCCCCACGCCCAGGCCGAGACGCAAGCGATCTCTCGCGCGCTGGGCACAGGACGGCACACCACCACCCGCACCACCTGGTATTGGCTGTCTGAGGCGCGGGACGGCGCCTTGATCGACTCGCCCGGGTTTCATGCCTTCGGGCTGCACCACATCGCCCCCGAGGCGTTGGCGCCGCTGATGCCCGATCTCGCCCCCTTCTTGGGGCAGTGCCGGTTTCACAATTGCACGCACCGACGCGAACCGGGTTGCGCGGTGCAGGCGGCCGTCGCCCCCCAGGGGCCGATCGCGCCACAGCGCTGGCGGCTGTACGTCGAGCTGTACGAGGAGTTGCTGGCTGCGCGTTCGCACTGACCCGCCCACCGCGGGCGTCGCCGGTGCGCGGCGTGGGTCAAAATATTCGCGCCAGCAGTGCCAGCCCCAGCAGCATCAGCCACAGCACGACGCTGCGCCACAGCAGCCCGACCACGCTCGACAGGTGCGCCAGCTGCGGCGTCGGCAACACCGACAGCCCCCCCTCATCGGGGGCAGCGCTGCGGCACAGGCGCACCTGGAGCGCGCCTTCGGCCACCGACAGCAGCAGCTCGTCGCTGGGTTCGTGCCAGGGGCGCTGGTGCTGGCGCCAGCGCTCCAGCGCATCCTCGAAATGCCCAACCATGGCAAAACCCAGCACCGTCAGGCGCGCCGGCAACGCGTCGATCCAGCACCAGGCCCGCTGGGCCAACCGCGCCACGGGCTCACTCACGGGCGTGGCCGCCGAGGGCTGCGTCCACACCTGTGCCAGCCAGGCCGCCAGCCGGTACGCCACGGCACCCGCGGGTCCCAGCCCCAGTGCGGCCCCCAGCACGAACCACACGAACACCCCCAGCACATGCCGGTGCGACGCGATGATGGCGTGGGCGATGACGCGGCGCAGCAGCTCCTCGCGCGGCCAGTCGACCGCCGTCGTCCCCTGCCATTGCGCAAACAGGGCGCGCGCCGCAGCCTCGTCGCCCGACTCGAGGGCGGTGCGAATCGCGGTGAAATGGTGGCTGAACTGCCGAAAGCCCAGCGTCACGTACAGCAACGCCACGGTCCAGGCAAACGCCAGCAACCCATGCGCCTGCGCCAATGCAGCGTAGATGAGCGCGGCGAGCCCGGTCGGCACCCCGAGGGCCACGCCCCACACCAGCCAGCCGTGCACGGCGTGCCCGGCGTCCAACTGGCGCTGCACCCAAGCCGCCCAACCGGCGATCGCGGGCTGCCACGGCGGGGTCGGCCCAGGGCGCCGCGCCTGGTCGAGCACGAGCGCGAACAACACGGCAAAAAACGTCATGCGCGCATCATAGCGGCCGTGGCGGCCTGCAAAAAGCGATACAGGTTGCGCAACATCCCCGCCGTCGCCCCCCAGATGAAGCGCTCGCCGGTGGCATCCGCGTACGGCATCGACAGCCAGCGTCGCGTGGCGCCGGCCCACACCCACTCGTGGTGCCGGTGGTGGCGCGGATCCATCAGGTAGTCCAGCGGCACCTCGAAGGCGTCGGCGACCTCGTGCGGGTTGGGCCGCCACGGCCCCTGCGGATGCACGAGCGCCACCACCGGCGTGACGTCGAAACCGGAGCCCGTCGCATACACGGGCAGCGCGCCCAGGGGCTCGACCCACGCGGGCGCGACGCCCACTTCCTCCTGCGCCTCGCGCAGTGCGCACCGCACGGGGTCGCCCGCGTCGTCGGCGTCGAGCTTGCCACCCGGAAACGCCACCTGCCCGGCGTGGGTGGGCAGGTGCGCGGTGCGCTGCGTCAGCAGCACGGTCGGTCGCGGGCGCCAGACGAGCGGCACGAGCACCGCCGCTGGCTTCGGGGGGCCATCCACCCAACGCGCCTCGGCGCGAATCTCTGGCGTCCAGTCGGGCGGCTGCCGGAACCAGCGGCGCAAGTCATCGGCGGCGAGCCGCTGCACCGGCACCGCGGGCAAATGGGCGTCGCGGGCGACGACGGGCACCTGGCGGGGATCGAACGCGGGCAGGGTCGACACGAGAGGACTCCTTGGGCGCCCCATTGTGCCGCGAACGCAACCGCTCTGCGCCACGGGGTTCGGAATCGCCAGCACGCGCGTTATGCAACTTTTGCATGATGGAATGGAAACCCGGCTTTGGACAAGCAGCGTGCCCGCGTCTATGCTGCACCCCATGTTCGACTCTTTTTTCCGCTGACATGACACAGCACCCAACCACGGCCGCCTCTGGCCACGCCCTGCCCTCGTACCTCGACCCCAACCACTTGGGCCCCTGGGGCATCTTCTTGCAACAAGTCGATCGCGTCACCCCCTACCTGGGCAACCTGGCCCGCTGGGTGGAGACGCTCAAACGCCCCAAGCGCATCCTGGTCGTCGATGTCCCCATCATGATGGACGACGGCACGGTGGCGCACTTCGAGGGCTACCGCGTGCAGCACAACACCTCGCGCGGGCCGGGCAAGGGCGGCGTGCGCTTTCACCAGGACGTGACGCTGTCCGAGGTGATGGCGCTGGCCGCGTGGATGTCGATCAAGAACGCCGCGGTCAACGTGCCGTTCGGCGGTGCCAAAGGAGGTGTGCGCGTCGATCCACGCCGGCTCTCGATGGGGGAGCTCGAGCGCGTCACGCGCCGCTACACGAGCGAAATCGGCCTCATCATCGGCCCCACGAAGGACATCCCGGCGCCCGACGTCAATACCAACGAGCGCGTGATGGCCTGGATGATGGACACCTACTCGATGAACGTGGGGGAAACGGCCACTGGCGTCGTGACGGGCAAGCCGATCAGCCTCGGGGGGTCCCTGGGGCGCCACGAGGCCACCGGCCGCGGCGTCTTCACCGTGGGGGCGGAGGCAGCGCGGCGCATCGGACTCGATCTTGCGGGCGCGCGTGTGGCGGTGCAGGGGTTTGGCAACGTGGGTGGCATCGCCGCCAAGCTTTTTGCCGAGGCCGGCGCGCGCGTGGTGGCAGTGCAGGACCACGCCGGCTGCGTCTACCGCGAGGCCGGCCTGGACATCCCGGCGCTGCTGGCGCACGCCAAGCGCCACGGCAGCGTCGCGGGTTTCGAGGCGGCCGAAGCGATCGAGCGCGACGCCTTCTGGGATGTGCCGTGTGACATTCTGATCCCTGCCGCACTGGAGCAACAGATTACGCGCGCCAACGCGCACCGCATCACGGCGCGCATGGTGATCGAGGGCGCGAACGGCCCGACCACGCCCGAGGCAGACGACATCCTGCGCGAGCGCGGCGTGCTCGTGATTCCGGACGTGGTGGCCAACGCCGGCGGCGTGACGGTGAGCTACTTCGAGTGGGTGCAGGATTTCTCCAGCTTCTTCTGGAGCGAAGAAGAAATCAACCAGCGCCTGGTGGCCATCATGAAGGGGGCGCTGGACGCCGTCTGGCACGTGGCCGACGACAAGGGCGTCAGCTTGCGCACCGCCACCTTTATCGTGGCGTGCGAGCGCATCCTGCGCGCGCGCGACCTGCGCGGGCTCTATCCTTGAGCGGCTGGCGGCCGCGCCAAGAGCCGCTCATTGCAGCGGCTCTTTGAGCAACGGCACGTCGGGCAGCGGCAGGATGGGCACCCCCTCCTCGACGAGCGCGACGGCCTCGTCCGGCGTGGCCACCCCGCGGATGTTGCGCGCGGGCTCCAGCCCCTGGTGCATGGCGCGGGCGCGTTCCGCAAAGCGTTCGCCCACGTCTTCGCTGTCGCGCACCCACGCCCGCAGCGCTTGCAGCAAGCGTGCTTGTCGTTCGGTCGACGCGTGCTCAGGATCGGGCTGGGCCGCGGGTGGCGGCTCGCTGCGCCGGGTCTGCACGCGAGGCGCACTCAAACGCTTTTCGATGCCCTGGTCGCCACAGACCGGGCATTCGATCAGGCCGCGCTCGCGCTGGGACTGAAAGTCCTCCTCCGAGGCAAACCAACCCTCGAATACATGCCCGTGGGGGCACCCGAGGTCGAGCACTTTCACGGCACCGCCTCCTGCGCGCCGGGCGCCATGGCACGCCACTGCGCCGCCGCACGCCACGCCAAGGGCCAGGCGCCACTGGCGACGTTCTGCCACCACAGCAGCGCCGCCAGGGTTTTGCCGTCGGTCACCTCGCCCGCGCACACCGCCTGCAGCAGCTCGTCGGGCGGCACCGCCAGCACATCGAGCTGCTCTCCGTCATCGAGCGCGCGCTCACCGGCTTGCAGCCGGCGCGCAAACCAGATCTCGATGAACTCGTCCGCATACCCGATCGCGGGGTGCAACACACCCGCGCGCGCCCACTCATCCGCCTGGTAGCCGGTTTCCTCGCGCAACTCACGCTCCGCGCACGCAAAGGCCGATTCGCCCGGGTCGAGCTTGCCGGCCGGAAATTCGATCATCGCCCGCCGCACGGGGTAGCGGTACTGGCGCTCGAGCACCAGGCGCCCATCGTCCAGTACGGGCACCACCATCACCGCGCCCGGGTGCTGGATGTACTCGCGCACCGCGCGGCGCCCATCCGGCAGCGCCACCACATCCCGCCGCAGCGACAGGAAGGATCCGTGCCATACCTGCGCCTCCTCGACCGTGCGTTCGGCCAGATGAGGAGGATGCCGATCGGGCACGAGCGCGGCGCGTGCGGTCGGGTCGTTCATCGGAGCCGCCACGCTCAACGCCGCGCCAGATAACGGTAGACGAAGCCGGGGAAGGCAAAGGTCAGGAACATGGACGCCGTGATGGCGTAAAACTCCCAACCCTGAGGGTAAATCTGGCCGAGATGCTGCTCCAGCGCCAGCGCCAGGCCCCCGACCAGCCCATAGAGCACCACCAGCTCGGCCACCCGTCCCCACAAGGGCTTGGCCCCCCCCCGCGCGGGCAGCAGCGCCAGCCAGCGCTCGTTGATGAACGGCAAGTTGGCGCCCACGAGCGCCAGCGCGATGACCAGCCAAACGGCAGTATCCAGACTCATGCCTGCAGTCTAACCTGCCTCACAAGACCGAGCGCACGGCCTGGACACACAGTGTCATCAGACCGCCAGGCAGCAACCCCAGCAGCAGCACCAAAGCACCATTGACCGACAGCACCGCCCGCACCGGCAGCGGCGCCGCGATGGGCGCGGTTTGCGTGGGCGCATCGAAATACATGACCTTGACGACGCGCAAATAGTAGAACGCCCCGACCAGCGACGCGAGCACCGCAAACACCGCCAACCCGACGTAGACCCCGCCGCCCGCAGCCAACAAGGCCTGCAACACCGCCAACTTGGCGTAGAAGCCGACCAGCGGTGGCACACCGGCGAGCGAGAACATGCACGCAGCCAACACCCCGGCGTAGAGCGGGCTGCGTTGGTTCAGGCCCGCGAAGTCCTCGATCTCCTCCGACTCGAAGCCTTCGCGCGCCAGCAGCAGCATCACACCGAACGTGGCCAGCGTCGTCAGCACATAGGTGACGACGTAGAACATCGCCGCGCCGTAGGCGTCGCCCATGCCCGATGCGTCGCCGCCGACCACGCCGCCCACCAGTGCCAGCAGCATGAAGCCCATCTGCGCGATGGTGGAAAACGCCAGCATGCGCTTGAAGTTGCGCTGCGCCACCGCGGCCAGGTTGCCCACCAGCAGCGACGCCACCGCCAGCACCGCCAGCATCTGCTGCCAGTCGGCCGCCACGGCGGGCATCGCCTCGGCCAGCAGCCGCACGACGATGGCGAACGCGGCCAGCTTCGGCGCGCTACCAATCAACAGCGTGATGGCCGTGGGGGCGCCGTGATAGATATCCGGCACCCACATGTGGAACGGCACCACGCCCAGCTTGAACGCCAGCCCCGCGACCACGAACACGACCCCCAACATCAGCACCGACGGCTGCGCCACCCCGGCCTGAACGGCGTGCGCGACCTGCGTCACCCCCAGGCTGCCCGTGGCGCCGTAGACCAGCGACAGACCATAGAGCAGAAAACCGCTGGCCAGCGCACCGAGCACGAAGTACTTCATCGCCGCCTCGGTGGCGCGCACGTCGTCACGCCGCAGCGCCACCAGGGCGTAGCTGGACAACGTCAGCAGCTCCAACCCCAGGTAGATGACCAGGAAGTGGTGGCCCGAGATCATGATGAACATGCCCAGCAGCGCAAACAGCGACAGCGTAAACAGCTCGCCGCCGCGCAGCATGTCGCGCGCACCGGCGTAGGGACGCGCGTACACCAGCGTCACCATGAGCGCCACGGTCGCGAAACACTTGAGCCAGGCGCCCATCGGGTCGCTCACGATCATGCCCCCGAAGCCGACCAGGGTCTGGCCGCTGAGCGCCAGGTACGCTTCCAGCCCCGCCACGACCGCCAGCGTCAACTGGGTCAAGCGATAGGTGGAGTCGCGCAACGGGGTGTCGACGAACAGGTCGAAAAGGGCGATCACGCACGCCATGGCGAGCAGCAACAGCTCGGGGGTGGCCGTGGCCCAGCTAACGGCATCAATCATGTGACGAACGCTTTCTGTAACAAATAGGCCGACACGTCAACCCAGTTTGGAGACCTTGACGTGCTGCAGCAACTGCTGCACCGCCGGATCCATGACGTCGGTGAACGGTTTCGGGTGAATGCCGAAGTACAGCACCATGACCGCCAGCAACGCCAGCACCAAGAACTCACGCGCGTTGATGTCCTTGAGCGCCTTGACGTGCTCGTGCACCGGCGCACCGAGGTAGACGCGCTTGAACATCCACAGCGAATACGCCGCACCCAGGATGAGCGACGTGGCCGCGAGCAACCCCACCCAGAAGTTGACCTTGACCGCCGCCAGGATCACCATCCATTCGCCGACGAAGCCCGCGGTGCCCGGCAACCCCGCATTGGCCATGACGAACAGCAGCGCGAACGCCCCGAACGCCGGCATGGTGTTGAGCACGCCGCCGTAGTCGCGGATCTCACGCGAGTGCACCCGGTCGTACAGCACGCCGATGCACAGGAACATGGCCGCCGACACGAAACCGTGCGCGATCATCTGCACGATGGCGCCCGAGACGCCCAGGTCGTTGAACAGGAAAAAACCCAGCGTCACGAAGCCCATGTGCGCCACGGACGAATACGCGACCAGCTTTTTCATGTCCTGCTGCACCATGGCCACCAGCCCCACGTAGATCACCGCCACCAGCGACAGCGCGATCATCAGATCGGCCCACTGATGCGAGGCATCGGGCGTGATGGGCAGCGAAAAGCGCAGAAAACCGTACGCGCCCAGCTTGAGCATGATCGCCGCCAGCACCGCCGACCCGCCCGTGGGCGCCTCCACGTGCACATCCGGCAACCAGGTGTGCACCGGCCACATCGGCACCTTGACCGCGAACGCCGCCAAGAAGGCGAAGAACAGCGCCGTTTGCACCTCGGCCGACAGTGGCAGCCGGTACCACGTGGCCAGATCGAAGCTGCCACCGGAAGCGTTGTAGAGGTAGATCAGGGCCACCAGCATCAGCAGCGAGCCCAGCAGCGTGTAGAGGAAGAACTTGAACGCCGCGTAGATCTTGTTCGGGCCACCCCAGATGCCGATGATGATGTACATCGGGATGAGCGTGGCTTCGAAGAAGATGTAGAACAGCATCGCATCGAGCGACGCGAACACACCGATCATCAGCCCGGACAGGATCAGGAACGCGCCCATGTACTGGTTGACGCGCTCGGTGATCACTTCCCAGCCGGCGATCACGACGATGACGGTGATGAACGCCGTCAGCAGGATCAGCCACAGCGAGATCCCATCCACCCCCAGGTGGTAGTGAACGTTGAAGCGTTCGATCCACGGCGCACGCTCGACGAACTGCATCGCCGCCGAGCCGACCTCGAAACCGGTGTAGAGCGGCACCGTCACCGCCAACCCCAACAGCGCGCCAATCAAGGCCACCCAGCGCACCACGGGGGCGTGTTCGTCACGGCCCATCGCGAGCAGCACGACGCCAAAAAGGATCGGCGTCCAAATCGCAAGGCTCAGCAAACCCATGCTCTCGTTCTCCTTATTTGGCGAGCCAGACGAAGTAAGTCATGAAAGCCAGGACGCCCAAAATCATCACGAAGGCGTAGTGGTAGAGATAGCCGGTCTGCACCCGACGCACGAGGCCAGCGACGGCCCCAACGACCTTCCAGCTCAGGTTGACGATGCCGGTCTCGATCACGCCGCGGTCGCCGCCCTTCCACAGCCCCACGCCGATGGCACGGGCCGCGCGGGCGATGATGTGCTCGTTGATCCAGTCCATGTAGTACTTGTTTTCCAGCACGACGACCAGCGGACGCAGGGCCGTGGCGATGCGTGCCGGCAACTCGGGGCGCACCAGGTACAGATACCACGCGGTGACGGCACCGGCGACGGCCAGATACAGCGGCGGGGTGCTAAAGGCGTGCAGCGCCATGGCCAGCGGCCCGTGGAAGGTCTCGGCAAACTTCGCCATCGCCGGGTGCTTGTCCGCGTGCACCTCGATGGACGCGGCCAAGAAGTCACCAAACAGCATCGGCTCGATCGTCAGGTAGCCGATGACCACCGACGGCACCGCCAGCAGCAGCAGCGGCGCGGTCACCACCCACGGCGACTCGTGCGGCTTGCCGTCGCCATCGTCATGGTCGCCGTGGTGCCCGTGGTGAGCGTCCGGATTCTGGTCGTAGCGCTCCGGCCCGTGGAAAACCAGGAAATACAGCCGGAACGAGTAGAACGACGTCACGAACACCCCAGCCAGCACCGCCGCGTAGGCCAGACCCGAGGCCGGAAGGTTGCTGAAACGCGCCACCTCGATGATCGCGTCCTTGGAGTAAAAGCCCGAGAACAACGGCGTGCCCACCAGCGCCAGCGTGCCCAGCAAGAAGGTGATCCACGTGATGGGCATGTACTTGCGCAGGCCACCCATGTAGCGGATGTCCTGGTTGTGGTGCATACCAATGATGACCGAGCCCGCCGCCAGGAACAGCAGCGCCTTGAAGAACGCGTGCGTCATCAGGTGGAACACCGCCACCGAGTACGCCGATGCGCCCAGCGCCACCGTCATGTACCCGAGCTGTGACAGCGTGGAGTAGGCCACCACGCGCTTGATGTCGTTTTGGATGATGCCCAGCAGCCCCATGAAGAAGGCCGTGATGGCGCCGATGACCAGAATGAAGTTGAGCGCAGCGTCCGACAGCTCGTACAGCGGCGACATACGCGCGACCATGAAGATGCCCGCCGTCACCATGGTGGCGGCGTGGATCAGGGCCGAAATCGGCGTCGGGCCTTCCATCGAGTCCGGCAGCCAGACGTGCAGCGGAAACTGCGCGCTCTTGCCCATGGCGCCGATGAACAGGCAAATCCCGATCACGGTGACGAGCATGGCCTCTTGCCCGAAGACGTACCACGGGAACTCGATCGCGGCCAACGCCGGCGCTTTGTCGAAAATCTCGTTGTAGTTGAGCGTGCCGGTGTAGGCCACCAACAGGCCGATGCCGAGGATGAAGCCGAAGTCGCCCACCCGGTTGACGAGAAAGGCCTTCATGTTGGCGAAGATGGCCGTCGGCTTGTTGAACCAAAAGCCGATCAGCAGGTACGACACCAGGCCCACCGCCTCCCAGCCGAAGAAGAGCTGCAGCAGGTTGTTGCTCATGACCAGCATGAGCATGGAGAACGTGAATAGCGAGATATAGGCGAAGAACCGGTTGTAGCCCGCGTCATCCTCCATGTAGCCGATGGTGTAGATGTGCACCATGAGCGACACGAAGGTCACGACGCACATCATCATCGCCGTCAGACCATCGACCAAAAAGCCGATCTCCATCTTCAGGCCGCCGATGACCATCCATTCGTAGATCGTTTGGTCGAAGTAGGCGCCGTCGAGCGCCACGCGCTTGAGCGTGATCGCCGACAGGACGAAGGAAACCAGCACCCCCAGAATGGTCAAACTGTGGGACCAGCGCCGGCCGATCCAGTTGCCGCCAAACTTCGTGCCCAGAATGCCGGCGGCGGCCGCCCCGACGAGCGGGGCCAGCGGCACGGCCAGCAACATGCTTGAGGAAAGGGTCGTCATGGTGTGGGTCGCGTGGGGTCCGGGATGCGCGTCAACCCTTGAGGGTGTTGAGCGTCTCGACGTCAATCGACGACTTGTTGCGGAACAGCAGCACCAGGATCGCCAGGCCGATGGCCGACTCCGCCGCTGCCACGGTCAGGATGAAAAAGACGAAGATCTGTCCGTGCAGGTCGCCCAGATAGTGAGCAAACGCCACGAAATTGAGGTTGACCGCGAGCAGCATCAGCTCGATCGCCATCAACAGCACGATCAGGTTCTTGCGGTTGAGGAAGATCCCCACCACCGACAGCGCGAACAGGATCGCGCCCACGGACAGAAAATGTCCCACCCCGAGGGTGCCGAGGGTACTCATGCTTGCTCCTCCTTGGCCGCGTCAGCGGCAGCGACGGTGGCGGGAGGCACACGCAGCACCTGCAGGCGGTCGCTGGCCTTGACGCGCACCTGCACGCCCGGATCGATGGTCTTGGTGTCCTTGCGTCCGCGCAACGTCAACGCGATCGCCGCCACCATGGCCACCAGCAGAATCACCGCCGCCACCTGGATCGGATACAGGTAGTCGCGATAGAGCAACACGCCGAGCGCATGGGTGTTGTTATGGTCTGGCGCGTGCATGGCCGTGGTGGCGACGGCCGCATCGACGGTCGCGGTCGGGAAGCCCGCCCACAGCACGGCGATCAGCTCGATACTGACCAGTGCCCCGAGCAGGAGCGCCAGCGGCAGGTGTCTCCAGAACCCGGCGCGCATGGCGTCGACGTTGATGTCGAGCATCATCACGACGAACAGGAACAGCACCATGACCGCGCCCAGGTAAACCAGCACCAGCGCGATGCCGAGAAACTCGGCCTTGAGCAGCAACCACAGCGCGGCCGCCTGCGAGAAGGCCAGCATCAGGTACAGCACCGCGTGCACCGGGTTGCGCGCGGTGATGACGCGCAACGCGGCAAACAGCAGCACCGCCGAGAAAACGTAGAAAAACCCTGAGACGAAATCCATGATGTGCTCGTGCAATGGCCGGAGTCAGCGGTACTTCGCATCGGCCGCCTTGGCGGCAGCGATTTCTTTCTCGTAGCGGTCGCCAATGGCCAGCAGCATGTCCTTGGTGAAGTACAGATCCCCGCGCTTTTCGCCGTGGTACTCGAAGATGTGCGTCTCGACGATCGCGTCCACCGGGCAGGCTTCCTCACAGAACCCGCAGAAGATGCACTTGGTCAGGTCGATGTCGTAGCGCGTGGTGCGGCGGGTGCCATCCTCGCGCTGCGCCGACTCGATGGTAATGGCCATCGCAGGGCACACCGCTTCACACAGCTTGCAGGCGATGCAGCGCTCCTCGCCATTGGGGTAGCGACGCTGCGCGTGCAGGCCACGAAAGCGTGGCGACAGCGGAGTTTTTTCCTCTGGGAACTGCACCGTCACCTTGCGCCGCAGCGCATAGCGACCGGTCAGGGCCATGCCTTTGAACAGCTCGACGAGCAAAAAGCTCTTGAAGAAGTCCTTGAGCGAAAACGGGGCGACGGCGGTGGTGGCGGACATGGATGTGCGCTCCTTCACTTCCAAGGGTTCCACGGCGTCTGCATCACGGCGCCCACGAGCAGCAGCCAAATGAGCGTCACCGGAATGAAAATCTTCCAGCCCAGACGCATGATCTGGTCGTAGCGAAAACGCGGGAACGTGGCGCGGATCCAAATGAACAGGGACACCACGATCGTGGTCTTGAGCCCCAGCCAGATCCAGCCGGGGATGGCGTTGAAGACGGCGCTGTCGATTGGCGGCAACCACCCACCCAGGAACATGAGCACCGCCAGGATCGACACCAGCCACATGCTGGCGTACTCGGCCAGGAAGAAGATGGCAAAGCCCATGCCCGAGTATTCGACCATGTGACCGGCGACGATCTCGGCCTCGCCCTCGACGACGTCGAACGGGTGGCGATTCGTCTCGGCCACCGCCGAGATCAGGTACACCATGAAGATCGGCAACAGCGGCAGCCAGTTCCAAGACAGGAAGTTCAGCCCCAGGTCGGCACCCGTGCCGCGCGCTTGCGAGGCGACGATGTCGGCCAGGTTCAGGCTACCGGCGGTCATGACGACGACGAGGAAGCAAAAACCGATGGCGATCTCATAACTGACCATCTGCGCCGACGCACGCAACGCGCCGAGGAACGCGTACTTGGAGTTGGAGGCCCAACCCGCGATGATGACGCCGTACACCTCGATGGACGTGATGGCCAGGATGACGAGCAGTCCAGCGTTGACGTTGGCCAACACCACGTCTGGGCCGAACGGCACCGCCACCCACGCCGCCAGCGCCGGCATGATGGCCATGATGGGGCCGAGCCGGAACAACCCGCCATTGGCGGCCGTGGGGCGGATCAGTTCTTTCGTCAGCAGCTTTAGCGCATCAGCAATCGGCTGCAGCAACCCGAACGGCCCCACCCGGTTGGGGCCCAGGCGCACCTGCATGAAGCCGAGCAAGCGCCGCTCCCACCACGTGAGGTAGGCCACCAGCAGCATCAGCGGGGCCAGCAGCGCCACGATCTTGAGCAGGATCCAGACCACGGGCCAACCCGCCTGGGTCCACCAAGCCGCCGAACTGAGCTGCAGCCCACCTTGGTAGAGGGTGTCGATCATGCACACACTCCTTGAGCGTTGGCGCGAGCGGCACGGCCGTCCGCCGTTGCCTGCAGCGCCGGAGCTCGGCGCACCAGGGCGTCGAGCTGATAAATCGCAGCCACACAGGGCTCACCGGCCGCAGGCGAGAGGTCGATCGGGCCGCGGGCCCGGTTGTCCAGCCGCTCGCCGGGCACGAAATCGCCACTGGCCACACCCGGCACCACCTGCGCCAGCACCTCCTGCGACGAGGTCTGCTCGAACCCCGCCAGGCCCAGCAGGTTGCCCAGTACACGCAGCACCTTCCACGCCGGGCGCGTCTCGCCCAGCGGCTTGACCACCGCCTGGAAGCTCTGCAGCCGCCCCTCGGCGTTGACGAACGACCCCGACGTCTCGGTAAACGGCGCAATCGGCAGCAGCACGTCGCTGATGTCGAGGTTGGCCTGGAACGGACTGAGCGTGACGACCATACCGGCGTCCGCCAGCGCCTGGCCAGCCAGCGCGGTGTCGACCCCGGGCTCGACGCCCAGCAACACGACGGCGCGGAGCCCACCGCTGAGCATCGCCGCCGCGTCCTTGCCGCCCTCGCCCGGCAGCGCGCCAACGAGCTGTGCGCCGACGGTATTGGCCGCCTCCGTCAGATAACCCCAGGTGGCGCCGGTCTGCTCGGCGATCCACTGCGCCAGCGCCAGCAGCGTGGCCGCGCGCGCGTGGTGCGCGGCGGCGTTACCCAGCAGCACGGCCTTGCGCTCACCGCTGAGCAGCGACTGCGCGATGGCGCGCGCGTCATCATCCGCCGTCACCCCTTCGGCACCGGCCGGCAGCACGCCACCACGGGCCTCGGCCACCGCGGCGGCCACGCGCGCCAGCGCCGCCGCCCAATCGCTTGCCGCCACGCGCAGCACGCGGTGCAGCGGCATCGCCCAATCCGGCGGCGCAGCCACCAGGGCCGACACCTGCGCCCCTTTGCGCACCGCCTGCCGGATGCGCTGCGCAAATAGCGGGTGGTCTTTGCGCAGGTTGGAGCCGATGACGAAGGCGCGGTCGAGCGTGGAGAGTTCCGCGATCGGGCGCCCCAGCCAGCGTGCGCGCCCAGCGGGTGCCGCGTTGTCGAACGCGGCCGCGCGCAGGCGGTGATCGATGTTCGGGCTGCCCAAACCGTCCATGAGTGCCTTGGCCAGCGCCAGCTCTTCCACCGTGGCGTGTGGGCTGGCCAGCAACCCGATCGCGCCTGCGCCGTGCTGCGCGCGCACGTCCCGCAGGCCGTGCGCCACGTAGTCCAGCGCGGTCTGCCAATCGACGGTGCGCCATTGACCCCCTTGCTTGATCATGGGCTGCGTCAGGCGATCGGGGCCGTTGAGCGCCTCGTAGCTGAAGCGGTCACGGTCCGCAATCCAGCACTCGTTGACGGCCTCGTTTTCCAGCGGCACCACGCGCAGCACCCGGTCGCCCTTGACCTGCACCACCAGGTTGGCGCCCGTGGAGTCGTGCGGGCTGATGCTCTTGCGCCGCGACAGCTCCCAGGTCCGCGCCGCGTAACGGAACGGCTTGCTGGTCAACGCACCGACGGGGCACAGGTCGATCATGTTGCCCGAGAGTTCCGAATCGACCGTTTGGCCGACGAAGGTCTCGATCTCGGAGTGCTCGCCGCGGTGGCTCATGCCGAGCTCCATGACGCCGGCGATCTCCTGCCCGAAGCGCACGCAGCGCGTGCAGTGGATGCAGCGGCTCATCTCCTCCATCGAGATGAGCGGACCGACATTCTTGTGGAAGACGACGCGCTTTTCCTCCTCGTAGCGCGAGCGCGTGCCGCCGTAGCCCACCGCCAGGTCTTGCAACTGGCACTCGCCGCCCTGGTCGCAGATGGGGCAGTCGAGCGGGTGGTTGATGAGCAAAAACTCCATCACCGCTTTTTGTGCCTTGACGGCTTTTTCGCTCTTGGTGCGCACGACCATGCCCATGGACACCGGGGTGGCGCACGCCGGCATGGGCTTGGGCGCCTTCTCCACGTCGACCAGGCACATGCGGCAGTTGGCCGCGATCGAGAGCTTTTTGTGGTAGCAGAAGTGCGGGATATAGACGCCGGCTTTTTCGGCCGCATGCATGACCATGCTGCCCGGTGGCACCTCCACCTTCTTGCCGTCGAGTTCGATTTCGACCATGGTGGGCTTTCCCTCAGACATACGCCGGGACCATGCAGGTCTTGTGTTCGACGTGGTATTCGAATTCGTGCCGGAAATGCTTGATCATGCCGCGCACGGGCATGGCCGCCGCGTCACCCAAGGCGCAGATGGTGCGGCCCATGATGTTTTCCGCGACGTTGTCGAGCAGCTCCAGGTCGCTGGCGCGGCCCTGGCCGTTTTCGATGCGATCGACCACGCGCCACAACCAGCCCGTGCCTTCGCGGCACGGCGTGCATTGACCACACGATTCGTGCATGTAGAAATAACTCAGCCGCTGCAGCGACTTGACCATGCAGCGCGTCTCGTCCATGACGATGACGGCCCCCGACCCCAGCATCGACCCCGCCTTGGCGATGCTGTCGTAGTCCATGGTGCAGTCCATCATGATGTCGGCCGGCAGCACCGGCGCCGACGAGCCGCCGGGAATGACAGCCTTGAGCCGCCGTCCGCCGCGCACGCCGCCAGCCAACTCCAACAGCTTGGCAAACGGCGTGCCCAGGGGAATCTCGTAGTTGCCAGGCCGCTCGACATCACCGCTGACCGAGAAGATCTTGGTGCCGCCGTTGTTGGGCTTGCCCACTTCCAGATAGGCCTGCCCCCCGTGGCGGATGATCCACGGCACCGCCGCAAAGGTTTCGGTGTTGTTGATGGTGGTGGGCTTGCCATACAGGCCGTAGCTGGCCGGAAACGGCGGCTTGAAGCGCGGCTGGCCCTTCTTGCCCTCCAGCGACTCCAGCAGCGCGGTTTCCTCGCCGCAGATGTAGGCGCCAAAACCGTGGTGGGCATGCAGCTGGAAGCTGAAGTCACTGCCCAGGATGCGCTCGCCCAGGTAGCCCGCGGCACGCGCTTCCTCCAGTGCCTCCTCGAAACGCTCGTAGACCTGGAAGATCTCGCCGTGGATGTAGTTGTAGCCGACCGAGATGCCCATTGCGTACGCCGCGATCGCCATCCCTTCGATGACGATGTGCGGGTTGTACATGAGGATGTCGCGGTCCTTGCATGTACCCGGCTCGCCTTCGTCGGAGTTGCACACCAGGTATTTCTGGCCTGGAAATTGCCGCGGCATGAAGCTCCACTTCAGCCCGGTCGGAAAGCCCGCACCGCCGCGGCCACGCAACGCGCTGGTCTTGACCTCGGCGATGACCTGGTCGGGGGTCATTCCCTCGCCGCCATCCTTGCCCAGAATCTTGCGCAGCGCCTGGTAGCCGCCGCGTGCCTCGTAGTCTTTCAGGCGCCAATTGGTGCCGTCGAGCCCGGCGTAGATCTGCGGGGCGATGTGCCGGCCGTGGAAGCAGCTCTGCACCCCAGTGGCCTGAAACTGTTGCAAAAGCGCATGGGCCTTCATGACTATTCCTCCGCGGCGGTGCGGCGCAGTCCGTCGATGAGCTGATCGAGCCGATCGTTGGACATAAAGCTGCACATGTGGCGGTCGTTGACGAGCATCACCGGCGCATCGGCACACGCGCCCAGACACTCACTTTGTTGCAGCGTGAACACGCCGTCGGCCGTGGTCTCGCCTGGCTGCACGCCGAGCTTTTCGGCCAGATATTGCAGCGCCTTGCCGCCGCCGCGCAGCTGGCACGGCAGATTGGTGCAGACGTTGAGCTTGAAGCGCCCCACCGGCTGCTGGTTGTACATGTTGTAGAAGGTGGTGACCTCGTGCACCGCGATGGGTGGCATGCCCAGATACTGGGCCACCCCCAGCTCGGCCGCCGGACTGACCCAGCCGTATTCTTGCTGCACGATGGCCAGGCACGCCATCACGGCGGATTGCCGCTGGTCAGCCGGATATTTGGCCACCTCGCGGGCAAAGCGCGCCAGTATCGCCTCGGACAGTGCCATCGGCTCGGCGGTGCGGGGTTCGGTGCTCATCGGTCGATCTCTCCAAACACGATGTCCATGGTGCCGATGATGGCCACCGCATCGGCCAGCATGTGCCCGCGCGCCATTTCATCCAGGCACGAAAGGTGCGCGAAGCCAGGCGCGCGGATTTTGAGGCGATACGGCTTGTTGGCACCGTCGCTGACGAGGTAGATGCCGAACTCGCCCTTGGGGTGCTCGACCGCCGCGTACGCCTCGCCCTCGGGGACGTGGAAGCCCTCGGTGAAGAGCTTGAAGTGGTGGATGAGCGCCTCCATGTCGGCCTTCATCGCCTCGCGCTTGGGCGGCGCGACCTTGGTGTTGTCGGTGATCACTGGGCCGGGGTTGGCGCGCAGCCAGTCCACGCACTGCTTGATGATGCGGTTGGACTGGCGCATCTCTTCCATGCGCACCAAATAACGGTCGTAGGTATCGCCCGTCTTGCCCACCGGGATGTCGAAGTCGAGCCGGTCGTACACCTCGTAGGGCTGCTTCTTGCGCAGGTCCCACGCGATGCCGGAGCCGCGCAGCATGGGGCCGGTCATGCCCATGGCCAGCGCTTTCTCGGGCGGGACAACACCGATGCCCACGGTGCGCTGCTTCCAGATGCGGTTGTCGGTCAGCAGCGTGTGGTATTCGTCCAGGTACTTGGGGAAGCGTTGGGTAAAGTCGTCGATAAAGTCCAGCAGCGAACCCTGGCGGTTGCGGTTGAGCTCCTCGAGCTGGCGCGCGTTGCGGATTTTGCTGACCTTGTACTGCGGCATCGTGTCCGGCAAGTCGCGGTACACCCCACCCGGGCGGAAGTACGCCGCGTGCATGCGCGCGCCCGAGACCGCCTCGTACATGTCGAACAAGTCTTCGCGCTCGCGAAAGCAGTACAGCAAGATCGTCGAGCTGCCGCAGTCGTTGCCGTGCGAGCCCAGCCACATCAGGTGATTGAGCAAGCGGGTGATTTCGGCAAACATCACGCGGATGTACTGCGCGCGAATCGGCACCTCGATGCCCAAGAGCTTCTCGATCGCCAAGCAATACGCGTGCTCGTTGCACATCATCGAGACGTAGTCCAGCCGGTCCATGTAGGGCAGCGACTGGATGTAGGTCTTGTGCTCGGCGAGCTTTTCGGTGGCGCGGTGCAACAACCCGATGTGCGGGTCGGCGCGCTGCACGACCTCGCCGTCGAGCTCCAGCACCAGACGCAGCACACCGTGCGCAGCCGGGTGCTGCGGGCCGAAGTTCAGGGTGTAGTTCTTGATGTCAGCCATGACGTTTCAACCCTCGGGACGTGCGGCCCTCAGTGCAGCCCCCCGTACGAATCTTCGCGGATGATGCGTGGCGTGATCTCGCGCGGCTCGATCGTGACCGGCTCATAGATGACGCGCCGGCGCTCGGGGTCGTAGCGCATCTCGACGTGACCGGACAGCGGAAAGTCCTTGCGAAACGGGTGACCGATGAAGCCGTAGTCGGTGAGGATGCGGCGCAAATCGGCGTGCCCCTCGAAGACGATGCCGTACAGGTCGAAGGCTTCGCGCTCGTACCAGTTGGCCGACGGCCAGATCGCGGTGACGGAATCGATGACGGGAAAATCGTCGTCGGGACAGAAGGTGCGCACGCGCAGCCGCTGATTCAGGCTGACCGACAGCAAATGCACGACGACGGCAAAGCGCGGGCCATCCCAGGCGCCGTCGCGATAGGTGGAGTAATCGACGCCGCACAGATCGATAAGCTGCTCGAAGCGGCACGCCGGGGCGTCACGCAGGGTCTGCATCACTTCCCGGTAGTCCGCCGCCGCGACCTCCACCGTGACCTCGTCATGACTGACTTTCAACGTGCGAATCCGCTCCCCCAGCGCAGCAGCGACCGCGTCGCGTACCGCCTCGGCGGACGGGCGCACGCTCTGGGTTGCCAAGGCCGCCCAATCGGCGGCATGCGTCGTCGTGGTCATCGTGTTTACTCCTGGTGCGCGGGCAGTGCCATCGGCGCCGCCGTCACACACGGGCGATCGTTTGGGTGCGACGGATCTTGTGCTGCAACTGGATGATGCCGTACAGCAGCGCCTCGGCCGTCGGCGGACAGCCGGGGACATACACATCCACCGGGACGATGCGGTCGCAGCCGCGCACGACGGAATAGCTGTAGTGGTAGTAACCGCCGCCATTGGCACACGAGCCCATGGACAGCACCCAGCGCGGCTCGGCCATCTGGTCGTAGACCTTGCGCAGCGCGGGCGCCATCTTGTTGCACAGTGTGCCCGCCACGATCATCAAGTCCGACTGGCGCGGACTGGCACGGAACACCTCGGCGCCGAAGCGCGCGATGTCGTACCGGGCCGTGGCGGCATGCATCATCTCGACCGCACAGCACGCGAGCCCGAAGGTCATCGGCCACAGCGAGCCGGTCTTGGCCCAGTTCACCACCGCGTCGTAGCTGGTGGTGAAGAACCCTTCCTTGAAAACCCCTTCGATCATCTGCCGCTCCTGGTGTTGCCTGTCGAGTCACGCCAACGGTTGCGTCATTCCCAGTCCAGCGCGCCCTTCTTCCACTCGTAGACGAAGCCGACGACCAGAATCATCAGGAACATCACGCCCGCCCAGAAGCCCGTTGCGCCGATGTCCGAAAAGGCCACCGCCCACGGGATGAGGAATGCGATTTCGAGATCGAACAGAATGAAGAGGATGGCCACGAGGTAGTAGCGCACATCGAACTTCATGCGCGCGTCTTCGAAGGCCTCGAAGCCACACTCGTAGGGGGAGTTTTTTTCCGGATCCGGACGATTGGGACCCAGCAAATACCCAAATACCTGAGGGAGTACACCGACGGCCAAGCCCACCAGAATGAACAGGAGGACGGGCAAATATTGCTCTAGGCTCACGGTCGTCTCCGGCAAAAAGCGCCCTGGGGGCGCTTCATCGGTAACAGGATTGGTGCCGACGGCGAGACTCGAACTCGCACAGCTTTCGCCACTACCCCCTCAAGATAGCGTGTCTACCAATTCCACCACGTCGGCAAGGGTGCATCGTCGAGGGCTGGATTGGCTGCACCGCACCAGCGAGGTTCGTCATCTCGACGACGGACCGCATTGTACCCCGAAAACCGCCCTATTCTGGGGGCCCCACAGGGCTAGGGGATTCCCCGCAAGGGCGGCTTGCGGCCGGGACCTCACTGGCCCGGGATCTGCGAAGCAGCACCACCCGACTGGGCCGGCGCCGGCACCGCTGGCTCGATGGGCACCGCGGGCACGGTCTCGAGCACGCTGCCGGAGCTGGCCGCCTGCGGCCGCTGATAACCCAGGAACGCCAACGCCAGCGTCGAGGCCAGGAACACGGTTGCCAGCACGGCCGTGCTGCGTGACAAGAAATTGGCGCCACCCGAGGCCCCGAACAGGCTGGCGGATGAAGCCCCGCCACCAAAGGCCGCACCGGCGTCGGCGCCCTTGCCGTGCTGCATGAGCACCAGCCCGATCATTACCAGCGCGGACAGCACCTGCACCACCATCAACAGGGTCAAAAGCACGTTCATGAAAACTCCTACGAAACAAAAGTATTGGCTGGCGAACGCCGCATCAGACCGCGGCGCGCACGATGCGCAAAAACTCCTCCGCCTTGAGCGAGGCGCCGCCGATCAGGCCGCCGTCGATGTCGGGCTGAGCCAGCAGCGCGGCCGCATTGCCCGCGTTCATGCTGCCACCGTACAGGATGCGCACGCGCCGCGGCTCGGGAACCGCCGCGCCGAGCTGCGCGCGCAGCACGGCGTGCACGGTTTGCGCCTGCTCGGGCGTCGCCGTGCGTCCGGTACCGATGGCCCACACCGGCTCGTAGGCGACGACGATTTCGGACACGCAGTGGCCCACGGTGTGGATGACGGCCGCGAGCTGGCGCTTGACCACCGCTTCGGTCTGGCCCGCCTCGCGCTGCACCTCGGTCTCGCCGACGCAGACGATGGGCGTGATGCCACAGGCCAGTGCGCGCTGCGCCTTGCGCGCCACCGCCTCGTCGGATTCGCCGTGGTCGCGTCGCCGTTCGGAATGGCCCACGATCACGTAGCGGCAGCCAAAATCCCGCAACATGGCGGCGCTGACCTCGCCGGTGTAGGCGCCCGCTTCGTGTTCCGAGACATCTTGCGCCCCCCAGGCGAGCGGGCTGCCCGTGCACAGGGCCTGCACCTGCGCGAGATACGGCGCGGGCACACACACCGCCACGTCTGCCGACACGGTGTCGGCATCCAGCCCGGCCAGGATCGCCTGCAGCAGTGCCTCATTGCCCGCCAGGCTGCCATTCATCTTCCAATTGCCGGCGATAAGCTTGCGTGTCACAGTCGTCGTCTCCATCCGAATCAGGCCGCCGCGCCACTCCAGTCGAGCACGATCTTGCCGATGTGTTGGTTGCTCTCCATGAGCGCGTGCGCCTGCGCCGCCTGTGCCGCCGGGAAGACCCGGTACACGACGGGCCGGATGGCGCCGCGTTCGATGAGCGGCCAAATGCGCTGGCGCAACTCGCGCGCGATCGCCGCCTTAAAGGCCACTGGACGCGGCCGCAGGGTCGAGCCCGTGATGGTCAGGCGTCGGCGCAGCAGCTTGCCGGCGTCGAACGCCGCCTCGACACCCCCCTGCACCGCGATGATGACCAAGCGGCCATCCTCGGCCAGGCAGTCGATCTCGCGCGCCACGTAGGGGCCGGCCACCATGTCCAGAATCACGTCCACGCCTCGACCACCCGTCAGGCGCGCCACTTCGGCCACGAAATCCTGCTGGCGGTAAACGATGGCGTGGTCCGCACCGAGGCGCACACAGGCCTCGGCCTTGTCGGCCGAGCCCACGGTCACCAGCACCCGCGCGCCCATGGCACGCGCCATTTGAATGGCGGTCACGCCAATGCCGCTCGCCCCACCCTGCACCAGTAGCGTCTCACCCGCTTGTAGCCGGCCGCGGTCGAAGACATTGCTCCAGACGGTAAAGAACGTCTCGGGTATCCCGGCGGCCTCGACGTCGCTCCAGCCGCGCGGCACCGGCAGGCACTGCCCCACCGGCGCAACGCAATACTCGGCGTAGCCGCCCCCCGCAACCAGCGCGCACACCCGTTGGCCGATGCGCAGCCCGGCGGCTTCCATGGCCTCGACGTCACCGCTTTCGATGACCCCGGCCACCTCCAAACCCGGCAGATCGGAGACGCCGGGCGGGGGGGCGTAATGCCCGCGCCGCTGCAGCACGTCGGGCCGGTTGACGCCCGAGGCGCTGACGCGAATGAGCACCTCGCCCTCACCCGGCTCGGGCCGGGGGCGTTGCGTCAGGCGCAGCACCTCGGGTCCGCCGAAGGCGGTGATTTCGATCGCCTGCATCAGCGCGGCCATGACAAGGCTCCGGACGAACGCGCAGCGCTCACTGTTGCTGTTGCTGCTGTTGCACGCTGGCCTCGCCGCGGTCGAGCAGCGCCTTCATCGACAGCTTGATGCGGCCCTTGTCGTCGGTCTCGAGCACCTTGACCTTGACGATCTGGCCTTCTTGCAAGAAATCGCTGACCTTCTCGACCCGCTGGTTGGCGATCTGGCTGATGTGCAGCAGCCCATCCTTGCCCGGCAGGATGTTGACCAGGGCACCGAAGTCCAGGATCTTGGTCACCGGACCCTCGTAGACCTGACCCACCTCGACCTCGGCGGTGATCTCCTCGATGCGGCGGCGCGCCTCGGCGGCACGGTCGGCGTCGGTGGAGGCGATGGTGATGGTGCCGTCCTCGGCGATGTCGATCGTGGTGCCGGTCTCCTCGGTCAGCGCGCGGATGGTCGCGCCGCCCTTGCCGATCACGTCTCGGATTTTCTCCGGGTTGATCTTCATGGTGTACAGGCGCGGCGCGTAGGCCGAAATCTCCTCACGCGCACCACCGATCGCCGCCTGCATCTTGGCCAGGATGTGCAGACGCGCTTCCTTGGCCTGGGCCAGCGCCACCTGCATGATTTCCTTGGTGATGCCCTGGATCTTGATGTCCATCTGCAACGCGGTCACGCCTTGCGTGGTGCCCGCGACCTTGAAGTCCATGTCGCCCAAGTGGTCTTCGTCACCCAGAATGTCGGTCAGGACCGCGAACTTGTTGCCTTCTTTGATCAGGCCCATGGCGATACCGGCCACGTGCGCCTTCATCGGCACCCCCGCGTCCATCAGCGCCAGGCAGCCGCCACAGACGGTGGCCATGGACGACGAGCCGTTGGACTCCGTCACCTCGGACACCACGCGGATGGTGTAGGGAAACTCGTCCTTGCTGGGCAGGCAGGCGACCAGCGCGCGCTTGGCCAGACGGCCGTGGCCAATCTCACGGCGCTTCGGTGCGCCCACGCGGCCGGTCTCGCCGGTGGCGAACGGCGGCATGTTGTAGTGCAGCATGAAGCGGTCCTGGTATTCGCCCGACAGCGCGTCGATGATCTGCGCATCGCGCTCGGTGCCCAGGGTGGCAATGACCAATGCCTGCGTTTCGCCACGCGTGAACAGCGCCGAGCCGTGCGTGCGCGGCAGCACGCCGGTGCGAATCTCGATCGGACGCACGGTGCGGGTGTCGCGCCCGTCGATGCGCGGCTCGCCAGCCAGGATCTGCTGGCGCACGATGCGCGACTCGATCTCGAACAGCAACCCGTCGACCTTGACCTCGTCGAAGGCCACACCCTGTTCGGTCAGGCCTGCCTTGACGGCGGCGTAGGCCTCGCGGCAGGCCTGGGTGCGGGCCTGCTTGTTGCGGATCTGGTAGGCCGCGCGCAAGCGCTCCTCGCCCAACTCGGTGACCTTGGCGATCAGCGCTTCGTCGCGCGCCGGCGGCTGCCAGTTCCAGACGGGTTTGCCGGCGACGCGCACCAAATCGTTGATCGCCTCGATGGCGATCTTGCCCTGCTCGTGCCCGAACACCACCGCGCCCAGCATCACCTCTTCGGTGAGCTGGTCCGCCTCGGACTCGACCATCAGCACCGCCGATTCGGTACCGGCCACGACCAAGTCCAGGCGCGAGTTGGCTTTCTCGGTCGGCCCCGGGTTGAGCACATACTCGCCGTTGACGTAGCCGACACGGGCAGCGCCGATCGGGCCGTTGAACGGGATACCGCTGATGGCCAGCGCCGCGCTCGACGCAATCATCGCGGGGATGTCGGCATCCACCTCCGGGTTGAGCGACAAGGTGTGCACGACGATCTGCACTTCGTTGAAGAAGCCGTCGGGAAACAGCGGACGGATGGGCCGGTCGATCAGTCGGCTGGTCAGCGTCTCGTATTCGCTGGGACGGCCTTCGCGCTTGAAGAAGCTGCCCGGGATCTTGCCGGCCGCATACGCCTTCTCGACGTAATCCACGGTCAGCGGAAAGAAGTCCTGACCGGGCTTGGCCTCGGGGCGAGCGACGACGGTGGCGAGCACGACGGTGCCCTCCATGTCGAGCAAGACGGCGCCCGTGGCCTGGCGAGCGATCTCGCCGGTCTCCATCGTGACCGTGTGGCGGCCCCATTGGAAGGTCTTGGTGTGCTTTTGGAACAGGCTCATGTGCAACTCCTGGGAGGGGGGACCCGCAGCCCAGAACACGATGCCATTCCAGCGCCGCTGCGTATCAGCACATCGGCGTTGGAATGACACAGCTTCGCTCTGCGCCGCTCGGGTCGTTGAAAAAGGAAGGGAAAACGGGCGGACGAACGCAAAAAGCGCCCCGGGCCGATGACCGACCCCGGGCGCTTCCGTGCAGGATGGGCATCCACCCGTTGGCGGGGATGTGGCGCCTGGTTACTTGCGCAGACCCAGCTTCTGGATCAGCGCGACGTAGCGGTCGGCGTCCTTGGCCTTGAGGTAGTCGAGCAGCTTGCGACGGCGGCTGACCAACTTGAGCAGACCGCGGCGGCCATGGTGATCCTTGGCATGCGTCTTGAAGTGCGGCGTCAGCTCGTTGATGCGGGCAGTCAACAGCGCCACCTGCACCTCGGGACTACCGGTGTCGTTGGGGCCGCGGGCGTTGTCGGCGATGACCTGGGCTTTGATGTCAGAGGAGATCATGGGATGTCGAAAAGAAAATGGACATGCGTCCCGCCGCAGGTGGACGCCCAATACCGCCAACGATGAGGGTCGACGCTGGACGTTTTGCCGCAGCAGGCGTGAGTTTGCCCCACCACGAAGGCAGAGCAGCGTAGGATTATAACCGGCGCGAGCCCGCCGTGGGGCGTGTGTCAACCCAAAGTAGAAATGTCCCCATTCTTACCAAGTCGAGATGTCCCCTGCGGTGGGGACCGTCTCACTTGCGCAGGGACGGCACTGCCAGGGCACCGCCCGTGACGGGCCGCGTTGCCCATCACTCGAATGGCGACGCTATACTGATATAGCATTCCAGATCAGGAGTACCCACATGCTTGCCATCCGACTCCCCCCTGAGGTGGAAGCTCGCCTCGACGCGCTAGCGAAGGCTACCGGGCGCACCAAGACGTTCTACGCCCGCGAGGCCATCCTAGAGCACCTGGACGATCTAGAAGACCTGTACCTCGCCGAGCAGCGACTGATCGACCTGCGCGCTGGCCGCAGCCGTACCCACACCTTAGAAGAAGTGGAGCGCGACCTTGGCTTGGCGGATTGAGATCGACGACAAGGCCAAGCGCGACTTGGCCGATCTGGACAAGACGCAGGCGAAGCGCATCACGGCGTTTTTACGGGAGCGCGTTGCGGCACTCGATGACCCACGCAGCATCGGCGAAGCGCTCAAAGGCTCCAAGCTGGGCGCGTTCTGGAAGTACCGCGTCGGCGACTACCGGATCATTGCCAGTATCGAAGACGGCGCTTTGCGCGTGCTGGTGGTGCGCATCGGCAACCGCAAGGAGGTTTATCGATGACGGCCATCGACACCACGCCGTGCCCGACCTCAGGGGCACAAGCCGAGCAACGGCAAGCGGCAAGAACGTACTGACACCGCGCGCCTACGGCCGCACCATGCGGCAGGTGTGGGGCTGCTCGGCGGCGTCGGCCTCCAGCCGCTTGAGCACGCGAAACCCGTAGCCTGACCCCTCCACGTCGAACGGCACGCCCGGCGCGCCTTGCCGGTCCATGATGGCCACCATCAGTGGCTGCTGGGCTTGGTGGTCGTCGGCGCGCATGCGCAGCCGCTGCCCCGCGAGCGTGACGTCGGCCTGCTCCAGCGCGCGCGCCACGGGCAGCGCCGCGGGCTGTGCCGTCCCCACAGCGCCCGACACCCGGGCCGCGCGCTCGATGGCTTGCGCCAGCGCCTCGATCATGAGCTGCATACGCAGGTGCACATAGTCGTCCGCCGGGTTGGGAAAGCGCTCGCGGAACGACTCGTAAAACCGGCGCGACTCCGCACCCGGCGCGTTGGGGAACCAGTCGGCCACGGCGATCACCTTGCCGATGCCGGCGTCGCCGATGGCCGCCGGCGCGCCGAGCGCGTTGCCGTAGAAGGTGTAGAACTTGCCCTCATACCCCAGATCGCGCGCCGCACGCACCAGCAGCGTCAGGTCGTTGCCCCAGTTGCCGGTGATGACGGCCTGCGCCCCACTGGCCTTGATCTTGGTGACATAGGGGATGAAGTCCTTGATGCGCGCCATCGGGTGCAGCTCCTCGCCGACGATGCGCACGTCCGGGCGTTGCAGGGCGAGCTGGCGCTTGGCCTCGCGCAGCACGGCTTGGCCGAAGCTGTAGTCCTGCCCGATCAGGTAGACGCTGCGCACGCTGGCATCGTCCTTGAGCACGCTCATGAGCGCTGCCATGCGCATGTCCGCGTGGGCGTCGAAGCGGAAATGCCAGAAACTGCAGCGCTCGTTGGTCAGGACCGGATCGACGGCCGAGTAGTTCAGGAACAGCGCCTGGCGCTGGGGTTCGCGCTCGTTGTGGCGGTTGATCGCCTCGATCAGCGCCGCTGCCACCGCCGACGAGTTGCCTTGCGCCACGAGCGTGATGCCATCGTCCAGCGCCGATTGCAATGCCGACAGCGCCTCCTGCGGCTGGCCCTTGCTGTCGTAGCGCACGATTTGCAGTGGCCGGCGCACACCTGGCGCCACCTCGACGCCGCCACGGGCATTGACGCGCTCGGCCCCCCACACCAGATTGCGAAACACCGCCTCGCCGGCGTTGCCCATCGGGCCCGACAGCGTCTCGATGAGGGCGAGGCGCACCGGGGCCGCCGCGTGCGTGGCAACGCCCTGCGCCGCGACCGCGCCCGCCCAACCCGTCAGCAGCGCAGCCCCCGTGCTCATGATCCACCGGCGCCGATCCCACCTTGTTTCCTGTTGCATGTCCGTCTGTCCTCGATGATGGTCATTCACCCGCCGCGGCCGCCCACCCACTCTCAGCTCGGGCGGCCGCGGAACGCAGGCGGGATTGTAGCGGCAAATCGCAATGATAATTCATAATTACGAGCGGGTGAGAAAAACCCCGCCCGCCATGATGCCCGGCCGCCGCGCCATCAGTGGTCCGTACCGACCACTGTCACCGCCTCCAGCGGCCAGCGCGGGGCGACGTCGAACGCCCCGTCGGCCGGGGCCAGCGGCGCCAGACCCGCCTGCCAACGCATCGCGGCGGCCAGCGCGATCATCGCGCCGTTGTCGGTGCACAGGGCGACCTCGGGATAGTGCAGCCGCCAGCCGTGACGCGCGGCCACCTCGCCCAGCCGCTGGCGCAGGCGTTGGTTGGCCCCGACGCCACCGGCCACCACCAAGCGCTGCAGCCCCGTGACACGCAATGCCGCCACCGACTTGTGCACCAGCACATCGACGATCGCCGCTTCAGTGGCTGCGGCCAAGTCGGCCTTGCGCGCGTCGAGCGCAGGCCCCAGCTTGCGCGCCTGGGTCAGCACCGCCGTCTTGAGCCCGGCAAACGAAAAATCCAAATCCCCACTGTGCAGCAGCGGCCGCGGCAGAGCAAAAGCGTTGGGATCCCCTTCTCGCGCCAACGCCGACAGCGCCGGCCCGCCCGGGTAGCCCAAACCCAGCACCTTGGCCGACTTGTCGAAGGCCTCGCCCGCGGCATCGTCGATCGTCTCGCCCAGCAGGTGGTAGCGCCCTACCCCGTCCACGCGCATCAGCTGCGTGTGGCCCCCAGACACCAACAGCGCCACGAACGGAAACTCGGGGGGATCCGCGCTCAGAAACGGCGACAGCAAATGCCCCTCCAAGTGGTGCACGGGCAGCGCCGGCACCCCCAGCGCCATCGCCATCGCGACCGCCACGCCCGCGCCTACCAACAGCGCACCCGCCAACCCCGGGCCGCGCGTGTAGGCCACGGCGTCGATGGCCTGCAGCGGCACCGCGGCTTGTGCGAGCGCCGCCTCGGTCAGCGGCAGTACGCGTCGGATGTGGTCCCGGCTGGCCAGCTCGGGCACCACGCCGCCGTAATCGCGGTGCATGGCCACTTGGCTGTGTAGCGCAGCCCCCAACAGACGCGGCACCCCGCTCGCCTGGGCTTGCACCAGCGCGACACCGGTCTCGTCACACGACGATTCGATCCCCAAAAACAGCATCCGGCAAGTGTATGCGGGATCTACAATAAAGTTCATTTTGTTTTCGTTGCTGATGGGATCGTCGTCGAAAACGACAGAGGAGAGATTTTTTGATCCGCCCCTCACGCGCACTTCCGCAGATCGTGGCCGTCCTCGGTGCCTCGGCCGGGGGTTTGGAGCCGCTGCGTGAACTGGTGGCGGCGCTGCCCGCGGATCCGCGGCTGACGTGCATCGTCGCACAGCACATCGCGGCCGCGCAGCCCACGGCGCTCGTGCGCCTGTTGCAATCGGTCAGCAGCCTGCCGGTGGAGACACTCACCGATGGCGCGGCATTGCGCGGCGGCACGATCGGCGTGGTGCCACCAGGCCACCACGCCGAGATCGATACCGAACATCAGGTTCGGCTGTTGCCCAGCACCAACGGTCAGGGGCCGGCACCGTCGCTGGATCGGCTGCTGGCCAGCGCGGCGCGCACGCTTGGCCCACGGGTGGTGGCCATCGTGCTGTCGGGCACCGGGCAAGACGGCGCGGTGGGCGCGCGCGTGGTGCGCGAGATGGGCGGCGCGGTGTGGGCCGAATCGCCGACCGAGGCACCGTTTGCCTCGATGCCGCAAACCGTGGTCGAGAGGGGCCTGGCAGACCACGTGGACACCGCGGTGGCGCTGGGTCGCCGCCTGGGTCGGCTGCTGGCGGCGCGCCAAGCGGCACGCCCGCGCACGCCGCCCCCCACCGACGCCACCCTCGGCAGCGAGAAGGAAGCCTTTGGTGTGCTGCTGGCGCGGCTGAGCGACGGGACGGGGCTGGACTTGCGCCAGTACCAGGACGCCACGTTGCGCCGCCAGATCGAGCGCGTGATGCGCCAACAGGGCCTGACGACGCTGGCCCAGCTGCTCGACGCACTGGAGCGCGACCCCCAGCTGCTGGAGGCGTTGCAGCAATCGGTCACGATCGGTGTCACCGAGTGGCTGCGCAACCCGTCGGCATTCGCAGCCCTGCGCGTGGCCTGGCGCGAATACATCCGCCAGCGCGCTGCTGCCGGCGCCACCCAGTTGCGCTTGTGGTCCGTGGGGTGCTCCAGCGGCGAAGAGGTCTATGGCCTGGCCATGCTCACCGACGAGCTGCTGCGCGAGCTCGATCTGACGCTGGACTGGATGGTGCTGGGAACCGACGTGAACGCCGCCGCGCTGGACCAAGCCCGCAGCGGCGTTTTCGACGAGGCCAGTGCCCAGCACCTGCCCGCGGCGTGGCGTGAGCGCCACTTCAGCCGCATCGGCCACACGCTGCGGGTCAACCAAGAACTGCGCCGTCACTGCCTCTTTGCCCGTCACGACGTGCTGCAAGACCTGCCCTTTTTGCGCATGGATCTGGTGGCGTGCCGCAACGTCCTGATCTATCTGAAGGGCGCCGCCAAGGACGAGGTGCTGCGGCGCCTCCACCACGCGCTGCTGCCCGACGGCCTGCTGATGCTGGGCCGCTCCGAGGCACTGACGGCAGCGACGCGCTCGCTGTTTGCGTCGGTCTCGATCCAGGAACACGTGTGGCGCAAACGGGGCGACGGCGGCACCGCGCCGCCGTCGCCACCGGCGCGGGCGCGCCGGGCCGCCAGCCGCGCGCCCGAGGCCAGCGGGCGCACGGTGCTGCCGCAACTGCGCCCCGTCGATCGGCTTGAAGGCGATTTGCGTGAACGGCTGCTGCAGCATCTGGTGCAGCGCCACGCGCCCCCCACGGTGCTGACCGACCGTGACGGGCACCCACTGCACGTGGTCGGCACCATGGACGCACTGATGCACTGGCCAGCGGGCCCGACGATCGAGCTGACCCTTGCCAACCTGGTGCCTGCCGCGTGGCGGCGCGACGTCATGCTCGCGCAGCACCGCCTGCTCGAAGGGCAGGAGGCGTCGCTGCGCATCCCCCTGCCGCCCTTGCCGGAACAGCCGGCACGTGTGCTCGAAGGCACGCACCTGCAGGTGGGCGGCGCCAGCTATCTGATCGTCAGTTTCAGCCCCTGCGCAGCGACGACGGCAACGCCGCGGTGGCAACGCTGGGCCCGAACGAAGCCCAGCGCCTGCAGCAAGAGCGGCTCGAGTCGCTGGTCGATGCCCTGGAGCATAGCCAGCGTCAGTTGCAGCAACTCAACGAGGCCCTCAGCATCACCACTGAAGAGTTGGAAGCCGCCAACGAGGAACTGGAGGCGTCGAACGAGGAGCTGAAGCCTCCAATGAGGAGCTGCGCACACTCAATGAAGAACTCGACCGCTCGCTGCGCGAACAGCAGCAACTCAACGAGTTGCTGCACGCGGTGCAAGAGAGTGCCGGCACCGCCTTGCTGGTGCTGGACCACGAGCGCCGCCTGCTGCGCTTCAACCAGGCCGCCGCGGATCTGCTGGGCCTGCGCGAGTCGCAACTGGGAATGTCCTGGCAATTCGACGAGCGGCGCTTCGCCTGGCCGCCGGAGCTGGTCGCCCACGTCATGCAGGCACGACCGGGCCCCTGGCACGGTGGCCTGGAGCTGCCACAGTCGCGGCTGTGGCTACAGGCCACGCCCTGGCACACGCACGACGAGCGCACGGGCTACGTGATCGCCCTGACCGACCTGACGGCGCTGCGCCACGCCGAACAAGCCCGGCTGGAGCTGCAAGCGCGCCTGAGCGCCCTGACCGACGCCCTGCATGAGGCCGTGCTGCTGCACGACCCCGGCCGCGGGCGCTTGGTGTACGCGTCGCACCGGCTCCTGGAGTGGCTGCCCGCGCCACTGGCGCCTGCGGACAATCTGGCGAGCCTGATCGAGGCCATCGACCCCGCCGACCAGGGGCGCGTGCTGGCCTGCTGGCACGACGAACGCAAGAACGAGTGGACACAGCGCTACCGGCTGCGCACCCCCGACGGGCAGTGGCGGCACGTACAAGAGCGGGCGTCGCGTGTCAGCCTCGACCCGGCGGGGCCACGCCTGGTGGCGGCGTCGCTGCTCGACGTGACCGACATGGTGGCGCTGGAGGCCCGCGAACACGAGGCGCGAGCACGCCTGCAGGCGGTTTGGGACAACCCCAGTATCGGCGTCGTCGTCTGCGACCCCCAAGGAACGATCGCCGAATGCAACCGTGCCCTGGCCATCCGCCTGGCAGCCGACGACACCCTGCTGCGCGGGTCCCGCTGGCTGGACTGGATCCATCCCGACGACCGCGACGCCATCCAGCAGCAATGGCAGGCGTTGCTGGCCGGGCACACACCCATGGCGCTGGAGCAGCGGCTCCAGGGCCGCGACGGCTCGTTGCGCTGGACGCGTCAATACCTGTCGCTGGCCCGCCACCCCCAACCACCGGGCGACTTGGTGGTCGTGTTACTGGAAAACATCGAAGAAGCCAAGGCACGCGAGCAAACGATCTTTCGCCAAGCCAACTTCGACGCGCTCACGGGCCTGCCCAACCGCAACCTGTACCGTGACCGGCTGGACAGGCTCTGCTGCGCGCGCAACGCGAATCGCGTCCGGTTTACGTGCTGTTTCTGGATCTCGACGGTTTCAAGGAGGTCAACGACATCCATGGCCACGATCTGGGTGACGAGGTGCTCATCGAGGCGGCAGGGCGCATCCGGCGCGCCATGCGCACCAACGACACCGTGGCGCGCTTCGGCGGTGACGAGTTCGTGGCGCTGATCGAGGGGGCCGAGTCGCCACTAGTCGTCGAGCGCGTCGCGGACGCCCTGCTGAGCGCGCTGCGCCAGCCGTTCCACGCGCGTGGCAATGCGCTGCGCTTGAGCGCGAGCATTGGCATCGCGGCCTACCCCAGCGACGGCGAAACGGTCGACGAGCTGCTGCGCATGGCCGACACGGCGATGTACTCGGCCAAGAATGGCGGGCGCGACCGCATGCGTTTTTATTCGCCACAGATGGAAAGCCGGGCGCGGCACGTCGCGGCGCTGAAAGCCGGGCTGGAGCGTGCCCTGGCGCAAGGGGAGTTCGAGTTGCACCTGCAACCCGTGATCGCCCTGCCCGAGGAGCGTGTGCGCGGGGCCGAGGTGCTGCTGCGCTGGCGCGATCCGCAGCGCGGCTTCGTGTCACCGGCAGAATTCGTCCCCGTCGCCGAGGCCAGCGGTCAGATCCGCCGCATCGGCGCCTGGGCGCTGCGCGAGGGGGCTCGCCTGGCCACCGAGGCCGGACGGCGCTGGGGCACCGGGTTTCGACTCGCGATCAATGTTTCGGCGTCGCAGTTTGGCGACCCGGCACTGCACGACTGGCTCGACGAGCACCGCGCAGCGCTGCCCCATCTGACGATCGAGGTGACCGAATCGGTCTGGATGGCCGACAGCCCGTCGAGCCTGGGCTGGCTGCAGCGCGTGCGCGAGGGCGGTGGCTGGGTCGCGCTGGACGACTTTGGCACCGGGTATTCGAGTCTGGCCTATCTGCTGCGCACGCCGGTGGACGAGCTCAAGGTCGACAAACGCTTCACCGACCACGTCGGCACGGGCGGGCCGAGCGAGCGCATCGTGACCGCGGTGCTGGAAATTGCTGAGGCCCTGCATGCACGCGTCGTCGTCGAGGGCGTGGAGACGGCCACGCAGTTGGCATTCCTGCGGCCGCACGCGCCGCTGGATGTCCAAGGCTTTTACTATGCACGCCCTATGCCATGGACGGAATTCGTGGCCTACGTCGAACGCACCGGTGTCGTCGACGGGTAAAACACACGGCCCCAAATGAAAAACCACGCCCTCCCGTTCGGGTCCGGCGTGGCGCATCGATGTTGTTGGCGGAGCGGACGGGGCTCGAACCCGCGACCCCCGGCGTGACAGGCCGGTATTCTGACCAACTGAACTACCGCTCCAGCAAAAACAAGCTTGGCGACCCTACGGGGATTCGAACCCCGGTACTCACCGTGAAAGGGTGATGTCCTAGGCCTCTAGACGATAGGGTCTGTATTCGTGGTGGAGGTAAGCGGGATCGAACCGCTGACCTCTTGCATGCCATGCAAGCGCTCTCCCAGCTGAGCTATACCCCCACGGGTCTCGATTTTTGCACGCCACTTGTTGCGAATTGGCATCGAGTGTCGTGCGCTGTCGAGACCAGAATTATAGACACAAATTTGACCGCTTTCTGGCACCCAGCACAAAAAGCACGCACGTGCCGCCCAACCCGGTCAGACCGCCAGCCGCGCCAGCACGTCCTCGCGCCGGTGCAGCGCCAGCACGGCGTCGAGCGACGGGGTTTGGGGTGTGCCCATCACGAGCACGCGCACCGGCATGGCCAGTTGCGGCATCTTCAGACCATGCGCGGCGAGCGTCGCCTTGATCGCCGCGCCGATGCCGGCCGCATCCCACGGCGCATCGTTCAAGCGCTGGCGCAGCTCTGCCAGCGCCGGGCGCACCGCGTCGGTGACGTGCTGGGCCAGGTCCTCGGCGCGCGGCGTGGGTGCCGCGTAGTAGGGCTGCGCCCAGTCCGCCAAGGCCACCGTGGTATCACAGCGGTCTTTGAACAGGCCACAGATGGCCGGCAGGCGCTCATCGGCGGTCAAGCCCCGGCGCGCCAGTTGTTGCGCCACCAACGGGGCGAGCCGATCGTTGGCGGTCATCTTCATGTGCTGGGCGTTGACCCAGCGCAGCTTGGCCTCGTCGAACTGCGCGGCGCTGCGGCCCAGGTGGTCGAGGTCGAACCATTGCAAAAACTGTTCGCGCGTGAAGATCTCGTCGTCGCCGTGGCTCCAGCCCAGGCGCGCCAGGTAGTTGATCATGGCGTCGGGCAAAAAGCCAGCGTCGCGGTACCAGGTCACGGGCTTGGCGCCGTGGCGCTTGCTCATTTTCTCGCCCTGCTCGTTGAGCACGGTGGGCAGATGCGCGTACACCGGCGGCTCGTACCCTAACGCGCGGATGATGTTGATCTGGCGCGGGGTGTTGTTGACGTGGTCGTCGCCGCGGATGACGTGCGTGATGCGCATGTCGATATCGTCGACCACCACGCAAAAGTTGTAGGTGGGCGTGCCGATCTCGCCCAGCGGGGCCTGGCGCGCGATCACCAGGTCGTCGAGCTCGTCGTTGCGAATCTCGATGCGGCCTTTGACCTTGTCGTCCCAAACCACACTGCCCGTGGTGGGATTTTTGAAGCGAATGACCGGCAACACTCCGGAGGGCACGGGCGGCAGGGTCTTGCCCGGCTCCGGGCGCCAGGTGCCATCGTAGCGGGGCTTGAGCTTGGCCGCCATCTGGCGCTCGCGCAGCGCCTCCAGCTCCTCGGGCGTCATGTAGCAGTGGTAGGCCAGCCCGGCCTGTAGCATCTGCGCGATGACCTCGCGGTAGCGCGCCATGCGCTGCATCTGGTAGTACGGGCCTTCGTCCGGGGTCAGGCCCAGCCACGCCATCGCCTCCAGGATGACGTCCACCGCCGCCTGCGTGGAGCGCTCCTGGTCGGTGTCTTCGATGCGCAGGATGAAGTCGCCGCCGTGGGCACGGGCGAAGGCCCACGGGTAGAGCGCCGAGCGGATGTTGCCCAGGTGAATAAAGCCGGTGGGCGATGGGGCAAAACGGGTACGGATACGGGTGGTCATGATGAACGGGTCAGGCCAGCGCGTCGAGGCCACGCGCGAGGTCGGTCACGATGTCGTCGACATGTTCCAGCCCCACGGAGACGCGAATGAGCGCCTGCGAGATGCCCGCGGCCTGGCGCTGCGCCTCGGACAGGCGCCCGTGCGAGGTGCTTGCGGGATGGGAACAGAGGGTTTTCGTGTCGCCGAGGTTGGTCGACAACGACAGGGTCTGCAGCGCGTCGAGCACGGCGAAGGCGCGCGCCCGGCCCTGCTCGGGGCTGGCGGCGTGCACCTCGAAGGCGACGATGGCCCCGCCGCAGCCGGACTGCTGCCGCAAGGCCAGCGCGTGCTGCGGGTGGGAGGGCAGCCCGGGATAGTGCACGCGCGCCACGGCCGGATGGGCCTGCAGCCACTGCGCCAGGCGCAGCGCGGTGGCGCTTTGGGCCTGCATGCGCAGGTGCAGCGTCTCCAGCCCCTTGAGCACGACCCAGGCATTGAAGGGCGCCAGCGTCATGCCGGCACTGCGCAGGACCGGTAAAAACGCCTCCTGTACCAGCGCCGCGCGGGCGCACAAGGCACCGGCCATGACGCGGCCCTGCCCGTCGAGGTATTTGGTGCCGGAGTGCACGACGATGTCGGCGCCCAGCGCCGCGGGGCGCTGCAGCGCGGGGGTGGCAAAGCAGTTGTCCACCGCCAGCAGCGCCCCAGCGCGATGCGCGATGTCGGCCAGTGCCGCGATGTCGCACACCTCGGTCAGCGGGTTGGTGGGTGTCTCGGCCAGCAGCAGCCGGGTCTGCGGGCGCAGCGCGGCGCGCCAGGCGTCCAGGTCGGTTTGTGGCACGAACGTGCTGTGCACCCCGAATTTCGCCAAGTCCGTGCCGATCAATTTGATCGTGGCCCCGAACATCGACTGCGAGCACACCACGTGGTCACCCGCCTTGAGCAGTCCCAGGCACAGCATGAGGATGGCCGCCATGCCGGAGGACGTGGCGATGGCGGCCTCGGTGCCTTCCAGCGCCGCCAGCCGCTGCTCGAAGCTCGCCGTGGTGGGGTTGCCGTAGCGGGCGTAGGTGTAGCCCTCCTCGTCCCCGGCAAAACGGGCGGCCGCGGCCTCGGCGCTGGGCTGCACGAAGCCACTGGTCAAAAACAGCGCCTCGCTGTTTTCGCCATACGGGGTGCGCGGCGACGCCACCCGCACCGCCGCCGTTTCGGGATGCCACGCGGGGGCTGGCGCGGCGTCCTTCGCGGGTCCCGGGGGTGGGTGGTCCATGCTCATCCCTCCTGCGCGTTGGGCAGCGCCAGCCGCGAGGTCTCGGCGTCCTCATCCGTGGCGTCGCGGGCACACTGGCGCGGGGCGTTCATGGCGGCCACCGACTCCAGGGTGACGTCACCCGTGATGTACACGCCGTCGAAACACGACGCCTCGAACCCGCGCAGCGCGGGATTGAGCGCCGCCACTGCGCGCTTCATCGCGTCCACGTCCTGGTAGATCAGGGCGTCGCAGCCAATGATCTGGCGGATTTCCTCGACGGTGCGGCCATGGGCCACCAGCTCCTGCTGGGTGGGAATGTCGATGCCATAGACGTTGGGGTAACGCACGGGCGGTGCGGCACTGGCCAGAAAGACGCGATGCGCCCCCGCCTCGCGCGCCATCTGTACGATCTCGCGGCTGGTGGTGCCGCGCACGATCGAGTCGTCCACCAACAGCACGTTGCGGCCCGCGAACTCGCTGGCAATCACGTTGAGCTTTTGCCGCACCGACTTCTTGCGCACCGCCTGCCCGGGCATGATGAAGGTGCGTCCGACGTAGCGGTTTTTGACGAACCCTTCGCGGTACGGGCGCCCGATGAGGCGCGCCACTTCCATCGCCGCCGGGCGGCTGGACTCGGGGATGGGGATGACGACGTCGATGTCCGTCGGCGGCACGGTGGAGATGACGCGCGTGGCCAGCGCCTCGCCCATGTTCAGCCGCGCCTGGTAGACCGAGATGCCATCGATGACCGAGTCGGGGCGTGCCAGATAGACGAATTCGAAGATGCACGGGTGATGCGACGGCGCGTCCGCGCACTGGCGCGCCACGATCTGCCCATCCAGGCCGATGAAGACCGCCTCGCCCGGTGCCACGTCGCGCTCGAAGCGATGCCCGGTGCCTTCGAGTGCGACCGATTCGCTGGCGACCATGACCGTGCCATCCGCCCCCCGCCCCAGGCACAACGGGCGAATGCCGTGCGGATCGCGAAACGCCAGCATCCCATGCCCGGCGATGAGCGCCACCACGGCGTACGAGCCACGCACGCGCCGGTGCACGGCGGCCACGGCCGCAAACACGTCATCGACCTGCAGCGGCACCCCGCGCGTGGCGCGCTCCAGCTCATGCGCCAGCACGTTGAGCAGCACCTCGGAGTCGCTCTCCGTGTTGATGTGGCGGTGATCGACCCGCGCCAACTCTTCCTTGAGGACGTGGGCATTGGTCAGGTTGCCGTTGTGCGCGAGCACCAGGCCAAAGGGGGCGTTGACGTAGAACGGCTGGGCCTCCTCCTCGCTGGCGGCATTGCCGGCCGTGGGATAGCGCACCTGCCCCAGACCACTGGTGCCGGGCAACGCCCGCATGTTGCGCGTGCGAAAGACATCGCGCACCATGCCTTTGGCCTTGTGCATGAAAAATTTGTGCCCCAACTGGGTCACGATGCCAGCGGCATCCTGCCCGCGGTGCTGCAACAGCAGCAACGCATCGTAGATGAGCTGATTGACCGGCTGGGTGCTGACCACCCCAACGATGCCACACATGGATTTTCGTCCTCGCTCTACGGAAAATAGACCGCCACCGGATCGGGCACGAGCGGCTTGAGCACGCCCAGCGCACGCTCTAGCCAGCGCGGCCCCTGCGCCTCGCGCCAGGCAGCAGCGTCAGCCCAGGGCGTCTGCCACACCAGCAACGCGGCCGCCAACAACAGCACTGCCCCGCGCAACACGCCAAACAGCCCCCCGAGCGCCCGGTCCACCGGCCGCAGCCCCACCGCCTGCGCGCCCTGCCGGGCGAGCGTTGCCAGTGCCCCTCCGGCAAAAGCGGTGAGCACGAACAGCACCGCGAAGCCCGCCGCGTACCGCAGCGGCTCGCCCCAGTCTGAAACAGGCAGCCACGCCGCTGCCTCCAGCGCCCAGCGATGCGCAACCACGAAGGCGGCCAGCCACGCAAGTACCGACAAGACCTCGTACAGCAACCCACGCCACAGCCCCAGCCCGACCGAGGCCGCCAGCACCGTCAACAACATGACATCGACGGCAGCCATGACTCAAAGCGTCAACACCGCCGCCGGCAGACCCAGACCCTTGACCTTTTCGGCCGCTTTTTCGGCCTCGGCGCGGCTGTCGAAGGGGCCGACCCGCACCCGGATGCGTTTGCCCTCGGGGGTTTCGGCCACGTGGATGTACGTCTTGAGGCCCGCGCGCTCCAGGCGCTGGCGCACCTCTTGGGCGCGTGCCGGGTCGGCGAACGCACCCACCTGCACCACGACGCGGACCTTGGCAGCGGCATCCGCCTGCGGACGCGCCGGCGCCGCAGCAGCCGGGGAAGGTGCCGCCGGCGGCGAGGCGGGTGCATGGTCGGCGACCGGGGCCGGGCGTTCGACCCGCTCGGCGGGGGGTGTGGATGCTACAGGTGCGGGGGGCGGCGCCTCGGCCGCCGCGGGAGGTGGTGCCGCCTCGACACGCGGCGCCGGAGGCGGCAGCAGCGGCGCCGCGTGACGGGACGGAATCTCGATGGCGATGTCCACCGGCACTGGCCGCGGCTGCGATTCGAGCAGCCAGGGCAGCCCGATCACCGCTGCCAGCACCAAAATGGTGGCTCCGATGAGGCGTTGCCGCGCGCGGCGGCGCAGGGCCTCGACCGACAACGGCGCCGCCGCGCCCCCGCCCGCGGAAGGGGACGATACGTGGGAGCCGGAACGGTGTGCAAACATGCGTCAGAGGCGGTGATGGTGGGAACCGAGTGCGAGCGCGTCAGGGCTGCAGGTGCTTCGCGCCCAGGCGCGGCAACCCGTGCTGAAACACGCCGCCCACCGTGTAGAAGGACCCGAATACCACGATTCTACCCGCGGGGTCCGCCGTCGCCAGCGCGGCCTGCAGCGCCGCCTGCGGGTCGGGGTGGATGTGGGCGACGGCATCGCGGCGCCGCGTCGTGGCATGCCACAGCGCAGCCAAGTCGGTCGCCCGCGCAGCCCGCGTCGTGGGCAGATCGCAAAAATGCCAGGCGTCGATGAGGGCGTCGAGCCGCTCGAGCATGGGCCGCACGTCCTTGTCGGCCATGGCGCCAAACACCGCCAGCGTCTGGGGATAAAAACCCATGGCGTCCAGGTTTTCGGCCAAGGCCGCCGCCGCGTGCGGGTTGTGCGCCACGTCCAGCACCAGCACCGGCTGTCCCGGCACGATCTGAAAACGCCCGGGCCACTCCACGCTGGCCAGCCCCTGCCGTACCGCCTGTGCCGCCACCGGCAGGCGTGCATGCAGCGCCTCCAGCACCGCCAGCACGCCCGACGCATTGACCAACTGGTTCACCCCGCGCAGCGCAGGATAGGCCAGCCCCGCATAGCGGCGCGCCCTGCCCTGCCAATTCCATTGCTGCCGGTCCCCGCCCTGGCGAAAATCGCGCCCGGCCAGCCACAGGTCCGCACCGACTTCGAGCGCGCGCTCGACCACGCTGCGCGGCGGCGCGGGGTCGGACACCACCGCGGGGCGCCCCGTGCGCAGAATGCCCGCTTTTTCGACACCGATCGCCTCGCGGTTGGGCCCCAGGTATTCCATGTGATCCAGATCGACGCTGGTGATGACGGCGCAGTCGGCGTCCCAGACGTTGACGGCGTCGAGCCGCCCACCCATGCCGACCTCCAGGATCAACACGTCCGGATCGCGGGCCAGCAACGCGTGCACGAGCGCCAGCGTGGTGAACTCGAAGTAGCTCAGCACGACCGGCTCGCCCGCCGACCGCGCCGCCTCCACGGCGGCAAACGACGGCACCAAATCGGCATCCGCCATCGGCACCCCACCGAGCCGCGCGCGCTCGGCAAAATGCACGAGATGCGGCGACGTGTAGAGCGCGGTGCGGTAGCCGGCGGCACGGTAGATGGCCTCCAGCATGGCGCAGGTCGAACCCTTGCCGTTGGTGCCGGCCACCGTGATGACGGGACAGCGCGGCTGCACCGCGGCCCCGAGCCGGCGCGCCACGGTCTGCACGCGCTCTAGGCCCAGCGCGATGCGCTGGCCATGCAGCCGCTCCAGGTGGGCCAGCCAGTCGGCGAGCGTGGCCGCCTCGGACGAGGGTGGGAAGTGGGGGTCGGATGGTGCCGTCATGACCGATCGCTGCGGTAAAAACCACATTGTGCAACGCAGCGCCGCGATGCGGCGGTTCCCGACACGGCAAAATGGCGCTTGCCACCGTACCAACTCTTCACCACCGAACGGACATGGCCCGCCACGCCGACTCTCCGCCCGCCAAAGACCAACCGTTGATCGACGACATTCGCCTGTTGGGCCGACTGCTCGGTGACGTCATCCGCGAGCATGAAGGCGAGGACACCTTCGCGCTCATCGAGCGCATCCGGCAGCTGTCGGTGGCGTTTCGGCGCCATGCCGACACACGCGCCGACCGTGAACTCAAGCGCCTGCTGCACGCCCTGAGCGACGCACAAGCGGTCAGCGTGATTCGCGCCTTCACCTATTTCAGTCACCTGGCCAACCTGGCCGAAGACCGGCACCACATCCGCCGACGCGAGGTGCACGAGCGCGCTGGGCACATCCAGCCCGGCAGTCTGGACCACACGTGGCAGCGACTGCGCCGCGCGGCCATCGGGGGCGACACCATCGCCGAGACGCTGCGCCAGGGCCTGGTGTCACCGGTGCTGACCGCGCATCCGACCGAAGTGCAGCGTGCCAGCATCCGCGAGGCGGAAGGCGACATCGCCCGCCTGCTGGCGCAGCGCGACGCGATCCGCGCACGCGCCCTTGCCGCTGGCAGCCGCCACGGAGACCGCGTCAGCGAGCGCGAGCTGGCCGCCAACGAAGCGCTGCTACGCGCGCGCATCACGCAACTGTGGCACACGCGGCTGCTGCGTTTTACCAAGCTGACGGTGGCCGACGAGATCAACAACGCGCTGGCCTACCACGAACGCACCTTCATCCCAGAGGTGCCGCGCCTGTACGGTGATATCGAGACCGCGCTTGGCGGCACACCGGTGGCACCGTTTTTGCGCCTGGGCCACTGGATCGGCGGCGACCGAGACGGCAACCCCCACGTCAACGCCGACACGCTGTGGCTGGCGTTGCAGCGCCAGTCGGACGTCATCCTGCGCCACTACCTGCGCGAAGTGCACGCACTGGGCGCGGAGCTGTCCCTGTCGGCCATGCTGCTGCCCGCACCCGCAGCGCTACAAGCCCTGGCCGAGGCGTCGCCCGACACCAACGAGCACCGGCGTGACGAGCCGTACCGACGCGCCCTGATCGGCCTGTACGCCCGGCTGGCAGCCACACTGACGGCGCTCAGCGGCGGGGTGGCGGCGCGCCATGCGGTCGCGCCGCAAAACCCGTATCCCGATGCAGCGGCCTTTTTGGCCGACCTGCGCGTCATCGAGGCCGCGCTCATCGAGCAGGGCTGCGCGGCCTTGATCGAGCCGCGCCTCAAACCCTTGATCCGTGCCGTGGAGGTGTTTGGTTTTCACCTGGCCACGCTGGACCTGCGGCAGAGCTCCGACCAGCATGAGGTGGCTGTGGCCGAGCTGCTGGCGCGCGCGCGCATCGCGCCGGACTATTCCACCCTGGATGAGGGGGGCAAGCAGCGCCTGCTGCTGCAGGTGCTGGCCGACCCGCGCCCGCTGCAAATCCCCGACGCCGCCTACAGCGCCGTCACCGAGCGCGAGCTGGCCATCTTCCGCGCCGCACGGGAGGCGCGCCGCCGCTACGGCGCAGCCGCCATCCGCCATGCCATCATCAGCCACACCGAAGCGGTGAGCGACCTGCTCGAGGTGCTGGTGCTGCAAAAAGAAGCCGGCCTGCTGCACGGCCAGTGGGGCGAGGACGCGCGCGCCGAGCTGATCGTCGTGCCCCTGTTCGAGACCATCGAAGACCTGGAGCAAGCACCGCGCATCATGGCGGAATACGTCGCGCTGCCCGGCGTGGCCGCGCTGGTCCACGCCGGCGGTCCACTGGAGTACGGCGAGCAAGAGATCATGCTCGGCTACTCCGACAGCAACAAGGATGGCGGGATCTTTACCAGCAACTGGTCGCTCTACCAGGCCGAGGTGGCGCTAGCGGGGCTGTTCGACCGGCTGTCGGCCGAACACGGTTGGCCGCTGCGGCTGCGCCTGTTCCACGGCCGCGGTGGCACGGTGGGGCGCGGCGGCGGCCCCAGTTACGAGGCCATCCTGGCGCAGCCCGCCGGTACGGTGCGCGGGCAAATCCGGCTCACCGAACAAGGCGAGGTGATCGGCTCCAAATACGCCAACCCCGACATTGGGCGGCGCAACCTCGAGACGTTGGTGGCCGCCACGCTGGAGGCCACGCTGCTGCCACCGCGTCGGCCGGTGCCGGCGCGCTTCCTGCGGGCCGCGCAAGCGCTGTCGCAGGCCAGCCGCGCCGCCTACCGGGCGCTGGTGTACGAAACCCCGGGGTTTGCCGACTATTTCTTCCACGCCACGCCGATTCGCGAAATCGCCGAGCTCCACATCGGCTCGCGCCCCGCATCGCGCAAAGCCACCCAGCGCATCGAAGACCTGCGCGCCATCCCTTGGGTTTTTAGCTGGGGACAATGTCGGCTGACGCTGCCGGGCTGGTACGGCTTCGGCAGCGGTGTGGCCGCACTCGAGGCCGACCTAGGGTGCGACGCTGCGCACGCGCTGCTGCGCGAGATGCACGCGCGCTGGCCCTTCTTTGCCACGCTGCTGAGCAACATCGACATGGTGCTGGCCAAGAGCGATCTGGCGCTGGGTGCCCTCTATGCCGAGCTGGTGCCCGACGCCCGGCTGCGCCGGCGCGTCTTTAGTGCCATCGAAGCCGAATGGCACCGCACGCACGCCGCGCTGCGAACCATCACTGGGCACGAACAGCGGCTGGCCACCAACCCCGCGCTGGCGCGCTCGATCGAGCACCGCTTTCCGTATATCGACCCGCTGCACCATCTGCAGGTGGAACTCATCCGCCGCTACCGAGCCGGCCGACAGGACGAAAAGGTCAAACGTGGCATCCACCTGTCGATCAACGGCATCGCCGCGGGCCTGCGCAACACCGGCTGACGCTGCGGTAGGATCGGCGCCATGATCGAGATGTATGGCATCCCCAACTGCACGACAGTCAAAAAGGCCCGGGCGTGGCTCGACGAGCGTGGGATCGCTTATCGATTTCACGACTTCAAAAAAGACGGGCTCCCGGTGGCCCGCCTGGACGCGTGGCTGGCGGCACTGGGCTGGGAAGCGCTGCTCAACCGCCGCGGCACCACATGGCGCCAGCTCGACGAGGCCACCCGCGCCGCCGTGGTCGACGCGGCCAGCGCCCGCGCGCTGATGCTGGCGCGGCCCAGCGTCATCCGCCGCCCCGTGGTCGAGTGGGGCAGCGAGCGCATCACGGTCGGTTTCGATCCCGACGGCTGGCCCCTGCCCCGCTGACCCGCCGCTCATGGCTGGCGGCAACGCCTACAATCGGGCGGTTATGAACGCCATCACCGACACCCTCGACGGCGCCGCCGTGACCACGCGCGCCAATGTCTATTTCGACGGCAAGTGCGTCAGCCACACCGTCACGCTGGCCGACGGCACGCGCAAATCGGTCGGGGTCATCCTGCCCTCGACCCTGACCTTCGGCACGGGCGCCCCGGAAATCATGGAAGGCGTGGCCGGCCACTGCGAAGTCCTGCTGCCGGGCGAGACCGCGTGGCGGCGCTACGGGCCCGGAGAGCGCTTCGCCGTGCCGGGCCAGGCTCAGTTCCAGATTCGCGTCGACGGTGAGCCCTACCACTACATCTGCCATTTCCGCTGAGATCGTTCCTGCGATCGTCCCTGCCTCTGACCCTGCCTGTCGTCCACTCTCATGTCCACCATCCTGCAAAGCCTGCCCGTCGGCCAGAAGGTCGGCATCGCGTTTTCCGGCGGCCTCGACACGAGCGCCGCGCTGCTGTGGATGCGCCAAAAGGGTGCCATCCCCTACGCCTACACCGCCAACCTGGGCCAGCCCGATGAGCCCGACTACGACGCCATCCCGCAGCGCGCGCTGGCCTACGGCGCGGAAAAGGCCCGGCTGGTGGACTGCCGAGCCCAACTGGCCGCTGAAGGGCTGGCCGCCCTGCAGTGCGGGGCGTTTCACATCAGCACCGCGGGGCTGACCTACTTCAACACCACCCCGATCGGGCGCGCGGTCACCGGCACCATGCTGGTGGCGGCGATGAAGGAAGACGACGTCCACATCTGGGGCGACGGCAGTACCTTCAAGGGCAACGACATCGAGCGCTTTTACCGCTACGGCCTGCTGACCAACCCGCAGTTGCAGATCTACAAGCCCTGGCTGGACCAGACCTTCATCGACGAGTTGGGCGGGCGCAAAGAAATGTCGGAGTTTCTGATCCGCCACGGCTTCGACTACAAGATGTCGGTGGAGAAAGCCTACAGCACCGACAGCAACATGCTGGGCGCCACGCACGAGGCCAAAGACCTCGAACACCTCGACGCCAGTATCCGTATCGTCAACCCGATCATGGGCGTGCCCTTCTGGCGCGAAGACTGCGCCATCGCGCCCGAAGAAGTCACCGTGCGCTTCGAGGAAGGGCGACCGGTGGCACTCAACGGCCGCGAATACCCGGACTTGGTCGAGCTGTTCCTGGAGGCCAACCGGATTGGCGGTCGCCACGGCCTGGGCATGAGCGACCAGATCGAAAACCGCATCATCGAGGCCAAGAGCCGTGGCATCTATGAAGCCCCGGGCATGGCGTTGCTGTTCATTGCCTACGAGCGCCTGGTCACAGGGATTCACAACGAAGACACCATCGAGCAGTACCGCGACAACGGCCGCAAGCTGGGCCGGCTGCTCTATCAGGGCCGTTGGTTCGACCCGCAGGCCATCATGCTGCGCGAGGCAGCCCAGCGCTGGGTGGCACGCGCCATCACGGGCGAGGTGACGCTGGAGCTGCGCCGCGGCAACGATTACTCGATCCTGAACACCGAAAGCCCCAACCTGACCTACCACCCAGAGCGCCTGACGATGGAAAAAGGCGCCTCGGTGTTCAGCCCGCGCGATCGCATCGGACAACTGACGCTGCGCAACCTGGACATCAGCGACACGCGCGACAAACTGAGCATCTACACGCAGGCGGGCTTGCTGGCCATCGGCCAGGACGGCGATCTGCTCAAACTCGGCCGTTGAACGACCAGAGGTGTCAATGCCCCTCGCGTGCCCAGCGCACGATGCGCTCGGCCAGGCGCGACGTGGTGCCGGGCGAGCGGATTTCGCCCGCCAGCACGTGCTGCTCGGGGTCGGTGCTGTCTTCCACCGCCTCCATCACTTTGACGGGGCTGCCCAGGCGCACGAAAACGCTAGCCGTCTGCTGCGGGTCGACCGTGCGGTCGCGCGAGCTGAACAGCACCAGCACCGGCGTGCGCACCGCGGCCCAGTCGCCCGCGCGCACGCGCTCGACCAGCGCCATCATTGGCAGCAGCGCCTGCACCGGATAGACGCGGGTCCAGCCCGCCTCGATGCGAGGGTCGTCGGCCGGCTTGCCCACCGTGCCGCCCGTGATCGCCTGCGCGATCTGCGCGCCCCACGGGCCGGTCAGCCACTCGGTGCGCTTGTCCTGCGGGCCAAAGTTGGGTGAAATCCACACCTGCCGCTCGATCGGCACCCCGGCCGCATCGGGGCGCTGTGCCAGCCATGCCCCCAACGTTGCGCCGGTGGAGGTGCCGATGAGCAGCACGCGCTCGCCGATGGCATGACCGATGCGCACCCCCTCCACCGCGTCGGCGAGCCAGTCTTGCGGCGTGGCCTGCGCCAGCGCCTCGGCGGGCAGACCATGGCCGGTCAGACGCGTGTGAAACAGGTTGGCACCCAGGGCGCGTGCCACTTCCTCGGCCAGGGGCTGCGTCTCCACCCGCGTGGCCGTGAAGCCATGCAGATAGACCACCGCCCACGGCGTGCGCTGGCCGCGTGGCCCGTGCCAGACGACTCCCTTGGCCGCCCCAGGGCGCAGCCCCGCGTGTGCGGCCTCCTGCGCGGCCAGCCAATCGTCCAACTGCGCCAGCGCCACCGGCGGCTGCGGCCGCGGTGCCGGTTCGTCGGGGCCGTAGGCATAGCGAGGCCCAGCGAACCAGGCCAGCATCCCCAGCACGACCAGTAGCGCCAGCGCCCCTGCGAGTCGGTGCCGCACCCTGCCCGCCACTGCCGCAGGCAGATCCTGTTTCTGTTTCAGCTCTCGTTGCGCCATGGTCGCTACTGTAACCAGCCGTAACAAACTTTTCTCGTTGCAAGAAACCCTTGGCGACGGCAATGCGTTCCCCAAAAATGCCATCGACGTCATCCGAATCCCGCACTCACTACCGGAACCGCTCTCATGTGGATACAAGCACCGCTCGACGCCTCGCAAATCGACCTGATCAACCGCCTGCAAGCGGGCGTCGTGCCGTCGCCGACTTACCCGCTCACCTGCCCCAACGCGAAGGACGGTCAGCACGCCTTCGCTGCCGGCTACGTCGGGGTTTTGGTGGCACAGCGCCGCGGACTGGTGTGCCCCACCTGCGGGCACACCCAATCTTGGCTGCCGGCCTCGGTGTTGGCGTGCACCCAGCGTGAACCACTCGCCGCCGCCGGCAACCAGCGGCAGCGGATGGAACGAGCCCGCCAGCGCGCGATCGCGGATTTTTCCGCTCTGCTCAGGCAAGGCTATTTGAGCGCGCAGTCCATGGTCGAATCGCTGCAGAGCGCCTCGCTGCCCGTCGACGACGGGCACTTGGCTGCCTCCCACGCGCCAGACGACCCGACCCGCGTGCCAGCACTGGCCGCGTTGGCCGCCTGAGCGTCACCCGACCACGACCGGCTCCGGCTCGAGCCGGATGCCGAAGCGCTCGTAGACGCTGGTCTGAATCAGGCGCGCCAGCGTCATCACCTCGCCGCCCGTGCACGGGTGCTCGGCATCGCCGCGGTTGACCAGCACCAGCGCCTGCTTCTCGTACACGCCGGCGTGGCCGACGGTCTTGCCCTTCCAGCCGCAGGCGTCGATCATCCAGCCGGCGGCCAGTTTGACGGAACCGTCCGGCATCGGGTAGTGCACGACCTTGGGGTCGCGGCCGATGATGTCGGCGCACTGCTCCGGCGTGACGGTGGGGTTTTTGAAAAAGCTGCCCGCGTTGCCCAGGACGGCCGGGTCGGGTAGCTTGGCGCGCCGAATCTCGCACACCCAGTCAAAAATCTGTCGCGGCGTCGGATGGGCGATTCCGGTTTCGAGCACCTTGCGCGCCAGATCCTGATATCCCAGCTCGGGCCGCCACAGTCGCGGCAGCCAGAAGCGCACGCGGGTGATCAGTGCGCGGCCCTTAAGCCCCATGCCGCATGCACCCGCGCGCGCATGCTTGAAGACCGAGTCGCGGTAACCAAACGCGCAGTGCTCGTGCCGCAAGGTCAGGCGCTCGCCAGTCTCCAGGTCGATGGCGTCGAGCGAATGGAAGCGGTCCTGCAGCTCGACCCCATAGGCGCCGATGTTTTGCACCGGTGCCGCCCCCACCGTGCCGGGGATGAGCGCCAGATTCTCCAGCCCCGGCCAACCCTGCGCCAGCGTCCATTCCACGAAGGCGTGCCAGCGCTCGCCGGCACCGGCCTCCACCAGCCAGCCGCGCTCGTCCTCGCGCAGCAGGCGCCGGCCCGGGATCTCGACTTTGAGCACCAGCTGGCGCAAGTCCCCCGTGAGCACGATGTTGCTGCCCCCGCCCAGGATGAAAGTCTCCTGTGGCCGCCAATCCGGATGGCGCACCAGGGCCAACACGTCGTCTTCGCTGCGGATGCGCGCCAGGCGGTGCGCGCGCGCCGCGATGCCGAACGTATTGAGGGGCTGCAACGGCACGTGGTTCTCGACTACCATGCACGGATTGTCGCAAACCCGCTTGCCTGATTCCAAGGACCCCATCCATGCCGTCGTTCGATACCGTGCTCGAACCCAACCTGGTCGAAGTCAAAAACGCCGTCGAGCAGACCCAACGCGAAATCGGCACTCGCTTCGATTTCAAAGGCTCCAGCGCTGCCGTGGAACTCAAGGACCATGACATCACCATCACCGCCGACAGCGACTTCCAGCGCCAGCAGGTAGAAGACATCCTGCGCGCCAAACTGGCCAAGCGCAACGTCGATGTGCGCTTTCTGGACCCTGGAAAAGTCGAGAAGATCGGCGGCGACCGCGTCAAGCAAGTCTTGCGCGTGCGCAGCGGCATCGCCACCGAGGACGCGAAAAAAATCCAGCAGCTCATCAAGGGCAGCAAGCTCAAGGTGCAAGCCGCCATCCAAGGCGACGCGGTACGCGTCAGTGGCGCCAAGCGTGACGATCTGCAGACTGCCATCGCGCTCATTCGCAAGGAGATGGCGGAGCTGCCGTTGAGCTTTACCAACTTCCGCGACTGACCCCAGCGCGCCGCCCCGCAGGAGTCGCCATGGCGCTGACCGCCGCACCCGATCCCGCCTACGATGCGATGCCGGACTGGATGGCCCGCTGGACGGGGCTGGAAACCCAGCTCGCCGCACTACTGGCCGCCCCGCAGCAATACCCCGATCTGACCCAGCGGCTGGAGCGGCTGCTGGGTGAGGCACAAAAGCGGCTTGCGCTCGACGAGGACGCGACGCTGTACTGGCTGTTCCAGCTCACGGCATCGACCACGGTGGGCTACAGCGCCGCGCATGCGATGGCCTGCTGGGCCATGTGCCGGCTGCTCGCCCCCGTCATTGGCCTGCCGGCGCCCGAGCGTGATGCGCTGGAGCGCGCCGCGCTGACCATGAACATCGGCATGACCCGGCTGCAGGATGCGCTGGTCGCCCAGCCCACGCCCCCCACGCCCGAGCAGCGCGCGCTCATCGACACCCACGCGGCGCGAGGGGCCCAGTGGCTGCGCGAATGCGGGGTGCGCGATCCGCGCTGGCTCGACATCGTCGAGCAGCACCACGAACCCGACAGCACCGACCCCGCGGTGCGCCTGCTGCAGCGCATGGACCGCTACACCGCACTACTGAGCCCGCGGGAGACACGCCCCGGACGCGATGTCACCGAATCCGCCCGCGTGCTGCTGGTCCGCCCTGAAGGACAGCTCGACGAGATCGGGCGCGCGCTGGTGCAGACGCTGGGCATCTGCCCGCCCGGCACCTACGTGCGCCTCGCCGATGGGCGCGTCGCCGTGGTGCTGCGCCGCAGCGGCGCACCGAGCGAGCCGTGGGTCAGCGCCGTCCTCGACGCCGACGGGCACCCGGTGCTCGAGTCCGAGCTCATCGACACCCGCCAGGAGGCGACCGCCATCGAGGCGAGCGTGCCCAGCAGTGCCGTGCGGGTACGGCTAGATCACCCAAGGCTGCTGCAACTGTCGCGCCTGGCGCTGCGGCGCTGAGGCGCGCCGATCAGCGACCGGCGCCAGACTTCTTGCTGCCGATCTTGCTTTCTTGCCCCGCCAGCAGGCGCTGGATATTGCCCATGTGGCGCCACAGCAGCAGCAGACTCATGACCGCCACCGCCAAACCCACCGGTGCCTGCACCGTCCACGCCACGCCGTCACCAAACCAGTAGTACAACGGCGCAAAAACCGCCGCGACGATGGCTGCCAGCGAGGAATAACGGAAAAATACCGCGATCAGGATCCAACTCGCGATCACCGCCAGCCCCAACCACGGCTCGAATGCCAGCAGCACACCGGCTGCCGTAGCCACGCCTTTGCCGCCCCGGAAGCGGAAGAACACCGGGAACAAATGCCCGAGAAATGCCGCCAGGGCGACGGCTGCCAGCGTCCCGCCCCCCAGCCCCCAGGCGCTACCCCACTGGGCGATGCACCACACGGGCAGCCAGCCCTTGAAAGCATCGAGCAGCAACGTCAGCGCCGCCGCCACCTTGTTGCCCGAGCGCAACACGTTGGTGGCGCCCGGATTTTTGCTGCCGTAGGTGCGGGGGTCGCTCAGTCCCATGAGGCGGCTGACCACCACGGCAAAGGACAGCGACCCCACCAAATAGGCCAATAGCACCGCCACCAGCGGCGCCAGAACAGGGATTCCCTCAGACACGCCTCATCTCCTGCGGACCGTCGTCGGTATCGGTCCGTGCGCGCGATTGTGCCAGCGTCGGCGGCGACCGCCGCTGCACCCGCTCACTGCGCCGGGTCGCGTATCTCCCAGCGAATGCGGTCGATCGCCTCCAGCAGCTCGGGCGACAGGGTCACGTCCCACGCGTCCAGGCAGGCGTCGAGCTGGGCCAGCGACGTCACACCGATGATGGTGCTGGCCACGCGCCAGTTGTGGTAGCAAAACGCCAGCGCCAGTTGCGTGGGGGTGAGCCCATGCTCGCGCGCCAGCGCGTTGTAGCGGCGCGCTGCGGTCAGCGCCTCCGGGCGCCCCCAGCGTTGCTTGCGCATGCTCTCGAACAACGCCATGCGCCCCTGCGGCGGCCCTGCGTGCACCAGCCCGGTGTCGTCGTATTTGCCCGTCAGCAATCCAAAACCCAGCGGCGAGTAAGCCAGCAGCCCGACACCCAAGCGGTAGCAGGTCTCATCCAGGCCGTTCTCGTAACTGCGGTTGATGAGGCAATACGGGTTTTGCACCGTCGCCACGCGCGGCAGGCCGTGCTGCTCGGCCAGACGCACGAACTCGTGCACGCCGTAGGGCGTTTCGTTGGACAGGCCCACGGCCCGCACCTTGCCCGCGCGCACCAAGGTGTCGAGTGCCTCGAGCTGCTCCTGGATGCTGGCACAAGGCTTGTCCTTGGCCGGATCGAACGAGAGCACGCCAAACATCGGCACATGGCGCGCTGGCCAGTGGATCTGGTACAGGTCGATCCAGTCGGTGCGCAGGCGGCGCAGGCTGCCCTCGCAGGCGGTGATGATCTCGGCCTTGGTCAGGCCGGCGTCGTCGCCCCGGATCCACGGCATGCCGCGCGAGGGCCCCGCCACCTTGGTGGCCAGCACGATGCGCTGGCGCACGCCGGGCCGCGCCGCCAGCCAGCGGCCGATGATGGTCTCGGTCGCGCCGTAGGTCTCGGCACGCGCGGGCACCGAGTACATCTCGGCGGTATCGACGAAATCCACACCGCGTGCCAGCGCGTGGTCCAGGATGGCGTGCGCGTCGGCTTCGGCCACCTGTTCGCCGAAGGTCATCGTGCCGAGACAGATACGACTGACCGACAAGCCACTGGTGCCGAGAGAGACATGGGGTAAGGTCATGGTGTGGTCAGGCTCCTAAGAAAACGATCGCTGAGCGCGGATGGCGCCCATCAAGGCTTCGCCGCGGCCCGTTCCAGTTCACGCTGGCGCAGCACGCGGCGCTGCACCTTGCCCGTGGTGGTCATGGGCAGGGCGTCGATGAACTCGACGGCTTTCGGGTACTCGTAGGGTGCCAGTTGGCCCTTGACGTGCGCCTGCAACTCGGCCAGCAGCGGGGCATCGAACTCGGTGGTGGGATCGGCGCAGCGCTCGCGTCGAGCCGCCCATTCGGGCGTGAGCACGATGTAGGCTTTGACCACGTTGCCGCGCTCCGGATCGGGCATGGGCACGACGGCCACGTTGGCCACCGACGGGTGCTTGAGCAGGCAGTTTTCGATCTCGCCCGGGCCAATGCGGTAACCGGCGGACTTGAAGACGTCGTCGGCCCGCCCCTGGTACCAAAAATAGCCATCGGCGTCCTGCACGGCCAAGTCCCCGGTGCGACACCAACTGTCGAGCGGGTCGCCGGTGTATTTGGCGCGCGTGGCGGCGTCATTGCCCCAGTAGCCCAGAAAGAACACCGGATCCAGCTCACCGTGCACGTCGCGCCGGTGCACCGCCACTTCGCCCAGCGTGCCGCAGGGCACGGGCTGTCCATCGTCGCCCAGCACGGCGACGCGGTGTCCCGGGTAGGCACGGCCCATGCTACCCGGGCGGGCCGGCCACAAGCGCGCACAGTTGCCCACCACGTAGTTGATCTCGGTCTGACCGAACATCTCGTTGACGGTCACGCCCAACTGCTCGCGGCAGTAGGCGAACACCGCATCCCCCACCGCCTCGCCCGCACTCATGATGGCCTGCAGGCGCAGGCGGTAGCGGCGCCGGGGCTCGGGCACCGCCTTCATCATGGCCTTGAGTGCGGTCGGGAACAAAAAGGTGTGCGTGACGCGGTGGCGCTCGAGCAGAGCAAACGCCTGCAGCGGATCGAAACGCCCATGCCACGCGACGATGGGCCGCCCAAAGTACAGCGTCGGCAGCAGCGCGTCCATCAGCCCCCCAGTCCAGGCCCAGTCCGCTGGGCTCCAGAAGATGGCCTGGCTGCGTTGGCGCGGATCGGCGGGGTCGAAGCCAAACCAGTTTTGGCTACAGACGAAGCCGCTGAGGTTGCCGATGAGCGCGCGATGGGGAATGAGGGCACCCTTGGGGTTGCCGGTGGTGCCGCTGGTGTAGATGAGGATGGCAGGGTCATCGGCGGCGATCTCGACGAGGGCGAAGTCGGCGCGCAGGCCGTCGCGCGCGTGCGGCCAGTCGATGGCCTCCGGATCGAATGCCCCCGTCAGCCCCACCACGTGGCGCAGCGCCGGGCAGCGGGGGCGCACCGCCATCACGCCGGGGCCGGTGGTGTCGTCCACCAGCGCCACCACGGCTGCACTGTCCTGCAAGCGGTACTCCAGCGCCTCCGGCCCGAACAGCTGCGACAGCGGCACCGCCACCGCGCCCAGCTGCAGCACGGCCATGTAGGCCACCGCCGTTTCGAACCGCTGCGGCAACACGATGGCCACCCGGTCGCCGCGGCGCACGCCCAGCAGCCGCAGGGCGTGCGACAAGCGGTTGGCCTCGCTGGCCAAATCGGCAAAGGTGTGGCGACGTGGCCGCGTCAGGCCCGGCCCGTCTTCGATAATGGCGGGCTGCTGCGCCTGCTCGGGATCCTCCGCCCAACGCCGCACGCACACCTGCGCGATGTTGAAGCTCGCCGGCACGTGCCAGCGAAAGGTGGTGTAGAGCACCGGGTAGGAGTCGGGCACCGCGTGGCGACTGTCGTGCACTTGACTGGGCATGGCGTGTCTCCCCCGTCGTCTTGGGAATAATGCTGGGAATGTACCAAGTTCGACGCCGCTCGCGCAGCACGTTCGTGACTGTGCGTGACCAACGCTATCACCTGCGCGAATGGGGGGAGCCCGACCCGGCACGCCCGCCGCTGTGGCTGCTGCATGGCTGGATGGACGTCTCGGCCTCGTGGCAGTTCGTCGTCGATGCGCTGGCCACCGAGCGCCATTGCATCGCACCGGACTGGCGCGGCTTTGGCCTGACACGCGCGGCGCACCTCGCCGGACAAACCGCAGCCCCACCCCCCTACGGCAACGCGGACCACTACCTGTTTGCCGACTACTTGGCCGATCTCGACTTCTTGATCGAGCGCATCAACGCCCGCCTGGGGCGCGCACCGGATGCCCCGATCGACCTGGTCGGCCACAGCATGGGCGGAAACGTGGCCATGCTCTACGCGGGTGTGCGCCCGGCGCGGGTGCGACGCCTGGTCAATCTGGAGGGATTTGGCCTGCCCGCCACCCGACCCGAGCAGGCCCCGCGGCGCTACGCGGCGTGGATGGACGAGCTGCACCAACTGGCGCGCGGCGAACTCACGCTCAAAACCTACACCGGCCTCGATGGCGTGGCCCGGCGCCTGATGAAAACCAACCGCCGCCTACCCGAAGACCGGGCGCGCTGGCTGGCCAGCCACTGGGCGCGCCCGCTCGATCCGGCACGCCCGGAGGGCGACTGGGTCATCCTGGGCGACGTGGCACACAAGGTGCGCAGCAGCCATCTCTACCGGGTGGACGAGGTGCTGGCGATCTACGCCGCCATCACGGCCCCCGTGCTGGCGGTCGAAGCCAGCGATGACAGCCTGACACAGTGGTTCCCGCGGGGCGAGCACTCGCTGGCGGAGTACCACCGGCGTCTGCAGTCCGTGCCGCGCTGCCGCATCGCGCGCGTGGACGACGCCGGACACATGCTGCACCACGACCAACCACGGCAGGTGGCCACGCTGTTCGAGGCCCACCTCGAGGCGGCCGACGACGCCATCGGCGCCGGTGGAGGCGCGTGACATGGCGGCTTCTACCTGGAAAACCGACCTGCTCATGCTGCTCACCGCGGCAATCTGGGGCTCGACCTTCGTGGCGCAACAGCTGGGCATGGATAGTGTCGGCCCCTTCACCTACACCGCTGCGCGTCTGATGTTGGGGCTGGCGCTGATCGCGCCGCTGTGGTGGTGGCGCGGCGGCCCGTTTGCCGCCGTGCCGCGCATCGACAGCACCGGGTTGTGGCGTGACGGCGCGCTGCTGGGCCTGGTGCTGTTTGCCGCCATCAACCTGCAGCAAGTCGGCCTGCTGGGCACCACCGTCTCGAACGCGGGCTTCATCACGGGCCTGTACGTGGTGCTGGTGCCCATCTTGATGCGCTTGTTGGGCCAGCCAGTCGGCCTGCCCGTGTGGCTGGCCGTGGCGCTGGCGACTGCGGGGCTGTACTTCCTGTCCGTCAAGCCCGACGCCACGATTGCGCCGGGGGATTGGCTGCAGCTCATCAGCGCCGGCCTGTGGGCGGTGCACGTACTGCTGGTTAGCCATTGGGCGCGCCGCCACGACGCCATCCGCCTGTCGGTGGTGCAATACGCGGTGGCAGGCGCACTGTCGTGGGTGGCTGCCGTGGGGCGCGACGAGCCGATCGCCTTGGACGCATTGCTGGGCGCGGCGGGCGCCATCGCGTGGGGCGGCATTCTGTCGATCGGCATCGCCTACACCCTGCAGGTCGTCGCCCAGCGCTCGGCCAAAGCCTCGCACGCGGCGGTCATCTACAGCAGCGAAGGGGTCTTCGCCGCCATCGGCGGCTGGTGGATCCTAGGCGAGGCCATCGGCTGGCGCGGCTGGGGCGGCGCGGCGCTCATCGTGGCGGGCATGCTGTTGGCGCAGCTGGGTCGGCGCCACTGAGGCCGGCGCCGGCACTCGCCACCGGGCCGGGGCACGCGGCGGGCGCGCCCCCGTGCGAAAATGGAGGGTTGGAAAAATCCGCTCAAAGAAACGCACGCAGAAAGCCTTGCCCATGGAAGCCGAACGCCTCAACGCCCTGTCCCACCGACTGCAAGATCTGACGCAGCGCGTCGCCGACTTGCGGAGGTTTCTTTGACTACGACGCCAAGGCGCTGAAGCTGTCCGAGGTCAACGCCGCGCTGGAAGACCCGGGCGTGTGGAACGACCCCAAGCGCGCGCAGGAGCTGGCCAAGGAAAAGAAGTCGCTCGAGGACGTGGTGCTGGTGCTCGACCGGCTGGCACAGGATTTGGCCGACAATACCGAGTTGTTCGAGATGTCGCGCGCCGAGGACGACGACGCGGGCCTGGAGACCATCGAGGCCGACGTCGAGCGCATCGCGCCCGAGGTCGAGCGGCTGGAGTTCCGCCGCATGTTCAACAACCCGGCGGACCCGAACAACTGCTTCATCGACATCCAAGCCGGCGCGGGCGGCACCGAAGCCTGCGACTGGGCGCAAATGCTGCTGCGCCAGTACCTGCGCTATGCCGAGCGCAAGGGCTTCAAAGCCACGGTCGAAGACGAGCAGCCCGGCGACACCGCCGGCATCAAGAGCGCCACCATCAAGGTCGAGGGCGACTATGCCTTTGGCCTGCTGCGCACCGAAACCGGCGTGCATCGCCTGGTGCGCAAATCGCCCTTCGACTCCTCGGGTGGGCGCCACACCTCGTTTGCCTCGGTGTTCGTCTATCCGGAAATCGACGACTCGATCGAGGTCGAGATCAACCCCGCCGACGTGCGCGTGGACACCTACCGCGCCAGCGGCGCGGGTGGCCAGCACATCAACAAGACCGACTCGGCCGTTCGACTGACGCACATCCCCACCGGCATCGTGGTGACGGCGCAGGACAGCCGCAGCCAGCACTCCAACCGCGATCTGGCGTGGCAGCGCCTGCGCTCCAAGCTCTATGAGCTGGAGATGCGCAAGCGCATGGAAACCCAGCAGCAGCTCGAAGCCACCAAGACCGATGTCGGCTGGGGGCATCAGATCCGCTCTTACGTGCTGGACCAAAGCCGCATCAAGGATTTGCGCACCAACGTCGAAGTCTCCAACACCCAGAAAGTGCTGGACGGCGATCTCGACGTCTTCATCGAAGCCTCGCTCAAGCAAGGCGTCTGACCCCGGCAAGCCCCACAGGATGACACCATGACCGCTGCCCGCGAAGGCTCCCCCCGCATCGTCCGCCGCGAAGACTATACCCCTCCGGCGTACTGGATCGACTCGGTCGACCTGACGTTCGACCTCGACCCGGCCAAGACGCGTGTGCTCAACCGCATGCGCGTGCGCCGCAACCCGGATCTGCCCCCGCAGCCGCTGCGCCTCGACGGCGAAGACCTCAACTTGGCGCGCGTGCTCGTCAACGGCCAGGGCACCAGCTTCAAGTACGATGGCACGCAGCTCGTGCTGGAAAACCTGCCTGCCGGGCCCGAGCCGTTCGAGCTCGAAATCTTCACCACCTGCTGTCCCGAAAAAAACACCCAGCTCATGGGGCTGTACGTCAGCCAGGGCACGTTTTTCACCCAGTGCGAGGCCGAAGGCTTCCGACGCATCACCTACTTCCTGGATCGGCCCGACGTCATGGCCACCTACACCGTGACGCTGCGCGCCGACAAGGTGCGCTACCCCGTGCTGCTGTCCAACGGCAACCTGGTGGAGCAAGGCGAGCTCGACGACGGCCGCCACTGGGCGCGCTGGGTCGACCCGCACCGCAAGCCGTGCTATCTGTTTGCGCTGGTGGCGGGCAACCTGGTCTGCCGCAGCCAGCCCATCCGCAGCCGCAGCGGCACCGACCACCTGTTGCAGATTTACGTACGCCCAGCCGACCTGGATAAAACCGAGCACGCCATGCACTCGCTCATGGCCGCCATCGCCTGGGACGAGACGCGCTTTGGCCTGCCGTTGGACTTGGAGCGCTTCATGATCGTCGCCACCAGCGACTTCAACATGGGCGCGATGGAGAACAAGGGCCTCAACATCTTCAACACCAAGTACGTGCTGGCCAACCCGGCGACGGCCACCGACGCGGATTACGCCCACATCGAGTCGGTGGTGGCGCATGAGTATTTCCACAACTGGACCGGCAACCGCGTCACGTGCCGCGACTGGTTTCAGCTCAGCCTCAAGGAAGGCCTGACCGTTTTTCGCGACCAAGAGTTCAGCCAGGACATGGCAGGCAGCCCCTCGGCGCGCGCGGTGCGCCGCATCGAGGACGTGCGCGTGCTGCGCACGGTGCAGTTCCCTGAGGACGCCGGCCCCATGGCACACCCGGTACGGCCCGACCAGTACGCCGAGATCAACAATTTCTACACCGTGACGGTGTACGAAAAAGGCGCCGAAGTGGTGCGCATGATGCAAACACTCGTCGGGCGCGAGGGTTTTGCCCGGGGGCTGAACTTGTACTTCGAGCGCCACGACGGCCAGGCCGTGACCTGCGACGACTTTGCCCAGGCGATGGCCGACGCCAACCCCGGCAGCGAGTTGGCACGGCTGCTGGAGCCGTTCAAGCGCTGGTACAGCCAAGCCGGCACCCCGCGGGTACACGTCAGCAGCGACTACGACCCCGCCGCGCGCACCTACACCCTGACGCTGCGCCAGAGCTGCCCGCCCACGCCGGGGCAGCCCGACAAACTGCCCTTCGTCATCCCCGTGGCGATGGGCTTGCTGGACCACCAGGGGCACACACTGCCCGGCACCGAACGCCTGATCGTGCTGCACGAACCCGAGACGCGCGTGGTCTTCGAAGGGGTGGATACAGCGCCCATCGCCTCGCTGCTGCGGGGCTTTAGTGCACCGGTCATTCTGGAGCACGCGCTGACCGACGACGAGCTGCGCGTGCTGCTGGCACACGACACCGACCCCTTCAACCGCTGGGAAGCCGGCCAGCAGCTGCTGTTGCGCCGCGCCCTGGCGGCCGTGCGCGCCGACGGCCCCGTGCACGAGCCGCTGGACGCTGCCACCGTGCAGGCCATGCGCGACGTGCTGCGCCACCCGGCGCTGGATGCCGCGTTCAAGGAACTCGTCCTCACGCCCCCAGCAGAGACCTACATTGCCGAACAGCTCGACGAGGTCGATCCGCAGCGCATCCACGCGGTGCGCGAGGCCATGCGCCAGCAACTGGCGCACGCGCTGCACGAGGACTGGATGTGGGCTTTCGAGGCGCACCGCGACAACGGCGCGTACCGGCCCGACCCCGTCTCGGCCGGACGCCGCGCCCTGGCAGGGTTGGCCCTGCACATGCTGTGCCTGGCGGCGCGCGACAACGGCAACCCCGTCTGGCCGGGCAAGACCTACCAGCGCTTCAAGGACGCCACCAACATGACCGACCGTTACCAGGCGCTGTCGGCCCTGGTGCACGCGGGGCACGAACTGGCCGCGCCAGCGCTGGAGCGCTTCCACACGCTGTTCCAGCACGAAGAACTGGTACTGGACAAATGGTTTGCGCTGCAAGCCAGCGCGCCCGACCGCAACGGCGACGCGCTGCCGCGCGTGCAGGCACTGCTGCACCACCCCGACTTCCATCTGCGTAACCCCAACCGTGCGCGCAGCCTCATCAGCACCTACTGCCACGCCAACCCAGCGGGTTTCCACCGTGCCGATGGTGCGGGCTATGCGTTCTGGCGCGAGCGCGTGCTGGAGATCGATGCCTTCAACCCGCAGGTGGCGGCCCGCCTGGCGCGCGCGCTCGACCGCTGGCGCAAACTGGCCGAACCGTACCGCAGCGCGGCGAGCCAAGCCATCGAGGCCGTGGCCGAGCACCCGTCGCTCAGCACCGACGTGCGCGAGGTCGTCACGCGCGCCCTGGCCGACTGAACCACTGTCCCCGCTGGAGTCTGTGACATGAGCGAATCCCGCGTCTCCCTCACCCGCTACCTGATCGAGCAGCAGCGCGTGCACGGCACCATCACGCCGGAGCTGCGGCTGCTGCTGGAGGTGGTGGCACGCGCCTGCAAGCGCATCGCGATCGCCGTCGGCAAGGGTGCCTTGGGCGGCGTGCTGGGCAGCGCTGGCAGCGAAAACATCCAGGGCGAGGTCCAAAAAAAGCTCGATGTCATCGCCAACGAGGTGCTCATCGAAGCCAACGAATGGGGCGGGCACTTGGCGGCCATGGCGTCCGAGGAGCTCGACGGCATCCACCCCATCCCCAACCGTTACCCGCAGGGTGAATACCTGCTGTTGTTCGACCCGCTCGATGGCTCCAGCAACATCGACTGCAACGTCAGCATCGGCACCATCTTTTCGGTGCTGCGGCGCGTGCACGAGGATCCCACCGTCGTCGATCCGGTATGCGAAGCGGACTTCTTGCAGCCAGGCCGACAGCAGGTGGCGGCGGGCTACTGCATCTACGGGCCGCAGACGACGCTGGTGCTCACGGTGGGCAATGGCGTAGCGTTGTTTACTCTCGACCGCGAACAGGGCGCCTGGGTGCTCACGCAAGACCAGGTGCGCATCCCCGAGGACACACAAGAGTTTGCCATCAACATGAGCAACTGGCGCCACTGGGCCCCGCCGGTGCGGCGCTACATCGAGGAGTGTCTGGCCGGCAAAGAAGGCCCACGCGGCAAGGATTTCAATATGCGCTGGATCGCCTCCATGGTGGCCGACGTGCACCGCATCCTCTCGCGCGGCGGGGTGTTCATGTACCCGTGGGACAAGCGCGAGCCGACCAAACCGGGCAAACTGCGCCTGATGTACGAGGCCAACCCCATGGGCTGGATCGTCGAGCAGGCTGGCGGCGCGGCCACCGACGGACGCCGCCGCATCCTCGACATCGTCCCGCGCAGTCTGCACGAGCGTGTGGCCGTCATCCTCGGCTCGAAAAACGAAGTCGAGCGCATCACGCGCTACCACCTCGAAGAGAACCCACCTGCCTGACCACCCACCCCACATCGCGTTATAATTTGGGTTTCGCGATACTTCTGGCACCCAGCCCGAAAGTCGCCTGCCGCAATAGCTCAGCTGGTAGAGCAACTGATTCGTAATCAGTAGGTCGGAGGTTCGAATCCTCTTTGCGGCACCAATCCAAACCCGCCCAGTCAGCGGGTTTCGTTTTTTGCTAGGGACGATCGGTCCGATTTGAGGCAGCGAACGAACGCGCGGTTGCGGCCTTCGCGCTTGGCTTGATACAGCGCCTCATCTGCCATCCTCAGCAACACCGGCCAGTCCGGAAGGTCATCGCCACGCGCCACGACGGCTCCAATGCTGACCGTCACGCTCGAACCCATCCCCGGCATCGGTGCATCCCCCACCGCGTGCCGCAGCTTCTCTGCCAACAAAGATGCGCTCTCGCAACCGGTGTCGGGCAACAGCAGCACGAATTCTTCCCCACCCCAGCGGGCCAGCCGGTCGGTTTGCCGGATCGAGCGCGACATGCGCGTGGCCGCCCCCACCAGTACCTGATCGCCGACCGCATGCCCGTGCGTGTCGTTGACCGCCTTGAAATGATCCAGATCGAGTATGAACAGTGCCAGCGGACTTCCCAGCCGCCGTGCCCGCGCCAGCTCGAGCGCAGCCTGACGCTCGAACTCGCGTCGGTTGAGCAGCCCCGTCAAAGCATCTTTGTTGGCAAGCCGCTCCAGCTCGGCACGCTGCGCCTGCAGCTGGCGATTGCTCTCAGCCAGCGCGCGTTGCAGCAGCTCGGTACGGACGAAATGGCGCCACGACAGGACGCTGATCAGCATCGCCAGCGCCGTGGCGGTCACCGCATTCATGCGACTCGTGGCCAGTTGGGCCGGATCTGACACCATCCACCCCAGCACCCCGGCCAGCCCAGCCCAGGCCAGGGTCAACACGATCAGCGCGGTGGCTGGCCGAAACAGGTACACGATCGCCATAGCGATCATCGCATTGACATAGGCATTGACACTCGCCGTGACCGCTTGGTCGATAACGGTAACGGCGATCGCCCAGGCGATGATCAGCACGGCGGCGACCAAAGGCAACCCGCGATGCCAGCGAGTGAGTTCCGCTGCGCCGTGCACGCGGCGCGCAAGCACCGCGATCGTGACCGCGACGACAGCCATCCCGCCGTGGGCCAGCACGATCTGCCGCGCCCATGCATCGCGAATGGGATCATCGAAGCGCAGCAAGACGAAGACCCCCATGTGTGCGACATTGAGGATCAGCAAAACCCACGCTGCCAAACCCAACACGCGCACATTGCGCCTGAGCGCGGTGTCCCGAACTTGCCAGTCTTCCCCCGCCCAACGTTTCAGGGTGTCGATGATGGTCATGACGGGCCATGATACAAAATGCGCTTGGCATCGCGTTGAGATGACATGGCCCATATCGTCATCTATTGCCAACCCGGCGCGCGCCAGACCCGCGTGGTTGGCGAGCACGACGGCAAACCGAAGCTGCAACTGCACGCCCCACCCGTGGACGGCGCGGCCAACGCGGAGCTGGTTTCGTTCGTGGCGCAGCGCTGCGGAGTGCCGCGCTCGCGCGTGCGCATCGTACAAGGCCACACGGCCCGAACCAAGCGCGTGGAAGTGGAAGGCGTCGATGAAGCGGCCTTGCGTGCAGCGCTGACGGTCGACCCACCCTAAGGATCGGTCGCGCGGTTTTCGGGCGCGTAGCAACGGAGAAACAGGTCCACGACGTATTCGGCATGGGTGCGCCGCGCCGCCAGTCGATAGCGCTGCTGCGGCACCCGGTATAGCGACCGCACCAAATCCAGCCCCACCGCCATGCCGAGCAGCAGCTCCGCCGCCGCGGCGGGATCGTCGCAGTGCAAGTGCCCGTTGGCGTGCGCCGACGCCAGAAAGGCGGCCAAACGGCCGTGCGCTTGGGCCGGGCCACGTCGCCAGATGCCCTGTAGATCCACCCCGGCGCGCGGCAGGTCGCCCAACGCCTGCAGATAGCGCCGATGGTCCGGCCCGCACAGCAACCCGGCCAGATCGACCACGAATGCCTCCAGCTGTGTGCGCACATCCCCCGGTCCGGCAGTCGGCTGCAGTATAACGCGCGAAAGACGCGCTCCGCGTCCCGGTTCACCAGTGCCTCGAGCAGCGCCTGTCGGCTCGGATAGCGCCGGTACAGCGTGGCCTTGGATACCGCTGCCTCGTGGGCGATGCGCTCCATCGTCACGGCAGATGGACCATCGCGCTGCAGCACGCGTCGCACCGCGCGCAGGATCGCCTCGTCCTTGCGACGATCGACGGGGCGGCCTCGGGGCGTTGCGTTAGGCATGAACGGCGGCTGGAGTTTTTCATTTACGGTACGATTCCGTTCAATTATCGTGGTTGGACTGGAATAGCCAAAATGCTTTTGCGATACCAACGTCTGTGGAGCGCCCGTGTGATGGTGGTGGTGGCCGCTGCTGGCTTGCTGGGTTGCCAGCGCGGGCCCGATGCCGCTGCGGAGGCGGCCGCGCCGCCACTCGTGCGCACCGCCACGATCGAACCGGCCCTCGGAGCGGCACAGGGCCTGTCGGGCACCGTGCGCGCGCGCGTCGAGGCACCCTTGGCGTTCCAGGTGGGCGGGCGCATCCTGGCCCGGCGCGTGGACGCGGGGCAGACGGTCCGTGCTGGCCAAGTGCTGTTCGAGCTGGACCCGGCGGACCTGGAGCAAGCGGTGCGTGCCGCCGAAGCCGACGCCGCGGCGGCCGAATCGGCATGGCGCACCGCGCAGGCCGACGTGGCACGTGTGCGGGAGCTGCAGTCGCGCTCTTTCGTGAGTGCCCAGGCACTCGATCGCGCCGAGTTGACGCTGCGCGAGGCGCAAAGCCGCCGCGACGCTGCGGCCGCGCGGCTGGCGCAGGCGCGCAATGCCCGCGGCTATGCGCAGTTGCGCAGCCCTGGGGCGGGCGTGCTGGTGGACGTCAGCGGCCAGCCGGGGCAGGTGGTGGGTGCCGGCCAGCCGGTGGCGGTGCTCGCGCTGGCGGGCGAGCGCGAAGTCGAGGTCCACTTCCCCGACGGCGTGCTGCCCCCCGCTCAAGGCGAAGCCATCCTGCCCGACGGCCAGCGCCGCCCACTGCGGCTGCGCGAGGCGGCCCCGATGGTCGATGCGCTGGCGCGCACCCGACGCGCGCGCTACAGCGTGGCGGATTTGCCCGCCACGGTGGCGCTGGGCAGCGTGGTCAGCGCACGCTTTGCGCTGCCCGGTGCGTCGGCGACCGCTGCGACCCGCTGGCGCGTGCCCATCGGCGCGCTGGACGAACGCGGCGAGGGCCCGCGCGTGTGGCGCGTGCGTGACGGGCGGCCTGAGCCGGTCGCCGTGCGCGTGCACCACACCGATGACCGCCACGCCACGGTCGAGGGCGGGCTGCAGGCGGGCGATCGTGTCATCGCGCTAGGCACGCACCTGATCCAGCCCGGCATGGCCGTGCGGGAGCTGCCGCGATGAGCCTGCCCAACCTGTCGGCGCTGGCGGTGCGCGAGCGCGCCGTCACCCTGTTTCTGCTGATTTTGTCCGTGCTGGGCGGCATCTACGCATTCGCTTCGCTGGGGCGCGCTGAGGATCCAGCCTTCACCGTGCGCGTGATGCAGGTCAACGTGCTGTGGCCTGGCGCCACCGCACAGCAACTGCAGCAGCAGGTCGTGGACCGGCTGGAAAAACGCATTCAAGAGGTCGAGTACCTTTACCGCATCGAAACCACCGTGCGCCCCGGGCAGGCCACGCTGCAGGTGGAGTTTCACGACTACACCCCGCAGGCCAAGGTGGCCGAGCTGTTCTACCAGGTGCGCAAACGCATGTGGGATGCCCAGCGCGAGATGCCCGCAGGTGTCATCGGCCCGATCGCCAACGACGACTTCGCCGACGTGTACTTCAGCCTGCTGTCGCTGACCGCGCCGGGTCTGCCCATGGCCGATCTGGCGCGCGAAGCCGACCGCCTGCGCGACCAGCTGCAGCGCATCGATGGGGTGCACAAAGCGGTGCTGATCGGCGAGCGCACCGAGCGCGTATTCGTCGAGTTCGACAGTGCCCGCCTGGTCAACTTAGGGCTGTCGCCGCAAGCGATCTTCGAGGCCATCGACGCGAGCAACCGGCTCGTGCCCACCGGTCGGCTCGAAACCGACGGCCCGCGCTTGTACATTCGGCTCGACGCCGATTTGTCCGACCCACAGGCGCTGGCCGCGCTGCCCATCCGCGCCGGGCAAAAGGTGATCCGCCTGGGCGATATTGCGACCATCCGCCGCGGCTATGAAGAGCCGCCCACCTACCTCGTGCGCGCGCGCGGGCAGGACGCGGTGCTGATTGGCGTCGTCATGAACAAGGGTGAAAACGGCCTGGCGCTGGGCCAGCGGCTGGAGCGCTACCTGCAAGCCGAAAAGGCCGAGCTGCCCCTGGGCATGGAGCTGACGCAGCTCACCAACCAAGCCGACGCCATCCGCAAGGCGGTGGACCTATTCCAGATCAAATTTCTGGTCGCGGTGGCCGTGGTCATGGGCGTGAGCATGCTCGCCATCGGCCTGCGCGCCGGGCTGATCGTGGGCATTGCGGTCCCCGTGACGCTGGGTTTGAGCTTTCTGGTCTTCAAGGCCATGGGCATCAACCTGGATCGCATCACGCTCGGCGCGCTCATCATCTCGCTCGGTCTGCTGGTGGACGACGCCATCATCTCGGTGGAGATGATGCTGGTCAAGATGGAGGAAGGCTGGGATCGCATCCGCGCCGCGGCCCACGCCTGGAACGTGACCGCGGCCCCCATGTTGTTTGGCACGCTGGTGACGGTGGCAGGGTTTTTACCGATCGGCTTTGCGCGCTCGGGCGTGGGCGAATACGCGGGCAACATCTTCTGGGTGTTGGGCGTCAGTCTCCTCGTGTCGTGGGTGGTGGCGGTGACCTTTGCGCCCTACCTGGGGGTCAAGCTGCTGCGCGACGTGCCGCCTGAGCAGCGCCACGCGCACGATGCGCTGTACCAGACGCCCGCCTACCGGCGGCTGCGGGCGCTGGTGTCGTGGTGCGTGGTGCACCGCAAGACGGTGGTCGCGGGCACGGTGGCGCTGCTGGTGCTGTCGGCCGTCGGCATGGCGACGGTCGTGCAAAAACAGTTCTTCCCCAGCAGCGACCGTACCGAGGTGTTGGTCAGCGTCTATCTGCCGCAAGGCACCTCGATCGCGGTGACGGATCGCACCGTGCGCCGGTTGGAGGCGATCTTGTCGCCCATGCCCGAGGTCAAGACGCTGTCGGCCTACGTGGGCGCGGGCGCGCCGCGCTTCTTCATCTCGGCCAACCCCGAGCCGCCCAACCCCGCGTTTGGCAAGCTCATCGTGCTGGCCCACGATCAGGCGGGACGCGACCGCATCATCGCCGCGCTGCAACAACACATTCGCGATGGCGAATTTCCCGAGGCGCGCATCCGCGTCGCGCGGCTGCTGTACGGCCCCCCGGTGGCATGGCCGGTGCAGTTCCGCGTCTTTGGACCCGACCCCAACCAGGTACGCGCCATCGCCCACCGCGTGCGCACTGTGATGGAAGCCAACCCCCACGTCGTGGACCCGCACCTGGAGTGGGACGAGCGCATGCCGGTGCTGCACCTGCGCGCCGACGCCGATCGACTGCGCCTGATGGGCCTGACCCCGCAAGACGTGGCGCAGCAACTGCAGTTCTTGCTCGACGGGGTGCCCGTGGCGCAGCTGCGGCGCGACACGCGCACGGTGGACTTGGTGGCGCGCGGCGCGTCGGGGGGTGTCCGGCTGGACGTGCAGTCGCTCGCCGGGCTGGAGCTGCTCAACCGCGACGGGCGCAAGGTCCCCGTGACCCAGCTCGGCACGCTGGAGGTGCGCTACGAAGAACCCGTCATCAAACGCTATAACCGCGAGCCGTTCGTGGCCGTGCAGGCCGAAATCCACGGCGCACAGCCCAACGATGTGACCGCCGCGGTCTGGAAGGCGCTCGAACCCGTGCGCGCCGAGCTGCCCCCAGGATACCGGCTGGCCATCGGAGGCTCGGTGGAGCAGTCCGAAAAAGCCAACCTCTCGATCCAAAAACTGCAACCGCTGATGGTGGCGGCGATGCTGATTTTCATCATGCTGCAGATGCGATCCTTTGCCGGTACGTTCATGGTGGTGGCCACCGCGCCCCTTGGCCTGATCGGGGCGGTGCTGGCGCTACTCGTCTTTCAGCAACCGTTTGGCTTCGTGGCACTGTTGGGGTTGACCGGGCTGGCGGGCATCCTGATGCGCAACACGCTCATCCTGACGCAGCAGGTGGCCGACAATTTCGAAGCGGGCATGGGCCCATTCGACGGCGTGGTGGAAGCGGCAGTGCAACGCGCGCGGCCTGTCGTGCTGACGGCCATGGCGGCGGTGCTGGCCTTCGTGCCGCTGACGCAAGACAGCTTTTGGGGGCCACTGGCCTACGTGCTCATCGGCGGGGTGGCCGTCGGCACGGCGATCACGCTGCTGTTCGTGCCGGCGCTGTATGCGCTGTGGTTCCGCATCCGGCCCGACGGCGCCCCCGCTACCTGAGCGGGCGTTGGTGGACAGAAGGGGCGGCCGCAGCCCCTACTGGCCGCGATCTCCCGCGCCGGCGTCGGTGCCGAGTCGGCGCGCGATCTCGCGCACCAACTGCCGCGCCAGCGCGATCTTGCTGGCGGGTGGCAGCTCCACCGTCTCGCGCTCATCCACCAGCCACAACGCATTGTCGTCGCGCCCAAAAGTGGCGGGGCCGATATTGCCCACCAGCAGCGGCACGCCCTTGCGTACCCGCTTGGCCTGGGCATGGGCCAGCACGTCGTGGCTTTCGGCAGCAAAACCCACGCAATACAACTCGCCACGCTGCGCCCGGGGTGAGGCTGCCACGGTAGCGAGGATGTCGGGGTTTTCCACGAACGTCAGTGCCGGTGGCTGCCCGCTGCCGTCTTTCTTGAGCTTGTGCGTGGCCGCCTGCGCCGGACGCCAGTCGGCCACCGCTGCGGCGGCGATGAAGATGTTGACCTCGTGCACGTGCGCCAGCACCGCGTCCAGCATCTGCTGCGCCGACCGCACGTCCACCCGGTGCACGCCGCGTGGCGTGCGCAAATGCACCGGACCGGCCACCAGCGTCACGTCGGCCCCCGCCTCGCGCGCGGCGCGCGCCAGCGCGAAGCCCATCTTGCCACTGCTGTGGTTGGTGATGCCGCGCACGGGGTCGATGGCCTCGAACGTCGGCCCGGCGGTGATGAGCACACGCTGCCCAGCCAGCACCTGGGGGCTGAGGCACGCCACCACGTCCTCCAGAATCTCCTCGGGCTCCAGCATGCGGCCGTCGCCCACCTCGCCGCACGCTTGCTCGCCCTGCCCCACGCCCAGCACGGTGGCCCCGTCGGCCTGCACCTGCGCCAGGTTACGCTGTGTGGCCGGATGGGCCCACATCTCGCGGTTCATGGCCGGCGCCAGCAGCAGCGGCACGCGCTCGATGGGCCGCGCCAGGCACAGCAGGGTCAAAATCTCGGCCGCGCGGCCCTGCGCCAGTTGGGCAATCAGGTCGGCGCTGGCGGGCGCCACCACGATGGCGTCGGCCGTGCGCCCCAGGTTGATGTGGGCCATGGCGTTGGGCTCGCGCAAGTCCCACTGCGTGGTGACGACGGGCCGGCCGCTCAGGGCCTGCATCGTCACCGGCGTGATGAACTGAGCCGCCGCCTCGGTCATGACCACCTGCACCGCGGCACCCGCGCGCACCAACAGGCGGCACAGCTCCGCCGACTTGTAGCAGGCGATGCCACCAGACAGACCAAGGACGATGGATTTGCCGTCGAGTTCTTTCATGCGAGCGCACTATACCGCTGACAGCCTGCTCGCGGGCCATGCGTGGCAAGCTCACGAGGGGCTGGCAGCACCGCAGCGGCTTTTATAATCGGCCTTTCCATAGACGGGCCGGGATCGGCCCGCCCAACGTCATGACCAAATACGTGTTCGTCACTGGCGGCGTGGTGTCCTCTCTGGGCAAGGGCATCGCCTCCGCGTCGCTGGCTGCGCTGCTGGAGTCGCGCGGCCTGCGCGTCACCCTCATCAAACTCGACCCCTACCTCAACGTCGACCCGGGCACCATGAGCCCGTTCCAACACGGCGAGGTGTTCGTCACCGACGACGGCGCCGAGACCGACCTCGACCTGGGTCACTACGAGCGCTTCATCACCACGCGCATGAAGCGCAGCAACAACTTCACCACGGGCCAGATCTACAAGTCCGTGCTGGAGAAGGAGCGCCGCGGCGACTACCTGGGCAAGACGGTGCAGGTCATTCCGCACGTCACCAACGAAATCCAGACCTTCATCCAGCGTGGTGCCGAAGGGGTGGACGTGGCGATCGCCGAAATCGGCGGCACGGTGGGCGACATCGAGTCGCTGCCGTTTCTGGAAGCGGCGCGACAGATGAGCCTGCGCTTGGGGCCCAACAACGCGGCCTTCGTGCACCTGACCTACGTGCCCTACATCGCCGCCGCGGGCGAGCTCAAGACCAAGCCGACGCAGCACACGGTGCAAAAGCTGCGCGAGATCGGCATCCAGCCCGACGCGCTGCTGTGTCGCGCCGACCGCGTCATCCCCGACGAGGAGCGCGAAAAGATCAGCCTCTTTACCAACGTGCCGCTGTGGGGCGTGATCTCTATGCCCGACGTGGACACCATCTACAAAGTGCCGCGCGTGCTGCATGAGCAGGGGCTCGATGGCCTGATCTGTGACAAGCTGCGCCTGCACACCCCGCCGGCCAACCTCAAGCGCTGGGACGACTTGGTCTACGAGGTCGAGCACCCGCAGGGCGAGGTGCGCATCGCCATGGTCGGCAAGTATGTGGACCTGTCCGACAGCTACAAGTCGCTCAACGAGGCGCTGCGCCACGCCGGCCTGAAAAACCACGTGCGCGTGGCCATCACCTATATCGACTCGGAAACGCTGGACGACGACAAAGTCGCCGAGCGCCTGGGTGGCTTCGACGCCATCCTGGTGCCGGGTGGCTTTGGCAAGCGCGGTGTGGAGGGCAAGATCCGCGCCGCGCGCTACGCGCGCGAGCAGCGCGTGCCCTACCTGGGCATTTGCCTAGGGATGCAGGTGGCGACGATTGAGTTTGCGCGCCATGTGGCGGGACTGGAGGGCGCCAACTCCACCGAGTTCGACCCGCACACCCCGCACCCGGTGATCGCGCTCATCGACGAATGGCTCGACGCCGACGGCACACTGCAAAAGCGCGACGCCAACACCGACCTGGGCGGCACCATGCGGCTGGGGGCGCAAAGCGCCGACGTGCTGCCGGGCACACTCGCCTACCAAATCTACGGCCCGGTGGTCACCGAACGGCACCGCCACCGCTACGAGGCCAACACCCAATACCTGGACCGGCTGCGTCAGGCGGGGTTGGTGATTTCGGCCCTCACCCAGCGCGAGCAACTCACCGAAATCGTGGAGCTGCCGCAGGACGTACACCCGTGGTTCATGGGGGTGCAATTCCACCCCGAATTCAAGTCCACCCCCTGGGACGGGCATCCGCTGTTCAACGCCTACATCGCGGCGGCGCTGCGGCACCAGCAGCAGCGCGCGCCACAAACCACCCCGGAGGTCGCATCGGCATGAATCTGTGCGGATTCGAGGTCGGCCTGCACCGGCCTTTTTTTCTGATCGCTGGGCCCTGCGTGGTCGAGAGCGAGCAGCTGCAGATGGACGTGGCCGGCGAGCTCAAGGCCATCACGGCCGAGCTTGGCATCCCCTTCATCTTCAAGAGCAGCTACGACAAGGCCAACCGCTCGAGTGGCCAGTCATACCGTGGTCCGGGGCGGGAGCGCGGGCTGGAGATTCTGGCACGCGTGCGGCGCGACGTCGGTGTGCCGGTCCTGACCGACGTACACACCGAGGCCGAGGTGCCCGAGGTGGCTGCGGTGGTGGATGTGCTGCAGACGCCGGCATTCCTGTGCCGCCAGACCGACTTCATCCGTGCCGTGGCGCAAAGCGGCAAACCGGTCAACATCAAAAAAGGGCAGTTCCTGGCACCCCAGGACATGAAAAACGTCATCGACAAGGCGCGCGCCGCCGCGCGCGAGGCGGGTCTGAGCGAAGACCGCTTTCTGGCCTGCGAGCGCGGCGTGAGCTTCGGTTATCACAACCTGGTGTCGGACATGCGCAGTCTGGCCATCATGCGCGAGACGGGCGCGCCCGTCGTGTTCGACGCCACGCACTCGGTGCAGCTGCCCGGTGGCCAGGGCACCAGCAGCGGCGGCCAGCGCGAGTTCGTGCCGGTGCTGGCGCGGGCGGCGGTGGCCGTCGGCATCGCCGGCCTGTTCATGGAGACGCACCCCAACCCCGCGCAGGCGCTGTCGGATGGGCCGAATGCCGTGCCCCTGAAGCACATGCGGGCCCTGTTGGAGACCTTGGTCGCGCTCGACCAGGTCACCAAACGGCAGGGTTTTCTGGAAAACCGGATAAAGTCATGATTCAAACAAATTTTGACGCACGCGGGCTCATTTTTTACTGCGATAATCTCGACGTCCTAAGAAAATTACCATCAGAGTCAATAGATATGATTTACATTGATCCGCCATTCAATACCGGAAAAAACCAGACGAGAACGCAAATAACGGTACAGCAAACGAACAATGGGGATAGAATAGGTTTTCAAGGTAGGCGCTACAAAACCATTGAAATAGGAACAATGAAATTCAAAGATATTTTTGACGACTATATAGCCTTCCTTGAACCGCGTCTTACAGAGGCGCACAGAGTTTTGGCAGAACACGGCTCACTTTACTTCCATATCGATTACAGAGAGGCGCATTATTGCAAGGTTCTTCTAGATCAAATTTTCGGAAGAGAACAATTTTTAAATGAGATCGTTTGGGCATATGATTACGGTGGCCGACCAAAAGACAGGTGGCCACCAAAGCATGATAATATACTGTTTTATGCAAAAAAACGGGGCAGACACCTATTCAATTCCGAACAAGTCGAGCGAATTCCTTATATGGCCCCTTCGCTAGTTGGACCTGAAAAGGCAGCTCGCGGAAAACTACCAACTGATACATGGTGGCACACGATAGTCCCAACAAACGGAAAAGAAAAAACTGGTTATCCAACCCAAAAACCACTAGGAATAATACGACGAATGATTCAGGCGTCATCACCACCGAACGGCATAATCTTAGATTTTTTCGCTGGAAGCGGAACGACGGGACATGCAGCTATAGAGCTTGGGAGAAGGTTTATACTAGTTGACAATAATCTTGATGCTCTACAAACAATGTCAAGAAGATTCGAAAAATTTGATGAAATCCAATGGATTGGATTTAGCCCAAACAAGGTTACTCGCCAGAATCGTGAACTTTTTACCACAGAGGAGGAGCGTTAAATGCACACCTACCCATCAGACCCCGAAGTTCGCCTTTTAGCTAGTATTGCAGAAGCAATAAAGCCAGACTACGTAAACAACCAGGAAGATGATCCGTGGGCGAGGAGTCCCTTTGGATGGATTAAATCAAGACCATCACGACAGGTTGGAAAAATTGGTGAGCAGCTAGTGGCAGGCTGGTGCGCCGCAAAAGGATTCAATGTAAACAGAAGTAGTAGCTCGGAAGCCGATAGAATTATTGAAAACAAACTAGTCGAGATAAAATTCTCCACCCTCTGGGAAACAGGTATATATAAGTTCCAACAGATCAGGGATCAAAATTATGATTTTGTATTTTGCCTTGGGATTTCCCCATTAGATGCTCACTGTTGGGTGATTTCTAAAGAGACATTGAAAAAACATGTGATCGGGGTAACACCCCAACATACCGGAGCTAGAGGAAGCGACACTTTCTGGATATCGGTTGACCCACGAAACCCACCGCCATGGCTCAAACGATATGGAGACCGTTTAGCCGACGCTTACAAAATCATAAGCAATTGGTGAGTCGAGTGAAGAAGATAAATTAGGAGATTTTCATGCCTTGCGGCTATATCATCGCCTCGGTCACGGTGACCAACCCCGAGCAGTACGAGGAATACAAGCGCTGGTCCACGGCCGCGATTCAAGTGCACGGCGCCGAGGTGCTGGTGCGAGGCGGCCGCGTCGAAGTGCTGGAAGGCGACTGGAGCCCCGGCCGCACGGTGGTGCTGCGGTTTCCCTCGTTCGAGGCGGCGCGCGCGTTTCACGACTCGCCCGAATACCGGCGCGCGCGCGAGGCGCGTGCCGGAGCCGCCATCATGCGCATGGTCTGCGTCGAGGGCATTTGACGTTTTCTGGTTTTTCACATCGAGCAAAGGCAACCCATGAGTGCAATCGTTGACATCGTCGGCCGCGAGATTCTGGACAGCCGCGGCAACCCCACCGTCGAGTGCGACGTGCTGTTGGAGTCCGGCGTGATGGGCCGCGCGGCGGTACCGTCCGGTGCCTCCACCGGCAGCCGCGAAGCGATCGAGCTGCGCGACGGCGACCCGACCCGCTACGGCGGCAAGGGCGTGCTCAAGGCGGTCGAGCACATCAACACCGAAATCTCGGAAGCGGTGCTCGGCCTGGACGCGAGCGAACAGGCCTTTTTGGACAAAACCCTGATCGACCTCGACGGCACCGAAAACAAAAGCCGCCTGGGGGCCAACGCGATGTTGGCCGTGTCGATGGCGGTGGCACGTGCCGCGGCCGAAGAGTCGGGCCTGCCGCTGTACCGCTACTTCGGCGGCAGCTCGGCAGTGCAAATGCCCGTGCCCATGATGAACGTCATCAACGGCGGCGCGCACGCTAACAACAACCTGGACCTGCAGGAATTCATGATCCTGCCGGTGGGGGCGCCCAGCTTCCGCGAGGCGATTCGCTGGGGCGCGGAGGTCTTTCACGCCCTCAAAAAGATCATTCACGACCGCGGCATGAGTACCGCCGTCGGCGACGAAGGGGGGTTTGCGCCCAGCGTGGCCAACCACGAAGCCGCCATCCAGCTCATCCTGGAAGCCATCGACAAGGCTGGCTATACCGCAGGTGCGCAGATCGCGCTTGGCCTGGACTGCGCTGCCAGCGAATTCTGCAAGAGCGGCCCAGACGGCCAAACGACGTACCACCTCGCGGGCGAAGGGTTGGTGCTCAGCGCCACCGAGTGGACCAACATCCTGGCCACCTGGTGCGACAAGTACCCCATCATCAGCATCGAAGACGGCATGGGCGAAGGTGATTGGGACGGCTGGGCGCTGCTGACCGAGCGCCTGGGTCGCCGGGTCCAGTTGGTTGGCGACGACCTGTTCGTCACCAACACCAAGATTCTGAAAGAAGGCATCCAAAAAGGGATCGCCAACTCGATCCTGATCAAGATCAACCAGATCGGCACGCTGACCGAGACGTTTGCCGCCATCGAGATGGCCAAGCGCGCGGGCTACACCGCCGTCATCAGCCACCGCTCCGGCGAAACAGAGGACAGCACGATCGCCGACATCGCGGTCGGCACCAACGCGGGCCAGATCAAAACCGGCTCGATGAGCCGCAGCGACCGCATGGCCAAGTACAACCAGCTGCTGCGTATCGAAGAAGATCTGGGCGACGTGGCCGTCTATCCCGGTCGGGACGTGTTTTATAACCTGCGCTGATCCGATTGCCCCCCACCATGCGCGCCCACTGGGTCACGGCGGTGTTGGTTGTGCTGCTGGCCGTGATCCACGGGCATATCTGGTGGGGCCGCGGCAGCGTCTCGCAGGTCGACGCGCTGCGCCGTGAGCTGGCCGAGCAGGAGCAGGCCAACGAACAGGCTCGCCTGCGCAACGAGCGCCTGGCAGCGGAAGTGCAGGACCTGCGCGAGGGGCTAGAGACGGTGGAAGAAATCGCCCGGCAGGAGTTAGGGCTGGTCAAACCCAACGAGATCTTCGTGCAGATTCAAGGCCCCGGCGCCACCCGCCCAACACCCGCGGCCGATCCATCGGCCGCAGCGCCACGCTGACCGCGGCGCACACCGGCACCCCTGAGCAGCCCCCTCACTGTATGCGCGCCGACGACGGGGGCTGCTGCTCCTGCGTCAAAAACAGGCGCGCGGCGTCCACCGGATCGAACCGGTAGTGCTGCCCGCAAAAATCGCAACCGACATCGACCTCGCCGCGCTCGGCCAGGATCGATTCGATCTCGGCTATCCCCAGACCGCGCAGCATGGCCGCCACCCGCTCGCGCGAGCAGGTGCAGGCAAAACGCGGATGCGCCGCGGACGCGGGCAGCGCCAGCCGCAGCAGATTTTCTTGCCAAAACAGCCGGTGCAGAATGCGGTCGGCGTCCAGTCGCAGCAACTCCTCGGGTGTCAGGCTGCTGGCCAGCGTCGCAATGCGGTGAAAGTCCTCGTTGGCGTCGAACGCGTCCTCCTCGTGGACCACGGCCGAGGTGCGCGCCAAATTCGCCTCCCCGGTCGCCGGCATGCGCTGGATCAGTAAGCCGGCGGCGACCGTCTCGTCCGCGGCGAGCACGAGCCGCGTGTCGAGCTGCTCGCTCTGGCGCATGTAGTGACCGATCACATCGCTCAGGCGCGGCAGCGGGCGCCCCGTGGCGTCATGGAGCGGCACGACCCCCTGGTAGGGTTGCTGTCCCGGCTGGCGCTCGCGCGGGTCGAGCGTGATCACGCACCGCCCCTGACCCAGCGGATTGACCATCTGCCACAACGGCGTCCCTGACGCGACCTCGCCGCGCACGGTCGCGGTGGCGCGAAACGCCATGTCGGGCTGCACTTCGGCCACGGCCACTTTGACCGGCCCATCCCCCAGAATCTGCAGCACCAGCGCGCCGGCAAATTTGATGTTGCTGTGCAGCAGCACGGCGGCGGCCGTCATCTCACCCAACAGCTCGGTCACGGGCGGGGGATAGCCCCCCGCCGACGCCCGCCGCTGCAGCAACGCCTGCCAGTCGTCGGTCAGGCGCACCAAGGCGCCGCGCACGGGGAGGCCGTCGAACAAAAACTTATGCAATTCGGACACGGCGACGCCTTCACCCGATGCGCTGCAGACCGCTGGCAAAGCGCCGCGCGTTTTCGATATAGTGGCGCGCGCTCCAGCGCAAGCCTTCGATCTGCTCGGGCGTGAGCTGACGCACCACCTTCGCGGGGCTACCCAGGATCATCGATCCATCGGGGAATTCCTTGCCCTCCGTGACCAGGGCCCCCGCCCCGACCAGGCAGTGTCGGCCGATACGCGCCCCGTTGAGCACCACGGCCCCAATGCCGATCAGCGACTCGTCCCCGATCGTGCAGCCGTGCAGCATGACCTGATGCCCCACGGTCACGTATTCGCCAATCGTGAGCGGGTAGCCGATGTCCGCATGCAGCACGCTGCCGTCCTGGATGTTGCTGCCGCGCCCCACGACGATGGGGTCGGTGTCGCCACGCAACACAGCGCCAAACCACACGCTCGTGTCTTCGGCCAGTTTGACACGCCCCATGACGGCGGCGGTGTCGGCCACGAACGCCGACGGGTGGACGTCAGGCACGAGATCGTCGAGTCGATAAATGCTCATCACTACAATTGTACGGATGCGCCCGCCGCCGTCCACTGCCCACCCCCGTATGGAGCTGCGCGCCCAGGCCCTGCAGGCGTTGACCGAGACCGACCCCGACGCCAAAGTGGCGCAGGTGCAGCGCCTGTGGCGCGCGTGGGACGAGCGCATCGCCCCGGGGGCAACGGCGGGTGAGGCAGGCGACGCACCGCTGGGGATCGACCCCGATGCCACCCTGACCCCACCCCCCGACCGACCGCTGCCGGGCCGGCCGGCGCGGCCGCACTTGATCGCACCGGGTTCGGTGCCGACTCGCTCGCCCTTCACCCTCGAGGGCCACGCCGCGCTGGTGCACGCCATTTGCCATATCGAGTTCAACGCCATCAACCTGGCGTTGGACGCGGTGTGGCGCTTCGCCCGGCTGCCGCTGGCGTTCTACCAGGACTGGCTGCGCGTGGCCGCCGAAGAGGCGCACCACTTCACGCTGCTGCGCGACCATCTACGCACACTCCCCCACCCAGGCGGTTCGCGCTGGGACTACGGCGACTTCGACGCGCACGATGGGCTGTGGACTATGTGCGAGCAAACCGCAGGGGACATCGTGGCGCGCATGGCGCTGGTGCCGCGCACGCTGGAGGCGCGTGGGCTGGATGCGACGCCGCTGATTCAAGCCAAGCTGCGGCGTGCCACCACCCCCGGCGCGCCGCAGACGTGTGCCGTTTTGGACATCATCCTGCACGACGAGGTCGGCCATGTCGCGATCGGCAACCACTGGTACCGCTGGCTATGCGTGCAGGCGGGGCTAGAGCCGGTGGCGCACTACCGGCACTTGGTGCGCACCTACCGCGCGCCGCGCCTGAAACCCCCGTACAACACCGAGGCGCGTGCGCGGGCAGGCTTCAGCGCAGAGGAATTGGCCTATCTGGAGCAGGCCGTCTGACCGGCCAAGGGGTTCAGCCCCCACCGCGCGGGTGGTGGCGTGCGTGTAAGGCACGCAGGCGCTCGCGCGCGACGTGCGTGTAGATGGTGGTGGTCGAGATGTCGGTGTGCCCCAGCAACAGTTGCACCGCCCGCAGGTCGGCCCCGTGGTTGAGCAGGTGCGTCGCGAAGGCATGGCGCAGTGTGTGCGGCGACAACGGTGCCACGATCCCCGCCGCGCGCGCGTAGCGCTTGACCAGCATCCAGAACATCACCCGGCTCATGGCCGCCCCGTGGCGCTCGGTGACGAACACGTCGTCCCCCGTGCGCCCGCTCATCAGCACCGGTCGTGCCTCAGCCAAATAGCGGCGCACCCAATCGGCGGCCACGTCGCCAAAAGGCACCAGCCGTTCCTTGCTGCCCTTGCCCGTGGTGCGCAGCACCTGGTCGGCCAGGCTCACCTCGAACAGCCGCAGCGCCACCAGTTCGCTCACGCGCAGCCCGGTGGCATACATCAGCTCCAGCATCGCTCGGTCGCGCAGGCCCAGTGGCTGGGACACGTCGGGCGCAGCAAGCAACGCCTCCACCTGTGCCTCGGTGAGGGTCTTGGGCACGCGCATCAGCCGCTTGGCCGACAGCAGCGGCAGCGTGGGGTCGGCCTGCAGCAGACCCTCACGCACCGCCCAACGGTAAAAGCGCCGGAAAACCGACAGGCGGCGGTTGCTGGAACTGGCCCGGCTGCCCGGCAGGCGCTGCGCCATGTAGGCCTGTAACTCGGCCGGGCCCGCCTGCAGCAGCCCCCGGCCAGATGCCGCGAGCCACTGCCCGAACGCTTGCACATCGCTGCGGTACGCGGCCAGCGTGCGCTCGGCCAGACCGTCCTCCAGCCACAGCGCGTCCACGAAACGATCGACCAAGGCATCATCGCCGGCTATCATCGCCATATGACGATGGTACCGTGTGGCGGCCCCTCCCGCGACGAAGCCTTGTGCGTCGAGGCCCTGCCCGCCTTCCAGGACAACTACATCTGGCTGCTGCACGATGGGCAGACGGCCTGGGTCGTCGATCCTGGCGATGCCGCCGTGGTACAACGAACCCTCGCCCAGCGCAGCCTTCGGCTGCAGGGCATTTTGCTGACCCACCACCACGCCGACCACGTTGGGGGCGTCGCGGCACTGCGTGCCGCCACTGGCTGCCGCGTGCTGGGCCCCGCTGGCGAATCCCTGCCGGGCCCGGTCGAGCCACTGCACGACGGCGACGTCGTGCCTGCCCTCGGTCAGGCTTGGCGCGTGCTCGCCGTGCCCGGCCACACCGCCGGTCACATCGCCTACGTCAACGACGCACCACCCGGCACGCCGCGGTGGCTGTTCTGCGGCGACACGCTGTTTTCCGCCGGCTGCGGGCGCCTGTTCGAGGGAACGCCGGCACAAATGCTGGCGTCGCTGGACCACCTGGCGGCGCTACCCGACGACACCCGGATCTGCTGCGCCCACGAGTACACCCTGTCCAACCTGCGCTTTGCGCGCGCGGTCGAGCCGGACAATACGGCACTCGCCGCCCACACCGTCTGGTGCGAGGCCCGCCGCGCCGAAGGTGCGCCGACGCTGCCGAGCACGCTAGGCACGGAGCGCCACATCAACCCGTTTTTGCGCTGCCGGGAACCCGGCGTGCGCCGCGCGGTCCAGCAACGGGAACCCGCGGCCGACACGGATGTCGCCGTATTCGCCGCGCTGCGCCGCTGGAAAGACGGTTTTCGCTGACCGCGCGCGCCGCACCAGCGCTCGACCATGCGCCGCTGCGCCTCCTATCGACACATTGCTCCATGACGGTTCTACGACGACTCGTTTCGCTCCTGGCCACACTGACGCTCACGGCGTGCGGCACCCTGCCCACGGCCGAACCGCCCACCGCCACCCCGCAGGACCGCGCGCCTTCCCGCCCCGTGACGACCGGGGTCGGTACCCCGGTCTCTCCCATCAGCGAACCCGCCACCCGTGGCAGTGGCCCGGTTGGCGCCGTGACAGACGGCGGCCGCACGAGCGGGACGGCCAACGCGCCTTCCGCGGAACCCGTGGCGGTTGCCCCCGTGCCGAGCGTGCAACCCGTGGCCCCGGTCGTCGCCCCGACCGACCTATGGCAGCGCATGGAAAACGGCTTTGCGATGCCCGATTTGGACGAGGAGCGCGTGGCGCACTGGGAGCGTTGGTACGCCAGCCGCCCCGACTATTTGCAGCGCATGGCGGACCGCGCGAGCAAGTACCTGTTTCACATCGTCGAGGAGATCGAGCGCCGCGACCTGCCGCTAGAGCTTGCCTTGCTGCCCTTCATCGAGAGCGCCTTCAACCCGCAGGCGGTCTCGCACGCCAAGGCAGCCGGCATGTGGCAGTTCATGCCGGCCACCGGCAAGCACTTCGACCTGAAGCAAAACGCGTTTCGCGACGACCGACGCGACGTGCTGGCATCGACCCGCGCCGCGCTGGACTACCTCGAGCGGCTGTACCGTATGTTTGGCGACTGGCATCTGGCATTGGCCGCCTACAACTGGGGCGAGGGCAACGTGCAACGCGCCATCCGCCGCAACCAAGCCGCGGGCCTGCCGACCGGCTACCTCGATCTGCGCATGCCGGATGAGACCCGTCACTACGTGCCCAAGCTGCAGGCGATGAAAAACCTGGTGCGGGCACGAGGACAACGCCACGTGGCACTGCCCACGATCGGCAACCACCCGTTTTTCGACACCGTGCGCATCGAGCGCGACATCGATGTCGCGCTCATCGCCCGGCTGGCCGACGTCTCCGAAGCCGACTTCCACACGCTCAACCCCGCGCACAACAAACCGGTGATCATGGCGGCGGGCACACCTGAGATCTTGCTGCCGTGGGACAACGCGCTGCGCTTCACCGAACGGCTGGCGCGTCACCAGGGGCCACTGGCCAGCTGGACCGCGTGGCGCGTACCGCGCGACATGAGCCCCGCCCAGGCAGCGCAGCAGGTGGGCTGGGACGAGGCCGCGCTGCGCCAAACCAATCGCATCCCACCGCGCATGCGACTCAAAGCGGGCTCCACGATTTTGGTGCCACGCGAAGGCAAGCTCGACCGCGACGTACCCGAGCAACTCGCCGACCATGGGCAGCTGATGCTCGCGCCCGATCGGCCTGCCACCCGCACGGTCCGCATCCAGGCGCGCAAGGGCGACACCATCGCCAGCCTGGCCCAACGGCACCGGGTGCGGGCGGCGGATCTGGTGGCGTGGAACGGCTTGGCCCCGAACGCGCGCCTGCGCGCAGGCCAGACGCTGGAAATCCAGGTGCCTGTGGCGCGCCCAGCCACCCGGAACGCGACGGCGCGCACCAGTGACAAAGCCCGACGCACGCAGGCCAAGGCGCCTGCTCAGGCGCGCCCGCCCGCGACACGGGTCGCGCGTGTGCCGCAAAAATCCCGTTCGAACTGAGGTGCCACGGGGCCCGCGGTGGCCCCAAAGCCAATCGAGATAGGGGCGGTCAGGATACCTGACCGGGCCCCTCCCACACCACCCGGCATGCGGGTCCGCACCGGGCGGTTCGAGAAGTTGAGGTCATGAGAGACGGGGAACGCCAAGTTTGTCGAAGTAGGCAATGGTCAGCACCCGGTTGAGCTCGCCCGCGCTATTCCGCCACCAGCAGCGGGAATTGCCTGCCACCCGCTTTGCCACGTGTTCGGACGCGCCTAGGTTGAGCAGTTCCCGGTAGATCGTGCTACCCCGCTTCCAGTGCTTGAGGTGGATCGCCCGTAGTCGGTGGCGCAGCCATTCGTCCAGCGATCGCCAGACGCCCGGTGTTTGCGCCAGCCCAAAGTAGGCTTTCCATCCCAACAGATAAGGTTTCAGTCGCTCAATGACCTCCGCCATGCTGCGTCCGCCTGAGCGCCGGGTCAGTTGCCTCACCCGCTGCTTGAACGTCGCCATCGGCTTGTCGGCCACCCTGCGCTTGACGCCCTCCTTGCCAAACCAGAAGCTGTAGCCCAAGAACTTCCTTCCCTTGACGCTGGCCACCGCACTCTTGGCTTCATTGATCTTGAGCCTCAGCTTGCCGTAACACTTGCGCAGCAGCGCCATGACCCGTTCGCCAGCTTTCCGACTACGGACATAGACGTTGCAGTCGTCGGCATAGCGCGCAAAGCAGTGGCCGTGCTTCTCCAGTACCTTATCCACTTCGTCCAGCATCACATTCGCCAGCAGCGGCGACAGCGGCCCACCTTGCGGCGTGCCTTGATACCGCTCAAACACTACGCCATCGCTCATGATGCCGCTGTTCAGGTACGCCCGTATCAGCCGAATGATTCCAGCATCGTCGATGCGTTTCCGTAGGCGGTCGATGAGGATGTCGTGGTTGACTCGATCAAAGAATTTCTCCAGATCGACATCAACCACGATCTTCCGTCCGGACTGGATGTAGCCCTGCGCCGCCAGTATCGCGTCGTGGGCTCGTCGGCCCGGCCGGAAGCCGTAGCTGCACTCGCTGAATGTCGGGTCAAGTAGCGGTTGCAGCACTTGCAGCAGTGCTTGCTGGATCAGCCGATCCGTGACCGTCGGAATGCCGAGCTCGCGCTCGCCACCGTCCGGCTTCGGGATCGTTACCCGTCGTACCGGACTGGGCCGGTACCTCCCCTGCAGCAGTTGTTCCCGAATCAATGGCCACGCCGTCACCAGATGGCGGGCGGTCTGGTCAATGTCCAGCCCATCCACGCCGGCTGCGCCTTTGTTGGCTTTGACTCTCTTCCATGCTCGCCGCAGGTTCTCTCTCGCCAGAACCGCTTGCAGCAGTCCCGGCCCTGTGCTCTCGGTGTCCCGTCGCGGGCCGGCCGCTTCGTCGCTGACAGGTTCCCGCCCGGCTTCACCGTGCGCTACCCCCGCCCGCTCTGCTTGCGCAGACTTCTGACGCCTTGCTTCCAGCATCGACATGGTCTCAAGCACTCCTTCTCGTTCGGCCCTTCGCCCACGACTGGCAGCTACTATGGCCTCTGCTGACTTCTCGCTCCGTGTCACCACGTCGCCCTTTCAGGCATAAGGCGAGATCTCCCCGGGTAAGAACGCACTCCTTCACTGCACAACCGCCGGATTTACGCCGCTTCGCCTTGATCACGAGAGCTTCGCGGATTCATGCCCGCTCGCCCTGCTCGGCAGCGCCTTCTATCCGGTTCTTGTCCATCGGCTCGCAGTTTCGCTCCACGCTTCCTCCCCACACTCGGTCGCCCTCATGCAGTTGCGCTTCGCTTCGTTCGCTGTGATCAACTTACGGTGGGACTTTCACCCACAAGAGTGCGCCCGTGCCGGGCGCACAAGAAAAAAAGGCAAGCCACCTGACTTGCCTTTGCATCCAACGATGGAGCGGGAAACGAGTCTCGAACTCGCGACCTCAACCTTGGCAAGGTTGCGCTCTACCAACTGAGCTATTCCCGCCTGGCACGACCCGTCACCAACAGGCCGTGACCGATCTTGGAGGCGCGGGCCGGAGTCGAACCGACCTACTCGGATTTGCAATCCGGTGCATAACCGCTTTGCTACCGCGCCGTGACCGGTTCTACCCGGCAGACCGCCGGTTGGAGCCACTGAATACCCAGCGACCCAAAATCTGGAGCGGGAAACGAGTCTCGAACTCGCGACCTCAACCTTGGCAAGGTTGCGCTCTACCAACTGAGCTATTCCCGCAGGATTTTCAAACTTCAGCGACGTTGTCGTCGCGCCGTCTGAAGCCATTATTCTATACCAAAAATCGGCCGCTTCTGATGCGGGGTCGGCGCCGCTCAATGCGTGACCGCCGGTGGCTCGACCCCGGCTGCCGCGGGCTCGACCACTGCTGGCACCGCTTCCGGCAGCGGCTGCGGCATGCGCTCCAGCGCCAACTCCAACACGCGGTCGATCCACTTCACCGGCACGATCTCCAGCCCTTGCTTGACGTTGTCGGGGATCTCGGCCAAGTCTTTGACATTGTCCTCGGGGATGAGCACGGTGCGAATGCCGCCACGCAGCGCAGCCAGCAGCTTCTCTTTGAGGCCACCGATGGCCGTGACCTCGCCGCGCAGCGTGATCTCGCCCGTCATGGCGACGTCCGCCCGCACCGGGATGCCGGTCAGCGCCGACACCATGGCCGTCGTCATCGCAATACCCGCGCTCGGGCCATCCTTGGGCGTGGCACCGTCGGGCACGTGGATGTGGATATCCTTTTTCTCGAACATCTCGTCGGGAATGCCCAGCCGCTGCGAGCGGCTGCGCACCACGGTGCGCGCGGCCTCGACCGACTCTTTCATCACGTCACCCAGCGAACCGGTGCGGATGACGTTGCCCTTGCCCGGCATGATCGCCGCCTCGATGGTGAGCAGATCGCCCCCCACCTCCGTCCATGCCAGGCCCACCACCTGGCCGACCTGGTTTTGCTGTTCCGCGCGGCCATAGGTGTATTTGCGCACGCCCAAAAAGTCGGCCAGGTTGTCTGGCGTGACGACGACGGGCTTTTGCATCTTGCCCAGCAGCAACCCCTTGACCACCTTGCGACAGATGCGCGAGATTTCGCGCTCCAGCGCGCGCACACCGGCCTCGCGTGTGTAGTAGCGCACGATGTCGCGTACCGCGGCCTCGGTCACCTCCAGCTCGTCGTCCTTGACCCCGTTGTTGGCGCGCTGCTTGGGCAGCAGGTAGCGCAGCGCGATGGCGACCTTTTCGTCCTCGGTGTAGCCCGACAGGCGGATGACCTCCATGCGGTCCAGCAGCGCCGGCGGGATATTGAGCGAGTTGGACGTGGCCACGAACATCACGTCCGACAGGTCGAAGTCGAGCTCGACGTAGTGGTCCTGGAAGGTGTGGTTCTGCTCGGGATCGAGCACCTCCAGGAGGGCCGACGCCGGGTCACCGCGGAAGTCCATGCCCAGCTTGTCGATCTCGTCGAGCAAGAACAGCGGGTTGCGCACCCCCACCTTGGTGAGGTTTTGCAACACTTTGCCGGGCAAGGCGCCGATGTAGGTACGGCGATGGCCTCGGATTTCGGCCTCGTCGCGCATGCCGCCCAGCGCCATGCGCACATATTTGCGCCCGGTGGCCTTCGCGATGGACTGGCCCAGCGATGTCTTGCCCACGCCCGGCGGGCCCACGAGACACAGAATGGGCGCCTTGACCTTATCCACCCGTTGTTGTACCGCCAGGTACTCCAGGATGCGCTCCTTGACTTTCTCCAACCCGTGGTGGTCGGCGTTGAGCACCTCCTCCGCATACGCCAGGTCGTGGCGCACCTTGGTCTTTTTGCTCCAGGGCAGGTTGACCAGCACGTCGATGTAGTTGCGCACCACGGTGGCCTCGGCCGACATGGGCGACATCAGCCGCAGCTTCTTGAGCTCGGCTTCGGCTTTCTTGCGCGCCTCCTTGGGCATGCGCGCGGCCTTGATTTTTTTCTCGAGTTCCTCCAGATCGGCGCCCTCTTCGCCCTCACCGAGCTCTTTCTGGATGGCCTTGACCTGCTCGTTGAGGTAGAACTCGCGCTGGTTCTTCTCCATCTGGCGCTTGACGCGCCCGCGGATGCGCCGGTCGACGTTGAGGATCTCGACCTCGGCCTCGAGCTGCGCGAACAGGTTTTCCAGCCGCGCCACCAGTTGCTCCAGGTCGAGCACGCTTTGCTTGGCCTCGAGCTTGAGCGGCAGGTGCGCCGCGATGGTGTCGGCCAGCCGCCCCGGATCGTCGATGCTGGCGATCGAGGTCAGGATCTCGGCCGGAATCTTCTTGTTGAGCTTGACGTACTGGTCGAACTGCTGCATCACGGCGCGGCGCAGCGCCTCGAGCTCGGTCGGGTCCACCCCGCGCTGCTCCGCCTCGGCATCGACCGGCAGCACGTTGGCCGAAAAGTGCGCTTCGCCCTCCTCGACCTGCAGCACCTTGGCGCGCTGCACCCCCTCGACCAGCACCTTCACGGTACCGTCGGGCAGCTTGAGCATTTGCAGGATGCTGGCCACACACCCCATCTCGAACAGGTCACCGGGCTTGGGCTCGTCCTTGGCCGCGGTCTTTTGGGCCACCAGCACGATGCGCCGCTCGTGCGCCATCGCGGCCTCGAGCGCCTTGATGCTCTTGGGCCGCCCCACGAACAGCGGGATGACCATGTGGGGAAATACCACCACGTCGCGCAGCGGCAACAGCGGCAGCTCGACGGGCTGGGGGGGAAGCGGGGTTTGTCCGGACATGGAAGGGTTCCTTTCTCGCGGCACAGTTGGGGGCGGCGAAGCCGGACTTCAAGCGCCCCGTGCGCCCGGCGCCGGGATACGCGCTCAGGCCTGCTTGGCCGCTTCGCGGTAGACGAGCAACGGGGCCTTGCCCTCGGTGATGGTGGCTTCTTCCACCACCACGCGCTCGACGTTGCGCAGACTGGGTAACTCGAACATGGTATCCATGAGCGCCTGCTCGAGGATCGAGCGCAGGCCGCGCGCGCCGGTCTTGCGCTGCAGCGCCTTGCGCGCGATCGCTCGCAGGGCGGCGGGTCGCACTTCCAGTTCGACCCCCTCCATCGCAAACAGTTCGGCAAATTGTTTGACGACCGCGTTCTTGGGCACGGTCAGGATATCGACCAGCGCGTCTTCGGTCAGCTCGGCCAGCGCGGTGACGACCGGCAGGCGACCCACCAACTCAGGAATCAACCCGTAGCGCACCAGGTCGTCCGGCTCCACCTGGGCAAACAGCTCGGTGACCGGGCGCTCGCGCTTGCTGCGCACCGCCGCGCCAAACCCGATGCCCGAGGCTTCGGTGCGCTGCTCGATGATCTTCTCCAACCCCGCAAAGGCGCCACCGCAGATGAACAGGATATTGGTCGTGTCCACCTGCAGCATGTCCTGGTTGGGATGCTTGCGACCGCCCTGGGGCGGCACGCTGGCCACCGTGCCCTCGATCAGCTTGAGCAACGCTTGCTGCACCCCCTCGCCCGAGACATCGCGCGTGATCGAGGGGTTTTCCGACTTGCGCGTGATTTTGTCGATCTCGTCGATGTAGACGATGCCGCGCTGGGCTTTTTGCACGTCGTAGTCACACGTCTGCAGCAGCTTGGCGATGATGTTTTCCACGTCCTCGCCCACGTAACCGGCCTCGGTCAGCGTGGTGGCGTCGGCCATCACGAACGGCACGTCGAGCTTGCGCGCCAGTGTGGACGCCAGCAGCGTCTTGCCCGAACCGGTGGGGCCGATGAGCAGAATGTTGCTTTTGGCCAGCTCGACGCCGCTCTTTTTCACTTCATCGTTGTGGCGCAACCGCTTGTAGTGGTTGTACACGGCCACCGCCAGCGTCTTTTTGGCGGCTTCCTGCCCGATCACATACTGGTCCAGGTGGGCCTTGATCTCGGCCGGCGTGGGCAGCGTGTCGGTGACGGTTGGCGCGCCCAGCTCGGTGCCGGCCGTCTCGTCGCGGATGATGTCGTTGCACAGGTCGATGCACTCGTCGCAGATGAAGACCGATGGCCCTGCGATGAGCTTTTTGACCTCGTGCTGGCTCTTGCCGCAAAACGAGCAATACAGGGTCTTGTCGCGGCTGCCTTTTTTCTCGGCCATGGGTGGTGCGTTGCCTTGCGTAGCGTTGGATGGGATGGCGGGGACGGCGGTATCAGGCGCGCTTGTCGATGACTTTGTCGACCAAGCCGTACTGCGCCGCTTCGGTCGCCGACATGAAGTAGTCACGCTCGGTGTCGCGCTCGATTTTCTCCAGCGGCTGGCCGGTGCGCTCGCTCAAGATACGGTTGAGGTCGGCACGCAGGCGCAGAATCTCGCGCGCGTGGATTTCGATGTCCGTCGCTTGGCCCTGCGCCCCGCCCAGCGGCTGGTGGATCATGACGCGCGAGTTGGGCAGGGCGAAGCGCTTGCCCTTGGCACCCGCCGCCAACAGGAACGCCCCCATGCTGGCCGCCATGCCGATGCACAGCGTCGAGACGTCGGGCTTGATGAAGTTCATGGTATCGAAGATCGCCATGCCGGCGCTGACCGAGCCGCCCGGCGAGTTGATGTAGAGCGAAATGTCCTTGTCGGGATTTTCGCTCTCCAAAAACAGCAACTGGGCGACCACCAGGTTGGCCGTTTGGTCGTTGACCGGGCCGACCAGAAAGACGACCCGCTCCTTCAGGAGGCGGGAGTAGATATCGTAGGCGCGCTCGCCCCGGCCCGATTGCTCGATGACCATCGGGACCAGGCCTAGGTTCTTTGCATCCAATGCGCTCATGCGTCGTTTCGCTCCGAGAAAGTCGAAGAGGGTGTTCGGGGTCTTACTGTAACCGCTCCCGGCACTTTGCGATGCGGACCCAACGAAAAGGGCGGACCGCGTCCGCCCTCCACCGCTATCGCCGCCCCCCCCACGAGGGGCGTGCGCCAGCACCGTCGACGCGTCAGCCTTGGCCCATCAGCTCGGCAAAGTCGATGCGTTTGGGCGTCACTTTGGCCTGGCTGAAGATATGGTCGGCCACGTTGTTTTCCAGCACGATGGCCTCGATCTCGGCCATGCGCTCGGGGTTGGACTGGTACCAACGCACGACCTCTTCCGGGTACTCGTAGGAGGCCGCCAGCTCGCGCAGGTGCGCGTCGATCTGCTCGGGCGTGGCGCGCAGATCGTTGGCCTTGATCAGCTCGGCCACCACCAGGCCCAGGCGCACACGGCGCTCGGCCTGCGACTGGAACAGCTCGCGCGGAATCGGGGCCTTGTCCGCATCTTTGATGCCGCGCTGCTTGAGGTCGTTGCGCGCGCCCTCGACCAGGCGGTCGATCTCGGCCTCGATCGCCGATTTGGGCAAATCCAGCTCAGCCGCGGCGGCCAGCGCGTCCAGCGCCGCCGTCTTGTTGCGCGCCTGTAGACGGAACCTGACCTCGCGCTCGAGGTTGCGGCGGATGTCGGCGCGCAGCGCCTCCATCGTGCCCTCTTCGATGCCGAGCGAGCGGATGAACGCCTCGTCGATCTCCGGCAACTGCTGCTGCTCGATACCCTTGACCGTGACCAGGAAGTCTGCGGTCTTGCCGGCGACTTCCTTGCCGTGGTAGTCGGCAGGGAACGCGAGCGGGAAGGTCTTGGACTCGCCCACCTTCATACCCAGCACGGCATCTTCGAACTCCTTGAGCATCTGGCCCTCGCCGAGCACGAAGCGGAAGTCGCTGGCCTTGCCGCCTTCGAACGGCTCGCCGTCGATCTTGCCCTCGAAGTCGATCGTCACGCGATCCCCGGCCTGCGCGGCTTCGCCCTCGGCGCGCGGGGTGAACGTGCGGCGCTGCTTGCGCAAAATCTCCAGCGTGCGCTCGATCGCGGCCTCGTCCACCTCGGCCTCGAGCTTCTCGAGCTCGACCGCCGACAGGTCGCCGAGCTTGACTTCGGGAAACACCTCGAACACCGCCTCGAACGCCACCACCCCCTCGGGCGCGCCGTCCTTCTCGCTGATGCGGGGCTGACCCGCGACGCGCAGCTGGGCCTCGGCAATCGCGGCGTTGAACGCCTGCCCGACCTGGTCGTTCATCACCTCGTACTGCACCGAGTAGCCGTAGCGCTGCGCCACCACCGACAACGGCACTTTGCCGGGCCGAAAACCATCCATCTTGACCTGGCGCTGCAGCCGCTTCAGACGGGCGTCCACCTCTTTCTGGATCGCCTCGAGCGGCAGCTCGAGCGTGATCTTGCGCTCGAGCTTGTCCAGGGTTTCGACATTGACTGCCATGATTGCTCCTGTGGTTCGAAAACGGGCCTGTCCGCCGGACAAATCCCAAAAGTCGGCGCTGCGCGAATCGGTCGATCCGGCTGCAGCGGGCAAACTTCACATTGTAGCGAAGCCCGTCCAGGCCGCCAGCGCCTGCCAGCCCCACCACGCCAGCAAGCTGATGACGGTGGCGGGCACGCCGATGGCCGCATGTCGCCGCCAGTCGAGCGTGATGCCGTCGCGCTGCGCCAGATCGGCCACGATCAAATTGGCGATCGACCCCACCAACAGCAGGTTGCCTGCATAGGTGCTGACCAGCGCCAGCGTGACGCCCTGATCGTGCCCCTGCAGGTGCGGCAGCAGCAGCATGACCGCCGGCACGTTGGACACCAGGTTGGACAACGTCACACCCGCCACGGCCAGCACGAGCGGATCAGCCAGCGCGATGCCGCGCGCCGCCAAGGCAGCGACGGCCTGCGCCGCCAACCCCGTACCCTCGAAGCCGTGGTTGACGATGAACAGCCCGGCAAACAGCAGCAGCAACGGCCAGTCGACCAGCCCCATGACCTGCGCCGAGTGCAAACGGCGACTCAGCAGCAAGATGCCCGCGGCGACCAGCGCCGCCACCTCGTGGGGCCAGTCGGTGAACAAAAACACCATCAGCAGCACCCCTGCCACCAGCAGCCCTTTGGTGGATTGCCACCGGTCGAACGCTGGCGTATCGAGATCGACCCCAGCAGCCGCCCCCGTCAGCGGACGGAGTGGCACGGTCGGCGTGGCGCCGGTGCGCAACCGCCAGGCCATGAATGCCCACAGCCCGGCAAGCGCCAGCAGCACCGGTGGCAATGCCGCACGCACATAGGCGCCGAACGGAATTCCCATGACGGAGCCGATGAGCATGTTCTGAGGATTGCCGATCAACGTGGCGGCCGAACCGATGTTGGCGGCACAAGCCACCGCCACCAGCCACGGCACCGGATCCCAGCCGCGCTGCCACGCCATGCGCACGACGACCGGTGTGACCGCCAGGCACACCACGTCGTTGGAAAACACGGCCGACAGCGCCGCCACCACCACCAGCAGCGCGCCCATGAGCGCCGTCGGCGCCAGCGGCCAGCCACCGACGGCCCGGGTGACGGCGGTGTAGAAGCCCCCGAGCCGCATCTGCGCCGACAGCACCATGAACGCGAACAGCAGCACCAGCGTCGGCAGGTCGATGGCCGCGGCGGCCTCCTCGACGGACCAGCCGTTGACCGCGATCATGGCGATGGCCCCAAGCACCGCCACCCCGGAGCGGTCCAGCTTGAGCCGCGGCAAGCCCCCCAGGAACATGCCGAGATAAACGATGGCGAACACGGCGACCGTGGCAACGGGGTGCCAATCGGGCGCTGGCACAAAGTCAATCATGCGGGCGTCAGACAGAGGGGGGATTGGGCCGTTGGTGCGCGGGGGGAGCATCACCCATCTTGAAAAATCAAGGCCTTAGCTCGCTGTTGCGTATTTTCTGCGGACTGCCGCGCACCTGAAGCCACAGCTGCCGCAAAGCTCGGCACGAACTTTACCACCCAGAGGCCAACCGCCCCGCGCCCCTTGCCTTGCCCCATCCCGGCGCCCCAGGGCACCCCTTGGCCCTTTTTTGTTCCACCTCTTTCTCTACGGGACGCAGGCGGCGTGCCTGCGTTACCGAGAGAGTGCGATGGCTATTGACATCATGGCGGCATTTACTCAGGAGCCGCCCGAACTTGACTTCATCTGGCCGGGCTTTCTGGCTGGCACCGTGGGCGCACTGGTGGCCCCCGGCGCCACCGGCAAGAGCTTTTGGGCGCTGCAGGCGGCGATGGCCGTGGCATGCAACGCGCCTGGCGGCGACTTGCTGGGGCTGGCGCCCAAGCACACCGGGCAGGTGATGTATTTCGCAGGCGAAGACCCCAAGCCGGTGCTGGTGCGGCGGTTGCACGCTATGGGCAGGCATTTGAGCGAAGTCGCGCGGGAAGCCATCGCCGAAAACCTGACGATCGAGCCGATCCTGGGCAAGCGCCTCAACATCATGGATGAGGCGCAGCTGGCAGCCATCGTGGATCAATGCGCCAACACCCGGCTTATCGTGCTGGACACCTTGAGCCGCATCCACACGCTCGACGAGAACAGCAACGGCGACATGGCGCGGCTGGTGACCACGCTGGAGTACCTGGCCGCGCAGACCGGCGCAGCGGTGCTGTTCCTGCACCACGTCAACAAAAACAGCACCCGCGAAGGCCAGGCCGACCAGCAGCAGGCCGCGCGCGGCGCCTCCGCCCTCATCGACAACGTCCGCTGGTGCGGCTACGTGGCGCGCATGACCGAGGAGGAAGCGCAGCACTGGAGCGATCGCTCAGACCTGCGCCCGATCGGCGAGGAGCGGCGGGGCTATTTCGTGCGGTCCGGCACCAGCAAGCAGAACTACGACGAGCCGCAGCCCGAGCGCTGGTACTGCAGGCACGAGGGCGGCGTGCTGCTGCCGGTCGATTTGTTCAAGGCTGGCGGCAAGAAGGGAGGTCGCCGTGACGAAGCATGAACTGACGCACGCGCGGCTTGACAGGGCGCACTGCCTTGCGCCGGGGCTGTTTCGCAGCCTCAAGCGCGGCGAACGCAAGCACGCGAAGCTGCACGTGGTGTACGACTGCGGCGATGGGCGACGCATCGAGTTCAGCGGCCCAGAGCCGCTCGGCGCCGACGACTTGCGCGTGCTGCAGGGGCTGGTGGCGATGGCAGGCCCCGAAGGCCTCGTGCTGACACCAGAGTCCAAGACCGAGGCTGGGCAGCAAGCCCGGCAGGCCTTGGAACTCAAGTGGGATGCCGTCCGGCAAAACGCCCTGGTGGTCAAGGGAAGCTATCGGGCGCTGGCGCGCGAGATTGGCTACGCCGACCCGGACGACTCGCGAGCTATCCGCGAATGCATCGAGCGGCTCTGGAAGGTATCCATCATCGCGCAGGCGGGCAGTAAGCGGATGGGCTTTCGGCTGCTGTCGGACTACGCAAGCGATGAGCAGGACGGCAAGCTGTTCGTGGCGCTCAACCCGATGATCGCGCTTGCCGTCATCGGCGGGGGGCATCACGCCCGCATCGACATGGCCGAAGTACGGGCGCTGCGCACCGACCCCGCACGACTGATCCACCAGCGGCTGTGCGGATGGATCGACCCAGGCAAGTCCCGGCGGGTGGAGCTTGACACGCTGTGCGGCTATGTCTGGCCGGACCAAGCCTCACCCGAGGCGATGAAGAAGCGGCGGCAGACCGCCCGCAAGGCGCTGGCCGAGCTCGAAGCGCTGGGTTGGCAGGTGACCGAGTACGCGCGCAACAAGTGGGAGATCAAGCGGCCAGCCAAGCCTCACCCCCCTGGATAACTTTCCCCAACCCCCCGGATAACTTTCCCCAACCCCCCGGATAACTTTCCCCAACCCCCTGGATAACTTTCCCCACCCCCCTGGATAACTTTCCCCACCCCCCCTGGATTTATGCAGAAAAAACAAGTACTTAGCTCGACACCGGAAATCCTTCTAAGACTCTCTAAGAGTCTCTAGCATGCGCGGCCACAGCCGCCGCTTTTGGCGGCGTCTGGGCCTTGCAGTAGGGCCGCCCCTTCGGGGCGGGGGAAGGGGGCAAGAGAAGGTGGTTGAGCGGGAGAGAGGGGGTGGTGGTGAGCAGTGAGGTGGTTGGATGGCCAACAGCCCGCAACCTTCCTTTGCCCCCGTCCCCGCGCGCAGCGCGGCACCCATACCTCCCGAGCGCCAGCAGCGTAGCTTGCTGGCGATGATGCTGGAGCGCAGCTGGCTGCAGGACCGCGGTGGCCGCAGAAGCGCTTTAGCGGGCCGGTAGAGCGGTTTTTTTGTGGTGTAGCTGGGGTGGTAGCCTCGCGCCCCAAAAATCGCTCTACGGCCCGTTTAGGGCCGTTTGCAGCCATCGGCGGCGGCGGGGCGGTGGTGCGCAGCGGCGGTGGCAGGCCCGGGACCGGGCTGGATGTCGGGCGGCGGCCTGTATTTTCGTCACGCGTTACGTAATAAACTATCGCAACATCGCGCATGATGAAAATAAATCATCATCTTGGCCGCCCTATTTTCGTAACACGTGATAAAATACATGCACGTTTCGTGAGGAGTGACGAAAGTGGAAAGCCAGTCCGACACCCCGCCGCCGAAGCGCGGCCGCCCCCGCAAATACGCTACCGCCGCCGAACGGCAGGCGGCGTACCGCGAGCGGCTGCGTGAGCGTGGAGTACGTGAGGTGCGCAGGCTGGTGCCGACGCATCCGGAGCCGCTGCTGCGCAGCGCGGTGATTGACTTGAGCGCGCTGCCGCCGTGGAAACGGGGCTAGAAGCCGCTATAGCCGCCGCTGGCGGCTGGGGTGGAAACGCGCAATTTGCATAATTGCGCGTGCAATGTCAGCCTGGCGGCCGCTGTTGTCATCCGTCATCAATAGCCCGCTTCTTTCTGGTGTCGAACAGCAAGAATGGCGATGTTCTCCCCGTCGAAGCGGTAGAGGGCGACATAGCTGTAGGGTTCCGGACGATTGCATAGATCCTTCGCGTCGTGCACTCTTCGTTAGTCGCGCAGTGATGCGAGAGCTGATCGACAACCTCCGGAGCGCTCAACCATGATTATTCGCCTACACAAAAACGCCACCACAACCCCCGCCACCCGCGCCTACATCCAGTCCTCGTCCTTGTCGGTTGCGGCCTTGGCAGCCGAGTTGGGCGTATCCGAAGACACCATCCGCCGCTGGAAGCGTCGGGACTTTGTGGAAGATCGCCCGCATACCGCGCATCGTTTGCAGACGACGCTCACCCCGGCGCAGGAGCTTTTGGTGGTGGAGCTGCGCAAGACCCTCCAGCTACCCCTTGACGATCTGCTGGTGGTCACACGGGAGTTCATCAACCCCCGGGCCTCACGTTCTGGGCTGTATCGTCTGCTCAAGCGCCATGGCCTATCCCAACTGCCCAGTGAAGCCAAGGATGCGCCTGCTTCCAAGCCATTCAAGACCTACATGCCGGGCTACCTGCACATCGACGTCAAGTACCTGCCGCAGATGCCCGACGAACATCAGAGGCGTTATCTCTTCGTCGCCATTGACCGCGCCACCCGTTGGGTCTTCATCCAGATTAAGCCAAACAAGACCGCAGCCGCGGCCAGAAGCTTCCTGAAGGCCTTGCACAAGACCTGCCCGGTCAGAATCACGCACATCCTCACCGACAACGGCAAGGAGTTCACGGATCGCCTCTTCGCCTCAGGCGCGCGCGCACCGTCCGGGAAGCACGAGTTCGATCAGCTCTGCCAGGCCCTTGGCATCGAGCATCGCCTCACCAAGCCCAGACACCCTCAGACCAATGGCATGGTCGAACGCTTCAACGGCCGTATTGCCGAGGTCCTTGCCACCCATCACTTCAACAGCGCCGAGGACCTCGAGACTACCTTGACCCGTTATGTTTGGCTGTACAACCATCATTTACCCCAGAAGGCAATCGGACACATAACACCTCTGGAGGCCTTGAAAAAGTGGTACCCTCAACGCCCCGATCTTTTCATCTTCAAACCACGTAATCGTCCGGGACCTGACACATAGCCACTGCTGCCGAAGTCGATCAGCCATTCCCGAAACTCGGGTTCCATGTCCTCGACCGGCCGGCCGATGTGTGGCTGATGGGCCAGAATCTTGACCCCGGCCCGGATCGCCTTCACTGCGCGTTGCGCTGCGTCGGCATCCTTGGGCGCGAGGAAGCGGTAGAGCCGCTGCACATCAGCCAGTGCCGGCGGCGTCCATGTCAGACGTGGCACTTAGGCAGCTCCGCATCCTCGCCGGCTTCCAGCTTCGCCAGCCAGGCGTCGGCTTCCTCAAGTGTCAGATGCAGGCCGGTGCGCTGATAGTCTTCCCAGGCGCGGAGCGCATCCTGTTTGAACGCTTCGCGCTTTTCCTCGCGCTCGACGTACTGCGCGATGGCCTCTCGCATGATCCAGTGCGATGTGCGCCGGCGGGCTTCGGCCAGGTGCTGGACGCGCCCTTTCAGCTCGTCATCGAGCTTGATGGATGTTGCCGTTGCCATGTGGCCCCCGTAGTGAAAGGTAATACCTTCCGCTACTATAGTCCTTCCCTGCCCTGCCGTCCACCCGGCCGGGCACGGCCGCGCTGAAATTGTCTTGCTTTGTCGCACAAGTCCTGGATTGGCCACGACCCCATGCCGATCACGCGGCTACAGCACGGCATCAGCCAGGCGATCGCGCGGCACGTGCTCACGCACAAGACCGAGCCGAGCGGAGGCTGGACGCTGGACGGCCTGATCAAGACCGTGGCGGGCGGCGATATCAGCGAGCAAGGCATGCGCGACCGCCGCCGCGAAGCCCGAGCCGATGCCGAAGGCCTCGCCGCCGCCGGGGTGCTGCTGGAGGACGACCGGGTGCGGCGCTGCTCGCCGAAGCCGGGCTGCGATGTGGTGGGCGTGGAGCAAAACCGCGATGGCGTGCAGCAAAACCGCGATGGCGTGCAGCAAAACCGCGATGGCGTGCAGCAAAACCGCGATGCGTGCAGCAAAACCGCGGCGGCGGCAGATACATATTCAGATACAGATTCAGGGGCCGGCCCTTGAAGGAGGCCGGCCCATCATGATTCAGATGGGCCGCCCCTTCGGGGCGGGGGAGGAGAGCAAGAGAAGGTGATTTCTATCCCCCACTATCCCCCAGTTGGGGGGGAGAGGACGCGGTGGTGAGAAGTGAGAAGGTTGGACGGCCAGCAGCCCGCAACCTTCCTTTGCCACTCCCCGCCGCGCGCCAGCGCGGCCCCATCCCTTTCGAGCGCCAGCCGCGGCGCCTGCCGGCGATGCCGCCGCATCGCGGCTGCAAGGCCGCAAGAGCCGCGCTTCGGCATTGGGCTTTGGGTGCCCGCAATGGCCGATCGGGGCTTTGCGGCCCTCCAGCGGTCAGGCGGCCCGCACCGGCTCCCGCGCGGCCTGCTGCGCCGCTGCTGTGTGCCTGCCATAGGCGCCCATCACGTCCTCCAGCACCGGCGCAAGCGTCTTGATGCCGCGCTGCGTCCAGCCCGAGATGCGGATGCGTTGGATCGGGCTTTTGAGCGCATCGGGATGGTTGCCCAGGGCCAAGTGGTACATCGGGATCGTGGCATGCTGCTGGATGAGCGCGTAGGTGTCAGCAGGCAGCCGCTCAAACTCCGCCGCATCGGGCACGACCTTCTGCAGCAGCTTAAGCAGCCCATCGTCGCGCAGGAATGCCGGGGCCAGCGCCAGGCGCTTTTCGCAGGCCCGGGCAAGACCCTGTTTGAACGATTGCTTCAGCGCCTCAAACGCCACCGTGTTGTTACTGGCCGAGTACACGATGCGCGGCTCAAGATCGAGGTCTTCGAGCGTTTGCCGGATGATCTCGGCTTCGGGATCGACCGTTTCCGAGGCGGTGGCAGGCAAGTTGACGACGATGGCATCGACATCGAGGTGAACTTGCGCGATGTAGTCCAGCAGCTTGTTGATTGCACGTTCTTTTTCGCTCGGGTCAGCAAGGCCGATGACGGCACTCGATGCCGCGTGCGCACCGTAGCGCCGCGTGACATCGGCGGTGGTGGCGTCCCCATCGACGATGGCGATGCGCTTCTCACCGCGAAAGATCAGGGCATCGCACATGAGTGCGGCCACCGTGGACTTGCCCACACCGCCCTTTTCGCCGTGGGATGACCTTGCCCCTGGAAACCGGATCCCTTGCTGAGTGGTTGAATACAGGCAAGGAGAACGGAAGTGACGAAGGCAACGAGAGCGCGCTACACGCTGGAGTTCAAGCTGGAAGCGGTCAGGCTGGTCAAGGCTGGCCAGAGCATGGCGGCGACGGCGAAGATCCTGGGCATTGCGCAACAGACGCTGCACAACTGGATCCGTGCGGACCGAGACGGTCGTCTGGCGGGGGCTGGAAGCAAGCCGGTGAGCCCAGAGCAGATGGAGATCGCCAGGCTGCGCGCGGAGCTGGCGCGGGTCAAGATGGAGCGCGACATCCTGGGAAAAGCGACGGCGTACTTCGCGAAGGAGCGGGGGTGAAGTACGCCTGGATCGAGCGTAACCGCAAGCGCTGGCCCGTGTCGGTGGCGTGCGCAGTTCTGGGGGTGAGCCCCAGTGGGTACCACGACCACCGTGTGCGCCAGGCACGACCACGACGTGGGATCAGCAACGATGCTCTGCTGGTTCATATCCGAGCGATCCATGCCGAAACGCGTGGCGAGTACGGCTGGCCGCGGATCTGGAAGGAACTGCTGGCACGCGGCATTCGGGTGGGTAAGGAGCGCGTTCGCAAGCTCATGAGCCTGCACGGCATCCGCGCCCGAGGCAAGCGCAAGTTCAAGGCTACGACCGACAGCAACCACAAGCTGCCGGTGGCGCCGAACCTTGTGGATCGGCAGTTCAAGCCGGCCACGCCGAACGCCGTGTGGACGAGCGACATCACGTATGTGGCCACCGACGAGGGCTGGCTGTACCTGGCGGTGATCATCGACCTGTTCAGCCGCCAGGTCGTGGGCTGGTCGATGCAGCCGCACATGCGGCGCGAGCTGGTGATTGACGCGTTGCACATGGCCTGGTTCCGCCGCCATCCGCCGCCGGGACTGATATGCCACAGCGATCGCGGCAGCCAATACTGCAGTGCCGACTTCCAGAAGGCGCTGACCGGCTACGGCATGCGCAGCTCGATGAGTCGCAAGGGGAACTGCTGGGACAATGCGCCCACGGAAAGCCTGTGGGGCTCGCTCAAGGTGGGCAGGCTGCACGGCAAACGCTTCAAGACCCGGCGCGACGCCATGGACGAGATCGTCGACTGGCTGACGTTCTACAACCACCGGCGGCTTCATTCGTCGTTGGGCTATGTCAGTCCGATGCAATTCGAACGGGCTTGGCTTGCCGCCCAGAAAAGGCAGGCTGCGTAACGGTCTCAGCTATGGGATCCGGAACTCGCGGGCAAGGTCAGGAGAAGATGACAGGTTTCACGAAGAGGCTCCTTTCCTTGAGACATTACGGGCACGCCGCCCGCACCCTATAGAGAAAGGGGTGGAACAAAAAGGGGCGCTAGGCGGGCTTGGCCTCAAGCTGTGCCTCCCGCCTGTCGACGGCATTAGCGATGATGTCGCGCATCAGGTTGGAGACATACCGCACGAAGCTGTCCATCGTCAGTTTGGCTTTTTCCTCGTCCGGCAGGCGCAGGCTGCGCAGCGCCCACAGCTCCACCGCATCGCCGTAGGGCGGGCGGCGCTTGAGAAATTCGATCATCATGGGCTTCCACACGTCGCCCGCATCGCGAAAGCCGATCAACGGGTCGTGCGAGCGGTCATAATCGCGCACGAAGTGGGCGTAGAAGAAGATCGCAAGTTCGTAGAGGAACGGCGGGCGCTGGCTGACGTAACGGTTGTTTGCGATGTCTTGCAGGTGCTGATCGATCATCGCCTGCGCCACGGCGCGCGATTGCTCCGGCGGGCATGGCGGCACCGACAGCAGCCGCATGCTGTTGTCCAGCATTTCCTCGACTGTGGTGACGTGCTCGCCCAGCTCGATCTTGCGCAGCCGCCCTTGCTCTCCGGTCAGCTGCGGCGTTTCGATTGGCTGCGGGATGGGCACCTGCGGCACTTCCTTGAAAGGCCGCGCCAGCCGCATGAGATCCTCGATGCTGAACTGCTGCGCCACCGGGATCGGGGCCTGCGGGTTGGCCGCCGAGGCCTGCGTGGCCGCCAAGGCCTGCGTCGTGACCGGCACCGCTGCCCTCGAAGGTGTTGCCGCCACCACTGGGGTGGCAGGCGCAGGCACTACCACCGGCGCAGGCGCGGGCGCCACCGGCGCAGGCGCGGCAACAGGCGCTGGAGCGGCCACGGGCACCACCACCGGCGCAGGCGCGGCAACAGGCGCTGGAGCGGCCACGGGCACAGGCGCCGCCACTGGGGTGGCAGGCACAGGCGCCACCACCGGCTTGGCAGCGGCGGTCTGCTGTTGCACCTGGCGGGCGCAGGCGAGGAGCCGACAAAAGCGGGCGAAGCTGAAGCGTCGGCCTTGGAAATCGTCGCGCAGCATCATATGTGCGTGGATTTCTCGCAATGACCATCCGGCAGCATGCACCTGCTCGATCTCCGGCAGCAGCCTAATCATTCGTTCAAGCGCCGGGCGGCGATGTCGCGGCTGTCGGGCCGCAAGCTCATGCAGACTCGATTCCATGATGAAGCTCCCTCTGGAGAGGATTGGACCAAGGCGCCACGGGGGCGCTCGCACCCCATAGAGAACGGGGTGGAACAGAAAAAGGTTTCCGGGCTGGTGCCAACGGGTTGGCAACGGATTGGCGCCCGGTTGAGATTGCCGGTGGCGCTCTGTTGGTACCACGGGCGACATGCCGGTGGCGGTGGTGGTGGCACGCGGCTGGCACCGGGTTAGCAGCGGTGGTGGCGCGATATCAGCAGGCTAACAGCAGATCGTTTGCGCTTGCGGTGGCGGTTCGTTTTCACGCGGTTGGCACCACTGGCGAACACGTGTTGGCATTTGATATTGAGGAGGTGTTGACACCCAGGTTGCAGGCGATCACCAAAAACGAGTGCATGGTAGGCCCCCCACACAAAAATCCTGACACCCTCCACCGGATCGGGGGACGGCGATGACTCCGCCGAAGCGTCGTCAGTCAGGGCTTCGCCCCGACACCCCGAAGCTGCCGCATCCGGGCCGCCGCCCGTCGCCCATCCGGTCCCGGGTGTCAAGCGACACGAAGATTTGACCCCCTGACGACATCTGGAATTGACCCCCGGGTTAATCAACTCTCTGACGTGATCGGGGTGGGGGCAGCGGCCTTGTGCAGAAGGCCGCTGCGGCGCTTGTCGCGCAGCCGATAGCTGTCGCCCCGGATCGTGATGACCTGGCTGTGGTGCAGCAGCCGATCGAGGATGGCGGTGGCGGCGACCGCGTCGCCAAACACCTGCCCCCACTCGCCAACCGGCCGGTTGCTGGTGATCAGCATGCTGGCGCGCTCGTAGCGCCGCGACACGAGCTGGAAGAACAAGTGTGCCGCAGCCGGCTCGAGCGGCAGGTAGCCCAGTTCGTCGATGATCAGCAGCTTGGGCTTGGAGAGCTGCTGCAGCTTCTCCTCGAGCCGTCCGTCGACGTGCGCCTTCGTGAGCCCTGCCATCAGCGCCGCCGCCGAGGTGAAGAGCACCGTGTAGCCGCGCTCGACCGCCTCGCGCCCGAGGGCGACCGCCAGGTGCGTCTTGCCCACGCCGGGCGGGCCGAGCAGCAACAGGGCCTGGCCGTGGCCGATCCAGCGGCCGGTGGCCAGATCCCGGATCTGCCCCGGATCGATCGAGGGCTGGGCGTCGAAGTCGAAGCCGTCGAGCGTGCGCACGCACGGGAAGCGGGCGAGCTTCATGCCCATCTGGATGCGCCGCGTGTCGCGCCGGGCGACCTCGCGCTCAGCCAGGAACAGCAGCGCCTCGCGCAGCGTCATCTGCGCCCGGCCGGCTTCGTCGAGCAGGCTGTCGAGCTGATCGCGAATTGCCGTCAGCCGCAGCCGGGTGAGCAGTTCGTCGAGTCGGTCGGTATCGATCATCACCAGCCTCCTCCGACGAGCGCTTCGTATTCGGCCAACGGACGCAGCAGCGCATCGGTGGGCGGCGGCACTTCGATTGCGGCCGGCGGCGGTGACCCACCCAGCAGATGGCTACGCTCGATGCTGCGCCCGCGACTGCCGCGCAGCTGCGCGTGGCGGGCCACTTCCTCACCGGCGTACTCGACCACCACCGTGTCGGCGCTGACGATGACTGTCACCGTCTCGCCGATCAAGCGCCACGGCACGCTGTAGGCGTTGGTGTCCAGTTCGATGCAGCCCTCGGCATTGACCCGGCGCACGAGCTCGCGCACCTGCAGGAAGGGGGCGATGCCGGCGATCGGGCGCAGATGCGCACGCTCCAACTCGAAGCGCTCAGCGGGCGTGACGCCCGTCGTGCCGTGGATGCGCACATCGGCCACCTCGCGCTGCCAGCGCGCCAGGTGCGCCTGCATCGCCGCCCAGCTCTCGAAGGCGTGACCGGCGATGGCGTTGTTCTTCACGTAGCCCACGCCGTTCTCGGTCTTGCCCTTGGTGCGGGCGCGAAACGGCGCGCACGCCCGGGCTGCGATGTCCCAGTGGCGGCAGAACGCCTCAAAGCGGCTGTTGAGCCGAACCTGGCGCGTGGGCGTGTCGTGCTTGTCGACCAGTGCCTTGGCATTGTCGATGAGGAGCGTCTGCGGCCGTCCGCCGAAGTGGGCGAACGCCGCCTCGATGCCAGCGAACCAGGCGCTTTGGCGCTCGTGGCGGAATGCGCAGGCAAACCCCTTGCGTGAGTAGCCCAGTGTGGCCACAAAGAGGAACACCCGTACCGACTCGCCGCCGATCATCACGCGCGTCTGCCCAAAGTCGATCTGCATTTGCTCACCCGGCGCGGTCTCGAAGCGGATCGTCGCACGGCGACTCGCTTCGAGTTCCTGGCGGAACCCTCGGCACGCGCGCTCGACCGTGCGCAGGCTCGTGTCGATCCCAAGCTCCTTGCTCAACTGCTGACGCACCACGTCGCAGTTACCCCGGTGCTGCAGGAAGCGCTCCCGCAGCCATGCTTCATGACCGACCAAAACGCCGGTGCGCTGTGGCCGCTTATACGGCACCGGCCCACCCGCGTTCAGATACCGCCGCACCGTGTTGCGCGCGACGCCCAACGTCCTGGCGATCCGCTTCGCGCCCCACCCCGACTGCCCCAAGCGAACGATCGTCGTGATCGCTTCCGGCTCCAACATCTCCTGCACTCCGCAAACCACACGGCGCACAGGATCTACCTCAATGTGCTTCGTTTCCAACGATGGCCTCCTTGCGAACGAGGGGGTCAGTTCCTCGTGTCGCTAGGGGGTCAATTTACGGTGTCGCCTGACATTCAATCCAAGCGGCCAATGCGGGCGACATCTATTCTGACGCGGGGGGGCGGGCGACATCTATTCTGACGCGGGGGGAATGCCACCCAGGAGACAGCCTTCGAGGCGGATGCTGCGCAGCTGGAGAAATTCATTGGCGCCGGCTACGGCATCTACTCCGGTGGCTACGTTCAGTGGGCGCGATTGCGCTTCACGGCGCCAAGGTCACGCTGGGTCGCGCGAGAAGTCTGGCATCCTGAGCAAAAGTCTCAACTCGCTTCTGACGGAACCCTTCCCCGGCGGCCACCCAAAGTGCTCCACTTATGGCCACCCAAATTGCTCCACCTGACCAGTGGTGACCTGATGCATTGAGCTTGGCATGTTGGTCGCCCGCTGGCCGACAGGCAGGACGTTACTTTCACCCCCTCACCAACGAGGGGACCACCGGAGTGAACGTCTTGAAGCCACACTTGCAAACCACCATATGGACGCTGCTGGAGGCCAACGCCAGCCAGCGAGAGATCGAGCGGGTCACAGGTATCTCCCGTCACACCATCCGCGCCTACCGGCAACGCTTTGCGGCCGAACGGGCAAACTGCCCCGGGGTGGCCACCGGCTCTGAGGCGGTGGCCAGTCAAACTGCCCCACCCCGGCCACCGGCTCCTGCTGTTGCCCCTGCGCCACTGGCTTCCTCCCTGTGCGAACCCCACCGTGAGTTCATCCAGGCGCAGTTGCGTCTCAAGCGCAACGCCATGGCCATCTTCCAGGACCTGGTCGACCAGCACGGCTTTGCCGGCCAGTACAACTCCGTCAAACGCTTCGTGGCCCGACTGCGCCAGAAGGAGCCCGAGCAGTTCGACCGCCTGAGCTTCCTGCCCGGCGAGGAGATGCAGGTCGACTACGGCGAAGGCGCTCCCACCCGGGTGCCGGGTTCTGATCGGTACCGCAAACCCCGCCTGTTCGTGGCCACGCTGCGCTACTCGCGGGCAAGCTTTCGCTGCGTGGTCTGGAAGTCCAGCCACCAGATCTGGGCCGAGCTGCACGAGCGGGCCTTTCGCTTCTTTGGTGGTTGCCCCCAGTACGTGGTGCTGGACAACCTCAAGGAAGGCGTCATCACGCCCGACCTGTACGAACCCGAACTCAACAAGGTCTACGCTGCCACCCTGGCGCACTACCATGTGGTGGCCGACCCAGCCCGGGTACGCGACCCCAACCGCAAGGGCACGGTCGAGCACGCTATCGGCCACACCCAGGCCACGGCCTTGAAGGGCCGGCGCTTCGAGTCCATCGAGGCCCACAACGAGTTCCTGGCGCACTGGGAGAAGAACTGGGCGGCCAAGCGCATCCACGGCACCGAGCGGCGCCAGGTGCAGGCCATGTTCGAGGAAGAACGCGCCTACCTCAAGGCGCTGCCGCTGTTGGGCATGCAGTATTTCAGCGAGGTCGAGCGCACGGTGTGCGATGACAGTTGCGTGCGCGTCGCGCACAGCAGCTACGCCGCGCGCCCGGCGGCCATCGGATCGAAGGTGCTGGTGCGCATCTACGCCCAGCGCATCGAGATCCGTCAGGCCAGCACGGGCGATCTGCTGCGCACCCACCCCAAGGCCGAGCGTCCTGGCTCTGTCGTGCTGCCCCAGGACGAGCGGGTGTTCAACCCCTCGCGCGAGACCCGCTACATCCTGCGCCAGGCCAGCGAGATCGGCGAACATGCGGCCCGTCTGTGTGAGCTGCTCTTTGCCATCGAGGGGCGGGTCGGGCAGCGCAAGCTCTGGGGCATCGTGGCTCTGGTGCGGCGCTACCCGGCCCACTGCGTCAACGCCGCCTGTGCCCAGGCCCTGGAGCAGGGCATCTACAGCTACAAGCGCGTGCTGGCTTTGAGCGAGGGTCTTTTTGCCCAGGCGCTCGCCGCCATTGAAGCCCATGCCAGCGGTGACAACGGCGCGGTGCTCACCACCCCAGAGCTGACCCAGCAGCACGGGCTCATCCGCGATGTCGATGAGTACGGTGATCTCTTCGCGCACGCCGCAGCCACGGCCACGGCAACCGTATCCAGTACCACCGCTGCCACCACCACCGCACCGGGGAGCCTGGCATGAACCTGGCCGAGATCGAACGCGCGCTGCGCGAATTGCGCCTCTCGGGCATTGCCGAGACCCTGTCGACCCGCGTGATGCAGGCCCAGGCCAGCCAGGAGCCGTTCCTGGAGACCTTCGCCGCCATGCTGCAAGACGAGCTGGACCGGCGCCGAACGCGCCTGATGGAGCGCCGCTACAAGCGCTCGGGGCTGGATGAGAAGGTCACGCTGGCCGACTTTGACTGGCGCTTCAACCCCAAGCTGCCCAGATCGGCCTGCTTTGAGCTGCACACGCTCAAGTTCATCGCAGAGGGCGCCAATGCACTGATCGTGGGCAAGCCCGGCACGGGCAAGAGCCACTTGGCCAAGGCGGTGGCCTACCAGGCCACGCTGGCCGGTCACGATGTGCGCTATCTGGAGGCGGACACCGAGTTTGGCCGCTACGCGCTGGGCAATGCCACCGAGCGGGGCTCACTGCTCAAGGAGTGGGTGCAGCCCGACCTGCTGGTCCTGGATGACCTGTTCCTGGCGCGGCGCATCAGCGAGCACGCCGCCGAGGTGTTGCAGGCCATCGTGCACCAGCGCTACAAGTTGCGCAGGTCGATCGTGGTGACCTCCAACCGGGTGGTGCAGGACTGGGGTAAGTATCTGGGCGACGCCACCATGGCCACCACCATCCTGGACCGCCTGATGCACCGCTGCGCGATGCTGGAATTCGAGGGCAAGAGCTACCGCCTCAAGGAGGCCGCCGCGCGCATCGCCATCAGCCCTGAAGCCTCATAATTCGACCGTCCTGCCTGGAGCAGTTTGACCGGCCACAAGTGGGGCAGTTTGGGGTGGCCATCGGGGCCCTTCTTCTGGAAGTCCCGTTCACTGACGCGACCGAACTCGCCATGGATATTTTGCGACACGGCAAGCACGTGGAGGTGCTCGAACCTCAAGCACTCAGAGAAGCCGTGATGCACGAGCTCGTCTCGGCAAGTGCCATGTATTCCCCGTAGACCGCATCAGAAATCCGATTGCTGAGCTCTTGGGTGACTCCGACGTTCCCCCGGTGTTAGGAGCACTAGGCTTTGAAGTTCGGGCGGACGTCGCCTTTGCCCGGATGTCTATGCGGACCGTGGGTTACGCGAAGGTAGGGAAATACTCAGCAGTTCATGAGCCTCGACGATGGCCATGGCAACCTCTTCTGTCGTGGTTCTCTTTGCCATGGCTTGTTTGCGAATCATGTCGTAGGCCTCTGTCTCGGAAACCTGATGGGTCTTCATCAGAATGGCCTTGGCATCAGCGATGTGCCTAACCCCCAGTAGCTTGGCCTCCACCTTTTTCAATCGCCGAGCCAAGGCGCGGTTCACCTTGTGGTTCTCACGAGCTATAACAAGTGACGAGAGAAGACCAAACGAGCGCACAGGTGAAGGCAGAACGGCCTTAGCCTCCAAACCTAACACCACTTCGACGATAGTGGGGTTTTCGTAGTTGACTACTGCTATGACGGTTGGTGCATCGTCCTCTCGCGCCCATTCCATGTTTAAGTTGAGGATTTCAGGCCGTACAGCAATAAACACCACGTCCACATCTTTGCCGATGGTTTGCATCGGGGGCCAAAATGCCTGAACCTTGCAGCCGATACGCTGTAGTTGCTGCGTAAGTTGACGGCCGTCGGAGTCATCGGGATGAATGACCGCCACAGTCAGCGTACGAAGCTCTTTCAGCTGTTGAGGTGTAGCTCGCAATGCTCGAGGCTGCTCAGCTCGGTCGACCATCAAGACTCCAAAGTGTCCAAGCGCGCAGCCCAATCTCCTAGAGAATGGGTAACCAAATAGGGGTCGGGGTATACCGACCGTCGCGCTTGGCGCACGATAGTAAACTGACTTTCAGCGTTCACACGGCCAATGCGCGGATACAAGCAAGTGTGGTGGTTGGTAGGGTCGATACGCACACGACCTTGTGGAGCGTCGAACTCGCTCCCCAACACGCGCGGCAGTAGTTCAGCGATGTCGTCGCTGCCTGACTGACGCATCGCATTGGCGAAGATGTGCATCTGAAAGTAGGAGGCTTCCCAACACAGATTGGGGACGCAATTCTCACCCAAGCGCCGCCGAAGACGTTGCAGACAGCGTACGTTGGCAGCGGATTCGATGGATTGAAAGTATGGAGCCGAGGTGTAGTGGCCTGTTACCAGTCCTTTCTCCATTTGAGAGATTTCGGCCTCCGAGGTCGTGAGGCTTCCGATGGGCATGACCTTGGGGTCAAAGCCAGCATCAGCATATGCGCGATACAGAGCAGCCGTGGAGTCTCCGACCACTGTCGAAAAGATGAAATCAGGGCGTTTGTTTCTGATGTCAGCCATGATTTCCGCAAACTCTTTCTCGGTGGCGTCCAGCGCCACATATCTCTCCCCCAACTTTTCGCTGCCCTGGCGTTGCATCACAAGCTCACCCATGATGCGATTGGACTCATAGGGGTAGATGTAGTCCGAGCCAATAAAGTAAACCCGCGCGCCAAAGTTGGTTGTCATGAACTCCGCCAACTGAACACTGTTCTGATTGGGGGCGGCTCCCGTGTAAATCACGTTGGCCGAGTACTCGAACCCCTCGTACGGGGTCGGATAGAACAGCAGTCGGTTCCACTTCTCAATGACAGGGATAACGGCCTTACGGCTGCTGGACATGTAGCAGCCAAAGATGACTTTGACCTTATCCTGCACGATGAGCTGCTCCGCCAACTGGGCATAGCGCTGCGGGTTCGATTGGGCGTCATATTGGACCGGGACAAGCTCGCGCCCGTTGATGCCCCCAGCCTCGTTGATTTCGTCGATAGCCAGCAAGGCACCGTGAAGCTGAGACAGCCCGATGGTGGAGGTGACACCAGTATGCGAGAAAAGCACGCCAACGCGCACAGGGTCGCGGTCAGACATGACGCACCTTCACTTTTCTTGGAATTCTAGTTTGGGATAGAGGAAGAGTGTTGATAGGCATGGCGGAACCGATGAACATCAGGTTATGCGGGTGTGAGGTGAAGCTTTCATCCTGCTGCCAGCCTCACAAAAGCACGTTGTAACTGTACTGGAAGCTGGCTTACGTCTGCTGCAATTCCATAGTTGCGCCAACCAAAAATACGACGCACGTATCGGTCGGCTGCGGGGTCAACCGCTAGACAAAAAGTGCGGATGCCCGCTCGGTTGGCTTGCTGGACTGCTATGCGGGCGTCTTCAACCAAATAGTCAGGGTCAAACACATCAATGTCCGAAGGTGCGCCATCAGTGACGACCAGCAGTCCTCGATGCCGTCCTGGCTGTGCCTGCAGATGAACAGTGGCTTGCCGCACTGCAGCGCCAAGTCGTGTTGAGTGACGCGCGGGAACCGAAGCCAGACGCTCGCGGGCGTCGCCGTCGAGTGTGTCCTCCCAATCAAGCAGGCGGTAGTAGCTCACCTCAGACCTGGTGTTGGAGTTAAAACCGTGGATGGCCACGCTGTCAGCCGTTTGAATAGTGACCTCGACAAGCATAAAAGCCGCTTGTTTCTCGACATCCAGCATTGTTAAGCCATGCATGCCCGAGGGCTCGTTTGTTGACTCGGAAAGGTCAAGCAGCACGAGGATGCGGGTAGTGCCCGTCTCACGCCCGGGGCGCATGAACAAGCGAGGCTCTGGCTCCAAACCCAGACGACGGTCTACCAGGACCTCAATGGCGGCATTGAGGTCAATGTCCTCTCCTTCCCATTGCCTACGCAAGCGTTGTCGGCGGCTAAGGCGACGAACGCGGTGCAACGAAACGGGGCTAAAAGTATGGTGCAGCAGCGGACGACCCACCGAGAGGTTGGCCGAAGTTGTGGCGGGGACCTTCTCGACCACAGTACACCAGTCGCGTCGCCACAAACCAAGGTGATGATGCCACTCGGGGTGGAGGGTTCGACTCAGTTCAAGCTCGGCCTGAGGTGTGACTTCTTGCGTGGCACTGCTTGAAAAGGATTCAGATGCATTGGCACGCGCTGGCGTGGAACGAGGGGTGGATAGCGTCTGCTGTTCGTCCCGCGCATCCTCCTCGTGATGCCAAAGGATGCTGTTGTCGTCCCGGTAAGGGGATGGAACCACATAGTGCTGTGGGTCAAACCGAACGCGCATCTGACCAAGGTCATTGGCCAGAATGGATGCGACTGACCGAAACGCACGAGCGTCTTCGAGGCCAAAACTTCTTTGTGTTTCCTCAAACAGCCGACGAGCCTTGTTGACCCAATGGTTATCGTCAACATAGTCGGGGTCGGCCAGCGAGCGGTCCATGCGTGCCATGAACGCCTCAAAGCTGAGATTGTCGCGGTCTGGCACCTTGGCCAGATTCTTGAGGAACCAATTCTTTGTCCCGGGGTATCGCCGGGCCAGCAAGCGCTCAACGCGAGCGTCCTCGACGGCAGACACCACGACCTGACTCATCGGCTTGAGCAGACGCCCGGGCTGCTTCAGTGGGGAAAAAAGAAGATGGGCCACGGCATGCGCAACAGTGGCTCGGTAGAGCTCTGCGGCGGGAACGAGTGCCTCCTCAGCGGACCGCCGACTTATCACCAATTGTGATTCGGTAATGATGGTACGGCTGGCTCGCGATGCCGCGCTGTTTTCGCCTACCGTGATTGGACTCCCCAGGAGACCAGAGCCCAGCCATGAGAGCGAAGGCAGAAGCCCATCTATCAGGTCAACGTCCTGGTTGCCCAGGCCTTGGAGATGGTCCACCTTCATCCGAACTGCGCCTGAACAAAGTTTCGCAGGGTTTGAGCCATATCCGGGTCGTCTGTCAGAGCTTGCACCAGCGTCATCTCGCAGCTCTGCGTGGGTGTGAGCCCATCGCGCACCAACGTACCTGCGTAAATGAGAACGCGTGTGGAAGCGCCCTCGTCCAGACCTCGCTGTTTGAGTGCCCTGGTGCACTGCGCGATGGTCACCAACTGCCTCGCCAGCTCCACGTCGATACCAGCTTCTCTCGCCACAATGGCAACTTCCGTGTCGGCATCGGGGTAGTCAAACTCTATGGCTGCGAAGCGCTGACGCGTAGACGCCTTCATGTCCTTTGCACTGCTCTGGTAGCCGGGGTTATACGATACCACCAGTTGGAAGTCCGGGTGGGCATGGATGACCTCCCCCTTCTTGTCCAATGGCAGGATTCGACGCGCGTCGGTGAGCGGATGTATGACGACAGTGGTGTCCTGGCGCGCCTCAACCACTTCGTCCAGATAACAAATGCCCCCATAGCGCACGGCTAGGGTCAGTGGCCCATCGTGCCACGCGGTCCCGTGCGCGTCCAACAAGTAGCGGCCAACCAGGTCCGAGGCGGTCATGTCCTCGTTGCAGGCCACGGTCACCAGCGGTCGCTGGAGCTTCCAGGCCATGTATTCGACAAACCGCGTCTTGCCGCAACCCGTGGGCCCCTTAAGCATCAGCGGCATCCGATGCCGATACGCCCTCTCATAGCACTCGATTTCCAGCCCTGAGGGCTGATAGAAAGGCTCAGTCTTGATGAGATAGTCGTTCAGAGGTGACTGCATGAAAAGGGGTCCTTGGGTGCGAAGCAAGACGCGTTTAAAGAAGCAAGCTCAGCGGTGCTTGGTCTCTTCGTTCGGGATGCCGTCCATCGGGCATTCGGCAGTTCCAACCGTCGTACGCGTGAACGACTCGACCATCTCTCGCGTCGCTTCCGGGTCGTTTACCCAGTTGACGTAGAAGTTGTAAGGACAGGCGGCAACGCCTTTGTCGCCATCGCCAGAGTTGATGAGGCCCGTGTATCCGCGGTGTACAAGCTTGAACAGGTGGTTCTGCGATTGACCGTTCTTGCGAAAGTCCCGGATGAGGCTCTTGGACAACTCAGCGTACTGGATACCCATTTCCTCTTCCCCGCACTCGCCCAATGTGCGGCCGTCAAAGCCAATCAAGGCCGAGTGACCGAAATAGGAGTAGACGCCGTCAAAGCCCGTCGCGTTGGCTACCGCCACATAGCAGTTGTTCATGAAAGCCATCGTCTTGGCCACCATGATTTGTTGCTCCTTGGCCGGGTACATGTAGCCTTGGCATCGAACAATGAGCTCTGCTCCGCGCATGGCGCAATCACGCCAGATTTCGGGGTAGTTGCCGTCATCGCAGATGATGAGACTGACCTTCATCCCCTTGGGACCTTCGCTCACGTAGGTGCAGTCGCCCGGGTACCAACCCTCGATGGGCACCCAAGGCATGATTTTCCGGTACTTCTGAACAATCTCACCTTTGTTGTTCATCAGGATGAGCGTGTTGTACGGGGCCTTGTTGGGGTGTTCCTCATGACGCTCGCCGGTGAGCGAGAAGACGCCCCAGACATTGGCGCGGCGACAGGCGTCAGCGAAGATTTCGGTCTCTTCGCCTGGGATGGTGGAGGCGGTCTCGTACATCTCCTTGGAGTCGTACATGATTCCGTGTGTGGAGTACTCGGGAAATATCACGAGGTCCATACCGGGCAGCCCCTTCTTCATACCCACAATCATGTCGCCAATCTTGCGGGCGTTCGCCAGTACCTCCGCCTTGGTATGAAGTCTGGGCATCTTGTAGTTAACGACGGCTACGCCGACGCAGTCATTGCTGCTGGAAATGTCACCATGTCGCATGAGGGTCTCCTTGGGGGGGTTACGTCAAACAGTCAGGAAGGCCTTGACCTTTTCCTGATTCAGGATGGCACGAGGTTCTTCGTGCACGATGCGCCCACGCTCGATGACCAGGAATCGGTCAGCCAAGTCGAGGGCAAAACTGAGAACTTGCTCCGAAAACACGATGGCAAAGCCGCGTTCCTGGCGGAGCACATTGAGGGTCTGGGCCAGTTCTTTGATGATGGAAGGCTGAATTCCCTCGGTGGGTTCATCAAGAATCAACACCTTAGGTTCGGAAATCAGGGCCCGTGCAATGGCCAGCATTTGCTGTTGCCCACCCGAGAGGTTGCCCGCCTTGCGATGCTTCATCTCTTTGAGGACAGGGAAGAAGTGGTGGATGTAATCGGGTACCTTGCGATGCCCCGAGTGCTCAGCGCCGGAGAGGATGTTCTGTTCCACCGTCAGGAACGGAAATACCATCCGACCCTGAGGAACAAAGGCCAAACCATGTTGTACGCGGCGATGACTTGGCAGCCCGGTGAGTGGGTGACCGTCAAGTTGAATGTCTCCAGAGCGAGTCGGCAACAAGCCAATCAGAGACTTGAGCAAGGTTGTCTTGCCCATTCCGTTACGCCCCATGATGGCCACCGACTCGCGCGGATTCACCTGGAATGAAATATCGCGAATCACGTGAGATTCACCGTAGTACGTGTTCAACTGTGAAACGTCCAACATAAAGTGCTTCCTCAGTGACCGAGATAGACATCGATGACGCGTGGGTCAGCCTGCACCTGTTCGGCGCTTCCCTCGCTGAGCAATTTGCCTTGATGCAGGACCGTGACCCGGTGAGCGATACGTTTGACAAAGTCCATGTCGTGCTCAATGACCACGACGGAACGGCCTTTGGCTATCCTGCTCAGCAGGTCTCCTGTCTGTTCGCGCTCTTTGGGACTCATCCCCGCCACTGGCTCATCAAGCAAGAGCAGTGTGGGTTCCTGCATCAGCAGCATGCCAATTTCCAACCACTGCTTCTGTCCATGGCTGAGCTGGCCAGCACGGTGACCGAGTCGCTCGGTCAGGAAGATTTCCTCGGCCATGGCCTGAATGCGTTGCACTATGGCCGCGCTGCGCCTAAACATCAGGGACTGGAACAGTCCGTGCATGCGTGGCAGCGAAATCTCCAGATTCTCGAAGACGGTCAGGTCTTCATAAACCGAGGGCGTCTGGAACTTGCGTCCGACGCCAGCGCGCACGATTTGGTGCTCGTCCATGCGAGTAAGGTCTCGACCTTCAAACAGCACACTGCCTGAGGTGGGCCTTGTCTTGCCGCAAATAATGTCCAGCAGCGTTGTCTTGCCAGCGCCGTTGGGGCCAATAATGACGCGCAACTCGTTGCGTTCGACGCTCAGGCTGAGGTCGTTGACAGCCTTGAAGCCGTCGAATGACACGGTCAGGTTCTCGACCTGTAGCACTTTGTCTCGGATTCTTGTGGAGGTCATAGAAGACAACATGTTGGGAGGAACAGGTAGGGCAAACTGGGTGTTCATCCCGCACTCCTAGGGCTACGACGGACCGACATCCACTGGTCTTTCAAGCCGGCCAGGCCGTTGGGCATGGCCCACACCACCAGAATGAATACGGTGCCAAGGAAGTACAACCAGACTTCGGGAAAAGTCTCCGACAGATACGACTTGAGAAAGCCGATGAGCAGCGCACCGACCACGGCACCGGGAATCGACAAACGACCACCAACAGCGGCGTAGATGACCATCTCAACCGAGGCAACCACGCCGATTACGCTGGGTGAGATGAGTCCAACCTGCAAGGTAAAGAACGCCCCGCCCACGGAGGCCAGCACAGCACCGCAGGCGAACACAAAAGCCTTCATGTGCGCGGTGTCATAGCCACTAAAGCGCACCCGGTCCTCCCGGTCTCGGATGGCAATCAGAACTTTGCCGAATCGCGTCCGAACCAGGGCCAATGAGAGGAACATGGCGACTGAAAGGACAGCAACTTCAACGAAGTAAAGGGTGCGCAACGACTCATCGCTCAAGATGTCCTTGCCCAACAAGGTGCGAAAGCCGGTAATGCCGTTGGCACCACCAGTGTACCCTTGCTGTCCCACCACAACCACGGTGAGGGTGAGCGCCAGGGACAGCGTCACGATTGCGAAGTACACCCCGCTGACCCGACGACGGAAGATGGCGTAGGAGAACAGGTAGGCGATGACTGCTGGCAGCACCAAGATGCCCAGTAGCGTCCAGCCTAATGAGCGAAATGGCGTCCACCAAAGGGGCAGCGTCTCCACACTGCTCCAGACCATGAAATCAGGCAGTTCTGGAGCGGAGGCTTCCAACTTCAGGAACATGGCCATCATGTATCCACCCATGCCAAAGAAGACGCCTTGCCCGAGGCTGAGAATGCCTCCATAGCCCCAAGTAAGTACGATTCCGATGGCCACGAAAGCCAGCGCCAGGTACTTGCCAATGAGGTTCAGACGAAATGGGTCAAGCAACAGGGGCAACGCTATGACCAGCAAGGCTACCAGTGCAATGGCGCTGGCGAAGTCGATTCGATGTGTTTGGGAGGACATGCTCAGTTCCTGGAACGCACTGCAAACAGGCCGTTGGGTCGGAAGTACAGGACCAGAATCACTAGCAACAAAATGGTGGCCTTGGCCATGGAGCCGCTCACGAGGAACTCCAGCCAGGTCTGACCCTGCGCGATGGTCAGTGCTGAAAGCGCTGTGCCAACAAGGCTCTGTACGCCACCAAAGACGACCACGATGAAGGAGTCGACGATGTAGAGCTGACCTGTGCCTGGGTTGGTCGAACCAATCATCGTGAACACGCAGCCGGCGATACCAGCCAGGCCCGACCCCAGTGCGAAAGTCAGTGCATCAACGCGGTTCGTGTCAATCCCGACGGCACCGGCTATTGCCCGGTTCTGCGTTACAGCGCGCACCTTCATGCCCCATCGAGTGCGGTAGAGCAGCATGTACACCCCGACGGCGACAGCCGCTGTCAGGCCCAAAATGAAGATACGATTGATGGGCAGTTGAATGCCCTCGGCCGGCTCCCAGGCGCCTGCGAGCCAGACTGGCAATGGAACGCTGACCTCTTGCGCGCCAAATATGCTGCGGTAGGTTTGCTGCAGGATGAGGCTCAATCCCCATGTGGCAAGCAGCGTATCAAGAGGTCGGTTGTAGAAGAAGCGGATGAATCCGCGTTCCAGAAGGTAGCCAAATGCGAAAGTCACGCAGAAGGCAAACGGAATGGCAACGAACAAATACACGCCCATCCAGTTCGGAGCCCAGTGCTCGAATGCAAGCGCTGCGAGGTAGGTCATGTAGGCGCCCAGCGCCATCAGTTCGCCGTGGGCCATGTTGATGACGCCCATCAGGCCGAACACGATGGCGAGACCGATGGCCATCAGCAGCAGGATGCTAAAGAGGCTCACGCCGTTGAAGGCCTGCATCACAGCAATGTCAAATCCCATTGACCGACTCCTGATTTGTTGAAATCGACCGGCCCCCTCGGGGACCGGTCGGCCTCCTGTTCCGAGACTTCAAATCTTGGGGAACGGGTTGGGCTCAATCAGGGACGGCGATTCCCACACGATGTCGAACTGGCCGTCGGCGCGTGCGCGACCCACTCGCACTTTCTTCCACACATGGTGGTTCGTTGCGTGGACACGCACCGTGCCTTCGGGGGCCTCAAGTTCAAGACCGCCGGAAGCGGCAATGACTTTGTCAACATCGAAAGACTTGGCTTTCTCTACGGCCATCTTCCAGAGGTACACGCTGTTGTAGGCCACTTGCATCGGGTCACCGATGACACGGTCCTGGCCATATTTGGCCTTGAAGGCCTTCACGAACTTTTCATTCGCTGGTGATTGAATGCTTTGGAAATACCCCATGCAGGCGTAGTAGCCTGCGGCATTGTCTTTGCCGATGCCTTCCACTTCGTTCTCGGACACCACGGTCGAAAGCAGCGTTTGCTTGTAGCCGTCGAGTCCTGCAGCCCGCAGTTGCTTGTAGAAGGCGACGTTGGACCCACCAACCACGGTGCTGTAGATGCAGTCCGGCTTTGCCGCCTTGATTTTGTTGATGATGGACGAGAACTCGGTGTGGCCCAGGGGGGCGTATTCTTCCCCAAGGACCTTGCCGCCAGCCTTGGCGATGGTCGGCTTCGCAATCTTGTTGCAAGTGCGTGGATAGATGTAGTCAGACCCCACCAGGAAAAAGCTCTTGCCCTTTTCTCTGGCCATCCACTCGACGGCTGCAATCACGGACTGCGTAGCCTCTTGAGACGTGTAGATGACGTGCTTGTCTTGCTCTAGGCCCTCGTAGTAGGTCGGGTAGTAGAGCAGCCCGTTTGCTCGACGGAGGGCAGGCAGGACGGCCTTGCGCGAGGCAGAGGTATAGCAACCAATGATGGCGGCTACTTTGTCACGCTCGAGCAGTTTGCGAGCCTTCTCGGCAAACACGGCGTTATCGCTGGCCCCGTCCTCCACCACAACCTCAATCTTGCGGCCCAACACGCCGCCGGAAGCGTTGATTTCGTCGATAGCCATCTTCTCGGTATCGACCAAGGACGCCTCGGCAATCGCAATCGTTCCCGACAGGGAATGCAGCAGACCCAGTTTCACAGTTGCTTGCGCTGATGCGATTGAGGGCAAGCCCCCAGCAGCGCCCAGAATCAGCATTGACCCTCCGGTCTTCACGATATCTCGACGATTCATCTCACTCATAGCCATGTCTCCTTGTGGTGGTAGTACGGATTGAGAACCTGCCACCTCGAGGTGGCCGACATGAAGTCAGTCACATTCACACCGTCGCACAAGACACGCTCAGGGCTCCGCAAGCGGATGCAGGTAGTAGCCTGTCCGAGACCCATGAGAGCGAAATGAACAAAAAGAGCCCGAACCGGTTCAAACCGGTTCGGGCTCTTTTGCCCAACACCTAACTGGCAGCACTGGCAGTCGGCGTCGATGAATGTATGACAACTTCTTGTCAGAGCAAATCATCATCGTTTGTCAATGATGACGCCATAGGAGATGTACTAGCTTGACAAGCAGGTTTTCGTGTGCTATTCGCGCGATGCAAAGCTGGACATCCCAAAAGCTTCGGTCGCGGGTGAACTGCCCCGGCTTTCGAGGAGGCCGGTTGCTGTGAGTCAGGCCGGCATGGCCTGACTGGCGAGTTGCCGCCAGTAGTTTGCCTCGGCCTCGGCCGGCGGGATGTAGCCGATGGGCTTGAGCAACCGGTGGTGGTTGAACCACGCGACCCACTCGAGGGTGGCCAGCTCGACGGCCTCGCGCGTCTTCCACGGCCCATGCCGGTGAATCAGCTCGGTTTTGTACAGGCCGTTGATCGTCTCGGCCAGCGCGTTGTCGTAGCTGTCGCCGCGCGAGCCGACCGACGGCTCGATGCCGGCTTCGGCAAGCCGCTCGGTGTACCGGATGGACACGTATTGCGACCCGCGGTCCGAGTGATGCACGAGAGCGTCGTCGCGCTCGGGCCGACGTGCGTACAGCGCCTGCTCCAGCGCGTCGAGCTACGCAAGTCGGTGTGCATCGAACCGCTGACGCGCGGTAATCCCCCCGAAATCCAGCGCTCCGAGAAGTAGAGCTATGCGGCCATGGCCAGCCGCTGTTTTGGGGTGATGCCGCCCAAGGCCATGTTCGGGCGCTCGTGGTTGTAGCGCCACATCCATTGCGTGGCAAACTCGCGGACCTCATCAAGATCGCACCAATGGTACTGCGACAGCCACTCATAGCGCACAGTCCTGTTGAAGCGCTCCACGTAGGCGTTCTGTTGGGGCTTGCCGGGCTGGATGTGCTCGATGTGGATACCGCGGGCACTGGCCCAGTTCAGCAGCGCGGCGCTGATGTACTCCGGCCCGTTGTCGCAGCGAATGACTTGCGGCTTGCCGCGCCAGGCCATGATCTGCTGCAGCGTGCGCATCACACGATGCGAGGGCAGTGAGAGGTCCACTTCGATGCCCAGAGCCTCGCGGTTGAAGTCGTCGATCACGTTGAGCAGCCGGATGCTGCGTCCGTCTTGCAGCTGGTCGTGCATGAAGTCCATCGACCAGACTTCGTTGATGGCCTGCGGCACACTCAGCGGCTCGGGCTTGTCGCGCACCAGCCGCTTGCGCGGCTTGATGCGCAGGTTGAGCTCCAGTTGCCGGTATATCCGGTACACCCGCTTGTGGTTCCAGGCAAAGCCTTTGACGTTGCGCAGGTACAGGAAACACAGCCCCAAGCCCCAGGTGCGGTTATTGTCGGTCAGCCGCAGCAGCCACTGGGCGATCTCCTCGTCTTCGGTGTCGCGCCGGGCCTCGTAGCGGTAGCAGGCCTGGCTGATCCGAAAGGCTTGACAAGCCGCCCGGATCGACAGCCCGCGCTGCTGCACGGCTCGTTGTGCCATCTCGCGCCGGCGAGATGGCTTCACCACTTTTTTGCAAGAGCCTCCGCCACGACCTCGGCCTTGAGCTTTTCCTCGACGTACATCTTGCGCAGCCGCCGGTTCTCCTCCTCCAACTCCTTCATGCGCGCCATGAGCGAGGCGTCCATGCCGCCGTACTTGGCCCGCCACTTGTAGAAGGTCGCCGAGCTGATGCCCAGTTCGCGGCACAGATCGGGCACGCTCAGACCAGCCTCCGCCCGCTTGAGCGCGTCGATGATCTGGCTGTCAGTGAAACGCGATTTCTTCATGGTAGAGATTCTCCTTCGAGACTCTCTACTTCTCAGCGCACTGGTTTTGCGGGGGGATTACCCTTCCACCTGTACCTGGCCGAAGTTTGCTACCGGTTCAATCACCGGCACGAGAACCTGCAACCCTTGCTGTACATGCGCATTCCACTGATGGCGGACAGTGATTCCATTGCCATCGCGGACAGCGTTCCAAACGATAGCGGACACGCTGCGCGGGTGTCCTGAGTGACGCTCAAATCGTAGCCGAAGTGTCCGCCATCAGCGTGGAATGGCACTCGGCACGGCCGGCTCAGGTGGCCTTGGCGAGCTTGCGCATCGACTCCCCCTTGAGGGCTATCTTGTGCGAACCGTGCACGATGCGGTCCAGGATGGCGTCGGCCAACGTGGGTTCATCCAGCCAGGCGTGCCAGGCCGGCAGCGGCAACTGGCTCGTGATGAGCGTCGAGCGCGTGCCCACCCGGTCGTCCAAGAGTTCGAGCAAATCGTTTCGCTCGTGCGCGGCAATCGGCGCAATGCCGAAGTCGTCCAGGATGAGCAGGTCCAGCCGGGCCAGTTGCGCCAGGCGCTTGCCAAAGCTGCCGTCGCCATGGGCCATGTGAAGTTCTTCCAGGAGTCGGGGAGCCCTGGTGTAGAGGACGGAGAACCCCAGGCGTGCCGCCTGCTGCCCCAGCGCACACGCCAGCCACGTCTTGCCGCAGCCCGTGGCTCCGGTGATGAGCACGTTGTGCCCATGGCGCAGCCAATCCCCGCCGGCGAGGCTCGCAATGACCTCCCGGCTCAGGCCCCGGCTGGCGCGCCAGTCGATGTCGGCCAGGCAGGCGCTGGAGACCTTCAGGCGGGCCGCCTTCAGCAGTCGCTCCAGGCGTTTGCTGTCACGCCAGTCCACCTCGCGCTGCACCAGCAGCGCCAGGCGCTGTTCAAAGGGCAGTTCGCTGGCTGCGATGTGGGTGGCCGCGTCACTCAGAGCGGCCACCATGCCGTCCAGGCGCAGGGCGCGCAGTTGGTTGAGGGTCTGTTCGTTGAGCATCGGGTGTTCCTTCGGTCTTGGCACTGTCTCAGTGGTAGTAGCCCGGCCCGCGCACGTTCTCGTGCAGCGGCAGGCTCGCCTGTGCGGCCATCGGCGCATCCAGCGGCCGCTGGTCCAGGCCGCAGTTCAGGATGGAGGCGATGCTCCTGTAGGACGGCGAGCGAATCGACTGCGCCCGCGCACAGGCCGCCTCCAGCCGCTCGGCCCCGTACTGCCGCCCCAGACGCATCAGTCCCAGACAGGCGCGGTAGCCCTGTTCGGGGTGGGCGCGGTGCTCCATCTGCCAGCGCACCACGGCGGCGGTGGCCGAGCCGATGCGCTCGCCCCAGGCGATGAGCTTGGCTGGCGTCCACTGCAGGTGTGCCCGGTGCGAGGCCGGCATGTGCTCAGCAGCCGTGGTGTGCGCGCCTTTGCGCCCATTGAGCGCGTGGGCGGCCACCCGCTTGTGGCCGTGCAGGACTTCCACGGTGGTGGCGGTGATGCGCAACTCCACCACCTCGCCCACCAGGGCGTGGGGCACCGAGTAGTAGTGGCCGTCGAGCTCGACGTGGTAATCGATGTTGACCCGGGCGGCCTTGAACCGTGCAATCGCCATGCGCGCCGCCGGCAGAGGGCGCAGGGCCGGCCGGTCGAGCTCGGCAAAGGCGCTGGCACGGTTGCCCGGCAGCTTCTTGAACGGGCGTTGGTTCAAGTCCACCAGCAAGCCGGCAATCGAGCGGTTGAGCTCGGCCAGGCTGAAGAAGGTCTGGTGGCGCAGCCGCGCCAGAATCCAGCGCTCGACCACCTGCACGGCGACCTCGACCTTGGGCTTGTCGCGGGGTTTGGCCGGGCGTGCGGGCATGACCGCGACACCGTAGTGTGCACACAGCTCATCGAGCAGGCGGTGTGCGGTGGGCTCGTAGCGGTCGGCACGGGTCATCAAGGCGCGCGGCTGGTCGGGCACCAGCAGGCGAGGCACGCCACCGATGAACTCCAGCGCCCCCATGATGCTGGCTACCCAGTCGGCGGCCTTCTGGCTGGCGGTGGCACAGGCGTAGGTGTAGTTCGATGCGCCCAGCACGGCCACGAAGACCTGGGCTTGGCGTATCTCGCCAGTGTCGGCATCGACGATGGGCACCGTCTGGCCGGCGTAGTCCACGAAGAGTTTGTCGCCGGCCATGTGGGTCTGGCGCATGGAGCGCTTCAACCCCCGGGCCCAGACCTTGTACTTCTCGCAAAAGGCGCTGTACTTGTACGCCTGACCGCTGTGCTGTTGCTGGTACTCCTCCCACAGCAGTTGCAGGGTGACGCCGGGGCGGCGCAGTTCGCGATGGATGTGGGCATGGTCGGGTTCGAGGTGCCGGGACGCGCGCGCCACGGGTGGCTTGTAGAGTCGGGCTTGCAATTCCTCGTCGCTCAGGCTCTGGGCCAGCGCCCAGTCCACGCCGGCGGCGCGCGCGTAACTGGCGATGTCGTTGACGGTGGACTTGGAGATGCCAAGCGCCGCGCCGATTTGGCGGGTGCTCAGGGCCCCGCCGTGCAGCAGTTGTCAAGCGACACGAAGATTTGACCCCCTGACGACATCTGGAATTGACCCCCGGGTTAATCAACTCTCTGACGTGATCGGGGTGGGGGCAGCGGCCTTGTGCAGAAGGCCGCTGCGGCGCTTGTCGCGCAGCCGATAGCTGTCGCCCCGGATCGTGATGACCTGGCTGTGGTGCAGCAGCCGATCGAGGATGGCGGTGGCGGCGACCGCGTCGCCAAACACCTGCCCCCATTCGCCAACCGGCCGGTTGCTGGTGATCAGCATGCTGGCCCGCTCATAGCGCCGCGACACGAGCTGGAAGAACAGGTGCGCGGCCGCCGGCTCAAGTGGCAGGTAGCCCAGTTCATCGATGATCAGCAGCTTGGGCTTGGAGAGCTGCAACAGCTTCTCCTCGAGCCGGCCATCGGCGTGCGCCTTCGTCAGCCCGGCCATCAGCGCCGCCGCCGAGGTAAAGAGCACCGTGTAGCCGCGATCCACCGCTTCGCGCCCGAGGGCAATCGCCAGGTGCGTCTTGCCCACGCCGGGCGGGCCGAGCAGCAACAAGGCCTGACCGTGGCCGATCCAGCGCCCGGTGGCCAGATCCCGGATCTGCCCCGGATCGATCGAGGGCTGGGCGTCGAAGTCGAAGCCGTCGAGCGTGCGCACGCACGGGAAGCGGGCGAGCTTCATGCCCATCTGGATGCGCCGCGTGTCGCGCCGGGCGACCTCGCGCTCAGCCAGGAACAGCAGCGCCTCGCGCAGCGTCATCTGCGCCCGGCCGGCTTCGTCGAGCAGGCTGTCGAGCTGATCGCGAATTGCCGTCAGCCGCAGCCGGGTGAGCAGTTCGTCGAGTCGGTCGGTATCGATCATCACCAGCCTCCTCCGACGAGCGCTTCGTATTCGGCCAACGGACGCAGCAGCGCATCGGTGGGCGGCGGCACTTCGATTGCGGCCGGCGGCGGTGACCCACCCAGCAGATGGCTACGCTCGATGCTGCGCCCGCGACTGCCGCGCAGCTGCGCGTGGCGGGCCACTTCCTCACCGGCGTACTCGACCACCACCGTGTCGGCGCTGACGATGACTGTCACCGTCTCGCCGATCAAGCGCCACGGCACGCTGTAGGCGTTGGTGTCCAGTTCGATGCAGCCCTCGGCATTGACCCGGCGCACGAGCTCGCGCACCTGCAGGAAGGGGGCGATGCCGGCGATCGGGCGCAGATGCGCACGCTCCAACTCGAAGCGCTCAGCGGGCGTGACGCCCGTCGTGCCGTGGATGCGCACATCGGCCACCTCGCGCTGCCAGCGCGCCAGGTGCGCCTGCATCGCCGCCCAGCTCTCGAAGGCGTGACCGGCGATGGCGTTGTTCTTCACGTAGCCCACGCCGTTCTCGGTCTTGCCCTTGGTGCGGGCGCGAAACGGCGCGCACGCCCGGGCTGCGATGTCCCAGTGGCGGCAGAACGCCTCAAAGCGGCTGTTGAGCCGAACCTGGCGCGTGGGCGTGTCGTGCTTGTCGACCAGTGCCTTGGCATTGTCGATGAGGAGCGTCTGCGGCCGTCCGCCGAAGTGGGCGAACGCCGCCTCGATGCCAGCGAACCAGGCGCTTTGGCGCTCGTGGCGGAATGCGCAGGCAAACCCCTTGCGTGAGTAGCCCAGTGTGGCCACAAAGAGGAACACCCGTACCGACTCGCCGCCGATCATCACGCGCGTCTGCCCAAAGTCGATCTGCATTTGCTCACCCGGCGCGGTCTCGAAGCGGATCGTCGCACGGCGACTCGCTTCGAGTTCCTGGCGGAACCCTCGGCACGCGCGCTCGACCGTGCGCAGGCTCGTGTCGATCCCAAGCTCCTTGCTCAACTGCTGACGCACCACGTCGCAGTTACCCCGGTGCTGCAGGAAGCGCTCCCGCAGCCATGCTTCATGACCGACCAAAACGCCGGTGCGCTGTGGCCGCTTATACGGCACCGGCCCACCCGCGTTCAGATACCGCCGCACCGTGTTGCGCGCGACGCCCAACGTCCTGGCGATCCGCTTCGCGCCCCACCCCGACTGCCCCAAGCGAACGATCGTCGTGATCGCTTCCGGCTCCAACATCTCCTGCACTCCGCAAACCACACGGCGCACAGGATCTACCTCAATGTGCTTCGTTTCCAACGATGGCCTCCTTGCGAACGAGGGGGTCAGTTCCTCGTGTCGCTAGGGGGTCAATTTACGGTGTCGCCTGACACCGGGCTCGGTGTCGCCCGCCATCGCCGCTGCTGGGTTTTTTTTGTTCCACCCCTTTCTCTATGGGGTGCGAGCGGCGTGCTCGCGACCGAAGAAAGGGGTGTCCAATATGCCATTTCACATCACGAAACACAGCGGGAATGCGGCAGTGGGCGCAAGGGGGGAGTCATGGGCCGCCTGAAAACCCTCCTTTTGCCCCTGCTCACCGCGGCGGCAGCCGCGGCCCATGCTGGCGTGTACTGCAGCGGCTACACCGCGCAGCTTTCCGTTGCCACCCCGGTGCCCGCCGACATCGTGGGTCGGCCCGGCGGTGTGGCGGTCTGGATTATGTCGCCGGATGAGCAGTACGGCGCTTATTTGTCACAGGACGGGCGCTGGATTTATGACCGCACGCCGCAGTACGGCGACTACCGCCCCGCCCTTTCCATGCCGGCCAGCGTGACGGTGTCGGCGTGTGTGCCGGACTTTGCTCGCATCGACGAATACGGCGAAGTCGGCTGTGCCCAGGCCACCTATGGCACTGCGGGCTGGCACGTGTGGATAGCGCCGGGCGGGCTGACTGCGCAGGCCGAAGCCCGCGTGGACAGCACGCAGCAACGCATGGCCGACATCAATGCATCGCTTGTGGCCCAGGGGCGCCAGCCGCGCCCTTTTGACCGGCAGCGCTGGATCGAGGCGGAGGTCTTGAAAAACGGGCGCAACAACGCCCGCGCGGTGCTGACCGTGCCGGCCATCGATTGCTCGCCGCCTGACACCGGGGGTGGTGATTGACTTTGGAGGAGCAGGACATGAAGGCAACCGTGATGGGACTGGTGATGCTGGCCGCGGCGGGCGGCGCTTGGGCCTGCGCGCACGAATGCGGCATAGCCGCGGCACCGGACGAGCCTATAGGCCATTACGAACGGCAGGTGCGCGGCGGTGTGCTGTGGCGTGCCGAAGAAGGCAGCGCGATCATTGCCGACACGACCCGGCCAGAGATGTTTTTGGAGCTTGCGGACATGCTAGCCGAGTGCCGCAGCGATGCCGCATGCCAGGGTGTGGTGATCCTTGGCGTGAAGGCCATGCGGCGCGAAGGGGGCAAAGGAGGCGAGCAATGATCGGGGTACGCAAGGTCGGCTATACGCAGATTGCGGACATCCTTGGCGTCAGCCGCACGCATGTCGTCAACCGCATCAGCAAACAGCCGGACTTTCCCAAGCCCATCATTCGCGTGTCGCGCATGACCGTTTGGTGGGATGAGCGGGACATTTGGGAGTGGGCGCGAAAGCGGGCGCAGAAAGGTTAATACCAGCGCGGCCCCGTCACGGGCCGCTTTGTTTCAGAGCCTCGCCGCAATCTCCTCCGCCGACTCGCGGTAGTAGGTGTTGAGCAGCAGGCGCAGATCGCGGTGGCCCGAGATGCGCGCAAGCGTCATGACATCGACCCGGCGCGACAGGCGCGTCAGCGCATCCGCCCGCGCGTCATGGAAGTGCAGGTCACGGATGAGCAGCCGGTCGCGCACTTTGCGAAAGAGCGCATCGCGCGACTGGGGCGAGACGGTGAAGTACGCCTCGCGTCCCTGCTCGCGTGCTGCGGCATCAAGCACAGCCAGCAGCCGCGCGGCCTTGCGCGTGAAGGGCACATGGCGCACGCCAACGCGCTCCACGGTCTTGTGCTCTTCCAGCCGGATGACGCGCCGCTGCAGATCGACCGTGCGGGTGGAAAGGCTGTGCAGCTCGCCCGCACGCATCGCGGTGTGGTGCGCCAGCAGGTACATCCAGGCCACTTCCTGCTGAAGCGTGCGCGGTGGCTGCCCGGTGACGTAGCCCAAGCCTCGCAGCAGGCGGCGCAGCTCGCGCCAGTCGGTGCGGCGCGCCCGTGCGTGGCCCTTGGGCGGCATCGGCAGCTCGCGAAAGGGGTCGATTTCCGTCCAGCCCCAGGCACGGCACTGCTTCCAGAGCGCGCGCACGTCTCCCGCCTCACGCACCACGGAGGCATCGCTGACCGCAGCCCGCCGCTCATCGCGCCAGCGCGCCATGTGCTCGCTGCGAACGTCCGCCACCGGCATCTGCGCCAGCCACGGGCACAGGCGCACGAGAGCCAGCATGCGGCGCCGCTCATACACGCCGCCCCTGCGGTGCGGCACGATTTCCTTGAGGTAGCGGTCAATGGCCTGCGCCACCGTCACGCCGCTGCCGCCCTTGCGCTTGCCGGCCAGGATTTCGGCTTCGACCTGCGCGGCCCAGGCGCTGGCCTGCGCCTTGGTCGGGAACACCTTGGAGGTGCGCACGCCGAGCCGCGCCACTTCGGCGCGCCAGCCCTTTTTGAGCTTGCGGATGGATGCCACCGTATCTCCCCTTGCGTAACACCGTGCGTAAATCGTGCGTAGCGCGATGCTACCCGATGCCGCCAGATGATGCCACTTGCAGCCTCGGCGACCGCTGCGCAGGGGCCGCAAAACGCCGCTAAGCCCTTGTTGGGCAACAAAAAACCCGCCAGCGGCGGGTCGTTGCAGGGGCTTGGTGTTGGATGCGGTTTTCAACCGCTGGTGCGCGGGGGGGGACTCGAACCCCCACGCCATCGCTGGCGTCAGGACCTAAACCTGGTGCGTCTACCAATTTCGCCACCCGCGCACGGCTTCGGGGCCCATCGGCGCCCGGTCGGAACAGGCCGCGATTGTAGCGCCAGGTTCAGAACAACTCGACGTCGCCACCCGCACCGCGATGCGTTTCGGGCTCGCCCGTCTGCACGTCGGTCTCGTAGCCGCGCACCTGGTTGCGCCCCTGCGCCTTGGCCAGATACACCGCACGGTCGGCGCGCTCGAAGGCGTCGGCCGGTGTATCGTGCTCGCGCACAGCGGTGTAGCCGATGCTGACCGTGATACGCCCCACCTGGGGGAAAGGGAAACCCTCGACGTTGCGTCGCAGCCGCTCGAAGGCGCTGGCCGCGGCAGTGGCATCGGCTGCGCGCGCCAGCACGACGAATTCCTCGCCACCGAACCGGTACAGACGGTCATCGTGCCGGAACGTGCTGCGCAGAATGCGCGCGATCAACAGCAACACTTCGTCGCCGATCAGGTGCCCGTAGCGGTCGTTGACCGATTTGAAGTGATCCACATCGATCACGGCCAGCCAATGCGCGCCACCGCTGCCGGGACGCCGCTGCCCGTGCGGCCCATCGGGCGCTTGGGGCGTCACCCGGGTGGCTTTGTAGAAGGCGTCGTCGAACGATTTGCGGTTCAGCAACCCAGTCAGCGTGTCGCGCTCGCTCGATTCGAGCACGTTGATAAAATTTTCGAAAATCCGCGCCATGCCCTCGGCGACCTGTACGCGATGGGGATCGGGCGCGCCGTCGAAATCCGCCTCGATGAGCAAACGCCGGTCGGACTCGGTCAGGATGGGGACCAACAGCCGTGCCGCGCCGTCGTCCGTCAAGAGGCGGGTCTGCCGCGACTGCCAGGCCTGCTCGCGCTGCGGATCGGCATCCACCCGGGGCAAATCCGCCAGCGTCATCCACGCCGGCGACGATTGCGGCACGGGCGCGCCCCGCTCCAGCCGGGCCCGGTTCAACAGCCGGTCACCGTCGGCATCGGGCACCGCCTCCCACAGCGTCACGGCCCGGGCATCGAGCAACGGCCGCATCACCTCCACCAGGGTCGCGTCCATGCTGTCACGATCCCTGCCCCGCGTCAGTCGCGCGAGCTGCTCGAGGTGTTGCAACACTTGGCGCATGGTTCCCTGGAGACTGGCTGCTGTTACTGTTGTACTGGTGAGAGCCGGCGCCGACCGCATGCACTGCTCGAGTGCGCGATAGCGACGCATCGAACGATCGTACCAGTTTCGGGGGCTTTTGAGCCCCCGGAAAAACACCGCGTCATGCGGCTGTGGCAACATCCGACCATGGCGTTTGCTTCGGCCGTCGATCATTATGAAAACTTCCCCGTCGCCTCGTTGCTGTGCCCGCCGCAGTGGCGTGAAGCGGTCGTGGCCATCTACCGCGTGGCTCGCTGGGCCGACGATGTGGCGGATGAGGGCGACGCCCCGCCCGCCGAACGGCTGGCCCAGTTGGCGGCGCTGCGGGACCTGTTGCAGCGCCTTTGGAGCGACGACGACACCGTCACGCGCCAAGCGGACTGGGCGCCCATGCTGGTACCGCTGCAAGCGGCCCGCCAACGCCACGGCCTGCCATTGGCACCCTTCCTGGATTTGCTCGACGCGTTCGAGCAGGACGTGCGCTGGACCGCCGACGGCCGCCGCTACCGCGACGACGCCGAGCTGCTGGACTACTGCCGCCGTTCCGCCAACCCGGTCGGGCGCTTGATGCTGCACCTGGCGGGTGTGCAGACCCCCACGGCACTGGCGCACAGCGACGCCATCTGCACCGGGCTGCAACTGGTCAATCTGTGGCAAGACTTGGGGCAGGATCGCGCCCGCGGGCGCTGGTATGTGCCCGATGCGTGGCTGAGGCACGCCGGCCTCGACCCCCACCGCCCCCTGGCCGACTGGACCGATGCCGAGCTGACCCCTGTCGTGCAGCGAGGTTGTCGGTTGGCGCTGCACCATTTGCGCGCCGGTTGGTCTTTGCCGCTCGCCATCGGCGGGCGCTTCGGCTGGGAATTGCGCCTCGTGCTGCAGGGCGCGTTGCGGGTGGCGCAGCATATCCAGGCGCTCGGCTGGCGCACGCTGCACCAACGCCCCACCCTGCGCGCAACCGAACTGCCGCTGCTCGTGTGGCGCGCGTGGCATCATCGTCACCCTTCGATTTCTGCCCTTTGCGCATGACACGCCGCCCCCTATCCGCCTTGTGGCTGTTGCTGGCCCTGGCCATCCCTCAGGTGCATGGAGCGCCCCCCGCCTCCTCCGCTCCCAACGGCCCGGCGGCGGCGCTGAGCGTGCGCGCGCAGCCGCTGGCCGAGGTGGCGGTCTATCCGACGCGCAGCGTCAGCGCCCAGGTAGCACCACGCAACGAAGCGCGCATCGCGGCCGAGGTGGGTGGCGTGCTGCAGCGCTGGGACGCCGATGTGGGCACGCGCGTGCGCGCCGGGCAGGTGCTGGCGCGGCTCGACGAGACCGACCTGGCGCTGGCCGTGGAGCGCGCGCGCGCCGCTCGCGATGCGGCACAGGCGCGCCTGGCGTTGGCCCAGGCTCAGCTGGCACGCGCGCGCCAACTGCAGGCGCAGGGTTTTTTGTCGCCCGAGGCGCTGACCCTGCGCGAAACCGAACTCACGGTGCAGCAAGCCGACCTGGCACAGACGGAAGCCGCGCTGCGCAGCGCCGAGCGTCAGCGGGCCAAAGCCGTGGTGCGCGCGCCCTTTGCCGGTACCATCACCCAACGGCTGGCCCAGCAAGGCGAGACGGTGGCCGCGGGCACCCCACTGTTCGTGCTGGCCCAAACGGAGGGCAGCGAGTTGCACGCGGCGCTGCCCCCCGCCGACGCGCAGACACTGCAGCGCGTGCGGGAGCTGGTCTTCGAAGCCGAATCCGGCGCGCAGCGGCGCGCGCAAGTGCTGCGCGTGGTCGATGCCGTCTCGGCCGGCACGCGGCTGCAGACGGTGCGCCTGCGCCTGCTGGGCGAACCCTTGCCGCCGGGCACCCCGGGCCTGCTGCGCTGGCAGACCAGCGACCCCCACGTGCCTGCCACGCTGTTGGTGCAGCGCGAGGGGCGGCTGGGCGTCTTCGTGGCCGAGGGCGAGGGCGCGGCAGCACGCGCGCGCTTCGTGCCGCTGGCACAAGCGCAAGAGGGACGGCCTGCACCCGCCCAGGGCCTGCCGACGTCGGCGCGCCTCATTACCCAGGGGCAGCAGGCGTTGCGCGATGGCCAACCCATCACGGTCGGCCCCTGAGGCACGCCCCCCGGAGATGGTCCATGCGGCTGCTGCGCGCCCTCATCACCAACCACCCCCTGGCCAACATCGCGTTCGCGGTCGTCATGCTCCTGGGCCTGCTGGCCTATATGCAAATGCCGCGCGAGCGCGACCCGGAGATCAACTTCAACTGGGTCAACGTCACCACGGTGCTGCCCGGTGCCAGTGCCGAGGAGGTCGAGCGGCTGGTCACCAACCCGCTGGAGGATGCCATCCAGGGCGTGGCCGACATTCGGTTCGTCAGCTCCAGCTCGCGCGAGAATGTCTCCAGTCTGCTGGTGCGCTTTGGCGACATCGACGAGCGTACCTTCGACAAGCGCATGAACGACCTGCGGCGCGAGATCCAAAACAAAGCCAGCGCCGAGCTGCCGGACGAGGCGCGCGAGCCACGCGTTCTCGAGATTTCCACCTCCAACGGCTTTCCCACCGCCATCATGCGGCTAACCGGGCCGGCCGACGATGAGGTGCTGCGGCGCGAGGGACGGCGCATCCGCCAAGCCCTGGAGCGGCTGCGCGGCGTCGACCAGGTGTTCGCCTCGGGGCTGCGCGACCCGGAGCTGCTGGTGCGCCCCGATCCGGCGGCGCTGGCGGCGCGCGGGCTGACGGCCGCTGACGTGGCAGACGCGCTGCGCGCCCACTGGCGCGACACCGCGGCGGGCACACTCGCCACGCGGCAAGGCGTGTGGACGATCGCGGTCAGCGGCGTCGAGCTCGACCCGGAACGCCTGGCGCAACTGACCGTGACGTCCACCGTGCGGCCCGGTGCGTTCGCCCGCTTGGGCGACGTGGCCCAAGTAACGTGGGCGCGCGCCAAACCGTCGCAGCTGGCGTCGATGGACGGGCAGCCTGCGATCTCGCTGGCGTTGACCAAAAAAGCCCGCGTCAACACCTTGAGGCTGCTCGACGATGTGCGCGCCTTCATCGAGCGCGAAAACGCCGTGCTGGCCACCCAGGGGCTGCAGCTAACGCTGACCGATGACCAGACCATCCCCACGCGCGAGGCGATCGACGTCATGCAAACCAACGCGCTCTATGGCGTCGTCTTGGTGCTGGCGGTCTGTTGGGTGTTTTTGGGCTGGCGCATCGGCGTGCTGGTCGCGCTCGGCATCCCGTTCTCGCTGTTGGGCACATTTGCCGTCTTGCAGGGGATGGACTACACCCTCAATATCTCCGTATTGCTGGGCGTGGTGATCGCGCTGGGTATGCTGGTGGACGACGCCGTGGTGGTGGTGGAGGCGATCTACTACCGCATCGAGCGCGGACAGGCCGCGCTGCCGGCCTGCCTGGACGGCATTGCCGAGGTGTGGAAACCCGTGTTGGCCTCGGTGGCGACGACGCTGGCCGCGTTTTTGCCCCTGATGCTGATGCCGGGGATCGTCGGCAAATTCATGTTCATCATCCCGTTCGTGGTGACGCTGGCGTTGCTGATCTCGCTCGTCGAGGCGTTTTGGATGATGCCGGTACACGTGGCCATGATGAAGGTGCGGCTGGACCAGCCGGGGCGCGTGCAACGCTGGCGCAACCGCTTCAACCGCGCGCTGCGCCTGCGCTACGGGCAGGCGCTGGTGGTGGTTCTGCGTCGGCCCTGGACCTTTTTGGGGCTGGGCGCGCTGGTGGTGGCGGGTGCCGCGGCGCTGCTGGCCACCGGCGTGGTGCGCGTGCAGTTTTTCGCCTTCGACCCGATCCGGGCGTTCTACGTCAACGTCGACATGCCCGCCAGCGCCTCACTGGAAGAAACGCTGGCCGAGACCGAGCGGGTGGAGCAAGTGGTGCGCCGCCACCTGCGCGGCGTGGGCGACGCCGCGCAGGGGCACGAAGCGCGCGCCGTCACCTCGACCGCGGGGCTGAAGTTCACCCAGACCGAACCGGTATACGGTGACGCCTACGGGCAGGTGTTCGTTTCGCTCAATCCACGCACGCCGGGCGCACGCGAGGTGCAAGAGGTGGTGGAGGCGATGCGGCGCGAGGTCGAAACGCTGCCCGGCCCCGGGCGCAAGAGCTTCACGCTGCTGTCGGGCGGGCCGCCGGCGGGCAAGCCCATCAGCGTCAAAGTGCGCGGCGACGACTTCGACCAGATCCAAGCCGCCGCCGACGCCTTGAAGGCCGTCATTGCCACCCTGCCCGGCACGCGCGACATCCAGGACGACAACATACCCGGGCGCGGCATGCTGCGCCTGACGCTCCAACCCGAGGCGCTGCGCGAGCTGGGCATCGGGCCCGCGCAGGCCACACGGCTGGTGCGGCTGGCGGTCGACGGCGAGGTGGTGGCCTTCACGCGCGAGGCGGGCGACAAGATCGAGCTGCGCGTGCGCCAGCGCCTGCTCGACGCACCACCGCCGGACCCCTCGGCGCTGTTGGCCACGCCGGTGACGCTGCCCAACGGCCAGGTGACGCAACTCGGGGCGCTGGTGCAGGCGGAACTCCAGCCCACGCGCGGCTTCATTCGCCACCACAACCTGCGCCGCGCCATCACGGTCGAGGCCGATCTCGACAAGGCCGTGCTCGACACCACCGAGGCCAACCGCCGCATCCAGGCCGCATGGGACACGCTGCGACTGCAGCACCCTGGCGTCGATCTGGACTTTTCGGGCGAGCTGGAAGACATCAACGAAAGCCTGGCCGCCATGCAGCAACTGTTCTTGCTCGGCGTCGGGTTGATCTACCTGATCCTGGCCGCCCAGTTTCGCAGCTACGGCCAGCCGCTGATGATCCTGGTCACGGTGCCGTTGGCCTTCGCCGGGGTGGCCATTGGCCTGGCCATCACGCGCCACCCGTTGTCGCTGTACACGCTGTACGGGGTCATCGCGCTCACCGGCATCGCGGTCAACTCGGCCATCGTGCTCATCGACGCCGCCAACGACCGGCTGCGCCAGGGACTGGGGTTGATGCACGCCATCGTCTGGGCGGCGCGGCGGCGCGTGGTGCCCATCCTCATCACCAGCACCACCACCATCGGTGGGCTCGTGTCGCTCGCGTTCGGGCTGGGGGGGCAAAGTCTGCTGTGGGGCCCAGTGGCCTCGGCCATCGTGTGGGGGTTGCTGGTCTCGACGGCGCTGACGCTGTTCATGGTGCCGTTGCTGTACGGCCTGTTCATGCGTCCGGTGGCTGCGCGCTGGGCGCGGGAGGCGGCGACATGACGCCCGAGCGGCTGGCGCAGGCCCAGGCCTATGCCCAGGAGCGCGCGGCGGCGTCGGGCAGCAGCTTTTATTACGCTTTTTTGTTTTTGCCCGCGCCGCGACGCGCCGCCATCACCGCGTTCTACGCCTTTTGCCGCGAGATCGACGACATCGTCGATGAAGTGCACGACCCCGCCGTGGCACAAGCCAAGTTGGCCTGGTGGCGCGAGCAGGTGCGGCGCACCTTCGCCGGTCAGACACCGGAACATCCGGCGCTCGTGGCCCTGCAGCCACACATCCAGCCCTACGGCCTGCACGTCGAGCCGCTGCTGCAGGTCATCGAGGGGTGCGAGTGGGACCTGCAGCAAAGCCGCTATCTGGACTTTGCGCAGCTACAGCGCTACTGCCACCTGGTCGCGGGCGTCGTCGGCGAGGTCGCGGCGCGCATATTTGGCCAGACCCAACCCGCCACCACCGACTACGCACATCGGCTGGGGCTGGCGTTTCAGCTCACCAACATCATCCGCGACGTGGGCGAAGACGCGCTGCGTGGTCGGCTGTACCTGCCCATTGCCGAGCTGCAGCGCTTCGACGTCAAGGCGCACGAGATCCTGCGCCGCGGTGTCGGGGCCAGCCCCGACTTTGCGTCACGCTTCGGCGCCCTAATGCGCTTTCAGATCGAGCGCGCGCTGGCCATCTATGAGGAGGCGATCGCACTGCTGCCGGCCCCCGACCGGCGTGCACAAAAACCAGGCTTGATGATGGCCAGCATCTACCGCACGCTACTGGACGAGATCGCCCAAGACCCGATGCTGGTGCTGACGCAACGCGTGGCGCTGACGCCGCTGCGCAAATTCTGGCTGGCCTGGAAGGTGCAGGCCCTGGGGCGGCTGTGACGCGAACGGTGGCCGTCGTGGGCGGCGGCTGGGCCGGCTTGGCCGCCGCCATCGCCGCGCAGGATGCTGGCTGGCACGTGACGTTGCTGGAGGCGTCCCCCTACTGGGGTGGCCGCGCGCGTACCGTGCCCGTGTTGGACGAGGCCGGCACGACATGGCCGCTGGACAACGGACAACACATCCTGATCGGCGCCTACACCGCCACGCTGGGCCTGATGCGACGCCTGGGCGTGCCGCTGGCCCAGACACTGCAGCGCCTGCCGCTGACCCTGCGCTACCCCGATGGCATGGGCCTGGTGCCGCCTGCTTGGGGCCCGCGCCTGCCACCCCGCTTGGCGCCGTTGGCGCTGGGCGCGGCCCTGCTGCGCGCACGTCCCTGGCCATGGCGGGCGCGGCTGGCGGCACTGCGCGCCCTGGCGGGGTGGCTGCGCCCCGTGGATGCCCGCAGCCCCGACACCCCGGTGGCCAACCTTTGCGCAGGGCTCCCAGATCCGGTGGTGCGCGACCTGATCGAGCCCCTGTGCGTCGCGGCGCTCAATACCCCCATCGAGCGGGCCAGCGCCTGGGTTTTCCGGCGCGTGCTGCGCGATGCGCTGCTGGGGCCTGCCCCCGCCCCCTGGGCGCCGAGCGACCTGTTGCTGCCCCGCGCCGACCTGGGCCAAGTGCTGCCCGAACCGGCCACCGCCACTCTGCGCGCGGGCGGTGCCGTGCTGCGCACCGGCGCGCGGGTGGTGGGGCTGCAACGTGCGGCTGGCGTTGGCTGGCGGCTGCAGCTGGCCAGTGGCGATACGCTGCAGACCCAGGCCGTGGTGCTGGCCTGCCCGGTCGCGGCCACGGCCCGCCTGCTGGCCGCGTCTGGCCTGGACGCCGAGCCGACTGTCGCCGCCTGGTGCGCCACGGCAGCCGCCCTGCACCACCAACCCATCGCCACGGTCTACCTGCGCCCACCCCCGGACTGGCATTGGCCGGCGGCCGAGCCCATGCTCGCGCTGCACACCCACCCGGTCACCGCCCCCGCGCAATTCGTGTTTTGGCGCCGGCCGCTGGCCAACAGCGCACCGGTTCTCGCACTGGTGGCCAGCGCCCCGGCGCCAGCGCTGGCCACCGATCGCAGCGCGCTCTTGCGCGCCGTGCAAGAGCAATTGCAGCGCCAGCTGGGGCTAGACGGCTGTACGCTGCTTGCGACGGTGGTGGAAAAACGCGCCACCTTCGCCTGCACCCCCGGCCTGCGACGCCCCGGCATGCACGTGGCACCCGGCCTGCTGGCCGCGGGCGACGCCATCGACGGCCCCTACCCCGCGACCCTGGAGGGTGCGGTGCGCAGCGGGCTGGCCGCTGCCGCCGCGCTGTCAGCGCGCGCCTAGCCGGCGGCGCTGCTTTTTTGCGCCGCCTCTTTCTCTTTGAGCGCCCGATACGCCGGGCGTGCATGGCAGCGTTGCAGCCACTCGTGCACATGGGGGAAGGCATGCATCAGCTCGGGCGACGAACGCACCCAGTTGGCCACGCTGGCCACACACACGTCCGCCACCGTAAAGCGCTCCGCCGCCAGATGGGGCCAGCCACGTTGCGCCTGCACCTGCAAGTGCGCCTCTCTCTAGTACGGCCAGCGGCCCGCGCACGCGCTGCTCCGCGGCGGCCAGCCGGTCGGCGTCGCGCCGCTCGGGGGGCAGTCCGCGCCGGTGCATCAGCACGGTCAGTGCGTCGGCCTCCAACTCGGTCATGGCCCAGAAGGCCCAGCGCAGCGCCTCGGCATCCTCCGCCGGCGAGGCGGGCGCCAGGTCACTGCCGTCCCCGCGGCCGTGGTGGCGCGCCAAGTAGAGCGCGCACGCCATCGACTCCCATACCACCACGCGCCCCTCGGGCCGCTCGTCGATCAGCACGGGGATGTGGCCGTTGGGGTTGAGTGCCAAAAATTCCGGCGTGCGCGTCGCACCCCCTTGGTAGGGCGTGGGAATGTGCTGATAGTCGATGCCCAATTCCTGCGCCACCCATAGCGGGCGCACGGCGCGAGAGGCGAATATGCCATGGATCGTGATCATGTCGAGCCTTTCCAGAGGGAGTTGACAGGGACGACCGAGCGCACGGACGCCAGCCCCAAGGCCTCGCACAACGCCGCCAGGTGGGGCACCTGCAGGTGGGGGCGCTCGTGCGGCGCCGCGGGTTCTGCCACTGCGGGCGTGGGGCCATGGGGCGGGGCAGCGAGCGCTGCGTGCCACTCACGCCCGGCGCGATCGACCCACGCTGCCTGCATGCCTGCACGCAGCGCGCCCAGCACGTCGTGATGGACATCGTCGCCCACGTGCAGCACATGCTCGGGCGCCACACCGACCAGGGCGGCGGCGGCGCGAAAAATTCGCGCGTCGGGCTTGGCCACCCCCGCCTCGCGCGCGCCCAGCCGGGCATGGAACCATTGGCCGATGCCGATGCGCTGCACATCGGCATTGCCGTTGGACAGCGCGACCACCGGATAGCGCGCGGCCAGCGCCTCCAGCGCCGGGCGCACATCCTCGAACAGCGTCACGCGCTGCCGTTCGGCAAAAAACACCTCGAACGCCGGCTCGGCCAGCGCGGGATCGTCGCCCGCCCGGCGCAGGGCGGCACGGATTGCCTCGCGGCGCAAAAAGCTCAGGTCGTGGCGGTGCTGGGAGTGTTGCCGCTCGACCTCGGCGCGAATGGCGCGCCGCATCGCCGGATCGTGCAACAAGGCAGCCGTCGCCGGCGCATGCGCGTGCAACCATTGCTGCAGCACCGCTTCGGCGCGCTCGATCGTGGGCCATACCGGCCACAGGGTGTCGTCCAGATCGAGGGTGATCGCGCGCACGCGTGCAGGGTCGAACATGTCTGCGCGAGAATACCGCATGACCATGCGCACCGAGCCCCCCTACACCCATGGCCAGGCGGCCCACACCGGTATCCTCTGGGTCAACCTGGGCACCCCGGAGGCGCCCACACCGGCCGCGCTGCGGCGCTACCTGGCCGAATTTCTGAGCGACCCGCGCGTGGTGGAGATCCCACGCCCCATCTGGTGGCCGATCCTGCACGGCATCATCCTCAACGTGCGGCCGCGCCAATCCGCCGCCAAATACGCCACCATCTGGACGCCGGAGGGCTCGCCGCTCAAAGTCTGGACCGAACGCCAGGCCAAATACCTGCAAGGCATGCTAGGAGAACGCGGCCACCGCGTCCAGGTGTGCTGGGCCATGCGCTACGGCCAACCCGCCGTGCGGCGCGAGCTCGACGCGCTCAAGGCCGCGGGCTGCAAGCGCATCCTCATCCTGCCCGCCTACCCCCAGTACTGCGCGGCGACCACCGCCAGCGTGTTCGACGAAGTCTATGCCTGGGCGGGCCGCTTGCGCTGGGTACCGGAGCTGCGCTTCGTCAACCACTACCACGACGACGCGGGCTACATCGCCGCACTGGCCGAGCGGGTGCGCGCGCACTGGGCCCACGCGGGCCAGCCCGAGCGCTTGGTGATGAGTTTTCACGGCATGCCTGCGCGCACACTGCAGCGCGGCGACCCCTACCACTGCGAATGCCATAAGACGGGCCGCCTGCTGGCCGAGGCGCTGGGCCTGTCGCGCGACCAATACGTGATGACATTCCAGTCGCGCTTCGGCCGCGCCAAGTGGCTCGAGCCCTACACCGAACCCACGCTGGTGGCGCTGGCGCGCCAGGGCGTACGGCGGGTGGACGTGATCTGCCCGGGGTTTACCGGCGACTGCATCGAGACGTTGGAAGAAATCGACCAGGAGGCGCGCGAGGCGTTCCTGGCCGCGGGCGGCCAGACCTTTCACTACATCCCGTGCCTCAACGACGACCCGACGTGGCTGCGCGCGCTGGCCGACATCGCCGAGCGCCACTTGGCAGGCTGGCCCACGACGGTGCCGCCGTCGGACGCCGAACGCGCGGCCAGCCGCGAGCGGGCACTGGCGCTGGGAGCGGTGCAGTGACCGGTCAGGGGTGAGGAGCACGCCATGGCCCGCCACTCTCCGCCCACGCCAGACGACACCCCCGGCCGCGTGCGCCTGGACAAGTGGCTGTGGGCGGCGCGCTTTTACAAGACGCGCGCACTGGCCGCCGAGATGATCGAACGCGGCCGTGTGCTCGTCAACGGGGCGCCCGCCAAGGCCAGCCGCGAACCCCGGCCGGGTGACGTCATTCGACTGCGCACTGGCGACGTGGAGCGCACGGTGGTCGTGCGCGCGCTTTCCGCCGTGCGCGGCCCGGCGAGCCAGGCCATGCTGCTGTACGAGGAAACGCCCGAATCCATCGCCGCGCGCGAACGCCACGCCGAGCTGCGCCGCCTGGCCCCGGAGCCGGCGGCCACGCTGACCCAAGGCCGCCCCACCAAACGCGACCGGCGACGCTTCGACGCGCTGCGCACACCGCCGGCGTGGAACGCACGCTGGAGCGCCTCGCTGGACGAGTGAGCGCCCCATCCCCCTCGACCCATGGCCACACAGGAGCCCCGCATGAACCCCCGCTATCCACTGCCCGAGCTGACCGATCTGCCCGACGACATCCGCCAGCGCATCCTCGACGTGCAGGCCAAAGCCGGCTTCGTGCCGAACGTGTTTCTGATGCTGGCGCGCCGGCCGGCGGAGTGGCGCGCCTTTTTCGCCTACCACGACGCGCTGATGATGCCGGAGACGGTCGGGCGCCCCTCCAACCTGACCAAGGGTGAGCGCGAGATGATCGTCGTGGCCACCAGCGCCGCCAACCAGTGCCTCTACTGCGTGGTGGCGCACGGCGCCATCCTGCGCATCTACGAGAAAAGGCCGCTGGTGGCCGACCAAGTGGCGGTCAACTACCGCAAGGCGGACATCTCGCCGCGCCAGCGCGCGATCCTGGACTTCGCGATGAAGGTGTGCCAGCGCTCGCACGAGGTCGAGGAGGCCGACTTCGCCGCGCTGCATGCGCACGGCCTGAACGACGAGGACATTTGGGACATCGCGGCCATCACCGCCTTCTTCGGCCTGTCGAATCGCATGGCGTCCTTCAGCGGCATGCAGCCCAACGACGAGTTTTATTTGCTCGGCCGCCTGCCCAAGGTCAAGTGACGCCCTCGGCCAGCCGCTGGCGCAGCGCAGCGGGCAATGGCACCGAGCGCTGCGCCGGAAAATCCACCCACACCACCGTCGCGCCCCCGTTGGCATAGACGGTATCGCCGCCATCCGTGCGCAGCAGCTCGTGGAACATGTCGAACGAGCGCTGACCTAGCGCGCCCACATAACTGCGCACGATCACGTCGCCCGGGTACTCGAGCTGCCGCCAAAAATTGCAGAACGCGTTGGCGATCACTGGCCCGCAGCCGCGCGGGTTGGCGGGCATACCCCACTCGCCCATCCATTGCAGCCGGGCGCTTTCCATGTAGCGAAAGTACACGGTGTTGTTGACGTGCCCCATGGCATCCATGTCCCCCCAACGGATGGGAATCGTCATGGTGTGCACGAGGCGCTTGTCGGTCGGCAGGTCGATGCGCATGGGCGGTGGTCCATCTTGTCGGTGACTTGACAGCGATGGTAAGGCCATCGCCACTACAATGCAGCGCATGAAAACCCCGGCGCATTTGATCGAGCAGTTTGGCCCGCGCGAGGCCATGGAATACGACGTCGTCATCGTCGGCGCGGGCCCGGCAGGGCTGGCCACGGCCATCCGGCTCAAACAACTCGCCGCCCAAAAAGGCGTCGACGTCAGCGTCTGCGTGCTGGAAAAAGGCTCCGAGCCCGGCGCGCACATCCTGTCGGGGGCGGTCATGGACCCGCGCGCCATCACCGAGCTCTTGCCCGACTGGAAGGAGCGCGGCGCGCCGCTGAACCAGCCCGTCACCGGTGACGAGGTGCTGTTCCTGGAAGAAGGCAGCGCCATGCGCACGCCGCACTGGCTACTGCCCGAGTGCTTTCACAACGATGGCAACTACGTCATCAGCCTGGGTGCCGTCACCAAATGGCTGGGCGAGCAGGCCGAGGCGCTGGGCGTGGAGATCTTCCCCGGCTTCACCGCCGCCGAGGTGCTGTTCGATGACAACGGCGCGGTCAAGGGCGTGGCCACCGGCCACATGGGCTTGGGCAAGGACGGGCAGCCGACCGACGCCTTTCAGCTCGGCATGGAGCTGCGCGCCAAGTACACCGTCTTCGCCGAGGGGGCGCGCGGGCACCTGGGCAAGGAGTTGATCGCGCGCTTCCGGCTCGACGAGGGCAAGGACCCGCAAACCTACGGCATCGGCATCAAAGAGCTGTGGGAAATCCCACCTGAAAAAGCCAAGCCCGGGCTGGTGGTGCACACCGCCGGTTGGCCGCTGGACGAACACACCTACGGCGGCGGGTTTCTGTACCACCTCGAGGGCAACAAGGTCACGCTCGGCTTCGTCGTCGGGCTGGACTATCAGAACCCGTGGCTGAGCCCCTTCGAGGAGATGCAGCGCTGGAAGACCCACCCGGCGATCCGCGCCCATCTGGAGGGCGGCAAGCGCATCGGCTACGGCGCGCGCGCCATCACCGCCGGCGGGCTGCTGAGCCTGCCCAAGACCATCTTCCCCGGCGGGGCGCTGGTCGGCTGCGACGCGGGCTACCTCAACGCCGCGCGCATCAAGGGCAGCCACGCCGCCATCAAGACCGGCATGCTGTGCGCCGAGGCGGCCTTCGAAGCGCTGCGCGCCGGCCGCGCGCACGACGAGCTGACGGCCTACCCGGCCGCGTTCGAGCGGAGCTGGCTCTACGAGGAGCTGCACCGCGCGCGCAACTTCAAGACCTGGTTCAAGAAGGGCAACACGATCGGCGCGCTGATGACCGGCATCGAGCACTGGCTGCTGCCGCGCCTGGGCATCAAGAGCCCGCCGTGGACGGTGCACCGCCACACGCCCGACCACGCGCGCCTGCACGCCGCCAGCCAGGTCGAGCCGATCCGCTACCCCAAGCCGGACGGCGTGCTGACCTTCGACCGGCTCTCCAGCGTCTTCCTCTCCAACACCAACCACGAGGAAAACCAGCCCGCGCACCTGACGCTGAAGGACGCCTCGGTGCCGGTGGCGGTCAACCTCGCCGTTTACGGCGGGCCGGAGGGCCGCTACTGCCCCGCCGGCGTCTATGAGTTCGTCGAAAAAGCCGACGGCCCCCAGCTCGTCATCAACGCGCAGAACTGCGTGCACTGCAAAACCTGCGACATCAAGGATCCGACGCAGAACATCGTCTGGGTCACGCCCGAAGGCGGCGGCGGGCCCAACTACGCGGGCATGTGACGCCGCCGCAGCGGTGACCGCCTCGGGCCGCCGAGCGCGGCCTCTCGCATGGATTCGACCCCAACGTCCCCTGCTCCGGGCACCTACGCCGCGCACTGCCGCGGCCGGCGCGTGGCCCTGCTGACCCAGCACGGCAAGGAGGCGCTGCTCGGCCCGCCGCTGCAGGCCCTGCTGGGCTGCACCGTGCAGCGGGTGGACGGTTTTGACACCGACACGCTGGGCACCTTCACCCGCGACGTCGAACGCGCCGGCACCCAAATCGAGGCCGCGCGGCGCAAAGCGCGCATCGGCATGCAACTGAGTGGCCTGCCCCTGGGACTGGCCAGCGAGGGGGCGTTCGGTCCGGATCCGTTCACGGGTCTGTTGCATTGGGACATCGAGCTGGTGGTCTGGATCGACGACGAACGCGGGCTGGAAGTCGTCGGCATGGCCCAGGGGCCGGCGCGCAGCGCGCATGCAACGGTGCGCGACTGGGCCGAGCTGGAGGCCTTTGCCGCGCGGGCCGGGTTCCCCGGTCACCAGCTGGTCATCCGGCCGGAACACGCGGACCACCCCGATGTAGCCAAGGGCCTGGGCGACCCCAACGCCCTGCGCCGTGCCTTCGAAGACGCGCGCGCACGCGCCGCCAACGGCCAGGTCTTCGTGGAAAACGACCTGCGCGCCCACACCAACCCCACGCGCCAAGCGCTCATCCGGCAAGCGGGGCTGGATCTGGCCCGGCGGCTGACCTCCGACTGCCCGGCGTGCGGACGGCCCGGCTACTGGATCACGGCGCAGGTGCCCGGCCTGCCGTGCGCCCGCTGCGGCCTGCCCACGCGCGAGCCGCTGCGCCAGCGCTGGAGCTGCGCCGGCTGCGGCCACAGCGAGGAGCGCCTCCGCCCCGGCCCCGACCGCGCCGACCCGAGCCGCTGCGACCACTGCAACCCTTGAGCCAGCGCGCTTTGCGGTCCGCACCCCGATGCCCGCGCGCGAACGCGAGCGGCTACAATCCGCGCCATCAGGAGAGAGCCAGCCCGGACACCCCCACGGGTTCCGCCCAGCGGCCGCCGAAGGCGCAGGCCCCCGCCGAACGCTCAGGCAAAAGGACTGATGCAGCACCCCGCGGGGTGCTTGCCTGCTGGAGAGAGGCGTCGCCGCCGGCCCCGCGCCCGGCGCCGTCCACCGAAGGAGCAAGCGGGCCCACCACCGCACGGGCGGCATCGGCGCGTGAATCTCTCAGGTAAAGCGGACAGCAGGTGTGCCCCGGCGCCCTTGGGCGCCGGCCGTGACCACCTGTTTGGAACCGTTCCATGTCCGCCGCCGACGCCCTGCTCAAGACCCCTCTGCACGACCTGCACCTCGCGCTCGGTGCGCGCATGGTGCCGTTTGCCGGCTACCACATGCCGGTGCAGTACCCGGCGGGCCTGATCCGCGAACACCAGCACACACGCCAGGCGGCCGGCCTGTTCGACGTCTCACACATGGGGCAAATCACGCTGCACGGCCCCGAGGCCGCCGCGGCGCTGGAGACGCTGCTGCCCATGGACGTACTAGGGCTCGCCCCGCACCGCCAGCGCTACGGCCTGCTGCTGACCGACGACGGCGGCATTCTGGACGACCTGATGTTCGTCAACCGCGATCTGGCGCAAGGGGGCGACCTGACCCTCGTGGTCAATGGCGCGTGCAAGCACGCCGACCTGGCGCATCTGCAAGCGCGTATCGGGCAGCGCTGCGAGGTGCGCGCCCATTTCGAACGTGCGCTGCTGGCGCTGCAAGGGCCGCTGGCAGTGACGGCCCTGGCGCGCCTGCTGCCCGGCGTGCAGGATCTGGTCTTCATGACCGGCGGCGCCTTCACCTGGCACGGTGCGTCACTCTACGCCACCCGCAGCGGCTACACGGGCGAGGATGGCTTCGAGATCTCGCTGCCGGCCGACGCGGCCATCGACTTTGCACGCGCGCTGCTGGCACAGCCGGAGGTGCACCCGGTAGGCTTGGGGGCGCGCAACTCGCTGCGCTTGGAAGCGGGCCTGTGCCTGTATGGGCAGGACATCGACACCCACACCACCCCCATCGAGGCAGGCCTGGCCTGGGCCATCCAGAAGGTGCGTCGGTGGGGCGGCGCGCGCGAAGGCGGCTTTCCCGGCGCCGAGCGCGTATTGGCGCAACTGGATGGCAGCCTGCCCCTGAGCCGCGTGCGCGTCGGTCTGCGCGCCCAGCAGCGTGTGCCGGTGCGCGAACCCGCCCCCTTGCACACCCCAGCGGGTTTGCCGGTGGGCCAGGTCACCAGCGGGCTGCTGTCGCCCACGCTGGACGTGCCGATCGCCATGGGCTACGTCCCGCCCGAGCACGCCAGCCCGGGCACGGTATTGCACGCCATCGTCCGCGGCAAGCCCGTGCCCATGGAAGTCGTGCCCCTGCCCTTCGTCGCGCCGCGCTATCACCGCGGCTGACCGCCCCCTTTCCTTCCCCACCGTTGGAGTCGATGATCATGACTATCAAGTACACCCCCGACCACGAATGGATCCGCGTCGATGGCGACACCGCCACCGTCGGCATCACCCACCACGCGCAAGATGCGCTGGGCGACGTCGTGTTCGTGGAGCTGCCCGAAGTGGGCAAAACGCTGCAGCAAAAAGAAGTGGCCGGCGTGGTCGAATCGGTCAAGGCCGCTGCCGACGTTTACATGCCGGTCAGCGGCGAGATCGTCGCCGTCAACGAGGCGTTGCGCGCCGACCCATCGCTGGCCAACCGCGACCCGCTGGGTGAGGGTTGGTTCTTCAAGGTGCGCCTGAGTCAGCCCGCCGAACTGGACGCGCTGCTGGACGAGACCGCCTACCGCCAACTGGCCCAGTGAACGGAGCCGCGCGATGACGCCCCCCACCCCCTTGTCTGCCCTGGAAAACCCCGCCGAATTCGTGGCGCGCCACATCGGCATCGGCCCCGACGATGAGCAGCGCATGCTCGCCGCCATCGGGGAAGACAGCCTGCAGGCCCTGGCCGACGGCATCGTGCCACGCACGATCTCGCGCGTGCAAGCGATGGACCTGCCGCCACCCGTGACAGAAGCACAAGCGCTGGCCGAACTGAAAGCCATCGCGCAAAAAAACCGTGTGCTACGCAGCTTCATCGGGCAGGGCTACTACGGCACGCACACGCCCGGCGTCATCTTGCGCAACATCCTCGAAAACCCCGCCTGGTACACCGCGTACACACCCTATCAGGCCGAAATCTCGCAGGGCCGCCTGGAGGCGCTGGTCAATTTTCAGACCATGGTCACCGACCTGACGGGCATGGACATCGCCAACGCGTCCATGCTGGATGAGGCGACCGCCGCCGCCGAAGCGATGACCCTGGCGCGCCGCTCGGTCAAGGCCGAGGGTGCGGTCATCGTCGTCTCGGGCGACTGCCATCCGCAAACCCTCGAAGTGGTGCAGACGCGCGCACGCCCGCTGGGCCTGCACGTGGTGGTCACCCACAGCGCCGAGGCGTGGGCGCAAGCGCTGCAGCGCCACGATTACTTTGCCGTGCTCACCCAGTATCCCGCCACCACTGGCCGCATCGACGACTGGCGCGCCGACGTGGCACGGGTGCACGAACGGGGGGCGGCCTTCATCGTCGCCACCGACCTGCTGGCACTCACCTTGCTCATGCCGCCGGGCGAGTGGGGGGCCGACATCGTGGTCGGCAGCAGCCAGCGCTTTGGCATGCCCATGGGCGCAGGGGGGCCGCACGCCGGCTTCATGGCCTGCCGCGACGCCTACAAGCGCTCGCTGCCCGGGCGCTTGGTCGGCGTGAGCGTAGACGCCCATGGCCAGCCCGCGTACCGGCTGGCCCTGCAGACGCGCGAGCAGCACATCCGGCGCGAAAAGGCCACCTCCAACATCTGCACCGCGCAGGTGCTGCCAGCCGTGGTGGCCAGCATGTACGCTGTCTATCACGGCCCCGACGGGCTGCGGCGCATCGCCGAGCGCGTGGCGCGCTACACCGCCATCCTCGCGCGGGGCTTGAGCGAACTGGGCCACGCCCCGGCCAACGGCAGCGCCTTCGACACGCTGTGCCTGCACACCGGCGCAGCCACCCAGTCGCTGCTCAACCGTGCGCGCGAGCGCGGCATGAACCTGCGTGTCATGGGGCATGGCAACCTTGGCATTGCGCTCGACGAGACCACCACCCGCGACGACATCCAGGCGCTGTGGTCGGTGTTTGCCACGCCGGGCCAGCCACTGCCCGACTTCGACGCCTGTGCAGCGGCCACCGACACCCTCATCCCGGCCGGGTTGCGGCGCACCAGCCCGTATCTGACGCACCCCGTCTTTCACCGCTACCACAGCGAAACCGGCATGCTGCGCTACATCCGCAGCCTGTCGGACAAAGACCTGGCGCTGGACCGCACCATGATCCCGTTGGGCTCGTGCACGATGAAGCTCAACGCCAGCAGCGAGATGATCCCCATCACCTGGCCGGAATTTGCGCACGTGCACCCGTTTGCGCCTGCCGACCAGCTGGAGGGCTACCGGCTGCTGGATGCGCAATTGCGCGCCTGGCTATGCCAGGCCACGGGCTACGCCGCCATCAGCCTGCAGCCCAACGCGGGCTCGCAAGGCGAATATGCGGGCTTGCTCGCCATCCAGGCCTACCACGCCGCGCGGGGACAGCCGCAGCGCGACGTCTGCCTCATCCCCACGTCGGCGCACGGCACCAACCCGGCCAGCGCCCAGATGGCCGGGTTGCACGTCGTGCCCGTGGCGTGTGACCCGCAGGGGAATGTCGACCTGGACGACCTGCGCGCCAAGTGCGAGCAGTACAGCGAGCGCCTGTCGTGCATCATGATCACCTACCCCAGCACGCACGGCGTGTTCGAGACCGGCGTCAAGGCCCTGTGCGACCTGGTGCACCAACACGGCGGCAAAGTCTACATCGACGGCGCCAACATGAACGCGCTGGTCGGCCTGGCAGCCCCGGGGGCGTTCGGGGGCGACGTCAGCCACCTCAACCTGCACAAGACCTTTTGCATCCCCCACGGCGGCGGCGGCCCGGGCGTGGGCCCGGTGTGCGTGGTGGCGGATCTGGCCCCCTACCTGCCGGGGCACGCCACGGCCCATGCAGCGTGCGCCTACGCCGGCGGCGCACGCGCGGATGCGACGGTCGGCGCGGTCTCGGCCGCCCCGCTGGGCAACGCCGCCGTGCTGCCCATTTCGTGGATGTACATCCGCATGATGGGGGCCGAGGGCCTGTTGCGCGCCACGCAGACGGCCATCCTGGCGGCCAACTACGTCAGCGCCCGCCTGCGCGCGCATTACCCCACGCTGTACGCCAGCGCCAACGGCCACGTCGCGCACGAATGCATCCTGGACTGCCGCGGCTTCAAAGACACGAGCGGCATCCTGGCCGAAGACATCGCCAAGCGGCTCATGGATTACGGCTTTCACGCGCCCACGTTGTCGTTTCCCGTGCCCAACACGCTGATGGTGGAACCCACCGAGAGCGAGACGCTGCAGGAGCTGGACCGCTTCATCGACGCCATGATCGCCATCCGGGAAGAGATCCGCGCCGTCGAGCTGGGCGTGTGGCCGCGCGAGGACAATCCGCTCAAAAACGCCCCGCACACCGCGCAGCGCTGCCTGGCCGAGGACTGGCCCCACCCCTACACGCGGGAACTGGGTGCCGCCTTGCCGTTTCACCGCGCGCACGGTCGAGCCGGCAGCAAATACTGGCCACCCGTCGGCCGGGTGGATAACGTGTACGGCGACCGCAACCTGTTTTGCAGCTGCGTGCCGATGACGGAGCTGGCCGACGCGTGATCGCTGCCACCCAGCATCATCAGTGGGCGCGGCTCTAGCGACGAAACCAAGTGGGTGTCCTGAGTCGGGTCCCCTTTTCCATCCGCCCCATGGTCAGCTGATGGCATAACTGTCCATCGCCAGATACCGGTACTGGACTTCGCGCGTGATCGCCTGCACCGTCGCTGCCCCCTCCCGGGGCCAGCGCGCCACTCCCAGGGCAAAGAACAACGGCAGCAGGTGCTCGTCGGTCGGGTGCGCGCGCTCCGCTTGCGGCGCCCGCACGCGCCACGCCAGCAGGGCATCCAGATCGCGGGCCTGCAAGGCATTCCAGACCCAGTCCGAAAACGCCACCACATAGGGATCGGGCGGATCCTGAATCGCCGGGCGTTGGCCGAAGAACTCCATCAGGTTGTGGGTAAGGCTGCCCGAGCCCACCATCAACACGCCATCCTCTCGCAGCGCAGCCAGTGCCACACCGATGGCGTACACCTGCGCCGGCCCTGCAGTAGCCGGGAGGGCCAGCTGCACCACCGGCCAGCGGGCCTGGGGCAACAGAAAGCGCAGCGGTGACCAAGCGCCATGGTCGCGCGGGCGCTGCGGGTCCTCGGCCGAAGCGATACCCGCTGCGCGCAACGCTCGACGACCCTGCGCGCCAGCGCGGGATCACCAGGTGCAGGGTACTGCAGGCGGTACAACGCCGGCGGGAAGCCACCGAAGTCGTGCCATGTGGGCGGCTGAGGGTGACTGCCCACCGCAGCCACCTCGTCCATCCAGTGCGGCGACATGACGACCACTGCACGCAAGTCGTCGCGGGCAGCCAGCGACTGCCCCCAACGCTGCAAGGCGACACCGGCGGCGCCGGGCGCCAAGGCCATCATCGGCGAGCCATGCGAGACGAACAGAGCGGGCAAGGCGGACACGGCAAGCTCCAGGCGAACGACGGGTTGTATCGTAGCTGGTCCATGGACGACCACCCGTCAACGGTGTTGACGACCATATCCAAAACGCCGAAGCAACGACGCGAGGCTGCCATGCCCCTGGCTGGTGGCGGAGGGGCCGCCATCGGCGACAATCGCGCCATGGACCGCTACGCCGTCATCGGCCACCCCATCGGCCACAGCAAATCGCCGCTCATCCACACCTGGTTTGCCCAGGCAACCGGGCAGGCGCTCACCTACACCGCCATGGAGGCCCCGCTGGACGGTTTTGCCGCCACGGTGGATGCCTTTCGCGCGGCGGGCGGGCGCGGGGTCAACGTGACACTGCCGTTCAAGATCGAGGCGTGTGCCTATGCCGATGAGGTTAGCGAGCGCGCGCGGCTTGCCGGTGCGGCCAATGCCTTGGCGTTCGACGGCACGCGCTGCCGCGCCGAAAACTTCGACGGCGTGGGGTTGGCGCGCGACATCACGGTCAATCTGGGCCACCCCGTCGCTGGCCGCCGCGTGCTGATGCTGGGCGCCGGGGGCGCCGCGCGCGGGGCGCTGCAGCCGCTGCTGCAGGCCGCACCCACACTGCTGCTCGTGGCCAACCGCAGCGCCGACAAGGCGGCGGCACTCGTGGCGTCGTTTCACGCGCAGGGGTGGGGCCACGGGGTCTTGCGCGCCGCCGCGCTCGATGAACTGGTGGACGCCGGACGGTTCGACATCGTCGTCAACGCCACGTCCGCCAGCCTCGTCGATCAGGCGCTGCCGTTGCCGCCCCAGATCTTCGGCCCCGACACCCTGGCGTACGATATGGTTTATGGTCAGGGGCTGACGCCCTTCTTGCGCCAAGCCCAGCAGGCGGGCGCGGGTCGGCTCGCCGACGGCATCGGCATGCTGGTCGAACAGGCGGCCGAGGCGTTTGCCTGGTGGCGCGGCGTGCGCCCCGACACCGCGGCCGTCATCCAGCGTCTGGCCACGCCGCTGACCTAAACCCGCCCCGGCTTTCTTTCGCCTTCGCTGTCACACCGCATGAACCAGCTCGACGCCCTCAAGCGCCACACCACCGTGGTCGCCGACACCGGCGACTTTTTGCAGATCGCGCAGTACCAGCCCCGCGACGCCACCACCAACCCGTCGCTGATCCTGAAGTCCGTGCTCAAACCCGAGTACGCGCCGCTGCTCGACGACACCGTTACCCGCTACCGCGACCACCCCCTGGACGAAGTGGTCGACCGGCTGCTGGTGCGCTTCGGCACCGAGATCCTGCGCATCGTCCCGGGCCGGGTATCGACCGAAGTCGACGCGCGCCTGAGCTTCGATACCCGCGCCACCATCCAGCGCGCTCGGCGCCTCATCGCGCTCTACGAGGCCGAGGGCGTGCCGCGCGCGCGCGTGCTGATCAAGATCGCTGCCACCTGGGAAGGCATCCGCGCCGCCGAAACCCTGGAGCGCGAGGGTATCCATACCAACCTGACGCTGCTGTTCGCCTTTTGCCAGGCGGTGGCGTGCGCGGACGCGGGCGTGCGCCTGATCTCGCCCTTCGTCGGCCGCATTGTCGACTGGCACAAGGCACGCGCCGGCGCCCAGTGGGACGAGGCGGCAATGGCAGGCACCCAAGACCCAGGCGTGCAATCCGTCACCCGCATCTGGCGGCACTATAAGCACTTCGGTATCGCCACCGAGGTCATGGGCGCGAGCTTTCGTCACACCGGGCAGATCCTGGCCCTGGCTGGCTGCGATCTGCTCACCATCAGCCCCGAGCTGCTGGCGCAACTGGCCGCCACCAAAGGCGACGTCCCGCGCCAGCTCGACCCCGCCGAAGCCGCCCAAGCCGACCTGCCGGAAATCCACTACCGTGCCGGCGACGAGGCCGCCTTTCGGCTCGCGCTCAACGACGACGCCATGGCCACCGAAAAATTGGCCGAAGGCATCCGGCTCTTTTGCGCCGATGCACAGCGGCTCGACGCTCTGATCCACTCACGCTGACCCACGGGAGTGCCCATGACGAGCTTGGTCGTTCATCACTTGGAACACTCGCGCTCGCAGCGCGTGCTGTGGCTGCTGGAAGAACTGGGCGTGCCCTACGAGCTGCGCCTGTACCGGCGCGACGCCCGCACGCGCCTAGCCCCGCCGGAACTCAAGGCCGTGCATCCCTTGGGCAAGTCGCCCGTCATTACCCATGGCGATGTGACGGTGGCCGAATCCGGCGCCATCCTGGAATACCTGGCCGAGACCTTTCCCCCCGCCCCACATAGCGAACTGGCCGGCTTGGTCCCCGCGCCGGGCACGGCCGCGCACCGCGACAACCGGTTTTGGATGCACGTTGCCGAAGGATCGTTGATGAACTGGGTGGTCATGAAGCTCGTATTCGTCAACATCCCCCAGCAGCGCATGCCGTTCTTTGCTCGGCCCATCGCGCGCGAGATCAGCCGGCAAGTGCTGCGGCGCTTCGTCGATCCCAACATCGACACCGCGCTCGAGCTGCTGGACCACACGCTGCGCGATCGCCCCTGGCTGACCGGCGAGCGGCTGGCACTGGCCGACTTTCAGATGAGCTTTGCCGTCGAGGCGGCGCTCGCGCTGGGCGGACCGCACGCTGCTGCGCGTCACCCCCACGTGGCGGCGTACCGCGAGCGCTACCGCAGCCGCCCGGCTTACCAGCGCGCGCTCGCCAAAGGCGGCCCCGAGATCATGGGCCTGTGACGGCGGTTGCGCTACATTAGTGGGCTGCCGACTTCGCTCCACCATGTGCTCTGCACCTGCGCTTCCCCCCATTCCTCCCAAGCGCTACTTCACCATTGGTGAGGTCAGCGAGCTGTGCGGGGTCAAACCCCACGTGCTGCGCTACTGGGAGCAAGAATTCACCCAACTGCGGCCCATGAAGCGCCGCGGCAACCGGCGCTACTACCAGCACCACGAAGTGCTGATGATCCGTCGCATCCGCGAACTGCTGTACGAGCAAGGGTTTACCATCCAGGGCGCACGCAACCGGCTGGCCGAATGGAGCCAGCAAGAGCGCGCCGCGCGCAAGGACCAGGAAGGGGATGGTGAACCCTCTACCCCCCCAGCATCCGCGGGTGAGATCTTGCCCACGAGCGTGGTGGACGCCATCGAGCCGCCGCCCGCCTGGGACGCGTCGCAGCGCCGTTCACTGCTGGCCGAGCTGCGCGCCATCCGCGCCCTGCTCGACCCCGCAGTCCGGAAAGCGCCTGAAAACACCGTATAATGGCGGCTTCGGCGTGTAGCGCAGCCTGGTAGCGCACTTGCATGGGGTGCAAGGGGTCGCGAGTTCGAATCCCGCCACGCCGACCAAACCCATCCAGGGCTGACGTGAGTGATCGCGTCAGCCCTTGTTCTTTCTTGGGTTTAGGGCAGACCCAGCGCTTCGTCACCGGCGCGGTGGAACGTCTATTGGCACGCCAAATGCTCGGCGTCAAACCCCACCACGCGACGCGACTCGCGGCTGAACTCGATGCCCACCAGGTGAATGGGCACGCCCGCCATGCGGTATTTGGCGGCGTAGTCGCGGGCCTTGAGTTGCGCCAAGGCCTTCCCTTCCGGCTCCAGCTCGACCACTTTGAACTCGAACAGGTAGATCCGCTCAGGCAGTTTGACCGTGAGGTCGATACGGCCTTGGCTCGTCACGTCTTCGGCGATCAAATCCAGCCCCAGCGCCGCGATGTGGCTGTAGAAGACGCTGGCCCAGTAGCCCTCGTACTGCGCGATCGGGTTGTTGCGGTACCAGTCGTGCGGGATGGCGGCGTAGAGGCTGTCGATATGGGTTCTGAGGCCCGATAGGTCACCCGCGTGCAGCACGTCGTAGAGCCGACTGATCGCCCGTCCCGCCGCCGACGGCGCACCCACCAGCGCCTTGACCAGCGCGTCGTTGAGGGCGCTTTCGACCTCCAGGTTGGGGTAGCCCAAGGTGTACTCGATGCGCGCGCCAGTGCGGCGCTGGCCGCGAAACGTCAGGTACCCCGTCTGCCACAGCAGCGCCTCGGTGGTCATGCCCTCGACATCGAAGCTGTTGAGCAGCTCGTCATCCGCCCGCAGCGACGCCAGCTCCGGGGTGAAGCAGCCGCGCTGCGTCAACACGTCGATGAGGAACGTCGGCGTGCCCGTCTCGAACCAGTAGGGGCGAAAGACACGTTCCTGAAAAAGCAGCAACAGATCGAAGGGGTTGTAGACCGAATCCCCCAACCAGTTGTAGCCGTTGTACCAGTCGCGGATCGCCTGGCGGTCGAGTCCTTCCAGTTCCGGCGCGAAGACGGTATCGACATCCGCTTCCGTATAGCCACAGATGGCCGAGTATTCCGCCGAGACGGTGATGTCGCGCAGGTTGTTGAGCCCCGAGAAGATCGAGACCTTGCTGAACTTGGAAACCCCGGTCAGGAACGCGAACCGGATGTGGGCGTCCTGATCCTTGATGACGGAGTACAGGTTGCGCAAGCCCTCGCGCATGGCGCGCGCCACCTCCGGCTCGGTTAGGTTGTCCAGGATGGGTTTGTCGTATTCATCGACCAAAACGACGGCGCGCTGGTCGAACCGCTTTTCCCCGGCCTGGATGAGGTTGGCAAAGCAGCCGGCGATGTCGTCCACATTGGGGCATGTGATGCCCAGCCGTTCGCGGTTTTGCTCCAGGTTCCAACGGATGCGCTGATCGAGTTCTGCCCGACTCTGTACCCTCCCCCCGCCGAAGCTGATCCGAATGACGGGATGTTTCTTCCCCCAATCCCACTTGTCGTGGCAGTACAGCCCCCGAAAGAGCGGCTCGTTGCCGGCGAAGAGCTCAGCCAGCGTGTCCAGAAACAGGCTTTTGCCAAAGCGTCGCGGGCGTGACAGGAAGTAGTGCGAGCCCGATTCGATCAGCCGAAGCGCGTACGGCGTCTTGTCGACGTAGTAGTAATCGTCGCCGCGAATCTTGGCGAAGGTCTGGATGCCGATGGGCAGCTTCTTGCGCATCATGGGTCTGATTATGCGCCGCTGCACGCCTTGGGCGCGGGGGGACCTCCCCACGCCTGGGACACTCAGCTGCCCGCCACCTTCATGCGGTCGATCAGCACCGATCCCACGTTCTTGGCCCCCAGGTTATACACATCCGCCCCGATCGCCTGTATGCCGCGAAACATCTCCTTGAGGTTGCCGGCGACGGTGATCTCTTGCACCGGGTAGGCGATGACGCCATCCTCGACCCAAAAGCCCGCAGCGCCGCGCGAGTAGTCGCCCGTCACCGGATTGACGCCCTGCCCCATGAGTTCGGTGACGAACAGGCCGCGGCCGAGCTTGCGCAGCATGGCGGGTAGGTCGTCACCGGGTTCGGTCAGGCGGCTGGTCATGAGCAGGTTGTGCGAGCCACCCGCGTTGCCCGTGGTGCGCATGCCCAGCTTGCGCGCCGAATACGTGCTCAAAAAATACCCCTTGATGCATCCCGCGCCGACCACGGGGCGCGCCACCGTGCGCACGCCTTCGTCGTCGAACGGCGCGCTGCCCTTGGCGCCGATCAGGTGCGGATCTTCCCAAATGTCGATATGGGACGGGAACACCTGCCGCCCCAAGCTGTCGGGCAAAAAGGTGGTGCGCCGGTACAGCGCGCCGCCGCTGATGGCCTGCACGAAGGCCCCCAGCAGCCCGGCAGCCAGCGGGGCATCGAACAACACCGGGCATTCGGTGGTGGCGATCTTGCGTGGCCTCAGGCGCGCCAGGGCCCGCTCGGCCGCGTAGCGACCCACCGCCTCCGGGCTGGCCAGCTCGGCCGGGTTGCGCTGCGAGCTGTACCAATAGTCGCGCTGCATGCCGTTGCCTTTGCCAGCGATGGGGGAGACCGATAGGCTGTGGCGCGAGCTGGGGTAGCCACCGGCGAATATCCCCTGGCGGCCGCGCTCGCCACCGCGCATGTGCTCGGCCCAGAAGTGCGACTGCTGCGCCGACACCGAGGCGCCTTCGCTGTTGGTGATGCGCGGACTGACCGCAAACGCCGCCGCCTCGCAGCGCAGCGCCAGCTCGACCGCCAGTTCGGCCGTGATTGGCCAAGGATAGAACAGCTCCAGGTCGGGATAGTCGTTGGCGATGTCGATCTCGTCCGGCAAGCCAGCAGCCGGATCCTCGGCGGTGAAGCGGGCGATGTCGTACGCCGCCTGCACGGTGCGTCGGATGGCGTCGGGCGAAAAATCCGACGTGGACGCGTTGCCGCGCCGCTGGCCGAGATAGACGGTGATGCCAAGCGACTTGTCCCGGTTGCGCTCGACGTTTTCGAGCGCGCCACAGCGCACCGACACGCTCAGGCCGCTGCCCTCGGAGACCTCGACACCGGCGTCGGCCACGCCCAGCTGGCGCGCGTGTTTGAGGGCCAAGTCGGCCAACTCGCGAAACTGGTCTTGCGAAAACTGAAATCCCGCCAAGGGGCCGGATTCGGCGGCGGGCGCGGGGGAGGGGCGGGTTTTTTTCTTCATGTCGCTGGCTATGATACCGGTCATGCCACGCAAACCGACCAAGGGGTACTGGGTTCGGGGCCACTTCGTCGCCTATGGCAGCGAAGAGGACACCGAACTCAAACGCGCCGCCAAATGGGACGCAGACCTCAGCAAGACCGACTTGAAAAAACGCAGCGCCCATCTGCAGGCGGTGGGTGAGCAGCTGCTCACGCTGAAACCGTCGCTGCTGCAGGGCCTGGACCTGCCGCCATCGCTGCGGGAAGCGCTGGCCGAGGTCAAGCGCATCGATGACTTCGAGGGCCGGCGGCGCCAGCTGCAGTACGTGGGCAAGCTCATGCGCCAGCTCGACGATGCGTTGGTGGCCACCATCGAGGCGACGCTGGCCGAACAACACCGGGGCAGCGCCGCGCAGACCGAGCGCCTGCATGCAGCCGAGCAGTGGCGCGAGCGGCTGGTGGCCGACGATGCCGCCCTCGACGCCTGGCGCGAGCTGGAGCCCGACGCCGACTGGCAGCGCCTGCGCGCCCTCATCCGACAGGCGCGTAAAGACGCGCAGGTTCATCCCGATCCCGCACCCGGCCAGGCCCAGCGCAAGGGCCGCGCCTGGCGGGAGCTGTTTCAACACGTGCGCGCCGTCCTCGACGCGCACGAGAGTCCATCCACCGTTGCCCGCCCATGAACACCCACGACCCCGTCACCATCGGCATCGTCTCCGTCAGCGACCGCGCCAGCAGCGGCGTCTACGAGGACAAGGGCCTACCCGCGCTGCGCGACTGGCTGAACCGCGCGCTCAAAAACCCGGTCACCTTCGTCGAACGGCTCATCCCCGATGAGCGCGAGCGCATCAGCGCCACCCTGGTCGAGCTGGTCGATACCTGCGGCTGCTCGCTGGTGCTGACCACCGGCGGCACCGGGCCCGCGCCGCGCGACGTCACGCCGGAAGCAACGCTGGCCGTCGCCGACCGGGAGATGCCGGGCTTTGGCGAGCAGATGCGCCAGATCAGCCTGCGCTTCGTGCCCACGGCCATCCTGTCGCGCCAGGTGGCGGTCATCCGTGGCCGCAGCCTCATCATCAACCTGCCCGGGCAGCCCAAATCGATCGCCGAGACGCTGGAGGGCATGCGCGACGCCGACGGCAAACCCGTGGTGCATGGCATTTTTGCCGCCGTGCCCTACTGCATCGACCTCATCGGCGGCCCCTACCTGGAGACGAACGACGCGGTGTGTGCGGCGTTTCGGCCCAAGTCCGCCATTCGTGCTCCTCGTGCCTGAGCGGCCAGAGCGGCCACAGCGTCAACAACGCAGGCCGCTGCTTCACTTGCCGATCAGTTGGTTGAGGCGCTCGGCCTCGAAGTGCTCGGTCTTGGCGGCGTCCGAGGGCAGGCATTCGCCGCGCTGGGCGCAGGCCAGCTTTTCGATGGCCTGCCACAGCAGCGCGATCTGGTGCTCGTGGTTGGCCGCGTTGTCGATCAGTCCGCGCATCGCCAGGCTCAGCGGGTCGTCGTTTTGCGTCACGCCGTAAGCCGAAAACCCCATCCTGGCGGCCGCGGCCTCGCGCTTTTCGTCTGCGTCAGCCACGATGATGCGCGCTGGGTTGCCCACTGCGGTGGCACCGGCCGGCACGGGCTTGGTCACGACCGCGTTGCTGCCGATCTTGGCACCATCCCCCACGGTAAAGCCGCCCAGTACCTTGGCGCCCGCGCCGATGATGACGCCGCGCCCGAGCGTCGGGTGGCGCTTGGTGCCCTTGTACAGCGACGTGCCACCCAGCGTCACACCGTGGTAGATGGTGCAGTCGTCGCCCACCTCGGCCGTCTCGCCGATGACCACGCCCATGCCGTGGTCGATAAAGACGCGCTGCCCGATGCGCGCGCCGGGGTGGATTTCGATACCCGTCAGCCAGCGGTTCCAGTGCGAAATCCAGCGCCCCAGCCACTTCCAACCCCGACGCCAGCACGCATGCGCCACACGGTGCAGCCAGATGGCGTGCAAGCCGGGATAGCAGGTCAACACCTCCCAGCGCGAGCGCGCGGCGGGGTCGCGCTCGAGGATGGCGTCGATGTCGGCTTTGAGGCGCTGAAACATGGGGGACATGGTGCAATGTGGCGGGCCTGGCGAGCGCCCATGGGCCCCACAGTCTAGCGCCTGCCGCCGCGCGCGGCGTCGATCATGGCGCGCGCCACCCCGCGCAGGATGTGGACTTCCGACACCGTCGGGGCAGCGCGCAGCAGCAGGCGGCGCAGGCGCGGCATCAGCTTCTTGGGCGCCGCCGGGTCGAGGAAGCCGACCGCGGTGAGCGCCTCCTGCCAGTGGGCCAGCAGCCCGGAGAGCGCGGGCGCGTCCGCGGGCGGGTCGGGCGCAGGGCTGCGCGCCGTCAGCACCTGATGCTCGCTGGCAAATCCACCCAAGGCCAGCCGCCATTCGTAGGCGATGAGCTGGACCGCAGCGGCCAGATTCAGCGAACCATAGTCGGGCGCAGTGGGGATGCGCAGGCACACGTGGCAGCGGTAGACGTCCTCGTTGGCCAGCCCGTAGCGCTCGGGCCCGAACACGAAGGCCACGCCTCCCGTCTGCCCGGCCAGCGCGCGCGGTGCCAGCGCTGGCAAATACCCGCGCGGCTCGGCAGTCGGGGGGCCGAAATCGCGCGGGGTCATGGCCGTCGCACACAGGTGGCTCATGCCCTGCAGGGCGTCATCCAGCGTGGCAACGATGCGCGCGCGTTGCAGCAGATCGGCCGCGCCACTGGCGCGCTCGATCGCCTCGGGCCGCTCGAGCACATCGGGCCAGCGCGGGCGCACCAGCACCCAGTCGTCGAAGCCCATCACCTTGAGCGCGCGCGCCGCGGCGCCCACGTTGCCGGCGTGGCTGGGCTCGATCAGGACGAAACGGGTGGCAATCACGACAGGCGCGCTTGGGTCAACCCCGGGGGTACCGGTACAATGCCATTATCGCCGCTGCCATCGGGCAGTCCCTCTTGCGTTCTTGCCCACCATCCATGTCTGCTCACCTCCACCCCATGCTCAACGTGGCCATCAAGGCCGCACGCGCCGCTGGTGCCCTCATCAACCGGGCTTCGCTCGATCTCGACACGCTGCGGGTCGGGGCCAAGCAGACCAACGACTTCGTGACCGAAGTCGATCACGCCGCCGAAGCCGCGATCATCGAAACGCTGTTGGGGGCCTACCCCGAGCACGGCATCTGGGCCGAAGAGTCCGGCCGCCGCGAGGGCAAGGGCAAAGGCCGCGCCTACACCTGGATCATCGACCCGCTGGACGGCACGACCAACTTCATCCATGGCTTTCCGGTCTATTGCGTCAGCATCGCGCTCATGGTGGATGGCCGCCTCGATCAGGCCGTCATCTACGACCCCACGCGCAACGACCTGTTCACCGCCAGCAAGGGCCGTGGCGCGTACCTCAACGACCGGCGCATTCGCGTGGCCAAGCGCACCCAGCTGCGCGACTGCCTGCTGAGCACGGGCTTTCCGTTCCGGCCGGGCGACGCATTTCAGACCTACCTGCGCATGCTGGGCGACGTCATGCCGCGTGTCGCGGGCGTGCGCCGGCCCGGCTCGGCCGCGCTCGACCTGGCCTATGTCGCAGCGGGCTTCAGCGATGGGTTTTTCGAAATGGGATTGAGCCCGTGGGACGTGGCGGCGGGGGCACTGTTGGTCACCGAAGCCGGCGGCTTGGTCGGCAACTTTACCGGTGAGGCCGATTTCCTGGAAACCAAGGAATGCCTGGCGGCCAACCCGCGCATCTACGGACAGCTGGTGAGCGTGCTCAGCCCCTACAGCCGCTTGGCCTGCGCTCCCGCGGAGCCGACGCGCCCCGACGACCCGACCCCGTGACGATGACGACGCCCGACGCCGCGGACGCCCTCGCCTGCGGCGGCGCCCCCGCTGCGCCGCTGGAAGCCCACACGCCCATGATGCAGCAGTATCTGCGCATCAAGGCGCAGCACCCCCGCACGCTGGTGTTTTACCGCATGGGGGATTTTTACGAGCTGTTCTACGACGACGCGCACAAGGCCGCGCGACTGCTCGACATCACGCTCACCACGCGCGGGCAGTCTGCCGGCGCGCCGGTGGTGATGGCGGGGGTGCCCGTGCATTCGGTCGAGACCTATCTGGCCCGCCTCATCCGGCTGGGCGAGTCGGTGGCCATCTGCGAGCAAGTGGGCGACGTCGGGCAAACCAAGGGGCCCGTGGAGCGGCAGGTGGTGCGCATCGTCACCCCGGGCACCCTCACCGACAGCGAGCTGCTAGCCGACAAGGCCGACGCCGTGTTGCTGGCCGTCCACTTGGGCGCGCGTCGCCGCTGTGGGCTGGCCTGGATGGCCGTGACCGAGGGCACCATCCACCTGGCCGAATGCGACTGGCCGCAACTGCGCGCCTGGCTGACCCGCATCGCTGCGCAGGAGCTGCTGCTCAGCGCTGAGATCCCCCCCGCCGCCGAAGCCGAGCTGCGCGGCTGGCTGGAGCAGGTCGGCACCCCCTCGCACCCGGCGCTGACCGTGCGGCCCGCCTGGGCCTTCGACGCCGCGCTGGGCCAACGCAAGCTGTGCACCCAGCTGCGGGTGGCGAGTTTGGCGGGCTGGGGCGCGCAGGACGTGGCGGACGCGCACGCGGCCGCCTCCGCCCTGCTGGACTATGCCGAGCACACCCAGGGCCGGGCACTGGGCCACGTGCATGCGCTGCGCGTGGTGCGGCCCGATGCGCTTATCGACCTGCCCGCCACCACGCGCCGCAACCTGGAACTCACGCACACCCTGCGCGGCGAACCCGCCCCCACCCTGCTGTCGCTGCTGGACACCTGCGCCACCGGCATGGGCAGCCGCCTGCTGCGTCGCTGGCTGCTCGAACCCCCGCGCGACCGCGCCATCGCCCGCGCCCGGCTAGCCGTGGTGGACGCGCTGCGCGCGCACGGCCCCGAGGCGCTGCGCCCGCGGCTGCGCGGCATGAGTGACGTGGAACGCTTGGCCGCGCGCATCGCACTGCGCCAGGCGCGCCCGCGCGAGCTCGCGGGACTGGCGCAGACGCTGCAGCGCAGCGCGCAACTGGCGCAGGCGGTGGCGGCGCTGGCCGACCAACACCCCGCCCCGCTGCTGGTCGAGCTGGCGCAGCACCTGCAGCCGCCCATGGCCGTGGCCGAGCTGCTGACGCGCGCCCTGCTGCCCGAGCCCGCCGCCCTGCTGCGCGACGGCGGCGTCATTGCCCACGGCTATGACGCCGAGCTCGACGAGCTGCGCGCGTTGCAGTCCAATGCCGACGCGTTTTTGCTCGACCTGGAAGCGCGCGAGCGCGAGCGCACCGGCATTTCCAACCTGCGCGTGCAGTACAACAAGGTGCACGGCTTCTACATCGAAGTCACCCAGGGCCAGCTCGACAAAGTACCCGACGACTATCGCCGACGCCAAACGCTGAAAAACGCCGAGCGCTTCATCACCCCCGAGCTCAAGGCCTTCGAGGACCGAGCGCTCAGCGCGCAAGAGCGCGCGCTCGCGCGCGAAAAATGGCTCTACGACCGCTTGCTCGACGAGCTGCAGCCCCACGTGGTGGCCCTCGGCACGCTGGCGCGGGCGCTGGCCACGCTGGACGTGCTGGCGACACTGGCCGAACGCTCGCTCACACTGGACTGGCACGCTCCCACTTTCGTGCCTGAGCCCCGCATCGACATTCGCCAGGGGCGCCATCCGGTGGTGGAAGCGCGCCTGATGGAAACCGGTGCCGGCCCCTTCGTGCCCAACGACACGGCGCTGGATGCACGCACGCGCATGCAGATCATCACCGGCCCCAACATGGGGGGCAAATCCACCTACATGCGGCAGGTCGCGCTGATCGTGCTGCTGGCCAGCGTCGGCAGCTACGTGCCAGCGCAACAGTGTCGCCTGGGGCCGATCGATGCCATCCACACCCGCATCGGCGCGGCGGACGACCTGGCCAACGCCCAGTCCACCTTCATGCTGGAGATGACCGAAGCCGCCCAAATCCTGCACCAAGCCACCGAACACAGCCTGGTGTTGATGGACGAAATCGGCCGCGGCACCTCCACCTACGACGGCCTGGCACTCGCGGGCGCCATCGCCACCCATCTGCACGACCGGGTGCGCGCGTTCACGCTCTTTGCGACGCACTACTTCGAGCTCACCGAATTCCCCGCGCGCCACCCCGGGGCGGTCAACGTGCACGTCAGCGCCGTCGAGGGCAAAGGGCGCGACATCGTCTTTTTGCACCAGATCGAGCCCGGGCCCGCCAGCCGCAGCTACGGCGTGCAGGTCGCGCGTCTGGCCGGGATACCCGCGGCCGTCATTCAGCAAGCGCGCCACACACTGGCCCAGCTCGAGGCGCACAGCGCGCAGGCGCAGCGCCAAATCGACCTGTTTGCCAGCGCGCCCGAGCCGCAGGCCACACCCAGCCCCGAACACCCCGTGTTGCAAGCGCTGGCCGAACTCGACCCCGACGCGATGAGCCCGCGTGACGCGCTCGATGCCCTGTATCGCCTGCGCGCGCAACTGGATCGCCCGGCTGGCGCGTGATGGCGTCGCATCGATAGGATCTGGGGCGCGCGTGCCCCAGTTCGGTAGAATGACGGCATTGGCCCGCTGAAGATACCTGCAGGAGTATGGCATGAGCGCCGCGACGTTCGACTTCGAAAAAGCCCGCTTCAACATGATCGAGCAGCAAATCCGTCCGTGGGAAGTGCTGGACGCGACGGTGCTGTCGTTGCTCGGCCAAATCAAGCGCGAAGCCTTCGTGCCACCCGCTTATCAAGCGCTGGCGCTGTCGGATCTGGAAATTCCACTGTCGCAGCCACCCGTCGAGGGCGAGTGCATGCTGGCACCCAAGGTCGAGGCCCGCATCCTGCAGGATCTGGCACTCAAGCCCACCGACAACGTGCTCGAGATCGGAGCCGGGTCGGGCTACATGGCGGCGCTCATGGGCCGCATGGCGCGCCAAGTGCTGACGTTGGAGATCAACCCGACGCTGGCCGACATGGCGCGCACCAACCTGGCCCGCGCCGGCATCGACAACGTGCGGGTCAAAACGGCCGACGCCGCCGCGGGGCGCTTCGCCCCTTGCGTCGATCAGGCCCCGTATGACGCCATCGTACTCAGCGGCTCGGTGGCCGAGGTGCCCACCGATTTGCTGGAACTGTTGCGCGTGGGCGGACGGCTGTTCGCCGTCGTGGGTGAAGACCCCATCATGCGCGCCACCCTGGTCGTGCGCGGCAGCGAAACCGGCTACCACAGCGAAGAACCGTGGGACATCGTGATTCCGCGGCTGCGCAATTTCCCTGAACCCGCGCGGTTCCGCTTCTGAAACCCACCCTCCACCATGGTGCCCCACATTCGCCCCGCCCAGTTGCCCCAGTGGCTGCAACAGTGCCGCGCGCAGGATGCGACGGCCCTGCCCATCGTGCTCGACGTGCGTGAACCGTGGGAGGTGCAGACCGCCAGCGTGCGCGCCGATGGCTTCGAGCTGCGCCACATGCCGATGGCCAGCATTCCCATGCGCTTGGCTGAGCTACCCAAAGACCGGCCCATCGCCTGCCTATGTCATCACGGTGGCCGCAGCGCCCAAGTCGCGCATTTCCTGCACCGGCAGGGTTTCGACGACGTGGTCAACATTGCTGGGGGCATCCACGCCTGGGCACACGAACTGGACCCCTCGGTCCCGCAGTACTGACGCGCGCGTGCAGGCGATGGCCGTTCTTCGTATACTCCCGACCGTATAGATTTTGATAGGGACCGTTTGCCATGCTGCCGCTCGCCCATCCCCCGGTCACATCCGCTCGCTCGCTCGCCGCACGGGTCCTGCGCCCCGCCTTCGCCGCCGCCTTGTTGGCCAGTGCCGCCGCAGGCGCACACGCGCAAAATCTGCAGACCCTGCTCGACGCTGCCCAGGCGTACGATGCCGCCTACCTGGCCGCCAAGGCGCAATTCGACGCCAGCCGCGCCCGCGCGGAGCAGGCGCGTGCGCGCGTGCTGCCAACCGTGGGGTTGTCGGCCGAGGCATTCGTCAATCGCCGTGACAGCTCGGTCAGCGCGCTGGACGACACGTTCAACAACCAGTCGGCCAAAATTGCCGCCAGCCATCCGCTGTACCGCCCCGGCAACCACCTCGAGGTCGAACAGGCCGAGCGCTCGCTGCAAGCTGCCCAGGCACAACTGCAAGCCGCCGAGCAAGACCTGATCGTGCGTCTGTCGCAGGCGTACTTCGACGTGCTCGGCGCCGAAGACACCTTGGCGTTCGTGCGCGCCCAAAAGGCCGCCGTCGAGCAGCAACTCGCCGCCGCCAAGCGCAACTTCGAGGTTGGTACCGCCACCATCACCGACACGCGCGAGGCGCAAGCGCGCTACGACCTGGTGCTGGCGCAGGAAATCGCCGCCGAGAACGACCTTCGCGTCAAGCGGCTGGCGCTGGACCAATTGGTCGGACGCAGCGACACCCAGCCATGGCGGCTGCCCGCAGCGGTGGCGCTGCCCCAACCCACCCCCGACGACGTGGCCGCGTGGGTGCAGCGCGCCACGGCCGAACACCCCAGCGTGCGCGCAGCGCAGGCGGCTCTCGACATCGCCCGGCTCGAGGTGCGCAAAGCCCAGGCCGCCAAAGGCCCGACGCTCGATGCGGTGGCCCAGTACCAGTGGGCACGCGCTCCTGGGCAGACGCCGCCCTTCCCCTACGTGCGTAACCAGACGGCCAGCATCGGCGTGCAGTTCAACCTGCCGCTCTACACCGGTGGCGCACTGGACAACCGCATCAAGGAGGCAGTGGCCCTGGAAGACAAGGCCCGCAACGACGTCGAACGCGCGCTGCGTGCGGTCAGCCAAGCCACCCGCGCTGCCTTCTTTGGCGTGCAGTCGGGCTTGGGCCAGGTGCGCGCGCTGGAGGCGGCCGAGGCGTCGAGCCAGAGCGCGCTGGAGGCCAACCAGCTCGGCTATCAAGTGGGCGTGCGCATCAACATCGACGTGCTCAACGCCCAGAGCCAACTGTTCGAAACCAAGGCCCGGTTGGCCAAAGCGCGCTACGACGTGCTGGTCGGCAGCCTGCGGCTGCGGCAGGCGGCTGGCGTGCTCAAACCCGAGGACCTGCAGCCCCTCAACGCGCTGCTGCAGCCCCGCTGAGATCCCACCAGCGCAGCACGGCGTGCGCGCAGCGCTGCGCCGCCCCCGCGTGTTGCGACAGCAAAGCGCGGCAGCCTGCCTGCGCCTGCTGCAGCGCGGCGGGATCGACGAGCAACGCCAGCGCCCGCTCGACGGCCGCGCCCATGTCCTCGACGCGCCACGCGGCGCCGGCCTCGATCGCCGCGCTGGCCGCTTGAGCGAAATTGAAGGTGTGCGGCCCCATCAACACGGGGCATTCGCACGCCGCGGCCTCGATCAGGTTTTGCCCCCCGAGCGGTGCAAAGCTCCCGCCCAGCAGCGCCACTTGCGCCAGCGCGTAGTACCACGGCATCTCGCCCAGGCTGTCACCCAGCAGCACATCGGCCTGCTGGTAAGCCGCTGGCCAGGCGGGCGTCTCGGTATCCAGTGCGCCGAGCGCACTGCGGCGCACCACGGCCAGCCCCGCGCGCTGCAACAGCGCCTCCACCGCATCGACGCGCTGGGGGTGACGCGGCACCACGAGCCACAGCGGCGCTGCGCCTCGACCGAGACCACGCCGGGCGCGCCAGGCGTCGCACCACAGGGCCTCCTCCCCCTCCCGGCTGCTCGCCAGCATCAGCATCGGTCGGCCCTGCGGCCAGTCGGCGGAGCGGGTGGCGGCCTGCCAGGCGATGCGCCAGCGCCGCCCCAGCGACCACGGATCCGGGTGCCACGGCACGTCGAACTTGACGTTGCCGATGATCTGCCCTCGTGGCGGATCGACCGGTGCGCCCAGGTCATGCAAGCGTTTGGCATCCGCCGCCGTTTGCGCCAACACCCCCGACAGCCCCCGATACGTGGGACCGGCGAGCCAGGATAGGCGCCGCGCGCGCCGCCACGACCGTTCGTTGAGGCGGGCGTTGGCCAGCAACAGCGGCACCTGCGCGGCGCGACACCCCGCGACCAGCTGCGGCCAGACCTCGGTCTCCATCAACACTCCCAGGCGCGGCCGAAAATGCGCGAGAAACCGCTGCACCGGCCCCGGCGCATCCCAGGGCAGCCACGCCTGCGCATCACCCGGTTGCAGGTGGCGGCGCCCCTCGGCACGGCCGGTGGCAGTACCATGCGTCCACAGCACGCGAATGTCGGGGCGCTCGGCACGCAGCGCGCGCAACCACAGGGCGGCAGCGCGCGTCTCGCCCAGCGATACCGCATGCACCCACAGCCACCCGGACGAGGGCGGCCCCGCATAGTGGCCAAACCGTTCCTCGACGGCTTCGGCGTAGCCGGGCTCGCGCCGGGCACGGTGCGCGAGTTTGCGCCGCAGGATCGGCGACAGCGCGCCCATGACCCCACCGTAGAGTGCCAGCGCCCACCACTCGGGGAGGGATCGTGTCTCGCCCTCAACCACCGCGAAACAACCGTTCGTACACCGCGCCGATGCCCGCCGCCTCGTGCGCGAGCGAAAACCGCTCCGCCACGCGCGCCCGCGCCGCCTGCCCCATGTGCTGCGCGGCTGCGGGGTCGGCCAGCACCCGGCGCACGGCCGCCGCCAAGCCGACGGGGTCGCCGGTATCGACCAGCTCGCCCTGCACCCCCGGCTGCACCAGCTCCTCGAACGCGCCGGTGCGCGAACACACGAGGGCGCAGCCGCAGGCCGCGGCCTCGAATGGCGTCAGCCCAAACGGCTCGTAGCGCGGGCAGGCCACGCACACCAGGCACCGCTGGTACCAGCGGTGCACCTCGGCCGCCGGTACTTCACCCAGAAAGCGGATGCGCTCGCGCAAACCCGCAGCATCGATGCGTGCCTGCAGCGAGCGCTGGTACGCCTCGTGCTGCGGCATGGCACGCCCGGCGATCACCGCCGTCACTTCCGGCAGGTGCGGCAGGGCAGCGATCATCGCGTCCACGAACACATCCGTGCCCTTGTCGGGCCGCACGCGGCCAAAGACACCGATCCCGTAGCGTCCGGGCAGGCCGCTGTCGGCCCAGGCGCTGGCCTTGTCGGGCGGGGGGCTGAAGCGCTGCAGGTCGACGCCGTGTGGCACCACCGCCGTGGTGTTGGGCACGAAGCTCGCAGCCTTGGGCGTGGTGGCGATGACCGCGTCCATGCGGCTGATGAGCCAACGCGGAAACCACCCGTGGCGGTGCTGCGCGGCCGAGGTGAACACGAGCCGGATGGGCAGCTGCAGCACGTCGCGCGCCCACAGGCCGGCGGCCATTTCGTGGTCGCGCCGCACATGCCAGATGCGAAACGGCCGCCCCACCGGCGCCCGCCGGGACAGGGCGATCGCCTGCCGCAGCGTCATGCCGGGCATGCCGTGCGGCAAGGGAGTGCCACAGTACGCCAGCCGCCACTGGCGCGCCTGCAATGGCACCAAGGCGTTGACCGTGGCCGACACCCCGGTGTAGCGGCGCTTGAGGTTGAAGACGATGACCTCGGGATCCGGGTCCGGCGACAACACGATCTGGTGCACGGGCGCTGCGGTCATGGCGTGGCGGACGGTCAATGGGCGGCGTCACCCAGCACGGCGTCGGGCTTGACGCGGCGCAGCCACTGCAGCATGTCGGCCTGGATGCGCGCCAGCGCCTCGGGCGTGTGCCCCTCGAAGCGCAGCACCAGCACCGGCGTGGTGTTGGAGGCGCGGATCAGCCCAAACCCGTCGGGCCAGTCCACGCGCAGGCCGTCCACGGTGCTCACCTCCGCCGGCGCCTCGAAGCGCGCCACGCGCTGCAGCTCGGCCACCACGCGGTGCGGCTCGCCCTCGGCGCACGCCACGTTGAGCTCGGGCGTCGAGTGGCTATTGGGCAGCGCCTCGAGCACCGCGCCCGCATCGGGGTGGCGGCTCAGGATTTCCAGCAACCGGGCCGCCGCATAGCTGCCGTCGTCAAAGCCATACCAGCGCTCCTGAAAAAAGAGGTGGCCGCTCATCTCCCCCCCCAAGGGCGAGCCGACCTCGCGCATCTTGGCCTTGACGAGGGAGTGACCGGTGCGGTACATCAGCGGCACCCCACCCGCGGCGCGGATGGCGGGGGCGAGCCGCTGGCTGCATTTGACGTCGTACACGATGGTGCCCCCGGGCACCCGCGACAGCACGTCGGCAGCCAAGAGCATGAGCTGGCGATCCGGGTAGATATTCTGGCCACTGGGCGTGACCACACCCAGGCGGTCACCGTCGCCGTCGAACGCCAGGCCCAGCTCGGCCCCGGTGCGCTGCACCGCCTCGATGAGGTCACGCAGATTCTCGGGCTTGGACGGGTCGGGATGGTGATTGGGAAACGTGCCGTCTACTTCGCCATAGAGCACCGTCACCTCGCAGCCGAGCGCCCGCAGCAGCGCCGGCGCCGAGGCACCGGTGACGCCATTGCCGCAATCGACCACCACCCGCATGGGCCGTGCCAGCCGCACGTCGCGCACGATGCGCGCGAGGTACTCGTCCAGGATGTCCAGACGCCGCACCTGGCCCAGCGCGGCCGCAGAACCGGTGGGCTCGCCCGCCTCCATCGCCGTGCGCAGGGCTTGGATGTCGTCGCCGTAGATGGCGCGGCCTGCCAGCACCATCTTGAAGCCGTTGTGGTGTTTCGGGTTATGACTGCCCGTAACCTGGATGCCACTGCGGCAATGAACCGCCGCCGCGTAGTACAGCATCGGGGTCGTCGCCAGACCGATGTCGAGCACATCGACCCCGGCGGACGCCAAGCCGTCGATCAGGGCCGCGGCCAACTCCGGGCTGCTCAGGCGGCCGTCACGCCCGACCGCCACCACCGCTTCACCCATGGCGCGCGCGCGGGCGCCGAACGCCCGCCCGAGCGCGCGGGCAAATCCGGCATCGATAACCTCCGGCACGGTACCGCGGATGTCGTAGGCCTTGAAGGCATGGGCGGGCAAGGTCGGGCGGGCGGCAGCGGCAAGGGTCATGGCAAGCGGGCTTGGCGGTCGGGTGTGTGACAGGGCTCCGATTGTAGGTGCGGTTATCATGCGCGCCTATGTCGCCCCGTCTCGCGGCCGAATTCGTCTTGTTGGCAGCCCTGTGGGGCGCGTCCTTCCTGTTCATGCGCCAGGCGGCGCTGGCCTTCGGGCCCGTGGCCACGGCTGGGCTGCGCGTGGCCATCGCTGGGGCGGTGTTGTTGCCGGTGCTGGTACTCAGTGGGCATTGGCGCGCCTTTCGGGCGCACGCGGGGCGCATTTTGTTCGTTGGCCTGCTCAACGCCGGCATTCCCTTTGGCCTGTTCGCCTACGCGGTGCTGTCCATCAGCACGGGGCTGACGGCCATCCTCAACGCCACCGTGCCGCTGTTTGGCGCGCTGGTGGCCTGGCTGTGGCTGGGCGACCGTCCGGGGCGCTGGCGCGCGCTGGGCCTGGCGCTGGGATTCGTGGGCGTGGCCTTGTTGTCGTGGAACAAGGCGCACTTTGGCACGGGCGGCACCGGCTGGGCCGTGCTGGCCTGCCTGGGGGCGACGGTGCTGTACGCGATCGCGGCCAGCTACACCAAGAAATACCTGATGGGCATCCCCCCGATGGCCACGGCGGCCGGCAGCCAGTTCGGCGCCACGCTGGGGCTGCTGCTGCCCACGGTGTGGACGTGGCCCACGCAGCCGGCTGGGGCCGATGCCTGGCTGGCCGTGGGGGCCGCCGGTGTGTTGTGCACGGCACTGGCCTATCTGCTCTACTTCCGGCTGATCGAAGCCGCTGGCCCCGCGCGCACGCTGACAGTGACGTTTTTGATCCCGGTGTTCGCCGTGGCCTATGGCGCGCTGCTGCTGGGCGAGACGATCACCCCGTGGATGGTGGGCTGCGGCGCCGTGATCTTGATCGGCGTGGCGCTCTCCAGCGGACTCATCGATCCGCGTCGCTGGCGTCTGGCGCGCCGACCTGCAGCGCTTCCTTGAGCTTGGGCGAGGCGTGGAAGGTCACCACGCGCCGCGCCTCGATCGGCACCAGCTCACCCGTGCGCGGGTTGCGCCCCGGGCGCGGTGGCTTGTCGCGCACCTGAAACTGGCCGAAGCCGGCGATGCGCACGTCCTCCCCCGCGATCAGGCGCTCGGCGATGAGGTCGAAAAACGCATCGACGATGTCTTTCGACTCGCGTTTGTTGAAGCCAATGCGGTCGAACAAGCGTTCGGCCAACTCGGCTTTGGTCAGGGTGACGCCGTCGTCGGCGTCTGCGGTGTGCGGTCGGGAGTTGCGCGTCGCCATGGCCGCAATCGTAGCAGGACCGGCGCGGCCAGGGCCAACCGCGCCCCTCGATGCGACCACTGTCAGGCGCGCAGGCGCGCGCCGATGCGCTGCTGCAGGGCCTGCAACACCGACTGCACCACGGCGTCGATCTCGTCGTCGGTCAGGTTGGCATCGTGCCGCTCCAGGGTCAGGCGCACGGCCAGGCTCTTTTCGCCCTCGGCCAGCCCCCCGGCACCGGCCACCTTGGGTCGGTAAACGTCGAACAGCACGGCGTCGCGCAACCACGGCTGCTGCGCGGCCACCTCGCCGATAGCGGCCATCAGCTCGGCGTGCGTGACCGCCTCGCGCACGACGACGGCGATGTCGCGCTGCACCGGGTGGTGGCGGCCAACGGGCTGCGCCGACGGCAACGGGCGCTGCAAGACGGCGTCCAAATCCAGCTCGAACAGCACCGGGGCCTGCAACCAACCCTCGGCCTGGCGCCAACGCGGATGCAACTCACCCACGAACCCGATATCACGGCCGTCGAGGCGCACGCGCGCGCAACGCCCGGGGTGCATGGCCGGATGCTGGGCCGGCTCGAAGACGGCGCGGCGCGGGGCCAGCAGCGCCTCCACATCGCCCTTGACGTCGTAGAAATCGACCGGCCGTGCGGGCACCCCCCATTGCAGCGCCGACTCGTCGCCCCACGCCAGCCCCGCCACGCGGCGCGGCTGGTCGATGCCGGCGACCGTGGTGTCGCTGTCCGGCACCGACGGGTCGCGCCGGAACACGCGGCCGACTTCGAACAGCCGCACGCGCGGCACCTTGCGGTCGGTGTTGTGCTTCAGCACGGCCAGCAAGCTGCCCAACAGGCTGGAGCGCATCACGCTCAAGTGGCTGGCGATCGGGTTGAGCAGCCGGATCGGGTCGGGGTTGCCCGCGTAGTCGCGCTCCCAGCGCTCCTCGACGAAGCTGAAGTTGATCGTTTCCTGATAGCCCAGTTGCGCGAGTTGGCGCCGCAGCGCGTGGATGGAGCGCTGCGACTCGGGCCGCACGCGCGGCTCGACGGGTGCCAGAGGCGGCGTGTCGGGCAGACGGTCGTAGCCGATCACGCGCGCCACTTCCTCGATCAGGTCTTCCTCGAGCTGCACATCGAACCGGTACGGCGGTGGAGTGACGGTCAGCGTGCCTTCGCCTTCGGTCACCGACAGTCCCAGCCGACGCAGCGGCTCGGCACACTCGGCCTGCGTCAGCGGCATGCCGATGACCTGTGCCGCGCGCGCCACGCGCAGCGTCACCGGCTGCGGTTGCGGCACGTTGATCACGTGATCGTCGATCGGCCCGGCCTCGCCGCCGCAAATGTCCAGGATGAGCTGCGTGATGCGCTCGATGTGCTCGCGCGTCGTGCTGGGGTCCACCCCGCGTTCGAAGCGGTGGGCGGCGTCGGTGCTGAAGTGAAAGCGTCGCGCGCGCCCCGCGATCGCACGCGGCCACCAGAACGCCGCCTCGACATACACGTTGCGCGTGGCGTTCGACACCGCGGTCGCCGCGCCGCCCATGATGCCCGCCAGCGATTCGACGCCTTGGTCGTCCGCGATCACCCCCACCGTCTCGTCCAGCGTCACCGTCTGGCCGTTGAGCAGCGTGAGTGTCTCCCCCGCACGCGCCCAGCGCACCTGCAGGCCGCCGTGAATGCGGTCGAGGTCGAAGATGTGCGACGGCCGCCCCAGCTCGAACATCACATAGTTGGAAATGTCCACCAGCGCCGAAATGCTGCGCTGGCCACAGCGCGCCAGCCGCTGCACCATCCACTCGGGCGTGCGCGCCGTGGGGTCGATGCCGCGGATGACCCGTCCCGTGAAACGCCCGCACAGATCGGGGGCTTGCACGCGCACCGGCAACACGTCGCCCAGGCGTGGCGCCACGGGCGCGAACGTGGGCGTTTGCAGCGGCGTGCCCGTCAGCGCCGCCACCTCGCGCGCCACGCCATAGACGCTCAAGCAATGCGCCAGGTTGGGCGTGAGCTTGAGGGTAAAAATCCGGTCGTCGAGTGCCAGCACCTCGCGAATGTCGCGCCCCACCGGTGCATCGGGCGCGAGTTCCAGTAGACCGCCATGGTCGTCGGACAGGCCCAGTTCGCGCGCCGAGCACAGCATGCCGTGGCTCTCCACCCCGCGCAGCTTGCCCACGCGGATCTCGAACGGCCGCCCATCATCGCCCGGCGGCAGCACCGCCCCCACCCGCGCACAGGGCACGCGAATGCCGGCGCGCGCGTTGGGCGCGCCACACACGATGGCCAACGGCGCGCCCTGCCCCACGTCCACCCGGCACACACGCAGCCGGTCGGCGTTGGGGTGCGGCTCGGCGCTCAGGATCTCGCCCACCACGACACCGCTGAAGGGCGGGGCCACCGGCGCAAGCGACTCCACCTCCAAGCCCGCCATCGTCAACACGTCGGCCAGACGGTCGCTGTCGAGTGCCGGGTTGCAAAAGGCACGCAGCCAAGATTCGGGAAATTGCATCGGGAAGCCTTTCTTTCCACCTCAACGGAACTGCGACAGGAAGCGCAAGTCGCCTTCGAAAAACAGGCGCAGGTCGTTGACACCGTAGCGCAACATCGTCAGCCGATCCGGCCCCATGCCAAACGCAAACCCCATGTAGTGCTCCGGGTCCAGCCCCATGTTGCGCACCACGTTGGGGTGCACCTGGCCCGAGCCGGCCACCTCCAGCCAACGCCCGGCCAGCGGGCCACTGGCAAACTGAATGTCGATCTCGGCGCTGGGTTCGGTAAACGGAAAGAAACTCGGCCGAAAGCGCAGCTTCAGATCGTCGCTCTCGAAAAATGCCCGACAAAACGCGGTGAAGACGACCTTGAGATCCTTGAAGCTCACGCGCCGCCCGATCCACAGCCCCTCGCACTGGTGAAACATGGGCGAGTGCGTCGCATCGCTGTCCACCCGGTACGTGCGCCCCGGCGCAATCACGCGGATCTCGGGCATGTCGCCAGCGAACAGGCCCTCACCCGTCACGCCTGCCGCCGCGCGCGCGCGCTTGACGTGCTGCACCGCATGCCGGATCTGCATCGGGCTGGTGTGCGTGCGCAGCAAATACGGCGCGGATTCGCTGCCGCCTTCGACGTAGAAGGTGTCATGCATCGAGCGCGCCGGATGGTCGGCGGGCGTGTTGAGCGCGGTGAAGTTGAACCAGTCGGACTCGATCTCGGGGCCGTCCGCCACCTCGAACCCCATGGAGGCAAAGATGGCCTCGATGCGCTCCAACGTCAGGCTCACTGGATGCAGCCCGCCCGCGCCGCGCTGGCGGCCCGGCAGCGTCACGTCCAGCGCCTCGGCTTGCAGCTGGCGCTGCAGCTCGGCCTCGGCCAGCGCCGCGCGGCGCGCCTGTAGCGCCGCCTCGATCGCCTGCTTGGCCTGGTTGATCGCTGCACCAGCGGCCTTGCGCTCCTCGGGCGCGAGCGCCGCCAATCCCTTCATGCGCTCGGTGAGCGCGCCGCTCTTGCCCAGAAAACGCGCCTTGGCGTTTTCGAGTTCGCTGGGGGTGTGCGCTTGCGCAAACTGCTCGCACGCCAACTGCACCAGGGATTCGAGGTCGTTCATGCGGTATTCCAAGACAGGGCGGGAAGAGGGGAAGACAGAAACCCCACAAAGACGAACGGGCCAGCGCGCGCGGCGACTGGCCCGTGGTCGGACGGATCGGCCACCCACACGGGCGGCCAGCTGCGTCAGGCAGCCGTCGCTGCCGCCGAACCTTGCAGCTGGGCCTTGACGCGCTCGACGATGGCGCCGAACGCCGCCTTGTCGTGGACGGCCATGTCGGCCAACACCTTGCGGTCGATCTCGATCGACGCCTTGCGCAGCCCGTTGGCAAACTGGCTGTAGGTCAAGCCCAACTCGCGCGCCGCGGCGTTGATGCGGGCAATCCAGAGCTGACGGAACACGCGCTTGCGGGCACGGCGGTCACGGTAGGCGTACTGACCCGCCTTCATCACCGCCTGCTTGGCAACGCGAAACACATTCTTGCGGCGGCCACGGAAACCCTTGGCCAGGGCGAGCACCTTCTTGTGGCGGGCGCGTGCGGTTACACCACGTTTGACGCGAGGCATGGATGGACTCCTGGTTCGTTACGGGGCGCCGCCTGTCACAGGCCGGCAAACGGCATCATCTGCGCGATGTGGCCCATGTTCGTCTCATGGACGTTGGCCGGGCCGCGCAGCTGGCGCTTGTTCTTGGTCGTCTTTTTGGTCAGGATGTGGCGCTTGTACGCCTGACCGCGTTTGACGGTGCCACCGGGACGAACGCGAAAGCGCTTCTTCGCGCTGCTCTTGGTCTTCATCTTGGGCATGATGAGTCCTTGTCGTTGAGATTTGTGCTCGTGAGGCGCCCCGGCACACCCGCCAGGGACTTGTTGGCCCCGAGCCACTTGTGGTTGGCCCCCGCACCCGTGCACGGAAGCGGCTTCGCTCGCCGAGCCGACACCGTTTGAAGGCACGAGCCCGACCACGCGAAGCCGCTCATTATAGCAGGCGCTGCACGCCCCCGGCGCGCCGCCCGCCGCTGCGCTGAACTCAGGCTGCCGGCGCTGCCGGGGCGTCGGCCTTACTCGCCGACCCACCCTTTTTGCGCGAGGGCGCGATCATCATGATCATCTGCCGTCCCTCGAGCTTGGGGAACTGCTCGACGACGATGCTGTCGCCCAGTTCCTGGCGGATACGCTCCAGCAGCGCCAGACCCAGCTCCTGGTGCGTGATCTCGCGCCCACGAAAGCGCAGCGTGACCTTGCATTTGTCGCCTTCATCCAGGAAGCGCCGGATGTTGCGCATCTTGACCTGATAGTCCCCCTCGTCAGTCGCGGGACGGAACTTGACTTCCTTGACCTCGATAACCTTTTGCTTGGCCTTGGCCTCGGCCGCCTTCTTTTGCTCGGCGTATTTGAACTTGCCGTAGTCGATCAGGCGACACACGGGGGGCGTGGCCATCGGCGCGATCTCGACCAGATCGACGTCGAGCTCGCCTGCCATGCGCAGGGCCTCCTGGATCGGTACGACGCCGATCTGCTGGCCATCGGGGCCGGTGAGGCGGACTTCGGGGGCAGTGATCTCGCGGTTCAGGCGGTGCTGGCGCTCCTCGCGCTGGCGACGATCACGAAACGAACTGGGACGGGTGGTAGCGATGGTGGGTTTCCTCTTTCAATGTCTGGACGCGATGTCCGAACGCAGGCGTTGCACGAAGTCGGCCACGGGCAGGACACCGAGGTCCTGATTACCGCGCGCTCGCACGGCCACCGTGCCGGCCGCCTTTTCCTTGTCACCAACGACCAGGATGTAAGGCACCTTCTGCAAGGCCTGTTGCCGGATTTTATAGGTGATCTTGTCGTTGCCAAGATCCAGGACTACCCTAAAGCCTTGATCCTGCAGCGTCTTGGCAATTTCGCCACAGTATTCGGCCTGGGCGTCGGTAATATTGAGCACCGCCACCTGCACGGGCGACAGCCACACCGGCAGCGCCCCCGCGTGCTGCTCGATCAAAATGCCAATGAAGCGCTCGAGACTGCCCACGATGGCGCGGTGCAGGATGACGGGGCGCTGGCGGCTGCCGTCTTCGGCCACGTACTCGGCATCGAGCCGCTCGGCCAGATTGAAGTCGACCTGGATGGTGCCGCACTGCCACTCGCGGCCAATAGCGTCCTTCAGGGTGTATTCGATTTTGGGGCCGTAGAAAGCGCCGTCGCCCTCGGAGATGACGAAGTCGCAGCCGGCGTGGCGCAGGCTATCCATGAGCGCCTGCTCGGCCTTGTCCCACAGCGCGTCCGAGCCGATGCGCGCCGCCGGGCGGGTCGAGACCTTGTACAGGATCTCGGTAAAGCCAAAATCGGCGTACACCTTCTTGAGCAGCCGCGTGAACGCGTCACACTCGGGCAGGATCTGATCTTCGGTGCAAAAGATGTGGCCGTCGTCTTGCGTGAAGCCGCGCACACGCATGATGCCGTGCAGACCACCGGAGGGTTCGTTGCGGTGACATTGGCCGAACTCACCGTAGCGCAGCGGCAAGTCGCGGTAGCTCTTGATACCCTGCTTGAAAATCAGGATGTGGCCCGGGCAGTTCATCGGCTTGAGCGCGTAGTCGCGCTTTTCCGACTCGGTCACGAACATGTTTTCGCGGTACTTGTCCCAGTGCCCGGTCTTCTCCCACAGCGCCTTGTCCAGGATCTGCGGCCCCTTGACCTCAAGGTAGCCATTGTCGCGATACACCTGGCGCATGTACTGCTCGACCTGCTGCCACAGCGTCCAACCCTTGGGGTGCCAGAACACCAACCCCGGCGCGTGGTCGTCGATATGGAACAGGTCGAGCTCGCGACCGAGCTTGCGGTGGTCGCGCCGCTCGGCCTCCTCCAACATGGTCAGGTATTTTTGCAGATCTTCCTTGCTGGCCCAAGCGGTGCCGTAGATGCGCTGCAGCATCTCGTTGCGGTGGTCGCCACGCCAGTAGGCGCCGGCCACCTTCATCAGCTTGAAGTGCTTGAGCTTGCCGGTGGAGGGCACGTGTGGCCCCCGACACAAATCCTCGAAAGCGCCCTCGCGGTACAAACTCACCTCTTCACCGGGCGGGATGCTCTCGATGATCTCCGCCTTGTAATGTTCGCCCAGCCCTTTGAAGTAGGCGACCGCCTCATCCCGCGGCAGCACGCGGCGCACCACCGGCTCATCGCGGGCGGCCAGCTCGGACATCTTCTGCTCGATCGCCACCAGATCATCGGGCGTGAACGGGCGTTTGTACGAAAAGTCGTAGTAAAAGCCGTTGTCGACCACCGGCCCGATGGTGACTTGGGCGTCCGGGTACAGCTCTTTGACCGCGTAAGCCAACAAGTGTGCAGTCGAATGGCGAATGATCTCCAGCCCTTCCGGATCCTTGGCCGTGAGAATCCAAACGCGGGCATCTCGCTCCAGCCGGTACGACAAGTCCACCAGGCGCGGCTGCGCCTCACCCTCGAACTGCACCTTGCCCGCGATCGCGGCCTTGGCCAGGCCTGGGCCGATGGCAGCGGCAACATCGCCCACGGTCAGCGGGGCGTCGAAAGAGCGTTGGGAACCGTCGGGAAGGGTAATTTGAATCATGTATGGGCTCACTGGCAAGAACTGGTCGGGCCCCGCCTCGGCGCAGACCAGCGCATAACCCTCCATTTTCGCACAGCGTGCCCGCCCCAGCGGTCATCGTCCGCCGTCGCAGCGGCAAAAAAGCGGGCACGCTATCATCCCCGCCATGGTCGGGGCCACGGGGCCGCCACGAGCGGCGGTGGTCCCTCAGGATCCACCCATCCGGCATTTCCATCGTATGCAGATCACCACGGAACAACTGTTCGACCACGCCCGCACCCACAACGCTTGGTTGCCGCGGGAGGTCCCCGACGCGCTGCTGCAGCGGCTGTACGACCTGATGAAATGGGGGCCAACGTCGGCCAATTGCAGCCCGACGCGTATCGTGTTCGTCAAGTCGCCGGCTGCCAAGGCAAGACTGCTGCCGTGCTTGATGGAGGGCAACCGTGCCAAGACCGAAGCGGCGCCGGTCACCGCCATCCTCGGCATGGACATGGCTTTCTACGAAAAACTGCCCCAGCTCTTTCCCCACAACCCCGAGGCACGCCGCTGGTTCGAGGGCAACCCCGAGCTGATCCAGACGACCGCCCTGCGCAACGGCAGCCTGCAAGGCGGCTATTTCATTCTGGCGGCGCGCGCATTGGGTCTGGATTGCGGACCCATGAGCGGCTTCGACGCCGCCGCGGTGGATGCCGCCTTTTGGGGCGGCACCACGGTACGCACCAATTTCTTGTGCAACCTGGGCTACGGCGACGCCAGCCAACTGTTCCCACGCGGGCCCCGGCTGCCCTTCGATGAGGCTTGCCGCATCGAGTGATCGGCGGCAGCCGGGGCACCCCCGGGGGTCAGTGGAACTGCTCTTCTTCGGTCGACCCGGCTAGCGCCTTGACGCTGGAGGAGCCGCCCTGGATGACGGTGGTCACGTCGTCGAAGTAGCCCGCGCCCACTTCCTGCTGGTGCGACACGAAGGTGTAGCCCAGCTCGCGCGCCTTGAACTCGGGCTCTTGCACCATGTCCACATAGTGCTTCATGCCCTGGCCGCGCGCGTAGTGGTAGGCGAACATGAACGTGTTGTACCAGTTGATGTGGATGCCCGCCAGCGTGATGAACTGGTACTTGTAGCCCATCTCGGAGAGCTTGTCCTGGAACTCGGCGATCGTCTTGTCGTCCAGGTTCTTCTTCCAGTTGAAGCTGGGCGAGCAGTTGTAGGCCAGCAGCTTGCCCGGGCACTTGGCATGCACCGCCTGCGCGAACTCGCGCGCAAAGCCCAGGTCGGGCGTGCCGGTCTCACACCACACCAGATCGGCGTACGGCGCGTAGGCCACACCGCGGCTGATGGCCTGCTCCAGGCCATTCTTGACGCGGAAAAAGCCTTCTTGCGTGCGCTCACCGGTCAGGAACGGCCGGTCGTTGGCATCGTGGTCGCTGGTCAGCAGGTTGGCCGCCTCGGCGTCGGTGCGCGCCAGCACGATGGTCGGCACGCCCATGATGTCGGCCGCAAAACGCGCCGCCACCAGCTTCTCGATCGCCTCTTGCGTCGGCACCAGCACCTTGCCGCCCATGTGGCCGCACTTCTTGACCGCCGCCAGCTGGTCCTCGAAGTGCACGCCCGCCGCGCCCGCGGCGATCATGTTCTTCATCAGCTCGAACGCGTTGAGCACGCCGCCGAAGCCGGCCTCGGCGTCAGCCACGATGGGCAGGAAGTAATCCACATAGCCCGCGTCACCAGGGCCGATGCCACGGCTCCACTGGATTTCGTCGGCGCGCTTGAAGGTGTTGTTAATGCGGCGCACCATCGTCGGCACCGAGTCGTAGGCGTAGAGCGACTGGTCGGGGTACATCGTCTCGGAAGTGTTGGCATCGGCCGCCACCTGCCAGCCCGACAGATACACCGCCTCCAGCCCCGCCTTGGCCTGCTGCATGGCCTGACCGGCGGTGATGGCGCCAAAGGCGTTGACGTAGCCCTTCTTGGCCTCGCCGTTGATCAGGCGCCACAGCTTTTCGGCACCGCGCTTGGCCAGCGTGTGCTCGATTTGCACCGAACCACGCAGCCGCACGACGTCGGCCGCGGTGTAGTTGCGCTTGATGCCCTTCCAGCGCGGGTTTTCGGCCCAGTCTTTTTCGAGGGCGGCAATCTGTTGCTCGCGGGTGAGGTTTTGTGACATGTCGACACTCCTGTGGTGGATGGGATGAAACCGCTCGGGACCATTGCCAGTGGGCTGATGGATACCCTGACCTGTTGCCTACAGTATAAGTCTTATATAAGACACATCACTGGTCTTGTGTCTTATACAAGACATTTTTTGATCTTTTAGAATCAAAGATGTAGCGACGCTATGCCACAATACGAAACCTTATTTCCGTGATACGAAAACTTGCAAATGCGGCGCGCCTCCTTGCTTTCACGATGGCGCAGCAGAGTTTCACCATATGAAAGTAGGGCGATGTCTGGGGCGCCATCGCCTTTGACCGGCGATGGGCCCGCGCCAGAACCCCATCACCGCGCGGTCGGCGCCGCAGACGAGCGCTGCAACTCCCAGCGCGCCGCCAACCGACCCGCGAATATGATGTGTAGGTGGGCGCCATCGGCCTGGGTACTGAGGCGCACGCCCGGCTGCGGCACCGGCTCCACCGCCGCCACTTGCAGCAGCCCCGTCGGCCAGCGCACCTGCAGGTCGGCCTCCATCGGCAGGTAGCCATCCAGATAGCGGCGCATCAGCGGCCCGACGTGCAGCCGCCAGCGCCCATCTTCCAGCGCATCGAGCGCGCGCGAGCGCAGGTCGATGCACACCGTGCCGCCGCGCTGCACCCCGGCTAGCTCGACCCGGTGCCCGTCCACCCAGGCGCGCTCCACCCCTTCCGCGCGCACGATCTCGATGTGTTGCACGCGATCGCGGTTGAACAGCACGACGATGCGCGGGTTGGGGTCGAGTTGCCGGTGGCAGGTCTGCACGCGCACCACCCCATCGCGCAGGCTGGACTCTTCGATCTCGACGCGCGAGTCATAGCGGTACGCGCCCGCGTCAGGTCGCTCGGCCAAAAAGCGCAGCTCACCCTCGCGCGCCACGTCGTCGAGTTCGAGCGGACGTGCGGGCGCCGCCAACGCTGCCATGAGTGTGGCCAACCCGACCGCGCACCTGGTTACCCAACCTTTGCCATCACGCATCGCCATTCCCCGAGCCTCATCGACCTAACCCATTGTGGGCGGCACTTTTCGCCAGGTCTCGAGGGTGGCCAAAAGCCACGCCAGGGATGGGGTTGTCGGGCCAGGGTCAAGCGGCGCCGATGCCCGGCACCAGCGCCCCGGCCGGCTCCCCGCGCCGCAGCGCGGCGGTGAAGGCCAGCATGCGCTCGATCGGCTGCCGCGCGCGGGGAATCAGCGCGGGATCGACATGGATTTCGTTGAGGCCCGTTTCGAGCACCTCCAGCACGCCCCGCAGGCTGTTCATGGCCATCCAGGGACAGTGGGCGCAGCTCTTGCAGGTGGCGCTGTTGCCCGCCGTGGGCGCCTCGATGAAGCGCTTGCCCGGGTTGAGGGCGCGCAGCTTGTGCATCATGCCGTTGTCGGTGGCGACGATGAACACCTCGGCGTCGAGCTCGGCCGCGGCCTTGAGGATCTGCGACGTCGAGCCCACCACGTCGGCTTGCGCCACCACCTCGGCTGGGCTTTCGGGGTGCACCAGCACCTTGGCGCCCGGGTGGTCGCGGCGCAGCTGCTCCAGCTCGAAGGCCTTGAACTCGTCGTGCACCACACACGAGCCGCGCCACAGCACCATGTCGGCACCGGTTTCGCGCTGGATGTAAGCGCCCAGGTGTTTGTCAGGCGCCCACAGGATTTTGTGGCCCGCATCGCGCAGCGCGCGCACGATGTCGAGCGCGCAGCTGGAGGTGACCAACCAGTCCGCTTGCGCTTTGACCGCCGCGCTCGTGTTGGCGTAGACGACCACGGTGCGGTCCGGGTGCTGGGCACGAAACGCCGCAAAATCGTCCGCCGGACAACCCAAGTCGAGCGAGCAGGTCGCGTCCAGATCGGGCATGAGCACCGTCTTTTCGGGCGACAGGATCTTGGCCGTCTCGCCCATGAAGCGCACGCCCGAGACGACGAGCGTGCGCGCCGGATGGTCGCGGCCAAAGCGCGCCATCTCCAGGCTGTCGCTCACGATCCCGCCGGTCTCCTCGGCCAGATCCTGCAAGTCCGGGTGCACATAGTAGTGCGACACCATGACGGCGTTGCGCTCGCGCAGCAGCGTGCGGATGCGCGCTTTGAGCGCCTCGCGCTCGGCTGGCGAGGGCTCCTCGGGCACGCGCGCCCACGCGTGGCGCGTGGTGCAGGCGGGCTGTTCGACATCGACTTCGATCAGGGTAGCCATGGTGACATCAAATGGGGTATAGCCGCATCGACAGGTCGATGGCGCGAATGTCCTTGGTCAGGGCACCAACCGAGATGCGGTCGACGCCCGTCTCGGCCAGCGCGCGCACGGTCTGCAGGTTGACGCCTCCGGAAATCTCCAGCACGGCGCCGCCGTCGGGATGGGCGTCGTTGATGCGCACCGCCTCGCGCAGCGTGGCCAAATCCATATTGTCGAGCAAGACGACGCGCGCGCCCGCATCGAGCGCCTCGCGCAACTGCGCCAGCGTCTCGACCTCGATCTGCACGAACAGCGCCTGCGGCGCGAGCGCCTGCACGCGCTCGAGCGCCGCGCGCACACCGCCCGCAGCGGCGATGTGGTTTTCCTTGATGAGCACGGCGTCGTGCAGGCCCATGCGGTGGTTCAGACCGCCCCCCACACGCACCGCGTATTTCTGCGCCACACGCAGACCCGGCAGCGTCTTGCGCGTGTCGCAGATGCGCGCGCGCGTGCCCTGTACCGCTGCCACGAACTGCGCCGTCTGCGTCGCCACCGCCGACAGGGTTTGCAAAAAATTGAGCGCCGTGCGCTCGGCCGACAGCAGCGCGCGCGCCTGCGCCTGCACCTCGAACACCACCGCCCCGGCCGCGACGCGCTCGCCATCGCGCACGTGCCAGCGCCACTGCGCGCTGGGGTCGAGCGCCTGCACGGCGGCGCGCACCCACGGCTCGCCGCACACCACCGCCGGCTCGCGCGCGATCACCCGCGCCCCCATGCGCAAGTGGGCATCGACCAGCGCGGCCGTCGCGTCACCGGTGCCCACGTCTTCGGCCAGCGCGCGCGCCACGTCGGCGGCCGCCTGGGCAGCGATGTCGGGCAAGGGGGGCTGCAGGGACAGCGGATCGGGACGAGCGGAAGAAGCCATCGTGAAGTGCTACGAAAACGCCAGCCGCTAGCATAGCGGCATTGGCAAGGGCCCTGTATGGAATAGACTTGCGCGTCTCGTCGAGAAGCTGACCATGACCGATCCCACCGCCCGCACCCCCTACGGCACCCTGCCCTCGGCGTCGCCACTGCCGCCGCGCAAGCCCATCAGCCTGCCGCGCCTGCACGAGATGCGCGAGCGCGGCGAAAAAATCGCCATGCTCACCGCGTATGACGCGACGTTCGCCGCGGTGGCCGACCACGCGGGCGTGGATTGCTTGCTGATTGGCGACTCGCTGGGCATGGTGTGCCAGGGGCGACCCAGTACCGTGGGCGTATCCCTGTCCGAGATGGTCTACCACACCGAGTGCGTGGTGCGCGGCGTGCGTCGCGTGCAGGGCACGGTGTGGATCATCGCCGACCTGCCGTTTGGTAGCTACCAAGAATCACGCGAGCAGGCCATGCGCAGCGCCGCCGCCCTCATGCAAGCCGGCGCGCACATGGTCAAGCTCGAGGGTGGCGGCTGGACGGTGGAGACCGTGCGCTTTTTGGTCGAGCGCGGCATCCCCGTGTGCGCCCACCTGGGCCTGACCCCGCAGACCGTGCACGCCATCGGCGGCTATCGGGTGCAAGGCCGCAGCGACGCCGAGGCACAGCAACTGCGCCGCGACGCGCTGGCGCTGCAGGACGCGGGCGCGGCCATGCTGGTGTTGGAGATGGTGCCCGCGGCGCTGGCCGCCGAGATCACGCAGCAGCTGCCGCGCTGTCACACGATCGGCATTGGCTCAGGCTCGGGCACCGCGGGCCAGGTGCTGGTCATGCACGACATGCTGGGCGTGCACTTGGGCAAAACGCCAAAATTCGTGCGCAACTTCATGGACGGGGCGGCCAGCGTGCACGACGCCATGGCCGCCTACGTCGCCGCCGTCAAGAACGGCACCTTCCCCGACAACACCCTGCACGCGTGGTAAACGCCGCTGCCTCATGCAAGTCATCCACACCATCGCCGAACTGCGGCAAGCCCTGGCCCGCTACGACAGCCCCGCCTTCGTGCCCACCATGGGCAATTTGCACGACGGCCACCTGGCCCTGGTGCGGCGTGCGCGCACCCTGGGCGATGTCAGCGTCGTCAGCATCTTCGTCAACCGGCTGCAATTTTTGCCACACGAAGACTTCGACACCTACCCACGCACGCTGGACGCCGACTGTGCCCGGCTGGCCGAGGTCGGCTGCGACATCGTCTTTGCGCCCGCCGAGTCCGAGCTCTACCCGCAGCCGCAGACCTTCAAGGTGCAGCCGCCTGCGGCGCTGGCCGACCTGCTGGAAGGGCACTTCCGCCCGGGCTTTTTCACCGGTGTGTGCACGGTGGTGATGAAGCTGTTCCAGTGTGTGTTTGCCCAAGCCAAAGGCGAGCGCCACGCCGTCTTTGGCAAGAAGGACTACCAGCAGCTCATGATCATCCGGCAGATGGTGCAGCAGTTCGCGCTGCCCATCACCATCCACGGTGGCGAGATCGAGCGTGCCCCGGATGGATTGGCACTGAGCTCTCGCAACGGCTACCTGTCGCCACAGGAACGCGCCGAGGCGCCGCAATTGCTGCTGGCGCTGCGCACGCTGGCCGCGGGCGTGCTGGCGGGCGAGCACAACCTGGCCGCGCTCGAACACCATGCCATGCAGACCTTGGCCGCGCGCGGCTGGCAGCCCGACTACCTGACGGTGCGCCGCCGCGAAGACCTGCAGCCCCCCACCCAGCACGACCTGCAACCCGGTCGGCTGGTGGCCCTGGGGGCTGCGCGCTTGGGGCGCACGCGCTTGATCGACAACTGGGAATTTTGACGCCCGGCCCCGCCGGAGCGCTCATTCGGCCACCGAATCGCGCGCCATCAGGCGCGTGACCGCATCGCGGGGCTGCAAAGTCCCATCGAGCAGCGCCACCACGGCGCCGGTGATGGGCATGCGCACGCCCAGCGCGTGTGCACGTTGCGCCACGGTGCGCGCGCTGTAGACGCCCTCGGCCACGTGCCCCAGCGACGCCACCGCCTGCGCCAGGCTCATGCCCTGCGCCAGCAGCAGGCCGACCTGGCGGTTGCGGCTGAGGTCACCAGTGGCGGTGAGCACCAGATCGCCCAAGCCCGACAGTCCCATGAAGGTCTCGGCCCGTGCCCCCAGCGCCGTGCCCAGGCGCGTGATTTCGGCCAGCCCCCGGGTGATGAGCGCGGCGCGCGCATTGTGCCCCAGGCGCAGCCCGTCGCACAGGCCGGTGGCGATCGCCATCACGTTTTTCACTGCCCCGCCCACCTCGACCCCCACCAGGTCGTCGTTGGCATAAACGCGCAGGTGGCCGCCATGAAACGCCTGCACCAGCGTGGCGCGCACCCCCGCATCGGCACTGGCGGCCACCAACGCCGTGGGCAGGCCGGCCGCGACCTCCTGCGCAAAGCTGGGGCCACTGAGCACACCCACGCGCAGCGCCGGCGCGACACGGGCAGCGATCTCGTGTCCGAGCAGCCCTTCGGCGCTGCCCTCGGGCGGCCGCTCGAAGCCCTTGCACAGCCAGGTCACGGGCACCGCCGCGCGCCCCGCCTCGGGCAACATCCGGGCCAGCCACTGCAGCCACTGGCGCAGCCCGGCCATGGGGGTGGCGACGACGACCAAGTCGGTCTGCGTCAGCCACGGCAGCAGCCCCTCGGGGTCGCCGCCTGCGCACACCAACCCGGGCGGCAGCGGCACCCCGGGCAAATAGCGGGCGTTGACCCGCTCGGCGCGCAGGCGTTCGGCCTGCGCCGGGTCGCGCACCCACAAGTGCACCTGGTGGGTGACGCTGGCGGCCAAGGCCAGTGCCGTGCCCCAGGCACCGGCACCGATCACCGTGATGTGCATGGCGCGATCGCGTGACGCGCGGTCCTCGACGGTCGGTGTGCGCCTTTAGGCGTTGGCGGTCGCGCCGTTGGCCTGCTGGGCCTGCTGCTGCTCGTACATGGCCTGGAAGTTGATCTCGGCCATGTGCACGGGCGGAAAGCCCGCGCGGGTGATCAGGTCGGCCACGTTGGCGCGCAGATAGGGGTAGATGATCTGCGGGCAGGCAATGCCCAGGATGGGACCCATCTGCTCCTGCGGCAGATTACGGATCTCGAAAATGCCCGCCTGCTTGCACTCGACCAGAAAGACGGTGCGCTCGCCGATCTTGGTGTGCACGGTGGCCGTCACCCCCACCTCATACACACCGTCGGCCAACGCCTGCGCCTCGACGCCGAGCTGGATGTCGACGCTGGGCTGCTGCTGCTCCAGAAAGATGGCGGGCGAGTTGGGTTGCTCGAGCGACGACTCCTTCAGGTAGACGCGCTGGATTTGAAAAACCGGGGTTTGATCGTCGGACATGGTGACAGGCAGGTTGGGCGGGGACGCCACGGCATGTGGCCCCGCGGGTCGAAAACTCACGGGCGACGCGATCGTCACCCGTGACTGCGCCCGATTATGCCGGAGGATGAGACCGCAGCCCTCGCCCCGGGCGCGCCTACCATCATCGACCGACCGTCAGCGCCCCTGCAGCAAGGGCGTCAGACCGCCCGCCGCGTCCAGCGCGTGCAGGTCGTCGCAGCCGCCGATGTGGCGCCCGTCAATGAAGATCTGCGGCACGCTCGTGCGCCCAACCCGTCGCGCCATCGCCTCGCGCACGTCGGGCCGACCGTCGACGTTGATTTCCTCCCACTCGGTCACGCCGCGCGCGCGCAGCAGCGCCTTGGCACGGTGGCAATAGGGGCAATAGTCACTGCTGTAGATCTGTACGTGCGCCATCGGGGTGTCTCCAGATACGGCATCAGGCCTTTTGCACCGGCAGGCCTGCACTGCGCCAGGCGGCCATGCCCCCTGCCAGCGACACCGCGCGCTCGTAGCCCAATTTCTTGGCGATGGCCACCGCGCGCCGCGAGCGCATGCCCGAGGCACACACCAACACCAGCGGCGTGGCCTTGTTCTTGACCGCCTGGGGCAACTGCTGCTCCAGCGCGTCCAACGGAATGTTGCGCGCCCCCGCGATGTGCCCTCCTGCATACTCTGACGGCGAACAGACGTCGATCACCACCGCTTTTTCTCGGTTGATGAGCTGCACCGCTTGCGTGGGCGTCACCCCGCCCGCAGCGCCACCCGCCGCCGGCCACAACAGCAACACGGCCGAGCCCACGGCCACGGCCACCAAGATCCAGTTCTGCGCAATGAAATCCACGCCGTTTGCCTTCCATCATTGGGTTGAGGGCCCGCGGCCCAACACGGGTGGTATTCTAGAATGTCGCTTTGTCTGGCGCCCGCCGCCGCTCCATACCCCTGCCACCATGCACAAGCTCGTCCTCATCCGCCACGGCGAATCCACCTGGAACCTGGAAAACCGATTCACCGGCTGGACCGACGTCGACCTCACGCCCACCGGCGTGTCGCAGGCGATGTCGGCAGGGCGCCTGCTCAAGGCTGAGGGCTGGGACTTCGACCTGTGCTTTACCAGCGTGCTCAAGCGCGCCATCCACACCCTGTGGTACGCGCTGGACGAGATGGACCGCGCCTGGCTGCCCGTCATCAAAGACTGGCGGCTCAACGAGCGCCACTATGGCGCGCTGCAGGGCCTCAACAAGGCCGACATGGCGCGGCAGTACGGTGAGGAACAGGTGCTCGTGTGGCGCCGCAGCTACGACGTGCCGCCGCCCCCGCTGGATCCCAACGACCCGCGCAGCGAACGCCACGACCGCCGCTATGCGCACCTGCCTCCTGAGCGGATTCCGCTGACCGAGTGCCTCAAGGACACGGTGGCGCGCGTCGTGCCCTACTGGAACGACACCATCGCGCCCGCCATCCGGCGCGGCGAGCGCGTGCTCATCTCGGCGCACGGCAATTCGATCCGCGCGCTCATCAAGCACCTGGATGGTATCTCGGACGCTGACATCGTCGGGCTCAACATCCCCAACGGCATTCCGCTGGTGGTCGAGTTCGACGATGACCTGCGTCCGCTGCGCCGCTACTATCTGGGTGATGCGGCCGCGGCCGAGGCGGCAGCAGCAGCCGTGGCCCACCAAGCCAAGGCCTGACAAAAGCGCCCAATATCGCCAGGCCCGTCCGGAACCGGGCGAGCGCAGCGGCGCTCCAAGAGGTATATTGAGGCGTCGATTGACGAACGGGACTGTCATGGGGCACAAATTGAAGATTGCCGGTTGGATCGCGCTGGGGGCGCTGGCGGGCGCATTGACGACCGTGCAACTACAAGCCACGGCGCGCGCATCGCTGGCGCCATTGCCGTTGGAAGAGCTGCAGCAGCTCGCAGCGGTCTTCGGCATGATCAAGACCGACTACGTCGAGCCGGTCGATGACAAAAAGCTCATCACCGACGCCATCTCGGGCATGGTGTCGGCGCTCGACCCCCACTCGCAGTATTTCGACAAAAAGAGCTTCAAGGAATTTCGCGAGGGCACGTCGGGGCGCTTCGTGGGCGTCGGCATCGAGATCACGATGGAGGACGGCCTCGTCAAAGTCGTCTCGCCGATCGAGGACTCGCCCGCCTTCCGCGCCGGTCTCAAGGCGGGCGACCTGATCACCAAGATCGACGATACGCCCGTCAAAGGCCTGACCATCAACGACGCGGTCAAGCGCATGCGCGGTGAGCCCAACACCCGGGTCACGCTGACCATCTTTCGCCGCGACGAAAACCGCACCTTCCCGGTCACGATCACGCGGCAAGAAATCAAGACGGTGAGCGTGCGCGCCAAGGTGGTCGAGCCCGGTTACGCCTGGGTGCGCGTATCGCAGTTCCAAGAACGCACGCTAGAGGACTTTGCACGCAAGGTCGAAGAGATCGTGCGCGCGGAACCGCAGCTCAAGGGCTTGGTGCTCGACCTGCGCAACGACCCTGGCGGCCTGCTGGACGCGGCCATCGGACTGTCGGCGGCGTTTTTGCCGGACGACGCTGTGGTGGTCAAGACCGACGGCCAGCTCGAAGAAAGCAAAGCCACCTACCGGGCCCGCCCGCGTGACTACCTGCGCCGCGCCGGCAACGACCCGATCGCCCGCCTGACCGAGCAGACCAACGGCTTACTCAAGCGCATCCCGCTCGTGGTGCTGGTCAATGAAGGGTCAGCCTCGGCCAGCGAAATCGTCGCCGGTGCGCTGCAAGACCACAAGCGCGCGACCATCATGGGCAGCCAGACCTTCGGCAAGGGCTCGGTTCAAACCGTGCGCCCGCTGGGGCCCGATACGGCACTGAAACTCACCACCGCGCGTTACTACACACCCAGCGGCCGCTCCATCCAGGCCAAGGGCATCGTGCCCGACGTGTGGGTGGACGAAACGCCCGAAGGCAACCTGTTTGCCGCGCTGCGCACGCGCGAGGCGGATCTGGAAAAGCACTTGGCCGGCCCCGACGAGCGCCCCATGAACGAAGCCGAACGCGAAGCCGCACGCCAGCGCGAGCGCGAGCGCGAGGCGGCCCGCCAACGACTGGAAGAAGAACGGCGCAAAAACCCGGACGCCCGCCTGCTGCCCGAGTTTGGCTCGGACAAGGACTTCCAGCTGCAGCAAGCGCTCAACCAGCTCAAGGGTCTGCCGGTGGCGGTCAGCAAGACCGCCAGCGAGCGCCCAGCCAAAAACGACGGCGCGGCCAACTGACCAACCCAACGCCCTGCCCGCCCATGACCGACGAGCAACTGCTGCGCTACTCGCGCCACATCCTGCTCGACGACATCGGCATCGAAGGCCAAGAACGGCTGCTCGCCGCGCACGCGGTGGTGGTGGGCGCGGGGGGGCTGGGCTCACCTGTGGCCCTGTACCTGGCCAGTGCTGGCGTTGGCCGCATCACCCTCATCGACCCCGACACGGTGGACGCCACCAACCTACAGCGGCAAATCGCGCACGACCTGTCGCGCGTGGGCCTGCCCAAGGTGCAGTCGGCGCAAGTGGCCATGCACGCCATCAACCCCGAGGTGCGCATCGACGCGCTCCAGCAACGCGCCGATGACGCCCTGCTCGACCGCGTGCTGCCCGGCGCCGACGTACTGCTGGACTGCACCGACAACTTCCGCACCCGGCACCTCATCAACCGCGCCAGCGTGCGCCTTGGCGTGCCGCTGGTGTCCGGTGCGGCCATCCGCTTCGACGGCCAGCTGTCGGTCTACGACCCCCGCCAGCCTGCGTCACCATGCTATGCCTGCCTGTTCCCCGACACCGACGCGCTGGAGGAAACCCGCTGCGCGACGATGGGGGTATTCGCACCGCTGGTCGGCATCATCGGCACGCTACAGGCGGCCGAGGCGCTCAAGCTCATCGTGGGCATGGGCTCACGCTTGGTGGGCCGGTTGTTGATGCTCGACGGCCGCGGGCTCGCTTTTAGCGAGGTGGCGTTTGCGCGTCAGCCGGACTGTCCGGTGTGCAGCCAGCGGTGACGATCCAGCCCTCCAGGGGGGCGAACGGCGGCAACCCCCAGCAGGGGTGACCGGCCTCGTGCTGCTGCAGACCCCACGCGGCCTGCAGCAGGCACAGCACAGCGTCCAGCGCATCGCCGCTGGCATCGGCCACCAGTGCCTCGGCCAACGCCGGGCTCACGCACAGGCGCAGACCGCTGCTCGCCAGCAGGGGCGCGCTGCCCTGCTCCAGCGCGCGCAGCAGGTCTGCCCGGGCGAGCCGGTGCGGCACACTCTGGCGCCGGCGGTCGTCGCTTTTATACGGACGACGGCCCAATACGCTGCGCGCCAGCAGCCCGGGGTAGGCCTCGAGCGCGACGCGGTCGCTGTCCTGCTCGGGCTCATGCAGCCCGGGCAGCGCCACCCCCGCCGCCAACAAGCGCGGCACCCCCGCGTGCAACATAAAGGCCACGGGCGGGTTGACCCATTTCATGCTCGGGCTCGACCCTGCCGACCCATCCGTGGCCCGGTGGGCAAGCTTGTGCCCTGCTGGCCGTGCGGCACAAAAAGCGGCGAAGGTGGCGCGGATCTGGGCACGCTCCAGCGCGGCGTAGTGCGTTATACAGTCACACCATTGCAGCGGCCAACCCAACGCCTGCACCAGCGCGCGCGGCAGCCCGAAGGGAAAATCGAAACCCCCGACCCACGGGCCGTCCTCGCGCAACGCCTGGCTCCAGACCGACAGGCTGTCGTACGGCCGCAACGCGTCGAGCACCACCTGCTGCGGCGCACCCATCGGCCCCAGCAAGCGGCCCACCGCATGCACGATCGGCTTGCGCCGCGTGGGCGCACTGGTGAAGTCGCACCCCAGCAGCCGCGGTCGCGTCGTCTGTGCGGCGGGCTCGCCTGCGCTGCCCTCGGCGCTCACACCCGGCCGATGATGCTGGCGGTGGCCATGAGCTCCTCCAGCAGCGCCAGCGACACCTTGCCCGAGACGCTGTAGGGGTCGAACTCCGGCCGCTCGGAGTATTTCAGCACGATGGACGTGTTGAGCTTGGTCAGGTTGACCTGCCCCATCGTCCAGCCGCCGAAGCGCCGCTCGGTAATTTCTTCGTACAGCAACAGCTCCACGTCGTGGTGGCGCGGGTCTTCGATGATCTGGCGGTACAGCCGGTTGACCGCATCGCGCCCGCCCTCGATGGCTTGCAGATAGATACCGCCGCCGTAACACAGAATGCCCGTGATGCCATTGTGCAAGTTATGGTGGCGCGCGGCGTGCAGAATGTCCTCGATGTCCTGCGCGGTATGCTCCGGCCGCGCCCGGCTGACGTACAAAAGCCTCACCAGCATGGCTTTCCCCCCTCAACGGGCGCCGTCTTGGCGCGGGATCAGCGACAAAAATTCGCGCCGCAGGTTGGCATCCTTCAAAAACACCCCGCGCATGACGGAGTTGATCATGCGGCTGTCCATGTCCTTGACGCCACGCCACGCCATGCAGTAGTGTGTCGCCTCCATCACGATGGCCAGTCCGTCGGGCTGGGTTTTTTCCTGGATCAAGTCGGCCAGCTGCACCACCGCCTCTTCCTGGATCTGGGGCCGGCCCATGATCCATTCGGCCAGGCGGGCGTACTTGCTCAGGCCGATTACGTTGGTGTGCTCGTTGGGCATGACGCCGATCCACACCTTGCCGATGACCGGGCAGAAGTGGTGGCTGCACGCGCTGCGCACGGTGATGGGCCCCACGATCATCAGCTCGTTCAAGTGCTCGGCGTTGGGGAACTCGGTGATCGTCGGCGCCTTGACATAGCGGCCCGCGAACACCTCTTTGAGGTACATCTTGGCCACTCGACGCGCGGTGTCTTCCGTATTGTGGTCGTTGGCGGTGTCGATGACCATCGCATCCAGCACCGCCTGCATCTTCTCAGCCACCTCGTCGAGCAGCTGCTCCAGCTCGCCGGGCTGGATGAAGTCGGCGATGTTGTCATTGGCGTGATAGCGCTTGCGCGCCGCTTTGATGCGCTCGCGGATGCGCACGGAAACGGGCACGCCTTCATCGGCGGTGGTGGCGTCGGTCATGGTCTCGGGGGCTTTCATCAGCATGCATCCATCCTAACACCAGACCGTGAACCCCGCCATCAATACCGGTGCCCGGTGATGAACAGCACCGCGCGCATCACCGCAAACGCCACCCAGTCGCGCGCGCGCTCGTGCCACGGGCGGCGCTGCAGGGCGCTCAACTCCAGCGCCACGCCCGCGGTGTGCAGCAGGTGGTCCAGGCGCGCGCGCAACTGGCGCACGAAGCGCGCGTCCGTCGTCACCACATTGGCCTCGCGCGCCAGCAGCAAGCTAATGGGGTCCAGATTGGTCGAGCCCACCGTCGCCCAGTGGGTATCGACCAGCGCCACCTTGGCGTGCAGCGCGCTGGGCGCGTATTCATGGATCTGGACGCCCCGGCGCAGCAGCCAGGCGTGCACCGGGCGCGGCGCGTGGTACTGCAAAAACCGCTCGTACTTGCCCTGCACCAGCAGCCGCACGCGCACGCCACGCGCCGCCGCTTGCGCCAGCGCATGCCGCAGCCGCCGACCCGGGATGAAATAAGCATTGGCGATGATCACCTCCCGGCGCGCGCCTTCGATCGCACTCAGGTACGCGCGCTCGATGTCGTGCCGGTGACGCACGTTGTCGCGCCAGAGAATCGCGGCACGCGCGCCCTGCACGACCGCAGCCGCCTCGTCCGCTGCGGTGGCTTGCCTGTGACGCAGCCAGCGGCGCCAACGGCGCGGCAGTCCCATCACCGCGCCGGACGACGACCGCCAGGCATTGCGCCACGCCGCGCGAAAAGCGTGCTCGCGCATCTGCCCCACCGCCTGCAGCCGCCACCACAGCCGCTCCATCGTCGCCAGCATCTCCGCCACCAGCGGGCCACTCACCTCCATCGCATAGTCCAGCCGTGGCTGCGCCAGCCGCCCCAGCACCACGTCGTCCAGGTCATCGATCAGGTTGATCCCGCCGCAAAACCCCACCACGCCATCGACGACGCACAGCTTGCGGTGCAGCCGACGCCAGCGGCTGGGGATGAGCAGCCCCAGCCGCCCCAGCGGGGCATAGGTGCGCCACTGCACACCGGCGTCGGCAAAGCGGCGCTGCCACTCGGGCGGAATCTCGGGCGTGCCCACCGCATCGACCACCAGCCGCACCTCCACGCCGCGCTGGGCGGCGCGCACCAACGCCTCGGCGACGGCCAGTGATGCGTTGGCGAACACGAAGATGTACGTCTCGACGTGGATCAGGCGGCGCGCGCGCTCCATGGCTTGCACCATGGCTGGGAACAAGGCGCGCCCTCCCTCCAGCAGGCGCAGGTGATGCCCTGGTTGCAGGGTAGCGGTCATGCCAACTCGACCTCCGCCACCAGCGGCAGGTGGTCGGACCAGCGCGCCCACTCCCCGCGCGGCGGCACGGCCACGGATTGCACCTGCGCCCCCCGCGCGTAGATGCGGTCCAACGGCAGCAGCGGCCAGCGCGACGGATACGTCGGCACGCGCGCTTGCGCAGCGGTATGCAGCCCCAGGGCCGCCAGCGGCGCGTGCAGCTGCTCGCCCCAGTCGTTGAAATCGCCCGCCACCAACAGCGGCGCCTGCGGCGGCACGTGCTGCGCCACATAGTTGCCCAGCGCGCGCACCTGCCGTTCGCGGCTGGCGTGGATCAGCCCCAGGTGCACCACGATCACGTGCAGGGCGCTATCCCCCGCGCGCGAGCGGGGGTAGGGCGTGTCGCCGACATCCTCTGGCAGCGCCAGCACCGCATGCAACAGGCCGCGTTGCTCGAAGCGGTGGTCGGACACATCGCAATGCCCGTGCGCCACGATGGGAAAGCGGCTCAACAGCGCATTGCCATGCTCACCATGGCGCGTGCGCGCATTGGTGCGGTACAGCACGTGGTAGCCGGGGGGTGCCAGAAAGCCCGCCTGATCCCCCGCTGGCCAGTGGGCAAAGCGCCGCTGCAACCGGTGGTGATACGCTCGCACCTCTTGCAGGCAAACGACATCGGCGCGCAGCTCGGCCACCGCGCGCGCCAGGTTGTGGATCTCCAGCCGCTTCAGCGGCCCCACGCCCTGCACACCCTTGTGGATGTTGTAGGTTGCCAAGCGCACGGTTCGCTGACGTCTCGTCATGGGTCTGTCTCGGTGGCCATCGCCAACGGCCGTTTGGCGTTGGAGCGATCAGCGCAGCCCCGCCGCTGGCGTGCGAGAAAACAATAGCAGCTTCACCATCTCATCAAGGTTGATGCGGGCACGCACCACCGATCCCGGCACGGACTCGGCCACCGCCAGCTCCGTGCGGCTGGTATCCACCAACTTGGGCGAGCCCAACGGCTCACCCGCGCGGTTGACCACGACCGCCGCCACCGGGGTCGCCGCCTTCGGCCCGGGCCGCAACACCAGCGCCAGCTCGCCCGACTGCAGCCGCACGAACGTGCCGGGCGGATACAGCCCCAGCAGCTGCACCAGGGCCGCACCCACCTCGTCTTGTTGCCCCCCGGTGCGGAAAAACACCGCCAGCCGCGCGGATTCGCGCGCGCCCCGGCCGGGGCGGCTGGCGCGCGGACTCATGGACGCAGTGTAGCGGTCCAGCACCTGGATGATGTGTGCCAGCGCCTCGCCGGGCGGGCGCGCCGCCAGCGGCACCCCTGGCGCCAGCGCGCTGTGGTGCAGCGTCACCGCCTGCAGCCAGACGGGGTCGTCCACCCCCGCCTGCCGCAGCAGGCGCGCGCCCTCCTGCGCGTGGGCATCGATCTGCGCCCGCTGCGCCGGCGACGGCGGCGCGGCCTGCGTCGCCAGCGCATCCTGCAACTGCAGCATCGCCACGTTCATGGTCGCGGTGGCCAGCACCAGGGTACGGGTGCGCGCCTCATCCAGCCCCAGGCGCGGTGCCAGCCGGCGCGCCAGCACCGCGCACTGCAGCGCGTGCAGCACGCTGTAGTCGCTGGGGCTGCTGCAGGCGCGGTACGTCAACACCAGTGTCGCCGACTCCATCGCCCCCGGCGTGCGCTCCCACTGCTGAATATCGGCCCACAGCGCCGCCAGGCGCTGGCGTGTCTCGTTCGGCCCCCAGGCGCCCTGCGCGATGTTGGCCAGCAAGCGCCGCAGGCGCGCCGTCACCTCGGCACACTGCTCGGGGAACGTCCCCCGCAGTGGCTCTCGGCCGGCTGCCTCGTCCTCCAGCGACACGTAGCGGTCCAGATCTTTGATGGCGGCCTTGTGGATCTCCGCGCGCAGCAGCCCCTGCATCAGCACCTTGACCGCCAGTTCCGATTCCTCGAACGGCACGAACACCCGCCGCCGCGCACGGATGCCCTCCAGCTGCGCCTCGTCCTCGATGCGCAGACCCTTGGCCAGCAGCACCTGCCCGGTCTCGTCCAGCAGGGTAAACGGCAGCGTCAAGCCCACCCGTAGCTGCTCCATGGGCAGCGGAACGGGCTGGAGCCGGTCGGGGGTAGTCATGGTGGAGACGGCTTGGACGCAATCACGGCGTGCTCGGGCAGGCTGTCGATTCTAGTGGCCCCGACTGGCCTCTGGGACCCGCAGCACTGTCCTGACGCCGCAGCCAGCGCCAACGATACGCACCGGAAGAAACCCTCAAGTTCGGGCCGACAGGGCCGATATAGCAGGCAACCGGTAGTTCAACGGACCACCAGCAGCGGGCACGGGGCCCAATGCGGTGCATCCACCGGGCTTACCCACAGGAGCGACCGTCATGAGCCTGTCCATCAACACCAACCCGATTTCGCTGAACGCCCAGCGCAACACCGTCAACAACATGCAGTCACTGCAAACGACGATGGCCCGCTTGTCGTCGGGACTGCGCGTCAACACCGCCAAGGACGACGCCGCTGGCTTAGCGATTGCAGAGCGGATGCAATCTCAGGTACGTGGGCTCGGCATGGCGCTTATCAATGCCGGCGACGGTCTTTCCATGGTAGAGGTTGCCGACGGGGCTTTGGGATCCGTCACCGACGTTTTACAGCGTATTCGGGAGCTTGCTATTCGTTCGCGGAACGGCTCGAACGACGACACATCGCGGGCGAACCTGCAGACAGAATTCACCCAGCTCCGCGCCGAAATCGGTCGCATCCGATCACAAACGAGCTTTAACAATCGGCAAATTCTTGGTGGTGGAGCCACATCGTATGCCTTCCAGGTAGGAGCCAGTCAAGGGCAGACAGTAACCGTATCGATGCGCAGCATTGGATCAATCTCTACCGCGTTGGGTGCTGGGACAATATCCACAGTAGCGGGCGCCAGCGCCATGTTGGCCACTATCAACACGGCCATCCAAAGCGTGGTGACGAACCGGGCACGCCTCGGCGCCGTGATGAGTCGATTTGAGAACATCATGAGCAACATTCGCATCGCAGCGGAGAAGCAGTCTGCCGCCCGCGGCCGCATCATGGACGCCGACTTCGCCGCCGAGACGGCCAACCTCAGCCGCACCCAGATCTTGCAGCAAGCCGGCACCGCCATGATCGCCCAGGCCAATCAGCTGCCGCAAAACGTCTTGGCCCTGCTGCGCTGATCACGGCGCCAACGCCACGCAACCAACGGCCTGACGCCTGCCGGCGTCAGGCTCGGTCGCTGGACAGTAAGGGTATCGCCCGCTTTTTCTCCTTGCGCCCAGACGCCTGTCGACGTATAACACGCCACTGTCGCAGGAGTAGACCATGGCCATCTCAGCCCCCGGCGTCGGCAGCGGACTCGACGTCAACGGTATCATCTCTCAGCTTGTCGCCCTCGAGCGCAAGCCGATCCAGCAGATCCAGTCCCAGATCGGCGGTCTGCAGAGCAGCATCTCGGCGTGGGGCCAAATCAAGTCTGGCCTGGCCAAGTTGCAGGATGCGGCTGCGAAGCTGCTCGACACGTCGCTGTGGCAACGCAATACGGCGACCTCCAGCAACGAAAACTCGTTATCAGTCCGCACCAGTGGCGGGGCCATGGCCGGCAGCTACCAGGTCAGCGTACAGGCGCTGGCACAAGCCCAGTCGGCGCGAACGGCCACTGGCTTTGCAGCTGGAACCCCTTTGGGATTGGAAGGCCGGCTGGAGTTCACGCGCGGCACCTGGAGCGGTGGCAGCTTCAGCGCCGGTGGCACCCCGGTCAGCGTCACTGTCACCGCGACGGACACCCTGAGCGACATTGCCACCAAAGTCAACCAAGCCAATGCCGGGGTCACGGCGGTGGTGGTGCGCAGCGGAGGCCAGGAGAATCTGGTCTTCAAAAGCAGCCAGACAGGGGCGTCCCAGGGCTTCGAGATCCGAGCCTATGACGCCAACGATGACCTGATCACCGACGGCACCACAGGCTTGGGGGCGTTGTCGTATTTCAACAACGGTGGGGGTATCGTCGGGTTGACGCTGAGCGCCGCCGCACAAGACGCCGTGCTCGAGATCGACGGTATCGCTGTCACATCGGCGTCCAACACCTTTAGCGATACGATTGCTGGCTTGACGCTGGAAGCCAAGAGCATCACGCCCTCCCCCGCCACGGTCAATGTGCGCAGCGATACCGCCGCCATGGCCGAAGCCGTCAAGGCGTTTCAGACGGCATTCAACGAACTGAGCAAAACCATCAAGGACCTGACGCGGGCCGACCCCACTGGCCAGGGCAACGGGCCGCTGCGCGGCGACCAGGCCGCGATCGGTATCCTGACCATGCTGCGGAATTACGCTGGTGCGGAAGTGGCTGGTGGTCCGCTCGCACGACTAAGCGACTTAGGACTTTCATTTGAGCGCGATGGATCTTTGTCCTTGAACACCTCCGCGTTAGAGGCAGCGCTCGCTGCCCCCGAAGCAGTGCAGAGAGTATTCGCTGATACTCCGGCGGGTGTGGCCCGGGGTATCCGCGACTTCACTCGCGATGCACTCGCAACCGAAGGGTCTGCCGCTTTGCGCGAGAAGTCACTCAAGGATACGGTGAACCGAAAAAGCGAAGAAATGCGTCGCATCGAAGAGCGAGCAGCCCGTAACGAGCAACGCCTGCGCGCCCAGTACACGGCACTGGACACCAAGATGGCCCAGTACAACAGCCTGAGTAACTACATCACACAGCAGCTTGGGAGCTGGTCTAAGCCCAAGTAAGCATTCCTTCGATTTGGACTGGCAAAGCCCCGCTTTTCGGGGCTTTAATGTTTTTGACCTTGCCGAAAATATGGCCATGGGCAGTCGGCACGTGTACACCCCGCAAGCGCCGCGCCTTCGTAGATACACCTCTTGCCGATGTGAAGGAGTCGAACCATGGCGCTGACCATCAACACCAACGTGATGTCGCTGAACGCCCAGCGCAACACCGTCAACAACATGCAGTCGCTGCAAACGACGATGGCCCGCCTGTCGTCGGGCCTGCGCGTCAACACCGCCAAGGACGACGCGGCAGGGCTGGCCATCGCCGAGCGGATGCAATCTCAAGTGCGCGGCTTGGGTATGGCCCTCATCAACGCTGGCGATGGGATTTCGCTGGCAGAAGTGGCGGATGGTGCCTTGTCCTCCCTTTCCGACGTGTTACAGCGAATTCGCGAATTAGCGATCCGTGCGCGCAACGGAACTAACGACGATACCGCCCGTGCCAATCTGCACACTGAATTTCTGCAGCTACGCCAGGAAGTCGGCCGAATTCGTGCCCAAACCAGCTTCAACAACCGACAGATCCTGGGGGCGAACGCTAGCGCTTACTCTTTTCAGGTGGGGGCGAGCCAAGGACAGGTTGTTACGGTAAATATCACGAGTATCGGTTCCATATCCACTGCGCTCAACGCCCTAACAATCTCTACTGCCGGGGGCGCTAGCGCCATGCTGGCAACGATCAACACAGCGCTACAAAGTGTCGTCACGCGCCGCGCCAATCTCGGGGCGATTATGAGCCGCTTCGAAAATATCATGAGCAACATTCGCATCGCAGCGGAGAAGCAGTCTGCCGCCCGTGGCCGCATCATGGACGCCGACTTCGCCGCCGAGACGGCCAACCTCAGCCGCACCCAGATCTTGCAGCAAGCCGGCACCGCCATGATCGCCCAGGCCAACCAGCTACCACAAAACGTGCTGCGTTTGCTGCAGGGCTGACGTCTCAGCCAAATGCCACAGCGAAAGCGGCACTCAGCCGCTTTCGCCACTGTGCCAGCGCAGCAAACAGTCTGCCATCGCCAGATCGAGCGGGGTGTCGATGTCCACAGAACGCTCTGGCGGCATCACGTAGGCGACGGTCTCGTCGGTCACAAACGAGCGCGTGCGGCGCAGCCAGTGGGTCTGGGCGACATACACCGCGCCATTAAGGGCGTACAAGGCTGGCGCGTCTTGGCGCCGCTGCGGCCGTTCCCCATCCGGCAAGAAGGATTGCAAACGCCCTTGGGCCGAGAGTCGAAACAGCCACCACGGCGGCATGTGCGCCTCGGTCACGCTGACGCAGGCTGGCGCACCCGTCGCCAGGCACTGTTCCACGGCAGCATCGATGTCCCGTGCCGACCGCAGCGGAGACGTCGGCTGCAGCAGCACCACCCATTCGGCATCCGGCAGGCACGCCAGGGCGTGCAGCACGACGTCGATGCCCGGAGTCTCGTCTCGGGCCAGCTCGGGCGGACGCACGAAGGGAACCTCAGCCCCCCACGCACGGGCAACGGCCAAAATCGCCTGGTCGTCGGAGGACACGACCACGCGATCGATACTGCGGGCTTGACGGGCCGCCTCGATGCTCCACGCGATCAGAGGTTTGCCCGCTACGTCCCGGATATTTTTACCGGGCACACCCTTGCTACCCCCGCGGGCGGGGATCAAGGCAAGGACACGCGAGCCGCGCTCAGCCACGGCCGATCACTTGCAAAATATCGCGCTGGGCGGCCTCGAAATCGCCCATGCGCCCAATGTCGAGCCAATACTCGTGCACGGGGAACATGCGTACCTCGTGCCCGGCTACGATCTGGCGCTTGAGCAAATCGGGCATGTCCAGGCGCACACGCGGCTCGATGGCATGCACGACTTGCGGCGCCAGTACGTAGATGCCCGCGCTCACGAAGAAGTGATGCACCGGCTTCTCGGTAATGTCAGTGATACGCTGTCCTTCGTGCGCGATGACGCCGTACGGCACCTGAAAATCGTACTGGCGCGTGCAGACGGTGGCCGCGGGCGTGTGGCGGTCGTGGTCTTGGAGCAGCGCCTCGTAATCGACGCGCGTCATGATGTCGCCATTGACCACGATCACTGGGCGCTGCACGGCTTCCTTGGGCAGCAGCCCTAGCGCCCCCGCCGTCCCCAGCGGCTCGTCCTCGTGAATGTACTGGACGGTCACGCCCCAGCGGCTGCCGTCCTGAAAGTGCTGGATGATCTGCTCGCGCAGATAGTGCACCGAAATATAGAACCGGTAGAACCCATAGTCGATGAGATCTTGCAGAATATGCTCGAGCATGGGTTTACCACCCACCGGCAGCATCGGCTTGGGGCAGCGATCGGTCAAAGGGCGCAGGCGAGTCCCAAACCCCCCCGCCATCAAAAATACCGGGTTTTCCAGCCGGGGGCGCTTGAGCAAGTCCGTCAACGTCTCCAGCCCGACGAGCACGCCGCTGTCGTCCACGATCGGCACCTGCAGCACTTGGGCACTGCCCAACAGTTGCAGCGCCTCCTCGCGCCGATACTGTGGCGGCAACACACGGGGCTGGGCGTTCATCACCTCGGCCACTGGCGCATCCAGGCTCAAATGGCGCAGAATGCCGCGACGGATGTCGCCATCGGTCACCGTGCCGATCAGCCGCCCGGCGTCGTCCGTCACCAGCGCGATGCGCTTGGCCCCGCGGTCGATCACCTCGATGGCGTGGCGAAGGGTGTCATGGCTGCGCAGACATAGGTTTTGCCAGTCGCTCGTCATGTCGGATCTCCCAGCCGCTTGAAGGGGTGCCCTGGAATATAGCGGTGCCGCGGCGGAACGTCGCATGTGACCGTGGCGCCAGCGGCCACCTCGGCGCCGTCGCCGATGACCACGCGCGGCAACACGACCGCGCCCGCCCCCACGAAGGCACCCGCGCCAACACGCACATCGCCGCACAGGACGGCACTGGGCGCGATGTGGGCACCCTCACCGATGACGGTATCGTGGTCGATGCGCGCCCCGGTGTTGATCAGTGCGTGCATGCCCAACGACACCCCAGGCTGCACGATTGCCCCGGCCATCACCTGCACGCCATCCGCCACGGCAGCCCGGCGGGACACAACGGCCGACGGGTGCACCAGCGCCGGGACGGGCAGCCCCAATTGGCGCAAGCGTGCGCACATCGCCTGACGCAGCCCCATGCGGCCCGGGACCGCCCCGATGCCAACCGCGTAGGCATACCCCGCTGCTTGCGCCGATGCGAGCCAGGCGTCGTCGCCCAACACCGGCACGCCATCCCATTCGGCCCCGACGGGCTGTTCGGGCGTCAGCACGCCCGCCACCGTGCGGCCCATGCACTGCAGCACATCCAGCACCACGCGGGCGTGGCCGCCACTGCCCAGAATCACGACCGGCTCATTCATCCAGCAATTCGCCCGGTTGGTAGTCACGCGAGGCGGCACGTCCCATCACGTCCCAGTACCGCACGGGGGGCATGCCCGTACCGGGGCGCATCACCGCCACCTGTTCGGGGCCCAACCGCTGCCCCGCGGCGATCGGCACACGCGCCACCAAGCTCTTGCGGGCCACGCCCGCGGTGGCAGCCTCGCCCGGCTGCGGCCGCTTGATGCCATCGCCCAGGCACGCCTCGATCGTGCGCACGCCGCGCACGAGCGCGGCCATCTCATCGGGCTCCAGTGATGCCGCGTTGTCTGGACCCGGCAGGGTTCGGTCGAGTGTCAGGTGCTTCTCGATAAGGCAGGCGCCGCGCGCCACCGCAGCCAGCGTCACTTCTATGCCCAGCGTATGATCCGAATAGCCCACCGGCAAACCGAATGCCGCCCGTAGCGTGTCCATGGCGCGCAGATTGACCTGCTCAGGAGCAGCCGGGTAGTCGCTCGTGCAGTGCAACAGCGTGACGCCCTGGCGCAAGGCGGCCTGTCCTTCGGGCGAGGCATAGGCATCCTGAAACGCCGCCAACCCAGGGCGCTCCTGCGCGCCCGCGACGCGACCAAAGGCAATCACGCCCAGGGCGAGCTCGACCTCGCTCAACGTCGCCATACCGGTGGAGACGATCAGCTCGGCCCCGGTGCGCGCGTGCTGCAGCAGAAACGGGGCATTCGTGAGCTCGCCCGACGGGATTTTGAGCAAGGACAGCCCCAGCTCGTCGACCAACAAGTGCAGGCTGGCTTCATCGAACGCGGTAGAGAGAAACCGCAAACCTTGCCGCTGCGCGTGGGCCATGAGTTCACGGTGCAGGGCGGCAGGCAACTCCAGCCGTTGCAGCATGGCGAGTTGCGACTCTTGCGCCCCGGTGGCGCGCTGCTGGTAGGCGGCCTTGGGCGCATCGGGCGTGACCAGGCTGGCGGCTTGGAAGGTTTGAAATTTGACGATGTCAGCCCCCGCGCGAGCAGCCGCCTCGACCAACGCGAAGGCCATCTCCGGCTGCCCGTTGTGATTGACACCGGCTTCGGCGATCACCACAACGCCGCTGCGATAGGGGCGGTCAAGCATGGGTCGGCACCATCACGTCGTAAAACCGTTTGTGCACCAGCGCAAGCGGATCGACCCGCCGCAAGACGGTCAGAATACGCTGCGCAACGGCGCCGTCACCGTAGGGATTTTGGACGTCGCTCAAACGAGCCCGAAAATCTGGGTCCAGCGCGCGCCGCAACGCAGCCTCGATCTCCGCTTTGCGAGGCGGGCAATCAATCACGCTGGCCGCGCGCAGCCGACCCCGTTGACGCTCGCCGATGTTGACCGTCGCACATTTGGCACTGGGCGCCTCGATCAGCCCGCTCGATGAGTTGCCGACGACGACATCCACCCAGCGCAGCAGGGACAAGTAACGCTGCTGTCCGAGTGACGCGAATAGCCGGCAGCGCTGCGCATGACGCTGCGCGTACGCTTGCAGCAACGCGATGATGCCCTGCCCTCCCGGATCCGCATTGGGCAAGGTCATGATGATGCGCGCCTGGGGAAACGCGTCCAGCGCAGCCAGCAGTTCACGGCACTGGTCTGCCGGGTCGTCAGCGTCGAGCGTCGCCGGATGGAACGTGACCAGAAACGCTTGATCACCCAGCGCGAAGTCGATTGCGCGCTCCACTTCGGAGCGCGACAACAGTGGCGTGCGCGTCAAATGCTCCAGCCCAGGAGCCCCCACGTTGTAGACTCGATCCGGCGGTTCGCCCATCTGGATGACGCGGCGGCGGTACGGCTCCGCTGCCGTGAAGTGCAGAGACGACAACTTGGTAATCGCGTGCCGAAAGCCATCGTCGAGCGCTCCTTCCGTGACTTCGCCACCATGTAAATGGGCGATCGGCCTGCGCTGCGCAAACGCCGCGGTGGCTGCCGCCAAGGCCTCGAACCGATCGCCGAGTATGACCACCAGCTCGGGATCCAGCTGCGCAAACGCATCGGCGAAGCCGGCCGTCCCGGTGCCGATGGCGCGCGCCAAGGCATGCGGCGTGTCAGCATCGATTTCCAAGTCCACTGTGGCAGCGATGGGAAAACCATCGCGCTCGATAACCTCGATGGTACGGCCAAACTGCGGCATCAGGTGCATGCCGGAGACGACCAATTGCAACTCGAAATCCGGCGCACGATGCAAGTCGTGTATCAACCAATACAACAACCCATAATCGGCCCGCGAGCCGGTCACGACGGCGATGCGGCGCGGTGCCATCTTAGACCGCGCCTCCTGACAAGGGCGAGCTGGGGACATTGACGACGGTATCCGCCAGCCGTTCGGTCACTGGCAGCGGTGCGCACAGGCAGCCGCCGTACATCGGCAGCCGATGCATCGGCGTCCACAGTGGCCGCGTCATCACACCGGCGTCGTTGGTGGCTTGCAAAAATGCATCTCTCTCCTGCGCATTGGACAAGCGCAGCGCATTGAGCCAGTAGTTACTGTACGCGCCCGCTGGCTCGCAAACGAATGTCCACCCAAGACGCTGCGCCGCTGCCTGATAAGCCGCTGCGACCTTGCGTTTACTGGCCAAGAGCTCGGGCAAGCGTTCCATCTGTGCCAAGCCAAACGCGGCGTTCAGGTTGGGCATACGATAGTTATATCCCACTTCGTCATGGTCGAACCGCCACACATGGGGCAGCTTGGCCGTCGTTATCAAATGCCGGGCGCGGCGCGCCAGCGCCTCGTCATCGGTCACGATCATGCCACCGCCGCCGGTCGTGACGATCTTGTTGCCATTGAAGCTGAATACCCCCAGCTTGCCGAAGGTTCCCGTGTGGCACCCGCCACGGGTGCTGCCCAGCGACTCGGCGGCGTCCTCCACCAGCAGCAAGCCCCAGCGCTCGCACACATCCGCGATCTCGTCGACCCGGGCGGGATGACCCAGGGTGTGCATCGGCACGCAGGCACGGATCGGTCGCCCCGATGCCCGCTCAACGCAGACCCCGGCCTGCATGGTGGCATGGTCTGACAACCACTCGCGGAGTACGTCCGGGTCCATCCCGAGCGTCGTCTCCTCCACATCGACGAAGACGGGCTGTGCCCCGCAGTAGTGGATGGCGTTGCACGTGGCCACGAACGTCAGCGCCTGCGTCAGCACCAAGTCGCCGGGTTGCACTCCTGCAACCCGCAGCGCCACGTGCAGCGCCGCCGTGCCGTTGACCGTCGCCACGGCGTGCCGGGCGCCCACGAAAGCCGCCACGCTGGCTTCGAACGCCGTCACGAAGGCCCCGACGCTGGACACATAGGTCGAATCGATCGCCTCGGCCACCAGTGCTTTCTCTCGCTCGCCCATGATCGGGGCGTGCAACGGTATCGGCCCATCGGGCCGTCCGTACAGCTCCCGCACGAAGCCGATGAAGGGGGCAACGTCAAACATTGTAGCGATCGACCTTGTAGCGGCGCAGGTTGTCGGGGTTGGTAAACCAATCGATGGTCCGTTGCAGACCCTCGCGCAGGCAGACCTGGGGCCGAAAGCCCGTCAATCGCTCGATCTTGCGGTTGTCGCACCACAAGCGAAATACCTCGGACTGGGGTGGCCGCAGCCGCTGCTCGTCCTGCGCCACCTCGATGTCGCTGCCCATGAGCTCGCGAATCAAGCGCACCGTATCGCCGATCGAGATCTCCGAGTTGGAGCCGATATTGACCACCTCGCCGACCGCCGCGGCGCACTCGGCCAACGCGAGAAAGCCGCGACAGGTGTCTTCGACGTAGTTGAAATCGCGCGTGGGCGTGAGGTCACCTAGCTCGATACGGCGCTTGCCGGCCGCGATTTGGCTGATGATGGTGGGAATGACCGCGCGCGCCGATTGGCGGGGACCGTAGGTGTTGAACGGCCGCGCCACCGTAAGAGGGAGGCCAAAACTGCTGTAAAAACTTTGCGCGATCGCATCAGCACCGATCTTGGAGGCACTGTACGGCGACTGCGGTTGCAGCGGATGGGCCTCGTCGATGGGCACGTAGCGGGCGGTACCATACACCTCGCTGGTGGAGGTGTGGACGACACGCCGCACGCCGGCCTCCAGCGCGGCCTGACAGACGTTGAGCGTGCCGCGTACATTGGTGTCGACGTAACTGTCTGGCGCGATATACGAATAGGGAATCGCAATCAGCGCGGCCAAGTGAAACACCACGTCGACCCCTTTGACCATGTGCCGGCAGAAATGGGGATCCCGGATGTCGCCGGTGAGCACCTCGACCTCGGGTAGGCACGGCAGTCCCTCCAGCCAGCCCCAGTGGTTGAAGCTGTTGTACTGCGCCAGTGCGCGCACCCGGTAGCCGCGCGCCACCAAGAGCTCCACCAAATGCGAACCGATGAACCCATCGGCACCCGTGACCAGACACAGCGGTGCGGAACCGGAAGCAAGCGTTTGCGGGGTTTCCATCGGCTTGATCGAGTAGATGGTGAGGAGTCTTACGCCCTATCATGCTAGCGCATCGAATCACTGCCAGAAGCCTGAGATGGACGCACAACACTCCCCAATCCCGCCCATCATCGCCGACGATGAGGCGCACCGCCCGCCACCGACGTGGCGGGTTAACCGCTTCGGCGATCGCGTGCTCGACGCCGTCAATGGCGAGGCATTCGACCGCTTGGGCGCCCGTCTGACGCTGGAGGAGGCGTTTCGTGACCAGCTGCTTCGGGAGGACACGCTCTACCTGATCGCGGGCAGTGACTCCGGGCACTTGCTCGAACACGTCAAGCGCCAAGCCCCGCCCGCAGGCACACGGTACCTGTTCGTCGACCTCCCCTCCGTCCACGACACCTTGCGCGCCGCCGGTCTGTTCGAGGACTTGCCGCCCCACATCCGATGCGCGCCAGCCGATACCTGGGCCGAAGCTGCCCAAGCCCTATCCTTGTCCGACTACCTCTACATCGACGGTGTGGAGGTGGTTGCCTCGCTAGCCGCCCAGTCACCGGATATCCCCGATTACGTCAGCCTGGCGTGGGAGCTACGTGAAGCGGCGGCGAGCCTGCGCTGGCGGACGGTGGCGGTGCGGGGCAGTGAAGCGTTCATCACCTGCCAGTTGGACAATGCAGCAGACAACGTGGTTCCAGCGGGCGTCTGGCGCGGCGCCCTGGCTGGACGAACCGGTGTGCTGTTGGCCGGAGGCCCCTCGCTTGACGATGCCCTCGATTGGGTCAAGGCCCACCGCGAGCGGCTCGTCGTGCTGGCCGTCTCGCGCATCAGTCGGCGCTTGTTGGACGTGGGGCTGGAACCCGATTTTTTGTTCTCGGTCGACCCCACCGAGATGAGCTATGAAATCAGCCGCGACATGCTGCGGTTCGGGGAGTCGGTCGCCTTCATCCACCAGTACCACGTCAACCCGCGCTTGCTCGCGCAATGGCCGCACCGCAGCTATTACCTGGGCAACGTGCTGCCGTGGACGTCGAAGCTCAATCCCTCAGAGCCGCTCTTGGGGGTAGGCCCCACGGTCACCAACACGGCACTGGCTTTCGCGGGTGCGCTAGGGTTGGCGCGGGTGATTCTTGCCGGTGTCGACCTGTGCTTCACGCCCGAAGGATACACCCATGCCCGAGGCAGCAATGAACGAGCGGTGGGCCCGCGTTTCGACCTGACGCCACTGACGGTCGACACCAACGCGGGCCAGCGGGCCTGCACCACGGCCGACTTTGCGGCCGCTGCGCAAACGCTCAGCCAACAGGCGCTGTACTGGCGCAGTCAGGGGCTGGAAATCTACAACCCAGCAACCGGGGCTGCGCGCATGGAAGGCGTCATGCACCTGCCTTTGGAACAAATCGCGTTGGAAGGAGCGGCACTGGCGAGGCCGTTGGCGCCCTCCCCTTCCGTGCAGGACACTGATGAAACCCGGCTCCTCCATGCGCAGCGGGTGGTGCGCGCCATGCAGCGTAAGTTGGATGAAATCAAGGCCCTGGAGGGCGAACTGCGCCACGCGCGCCGCGTCGTGGACAAGCTCTTTCAAGCCGACGGGTCGATACAAAACCGAAATCTGCGCAAGCGCCTGGACAAACTGGAGGCCAGCATCGATGTGCAGCACAGGGAAACGGCCAACCTGATCCGCCAGTGCAGCACACATGCCTTTTTGCGCGCCATGAGGACCACCCGCGATGTGGATAGCCTGGACGCCGCCGGCGTTCAGCAAGCCCTGGCCGCATACTACGATACCTACCTGGAAGGCGCCGAACGCCTGCGCACGCAAATCGAGCGCGGCCTGGATCGCGCGCGGCTGCGCGCTCAAGAGTACGCGCAAAATACCCCGCTGTCGGCGCTGGCACCGCGCTGGCTGACGTACCGCGAGCCTGGGCGCTGGCGCCGCTGGACGAATCGCCGCAACGCGTCCGACCTACCCCTGTCACCCGACGAGCAACGAGCACTGCAGACGTTGCAAGACGCGTGTCAGGCCGATCTGCAGTCTACCGGTGGAGCCCATCTCGCGCGTGCGCGCGCTCATGCCGACTTGCGCGCGGCGCGCGTGCGCATGGAAGAGCTCTTCTCGCGCCGCGATGCCAAAGCGCTGCGTGACCTGATCGCGGGTCTGGAACAAGCCCAAGACGCCGATGCGGCCCGCAGCTACCAAGCGCTCGCGCAGGGGCTGCTGGCGGAGCTGGAAGAACGCGAGGACGACGCCTTGGCGCACTACGACGCGGTGCTGCAGAGCGAACAGCGTTCGCTTTGGCCACTGGCGCTGCTTCGCGTGGCCAACTGGGCGTTGCGCCACCAACACACCGAACACGCGCGCCAGGCACTGGAGTGCTTGGCCAGTCTGACGCCCCGGTACCTTTTGCCATATGCCGACGTGCTCGCAGCCATCGGGGATTTGTCAGGGGCCATCGGAGAGTACGAAAAATACCTCACCGATCACCCAGACGACATCCACGCGATGGCGCGCTTGGCGCGCTCGATGGCCCACGCCGGTCACAGTGACGCCGCTCGCGTGATGATCGAGCACATCGAACGCGTGGCGCCTGGGGTGGTGGGACGGCGAAACCTTCACGACTTGATCGACAGTCCAAAGTCCGCAATTAACCCCGAATAGCGTCCATCGGGCGGGGGTATATCGGGGCTTGCGGCGGGCATCGTCGGTCTCAAGAAGCACTCGGCGTGGACGATACAAAAGTCATCGAACATCGTTCGCAATCACGCGAGGGCCACCATGCTTGCTCTGACCCCCATGAAACACGCCAAGACCTACGGCCAGATGGCCGCCAGCACCCGCGCCACCACGGCCGACCCGCACGGGCTGATCGAGATGCTGTTCGACGCGATCGATGAGCAGATCGCGGTGGCGATGGGCGCCCTGGAGACACACGAGACGGAGAGGCGCGGCAAGGCGGTGAAGAAGGCCGTGATGCTGCTGCAAGAGGGCCTGCGCGGCGGACTGGACCTGGAAAAAGGTGGCGAGCTGGCCGAGCGGCTCGATGGCTTGTACGCCTATTGCGCCGCCCGCTTGGCGGAGGCGCACGCCAAGCGCGACCGTGCGCTGTTCGCAGAGGTACGCCAGCATCTGCGCACCGTCGCCGACGGCTGGAAAGCCATCCGCCCCCAGTAAGCAGCCGACTGCCGGAGGCCCGAATCATGAGCGCTACCCCCAAACCCAGCCCCAGCGTGATGGACGTCTATCAAGCCCTGGAAGACGCGAGCGCCCGCATGCTGCAAGCGGCGCAGGCCGACGACTGGGACCGCGTCGTGGAACTGGAAGGCGCCTGCGCGGTGTTGATCGAGCGCCTGCGCGAGCAGGGTGAGCACGCGCAGCTCACGCCCGCCGAGCGGGCAGAGAAGCACCGCATCATGTTGGCCATTTTGCGCCACGATGCGCAGATCCGCGCGCTGGCCGAGCCGTGGCTGGATGTGTGGGGCGACGTGCCCCCAGGCGAGCCGATCCGCAGCGCTTGGCTGCACTGATCCGGTGCCCGCGCGTCGCGGACACCGCTCTGTCCCACGTCGCGGGATGGTCAGGAATGAAGATCCGGGGAGGCAGGCTGAACGTCCCACCCCACCACATTGCGCGTGGCGCTGCTGAACTCCACGCCCAGCAGCCAAATGGGGCGGCCGTCGGCGCGGTATTTGTCGGCGTAGCCCCTCTGTCGCAGCTGGGCGATCGCCTCGCCCGTGGGTTGGTCGCCATCGATGCGCTTGAACTCCATGATGACGATGGCCTGCGGCAGTTTGAGCGTCAAGTCGATGCGGCCTTGGTTCGTGACGTCTTCCGGGGTGAGATCGAGCCCGAGGCTGGCGAGGTGCGAGTAAAAGACGCTGGCCCAGTAGCCCTCATAGTGCAGGACGGGATTCGCGCGGTACCAGTCGGCCGGGATGCCGGCAAAGAGCGACTCGAAGTGCGTGCGCAGGGCAGTCCAATCAAGCGCGAACCACTTCTTCAGAAGCGGCAGCGGCTGCGTGGGCACCTGCGGTGGCACCCAGGCGCGCAGCAGCGCCTGGTTGAAAGCGCTTTCCACCTCGCGGTTGGGATAGCCCAGTTGGTACTGCACGAGTCCCCCGAGCCGCTCCACGCCGGTGATGGTGAGATAGCCCGTCTGCCACAGCAGCGCTTCCGTGCCGATGTACTCGACATCGAACGCGCCCAGCAGCTGATCATCGGCCACCAGGGTGTCGAGCTGCGGGATAAACGTCTGGCGGCTGCGCAGCAAATCGACCAAGAAGGTGGGTGTGCCGGTCTCGAACCAGTACGCGCGAAAGGTGCGCTCTTGCAGCAGCAGCAGCACATCGAACGGGTTGTAGACCGACTCGCCCAGCCAGCGGTAGCCGTTGTACCAGCGGCGGATGTCGTCGCGATCGAGCCCCTCGAGCTCGGGGGCGAACACGGCATCGAGGTCGGCTTCGGTGTAGCCACAGATGGCCGAATACTCCGCCGAGACGGTGATGTCGCGCAGGTTGTTGAGCCCCGAGAAGATCGAGACCTTGCTGAACTTGGAAACCCCGGTCAGAAACGCGAATCGGATGTGGGCGTCTTGCCCCTTGATGACCGAGTAAAGGTTGCGCAAGCCCTCGCGCATGGCCCGCGCCACCTCCGGCTCGGTGAGGTTGTCGAGGATCGGTTTGTCGTATTCATCGACCAGGACGACGGCGCGTTGGCCGTATTTTTGCGTGGCCCGCTCGATGAGCTCGCCAAAGCAGCCCGGGATGGAGCGGTGCTCGCAGTGGATTCCAAGGGAGCGCTGGTGGTTGTCGAGCAGTTCGCGGATGCGCTCATCCAGTTGCTCTCGGCTCTCCAGCCGCCCTTCGGCGAAGCTGATCCGAATGACGGGATGCCGCTTGGACCAATCCCACTTGTCGTGGCAGTACAGCCCCCGAAAGAGCGGCTCGTTGCCGGCGAAGAGTTCGGCGAGCGTGTCCAGAAACAACGACTTGCCGAAGCGCCGCGGGCGCGAGAGGAAGTAGTGCGAACCCGATTCGATCAGCCGAAGCGCGTACGGCGTCTTGTCAACATAGTAATAATCGTCCCCACGGATCTTGGCGAAGGTCTGGATGCCGATGGGCAGCCGCTTGCGGTCGGTCATGGCAGGCAGTCGAGAGGATCTCACGGCGCGATTGTCGCCCAGGCCGCAGGGGGTGGCAACAACGACCGCACGAGGCGCGCTGGCCGGTCACACCTGCATGTTCATGACGTCGGTGTAGGCCTGCATCATGCGGTTGCGCACGTGCAGCGCGGCCTGAAAACCGATCTGTGCCTTTTGCATGGCAACCATCGTTTCTTCCAGGCTGACGCTGCGGTCGCCCAGCTGCACGCGGTTTTGCAGGGCGCTGGCGCGGTTTTGCGCCGCGCTGACGTCGTGCAGCGCGGTGCGCAGCGCCTCGCCAAAGCCGCGGGTGGGCGCAACGGCACCCGCCGTGCGGGGGGCGGTTGCCGAGGCCGACGCAGCGGCCCCCGACACGTCAGCGCCCGCGGCGGCTTTGGCCGCCAGCGCCTTTTGCGCGGCCCGTAGCGCGGCCGCTTGCGCAGGACTCATCGAAGCGGTGGTCATGGGGAGCAGGCGCAGGTCCATGGCAGGCTCCGATCCGGGTTGAACACGATGGCTGGGATGCTACCGGCCGAACAGCCGCTTGCATAAGCGCAAATAACCCGGACTGGAGGGGATTGTTTGGACTTTAGCCACGGCCAACGGTTCTGATAATGCGCGCCATGGCTACCTCGACCACCGCCGTTGCCGAATTGGACCCCTCCCTGCCTGCGCCCGCCGGCGAGCGGGCACCATCGCCGCTGCTAGCCGGCTGGCAGCGCCTGAGCCCGGGACGCAAACTGTCGTTGGGCGCCGGGCTGCTGGCCATGGTGGCGCTGCTGGCGATGGCGTTTTACCTGGCCAACCGACCGGACTACCGGGTGTTGTATGCCAACCTATCGGACAAAGACGGGGGCGCGATTTTGGCGGCACTGTCGCAAATGAACGTGCCGTATAAGCACGCAGACGGGGGCAACGCGATTCTGGTGCCGGCAGACCGTGTCAACGATGTGCGCATGAAACTGGCCAGCCAGGGCCTGCCCAAAGGGACGGTGGCGGGCTTTGAGCTGATGGACACCACGCGGCTGGGGATGACGCAGTTCCAGGAGCGGGTGAACTTTCAGCGCAGTTTGGAAGGTGAGCTTACGCGCACCATTTTGTCGCTGGCGTCGGTGGCGGATGCGCGCGTGCACCTGGCACTGCCCAACCAGAATGGGTTTTTTCGCGAACAGCAAAAGCCGTCCGCCAGCGTGGTACTGACCCTGCACCCGGGCCGCACGCTGGACCGCACGCAGGTAGCGGGCATCGTACACCTGGTGGCCAGCTCCGTGCCCGAGATGGACCCGAAGGCGGTCAGCGTGATCGACCAGAACGGCACGCTGCTGTCACAGCGGGCCGAGGCCGACAACGGTATCGACTCGCGCCAACTGGAATACGTGCGCACGCTAGAGCAGACCTATCAGCAGCGCATTCTGGATTTGCTGGAGCCGGTGGTGGGCCGCGACAACGTGCGCGCGACGGTGACGGCCAATGTGGACTTTTCGCTGACCGAGTCGACTACCGAGCAGCACCGCCCGAATCAGGGCACGGAGCCGGCCGCGGTACGGAGCTCGCAAACCGTGGAAGAGAACACGCCGGGGCTCAACACCCCGGCTGGGGTACCAGGCGCAGTCACCAACGTGGCCCCCGGTGCGACAGCCGCGCCCATCAACGGGCCCGGGGCACCGGTGGGGGTGGTGGGCGCGACGGGCACGAGCGATCAGCGCACCCGGCGCGAACAGGTGGTCAACTATGAAGTGGACAAAACCATCTCGGTCACGCGCAACGCCACCGGCACGGTGCGGCGCTTGAGTGCGGCGGTGGTCATCAACCACCTGCCCAACCCTGACGCCAAAAAGGGCCCCGCGACCGCGGCGCTGCCGCCCGAGCGGCTGGAACAGATTCAGGCCTTGGTGCGCGAGGCCATCGGCTACAACGCCGAGCGCGGGGACTCGGTCAACGTGGTCAACGCGCCGTTCAATCAGCCGAAGGTGGAGCCGGTGGAAATCCCGTGGTACCAAAACCCGGATATGCAAGACCTGCTGCGCAGTCTGGCCGGGCCGCTGGGCATGGTGGCGCTGGGGTTGATCGTGTTCTTGGGCTTGGTGCGCCCGGCGCTCAAGATGATGCAGCCGCCATCTGCACAAGCCACCGCTGGCGCCGCGGGGACGGCCGCCCTGCCCGCCCCGGGCAGCCAGGTCGAGGCGGTGGTGGGCGAAGTCGTCGAGCGCCCCGGTTTGCCCGAACCGGTGCACAATGAGCCCACCCCCGAAGAGCTGCGGCTGGCCGATGCGCGCCGACTGGCGAAAGAAAACCCGGTCGCCGTGGCCAATATCATCAAGGGCTGGATCAGCGGCGAGGGGGCGGCCGCCTGAACCAGCGGCAACGGGTGAACGCAGATGGCCGACACAGACGACGGACTGCAGGATGCCGCCATCTTCCTCATGTCTCTGGGGGAAGAGGAGGCGGCTGAGGTCTTCAAGCATTTCTCGCCCAAGGAAGTGCAGCGTTTGGGCGAGGCCATCGCGCGCATGCGCGCCGTGCCCAAAGAGAAGGTGGCGGCGGTCATCGAGCGCTTCACACACGAGGCACAATCGCAGAGTTTGCTGGTGTCGGACACCGACAACTACGTGCGCACGGTGCTCAAGCGGGCGCTCGGTGACGATAAGGCCGCGCTGCTGATCGACCGTATCTTGCAAGGCGGCGACGTCTCGGGCATCGAGAGCCTGAAGTGGATGGACCCCATCTCGGTGGCCGAGCTGCTGCGCAACGAACACCCGCAAATTCTGGCGGCGATTCTGGTTCACCTGGACCAGGACCACGCGGCCAACATCCTCAAACAATTCAGCGAGCGCACCCGCAACGAGGTGGTGCTGCGCATCGCCACGTTAGAAGGCATTCAGCCCACGGCGCTGAAGGACCTCAACGAAGCGCTCTACCAGGTACTGGCCGGCGGCGACAAGATCCGCAAGAGTTCGCTGGGCGGCATCAAGACGGCGGCCGAGATCATCAACCTGCTGGGCACCAGCCTGGAGGCCAGCGTGATCGACGCCATCCGCGAGCAGGACCCGGATCTGGCGCAGAAGATCATGGACAAGATGTTCACCTTCGAGGACTTGCTCAAGCTGGACAACAAGTCGCTGCAGATGGTGCTCAAGGAGGTGTCGTCCGACCAGTTGGTGGTGGCGCTCAAGGGCGCCTCGCAGGAGCTGCGCGACAAGATTTTGTCCAACATGTCCAGCCGGGCGGCCGAAGCGCTCAAGGAGGACCTGGAGTCGCGCGGGCCGGTGCGGCTGTCCGAGGTCGAGGCGCAGCAAAAGGAAATCCTGAAGATCGTGCGCCGTCTGGCCGACGAGGGCCAGATCGTGTTGGGTGGAGGCGGCGACGATGCCTTCGTCTAACCGCGGGGGACACCCCTATCAGCGCTTCATCCCGCGCGAGGAGGTGCAGGTGGTCACGGCCTGGGCCTTCGAGCCGGTGGACGAGCGCGAGCGCGCCGCTGCCGAACCGGCGCCAGAGCCAGCGATCACGCCGGAGGACCTCGAGCGGGCGCGCGCCGAGGCATTCGCACAGGGGTTCGAGCAGGGTCGCCAGACCGGCGCGCAGGAGGCGCGCGACGCGCTGACCGAGCCGCTGCGCCAGCAAGCGCAGGCACACGCCGAGCAGGTGATGGCGATTCTGGCCGCCGCGGACGCGGAGTTGGACGCGGTGCGCAGTCGGCTGGCCGACCAAGTGCTGTTGCTGGCCTGCGACATCGCGCGCCAGGTGGTGCGGCGCGAATTGGCGCAGCCGCTGGAACCGGTGCGCGCCGTGGTGGAGGAAGCACTGTCGTTGCTGACCGACGACGCCCGCCCAGCGGTGCTGCGCCTGCACCCACAGGATGCGGCGCGGCTGGGACCTCTCATGGAGGAGGCGCTGACCCGCCAGCAGGTGCGGCTGGTGCCGGATGCGCGCCTCACCCCGGGCGGCTGCGTGGTCGAAACGGCACATGGCAGCATCGACGGCACCATCGAGCGGCGCTGGGCGCGCGCGGTGGCCAACCTGGGACTGGATCTGCCCTGGAATCCCACCGAGGGGCATGAGCATGACTGACGTCACCACGCCCGACCTCGCCCCGTGGGAGCGCTTTCTGGCGGCCGCGCGCCAGGCTGCCAGCCAGCCCACGCCGCTGGAGTCGAGCGGACGTCTGACCCGCCTGGCCGGTCTGGTGCTGGAAGCTCGCGGTATTCGTACCCCCGTGGGCTCGCAGTGCGTGATCGACCCCAACCCCGACCCACTCGCCCCCGCGCCGGACGCGGGCGCCACCGTGCTCGCTGAAGTGGTGGGATTTGCCGGCGACCGCGCCTTTTTGATGCCCGCCAGCGAAGTGATGGGGCTGGCACCGGGCGCGCGCGTGCGCCCCCTGCCCCCGTATCGCCCGCGGCCGCGCTGGGGCGACGCGCCCCACCCCATCGTACCCAACGACCGTGGCGTGCTGCGCCTGCCGCTGGGTGACGGCCTGCTGGGCCGGGTGGTGGACGCCTACGGCCACCCCCTGGACGGCGCGGGCCCGCTGCACGGCGTGCAGGTGCAACCGCTGGAACGTCCACCCATCAACGCCATGCAGCGCGCCCCCGTGCGCGAGCCGCTGGACACCGGCGTGCGCGCCATCAACGCGCTGCTGACGGTAGGCCGCGGCCAACGGCTCGGTCTGTTCGCGGGCTCGGGCGTGGGCAAGAGCGTGCTGCTGGGCATGATGGCGCGCTACACGCAGGCCGACGTGATCGTGGTCGGCCTCATCGGCGAACGCGGCCGCGAGGTCAAGGAGTTCATCGACGACATCCTGGGCCCGCGCGACCGTGGGCGGGCCGTGGTGGTGGCCGCCCCGGCGGACGCCCCTCCCTTGGTGCGCTTGCAAGGCGCACACTACGCCACGGCCATCGCCGAGCGGTTTCGCGACGACGGCCGCCACGTGCTGCTGTTGATGGATTCGCTCACCCGCTACGCGATGGCGCAGCGCGAAATCGCCCTGGCGATCGGTGAGCCGCCGGCCACCAAGGGCTACCCGCCCAGCGCGTTTGCACGGCTGCCGCAGCTGGTCGAGCGCTCCGGCAATGGCCCAGAGGGTGGCGGCTCGATCACGGCGTTCTACACCGTGCTGTCGGAGGGCGACGACCAGCAAGACCCCGTGGCCGACGCCGCGCGCGCCATTTTGGACGGACACGTGGTGCTGTCGCGTACGCTGGCCGAGTCGGGCGTGTACCCCGCCATCGACATCGAAGCGTCGGCCTCGCGCGTCATGCACAACGTCGTGAGTGAGGAACATTGGGCGCTGGCGCGGCGCTTCCGGCAACTGTATTCCCGCTACCAAAAAAGCCGCGACCTGATCCAGCTCGGCGCCTATGTGGCAGGCAGCGACCCGGAGACGGATCTGGCGATCCAGCTCTTCCCGGCCATGCAGGCGCTGCTGATGCAGGACATGCGCGAGTGCGCCCCGTTCGACGACAGCGTGCGCCAGTTGGCCGATGTGCTGGCACCAGCCCTTGCGCGCACCCAACGTGATGCCCGCGGAGGTGCCGCATGAACAAACCGCGCGACCTGGGACTGTTGCTGGAGCTCGCGCAACGCCGGCGCGACGCGTGCGCGCAAGCGCTGGCACAGACGCGGCGCGAGCGGCAGCAAGCCGACGCCCAAATGGCCCAGCTACATGCCTACACGCATGACGCCGACGCGCGCTGGCAACAGCGCGCCAGCGCGGGGGTGAGTCCCACCCTGCTGGCCACGCACCGGCAATTCATGGTCAAGCTGGAGGAAGCCATCGGCTACCAGACGCAGGTGCTGCAACAGTTGGACGCGCGCATCGCGCACCACGAGGCGCAACTGATCGACGCCGAGCGCACGCTCGCCACGCTGCAGCGCGTGCATCAGCGCTGGCAGCACGATTGGCTGCGGCGTCAGCAGCGCCTGGAACAAAAAGCCTTCGACGAAATGGCGGCCACCGTGCACCGACGCCGCCATCCGCCGCCCCCGTGACCCTTGGCCCCGCCCACGACAGGAGCCCCGCCATGAAAACCGAAGCCGCCTCGCACGCGCACGCCACCCCAGCGACCCAGCGTACGAACCGCCCAGCCGCGACCGGCGCCAGTGCCGCCGACCCGGCCCAAAACGACCCGTTCGCCCAGCTGCTGGCTGGACTGTCTGCCGACGACGCGGGCGGTCCTGCGGTGGACGACATCGCCACCGACGCGAAGACGAGCGTGTCGGCGCCCGACACGGCCAATGACCCGACGTCGACACCGACCGAGAACCCGCTGTTGGCAGTCCTGGCTGGAAGCCTGGCGGCAACGGCGCAGGCGAGCGATGCGACACCGACGGAGACCGACCCGCCAACACAAGCGCTCATTCCCGACCCTGCGGCAGCCACGGGCGACGGCAAGCGCCGCGGCAACCCGGTCGCCGACCTGGCCGGCGAGGGCGGCTTGGGCCACTCGGCGGGGCCAGCAGCCGACACCGGCACGGCAGGCGCCCCCTTTGGTCAGTGGGTTTCGACACTGGCGCGCGCCAAGCAGCGCCCCACTGCGGGTACGCGCGCCACCGCTGCCGAGAGTGCCAATGCCTCGCCCGTCGCCGAGGATGCACGCGCCCGCAGTGATGCGGCCGGGCCCCACGACACCGCGGGCGCTGCGCGGCTGGATGCGCTGCTGGCCTCTGCCGCGCCTGCCGCCGCGCAGGCCCTGGCGGGGGCGGAACCCAACGGCCTGTCCGTGGCCGGGGACCGGCGCGAGGCCGCACACACCACCGACGGGCCGACGACGGGCAACCCCGGCATCGGCGACCCGATCAGCGCCCCCGCCGCGACGGAAGGAGCCGAGTCCGCCGACTTCGGCCTGCAGTTAGGCGCAGCACTCGCCGACACGTTCGAAGCCATCGGCGCCCAAGTGAGCCTGTGGGCCAGTGGCAAGACGCAGCGCGCCAGCTTCTCGGTGCGCGAGGGGCTGGACACCCCCTTGTCCGTTGACGTGACGCTCAACGACGGCGTGGCGCAACTGCGCTTTCGCACCGACGACGCGGCCCTGCGCCAGTTGATTCAAGCGCAGGCACCGACCGCACTGGCCGATGCGCTGGCGCGCGCCGGCTTGGCACTGGGCGGCATGGAGGTGGGGGGGCAATCGGCCCAGGGCCAAGGCCAGGATTCGGGCACACCCGCCGCTGGCCGCGCGGTGCGCATGGGGTTGACGGCCCTGACCGGGACGGACGCCGCGGAACCCGTGTCCTCGGCGCGCTTGCAGCGAGACAGGGGCGGCGTCGGGCTCGACGTCTATGCCTGAGCGACACGGCCTGGGGGCAGCGACGTTCCCAGTCGCGCCACGGCGTGCGCGGGCAGTGGTGCCGCCAGCCTACCGAGCAACAGGACAAAGCACCCGGTTTTTGGGCTTTGGACAGCGTTCGAGAGGGCGCGACAATGCATTCGACGCTCCTCGTTGCGTGCGCGGCCAGCCGTGACACAATAGGCCACGTCGCGCCCGACGTCGTGTCGTCGGCGATCGGTTCATCCTTGGTATGCCTTTGACATCATGTCCGCCCCAGCAGCCGCCCCCGCCGAAAAACCCAAGAGCAAAAAGCTCCTGATCATCATCATCGCCCTCGTCGTCGTGCTCGCGGCAGCGGGGGGCGCCGCCTTCTTCCTCCTCAAAGGCGGGGGAGAAGAGCACGAAGCTGAGGCGCCCGCCAATCACGAGAAAGCCAAGCCCAAGCCGAAGAAGAAGGACGCAGCGGCCGCGCCCACTTTCATGCCGCTGGATGCCGTGGTGGTCAACCTGGCCGACCCAGGCACGACGCGCTACGCCCAAGTCGGATTGACCTTGCAGCTCGAAGATGCCAAGACGGCCGAGGAAGTCAAAAAATACATGCCCGCCATCCGCAGCGGCATCCTGATGCTGATCTCGCGCCGCACGGCCGACGAGCTGCTCAGCGCCGAAGGCAAGGCCAAGCTGGCCGAAGAAATCCTGGAGCTGGTGCAAAAGACCGCCGACATGGAACCTTACAAGGGCTACAGCCCGGTCGAGGCGGTATTGTTTTCCAGCATCATCGTGCAGTGAAGCAACAGGCACCTTGCACTTGACGCACTAGACGGACGACCATGAGCGACGCGTTTTTGTCCCAGGACGAGATCGACGCCCTGCTCGAGGGCGTCACCGGTGAGAGCCAGAAGCTGGCCAAGGAAGAGGTGCAGACCGGTGGCATCCGCACCTACGATCTGTCCAGCCAGGAACGCATCGTGCGTGGGCGCATGCCCACGATGGAGGTCATCAACGAGCGCTTCGCACGCAATTTGCGCGTGGGGTTGTTCAACTTCATCCGTCGCAGCCCAGAAATTTCGGTCGGCCCGGTGCAGGTACAAAAGTACAGCATGTTCCTGCGCGAGCTGGTGGTGCCAACCAACTTCAATATCATGGCTGTGCGCCCGCTGCGTGGCAGCGGCCTGGTGGTGTGCGAGCCGACCCTGCTGTTTGGCGTCATCGACAGCCTGTTCGGTGGCACGGGGAAGTTTCACACCCGCATCGAGGGGCGCGACTTCTCGCCCACCGAGCAGCGTGTCATCAACCGCATGGTCGACGTGATCGCCGAGGAATACAAAAAAGCGTGGAAGGGCGTGTACCCACTGGAGCTGGTCTACCAGCGCTCGGAGATGCAACCGCAGTTTGCCAACATCGCCACGCCCAGCGAAATCGTCGTCAGCACCAGCTTCACGCTCGAGATTGGGGACATCAGCGGTTCGCTGCATGTCTGCATCCCCTACTCGACGCTGGAGCCGATCCGCGACCTGCTGTATTCCAACACGCAGGGCGACTCGATGGAAGTCGACCGACGCTGGGTCAAACTGCTGAGCCACGAGATCCAGGCGGCCGAGGTCGAATTGGTGGCCGAACTGGCCACGGCGGAGGCCACGGTCGAGCAATTGCTGGCCATGAAGCCGGGCGATTTCATCGAGCTGGAACGACAGCGCATCATCCAGGCCAAAGTGGACGGCGTGCCCGTGCTCGAATGTGAATACGGCACCCACAACGGCAAGTACGCCCTGAAGGTGGTGCGCACCATCCGCAGCAGTGACCAGAGTTGGCACGCCCACGGAGGGATGAACTATGACAAATGAGAACGACAACCCGCCGGCCACCCCGGTGGACGAACAGGCCCTGGCCGACGAGTGGGCGCAAGCGCTGCAGGAGCAGGCCAGCACCGACCACGGCGGTGGCGGTGCATTTGCCAGCGCGCCAGCCTTCGACGGTACACCGCCAGCCCCGACGGGTAACAACGACATCAGCATGGTGCTGGACATCCCCGTCACGCTGTCGGTGGAGCTGGGCCGCACCAAGGTGCCAATCAAATACATCCTGCAATTGGCACAGGGCTCGATCGTCGAGCTCGATGCGCTGGCGGGCGAGCCGATGGACGTGTTGGTCAACGGCTACTTGATCGCGCAGGGTGAAGTGGTGGTGGTCAATGAGAAGTTCGGCATCCGCCTGACCGACATCGTGACACCATCGGAGCGCCTGCGGCGCCTGAGCAAGCATTGAGCGCGGGAACATGAGCGGCACCTGGGCATCGCTGGCCCCCGCCCTCGCCTTGCTGGCGATACTGGCGGGGCTGGCCTGGGGGGCACACTGGTGGCGCCGGCAACGGCAAGCCTCCAGCGGCGATACGGCCGCGCTGCGCGTGGTGTCGCAGCTGATGGTCGGCCCGCAGCAGCGCGTGGTGGTGGTGGAACTCGACGGCCCGGCGGGCCTGGTGCAGCTGACGCTGGGCGTCACGCCCCAGCACGTGCGCACGCTGCACGTGCAGCCGCTGGGGACCACCGCTCGGCGGGGCGCCGCCAGCCCTGCCCCGGCCAGCCCCGGGGCGCCGCCCACGCCCCGCTACGCGGACGTGGCGCGCGCGCTGCAAACCCATGAGCCACGACGGGAGCCCACGCCATGACGGCGAGGTGCCGCTGGCTGCAAGGGGCACTGGCGCTGGCGCTGGCCACGGGCAGCGCGGCGCTGTGGGCCCAGTCCACCCCGCCGGGACAACTGCCCCTGGTCATCGGACAGGGGCCGAGCGGCACCAGTTACTCGGTGCCGATCCAGACGCTGCTGTTTTTCACGGCGCTGTCGTTTTTGCCGGCCATTTTGCTCATGATGACGGCGTTTACCCGCATCGTCATCGTGCTGTCGCTGCTGCGCCAGGCGCTGGGCACGCAAGCGTCGCCGCCCAACCAGGTCATCATCGGCCTGTCGCTGTTTCTGACCTTCTTCGTCATGGGGCCGACGCTGGACAAGGTTTATGAGACGGCGTACCGTCCCTACAGCACGGGACAGGCCAGCTTCGAGCAGGCGGTCGCCGCTGCCGAAGCGCCCATGCGCGAGTTCATGAAGGGCCAGACGCGCCAAGCGGACTTCCAACTCTTCGTTAACCTGGCCAAGCTCCCGCCCGACACCCGCATTGACGACGCACCCCTGCGGGTGCTGGTGCCTGCCTTCGTCATCAGCGAGCTCAAGACGGCGTTTCAGATCGGGTTCATGGTGTTCATCCCGTTCCTGATCATCGACATGATCGTGGCCAGCGTGCTAATGTCGCTGGGCATGATGATGTTGTCGCCGGTGCTGGTGGCGCTGCCGTTCAAGCTCATGTTGTTCGTGCTGGCCGACGGCTGGAATCTGCTCATCGGCTCGCTGGCCGCCAGCTTTGCCACCCCATAAAGGAGCCCGCATGGAGCCGCAAGCCGTCCTCACCCTGGCCCAGCAAGCGATGTTCACGCTGTTGGCGGTGTCAGCGCCCGTTTTGGGCACGGTATTGGTGGTCGGGTTGGTGATCAGCCTGTTTCAGGCGCTCACGCAAATCAACGAGGCAACGCTGTCCTTCGTTCCCAAGCTGGTGGCGGCGGTGGCGGTCTTTGCAATCGCGGGCCCTTGGATGCTGACCACACTGGTCGAGTTCATCCGCCGGGTACTGCTGGCCATTCCGGAGTACGCGGTCTGAGCCACCCGCAGGCGCGACGGCTACCAGCGCCATGGACGGCGTCTTTTTGACCTTCACCGAGGCACAGCTGATGGGCTGGATCGCACCCATCTTCTGGCCGTTTTTGCGCATTCTGGGGGTATTTTCGGCGGCACCGCTGTTTTCGTCACGGTCGGTGCCGGTGCGCACGCGCATCGGGCTGGCGTTCGTGATCGCCGTGTGCATCCAGCCCGCCCTGCCCGCACCGCCCACGCTGTCGCTCAACAGCCCACACGCGCTCGGCGCGGTCGTGCAACAACTCGCCATCGGCCTGTCCATCGGGCTGGCGGCACGCATCGTCTTTGCCGCCATCGAAATGGCAGGCGAAATCATCGGCTTGCAAATGGGCCTGAACTTTGCCGGCTTCTTCGACCCGAGCACCGGCTCGCAGGCGAGCACCGTCGGGCGCTTCTACGGCAACGTCACCATGCTGCTGTTCATCGTGCTCAACGGGCACCTGTTGCTGATCCAGGCCGTGGCGGCGAGCTTCACGACGTTCCCGGTCGGCGACGACAGTTGGAGCGCGCTGCGGCAGATGCGGCTGTTCGAGTTGGGGGCAGTCATTTTCTCGCACGGGCTGTGGATCGCGCTGCCACTGATTGCCACGCTGCTGTTCGTCAACGTGGTGCTGGGCATCATCTCGCGCATCGCGCCGCAGATGAACGTGTTCGCGATCGGCTTTCCCCTCACGCTGTCGGTGGGGCTGATCGGCATCGCGGCGTCGCTGCCGCTGCTGGCCGAGCCAATGCGGCGCCTAATGCAGCTGCTGGCGGGGCTGGTCGGCGTATGAGCGCTCACACCAGCTTGTTGCGGATCGCGTAGACGGTGAGCTCGGCGTTGTTGCTCAACCCCAGCTTTTCCAGCACGCGCGCACGGTAGACGCTCACGGTCTTGGGGCTGATCATGAGCGCCTCGGCAATCTGCGACAGCTTCTTGCCCGAGGCAATCAGGCGCAGCGTCTGCAGCTCGCGCTCGGACAGGCTGTCGTGCAGCTCGCCGCTGTCGGGCGCTTGCAAGTGGTTGGCCAGCAGCTCGGCAATCTCGGGGGTGATGTACTTGCGCCCCTGCGCCACGGTGCGCACGGCGGCAATCAGCGCCTGCGGGTCACCGCCCTTGTTCAAATACCCCATGGCGCCCGCGCGCAGGCAGCGGATGGCGTACTGGTCCTCCGGGTACATGCTGACCATGACCGTGCGCACCGGGTTGCCCTCCTCTTGCAGCACGGCAAGGATCTCCAACCCGCTGCGGCCGGGCAAGTCCACATCCAGCAGCAGCACGTCGGGCTTTTCGCGTCGCAGGGCTTCGCGCAGCGCGGGGTAGCTGTCGGCTTCGGCCACCACCTGGATGTCCGTGGCTTCCATCAGCGTGTCGCGCACCCCGCGGCGCACCACGGCATGGTCGTCGCACAGCACCACACGAATCATGCGTCGTCCTCCTCATGCGTCGTCGATAACGCCTCGGCCAGCGGCACCGACAGGATCAAGGTCATGCCCTGGCCGGGGGCCGTGACCACGTCCAGCCAGCCGCCCACGGATTGGGCGCGCTCACGCAGGCCCAGCAGCCCAAACGAGCGCTCCTTGCCCAGCTCCTGCGCGCTCGCGCCGCGCCCGTCGTCGGCGATTTCGATCGTGAGGTGATCCTCCAGATCGCTGACGTCGATCGTGACCCGGCGCGCCTGCGCGTGTTTGAGCACGTTGGTGAGCGCCTCTTGTACTGTGCGGTATGCCACCATCTCGTGACGCGCGAGCAACGGCTGGCACAGCCTGCCGCGCAGCTGCACCTCCAGCCCCGTGCGCTCGGCAAACGTGCGCGTGAGCCATTGCAGCGCCGGCATCAGGCCCTGGTCGAGCACCGCAGGGCGCAGGTTGCGCATGAGGCGCTGGCTGGCTTCGAGCGCCTGTTCGGCCATCGCCAGCGCCGAGCGCACGTGCGCCAGCGCCTCCTCGTCCATCAAGCGGCGCGCCAGCCACGCCAAATCCAGCTTGACGGCCGCCAAAGCGCCGCCGATGTCGTCGTGGATCTCGCGCGCGATGTCGGCGCGCTCGCGGTCGATGCTGGTTTGTAGATGCTCGGTCAGCTCCAGCAGGCGCTGGCGCGAGGCGGCCAGCTCACGCGCCGCTTCGGCCTGCGCGCGCCGTGTCGCCGACAACTCCAGCGCCCGCAGCAGCACCCGCGGTAGGCGTGACAGTTGTGACTTGTCTACATAGTCGCTGACGCCGCGCACCATGGCGTCGGCCACGGTGGCCTCACCGATGGCACCGGAGACCAGAATGAACGGAAGATCGAGCCCTTGCGCCTGCAACCACTCCCACGCCTCCATGCCGCAGAACCCGGCCAGGTGGTAGTCGGCGAGCACAGCGTCGAAAGCCGGGGCAGCGCCGTCGGCCAGCGCAGCCTGAAACGCTGGCATCGCATCGACCAGCACCACGTCGGCCTCGACCTCCGCGCGGCGCAGCGCGCGCACCAGCAACCCGTGATCGACCGGGTTGTCTTCTAGATGCAAAAGACGCAAAACGTTCACGCGACGACGAACCGCAACAAGTCAAGGGGACACGGACGCGCTGGCCGCGGCTCAGTCGGCTTCACCGACGCGGCGCTGCACCCCGTCGGTCCCGATTGTGCGGGAAAGTGTGCCCCAAATCGCCCCAACATCGATTTTCGTCACGATCCGGAACAACCCCGGGTCGCACCGGCACCAGATGCCGGTATATTTACGGATACCGATCCTATCCGATCCCCTTTTGGGCTTTCCCATGGCAGATCCGGCATCCCCCGCCCCTCAACCCCAGCGCCGCCGTTGGCCGCGGGAAGAGGTGACCGTGATCGAGCCCCGACCCGCGCCGGCCGAGGCCGATGATGAACCCACCGTCGAGGTTCGCTTGGCCGTGGTGGCCGATTTGCAGGATTCGCTGCTGGTGGCGATGAACGACCTCAAGCGCCTGGAGGGGCTGCTGGATCACGCGACCAGCAACCTGTTGGACCGCTTCAACCGCGCCCTTGCCGCCGCAGATGCTCTGGAGCCGGCACACGATTCGCCCGCGCTGCAAGAGCTGCGCGAAACGCTGCGCAGCGCCGTGCTGGAGCTGCAATTCCACGACATGGCCACGCAACTGCTGGTTCATACGGGCAAAGTGCTGCGCGGCTGCGCATACACGCTGGCCGAGCAGGTCATGGAGCCCGAAGAGGACGAAGTGGGCATGGTGGTCACCCACCTGCCTCAGCGGCCCAATCCGGTCACCCAAAGTGAGATGGATGCCGGCTCCATTGAATTGTTTTGAACATTTTCACTTCCACAAGGTTCGCCCATGCACTCGATCCTGGCCGTTGATGATTCCGCCTCCATGCGCAAAATGGTGTCGTTCACCCTGGTGGGCGCGGGCTTTCAAGTGGTGGAGGCCGTCGATGGCGTCGACGCCTACGAGAAAGCACAGAAACAGCGGTTCGACCTGGTGCTGACGGACCAGAACATGCCGCGGCTCGATGGCATCGGCCTGACGCGCAAGCTGCGCGAGCATCCCCAATACGCGCAGACGCCCATCCTGATCCTGACCACGGAGTCGAGCGACCAGATGAAGCAAGCGGGCCGGGCTGCCGGCGCCACCGGCTGGCTGGTCAAGCCGTTCGACCCAAACCGGCTGATCGAAGTCATCCGCAAGGTGATCCGCTGACCCCCACGTCCACCCGCCCCGAGACGACCGAGAGCCCCGCCATGGCAGACACCGCGAATGACGGCTTCGACCTGACCCAGTTCTACCAAATCTTCTTTGAAGAAGCGGGCGAGAACCTGGAGCAGATGGAGCAGCTGCTGCTCAACCTGGACCTGGACACGGTCGACGACGAGACGCTCAACGCGATCTTCCGCTGCGCGCACTCGATCAAAGGGGGCGCCGCGACTTTCGGCTTCGAGGACGTTGCCGAGCTCACGCACCAGATGGAGTCGCTGCTCGACAAGCTGCGCCGCCATGAACTGGTGCCGACCGCGCCCATGGTCGACGTACTGCTGGAGTCGAGCGACGCGCTCAAAGGGCTGCTGGCGCGGCACCAGGGCTTGGGCGGCGAGCCACCGGAGACCTCTGGCTTGGTCGCGCGCATCCGCCAGCTGGCCAGCGGGCAGGCCGCTGCCCCCGTCGCTCCACCCCCACCGCCCCCTCCGCCCCCACCACCGCCGCCCGCGACCGCCGCGCCAGCACCCATGGGGGCTGGCGGCATGCCGGCTGCCGCTCCGCCTGGCGTCCCTCGGCGCCTGCAAGCGCGTATCGGGCCACTGGCTCGGCTCGACCTGGCAGACCCCATCAAGGACTTGTTTCGTGACATTGCCGGGCTAGGCCACATCACCGCCGAGCGCGACGAGGGCGCGTACCGCATCTACGACATCGACACCAGCAGCACCGATGACGAGCTGCTGGATCTGTTCGCCTTCCACGTTGCGCGTGACCAGGTGACGTTGGTGCCGCTGACCGGGGCACCCGAACCCGCGGCATCCACGGCATCGCCGATGACGGCATCGGCCGTCGGGACCAGCGTGGAGCACAGCCGCGACGTCATCGAGGAGGGCTTCGGACTTTTCGCTGGCGCCCCCGGCAGCCCCGTGGCGGGTACCCAGCCGGATCCAGCGACCGGCGCGCCAGTGCCTGGCAAGGACGAAGTGCATGGCTACGGCCTCTTCGCTGGCGCACCGGGCAACCCCATCACGCCTGACGAACACGCCGCCAGCGTGCAGGCCGAGACCCAGGCACATTTACACCCCGCTCAGGGCGACGCCGGCGCGCCGAGCGCGGAAGCGCGCACGCGTGAATCGGCCGCCAAGGCCGCACGGCAGGCCTCGACGGCGCAGCTCGAGACCACGACGCTGCGCGTGTCGGTCAGCAAGATCGACCAGCTCATCAACCAAGTGGGCGAACTCGTCATCACCCAGGCTATGTTGGCGCAGTACAGCCGAGACCTGGACGCTACCCTGCACCAGCAGCTGCTGGCCGGCCTCGCCGATCTGGAGCGCAACACGCGTGACCTGCAGGAATCGGTCATGTCGATCCGCATGATCCCAATGTCGGTGGTGTTCAGCCGCTTCCCACGCATGCTGCGCGACCTGGCCAGCAAGCTCGGCAAGAAGGTGGAGCTGGTCACGCACGGTGAGGCGACCGAACTCGACAAGGGCCTAATCGAAAAGATCACCGATCCCCTGACCCACCTGATCCGCAACAGCTGCGACCATGGCATCGAGCTGCCCCATGAGCGCCTGGCCAAGGGCAAGCCCGAGGTGGGCACGATCACGCTGTCGGCGGCGCACCAAGGGGGTTCGATCCTCATCGAAGTGCGCGACGACGGCCGCGGCCTGTCGCGCGCCAAATTGCTGAAAAAGGCGCGGGAAAAAGGCATCCCCTGCTCGGACGACATGAGCGACAGTGAGGTCTGGCAGCTCATTTTTGCGCCGGGCTTCTCCACCGCGGAGGTAGTCACCGATGTCTCGGGACGCGGCGTCGGGATGGATGTCGTGAAAAAGAACATTTCGGCGCTGGGCGGCTCGGTGGAGATCGACTCCGCAGAAGGCTATGGCATGAGCGTGCGGGTGCGCCTGCCGCTGACGCTGGCCATCATGGACGGCATGACCGTGCGCGTGGGCAAAGAGGTCTACATCCTGCCACTGTCATCGGTGGTCGAATCGTTCCAGGTACAGGCCAGCGATATCAACACCGTCGCCCAAAGTGCGCAGCTCATCAAGGTACGCGACGAATACATGCCGGTGGTGGAGCTCGACCGCTTGTTCCAGGTGCCCCGCGCGGGCAGCGATCCTTCGGCCAACAGCATCATGGTGGTCATCGAGTCCGATGGCGCGCGGGTGGCGCTCATGGTCGACGAACTGCTGGGCCAACAGCAGGTGGTGATCAAAAACCTCGAAGCCAACTACCGCAAGGTGCCCAACGTCTCCGGCGCCACCATCCTGGGTGACGGCAGCGTCTCACTGATCCTGGACACGTCGTCGCTGGTGCGCCGGGCGCGTCAATAACGGCGCGTTGCGCCCCTACACCACGATGATGGCCGACGCTTCCGCCACCCTGCAGTCCCGCGAGTTCGCATGGACGGTGGCGGATTTCGAGCGCATTCGCCAGCTCATCTACCGCTACGCCGGCATCAGCCTGCACGAGGGCAAGCAGGCCATGGTGTACAGCCGTATTTTGCGTCGGCTGCGCGAGACGGGCCACCAGAGCTTTCGCGCCTATTTGGATTGGCTCGAATCGCACCCGAACAGCGAGGAGTGGCAAGAGTTCGTCAACGCGCTGACCACCAATCTAACGTCGTTTTTTCGGGAGAATCATCACTTCGTCGAGCTGGCGCGCATGGTGCGCGAGGCACCGCCCACGCACGAGTGGAAGATCTGGTGCAGCGCTGCCTCCACCGGCGAAGAGCCCTACTCCATCGCCATCACGATGGCCGATGCATTGGGGCTGCAGGGCCGGTTTCGCATCTGGGCCAGTGACATCGACACGCGCGTGCTGGAGACGGCCACGCACGGCATCTACAAATTGGAGCAATTGAGCGCGGTATCGCCGGAGCAGCGGCGCAAATACTTTCTCAAGGGCAAGGGCGCCAACGAAGGCTTGGTACGTGTCAAGCCAGATCTGCAAAAACACGTCCAGTTCTTCACGCTCAATCTGGTGGAGGAGTCATGGCCGCTGCGCGAGGAGTTCGATGCGATCTTCTGCCGCAACGTCATGATCTATTTCGACCACGATACCCAACGGCAAGTGTTGCGCCGCCTGCACCGTCTGCTGCGACCGCACGGAACGCTGTTCGTCGGCCATGCCGAAAATTTCAGCGACGCCCGTGACCTGTTCCGCCTGCGCGGCAAAACCATTTACGAAAAATTATGACGGCGTCGGTGCGCACCCCCACCCATGTGCAACAGCTCAAGTCGCGCCCGCGCAAACCGGGTGAGGCTTCTTTTTTCTTCTTCGACCAGCATTTCAAATACGCCGCTGTCAAGGTACTGCCCGGCGAATACTACGTCAGCGATGAAGACATCGTCATCATGACGGTACTGGGCTCGTGCATTGCCGCGTGTATCTGGGACTCGCGACTGCGCATCGGCGGCATGAACCATTTCATGCTGCCCGAGGGGGGCGCCGACACCTCAGGCCGCTATGGCTCGTATGCCATGGAACTGTTGATCAACGAGTTGATCAAGCGCGGCTCGACCCGCGAATACATGCAGGCCAAGGTCTTCGGTGGCGGCGCAGTCATCGCCGGCATGACCAGCATGAACGTGGGCGAACGCAACACCCAGTTCGTGCTCGACTACCTGGCCACCGAGCGCATCCCCGTCGTGTCCAAAGACGTGATGGATATATACCCCCGCAAGGTGGTGTTCTTTCCCGTGACGGGCAAGGCGATGGTCAAACGGTTGGCCCATGCCCACCCGGATACACTGGAAACCCACGAGCGCCAGGGCGTCGCAACCCGTCTGGCGCAAAGCAACGCCGGCGGTACCGTGGATCTGTTCTGAATCGTTTTCTTGCCCGCATGACGAACAAAATCAAGGTGGTGGTGGTCGACGACTCGGCCTTGGTGCGGTCGCTGTTGACCGAGATCATCAACAAACAACCGGACATGGTCTGCGTCGGTGCCGCCAGCGACCCGCTGATGGCGCGCGAAATCATCCGCGAACGCGACCCCGATGTCATCACGCTCGACGTCGAAATGCCCAAGATGGACGGGCTGGAGTTTTTGTCGCGGCTCATGCGGCTGCGCCCCACACCGGTGGTCATGGTCTCGACGCTGACCGAGCAGGGGGCCGAGACAACGTTGCGCGCGCTGGAATTGGGCGCCGTGGACTTCGTCGCCAAACCGCGCATCGGGGTGGCCAGCGGCCTGCAGCAGCTCGCCGACGATATCGTCGAGAAAATCCGCATTGCGGCGCGTGCGCGCGTGCGGCGCCTGAGCGCAGCCCCTGCGCCCACGCCGACTGGCTCGAGCAGCCCGGCGTTACGCGGCATCACGGGTCACACCGCTTCTTCGCCCCCAGCGGCCCCAGCCCCTGCCACAGCCCCCAGCGCGGTGCGCCTGTCCACCGAGAAGGTGATCTGCATCGGGGCCTCGACCGGCGGCACCGAGGCCATCAAGGAAATTTTGATGGAATTTCCCCCTGATGCGCCTGCCGTGGTCATCACCCAACACATGCCGCCGGGCTTTACCGCCAGCTTTGCGGCCCGCTTGGACAGTTTGTGCCGCATCCGGGTAGCCGAAGCGCGCGACGGCGAACGGATCTTGCCCGGTCACGCCTACATCGCCCCAGGAGGCAAACAGTTTTCCATCGCCCGCAGCGGGGCCAACTACGTCGCGGTGGTGGACGACTCCCCGCCCGTCAATCGCCACAAACCGTCGGTCGAGGTGCTGTTTCGCTCTTGCGCGCGGGTACTCGGGCCCAACGCCATCGGTGTGATGCTGACCGGCATGGGCGCCGACGGCGCGGAAGCGATGAAGGAGATGCGCGACGCGGGCGCTTACAACATCGCGCAAGACGAGGCGAGCTGCGTGGTCTTTGGTATGCCGAAGATGGCGATCCAGGCGGGTGCAGTGCACGAGGTGCTGCCGCTCAAACAAATCGCGCGCGCCATCATGGAGCGCGTCGCGGCCGCCGGCGTGCGACACCGGATCTGAGCACCACGCCCTTCACACCAGCCGATCGAGCTGGCTACCAGGGACCGGTCGAGACTCCCCTTGCGCGGCCTCACCATACGTCTGGGCCGCTTCGTCTGGCGGAAGGTTGGCCAGCGGCCGGGTATTGAGGCGCGCCTGCAATTCCTCCAGCCGCTGGGCGCGCTCTTGCGCGGCCTTGATAGCCTCCTCGCCAATCACCATGTCGACCGCCGCGCGGCTGGCCTTCCACATGTTGGGCAACAGCTCCTTGATCTGGGTGTCGAGCCGCTCGAGCGCGGGATTCTTCACCTCCGGAAAATCCGCCTTGCCATCCGCCCGATTGGGGGTGCCCCCCCCACGGGCACCCTGCGCTCGGGCCGGGTCGGCCTGCGCCGCGCGCTGCTGCGCTTGTTCATCGAGGCGCCGCTGGGCTTGCGCGTCCTCAACCTCGCGGGTGCGACGCTCCTCCTCCGCTGCACGGACACGGGCGGCCAAACCGCCGCCCTCTGCCCCGGCAGCCACCCCGGACTCTTTGGCTGTCGGCGGCGGCAGCCCCGCCCGCTCGGGTGCCGCTGCATTGGCAAACCCGTCTGCGCGCTGCCCCTCTTGCGCTGGCGTGACGGGTGCCAGCACGGGCGGGGCCGCTTGCGCCTGGACACGCGCGGCCTCGCCCTGCGGTGCGACGGCACCGCCCGCAGCGTTCTCGCGCGCCACCGCGTTGCTCGGCCGCGCCGGTGTCACGGGCTGGGCCCGCACGGTCGGCGTCGACTGTGGCGCTGGCGCAACGGCAATCGATGAAATGGTCAACATGGTGCGTCCCTCACAACACCCCGCGCATGAGCTACACGCCCCGCGCTCATCCTCGTTATCGTCCAGCATGAGCCGAACTTTAGGGTGAAAAGTGCCGTTGATCAAACTTTTGTGGGCCGCTCGCGCCGTCACCTTGGCTTGCGGGTCGCCACGGCCGGTCACCGAGGCCGCCGCCCACGTAAAATGGACGCTCGTCACAGTCCGCCGCGCGTCTGACGGTCGCGCATCGCACCGCGCCGGCGCGTCTGCCTCTCAGTAAAGGATCTTTCGATGGCGACACCTCTTCCGCTGCACGACCGCGACGGCAAAATCTGGATGGATGGCGAACTGGTGGACTGGCGCGACGCCAAGGTCCACGTGCTAACCCACACCCTGCACTACGGCTGCGGGGCGTTCGAGGGCGTGCGTGCCTATGCCACCGAGCGGGGCACCGCGATCTTCCGGTTACAGGAACACACCGAGCGTCTGTTCAACAGCGCCAAGATCCTGCGCATGACCATCCCGTACTCGATGGACGAGGTCAACGAGGCGCAACGCACCGTAGTACGCGCCAATGGTCTGCAAAGCGGCTACATTCGCCCGCTGATCTGGATTGGGTCGGAGAAGCTGGGCGTCAGCCCCAAGGGCAACCGCGTGCACCTGATGGTCGCCGCCTGGGCCTGGGGGGCGTATCTGGGGGAGGAAGGCATGAAGCGCGGTATCCGCGTCAAGACCTCCAGCTACACCCGCCACCACGTCAACATCACCATGACGCAGGCGAAGACGGTGTCCAACTACACCAACTCGATCCTGGCCAACATGGAAGCCACCGACGACGGCTACGACGAAGCCTTGCTGCTGGATCCCAGCGGCTTCGTCTCGGAAGGGGCCGGGGAAAACATTTTCATCGTCAAGGGTGGAGTGATCTACACGCCTGACCTCTCCGCCGGGGCGCTCAACGGCATCACCCGCAACACGGTGCTGCACATCGCTCGTGATCTGGGGCTGGAAGTGGTGCAAAAACGCATCACGCGCGACGAGATCTACATCGCCGACGAAGCGTTCTTCACCGGCACCGCTGCCGAAGTCACCCCGATCCGGGAGCTCGACCGCGTCACCATCGGCGCTGGCATGCGCGGCCCTGTCACCGAAAAAATCCAGACCGCGTTCTTCGACATCGTCAACGGACGCAACCCGAAATACACCCACTGGCTGACCCTGGTATGACCATGCAAGCCACCACCGCACACGCCTCCCTGGTCGTCGAACTCGGCGCCGCCGACCTCAATGCCCACGGCGGCGTCCACTGCCCACACCCCAAAGCGGGGATGGAGCTCTGGAACAGCCACCCACGCGTATTTCTGGACGTGGTCAAAACCGGTGAAGCCACGTGCCCCTATTGCGGCACGGTGTATCGACTGCGGGCGGGTGAAGTAGTCAAGGGCGGGCATTGAGCGCGCCTCTATGCCTCTATTCATGGCAGATGCTCGGCCTCCGTCGGGCCACTGGCATGAGCGCGTCGTCGCCGGGCTAGTGACCGGCGCGGCGTTTGCCCTACCTGCTTTCAGCCTAGGTTTGCCCAGCGGCTACTCTTGGGGCGCGCTGATGCTCGTGCTGGCGGGCTTCGTCGCACTCTTTTCAGGTGGTGCGCGCACGTGTTGGCAGCTGTCGCATTGGCGGTGGTTTTCCATCGCCGTGGCGCTGATGGGTTTGGTTTGGCTGCTGCGCATCGACATCGATTGGGGGCGGCCGCTCACCATCGAAGCGTTTGGCCGCATCGCCAAATACGCGTTGGCACTGATCGCCATCACCGCCGTCTGCCGAAAGCCACCCCCAATCGGCTGGCTGAAGCTGGGCTGCTGGACCGGCGCCTGGTTTGCTGGTCTGACGGCCGCCTGGCAAATCCATGTCCAAGGCATGGAGCGCGCCTCTGGTTATACCAACGCCATTCAGTTTGGTGACATTGCCGTTCTGCTGACGGTGTGGAGCCTGCTCTGGTGGCGCCATGCGGGCGGTGTCGTGGCCAAACTATATGCGGCCGGGGCCATCGTGGCGGGTGCATACGCGGCCCTGGCGTCGGGTACGCGCGGGGGATGGATCGTTGCTCCTGTGCTGCTGATGCTGGCCTGGTTGCTGGATGGCTCACGCCGCCGTTCATTACCATCGCTCAATAAGCAGACGTGGTTTTTATGGGGTTTTGCCGGAATTGCCAGCCTCATCGCGGCAGGAGTGATATCCCACCACACACCACAATGGGGAGCAAGACTCGCGCAGATTCCACTGGAGTGGAGCCTTTTCCGCGAGGGTGGAGTGAGCGAAACATCGATAGGCCATCGACTGGCCCACTGGCAGCTTGCTTGGGATATGGGTTGGGATCGGCCGATGCTGGGATGGAGCGAGGCAGGATACGACCGCGAAAAGCAATATCGTGTGATTTTAGGCGAGGCTCCACCCGTCGTTCTGCGGTTTGGCCATGCTCACCATGAATGGCTGGATTTGTGGGCGAAAGGGGGGCTAGCGGGCGTCGGCGCGCTCGCACTTTTTTTCGGGATTCCGCTGTTGATTTACATTCACTCACTACGCCAAAACGCCACATCGACTGGGCATGAGAGCGGGGAACTATGCACGGCTGCCGTTTGCGGTGCCGTGCTCGTTCTAGGTTTCTTTGGTTTCGGCATGACCCAGGTTCTGTTCGCCCATAACAGTGGAAATATGATGTACCTGTTCATGAACCTGCTCTGGATGGGCGCAACAGCTCCCCGGTCACACCGGCAGGTATGACGGCCTCCCCATCGACAACCCAACCACAGTCGGATCGAAAGCGGCTGCGGGTTTTGCACTTCGTCACTGGGGGATTTTCCGGGGCCACCCAAGTGGCCATCGACCTGTGCGCGGCAACGGCCGATGACCAAGAAACGCTGTTGGTACTACGACGACGCGCCAACGATCCGACGGCACGGGTCGCGCAACTGCGTGCCCAAGGGCTGCGCGTTGAACTGGTGCCCCGTCGTCCTCATCTTCTGACTATTTGGCGATTGCGGCAACTGTGCTTGGTGTGGCAACCAGACATCCTGGTTGCGCATGGCTTCAGTGATCACCTCTGGGGACGATATGCTGGTTTGTTGGCAGGGGTTCCCCATTTGGTCCATGTCGAACACAATGTGCGTGAGCGGTACGGCTGGTGGCGGCGCCAACAGTCTCTGTGGTTGGCACGGCGTACCGATGCACTGGTTGCCGTCTCGGATGCCGTTCGTGAAGCGCTGGTTCGACTCGGCCACCCGCCGGAGCGCTGTATCACTATCCACAACGGCATCGACCTTGGCCGTTGGACTCAAGGTCTGCCTTGGAAGGACCGAGAGAATGCCGTGGTCATGGCCGCACGGTTTTCGCGTCAGAAAGATCACACCACTTTGATACGGGCCGTGCATCAAATGGTCAAGAACGGCAACCCCATTCCCGTCTATCTTGCAGGCGGCGGTAGCCATCGATGGCAAAAACGATCGCAGGCGCTGATTGCCGAACTGGGTGTTCAACCCTGGGTACGGCTTTTGGGTCCTACCGACGATTTGCCGGCACTGTATGGTCGAGTTCGGTATTGCGTCCTCAGCTCGCATTATGAAGGCTTACCACTGGCGTTGCTCGAGGGTATGGCCAGCGGCTGCTGCGCCATTGGTTCCGACGTGGAGGGTATCCGCGAGGTGGTAGAGCCGAATCGCACCGGAATCCTGGTGCGTCATGCCGATCCCGAGGACCTGGCCCGGGCGCTGGAATGGCTGACGCGGAACCCTGATCAGGCTAGCGAGCTCGCGGCGTCGGGGCAGCGTAAAGTAGCCCAGCAGTTTGGCCGGCAACAAATGATCGAACGCTACCGCACGCTTCTCAGGCGTTTGACCCAGCGTTTTTAATCGCCGGCTGAACCAGCTCGACGTCTCGCTACCACAATCCTTCAGACGGAATGGGAAGAACGTCATGAAACCGGAAAGGATTGACGGGCGCCATACCATGCGTTGCGCAGCGAATAATCTGCCTGCAGACTCCAACGGCGTAAACGCTCACCCCACCTCCGATGGGGACGCCCCCCTACCCAGATGCTGCTGTCTTCGGAGGAAGGGGCCATGGTGACGATCGAGGGCAGGACGCCATAAACGCGTAGGTCGCACTCCCACCAATATCGCACATCCACATCGACCGGGCGGGCGAAGGGAATGCGTCGATTCAGCAATTTTCGCGCACCTGCGCGACTGAGCACGTAGCCGTTGCTCATGCTCGGCACCCGCTGGTAAATGATCCAGTCCCAGTCGCCTGTGAGCGCTTGGCGCGCACGGGGCCGCTCGTCGGGACGGCTATAGAGTTTGATCAGGTCCCAACCCTCATTCCCAAGGTTTTGCAGCGCAGTGATGATCTCGCAAAATCTATCGGCGAGAGCAACATCGTCTTCCAACACGACGATGGCTGGCCAATCCGATGCAAGCAGATGCTCACACGCCCGCAAGTGACTGGCATAACAGCCCTTCTCGCCATCGACCAAGGGCCGAAAGAACTGTCTCGCATTCAGCGACGGCGAATACAGGCGCGCCTGCTCTTGGGGTGACAACGCCGACCACAACACGCCAGGCAATCGAGTATGGGGAAAAGGCAGCTCCGACAGCAGCGCCTCCATGCGCTCGCGCCGTTGGACGTCACGGTCCAGGTTGATGTAAACCAGCGGCCACACAGTCGAACGCTGCCCCATGGGCATCCATCACGACACGATATACACCCCCGCCCCCGTCGCCAGCAGCTTGCCGTCGAGGGCGAGGAAGGCCATGCGCGTAGAGGCCACGCGCGAGCCCAGGCGCAGCACCTCCGCTTCCAACCGGAACCCCTCGCCGATACCGGGGCGCAGATAGTCGACGCGCAAGTCGATGGTGCCGAGTTTCGCAAAACGCTGCAGCCGCTGCGGCACGGGTTCATCCATGTGGCGCGCGCCGATGGCCGCCATCACGGCCAGGCCGCCCATCGCGTCCAGACTCGCGCTGATGACGCCGCCGTGGATGCGATGGTAGGCAAAGTGCCCCACCAGATCCGGGCGCATGTCGATGTGGGCGGTCACGCGCTGGGGCTCGATGGCATCGATGCGTAGGCCCAAGACGCGGTTGAAGACGATCTTTTGTTCGAAAATCTCGCGCACGCCGTCGATGAACTCGGCTTCGAACGGCGGCATCGGGGACGCAGCGGCAGCGGAGCGGCTCATGGTTGGCGCACGCGAGTCGTCGAGTAAAAGGATGGCACTACACCCGGCTGAAGTCGGGCGTGCGCTTTTCGAGGAACGCCTGGAACGCTTCTTTGGCGGCGGGGCCGCGCAAGAGTTGCGCAAACACAGTGGCCTCGTCGTGGATGCACTGCACCACGGCGTTTTGCTGCGCGCCCTTCATGAGGCGCTTCGTCTCCATCAGCGACGCCAGGGGTTTGGCAGCGAGTTTACGGGCCACCCCTTGCGTGTAAGCGTTGGCCTCGGTGGGCGGCAGCACTTTGTTGACCAGGCCGACTTCCAGCGCGGCTTCGGCATAGATCGGTTCACCCAGCAGCAGCGCCTCGGCCGCGCGGTGGTAGCCCATCATGGCAGGTGCCAGCAGGCTCGCGGCGCCTTCCACGCACAGCCCCAGGTTGACGAACGGCATAGAAAACGCCGCGTTGTCGCCCGCGTATACCAAGTCGCAGTGGAACAGCATCGTGGTGCCGATGCCCACCGCCGGTCCGCACACGGAGGCCAGCAGCGGCTTCGGGAACGTGGCGATGGCACGCAAAAAGCGCAGCACGGGGCTGTCCGCCCCCATCGGGGGCTGGTTCAAAAACTCCTCGATGTCGTTGCCCGCGCAAAACATCGATTCGCTGCCCTGGATGACCACGGCACGCACGGCCGAGTCGTCGACGGCCGTGGCCAGCGCATCGGCCAGCGTGGCGTACATGGCGCTGGTCAGCGAGTTTTTGCGCGCCGGGCGGTTGAGCGTGAGCGTGAGCACGCCCGCTTCGCGGTGTTGCAGGATATCGGACATGGCGTGCTCCATCATACCCGCTCAAAGATGCCGGCGGCGCCCTGCCCCATGCCCACGCACATGGTGACCATGCCGTAGCGCAGCTGGTGGCGGCGCAGGGCGTGCACGACGGTGGCGGAGCGGATGGCACCGGTGGCGCCCAGCGGGTGCCCCAGCGCGATGGCGCCGCCCATGGGGTTGACCTTGCCGGGGTCGAGCCCCAGTTGGTTCATGACCGCCAGCGACTGCGCGGCAAACGCTTCGTTGAGTTCGATCCAGTCGAGGTCGTCCTGCTTCAGGCCCGCGGCGCGCAGCGCGGCGGGGATGGCCTCGATGGGACCAATGCCCATGATGTGCGGCGGCACGCCGCGCGCGGCATAGCCGACGAACCGCGCCAACGGCTGCAGGCCGAATCGTTTGACCGCCTCCTCACTGGCGAGGATGAGCGCGCCGGCCCCGTCGGACGTCTGCGAGCTGTTGCCCGCGGTCACAGTGCCCAACCCGGTGGGGGTGAGATCCGCCCGGCGGGGGGTGGCGAACACGGGCTTGAGTTTGCCCAGCGCCTCCAGGTTGGTGTCGGCCCGCGGGCCTTCGTCCAGCGTGACGGTGCGCGTGCGGGTACGAACCTCACCACTGTCGAGGTCGAGCGTGCGCTCGACCACGTCCACGGGCGTGATTTCGTCGGCAAATTCGCCAGCCTGCTGGGCGCGGATGGCGCGCTGGTGCGACTGCAGCGCAAACGCATCTTGCGCCTCACGGCTGACCTTCCATTGCTGCGCGACCTTCTCTGCCGTCAGACCCATGCCGTAGGCGATGCCGTAGTCCTCGACATTGTCCAGGTTGGCAAAGATGCTGGGCGACAGGCTGGGCGTGTTGCCCATCATGGGCACCATGCTCATGCTCTCCACGCCGGCGGCGATCATGACGTCGGCCTCGCCGACGCGGATGCGGTCGGCGGCCATCTGCACGGCCGACAGGCCCGATGCGCAAAAGCGGTTGACGGTGATGCCACCCACGCTCTTGGGCAGACCGGCCAGCACGGCGCCCACGCGCGCGACGTTGAGGCCCTGCTGGGCCTCAGGAATCGCGCAACCGCAGATCACGTCTTCGATGGCAGCGGGGTCGAGGCCCGGCACTTGGGCGACGGCAGCGCGCAGCACGTGGGCCAGCAGGTCGTCGGGCCGGGTGTGGCGAAAGTAGCCCTTGTGGGATTTGCCGATCGGCGTGCGGGTGGCCGCGACGATATAGGCGTCTCGAAGGTGTTTCATGTCGGGTATCTCCGCATCGGGGTCAGTTGCGCAGCGGCTTGCCGGTATTGAGCAGCGCCATGATGCGTTCCTGGGTCTTGGGCTGGGTGATCAGGGCGCAGAAGGCCTCGCGCTCGAGCTTCATCAAGTACTCTTCGCTGACCAGGGTGCCCGGCTCGACGTCACCGCCGGTGACGACGTGGGCGATGCGGCTGGCGATCTCGAAGTCGTACGCGGTCATGAAGCCACCGTCGCGCATGTTGACCAGCGACCCCAGGATGGTGGCCTTGCCCGAACGCCCGGCGACGGGGAAGAGCCGCTTGAGCGGCGGGCGGTAGCCGGCCTCGGCCATGGCCTGCGCGGTGCGCAGCGCCACGAACAGCAGCTCGTCGCGGTGCGGCACGATCAGGTCGCTGTCCAGCAGGTAGCCCAGCTTTCGGCTCTCCAACGCGCTCGTGCCCACGGTGGCCATCGCCGCAGCCTTGAAGCCTTCGGTCAAGAAGGGCAGCAAGTCGGTGCCGGTCGACAGACGCGCGTTTTCCGCGGCGCGGCGGGCGATATAGGTCAGCCCGCCCGCGCCGGGAATGAGGCCCACACCCACTTCCACCAAGCCGATGTAGCTCTCCATGTGCGCGACACGGCGGGCACAGTGCACCGCCAGCTCGCAGCCGCCACCCAGCGCCATGCCGCGCACCGCAGCCACGGTCGGCACCAGCGCGTAGCGCAGGCGCAGCATAACGCGCTGCATCTCCGACTCCACCGACTCGATGGCCTGCACGCCCATGGCCGCAAACGCGGGCAGCGTGGCCTGCAGGTCGGCACCCACCGAAAACGGCTCGTCGCCCGACCACACGACCAGGCCGCCAAAGCGCGCCTCGGCCTCATCCACCGCGCGGTCCAGCCCCTCCACCACCGCCGGGCTGATGGCGTGCATTTTGGTCTTGAGGCTGGCGATTAGCACATCGTCCAGTCCGGGACGCGCCAGCGTCCACAGGCGGATCGCGTCGTCCTCATACACCGTGGTGCCATCGGTGCGCCAGTCGGGGCCGGTCTCACCGAACACGCGCTCGCGGTAGAGCTGGCGCGCGTGCACCGGCAGCGTGCGCGGCGGCTCGAACCGACCGGTGGCCGGGTTCCACGAACCTTCGGGCTGGTGCACCCCACCGCGCTCGGCCACCGGACCGTGGAACACCCACTCCGGCAGCGGCGTGCGGCACAGTGCGCGCCCAGCGTCGATATCTTCCTGCACCATGCGTGCCACGTCCAGCCAGCCCGCCTCTTGCCAAAGTTCGAACGGCCCCTGGCTCATGCCAAAGCCCCAGCGCATGGCCTGGTCCACGTCACGCGCGGTCTCGGCGATGGTTTGCAAGTGCACCGCGGCGTAGTGAAAACCGTTGCGCAGGATGGCCCACAGGAACTGCCCCTGCGGCCCCTCGGCGTGGCGCAGCAGCTTCAGCCGTTCGGCCGCGGGTTTTTTGAGCATACGGCCGTACACCTCGTCGGCCTTGGCGCCCGCGGGCACGTAATCGCCCTTGGCCAGGTCGAAGCGCAGCACATCACGCCCCGCCTTTTTGTAAAAGCCCGCCTTGGTCTTTTGGCCCAGGTGGCCTTTGTCGAGCAGTGCCTGCAGCACCGCCGGGGTGGCAAAGGTGTCGTAGAACGGGTCGGTCTCGGGGTTGAGCTGGGTTTGCATCGTGCGGATGACGTGCGCCAGCGTGTCCAGCCCCACCACGTCGGCGGTGCGGAAGGTGCCGCTGGAGGCGCGCCCGAGCCGCTTGCCGGTGAGGTCATCGACGATGTCGAACGTCAGCCCGTAGCGCTCGGCTTCGCGCATGGTGGAGAGCATGCCCGCGATACCGATGCGGTTGGCCACGAAGTTGGGCGTATCTTTGGCGCGCACCACGTTCTTGCCCAGCGTGGTGGTGACAAACCCCTCCAGCGCATCCAGCACGTCGGCGCGCGTTTGCGCGGTGGCGATCAACTCCACCAGCGGCATGTAGCGCGGGGGGTTGAAGAAGTGGATGCCGCAAAAACGCGGGCGCAGCGCCTCGGGCAGCGGCTCGGCGAGCTGGCCAATGGACAGGCCCGAGGTGTTGGTGGCCAAAATGGCGTGCGGCGCCAGGTGCGGGGCGATGCGCGCGTAGAGCTGGTGTTTCCAGTCCATGCGCTCGGCGATCGCCTCGATCACGAGGTCACACTCGCCCAGCCGCCCGATGTGTTCGTCATAGTTGGCGGGCTCGATCAGGTCGGCCTCGTCGGCCACGCCCAACGGGCTGGGTTTGAGCTTTTTCAGGTTGGCGATGGCCTGACGGGCGATGGCGCTCTTGTCGGCACCGTCCTTGGGCAGGTCGAACAGAATCACGGGCACGCGCACGTTGACGAGATGGGCGGCGATTTGCGCGCCCATGACGCCCGCGCCCAGCACGGCCACGCGGCGAACTTGGAATCGAGACATGGATAGGGTTCCTCGCGGTCAGCGGGCGCGGCGCGTCACTGCGCGCGCACCCAGGTTTGGGTACGACCGATGAACAGCACCGAGCCGCGCACCTCCAGCTTGGCCCCGCCCTCGACGGGCGTCAGGCGCACGTTGTAGGTCTTGCCGGATTCGGGATCGAGGATGGTGCCGCCTTCCCAGACGTCCTTGCCCTCGACCTTGCGCACGCCGCGGATGATCTCCAACCCCACCATGGGCTGGTCTTTGCGGTCATCGGTGCAGGCGGTGCAGCGCCGGTTGGGGTCCGCCCCCTTGCGCAGCAGCTTTTCGATACGACCGGTCAGGACACCGTCTTTCTCGGTGATCACGACCTCGCTCTTGAGCTCCTTGGTCTGGTCGTCGATGGTGTGCCAACGGCCCACCGGGGTCATTTGCGCCCAGGCGGGCAGCACCAGGGCCGACAAGACAGTGACGAAGGTGGTACGGATGTTCATCGATCGTCTCCTCTGTGAGTGAAAAATGCCGTTCAAATACCCTCGACACCCAGGGCGGCGTCGGTGTTCATCAGCGACGCCACGCCCGCGCGCGCCTGGCGCGTGAGCGTCGCCGTCTCCGGGAAGAGGCGCGTGAAGTAAAAGCGCGCCGTTTGCAGTTTGCCCTGGTAGAAGGGGTCGGTGCTGCCCGCCGCGATCGCCTTGAGCGCCGCCGACGCCATGCGCGCGAAGAAGTAGGCAAACACCAGATGCCCCGCCACGCGCAGGTACGGCACGGCCGCAGCACCCGCCTCGTCGGGGTTTTGCAGCGCCTTGAAGCCCATTTCGGTGGTGAACTTGGTCATCTGCTCAGCCAGCTGCGCCAGCGGGTTGATGAATTCGCTCATCTTCTCGTTGACGCCCTCTTCCTCGATGAGCGCCTGCACCAGCTTGCCGAACTTCTTGAGCGTGGCGCCGTTGTTGGCCAGCACCTTGCGCCCCAGCAAGTCGAGCGACTGAATGGTGTTGGTACCCTCGTAGATCATGTTGATGCGGGCATCGCGCACGAACTGCTCCATGCCCCATTCTTTGATGTAACCGTGGCCGCCGAAGACCTGCAGGCACTCGTTGACCGCGATGAAGCCGTTGTCGGTCAGGAATGCCTTGGCGATCGGGGTCAGCAGCGCCAGCAGCTCGGCGCTGTCCTTGCGCACCTGTTCATCGGGGTGGTGCAGCTCCTTGTCCAGCAGCAGCGCACAGTAGATCAGCAGTGCACGGCCGCCCTCGGCGTAGGCCTTGGCGGTCAGCAGCATGCGGCGCACGTCCGGGTGCACGATGATGGGGTCGGCGGGCTTGTCCTTGGCCTTGGGGCCGGAGAGCGCGCGCATCTGGATGCGGTCCTTGGCATACGCCAGTGCGTTTTGGAACGCCACCTCGGTCAGGCCCACCGACTGGTTGCCCACGCCCAGGCGCGCGGCGTTCATCATCACGAACATCGCCTGCAGCCCCTTGTTCGGCTGGCCCACCAGCGTGCCCACGGCGCCATCCAGAATCATCTGGCACGTAGCGTTGCCGTGGATGCCCATCTTGTGCTCGATGCCGCCACAGTAGATGGCGTTGCGCTCGCCCAAGCTGCCGTCGGCGTTGACCTTGAACTTCGGCACCACGAACAGGCTGATGCCCTTGGTACCCGCGGGGGCATCGGGCAGGCGCGCCAGCACCAGGTGCACGATGTTTTCCGCCAGATCGTGCTCACCGGCCGAGATGAAGATCTTCTGCCCGGTCAGCTTATACGTGCCGTCGGGCTGGGGTTCGGCCTTGGTGCGCAACAGGCCCAAATCGGTGCCGCAGTGCGGCTCGGTCAGGCACATGGTCCCGGTCCACTCACCCGAGGTGAGCTTGGGCAGGTACAGACGCTTTTGCTCCTCGGTACCGTGCGCGTGTAGGCATTCATAGGCGCCGTGGCTCAAGCCGGGATACATCGTCCAGGCTTGGTTGGCGCTGTTGAGCATCTCGTAGAACGCCTGGTTGACCACGAACGGCAGGCCCTGGCCGCCGTACTGCGGATCGCAGCTCAGCGCCGGCCAGCCACCGGCCACGTACTGCGCATACGCCTCTTTGAAGCCGCTGGGCGTGGTCACGGTGTGCGTGGCCTTGTCCAGCCGGCAGCCCTCGGCGTCCCCGCTGATGTTGATGGGGAAGGCCACCTCGGCGGCAAACTTGCCGCCCTCCTCCAGCACGGCATTGATGGTGTCGGCATCCACCTCGGCGTGCGGCGGGCAGACCTTGAGTTCATCGACGACACGCAGCACTTCGTGCAGCACGAATTGCATGTCGCGCAGGGGCGGGGTGTACTGGGGCATGGGGAGTCTCCTTCCGAAAACGGGCAGACAGGGGTTGAAAGAAGCCCCGGCGCTTACGCGAGGTAGCGCGCCAGGATGTTGTCGAAACCGGTGCGGGCGCGCTGCAGGCCCTCGGCCGTACGCAGGAAGCGGGCTTCGTAGTGCAGCGCCAGGATCAGGCCGTGGATCTCGAAAGCGATCTGCGCCGGGTCGGCGTCGGTACGCAGGTGGCCTTCGTCGATAGCGAGCCGAATCGCGCGGCGCAGCGCGGCCTGCCAAGTCGTGACCGTCTCCACCAACGCGTCGCGCACGGGGCCAGGGCGGTCGTCGAACTCGACCGCGCCGCTGATATAGATGCAGCCGGAGTCGATCTCCAGCGAGGTCTGGCGCATCCAGTTGTCGAACAGCGCGCGCAGCCGCGGCAGCCCGCGGGGCTGCTCCAGCGCCGGACGAAAGACGTCGCGCTCGAAGCGCTCGTGGTATTCGCGCACCACCGAAATCTGCAGCTCTTCGCGCGAGCCAAAGTGCGCAAAGACGCCGGACTTGCTCATGCCCATGACCTCGGCGATGGCGCCGATGCTCAAACCCTCCAGCCCCACTTGCGACGCCAGCGACAGCGCGGCATCGATGATGGCAGCCTTGGTCTGCTGGCCTTTTTGGGCGGCCTTGGACAGCCGGGGCTGGCTGGCGCTGCGAGCGCGGCGCGCGGGTGTCGCGACGGTGGCGCTGCTCGACGGGCGAACGTCTGCGGTCATGCGGCCCTCTAAAATAAAACGAACGATCGTTCTATTTTAGAGGCCACTCGTGGGTTGTCAACCGAAATTTTTGCGACCGGTGCTGGGCAGCTGCCTTGGGGACACCGACCGCGCACGGCGCGCCACTTCAGTGCGAGCGGATCATGGTGCCAAACGGCTGGTCACCAAGCACCTCGAGCAGTAGCGCATGCGGCACACGCCCGTCGATAATGTGCACCGCCTTGACGCCACTCTTGGCGGCATCCAGTGCACCGGCAATCTTCGGGATCATGCCACCGCTGATGGTGCCATCCGTCACCAGCTCGTCGATGCGCCGCGGCGTGAGCTCGGTCAACAGCTGGCCGTCTTTGTCCAGCACGCCGCGGATGTTGGTCAACATCAACAGCTTTTCGGCCTGCAGCACGGTGGCCAGCTTGGCCGCCACCACGTCGGCGTTGATGTTGTAGCTCTCGTTGTGCTCGCCAAAACCAATCGGACTGACCACCGGGATGAACTGATCCTCCTGCAACGCGCGCACGACCGAGGGATCGATGGAAACAATGTCGCCCACCTGGCCAACGTCGTGCTCCACGCTCGGATCGTTGACATCGACCATGCGCAGCTTGCGCGCGCGAATCATGGCGCCGTCGCGCCCGGTCAGGCCCACCGCCTTGCCGCCCGCGCGGTTGATGAGGCCGACGATGTCTTGCTGCACCTCGCCGGCCAGCACCCACTCGACGACCTCCATCGTCTCGGCGTCGGTCACGCGCATGCCCTGGATGAACTGACCCTGCTTGCCCAGGCGCTTGAGCAGCCCCTCGATCTGCGGCCCTCCGCCGTGCACCACGACGGGGTTGATGCCCACCAGTTTGAGCAGCACCACATCCTCGGCAAACGCGGCCTGCAAGAGCGGATCCGTCATCGCATTGCCGCCGTACTTGATGACCATCGTCTTGCCGTGGTAACGCCGGATGTAGGGCAGCGCTTGGCTCAGGATTTCGGCCCGGTCGGCGGGGGCCACGTGCGAAAGATCGCGGGGAGGTTGGTTCATGGTGGCTAATGCGGCTACGATCGAACAAATGTCAGCATCGGAGGGCATTGTGCCGCAAGAAATCGAGCTCAAGTTTGCGCTTGCGGGCTGGCGCGCCGAACAGGCCCTGCAGCGGCTAAGCCAGCATCCGCTGCTGCGCCGGCGCAAGCGCCAGCAACAGCGCCTGATCAACCGTTACTACGACACGCCCGACGGCTGGCTGCGCCAGCAGCGCTGTGCGCTGCGCATCCGCGCCATCGAGCCGCTGCCTGGCGCGGCGGGCGTGCCGTCTGAAGCCGCTCGCCCGGTGCGCACCTACGAGCAGACCCTCAAAACCGCCGGCAGCGGCCACGGCGCTTTGAGTGTGCGCGGGGAGTGGACGGCCCCGCTGCGGCGACCCGCGCTGGATGAGGCCGCGTTACGCTCGACACCGCTGGCGCAGGATCCGGCATTCGACACACAGGTGCGGGCACTGCAACCCGTGCACGAGACCCGCTGCGTGCGCACCACCTGGGTCGTGCGTAGCCGCGACGGCAGTGTGGTCGAGGTCGCGCTCGATGCCGGCGACATCCGCGCGGCTGGACGACGCGCGCCGCTGCTGGAGCTCGAGCTGGAGCTCCTGCGGGGTGACGCCGATGCACTGATCGCCATGGCCGAGGCGCTGGCTCAGCACCTGCCGCTGTTGCCCGCGCGCATCAGCAAGGCCGAGCAGGCGCAACGCCTGGCCGATGGTACCCACGACGCCCCCATCACCGCCCGCGCGCTCGACTTGCCGCGCGCGGCGGACCCCGCTTGCGTGGCCCGCGCCGCTCTGGGCGACGCGCTGGGGCAGTTGTGCGACAACCTCGCGTTGGCCGCCCGCAGCGACGCGCCAGAGGCCATCCATCAGGCCCGTGTCGGTTGGCGGCGCTGGCGCAGCCTGTTGCGGCTGCTGCGCCCGTGGCTGCCTCCCCCGCCCGCGATGCAAGCGCTGCGCCCCCTGCTAGACACCCTGGGTACGGTGCGCGATCTGGACGTCGCGCGCACCGAAACCCTGGCCGAGTGGGGGCCGCTGTATGTCGAAGACGAGTCCGCCCACCCCGAGCGCGTGCGCGCCGTGGAGCGCGCCCAGCAGCAGCTGGCGCGCGGCGCGCACCAAGCCCGGCGCGCCCTGCGCGCGCAGCTGGGCGACCCCGCCATCACTGCCGCGCTGGTGGCGTGCGCCGCCTGGCTGCAGCAGCTGCCGGCGCAGGTGGACGCCGACCCCGACTGGGGTATCGAGCGCTTGGCGCGCTGGCACGCGCGGCTGCAGCGCCACCTGCGCACCGCAGACCCTGCCCAGCCCGGCGCTGCCGAGGCCCTGCACGAGGCGCGCCTGCTGGCCAAACGACTGCGCTACGGCTCGGAAGCGTTGTCGCCCACCCTGCCCGGGCGCGCCGCGCGGCGCCTGCAGCGCTGGCAGCGCGACGCCCGCGGCTGGCAAACCCGCATCGGCCGCTGGCGCGACCTGCTGCGCGCGGCGCAACTGCTCGAGGGGCCACGCGCCGCCCCGCCGTCGAGGGCACTGGCCGCGTTCCTGCGCGGGGCGGCCGTGGCCGGTCAACGCGCAGAAATCGCTGCCTGACCCCGGCCGCTGCGGAACCCGGCGGCGGCGGAAACGATCCCACGCGATAACCTTACTCTCTCCATGGTCATGAACACACACCCGCGCCCCGCTGCCACTGACACGCCCGCCGCCGACACCCCATGGCACGCGCTGCCCTGCGACGACGTGCTGCACCAATGGCAAAGCTCGGCGCGCGGCTTGGGCAGCGCGCAGGCGCAGGCGCGGCGCGAGCGCTACGGCCCCAACCGCCTGGCCGAAGCCCCGCCCACCCCGTTGTGGCGGCGGGTGCTGCGACAGTTCAACAACCTGCTCATCCTCATCCTGCTGGCGGCGGCCACCATCACGGCGCTGCTCGGGCATGGCATCGACGCCGGCGTCATCCTGGCGGTGGTATTGCTCAACGTCACCATCGGCCTGATCCAGGAGGGCAAGGCCGAGCGCGCCCTGGCCGCCATCCGCGCGCTGCTCACGCCTCACGCGCAGGTCTGGCGCGACGGGCGCTTGGTCGAGGTGGACGCGACCGAACTCGTCCCCGGCGACGTGGTGCAACTCAGTGCCGGCGACCGCCTGCCCGCCGACGTGCGCTGGCTGCGCACGCACGACGTGCAGGTGGACGAATCCATGCTGACCGGGGAGTCCGTGCCCGTCGGCAAAGACCCCGCCCCCGTCGACGCGCACGCTGCGCTCGGCGACCGGCGCAGCATGGGCTATGCCGGCACACTGGTCACGCGCGGCCAGGGCACCGCAGTCGTCGTGGCTACCGGCATGGCGACCGAGATGGGGCGCATCGGCCGCCTGCTACAAAGCGTGGGCGACACCGCCACGCCACTGGTGCGACAAATGGCGCAAATGGGGCGCTGGATCACGCTGGCGGTGCTGGCCGCCGCCGCGTTGTTGTTCGGCGTGGGCTGGGGGTTGCGCGGGCTGCCAGCACTGGATACCTTCATGGCAGCGGTGGGGCTGGCCGTGGCCGCCATCCCCGAGGGGCTGCCCGCGATTCTGTCGGTGACGCTGGCCATCGGCGTGCAGCGCATGGCGCGACAACGCGCCATCGTGCGCCAGTTGCCTGCGGTGGAGACGCTGGGCTGCGTCACCGTCATCTGCTCCGACAAGACCGGGACGCTGACGCGCAACGAAATGACGGCACAGACCGTCGTGCTCAGCGACGGTATCGTCACGGTGGAAGGCAGCGGCTACGCCCCTCAGGGCGCGCTGCTGCGCGACGGGCACCCACTGCAGGCGGCGGAGCTCTGGCGCGAAGCCCCCGCACTGTTGCTGCTGGCCGAAGGCGTGGCGCTGTGTAACGATGCCGCGCTGGTACAGGACGAGTCGGGCCAGTGGCAGCTCAGCGGCGACCCGACCGAGGGCGCCTTGCTGACACTGGCGATGAAAGCGGGGCTCGACCCCAACACCTTGCGCGAAGAGCGCCCGCGCGTCGCGCTGCTGCCGTTCGAGTCGGAGCGCCGCTACATGGCCACCGCGCACGCCGATGGCGACACACTGCGCGTGTGGGTCAAAGGGGCGCCGGAGGCGATTCTGGCGCGCTGCTCCCACGTGCTCGACGATCGGGGAAAGACCGTCGCACTCGACGCCGCCCCTTGGCAAGCCCAGGCCGACGCCCAAGCGGCCCAGGGCCGACGGGTACTGGCCGTGGCCACGGTGCGCGTGCCCGCGGGTAACGCGCTCACCCATGACACGGTGCGCGACGGGTTGACCCTGGTCGGCCTGGTCGGCATCATCGACCCGCCACGTGAGGAGGCCATCGAGGCCGTGGCGCAGTGCCGTGCCGCCGGCATCCGGGTCAAAATGATCACGGGTGACCACCTGGTCACCGCGCGGGCGATCGCCGCCCAACTCGGCTTGGGCGAGCACCTGCAGGCCATGGCGGGGCAGACGATCGACACCCTGGACGACGCGGCACTGCGGCGCGCCGTGCGCGAGGTCGACGTCTTTGCGCGCGCGGCGCCCGAGCACAAGCTGCGACTCGTGCGCGCGCTGCAGGCCAACGGCGAGGTGGTGGCCATGACGGGCGACGGCGTCAACGACGCCCCTGCGCTCAAAGCCGCCGACGTGGGCGTGGCCATGGGCCACAAGGGCACGGATGCCGCCAAGCAAGCCGCCGCCGTGGTGCTGACGGACGACAACTTCGCCACCATCGCGCGCGCCGTGCGCGAAGGCCGCACCGTCTACGACAATCTGCGCAAGGTCATCACGTTTTTGCTGCCCATCAATGGGGGCGAATCGGTGTCACTGCTGGTGGCGGTACTGTTCGGGCTGGCGCTGCCCATCGCACCGGTGCAAATCCTCTGGGTCAACATGGTCAGCTCCATCGCGTTGGCCATGGTGCTGGCGTTCGAGCCCACCGAACCCGACATCATGCGCCGCCCCCCACGCCCGCCGGGCGAACCGATCCTGACCCCCTTCGTGCTGTGGCGCATCGGTTTGGTCTCCACGCTGTTTGCGGCCGGCATCTTCGGCACCTACCAATGGGCGCTGGACGCCGGCTACCCCCAGGCCATGGCGCAGACGCTGGCCGTCAACACGCTGGTGGCGATGGAGATCTTCTACCTGTTCAGCGTGCGCTACGTCAAGGCCCCTTCTTTCACCTGGGTGGGCGTGCAGGGCACCCCGCGCGTGCTGGCCGCGGTGGGCGCCGCGTGCGCGCTGCAGGCGGGCTTTACCTACCTGCCCCTCATGCAAACGTGGTTTGGCAGTGCGCCGCTGCCGCTGCCGTGGATCGGCATCAGCGCCGCCATCGGCGTCGCCGTCCTGGGGGTGCTGGAGCTAGAAAAAGCGCTGCTGCGCGCGAGGCGCTAGACTAGCGGGCTTTCCCCGGTTCAGCCCCTGGCTCTACACCACGCACCGCTGACGCACCATGCCCAAAAAAGTCTACATCCGCACCTTCGGCTGCCAGATGAACGAGTACGACTCGGACAAGATGGCCGACGTGCTTGCCGCTGCCGAAGGCTACACCCCCACCGACAACCCCGAAGAGGCCGACCTGATCCTGTTCAACACCTGCTCGGTGCGCGAAAAGGCGCAGGAAAAAGTCTTCTCCGACTTGGGACGGGTCAAGCATCTCAAGAAGAAGGGGGTGCTCATCGGCGTCGGCGGCTGCGTCGCCAGCCAGGAGGGCGAAGCCATCATCCAACGCGCACCGTACGTGGATGTGGTCTTTGGCCCGCAGACCCTGCACCGCCTGCCGCAGCTGCTGCGCGAACGCCAGCGGCAAGCACGGCCGCAAGTGGACATCCGTTTCCCCGAAATCGAAAAGTTCGACCACCTGCCGCCAGCGCGGGTCGAGGGCGCCTCGGCCTTCGTCAGCATCATGGAAGGCTGCAGCAAATACTGCAGCTATTGCGTGGTCCCCTACACGCGTGGCGAAGAAGTCTCGCGCCCGCTGGAGGACGTACTGGTCGAGGTGGCCGGCCTGGCCGAGCAGGGCGTCAAAGAAATCACCCTGCTGGGCCAAAACGTCAACGCCTGGCGTGGCGGCGAAGGCGAGGACTTCGCCCTGCTGCTGGAGTGTGTGGCCGACATCCCCGGCATCGAGCGCCTGCGCTATACCACCAGCCACCCCAACGAATTCACCCCGCGGCTGATCGAGGCTTACGCACGCATCCCCAAGCTGGTCAACCACCTGCACCTGCCGGTGCAGCATGGCAGTGACCGGATCCTGGCGGCGATGAAGCGCGGCTACACCGCCTTGGAGTACAAGCACACCATCCGCAAGCTGCGCGCGGTGCGCCCCGACATCAGTGTGTCGAGCGACTTCATCGTCGGCTTCCCTGGCGAGACCGACGACGACTTCGCCAAACTGATGAAGCTGGTCGACGATATCGGTTTCGATGCGAGCTTCAGCTTTATTTTCAGCCCACGCCCCGGTACACCGGCGGCCAACCTGCCCGACGACACGCCCCACGACGTCAAGCTGCAACGACTGCAAACGCTGCAAAAGGCATTGGAAGGCCATGTCGCGCGCATCAGCGCCAGCCGTGTGGGCACCGTACAGCGCATCCTGGTCGAAGGCCCGTCCAAGAAAAACCCGCACGAACTCATGGGCCGCACCGCCTGCAACCGCATCGTCAACTTCGACGGCGGCCCACACGCCCAGCGCCTCATTGGGCAGATGATCGACGTCACCATCACCCAGGCGCTGCCGCACTCGCTGCGGGGGACGGTGGTGGTGCGCGAATGCCAAGCCCCACTCTCCGCCTGACGGCTGAACGCCACCGCTCGTCCACCCACCCGGCCCGCTCGTCGCGTCCGCGGCGTTGCGTTCTTGTTCGGCCGCGCCCGCATGGTTACAGTCGTTGACGACTGGACCATCACCACGTACCGAGAATGTCACAACGACCCTCTCCCCGGCACGGCGCCGGCGTCACCCTCATCGAGCTGCTTGTCGTCATCGCGCTCGCTTCGCTTCTGGCCGGTATCGCCGTACCGTCTTTTAACGACACGATTCGCCGCAACCGCATCGACACCGCCGCCAATACATTCCTGAATGCGCTTAATTACGCACGAACCGAAGCCATACGCCGAAACACCTATATCACCTTGCGTAAGTCCGGTGACGAATGGGAAAATGGCTACCAAGCCTTTGTCGACTCAAACGGCGATGGTAACATCAATACCAACGAAGTCATAATCCGAACATGGCAAGGACTGCCAGCTGGTTACACGCTGCGATCCAACCAGGCGAACTTCACCAACTTCGTCCGCTACAACGCCCGCGGAGAAGTCGACAACAATGCCATCGGCGGCCATTTTATAGTCTGCTATAAAAATCAACTGCAAGGCGCCAAGGCGGTCATCCTGACCCGCATGCGCCCCGTCTTAGCGGTCGACACCGATGGTAACGGCGTTCCTGAGAGTGACAGCGCTGACATTTCCTCCTGCGAAACGTAATTTGGCCTAGTACCCACAATCACATGCAACATGTCACTTCAACCACTGCCCCCTCCCTCAATGGAACCCCGACATCTCGCCAGATCAGCAGGCTTCAGCTTGATCGAAGTTCTCGTCGCGTTGGTGGTGCTGGCTTTCGGGCTGCTGGGTGTCGCGGCCATTCAGATCAATGCACTCAAAACCAACCACTCGGCTGCGCAACGCAGTCAGGCAACGATGTTGGCGTACCTCATGCTAGACGCGATGAGGGCCAACGACACCGCTGCCAAAGCTGGCGACTACAACCTCGAAAGATCCTGTGAAATCCCCTCAGTAACGGGAACCCTAGTCGCCAACGACAGGAAATACTGGATGGAGAAACTCCACGAACAACTGGGTGAAGGCACTTGCGGCACCATCAACTGCGCAAGCAATGGCGTCTGCACCGTCGAAATCGAATGGAACGACAGCCGCGCGCGTGGCGACGAAAATCAAACCTTCGTGTTGACGACCCGTCTATGAACACTCACCGCCGCGCCACTCATCAATCGGGGCTCACACTGGTCGAAATGTTGGTCGCCCTGACCATTGGCCTCGTCGTCCTCACTGGGGTCGTCGGCGTTTTGATAGCCAATCGCCAAACGTATCGGACGAGTGAAGCACTCGCGCGCATGCAGGAAAATGCCCGCTTTTCCTTCGAAATTCTGGGGCGCTCGATACGCGCCGCTGGTGGTAATCCCTGCGGTGCATACAAAGTTGCCAATGTGCTCAACAACCGTTCCAGCGCATGGTGGGCGGATTGGAGCAATGCCATACGCGGTTTTGAAGGGGGCAACGCTGATCACGATTCCCAATTTCCTCAGGCGACCGGGAGCGGCCCGGCTGCCCGTATTGCCGGGACAGACGCTTTGATTACCTTGACCGGCTCCTTGGATACAGGGCTCCCCATCATCGACCATAATCCTAGCGCCGCCCAATTAAAAATCAATACGAACGCACATGGATTAAAGGATGGTGATATTGTTATCGCATGTGATACCCAACAGTCCGCCATCTTTCAAATTACCAACGCCAGCCCATCTAACAACGTCATTGTGCACAACACTGGAACCGGGAGCCCCGGCAATTGCAGCAAATATCTTGGCTATCCGACACCACCCAACTGTGGAGCGCCCGGCCCTAACAATGACCCGCCCCCCTATTCGTTTGAAAGCCGAGGATATTTGAATCGACTGAGTGCGCATGCGTGGTACATCGGCAATAACCCACGGGGCACCCGATCATTATATCGGATAAACCTATCGGGATCGTCTACTCAGATCGAAGAGGTCACACCGGATGTGTATGATTTACAACTCGACTACCTTGCTCAAGGCAGCAACAGCTATGTCAACGCGTCATCCATTACTGACTGGAATCAGGTGATTGCAGTACGCCTCGAGATCACGACCCAAGACCCCTTTGTCCGTGACAACAACGGTAATCCGCTGACGAGAAAGTGGTACACGATTTTTCGCGCGCGCAACATGCAGCCATGAAAACATGTCTTCTAAAGCCAACGCCACTGCCGCCTAGCCACTCACAACGCGGAGTTGCTCTCGCGGTCAGCCTTATCCTGCTGATTATTGTCACATTGCTTGCACTAAGCAATTTACAATCTGTCACGCTCGAAGAAAAAATGACTGCTGCGACGTATGATCGGCAGCTTGCGTTCCAGGCCGCTGAGGCGGCGCTACGCGAGGGTGAACAGTACGTTACTAACAATAAGCCAACACCTCAATACACGGATGCCGATAACACCTGCCCCAAAACCGCTATCAACAATTGTGCGGACGGGGTCTGCCCCGTTCCAGACAAGGATTGTCCACCCAGATGGCTGACATCAAGCGGATTTACCCAGTGGAAAAATGCGACGACGACAGTAAATGAACTAACGCCACAATATTTTATCGAGTTCATGAAAAATAATGCGGATTGCACAGACGGTGGGGTATCGGATCCCAAAAACTGCAAACTCTATCGCATAACCGGACGCGCCGGTGTTGTCACCGGTCGATCTACCGTCGTGTTGCAGTCACTGTACCGAACCGAATAGGAGCAGACGATGCAAAAGAACCATATCCTCCGATTCGCCTTACCGACTGCAGGGGCAGTGTTACTTTTTTCAGCTACATTGCACGCGCAACTGAGTATACCCAATCTACCACTAACTACGCCAACGAACGCGAAGCCCATGACGATGATTGTCGCGTCCAAAGATCATCGTCTTTTCTATGAAGCACACAATGATGCCAGCGATATAGACGGCGACGGTGTACTCGACATCCGATTCAAGCCAAATATTATTTATTTCGGACTTTTCGATTCAAACCTCTGCTACACATATAGTGGGTCCGGCCCCTCCGGTTTGTTTACCCCTGCGAATACGGCCACGAACGGAAAGTGTCCCGGACAATGGTCCGGCAACTGGCTCAACGACGTCGCCACCAGCAGGGTCGATGCGCTACGCAAGGTCTTATATGGCGGACATCGCGAGGTCGATACGGCGGATCAAACCATTTTACGTCGCGCCTACATACCGCAAGACGCACACTCGTGGGCCAAGGAATATACGAGTGCAAACGTGGATGGATATCGTATTTCTGATTATACCCCCTCGGGTGAACCCGACCCCGGAAAGCGTCATTTTTTTGGCCATTTGACTGCCAATGCGAATGTCAATTGCGCAACACTCAATCACTGCAGTGATCTTCCCCCTCTACTTTCTGTGGTGACGAACAGCACCAAACGGGTTTGGGAATGGGCAGCCTCGGAAAGGCCTGTACTGGATGGCTCACACGGCGGAACACGAACTAACTACACGGTTCGTGTCGAGGTATGTACAACATCTTTTCATGACGACTGCACGCAATATCCCTGCGGAAAATGGAAACCCGTTGGAGTACTGCATGACTACGGCGAAAACGATGCCATGTTATTTGGCTTAATTACTGGCAGTTACGATCGCAACATGGCGGGAGGACGACTGCGCAAAGTCGTCTCTTCATTCAAAAGTGAAATCAACCCATACGATGGGACGTTCAGCCCCAATGCAACCATCGTGCGTACATTCGATCGCCTGAGGATACGTGACTTCAATAATGGACGCACTGACACAGCCTATAGATCAGGTTGGGTGGCAACTCGACCACCTGACTCTGGAGAGTTCGTTGATTGGGGCGCTCCGTTTGGCGACATGATGTATGAAGCGGTTCGATACTTCGCAGGTAAGAAGAAAGCCACGCCAGAATTAGCCGGATCGACAACGATCGATGATCACGTTGGATTACTGTCCGCTGCCTGGGATGACCCGTACGACACACTCGCAAGTGCAGTGAAGGCACCTTACTGTGCCCGCGCGAATATGCTTGTCATATCCGACATCAACGTCTCATTCGATTCCGATCAACTTCCTGGCGTCGCACCGGAGTTTGGCAGTGGTGTTGGGGACGCTCTGGCATCCTTCAATGCGAGCGCCGAAGCAACCTATATTTCCAGCCATGAATCCGGTGTCGCCGGTCTCCGGTTTATTGGACAGGTTGGCACGAATTTCGACTCGATGCCTTCTCCAAAAAGCGTCACCTCGCTTGCAACCATTCGCGGTCTAGCACCCGAGGAGCCCACCAAACAGGGAATCGACTATTCCACGTCTGTCGCCGCATTCGCCAAACGCGGCGACTTGCGTTCTGATTTACCTACCCGCCAGTCCATTGATACCTTCATCGTCGCTCTTGCTTCACCACTACCGCGGATCGAAGTTCCTCTCAACGGCGGCCGACGCATCACACGCGTGCCATTCGCAAAATCTGTTAATACCTGGGTAACACCTTCCCGTGCAGCGACGGCGGGGCCAGTGACCCCAACAACTGCAAACGCTACCGCATCACCGCACGCAGCAATCCCGGCGCCGGGCGGGCGAGCGTGATGCTGCAGTCGATTTATTGGACGGAATGGGGAGAGTAAGATGTTTTGTCGTCAGCTTTTAAACTCCATTTTGCTAGCTGTTTTCGTTTGTATTTCAGGGATACCTGAGGCAAAGGCAGTAAGCATCCCAAACTATCCTTTGTTTATCGCGACCGGGAAGCCGAACGTATTGCTAATTCTGGATAATTCGAACAGTATGGACGAGGCGCCCAACGGCGAGGCCAGGGGCTCAAATAGTCCGGAAAGCAAATCAGAAATCGCGCGTCAAGTCGCTCGCAGTCTCCTCGACACCTATTTGAATCGCATCAACCTGGGTTTAATGGCTTATCGCCAAAACGAACCAACTGCTTCGTTTCTACACAACTCGCCCTACGATGTCAGCTATGATCCAGCCAATTACAATCCCAGCTACGCCGGCCCCCGCAGATCTTTGACAAAGCGTTTCCGTACTCCCAATCCGACTGATCCGGGCGGATTTATTTACTACAACGTCGCGCTTCCTTTTTATGCCAATTCAAACTACGGCAATGGCTTTTGTTATTCTCCAACTGCCGACTTTGATAATGGCGCAGAGACTTATCCGGGAGGCCCGTGGGATACGTATCGGTGTTTCCGCGTGAAAATCGGTACCAGCGATGGGGTCGTTTCCCCTTTGCCCAGCGGCGGTATCAGACCCGGGGAAGCGGCTCTCGGTTACGGTGTGCTGATAGGAAATTTTACGTTTTGGCCGACCGATAGTGACTTGGCCCAAGGCATTTTGGATTTCGGCAGATTGAATGCATGGACATTCGTCGGCAGAACCTGGTTTCGCAATGATTCGCCTGGGCGCGGTTTTTACATGTTCCGATCAGTCCGTTGGATGCTGCGCACAGGGCATCCTTACTTGCCAAATTGAGATGCAATGTTCCTGGGCAGCCTTTGCCATGCAACGAAACTGGGATTCGCAATGCCGGCCTTACACCAATCGAGGGAACGTTGCTGACCGCGCGCGACTATTTCAGAGGGACTTGGACGAATACTGCTGAAGGTTACACTGCTTCCTGTTATCCTCTGCCGCAATCGTGCGGCAGGAATTTTGTTATTTTGCTCACCGATGGGTTGCCCTCTACTGATAGGAATGGTAACCCTGTGAGCAACCCAGCTACTGCGATTACGCAGGCTGCGTCTGCTGCTGCAGCATTGAGGGCAGAGGGGGTGGAAACGTATGTTATCGGCTTTGCTTTGCCATTTGGCGTAAATCCGACGACGTTGGACGCGATTGCTGCTGCGGGGGGCACTTCGAGGGCATATTCGGCAAGCGATTCAGCTTCGCTGAACGCGGTATTCGATTCGATTTTTCTGGATATCCTCAAAAAAGTTGGATCCGCGTCTTCAGTGACGGCCAACTCGACCTCGATTTCCTCAGATTCAGCAGTTTATCAAGCACTGTTCAATAGCCAAGAATGGTCTGGCGATCTCAAAGCCTATCCGGTAACTTCCTCCGGTGCGGGAGATACTCCCCTCTGGAAAGCCTCAGAGCATGTTCCTACGCCAGCCAGCCGCAAGATTTTTACCCGCTCCGGCGGCAGTGCGGTAGCATTTACTTGGACGAATCTTTCATCGAGTGACCAATCGGCGCTGGGCGGCGCTGACGTGGTGGACTACCTGCGCGGCGTGCGCAGCAAGGAACTGCAAAACGGCGGCAGCTTCCGCAATCGGCCAAAAAGCCCAGACAACGTGCTGGGTGACATCGTCCATTCCTCCCCGTTCTATGTGAAGGACACCAACACCGTCTATGTCGGCGCCAATGACGGGATGCTGCACGCCTTCAACGCGACGAACGGCCAGGAACTCTTCGCCTACATCCCGAGCGCGATGATGCCCAAGCTCAGGAACCTCTCAATGCCCACTTACACCCACGACTACTTCGTCGATGGCGACATCGCGGTCTCCAGCCAAAGCGACACCGGCGGCAAAAATTACCTCGTCGCCACCCTGGGTCGTGGCGGCAAAGGCTTGTTCGGGCTCGATGTCACCACGCCGGGCTCTTTTGCGACGACTCATGTCAAGTGGGAGTGCTTTGCCACGGGTGGTACGGTCAGCGCCTGCAACGGCGACAATGACTTGGGCTTCATGCTCGGCCGGCCGGTGATCGCCAAGATGAACGATGGCAACTGGGCGGTGATCGTCGGCAATGGCTACAATTCATCGAGCAGCAAAGCCGTGCTCTATATTTTCAAGCTCGACGATGGCACGTTGCTGAAGAAGATCGACACCGGCGTTGCCGGCGATAACGGCCTGGCCAGCCCGGGCGTCTTCGATAACAACGGCGATGGCAAAATCGACTTCATCTACGCGGGCGACCTCAAAGGCAACGTCTGGAAGTTCGATGTCAGTCACTCCAACAAGAATCAGTGGGATGTCGCATTCAAGTCGGGTTCTACGCCGCAACCTTTCTTTACGGCAAAGGATGGGTCGGGAAATGCGCAGCCGATCACCGCGCAGATCACCGTCGCGGTCAATGATGTGACTGGCGACCCCAACTACGGCAAGCGCTATCTTTTTTTCGGTTCCGGCAGCTATTTCCGAAGCGGCGATCCGTCCGACACCCAGTTGCAGAGCTGGTATGGCCTGATCGACGAAGGCAGCCAGATTACCGGTCGCACGCAACTGAAACAGCGCAGTATCCAGCAAGAAGGCGTCTTCGATGGCAAAACGGTGCGCGTGTTTTCAGAAGCAACAGCCAATGATATGGCGGGCAAAAAGGGTTGGTATCTCGACTTTACGACGCGTACCGGCGAGCGGATCGTCACCGCTTCGAAACTCTATCGTCTGGTGAAGCCGACGCTGATCGCCAGCTCAATCATCCCCGTCGTCGATCCGTGCGTCCCCGGCGGGAACGGTTTTATCAATGCGATCGACCCCTTCAGCGGCGCACGCGTCAGTTTGCCGATTCTTGATGTCAATAACAATGGCGACTTCACGGATGATAAGCTCAATGGCAATTACATCGGCGGCTTCGATCCGAATGTCGGCATGCCCTCTGAACCGACGCTGGTGGGCGATCGGCTGGTCGCGGGCGGCTCCAGCGGGAGCGTTGCATCGATCAAGGTGAATTACGGCACGAAACGAACCGGGCGGATTTCATGGCGCGAGATCGTTCTTAATTGACGGGGGCACAATGAAAGCGAATCGACAACTGGGTTTCACATTAATCGAACTGATGATCGTGGTTGCCATTGTTGGTATTTTGGCGGCCATCTCTTACCCCTCTTACAAACAGCATGTCTTGAAGACGCACAGACGTGCTGCGCAGGCTTGCTTACTGGAACTGGCACAATGGATGGAACGTTACTACACTAACCATATAACCTATGCGGGCGCGACGCTACCGAACACGACGTGTCGCAATGACCTAGCAACCCGTTACACGTTCTCATTCAGTGGCACGCCGGATGCGAACTCCTACACGATTCAAGCCGTGCGCGTCACCCCTGGACCCCAGGCATCGGACGCGTGTGGCACGCTAACCGTCAATCACACCGGGGCACGATCGCCCACGACGGCTGGCTGCTGGGATTGAGACCCATGCACCTCGCCACCTGGAATGTGAACTCACTCGCCGTGCGCCTGCCGCACGTGCTCGACTGGCTGGCGGCGCACCCGGTGGACATACTAGCGCTGCAGGAGCTCAAACTCAGCGACGACCAATTTCCCGTGCAAGCGCTGCAGCAGGCGGGATACACAGCCGCGTGGTTCGGCCAAAAAACGTACAACGGCGTGGCGCTGCTGGTGCGCCGACCGGGCGCGCTGGCGGACGTGCAGCGTAACATCCCCGGCTTTGACGACGAACAGGCACGGATGATCGCGGCCACCGTGCAGCCGGCCACGGGGGCCGCGCCGCTGCGCGTGATTGGGGCTTACGTCCCCAACGGGCAGGCGCCGGGAAGCGACAAGTTTGCCTATAAGATGCGTTGGCTCGAAGCGCTGCGTGGCTGGATCGCTCAAGAGCTGGCACGCCACCCGCGGCTCGTGCTGATGGGGGACTTCAATATCACGGTGGACGACGCCGACGTGTGGGACCCCGAGGCGCTGCGCGACACCATCCATTGCACACGCGAGGAGCGCGCGCACCTGCAGGCACTCAAAGATTTGGGCCTGCACGACGCGTTTCGACTCTTTCCTCAGCCACCCAAAAGTTATTCGTGGTGGGATTACCGGCAGCTCGCTTTCCCCAAAAACCGCGGCCTGCGCATCGACCACATCTTCATCAGCGATGCGCTGCGCCCGCTGGCGCGCGCCTGCACCATCGACCGCGCACCGCGCAAATGGAAGCAGCCCAGCGACCATGCGCCCGTGGTGCTGGAACTGGCAGACGGATGACGCGCCCCATCACTCCAGCCCCAGCTCCTGAATTTTTCGCGTGATGGTGTTGCGACCGATGCCCAGGCGCTGGGCGGCTTCGATGCGCCGCCCGCGCGTGGCCTGCAGCGCGGCTTGAATCAGCCGCGTCTCGACGCGGCGCAGCAGCGCGTCCCACACGTCTGGCCGCCCGTGCGCCAGCATCGACAACACCTCGGTCTGCAACGCCGCTTCCCAGTCGGCACCCTGAGCCGGGACCGGCGCGGCGCGGTTCATGCCCCCGGTAGGCGCCCAAACCGGCCATTCGGTGCCCCGCTGCAGGCCCTCGGGCACCGCAGGGCCATCGGCGCGCGGCGTTGGGGCAGGCGCCGCATCGCGCTCTGACAGCGCGGCCAGTACTTCTGGCGGCAGGTCTTTGACCTCGACCACCTGCGCCGGGGCCATGACGGTGAGCCAATGGCAGAGGTTTTCCAACTGGCGCACATTGCCGGGAAAATCAAACGCCACCAATGCGGCCAGCGCCTGGTCGGATAAGCGCTTGGGCTCGACGGCCAACTGGCGCGCGCTTTGCTGCAGAAAAAACCGCGCCAGCAGCGGGATGTCCTCGCGCCGCTCGCGCAGCGGCGGCAGCCGCAGGCGAATGACGTTGAGGCGGTGGTACAGGTCTTCGCGAAACGCGCCTTCTTTGACCCGCTGCTCCAGATTCTGGTGCGTAGCGGCGATCACGCGCACGTTGGCCTTGATGGCACTGTGCCCTCCAACGCGGTAGTAGTGTCCATCCGACAACACGCGCAGCAGCCGCGTCTGCAGCTCGAAAGGCATGTCGCCGATCTCGTCGAGAAACAGCGTGCCCCCTTCTGCCTGCTCGAAGCGGCCGCGCCGAAGTGTCTGCGCCCCTGTGAACGCGCCACGCTCGTGACCGAACAGCTCGGACTCCAGCAGATCCTTGGGAATGGCCGCGGTGTTGATGGCGACGAACGGCCCGCGTGCACGGGGCGAGTGCTTGTGTAGCGCGCGCGCAACCAGCTCCTTGCCCGTCCCCGACTCGCCGGTGATGAGCACCGTGACGTGGCTTTGGCTCAAGCGGCCAATGGCGCGAAAGACGTCCTGCATCGCGCTGGCCTGGCCCAGGATCTCCGGCGCTGCCTCCAACGCCTCCTGTGCCACTTCCTCGCGCTGGCTTTCGGCCACCGCGCGCCGGATGAGCTCCACTGCCTTGGGCAAATCGAACGGCTTGGGTAAATACTCGAACGCACCACCCTGAAAGGCCGCCACCGCGCTGTCGAGATCCGAATACGCGGTCATGATGATGACCGGCAGCGTCGGGTGCTGGCGCCGGACTTTTTCCAACAACTCCAGGCCCGAGCCGCCCGGCATGCGGATGTCGCTGACCAGCACCTGCGGCCCTTCGTCGGCACCGTCGGCCAGCGCGTCGAGCACCGCTTTGGGGCTGTCGAAGCTGCGCGTGGGCAGGCCCTCGCGCGCCAGCGCCTTTTCCAGCACGAAGCGGATGGAGGGGTCGTCGTCAGCAATCCAGATCGGTTTCATGCGCGGCACTGCTCACTGTGTCCCCGGCCGCGGCCCCCCGTCAGGGCAGCGGGATGAGGATCTTGAAATCGGTGTGTCCCGGTCGGCTGTCGCATTCGATCAGGCCTTGGTGCTGCTGCACGAAGGTCTGTGCCAGCGTCAGGCCCAGACCCGAGCCGCCATCCCGACCCGACACCAGCGGGTAGAAGATGCGGTCCTTGATCTCCTCCGGCACGCCGGGACCGTTGTCGATGACATGCAATTCCAGTGCCAGCCGAAAGCGCCGCTTGCCAAACGTGACTTGCCGCTGCACACGGGTGCGAAACGTCAGCCGCGCGTCGCCCGCGGCGATGCGTTCCTTGAGCGCATGGGCCGCGTTGTGCGCCAGGTTCAACACGGCCTGGATGAGCAGCTCGCGGTCGCCGCGAAATTCAGGGATGGACGTGTCGTAGTCGCGCACCACCTGCAGCCCGCGTGGAAACTCGGCCAGGATGATGGCGCGCACACGCTCGCACACCTCGTGGATGTTGACGTCGGCCATGACCGGCGCCCGGCGATGCGGGGCCAACAGCCGGTCGACCAGCGACTGCAGCCGATCCGCCTCGTGCACGATGACGGTGGTGTACTCGACCAGATCGTCGCGGTCGGCCAGCTCCAGCTGCAGCAACTGGGCCGCGCCACGGATACCGCCGAGCGGGTTTTTGATCTCGTGCGCCAGGTTGCGGATCAGCTCTTTGTTGGCCTGGGCCTGCTCCAGCAGCCGCTCCTCGCGCTCTTGCCGGGTTTGCTGCTCCAGCGGCAGCATTTCCACCACGCGGTGTCCCGGCCACTCGGTCGTCGCCAACACCAGGTGCACCGGCAGCGGCTCGCGCAACAGTCGCTTGAGGTGGGTGTCATAGCGGATGACCGCATATTCGTTGCCGCGCGCGCCCTGCAGCGCGTTCTGCAGCAACTCGGGCTGGGTCAACCATTCGGATAGGGGCACACCTGCGAGCGTGCGGCGCGACAGACCGACCGCGTCCTCCAGCGCGTGGTTGGCGTAGCGGATATGCCCGCCATCATCGACCACGGCCACCAGCGTGGCCAGCAGGTCCAGCGCGGCCAGGTGCTGCGGGTCGACGCCACCGTCCGAGGGCGAGGATCGGCGCACCATTCCACCCTCAGCGCCCGCCGCCCAGGCGGTCGATCTCGCGCCGAATGGCCGCCACGTCCGCCTGCGCCCGCTCCACGCGCGTGCGCAGCTCCTCCACTCGCGCTTGGTAGCGGGGCGAGTCGGTGCGCTCATCGGCCAAGCGCGGCGGCTTGCCGTCGGCGTAATCGGCGCGCGCCTGCGCCAGCCGCTCCTCGGCGCGGCGCAACTCCTGCTCCAGAATGCGGCGCGCCTCGGCGTCGCGCGCACGTTGCTGGTCGGGGTCGACGCGCTCCGCCGGGGTGCGGGCGCCATTGGCCGTGGCACCGCTGCCACCCGCGCCGCCGCTGGATGCGTTGGTCGAGGCGGGCGCCGGCGCTGCCGGGCGCGCGCCCTCGACGATGGTCAGATTGGCGCCCTGCACCTCGCGACAGCCACGCGCGGCCGGGTTGGGGCCGGGGTTGTTGGTGTATTCGTTGCCGCAGCGCCAGATGGTCGAGCCGCCCTGTGCCCACACCGGCGTTGCCACCGCCCACGCCAGCGTAGCGGCCAGCACCCCACCCGCCATCCCTCGAAACGTCTCGTCACGGGTCCACGCCATATCGTCCTCACTTGCTCACACACGGGCCACAGTATCGGACAAAACACGCGGGGCGGCACCTGGCCGCCCCTTTGTTCGCTCATTGGCCCCGGCTGCAAGCGGGGCCAATCCGCACGCTTACAGGCTGAAGTACATGTCGTACTCGGTCGGGGTAACCTCGACGCGGGCGCGGGTGACTTCCTGCATCTTGAGCTCGATGTAGGCGTCGATCATGGAGTCGGTGAACACACCGCCCTTGGTCAGGAAGGCGCGGTCCTTGTCCAGGTAGTCCAGCGCTTGATCCAGGCTGTGGCAGACGGTCGGCACCAACTTGTCCTCTTCCGGCGGCAGGTGGTACAGGTCCTTGGTCGCGGCCTCGCCCGGGTGGATCTTGTTCTCGACACCGTCCAGCCCCGCCATCAGCAGCGCGGCAAAGCACAGGTACGGGTTGGCCATCGGGTCGGGGAAGCGCGCTTCGACGCGACGCGCCTTCGGGTTGGCCACGTACGGGATACGGATGGAGGCCGAGCGGTTCTTGGCCGAGTACGCGAGCTTGACCGGCGCCTCGAAGTGCGGCACCAGGCGCTTGTAGCTGTTGGTCGTCGGGTTGGTGATGGCGTTGAGCGCGCGCGCGTGCTTGATGATGCCGCCGATGTAGTACAGCGCAAAATCGCTCAGCCCCGCGTAACCGTCGCCGGCGAACAGGTTTTTGCCGTCCTTCCAGACCGACTGGTGCACGTGCATGCCGCTGCCATTGTCACCGTGGTAGGGCTTGGGCATGAAGGTCGCCGTCTTGCCGTAGCTGTTGGCCACGTTCCAGATCACGTACTTGAGCACCTGCGTCCAGTCGGCACGCTCGACCAGGGTGCTGAACTTGGTGCCGATCTCGCACTGGCCGGCACCCGCCACCTCATGGTGGAATACCTCGACCGGGATGCCCAGCGACTCCAGGATCAACACCATCTCGGCGCGCATGTCGTGCGTGCTGTCCACCGGCGGCACGGGGAAGTAGCCACCCTTGGTACGCGGCCGGTGGCCGCGGTTGCCATTCTCGAACTTCGCGCCGGTATTCCAGGGTGCTTCGTACTCCTCGATCTCGTAGAAGCAGTGCCCGGGCTGGGTGCTCCAGCGCACGCCGTCGAACAGGAAAAACTCGGGCTCGGGGCCAAAGTAGGCGGTGTCGCCCAGGCCGGAGGCCTTCAGGTATGCCTCGGCGCGCTTCGCGATGGAGCGCGGGTCGCGGTCGTAGGCCTTGCCGTCGCTGGGCTCGATGACATCACACTGCAAAAAGAGCGTGGTTTCTTCGAAGAACGGGTCGATGTTGGCGGTGTTGGGGTCGGGCATGAGCAGCATGTCCGACGCTTCGATGCCCTTCCAGCCCGCGATGGACGAACCGTCGAACGCGTGGCCCGAGGTGAACTTGTCTTCGTTGAAGGCGGAGATGGGCACGGTCACGTGCTGCTCTTTGCCGCGGGTATCGGTGAAGCGAAAGTCGACGAATTTGACGTCGTTTTCTTTCACCATGTTCATCACGTCAGCGACGGTCTTGGCCATCAGAATGCTCCTACTAAAGGGTCGGGTCGAAGAAAAACGGTCGCGGGGGAAATGCAGTTTCCATGCCAGCGCTCACCGGCCATGCTCACCATGAGAGCGGTCATTCACTTTGGCACTATTTTGGTGCGGAAGACCCATCATGGTGCATCCCCACCGCGCACCAATTCGGGGCCCAGCCGCGCCGACTGGGCAAGCAACGCACCGCGCATCGCATCATACGCCGCCGCCACGGCCGCTGGCTCGCCTTTGACGCCCAGCTCGATGTGGCGCCCATATTCGGGGTGGTCGACACTGGGCAGGCTAAAGACCTTGACACCCGGGTAGTCGGCCTCGATACGCTCCATCAACGGCGTCAAGGCGGCCTCCATAGCGCCATAGACGATGACCGAGCGCTCGGCCTGCGCCGCCCGCCCGTGGCAGGCGGGGTATTGGGTGTCGAGCACCCATTCGATCATCGGCCACGCCATGACCGGAAAGCCCGGCACGAAGTGAACCGTGCCACCCCCAGGCCCATCGCACGAGAAGCCCGGAATGCGGTTGTACGGATTGGGAATAAGGCGCGCGCCCACCGGGAAAACACCCATGTTGAGCCGGTGCACGTTGTCGGGGCGATCGGGTTCGTAGGGCACGCCCTGCTCGGCCGCCACCTCGCGCATGCGCTGCTCGATCAGTTCCTTGGCCTGCGGGTGCAGCACCGCCTGTACGCCCAGCGCGGCAGCGGCTGCTTGGCGCGTGTGGTCGTCCGGCGTGGCGCCGATGCCACCGGTAGAAAACACGACATCCGCGCTGGCAAACGCCTGCCGCAGCACATCGGTGATGGCGGCGCGATCGTCGCCCACGTAGCGCGCCCACGACAGCGCCAGTCCGCGTGCCCCTAGCAGCTCGATCACCTTGGACAGGTGTTTATCCTGCCGTTTGCCAGACAGGATTTCGTCCCCGATGACGATGAGACCGAAGCGCGGCACACGCACCGGCACGGCAGAGTCTTTCATGACGCAGGAGGGTTGGGGGCCGAGGCGGGAGGGGGTGCTGGCAAGGGGCGTGCCGGCACGTCGATGACCGCACCGTCGGCCGCAGCCGGATCCGACGATGCTACCGTGGACGGCGCCGGGTTGGCGCGGCGCAACTCGGCCAGGGCCTGCAGCAGGTAATGGGCGAACCACAGCGAGCCAAACGCAAACACCAGCGCGTAGATCCAGATGGCCAGCGGGATGAGCAACGGTGCCAGCGCGATGAACATCGCGCCTGACGCCCACAACAGGCTGGGTGCCGCGCCCAGCAAGCCGACCAGCACGCCCATGACCAACAGCGGCACGCGGTGCGCGGTCAAGAGGGCACGTCGCTCGTCGGCCGAAGCGTGCTCCGCCAGCGCATCGTAGGCAAAAACGCGGTAGGTCAGCCAGCCCCAGATGAGCGGTGGCAGTACCAGCACCAACGGTGGAATCAGCCAAAAGGGCAATGACAGCACCAGCATCAGCAGCGCCAGCAGGGTAGACCACAGCGACCACCCCAGGCTGCCCCAAAAGCCCCCGCCGCGCTTGCGTTGCAGGTCCGGGAAACGCCGCTGCGCGACCAGCTCGACCATGGCCGGTGTCATCAAAAACGCCACCAGCAACAGGGACGCGACGACGATGAGGGGCGTGGCCAGCACCAGCACCACCAGCGGCGCCACCACGGTGCGCAACGCGCCCAGACCGACGCTGTCCAGCCAGCCCAGCACGAACTCGACCAGTGCCCAACTCTCCAGCCAGGCCAGCACGGCATCGACGGCCCGATCCCAGAACAGGTAGCCCAGCGCGAAGGCCCCCGCCACCATCAACACCAGCGGCAGCAACGACAGCCCAATCACCCGCGGGTGTAGGCAATAGGCCACCGAGCGCCAGAAAGAACCGAGCAAGACGCGCATACCGCAAGCATAACCGCACGACGTCACGACCGCGCCGCGCCTTGCAGCGCCGCCACTTCGTCCGCACCGAGCCAGCGCCACTGCCCCGGGGCCAGGTCGGGCGGCAGTGTCAGCGGGCCGACGGCGCTGCGGTGCAGCACCTCGACGCGGTTGCCCACGGCGGCCACCATGCGCTTGACCTGGTGGTAGCGGCCCTCGGTCAAGGTCAGCCGCAGTCGATGGGCATCGATCGGCTCGACGCCGACCGGCACGGCCGGCCGCGGATCGTCGTGCAGCACCACGCCCGCGCGCAGGCGCTGCAGCTGCGTGTCGTCGAGCGCGTGCTTACAGGTGACGACGTACACCTTGGGCACGTGGTGACGCGGCGAGGTCATCCGGTGGATGAAGGCACCGTCATCGGACAGCAACAGCAGGCCGGTGGTGTCCTGATCCAGCCGTCCAATCGGCTGCACCCCTGCCGCCGCGCCACCGGGGCGCTGGCGCAACGGCGCAGGCAGCAGAGTGAGCACCGACGGCCAGGCCGACGGGCGGCGCGAGCACTCGTAACCCGCGGGTTTGTGCAGCATCAGGTACGCGCGTGGCTGGTAGGGCCAGCGCTGGCCGTCCACCCAAAACACCCAGCCAGCCCCCGCTTGCTCGGGCGGCAGCGGCGCATCGGGATCGGTCACGGGGCGCCGCTCGTCACCGACCTCGACTAGGCCCGCCCGCACCAGCGCCCGACAGGCGCGGCGCGTGCCGAAACCCTGCGAATACAACACATCTTCCCATCGCATCATGGGGCATGAGCATAACGGGCGATGACCCGCTGAACCAGCGACGGCGGAATCGGTCAAAATCGCGTCATCGACACACGACCCTCCATGAAAGACCTCGTCCTGTCCCTGCTGCCCAGCCGCGAACGGTTGCACAGCATGCGCTGGTTGCGCTGGCTGTCACCCTATCTGCACCATCCGCGGCTGTGGCATCTCAACCGCAAAGGGCTGGCACTCGGGCTGGCACTGGGGGTCTTTTTTGGATTGCTGATCCCAGTGGCCCAGATCCCGGCATCGGCCACGTTGGCCGTGCTGCTGCGGGCCAACCTGCCGGCGGCAGTCGCCAGCACGTTGGTCACCAACCCGGTGACGTTCGGGCCGGTGTACTACGGAGCCTATAAGCTGGGGGCGTGGGTTTTGCAAAGCGAGCCCGGCCCGGGGGTGACGACGGGCCCGGAAGGCATTATCCTGGCCACCCCCGGCGCGTCCATGGAGAGTACCGTTGACGATGGGGCAAACCGGCCTTGGTGGGCGTGGGCTGCCGATCTCTGGCATTGGGTTTCCGGCATCGGCAAGCCGCTTGCCGTGGGGCTGGCGATCGTGGCCAGTGTGACCGGGATCGTGGTCTATGGTCTCGTCAATGCTCTGTGGGTGTGGAGGGTGCGGCTGGCGCGCCGTCAACGCCTGCGTCGGCGCGAAACGGCGGCCAAATAGCCACTGCCCGGCCGCCGCCTACTCTCAACCCTGCGCCGCGCGTTTCCACGCGTCGCGTGCCGCTGCCTCGTCCCCGCGCTCCTCGGCGAGTTCGGCCAAGGCGCACCAGCACCGGCGGCGCAGCTCGGGCTCGTCCAGGCGCGGGGCCACCTGTTGCAGCAACGTCTGCGCCTTGCCCCACAGGCCCCGGGCGCGGTAGGCCTGCCCTGCCAGATACTGCAACCCCACATCGGCGGGCAGGCGCCGCTGGGCCTCCTCCAGCCTGGGCAACCAAGCGGCGTCCAGGCGCGGCAGCCACGGCTCCACGAGGCCGGCGGCGCGCAGCCGCTCGCTCGCCGACAGCGTGTCGTACCCCGCCCAGGCGACGCGGATGGCCTCGTCGACCGCGCGCGGCAGCGGCCCTTCCGGCGCCAACTGTCCCTGCCCTCGCATACGCTGGGCGTGCGCGAGTAGCGCCAGCGCACGCGCGGGGTCGCGGCGCTCGTCGCCCTGCTGGTTGCGCCAAACGGCCTCGAGCCCTTCCTCATCGCGCACGTCACGTAGGGCTTCCGTCCACAGGCCGCGCAGCACGGTGCGCACGGCCTCGGCCGAAAACGCCCGGTGCTTGGCCAGCAAGCGCGCCATGTCGAGTGCCGCCCGGTTGTCACGCCGCAATTGGGCCAGCCGCAGCCGCAGCCGCACCGCCTGGATGCGCCGCGCCGCGCCCTGGGGCAACTCCGCCAGCCAGCGCGCGGCGGCTTCGGCGTCGCGGGCGTCGAGCGCCCACTCGGCGGCCCGCAGCAGGGCCCCCTCGCGGGCCTCGGGTGCCCCTCGCGAACGCGTGGGGTCGATGGCCGCGGCCAGCCACGCGTCACGCTGCTCGCGCTGGCTGAGCTGGTGCGCGCTCTCGGCGGCGGTCAGGTGCGCCAGCACCCACATGGCGTCGGTGTACGGCAAGGCATCGCGGTCGGTGCTGCGCAGGCGCGCCATCGCCTCGCGCGCCGCGTTTTGCGCACGCACGAACCGCCCCCCGAGCTGATAGCCCCAGGCCTGCAGCAACAGGCCAACCGTGGCGCGCTCCTGCTGCAGGGCGCGCCAGCGGCTCGCGCGGCGCGGCAACTCGCGCAGCAACGCGACGCCGCGCAGCGCCCCATAGACGACGACGAACCCCACCACCAGGGCGATGACGACCAGGTTGAACGAGACATCGACGCGCCAGGGCGGCCAAAAGAGGGTCACGGTGGCGGGGTTGTCGCCCATCAGCAGCGCCGCGACGACCGCCAGCGCCGCGATAAACAACAGGCCAAAGATGCCCCTCACGGTCGACCTCCGTCGGCCCCATGGACTGCAAGGGCGCTGACTCGCACGTCAGCGCCCTCCGGCAGCGGCGGCCAGCGCGGCCAGCGTCTCGTCGGGACGCGGCAGCGTTTCGTGGCGCAGATCGCGCTCCAGCTCGGCCAGCGTCTGCAGCGCCTGGCGCACGCGCGCCGAGTCGGTGTCGAAATAGCGGCGCAGGTGGCGCTCGACGGCACGCACGTCGGCACGCGCGCTGTCGAACTGGCGCGCCAGCACGCCGAGCCGGGCGTTGACCAGGCTCAAGCGGACGTTCTCGCGCAAGAAGTAAGCCTGCTCCGGCGCCAGCAGCACGGCCTCGGGCTGGTCGATGCGGCGAATGCGCACCAGGTCGCGCGCGGCGGCGCGCAAACGCGCCCAGCCCGCCTCGACCCAAGGCTGTACCGCCGCCCGCCAGCGCGCCCACCGATCGTCGGCAGCCTTGGCCGGCGCAGCCGCCGGTTCGGGCTCGTGTGGCGTCTCGCGCTCGGCGGCGACGGGCTCGGGCGTGCCGACGGGTTCGTCCAACGGCGGCCCGGCGCGCAGCGGCCACTCGTCCACCGCGCGAGCCAGCTCATCCAGGCGCGTCACGAGGGCAGGCACGTCCAGCAACGACGCCGCGCGGATACGCTCGAGGTCGCGCGCGATGGCGCGCTGCACCGGGTTCAGGCGCGGCTGGGCGGCGCGCTCGATGCGCTGCTGCGCCCCCTGCAAAGCGACCACGATGGGCTGCACGCTGCCGGTGAGCTGGCTTTGCTGGATGGCCAAGCGTAACGCGGCCTCCAGGTCTTGCACCAGCGCATCGTCGCGCGAGCGCGACACCGACAGCATCAGCTCTTCCAGCTGCGAGCGCTGCAGCGACACCTCGGACAGCTTGAGCTCGGCCACGCCGATGCGGGCCTGCAACTCGGCCACGGTGGCCTGCGCCTGCTCGGCCAGGGCGCGCGTGGCGGCGGCGTCGGCCTGGGTATCGGCGCTGCGGCGGGCCAGCTCCTCCTGCACACGCGCCACCCGTTGCCAGAGCACGACGCTGGCCGCCAGCGACAGCCCCGCCACCAGCACCGCTGCGAGTGGCCACCCGCGCGCAGCACCACCCGCCATCGCAGCCGGGCGCGGCGGTACCGCCCCGCTCGGTGCCGCGGGTTCTGGGGAGAGCGTCACGGTATCGTTCACGCCAAGGATTCTAGGGCCTGCAGCACGTCGGGCAACGCAGGGCGGCAGGTGTGGACCCGACCCACCCCCAGGGCACGGGCGACGTCGGCGATACGGGGGTGCGTGGCGATGGCCTGGGTGTGACCCCACGGCGCTTGCGGCAGCAGTTGCGGCAGGTTGGCGATGGCCTCACTGCTGCTGAACAGCCACACCGCGCCCGGCCCCACGGCTAGCCGCGCCTGCTGCGCGCGATCGGCGTCCCACGTGGGCGGCACGCGCCGGTACACGACGCGCTCCACGACCTGCGCGCCGACCTCGCGGCAACGCTGCGCCAGCCAGTCGCGTCCGGTGCGCCCGTCGGGCGACGCCCCGCGCACGATCAGCACACGCGCGCCGGGGGCCAGTTGTTGCCGCACCAGCGGCCACAGCGCTTCGGAGTCCATCTGGGCAGAATCCCGCGGAGGGTGATCGATGCGCCCCGGATCGACCCCCCACGCCCGCCAGGCCTGGGCCGTGCCCTCGCCAGGTGCCCAGCAGCGCACGCCGTCGGGTGGCGCGGGCACACCGGCGGCGCGCAACACCTCGACCGACGCCGGGCTGACCGCCATCACCGCAGCCCAGCCGTGCCACGGCCCCATCATGGCGCGCAGCGTCGCCGCGTCCGCCACCGGGGCAATGTCGATCAGCGGTAGGGGCAGCACAGCCCAACCGGCCTGGCGCAGCGCCGCCACCCAGGGCGCCGCCTGCGCGGCCGGCCGGGTCACGACCACCGTGGGGCGCGGCGCGGCGACGGGTGACACGGCGCCCTACTCCGGCATGCGGATCCGGGCCCCGCGGTCGATCAGGGCTTGCGCCACGCGCGCGCCAGCGGCCTCGGCGCTGGCCAGATCGGTCACGTCGGCCTCGACGGCTGCCCGCAGCAGCAGCGATGCCGCCCCTTCGGCATCCCCCCAGGCGGCCTCGACACGCAACCGTGCCGCCTCACTCGGCGCTGGCGGCGGCGCCTCGACCCAGGTGGCGTGCGCGGCCAGAGGCACCGAACAACTACCCCCCAGCGCGCGCGAGACGGCGCGCTCCGCCGCCACCGCGGCCCACGTCGGCCAGTGGGCCAGCGGTGCCAGCGCGGTGGCGACGTCGTCACGCTCGATGCGGATTTCGATCCCCAGCGCCCCCTGCCCTGCCGCGGGCAGCATCTCGCGGGTCTCGAACACACGCCGGATGCGCGTCTCCAACCCCAGCCGGCGCAGGCCGGCGGCCGCCAGCACGATGGCGTGATAGCGGCCCTCGTCGAGCTTGCGCAGGCGGGTATCCAGGTTGCCGCGCAGCGGCTCGATGGAAACGTCCGACCGCCCCAGGCGCGCCAGCGCCTCGCGCAGCAACACCACCCGCCGCAGGCTGGACGTACCAATCACCGCCCCCGCGGGCAAGCCCTCGGGCCCGTCGCACACGGGCGACACCCAGGCATCGCGCGGGTCTTCGCGCGCCATCACGCAAGCCAGCCGAAACCCCGCGGGCAGCTCCATCGGCACGTCTTTGAGGGAATGCACCGCCAAATCCGCCCGGCCCTCGTCCATCGCCACTTCCAGCTCCTTGACGAACAGGCCCTTGCCGCCCACTTTAGACAGCGCCCGATCGAGGATCTGGTCGCCGCGCGTGGTCATGCCCAGCAGGCGCACCCGGTGCCCAAGGCGTTGCAGATGGTCGCGCACATGCTCGGCCTGCCACAGGGCCAAGCGGCTTTCGCGGGTGGCGATGGTCAGGTCGAGGGGGGGGAAAGCAGTGTCGGGCTGGGCGCACCCAGCCCCGGAGCGTGCAGAGGACGACATGCCGGCGATGCTAGCACGCCAGCCGCTCGCCCTGCAGCGCCTCGCGCACCACGGGCAGCTGGCGGCGCGAGACTTGCAGCCGTTCTTCCACCCCGTCCAGTCGCACCACCCAGCCATCGAACGATTCGTCGGCGCGCGCGCTGGGGCGTTCGTGCACGCGCTCCAGCGCGCGCACCCGGTCACGCGCTACCAACGCATTGCGGTGGATGCGCAGCCAGCGCTCGGGCTGCGCGCGCTCGAACTCGTGCAGCGAGCCATCGTAGATGTAGCTGCGCTCGCGCGTGCGCACCGTCACGTATTTGAGTTCGGCCTTGAGGTAGACGATATCGGCGATCGGCACGCGCTCGGTTCGGCCCCGTTCGTGGATGACCAGACTGCCCGCCGCGACACCCCCGTCCGCCACGGTGGGGGCACCAGTGGCCGGGACATTCGCCGCGCGCCAGCGCAGCGCCTTGTCCAGCGCCTGCTGCAGTCGCTCCAGCCGCACCGGTTTGGTCAGGTAGTCCACCGCGTCCAGCTCGAACGCTCGCAACGCGTGCTCGGCGTGCGCAGTGACGAATATCAAGGCCGGCGCCGACGGTCGCCCACGCAGCAGCTCGGCCAGACCCAGCCCGTCCAGCCCCGGCATCTGCACGTCCAGCAACACCACATCCCAAGGTTCGCTGATCAGCCGGGCATAGGCGCTGCGCGCCTCCGACGCCTCGTCCACCTCCAGCGCCAGGGGCAGCCGCCCCAGCAGATCGCGCAGGCGCTCGCGCGCCAAAGCCTCGTCATCGACCACCAGCACCCGAGTGACCATCGTGTCTACCCCCACCCCGTCGGCGCCCGTGCCGCCGGTACAATTTCTTCCTTCTGTTTATACGTCACCGCCTTTATAAACCGACGCTGCAGCTTCGTCCATCGGCGCGCCCGTCCTCTGACCTGCCATGTCGCACAACCAGCTCGATGCCAAATCCCAGGCCTGGTCGGCCTTGTTTTCCGAACCCATGAGCGAGCTGGTGCAACGCTACACCGCTAGCGTCTTTTTCGACCGGCGGCTGTGGAAGGCCGACATCCAGGGGTCGCTCGCGCACGCCGAGATGCTCGCCGCGCAGGGCATCATCAGCGCGCAAGACGGGGCCGACATCCAGCGCGGCCTGCAGCAGATCGCGCAAGAGATCGAAGCCGGCACTTTCGAGTGGAAACTGGCGCTGGAGGACGTGCACCTCAACATCGAAGCGCGCCTGACGCAGCTGGTGGGCGACGCCGGCAAGCGGCTGCACACTGGCCGCAGCCGCAACGACCAAGTGGCCACCGACGTGCGCCTGTGGCTGCGCGACGAGATCGACGGCCTGATCGCGCTGCTGCGCGAGCTGCAAGGCGCGCTGGTCGAGGTGGCCGAGCGCCATGTCGACGTCATCCTGCCGGGCTTCACCCACCTGCAGGTGGCGCAGCCGGTCAGCTTTGCGCACCACCTGCTGGCGTATGTCGAGATGTTCGCCCGCGACGAAGAGCGCCTGCGCGACGTGCGCCGACGCACCAACCGGCTGCCGCTGGGCAGCGCGGCGCTGGCCGGCACCACCTACCCGCTGGACCGCGAGCGCGTGGCACGCACGCTGGGCATGGTGGACGACGACGGCCAGCCGCAGCTGTGCCTCAACAGCCTGGACGCGGTCAGCGACCGCGACTTCGCGATCGAATTCACCGCCGCCGCCTCGCTCATCATGGTGCACATCAGCCGCCTGAGCGAAGAGCTCATTCTGTGGATGAGCCAGAACTTCGGCTTCGTGCGCCTGGCCGACCGCTTCACCACCGGCAGCTCCATCATGCCGCAGAAAAAAAACCCCGACGTGCCCGAGTTGGCGCGCGGCAAGACGGGGCGCGTGGTGGGCCACTTGATGGGCCTGATCACGCTCATGAAGGGCCAGCCGCTGGCGTACAACAAAGACAACCAGGAAGACAAAGAGCCGCTGTTCGACACCGTGGACACGGTGCGCGACACGCTGCGCATCTTCATCGACATGATCGGCGGCGAGCGCGACCCCGCCACGGGCGAGCGCTCGGGGGGCCTGACCGTAAACCGCGAGGCGATGGAGGCCGCCGCGCGCAAGGGCTTCGCCACCGCCACTGACTTGGCGGACTACCTGGTGCGCAAAGGCGTGCCGTTTCGCGACGCGCACGAGACCGTCGCGGCGGCGGTGCGACACGCAGCTGGGCTGGGCGTGGACTTGGCCGACCTGCCGCTGGCCGACCTGCAGCGCTTTCACCCCGCGATCGAAGCCGACGTGTTCCAGGCCCTGACCCTACAGGGCAGCGTGCAGGCGCGCAACACGGTGGGCGGCACCGCGCCAGAACAGGTGCGGCGCCAGATCGCGCGCCACCGCGCCCGGCTGGGCTGAAGCGGCGGGGCGGCTTACAGCGCCGCCTCGGCCAGCGCTGCACGCGCGGGGGCGGCCACCTCGGGCTGCACCAGACGACGGTAGTAAGTGGGCAGGGCAAAGAGGGCCGGGTGCACCTCGGCGTTGTAGTACTGCAGGTCGGGCAAGGCGTCCACCCGCGCCTGCAGCGTCGCGGCATCCAGCGCACGGGGTTGCAGCCGGTCGGACGCCACCGCAAAGCCCCAGTACGCGCCGTACAGCGGCACGTACAGCCCAAACGGGTGCACCTGCTCGAACACCGTGCGCAGCGCGGCGTTGATACGCTGAACCTGATCGGGCTCGAAGACAGGGGTCCCGGTGTGCAGCACCACCGCCCCGCCCGGGCGCAGGATGCGCCGCAGCGAGCGGAAAAACGCCTCGGTATAGAGCGACCCCGCGGGCGTCTCGGGATCGGTCAGGTCGAGCAAGATCAGGTCGAAGCGCTCGGCCGTCTCGGCCACGTACGCCAACCCGTCGCCGATCTTGACTTCCAGCCGCGGGTCGTCGAACACGCCGCGGTGCACGGCGCGCAGGTGCTCGCGCGCCAGCGCCACCACCTCGCCGTCGAGCTCGGCCATCACCACACGCTGCACGCTGCGGTGCTTGAGCACCTCCTCGGCGGCACCGCCATCGCCGCCGCCGATGATGAGCACGTCGCGCACGGCGCCGTGTGCGACCGCCGCCGGGTGCACCAGACATTCGTGGTAATAAAACTCCTCGCCCTCCGACGTCATGAAGTGCCCGTCGATGCGCATCGCCAACCCGAAGCGCGGCGTGCGCAGCAGCTCAATGGTCTGGTACGGGCTGCGCCGCGCCAGCACGCGCTCGCTGCTGACGAAGCCGTAGACGGCATCACCCGCGTCGTTGAGCGGCTCCAGAATCGTCTCGAGCGGGGGGCGCTGCTCGCTGCCGCGCTGCAGGCGGTGGATTTCGCTGCGCTGCGGCTCGAATGCGGCCACGATCTCGCGCAACAGCGCCTCGGCCTTGGCCGAGTTGTCGGTGGTGAAGTTGCAGACGTACACGTCCAGCGTGACGGCGCGCCGCTCGGGCCAGGTATGCGCTGCCAGGTGCGACTCGGCCAGCAGCAACATCCCCGTCACCCCGCCGGGCTGCCCCTCGTAGGGCGGAAACGTGTGCCATTTTTCATCGACCAGGGTCAGCCCCACCCCGATCGTGTGGCGTCGGCACAACTCGGCCAATACCGCCGCATCGGTCATCAGACCGTCGGCCCCCCGGCAGTCGTACAGATCAGCCGTCAGATGAAGCCCTTGCATGGCTCGATCCCCCATCCAATCGTGTTGCACCACCAGGCACGCCGAGGCGGCCTGGGCGAAACCGAAAATTATACCAGCCCAGCACTAGGGTTTTCCCGTAGCCCAACCCGGCGTGGCGGCAAGGGAATGCCCCAAACGACGACAGCCCCGCACGGGCGTGCGGGGCTGTCGCTGTCGTGGCGAGCGATGCAGTCAGCGGAAGCGCGGCTGCGGCTTGACCGTCAGTTCGCCCTTGATGGACGCCAGGTAGTTGGCCATTTGCTTGAGCTCGGCATTGCTGAACTGCTGGACGATGCCCCCCATGATCGCGTTGTTGCGGCCGATGTACGGGTTTCCTTCGACTTTGTACGACTTGAGCGCCACGTACAGGTAATCGGCGTGCTGGCCAGCGATCTTGGGGTAGCTGGGGTCGATCGGTTTGCTGAAATTGGCACCGTGGCAGGACACACAGGCGCCTTTCTCAAGCAAAGCCGCCACGGCGGCAGACGCCGCCTTGGGCTGTTCGGGCGCCGGAGCGGTCTGGTGGCTCGCATAGTATGCGGCCAGATCGGCGATATCCTGATCGGACAGCGAACCCGCGATACCGCGCATGGTGGGGTGCTTGCGGTCGCCCTTGCGGTAGGCTTGCAGGGCTGCGGCAATGTACGGCCCCGACTGACCCGAGATCATGGGCACTTTGTGGATCTCGGGGAAGCTGTTCTGGTAACCCGGGATGCCATGGCAGCCGATGCACATCGCGGCTTTGGCCTCACCGGCTTTGACGTCCCCCGCGGGTGTCTGGGCCTGTACAGCGGCAGCGGCGACGACGGTCGCGCCCGCGACAATGGTTTTGAGCAATGGAGTCAGCGTTCGATTCATGTTGCCAGCACAATGAGAGGGACGTTTGACAAAAATCAACGACCGATTATATAGACTCGTTCCACTTCACCACGGCAGACGAACTCATGGTTTTCACGGGTACCCCTTCTTACGTCGCCACGCCAGATCTGGTGCTGGCGGTCAACGCAGCCATCCGCCTGCAGCGGCCTCTGCTGCTCAAAGGCGAGCCCGGCACGGGCAAGACCATGCTCGCCGAGGAGGTGGCGCGCGCGCTCGACATGCCACTGCTGCAGTGGCACATCAAGTCCACCACCAAGGCCCAGCAGGGGCTCTATGAGTACGACGCGGTCAGCCGCCTGCGCGACAGCCAGCTCGGCGACGACCGGGTCAAGGACATCCGCCACTACATCGTCAAGGGCGTGCTGTGGCAGGCGTTCGAAGCCGATCGGCCCGTGGCGCTGCTGATCGACGAAATCGACAAGGCCGACATCGAATTTCCCAACGACCTGTTGCGCGAACTCGACCGCATGGAGTTTTACTGCTACGAGACGCGCGAGCTCATCCGCGCCCGGCACCGGCCGCTGGTCTTCATCACGTCGAACAACGAGAAAGACCTGCCCGACGCCTTTCTGCGCCGCTGCTTCTTCCACTACATCCGCTTCCCCGAGCCGGCCACGATGAAGCAGATCGTGGACGTGCACTTCCCTGGCCTGAAGGACGAGCTGGTCAGCGCCGCCATGCGCACGTTCTTCGACATCCGACAACTGCCGGGCCTGAAGAAAAAGCCCTCCACCTCGGAGCTGCTGGACTGGCTGCGGCTGCTGGCGGCCGAAGACATCGCCCCGAGCAGCCTGCAGTCCGCCGACGGCAAACTGACCGTGCCACCGCTGGTGGGGGCGCTGCTCAAGAACGAGCAGGACTTGGTGCTGTTCGAAAAGCTCGTCTTCATGAACCAGCGCAACCGTTGACCGCCCGATGCTGATCGACTTTTTCTACACCTTGCGCGCGGCGCGGTTGCCCGTGTCGGTCAAGGAGTACCTGACGCTGCTGGAGGCGCTGCAGGCGGGTGTGGTCGGCCCGCGCAACCCGGAGGCGTGCTCGATCGACGATTTTTACTACCTGGCGCGCACCACGTTGGTCAAGGACGAGCGGCACTACGACAAGTTCGATCGCGCCTTTGCGGCGTACTTTCGCGGTGTGGAGCAGATCGCGGACTTTTCCCAGGAAATCCCCGCCGACTGGCTGCGCCAGACGCTGCAGCGCCTGTTGTCCGACGAGCAAAAGGCCAACGCCCCGCGGCTGGAGTGGGACGAACTGATGGAGGAGCTGCGCAAGCGGCTGGAGGAACAAAAGGAACGCCACGAGGGCGGCAGCAAGTGGATCGGCACCGGCGGCACCAGCCCCTTTGGCCACGGGGGCTACAACCCGCAGGGCATCCGCATCGGCGGCAAGGGAGGCGGGCGCAGCGCCGTCAAGGTGTGGGACCAGCGCCTGTACCGCGACTACGACGACTCACAGGAGCTGGGCACGCGCAACCTCAAGATGGCGCTGCGCCGGCTGCGGCGCTTTGCGCGCGAGGGCTCAGAACTGGAGCTGGACCTGCCCGACACCATCCGTGCCACCGCCGCCAACGCCGGCTACCTGGACCTCAAGATGGTGCCCGAGCGGCACAACCACGTCAAAGTCCTGCTGCTGATGGACGTCGGCGGCACGATGGACGAGCACGTCCAACGCGTCGAGGAACTCTTTTCGGCGGCACGGGCCGAATTCAAGCACCTGGAGTTTTATTACTTCCACAACTGCGTCTACGACTATCTGTGGAAAAACAACCGCCGCCGCTACGCCGAGAAGTTCCCGACCTGGGACGTGATCCGCCGCTACAACAAAGACTACAAGCTGATCTTCGTCGGCGACGCGACCATGAGCCCCTATGAGATTTTGCAACCCGGCGGCAGCGTCGAGTACAACAACGAGGAGCCAGGGGCCGAGTGGCTGCAGCGCCTCACCCACGCCTTTCCGCACCACGTCTGGATCAACCCCGAGCCGCAGGGTCTGTGGGCCTACCGCCAAAGCATCGCCATCATCCAGCAACTCATGGGCGGACGCATGTTTCCCCTCACCCTCAAGGGTCTGGAGGAGGCGATGCGGCTGCTGTCCAAATGAGTGCTGCCGAGCGGCACCCGCGGTCGCGGGTACCACCCAGCGTTCGACGGCCCATGGCGGCGCCCGCGCCAACGGTGACGCGCGGGTACTGGCCCACCGGTATGGACTGGTACCGGGCTGTATGGGCCGTTCTGTTGAGTGCCGCCTTGGCCGGTTGCGCGAGTGCCCCCAGCGCCGACGCCGCCCCCCCTGAACCGAGCCCCAGCGCCTTCACGCTCGACATCGATGCCCCGCCTGCGCTGGCCGCGCTGCTGCAGCAACACCTCGACGCGCAGCGCTTGCGCGCCGTACCCGACCTCACCCGCAGCGAGTTACTGCGCATCGAAACGACACTGCCGACACAAGCGCGTGATTTGCTGGCCACCCAAGGCTATTTCAGTCCCCTGATCCAAGTGGTGCTCAGCCCGCCGGAGATACAGCCGCCGCGGCTGCACCTGCAGGTGCAGCCAGGACCGCGCACCACCATCGAGGCGGTGGACCTGCGACTGGACGGACCCGATCCTGAACGGACCGAACGCCTCGTGACCGAAGTACGCCGCCAGTGGCGCCTACCGGAGGGCGCATACTTCACTCAGGCAGCTTGGGATGAAGCCAAACGGGAAGCACTTCGGACTCTGCAGCAGCGCGACTTCGCGCGGGCCCGTCTGGTCGCCAGCCGCGCCGACATCGACCCCGAACGCGCTCGCGCCACGTTGCACCTGCATTGGGACAGCGGACCCGCCATCCGGCTTGGTCCGGCGCAGGTAGAAGGGGCACAGCGCTACCCCGACGAACAAGCGCTGCGCTGGGCCGAGCGCGCCGGGTTGCGTGCTGGCCTGCCCTACGATGAGACGCTGCTGCTGGCCGCCCAACGGCAACTCACGCAAAGTGGCCTGTACGACAGCGCCTTCGTCCTGTTGGCCGACGACGGTCCGCCCGATGCGCTGCCGGTGCGTGTACAGGTGCGCGAGGCGCCACGCCAGCGTCTGCAAATCGGACTGGGGCTGAGCACCGACAGCGGCGGGCGGCTGAGTGCCGAGTACACCCACCTTCGGCTGCCCGGCTTGGACTGGCGGCTGGATACGCGGCTGCGCTGGACGCAAAAGGACACGATCGTTGGCCTCGAAGGTGTCAGCCCGCTCGACGGCCAAGGGTGGCGCCAGCGTCTGGGCTGGCAAGCCGAAGCGCAACGCGACGAGTCGCACACGCGGACGCAGCAATGGCGCTGGACGCGCGAACAACCGGGCCTGCGGCTGGACCGTGCCCTATTCGTGCAGTGGGACACCTCGACCGAACGCCGTGCCGGTGCCGCCCCTGAACGTGCCAGTGGCCTGGGCGCGGGATGGACATGGACCCGTCGCGCATTCGACGATCTGGACGACCCCCGACACGGCTACGGCTTAGTGGCCGAACTGGGTGCCGGCTGGACCCGAACCCCCGAGCAACGCCCCTACGCGCGCGCACGAGCGCGCGCCCTGCTGCTGTGGTCGCCGGCAGACGACAGCCGGGGACAACGGCTGGCGTTGACGCTGGAGGGCGGCGCCGTGTGGGCAGCAGCCGGCGCCCGCGTGCCGGTCAGCCTGCGTTTTTGGGCCGGCGGCGACGGCAGTGTGCGCGGCTACGCCCCCCGCAGCATCGGCGCCCCCGGCGACGGCGGCGCGCCACAGGCGGCCCGACTGCTGGCACTGGCCAGCCTGGAATGGCAGCGTCCCTGGCGCCACGACGGCGCCCTCACCCCGTGGGAACTGGCGCTGTTCGTGGACGGCGCGACGGCTGGCGATCGCTGGTCGGCGCGGGAGAGCGCATTGGGCGTGGGTGCCGGATTGCGTTATCGCAGCCCGGTGGGGCCACTGCGCGCCGACCTCGCCTACGCGGTACGGGATCGCCGCTGGCGGCTGCATCTGGGCGTCGGTTTCGTATTCTGATGATGCACATCACCGGTTCGACCCCGTCCGACGCCGCTGAGCCGATACCAGCGCGAAATGTCGATCCAGGCAACGCCCGCGGCCACTTTTGGATGCGCGGCCGCCTGCGCCGACTGGCAGTGGGGATACTGGCGGCTGCTGGCGCCTTGGCCGGACTGCTCCTGGCGCTGCTGATCGCCGCCCTGACCTGGCTGCGACAGGACACCTCACTACCACAGACCCTGACCTGGGGCCAACGCTGGCTGGGCCCCGAGTGGCAGTTGACCTGGAGCGGCGCACGGGGTCCCTTGGCGGTAGGCGGCGAGATCGACACGTTGCGTCTGGATGGCCCAAGCTTCAGCCTGCACGTGGAGGGCCTGCACTGGCGCTGGGCGGCCGACTTCTGGCCGCGCCTGTGGCGTGAGCGACGCGTGGCCTTGCAGACCCTAGGGGCCCGGATCGTCACTTTACGGCGCGAGCGCGTCCACCCTGATACCACTGGTTTGCCACCGCCGCCCGAGGCCCGCGCACTGCGGCTGCCCTGGCTCGCCGATCTCCAGGTTCCAATACACCTTACCCGGCTCGACAGCGACGGGGTCACCGTCGAGCAGCTGCAGGCCGAATATCGCTACGTCGGCAGCAACGGCGCTGCTGCCGACCCGACGCCCCCTGCTTCGGCGCACGCAGATGCCTCGTCCCTTGCGCCCACGGCGCAAAACCATGGCGCCGTGCGAGCAGCGAACGATGCCACCACGGTCAGCCACACCCTGGTCATCGAAACTGCGACGGTGCGCCTGACACACCCCAGCGGACAGTTGCGCTGGCGCGGCCATGCCACACTGGCGCTACAGGCAGGGTCACAGGTAACGGTCGCCTTCGATGCAAAGGGGCAGTGGTCCGGTCAACGCATCGGATGGCCTGCACAGGCTGGACCAATGCAGCTGCGCCTCGATGGCCCCCTGCGCACCGACGCGGCCTTGCGTGCGGCGCTGACCTGGCACGCCGAACGCAGCGGTAATGCCCCCGCCATGACGCTGAGTGCCGATCTGACCGTTGCGCCCTGGGCGGCGTGGCCGGTGCGCGCCTTGACACTCGATACGCAGGCGCTGGACCTGGCCCTACTGTGGCCGGGGGCACCACACACCCATCTGAGCGGCACCGCACGGTGGCAACCCGATGCCGACGCTGCCGACGGGACAAGCGGACGACTACGCGCCTCGCTGCGCAACGCCCGCCCAGCCCCCTGGAACCGTGGCGGACTGCCGCTGGACAGCGTCGACTTGATCCTGCGCCACGATGGTTCGACCCTCATTATCGAAGCGCTGCAAGCGCGCCTGGCCCAGGGCCAACTGACCGCGCGCGCCAACGCCGTCCCGCCAGCCGAGGGCAGGCTCACCGTGGACGCCGTCCATACCCTAAGCCTGACGCTACACGACCTCGACCCTGCGCGGGTGTGGGCAGGACTGGATCCCACCCCGTTACAAGCCGTGCTGCAATGGCAGCGAGGCAACACGGCACGGCATTCTGCGGCCGTCCCAGCGACATTCGACGCCTCGTTACGTTGGGGTGCAACGCTGCACGCACACGCGCGCGGCCGTTGGTACCCCGGCCAGCAGGTCACGGGCACGCTGGCGGCCACCGTGCCCGGCGCGCGGCTCGAGGCCGAGGGAGCGCTGCCCTTGGGCCAGCGCCTGCTCGCCTTGCCGCACGGGGGCCAGCTCGCGCTGCGCGGCGATGACCTTAGCCACCTGCGGCGCTGGCTGCAGGACGGTGCTGCGCGCGCGTCCGCCATCGCGCCGGAGCTGGCGCAACGCATCGCCCGCGCCGCCGATGCTGTGCCCGACGGCGATGTGATGGTGCAGGCGTACTGGGGTTCGCGGCTGCCGCTGCGCGACGCTCGCGGCGCCGACCCCTGGCGGCTGATGTTGAGCAGCCACCGACTGCAGTGGCCCCCTATGGGTGACACCCGCGACCGCCCGCTGCGTGTGCAAACGATGCGGTTCGAAGCCACCGGCGAGGGCCACCGCGCTCACCTCCGCGCCAGCGCCACGCTACCGCGGACGCCACGCACACTGCGGCTGGCGCTGCCCGACGCCACCGTTGCGTGGAGCGGCGAAAACCCGCACACGGCCCGCGTTTGGGCCAACGACGTGCCGCTGCTCGTGCATGCCGGCGACGCCTCGGCGCAGCTGAGGCTACAGCATCTGGTGTGGGAAGCCGGCGTGGTGCAGCTTGCGGGACAAACCGGCTCCCTGCCGCTGACCCCATGGCTGGCCGCCCTGGGGTTCGAACCACCCGCAGATGCCCCCCTGCAGCCCGATGCGTCCTTTGCCTTAGGGGCGCAATGGGACGTGACCCTGCCGCTGACCGCAGAGGCGGCACGACGGACCCGCCCGCATCTGGCCGTGACCTTGCAACGAAACCATGGGGATGTGTGGCTGCGCGCGCTGACCGAAGTCGAGCCGGCACCCGCGGCAGGCTTGCGCGAGGCCTTCGCGCACCTACGCTGGGACGGCGCCACAGCCCAGGCCCGGCTGCGCTGGGATAGCCGCCTGGGCGGTGACGCCGACATTCAGCTGACGCTGAACTGGCCTGCCTCCCACCAGGCGACGATGGCTACCCTGCCCTGGCTGCCGCCGCCTGATGCGGCCGTGCGCGGCACGGCACGCCTGCGCACACCGCCCCTGGCGGTATTGACCCCTTGGTTGCCCCCCGGCTGGCGTATCGATGGCCAGCTCCAAGCCAACGTCGCCATCAGCGGTAGCTGGAGCGAGCCCGAGTGGAGTGGCTCCCTCACCGGTGACGACATACGTCTGACCCAACGAGCCGAGGGCATCGACTGGCGTGTCAGCCCCCTGCGCGCCACTGTGGCCGACCACCGGTTGACCCTGCAGGCGCTGACGCTGCGCACGGCTGCCAACGACCCAGCCGATGATATCGGCGGCACGCTACAGCTCAGCGGCTGGGCGCAATGGGATGCCGAAACCCGTACACCGCGCGTTGCGCTGACCGCGCGCGCGGATCGCTGGCGCCCACTGGCGCGTGTCGACCGAAGAGTCGTTCTGAGCGGCATGCTCGACATGCGTGCGCAGCAACGTCGCCTCGACCTCGGTGGTCAGCTGCGGCTGGATACGCTGCGCTGGCTGCTACCGAACGAGGACACGCCGACATTGAGCGCCGACGTCGTGGTGCGCGGGCGCACGCCATCCGCCATGCCGTCCCTATGGCCCGCTGGATGGACCGGGTCCGTGGACCTCGGCATCGATCTCGGCGCCGATGCCCGTATCAGTGGCCGTGGGCTGGACACCGGTTTACGCGGAACGCTGCACTGGCGGCAGCGCGACGACCTGGCCCCACAACTGGTCGGTGAAGTGCGCACCGTGGACGGGCACTACCGCATCTACGGCCAGCGTTTGACCCTGACGCACGGGGTATTGCGTTTCAATGGTGCCATCGACAACCCCGCGCTGGACCTGTTGGCAACCCGAACCGTATCCCAGCAGACCGTGGGCATCACAGTCTCGGGTACGGCGCAGGCACCGCGTGTGCGCCTGTACGCCGATCCAGCCCTGCCCGAGACCGACATCCTGGCCTGGCTGATATTGGGCCGCCCCCTGAGTGGTGCCGGCGCCGAGGCCGCGCTCGTGCAGCGTGCCGCCTTGGCACTGCTGAGTGCCCGCCAGGGTGGAAGTCCCTCACTCCCAGCCCGCCTGGGGCTCGACGAGCTCAGCGTCGACACCGGTGGTCCCCAGGGTGATGGCAGCGTGCGCGCGGCATCGGTATCGCTGGGAAAACGCCTCTCCGATCGGCTTTACCTTGGCTACCAGCGCAGTGTTTTTGGTTTGGTGGGTACGGTGTCGGTGCTGTACGACCTCTCCCGCCATCTGACACTGCGCGCCCGCGCGGGCGACGAGCAAGCCGTGGAACTGCTCTACCAGCGCCGCTACGATTGAGTGCCGCCGTGAACGCAGCCCCCTGCGGGTGCATGGACCGCGACAACGGCCGCGCCTGTCACGGACAGCGGGTGGGTGATAATTCGGACTGCGTGACCCG